>OZ257249.1:0-4093113 GCA_965279565.1 Tagaea sp. | reverse complement strand
CGCGGCCGTTGTCCGTGAACTCGAGACTGCCTGTCAGGATCGGCCCATTGGCGATGGCCTTCGTGTCGCCATCGATGGATTCATCGAATCCCAGCGTCGCCTGCTTAACTTGGAAGACACGCTTGTTCTGCCACTGGCCCGGCAGCGGCTGACGGATGCCGACAGATGCTGGCTGTCGCGCCATATGAGAGAGCGTCGACAATGAATCCTTCCACAAGCTTTGCGCTATTCGCGTACGGATTCCGGCCGTTTTTCCTTGGCGCAGCTCTGTATGCGGTCTGGGGGTCGGTCGGTTGGATTCTCGTTTGGGCAGGTCACGTCGATTTCCAGCCAGTCCTGCCGACCATGCTGTGGCATGCGCACGAAATGGTTTTCGGGTTCCTCGCAGCTGCGCTCGCGGGCTTCCTGCTGACGGCGGTGCCGAACTGGACCGGTGTAGCGCCGCTGCGTGGATCCGGACTCGCCTTGCTGTTTGCCCTATGGATCGTAGGGCGGATCGGTGCCTGGACCAGCGCAGAAGGCGCCTCGATGACTTTCGCCTTCCTCGATATCGGCTTTCTTCCGGCGCTAGCAATCTGGGCGGGGCGGGCAATCGTGGAAAAGCGCGCTATGCGAAACCTCCCGCTTGTTGGGCTTCTCGTCGTGCTGTCCGGCACCAATCTGGCTGTGCATCTCGACGCCATCGGCATGTGGCAGGGGGCCGCGCGTCCGGCCCTGCATCTGGCGATCGGCATCTTCACCGTGCTTGTCGCGACTATCGGCGGTCGGATCATTCCGGCGTTTACACAGAATGCCCTGCGGGGTGCAGGCCTGCAGATCGAGCTTGCCGGCAGACCGGCCCTCGACAAGGCGGCGATCGTTTCGGCGCTGCTCTGCTTCTTTGCGGATGCCGCCAGCATTCCGGAGTCCGCGATCGCCGGACTGGCCGCGCTGGCTGCTGCCTTGAACTTCGTCCGTCTGCTGGGCTGGAAGCCGCTGGCAACGATCGGCATGCCGATCGTCTGGGTCCTTCATCTCGGCTATGCATGGCTGGTCGTCGGATTCGCGTTGTGGGCGGCGTCGGCTGGTCTTGAAATCGGTACCCGGAACATGGCGCTGCATGCGATCACGCTCGGCGCATTCGGAACGATGATCCTGGGCGTCATGTCGCGCGCATCACTCGGCCACACGGGACGCCCGATCCGTGCCGATGGGTGGCTTATTCTGGCATATGTTCTTGTAAGCGCCGCGGCTGCCGGTCGCGCCATTGTCGGTCCGATAGTCGGCGGAGATTTTGGGCAAGAGTTGATCGGATTCTCGGGTGCACTCTGGGCGGGCGGGTTTGTGGTATTCTTTGTGCGTTTCTTGCCCATCTTGGCCTTTAGCCGACCTGACGGCCGGCCCGGCTAGTTGACCTGCCACTCGTTCCGTTTGGTGGCCTGCATTTATTGCCTTTGGTTTCCATTCATTACGCTTAGATGCCAAAAAGTATGTCAACTGCCGTTGACATCATTGAATAAGCGAAAGTCTGGGAACTAAGAGTCGTAGGTTCAAATCCTGCCACACGACCATATCAGAAGCCCGCCACCGGGAGACCGGTCGGCGAGCTTTGTTGTTCAGGCGACTATTGATCCCACAATCGGTATGACGATCCCACTCCCCTACGACTAACATTCCATCGTCAACGGAATCTTCATTGGGTTTCAAAGGGGTCATTTGGGGTACTGATGACGAAAAGATGTTGCGAATCTTAGCCCGCTTGACAGCTCTCAATCAGCGGGTCGTAGGTTCGAGCCCTACAGCGCCCACCACTTCTCTGGGGCGCAATCTCCATATAGGTAAATGCGATCTGCGCTTTCCGGTCTGTTCCCCCGGGTTGAAAAGTCGTATTTTTCCGTCGTCGCGGCGGCTTCAGGCGGCGACGTATCCGCCATCGACCGGGATCGTCACGCCATTGACGAGCTTCGCGGCCGGCGATGCGAGGAAGACGGCGGTTCCAGCCAGTTCCTCAGGCTCGGACCATCGGTGCGTCGGGAGGCGGGCCAGGACCTTCTCGTTGAAGGGCGGATCTTCGCGGCCGATCCGGCTGATCTCGGTGCGGATCCAGCCGGGCGCGATCGCGTTCACGCGGATGCCGTCCTCGACATAGGCAAGAGCCAGCGACTTCGTCAGACCGACGACGGCGGTCTTTGCCGCTGCATAGCCGGGGATCATCGGCGCGCCGAAATACGAGTACATCGATCCGATATTGATGATGCATCCCTTCGTCGCCGCGAGATGGGGGCGGAATGCGCTGGCAAGGCGCATGTTCCCGCCAAGGTGGATGTTGACGATGTCCATGAAGATTTCCGGCTTGTGTTCCTCGTGGCGAAGCAGGCGTCCGGCGCAATGGATGAGGACGTCGAGCCTTCCGGTCCTGGCGGCCAGCGCCGTTACCGCCTCGTCGCTACGCACGTCGAGCAACTCGAAGGCGAAGCCCTCGTCGGTCGCCGGTGGCTTGATGTCGGTGATCGTAACCTGCGCACCGGCAGCCCGGAACGCGCGCGCGAATGCGGAACCGATACCGCCCGTACCGCCGCTGATGAGGACATGCTGGCCGGAAACGGAAAAGTCGGGTGCCGACATGAGGATTCTCCGGCGTTGCCTTAATCCAGCAGTCTACTCCGCGTCGCTCCCTGCGAGGGCGGAACTTGTCGATCGGGCCGAGTTCCACAGGCCAACCACTCGGCGATAGCGCGCGGCAATGTCGGATACGGCATTCCGATCGTCGATCCGATCCGCAAACCACGCTTCGGCCGTCGACCAGAATATGTGCCGGCCGACCGCAAATCCCTTCACGAGGTCCTCGCTGCGGGCTGCGGCGAATGCGGATGCCAGGTCGTCCTCGTTCGAATCGAGGCCGAGGATGACGATGCCGCGGCAGTTGCGGTCGTTTCCGCGCACGATGTCGGCGACGTCGCGCCAGGCGACCGTCGTGCCCATTGGCGGAAGCTTCCACCAGTCGGGCTCGAGCCCGGCTTCGTAAAGACGCTCTACGGCGTCGGCAACGAGCCTGTCCGCACCGGCTTCCGAGGCTCCCGGTGGAATCACCTCCAGCAGCCATTCGTGGCCCGATGCCTGGCAGTGAGCCTGAAGCGACAGCAGCTTCGCCTCCTGCGCGAGACGCAGCTCGGGCAAATCGTCCGCGCGGTACATGACAAGGACCTTGGCGACGTGTCCGGCAGGCCACGTGCGAAGGAGTGCAGGAAGGCCATTTCCGGCCTCGAATTCGAGCGGGCAGGAGCCGGGCAGTTCGACAGGTCGCGCGATCCATCGCTCGCCCTCGCCGAGCCGATGCAGTGCCGTACGACCGAAACGGTCGTCGACGATCGCGCCGGCACCGGGAAGATCGCCGACGGAAAGTGCCGCCTCGGCGATCAGGCCTTTGAAGTTCTCGATCTCGGGCACGCCTTTTCCATGTCTGGCGGCAAGATCCTCGAACTGCTTGCGGTGGTCGAATGCCAGAGCCGTCACGGTCGGCCACGGCCTGCGTCCGGTCGTCACGCGATGGAGACGGATGATCTCGGGATCGGTATCGAGCCGGCGAAGCCGTCCGGCGCGGGCCAGCAGGCTCTCCATCTCGGCCCAGCTTGGCATCGCCGGTGCGCAGCCGTGCCGCGATACGACCAATGCGCCGCACGCATTCGCGTAGGTCGCGGCCGTTCGCCAGTTCTCGCCGCGGAGCCAGCCGCGGAGCAGGCCGGCCATGAAGCCGTCGCCGGCGCCGAGGACATTGAAAACCTCGACCTTGAACCCCGGACAATCGATCGCTTCCGCGAAGGTACCCGGAATATGGTCGGTAAAGATCGTGCAACCGTGTCCGCCGCGCTTGACGACGAGAGTTGCTGACGTGACGGCACGCAGACGGCGGAGCGCTGCAAACGTGTCGGTGCTGCCGCCTGCAATATGGATCTCTTCCTCGGTCCCGACG
The DNA here is from genome assembly GCA_965279565.1 of Tagaea sp. Classification (GTDB taxonomy): domain Bacteria; phylum Pseudomonadota; class Alphaproteobacteria; order CACIAM-22H2; family CACIAM-22H2; genus Tagaea. The sequence continues at coordinate 4,089,164 of OZ257249.1, read as the reverse complement.
ATTAGATCGCAGAGTGGTGCAATACCCTGCAGGTGCTCGGAGATCCTGTCGGACGCAATGAAACGCTCCTCGCCCAATCCATGTCCGGCCAGGCCCCAGAGGACGGGGCGATAGTCGATGTCGAGGACGACCTTGGTTCCCGTCGCGCGCGCAAGGGTAATCGCGTGACGGCTGGTCCGATCGACATGCTGCGTTGAAAAATGAGTACCCGTCACCAGCAATGCCCGCGCGGAGCCAATGAATTCCGCGTCGAAATCGTCCGGCGAGACGGCCATGTCGGCGCAGTTCTCGCGATAGAAGATCAGCGGAAAAGTAGTCTGGTCGCGGATGCCCAACAGCACGAGTGCCGTCAGGCGGTGCGGGTCGGTCCGGACGTGGCTGACGTCGACACCTTCGGAGCGGAGTGTTTCGCGAACGAAGCGGCCCATATGTTCGTCGCCGACCCGGGCGAGCATGGCAGGTTTGAGGCCGAGGCGCGCCGCACCGACCGAGATGTTCGCAGGGCAGCCGCCAAGATACTTCGCGAAACTGGTCATGTCTTCGAGGCGGCCGCCGACCTGCTCGCCGTAGAGGTCGACTGCGGCGCGACCGAGGGCCACGAAATCCAGCGGGCGTTGCTTGGGCAGAAGGGGCATGTGCGCTCTCAAGATTGCTGCGCGGCGAGCCGATGGCCGAGCGACACGACGAGACTTTCGGCAAGGCACATCGGCGCCACGAGCGAACGGAAGGGACGGTCGTGCCGTTCCGCGATCTCGAAACAGACCGTCGCGTGCTGCGCCAGTGGCGACAGGGGGCTGTCGGTAAACGCGATTACCGGCACCTTGCGTGCGGCGGCCTGCTCGACGGCCGTGACGACTTCGGGCGAGTAGTCCTTGAAGCTTACGGCGACGATCGCGTCATCCCGCGATGCCATGCGCGCATGCCGGATTGCGGTCCCGGCAATGCTGTCGATCAGGAACGCGCGAAGGTCGAGGCGGGAAAGGGCGTACTGCAGATAGAACGCGACGGGAAAGGATCGGCCTTGGCCGAGCAGATGGATGGACTTCGCCTTGTCGAGCAGCGCGACCGCGCGCTGGAGATCGCGTGCCGAGACGCCGGCGCGAAGTTCCTCGAGCGCACCAATATCGTCCGCCACGAACTGGTCGAGAACGACCTCGGACGAGCCAACCTGTGTGCTGCCGCGATTCCGACCTCCGGAGGGCATCGAAGCGATGCGCTCCCGATAACTGGGCGCCGCGTCGGCAACGAGCCGGGACCGGAAGACCTGCTGCATCTCGCTAAACCCGTCGAATCCGAAACTGTTCGCGAAGCGGATGATGCTTGAAGGCTGGACGCCGATCTTCTCGGCGAGCGTCGCGACCGTATCGAGCGCCACTTCGTTGGGGTGCTGGATCGCGAACTCGCCGATGCGCCGCAGACGATCGGACAGCTCGGGATGGCGACGGGCGATCCGACCGCGCAGGTCTTCGTAGGACTGAAGTGCAGGCATCGAACGCTCTTGGCACAGGTGGAACGAAAATTCGACTTTACAGCAGAAATAGAATATGTATTCTATTCATGAAACACAATAGAATAATAATTCCAAGTGAGGAACGCGTGAGTCAGACGGCACGAATTGGCTTCATCGGCGTCGGCATGATGGGTCACGGCATGGCGAAGAACCTTGTCGAGAAGGGCTTCGCGACCGTCGTGCTTGGCAACCGGAACCGGGCGCCCGTCGACGATCTCGTGAAGCGCGGCGCAGGCGAGGGACGTAACCCGGCGGACGTCGCGGCCAGAAGCGATATCGTCTTCCTGTGTGTCACGGGCTCGCCACAGGTCGAGGCGATCGTGTACGGCCCCGACGGGCTCCTGTCGGCGGCGCGCAAGGGGCTCATCGTCGTCGATTGTTCGACCAGCGAGATGGAATCGTCGGAACGGATTCGCGACGCCTTCGTCAAGGGCGGCGCAGCGTTCGCGGATGCACCGTTGGCTCGGACGCCCAAGGAGGCTGAAGAGGGTCGGCTCAACTCGATGGTCGGTGCGGACGAGGCGACGTTTGCCGCGATCCGTCCGGCGCTCGCGACCTTCTGCGAAAACATCTTCCATGTCGGCGGCCCTGGTGCTGGGCACAAGACGAAGCTGATCTACAACTTCATCGCGATGGGACACGCGGCCCTGATCGCCGAAGCACTTGTTGCCGGCGCCAGATCCGGTGTCGATCTCGAAAACTTCGCCAAGGTCGTTGCCGGCGGCGGCGCCAATAGCGGGATTTTCCAGCTGATCGTTCCAAAGGCGCTTGCCGGCGACTATGGCGGTCTCCAGTTCGGCCTCGGCCTCGCGCAGAAGGACCTCCGCTACTACACGCATATGACGGAATCGTTGAATCTGCCCAGCACGATGGGCGAGGCCGTGCATCAGGCGTTCGTTCAGGCTTCGGCACTCGGCTTCGCCTCGAAGTTCGTTCCGTCGCTGATCGAGGCTCAAGAAAAGATCACCGGCGTGAAGATCCGGAAGCCGTAATCGACAGCCATTTCACCCAGCCAACCGAGAATGCGGCGAATGCCGCGACAGGACAGGAGGAACGCATGATCAAGAACAGAGACGTTTCGCGGCGCCGGCTTCTGAAGGGAAGCGCAATGGCGGCTGCCTTGGCCGGGACCGGCACCTTCTTCGGACCGTGGACGCACACGCGCGTCCTGGCGCAGGGCCAGAAGAAGTCGATCAAGATCGGTTTCACCTGCGATGCAAGCGGCCAGTACGGCGACAGCGGCCAGGACGACCTGCGCGGCTGCCGCATGGCCATCGACGAGTTCAATGCAAAGGGTGGCGTGCTCGGCCGAAAGGTCGAAGCGATCACGGCCGACACGGAGACGAATCCCGCGACGGGCAGCCGCATTGCCGAGCGCTTCATCACGCGCGACGACTGCGGATTCCTTGTCGGCGCCGTCCATTCCGGCGTCGCCAACGCGATCACCCAGGTTGCCGCCAAGTACGGCACGATCTATCTCAATACAAACTCGAGCGCGCCGAGCGAGGCGGGCGAAAACTGCAACCGGATCAAGTTCGTCTGGGACGGCAACGGCAGCAACTTCGCGACCGCGACCGTTCGGGCGGCCATCAACTCGGTCGGCAAGAACTGGATGCTGCTGACCAACGACTATGTCTGGGGCCATTCGACGTCGAATGCGACGAAAGCACTGGTCGAAGCGGCCGGCGGCAAGATCATCGACAATCTGCTGGTGCCCCAGAATACGCGCGACTTCACGGCCTATCTTCTGAAGATCCAGCAGGCGAAGCCGGACGTGGTCGCGGCAGCCATCGGCGGTGACGACATCAAGGCGCTACGCACGCAGGTCGCCCAGCTCAAACTCGACGGCAAGCCGGCCTGGATCAACAACCAGCAGGATTGGCCGGACGTGTGGGGCGCCGGTGCGGACAGCCTGTTCGGCGTCTTCGGCACGACCTGGTACCACAAGCTGCCGCTACCCGGCGTCGCAGACTTCGTCAAGAAGTGGCAGGCCGCGAACGCGGGTGGCCCGATCCCCGTGCCGGGGAACGTCTCCTACAACGGCTACATGGCGACACGCGAGCTCCTGCGCGCGATCGAACGTGCCGGCGGCACCAACAACATCAAGGTGATCAAGGAACTCGAGAACCTGAAGGTTTCGGCGGCCGACCGCATGCAGCACTTCGACGCCTACATGGATCCGGTCACCCACCAGATGCAGCAGACGATCTATCTGGCGCGGCGGAACATGAAGCCGTCGGATCCAACCGATCTCTACGAGGTCATTAGCTGGATCGACGCCAAGGCGGCCACCGACACGGCCGCGGCCGGAAAGTGCAAGCTTGCGGCCTACGATCAGGTTCCGACGTTCGAACTTTAGGTACGGCTCCCGAGGGCCCGGATGCGAATTCGCATCCGGGCCCGTTCACGTTCCATCGGAATCGATCTTGCTGAATCTGCTACCCCACATTCTCAACGGCATCACGCTCGGTCTGCTGTTCGCGTTGATCGCCCTTGGCTTCATGCTCATCGTCGGATTGATGGAGCAGATCAATCTCGCGCACGGGTCGCTGTTTGCGCTCGGGGCATATCTGGCGTTCGTCATCGTGTCGGGACGTATTCCCGTACCGGTCGAATGGGTTCGCGAATGGCTGCTTGTTCCGCTTGCTTGGCGCTACGTCGCAGCGCTCGTCATTGCTCCGCTGCTGACGGCGCTGGCGGGCATGATGCTTGAGCTTTGCGTGCGTCGTACCTATGGCAAAGATCCTCTCTACGGACTTCTGCTGACATTTGGTGCCGCGATGGTCATCGAGGAACTCATCCGTCTCGTCTGGGGGACGCGGGACTATGTCCTGCCTGTACCGCCGTCGATCAGCGGCGGCATGATCTTCTGGGACCTGATCTGGTCGACCTACCGCTTCTACGCGGCGGCGTTTTCCATCGGCGCGATCGCGCTGGTCTGGCTGTTCATCGAGCGCACGCCATACGGCGCCATCATCAAAGCTGGTGCCCACGACAGCGAGATCGTGCGTGCATTGGGCATAGACCTGACCCGACTGCGACTTTACGTGTTCGCGTTCGGCACGCTGCTGGCGGCACTTGCCGGGATCATCGTGGCGCCGATCTGGGGCATCCGCCCGCATATGGGGGTCGATGCCGTCGTGCCGGCGTTCCTGATCATCGTACTTGGCGGCGTCGGCAGCTTCTGGGGTGCAGTTGCGGCGGGAATCCTCGTCGGACTTGTTGTCGGCGTGAGCGGCGCCTATGCGTCGGAATGGTCGCTCCTGTCGATGTACATCCTGCTGATCGCGGTTGTTACGTTCCGGGCCCGCGGCTTGTCGGGCAAGAAGAGCCTGCTCGAAGCATGACGATGGCGCGCCCAGGTTCCGACGCGACGCGGCTTGTCACGCCCGCCATGCTTGTCGTGGTAGGGGCATTGGCAAGCCTGCCGATGTGGATCGGGCAAGTCGGGCTCTATCCCTATATCGGGATCGAGATCGTCATATGGGCGATCTACGCGCTCTCCTTCAATCTTCTGCTCGGCTATACCGGTCTGCCGTCGTTCGGGCACGGAGCCTATTTCGGGATCGGCGCCTATGCGTTCGGCCTGTTCCAGCAGAACGTGATGCCGGGCCTGTGGCCGTGCCTTGCGGCTGCGGCGGGCGCGGCGGCGATCGCCGGCCTTCTGGTCGCCGCGTTCATTTCGCACCGGCGCGGGATTTACTATGCGTTCATGACGATCGCGTTTGGCCAGGTCTTCTGGGTCGTCGCGATCAAGTCGCATGCGATCACTGGAGGCGAAGACGGACTCCTGCGCATCCTGCGGGCACCCGCCAATTTCGGCATCGTCGCATTCGATCTTCGCGACAACGTCTCGCTCTATTACTTTGTGCTGGCGGTTTTCGCGGTGGTTCTGGTCGGGCTGTGGCGCCTCGTCAATTCGCCCTATGGCCGGATACTCCAGGCAGTGAAGCAGAACGAAACACGAGCCGCGTTCATCGGTTACAATGTGTGGCTCTACAAATTCTCGGTTTTCGCGCTTTCGGCGGGGCTTTCCGGGCTTGCGGGCGGCCTTTTCGCCATGGCGCAGACGTCGGCTTTCCCCGACGTGATGAGCCTTCACTATTCAGGCTATGTCGTGATGATGACGTTGATCGGCGGTGGCATGGTCAGTTTCTGGGGGCCGGTCATCGGAGCGGCCCTGTTCCTGCTGGCGCGCGACGTGATCGGCGCCGTCACGACCGCCTGGATGCTGTGGTTCGGCCTGCTGTTCATGCTTGTCGTCCTCTTCAAACCGGAAGGAATCGCCGGCTGGTGGCAGGATTTCCGTCGCGAAGGCGTCGGGCGCAAGCCGGGTCTTGCGCGCCTTCGCATGCTGTTCGGGGGTTGATGCGATGGCGCTGTTCGAAGCCGAGAATCTTCAGATGCGCTTCGGCGACCGGACGGTGCTGGAGAACGTCACGCTGAGCTTCGATTCCGGGAAGCTTTACGGCATCATGGGACCCAACGGCGCGGGAAAGACGACCTGCTTCAACGTCCTGACCGGCCGCTATCGGCCGACGCGCGGGCGCGTTCGGATCGACGGCGAGGACATCACCGGTTTGCCGCCGCACCTGATCGCCCGCAAGGGCGTTTCGCGCTCGTTCCAGATCATGAATCTGTTCAACGACTTCACGGCGCGCGACAACGTGATGACGGCGCTTCCTGCAATGCGCGCTCGCGGCTTCGAGACATGCCGCGCCGTCGCTTCCGACGCCCGGCTTGCCGACGAATCCGAGGCCGTCCTTGCGCGCGTCGGCCTTGCGGGGAAGGGCGACATCCGCGCCCAGAGCCTTTCCTATGGCGACCGGCGCGCGCTGGAAATCGGCGTGGCGCTGGCGGCAGCACCCCGGGTCCTGTTCCTCGACGAGCCGACATCGGGTCTCGGCAGCGACGGGACGGCACGCCTTGCCGGACTGATCGAAACCCTGAAGGGTCAGCTCACAATCGTCGTGATCGAGCACGACATGCCGTTTCTGTTCAGCCTCGCCGACGAGATTTCCGTGATCCATTGGGGGCAGGTGATCGCGCGGGGAACGCCTGACGAACTGCGCGCCAACGACTGGGTCCGGCGCTCCAACCTCGGCAAGCTCCAATGATCCTCGATCTGGCCGATATCCGGACCTTTTACGGCGAGACGCAGGCGCTGTTCGATGTATCGCTGTCGATCGGAACGGGCGAGGTCGTCGCGCTGCTCGGACCCAACGGGGCCGGCAAGACGACGACGCTTCGCTCGATCCTCGGCCTGACGCGGCCGCGCGCCGGACGTATCCACTTCGATGGGGCGGATGTAACGGCGTGGCCGACGCACCGCATCGCCCAAGCGGGTGTTGGTTGGGTGCCGGATGATCGGCGCCTCTGCCCGACGCTGACCGTCGCGCGGAACCTTTCGATTGCCCGCAAGAGTACGCGGTTCCGCGGATGGTCCATGAAGGAAGTATGCGGGATATTCTCGCCACTCGAATACCTTATGGAGCGAGAAGCCGAGAATCTTTCCGGCGGCGAAATGCAGATGGTCGCCATCGCGCGTGCACTCCTCGGGTCGCCGGGACTCGTGCTGTTCGACGAGCCGAGCCAAGGGCTTGCACCCAAGATCGTGCAGGATGTTCTATCGACGATCCTGCATCTGAAGGAAGAAGGGATTTCCGTGCTTGTCGTCGAGCAGAACGCGGAGGCGGCACTGAGTGTGGCTGACCGCGCCTATATCCTCGATCTCGGGCGCGTCGTCTGGTCGGGTCCGGCGGCGCAGCTGCGCGAGGATCCGGCGTTGCGACGCCGACTGCTGGGAGCCTGATATGGCCGATCCGCTACTGAAGCTCGATAGCCTCGAGAAGACCTATTCGCGCGGATTTCTCCGGCGGACGACGACATTTTCTTTGTCGGCGGATCTTTCGCTAGCGGGAGGCCAGATCGTCGGTGTCGTCGGCCCGAACGGGGCGGGCAAGACGACGCTGTTCGAGATGATGACCGGCAGCAACCGGCCGACCGCCGGGCGGGTGCTGGTCGCCGGACGGGACATCCACCGCGTCCGCTACCGCGAACGCGACCGGCTGGCGGTTCATTACCACCAGTCCTATCAGGTGCGGAGATTCGCGCGGCGCCTGCCGAATTTCATGCTCGACCCGGCCGGGTCCGACTATCCGCTCGTCCATCTGTTCGACGAGCCGCAGTTCAACACGCAGGACGGCTATATCGGCTTCATGCTCGACTTCTTCCGCAGGCTGCGCGACGAAGGCCGTCTCGTCGTCGTCTGCCTTCATCCGACGGCCCGCTACCATCTCGAGATCCTGCGCGAGATCTGCGCCGGATTCCTTCTCGTGTCGGGTGGCACGGTTGCGTCGTTCCGGGATTTCTCCGCGCTGATCGACGATCCTCGGGCACGCCAGTATCTCGGCAACGAGATGACGCGACAGGCCGAGGCCGTTGCATGAGCGGATTCGGGAACGGGCAGGTGGCGCTGATCACCGGAGCAGCCGGCACAATGGGGCTCGCGTGTGCGCGGATGCTTGCCGATGAAGGCTATGTCGTCGCAATGGCCGATATCGACGCGGCCAGAGTCGATGCGCTTGCGGCGTCGCTTGGCGGGAATGCCCGAGGCTATGCTTTCGACGTGTCCGACCCGATCGCCGTCGAAGCGGCTTTTGCCGGAATCGAGGCAAAACTCGGGCCTGTCGCGGTACTCGTGAACAACGCCGGTATCCTTTCGAACAACAAAGCGGCCGAGACATCGCCTGCCGAATGGCGCCGCGTCATGTCGATCAATCTCGACGGCGCCTTCTGGCTATCACGGCTCGCTCTGCCTCGAATGAAGGCGCGTCGCAGCGGGCGCATCGTCAATACCTGCTCGCTTGCGATGAAGTCGGGCGGCTTGACTGCCGGAACGGCCTACACGACGTCGAAAGGCGCCCTGCAGGCACTGACTTTCTCGCTCGCGCGTGAAAGTGCGGCGTACGGCGTGACCGTGAACGGCGTGGCGCCGGCCTATGTCCGGACGCCGATGGTGACCGAACATCTGGACGAAGCGCAGCGCCAGGCATTGCTCAGGCAGATCCCCGTCGGCCGCTTCTGCGAGCCGGAGGAGTTCGCCCACTGCATCCGGTTCTTCCTTTCGCCGTTGAGCGGGTTCATAACCGGCGAGATACTGGACCTGAACGGCGGACTGCACTTCGACTGAGGAAAACGATGGCGACCCGGAAAAAGCCGGTGGCGCGTGGCCGGATCACGCCGACGATCGACTTCGCGGCCGAGCTTCGCCGGATATTCGATCTGACGGGAGACGTGGCGCTGTTGCCCGGCGGTTATGGCGGACTGGGCGAGGCGATCGCCTGGGGGCTCGCCATGCGCGGCGCAACCGTCGTCATCGCGGGCCGGGACCGGGTGAAGGCGGAGAAACTTGCGCAAACGCTTCGTGCGGCAGGCCACGACGCCTACGGCATCAAGATGGACGTCAATCGGATTTCCGACATTCGCAACTCGATCGCGCGGGTCGCCCGACGCTTCGGGCATATCGACATTCTGGTAAACTGCGTCGGCATCCAGATCGAGGAGAGCCTGGCGGAAGTCACCGAGAAGGCATTTGACGCGGTTTACCGCACGAACCTGAAAGCGGCGATGTTCATCGCCCAGTCGGTGGCAAAACACCAGATCGCCGGCGAGCGGGGTGGCAGGCAGATTCACCTGCTGTCGGTCCGATCCCAGCTCGGAATTCGCGGGCGCGGTTACTCCGCCTACTGTGCCACCAAGGGCGGTCTGGTCATGCTGGTGAAGCAGCATGCCATGGAGCTGGCACCTTACGGAATCACGGTCAACGGCATCGCACCGACATTCGTGTATACGGACCTGATCCGGCACGTCATGCAGAATCCAAAGTTTCATCGCGCGTTAATCGAGCGAATCCCGCTCGGCCGGCTCGCCAGTCCCAAGGATGTCGTCGGGCCGGCGATTTTCTTTGCCTCTCCCGCATCCGGCTTCGTGACCGGACAGATTGTCTATGTCGATGGCGGCATCACCGCCAGTCAATGACCGAAACTGAAGCGCGATTTTCTGGAAATCCCCCGGTACCTCGTGAAAGAATTTAGACCCACCTTGATCAGCGGGTCGTAGGCTCGAGCCCTACAGCGCCCACCACTTCCCTAAAATCCGAACGATCTTTGCGGCGGCGCCGGCTTCTCTGGCGCCACGCCGATCCCTTCGAGTGCCAGCATCCGCGCCTTGGAGTCCGCTCCGCCAGGTGCGGTGAATCCGCCGATCCTGCCGCCTGCCGCAAGCACGCGGTGGCACGGAACGATCAGCGGAACCGGGTTTCGTGCCATCGCCGTGCCGACGTCGCGCGCCCCCTCGGGACCCGCGCCGAGCGCCTTGGCGATCGCGCCATAGGTCGTCGTCTCGCCCCAGCCGAGCCGGCGGACCGCTTCGTAGACCTTTCCGAAGAAAGGATCCTGCTGGCCCAGATCGATCCGGACGGTCGAGAAATCGACGCGCGCACCTTCGAAATAGCGCCGTGCATCGGCGATCGTTCCGGCGACCACCGGCGAGGCCGCTCCCGTCTTTGCACCGGGGAGCCGGCGGCGGAACTCGCGTTCGGCCGCCGCTTCGTTTGCCGCCGGCAGGCGGAAGCCGACGACGTCGTCGCCGCGCCAGGCCAGCGCACAGAAGCCGGCGACCGTCTCGAAGATCGCGTACTGGGTGTCGGCCATCGGTTCGACTCCGCTCTGCCGCAACAACGATATTCTGGACAGCGAAGGCCTGGCAATCGCCCTCGACAGGGCCGGACGGTTGCGCGACGGCCTGCGCGTTCCGGTGCGCTGTCTATGCGACAAGGACCGCCATGCAGCTCGTCTTGGTCTCGCAAGGCAGAACTTCGACATGGCGGACGCTTTTCTGGTGGCATGACGGCCGTGCTACGAAGGCAGCCAGCCTTCCGTCTCTCACCAAATTCCCTTTGGGGTTAAATGGGGTCATTTGGGGTGCCGCTGACGGAAAAATCGTCTCGGAATCGTAATCAGCGGGTCGTAGGTTCGAGCCCTACAGCGCCACCATCGCAGTCTCAGACGAAACAAAGACCCCAGTCGTCACCGTGGTCTTTTCGTTAGTCGTTCAGGACGGGATCGCGTCCGCCAGGATGAATCCCGCGGCGCGTTCGGCGATCATGATCGTGGGTGCGTTGGTATTGGCCGAGGTGATCGCGGGCATGACCGACGCGTCGACGACGCGCAGGCCCGCGACGCCGCGTACCGCGAGGCGCTCGTCGACGACCGATTCCGCGTCTGCGCCCATGCGGCACGTACCCACGGGGTGGAAGACCGTATCCGCCTTTTCCGCGATCCAGGATGCGATCTGCGCATCCGTCTCCACGCCCGCCCCCGGCATCAGCTCTGCGCCGCGCCAGTTGTCGAAGGCGGGTTGGGCGAAAAGACCTCGTAGAATCCGCACGCCAGCCGCCAGCACGCGCCTGTCGCGCGGGGCCGAAAGATAGTTGGGATCGATGCGGGGCGCGGCCACCGGATCGGCGCTGGCGAGCGAGATGCGGCCACGGCTTTCCGGGCGCATCTGGCAGATATTGGCGAAGAACCCGTTCTCTGGCCGCGCCCCCGGCGGATCGCGGAACGGATTGACCCGGATCGTGGCGCTGGTCAAAGCCGGCATGAAGTGGCTCTGCAGATCTGGCTCCGGCAGGCCGGGCTCGGAGCGGAAATAGCCGCCGACCAGCAGGGGGAAGCACGCCGCCGGACCCTTGCCAGCGACCAGGGCGCGCAGGAGCGCCCAGGCCGCGCGATCGGCGCGCAGAAGCTCGTTCAGGCCGCCGGCTTTGAGGGCGGCATGCTCGACGCGGACCAGCAGGTGATCCTGCAGATTCTCGCCGACCTGCGGCCGGTCGGCGACGACGCGCACGCCGAGGGCGGAAAGGTCGCGCGCCGAGCCGATACCCGAGCGCAGCAGCAGGTGCGGCGAGCCGACGGTGCCGGCGCAGACCGCGACTTCGCGCCGTGCCTTGACCAGGCGTTCCTCGCCACTCTGACGCAGAACGACACCGGTGCAGCGTGTTCCATCGAAGGTCAGCCTGACGACTTCCGCATCAGTAATGAGACGCAAGGTGTCTCGCGCCATCGCCGGTCGCAGATAGGCGCGCGCGGTACTGGCACGCCTTCCGCCGCGGATATTGAAGCGGTAACGTCCGGCGCCCATCGGTGCAAGGCCATTGAAATCCTCGGTGCGGCCGTAGCCGGCACCTTCGGCAGCCGCAAGATAGGCGTCGTAGAGCGGCGTCCACCATTCGGGCTGTTCGATGCCCAGCGCCTTCCGGCCGTCGCTGCTTGGCTCGTTCTCCAGCGCCTGGTAGACGGGCTCGACCTTTTCCCACGACCAGTCGCGCAGGCCCGACTGCGCCCAGTGGTCGTAATCGGAGGCGAGGCCGCGTGCCCACACCATGCCGTTGATGGCGCCGGACCCGCCGACCAGCTTGCCGCGGGGCCATTTGAGACGCCGTCCGTCGAGATGCTTCTGTGGCTCCGTCTCGAACGCCCAAGTGTAGCGATTGCCGCGCAGGAACCAGCCGGTCAGCAGGGGCACCGACAACAGCGGATCATGGCCGGGTGGGCCGGCTTCGATGATCGCGACGCTGTACCTGCCGCCAGCGGCAAGCCGTGCAGCGAGCAGGGATCCCGCCGACCCGGCGCCGACGACGACGAAATCGGCCTCGTGAAAGACGGTTGTCATGCTCCGGGCTTCAATCCAGATCGAGCTCGATCGACAGGTCCAGGCGCTGCCAAAGATCGCGCTTCTCCAGATCCTCGCCCTCGGCCTCGGTGCCGCGCACGTCGCGCAGGTTGCTGTGCGTCTCGCGCCGCAGGATCACGATCAGGTCGGTGTCGTCCGCCAGCACGAAGGGGAACTCGTGCCAGCAGCCGATGCGCATGCAGAACCCGGCACTACCGTCGAAGCGCAACGCGCGCAGCGCATCCATGTCGGGCATCGGCTTGTCGTTGGGCGCCCCCAACACGACGATAAACGGCTTGCCCGACAGCGGGATGAAGGTCTGCGTGTGCTTGAAATGCCGTTCCAGCCAGCGCACGGCGAGCGGACGGCGGCGCAGCGTGGCCACCGTCAGTTCGGTCTGCTCGTCGGATTCGAAGCGCGTGGGTTTGCGCAGCACGCCGTCGTAGAAATGCAGGCGCGCACCCGGATCTGGCACGTTGGAGCCGAGCAGCCAGCCGAACGGCGCCGTATTTTCCGGTGTGGCGTCCTCGACGCGCAGGCGCGCGACATTCTTCGCGGTCACGGCGTCGGTTCCACGAACTTGCCGGTCGTCTTGTCGCGCACGCGCAGCTTGACGAAAACCTTGCCCGTCCCGCCGTGGTCGATGCCGGTGTCGAAGCAGTCGAACGTGTTGAAGCGCGGACTGATCGGATGCAGCCCCGCTTCCAGCCGATCCTGCGCCAGCAGCAGGGCGGGCTGCAGCTTGGCGATGATCCCGAGGCACAAGGGTGCGGTCGATGCGGACGTGTCGAGCAATCCGTTCATCGAAAAGACGAAGGTTTCGCCGGCGCGGACGAAGTTCGCGCAGTGATGCGCGCCGGTCACTTCCGCCACGATCTCCAGGTTCTCGCTGTTCATGACGCGGCCTTCGGCAGGATGCGGTCGGTCACGGGCTCGTGATTGTCGGCGCGGCGCAGGTGCACTTGGCAGCGCGCCTTGGAAGCGCCCTGGTCCGGTCCCGTATGCGGGCATTCGTGATAGCGCCAGACGCAGGTCATCGGGTTCAGCCCTTCCGCCGCGCGATCGAACGTCATGTAGAAGATCGACAGAATGGGCGAGATCAGATGCACGCAGACCGGTGCGTCGGTCAGTGCCGGGATCACCTTGTGGCGCATGTCGAACACGATCTTCTGCCCGGCCTTCACGCCGCAGGTGCAGCCGCCGCCGTTGCTCGTGATCTCGACGACGACTTCGTAATCGTCGAGCCAGCGATGGCCGAGATGCCGGCGCGCCGCGAAAAGGTTGCGCGCTTCCGGCGACAGGCGCTCGAATTCGTCGTCGGTGAACTCCAGCGCCTGCTTCAGGCGCGCCTGCATCTCGTCCAGGTGATCGTCGATCTGGACGTAGAACGGGTCGATGCGGGGGGGCGGGTTCGTCATGCGGCGGTGACTCCTCCGTCGGCGACCAGGATATGGCCGGTGATGAACGATGCGGCGGGCGAGGCCAGGAACAGGGCCGTGCGCGCGATCTCGTCCGCCTGGCCCAGCCGGCCCAGCGGAATGCTGTCGACGAGGCCGGCGGCGCGCGCGGGATCCGCGCGGGCGATCGCCGTCATCGGCGTTTCGATCGGGCCAGGCGCCACGGCATTGGCGCGCGCACCGAATGGGGCGAATTCCAGCGCAAGGGTCCTGGCGAGTGCGTTCACGCCGCCCTTGGAAGCGGCGTAGGCGGTCGCGCGGCGATGGCCGATCTGCCCGATCTGGCTGGAGAACAGGACGAGCGAGCCGCCGCGCTGCGCCTGGAAGACCGGTGCGACGGCGCGCGCGACGCGATAGGCGCCGCCCAGATTGATCGACATCACGCGCTCCCAATCCTCGGGCCCGGTCTCGCCGATGCCGCGAAGCTCGAAGATGCCGGCCGTGACGATTGCGGCGTCGATCCCGCCAAGCGTTCCGGCCGCATCGCGTACCACGGCATCGACCTGCACGTCGTCGCGCACGTCGCAGTCGCGCGCGAACTCCGCTTCGGAAACCGCTTCGCCCGCATCCGGCATCGTCGTCGCGGCGACGCGCGCACCGGCCGCCTTCGCAAGGTTGACGCAAGCCTGGCCGATGCCCGATCCGCCGCCCACGACGAGGAGGCGAAGACCGCGCAGATCGACCAGCGGGGCGGTCACGCGATCACGACAAGATCGCGATCGACGGGCCGCAGCAGGCGGCAGCCGGCCGCTTCCACCTCTACACTGTCCTCGAGATGGAAGCTGCCGAGATCGGGATCGCGATAGAAGATTTCGGTATTGACGATCATGCCTTCTTCGAGCGGATAGCCCTTGATCAGGCTGTCCTCCTCGGGGAATTCGAACACTTCGAGGCCGATGCCGTGCGTGGTGACGGACACCAGCTCGCGGCGCAGGCCGAAGCCCGCGATCGTGTCGCGCGTCAGGCGGCGGATATCTTCGGTATGGATGCCCGGCTTGATCGCTGCTTCCACCGCTTCCAGGGCGGTGACGACGGCCCGATAGCGCAGCTTGTGCGCCTCGGTCGGTTCGCCGACAACACCGGTGCGCGCGAGATCCATGTGGTAGCCCCCATAGGTACCCAGGCAATCGAGCACCACGGCGTCGCCGGCGCTCAGATGGCGCTCGTGGCTCGCCGGCAGGCTCATTGCCGACGCGTCGCCGGCGCCGAACATCATGCCGCGCTCGCCAAGGAAGCAGGCGTCATGATCGACCAGGACGCGGCGATAGACGCGGATCAGGTCGTCTTCCGCCACGCCCGGTTTTGCGTTGGCGATGACGGCTTCCAGAGCCTGTGCATTGATCTCCGCTCCCTTCGTCATCAGCGCGATCTCGGGACCCGTCTTGACGATGCGGATGCGGCGCATCAGCTGCAGAACGTCGGCTATCGGCGCATTCCCGCCGATATTGCGCGCGGCAAGGCGCTGGGCGAGGCGTACGTCGTCGCAGCCGACGCGCCCGCCCGCAAGGCCGGCGCTCGAAACGGCAGCGACCACCGCGTCGAGGAACGACGTTTTCTGGGTAGGCCGCAGTTCCGCACGCTTGGCGGCGAGATTGCGGCGCAGGTCGTTGGTGAGATTGCGCTCCAGCGTCTCGCCCATATAGGCGCCGACCGAACTCCACGGATTGCCGAACATCTGCACGGCCTTGATCCAACTCTGCCGCTCGGCCAGCGTGGGCAGGTCGAATTCCTGGATCACCAGCACAGGTTCGGCATCGTCCCGCGCAGGCAGGATCACTGCCGCCGACCAGTCCTCGAAGCGCCCGAGCAGGTATTCGGACGCGAAGCCGGAGGCGTAGGCGACGTTGGTCGGCGTGGCGAGGATCACGCCGTCGAGACCCGCCTCGCCGATCAGGCGGCGTGCACGTTCGAGGTTGATCAGCATCACGCGGCCTTGCGCGCGGCGATGACGACCCAGGGGAAGCGCCACGCCTTGTTGTCGGGCGAAAGGGCGCCGGTCATTTCCTCGAACGGTGTGATTTCGACCGTCTCGAAACCGGCGCGGCGATGGGCGGCTGCCAGATCCATCCGGTCGAGCGGCGGCATGAACGGCTCGTTGTTGCGCGCACTGTGGCCGTAATGGATGAACTTGGCGAAGGGATCATCGCTCGCGCGGAAATCAAGATGGATCGACCAGCCGCCGGGGGCGAGCAGGCGATGCGCCTCGTGCAGCACTTTCTCAATGTGCGATACCGGCATTTCGTGCAGCATCATCGTGCTCGTCACCAGATCGGCATTGCCGGCGGGAAGCTTGGTGTCGGCCGCATCACCCTGGCGGTACTGGACGTTGCGCGCCTGATCCTCGCTCGCAGTGTGGGCCGCGAGCTTCACGCACGGAGTAGCGAGGTCGACGCCGACGACTTCCGTCTCGCGGCTGGACGTGTAGAAAGGGCGCGTGCTCTTGCCGAAGCCGCAACCCATGTCGACGACGCGCTTGGGCTGCTTGCCCAGGCGTTCCATCGCGATGCGAGTGAAGCGTTGATGGAGGTCGCCGTGCGTGTCGAGCAGCGGCGTCGTGGTGCGGGCACCGCGCTCGTAGACCATGCCTGCGACCGAATCCCCGTGCACGCCACCGGGATGCTGGTGGATGTCGATGGCCGGGTAGTATTCGGGCGGGACGAAATCGGGTGCGACGACCAGGCGATCGCCGCCTGCGGCTTCCAGCATTGGCGCAAGTTCGCCGCGGTGCGCGCCGTAGTGGCCGGCGAGGCCGTACCGGCCCGAATACTTCATCTTCTGCAGATGCCGCTCGAACCACGCGAAATAGCGGTAAGTCGGGTCATTGCCGATCAGTTTCTCGACGTCGGCGGCTGTTTGGGGCTTCGCAGGTGCCTGCGCGACGGCGGCGCGATAGCGTTGCGCCACTTCCGGATAGAGGTTGCGAGTCCACTGCAGCTTGCAAGCCAGCAGGAATTCCTGGAACGCTTCGAAGGGCCGATGGGTCGGGGGATCGGTGCGCATACGACGCCTCCATTGGTTTGCAGACACGAGTTTGAGATTGTACTAAACATATATCAATAGGTTTTTTGAGGAGGCCCGATGTCCGACGAGAACGGAGTCGATGAACTGGTCGCGCGTCTGGCGGCGTTGCGCGCCGAGCGTGGCTATTTGCTGCCCCATCATGGCCTGTTGGCCGCGATGGCGCCCGACGTATTGGAGGCCTACGGCGCCCTGTATCGGGCGCTGACTTTGGGCAAGCGCCAGCTCGACGATTTTACCAAGGAATTCGTCTGGCTGGCGATTCTGGCTGCGACTGACGAGGCCGCCGCTACGCATCATGTCGCGAAGTTCCGTGCCGCGGGAGGCACCGATCCCCAGATCGCCGTCGCGGTGCGTCTGGCGGCTTTCGCGCGCGGCGATGGCGCGGTGGCGTTCGCCGAATCGGTCTGGACGCGGCATATGCCGGGCTGGAACTGGAGCGTTGCCCGTCCGGCGGCGCGCGACGCGCTGGCCGCCGACGGCGGCGTTCCGCCGGGAGCCATTCTGCTAGCGGACGCGGCGGCGCGCACCTGTCTGGCACAATGGTCGCAACTGGCCGAGGCGATCGTTGCCGCGCTGGCGGCGGGCGAAAGCGAAGACCGGATCGCCGAAGCGCTGATGCTGACCATGTTCCCGGCGGGCGTGCCGCGTTTCGTCGACGCAGCCGGGGTCTGGCTGGATCTGATCCGCGCGGGCCGCGTGCCGGCTTCACCGCGCCTGCGCGCCTGGGCATCGCTCGAAGGACAGGGCGGACACGACGAAGCAAGCGGAAAGGTAGAAAAATGACGGATACCAAAACGCTCGAACAGGTCGGTGGCAAACGCGGTTATCTGCTGCCTTACCACAAGATGTTGGCTGCCTATGACGGCGAGCTGCTGTCGAAGTACGACGCGTTCTACACGCGCCTGACGCTCACGCAGAAGACGCTGACGGACCGCGAGAAGGAGTTCGTCTGGATCACACTGCTGGTGGCGGTGCGCGAAGGTCATGGCACGCTGCACCTGCGCCGCGCCGACGCCGCCGGGCTGCCGCGCAGGGAAATGCATGTCGCGATCAATCTCGCGGGGATCGCGGAAAGCCGCGCGGCCACCGCTTTCGGCAAGAATTTCTGGAAGGATTGGGCACCCGACGACGCGATGGATGCCGCCTATGTCGCGAATATCGCGGCCGCGCGCGACGGGGTTCCGGAACCGCTGGTGGAACTGGCCCTGGCGACAGCGCACGCCTCGAAGCGCGATGCGGCGGCGCTGCAGTTCCATATCCGCCGCTTCTTCGCGGCGGGCGGCGCCCCGGCAGCACTGGCCGAAGCACTGGCTTTCCTGCTGCTGCCGTGCGGCGGCCCGACGCTGATCGAAGCGGTCGATGCGTGGGCCGAGGCGGCTGGCGGCGGGAAAATACCGGCGCCGTTCTAACGCGGGAGCCTCCGGCTCAGGCGAAGCGCTCGTTGACGTCGGCCGGTGCGCCGAGCGAGGCTTGCGTGCCCTTGACGGCTTCGACGATCTGGCGGGCGAACGCATCGCGTTCGGCGGCAAGGTTCTTCGCTTCCTCGGCATCCGGCCTGTAGGCGTCGAGTGCGCCCGCCGGCAGCGCGCCGGCGCGTTCGAGCAGCACTTCCATGGCGCGAAGCCGGTCCTTGGTGACGGCGAGTTCGGCCGCGAGCGTCATGATCATGGCTACGGCGCGATCCAGTGCCGGATCTTCGAAGAAGGTCTGCTCAGGCGCGCTTTCGTCGGGCATCCGTCGCTCCGATGTCGGTGGTTCCAAAGAAAAGGGCCGTGCGCGCCCGCGCACGGCCCCGTACCCATATCGATCAGGCGGCCTTGATCGTGTCCCAGGAACCGGGACCGAACACTTCGTCGGCCAGACGCTTGTTCAGCGGCTCCAGCTCGGCGGCGAGCGTCGAACCCGGCAGCGTGATGATGCTGTCCGCACCTTGCGACTTGCGCCACGTATCGACGTCCGAATCCTTAAGCTTGACGCCGATCTCGTAGTAATCGGGCACTTCGAGTTCGTCGAAGCTCGACTGCAGCGCCTGCTGCTGCGCGGGCGACAGTCGGTTCCATGCCGCAACCGAGATCACTTCCTTGTCGAGCGCGAGGCCAAAATCGTTCGTCACGACGTACTTGCAGACTTCGAAGAACTTCCCGGCCACGCCGGGGTTCAGCGCGGTCAACACGCCGTCGACGATGCCCTGCTGCAAGGCAAGATAGATTTCGTTGAACGGGATCGGGGTCGGGATGGCGCCGAAGAATTTCAGGCCTTCGATGCAGCCCTCGATCTGGGCGGACCGGATCTTGCGGCCGCGCAGTTCGGACAGCGACTTGATCGGCTGCTTGAGCATCAGGTTGTAGCCGCCCAGACGCCCCGCGCCCAACAGACGCGCGCGATAGCGGGTCTGCAGCACGGCGGACGCCTTCGCTCCGACCGGCCCCTTCAGTACGCGGCCGGCATGGGCACCGTCCCGGAAGAAGTAGGGGCTGTACATGATGTCGAATTCGCGCGTACCCGTGTAGGCGCCGTTGTAGACGTCGAGGCTGCCCAGCGCCATCGAGTCGATCAGCTTCTGCTCGCCACCCAGCGAGCCCGCGAAGATCTCGAAGGAGACGGCGCCACTGGTCTTTGCCGACACGCTCTGGGAAAGCTTTGTATTGAACTGGTTGGACAGCGTGTTTGGCGCGCCGGCGTTGCCGTAGCGCAGCACGATCTTCTGCTGTGCCATGCCGGCGCCGGGCAACAGCGAAGCCCCGCCGAGTGCCGCAGTGCCAGCGACGAAGCCGCGACGCGTGATCTTGGTGTTCATTTCTTGCCTCCTGTTTCGTGGGTTTTGGGTAGTCAGCGCATCCAGAGATCGACCAGAGCGAGCGAGAACCACGGCACGTAGGTGAGAACCATGAGTACTGCCACCAGGACGAGGAAATAGGGCCATGCGGCCCAGAACAGTTCCCAGACCCCGACATTGCCGATCCGTGCCATGACGAACAGCGTGAGCCCGACCGGCGGGGTCACCATGCCGAGGACGAGGTTGAGCACCATGACGACGCCGAAATGGATCGGATCGACGCCCATCCCGGTCAGCATGGGGAACAGGATGGGGGCGAGAATCAGCATCAGCGGCAAGGGCTCCATGATCGTGCCCAGAACCAGCAGTGCCACGTTGATCAGCAACAGCAGGACGTAAGGATTGTCCGAGATTGCGCGCATTGCCGTCGTCAACGTTTCTCCGAGCCCTGCCAGTACCGCGAGCGAGCCGAATATCTGACTGGTCGCGACCGTCATCATCACGACGGCCGTCGTAAGTGCCGAGGCGACGGCGGCTTCCAGGAACGCCTTGGGGCTGAGACTACGGTAGATGACGACGGCCAGCACCAGTGTGTAGAGCGCCACCAGAGCTGCCGACTCCGTCGGTGTGGCGATGCCGAATATCTTGCTCAATACGATCATCACGGGCGCCCCGAGCGGCAGAATGCCGCCCAGAATTGCCTTGCGCTTGGCTTCGCCCGTCACGCGTTCCTCGACCGGAAGGTTCAGGCGTCGCGACATGTAGGCGCTCGTTGCCAGCATCGCGAAATACATCACGAAGCCCGGCAGGATACCGGCGATGAACAACTGTCCGACCGAGATGTTTGCGATCGAGCCCAGCAGGATGAACAGGATCGATGGCGGAATAATCGGACCCATCGACGCGGCTGCAGCGATCACGCCGGCGGCGTAAGCAGCGGAATAGCCCCGCCTCTTCATTTCGGGCACCAGTACGGCTCCGACGGCGGCCGCGTCCGCGACGGCCGAACCCGAAATGCCCGCCATGAACAGGTTGGCCGTGATGCCCGTGTTGGCGAGGCCGCCCGGCTTGTGCCCGACGAGGCTTGACGAGAAGGTGATCAGGCGCTGCGTGACGCCCGACTTCGTCATCAACTCGCCCGCGAAGATGAACATCGGGATGGCTAAAAGGGCGAAGCTGTCCACGCCGGCCGTCAGTTCCTGCACGAACAGGACGGGATTGATCGGGCGGTCGCCGAACTGGGTCAGGAAGATAAAGAAAAGCGAGGCGACGCCGATCGAAAACGCGATGTCCATCCCGAGGACGATCAGGATGAACAGCACGCCGACCATGGACAAGAGAAGCATGAGCTACATTCCCGAATGCAGGGCGCTGTCGTCGTCCGTCGATTGGCCTAGGACGGCCAGCACCATGCGGGTCACCTCGTTGCACGCCAGCAGTACGGCACCGATCGCAAGCGGCAGATAGGTCCAGATGTCCGACAGGCCGGTCGACAGGACGCGCTTGTAGCTCGCAAGTTCGAGGATCGGCACCGAGTACCAGACGATGACCGCCAGCATCACAAGCGTCAGCGTGCGCATCGCAAGTTCGACCGCGACGGCCCATGGGCGCGTGAAACGCTCGATCACGCTTGTCATTCGGATGTTGTAGCCGAGCATGTAGGCGAGACCGCCGCCGACGAAGCTGAGCCAGACGAAAAGCAGTTTGGGAACGTCCTCGCCCCAGATCGGCGGGTTGCTGAAGAAGTATCGCATCGTGACCGAATACAGGACCAACGCAGTGAACAGCGCCAGCACGACGCCGCATGCCGCTTCGAAAACGAACCGGATCGTTTTCAAGCGTTCGACAAGCGCTTTCGCTCCAACCATTCATCCCCCTCGTTCAGTCCCTGCAGGAAGCCCGGTCGGATTCCTTGTCGGCTCCACTTGGTATAATGATATATTAAAAAGCCATTTGAGCAAGGGGAGTCGGATGGACCCGAAGTTCGATATTGCGATTGTTGGCGCCGGTACGGCCGGTATGCCCTGTGCGATCGAGGCGGTACGGGCCGGAGCACGCGTCGTCGTGGTCGAACAGGCTGACCGGATCGGCGGCGCGCTGCACGTTTCGGCGGCACAAATGAGCGGAGCCGGTGCGCGGCGTCAGAAATCCAGAGGCATTCTCGACGATTGGCGGATCCATCTTGATGATGTTTTGCGCATCAGCCGCAGCACGTGCCGGGCGGAACTGGTCGAACTGGCGACAAAGCTCGGCGGCGGCACGATCGATTGGCTGGAGGCGGCGGGATTCGACTTCGATCCCGCAACGCCCGCGATCCTGCATTTCCACGAAGCTTATCGGACGGCCCGAACCTTCTGGGGCGTCAATGGCGGGCGCTCCGTGCTGAAAGCGGTGACGCCGTTGTTCGATGCGGCCATGGCTCAGCCGAACGCGACATTGCTGCTGAAGACCGAGGTCGTGGCGCTGCACCGGAGCGCGGCGGGAGCGGTGATCGGCATCGTCGTGCGCGGCGCCGACGGGGCGAAGCGGGTGATCGAAGCCCGCCATGTCGTGCTCGCGACCGGCGGCTATGGCGGTGATGCGGCGCGGTTTGCCCGATGGACCGGTGGTCGGGCATTGCATACGGCCGCCTTGCCGACGGCAACGGGCGCCGGGATCGAGCTTGGACTTGCGGCCGGCGGCGTGCTGCGCGGGAGCGAACATTATCTTCCCACCTTTGCCGGCATTCCCGCACGATCGGGCGGTCACCAGATACTGTGGGACCAGCTGCCGTCCCTCACGCCGCAGGTGCGTGCGCCCTGGGAAGTTTTCGTCGGCAGCGACGGACGGCGCTTCGTACGTGAAGACGTCGACAGCGTCGATGCGCGCGAGCGTGCGCTGAACGCGTTGCCGGACGCGCTTTTCTGGGCCGTTTTCGACGAACGCATCTGGCGCGAGGCTCCGCCGCTGCTGCCGGGATGGAGGCCGGACGAACTCGCCGTTGCGTGGACATCGCATGAAAACTTCGCCATCGCCCCCACGCTGGGCGAACTTGCGGGGCGTATCGGTGCCGATCCGGCCGTACTGGGCTCCACGATCGCGGCCTACAACGATGCGCTACGCGGCGGCAAACCCGATCCGATGGGACGGCAGTCGCGCCCGTTGCCGATCGAAACGGCGCCGTTCCGCGCCATCCGGATGCACGGCATGGTGCTGAAGACGCCCGCCGGGCTGACCGTCGATCGCGACCTGCGCGTGGTGAAGGCGGATGGTTCGCCGATTCCAGGTCTCTATGCGATCGGCGAAGCGTTGGGCGGCGCCACGCTGTCCGGCAACGCGTTCGTCGGGGGCATGAGCGTGACGCCGGCACTCGGCTTCGGCCGCTGGCTCGGTGCCAGACTTGCCGGCCGCGATCTGATGGAGGCTGCATGAGTGCCGTCGCGATGAAGCGCGCTTTCGTCGATGTCGGCGACTTGCAGGTCCACTATCGCCATGGCGGCGAAGGCGGGGCTCGTCCGCTGGTGATGATCCATGCTTCGCCGGGCGCGTCTCGGCAGATCAAACCGCTTGCGTCGCTGCTCGCCCGAGGGCGCCGGGTGGTGACGCCGGACACCGCCGGCAACGGCGATTCCGACGCGCTGGCCGACCCGGTTCCCGCGATCCCCGATCTTGCCGCGCACGCGCGTGCGGCGATTGGGCGGATCGTGGATGGGCCAGTCGACCTGTATGGCAGCCATACCGGCGCTTCGATCGCGATGGAGATTGTGCTGACGGCCCCGCAGATGGTGCGCCGGCTGGTCATCGACGGGATGGGGCTCTATGCCGCCGACGAGCAATCGGATGTCTTGCGCAACTACGCGCGCGAGATCGCGCCCGATCTCGAAGGCACGCATCTGCTCAAGGTGTGGCACTTCTGTCGCGACCAGTATCTGTTCTGGCCCTACTACAACCGGACCGCGGAGGGACGGCTGCCCAACGGCCTGCCTGATGCCGAAGAGTTTCACGATTTCGTCGTCGAAGTCCTGAAGGCGATGCGCACCTATCATCGCTCTTATCGCGCCGCGTTCCGCCATCCCAAGCGCGACCGGTTGGTCAAGCTGCGCCTGCCGGTTCTGGTGCTGACCTCGCCTTCGGACATGCTCGACGGTTTCGCGGCCGAGGTCGCGTCGCTCATCCCCGGCGCACAACGCGCGTCGACGCCGCGCTGGGGCGAACCCGATTTCCACGCGGCGACCGCCGCAACCATTGCCGAATTCCTGGATCGCCAATGACAAAGCCGCCCGCCCCGCGCCTGCTCGCCGATTGCCCGGTCATGATCTTCATCGCCTATACGGTAGGTGCCGGAGCCGTCGCCCGCGGCTACGAGCCGTGGCTGGTGAAGACCGACAATCCATTCTTCAACGCCATTCCGGGCGTGCATCACTACGCGAACTGGATCGTCGACGACGTGTCGCGCGGCGGCCCGTTGTCGTGGACCTATTTCGATTTCCAGGGGCTCGCGCAGGAAAGCGATCTGGAGCGCGTCTGGTTCAATCCTGATCTCGACGGCTTCCGCACGGAGTGGATCCGGCTCTGGGGCTATGGTCGTCAGGATCCGCCGCCGGTGCTGCGTCACGCCTATCTGTGCCGCCGCACGACGCGCGGGCCCGCAACTCCGCGCGAGAAGTTGCGCCTTTCGGGCGGTCAAGGCGTGCCCCCGGCCGGGGGCGACCTGACTTTCGAAGTGACCCGCGTGCTGGCGAAGCATTTCGCCGGCGTGGGTGCAGCCAAATGGAACTGGCCGGTGGCGGAGGGAAATCCGCTGGGGCTGGAGTGGCTGTCGGTCGATTACGCGCCGGACGCACCCGAGGCATCCGGCGCCGAGCTCGTCCTGTCGGCCGAATTGATTGCGGCACCATGAGCTTCCGCGCGTTTCGCTCGGGCTTCGCCCATGTCGTTCCACACCGTCTGCCGGACGATCAGGCCTCGGTGCAGATCGAAGCGATCCAGATAGCGAATGCCGGAAAATTCTTCACCGTCCAGCCATCGGCCGGAAAGGAAGCCGCTGATGTGCACGATCGCCGAGTCGCCGGAAACGGATGTGTCGATGCGCTCGAAAGATTTGCGTACGCCGGCGTAGCGGCCACGCGCCCAGGTGAACAGCGCATCGAACGACTCGAACGCGATGCCGCCGGGAAACTGCATGACGAATCCGGGGGCGGTGCGGGCTTTCGCCGCCGCCACGTCGCCTGCCTCCAGATCGCGCAGGAATGCGGTGGCCATCACGGCTGGCTCCGTCACAACCATTTGTGTCATAAGGACCGCTCCCGAGCTGCCAAGGGTGAGACTCCGCTGGCAGCCGTTTTCAAGGATTGCAGCCCGCCATGACCCGTAGAGGCCCCGCCAAACGCAAACCGGCGACGCTGATGGCCGAAGGCGGCGGGATCAATCCGCACATGAAGGCGCCGCTGTACCACCAGATCTTCCTGGTGCTGCGTGACGGTATTCTCGACGGCCGCTACCGGTTCGGCGACGTGCTGCCGTCCGAGCACGAATTGGCCGGGCGTTACGGCGTATCGCGCATAACTGCCAAGCACGCGATGACCGAGTTGGCGCAGGCCGGATTTGTCACGCGCGCGCGCGGTCGTGGAACGACCGTCCAGTACCGTCCGCCGACGGCGCCCTTGCGCGCACCGGTCGCAAGTTGGCTGGAATCGATGGCGGCGATGGGCCGGAGCACGGAAGTTGCTGTGCTGGAGTTCGGATACGGTCCGTGTACCCAAGTCGAGGGTGCTGCGCTCGATCTTGTTCCCGGCGCGGAAGTCCAGCGCTCCTTGCGCGTGCGCAGCATCGGCAAGCAGCCGATCTCGATGCTGATCACGGTCCTGCCGGCCGAGATCGGCCGCGGCTTCGACGCCAAGGAACTCTCCAAGATTCCGATGCTGGAGCTGATCCGCCGCGGCGGCACGGTCATCGGGCAGGCACGCCAGGTGATCACGGCGACTTTGGCCGACCAGCAGGCGGCCTCGTGCCTTGCCACCGATATCGGCGCGCCGTTGCTGAAGCTGCAGCGCACGGTGCGCGACGAGACCGACCGGCCGATCGAGTTCCTGACGGCATTCTACCGGCCGGACCGCTACCAGATGGAAATGGTCCTGTCGCCGGATCAGACGGTCAAGTCGCTCGATACGGGATCGTCGGCCCGCCATCACGGCCACGACTAGGTCGCGCTTTCCAGCGCTGCCGCGACGCTCGTGATTCCGACGACGCTGCGCAGGCTGTCGATCGTCGCGCGATGCACTGCCGGATCGAAAGCCGCGCAGCCATCCTCGACGACTGTCACCGACATATCGCGCACATGCGCGTCGCGAACGGTGGATGCCACGCCGCCATTCGTCACGATGCCCGCGACCAGCAGCGAGCGGACGCCCGCCTTGGCAAGCGAGAATTCCAGCCGGCTCTGGTAGAAGGCGGAATAGGCGACCTTGTCGACTTGGATGTCGCTGGGTGCGAGTTCGTCGACCAGTGCGTGTCCCCAGGACCCGGGCGCGAAATCGCCCTTGGCCAGGAACGGACGCAGCTTCTTCAGATGCGTGCCGACAAACGGCTCACCGCCGCGTCCGGGCACAAGGGTGAAATGCGTCGACACGATCCAGCCGCCGCGCTTTCGCGTTGCCGCGACCAGCGGAGCCAATCGTGCGGGCAAGGCCGCGATGTCCGCCGACTTGGCGCCACCGCGCGCATAGGCGCCGTTTGGATGGATGAAGTCGTTCTGCAGATCGACGAGTAGCAGTGCGTCCGCCATATCAACTCCGCTCGATGACCAGATTGCCGAACGCATCGACCTGCGCGACGAAGCCGGGCTCGACAAGAATCGTCGTGTCCGGCTGCTCGAGGATCGCAGGGCCTGCGACCTTCGTGCCGACCGGCAGGTCGAGGCGCGGATGGATCGCCGTATCGTGCCACGCACCTTCCATCCAGACCTGGCGGCGGCGCGAAGCCGGCAGGTCGGTCGCGGTGGGCGCCATCGTGCGCAGGTCGAACTTCGGACGATGGCCGATGGCCGCGACGCGCAGATTGAGGACCTTCGCGGCGACGCCCTTCAGTGTGCGGCCGAACGCGGCCTCGTAGGCGCCTTCGAATGCCGCCATCACGCCGGCGGCCGAGAAGTCGTCCGCTTCCAGCGGTACCGAAATCGTGTGCGTCTGCCCGAGATAGTGCATGTCGAGCGCCAGCCGCACGCTGCGCGAAGCGAAGCGCACGCCAGCAGCATCGAGCAGCGCACCGCCTTCCGCTTCCGCCTCGCGTGCCTGCTTGGCGAGCGCCGGCATGTCGATCTGGTCGAGGGCGCGGTTCACCGTGCGTACGAAATCGTGACGCATGTCCGCGATCACGCAGCCCAGCGCAGAGGTGACACCCGGGAAGCGCGGCACCAGCGCCCGCCCCAGACCCACTTCGCGCATCAGTGCGCTAACGTGCAGAGAGCCGCCGCCGCCGAAAGGCATGATCGCGAAGTCGCGCGGATCGTGGCCACGCTCGATGGAGACGAGACGGATCGCACCCGCCATGCGCGCATTGGCGACGCGCACGATGGCTTCCGCCGCCGCCATGACGTCGAGGCCGAGCGGTTTGCCGACATGCGCCTCGATCGCCGCCTTGGCGGCCGCCACGTCGAGCTTGTTTTTGCCGCCGCCGATCGGCCGTTCGGCATCGATCCGACCCATGACGACGTTCGCGTCGGTCACGGTCGGGCGGGTATTGCCATTGCCGTAGCAGACGGGGCCGGGATCGGAGCCAGCACTCTCGGGTCCGATCTGCAGCAGGCCGCCGCGGTCGAGCCCGGCGATGGAGCCGCCGCCAGCGCCGATCGTCACGATCTCGATCATCGGCGTGCGCACGACCATGCCGAAATCGATCGAGGTCTGTGCTGCCAGTGCCGCTTCGCCGTTGGCGATCAGCGACACGTCGAAGCTGGTGCCGCCCATGTCGCAGGTGATGACGTTCGGGAATCCCGCTGCAACCGCGACCGCTTGACAGGCGATCACGCCGGCGGCGGGGCCGGACAGCGCGGTGCGTACCGGCCGGCGGCGAGCGGATTCGACGCTCATTACGCCGCCATTCGATTGCACGATCAGGATCTGCGCGTCGGATCCGCCTTCCTTCAGGCGATTCTCCAGTCGTTCGAGGTACGAACCGACCGGCGGCTGGAGATAGGCGTTGAGTGCGGTTGTCGATGCGCGTTCGAATTCGCGGATCTCGGGCAGCAACTCGGTCGAGATCGAGACATGCGGATTCGGCCAGACTTCGCGCACCACCGCGGCAGCCGCGCGCTCGTTCGCATCGTTGGCATAGGCGTTGACGAAGATTACGGCGACCGCCTGGCAGCCCTTTTCCAGCAATGCACGTGCAGCCGCCCGGACCGCGTCGAGATCGACTGCCTCGCGCACCGTGCCGTCGGCCAGCACACGCTCGGCGACTTCCAGTCGCAAGTCGCGCGGGACGACGGGCTCGAACATGCCCCACAGGCCCCAGGTGGTCGGCCGGTCGCGGCGGCGCATCTCCAGCACGTCGCGGAAACCGCGCGTGGTGATGATCCCGGTCCTGGCACCCTTGCGCTCCAGCAGCGCGTTGGTGCCGACGGTCGTGCCGTGCACCACGGTCGCTACACTCGCGAGGTCGGCGACCTTCGCGCGGATGCCGGCCATGAAGCCGACGGACTGGTCGCCGCGCGTCGACGGCACCTTGGAGATCTCGACCTTGCCGGTCGTTTCGTCCAGGACGAAGACGTCGGTGAACGTGCCGCCTACATCGACGCCGATGACATGCTTGCGGTTCATTTCGTTACATAGCCCAATGCGCGATCGCGTTCGATGGCGGCTTGCGGACGTTCGGCCGGGTTGCCGTAGCCGCCGCCGCCGGGGGTTTCCAGGCGCAGCTTCTCGCCCCGCCGCAGTTTGAGGCCGACCATCTTGGAAATCTGGGGGGGTTCACGCTCGACCCCGTTCTCGACATAGACGAAGCGGTTGCGCGCGGCCGCCTGGCCGCCCGCCACGCCCGGCGGCGCGAACTTGCCGCGCTCGCCGAACAGGAACACGTCGGCATTCTCTTCCAGAAGCTCGATCTCGTAGATGGCGCCCAAGCCGCCGCGATGCTTGCCGGTCCCGCCGGAATCGGGACGAAGCGCCCATTGCGTGAACATCACGGGATAGGCGGCCTCAAGGATCTCGACCGGCGGGATCGTCGCAGTCGAGATCGGCGCGTTACCGTGGTTGAGGCCGTCGCCGTGCGGATGGCCGCCGTGGCCGCCGCCGAAGAAACTGAACATCACCCAGCGCTGGCCGTTCTTGCGCCAGCCGGCAAGGGACAGCGCGTTGATCGTGCCGTACGCGCAGCCATTGGTGCGCTCGGGCGCCGCCTGCGCGATGGCTTGGAACACGACGTCGATCAGCCGCAGGATCGTTTCAGTGTAGCCGCCGACGGGTTTGGGCGCCTTGACGGACAGCAGCGAGTCCGCAGGGATGACGAACTCGATCGGATCGAGCACGCCGGCATTCGCCGGCACGTCCTGAAAGACGTGCTTGAGCGCCACGTAGCAAGCGGCGACGGCGGTGGAGAGCGCGATATTGACAGGACCCTGACAGGCCTTGGCGGTACGCGAGAAATCCAGCGTCATCCGGTCGCCTGCGATCATCAGGTCGAGGCCGATTTTCAGTGGCTCGTCGACGATGCCGTCATTGTCGAGCCAGTCTTCCGCGCTGTAACGTCCGTCCGGCAGGTCGGCGATGTTGGCGCGCATCAGGCGCGCGGCACGTTCGCGCAGTTCCGTCAGACCCGCGCGCACCGTTTCGGCACCATACTCGGTGAGCAGTGCTTCGAGCCGCTTGTAACCCAGATCCAGTGCGCCGACCTGGCCGTTCATGTCGCCGTACAGGCTGGTCGGCAGGCGCGAATTGCTGCGCAGGATGTCGACAATGTCGCCGCGCAACTTCCCGGCGGCATAAAGCTTCACCGGCGGGATCAACATGCCTTCCTGGAAGCACTCGGTCGCGACCGGATTGTAATTGCCGGGTACGTTGCCGCCGACATCGTGCCAATGGCCGACCGACGCGAGCCAGCAGAACACCGTGCCGTCGCGGAAGAAGGGGCGCACAAGCTTGAAGTCCGACAGGTGCGTGCCGCCGTCATAAGGATCGTTGAAGATGTAGACGTCACCGTCGGCGAGGTCGCCGTCGCGTGCGGCCTTGTCGATCACCGCTTTCACCGCGAAAGACATCGCGCCGACGAAGACAGGCAGCCCCGACTTTCCCTGAATCAGCGTTTCGCCCGTCGTGGCGTGATAGAGGCCATGCGAAGCGTCGTGCGCTTCGGCAATGATGGGATTGAAGGCGCTGCGGAACAGCGTCGCGTCCATCTCGTCGGCGATTTGCTCCAGGCGGCCTTTCAGGACCGCGAGCGTGATCGGATCGAGGCTCATTCGTACTTCTTCCCCACGGCCAGAAGCTCCGGCGTGCCGACCAGTCCGTTCAGCTCCTTGAAATCCAGCATGCGATCGCGGAAGGGATCGTTGGAGCCGTTGGCCTTGAGCGAGGCCATGTATGCGCGGGTCATGTGCGCGTAGGCGCGGACCAGCCCGCCGGGGAAGATCGCCAGGCGATAGCCCATTTCCCGGAGCGTTCCGGCATCGGCCATCGGCGTGCGCCCGCCTTCGACCATGTTGGCGACGAGCGGCCCCAGATGCCCGAGCTTTGCGGGCAGCACACGCTGCTGTTCGACCGTTTGCGGCGCTTCGACGAACAGCGCATCAGCGCCCGCTTCGGCATAGCGCGTCATGCGTTCGATCGCCGCATCGAAGCCTTCGACGGCGATCGCGTCGGTGCGTGCGATGATCAGCGTCTCGGTGCTGTGGCGCGCATCGACCGCCGCGCGGATCTTCCCGACCATCTCGGCAGTGGGGACGAGCTTCTTGTCTGCCAGATGGCCGCAGCGCTTGGGAAAACTCTGGTCCTCGATCTGCAATGCCGCCGCACCGGCGCGTTCGAAGGCACGGACCGTGCGCTGCACGTTCAGCACGTTGCCGAAGCCCGTATCGGCATCGACGATCACCGGCGTTTCGACACGGTCGCAGATCGCGGCGAGGGCGGCTTCGACCTCCGTCGCGGTCACGAGGCCCAGATCGGGCCGGCCGAAGCGCGTATAGGCGATACTGGCACCTGACAGGTACAGCGCGCCAAATCCGGCCTGCTCGGCGATCAAAGCGCCCAGCGCGTCGGCGACGCCGGGGGCCACGACCAGGCCTTTCTGGAATTCCGTCTTCAAAGTCATTTGCGTGCCGCTTTCAGCCGTTGCTCCAGATGCGCCAGCAGGCCGCCGGCACGCACCATGGCGATCAGGTGCGGCGGCAGTGGCTCGCAGGCGAAGGTCTCGTCGGTGGTCGGATCTATCGCGCGGCCGTTTTCGGGCTCGACGACCAGCTTCTGACCCGCACGGATCGAACCCGCCTGCGGGCAGACAAGCGCCATCAATCCCAAATTCAGCGCATTGCGATAGAAGATTCCGCCGAAAGAAGCGGCGAGGACGGATGTCACGCCCAGCGTCAGCAGTGCCTGCGCCGCCTGCTCGCGCGACGAGCCGATACCGAAATTCCGCCCGCCGACGACGACGTCGCCGGGGCGCACCGTGCTCGCGAAGGCCGGATTGGCCGCTTCCAGGCAATGCTTGGCGAGTTCGGTCATGCTGGCGCGCATGTAGAGGCCGGGCGCCAGCATGTCGGTGTCGATGTCGTCGCCGAATATCCACGCGCGCCCACCGCTCATGACGCCACCTCGCGCGGGTCGACGATCATGCCGGCGACTGCCGCGGCGGCGACCGTATAGGGAGATCCGAGATAGACCTTCGAACTCGACGCGCCCATGCGTCCCTTGAAGTTGCGCGCGGTCGAAGCGATGCAGACTTCGTCTTCCGCCAGCACGCCCGCACCGTATCCGGCACATGCCCCGCAGCCCGACGGCAGCAGAATGGCGCCGGCTTTGGTCAACGCGGCGAGCGTGCCGTCGGCGGCGGCTTCGGCCGTCGTGCGGGCGGAGGCGGGGGCGACCAGCAGGCGAACATTCGGCGCGACGCGTCGGCCGCGCAGAATGCTCGCCGCCATGTGCAGATCGTTGATCTTCGCGCCGGTACAGGCGCCGATATAGGCCTGATTGACGGAGACTCCGCGATGCCCACCCGCAGGGCCGGAGTTAGCCGGGCTATGCGGGGCGGCAACCTGCGGCGCCAGATCCGCGGCATCGAACTCCTCGACACGCAGGTAGGCCGCATCCGTGTCGCCCTGCCAATGCGCGATGTCGACATCTGCCACGCCGCGCTCGGCCAGGAACGCCTGCGTCGTCGCATCCGGGGCGATCAGGCCGGTCTGGGCGCCAAGTTCCGCCGTCATGTTGCACAAGGTCATCCGCTCGAACATCGGCAGTGCCGCGATCGCACTGCCCGCGTACTGGACGACCTGATATTCGCCGCCGCCCATGCCCAGTTGCGCGCACAACGCCAGCATCATGTCCTTGGCCGACACCATCGGCCCGAGCTTGCCGCGCCAGTTCAGCAGGATCGTGCCCGGAACCTTCAGCCAGATTTCACCGGTCACCACGGCACCGCACATTTCGGTGGCACCCACGCCGAACATGAAACAGCCGAACGCACCGCCGGTGGGAGAGTGACTGTCGCCCCCGACGATGAACATGCCGGGGCGCAGATGGCCGTTTTCGGGCAGGACGACATGGCAGATGCCCTGCATGTCGTGGAAGTGCCCGATGGCGTTGTCGCGCACGAACTCGCGGGTCAGCTTCAGGATCGCGGCGCTTTCCGCGTCGACGGCCGGGACGTAGTGGTCGCTGACGACTACGACCTTGGCAGGATCCCAGATTCCGGTACCCAGCCGTTCGAGCATCGGCTTCAGCCGGCGAGGCCCGCCGGAATCGTGCATCATCGCCAGATCGATGGCGCAGGTCAGGATCTCGCCCACGGCCGCGTGCGGCCGGCCGGCGGCGCGCGCGACGATCTTCTGGGCGAGGGTCTGTGGCCGGTTCATGCCTGTTCGGAAGGCCTTCTGTTTTCGCGGGCCGTGGCGTGCGGGCTTCGAGCGGATACCGCACGTCGGTCGGCTAGCTATAAAGATATAGCTTTATATCTTTTTGTCTAGCCACCCCATCGGTGCACCGCAAAAGGGATGGCGAATCAATTCCACGCGCACGAAATCGCCGATCGAGGGGGCTTTCCCAGACCGCGCCGGCAGTATGTCCTAGACAGCAGGCTGGAACCGCTTGACGGCCAGCCAGCCCGAAACGATGAATGCGGCGAGTGCGACAAGCTGCGCGATCTGGAAGGGCGGCTCGGACTGGGTCGGGGCGAGCGGCTGGAGCGTTTCGAGTTTCTGGAACGCCTGGACAATCAGGACGAAGAAATTGAGATAGAGCGCGAACGTCGATGTGACGACGTAGACCGGCCGCCACACCCCGGCGAAAAGCCGGGCATAGCGCGCGTAAAGTGCCGCCGCGAGGACGATCAGCGAGACCGCGCCGAATATGTGCGCCGGCGTGAGCCCGGCGAACTCGAACATGAATCCGGTCACGCTCGTCAGCACGGTGGTGGAAAGGAACAGGGCTGTCGTCGTGGGGTCGTCCCGGTTCGCGACCATGGCGGCAAGCACCACGAGCCCGGAAGCGATCGCGATCAGGCTGATGACGACGTGAAGTACCGTGAAGGCCGACAAAGACAGTCCGAGC
Source organism: Tagaea sp. (assembly GCA_965279565.1). Lineage (GTDB taxonomy): Bacteria > Pseudomonadota > Alphaproteobacteria > CACIAM-22H2 > CACIAM-22H2 > Tagaea. The sequence goes on along the minus strand of OZ257249.1, from coordinate 4,055,933 downwards.
ATCGGGAGCTCCTCTTCGGAATGGAAAGGTCAGGCCGTTGCGGCCGCGCGCATCGCCTCGACGCGGATTTCCTCGGTAAGCCTCGCCTTTAGCGCGGAGAACTCCGGGCTCGTCTTGACGGTGTAATGGCGCGGATGCGGCAGATCGACGGCGATGTCGGCCTTGATCCGGCCGGGTCGAGCGGTCATCACCAGCACACGGGACGCCATGAAGATGGCTTCCTCGATGTCGTGCGTGACGAAGATCACGGTCTTCTGTTCGCGTTCCCATATGCCAAGCAAGAGTTCCTGCATGAGGCCGCGCGTCTGGTTGTCGAGCGCTCCGAATGGCTCGTCCAGCAGCAGGATCTCGGGATCGTTGGCAAGTGCGCGCGCGATCGCGGTGCGCTGCTGCATGCCGCCGGAAAGCTGTTTGGGCAGATGTTTCTCGAAGCCCTTGAGGCCGACCTTGTCGAGATACTCGGCGACCGTCTCCGCGATCTCGCGTTCGGGCACACCGGCTTCGCGCAGGCCGAACGCCACGTTGTCGGCGACGGTCAGCCATGGAAACAGCGTATAGGACTGAAACACCATGCCGCGGTCCGGGCCCGGCCCGTCGATCGCGCGGCCGTCGAGCAGGACGCGTCCGGCACTCGGCCGGTCGAGCCCGGCGACGATGCGCAGCAGCGTCGACTTTCCGCATCCGGACGGACCAAGGACGGTAATGAAATCGTTCTCGGCGATCGAGAGATCGGTCGGTTCGAGAGCCTGCAGCGGCGGACGGCCTGCGACTCCGGGGAACGTACGCGACACGCCCTCGATGCGCAGCTTGGGAGCGCTCATGCCAGCCGCCAGCCGAAGAACACGCGGTTGACGACCTTGAAGGCTAGGTCGGAAACGAGGCCGATCAGGCCGATCACGATGATGCCGAACACGATCTGGCCCGTTGCCATCAGCGCCTGGCTCTCGATGATCATGTGGCCGATACCGGACGACGAGCCGATAAGTTCGGCGACGATCACGTAGGTCCATGCCCAGCCGAGGACGAGGCGAAGTATCTCGGCGATTTCGGGTGCGTTGGCCGGGATCAGCACGCGCCGGACGACGCTCGACGAGCTCGCACCCAGCGTATAGGCCGCCTCGACGAGGTCGCGGCGCGTATTGCCGACTGCAACCGCGACCATCAGCACGATCTGGAAGACCGAGCCGATGAAGATGACGAGAAGCTTCTGGGTCTCGCCGATGCCCGCCCACAGGATCAGCAGCGGTACGAAGGCCGATGCTGGCAGGTAGCGCGCGAAGGAGACGAACGGCTCGAGGAACGCCTCGACCGACTTGTAGGCGCCCATCAGGATGCCGAGCGGCACGGCGACGATCGCTGCAAGGACGAAGCCGCCCACGACGCGCCACACGGTCACGCCGATGTCCCGCGAGAATCCGAACTTGGTGAGCAGCAGCCAGCCGTCCTGCACCATCGTGATCGGATCGGCGAGAAAGATGATCGGCACATAACCGCTTAGCGTCGCTGCCGCCCAGGCGAGGACGAAGACGACGAAAAAGGAGATCCCGAGCACGATACGCGTCTTACGGCCGACGGGTTCAAGCGGACGGAAAAATGTCATCGGAACATCCGGGCGGAACGGCGCCGGGAACGCAAGCGTTCCCGGCGCGCGTCCGTCACTGGATGAAGCGCGTGTCGACGAGCGAAGCGATGTCCGGCTTCGCCTTGATGATGCCGATTTCCAACAGCAGATCCGCCGCTTCGTTCGAGAAGGCCTGGAATTCCGCCTCGAAGAACTTCTTGTTGGCGGCCTTGTCCTGCCAGCGCAGGTACTTCGACGAGTTGGCGAACTGTTCGCCGGTCTGCTTGACGTCGGCGCCCATGATCTCGTTCGCCTTGGCCGTATCCTTCGTGATCATCTCGAGCGCCTGGAAGTAGCTGTCGGCCAGCGCCTTGCCGGCCGCCGGATTGTCGGCGAGGAACTTCGGCGTGCAGCCGACAGTATCCATGATCATCGGGTAGTCGAGCGTGGTCGCGATGATCTTGCCGGCCTGCGGAGCCGCGCGGACCGAGGAAAGATACGGCTCGTACGTCATCGCCGCGTCGTTCTGGCCGGCGATGAAGACCTGCGCCGCCGGACCGGGTTCGAGATTGACGATGGTGACGTCCTTGACCGTCAGGCCGTTCTTCTTGAGGAACCAGGCGAGCGTGAAGTAAGGGGCCGTGCCCGGTGCCGAGGCGGCGACGGTCTTGCCCTTGAGATCCTTGATCGACGCGATCGAATTGCGCACGACCATGCCGTCGGCGCCGTGGCTCTTGTCGAGCTGGAAGATCTGCTTGGTGGCGACGCCGTTTGCATTCCACGCGACCCATGTCTCGACCGTCGTCGCGGCGCATGCGACCTGTCCCGACTGGATGGCGAGATGGCGGCTTGCCTGCGGGATCTTCGACATCGTCACGTCGAGCCCGTTCTTCTGGAAGATGCCGGCTTCCTTGGCGAGCGTGAGGGGTGCAAACCCAGTCCAGCCGCTGTAGCCGATCGTGAGCTTCGTCTGCGCCGATGCCGGCGACAGGGCAGCCGCGACCCCCAGCGACAGCGCGACAATCCATGCCTTCATGATAGCCTCCATGCCTGATTCCGGGGACCGACCGGCCCCTCATTGGCGCGATGTTAGGCGGCCCGGCCGCCCGTTGTATAGGGCGGTTGCAAATCCGGGGCCGCCTATTCGTAGATGGCGACGCTGGCCGGCTTCAGCGACGTGATCGAGCCGCGATACATGCCTTCGGTATTGTAAGGTAGCGTGACGTTGCCGTGCCGATCGACGGCCACCACGCCCGCCCCGCACTGCCAATCGCGCAGCTCGGCGACCATGTCGGCCGTGGCCTTCTCGAGGCTGTGGCCGAGATACTGGATACGCGCCGAGATCTCGTGCGCCAGCACCTTGCGGATGAAGTATTCGCCCTTGCCGGTCCCGGAAACCGCACAGGTCGCATTGTTCGCGTAGGTTCCGGCCCCGACGATGGGCGTGTCGCCGACGCGGCCGACCGGCTTGTTCGTGTAGCCGCCTGTCGAGGTTGCCGCCGCGAGATTGCCGTGCCGGTCGCGCGCGACGGCACCGACGGTGCCGTGCTTCTGCGCCTCGTTGGCCTTCTCGGCCTGCCCTTCGGCGGCTAGCGCCTTCATCTCGGCCAGCATCTGGCGGCGCTGGTCGGTGCCGAAATAACCTTGCGGTACGATATCGAAGCCGTTGCGCCGGGCGAATTCGTCGGCACCTTCGCCCTGCAGCAGCAGGAAGTCGCCCGACGCCATCACGCCGCGCGCGACGCGGATCGGGTTGCGCATCGCGCGCGCACCTGTCACCGCACCGGCTTCCAGCGTGCGCCCGTCCATGATGGCTGCATCCAGTTCGTGGCCGCCCGCCTCGTTGAAGGCGGCACCGTGGCCTGCATTGAAGACGGCCGCGTCTTCCATCACGACGACGGCCGCCTCGACTGCATCGAGCGCCGTTCCGCCGTCGCGCAGGATCGCGGCACCGGCCGCGAGCGAGGCGTGCAGCGCCGCGCGCACGTCGGCGGCAAACTTCTCGGTGATCGTGCTGCGCGGCAGCACGCCGCAGCCGCCGTGGATAGCAAGCGAGAATTCGGGAGCGGTCATGCTCTCGTCTCCGTTTCGAGGTTGAGTTCTTCGGCGCGCAGGCAGGCGACCTGTCGGGCGGCGAGGGGGCGCAGGGCGGGTCGTTCCGCCCGGCAGCGGTCGATCGCGTGCGGGCAGCGCTGGTGGAAATGGCAGCCGGCCGGCGGATCGAGCGGCGAGGGCAGCTCGCCCTGGATCGGCCGGAAGGCGATCGCCGCGTCGGAATCGAGCCGCAGCTTGGGCATGCTGTCGAGAAGGGCGCGCGTGTAGGGATGGCGCGGGGCGGCGAAGATGTCCTGCGTCGCGCCGAGTTCGACGATGCGGCCTAGATACATGATCGCAATGCGGTCCGACACGTGCCGTACGAGTCCGAGATCGTGGCTGATGAACAGCATCGTCAAGCCGAGTTCGCGGCGCAGTTTCAGGAACAGATTGATGATCTGTGCCTGAATCGACACGTCGAGCGAGGCGACGGGTTCGTCGCAGACGAGCACGTCGGGGCGCATGGCGAGCGCGCGTGCGATGGCGATGCGCTGGCGCTGGCCGCCGGAGAACTGGTGCGGATAGCGGCTGGCCACGGCGGGATCGAGTCCGACGGTCGACAGCCAGCGTGCTGTGTCGGCGTCCGCCTCCGTCGCCAGGACGATTCCGTTTGCGACCGGTCCCTCGGACACGATGTCGCCGATGCGCATGCGCGGATCGAGCGAGGCGAACGGATCCTGGAAGACCATCTGCACGCGCGTCGTCGACTTGACTGCGCGGCCCGGACCGGCGAGCAGCGGCACGCCGTCGAGATGCGCGTGGCCCGTGCTGGGCTCGAGGATGCCGGCGATCATCCGGCCGAGCGTGGATTTCCCGCAACCGGACTCGCCGACAAGGCCGAGCACCTCGCCCTTGTCGATCTCGAGCGACACGTCGTCGACTGCATGGACGGGGCGGGGAAGGTGGCCGCCGGCGAGTACGGCGATCCGCTCGAGAAGCGTCGGCGTCTGGCGGAAAAGCTTGGATGCGCCTGCGACGGAGACGAGGCCGGTCATGCGCCACCTCCGAGCGGCTTATGGCAGCGTACGCCGCGCGACGCATCCCGGTGCATCTCCGGCATCACAGCACAGCCTGCGTCCGCGAAGGTGCAGCGGGGTGCAAACGCGCAGCCGGGCGGCGGGTCGATCAGCGACGGCATGGACCCTGGAATCTGTCGCAGCTCCTGGCCCGGTTCGGAGATCGACGGCAGCGAGTCGAGCAGGCCGCGCGTGTAGGGATGGCGCGGGGCGCGCAGCACGTCGGCGGTGGGGCCTTCCTCGACCACGCGGCCGGCGTACATGACGAGGATCCGGCTCGCCAGCACAGATACCGTCGCGAGGTCGTGGCTGATCCAGACGAGCGCGGTTCCGGAGTCGGCCGCCAGCGCCTTCATCTCGGTCAGGATCTGGGCCTGGATCGAAACGTCGAGCGCCGTCGTCGGTTCGTCGCAGATGATCAGGGCCGGGCGGTTGAGGAGCGCAATCGCGATCGCCACGCGCTGGCGCATTCCGCCGGAAAGCTGGTGGGGATAGCTGTCGAGCCGGTTCGCCGGATCGGGGATGCCGACGCGGCCCAGCAACTCGACCGCACGCGCCCGGGCCGCTGCGGCGCCGACCCGCTCGTGCGCTTCGAGGGCAAGGCGCATCTGCACCGCGATGGTCAGGACGGGGTTGAGGGTCGTCGACGGATCCTGGAAGACCATCGCCATGCGCCGGCCGCGAAGTTCGCGCAGCCGTTCGGCCGGGAGGCCGAGGATCTCGTTCCCGTCGAGCCTGACCGATCCGCGAACGATGCGCCCCGGCGGATCGACGAGGCCGAGGATCGAGAAGCCGGTGACCGATTTTCCCGAGCCGGATTCCCCGACCAGCCCGACGATCTCGCCGGGTGCGATGGAGAAGCTGACGCCGTCGACGGCCTTCAGCACGCCGGCGCGCGTGGCGAAATGCGTGGCGAGATCGCGGACCTCGAGCAAGGCGGTCATCGGCGCAGCCTCGGATTGAGCTGGTCGCGGATCTGGTCGCCCACAAGATTGATCGCAACGATCAGCACGATCAGTGCCACGCCGGGATAGATCGATATCCAGTAGCGGCCCGACAGCATGTACTGGAAGCCGTTGGCGATCAGCATGCCCAGCGACGGCTCCGTCACCGGCAGGCCGAGGCCGAGGAACGAGAGCGTGGCCTCGAGCGCGATGGAGTTCGCGACCTGCACTGTCGCGACGACGATAAGCGGCGGCAGGCAGTTGGGCAGGATGTGGCGGAACACGACGCGCTTTGCCGACAGCGGTGTCGAGAGTGCGGCGACGACATAGTCCTTCGAGCGCTCCGCCGAGGCGGCCCCGTGTGCGGTGCGCGCGAAGTAGGCGTACTGTGCTGTAACGAGAGCCGCGATCAGCTGCCACTTGCCTGGTCCGAGAACCGCGACGAGGACGAGGGCGAGCAGGATCGCGGGGAAGGAGAGCTGCAGGTCGATGAAGCGCATGATCAGCACCTCGACCCGTCCGCCGACGAACGCGGCAATGGCGCCGAGCGAAGCGCCCACGACGAACGCGAACGTTCCGGCCGCGAGCCCGACCTGCAGCGACACGCGAAGTCCGTAGAGGATGGCGGACAGGAGATCGCGTCCCTGCGCGTCCGTGCCCAGCCAGTGGACGAAGCCCTTCGTGCCGAGAAAGCCGGGTGGGCGTCTTGCGTCGGCGAGGACGAGTGTGGCGAGATCGTACGGATCCTGCGGTGCGACGATCGGGGCGAGCACGGCCACGCCGACGATTGCCAGCACCACGCACAGAGCGGCAAGCGCCACGTGGCTCTCGCGGAACTCCGACCAGAAACGGCCGAGGGGTGTGGTGCCGGTCATTTCGCGCGACCCGTGCGCAGGCGCGGATCGAGGGCCGCGTAGGCGATGTCGACGAAGAAGTTTATGAAGATGAACAGGAACGCGACCAGCATCAGGTAGGCGACCATCACCGGCCGGTCGAGCGTCGAGATGCTGTCGATGATGAGCTTGCCTACACCCGGCCACGAGAAGATCGTCTCCGTCACGACGGCGAAAGCGAGCGTCGACCCGAACTCGAGACCGAACACCGTGACGATCGGGATCGCGATCAGGCGCAGCACATGGCGGCGCAGGATCGTGGCTTCGCTCTCGCCCGCGGCGCGCGCGAACTTGACGGTGTCGCCGAGCATCGCCTCGCGCGTGCCGGCGCGCGCCAGGCGCACCATCATCGCGAACTTGAACAGCGACAGGTTCAATGCGGGCAGCGCCAGATACGTCCAGCCGTCGAGCGTCAGGAAGCTCCAGGGCACACCGAACAGCGTTTCGGTCTCGCCGCGCCCGCCGGCCGGCAGCCAGCCGAGCGTGACCGCGAAGGTCAGGATCAGCACCAGCCCGATCCAGAAGGTGGGAACCGAGAAGCCGAGCACCGACAGCGCCATGATCGACTTGGCCGCGATCCCGTCGGGGCGGTAGCCGGCGTACATGCCCAGCGGCACGCCCAGCGCCGTGGCGCCAACGACCGCGACGATGGTGAGCTCGAGGGTCGCAGGCAGGCGCGACAGGATCAGGTCGAGGACCGGCATGTTGAACACGAACGAGCGGCCGAAATCGCCGACGGCGAGGCGGAAAAGGAAGTCGCGGTACTGGACCCACAGCGGTTGGTCGAGGCCGTAGGCACGGATTGTCGCCTCGCGGATCGCATGCGTCGCGTCCGGGGAAAGCAGCACGTCGATCGGATTGCCGATGCCGTACACCCCGGCGAACACGAGTGCCGAAATGATGAGCATCACGATCAGCGCCTGCACAAGGCGTTGGATGAAAAAGCCTATCATTGCGCCATCAGACCGTTGCCCGGCGCTGGTCCGGCCGCTTGCGGAGAATTGGTTCCATCTAGAACCGACATCTTGACAGCCCCTTCGCGCATGCGTCAAGGTTCCGCCGTCTTTCGGGAGGCGTGGTGGCCAGCAAGCGCGGACGCAACTTCGCCAAGACGGCCCGGCGCGATGCGGCGCCCGACGGCCCGCACCCGATGATCGGCGTCAAACTCTGGAAGAACCCCTGCCGGCTGTCGTTCCGCGTCAATTTCATCGCCCACCATTTCAACCAACCGCTTTACGACTGGATCTGGCGCGACCTGCGCCTGACCATGCCCGAGCACATCGTCCTCTACGCCCTGGCGCTGAAGGACGGCATTACCGCGGACGACATCGCCGCCTCCACCGCCCGCCCGAAGAATACCCTGTCGCGCGGCGTGAATGCCGTCCTGCGCAAGAAGCTGATCGAACGACGCGCCGATCCGCGCGACCGGCGCCGCCTGATCCTGAACCTGACGGCACGCGGCCGGCGGATCGTCGCAAGGACCGTGCCGACCTTCGTGGCGCACGAGAACGGCATGGCAAGTGCACTGACGGCGGCGGAGCGCCGGACGCTGGAATCGCTTCTCGAAAAGATCATTCTCGATAAACCGAACTGGCCAACTCAGATCCAAGGGAGACCGTGACATGAACCACTTCTCGAATTGGGCGCGCGGGGCGCTTGCGGGCGGGGCACTCGCGCTGTCGCTCGCCTCGGGCGTTTCGGCCCAGACGCTGACCATCGGCGTACGTGGCGGACCGGACTCGATCGATCCGCACTTCACCGCGACCGGCACGCACGCCGAATCGCTCAAGCACATCTTCGATACGCTGACCTGGTCGGGCGACGGGCTCGAAGTCGAGCCGCGTCTGGCCGAAAGCTGGAAGGTCCTGAATCCGACGACGTGGGAGTTCAAGCTGCGCCGCGGTGTCAAGTTCCACGACGGCTCCGATTTCACGGCCGAGGACGTCAAGTTCTCGATCGAGCGCATCCCGGTGGTCGCCGGCCCGAACCCGACGACGATCTATGTGCGCCGTGTGAAGGCCGTGAAGGTCGTCGACGCGCACACCGTCCATATCGAGACGGACGGCCCGGCGCCGATCCTGCCCTACGACTTCATCCGCCTGTTCATCGTTTCGCACAAGGCGGCCGCAGGCCTGACGAAGGAGAGCGCCAACGAGGCGTTCAACGGCGGCAAGGCCGCGATCGGCACGGGGCCGTACAAGTACGTCTCGTGGCAGCCGAAAGGCGACCTGATCCTCGACCGCTTCGACGGCTACTGGGGTCCGAAGGAGCCCTGGGCGCGTCACGTGCGCAAGGAGATCCCGAATGATGCTGCGCGCGTGGCGCAGCTCAAGGCGGGTCAGCTCGATCTGATCACGCGCGTGCCCGCGACGGACGTCGCCTCGCTCAAGCGCGATGCGAAGCTCGAGGTCGCGACGATCGGCACCGTCTACGTGTTCAACGTCGAACTCGACATGCGCGATACGCCGCCCGCAGGCCAGATCACGGCCAAGGACGGCTCGGCCCTGCCGAAGAATCCGCTGCAGGACCGTCGCGTGCGCGAAGCCATCGATCTCGCCATCGACCGCAAGACGATCGCGGAAATCTCGATGGACGGTCTCGGCACGCCGGTCAACCAGCTCGTGACGCCGTCGATCTTCGGCTACAACAAGAGCCTGCCGGCACGCCGCTACGACGTGGCCGCCGCCAAGAAGCTGCTGGCCGACGCGGGCTATCCGAACGGCTTCCGCATCCGCTTCGCGTTCACGCAGGATCGCCTGCCCGGGGACACCCAGGTCGGCACGTCGATCGCGCAGATGCTCGCGTCGATCGGGATCGAGGCGGCCGCCAGCGCGCAGCCGGCGGCGGTCTTCTTCCCGGCGCGCACGCGTGGGGAGTTCTCGATGTCGATGTCGGGCTGGGGCACGCTGACGGGCGAGGCGCACTACACGCTGTCGTCGGTGGCGCACTCGAACGATCCGGCAGTCAAGATGGGCGCCTTCAACGTGCTCGGCTACAAGAACACGACGATGGACCAGCTACTGCAGGACGCGGCCGTCGAACTCGACGACGCGAAGCGTCGTGGCTTCCTTGAGAAGGCGAACGCGCTCGTCCTCGAGGACCGTCCGCGCCTGCCGATCGTTTCGGTCGGCTCGGCCTGGGCCATGCAGAAGGGCAAGGTCCGCATCAAGGCGCGCGTCGACGAAGACACGTTGGCGATGAACATCAAGCCGGTCCGCTGATCCGGTAGTGCCTGAAGCCCGCGGGCGGCGTCGGTCGCCGCTCGCGGGTTCCCTATCCCCCCAATCGGACGGACACGACATGCGTCTCATCGAAATGAACTGGATGCAGCTCGAAGCGCATCTGAAGGGTGACGACCGCTGCGTCCTGCCGATCGGCAGTATCGAACAGCATGCGCAGCTGAGCCTCGGTGTCGACGCGATCCTGTCGGAGAAGGTTTCGCTCGACGCGGCCCAACCTGCCGGCGTGCCCGTCTTCCCGGTGCTGTCCTATGGCATCACGCCATATTTCAAGGCATTCCCCGGCACAGTTTCGCTGCGCATCTCGACGGCGCTGGCGCTGGTGCAGGACGTGCTCGATTCGATCAAGCGCAGCGGTTTCAGGCGCGTGCTGATCGTCAACGGGCACGGCGGCAACAATCCGGTCGGCGCCTTCGCGCTGGAATGGATGTCGGAGAATCCCGGCGTTGCGATCAAGTTCCACAACTGGTGGTGCGCGCCGAAGACGTGGAAGAAGGTCAAGGAGATCGACCCGGTCGCCAGCCACGCGTCGTGGATGGAGAACTTCCCGTGGACACGCGTGGCCAATGTCGCCTATCCCGACATGCAGAAGCCGATGGTCGATATCGAGAACCTGAAGATGCACGGGCCCGCCGAGGCGCGCAGGATCCTGGGCGACGGCAACTATGGCGGCCGGTACATCCGCGACGATTCCGAGATGCTGGCGCTGTGGGACGTCGCCGTCGCCGAGACGCGCGACATCCTGAACGGGCCGTGGCCGAAATGACCGGCACCACCGTAATCTGGGGTGCGGGCGCCGTCGGCGGCACGTTGGGCGCTTATCTTATCCGTGCGGGCGAGGACATCCTGTTCGTCGACAACGTGCCGGAGCATGTCGCGGCGATCAACAGGTCGGGCCTGACAATCGAAGGGCCGATCGACAACTTCACCGTTCCGGCGAAAGCCTGCCTGCCGGCCGACGTGCCCGGCCGGTTCGGCCGGATCATCCTGGCCGTCAAGGCGCAGCATACCGTGGCCGCCGCGGCAGCGTTGGCACCGCATCTGGCGGACGACGGCTATGTCGTCTCGGCACAGAACGGTCTCAACGAGATCGCGATCGCAAGGCAGGTCGGCGAGGCGCGCACGATGGGCTGCTTTGTCAACTACGGGGCCGACTATCTGGAGCCGGGCCGCATCATCTATGGCGGTTACGGAGCTGTCGTACTTGGCGAACTCGACGGACGCTCGACGCCGCGCCTTGCCGATACGCTGGCGTTGTTCCGGAAATTCGAGGCGCGCGCCATCGAGACCGACAACATCTGGGGTTATCTGTGGGGCAAGCTTGGCTACGGGGCGCTACTGTTCGCCACGGCGCTGACCAACCGGTCGATCGCCGATGCGCTGGCGGAGCCGCGCTGGAAGGCGATCTTCCGGATGATCGGTACCGAGGCGATGCAGGCGGCGCGCGCGCGCAAGGTGCGCGCCGAGGGCTTCAACGGGTTCGACGTTGCCGCCTTCGCGCCCGCCGCACCGGACGCAGCCGTGCAGGCCTCGCTCGATGCGATGGTCGCGCACAACGCCAAGTCGGCGAAGACGCATAGCGGCATCTGGCGCGATCTGGCGGTACGCAAGCGCAAGACCGAGGTCGACGCGCAGATCGCGATCATCGCCGATCTTGCGAAGGAAGTCGGCGTCGATACACCGGCGATCCGGGCACTCGTCGTCCTGGTCCATGACGTAGAGGACGGGCGCCGTCCGCTCGACGATGCCACGCTCGACGCGCTTGCCAAGGCGGTCGGTGCATGAAGATCGGGTTCGAAGGTAAAACCGTCGTCGTCACCGGGGCCGGCCACGGCATCGGCCGCGCCATCGCGCGCGCTTTTGTCGATGGCGGAGCCGGCGTGTGGGCCACCGACCTCGATGCAGGCGAGCTTGCCGAAACCTCGGCCGGTCGCATGCAGACAGGGGCATTGGATATCGCGGACCGGGCCGCGATCTTCGCTTTCGTCGGCAAGGCAGCCGCGACGACCGGCCGGATCGACGTGCTGGTCAACAACGCCGGCGGCGTGCGCGGGCAGGTGCGGCAGCCGCTTGAAACCGTGACGCCCGAGGCATGGCGCGCGCTGTTCGAGGTCAATGTCGACGGGGCTTTCGCCTTCGCACAGGCGTCGGTCCCGCACATGAAAAAGGTCGGTGCCGGACGGATCGTCAATATCTCGTCGGGTGCGGGTCTCGGCGTCAGCCTGACCGGCATCCAGGCCTATGCCTCGTCCAAGCACGCGCTCGTCGGCCTCACGCGTCAGCTCGGCCATGAGCTCGGACAGTTCGGCATCACGGTCAATTCGGTCGCACCGGGCTTCGTGCGCTCGAACCCGGCCAGCGAGCGCCAGTGGGAAAGCTACGGCCCGGACGGGCAGAAGGCGCTGCTCGAACGCATCGCCATGCGCCGGTTGGGCACACCCGAGGACATCGCGAAGGCGGTGCTGTTCCTCGCGTCCGATCATGCTGCCTGGATCAGCGGACAAGTCCTGCAGGTCGACGGCGGGAAATAGGCGTCAGCGCTTGAGTCCGCCGGCGGCGGCGCAATAGGCCGCGATGTCGGCGTGCGTGGCGATCCATGTACCCGGCAGGGTCTTCGCCATTTTGACGATTTCCTCGAGAATCCAGATGCGCGAACGATGCCCGATCACGTGCGGGTGCATCGTCAGCACGTAGAGCCCGCCCTCGGCGTGCGCCACTTCGAGCTCGCGCCGGAAGATGTCGAACACGGCGTCAGGTGCGGTGTAAGGACGCAGGCTCGCCATGCGATCCATGTTGAAATAGATCGCATCGTCGCGGATCCACTCGACCGGCAATTCGACCACGCCGGTCGGCTTGCCGTCTTCGAGCAGTTCGTAGGGATCGTCGTCGGCCATCAGCGAAGAATCGTAGAGCAGGCCCATCTCCCGGATGATCCCCAGCGTATGCGGGCTGAAGTCCCACGACGCTGTGCGCATGCCGACCGCGCGTTTGCCTGAGACCTTCTCGAGCACGTCCGCCGCGCGGAAATTGAGATCGCGTTCGGTTTCGTAGCCGAGCGTGCTGTTGAATTCATGGATCCAGCTGTGGATCGCCAGCTCGTGGCCTGCGGCGACGACCGACTTGACCTCCTGCGGATGCAGCAGGGCGGAGACCGCCGGCTGGAAGAAGCTTGCCGGCACGGCATGCTTGTCGAGAAGCTTCAGGATCCGCTTGATGCCGGAGCGGGCGCCATATTCGCCTTGGCTCATCTTGCCGAACGACTTGCCGCCGTGGCGCAACTCGCCGGTCTCGTGATCGGAATCGAACGACAGCGCCACCGCGCAGCGTGCGCCGTCCTTCCAGCGTTCGGGCAGCAGCGATTTTCCGCCGCGTACCTTGTTGACGATGGCGCGCCAGGTCGCCTCGCCCCACTGCCACGGCTTCTGCTCGTCCTGCTCCGACATCCGACTATCCTCGCTCAGGTTCCGGACGGGACTATAGGGCAATCGCAGGGCTGTTGCAGGGGGTAGCAAAGCGGGTAACGTCCCGATCAGGAACAGGGGGCCCGCATCGATGCCACGCATCGTCGTCGTCGGAAGTTACAATCGCGATCTGAGTTTCGTCATGCGGCGCATGCCGGCCGACGGGGAAACCGTCATCGGTGCCGACCTGATCGAGGGGCCGGGCGGCAAGGGCAGCAACCAGGCAATCCAGACGGCACTCGCCGGGGCGCGCGTCGTGATGCTGGCGGCGGTCGGAGGCGACGGGGCGGGTAGCGACGCGCTGGCGTTATGGCGCAAGGCAGGCATTTCCACCGGCACGGTCGTCCGCAAGAAGGGCATCGCCACGGGTTCGGCGGCCATCCTCGTCGAGGCGGACGGGCGCAACCGCATCGTCGTCGCCTCGGGAGCCAACGCGCGGCTGAGTACGGCCGACATGCGCAAGGCGGCGTCGAACATCGCCGGGGCAGATCTCGTCGTCGGCCAGCTCGAAATCCCCATCGCTGCGACGCAGGTGGCGTTCGCGCTGGCGCGCAAGTCTGGCGCCACGACGCTGCTCAATACCGCACCCGTCTCGGGAAAGCTGCCCGCCCGATTGCTGCAGTTGACCGACATCCTTGTCGCCAACGAAATTGAAGCGCGCGCCCTGACGGGCTTGCCTGCGCGCGCGAACCTGGCAGCCCTTGCAGGTGCATTGCGCAAGCTTGCTCGCCTGGCGGCTATCGTCACGGTCGGCGCCGATGGCGCATGGCTGGCCGAGGGCGACGAAGCGCCCGTGCATTTCGCCGCCCCGGCCACCAAGGTCGTCGATACGACCGGTGCCGGGGATGCGTTCGTCGGCGCCTTCGCCGCGCGCTATGCCGCCGACGGCGACATGGTGGCCGCCATGCGCTGGGGTATCGCGGCAAGCTCGCTCGCCTGCCGCAGGCGTGGTGCGGCGGCGTCCTATTCGGCGCGCGATGCGATCCGGCGGATCGCCGGCGCATGAGCTGCGTCCTCGCCTTCGATCTCGGCGGAACGAGTTTTCGCGCGGGCCTCGTCGACGAGACCGGTGCGATGGTCGCCGTCCGGTCCGTTCCGTCGACGGCCGGGCAGGTTGCGGAGATCGATCCGGAGATCTGGTGGCGCGATCTTTCCGGGCTGTGCGCGGCACTCGCCGATGCCGCACCTGCCACCTATGCCGCAACGAAGGCGATCGCGATTTCGGCGCTCACGCGCACGCAGGTCTTCCTCGACGGTGCCGGTCGGCCCACGCACCCGGCACTGCTCTGGCACGACAGCCGGGCCGAGGCCGTCGTCGGCGACTTGCGCGCGGCCTGTCCGCCGGAGCATCCGGAAGCAGCACGCCTCAACGGCTACCATCCGGCCGCGCGCTTGCTGTGGCTCAAACGAAACGTTCCGACGTCATTCGCGGCGACCGTGCGCGTCGTCGAACCGAAGGACTGGCTGAACTTCCGGCTGACCGGCGTGCTGTCGGGGGACAATGTTTCCCTCGCGCGGCTTGCCGCCAGCCGGTCGCTCCTTGCCGCCACGGGCATGTCGGAATCGCTGGTTCCCGTCCTGCGCGATCCGGTGTCGGTGATGGGTCATGTCGTCGCCGGGCTGCCTGGCGCATTGTCCGGTCTTGCCAAGTGTCCGGTCGTCGCGATGGCGAACGACACCTGGGCGGCCGTGGCAGGTCTTGGCGCACTGCAGCCGGGCCTTGCCTACAACATCTCGGGAACGACCGAAGTGTTCGGTCTGGTCGCCGGGCATCCGGCAACTGCCGAAGGGCTGCTCGACGTCGTCTGGGGCCCGTCGCTCCATCAGCTTGGCGGCCCCGGCCAGAACGGGGCCGACACGCTCGCTTGGGCGCTCGACCTGCTAGGCCGCAATGACGGCGTTGCCGAAGCGCTCGACACGCTGCTGGCCGAACCTCGGTCCGAAGCGCCGATGCTGTTCCTGCCCTATCTGCAGGGCGAACGCGTGCCGTTCTGGGACGCGAACCTGCGGGGCGCTTTCGTCGGCCTCCACCGCCAGCACCGGGCTGTCGACCTCGTCTGGGCCGTCATGGAGGGTATCGCTTTCCTCAACCGAATCGTCCTCGAGCGTGCCGAAGCCGGTGCTGGCCTTCGCGCCCGCGAGATCCGGATCGGCGGCGGTGGTGCCGCCAGTACCGGCTGGTGCCAGGTGAAGGCCGACATACTCGACCGGCCCGTCGTGGCGCCTGCCGTAGACGAGCCGGGCCTGCTCGGCGCCGCGGTCGCCGCCCGGACGGCCTGCGGCGCGTATCCGACGCTGGCGGCGGCCCAGGCTGCCCTCGTCCGGCCGGGGCGGCGCCATACGCCCGATCCGGCCCGGCGGGCGCATTTTGACGGCCTCCATGCTGAGTTCCGGAAGGCACACGACGCACTCGGTCCGGTCTCGCGCCGCCTTGCCACTTGGGCCACGGATCGGCGATAACTCTCGGCCGGTTCAATCGTTAACAGTCAGCGCTGTCGGCCGATGCCTCCCTCTGTCCAAGCTTCCGCATCCGCCGACCGCCGCGTACGCGACGCCATCGAACGCTACGGGACGGCCATGGCCGGGCTGGTCCTGATCGTCTACTTCCTCGTCTTCGCCCAGAATTTCGCGAACCCGGCCAACCTCCTCAACATCGCCAAGGACACGAGCTTCCTCGCGATTCTCGCGATCGGCTTCGCGCTGGCGCTGACCATTGCCGAACTCGATCTGTCGGTTGCCGAGGTCGCGAGCCTCGCGGCCGTGGTCGCCGGCTGGCTCATCCAGCAGAAACACGATCCGTCGACGGCTTTCGCCGCGGCGATCGCGATCGGCCTCGGTCTCGGACTGTTCAACGGGTTCGGCGTCACCGTCCTTCGCGTGCCTTCGCTGATCGTCACGCTCGGCACGGCGGCGATCGCCAAGGGGCTCGCCTTCATGATCACGCAGGGTGTTGCGTTCGTCGGCCGCTGGCCGACCGGCTTCACCGGCCTTTCGCGCGGCACCACGTGGGGCATTTCGAACCTGATCCTGTGGATGGCGGGTGTGGCGATCGCGGCGTACCTGCTCGTCAAATGGACGCGGACCGGGGCGCACATGACCGCGACCGGCGAGGCTGACGAGGCAGCGCGTCTTGCCGGCATCGCGACGGCACGCATGAAACGCATCGGCCTTGCACTTTCGGGCGCGTGTGCCGGCCTTGCGGCCGTGCTGCTCGCGGCGAACCTTTCCTCGGCGGCACCCAACATGGCGGGCGACTATTTCCTCTACGCGATCGCGGCGGTGCTGCTCGGCATGACGATGTTCGAGCCGGGCCGGCCGAACATCCCGGGCACGCTGTTCGCCGCATTGGTCCTCAAGGTTCTCGGAAATGGCCTCGTCCTGCAGGGGGCCGCTTACTACGTGCAGGACATCGTCCTTGGTGGCATCATCATCGGATCGGTCGCGTTCTCGGCGATGGTGACGAAGAAGCCTGCCTTCAAGGTTTGAAGCCCGAAGATTTCGCAAAAGGGAGAAGACGGAATGGACAAGTTCAGATCGGTGGTCGCGGCGGCGGCGATGCTGCTTGCCGGTACGGTGACCGCGCAGGCAGTCGAGATCGGCGTGATCGGTTTCCAGTTCTCGTCCGAGACGCACGCGCGCGTGGCGAACGCCGCGGCGGCCGCGGCGAAGGCGAAGGGCTGGGGCGTCACGCTCCTCAATTCGGAAGGTGCCCTTCCCAAGCATGCCGAGCAGTTCGAGGCGCTGATCTCCAAGAAGGTCGACGCCATTGTCATCGCGATGGGGAAGCCGGTCGAGGCCGACGCGCAGTTCAAGCTCGCCAAGGATCGCGGAATTCCCGTCATCACCGTGCAGTCGGGTGCCGGTCCGCACGCTTTGTTCGACATCCAGACCAACGAGTACAAGGTCGGTGCGGATGCCGCCCTCTACCTGCTCGGGCAGATGGGATATGTCGGCAATCTTCTCCAGGTCCGGTTCGAGGGCAACATCGCCTCGCGCATCCGCGGCAAGGTCCTCGACACCGTCGTGTCGGAGAACACCGCCGTCAACGTCGTCGGCAAGCACGCGATGGCGCGTACGCAGAGCTGGCGCGACGACGTGCGGGCCGGCGTGCAGGCGCTGCTGCTGCAGAACCAGGGCAAGATCAACGGCATCTGGGCCTCGTTCGACGGGCAGGCCTACATCATCGACGACCTGCTGAAGGCGCAGGGCGTCAAGAAGGGCCAGATCCCGCTCGTGTCGGTCGACGGCGGCGAGGAGAGCTACCGCCGCATCGCCGATCCGGACAGCACGTTCCTCGCGACCGTGACGATCCCGTTCGAGGAGATGGGCGTGAAGGCAGTCGACGCGGTCGAGACGATCGTCGTCAAGAAGCAGCCGGCGACATCGATCGTCAGCGGCCCGTACCTGTTCATGGATGCGGTCGTCGTCGACAAGAACAACGTCAAGAGCTACCTCAAGAACTGACCTGATGCCGGGCGGGGAAACCCGCCCGGCACTTCCGGTACCAAGGACGCGCACGAGATGGCGGACGACGGAATATCGGATTCGGCACTTTTCTCGCTGCGCGGAATCTCGAAGAACTACGGGGCGGTCCAGGCGCTGTCGGGCATCGATCTCGACATCCATGCCGGCGACGTTCTGGCGATCTGCGGCGACAACGGAGCCGGCAAGTCGACACTGATCAAGATCCTTTCGGGCGCGCAGGCGCCGAGCTCAGGCAGCCTGTCGCTGCGCGGAAAGTCCGTACATTTCCGCTCGCCGCACGACGCGCTGGCGCAAGGTGTCGCGACGATCTACCAGGACCTGGCACTGGCACCGCGCCTGTCGATCGCGGCAAACATCTTCATGGGGGCGGAGCGCACGCGTGCCCTCGGCCTTCCTTTCATCCGCATCCTCGACAAGGCGCGCATGGCGCGCGAATCGCACGAGTATCTGGCGCGTCTGTCGGTCGACATCGCCGACATGTCGCGGCCGGTCGAGCGGCTTTCGGGCGGACAGCGTCAGGCGGTCGCGATCTCGCGCGCTCTGCGCTGGAACGCCGAGGTCATCATCATGGACGAGCCGACGGCGGCCCTCGGCGTCAAGGAAACCGCGCAGGTTCTCGATCTCGTGCGCGCGCTGAAGGCGCAGGGACACACGATCCTGCTGATCAGCCACAACATGCGCGACGTGACGGCACTGGCCACGCGCGTCGCGATCCTGAAGAGCGGGCGCAAGATCGTGGACCGGCCGATCGACGGGCTCACGGCCGACGATCTCAGCCACATGATCATGTCGGCCGCGGCGGAAGCGGCATGAAGGCGCGCACGCTCGTCATCGATACCGATCCCGGGCAGGACGATGCGGTTGCCCTCCTGCTGGCTTTCGCGCATCCCGAGGCTTTCGACGTGAAGCTGGTCGCATCGGTCGCCGGCAATGTGGGCCTCGACCGGACGACCGCCAACGCGCTGCGTATCCGCGATCTTGCCGGCCGTGGCGATGTGCCGGTGCATGCCGGAATGGCCGGACCGATGATCGTGCCGCTCGAAACCGCAGAGTTCATCAGCGGGCCGGACGGGCTGGCGGGATCCGGCCTGCCGGAACCGGCGTCATTGCCCACCGACGGCCATGCGGTCGACGCCCTGATCCGCCTGATCCGGACCGAGCCGGCAGGCAGCGTGACGATCTGCGCGCTTGGCCCGCTGACCAACATCGCGATGGCGCTGCGCCTCGCGCCCGACATCGTCCCGCGCCTGGGTCTGCTGTCGATCATGGGGGGTGCCCTGTCGCTCGGAAACATGACGCCGGCGGCCGAGTTCAATTTCTACGTCGATCCGCACGCCGCCGCCGTGGTGATGGCGGCAGGCGTGAAGACGGCACTCTTCGGTCTCGATCTCACGCACCAGGCACTCGCCTCGCCTGCGCATGTCGCCCGGCTGGCGGCCTTGGGAACCCGGGCCGGGGTCAGCGTGCACGGCATGCTGACACGTCCGCGTCCGGGCGGCATGGCGACGAAGGCGCATCCGATGCACGACCCGTGCACCGTCGCGTGGCTACTGTGGCCGGAGCTTTTCGAGGGTCGGGACTGCCATGTCGAGATCGAGACGGAAGGCCGCATGCGCGGCCGCTCGACGATCGACTGGAACGGACGCACCAAGCGTCCGCCCAACGCCTATGTCGCGTCGAAAGTCGATGCCGGCGCACTTTTCGACCGGATGATCGATTCGCTCGCCCGGCTTCCCTAGGACCGACCGACATGCCCCATCCCGTCGACGAACATCTCGAACTGGCCGAGCGTGCGATTTCCGCGATGCAGGCGACGGCGCTCGCCGCACGGATCGCGCATGCACGTGCCGAACTGCTGCGCCACATGCGCACGACCGCACGCAAGATGATCGGCCAGCCGGTCGAAGTCGCCGCGGCGAAGGTCTGCGGCGAATGGATGAAGGCCTGGGGCCTCGATGTCGGCGCCTATCCGGCTCTCGCCGACGACATCCGCGGCTTTGCCGCGGCCTTCTGCAGTGATGCGGCCGGTTCGACGCCGGCCACGCAGGCCGCGATAGCCGTGGCACTCGGGAAACTCGAATCCGGATTCGTCGCGACCGGGACGACGCTCTCTGACCAGATGGCGTTCCGTTCAGAATGCGCGCACGGTTGGTGGGAGGCGGTAGTACCGAAACCGGAAAAGTCCGACAGCGGGGCATTCTGGACGCGCGGCTGCCCGCCGCATTGCCGGTAGCGGACGAACACGAAGGGAGAAAGCGATGTACGATCTGGTGTTGACGGGCGGACGGGTGATCGACCCGGCACAAGGGCTCGACGCGGTGTCCGATGTCGCCTTCCGCGACGGGCGCGTGGCGGCCGTCGGCCAGAAGCTCGGCCCGGCCAAGGCCAGCCGCGACGTGTCGGGAAAGATCGTTACGCCCGGCCTCATCGACCTGCACACGCATGTCTACTGGGGCGGGACCTCCATTGGCGTCGACCCCGACGCCTATGCCAAGCGCGCGGGCTGCACGACGCTGATCGACGCAGGTACCGCCGGTCCCGGTAACCTGCCGGGCTTCCGCAAGCACATCGTCGAACCGAGCGACGTGCGCATCCTGCCCTTCATGAACATCTCCTATCCCGGCATCTTCGCGTTCGGTTCCTACGTCATGGTCGGCGAGTGCGAGGATCTGCGCATGCTCAGCCCGCGCGCGTGCCGCGACATCGGACGCGAGCACAAGGATCTGATCGTCGGCATCAAGGTGCGCGTGGGGCGGAGCGCTTCGGGCGAATCCGGCCTCGCACCGCTCGACATGGCGCTCGAGGTCTCGGACCATCTGGGTATTCCGGTGATGGCGCATCTCGATCACCCGCCGCCCTACCGCAGCGAAGTGATGCCGCGCCTGCGCAAGGGCGACATCCTGACCCATTGCTATCGCCCGTTCCCCAACGCACCGATCACCGGCGACGGGCGCGTGCAGGACGACGTGCGTGCGGCGCGCGCGCGCGGCGTGATCTTCGATATCGGGCATGGTGCCGGCTCGTTCGGCTACGAGACCGCCATCCCGATGATGAAGGAGGGATTCCTGCCCGACGTCATCTCGTCGGACGTCCACGTGCTGTCGGAGAATGGCCCGGCCTACGATCAGCTCGTCACGATGTCGAAGTTCCTCGCCATCGGCATGCCGCTGGTCGAGGTGATCCGCGCATCCACGATCAATCCCGCACTTGCGGTGCGCAAGACCGACCGCGGCACGCTGACGCCGGGCACGCTGGGAGACGCGACGGTTCTGGAAGTCGAGAACGGGAAATTCTCGTTCGCCGACGTGCTCGGCGAGACGGTCGAGGGCAAGGAACATCTGCGCTGCCGCGGCATCGTGCTCGGCGGCCGGTGGTGGCGCGACTAGATCAGGCGATTGCCTTCGAAAGCGCCGCGGCCAGGGTCGCATCGTCCTCGGCGCGGACGGCCTGCAGGTCGACGACCAGCGTGCCGCGCGCGACGTCCCGCTCGCCGACATGCACGGGTGGGTCGTTTGCAAGCAGGGCGACGACCGCGCGCGGGCCGTCGATGGCTTCGATTTCCAATGTGGTGACGCGGCCCGGGATGATCCGGGTCTTGCGGCCCGGCAGGGCGGCGGCGATCGCTTCCAGCCGCTTGCGCAACGCGGCCGTTGCGGCCGCCTCGTCGCGCGCGGCGAAGCGTTCGAGCGCCACGATCAGGCCGACGATCTCTTCCTTGCCGACCTTGAAGCCCCGACCGATGCCGTGATGCGGCGGGACTGGCACCTTCGCGCGATCCACCAGATCGGGTGAGTTCCAGCGCGCGGGCGCCACGTCCATGTCGAGCTGTTGGAGCAGCGCCGATGCGACCAGATCGCGCCGGCCGGCGAGGATACCGCTCGCCTGCGGGCCGCCGATCGCCTTTCCACCTGAGAAGACGACGAGATCGGCGCCGGCGGCGACGAACGCGCGCAGGTTGGAAGCGGGCGGAAGCTGTGCCGCCGCATCGACGATGACCTTCAGCCTCTGCTTGCGGCAGACCGCGACAACGGCGGGAAGGTCCTCAGAATTTTCCGGCGTGGCGGCGAACGCGAAGGCAACGGTCGCCGGCGTGATCGCGGCTTCGATCTCCCAGTTCTCCAACCCGCGGATGCCTGCGCCCGTACCCCGGTCGTTGTGGCCGATATCGACAAGTACGGCGCCCGCCGCCCGCAGCGCGTGGTCATAGGCGTTGCGGTGGGTGCGCGGCATCAGGATTTCGCAGGGCATGCCGTGCGTGTCGGGAAGGCGCGCCATGCGCGCGACATCGAGGCCGGCAATGCAGGCGGCGGCGGCCAACGTCAGGCCGGCCGCGGCACCCGACGTGACCAGACCGGCTTCAGCACCTGTCGCGGCCGCGATGGCACGACTGGCGGCCGACTGGAGTTCGCCGATATCGACCGAACTGCGGGCGGCTTCGCGCATCGCGTCGAGCACCGCCTCGTCCATCAGACTTCCGCCCAGCCGCGTCAATGTGCCCGCGGCGTTGATCCGGCGCTTGACGCCGAGCCGCGCATGGATGCCGCTCACTGCGGTCCCCGCAGGTGGCAGGCGACATGCCGGCCCGGGGCGATCTCGCGCAGGGCCGGCGCGTCCTTGCGGCAGCGGTCGACGACGTAAGGGCAGCGCGTGTGGAAATGGCAGCCCGAGGGCGGGTTCATCGGGCTTGGAACCTCGCCCTCGATCGTCTTTCGCTCGCGCTTGGCGCGCGGGTCCGGAATGGGCGCAGCCGCGATCAGCGCTTCGGAATAGGGATGCTGCGGATCGGCGAACAGGTCGTCGCGGCTGGCGAGTTCGACGATCTTGCCCAGATACATGACCGCGATGCGGTGGCCGATATGCTCGACCACACCCAGATCGTGCGACACGAACAGGTAGGCGAGCCCGTACTCCTCCTGCAGGTCCATCAGCAGGTTCAGCACCTGCGCCTGCACCGAAACGTCGAGCGCCGAGACCGGCTCGTCCGCGACAATCAGGCCGGGATTGAGGGCGAGGGCGCGCGCAATGCCCAGTCGCTGGCGCTGGCCGCCGGAGAACTCGAACGGGAAGCGGTGCATCGCGTCGGCGCGCAAGCCCACGCGGGTCAACAGCTTGGCGGCGCGCGCCTCGCGTTCCGACGCCGCCATCGATTCGTAGTTCTCGAGCGGTTCGGTGACGATCACGCCAGCCTTGAGGCGCGGATTGAGCGAGGCGTAGGGGTCCTGGAAGACCATCTGCACATGGCGGCGATGGGAGCGCATGCCCGCTTCGTCGAGCTTGGTCACATCCGTGCCGTCGAGCACAATGCTGCCCGCGCTCGGCTCGATCAGCCGCAGGATGAGCTTCGCGACGGTCGACTTGCCGCAGCCGGACTCACCCACGAGGCACAGCGTCTCGCCCGCCGCGATGTCGAACGAAACGCCGTCGACGGCCCGGACCTTCGCCACCGTCTTGCGCAGCAGGCCGCGCGTCACGTCGAAATGCTTGGTGAGGTTCGTGACCTCGAGGACGGGCCTGCGCGCGGTCATGACGCGAGCACCTTCTCGGCTTCCCAGCAGGCGACGAGATGGCTGCCTTCGAGCGTACGGATGGGCGGCGTCTCGCTGCGGCAGCGGTCCGTCGCATGCGCGCAGCGGGGTGCGAACGCGCATCCCGCGATCGGATCGCGCAGGTTGGGCACGATGCCGGGAATCTCGGACAGACGCTTCTTGCGGTTCGCACCCGAATTGCGACGCGGGATCGAGGCCATCAGGCCGCGCGTGTAGGGATGTGCGGGCCGGTCGAACAGATCGAGCACGTCGGCCTCCTCGACCTTGCGCCCGGCGTACATAACGACGACGCGCCGGCAGGTTTCGGCGACCACGCCCAAATCGTGCGTGATCAGCATGACGGCCGCCCCGATCGTTTCCTTGAGATCCAGCATCAGGCGCAGGATCTGCGCCTGGATCGTGACGTCGAGGGCCGTCGTCGGCTCGTCGGCGATCAGGAGCTTGGGATTGCACGACAGCGCCATCGCGATCATCGCGCGCTGGCGCATCCCGCCGGAGAACTGGTGCGGATAGTCGTGTACGCGCCGCTCGGCGTCGGGGATGCGCACGAATCGCAGCATCTCGGCGGCGCGCGCGTAGGCCGCCTCGCGGCTCATGTTCTGGTGGATCATCGCTGCCTCGGCGATCTGCTCGCCGATCGAGAAGACCGGATTGAGACTCGTCATCGGCTCCTGGAAGATCATCGCGATCCGGTTGCCGCGGATCTTGCGCATCTCCGCCTCATCGAGCCCGACGAGTTCGCGCCCTTCGAACTTGATGGAACCGCTGACGATGCGGCCGATCTTGGGCGGCAGCAGGCCGAGGATCGACAGCGCCGTGACGCTCTTCCCGCAACCGGATTCGCCGACCACGCCGAGCGTTTCTCCGGGGCGGACTTCGAACGAGACGCCGCCCACCGCGCGCGTGATGCCGTCGCGCGTGAAGAAGTGCGTTTGCAGTTCGTCGATGGCGAGGACGGGAGTTTCGGTCATGGTCACATCCGCCGCGACAGGCGCGGGTCGAGCCGGTCGCGCAGACCGTCGCCGAGCAGGTTGACAGCGAGGACGACGAGGGCGAGGCAAAGGCCGGGGAAGAAGATCGTCCAGGGTGCCCGCGCCAGCAGCAGGCGGCTCGACGCAATCATGTTGCCCCAGGTCGGCGTTTCCGGCGGAACGCCGGCGCCCAGAAAGGACAGGCCCGCCTCGATCAGGATGGCCGAGGCGGTCACATAGGTCGCCTGCACGATCAGCGGCGGGATCGTGCTCGGCAGGATGTGGCGCAGCACAATCTTAATCGACCGGCTGCCGCCGCTGATCGCTGCCTCGATATAGGGTTGCTCGCGCGTCGTCAGCACGACGGAGCGCACCAGGCGCACGACGCGGGGGATTTCAGGGATGACGATGGCGATGATGACGATGCCGACCGTGGCGCGGTTGAGCGACACCATCGCGATCGCGAGCAGGATCGCGGGGATGGCCATAAGTCCGTCCATCACGCGCATGACGTAGTTGTCGAGCCATCGCAGATAGCCTGCGGCAAGGCCGATCGCGAGGCCGATGAGGACCGACGCGGACGCCACCGCCACGCCCACGATCAGCGAAATCCGCGCGCCGTAGACGCAGCGCGAGAAGATGTCGCGCCCCAGCCCGTCGGTGCCGAACCAGAACTGCGCCGAAGGCGGCCTCAGCCGGTTCACGGGGTTCATCAGTCGCGGGTCGCCGGCAATCAGCGGTGCGGCAAGCGCCACGACGGTCATGAAAAGGAGGATGACGCTGCCCGCGACGATGGTCGGGTTGCGGCGGGCGAAGGTGATGAAGGTGTTCGCGTCCATCTCAGTACCGGATGCGCGGATCGAAGAGCGTGTAGGAGAGATCGACGAGCAGGTTCACCAGCACGTAGAGTCCGGCGAACAGCATGATCACGCCCTGCACGATCGGATAGTCGCGCCGGGAAATCGCGTCGACGACCAGCCGGCCGATCCCTGGAATGTTGAAGACGGTCTCCGTGATGACCACGCCGCCGATCAGCAGCGCCACACCGATGCCGACGACCGTGACGATCGGAACCGCGGCGTTCTTCAGCGCGTGGCGCAGCAGCAGCGGCCGGTTCGCGACACCCTTGGCCTTGCCGGTGCGGATGTAATCCTCGGACAGCACCTCGAGCATCGTCGTACGCGTGATGCGCGCGATCAGCGCCACATAGGCCATGCCGAGGGCGAGGGACGGGAGCACGAGATTGCGCAGCCACGGCACGACGCCTTCGGCGAAGCGGGTGTAGCCCTGGACCGGAAGCCATTTGAGCTCGATCGCGAACAGGAAGATCAGCATGTAGCCGACGACGAAGACCGGCAGCGAGAATCCCATCACGGCGAATCCCATGACGCCGCGGTCGATCCAGGTTCCGGGATTGGCGGCGGCCGTGACGCCCAGCGTGATCGCGACGATCACGGCGAACGAAATCGTCGTCAGGGCGAGGGAAACCGTCGGCTCGGCGCGCTGGCCGATCAGCGTGGTGACCGGATCGCCCCAGAAGAGCGACTGACCGAGATCGCCGGAAGCGAGCGCCAGGACCCAGAGCGCGAACTGCTTCCAGAGAGGCTCGTCGAGCCCCAGCTTGGTGCGGATCTGCGCAATGTTCTCGGCAGTCGCGTTCTCGCCGGCCATGATGGCCGCCGGATCGCCCGGCGAAAGATGCAGCAGCAGGAACACGAACACCGCCACCAGCGCCATGACCGGTAGCGTCAGGAAAAGTCGTCGGACGATGTAAGCGAGCATCAAAAATCCCGTGGCAGTCGGTGCGCCCCTTTGGGGCGCACCGACGGATCATGCGAAAAGGATGCCGGTCACACCTTTTCGACGTTCCACCACGGGATGATTTCCGCGACAGGCAGGACGCCGCGGATGTTGGCACGCATAGCGGCCGGCTGTACCCACTGGCCGTAATAGAGCTGCGGCACGAAGTTCCAGGCGTTGTCCTGGATCTCGCGGGCAATGCGCTGGCGGTCGGCCAGCGTTTCGCCGACGGCCCACTGCGCACGCAATGCCTCGTGCTTGGCGTCTTCCGGCCAACCGAACCAGGCCGAACCGCCTGTTGCGGAATGTGCCGACAGCAGGATCGGGTGGCCGACAGCCGATCCGCCCGCTGACGTGATGAAGATGTTCCAGCCGCCCTGGGCAGGCGGATTCTTCACCGAGCGGCGCTGGACGACGTTAGACCAGTCCATCGCCTCGACCCGTACGTTGAAGCCGCCCTGACGAAGCTCCTGAGCGAGAAGCTGCGCCGAATTGCTCATGTACGGGATGTTGGTCGCCTGCATCAGCAGGACCTCTTCGCCCTTGTAGCCCGCTTCGGCGAGGAGCGCCTTGGACTTCGCGAAGTTCTGCCCACCCTTGAACCAGCCGGTGTTCGCGTCGTTCTCCATCGACGTGCCCATGGCGAAGAACGACGGCGTTTCCTTCGCGTACTTCGAATCGCCGAACGTTGCCTTCATGTGGTCCGACTGCTTGACGCAGTAGAGCAGTGCCTGACGCGCCTTCGCGTTGTTGAAGGGCGGATGCAGGAAGTTCGGACGGATGAGCCCGACCTGTCCGAGACCGTTCAGGATCTGGATCTTGATGTTCTTGTCGCTTTCGAGCTGCGGCATGAAGTCGGGCTGCGGGATCTCGTAGAAATCGATCTCGCCGGCCTGAAGTGCGGCGACTGCCGTCTGGCCGTCCGGCATGTTGACGAACACGACGCGGTCGACCTTGACGACCTTGCCGCCCGAAATGCCGTTGGGCGCTTCAGAGCGCGGTACGTAGTTCGGATTGCGGTCGTACACATACTGCGTGCCCGGACGCGTCTCGGCCAGGTTGAGCGTGAACGGACCGGAACCGACGACGGTCTCGATCTTCTGCATCGGATCGGTTTCGGCTTCCTTCTTGCGCATCATGAAGCCGACAGGCGTGGTGGTCTTCGCGAGCACGTCGAGAACGAGGCCGTAGCGCTCCTTGAGCTGGATCGTGAAGGTCTTCTCGTCCTTCGCTTCGATCCCCTTGACGCGCTGCATCATGTGCTGGCCGCCACCGTCGCGCGCCGCCCAGCGCTTGATCGACGGGACGACGTCGGCCGACGTCACGTCGGTTCCGTCGTGCCATTTGAGGCCGGGGCGCAGTTCGAACGTCCAGGTCATGCTGCCGGCGTCGTAGCCGTACTTGCCGACCATCTGCGGCTTGGCTTCACCCTTTTCGTCGATGCCGAAGAGCGTGTCGTAGACCATGCCGCCGTGATAGGCGGACATGTTTGCGGTCGTCCAAATCGGGTCGTAAGTCGGCACGTCACCGTGGAAGACCGCGCGGATCGTGCGTGCGGCCGACGGGCGCGCCTGTGCGCGGGCAAGCGAGGGGGCACCAGCGATCGCCGCTACCGCGGCCGTGGATTTCAGGACTGTTCGTCGCGCGATCTTGGTCATCTTTGTCGTCCTCCGTGTCCGTTATACCGGCGCACCGGGGGCGGCACGCCTATCCTGTTTGCGGATTTTTTATTCGGCGGGAAGCTTGTCATAGCCCCCGGGCGGCCTGCAAGACCTTCAGAAAATGAGGGACGGTGAGGTCTTTTCGTCGAGCGGCCAGATCGGGCGATTGATCCGCGTGAAGGGGATTTTCCGGTAGTCCCGGCTCAGTGGGCCGTCGGAATCGATGTAAATCACCTTTTTCGCGATAGGCCCGAACGCCGCCATGAAGTGGTTCGTCGACTTGACGACCACCATCTTTCGAGCCCGCGGATCGATCCCGACATTCTCGAACAATTCGAGGCCGAGCGCCTGGGTCCGGTTCGTGATCAGCACGATTTCGACCCCGCCGACCCGGATCGCGGCGCAGTCGCCGAGCGGGACCTGCGTGGGGCCGAAGCTCTGGTGGCAGTCGCGCTTCAGCCCGACGACCTTCACCTTGGCGTCGACCGGCTGGCCGGAAGTCGGGCCGATCTTGCCGCCGAAGCGCAGCGCGAACTCGGCGCCGAGCCCGGCGTCGAAACACAGGCGGACGGCGATCGGGTCCCAGATCGGGCCGATGATGGCTTCCTGCGCGTTGCGCTCGATCAGGCGGCGCAGGATCGTCGTGTTGTCGGTCGGCGCACCGCCGCCGGCATTGTCGGCCGGGTCGGCCATGACGACCGGTGCGGCGTTGAACTCCATCGCCACGCTGATGCCGTCGTCGACGCCGAAATACTCCGGCATCGTCTTGCCGCGCATCGAGACGAACTCCTCGCCGATCTTCGTGGCGAGCGCGTCGCCCTTCGCCTTGTCCTTGTCCATGACGACGAGGATGCGCCCCGTCAGTTCCGGGACGTCGGCGTAGGGGAAGCAATGGCCGATCGAGACCGACAGGATGCCGTCCTTGCCCTCCATCGCGATCATCCGATCGACGAAGGCGCGCATCAGCGGCAGCGTCGTCGGATAGCTCTGGATCTGCCGGCAGTCGTACATCGACATCACCGGCTTGATTTCGCCGCGCAGCGTGCGCAGGACGAGGTTGAGCACGTCCTCGGCCCGTTCGACGACGTCCGTGTGCGGGAATTCCTTGTAGAGAACGATGATGTCGGCAAGCTTCACGCGCTTGAGCGTGAGGTGGCAGTGCGGATCGAGCTCGACGCCGATCACCGCCTTCGGCCCGACGATCTCGCGCACTCTCTCGATGATGTCGCCCTCAACGTCGTCGTAGCCGTGCGCGACCATGGCTCCGTGCAAGCCGAGCAGCACGCCATCGATCGGCATTGCCGCGCGCAGCTGGCCGAGGATCTCGTCGCGCATGAACTCGTAGTCCTTGCGGTTTGTCGTCCCGGCGGGGCTCGCGGCGAAACAGCTGCCCTCGACCAGCGTGAAGCCTTCCTTCTTCGCACGGCGGCGCGCCACCCAGAGCGGGGCCGTGCACATCAGCGGCGTGTCATCGGGGTGTTCGCCGGGCCGGAGGAAGACGCATTCCTTGTAGGCTTCGAGGCTGGTCGGCAGAGGCGAGAAGGTGTTCGTTTCGGTCGCGATCGTCGCAGCGAAAAGGCGCATCCCTATTCCCCCTAGATTTGAAAGCGGCGTCAGCATAGCGTCATTGTCCGCCGGGACGGAAGGGGAGGGGTGTAAACGATGGGCAGGCCGACGCGTCTGGTATCCGACATCGATTTCGACCGCGACGGCAAGCAGGTCGACTGGCTCGGTCTTCCGCACTCGGTCACGCGGTCGGCCTACGGCCGCATCATGATCCCGATCGCATGCATCAAGAACGGCAAGGGTCCAACGGCCTTCTTCATGGCCGGCAACCACGGCGACGAGTACGAAGGCCAGATCGCGCTCGCCAAGCTGATCCGCTCGCTCGAACCCGGCGAAATCCAGGGGCGCGTCATCATCCTGCCGGCGGCGAATTTCCCCGCGGCGATGGACGGCGCGCGCGTGTCGCCGATCGACGGCGGCAATCTCAACAGGTCCTTTCCGGGCGACCCGGACGGAACCGTCACGCAGCAGATCGCCTATTACATCGACACCGAGCTGTTCCCGCGCGCCGACCTGTTCCACGACCTGCATTCCGGCGGCGGCTCGCTCGACTACGTGCCGTTCGCCTCGATGCATGCCGGGGCCGGCGAGGATCTCGACCGGCGCTGCGCCGACGCGCTCAGGGCCTTCGCGCCGGACGTGGCGCTTGTCTGGAAGCTCGGGCAGGACACGCGCTATGCGCCGGCGGCCGCCCTCCATCGCGGCGTGCCGGCACTCGGCGGCGAGTTCGGGGGGACAGGGTCGGTCAACCGCAAGGCGCTGGCGATGGTCGAGCGCGGCCTGCGCCGGCACCTGATGAATCTCGGCATCGTGGAGAAGCCGAAGGACTGGGCCGCGGCACCACCGCCGCGTCGCGTGACCGTGCCGGGGCAGGGCTGGTTCGTCTACGCACCCGAGCCGGGCCTGTTCGAACCGGCGGTCGATCTCGGCCAGACCGTGAAGAAGGGCCAGCTCTGCGGCCACGTCCATTTCATCGACAACCCGGCGCGCGCGCCCGTGCCCTGCCATTTCCGCGAGGAGGGCATCGTCATCTGCAAGCGCCATTTCGGCCGCGTCGAGCGCGGCGACTGCGTCTCGCATCTGGCGGTCGATGAGCCCTGGTGAAATCCACGCTTTGACCGCGACGCGTGCGCTTCGCGCGATCGGCGCGGGAGATCTCACACCGGTCGAGCTGCTCGCGGCCTGCCGCGCGCGCATCGCCACGCGTGACGAGACGATCGGCGCCTTCGCCCGGCTGGAGACGACTGAGGCGATCCCGCTGCTTGGGGCGCTCGCGGGCATACCGGTCGCGATCAAGGATATCGTCGATACCGCCGGTCTCGGCACCGAGTACGGCTCGCCGGTCTTTGCGGGCAACGTGCCGGAGACCGACGCGGACTGCGTGAGGCGCCTGAAGGCGGCCGGTGCGGTGATCCTCGGCAAGACCGTGACGACCGAGTTCGCGCATGTGACGCCGAAGGCCACGCGCAATCCGCGCGATCCGGCGCGCACGCCCGGCGGTTCGTCCAGCGGCTCGGCCGCCGCGGTCGCCGATTTCATGGCACCGCTGGCGATCGGCACGCAGACGGGCGGCTCGGTCATCCGGCCGGCCTCGTTCTGCGGCACGTTCGGCTTCAAGTCGTCGATCGGCCGGACGGACACGCGGGGCATCCACGAGCTCGCCCGTTCGCTCGACACGGTCGGCTGGTTCGCGCGCTCGGCCGGCGATCTGCGACTGATGGCATCCGTCCTGCTCGATCCGCCGCGTACGCCGGCACCCCGCCGCGCCCGCCCGCGTCTGGCCTGCCTGACGACGCCGTACGATCCGCAGGCGGAGGCGAGCGCACGCGAGGCGCGCGACAAGGTGTGTCGCCAGCTTTCGGGTGTCGCCGATATCGTGCCGGTCACGCTCCCGGCCGGCTATGGCGAGTTCAACGCCCTTCACCGGCGCATCGTGTCGGTCGAGGCCGCGCGCGCCTTCGACGCCTACGACAAGCGCTCGCCCGAGAAGCTCTCGCCGGCGCTGCGCGAGTTCATCGCATTGGGCCGTACGAACGAAGCCAGCTATGCCGCAGCACAGGTCGAGGCGGCCGCCGCGCGCCGCGTTTTCGATGCCGACATCGCGCATTTCGACGCGTTCGTGCTGCCGGCCGCACCTGGCGAAGCGCCGGTCGGGCTGGATTCAACCGGCGAAGCGACCTTCAGCCTATTCTTGTCGCTGCTCGGCCCGCCCTGCGCGACGCTGCCCGCCGCCACGGGGCCTGCCGGCATGCCGATCGGCGTACAGTTCGTCGGCGCGCGAGGCCGCGACGAGGAACTGCTCGATCTCGTCGGCTGGGCGGCCGAAAGCCTGGGGCTTGCGACCGACTAGAAGTAGGTCCGGATCGCGTCGACCACGTTGTACTGCGCGTCGACCAGGACGATCATCTGCCACTTGTCGAAGGTCAGGCAGGGGTGGGAAATCCCGAATCCGACCATGTCGCCGACCTGCAGCGGAGAATCCGCGGGTACGTCGAGATAGCCGTGCTGGTCATTCAGATTGACGCAGACATGGCCCGAAAGCTTCGACGGCACGCGCGGTGCGGCACCCGGCCGGTACCAGAGCTTCGGTGTCGGCAGATGCGGGTCGTACGAGACGTCGCGCTTGCCCATCGTGACGAGCACGCGCGTCGGTTCCGGGCGCGACTGCACGTAGGCCCACACTTCGAGCGCTGGTTCCGGCCGGCCGAGTTCGGCGAGCATCTTCGAACGCTCGGCGATCGCGTCGAAATGCGATTCGTACATCACGGAATCGTGCGTGATGTAGCAGCCCGAGCGCATCAGGATCGATTTGGGCCGCTTGAGATTGAGCCCGCGGAACTTCTCCACGACCATGTCGTAGAAAGCCGAGCCGCCGGCCGTCAGGATCAGCGGCCCTTCGGCGCACAGATCCTCGGCGTCGACGAGCTTGGCGATCTCGCCGAGGAAATCGAGAAAATGGGTCACGCGAAGTGCCGCATCGGCACCGGACATCAGCCCCTCGAACCCTTCGACGCCGCGCAGCAGCACGTACGGTTCCGCCGCCTTCGCCGCGCGCGCGACGGCGCGGGCAGTGTCGAGATCGCGCACGCCGGTGCGCCCGCCGCGCATGCCGCCCTCGAGAAACACGCCGAGACGTCCGCGCAGGCCCTTCGCCTTCGCTGCCGCCGCAAGCGCCTCGACGCTGGCAACCGAGTCGACGAGACAGAAGAACTCGAAGCCCGGATCGCGGGCGAGTTCGTCGGTGACGTAGCGCAGGCCCTGCTTTCCGACGAGCTGGTTGGCGAGCACGATGCGCGCACTGCCGAAATGGCGCGCGACCTGGATCTGGTGGACGGTGCCGACCGTGATGGCCCACGCGCCGGCCTTGCCCTGCCGCTCGAAAAGTTGCGGGCTCATCGTCGTCTTGCCGTGCGGCGAGAGGAGTGCGCCGGTCCGTTCGAGGAACGCGCGCATCAGCGATTCGTTGCGCGACACGGCGTCGGCCTTGAGCACGCAGACCGGCAGCGGCATGTCCTCGGCGAGCAGGTTCCAGCCCTGTGCGCCGATCTCACGCAGCTTCAGCGGCGCCAGCCCGCCGGGCATGCCCTTGACCGTTTCGTCGACGGTTCCGTTCGCGATTTCGTCGAGACGCATGTCCGAATTTCTCCCTTCGCGTGACGCGCGGTGCCGCGCTAGCTTCAGGATAGACTATCCGGCCGGGAGACATACAGCTTGCTCGAAATCGACTGGACCGGCTTTCCGGTCGCGCACCGCTCGAATCCCAAGTCGCATCGCGGGCCCTACGGCGCACGCCAGCGTGCCGTGCTGAACCGCGCGGCCTTCGAAGCCGCGCGCGCCGAAATCGCCGGCTGGGCGGGTTATGCGCCCACGCGGCTGGTTTCGCTGGACGCGGTGGCGCGCGCGGCCGGCGTCGCGCACGTTTTCTACAAGGACGAGAGCGCGCGTTTCGGTCTCGGCAGTTTCAAGGCGCTCGGCGGCGCCTATGCGGTGCTGCGACAGCTGCGTTCCGCTGGAAGGCCGGCATCCGGAATCGTCGTGACCTGTGCGACGGACGGCAATCATGGCCGCTCGGTGGCATGGGGCGCGCAGCGCTTCGGCTGCAAATGCGTGATCTACGTGCACGAGACCGTCAGCCGGGGGCGGGCCGATGCGATCGCCGCCTATGGTGCGGAAATCCGACGCGTGCCCGGCACCTACGACGACGCCGTGCGGCAGGCCGCGCGCGATGCGGCGGCGAACGGCTGGATCGTCGTGTCGGATACCTCGTATCCCGGCTACACCGACATCCCGCGCGACGTGATGCAGGGCTACGCCGTGATGGTCGACGAAGCGCAAGCACAGGTGGATGCGCCGCCGACGCACGTCTTCATCCAGGCCGGCGTGGGCGGGCTCGCGGCTGCCGTCTGCGGCCATCTGTGGGAGACGCTCGGCGAACGACGGCCGCGGATCGTCGTCGTCGAGCCGGACCGGGCTGCCTGCCTGTTCGAAAGCGCCCGCGTCGGACACGCCGCGAACATCGGCGGCGCTCTCGACACCGCGATGGCCGGGCTCGCCTGCGGTGAAACCTCGCTGCTTGCCTGGGACATCCTGGAAGAGGGGGCGCAGGACTTCATGACCGTGACGGACGAAGCCGCCTTCGCCTGCATGCGCATGCTTGCCCCGCAGGTCGTCGCCGGCGAATCCGCCGTCGCCGGGATGGCGGGGCTGATGGCGGCCGCGACACGACCGGATCTGGCGGAGACGCTTGGTCTCGACAGATCTTCGCGCGTGCTGCTGTTCGGCAGCGAAGGCGATACGGATCCCGAGCTTTACCGGAAGATCGTCGCCGGCTAGCGCGCCAGCGGCGGCCAGAGCTTGCCGTCGGAAAGGCGGGCGGCCAGTTCGTTAGCCGCGAGTTCGAACAGCTTCTCGCCCTTCGCGGCGGTCGCGCGCGCGGGATTGCCGATCGTGCCGTTCGGCGTGAGGTCGGCGAACGAATGCCAGCGCTTCGGCTGGCGGGAAAAGACGCTTTCGTCGAGATCGGCTGGGCCAGCCGCTTCGGCAAGCCGGTCGGCGGCGACAAGTTCCGGTGCGACGGCCAGCATCATCGAGGTTTCGGCCTCGCACGCATGCAGGACGGTCGTCTGGTCTTCGAGGATCGCCGCGATCTCCTTGCCGAGCGATGGCCAGTAACTGCCCACCGCAATCGGCATGCCGAGATCGCGCGTCAATTCCGTGGCGACGGTGTCGAGCCCGGCGATGTTGCCGCCGTGCCCGTTGAACAGGACGACGCGGCGGAAGCTCTGGCGCTTCAGCGACGAGACGAGATCGCGCAGCACCGCCAGATATGTCGGGAAGCTGAACGAGAACGTGCCGCCGAACGCGAGATGGTGTTCGGCAAGCCCGCACCACAATGTCGGCGCCACGACGACCGGATGGCTTGCGGCGATCTTGCGTGCCGCACGTCGCGCGACCTCGCCGACGAGCATCGTGTCGACCGATGTCGGCAGGTGCGGGCCGTGCTGTTCGGTCGAGGCGACGGGCAGGATCACGATCGCATCGCGTGCGGCGAGCGCACGCAGATCGGCAGATTTCAGCCGCGACCACTCGACTTCGACAGCACCCGGGGCCATTGCAATCCTCCGTCCTTTCTTCGATTGTAGAGGCCTCGTTCGCGCGTCCGCCAGCGGAGATTCATGGGCTTCGAAATCGATACGGCATCGCTTCTCGACCGGCTGGCACGGCTGGGTGCGGTCGGCGCCATTCCGGGTGGCGGCAATGCGCGCCTTGCCCTGACGGACGAAGACAGGGCGGGCCGCGATCTCGTCGTCGGCTGGATGCGCGAGCTGGGCATGTCCGTCGGCACCGACGCGATCGGCAATGTCGTCGCGATCCGCGCCGGCACGACGGATATCGAGCCGGTGATGATCGGCTCGCACATCGACACGGTGCGCACCGGCGGGCGCTACGACGGCAATCTCGGCGTGCTTGCCGGGCTCGAGCTTTGCGCCGCCCTCGACCGTGCGGGTATTCGCACGCGCCGGCCGATCGCGGTCGCCTTCTTCACGAACGAGGAAGGGGCACGCTTCCAGCCCGACATGCTGGGCAGTCTTGTTTATGTCGGCGGGATGGATCTCGCCGAGGCCCATGCAGTGCGCTCGATCGACGGCAAGGGGCTTGGCGAGGAGCTCGCGCGCATCGGCTATCTCGGCGACAAGGTGCCTGGATTCGTGCGCCCGCACGCGTTCGTCGAGCTGCATATCGAGCAGGGCCCGATCCTCGAGGCCGAAGGGCTGACGATCGGCGCCGTGACGGGCGTGCAGGGGATCTCGTGGGCCGAATACGTGTTCAGCGGCGTGTCCAACCATGCCGGGACGACGCCGATGCGCCTGCGCCGCGACGCGGGCTATGCGGCGATGGCGGTGGCGAGCGGGATCCGCGATCTCGTGCGCCGTTTCGGCGGCGACCAGGTCGGAACGGTCGGGCGCATCGAGCTTGTCCCGAACCTGATCAACGTCGTGGCTTCGCGCGCGACCTTCACAGTCGATTTGCGCAACACCGACGAAGCGATCCTGCGTCAGGCGGAAGCCGAAGCGTCGGCGCTGATCGAGCGCATCTGTGCCGACGAACGGATCGGCGTCGAGAAACGCGTGCTCGCGCGCTTCGAGCCGGTCGAATTCGCCGGCAACATCGTCGATCTCGTCGTCGCGCGTGCGGCGGCCCGCGGCTTCAGCTGCCGGCGGATGCCGTCGGGTGCGGGACACGACGCGCAGATGTTCGCGCGCATCTGTCCGACCGGCATGATTTTCGTGCCGAGTGCCAAAGGGCTCTCGCACAACGTCGCCGAACATACCGATCCCGCCGACATCGACGCCGGAGCGAAAATCCTGCTCGACGTCGTCCTCGAACTCGCCGCCTGAAGGAAGCTGCCATGTCGCGCCATCTCACCGTCGCCGCCGCCCAGCTCGGCCCCATCGCCCGCGCGGAAACCCGTTTGCAGGTCGTCGAGCGGCTGATCGCGCATCTGCGCGAGGCCAAGCGTATGGGTTGCGATCTCGCGGTCTTTCCGGAGCTGGCGCTGACGACGTTCTTCCCGCGCTGGCATTTCGCCGACCAGGCCGAGATCGATGCTTTCTTCGAGACGGAGATGCCGGGGCCGGCCACGCAGCCGCTGTTCGACGAGGCGCGTCGCCTCGGTCTCGGCTTCTGCCTCGGCTACGCGGAACTGACGCAGGAGGATGGGAATACGAGGCGCTTCAACTCCGCGATTCTCGTCGAGAAATCGGGCGAGATCGTCGGCAAGTATCGCAAGGTACATTTGCCCGGCCACGACGCGCACGAGCCGTGGCGACGCTTCCAGCATCTGGAAAAGCGCTATTTCGACGTCGGCAACTACGGCTTCCGCGTCTTCAGTGCGTTCGGCACGAAGATCGGCATGTGCATCTGCAACGACCGGCGCTGGCCCGAGACTTACCGCTCGCTCGCCCTGCAGGGAGCCGAGATGGTGCTGCTCGGCTACAACACCCCGGTCCACAATCCGCCCGCACCCGACCACGACGATCTGGCGCTGTTCCACAATGCGCTGGTCATGCAGTCGGGCGCCTACCAGAACGGCATGTGGGTCGTCGGCGTCGCCAAGGGCGGCGAAGAGGAAGGCGTGCCGTCCATCGCGGGCAGCATGATCGTGGCACCCAGCGGCGTGACGGTCGCCGCGTGCCGCAGCGACGGCGACGAACTGGCCGTCGCGCGCTGCGATCTCGATGCGGGGGCAAGCTACCGGCGCACGACGTTCAATTTCGAGCGCCACCGCCAGCCCTGGGCCTACGAACTGGTCACGTCGCGCAAGGGCATCGGCGAACCGGTCGTGAAGGTCTACGACCCGCCTAAGGCTTGACCGCGAGGATCGCCTCGATCTCGACCGTCATGTTGTTGGGCAGGCTGCCCATGCCCACGGCCGAGCGCGCGTGCCGGCCGGCATCGCCGAACACCTCGACGAGCAGGTCCGAGCAGCCGTTGATCACCTTGGGCTGGTCGCCGAAGCCTGGCGCGCCGTTGACCATGCCGAGCAGCTTCACAACATAGTCGACGCGATCGAGGCTGCCGAGTGCCCGCCTTGCGACGGCGAGCAGGCCGAGGCCGACCGTGCGCGCGTCCTGGTAGGCGCGCGCAACGTCGACATCTTTGCCGACGAAGCCGGTGCTGTAGCCGCCGCCGGGCTGGCGCGGGCCCTGGCCGGAGAGATAGAGCGTGTCGCGGTGGAGCCGGAACGGCACGTAGTTGGCGACCGGCGCGGGCACGTCCGGCAGCACGATCCCGAGTTCCTTGAGTCTGGCTTCGGCCGACATCGCTTTCTCCTGTACAGTATGTCCTGTCGGACGGATTACCACCGAGCGGCGCCCGCGCAAAGGGGCAAGCTCAGCCCGGGCCTTCGGGCCGGGCGGGTGCGACCTGCGACTGGCGCACCGAATTGCGGTGCAGCGTGTAGATGGCGGCACCGACGACGAGGGCGGCACCCAGCGTCGTCTCGAGACTCGGCGTCTCGTCGTAGAGCCAGTAGCCGACGGCCGCCATCATCAGCAGGCGCAGATACTGGAGCGGGGCGATGGAGGATGCGTTGCCGGTGCGGAAAGCGGTCGTGAACAGCCACGTTCCGACGGCAAGCAGCACGCTCATGCAGGCGACGACGCCGAGGATGGCGGGCGACGGCGGCACCCAGACCCATAGCGCGAACGGCGCCGTGCACAGCATCACGATGATGCTCTGGTAGAAGATCACGGTTTCGGCGGTATCGAGGCGCGAGCCGAAGCGAAGCGTCGCGACCGAGATCGCGCCGAAGACCGAGCCGAACAGGGCGACGAGCGCGAACAGCTCGACGGCACCCGAGAAGGGCCGGATCATCACGATCACGCCGGTGAAGCCGACGGCGGTCGCCGACCAGCGGCGCCAGCCGACCTTCTCGCCCAGGAACACCGCCGCGAGCGCTGTGATGAAGAGCACTTCCGACATCTGGATCGCGGTCACGTCGGCGAACGGGATGTGGACGACGGCCGCGTTGCCGCAGATCATCGACACGACCGCCGCCAGGCCGCGCATGGCGTGCAGGCGCAGCCCGTCGGGATGGAGGATCTGTCCGCGATGGCTCCAGAACAGCGGCGCCATGATCGCGAGCGCCATGAGCTGGCGCAGGAACAGGATCTCGAGGACGGGCAGCGTCTCGGCGGCCAGCCGCATGAACACGCCCGTGACGGTGAACGTCACGAGCGCCAGGATCATCAGGAGGGAGGCGGCAAGGTCGGACGGCATGCGGGAATAGGCGGTCCGCAACCGGTCGAAAATCAGGGACGGCAATTGCGGCACGACTGCTCCGGGACGGGTGCGGGGGTCACCTCACGCAGGAGAATGCGCCGGGTCGGTGTGCGCCCACAAGCCTGCTTGCGGTTCACGAATCCGAATTGCGACCGGCGAGGCGTCCGGCAAGCTCGCTGCCGAGGCCGATCGTCTCGACCGGCGGGAGTGCCGCACGGCCGGTGTCGGCACCGCGCGCGAGACGGTCTTTCGCAAGATGCACAATGTTTTCGACCGCACATTCGAGCGAATCCAGCAGCGGAACGCGCACGCTATGTTGCAGTGCGGGGACGAGCCCGGTGAGACCGGCCCCGCCGAGGATCACGATCTCGGCGCCATTCTCGGCGACGGCGGCGTTCGCCTGTGCCGCAAGCTCGGCATAGGCGGATTGCGGATCGGCCGCGATCTGGGCGCCGGTCGCGGACACGGCGCGCACGCAGGCAAGCCTGTCGGCGAGGCCGAGGCTCGCGACGAATTCCTTCAGCATCGGGACCCAGCGCTCGCCGCCAGTCAGCATGCCGACGCGGGAAGCACGACCGGCCGCGACGCGCATCGACGCGGCCGCCATCCCGATCACCGGAACCGGCGACAGTTCGGCGAGCGCATCGAGCCCCGGGTCGCCGAAGCACGCGAGCAGCACGCCGGCATGTTCGGGCCTGCACGCGGCGGCGAAGGAATCGAGTGCGGCGTGCGCGGCGATCGCGGCGGAAACGCGCGAGCCGATGTAACGCGGACCGAAACGCGCCGTGGCGACGTCGAACTCGACGCCGGCCGGTGCGACCTCGCGCGCGCGGCGCGCGACCAGTTCGGTGATCGACGTCGACGTGTTCGGATTGATGAGGAGGAGCCGCATGCTTGACAAGTCTAACCCAATCGGAACCCAATTGAACCGGAGTTTGGCCCGGCTGAAAAGGATTTGAAGCGTGATCGACCTGCTCGTCGCCAACGGGACCGTGATCACGCTCGACGAGGACCGCCGCGTCATCGAGAACGGTGCTGTCGCCATCGCCGGCGACCGGATCGTCGATGTGGGCCCTTTCGAGACGATCGCGGGCCGCCACGATGCCGTGCGGACGATCGATGCGCGCGGCAAGGCCGTCATCCCCGGCCTGATCGACGTGCACGCCCATGCCGGTCACGGCCTGATCAAGACGATGGGCGGTGGTCGGGCCGACTGGTGGTACGAGGCGTGTGCGCGCGCCTACACGGTCGGCTCGACCGAGGAGTTCTGGTACGCCGAATCCCGGCTGGCGGCACTGGAGCGTCTGCGCTTCGGCGTGACGACAGGCGTTTCGCTGCTCGGCGGCGGCGACACGATCCTGCGCACCGACGATCCAGCCTACGGGGCCGCGCATTGTGCGGGCGTCGTTTCGGTCGGCACGCGTTCGGTCGTGGCGGTCGGATCGACGCGTCCGCCCTTCCCGCGCACCTACGCGCATTGGGGCGAAGGAGGAAAGCGCGAATACCCGGTCGCGTTCGAAACCCAGCTCGCCACCTGCCGCGCGCTGATCGACCGCTGGCACGACACGCATGGCGGACGCGTGCGCATCGCGCTAATCACGCCCACACTGCGCACGGAACACCAGACGGGCGATCCGGCACTGCTCGCCGAAGCCCTCGCCCAGGCCAAGGCGGTGCGCGCCCTGAGCCGCGAACGCGGCTTGATCTTCACGCAGGACGGCCACACGAAGGGGAGCGTGGCCTACGCGCACGCGAACGGGCTGCTCGGACCCGATGCGCTGCTGTCGCACGCGACCGACCTGACGGACGAGGAGATCCGCATCTGCGCCGATACCGGCAGCCCGGTCGCGCACAATCCGAGCGCCATCGCCTCGGTTATGGGCCGCTGCCCGGTGCCGGAACTGATCGAGGCGGGGGCATTGGTCGCCCTCGGCTCTGACGGGACGGCACCCGACCGGTCGGGCGACATGTTCCGCCACATGCAGCAATGCATGCACTACCACCGGCGCCATTTCCGCGACGCGAGCTGGCTTCCGCCGGGCCGCGTGCTGGAGATGTGCACGATCGACGGTGCGAAGGCACTGGGGCTTGGGACCGAAATCGGTTCGCTGGAACGCGGCAAGAAGGCGGATATCGTGCTCGTCGACCTGCGCCGGCCACATCTCTATCCGGCCAACATGCCGGCAAGCCGCATCGTCAACTTCGCCAACGGCAACGATGTCGACACGGTCGTCGTCGACGGCGTCGTGGCGCTGGAGAACCGCACGGCGATGCTGGTCGACGAGGACCAGATCCTCGACGAGGCGCAACGCGAGACCGACCGGATGATCGACCGGCTCGGCCTGCACCATATGCTCGATACGCCCGAGACTTTCTGGAAGAACGTGCGCGGCTGACGCGCGTCAGAGTCCGATGGCGGCCGTCTGCGCGCGCAGATAGTCGT
Organism: Tagaea sp.; assembly: GCA_965279565.1. Classification (GTDB taxonomy): domain Bacteria; phylum Pseudomonadota; class Alphaproteobacteria; order CACIAM-22H2; family CACIAM-22H2; genus Tagaea. Next base: position 4,014,968 of record OZ257249.1, on the reverse strand, counting down.
TGCCCATCTTCGCATAGGTCAGCGGATGGGCCTTGGCGGGGTCCTGTTCGGCCTCGACGACGAGCCAGCCCTTGTATTTGAGCCGCTTGAGCTCGGCGAAGATCGGGGGGTAGTCGACCGAGCCGTCGCCCGGAACGGTGAACACGCCGCTCAGCACAGCGTCGAGGAAGCTCAGGTTCTTGGCCTTCGCCTCGGCCAGCAGGGGTGCGCGGGTGTCCTTGCAGTGGACATGCGCGATGCGCCTTCCGTGCCGCTTGGCGACCGCGAGAGGATCGCCCCCTGCGAAGGTCAGGTGCCCGGTATCGAGCAGCAGGCCGACCGACGGGCCGGTCGAGGCCATCAGCGCGTCGATCTCGGCCTCCGTCTCGATGACGGTTCCCATATGGTGGTGGTAGGCGAGCTTGATGCCGCGCGCTTCCATCAGCATGCCGAGCTCGGTCATCCGCGTTCCGAGCGTGCGCATCTCGCCATCCGACAGCTTGCGGCGCGCGGCGAGCCTGGCTTTCCTGTTGCCGTGGACGCAGCCGGTCGTCTCGGCGAACACCATCGCCTTGCTGCCCATCGCCAGCAGCAGTTCCAGATGCGGACGCATCGCCGCCATCTCGGCGTCGACATCACGTTCGAGCAGGTTCGAGCTGTACCAGCCGGACGCAATGCGAAGGCCGTGGGCGGCCATGATCGGGGCGAGCTTCGATGCTTCGCGCGGGAACTTGTTGCCGAGTTCCACGCCGTCGTAGCCGGCGCGCTTGGCTTCCGACAGGCACGTCGCCAGCGGCGTCTCGCCGCCGAGCTCGGGCATGTCGTCGTTGGTCCAGGTCAGCGGATTGATGCCGATCGGGCAGGGCATTTCTCAGGCTCCTCGCGTCTGTCGCGTGCGTGCGCGTTCGTATTTCTGTCGTGCCGCCCGGCCGGCGGCCGTGCGCGCGGCGTCGGACACGGGCACGTCCCACCATGCGCCACCGGCACCGGTCGAGTTGCGCCCGTCGGTGTCGATGACGACGACGGCGGTCTTGCGTGCCGCGCGCGCGCGCGCGAGGGCCGGTTCGAGTTCGCCGAGCGAGTCGACCTTCTCGGCCTGCGCGCCGAGCGAGGCGGCGTGGGCCGCGAAATCGATCTGCGGGTGTTCGCTCGCCAGCCGGTTGTTGAACGAAGCGCCGCCGGTCGCGCGCTGCAGCCGCTCGATGCAGCCGAAGCCGCGATTGTCGAGCACGACGAGGATGATCTTCACGCCGAGTGCGACCGACGTGGCGATCTCGGAATTCATCATCAGGTACGAACCGTCGCCGACCATGACATAGACGTCGCGCCGCGGGGCCGCGAGCTTGGCGCCCAGGCCGCCGGCGATCTCGTAACCCATGCACGAATAGCCGTATTCGAGATGGTAGGAAGCGCTGTCGGTCGCCTGCCACAGCTTGTGCAGTTCACCCGGCAGGCCGCCGGCCGCGCACAGCAGCACGTGCGGGCGTTTTGCCGCGAAGCGGTTGACCACGCCCAGCACCTGCGCGTCGTCGGGCCGGCCGGGGCGCGGTGCGGTGATGCGCTTCACGTCGCGTGCCCAGGCCCGCGCACCGCGCGTGCCCGATGCGGTCCAGGCGGCGGGCGCCTTCCAGCGACCGAGTTTCGACTCCAGCGCCTCGATCCCTTCGCGCGCGTCAGCGACGAAGGGAAGTGCGCCGTGCTTGTGCGCGTCGAAGGCGCCGACATTGAGCTGGACGATCTTCGCCTTCGGATCGGCGAAGATCGTGCGCGACGCGGTCGGGAAGTCCGCCAGCCGCGTGCCGATCGCGAGAACGAGATCGGCGCGCGCGGCCGCGTCGTTGGCGGCCTTCGTGCCGGTCACGCCCAGGGCGCCGAGATTGGCCGGATCGTTCCACGCCAGCGCGCCCTTGCCGGCCTGCGTCTCGGCGCAGGGGATGCCGCGGGCATTGGCGAACGCCGCCAGCTTCTTCTCGGCCAGCGAATATTTCGCACCGCCACCGACCACGATCATCGGGCGGCGGCTGGCGCGCAGCAGATCGGCAACCTCGCGCGCGGTGGCCGTCTCGGCCGGCGCACGGCGGATCCTGTGCAGGCGCGGGGCGAAGAACTCCGCCGGATAGTCGTAGCTCATCGCCTGCACGTCCTGCGGCAGGGCCAGCGTGGCGGGACCGCAATCGACCGGATCGAGCAGCACGCGCAGGGTGGCTGGCAGGCTGACGAGCAGCTGTTCGGGCCGCGTCAGCCGGTCCCAATAACGCGACACGGGGCGGAAGCAGTCGTTCGCCGTGATCGTCGGGTCGCCGAAATTCTCGACCTGCTGGAGGACCGGATCGGGCCGGCGGTCGGCGAACGTGTCGCCGGGCAGCAGCAGGATCGGCAGGCGGTTGACGTGCGCCACGGCCGCGGCGGTAACCATGTTCGTCGCACCAGGCCCGATCGACGTCGTGCAGGCCATCATGCGACGGCGCGCGTGGGTCTTCGCGAACGCGACGGCCGCAAGCGCCATCGCCTGTTCGTTGTGGGCGCGCAGCGTCGGCAGTTCGACGCGGTGGGCATGCAGTGCAGGCCCCAGTCCAGCAACGTTGCCGTGGCCGAAGATCGCGAACACGCCGCCGAAGAGCTTCTCGCGCCGGCCGTCGATCTCGATCGACTGCGCGGCAAGGAAGCGCACCAGCGCCTCGGCCATTGTGAGACGTATGCCCATCGGACGGTTTTTCCCCTGACGCTTTTTTGTTACATAACTGTGACAATACGGGCTTATGTTGACGCCGCCAAGTCGTCCAAGAGGATTCCCATGATCGAGATCGCGCAATTCGGAGCCGGCCGCATCGGCCGCATTCATGCCGCAAATCTGGCCGCCAGCGGAAGTGCGAAACTTCGCTACGTGATCGATACCCACAGGGAATCGGCCGAAGACCTCGCCGGGCGCTACGGCGCCAAGGTCGTCGATACGAAGACGGCGCTTGCCGACCCGAAGGTCCGCGCGGTCGTCATCGCCTCGTCGACCGACACGCATGCCGACCTGTGCATCCGCGCCGCGAAGGCCGGAAAGGCGATCTTCTGCGAGAAGCCGATCGACCTGTCGCTGGCCCGCGTCGACGCCTGCCTGAAGATCGTTTCGGCCGCCAAGGTGCCGATGTTCGTCGGCTTCAACCGCCGCTTCGATCCGTCCTTCGCCTCGCTCCAGTCGCGTCTGCGCGCAGGCGAGATCGGCGACGTCGAGCAGGTCATCGTGTCGAGCCGCGATCCCGGCCTGCCGCCGATGTCGTATCTGAAGGTATCCGGCGGCCAGTTCCGCGACATGACGATCCACGATTTCGACATGGTGCGCTGGCTCCTCGGCGAGGAACCGGTCGAGGTCTACGCGATGGGTGCCGCCCTCGTCGATCCGGCCGTCGGCAAGATCGGCGATTGCGACAGCGTCATGGTCCTGCTGCGCACCAAGTCGGGCAAGATGGCGCACATCAACAACAGCCGGCGCGCGAGCTACGGCTACGACCAGCGAATCGAGGTGCACGGTTCGAAGGGCCGCCTGATGGCCGGCAACCTGACGCCGACGACCGTCGAGAAGGCCGACGCGGGCAGCGTCTCGTCCGACAAGCCGCTCTACTTCTTCCTCGAGCGCTATGCCGAAGCGTACCGCCACGAACTCGCCGCGTTCCTCGGCGCGCTTGCGGCCAAGAAGAAGATGCCGGTGGGTGCCCCGGACGGGCGCCAGGCGCTGGTGCTCGCGGAGGCCGCCCTCAAGTCGTACCGCACCGGCAAGGCGGTCAAGGTGGCGTCATGAAGAGCACGCGTCTCGACGGCAAGGTCATCCTCGTCACCGGCGCCACGCAGGGGCTGGGCGAGGCGATCGCCCGCGACGCCGCGGCGATGGGCGCCAAGGGCGTGTGCATCACCGGGCGCAATGCCGCGCGCGGCGAGAAGGTCGCGGCGTCGATCACGGCATCCGGCTGCCCGACGCTGTTCGTCGCGGCCGAGCTTGGCGACGAGGCGCAGGTGCGCAACGTGTTCGCCAAGGCGCTGGCGAAGTTCGGCCGCGTCGATGGGCTCGTCAATTCGGGTGCGCTCACCGACCGCGGCAACATCGAGAACACGACGGTCGAGCTGTGGGACCGGCTGTTCGCGGTCAACACGCGGGCACCCTTCATCCTGATCCAGGAATTCGTGCGCCACGCCAAGAAGCGCGGCGGTGGGGGCAGCATCGTCAACATCATCACGCGTTCCTCGCACGGCGGGCAGCCCTTCCTGACGGCCTATTCGGCCTCGAAGGGCGCGCTCGCGGTGTTGACGAAGAACGTCGCCCATGCCGTCCGGTCCGACCGGATCCGCGTCAACGGCATCAATATCGGCTGGATGGAAACGCCTGGCGAGCACGCGATCCAGGCACGCGACGGCCGCCCGCCGGACTGGCTGGAGAAGGCAGAACCGAGCCAGCCTTTCGGCCGGATCCTGAAGCCCGACGAGGTGTCGACGCTCGCCATCCACCTGCTTTCCGAAGCGGGCGAGATGATGACGGGCTCGGTGATCGATTTTGACCAGCACGTCATGGGTGCTTACGATTGAGGCAGCGCACTTCGAAGCCCGGAACGGTTGACTTTCGGGCGTCGCCGTCATCAAATTGCAACAAATCATGCAATAATGACTGCCGCTAGTTGGCGGTCAAATCCGGGAGGTACCTGAAATGAAATCTCGTCCGTTGTTCGGTCTGGCCGTTGCGGCCGCCACGCTCGCCTTCGCCGTTCCCGCTTCGGCGCAGGGCCAGCTGTCCCTTTACTGCTCGGTGCAGGAAGAATGGTGCCGCCCGATGGCCGCCGAGTTCGAGCGCGCGACCGGCATCAAAGTCAACATGACCCGCAAGTCGTCGGGCGAGACCTACGCCCAGATCAAGGCCGAGCGCCAGAATCCGCGCGGCGACGTGTGGTGGGGCGGGACGGGCGATCCGCACCTGCAGGCGGCGGAAGAAAACCTGACGGTCGAGTACAAGTCGCCGATGCTGAAGGACCTCTACGACTGGGCCGTGCGTCAGGCCGAGCTGTCGAAGTTCCGCACCGTCGGCATCTATTCTGGCGCGCTTGGCTATTCGTTCAACACGCGCACGCTCGCCCAGAAGGGCCTGCCGGAGCCCAAGTGCTGGCGCGACCTGACGAACCCGGCCTACAAGGGTGAGGTTCAGGTCGCCGATCCGAACTCGTCGGGCACGTCGTACACGATGCTCGCGACGTTCGTGCAGATGTTCGGCGAGGAGCAGGCTTTCGATTTCATGAAGTCGCTCCACCGCAACATCAACCAGTACACCCGCTCGGGTGCCGCTCCCGCCCGCTCGGCCGCGACTGGCGAGTCGCTGATCGGCATCACCTTCCTGCACGACGCTGTCACGCAGGTCCTGGCCGGCGCGCCGGTCAAGATCGTGGCGCCGTGCGAGGGTACGGGTTACGAGATCGGCTCGATGTCGATCATCAAGGGCACGCGCAACCTGGCCAATGCCAAGAAGTTCTACGACTGGGCGCTGACGCCAGCGACGCAGGCTCTCGGCGAGAAGGCCAATTCGTTCCAGATTCCTTCGAACAAGAACTCGAAGATTCCCGCCGCGGCACCGAAAATGCAGGACATCACGCTGATCCAGTACGATTTCCAGCGCTTCGGCGGTTCTGCCGAACGCGAGCGTCTGCTGCAGCGTTGGGGCAAGGAAGTGCGCAGCGGCTCCTGAGCCGCCGCGACCCTCCTCAGGAACGGGGTTAGTTCGGAATGCGGCGGCTCGTCGGGTTTTGGTTCTTCCTTGCGGCCGTCGCATTCTTCTTCCTCCCCTGGCAATTGCAGGAGGAAGGGTTCTTCGCGTTCGAATGGCTCGCCGGCTATCCCGACGAGCGCACCGCTTCCGGATTTTTCTACGCGATTTCCGACCGGCCGTGGCTGTGGCTGGTGCTGCTGCCGATCCTCGCTGGCGGCGCTTCCCTCTTCTTCGAGCGCGCCGATCCGCGTTTCGGCCGGACGCTGATTGGCGCCGGCGTCGCCGGAATCGTCTACACGCTCGCCCAAGGCTTCGCTATCGGCTTGCAGGGGCTGGGCTGGTCGTGGCTCGTCGCCCTGTTCGGCGAGATCGACACCCAGCAATTCGGTTTCGGCTGGGGTGCGACGCTGATCCTGTCGGCATTCGTCGTGTGGATCTCGCTCGGCATCGCCGCCCTCGGCCATTTCCGCGGCGACGCATTCGTCGCTGGTGGCGTCGTGATCTCGAGCGCGCTGATCGTCGCCTTCGTCTTCTTCCCGATCGCGACGATGCTTGTGGGCGCCGTGACGGACGAGGAGGGTCATCTCGCCCTCGACCTGTTCATGCGCCGGCTGCTGGCCGACGATATCTGGAGCATCCAGTGCCTGACGGGCGGCACGCGCTGCGGCGTGATGTTCAACACGATCCTGATGGGCACGCTCACCGGCCTGCTGTCCACACTGATCGGGCTGGCCTTCGCGCTCGTCGTCGTGCGCACGCAGCTTCCCTACCGCAAGCTGATGCGGGCATTGACGATCCTGCCGATCATCACGCCGCCCTTCGTGATCTCGCTCGCCATCGTCGTGCTGTTCGGGCGCACCGGCATCGTCACCTGGTTCCTCGAATACGCATTCGGCATCCCGCCGGCGCGCTGGATCTACGGCCTGCCGGGCGTGCTGATCTCGCAGCTCCTTTCGCAGATCCCGGTCGCCTTCCTTGTCATGATCGGCGTGGTCGAGGGCATCAGCCCGTCGCTCGAGGAGGCCTCGCAGACGCTGGGCGCCTCGCGCTGGCAGACCTTCCGCACCGTGACGTGGCCGCTGCTGCGTCCGGGCCTCGCCGCGGCGTTCCTGCTCGGCTTCGTCGAAAGCCTCGCGGATTTCGGCAATCCGCTCGTCCTTGGCGGCAATTTCGACGTGCTGTCGACCAAGATCTTCTTCGCCATCGTCGGCGCGCAGCACGATCCGGGGCGTGCGGCCATGCTGGCGATCCTGCTGCTGTCGCTGACGCTGGGCGCCTTCTGGATCCAGATGCGCTGGCTCGGCAAGCAGAGCTACGTGACCGTCACGGGTAAGGGCGATTCGGGTCTCGCGGCCGAACTGCCGTCCACGCTGCGGCGCATTCTCTACTGGACGACGATCCCGTGGGCGATCTTCACGCTCGTGACCTATGCCATCGTCATCGTCGGCGGCTTCGTGCACGATATCGGCCGCTTCGACATGACGTTCACATGGCGCCACTATCTCGACGCGTTCCGGATCGAGCAGATCGACCGTGGCCTGTTCTTCTCGGGGTCGGCCTGGGATTCGCTGTCCACCACCATCCAGGTCTCGGCGATTTCGGCACCGCTGACGGCGGCCCTCGGCCTGCTGGTCGCCTACCTGCTCGCGCGCCAGCGTTTCGCCGGCCAGCGCACGTTCGAGTTCATGACGATGCTGTCCTTCGCCATCCCGGGCACGGTCGTCGGCGTTTCCTACATCCTCGCGTTCAACATCCCGCCGCTCGAGATGACGGGAACCGGGCTGATCCTCGTCATCTGCTTCGTCTTCCGCAACATGCCGGTCGGCGTGCGCGCAGGCATGGCCGCACTCGCCCAGATCGACAAGAGCCTCGACGAGGCGTCGCTGACGCTGGGTGCGCGCACCGGACAGACCGTCTGGCGCGTGGTCATGCCGCTGCTGCGCCCGGCCATCGTGGCCACGCTCGTCTTCAGCTTCGTGCACGCGATGACCGCCGTCTCGGCCGTGATCTTCCTGACCAGTGCGCGCCACAACATGGCGACGGCCTATATCGTCGGCCGGGTCGAGGCTGGCGAATTCGCGCTCGCCATCGCCTATTCGTCCGTGCTCATTCTCGTGATGGCGCTCGCCATCGTCCTGATCCAGCTCGTCGTCGGCAAGCGCCAGCTCGGCCGCCGCGGCCAGCAGGTCGCCGCGTTCGGCGGACATTGAGGGTTCCATGACCAAGAGCTTCAAGAAGGGACCGGCCTCGGTCGAATTCCGCAACGTCGTGAAGCGCTACGGCACCGTGGCAGCGGTCGACGACGTCTCGTTCACGGTCGAGCCGGGCACGCTGGTCACGCTCCTCGGCCCTTCCGGCTGCGGCAAGACGACCACGCTGCGCCTGGTTGCCGGGCTCGAGATCGCGACCGAGGGACAGATCCTGATCGGCGGCGCCGACGTCACGCGCCTGTCGGCGGCCGACCGCGACGTGTCGATGGTGTTCCAGTCCTACGCGCTGTTCCCGCACATGAACGTGATCGACAACGTCGCCTACGGGCCGACGGTGCAGGGCCAGCCCAAGGAGAAAGCGCGCGACATGGCGCGCGAGAAGCTCGAGCTTGTCGGTCTCAAGGGTTACGACGAGCGCCTGCCGTCGGAGCTTTCCGGCGGACAGCAGCAGCGCGTCGCCGTCGCGCGCGCGCTGACGCTGGAGCCGCAGGTCCTGCTGTTCGACGAGCCGTTGTCGAATCTCGACGCCAAGCTGCGCCGGCGCGTGCGCGAGGACATCCGCGACCTGCAGCGCGACCTCAACCTGACGGTCGTCTACGTCACGCACGATCAGCAGGAAGCGCTGGCCGTTTCCGACCGAGTCATCGTGATGTCGAACGCCAAGATCGCGCAGGCCGGGTCGCCCCGCGAACTCTACGAATCCCCGGTCAGCCTGTTCGTCGCCGACTTCATGGGCGATTCGAACATCGTCGACGCGACGGTCGAGAAGGTCTCCGACGGCATCGCGACCGCGCGGGTGGGCGACGTGTCGCTGCAACTGCCCGCGCGCAGCCTGACGCCAGGCCCCGCCAAGGTCGCGATCCGGCCGGAGGCACTGGCGCTGACGCTGGCTCCGACCGGTGGGCCGGCGCTGGCCGGCAGGATCGCCAAGGCCGCGTATCTCGGCACGCACATGGAGTACACGGTCAATACGGCCGTGGGCGAGCTGTTCGTCGTCGACAAGAACGTGTCGGAACCCAAGCCGCCCGGCTCCGACGCCTGGCTCGGCCTGACGCGGATCGGCGTTTCGCTCGTTCCCCGGGCCTGACGCTATCCCTCGGGCGGGAGTTGCGGCTAAGCTTGCGCCTGCGATGACATTTTCTCCGCTCGACTCGAAACTCCACGGCGCGCTTTTCGCCACGCAAGCGATGGCGGCGGTCTTCGACGACCGCGCCACGATCGGCGCGATGCTGCGTGCGCAAGCCGCACTCGCGCGTGCACAGGCGGCGCAGGGCCTTGTCCCGGCCGGTCTTGCCCCGGCGATCGAGGCGGTCGGCGCCGATGCGTTCGACCTCGACGAGCTTGGCCGCGGCACCGCACTTTCCGGGGTTCTGACGATCCCGTTCGTCAAGGCACTGCAGGCGAAGCTTCCGGCCGAACTGGGGGCCAAGGTCCATTTCGGCGCGACGACGCAGGATATCGCGGATACCGCGAGCGCCGTTCAGATGAAGGCCGGGCTCGGCCTGATCGCGCGGGACGTCGCCGCCATCCTCGCCTCCCTCGCGAAGCTTGCCGAGACGCATGCCGGAACGCCCTGCATCGGGCGTACCTACGGTCAGCACGCGGCCCCGGTCACGTTCGGGTTCAAGGTCGCCGTCTGGGCCGCCGGAGTTGCCGAGATCGCCGCCGGTTTGCCTGAGCTTCGCGCGAATGCCTGCCAGGCGCAGCTCGGCGGACCGGTCGGCACGCTCGCCGCATTGGGCGACAAGGCCGATGCCGTGCTCGACGGTTTTGCGAAGAATCTGGACCTCGCCCGGCCCGTCATCGCGTGGCATGCGCGACGCGGGTCGATCGCGGCGATCGGACAGTTCCTCGCCTTGCTCTGCGCAGCACTCGCCAAGATGGCCGGCGACGTCGCGAATCTCGCCTCGACCGAGATCGGCGAGGTGGCCGAACCGTACATTCCCGGGCGCGGTGGGTCCTCGGCCATGCCGCACAAGCGCAATCCGGTGGCCGCGACGGTCATTCTTGCCAACGCGCAGGCCGCACAGGGCCATGCGGCGTCGCTCGCCGCGAGCCTCGTCGCGGCGCACGAGCGTCCGGCCGGTGCGTGGCATGCCGAATGGCATGCGCTTGCCGCCCTGTTCGGTCTCGCGTCGGGGGCATGCGCGCAAGGCCGCCTGCTCGCCGAGGGACTCGTCATCGATCCCTTGGCGATGGCGCGCAACATCGAAGCGACGCGCGGGCTGGTCTTCGCCGACGCGGCCGCCGTCGCCCTTGTCGCCGCACTGGGCCGTCCGGCGGCGCACGCGGCGGTCGAAGCGGCCGCAACGAAGGTCCGCGAGACCGGCGGCACGCTGCGCGCCGTGCTCGCCGCGGCCGGCACGCTCGATGCCGCATCGCTCGACCGGGTCTTCGATCTGGCTCCTTCGGTCGCCGCCGCGCGTGCGCGCGTGGCACCTGCCACCGCCTTCGCGCGCGACATCTCCGCAAAGCTTTCAACTTCCGCCTGATGGGACTCCCATGCCGCTGATCGACACCAACAGGACGAAGCTGTTCTACGACCTGACCGGTGCCGCCGACGGGCCGGTCATCGTGTTCTCCAACTCGCTCGGCACGACGCTGGAGATGTGGGACGGCGTCGTGCGCCAGCTCGCACCGACGTATCGCTGTCTGCGCTACGACACGTGCGGTCACGGCCGTTCGCCGACGCGATCCGGCCCCGTCAGCGTGCGCATGCTCGCCGACGATCTCGCGGCACTCATGGACGCGCTGGGGATTGCGCGCGCGCATGTCGTCGGCCTGTCGCTGGGCGGCATGACCGCGCAGGCGCTGGCCATCCACTATCCCGAAAAGATCGCCAATCTCGTGCTGATGGCGACGGCCGCCCACCTTCCGCCGCCGGAAAACTGGCAGGCGCGCGCAGACTCGGTGCGCAAGGGCGGCATGGGCGCCATCGTCGACGCGGTGATGGGCCGCTGGTTCACGCCCGGCGTCGATCCGGTCCGGCTCGCCTATTACCGCTCGCTGTTCCTCGGCATCGATCCAGAAGGCTACGCCGCCGCGTGCCTCGCCATTGCGGCGATGGATTTGCGACCGGCGCTCAAGCGCATCTCGGCCGTCACGCTCGTGGTGGCGGGGGCGGAAGATCCCGTCACCGACGTGAAAACGTCGCGCGAGCTTGCCGCCGGGATCGAGGGTGCGCGCGTCGCGGTCGTCGAGAAGGCGTCGCACCTGCTGGCGATCGAGCGGCCGGACGAGACGGTCGCGGCCCTGCGTGCGTTCCTGCCCGCCGTTTCGCCGGGCAAGGATGCGCTCTACGCGTCGGGCATCGCCAACCGCAAGGCCGTACTCGGCGTCGAGCACGTGCAGCGCTCGCTCGCCGCGGCCGGCGCCTTCTCGATGCCGTGGCAGGATTTCATTACCCGTACCGCGTGGGGCGAGACGTGGGGGAACCCGGCACTGCCGTGGAAGACCCGCTCGCTCGTGACGCTGGCGATGATGGTGGCGCTGGGTCGCGAGGCGGAATTCAAGCTGCACATAAAGCCCGCACTCAAGAACGGCGTGACGGCGGCGGAGCTGCAGGCGCTGCTGCTGCATGCAGCGATCTATGCCGGCGTCCCGGCGGTCAACGGCGCGTTCGGTATGGTGCGCGAAGTGCTCGGCGACCAGCTCGACAAGGACCTGTCGAAGTGACGGTCTGCGGGCGATGACGCGGCTCGCGGCGGCACTGCTCGGTCTGGTGCTGCTGGTGGCGGATGCGCAGGCCGGAGAGGTCGTTTCCGCGCGCATGGAAAGCCCGGCGCTCGGCCGGTCGCTCGAATATTCGGTCTATCTGCCCGACGCGCCGACGCGCGGCCTGCCTGTCGTCTATCTGCTGCACGGACGGGCGAGCGATCCCGGCGAGTGGCTGCGCATGGGCATGGTGAAGGCGACCGCCGACCGCCTGATCGCGCACCGGCGCATCGGGCCGATGCTCGTCGTGCTGCCATCCGCTGGAAATTCCTGGTACGCGGCGGGCGGGATCGAATCGGCACTCGTGGACGAGTTGCCGGCCGAGATCGAGAGGCGGTGGGCGACGCGCGCCGACCGGCTCGGGCGCGCGGTTGCCGGCAATTCGATGGGCGGGTTCGGCGCGCTGCGCTTCGCGTTCGGCCGCCCCGACCGCTATGCCGCAGCCGCGTCGATGAGCGGCGCCTACTGGACGCGCATCGTTCCCGGCATGGCGATCGACGCGGAGATGGAGGCGCGGTTGGCGCGCGTTTTCGCCGGGTCCTTCGGCACGCCGTTCGATGTTCCGCGGTTCCTGGCACAAAGCCCGATGGCGATGGCCGCGCGCGCAGCAGGCTCGCCGTTGCGCCCGCCGGTCTATCTCACCGTCGGCAGGGGCGACCGTTTCGGTCTTGCCGACGAGCAGGCCGCGGCTGCCTCGACGCTGCGCCGCATGGGCCACGACGTGACGGCGGAAACGACGGACGGCGATCACGACTGGGGGACCTGGGAAGCCGCACTTCCCGGCGTGCTGGAGTTCCTCGCGCGCCACCTGCGCGCGGAGTGACCGGGATCAGATGGCTGGCTGCACGACCGGCTTGACGAAGGCGGCGGCCGGCATGTCGGCAGGTGCGGGCGCGCGCGCCGGCGACTTCCAGGGCGCCACCTTGATCCAGGCCGAAATCCGCGCGACGGCATAGAGCCCGCCGATGCCCGCCACGTTGACCAGCACCTGCAGCGTGAGGCCGTCGTCGCCGAAGGCGAGCACGATGCCCGCGACATGCGCCAGCGCCATGCCCGAGAAGAAGACCGGCAGCGCCTGCCGGCCGAGCTGCACGAACGGCCAGGCGAAGCGCGACGCCAGCAGCTCGCGCCGCGTGTCGATCGCCCACAGCACGACGAAGGCGAGGGCGAGGAAGTGCGCGTACTGCCGCAGGTCGAGATTGGGCTTGTGCGCGTGGCTGTAGGCCCAGGCGTGCAGGTCGCCAAGGGCCGGATGCAGCGAATGGACCGCCGGATAGATCGCGACGAAGCCGAACAGCAGGTACGCGATGCAGGCGGCGACGAGGACCGGGTGGAAGCGCGGCGCCTCGACCCAGCCGCGCGACAGCGCGAAGCCGGTGAAGAACAGCAGCTGCCAGGCGAGCGGGTTGAAGCCCCAGCCCTGGCCTGCCGACGTTCCTGCGTTGAGATTGAAGCCCGTCGCCTGCACGAACGACCAGAGGGCGACCGACAGCGCGATGACGAGACCGGGATGGATGCGCGCCAGCAGCATCACGAGCGGCACGCTGGCAAGGACAAGCATGTAGAGCGGCAGGATGTCGAAATAGGTCGGCACGTAGCCGAGCGTGAACAGGCCCAGCAGCGTGCGGCCCGGATCGGCGAAGAAGTCGGCGATGCCCAGATAGACCGCGTAGTCGATCCCCCTTGTCGCCGCCCATGCGCAGATGGCGGCCCCGAGCAGGAACAGCGCCATGTGGACCGAATAGAGCTGCGCACAGCGCCACGCGATGCGCGCGGTCCCGATCGCGAAGCCCTGGCGCAGGAACGTGCCGCCGAACGCCATCGCGGCGGCATAACCCGAGATGAAGACGAACACGTGGGCCGCGTCCGAAAGGCCGAAACGCGCCCAGATGATCTCGGCGAGCCAGTCGCCCGGGACGTGCGCCGTGAAGATCGCGACCAGCGACAGGCCGCGGAAGAAATCGAGCCGCACGTCGCGCGGCTTCTTGGGTGCTGCCTCGCTCATGCGCGGGTCGCCGGTCGCGTGACCTCGGACAGGTAGCGGCAGACGGGCTGCGCGAACGCCATCGCCTCGTCCCGGCGGATATAGAGCAGGATCAGCCCCGAAAGCCAGACGGTGACGGCCTCGGTGAAGAGCGTGCCGCCGTCCTCGTACGGATCGATGCCGAGCGGCGAGACCAGATGGAAGAAGATCGCCCCGGTCATGATTCCGGCGGCGGCGGCCCCGCCGACCGACTGCGTGGGCCGGTAGAGGCAGAGCAGGGCCGCGGCCAGCTCGGCCGAGCCGACACCGATCCGCATGAACTTTTCGTGGCCGGGAACGCCCAGCCAGTCGGTCAGCACCGTGAAGAGCCAGACGCTGCCTTCGTGGCCGAGGAACTTGTACTGGAGGTACCAGATGAAGATGTACGCGATCCAGACGGACAGGGCCCACGGGAGGGCGCGCAGGAGCGTATTTCGGAGCGATTCCATCGGGCTGGCCTTCGGGTCGGAAGCGCCCCGGACGCGGGTGCGCTTGCCAACCATTCGACGGCGGCCGTCCGGAGGTTACGCCGGCCCGGGCGGATTCAGCGCGCCCGGCGTTTCTCGCGCGCGATCGACACGAGACACAGCTGGGTAAACAGCACTTGAGCCGCGTTCTGGGCCGTGACGGTCGTCGCGTCGTATTGCGGGGCGACTTCGACGACGTCGGCGCCGATCACGTCGAGCCCGGCAAGTCCGCGCAGGATGGCAAGGGCCTCGCGCATCGTCAGGCCGCCGGATTCCGGCGTGCCCGTACCCGGCGCGAAGGATGGGTCCAGCCCGTCCACGTCGAACGTGACATAGACCGGCGAATCGCCGACGACCGCGCGGGCCTTCGCGATCACGGCGTCGAGGCCCATCGGGTCGATGTCCTCGGCGTGGAGGACGGTCATGCCGCTCTCGTAGGAGAACTCCCACAGATACTCGGCCCCGCCGCGGATGCCGATCTGGATCGTGCGCTCGGGGTCGAGCACGCCGTCGAGCACGGCCATGCGGAAGGGGGCACCATGATGGAATTTCGCCCCCTCGTAGGGGCCGCTGGTGTCGCAGTGCGCGTCGAAATGCACCATCGCGACCGGCCGGTCGCGGCCCAGCGCCTTCAGGATCGGCAACGTGACCGAATGGTCGCCGCCCACCGACAGCGGAACGACGCCGGCGGCCGCGAGGCGCGTGTAGAACGCCTCGATGTCGGCATGGCAGTCGGCCAGCGAGAAGCGGCTGCGCATCGGCACGTCGCCGATGTCGGCGACCGTCATTTCGCTGAGCGGGGTGCGCTTCAGCACGTGTTCGTAGGGACCGATCCGCTCGACCCCGCGCACCGCGCGCGGCCCCAGGCGCGCACCCGCCCGGTTCGTGACGCCCAGATCCATCGGCACGCCGACGAGTGCCGCATCCAGGCCCGCGAAGTCGGCGTCCGACTGGATCGGCCGGATCGGGGCGCCCACGAACGTCGCCGGATCGGCGAACGGCCACTTGCGCCGGTCGGGGGCGGTGAATACCGCCGCCGCGACCTTGGCGAAGTGCGGATCGTGGATGTCGCCGCCCTGCGCGTCGCCGTAGCGGGCGCGAAGGGCGGCGAGCTTGTCCTTGTCCATGGCCGTTCCCCCGTCCGGGACCGCGTCCTACTTGCCTTCGTTCTCGGTCACCTTGCCGATGTTGTTCGCCTGCAGACCGTGCGCCGCCGCGATCTTCGCGTAATCGCCCTTGGCGATCAGCCGCTCGATGGCGGCTTTCACCGCCGCGCGCAGCTGGGCGCCCTCGGCCGTCTTCGCGAAGGGCATGCCCGACAGCGATTCGGTGAAGGCGGTGCCGAGGATCGTGTAGGTGTTGGGCTCGAGCTGCTGGAAATAGGGCAGCGTCTCGTTGCCCTGCACGGCCGCCTGGATGCGCTGGGTCTTGAGCTGCGTGCGCGCGTCGACCGAGCCTTCGGTGCCGACGACGTTGATCGCGGCCTTGCCCTTGCCCACGCAGTTGGCGTCGCTCCATTCGCCGATCTGCTTGGGCCAGTTGGTCGAGCGGCTCGCACCCACGGCCTTGCCGCAGAGATCCTCCGGCGTCTTGATCGAGCCGGCGAGCGCGTTGAGCGTGAAGAACTGCGCGCCCGACTTCAGGTAATCGACGAAGTCGACCGTTTCGCGGCGGGCCGGCAGGTCGCTCATGCCCGCGAGCACGGTGTCCACGCGGCCGGTCTGCAGCGAAGGCAGCATCTGCGCGAAGGCGATCTCCTGCCACTCGACGGCAATGCCGAGTTCCTTGGCGACCGCCTCGCCGAGATCGATGTCGAAGCCCATCAGTTTGTTGGTCGCCGGGTCCTTGTAGGTGATCGGCGCGTAGTTCGGCATCGTCGCGATGACGATCTTGCCGGCCTGCTTGATGCGCGCGGGCACGTCCTGGGCGGCGGCGGGAAGGGCCATGCCGGCGAGGCCGGCGGCGAGGGCGATGGTGAGGAAACGGCGCATGTGGGGTACCTCCTGTTTATGGCTGCATTCTAGCGCAAGACGGCGGCGACGAAATCGCGGGTTCGCGGATGGGACGGGCGGAGCAGCACGTCCTCGGACGTGCCGAGTTCGACGAGGCGGCCCTTGTCGAGGAAGGCCACGCGGGTGGCGACCTCGCGCGCGAAGCCCAACTCGTGGGTGACGACGACCATCGTCATGCCGCCCGTGGCAAGGTCGCGCATGACCGCCAGCACCTCGCCGACCAGCTCGGGGTCGAGGGCGGAGGTCGGCTCGTCGAACAGCATCAGCTTAGGGCGCATGGCCAGCGCCCGGGCGATCGCCACGCGCTGCTGCTGGCCGCCGGAAAGCTCGGACGGGTAGGCGTCGCGTTTTTCGGCAAGGCCGACGCGCTCGAGCAGGGCCATCGCCTCGTCGGCGGCCTCGCGGCGGTCGCGCTTCAGCACCGTCACCGGGCCTTCGACGACGTTCTGCAGGGCGGTCAGATGCTGGAACAGGTTGAAGCGCTGGAAGACCATGCCGCAGGCAAGACGCTGGCGCGCGATCTGGGAATCCGAAAGTTCGTGCAACGCGTCACCCTGCCGGCGGAAGCCGGCCAGTTCGCCGTCCACCCAGATCGCGCCGCCGTCGATCTTCTCGAGCTGGTTGATGCAGCGCAGGAAGGTCGACTTGCCGGAGCCCGACGGGCCGATCGCGCAGACGACTTCGCCCGGTGCGACGTCGAGCGAGATGCCGTCGACGGCGGCGAGCGGCCCGAAATTCTTGCGCACGTCGCGCGCAACGAGCATGGGCAGGATGGCGCTCATCGCACGTCCCCGGCCGGTGCCGCCACGCGGCGTGCGGCGTAGCCGCGCGAGAAATGCTTTTCCAGGAAGTGCTGGCCGACCTGCAGCACCGTGACGACGGCGAGGTACCAGATCGCCGCGACGATCAGCAGCTCGATCGTGCGCGCGTTGGCGTAGTAGATCGTCTGCGCGTTGCGCAGGATCTCGGCGTACTGGATCACGCTGGCGACCGACGTGAGCTTGACCATCGACACCGCCTCGTTGCCGACCGGCGGGATGATCACGCGCATGGCCTGCGGCAGCACGATGCGGCGCAGGGCCGTCAGTCGCGTCATGCCGATCGCCTGGGCGGCCTCGATCTGGCCGCGATCGACCGACAGGATGCCGGCACGCACGACCTCGGCCGTGTAGGCCCCCTGATTCATGCCGAGCCCCAGCAGCGTGGCAACGAACGGCGTGATCACGTCGACGGTGCGGAACTCGACGAGGCCCGGGATGCCGATCGTCGGGAAGACGAGAGCGAGGTTGAACCAGATGAGCAGCTGGAGCAGCAGCGGCGTGCCGCGGAAGAACCAGATGTAGAACAGCGCCGTGCCCTGCATCACCGGATTGGGTGAGAGATACATGACAGCGAACACCGTGCCGAGCACGATGCCCACGATCATCGCCCAGAACGCCATCAATATGGTGTTGGCCAAGCCGCTGAGGATGGCGGGGGCGGTGAAGAAGCGCCCGACCGTCGGCCAGTGGATCTGGCCGTGGGCGAAGGACCAGCCGATCCAGACGAGCAGGGCGACGAGCAGCGTGGCGGCGAGCCAGCGCCCCCAGCTGGGCCGGCGGACGATGCGCGAGGCCCCGAGCGCGAATTCTGCGGGCTCGCGGTTCACGCGGCCCCTTGGCGCTGCGGCAGGCGATTGGCGAGCCGGGCAAGCGTTTCGCGAAGGCGGCCGATCTGCTCGCGCACGCGGCCGGGTGCGGTTCCGCCGAACACGTCGCGGCTGGCGATCGCGTTCTTGACGTCGAGCATCGGCATGATGTCGGCGGTCAGGCGCGCGTCGAGCTTTGCGAGATCGCCGGCGGTCAGTTCGCCAAGCGCCACGCCCTTGTCTTCGGCCAGGCGCACGGCCGCACCGGCCACCTCGTGCGCCTCGCTGAACGGCACGCCGTTGCGGGCGAGGAAATCCGCGATCTCGGTCGCCAGCGTGTAGCCTTCGCCGGCGTCCTTCTCGACGCGCTCGGTGCGCACGCGCATCGTGGCGATCAGGCCCGCCATCGCGGGCAGCACCTGGCCCAGCACGTCGACTGCGTCGAACGCGGCGCGCTTGTCCTCGGCGAGGTCGCGGTTGTAGGCGAGTGGCAGGCCCTTGAGCGCACCCAGCATTGCGGCGAGATCGCCGGTGAGGCGTGCCGCACGCCCGCGCGACAGCTCCGCGATGTCGGGGTTCTTCTTCTGCGGCATGATCGAGGAGCCGGTCGAGAACGCGTCGTCGAGATCGATCCAGCCGAACTGGCGCGTCGACCAGATCGTCACTTCCTCAGCCAGGCGCGAGACATCGACTGCGATCATCGCGGCGACGAACAGGAACTCGGCGACATGGTCGCGTGCACCCACCGCATCGATCGAGTTCTCGCACGCCCCCGAATAGCCCAGTTCCAGCGCCGACAGGTCCGGGCGCTTGGCGAGGGCCGAGCCCGCGAGGGCCGCCGAGCCGAGCGGGGAGAGCGACGCGCGTTCGCGCCAGTCGGCGATGCGGCCGAGATCGCGGGACAGGGCCTGCGCATGCGCCAGCAGGTGATGGCCGAACGTGACCGGCTGGGCCGGCTGGAGATGCGTGAAGCCGGGGGCGGGCAGCTCGGCATGCGTCTCGGCCTGCGCGATCAGTGCGTCTTCCAGCGAACGAAGGTCGGACGCGATGTCGATTGCGACGGAACGCAGATAGAGCTTCAGGTCGTTGGCGGCCTGGTCGTTGCGCGACCGCCCGGCGCGCAGCTTGCCGCCGAGCGTGCCGAGGCGCTGGACCAGCTCGCGTTCGAGGAAGGTGTGGATGTCCTCGTCGCCGGCACCGAACTGCGTGCGGCCGGCGGCGACGTCGGCTTCCAGCTTGTCGAGCGTGATGAGGATCGTCGCCAGTTCGGCGGGTGCGAGGATGCCCGTGCGGCCGAGTTCGCGCGCATGCGCGCGGCTGCCGGCGATGTCGTAGGGAACGAGGCGGACATGCGAGGGGTCGCTGCGCGACAGGAGCATCAGGCGCGCGTCCGGCGCCTTGCGGAAACGTCCGCCCCACAGCGTGCCGCGTTGTTCTTCCAAGCCGACCTCCGGAATGCGCGTTGTGCCGAACCCAGCGTGGCCAAGCAGCACGCGCCATGCCAACGAAAAGAATTCGCACGATATTCCGAAACGGACTATCGTAATGCCCATGCCGCCTTCCCAGCGCCTTCCCACCACGACCTCGCTGCAACTGCTGCTCGCCGTGGCCGAGCGCGGCTCGACCGCCGCCGCCGCGCGCGCCAGCAACCTGACGCAGAGTGCCGTCTCCAAGCGCCTGAAGGCGCTCGAAGGTGCCGTCGGCATGGCGCTGTTCCGCCGCACGGGTCGGGGGTTGGCGCTGACGCATGCGGGCGAAGTGTACCTGCCCTATGCGCGCGCGGCGCTGGAGCAGATGGCGGTGGGCAAGGTGCGCGTGCGTGAAAGCGCCGCCACGCGTCGGCCGATCCGGCTGCATATGCAGGCGATCCTGGGCGAGCGCTGGCTGCTCGACCGCTTCCCCGCCTTCGTGCAGCGCCATCCGGAAACCGACGTGCAGTTCACGAATTTCATCTCGGAGGATGCGGCCGAGGCGCCGGACATCGACCTGCGCTACGGCAACGGCGACTGGGCGGACAGCCGCGTCGACTACCTGATGGGAAAGCGCGTGGCGCTCGTCGCGTCGCCCGGCTATCTCGCGCGCATCGGCGGGATCTCGGCCGCGCGCGACGTGCAGCGCGCCACGCTGCTCCAGCATTTCCAGATGCCGGGCCTGTGGGCCGAGTTCACCGAGGCGCACGGGCTGCGCGGAGCCGTACCGGCACACACCGTGCGCTACGGCTACATGTCGCTGATCGTGCGCTCGGCCTGCGCTGGTCTGGGCGTGGGCCTCGTCGCGACGTGCTTCGTGCGCGAGGAACTGGCCAACGGCAGCCTCGTCGTGCCGGCCGGGCTCGAGATCGACAGCAGCTCGGCCTACTACATCGTGCGCGCCAAGGAGCCGGCGCCCGGCGTCGAGACGCTGTGCCGCTGGATCGTGGCCGAGGCGCGCGGCTTCGAGAAGGCGGGCGAGCGCGCGGCCTAGGCGGCGCGGACCTCGCGCAGGAAGCCGTCGACCTGCTGGCGCAGCGCTTCGCTGTTCCGGCTGAGCTCGTCCGAGGACTCGAGAACCTGCCCGGCGGCCGTCCCGGTCTGGCCCGCCGCCTCGTTGACGCCGGAGATGTTGCGCGACACTTCCTGCGTTCCCTGTGCGGCCTGCGCCACGTTGCGGGCGATTTCCTGCGTCGCGGCACCCTGTTCCTCGACCGCCGATGCGATGGCGGTCGCCGTCTCGTTGACCCGGTCGATCGTCGTCGTGATGCCTTGGATCGACTGGACGGAACTGCGTGTCGCGTCCTGAATCGCGCGGATCTGGGCGCCGATCTCCTCGGTTGCCTTCGCGGTCTGGTTGGCCAGCGCCTTCACTTCCGACGCGACGACCGCGAAGCCCTTGCCGGCCTCGCCCGCGCGCGCGGCCTCGATGGTGGCATTGAGGGCGAGAAGGTTCGTCTGGCCGGCGATGTCGTTGATGATCTTGACCACGTCGCCGATCTTCTGCGCGGCGGCGTCGAGGCTCTGGACCTGCTCGTTGCTCGCGCGCGCCTGCGCGGCCGCGTCGGCCGTCATGCGGTTGGATTCGGTCACCTGCTTGCTGATCTCGCTGATCGAAGCGCTCAGCTCCTCGGTCGCGGAGGCGACCGTCTGGACGTTCTGCGTGGCCTCTTCCGACGCCGCGGCCACGGCTGTCGCCTGGCGCGTCGTCTCTTCGGCCGTACCCGCCATCGCCTGTGCGGTCGCCTGCAGTTCGGTCGACGCGGCCGCGACAGTCTTGACGACCTCGCCGACGGCGCTCTCGAAGCGGCCCACGCTTGTCTCGATGCGCTTGGCGCGGTCGATCTGGCGCTGCTGCTCGGCGGCCTGTTCGGCGCGCAGCCGCTCGGTTTCGATCATGCTGTCCTTGAAGACCTGCACGGCCTTGGCCATCTCGCCGATCTCGTCGGTCTTCGTGCGGCCGGGAATCTCGACAGTCAGGTCGCCGGCGGCGAGCGTGGTCATCGCACCGGTCATGGCACCCAGCGGCTGGCTGACGCCGCGGATGACCGTAAACAGCGCGAACGCGATCACGCCGATTGCGGCGAGGATCACCGCGATCATCACGGTGCGGGAGATCCCGAATGTCGCCGTGGTCCGGTCATAGACCGACTTGGCCTCGTCCTGCTGGAGCGCCACGAGCTTGTCGATCGCTTCGGAAACCGGGTCGATCGCCGCATAGAGCCGGCGCTTGACGATGTCGTCGAGCTTCGCCGCATCTTTGGCTGCGATGGCGGCCGCAAGCTCGGCGACCATCGCGTCGGCCTGCGTCATCGCGCGGCGCGCGACGCCGGCAAGCTGGCGCTCGCGGTCGTCCATCGCGGTGTCCGCATAGTGTTTCCAGACCTGCTCCAGGGTCTTGCGCGCCTCGTCGACATTCTTCGTGCCGATCGTCCAGTCGATGTTGCCATTGCGCACCTTGTGCGCCGTATCGACGATGTTGACCGCGTAGGAATCCGCAAGCGTCTTGAGGTCGCGCATCGGGACGACCCGGTCGTTGTAGACCGTCTTCATGCCGTCGCCGGCGATTCCGCCGGAAATCCAGCCGCTTGCGGCCGATCCGAAGATCGCGAGCGCAAGCAGAATCATCGCGGTGATGAGTTTCGAACGTATCGTCATCGGGCGCTCCTCGAAGGGATGCTATTGGCGCCGCAAGCAGATGCGTTCCGGCGCGGAGCGAAGATGCGCCGTATGCAATTAATGTAGAGTTAAAGGACCCGCGTCACATCGTAGCGCCGATCTGCCAGGGCACGAATTCGTTGTCGCCGTAGCCGAGCTGCTCGGACTTCGAGCGCTCGCCCGACGCGATGCGCAGGATGTGCTCGAAGATCTCCTTGCCCTTCGCCTCGACCGACACGCCGTCGACGATGTCGCCGCAGTTGATGTCCATGTCCTCGAGCATGCGCTGGTAGATGTCGGTGTTGGTCGCGAGCTTGATCGACGGCGTGGGCTTGCAGCCATAGGCCGAGCCGCGCCCGGTCGTGAAGCACAGCACGTTGGCGCCGCCCGCGACCTGGCCGGTGGCCGAGGTCGGGTCGTAGCCCGGCGTGTCCATGAACACGAAGCCCTTGGTGTCGACGCGCTCGGCATAGCGGTAGACGCCGCGCAGCGTCGTCGTGCCGCCCTTGGCCGCGGCCCCCAGCGACTTCTCCAGAATGGTCGTCAGCCCGCCCGCCTTGTTGCCGGGCGAGGGGTTGTTGTCCATCGAGCCGTCGTTGCGCTTGGTGTATTCCTCCCACCAGCGGATGATCTCGATCAGCTTCTCGCCGACCTCGCGCGTCTGCGCGCGCCGTGTCAGCAGATGCTCGGCCCCGTAGATCTCCGGCGTCTCGGAAAGGATCGCAGTACCTCCGTGCTTGACCAGCAGGTCGACGGCGGAACCCAGTGCCGGGTTCGCGGTGATTCCCGAATAGCCGTCCGAGCCGCCGCACTGCAGGGCAAGCGTCAGCTCGCTCGCCGGGATCGTCTCGCGCTTCGCCTTGTTGACGAGCGGCAGCATCGCCTTGATGCGCTCCACGCCCTGTTCGATCGTCTTGCGCGTCCCGCCGGTGTCCTGGATCGTCATCGACTGGAAGAAATCGCCGTCGACGATGCCGTAGGCGCGCTTCATTTCATCGATCTGGAACACCTCGCAGCCCAGCCCGACGAGCAGCACGCCGCCGACATTCGGGTTCGTCGCGTAGCCCCACTGCGTGCGCTTGAGCACGTCGAAGCCTTCGCCCTTCGATGCCATGCCGCAGCCGGTCCCGTGGACGAACGACACGACGCCGTCGACATTGGGATAGTCGGCAAGGATGCCCGAGCGCTGTACGGCTTCCGCCATGAAGCGCGCGGCGGAGGCCGAGCAGTTCACCGACGTGAGGATGCCGATATAGTTTCGCGTGCCTGCGCGCCCGTCGGCGCGGCGATAGCCCTGGAAGGTCGCGCGCTCGGCGACGGGCAGCGGGGAATAGGGCTTCGCGTCCTCGGCGAAATGATAGTCGCGCGCGAACTGCTTGAAGTCGCAGTTGTGCGTGTGGATGTGCTCGCCCGCCGCGATCGGGCCGTGCGCGAAGCCGATCGTCTGGCCGAACTTGCGCACCGCCTCGCCGTCCGCGATGGGTGCGATGGCCATCTTGTGGCCCTTCATGATGCGCACGGCCGCTTTCACACCGTGGATGTCGGCACCCGGCGGGATCGTGTCGACGGCCACGACGAGATTGTCGGCGGCATTGAGGCGGATGGTGCGGGGGATCGCGGTCATTGGCAGGTTCCTCGAGTTTCTTGGCCGGAAAGTAGCACGGGCCGGGGGCGAAAACGAAGCCGACCTTGCCTCCGGGGGGCGGTTTGAAGCACATTCCGGGCACAGGGACGCGGCGGGACCGGCGATCGGGACCCGCCCGAAGAAAACGATAAGCGAAACCGCCGAGGAGAGTTCACCCATGACGAAACGTTCCCCCCGTGCCGCGCTGCTGGCCGCGGTCGCCGCCGTCGCGATCTGCGCCTTCGCGCCCGCCGCGCAGGCCACGCAGTTCCGCTACGGCTCCGCCAACGACATTCTCGGGCTCGACCCGCACGCCAACAACCACGGCGTGACCAATGCGATGAAGTCGAACATGTACGAGCCGCTGGTGCGCCGGCGCTTCGACGGTTCGCTCGAGCCGGGCCTGGCCGTGCGCTGGGAGAACCCGACCCCGACGACCTGGCGTTTCCACCTGCGCCGCAACGTGCGCTTCCACGGCGGCGAGCCGTTCACCGCCGACGACGTGATCGCGTCGTTCGAGCGCGTGCGCCAGGCCAGCTCCGACATGAACTACACGGTCGTCTCGGTCGAGCGCGTCGAGAAGGTCGACGACAATACCGTCACGATCGTCACGAAGGGGCCCAACCCGGTCCTGCTGCAGGATCTGACGCTGTTCTTCATCATGAACAAGTCGTGGATCGACAAGAACAACGCCATGACGATCGTGCGCACCGGCCAGCCCGGCGCCAACACGAACTTCGGCAACGTCAACGTCAACGGCACGGGTCCGTTCCGTCTGGTCGAGCGCGTCGCCGACGAGCGCACGATCCTCGAGCCGAACACGGCCTGGTGGGGCGAAGCGACGCACGGCATCACGCGCGCGACGTGGCGCCCGGTGTCGAACGCCGCCACGCGCGTGGCCGCATTGCTGTCGCGCGAGCTCGACCTGATCTACCCGGTCCCGCTGCAGGACGTGCAGCGTCTGCAGGGGCAGTCCGGCCTCAAGGTCATGCAGGGTGCGACCGTCCGCACGACCTATTTCGGCATGGATACCGCGCGCGAGGAAGTGCTCGACCAGCCGGGCGTCAAGAACCCGCTGCGCGACGCGCGCGTGCGCAAGGCGATCTACCAGGCGATCGACATGAACGCGATCCGTCGCGTCGTGATGCGCGGCTTCGGCCAGCCCTCCGGCCTGATCATCGGGCAGGCGGTGCAGGGCTGGGACAAGGACGCCAATGTGCGCCTGCCGTTCGATCCGGAAGCCTCGAAGAAGCTGCTGGCCGAAGCGGGATATCCCAACGGCTTCACCTTCACGCTGCACTGCCCGAACAACCGCTACATCAACGACGAGGCGATCTGCACGGCCATCGTCCCGATGCTGGCGCGCGTGGGCATCAACATCCGCCTCAACGCGATGAACTTCTCGCAGTTCATCCCGGCCGGCCAGAATAGCCAGTTCCAGTTCTACATGCTGGGCTGGGCGCCGGGGAATTTCGACATCTCGAACCCGCTGCGCGAGCTGCTGACGATGACCAAGGGGGCCGGTACCTTCAACTGGGGCAAGTACCAGAACCCGACCGTCGAAAGCCTGCGCGACCGTATCGCGACCGAAACCAACATGGAAACGCGCCAGATCCTGTCGACGCAGGCGTGGAAGCAGATCGTCGCGGACGTGCCGATCATCCCGATCCACCAGGAGCCGCAGATCTTCGGCGTGCTCGACACGGTGGGCGAGTTCAACATGCGGGCCAACGAGGACGTGGAACTGCGCTTCGTGAAGATGAAGAAATAGCCTAGACGACGTTCTTCTCGACGACCGGGCGGTTCGCCGCGAGCCGCCCGGGATCGAGTTCGCCGAGGTCGAGCGTGCGGAAACGCCCGTCGACGATCGACTCGGCGATGTAGCGGCCGACCGCCGGGCTCTGCTGCAGCCCGTGCCCCGAAAACCCGTTCGCGAGAATCACGTTGGACGTGCCCGGTACGGGGCCGACCAGCGCGTTGTGATCGAACAGGTTCATGTCGTAATGGCCGGCCCAGGCGCGGCCGGGGCGGATCGCCTCGAACGCGGGTACACGCGCGGCAAGTGCGGGCCACACGTGTTCGTCGAAGAAGGAATGCTCGACCTCGAAGTCGGTCGCGTCGGGATCGGCATCGGGCGGCGGGGCCGAGCCGCCGATGAAACCCGCCCCCTCTGGCCGGCAATAGACGCCGGTCGGGTCGATCAGCAGCGGGAAACCTTCGAGCTTCTCGCGGCATTCGAACGTGAAGATCATCCGTTTCTTCGGATGGACCGGGATGTCGAACCCGGTCTGCTTCACCAGATCGCGCGCCGCCGTTCCCGCCGCGATCACCAGCTTGCCGCACGCCACGCGCGAGCCGTCGTCGAGCGTCAGCGCTTCGGCGCGGCCGTCCCGCATGTCGATGCGCGCGAGCCCGGCCTTGCGGTAGACGACACCCATCGACCGCGCCTTGCGGCGGAACGCCTGCAGCAGGCCGTAGCCGTCGAACCAGCCTTCGCCGGTGCGCCCCCAGCAGCCGCCGGCAAGATCGTCGACCGCCAGCCATGGGAACCGGTCCTTCAGCCCTGCCGGATCGAACCGCACGATGTCGGCACCCAGTTCGGTCTGCAGCGCATGGTTCCCGGCAAGGATCGGCGCGCCGGCCGGCGTGGCGAGAAACAGGTAGCCGCCTTCGTTGAGCCCGATCTCGGGCTTCTCGCCGTCCACGGCCAGCGTCTCGCCGATCGCGCGCAGGAAGCCGATGCCGAACAGCGAGATGCGGATGTTCACCGCACTGGAGAATTGCTGGCGGATCGACGCGGCCGAAAGCGCGCTTGCCGCGCGCGCATAGGTCGGGTCCGGCTCGAGCACGAGCACGCGCCCCTTGAAGCCGGGATCGGCGGCCAGGTGATAGGCGACGGACCCGCCGATGGCAGCCCCGCCCGCGACGACGACATCGAAGGACTCGGTCATGGCCGCGCAGTCTAGCGGCAGGGCCGCCGGCAGGTCATCTCGGATCGATCTCGATCGCCTGCATCAGCATGTCGACGCGCTGCCCGTCGTTCGACAGCGGCAGGTAAAGGCTTTCGTAGTTCCATCTATGCGTCTGGGAAGCGTACCGCCGGACGAAACCGGACGGTCCGCATGCATGGACGGCGCCGAGAAGTGTCGTGCGCATCGTGTCGACGGCGGCCGGATACGGATACTCCGTGAGCGAGCGACCGGTCATTTCGCAGCCGAAGAAGGACGCGAGGTTCGACCCGTCGACCCGCCACCGGAAGTCGCCGTCATCGGCGACCTCGATCAGCGACAGGTTGCCGAGGATCCAGGGGAACTCGACCGGATCGATATCGGCGCGCGCGGGCATCAGCCGCTCGCCGCGCTTCGCGTCCCAATACGCGTAAAGTCGGCCCAGCCGCGGGCTGACGATCGTCTTCGGGTCGAACATCTTCCGGGCAATATAGGACGAAACCGGTGGTGAATTCTTGCCTCTCGACGGATGGCGGCGCGCCGCGCCATTCTGGCGCCATGGAACGCGCATGCGGCCTGGCCCTTCTTGCGGCACTGCTCGCGGCCGGCCCCGCCTTCGCCCATGGCGAGAAGGGGCACGGCGCGCCGACGGGTGCCCAGAAGCGCAAGGCGCTGTCGATCCTGTCGCCGGCCGAGGCCGCCGCCCGCGTCGAGATCGACGCAGCTTCGGGTGCGCGCTTCATCCGCGCCGACGGGCTGCCCGACCACGAGCCGGGCCGTTTTCCCAATGCCGGCAATCCCCATTCGATCCGCGCGCAGAACTACACGCTGCGCGTCCCGCTCGCCCCGCAGCGCGGTGCGGCGTTCCGTCCGTCGCGCGTGCAGCCCTTCGGCGTGGCGCTCAACGGCGTGCTGTTCGATCCCGGGACGGCGGAATTCTGGAACAACGACCCGCGCTCGGGCTGGGTGCTGGAGGCGATCGGGGGACCGCGCAATCTCGGGCTCGACCGGTCCAACGCGCATGTGCAGCCCGACGGCACGTACCATTATCACGGCATCCCGGTGGGGCTGCTCGAACGGCTGGCGCGGCGCGACACGCCCGCACTGCTGGGCTATGCCGCCGACGGTTTCCCGATCTACGGGCCGTTCGGCTACGCGAAGGCGGGCGATCCGGCGGGCGGGCTGCGCAAGCTCGAACCCGGCTGGCGCCTGCGCGCCGGCAACCGGCCCGCGGGCACGCCGCCCGGCCGCCACGACGGTTCCTATGCGCAGGATTTCGAGTTCGTCGCCGGGTCCGGCGATCTCGACGAATGCAACGGGCGCGAGGGCGTGACGGCCGAGTATCCGCAGGGCACGTACCACTATGTGCTGACCGAACGCTTCCCGTTCATCCCGCGCTGCTTTGCCGGGACGCCCGATCCGAGCTTCAACCTGAAAGGCCCGCCGGGCGGCGGACCGGGCGGGCGTCCGCCGCCGCCGGGCGGACCGGGCTTCGGTGGACCGCGGGGTCCGCGGCCATAGGTCTTTATGTCCCGGGCGGGCTGGGGTATCAGTCGGCCCCAACGCGACGCAACGGGATCGAAACACGTGATCGAGAAGCAGAAACTCAAGGCCATCAGCGGCTTTCCGGAATGGCTGCCGGAGCTGCGCATCGTCGAGCTGCAGTGGCTCGACCGGATCCGCGCGATCTTCGAAAGCTACGGCTATGCGCCGATCGAGACGCGCTCGATCGAGCCGGTGGAAGTGCTGCTCAAGCAGGGCGACACCGACAAGGAGATCTACGCGATCCGCCGCCTGCTCGCCGAGCCGGACGAGGATGCCGTGCCGGAACATGCGCTGCACTACGACATGACCGTGCCGATGGCGCGCTATGTGGCGGCGAACCTCAACGAGCTCGTCTTCCCGTTCAAGCGCTACCAGATGCAGAAGGCCTGGCGCGGCGAACGCCCGCAGGACGGTCGCTTCCGCGAGTTCTACCAGTGCGACATCGACGTGATCGACACGCGCGAGATCCCGCTGCATTTCGACGCCGAGATGCCGGCCATCGTGTTCGAGACGCTCGATGCACTAGGGGTGGGGCCGAGCGTCACGAAGCTCAACAACCGTAAGATCCTGCAAGGCTACTACGAAGGGCTCGGCATCGCCGACCAGGCCAACGCGATCCGCATCGTCGACAAGCTCGACAAGATCGGCGCCAAGGGTGTGGCCGACATGCTGGCGAAAGAACTGTCGCTGGGCGACGACGCCATCGGCAAGATCCTGGCACTTACCGAGATCCGCGGCACCGACGCCGCCATCCTCGGCCAGGTCGAGAAGCTGGGCGTGAAATCCGAGCTGCTGGGGCAGGGGCTGCACGAGCTGGGCTTCGTGATGAAGGAGCTCGAGCGCTTCCCGAAGGGCAGCTTCGTGGCCGACCTCTCCATCGCGCGCGGGCTCGCCTACTACACGGGCTCGGTCTACGAGACGCGGCTGGCCGAGTTCCCGGATTTCCCGACCGTGTGCGGCGGCGGGCGCTACGACAATCTCGTGGGCTCACTGATCAACCGGCGCCTGCCGGGCATCGGCATTTCCATCGGCCTCACGCGCATCTTCTGGAAGCTGCAGAAGGAAGGCCGTCTGAAGCCGACGCGCAAGACGCCGACCGACGTGCTGGTCCTCTTCCCGCGCGGCGGAAACTACGCGGATGTCGCCGCGACGGCGCGCACGCTGCGCGCGCGCGGGATCAAGGTCGAGATGTACCACGAGGACCGCAAGTTCGACGCCCAGCTCAAATACGCCAACGACAAGGGCATCCCGTTCGTGTGGTTCCTGCCCGAAGCGCCGGGCGGGGCTCACCGCGTGCGCGACATGAAGAGCGGCGGGCAGGTCGAGGCGGATCCGGGGACGTGGGTGGTGTAGGGCTATTTAGGTCGTGCGCCCGGCGCAAAGGTCGTCGAGGAGTGAGCGAAACTCATCGGCAAGTCCTGACTCCGTTTCGCTATGAAGTGCCAGGCATTGCCAGCGCATCCCCCTTTCCGTCTCGATGACGGCCAGGTAGGGCAACGTCGTTGCGTGGAGCAGGCAGGTATCGAGACCTTCCGGCCCAATTTCATCCGACGTCGTGTCTCGGTGAACTGTATTTTCGGCGATGTCTAGATTCCAATCGCGGGTATCGAAGCGGCCATCGGAACCGAATTGCCAGGCAATTCGAAAAGGGGAGTCATCATCGGCCGACCTCGGCCTTTTTGTGTCGATCAATCGGCTGACCATTTGATGGATCAGAAGGCGGCCTTCTCCCGGCAAGGCGGACGTTATGATCGCAAGAGTTTCCGGTCCGCCGTCCACTTCGACGATCTGGGTAAGGCAGACGGCGACTGCATTCCCTTCTCCGTCGCGCTTAATCTCGAGCTTTCGGCTGCTTAAGTGCCCGCGTCGCCAGACCGTGCTTGGCATCGGGCAATCGCCAGAAGAATCGCTCGGCGGCGCGCATCCCAGCAGGTAGGCCAAATTGCGGATCGCTTCGGGCTGCTGCCGGATCGACGACGATGGATTGTCCAGAAGCGATCGAGGAAGATTGGGCGGACCGCAGCGGCACTCGCGATTTAGAGCGTCAAATGCGGCTCGAAACTGCGTGGCAATGCCGTCATCTGGTTTGGGATCGAATACGAGAAACTTCTCGACATTGCCGTCTTCCGTCACAACAGTTGCAAAGTACGGTTTTTCTGTCAGGTGAGCAATTCCAAGATCGATCTCATCCAGATTCGCGTCGGTGAGCATACAGTAACGGATTGCGTATTCGCCGGTGTTTCCGGACTGCCAGCCGCTGATGTCGAGTGCGTCATCGCTACCTTGAATGTCCAGCGAAGTCGCCACTATCGAAGTGCCCCGTTTCCCGACCTGCGGAGGATGTCCAAGGGATGCGGTGTAGTTGAGGACAATACGTCCGCAGCCAAAAGTGACTAGGAAGTTTGTATGGATGAATCGTCGCCTATCCGGTGTTTCGGCAAAGTGCTCGATCTTGCAACTGACGAGCTTGGACTTGTCTCTGTATGCGCGTACACAGCTGCGCATCACGACGTTCGTCGGGACGAAGCCCGCAACTGCGAACCTGCTTGCGGCTGACGCTTTGTCCCTCTTCAACCGCCAACGGCCTTGCGAAGTTCTTCGGTGCAGGCGAGGAAGCGCTGTGCGATGTCCCCGGTCGGCCGGAGCTGGACCACGCCGACCAGCATTTCCCGCCCGCTTTCCGTCTCGACACGCATGGCATAGCCTTTGTCCGTGCCGATGGCGGCAAGTGCCGCAATTGGCGAGCGGGCTTCCGGCAGCACGTCGGAGCGTAGCCAGACTGCTCCGTCCCGGACTTGAGCCTGCCAGTCCTTGGTGTTGAAGTCTGGCTCCGGTGCAACGATCCGGACCGAACGCAGGCGCAGCAACTCGTTCGGCTGACCGACCGGCGTGATGTGGACGCCGCGTATCACGATCCGCATGAATGGAAGGATCGTGCCCTCGCTTGCGCTCGCCACGAAGATGAATCCGTAGGGCACGTCGATCGCGCGCGCGAAGTGTTCGATGCGGCAATCGATCAGCTCGCCGTTCTTTCTGTTCTCGACGAGTTTGTGCCCCTCGGTTGTGGTGCATACGTGATCGCCGCAGTCCTTTTCTTCGGCAGTCACGGCGTCGGACGATACCCCGAGGGTCGTCGCGACGGCCAAGGCCAGCAGCACGATTCGCATTCCGGTTCTCTCCTATTTGCCGGCGGGCGTGCCGCGCTTCTCGATGCAGGCTTGGAACTCTCGCACGGGTTGTCGCGTAGTGGGGATCTCGTCGCTCTCGATCCGCACATGCCGACCATCGGTCGTTTCGGCAAGGACGCCATAGGCCGCGCCCGACGCGATCGCGATCGCCGAGCCGATCTCGTTCTTGCCTTCTTCCGAGACTATCCGCCTCACATGTGTCCGCGTCGTGTCGACGCCCTGCATCTGCCATGTACGCGTGTCGAGCTGGCGATCCGCGCTCAGCAACCGGATCGAGCGGAGCGGAATCTGGCGGTAGTCCTTTCCAGGCGTCGCCGATTCCAGCAACGTCACGCCGAAGCCGATATCGACTTCCGTCGTCGTGTCGGCCGAGTAAAGCAGTGTCATCATCTGCCACTGGCCGTCGCGTGTCGTCAGGCCGTGATGGATCAGGCAGAAATCGCGCCGGCCGTCGACACGGCGCGTGTCGGCACGATGCCCGTCAGGTCTTCCGCAAGACCAGCCTTCCGGACAGAAGGGCGCTGGTTGAGAAGAAGCCGGAGTGCCGTAGAACAAGCCGGCAGCGAAGACAAGGTGAGCAAGAACATTAAACATCCAAAGACTGTATCAAACATAAACACAACCGGAAACGGCATACATTTCGAATGCTGGACCCTTGACAGAAAGGGACATTATCCCTATGCTCGGTGGGTCAGGTTTCGTGAAGGACCGGAGCAGGCGGATGGCGAGCGGGGGCGTACTACATGAGACGCGAAATTCACGTCGCCGTAACATCGCTTTTCTTCGCGATCAAAGGGTTAGCCAGGTGACGGTCTCCTGTTGTCTCCTGTTGTTTTTCCGGACACTCGCGCCATGAACATCTCGCGGCGGGTCTTCTGCGCCGGCGTTGTCGCGGCAGGATTTGCGCCCGGCTGGGCGCGGGCCGAAACGCTGGCCGCGTCGACCGGCTGGCGCGTCGAGTACGACCTGTTACCGGCGGCGGGTCCGCTGGCGCTGGTGCTGCTGCACGGCAAGAACGGATCGCCGCGTTCGCCGCTGATGCGCAGCTTCGCCGAGCGCGTCGCGGCCTCCGGATTCGCCGTCTATCTCCCGACGATGCCGTGGAGCCGCGCGTGGAACGGCACGGTCGCGGACGCCAACGCCGCGGTCGATGCTCTCGTCGCGCACGCGGCTGCGGCGGGCAAGAAGGTCGTCGTCGGGGGCTTGAGCCTCGGCGCCACCTTCGCGATGACGTGGCGTCCGGCCGATCCGCCGCCCGCCGTCGTCGGCAAGGCGTTCCTCAATCCCGGCGGGCTGCTCGACCTGATCCCGCCGTCCGGCCTTTTCTGGAAGCGCGTCCAGCCGGAGATCGACCGGGCGAAGCGGCTCGAGGCGGCCGGTCAGGCGCGCGTGCCCGTGTCGTTCGGCGGCCAGAACGCGGTCGGCGAATCCTTCGTCGAGGAAAGCTACACGACGACGCCCGAAGTGTTCCTGTCGTTCCACGACCCGGCGCGCTTCCCGAGCGTCAAGGCCGCGTTGCCGGCGACGCGCCTGCCGGTCTTCTGGACGTCGGGCACGCGCGATCCCACGCCCAACGCCAAGCGGCGCACGTTCGAGATGCTGGCGGGCAATCCGGCGAGCGTCTATGCCGAGCCCGAGGGCGACCACAACTCGGCCTTCCTGCCGGCGGCGGATCCGCTCGTCGCGTGGATGCGCGCGAACTTCGCGAAGTCGTAAATAGTCGGAACTATTCCGCCGCCCGTGCGCCCTTCGCGAACTTCGCCAGGCAGTCGTCGCCCAGCGGCTCGATCGGTGTGAAGTCGCGGTTGGCGATCCAGGCCGGCCGCCGGAACCGGCGGATCGCGTTGTCGCAGCGGTTGATCGACAGATACACGATCCAGCGCGACCACGGCGTCAGGTTCGAGCCCGACGCGTGCACGAGGCACGAGTTGAAGATCAGCACGCTGCCCGCCGGGCCCTTCGGCGCCACGATGCCGCCGCGCTCGACGAGCTTCGTGACCGTGTCGTTGTCGATGGTCCACAGCGGATATGAGGTCGTCGTCGTGTCCCAGCTCGACTGGATCGCCCCGCGC
The DNA here is from genome assembly GCA_965279565.1 of Tagaea sp. Taxonomy (GTDB): domain Bacteria; phylum Pseudomonadota; class Alphaproteobacteria; order CACIAM-22H2; family CACIAM-22H2; genus Tagaea. The sequence continues at coordinate 3,981,701 of OZ257249.1, read as the reverse complement.
TTGTGGCTGCCGGGGATGAACATCAGCGGGCCGTTGAACTCGTTCGCGTCGGCCAGGAACAGCGCGATGTTGAACGCGTTGGGTTCCGGCATGTCGTCGTCGGCTTTCCACGTCGCGTAATCCTGGTGCCACTGCCACACGGCCCCGTCGAAGGCCGCCTTCGCGTTGACCTTGAACTGGTGCATGTAGAGCCTGTCCGAGCCGAGCAGCTGCATGCCCGGCCCCAGCAGGCGCGGATGGCGGGCGAGCGCTTCGTAGACCGGGTTCCAGGTCTGCAGGAAGAAGGCGGAGCGCGGTGCGTCCGATCCCTTTTCGCGCACGACTTCCTCGCGCACTTGCGCGAACGCGTCGGGCAGTTCGCCGGTCAGCGTGTCGATCTCGGTTTTCGAAAAGACATCGGGGATGAAGACATAGCCGTCGCGGTCGAACGCCTCGACCTGTTCGGGTGTCAGCTTCATGGCGTCTCTCCCTAGTCGTCGCGTGTTCTTGCTTGATAGACTAGCGCCCATGACCGGAATCGTCGACCGACTCATCGCCGTCTTCGACCAGCCCGCCGGCCACGCCGGCTATGGCGAGGGCATCAGCCAGCGCGAGCATGCGCTGCAGGCCGCGTGGCTTGCCGAAAAGGAAGGGGCAAGCCCGGCGCTGGTCGCGGCCGCCCTGCTGCACGATGTCGGGCACCTGCTGCACGGGCTTGGCGAGGACATCGCCGACAAGGGTGTCGACGGCCGGCACGAGGCGGTCGGGGCGGCGTTCCTGCTGCGCCATTTCGGCGAGGACGTCGTCGGGCCGGTGGCGCTGCATGTGGACGCCAAGCGCTATCTCGTCGCGGTCGAGCCCGGCTATGCCGAGCGCCTGTCCGACGCGTCGGTGCTGTCGCTGAAGCTGCAGGGCGGGCCGATGACGAAGGAAGAGGCCGACCGTTTCGCCGCCAAGCGCTTCGCCAAGGACGCGCTGCGCCTGCGCCGCTGGGACGAGGAAGCCAAGCTCGTCGGCTACACGACGCCCGAGCCCGTCCATTTCAGGAAATACGTCGAAGCAGCGCTGCGGCGCTAGCTAGACCGTGGTGCGGCGCGCGAGTTCGTAGAGCGCGATCGCTGCCGCGTTCGACACGTTGAGGCTTTCCACGCCCTTTTCCATCGGGATGCGCACGAGCAAGTCGCAGCGCTCGCGCGTCAGCCGGCGCAGGCCTTCGCCTTCGGCACCCACGACGAGGGCGATCTTGCCCGTGAGGTCGGCCTGGTGGATCGGCGTCTGCGCTTCGCCGGCAAGGCCCACGCACCAGAAGCCCGCGGCCTTCAGCCGGTCGAGGGCGCGCGCCAGATTGACGACGCGCACGAAGGGCACACGCTCCAAGGCACCCGACGCGGCCTTCGCCATCACGGCGGTGGCGGCGGGCGAGTGGCGCTCGGGCAGGATCACGCCGGCCACGCCGAAGCCGGCACAGCTGCGCAGGATCGCACCGATATTGTGCGGGTCGGTGACCTGGTCGAGCACGACGACGCGCGCGATGTCGTGCCCGTCGGTCGCGCGCACGATGTCTTCGAGGTCGGGGTCCTCGAGACCCTCGACGAGCGCGGCGAGGCCCTGATGCACGGCCGCGCGCGGCAGCAGCCGGTCGATCAGCTCGCGGCCGAGGATCTCGATCTCGGGGAAACCGTTCGGGCTCGTCTCGGCCAGCGTGGCGATGCGCGGGCCGACGGTCGGCTCGATCTCGCCAAGTACGGCAATGCGCAGGATCTTGCGGCTCGGGTTCGCGAGGGCGGCCAGTACTGGATGGATGCCATAGAGCCAGACCCGGTTGCCGCCGGCTTCCGGACGGCCGGAATCGCTCGGGGTCGGCCGGTGCTCACGCTCGGGCCGCTGCGGCCGGATGTCGCGGGGCGGACGCTCGGCCCGGTCGGGGCGCTCGGGGCGGAAAGGACGGTCAGGCTTGCCGAAACGCTCCGGGCGGGCTGGACGGTCGGGTTTGCCGAAGCGTTCCGGCTTGCCGAAGCGCTCGGGACGGGCAGGGCGCTCGGGCTTGCCGAACCGTTCCGGGCGGGCCGGACGGTCGGGGCGCTCCGGCTTTCCGAAGCGCTCGGGGCGTGCCGGACGCTCGGGGCGTTCGGGCTTTCCGAAGCGTTCCGGACGGGGTCCGCGGGCCGGCTTGGCCCCGAATCCGCCTTTGGAACCGGGCTTTGCGCCAGGATGCGGTCCGCGCTTGGCGCCGGGCTTGTCGCCCCGCTCGCCGTCCCGGCCCCCACGCGATGTGCCGTAACCGCCGCGGCCGGACTGGTTCTTGCCTTTGCTCATCTGCGCGCTTAATATGCGTAATTAGAGAGTTATTCAAGTCGCGCGCGCCGGCCAGTCTCGGGAACGGGAGGGCTGGGGGGCACGGCTTGTTTTGTCGTGAGGTTTAGGCATTGACTTCAAGCCCCCTTTCTCATTAAACCCCGGGTCCGCGTCGACTGCCCTTCGGAGACTAAGAATCCCGGGGCAGGTCGGCGCTCCGCCAAAGGCCTATTCCAGCCAAACCGGCTGTCCCCCCAAGGGATGCACGGCGGGCTGTCGTTAGCCCGAAACGGTCGAGACGGTTGGAGGGGTGGCCGAGCGGTCAATGGCAGCAGACTGTAAATCTGCCCTCTCCGGAGTTCGAAGGTTCGAATCCTTCCCCCTCCACCATCTGTCCGGGCGGACGAGACGAACGAGTTTTCCAGCGAGGTGCGAACGCGAAGCGAGACGAAGGCAACGAAACAGGCGGGTGTAGCTCAATGGTAGAGCTCCAGCCTTCCAAGCTGGCTACGTGGGTTCGATTCCCATCACCCGCTCCACTTGCTTTGCCTGTCGACCCTTCCGCACACCTCGCCGGCACGCCCTGAACCAAGACGACCGCCTAACTGACGCAACCGCCAAACCAACGGACGATCGGAAGCCACCATGTCGAAAGCGAAATTCGAGCGGAACAAGCCGCACTGCAACATCGGGACGATCGGTCACGTTGACCACGGCAAGACGTCGCTGACTGCGGCGATCACGAAGGTTCTTGCCGAGACCGGTGGTGCGACGTTCATGGCGTACGACCAGATCGACAAGGCGCCGGAAGAGAAGGCGCGCGGGATCACGATCAACACGGCGCATGTCGAGTACGAGACGAAGAACCGCCACTACGCGCATGTCGACTGCCCGGGCCACGCGGACTACGTGAAGAACATGATCACGGGTGCCGCACAGATGGACGGCGCGATCCTGGTCGTGTCGGCGGCCGACGGCCCGATGCCGCAGACGCGCGAGCACATCCTGCTGGCCCGCCAGGTGGGCGTGCCGGCGCTGGTGGTGTTCATGAACAAGGTCGACATGGTTGAGGATCCGGAGCTTCTGGAGCTGGTCGAGCTCGAAGTGCGCGAGTTGCTGTCGAAGTACAACTTCCCGGGCGACACGATCCCGATCATCAAGGGTTCGGCGCTGTGCGCGCTGGAGAACAAGGACCCGAAGCTGGGCCATGACGCGATCCTGGAGCTGATGAAGCAGGTCGACGCGTACATCCCGCAGCCGACGCGTCCGAAGGACAAGCCGTTCCTGATGCCCATTGAAGACGTCTTTACCATCTCGGGCCGCGGGACGGTGGTGACGGGCCGCGTGGAGCGCGGGATCGTGAAGGTGAACGACGAAATCGAGATCGTGGGCCTGCGCGCGACGCAGAAGACGATCTGCACGGGCGTCGAGATGTTCCGCAAGCTGCTGGACTCGGGCGAGGCGGGCGACAACATCGGCGCGCTGCTGCGCGGGACGAAGCGCGAGGAAGTGGAGCGCGGCCAGGTTCTGGCCGCACCGGGCTCGATCACGCCGCACACGAAGTTCATGGCGGAAGCGTACATCCTGACGAAGGAAGAGGGTGGTCGCCACACGCCGTTCTTCACCAACTACCGTCCGCAGTTCTACTTCCGCACGACGGACGTGACGGGAATGGTGAAGCTGAAGGAAGGCACGGAGATGGTCATGCCGGGCGACAACATCTCGATGGAGGTGACGCTGATCGCCCCCATCGCGATGGACGAGGGCCTGCGCTTCGCCATCCGCGAGGGCGGCCGCACCGTCGGTGCAGGCGTCGTCGCCAAGATCGTCGAGTAAGGAGAAGCCTTTAGGAGTGTAGCTCAATTGGTAGAGCACCGGTCTCCAAAACCGGGGGCTGGGGGTTCGAGCCCCTCCACTCCTGCCAGGTCAACAGTCGCAACGAAGTACGACGGATAGGAACGACGGCATGACGCCGCCCGCAACGCAAAAGACCGGCCCCGGCGAGTTCGCCAGGCAGGTTCGCCAGGAGGCCCACAAGGTCTCGTGGCCGTCCCGCAAGGAGACGCTCGTCACGACCGCCATGGTGTTCGTGATGTCGGTGCTCGCGGCGATCTTCTTCTTCGTCGCCGACGCGACGATCGCGTGGGGAATGCGCCTCATTCTGGGCCTGGGAGGCTGATCGCCATGGCGATGCGTTGGTACGTACTGCACGTCTATTCGGGCTTCGAGAAGAAGGTCGCTTCGTCGATCAAGGAGCAGGCCGTGCAGAAGGGCCTCGATCCGCTGGTCGAGGAAGTGATGGTTCCGGTCGACAGCGTCGTCGAGGTGCGCAAGGGCAACAAGAAGGTCTCGTCGGAACGCAAGTTCTTCCCGGGCTACGTGCTTGCCCGCATGGACCTGACGGACGAGACCTGGCACCTGGTGAAGAACACGCCGAAGGTCACCGGCTTCCTGGGTTCGGGCGGCAAGCCGCAGCCGATCTCGGACGCCGAGGCCGACCGCCTGCTGCGCCAGATGAAGGAGGGCATCGACAAGCCGAAGCCCGCCGTCACCTACGAGATCGGCGAGCAGGTCCGCGTGACGGACGGGCCGTTCCAGTCGTTCAACGGCCTCGTCGAGGAAATCGACGAGGAGAAGTCGCGCCTGAAGGTTTCGGTGTCGATCTTCGGCCGGCCCACGCCGGTCGAACTCGAGTACGGGCAGGTCGAAAAAGTCTGAGTCTGGGTTTGAAACGGGCGCTAACCGGCAGGGTCCTCGCTATCGGACAGTCCGGGAGCCCAAAGGAGAGGTGAGATGGCGAAGAAGATTGTTGGGTACATCAAACTGCAGGTGCCGGCCGGAAAGGCGAATCCCTCGCCGCCGATCGGCCCCGCTTTGGGCCAGCGCGGCCTGAACATCATGGAGTTCTGCAAGCAGTTCAACGCGCAGACCCAGAAGATCGAAGCGGGCATCCCGATCCCGGTCGTGATCACGGCCTACGGCGATCGCACGTTCACCTTCATCATGAAGACGCCGCCGGTGTCGTACTTCCTCAAGCAGGCCGCCAAGATCGAATCCGGCTCCAAGACGCCGGGTCTCGCCAAGGCCGGCAAGGTGACGAAGTCGCAGCTGCGCGAAATCGCCGAGAAGAAGATGGTCGACCTGAACGCGAACGACGTCGAAGCCGCGATGATGATGATCGCCGGCTCGGCCCGCTCGATGGGTCTCGACGTGGTGGAGGGCTGATCATGGCTCGCATGGGAAAGCGCATCAAGAAGGCCTATGACGGTCTCGACATCGAGAAGGTCTACACGATCGAGGATGCCGTGAAGTCGCTCAAGGCGCGCGCGACCGCGAAGTTCGACGAGACCGTCGAGGTTTCGCTGAACCTCAACATCGACCCGCGCCAGGCGGACCAGCAGGTCCGCGGCATGGTCGCCCTGCCGAACGGCACGGGCAAGACAGTGCGCGTCGCGGTGTTCGCCAAGGGTGCCAAGGTCGCCGAGGCGCAGGCCGCCGGAGCCGACCTCGTCGGCGGCGACGACCTGGCCGAGAAGGTGCTCGCGGGCGAGATCAACTTCGATCGCGTCATCGCGGCTCCGGACATGATGGCCGTCGTCGGCAAGCTCGGCAAGGTGCTGGGCCCCCGCGGCCTGATGCCGAACCCGAAGCTCGGCACCGTCACGCCGAACGTCGGGCAGGCCGTCAAGGACGCCAAGGGCGGCCAGGTCGAGTTCCGCGCCGACAAGACCGGCAACATCAACGCCGGTGTCGGCAAGGCCAGCTTCGACGAAGCCAAGCTCGCGCAGAACCTGAAGGCGTTCCTCGACGCCATCGTGCGCGCGCGTCCGTCGGGCGTGAAGGGCAACTACATCAAGAAGGCCACGGTCTCCTCGACGATGGGACCCGGCTTCAAGCTCGACATCGCGGCGTTCGGCGGCATGGCCGTAGCACAGCAGGCCGCGTAAGCGGCCGGTCGGGCGAAAGACTTCCGCCGCATCCCGCATCCGCGGGGCACGGCGGGGAACAGGCGGATGGACGAACGCTCCTTCGGGAGCAGGAACCCATCCGCTCCTGTCCGAGACTGCAGGTGCCCGAGGACCGTTCCGGTCCGAGGGCATAAACGGTCTCCCTCCGGGGGGAACGGCCTGCATAGACAGAGGTGGCAAATCGGCGCTTCCGGGTTCTCCCCGGGCGCGTCCGACTTGGACTTCTGGGACAGGTCGAGCCGGGTCTCGGCCGTTCCGGCGATCCCCCTCCGGGGATCGGTGGGTGGCACGAGGCTCGTGTGAAACGGTCCCGCCGGCATGGTGCCGACGGGGCAAACCAGGAGACGATCGTGGACCGTTCGCAAAAGAAGGAACTGGTCGAATCGCTTCACGGCAAGCTCAAGGACGCGAGCGTGGTCATCGTGACCAGGCAGGCGGGCTTGACTGTCGCGGAAGTGACCGATCTGCGTCGCAAGATGCGCGCAGCCGGGGCCAGCTTCAAAGTCGCGAAGAACCGGCTCACGCGTCGTGCACTGGACGGGACGAAGTTCTCGCATCTCGGGACCTCTCTGACGGGCCCGACCGCAATCGCCTACTCCACGGATCCCGTGGCGGCAGCGAAGATCGCGGTCGAGTACGCGGCGAAGAACGAGAAGCTGACCATCGTCGCCGGCGGCCTCGGCGAGCGCGTGCTCGACGTGGCTGCGGTCAAGGCACTTGCAACCCTGCCCTCCCTGCCGGAGATGCGGGCCAAGTTCCTGGGCCTCCTCAGCGCGCCGGCTACCCGCCTCGCGACCGTCATCGGTGCCCCCGCGGCACAGGTGGCTCGCGTGATCGGAGCCTACGCGAAGAAGCAGGACGCGGCCTGAAGCCGATCCAACCCAACCCGAAGATCCAAGTCCTACAGGAGAACAAATCAAATGGCCGATCTCGCAAAGCTGGTTGACGAGCTGTCGACCCTCACGGTCCTCGAGGCCGCTGAGCTGACCAAGATGCTCGAAGAAAAGTGGGGCGTTTCCGCCGCCGCTCCGGTTGCCGTCGCCGCCGCTGGCGGTGGTGCAGCCGCTGCCGGTGCGGCCGCTGCCGCCGAGCAGACCGAGTTCACGGTGACCCTTGCCGCCGCCGGCGACAAGAAGATCAACGTGATCAAGGTCGTGCGCGAACTCACGGGCCTGGGCCTCAAGGAAGCCAAGGACCTCGTCGAGGGTGCGCCGAAGGTCGTCAAGGAAGGCGTCAACAAGGACGACGCCGCCAAGATGAAGAAGTCGCTCGAAGAGCAGGGCGCCAAGGTCGAAGTCAAGTAAGCCGAAACCCGGTCCCGGTTCCGTCGCGCGCCGCGCGGCGGGACCGGCGTCCGGTCGGGTGCGGGTTCCCCGAATAGGCCCGCAACGTATTTTTTGGATGCCGCCGCCGCCGGCGGCATCTGGTCCCTAAGCGGACGGATGAGGTCGAGATGTTGCAGACGGTGATGGGTCGCAAACGCATTCGCAAGACGTTCGGGCGTATCCCCGAGGTCGCTCCGATGCCGAACCTCATCGAGGTGCAGATGAGCTCCTATGCCTCGTTCCTGCAGATGGACGTCACGCCGTCCGAACGCAAGAACGTGGGCCTCCAGGAGGTCTTCCGCACTGTCTTCCCGATCAAGGATTTCTCCGAGCGCGCGCAGCTGGAATTCGTGCGCTACGAGCTCGAGGAACCCAAGTACGACGTCGAGGAGTGCCAGCAGCGCGGCATGACCTTCGCCGCCCCGCTGAAGGTGACCCTGCGCCTGGTCGTGTGGGACGTGGACGAGGACACCGGTTCGCGCTCGATCCGCGACATCAAGGAGCAGGACGTCTACATGGGCGACATGCCGCTCATGACGGACAAGGGCACCTTCATCATCAACGGCACCGAGCGCGTCATCGTCTCGCAGATGCACCGTTCGCCGGGCGTGTTCTTCGACCACGACAAGGGCAAGACGCACGCTTCGGGCAAGTACCTGTTCGCCGCGCGCGTGATCCCGTACCGCGGCTCGTGGCTCGACTTCGAGTTCGACGCCAAGGACCTCGTGTACGTGCGCATCGACCGCCGCCGCAAGCTGCCGGTCACGACCTTCCTGATGGCGCTCGACGACGCGCGCACCGAGAAGCTGCGTGAAGACCGCCAGGCGATCGGCAAGGACCTCGAGCTCGGCGAAGCCGTCGGCATGTCGGCCGAGGAGATCCTCGCCCAGTTCTACGGCACGGTCGTCTACAAGAAGGGCAAGCAGGGCTGGCAGACGGCCTTCGACGCCGAGCGCATGCGCGGCATCAAGCTGGTATCCGACCTGATCGACGCCAAGACCGGCAAGGTCCTGGCCGAGAAGGACACGAAGGTGTCCCCGCGTCTGGCCAAGAAGATCAAGGAAGAGGGCGTCAAGGACGTCCTCGCCACGGTCGACGACATCAAGAGCCGCTACGTCGCCGTCGACATCATCAACGACGCGACCGGCGAGATCTTCGTCGAGGCCGGCGACGAGCTGACGCTGCAGAGCCTGAAGATGCTGGAAGAGGCCGGGGTCAAGGAGATCCCGACGCTCTACATCGACCACATCAATTTCGGCCCCTATATCCGCAACACGCTGAAGGCGGACAAGAACGGCAGCCGCGAAGAAGCGCTGATCGAGATGTACCGCGTGATGCGCCCGGGCGAGCCGCCGACGCTGGAAACGGCCGAAGCGCTCTACAAGGGCCTGTTCTTCGACTCCGAGCGCTACGACCTTTCGGCCGTCGGCCGCGTGAAGATGAACGCGCGCCTGCAGCTGAACTGCCCGGACACGGTGCGCATCCTGCGCAAGGCCGACATCCTGTCGATCGTGAAGACGCTGACCGAACTCAAGGACGGCCGCGGCGAGATCGACGACATCGACCATCTCGGCAACCGCCGCGTTCGCTCGGTCGGCGAGCTGATGGAGAACCAGTACCGCGTCGGCCTGCTTCGCATGGAGCGCGCGATCCGCGAGCGCATGTCGACGGTCGAGATCGACTCGGTCATGCCGCACGACCTGATCAACGCCAAGCCGGCGGCCGCCGCCGTGCGCGAGTTCTTCGGGTCTTCGCAGCTCTCGCAGTTCATGGACCAGACGAACCCGCTGTCGGAGATCACGCACAAGCGCCGCCTCTCGGCCCTCGGGCCGGGCGGTCTGACGCGCGAGCGTGCGGGCTTCGAAGTGCGCGACGTGCACCCGACGCACTACGGCCGCATCTGCCCCATCGAAACGCCGGAAGGTCCGAACATCGGCCTGATCAACTCGCTCGCGACCTACGCGCGCGTGAACCAGTACGGCTTCATCGAAAGCCCGTACCGCAAGGTCAAGGACGGCAAGGTCACCGACGAGACGATCTATCTCTCGGCCATGGAAGAAGGGCGCTACTACGTCGCCCAGGCGAACACGGAAGTGGACGCCAAGGGCCGCCTGACGGCCGAACTGATCAACTGCCGCAAGGCGGGCGACCTGTTCCTCGTCAAGCCCGACCAGGTCGACCTGATGGACGTGAGCCCCAAGCAGCTCGTGTCGGTCGCCGCGGCGCTGATCCCGTTCCTCGAGAACGACGACGCCAACCGCGCGCTGATGGGCTCAAACATGCAGCGCCAGGCCGTTCCGCTGATCCGCGCGGAAGCGCCGATCGTCGGCACGGGCATGGAAGGCATCGTCGCGCGCGACTCCGGGGCCGCGATCGCGGCCAAGCGTGCGGGCATCGTCGACCAGGTCGACGCGACCCGCATCGTCGTGCGCGCCACCGAGGAAACCTCGGCCGCCGCGTCGGGCGTGGACATCTACCGCCTGCTCAAGTTCCAGCGCTCGAACCAGAACACCTGCATCACGCAGCGTCCGCTCGTCAGCAAGGGCGATACGGTGCGCGCCGGCGAGATCATCGCCGACGGCCCGTCGACCGAGCTGGGCGAACTGGCGCTGGGCCGCAACGTGCTCGTCGCGTTCATGCCGTGGAACGGCTACAACTTCGAAGACTCGATCCTCATCTCCGAACGCATCGTCTCCGACGACGTGTTCACCTCGATCCACATCGAGGAGTTCGAGGTGATGGCCCGCGACACGAAGCTGGGCCAGGAAGAAATCACCCGCGACATCCCGAACGTCGGCGAGGAAGCGCTCAAGAACCTCGACGAGGCGGGCATCACCTACATCGGCGCGGAAGTGAAGCCGGGCGACATCCTCGTCGGCAAGGTCACGCCGAAGGGCGAAAGCCCGATGACGCCGGAAGAGAAGCTGCTGCGCGCGATCTTCGGCGAAAAGGCCTCGGACGTGCGCGACACGTCGCTGCGCCTGCCGCCCGGCGTGGCCGGTACGGTCGTCGAGGTGCGGGTGTTCTCGCGCCGCGGCGTCGACAAGGACGAGCGCGCCCTGCAGATCGAGCGCATGGAGATCGAGCGTCTCGCCAAGGACCGCGACGACGAACGCGCGATCCTCGAGCGTTCGATGTCGCAGCGCCTGAAGGAACGCCTGATCGACCAGGTGGTCGCCGGCGGCCTCAAGGGTGCCAAGCCCGGCGCCAAGATCGACGAAGCGCTGTGGGGCGAGTTCACCCCCGGCCAGTGGCGCCAGGTCGTGATCAAGAACGACAAGGTGATGCAGGACGTCGAGGCGCTGAAGAAGCAGTTCGACGAGTCCGTCAAGGCGCTGGAAAAGCGCTTCGAGGACAAGGTCGAGAAGCTGCAGCGCGGCGACGAGCTGCCCCCCGGCGTCATGAAGATGGTCAAGGTGTTCGTCGCGGTGAAGCGCAAGCTGCAGCCCGGCGACAAGATGGCCGGCCGCCACGGCAACAAGGGCGTCATCAGCCGCATCATGCCGGCCGAGGACATGCCCTATCTGGAAGACGGCCAGCCGGTCGACATCGTGCTCAATCCGCTGGGCGTGCCCAGCCGCATGAACGTCGGCCAGATCCTCGAGACCCATCTCGGCTGGGCGTCGGCGACGATCGGCAAGGAAATCGGTGAACTCGTCGACAAGGTCCGCAAGTCGGGCAAGGTCGGCGAACTGCGCAAGAAGCTCGAGAAGACCTATCGCAAGGACGAACTCGTCGAAGGCGGGCGCGAGCTCACCGACCCCGAGATTCTCGATCTTGGCGCCAACCTGCGTCGCGGCATCCCGATCGCGACACCGGTGTTCGACGGTGCTCGCGAGGACGACATCAACGCGATGCTGGAGCAGGCGGGCCTCGCCCGCACGGGCCAGGTGTGGCTGACTGACGGACGCACGGGCGAGCGCTTCGAGCGCCCGGTGACCGTGGGCTACATCTACATGCTCAAGCTCCACCACCTCGTCGACGACAAGATCCACGCGCGTTCGATCGGGCCCTACAGCCTCGTCACCCAGCAGCCGCTGGGCGGCAAGGCGCAGTTCGGCGGACAGCGGTTCGGCGAAATGGAGGTCTGGGCGCTCGAGGCCTACGGGGCGGCGTACACGCTCCAGGAAATCCTCACCGTCAAGTCGGACGACGTCGCGGGCCGCACCAAGGTCTACGAGGCGATCGTGCGCGGCGAGGACAACTTCGAGGCGGGTATCCCCGAGTCCTTCAACGTGCTCGTCAAGGAACTGCGCTCGCTGGGCCTCAACGTCGAACTCAACCAGCGCGGCTTCTGAAGCCTTGCGGATGCGGCCGGTGTCGGCCGCATCCGCCAACACCCTCTGACGACACGATGCGGGTCCGACAGGACCCAACGGAGAGCGGAATGCAGAACGAGATCGCGAACGTCTTCGGGGCGCCGGCCAAGCCCCTCCAGTTCGACCAGATCAAGATCACGATCGCCAGCCCGGACCAGATCCGCGCGTGGTCGCACGGCGAAATCAAGAAGCCCGAGACGATCAACTACCGCACGTTCAAGCCCGAGCGCGACGGCCTGTTCTGCGCGCGCATCTTCGGTCCGATCAAGGACTACGAGTGCCTGTGCGGCAAGTACAAGCGCATGAAGTACAAGGGCATCGTCTGCGAGAAGTGCGGCGTGGAAGTGACCCTGTCGAAGGTCCGCCGCGAGCGCATGGGCCACATCGAGCTCGCCTCGCCCGTCGCGCACATTTGGTTCCTGAAGTCGCTTCCCAGCCGCATCGGCCTGCTCGTCGACATGACGCTGCGGGATCTCGAGCGCGTGCTGTATTTCGAGAACTACGTCGTCGTCGAGCCGGGCCTGACCCCGCTCAAGATGCACCAGCTCCTGTCCGAGGAAGCCTTCATCAAGGCCCAGGACGAGTACGGCGAGGACAGCTTCCAGGCGATGATCGGTGCCGAGGCGCTCAAGCGCATGCTCGGCGAGATCGATCTCGAGAAGGAACGCGACACCGTCCGCGAGGAACTGCGCGAGACCACGTCCGACGCCAAGCGCAAGAAGCTCGTCAAGCGCCTGAAGATCGTCGAGGCGTTCGTCGAATCCGGCAACAAGCCGGAATGGATGGTGCTCGACGTGATCCCGGTCATCCCGCCGGAACTGCGCCCGCTCGTCCCGCTCGACGGCGGCCGTTTCGCCACGTCCGACCTCAACGACCTCTACCGCCGCGTCATCAACCGCAACAACCGCCTGAAGCGGCTGATGGAGCTGCGCGCGCCCGACATCATCGTGCGCAACGAGAAGCGCATGCTGCAGGAGGCCGTCGATGCGCTGTTCGACAACGGCCGCCGCGGCCGCGTGATCACGGGCGCCAACAAGCGTCCGCTCAAGTCGCTCAGCGACATGCTCAAGGGCAAGCAGGGCCGCTTCCGCCAGAACCTGCTCGGCAAGCGCGTCGACTATTCGGGCCGCTCGGTCATCGTCGTGGGTCCCGAACTCAAGCTGCACCAGTGCGGCCTGCCCAAGAAGATGGCGCTCGAGCTGTTCAAGCCGTTCATCTACTCGAAGCTCGAGCTCTACGGCATGGCGACCACGATCAAGGCCGCCAAGCGCATGGTCGAGAAGGAGCGTCCCGAGGTGTGGGACATCCTCGAGGAAGTCATCCGCGAGCACCCGGTGCTGCTCAACCGCGCGCCCACGCTGCACCGCCTCGGCATCCAGGCCTTCGAGCCCGTGCTGATCGAGGGCAAGGCGATCCAGCTGCACCCGCTCGTCTGCACGGCGTTCAACGCCGACTTCGACGGCGACCAGATGGCCGTGCACGTTCCGCTGAGCCTCGAGGCCCAGCTGGAAGCGCGCGTCCTGATGATGTCGACGAACAACATCCTGTCGCCCGCCAACGGCAAGCCGATCATCGTGCCGTCGCAGGACGTCGTGCTCGGCCTGTACTTCATGTCGCTGGAACGCGACGGCGAACCGGGCGAGGGCCTGACCTTCGGCGACGTTGCCGAGGTCGAGCAGGCGCTCTACCACAAGAAGGTGACGCTGCAGACCAAGATCCGCTGCCGCTATCGCGGCGTGGACAAGGATGCCAACCTGAAGATTGAGGTGGTCAAGACCACGCCGGGCCGCATGCTGCTCTCGCAGATCCTGCCCCGCCACCCGAACGTGCCCTTCGCGCTGATCAACAGCCTCCTGACGAAGAAGGACGTGCAGAACGTCATCGACGTCGTCTACCGCCATTGCGGCCAGAAGGAGACCGTGATCTTCGCCGACCGCCTGATGTCGATGGGCTTCGCGGCCGCGTGCCGTGCGGGCATCTCGTTCGGCAAGGACGACCTGATCATCCCGGCAGCCAAGAAGCAGCTCGTCGAGCAGACCAAGCAGAAGGTCGCCGAGTTCGAGCAGCAGTACCAGGACGGCCTGATCACGCAGGGCGAGAAGTACAACAAGGTGGTCGACGCCTGGTCGCTGTGCACCGACAACGTCGCCACGGCGATGATGAAGGAGATCTCGAAGACCGAGAAGGGCAAGCCCATCAACTCGGTCTGGATGATGGCCCACTCGCAGGCGCGCGGTTCTCCGGCGCAGATCAAGCAGCTCGCCGGCATGCGCGGCCTCATGGCCAAGCCGTCGGGCGAGATCATCGAGACGCCGATCATCTCGAACTTCAAGGAAGGCCTCACCGTTCTCGAGTACTTCAACTCGACGCACGGCGCGCGCAAGGGCCTGGCCGACACCGCGCTCAAGACGGCGAACTCGGGCTACCTCACGCGCCGTCTGGTCGACGTCGCGCAGGACGCCATCATCATCGAGCCGGATTGCGGCACGACCGAAGGCCTGTCGATGAAGGCGATCGTCGAGGGTGGCGAAGTCATCGCCACGCTGGGCGAGCGCATCCTCGGCCGTACGGTGGCGGAAGCCATCCTCGACCCGATCTCGGGCGACACGGTCCTGCAGGCGGGCGAGCTGATCGTCGAAGAGATGGTCGAGCGCGTCGAGAAGGCGGGCGTCGATCGGGTGAAGATCCGTTCGGTGCTGACCTGCACGTCGAAGGGCGGCGTCTGCGCCGCCTGCTACGGGCGCGATCTGGCCCGCGGCACGGTCGTCAACGCCGGCGAGGCGGTCGGCATCATCGCCGCCCAGTCGATCGGCGAGCCGGGCACGCAGCTCACGATGCGCACGTTCCACATCGGCGGTGCCGTGCAGCGCGGTGCTGAACAGTCGTCGGTCGAGGCGGCCTACGACGCCAAGGTCGAGGTGCGCAACCGCAACATCGTGCTCAACAGCTCGAACGTGCCGGTCGTCATGGGCCGCAACACGGAGATCGTGCTGGTCGACGAACAGAAGCGCGAACGCGCACGCCACCGCGTGCCGTACGGCGCCAAGCTGCTCGCCGACGAGGGCGCGGTCGTCGCCAAGGGCCAGAAGCTGGCCGAGTGGGATCCCTACACCCTGCCGATCATCACCGAGAAGGAAGGCACGGCGCACTATGTCGACCTCGTCGAGGGCGTGTCGATCCGCGAAGTGATGGACGAAGCGACGGGCATCTCCTCGAAGGTCGTCGTCGACTGGCGCCAGCAGCCGCGCGGTGCCGATCTCAAGCCGCAGATCCAGCTCCGCAACAAGAAGGGCGAGGTCATCAAGCTCGCGAACGGTCTCGAGGCGCGCTACTTCCTGTCGGTCGACGCCGTGCTTTCGGTGGAGAACGGCCAGGACATCCACGCCGGCGACATCATCGCGCGCATCCCGCGCGAGTCGTCGAAGACCCGCGACATCACGGGCGGCCTGCCGCGCGTGGCCGAGCTTTTCGAGGCGCGTCGTCCGAAGGACTACGCGATCATCTCGGAAGGCGAGGGTCGGGTCGAGTTCGGGAAGGACTACAAGACCAAGCGCCGCATCGTAGTGCGTCCGTCGGACGAATCGCAGGCACCGGTCGAGTACATGATCCCGAAGGGCAAGCACATCTCGGTGCAGGAAGGCGACTACGTCCAGCGCGGCGACCTGCTGATGGACGGCAACCCGGTCCCGCACGACATCCTGCGCGTCATGGGTGTCGAGGCGCTGGCGACGTATCTGGTCAACGAGATCCAGGACGTCTACCGGCTCCAGGGCGTGAAGATCAACGACAAGCACATCGAGGTGATCGTTCGCCAGATGCTGCAGAAGGTCGAGATCGACGATCCGGGCGAGTCGGTCTATCTGGCCGGCGAGCAGATCGACAAGGTCGACCTCGATGCGGCGAACGAGAAGCTCGCCAAGGAGAACCTGCGTCTGGCCACCTACAAGCCGGTGCTGCAGGGCATCACCAAGGCTTCGCTGCAGACTCAGTCGTTCATCTCGGCGGCCTCGTTCCAGGAGACCACCCGCGTCCTCACGGAAGCGGCGGTCAACGGCAAGGTCGACAATCTGGGCGGCCTCAAGGAGAACGTGATCGTCGGACGTCTGATCCCGGCGGGCACGGGTGCGGTCATGAACCGCATGCGCCAGGTGGCTGCGGACCGCGATCGCGAGCTGTTGGCGGCCCAGCAGGACCAGCAGGCGGCGAACGACACGCTGCCCGAGTCCGAGGGCGAAACGCCCAAGCGTGCGATCGGCGGTCGCCGGCGCGCCAAATAGGCCCTCCGGAAGCCTCCGAAACGGCTCGACGGCCGCTCCGCAAGGAGCGGCCGTTGCGCTTTTAGATCAATGGTTTCGGGCTTAAAGTGCGGTGCGGCGAAATGGCGGGAAAGAATCTTCCTTTTCCATTTGACACTGCGAGGGCCGAATCCTATGTTCCGCCCGCCTTTCAAGAGGGGCCGGAACGTCGGGCGCGAAGCCGTCCGAAACTCGGGTTCCCGGGCGAAATGCAGGTTCCGTCGCGGCCAGACGTTAAATGGCCGGAAAAGTTCGAAGTTCCTCGCGTGACGTAAGGCTCTGCCCCGCGTCTCGGGGGACTTTTTGTCACGCCGCCTCCGGCGGCTTCCGATCCGTGCTCTCGCACGGAACGGGGGAAGCCGGGAGCGAAATCGAGTTCGAGAGCGAGCACAAGGATACGATCGGATGCCTACGATCAACCAGCTCATCCGCCAGGGCCGCACGGACAAGCCGTCGCGCAACAAGGTGCCGGCCCTCGAGGCCAGCCCCCAGAAGCGTGGCGTCTGCACGCGCGTCTACACCACGACGCCGAAGAAGCCGAACTCCGCGCTGCGCAAGGTCGCGCGCGTGCGGCTGACCAACGGCTTCGAAGTGACGAGCTACATTCCCGGCGAAGGCCATAACCTTCAGGAGCACTCGGTCGTCATGATCCGCGGTGGTCGCGTGAAGGATCTTCCCGGCGTTCGCTACCACATCATTCGCGGCACCCTCGACACGCAGGGCGTCAAGGACCGCAAGCAGCGTCGTTCGAAGTACGGCGCCAAGCGTCCGAAGTAAGCCAGGGAGAGATCGTCCATGTCGCGTCGCCATCGCGCCGAGCGCCGGGAAGTCCTGCCGGACCCCAAGTTCGGCGACCTCGTCATCTCGCGTTTCACCAACAGTCTCATGTATGACGGCAAGCGCTCGGTCGCCGAGTCGATCGTCTACGGGGCGCTCGACATCGTCGGCAAGAAGCTCAATGCCGACGGCCTGAAGGTTTTCCATCAGGCTCTCGACAACGTGAAGCCGAACCTCGAGGTCCGCTCGCGCCGCGTCGGCGGTGCGACCTACCAGGTTCCGGTCGAAGTCCGTCCGGAGCGCTCGCAGGCGCTCGCGATCCGCTGGCTGATCACGGCCGCGCGCGATCGTTCGGAGCACACGATGACCGAGCGTCTCTCGGTCGAGATGATGGACGCCGCGAACAATCGCGGTGCCGCCGTCAAGAAGCGCGAAGACACGCACCGCATGGCGGACGCGAACCGCGCTTTCTCGCACTATCGCTGGTAATCCCGCATAACCGCGCAATCTCTTCGAGGCATCCACCATGTCGAAAGCGAAATTCGAGCGGAACAAGCCGCACTGCAACATCGGGACGATCGGTCACGTTGACCACGGCAAGACGTCGCTGACTGCGGCGATCACGAAGGTTCTTGCCGAGACCGGTGGTGCGACGTTCATGGCGTACGACCAGATCGACAAGGCGCCGGAAGAGAAGGCGCGCGGGATCACGATCAACACGGCGCATGTCGAGTACGAGACGAAGAACCGCCACTACGCGCATGTCGACTGCCCGGGCCACGCGGACTACGTGAAGAACATGATCACGGGTGCCGCACAGATGGACGGCGCGATCCTGGTCGTGTCGGCGGCCGACGGCCCGATGCCGCAGACGCGCGAGCACATCCTGCTGGCCCGCCAGGTGGGCGTGCCGGCGCTGGTGGTGTTCATGAACAAGGTCGACATGGTTGAGGATCCGGAGCTTCTGGAGCTGGTCGAGCTCGAAGTGCGCGAGTTGCTGTCGAAGTACAACTTCCCGGGCGACACGATCCCGATCATCAAGGGTTCGGCGCTGTGCGCGCTGGAGAACAAGGACCCGAAGCTGGGCCATGACGCGATCCTGGAGCTGATGAAGCAGGTCGACGCGTACATCCCGCAGCCGACGCGTCCGAAGGACAAGCCGTTCCTGATGCCCATTGAAGACGTCTTTACCATCTCGGGCCGCGGGACGGTGGTGACGGGCCGCGTGGAGCGCGGGATCGTGAAGGTGAACGACGAAATCGAGATCGTGGGCCTGCGCGCGACGCAGAAGACGATCTGCACGGGCGTCGAGATGTTCCGCAAGCTGCTGGACTCGGGCGAGGCGGGCGACAACATCGGCGCGCTGCTGCGCGGGACGAAGCGCGAGGAAGTGGAGCGCGGCCAGGTTCTGGCCGCACCGGGCTCGATCACGCCGCACACGAAGTTCATGGCGGAAGCGTACATCCTGACGAAGGAAGAGGGTGGCCGCCACACGCCGTTCTTCACCAACTACCGTCCGCAGTTCTACTTCCGCACGACGGACGTGACGGGAATGGTGAAGCTGAAGGAAGGCACGGAGATGGTCATGCCGGGCGACAACATCTCGATGGAGGTGACGCTGATCGCCCCCATCGCGATGGACGAGGGCCTGCGCTTCGCCATCCGCGAGGGCGGCCGCACCGTCGGTGCAGGCGTCGTCGCCAAGATCGTCGAGTAGTCAACAGGCGCGCGCCAACAGCGGCGCGCGACGGGAAAGCAAAATGGTCAGTCAAAGCATCCGCATCCGGCTGAAGGCGTTCGACCATCGCGTCCTCGATCAATCGACGGGCGAGATCGTCAGCACCGCCAAGCGTACGGGCGCACAGGTCCGCGGGCCGATCCCGCTGCCAACGCGCATCGAACGCTTCACGGTGAACCGCAGCCCGCACATCGACAAGGAAAGCCGCGAGCAGTTCGAGATCCGGACGCATCGCCGCCTCCTCGACATCGTCGATCCGACGCCCCAGACGGTGGACGCGCTGATGAAGCTCGACCTCGCCGCCGGCGTCGACGTCGAAATCAAGCTGTAAGCCCGGGGGCACGGAGAAAACCATGCGGACGGGAGTTATCGCGCGCAAGATCGGCATGACCCGCCTCTTTTCGGAGGAAGGCAGCCACGTCCCCGTGACGGTGCTGAAGCTCGATCATTGCCAGGTCGTCGCGGTGCGCACGCAGGAGAAGGACGGCTACACGGCCCTCCAGATCGGCGTCGGCAAGGCGAAGGTCAAGAATGTCGGCAAGCCGCTTCGCGGCCACTTCGCCAAGGCGAAGGTGGAGCCCAAGCGCAAGCTCGCGGAATTCCGCGTGCCGAAGGACAAGCTGCTCGAAGTGGGCGCCGAGATCTCGGCCGACCATTTCATCGCGGGCCAGTTCGTCGACGTCGCCGGTTCCACGACCGGCAAGGGCTTCCAGGGCGTCATGAAGCGCTGGAACTTCGCGGGTCTCGAAGCCTCGCACGGCGTGTCGGTGGCGCACCGCAGCCACGGCTCGACCGGTCAGCGCCAGGATCCGGGCCGCACGTTCAAGGGCAAGAAGATGGCCGGCCACATGGGCACCGCGAACATCACGGTGCAGAATCTGAAGATCGTCGCGACGGACGCCGACAAGGGCCTGATCATGGTGCGGGGCGCTGTCCCGGGCCAGGCTGGTTCCTTCGTTCTCGTCAGCGATGCGGTCAAGCGCAAGCTGCCCAAGGAAGCGCCGCAGCCTGCGTCGCTCCGCAAAGCGGCTGCGGCCTGAAACGAGGAACGCGGATTATGAAGATCGCGGTCAAGACGCTGGATAACGGGACGGCAGGCGAGATCGATCTCGCAGAGGAGATCTTCGGTCTCCCCTCGCGCCCGGATATTCTGGCTCGCATGGTGCGCTACCAGCTCGCCAAGCGCCGTGCGGGTACGCACGACACCAAGGAAATCGGCGAAGTCTCGGGCCGCGGCCAGCGCCCGTGGGCGCAGAAGGGCTCGGGGCGCGCGCGCCAGGGTTCGACTCGTTCGCCGCAGTGGCGCCACGGCGCCATCATCTTCGGCCCGACGCCGCGCAGCCACGCGCACGACCTTCCCAAGAAGGTCCGCAAGCTGGCGCTGAAGTCGGCCCTGTCGGCCAAGCAGGCCGAAGGCAAGCTGATCGTGCTCGACACGACCAAGCTGACGGCGCCGAAGACCAAGGATCTCGCGCAGCGCTTCAAGAAGCTGGGCATCGCTTCGGCCCTGTTCGTCGACGGCGCCGCCGTGGACGAGAACTTCGCCAAGGCCGCGCGCAACATCCCGCACATCGACGTCCTGCCGATGCAGGGCGCCAACGTGTACGACATCCTCCGCCGCGACGTGCTCGTGCTGACGCGCGAGGCCGTCGCCGCCCTGCAGGAGCGCCTGAAGTGAGCAAGGCCGTCAAATATCCGAAGGAGACGCTCTACGGCGTCATCCTCGCCCCCGTGATCACCGAAAAGGCGACGCGCGGGTCCGAGTACAACCAGGTGACCTTCAAGGTCCGCGAAGACGCGACCAAGCCGCTGATCAAGGCGGCCGTCGAGACGCTGTTCTCGGTCAAGGTGAAGGCCGTCAACACGATCGTCGTCCAGGGCAAGACGAAGCGCTTCAAGGGGATCCCCGGCAAGCGCTCCGACTGGAAGAAGGCGATCGTGACTCTGGCCGCCGGCCAGACCATCGACGTCACAGCGACGCTCTAACGGAGAGATCGGGCAATGGCTCTCAAGAGTTTCAAACCCAAGACCCCCGGCCTGCGCCAGTTGGTGCTCGTCGACCGTACGGGTCTGTGGAAGGGCGAGCCGCACAAGCCGCTCGTCGAGGGTAGTGCGAAGACCGGCGGTCGCAACAACCTCGGCCGCATCACCACGCGCCATCATGGCGGCGGCGCGCGCAAGAAGTACCGCATCGTCGACTTCAAGCGTAAGAAGCACGACATCGAAGCGACGGTCGAGCGCATCGAGTACGACCCGAACCGTTCGGCGTACATCGCGCTCGTGACCTACGCCGACGGCGAGAAGGCCTATATCCTGGCGCCGCAGCGTCTGGGTGCGGGCGACAAGGTCGTCTCGGGCGAGAAGGCCGACATCAAGCCGGGCAACGCGCTGCCGCTGCGCGGCATTCCGGTCGGCACGATCGTCCATAACGTCGAGCTGAAGACGGGCCGCGGCGGGCAGATGGCCCGCGCCGCCGGCACCTACGTCCAGCTCGTCGGCAAGGACGCCGGCTACGCCGTCCTGCGCCTTTCCTCGGGCGAGCTGCGCAAGGTCTCGGCCGAGTGCTGGGCCACGATCGGCGCGGTGTCCAACCCGGACCAGCAGAACGTCAAGATCGGCAAGGCCGGCCGCAGCCGCTGGATGGGCATCCGCCCGACGGTGCGCGGCACGGCAATGAACCCGATCGACCATCCGCACGGCGGCGGCGAAGGCCGCACCAAGGGCGGCCGTCACCCGGTGACCCCGTGGGGCCAGCCGACCAAGGGTTTCAAGACCCGCCACAACAAGTCGACGGACAAGATGATTGTCCGCCGGCGCAACGCGAAATAGCGGAGGCAACCGGTGTCTCGCTCAGTCTGGAAGGGCCCGTTCGTCGATGGGTACCTCCTCAAGAAGGCCGAAAAATCCCGCGCGTCGGGCCGCAACGAGATCATCAAGATCTGGGCGCGCCGCTCGACGATCCTGCCGCAGTTCGTCGGCCTCACGTTCGGTGTCTACAACGGGCACAAGTTCCTGCCCGTTCTCGTGACCGAGAACATGGTCGGCCACAAGTTCGGCGAGTTCTCGCCCACCCGCACCTTCGCCGGTCACACGGCGCAGGGCGGTGGCGGGAGCGCCGACAAGGCCGCGGAGAGGAAGTGACATGAGCAAGCCCGCTCGTCCCCGTTCGCTGAAGGATACGGAAGCGCGCGCCATCCTGCGCTCGATCCGCATCTCGCCGCGCAAGCTGGACCTCGTCGCCGAGACGATCCGCGGCAAGCCGGCCCAGACGGCGCTCGCCGAGCTGACCTTCTCGAAGCGCCGCATCGCCGGCACGGTCAAGAAGGTGCTCGAGTCCGCGATCGCGAACGCCGAGAACAACCACCAGCTCGATGTCGACCGCCTGGTCGTCTCCGAGGCCTTTGTCGGCAAGTCGTTCCAGCTGAAGCGCTTCCACGCGCGCGGCCGCGGCAAGTCGGCGTCGGTCACGAAGCCGTTCGCCCATCTCACCGTCGTCGTGCGCGAGCGCGAGGACAAGAAGGCCGCCAAGGCCGACGCGAAGAAAGCGGCCTGAGGAGTAATCGATGGGTCAGAAAATCAATCCGATCGGGCTGCGCCTCGGCATCAACCGCACGTGGGACTCCCGCTGGTTCGCCGACGTGGCGTACTCGCGCCTCCTGCACGAGGATCTGCGCCTGCGCGCCTGGCTGCAGGAGAAGCTCCTGCAGGCCGGTCTCGCTCGCGTCGTCATCGAACGTCCGGCCAAGAAGGCCCGCATCACGCTGCACACCGCCCGTCCGGGCGTGGTGATCGGCAAGAAGGGCGCAGACATCGAAAAGCTGCGTCTGGAAGTCGCGAAGCTCACGAAGGCCGAGGTCAGCCTCAACATCGTCGAGATCCGCAAGCCCGAGATCGACGCCAAGCTGATCGCCGAGAACATCGCCCAGCAGCTCGAGCGCCGCGTGGCGTTCCGCCGCGCGATGAAGCGCTCGGTCCAGTCGGCGATGCGCCTCGGCGCCCTCGGCATCCGGATCAACTGCGCGGGCCGCCTCGGCGGTGCCGAAATTGCCCGCGTCGAGTGGTACCGCGAAGGCCGTGTGCCGCTGCACACGCTGCGCGCCGAGATCGATTTCGGCACGGCGACGGCCAAGACCAACTACGGCACCTGCGGCGTCAAGGTGTGGGTGTTCAAGGGCGAGATCCTGGCACACGACCCCATGGCGCAGGACAAGCGCGCCATGGACCAGCAGCCGGCCCGCTGAGCTCAGAGAAAGACGGATAACGCACCATGCTTTCCCCGAAGCGCACCAAATACCGCAAGGCGCACAAGGGCCGTATCCACGGCAACGCGAAGGGCGGCTTCACGCTGAACTTCGGCGCCTACGGCCTGAAGGCCCTCGAGCCCGAGCGCGTCACCGCGCGCCAGATCGAGGCCGCGCGCCGTACGATCACACGCCACCTGAAGCGCGCCGGCCGCGTGTGGATCCGCGTGTTCCCGGACGTGCCGGTGTCGAAGAAGCCGGCCGAAGTGCGCATGGGCTCGGGCAAGGGTAGCCCCGAATTCTGGGTCGTGCGCGTCAATCCGGGCCGCATCCTGTTCGAGATCGACGGCGTGCCGAAGCAGATCGCCAGCGAGGCGTTCGAGCTGGCGGCCGCCAAGCTTCCCATCAAGACGCGCATGGTTTCGCGTCTGGGCGAGGAGGGCTGAACGCCATGACCAAGCCGACCGAAATCCGCGCGAAGACCGACGACCAGCTGAAGGACCAGCTGGGCGACCTTCGCAAGGAACAGTTCAACCTGCGTTTCCAGAAGGCTTCGGGCCAGCTCGAGAACGTCGCGCGCGTGCGCGTCGTGCGTCGCGACATCGCGCGTATCGAGACCGTCCTGGGTGAGCGCCGGCGCAAGTCCGCGCCCGCCGCCAAAGCCTGACCGCATCCGGAGGACGACGACAAATGCCTCGCCGCGAACTTCAAGGGATCGTCACCAGCGACGCCATGGACAAGACCGTCACGGTCAAGGTCGAGCGACGCGTGATGCATCCGATCTACAAGAAATTCATCGTGCGCTCGAAGAAGTACCTGGCGCACGACGAAACCAACCGCTCGAAGGTGGGCGACAACGTCAAGATCCGCGAATGCCGGCCGATTTCCAAGCGCAAGTGCTGGGAAATCGTGTCCGACGAAGCGGCTGCTTGAACAGCGCCCGGAGGACGTAAACCATGATCCAGATGCGCACCAATCTGGAAGTCGCGGACAACTCTGGCGCCCGTCGGGTCCAGTGCATCAAGGTCCTCGGCGGTTCCATGCGCAAGACGGCGACGATCGGCGACGTGATCGTCGTGTCGATCAAAGAGGCGATCCCGCGCGGCCGCGTCAAGAAGGGCGACGTGCACAAGGCGGTGATCGTGCGGACCTCGAAAGAGATCCGCCGCGCCGACGGCTCGTCCGTCCGGTTCGACCGCAACGCCGCCGTCCTGATCAACAAGGAAGGCGAGCCGATCGGCACGCGCATCTTCGGGCCGGTGACGCGCGAACTCCGCGGCAAGGGCTACATGAAGATCATCTCGCTCGCACCGGAGGTGCTGTGATGGCAACGAAGCTCAAGGTCCGCAAGGACGACGAGGTCGTGGTGATTACCGGTCGCGACAAGGGCAAGTCGGGCAAGGTGGTCCGCGTGATCCCGGACGAACTGCGCATCGTCGTGCAGGGCGTCAACATGGTCAAGCGCCACACGCGTCCCGCCCAGGGCCGCCAGGGCGGGATCGTCGAGAAGGAAGCGCCGATTCACGTCTCGAACGTGGCGCATCTCGACCCGAAGGACCGCACTCCGACGAAGGTCGGCTACAAAACCGTCGACGGCCGCAAGCTCCGCTTCGCGCGCAAGTCCGGCGAAATGATCGATCGGTGATCGCCATGGCAACTCGCTTCCAGGAAAACTACGACAAGTCGATCAAGCCGGCGCTGATGAAGCAGTTCGGGTACAAGAGCCCGATGCAGGTCCCGCGCCTGGAGAAGATCGTCGTCAACATGGGCGTGGGCGAAGCCGCCCACGACGCGAAGAAGCTCGAGGCGGCGGTGTCCGAACTCGCGGCGATCACAGGCCAGAAGCCGTCGGTGATCAAGGCGAAGAAGGCGATCGCGAACTTCAAGCTGCGCCGCGGCCTGCCGATCGGCGCCAAGGTGACGCTGCGCGGTGCGCGCATGTACGAATTCCTCGACCGCCTGGTGACGATCGCGCTGCCGCGCGTGCGCGACTTCCGCGGCCTGTCGGGCAAGTCGTTCGACGGGCGCGGCAACTACTCGCTCGGCATCAAGGAGCAGATCGTGTTCCCGGAGATCAACTACGACCGCATCGATCAGGTCCGGGGCATGGACATCATCATCGTCACGACGGCCAAGTCGAACGAGGAGGCCAAGGCCCTCCTGAAGTCGTTCGACATGCCGTTCTTTAACTGACGCGCCGGGAAGGACCAAGATGGCCAAGAAAAGCGCAGTCGAGAAGAACAAGCGCCGCGAGCGCATGGCGAAGCAGTTCGCCGGCAAGCGCGCGCGCCTGAAGCAGACGGCGGAAGACGAGTCGCTTTCGCCGGAGGAGCGCTTCGAAGCGCGCCTCAAGCTCGCCGCGTTGCCCCGCAACTCGGCGCCCACCCGCGTACGTCTGCGCTGCGAGCTTACGGGCCGTTCGCGCGGCAACTATCGGAAATTCAAGCTGTGCCGCATCAAGCTGCGCGAGCTCGCCTCCGTGGGTCAGATCCCCGGAATGGTCAAGGCGAGCTGGTAACGGCGAAACGGCGAAGGAAGGATTACGGACATGGCGATGAGCGATCCCCTCGGCGATATGCTTTCGCGCATCCGCAACGCGCAGTCGCAGGGCCGGACGGTAGTTGACGTCCCGGCTTCGAAGCTGCGCAAGAGCGTGCTGGATGTGCTGGAACGCGAGGGCTACATCCGTGGCTACGCGACGATCGACCGCAAGACGGCGATCCCCGAACTGTCGGTCGAACTCAAGTACCACGAGGGCGAACCGGTGATTAAGGAGATCGCGCGCGTCTCGAAGCCGGGGCGTCGCGTCTATGCGAAGATCCGCGACCTGCCGAAGTTCTACGGCGGTCTCGGCATTTCGATCCTGTCGACGCCGCGTGGCGTCATGTCGGACAGCGAGGCCCGCGCCCAGAACGTGGGCGGCGAAGTCCTCTGCACCGTGTTCTGATCGGGAGGCCGGAAAAGCCATGTCGCGTATCGGAAAGAACCCGGTGACCGTCCCGCAAGGCGTGACCGTAGAGGTCAAGGGCCAGGACGTCATCGTTGCGGGCAAGCTGGGGCGCAAGTCGCTCACGCTTCACCGCGAAGTGTCGGCTACCGTCAAGGACGGCAAGGTCGTCTTCGTGCCGAAGAGCCAGTCCAAGCTGGCCCGTTCGGCCTGGGGCACCTCGCGTGCCCTCGTGGCCAATATGGTCAAGGGAGCCCAGACCGGCTTCTCGCGCGATCTCGAGATCAACGGCGTGGGTTTCCGCGCCGACGTGCAGGGCAAGAACCTGCTGCTCAAGATCGGCTTCAGCCACGAAATCGTCTTCCCGATCCCGGAAGGGATCACGATCAAGGTCGGCGAAAAGAACATCGCTCTCACCGTGACCGGTTCCGACCGCCAGCAGGTCGGCCAGGTCGCGGCGGAAATCCGCCAGCTGCGCAAGCCGGAGCCCTACAAGGGCAAGGGCATCAAGTACGCTGACGAGACGATCCGCCGCAAAGAAGGCAAGAAGAAGTAAGGAACCGGACCCATGGACAAGGCAAAGCTCTTGCACGACCGCCGCACGGCGCGGGTGCGGCACTCGCTGCGCCGGAAGTCGGGCGGCCGGGTTCGGCTGTCGATCTTCCGCTCGTCGAAGCACATCTACGCGCAGGTCATCGACGACACGAAGGGCGTCACCGTTGCCGCCGCTTCGAGCGTCGACAAGGACCTGAAGGGCACGCTGAAGGGCGGGGGCGATCTGGACGCGGCCAAGGCCGTCGGCCTGCTCGTGGCCAAGCGCGCCATCGCGGCGGGCATCAAGGAAGTCGCCTTCGATCGCGGCGGCTATCGCTATCACGGTCGCGTTCGTGCGCTGGCGGATGCCGCGCGCGAAGGCGGACTGTCGTTCTGATCCCGAATTCGAGGAAGGTATTTCATGGCACGCAAGGGTGGTGAAGGCGAACGCGGACGGGGCCGGCGCGATCAGTCCGAGCGTCCGCGCGATCGCGACGAGGTCGAGCTGGTCGAAAAGCTCGTCGCCATCAATCGCGTCGCGAAGGTGGTGAAGGGCGGCAAGCGGTTCGGCTTCGCCGCGATCGTCGTCGTTGGCGACGGCAAGGGCAAGGTCGGTTACGGCACCGGCAAGGCCCGCGAAGTCCCCGAGGCGATCCGCAAGGCGACCGAGTACGCCAAGCGCGCGATGGTCCGCGTGCCGCTGCGCGAAGGCCGCACGCTGCACCACGACGTGCGCGGCCATTTCGGTGCGGGCCACGTCGTGCTGCGCACGGCCGAGCCGGGTACCGGCATCATCGCCGGCGGCCCGATGCGCGCGATCTTCGAAAGCCTCGGGATCCAGGACATCGTCGCCAAGTCGACGGGCACGTCCAACCCGCACAACATGATCAAGGCGACGTTCGACGCGTTCACCCGCATGTCGAGCCCGCGCAACGTCGCCGCCAAGCGCGGCAAGAAGATCGGCGATATCGTCGGCCGTCGCGAGACGGACGGCGCGCCGGCCGCCGCCTGATCCCGGAGAAGACGATGCCCGCCAAGAAGACAGTCACGGTCAAGCAGATCGCCAGCGTCGCCGGCCGCGCCCCGGGCCAGAAGGAGACCCTCGTCGGTCTCGGCCTGAGGCGCGTGGGCAACGTGCGCGTCCTCGAGGACACGCCCTCGGTCCGCGGCATGATCCGCAAAGTCCAGCACCTGGTGCGCGTGGAAGCCTGACGCGAATCCCCGCGCCGGCCATCCCGCACACCCAGATTCGAACGGAACGTCACATGAAGCTCAATCAGATTCGCGACAACGCAGGCGCACGCAAGACCCGCAAGCTCCTCGGGCGCGGCATCGGCTCGGGCCTCGGCAAGACGTCGGGCCGCGGCGGCAAGGGCCAGACCGCGCGTTCGGGCGTGGCGCTCAACGGCTTCGAGGGCGGCCAGACCCCGATCTACCGCCGCATGCCCAAGCGCGGCTTCAACAACATCTTCCGCATCGAGTACCAGGAGATCAACCTGGGCAAGCTGCAGTGGGCGATCGACGAGAAGCGCATCGACGCTTCCAAGACGATCGACGTCGCGACGCTGGTCAAAGCGGGCATCCTGCGCCGCGCCTTCGACGGCCTGCGCGTGCTCGGCGACGGCGGCGACGATTTCAAGGCGAAGGTCACGATCGTCGCGCACGGTGCGACGAAGAGCGCGATCGCCGCGGTCGAGAAGGCCGGCGGCAAGATCGAGATCGTCGTGACCGCCCGCGAGAAGGTCGAGGCCGACGCGCAGAAGAAGCGCGACCGCCAGGCCAAGCGCAAGGCGAAGGACGCCAAGAAGGGCGGCGCCGCGAAGCCGGCCGCTTGATCCCCCGTCTGGATCGACCCACCTAACAGTCGGGAACGGATCGGGGAGACGGGAAGCGGATGGCATCGGCGGCAGAACAGCTCGCGCAGTCCCTGAACTGGGGCGCGTTTTCGAAGGCGACGGAGCTCAAGAAGCGGCTCTGGTTCACGCTGGGCGCGCTCATCGTGTATCGGATCGGGACGTACATCCCGATTCCCGGAATCGATCCGGGCATCCTGCGCGAGATCTTCGAGTCCCAGCGCGGCGGCATCCTGGGCATGTTCGACATGTTCTCGGGCGGTGCGCTCGGGCGCATGACGCTGTTCGCGCTCAACATCATGCCGTACATCACGGCGTCGATCATCATCCAGCTGATGTCGGCCGTGTCGCCCACGCTCGAAGCCCTCAAGAAAGAGGGCGAGGCCGGGCGCAAGACGCTCAACCAGTACACGCGCTACCTGACGCTGCTGCTCGCCGTCTTCCAGTCCTTCGGCATCGCCGTGGGACTCGAGGGGATGCGCGGGTCGGTCGGGGCGGCGGTCATCGATCCGGGCCTCGCGTTCCGCTTCACCTGCGTCGTCACGCTGACGGGCGGCACGATGTTCCTGATGTGGCTCGGCGAGCAGATCACGCAGCGCGGCGTGGGCAACGGCATCTCGCTGATCATCTTCGCGGGCATCATCGCGAACCTGCCGCAGGCACTCGGCAGCACGCTCGAAATGGGCCGCACCGGCGCGCTCTCGACTTTCGTCATCCTCGTGCTGATGGTCATGTCGGTGCTGGTCGTCATGGCGATCGTGTTCATCGAACGCGCCCAGCGCCGCATCATCGTCCAGTATCCTAAGCGCCAGGTCGGCAACAAGATGTTCGGCGGCGAGTCCTCGCACTTGCCGCTCAAGCTCAACACGTCGGGCGTCATCCCGCCGATCTTCGCCTCGTCGCTGTTGCTGCTGCCGCTGACCTTCGCGAACTTCAACCAGAACAACGAAATCCCGGCGCTGACCTGGCTGACGACGTATCTGGCGCATGGCCAGCCGCTCTACATCCTGCTCTACGTCGCGCTGATCGTGTTCTTCGCGTTCTTCTACACCGCCGTCGTCTTCAACCCGGCTGAGACGGCCGACAATCTGAAGAAGTACGGCGGATTCGTACCGGGCATCCGTCCGGGCAAGAACACGGCCGACTATCTCGATTACGTGCTGACGCGCCTGACGGTGCTCGGCGCCAGCTACCTCGCGGCGATCTGCGTGCTTCCCGAGATCCTGATCAGCCAGTATTCCGTGCCGTTCTATTTCGGCGGCACGTCGCTGCTGATCGTCGTGTCGGTGACGATGGATACCGTGGCGCAGGTCCACTCGCACCTGCTCGCCCACCAGTACGAAGGCCTCATCAAGAAGTCCAAGCTGCGCGGCGCGCGGCGCTAGAAGACGAAACGAGGGAGCCGGAGCCATGAACATCGTTCTTTTGGGGCCGCCGGGTGCCGGCAAGGGCACGCAGGCCAAGCGGATCGAGAAGGCCCTGGGACTGGTGCAGCTCTCGACCGGCGACATGCTGCGCGCGGCCGTCGCCGCCGGCACCGATGTCGGCAAGCAGGCGAAGGCCGTGATGGAAGCGGGCAAGCTCGTCTCCGACGACATCCTGATCGCGATGATCTCGGAGCGCATCGGCGAGCCGGACTGCAAGAACGGCTTCATCCTCGACGGTTTCCCGCGCACGGTCGCGCAGGCCGAAGCGCTCGACAAGATGCTGGCCCAGCGCGGCCTCAAGCTCGACCATGTGATCGAGATGCAGGTCGACGACGCGGCCCTGGTCGAGCGCATCTCCGGCCGGTTCAGCTGCAAGGACTGCGGTGCCGTCTATCACGACAAGACCAGGCCGACGAAGGCGTCGGGCAAGTGCGATTCGTGCGGATCGGCGAACCTCGTCCGCCGTCCGGACGACAAGGCCGAGACCGTTGCGGCCCGCCTGAAGGCCTATCACGAGCAGACAGCGCCGATCATCCCCTATTACCGCACCAAGGGGACCCTGAAGGCGCTCGACGGGATGGCGGAAATGGATGTCGTGACGGGTCTGATCGCCAAGGTTCTCGGCAAGCCGATCGCGGCGATCTGAGGGGCTGGAATGTTGCATACGCCGGTTGACTCGAGGGGGGCGGACCCTATAATGCGCGCCTCTCGGTGGCCGGGTGGCCATGGCGAGGCGCACGGGTATTGCCCATGCGCCGCGCCCGCATGGGTACGGGAAACTGGGTTGGGAAAAGGATTTTAGGCATTCGGGCCGCACGCCCCGAACCCCAAAGGGTGGGGGTCAAGGCGGCCTCGAACGGAACCGTGGAAACAGGGCGACTCGTCGCCCATACGACAGACGAAGGAGAGACGACGTGGCGCGTATTGCTGGCGTCAACATTCCCACTGCCAAGCGTGTCGTTATTGCGCTTCGCTATATTTACGGTATCGGTCCGGCGCTTGCCGTCGATATCTGCAAGAAGGTGGGAATCCCCGAATCCAAGCGCGTGAATCAGCTTTCCGACGAGGAAGTGCTGAAGATCCGCGAATGCATCGATCGCGAATTCCGCGTCGAGGGCGACCTGCGTCGCGAGATCGCGATGAACATCAAGCGCCTGATGGACATGGGTGCGTATCGCGGCCTGCGCCATCGCAAGGGCCTGCCGGTGCGCGGCCAGCGCACACACACGAACGCGCGTACCCGCAAGGGCAAGGCGCGTCCGATCGCTGGCAAGAAGATCGCCACGCGCAAGTAATCTCCGGAAAGCCGAGGATCGACCGATGGCCGAGAAGAAAGCAGCTGCCGCTGGCGCGGGACGTCCCCGCCGCCGCGAACGCAAGAACATCACGTCCGGTGTGGCGCATGTGAATGCGTCGTTCAACAACACCATGATCACCATCACCGACGCGCAGGGCAACACGATCTCGTGGTCGTCGTCCGGCACGCAGGGCTTCAAGGGCAGCCGCAAGTCGACGCCGTACGCGGCGCAGATGGCCGCCGAAGACGCCGGCAAGAAGGCGATGGAACACGGCATGCGCACGCTCGAGGTCGAGGTCAAGGGACCCGGTGCGGGCCGCGAGTCGGCGCTTCGTGCACTTCAGGCGGTCGGCTTCCAGATCACGTCGATCCGCGACGTGACGCCGATCCCGCACAACGGCTGCCGCCCGCCCAAGCGCCGGCGCGTCTGACGCGAAACCGCCCGATCCGGCGCGACGCGTCTTACGACGCGACCCGCGCCGCCCTTCGCGACATCCGTTGCGGCGCGTGACCGGCCCTACGCCAGGGCCATCCGCCGCCGCCCACCTCGAAAGGTGAACCCGTGCTGCAGAAGAACTGGAAAGAACTGATCAAGCCCCAGAAGCTCGATGTCGAGCCCGGCGACGACGCCAAGCGCGAGGCGACCGTAGTCGCCGAGCCGCTGGAGCGCGGCTTCGGCCTGACGCTGGGCAACGCGCTGCGCCGCGTGCTGCTGTCGTCGCTGCAGGGTGCCGCCATCACCTCGATCAAGATCGAGGGCGTGCTGCACGAGTTCTCGTCGATCCCGGGCGTGCGCGAAGACGTCACCGACGTCGTCCTCAACGTCAAGGCGATCGGCCTGCGCATGCACGGCGACGGCCCGAAGCGCATCATGCTGAAGGCCAACGGCCCCGGCGAAGTGCGCGCGGGCCAGATCGAGGCCGGCCACGACATCGAGGTGATGAACCCCGACCACGTGATCTGCACGCTCGACGACGGCGCCAAGCTCGTCATGGAAATGACGGTCGAGACCGGCAAGGGCTACGTCCCGGGTGCGACGTCGCGTCCGGCCGATGCCCCCATCGGCATCATCCCGGTCGACGCCCTGTTCAGCCCGGTGCGCAAGGTCTCGTACAAGATCGAGAACACCCGCGTCGGTCAGGTCACGGACTACGACAAGCTCTCGATGAAGATCGAGACGAACGGCGCGGTCACGCCGGAAGACGCCGTGGCGCTCGCCGCGCGCATCCTGCAGGACCAGCTCCAGCTCTTCATCAACTTCGAAGAGCCCAGCATCGAGCGGGTCGAGGAGAAGGTCGGCGACTTGCCCTTCAACAAGAACCTGCTGCTGAAGGTCGACGAGCTCGAGCTGTCGGTCCGTTCGGCCAACTGCCTCAAGAACGACAACATCATCTACATCGGCGACCTCGTGCAGAAGACGGAGGCGGAGATGCTCCGCACCCCGAACTTCGGCCGCAAGTCGCTCAACGAGATCAAGGAAGTCCTGTCGCAGATGGGTCTCCATCTCGGCATGCAGATCCCCGGCTGGCCGCCCGAGAACATCGAGGAGCTGGCGAAGAAACTCGAGGAACCGTACTGAACGGTTTCCTCGCTTAAGGAGTAGAAGTCATGCGTCACGGAATGGCCGGCCGAAAGATGGGCCGCACGTCTCCCCACCGCCAGGCGACCCTCGCCAACATGGCGGTGTCGCTGATCGTGCACGAGCAGATCAAGACGACGGTGTCGAAGGCGAAGGAACTGCGCCCCTATGTCGAGCAGCTGATCACGCTCGGCAAGAAGGGTGGCCTCGCCAATCGCCGCCGCGCGCTGTCGATGCTGCAGGACACGACCGTCGCCCAGAAGCTGTTCGGTCCGATCGCCGAGCGCTACAAGGCGCGCAACGGCGGCTACACGCGCGTGCTGCGCGCCGGCATGCGCCACGGCGATGCCGCGTCGCTCGCGGTGATCGAACTCGTCGACCGCGATCCGGCCGCCAAGGGCAAGGCCGACAAGGCGCGCGTCGCGGCCGAGCGCGAAGCGGCCGAGAAGACCGAAAAGGAAGGTGCGGCGGCCTGATCCGGCCCCGCATCACCCTCAGAACTGCCAGAGCGGCGCCGGTCCATCCGGCGCCGCTTCTGATTCCGGGGCACGGAGGCTAAAATCCGGCCATGCGCCTCGCCGTCGCGACCCTCCTGATTCTCGCCGCCATCCTGCCGGCCGCCGCACAGCCGCGCGCCGTGCCGGAGAGCCGCGAGCAGGTGCTGCTGTCCTTCGCACCCGTGGTCAAGCGCGCGGCCCCGGCGGTCGTCAACGTCACGACCCGGCGCGTCCAGCGCGCGGTCGCTTCGCCCTTCGCCAACGATCCGGTGTTCCGCCGCTTCTTCGGCGACCAGTTCCCCGGCATGGGCGAGAAGGTGCAGAACTCGCTGGGCTCCGGCGTCATCGTCGACGCAAGCGGGCTGATCGTGACGAACTTCCACGTCATCCGTGGCGCGGAGGAGATCGTCGTCTCGCTCGCCGACCGGCGCGAGTTCGAGGCGAGCGTGCTGCGCGCCGACGAGCGCACGGATCTGGCCGTGCTGCGCATCGACGCCGGCAGCGAGCGTCTGCCGTTCCTCGACATGAAGGATTCCGACGATGTCGAGGTCGGCGACATCGTGCTCGCCATCGGCAATCCGTTCGGCGTTGGCCAGACGGTGACGCAGGGCATCGTGTCGGCGGTCGCGCGCACGATGGTCGGCATCTCCGATTTCCGCTTCTTCATCCAGACGGACGCCGCGATCAATCCCGGCAACTCGGGCGGCGCCCTCGTCACGCTCGACGGCAGGCTTGTCGGCATCAACACGGCGATCTTCTCGCGCGACGGCGGATCGAACGGCATCGGCTTCGCGGTTCCTGCCAACATGGTGCAGACGGTCGTCGCCGGCGTGGGTTCCGGCGGCCGGCTCGTGCGCGCCTGGATGGGCGCTTCGGGCCAGACCGTGACGAACGAGCTTGCGCCGACCCTTGGCCTCGCGCGGCCCGTCGGCGTGGCGCTGACCGACGTGTTCCCCGGCGGTCCCGCCGACAAGGCCGGCCTCAAGCGTGGCGACGTCGTGCTGCAGGTCGAGGGGCGCGAGGTCACCGACAACGAGGCGCTGCGCTTCCGCATCGCCACGCAGCCCGTCGGCCAGACCGTGCGGCTGACCGTGTGGCGCGGCGGGCGCGAGGTTCCGGTCGCTGTTTCGCTGACCGGCCCGATCGAGAATCCGCCGCGTGACGTCACACCGATGCGCGGCCAGCATCCGCTGTCGGGCGCCACGCTTGCCAACCTGTCGCCGGCCTTCGTCGAGGAGCTCGGCCTCGACTTGCCGCCGCGCGGCGTCATCGTCACGGAAATCCGTCGCGGCAGCCCGGCCGCCCAGCTGCGCCTGCAGCCGGGCGATCTGATGCTGCGCGTCAACGACCGGCCGATCGCGACGGTCGAGGACGCACGCAGGATCGTCCAGACGCCGCTGCCCTGGCGCCTGCAGATCCGGCGCGGCGAGCGCACGCTGACGACCACGGTGGGCGGATGAAGGGCCCCCGCACCGGTGCGGCACCCGGCCTGTTCGCGGCCCCGGCCGCGGCACGCCCGCTGGCCGAGCGGCTGCGCCCGGCCACGCTGGACGAGGTCGCGGGCCAGGACCATCTGCTAAAGGGCGACGGGCCGCTCGCGCGCATGCTCGCCAACCGCAAGCTCGCCTCGATCGTCCTGTGGGGCCCGCCGGGCTGCGGCAAGACGACGATCGCGCGCCTGCTGGCCGACGCGGTCGGGCTCGAATTCGTGCCGTTGTCGGCCGTGTTCTCGGGCGTGGCCGATCTGCGCAAGGCCTTTACCGAAGCCGCCGACCGGCGTGCGATGGGCAAGGGCACGCTGCTGTTCGTCGACGAGATCCACCGCTTCAACCGCGGCCAGCAGGACGGGTTCCTGCCCTTCGTCGAGGACGGCACGGTGACGCTTGTCGGCGCGACGACCGAGAACCCGTCCTTCGAGATCAACGCCGCGCTGCTGTCGCGCAGCCAGGTGCTGGTGCTGAAGCGTCTGGACGAGCCCACGCTGCTCTCCCTGCTGGCGAAGGCCGAAGCGGCGGAGGGGCGCGAACTGCCGCTGACCGCCGACGCGCGGGGTGCGCTGATCGCGATGGCGGACGGCGACGGGCGCTATCTCTACAACCTCGCCGAACAGGTCTTCCAGCATCGCGGCGCCCCGCTCGACACCGAAGGGCTCGCACACGCCGTGCAGCGCCGCGCCCCGCTCTACGACAAGGCGCAGGAGGGGCATTACAACCTCATCTCGGCGCTGCACAAATCGATGCGCGGCTCGGACGTGGACGCGGCCCTCTACTGGCTCGCGCGCATGCTGGCGGGCGGGGAGGAGCCGCTCTACATCGTGCGCCGGATCGTGCGCTTCGCGGTCGAGGATATCGGTCTTGCCGATCCCGAGGCGATCCATCAGGCGCTTGCCGCGAAGGACACCTACGACTTCCTCGGTTCGCCGGAAGGCGAGCTTGCCATCGCCCAGGCGGTCGTCTATCTGGCGACGGCACCCAAGTCGAACGCGGCCTATATCGCCTTCGGGAAGTCGCAGCGGGCGGCCAAGTCGACCGGCTCGCTGATGCCGCCGGCCCATATCCTCAACGCGCCCACGCAGCTGATGAAGGATCTGGGCTACGGCAAGGGCTACGCCTACGACCACGACGCGCCGGACGGATTTTCCGGCCAGAACTATTTTCCCGACGGCTTGCGTCGCGAAACCTTCTACGATCCCGCCGAGCGCGGGTTCGAACGCGAGATCCGCAAGCGTCTCGATTACTGGGCCAAGCTGCGCGAGCGGCGGATGAGGGAAGAATGACCGGCGTCGTGACCATCCTCGTCAAGATCGACGATGCCGACCAGCGGCTCGACCGCTGGCTGAAGCGCAAGTACCCGGCCCTCGGGCAGGGGCGGATCGAGAAGCTGCTGCGCACCGGCCAGATCCGGGTCGACGGCAAGCGCGCCAAATCCAGCCAGCGCCTGGAGCCGGAGCAAGCGATCCGCCTGCCGCCGAACATCGAGATGCCGCCGCCCGACGAGCTGGCCGCACCGGGCGTGGCGCGCGAGCGACCGAAGGTCTCGAAGGCCGACGCCGAGATGATCCAGGGCTGCGTCATCTACAAGGACGACGACGTCATCGTGCTGAACAAGCCGCCCGGCATCGCCGTGCAAGGCGGGACGGGGACCGAGCGGCATATCGACGGCATGCTCGACGCGCTCCAGTTCGACGTCGAGGGCCGCCCGAAACTCGTCCACCGGCTCGACCGCGACACCTCGGGCGTGCTCGTGCTGGCGCGCGGGGCGAAGAACGCGCAGCGCCTGGGCGATTCCTTCCGCCACCGCAACGCGCGGAAGATCTACTGGGCGCTGGTCGCCGGCGTTCCCAAGCCCGCACAGGGCAAGATCGACATGGCGCTCGCCAAGGAAGCCGGTGCCTCGGGCCACGAGCACATGGCGGCCAACGAGGAGGACGGCAAGCGCGCCCTCACGCTCTATTCGACCGTCGACATTGCCGGCGACCGGGCGGCATGGCTCGTGATGTGGCCGCGCACGGGACGCACGCACCAGCTGCGCGTCCACTGCGCCGATGCGCTCGACACGCCGATCGTCGGCGACGGCAAGTACGGCGCGGCCAAGGCGCGCCTCGTCGGCGACGGGCTGTCGGCCAAGCTGCACCTGCACGCCCGCTCGATCGAGCTGCCGCACCCGTCGGGCGACGGCATGCTGAAGGTCCGTGCTCCGCTGCCCTTCCACATGCGCAAGACGTGGGATTTCTTCGGCTTCGATCCCGACGCGCGCGTCGATCCTTTCCCGCGCGACTGACGGGCACAATATGACGAACGGTACCGCGCCGCGTCTGGCGATCTTCGATTTCGACGGCACGCTGGTCGACAGCCAGCACGCGATCCAGACCTGCATGGAAAGCGCGTTCGGCGCGTTGAAGCTGCCGGCACCCGCACTCGGCCAGACCCATCGGGTCATCGGGCTGCCGCTGGAAAAATGCATGATGCTGCTCGCACCCGACCAGGACGCGGATGTCCATTCGCGACTGGTCGAAGGGTACAAGCGCGCTTTCTTCGAACTGCGCACCGACGGGGGCATGGTCGAACCGATGTTCCCGGGTGCCCTCGAAGCGCTCGACGTACTTCAGGCGGCGGGCTGGCAGCTCGGCATTGCCACGGGCAAGGCGCGGCGGGGGCTTGACGCCGTTCTCGCCAGCCACAATCTCCATCACCGTTTCGTCACGCTGCAGACGGCCGATCGCGCACCGGGCAAGCCCGATCCGACGATGCTGCACTGGGCGATGGACGAAGTCGGCGTGCGGCCCGTGGATACCGTCATGATCGGCGACACGAGCTTCGACATGGCGATGGCCAAGGCCGCCAAGGTTGGCGCGCTGGGCGTCGTTTGGGGCTATCATTCGCCCGACGACCTGCGCGCGGCCGGGGCGGACCGGCTGGCGGAGGGATATGCGGAACTGCCCGGCCTGGTCCGGGAACTCTGGGAGAAGCAGACATGCGCATCGTGAAATGGCTCGCCATCGGACTGGTCGGCCTGATCGTCGTCGCGGTCGGCGCCGTGTTCGTCATCGCGTCGTCGATCGATCCCAACCAGTACAAGCCGCAGATCGTCGAGGCCGCCAAGTCGGCGACGGGGCGCGATCTCGTCCTCAAGGGCGACATTAAGCTGTCGCTCGGCCTGTCGCCGAGCTTCGGCATTTCCGAGGTCACGTTCGGCAATGCGCCGTGGGGCTCGCGGCCCGAGATGGTCAAGGTCGGCCGCTTCGAGGTGCAGGTGGCGCTGCTGCCGTTGCTGTCCAAGCAGGTCGAGGTGAAGCGCCTCGTGCTGCTCGACACCGACATCCTTCTGGAGACCGACCGCGCCGGCAAGGGTAACTGGGAATTCGAGACGGCCGCGCCCGCGCGCCCGCAGCAGGGCCAGCCCGCACCGCAACAGCAGGCTGCGGGCAGTGACGCGCCGCTGCCGGTCGTGCGCGAGGTCGAGCTGCGCAACGCGCGCTTCGCCTTCCGCGACGGCGCCACGCGCGAGATCAAGGAAGTGAAGCTCGAGCGCGTGCTGCTCAACGCGGATTCCGCGTCCTCGCCGCTGCGTCTCGACATTGCCGGCTCGGCCAACGTGCCGGAGCTTTCGGGCGAGCTCAAATTCGCGCTCAAGGGCCAGGTCGGCTCGGTCGAGCGCCTGATGCGCACCAGCGGTTCGCCATGGCCCGTCGATGTGACGCTCACGCTGGGCGACAACGCGCTCTCCGCGCGCGTCGCCGGCGGCATCGTGGCGCCTGCGCAGGGCAAGGGCTACAGCATCGACCTGACGGCCGACGTGCCCGAAGTGCAGAAGCTCGCCGCCCTCGCCAAGCAGGAAATCCCGGCCCTCGGGCCGCTGAAGCTGTCGGTCAAGGCGGCGGACAGCGGCCCCTCGGGTCGCCCGACGCTGCCCGACATCAAGATCGATTTCGGCAAGGCGGACACGATCCGTCTCGAGGTGACGGGCTCGTTCCAGGACCCCGTCCAGCAGCGCGGCATGAAGCTCGCGCTCAAGGCGACGTCGCAGGATCTGGCCGCCCCGTTCCGCGCGGCGAAGATGGATCCGCCGGTCACCGGCCCGCTCGACCTGCAGCTCCAGGTCAGCGACGTCGCGGCCGCGCGCTACCAGATCGCCGGCCTGAACCTGAAGGTCGGTCCGTCGAACGCCGTCGACCTGACGGGCGAGGCGACGATCGCCGTTCCGCCCGGCGCCAAGCCGTCGGTCCAGGCGAACCTGCGTTCGCAGACCGTCGATCTCGTCAAGCTGTTCCCGGCGAAACCCGCACAGCCGGCGGCGGCACCCGCGCGCCCGGCCTCGGGCGGTGCCGCGGCGCCGGCGGATGGCCGCGTGATCCCGAACGAGAAGGTCCCGTTCGACCTGCTCAATGCGGCGAACGCCGATCTCAAATACGCGGCCGGGTCCATCATCGCGGATGGCGCCACGCTGAAAAACCTCAATCTCCAGCTTGTCGTGGCGAACGGTGTGCTGACGCTGCGTCCGCTGACCTTCGAGGTCGACGGCGGGCGCTTCGCGGTGGACGCGACCGCGAACGCCGCGCAGAAGAACTTCACGCACAAGATCGAGATGCGCCAGCTCGATGTCGGCCGCGTGCTGACCGAACGCAAGCTCAACGACTGGTTCAAGGGCGGCGCCACCACGCTGGACGTGAATCTGCGCGGGCAGGGCGACACGGCCCGCCAGCTCGCGGCCTCGCTCGCCGGCGACGTCTATCTCAACATGGGCCCGGGCGAGCTCGGCCAGGCGGCGACGAAGGTGATCGGCGAGTGGCTCGGCTCGGTCTTCCCGCCGCTGGCGCGCGTGACGATCGGCACGTCGGTGCGCTGCGCCATCCACAAGATCGATTTCCAGAACGGGATCGGCGTCTACAAGGCGGGCCTGATCGACACGGGCGTCATGTCGGCGCGCACGACCGGCACGATCAATCTCGCGACGGAGCAGCTGGCACTCAACCAGGTGGCCGGACCGGTCGCGTTGAATATCGGCGGCACGCTCGCCAAGCCCAGCTACACGCCCGATGCGGCCGGCACGGCGCAAGCGCTCGCACAGGGCACGCTCGGGACCGTCACGGGCCTGGCACAGGGCGGGGCAGGGGCGATCACGGGCCTGTTCGGCGGCGGCCAGCAGCAACAGCAGCAGCGCCCCGCGGCGGCGACCGACGCCTGCGCGCAGGCACTTGCGGCCGCCACGGGCCGGCCTGCACCTGCGGCCGCACCCGCCCAGCAGAACCGCACGGCGCCGACCCCTGCGCCGGCTCCCGCACCAGCACCCGCTTCGCCGGGTGGCATTCGCGGACTCTTCGGCCGTTGAGTGACACGAAGAAGGCCGTCGTATTCGCCGAGCCGGCGGTCGTCGCGGAGGCCGACGGCGGCTTTTCGCTCGCACTCGACGGCAAGCCGCTGAAGAGCCCGGCCGGTGCCGCCATCCGCACGCCGCACCGCGCTTTCGCCGAAGCGCTCGCCGCCGAATGGACGGGCGTGCTGCCGCGCGGCAAGGCGGTCCGGATCGATTTCGACAAGGTCCCGCTGACGCGCATCGTGGGCACGGCCCTCGACCGGATCCCGGCCAAGCGCGATGGCGTGATCGACGAGATGCTCGCCCATGCCGAGACCGACCTGCTCTGCTATCGCAGCGACCAGCCGCGCGATCTCGTCGCCCGGCAGGCCGCAATCTGGCAGCCGCTGCTCGACTGGCTGGCGTTGAGCTACGACGCGCGGCTCGAAACGCACACCTCGCTGCAACCGCCCGAACAGCCGGCCGCCAGCCTCGCCGCTTTGCGCCGGGCGCTGGCCGGCTTCGACGACCTGAAGCTTGCCGGTCTCGGCATCGTCGTCGCGACGACCGGGTCGCTGGCGATCGCACTGGCGCTCGCGGACGGCCGGATCGACGCCGGTGGCGCGTTCGAGGCGGCGGAACTCGATACGCTCTACCAGATCGGGCGCTGGGGCGACGATCCGGTCCTGATCGCGAAGCACGCGGCGATGCGCCGCGATCTTGCTGATACGCAAAGGTTTTTCAGACTGGCGCTGGGGTGACGGCTTTGTTATGCGTCTGTGACTGACGCGACGGAACGCGCGAACGAGGCGGGGACGATGCAGGAAATCCTGAAGGAACTCGAAGCCCGCCGCGCGGGTGCGCGGGCCGGCGGCGGGGTACGCCGTGTCGAGGCGCAGCACGCCAAGGGCAAGCTCACCGCCCGCGAACGTCTCGACGTGCTGCTCGACGAAGGCTCGTTCGAAGAGTGGGACATGTTCGTCGAGCACCGCTCGGTCGAGTTCGGCATGGGCGAGCAGAAAGTCTCCGGCGACGGCGTGGTCACCGGCTGGGGCACGATCAACGGCCGGCTCGTCTTCGTCTATTCGCAGGACTTCACGGTGTTCGGCGGCTCGCTGTCCGAGGCGCACGCCGAGAAGATCTGCAAGATCATGGACCAGGCGATGAAGGTGGGCGCACCCGTCATCGGCCTCAACGATTCCGGCGGGGCGCGCATCCAGGAAGGTGTCGCGAGCCTTGCGGGCTACGCGGAGGTCTTCCAGCGCAACGTGCTGGCCTCGGGCGTCATCCCGCAGATCTCCGTCATCATGGGGCCGTGTGCGGGCGGGGCGGTCTATTCGCCGGCGATGACCGACTTCATCTTCATGGTGAAGGACAGCGCCTACATGTTCGTGACGGGACCCGATGTCGTGAAGACCGTCACGCACGAGATCGTCACCGCCGAGGATCTGGGCGGGGCGGCGACCCACACGCAGAAATCGGGTGTGGCCGATCTCGCCTTCGACAACGACGTCGAGGCGCTGCTGCAGACGCGCCGTTTCTTCGATTACCTGCCCGAGAACAACAAGGCGGGCGTTCCGCTGCGCCCGACCAAGGACAGCCCCGAGCGGCTGGAGCCCTCGCTCGACACGCTGATCCCGGCGAACCCGAACAAGCCCTACGACATGAAGGAGGCGATCCTCAAGATCGTCGACGACGCCGACTTCTTCGAGGTGCAGCCGGACTACGCCAAGAACATCCTCG
The DNA here is from genome assembly GCA_965279565.1 of Tagaea sp. GTDB lineage: Bacteria > Pseudomonadota > Alphaproteobacteria > CACIAM-22H2 > CACIAM-22H2 > Tagaea. Next base: position 3,940,095 of record OZ257249.1, on the reverse strand, counting down.
TCGGCTTCGGGCGCATCGAGGGCTCCACCGTCGGCTTCGTCGCGAACCAGCCGATGGTGCTGGCCGGCTGCCTCGACATCGCCGCCTCGACCAAGGCCGCGCGCTTCGTGCGCTTCTGCGACTGCTTCGGCATCCCGATCGTCACGCTGGTCGACGTCCCCGGCTTCATGCCGGGCACGTCGCAGGAATATGGCGGCATCATCAAGCACGGGGCGAAGCTGCTCTACGCCTATGCCGAGGCGACGGTGCCGAAGGTGACGCTGATCACGCGCAAGGCCTATGGCGGTGCCTACGACGTCATGGCGTCCAAGCATCTGCGCGGCGACCTCAACTATGCCTGGCCGTCGGCCGAGATCGCCGTGATGGGCCCGAAGGGGGCGGTCGAGATCATCTTCCGCGCCGACATGGGCGATGCCGGCAAGATCGAGGCGCGCACCGAGGAATACCGCCGGCGCTTCGCCAATCCGTTCGTCGCCGCCTCGCGCGGCTTCCTCGACGACGTGATCAGCCCGGCGGCGACGCGCCCGCGGCTGGCGCGCGCGCTCGCGATGCTGCGCACCAAGAAGCTCGAAAACCCCTGGAAGAAGCACGGGAACATCCCGCTGTGAGCGACCCGCGCGCCGACAAGCTCCGCCGGTTCCGCCTGCACGCGATGGTCTTCGTCGCGGTGCTGATGGTGGCGATCGCGGCCAATGTGCTGACGAACCCCGCCTATCCGTGGTGGATGTGGCTGGCGACGATCTGGTCGCTGCCGCTGGCCGCACACTGGGCCTGGTCGCGCGAAATTATCGGATCGAGGAAGTGACGAAGATGGCCGCGAAGAAAGCCAAGCCGGTGCCGGGCAAGCTGTTCGACAAGATCCTGATCGCCAACCGCGGCGAGATCGCGTGCCGCGTGATCCGCACGGCCAGGCGCCTCGGCATCAAGACGGTGGCCGTCCATTCGGATGCCGACGCCGAAGCGCTCCACGTGCGCGAGGCGGACGAGGCGGTGCGCATCGGCCCGGCCCCCACGGCCGAAAGCTATCTCAAGATCGATGCTATCCTCGCCGCCTGCAAGGCGACGGGCGCGCAGGCCGTGCATCCGGGCTACGGGTTTCTCTCCGAGAACGCGGCCTTCGCCGCCGCCCTCGCCAAGGCCGGCATCGTGTTCATCGGCCCGTCGATGAAGGCGGTCGCCGCGATGGGCGACAAGATCGAATCGAAAATCCTCGCCCAGAAGGCGGGCGTGTCGACCGTGCCGGGCTATCTCAAGCCCATCAAGGACGCCGAGGAGTGCGTCGCCGTCTCGCGCAAGATCGGCTATCCGGTGATGATCAAGGCCTCGGCCGGCGGCGGCGGCAAGGGCATGCGCATCGCGTGGAACGATGCCGAGGCGCGCGAGGGGTTCCGCTCGGCCACGAACGAGGCGAAGAGCTCGTTCGGCGACGATCGCGTCTTCGCCGAGAAGTTCGTCGAGGAGCCGCACCATATCGAGATCCAGGTGATCGGCGACACGCACGGCAACGTCATCCACCTCAACGAGCGCGAATGCTCGATCCAGCGCCGCCACCAGAAGGTCATCGAGGAGGCGCCGTCGCCGTTTCTCGACCTCAAGACGCGCGCGGCGATGGGGGCGCAGGCCGTCGCACTCGCCAAGGCGGTCGACTACAGCTCGGCCGGCACGGTCGAGTTCATCGTCGACAAGAACAAGAAGTTCTATTTCCTCGAGATGAACACGCGCCTGCAGGTCGAGCACCCGGTGACCGAGGCGATCACCGGTCTCGACCTCGTCGAGATGATGATCCGCGTGGCGGCGGGCGAGAAGCTGCCGCTGGCACAGAAGGACGTGAAGATCGACGGCTGGGCGATCGAGGCGCGGCTCTATGCCGAGGACCCGCTGCGCAACTTCATGCCGTCGATCGGCCGGCTGACGCGCGTTTCGACGCCGGAAGGGCGCGCGGGCATCCGTGTGGATACCGGCGTCTATGAGGGCTCGGAAATCTCGATGTATTACGACCCGATGATCGCCAAGCTCGTCGCCCACGGCAAGACGCGCGCGATCGCGACCGAGCGCATGGCGGCGGCCCTCGACGCCTATGTCGTGCGCGGGGTGAACCACAACATCTCGTTCCTCGCCGCGATCATGCATCACAAGCGCTTCCAGGCGGGCAAGCTGACGACCGGCTTCATCGCGGAAGAATTCAAGGGCGGGTTCGTGGGCCGCACGCCCGACGCGCCGACGCGCACGCTGCTGGTCGCCGTCGCCGCGACGATGCATCGCCGCCAGCGCGAGCGCGAGATCGGCATCTCCGGCCAGCTTCCTGGCCACGAGGCGCATATCGAGGACGCCTATGTCGTACGGCTCGCGGGCGACGAGCAGCCGGTGACGGTCGCCTTCGCGGGCGGCGTCTACCGCGTGCAGGCCGGCGGCGAGACGACCGAGATCGCGACCGAGTGGCGCCCGGGCCAGGTGCTGTTCGAGTGTCTTGCCGACAGTCGGCCGGTCTGCGTGCAGCTGTCGGCCGCCGGGGCGGGCCACATGCTGTTCCATGCCGGCTGCCTCGTCGAGGCGATCGTGCTGTCGCCGCGCGTGGCCGAGCTCAACCGCCTGATGCCGGCGCGCCGCGTCGGCGACACGTCGCGCTTCCTGCTGTCGCCGATGCCGGGCCTGCTCAAGGCCGTCGCCGTGCGCGTGGGGCAGGAGGTCAAGGCCGGCGAGGAGCTCTGCACGGTCGAGGCGATGAAGATGGAGAACGTGCTGCGCGCCGAGCGCGACGGCACGATCTCGAAATTGCATGCGACTGTCGGCGAATCTCTCGCCGTCGACCAGAAGATCGTCGAGTTCGCCTGAACATGGCCGACGCGGCCGCCGTACGCCGCGCGGAGTGGTTCGAGCGCGCGCATGCGGCGAACGCCCCGCCGCAGGCGGCCGCGCTGCCCGACGCGTGGATCGCCGCTCTCGAGGAAATGAAGCGCGCCTACTGCGCGGGTGCTTGGGCCGCGACGGTCGTGCTGGCCTTCGCGCTGTCGGAGGCCGCCCAGCGGCGCGGGGCGGCCGACGATGCGGAGTTCGACTGGCTGCGCGAACGGCGCAATCGCGTCGCGCATCTGGGCGACGACTATCCCGGCGAATCGGAACTGGAAGAGAGCGCTTCGGGCGCGGTCCGCATCTCCCTGCGCATGGCCTACGCCGCCGCGTGGCGCTAATTGTAGTCACAATGAATTGTTGCCAGTCATTCGGTTGCGGAGCGGATTGAAGCATACAATTAACGTGTAGGTTGTATTTGTGGCAATCCACAGGCATTTTTCTTCGGATATGCGATGGGACAAATCGCATCGCAATTCCGGAGGGACTGCCATGCTGCGTACCCGAAGCGTTTTCTTCGTCGCGTCGATCGTCGCCATCCTCGTGGTGTCGGGGCTGGCCGGCGCCATCGCGACAGGCGTCGTGGCGCTGCGCGAACTGAAGGTCGGAGGGTCCGTCTACCGGCAGATCGTGCTCGGCAAGGACATCGTCGCCGACGTGCTGCCGCCGCCCTCCTACGTCATCGAGGCCTATCTGGAAGCCACGCTCGCCCTGCAGGAGCCGGCGAGTGCGGCCCAGCGCCGCGACCGGCTCAGGCAACTGCGCGCCGAATATGATGCGCGCCGCGAATACTGGCGCAACGAAGCCGAGTTCGACGCGAAGATCCGCCGCAAGCTGTTCGAGGAATCGCATGCGCCCGTCGACGAGTTCTGGCGCATTCTCGAATCGCGCCTGCTGCCCGCACTTGAATCACGCAACCAGGCGGCCGCGGGCGAGGCGTATCGCGGCCTGTCGGATGCCTATCGCCGGCATCGCGAGATCGTGGACCAGATCGTCATGCTGGCCAACGACGCCAATGCCGCGACCGAGGCGCTCGCGGCGCGCAACGAGACGGTCTATGTCGCCGCGATGTGCGCGGCGACCGGCGCGGTGCTGCTCCTGGTGCTCGGGGGCGCCTGGGGGGTCATCGCCGGCCTCGCCCGGCCGGTCGTCGCGATGACCGGCGCCATGCGCCAGATCGCCGATGGTGCGCTCGACACCGAAATTCCCGGCGCCGGGCGACGAGACGAGATCGGCGCGATGGCGAAATCGGTCGAGGTGTTCCGTAGCGGGCTGGTCGAAGCCGCACGGCTGGCGAGAGAGCAGTCCGATGCGCTGGCCGCCAGACAGAAGCGCGCGGACACCCGCGACGGGCTGGTGCGCGAGTTCGACGGCATTGCCGCCGAAGCCGTCAGATCCGTCTCGGTGGCGGCGGCCCAGCTGGACGCCGCGGCCAAATCGATGGTCGCGATGGCGCGTGAGGCCAACGACCATGCCGCGGGCGTGGCCGTGGCCGCCAGGGAGACGAGCGCCAACGTCGATACTGTCGCGACCGCGACGGAACAGATGACCGGTTCGGTCCGGGAAATCTCGACGCAGGTCTCCAGTTCGACAGAAATCGCCGGCAAGGCGGTCGTCGAAGCCGAACAGACGTCGGGGGCCGTCCAGCGGCTGTCGACGGCGGTGCAGAAGATCGGCGAAGTCGTCGGCCTCATCAACAGCATCGCGAGCCAGACCAATCTTCTGGCACTCAACGCGACGATCGAAGCCGCACGCGCGGGGGAGGCGGGAAAAGGCTTCGCGGTCGTGGCGAGCGAGGTCAAGAGCCTTGCGGGGCAGACCGCGAAGGCGACCGAGGAGATCTCGACGCAGATCGCCGAGATCCAGGAAACGACGGGAACGGTCGTCGCGGCGATCGGCGGAATCGGGGGAACGATCGGTCGCATCAGCGAGATCTCGACCCGAATCGCCGCGGCCATCGAGGAGCAGAGCGCGGCGACGGCCGAGATCTCGCGGTCGATCCAGCTTGCCGCCAAGGGTACGCACGATGTGAGCGGAGCCATCGTCAGGGTGACCGCGACGGTCGGACAGACCGGCTCGACGTCGGAGCAGGTTCTCCAGGCGGCTCTCGGCCTTTCCGCGCAGGCCGAATCGCTGCGCGGGCACGTCGACAGTTTCCTGGCCGCGATCAAGGTGGGCTGAGGCGGCCGGCACGTCGCCCTTCCGGCCCGGGTCGGCGAGGGTTAAACTTCTTCCCATGACGGGAGGGGAACGCATCGTACGGCGCGTCTCGGTCGCGGGGCGCGTGCAAGGCGTGTGGTTCCGCGGCTGGACGGTCGAGAACGCGCAGAGCCGCGGCCTGCATGGCTGGGTGCGCAATCGCACGGACGGCAGCGTCGAAGCCTGCTTCGCCGGTCCTGCGGATCTCGTCGAGGACATGATCGAGGCCTGCCGGAACGGACCGCCGACGGCGCGCGTCGACGCGCTGGTGGCCGAGCCTGCCGGCGACGAAGGCTGGACCGGCTTCGTCCAGCTTCCGACCACGGAGTAGGCGCACCCGCGTTGGAACAGGCGGCCTTCCATCTTGCCGAAATCGACGCCGCGACCTTCGCCTATGTCGGCTTCGCCGCCTTCGCGGCTTCGATCGTGGGCGGCGTGTCGGGCTACGGCGTGGGGCTGATCCTGCCGGTCATCGTCGCACCCGTCGTCGGCGTGGCCGGGGTGATTCCGACGATGGCGGTCTCGATGTCGATCACGAATTTCAGCCGCGTCGTCGCGTTCTGGCGCGATATCGACCGGCGACGGGCAGGGCTTGCCCTTGCCGGCGCCGTCCCATGCTGCGTGCTGTCGGCCTATGTCTACACGCTGCTGCCGACGACGGCGATCGCGGCGGTCCTTGGCGTCTGCCTCATCGGCAGCGTGCCGATGCGCCGGGCACTGGTAAGGGCAGGCTGGCGCGCGTCGGACGGCGGCGTCGTCGCGGGCGGGGCGACCTACGGCATCCTGATCGGCGGCATGACGGGGCTGGGCGCCATCCTCATCGCCGCGTTCATGGCGGCGGGCGTGGAAGGGGCAGCGCTGATCGGGACGGACGCGCTGGTGTCGCTGTTCACCAATCTGGTCAAGGTCGCGGTCTTCGGCACGCGCACGACTCTCGATCTCGAACTGCTGCTCGCCGGCCTATTGATGGGGGCGTGCACGATCCCCGGCGCGTTCGTGGGCCGCTGGCTGCTGGAGCGGTTTTCCATGACGCTCCACACCGCGATGATGGAGGCACTCGTCCTGTTCGGCGGGGCAAGCTTCCTGTGGCGCGCCTGGACGGGGGCGGCGTGACCGGCTTCGACGACCTGCTCGTCGCCGCCATCGTCGCGTTCGCCGCGTCGGTGCTGGGCGGCATCGCCGGCTACGGGGTCGGGATGGTGATCCCGGTGTTCCTCGCCCCGGTCGTCGGAATCGCAGGCGTGGTGCCGGCAACGACGGTCGCCACGCTGTTCACGAATTTCGGCCGCATGTGGGCGTTCCGGCGCGAACTGTCCTGGCCCGCGATCCGGCGAATGTCGGCGCTGGGCCTGCCGCTGTCCTTCGCGGGTGCCTGGATCCTGACGGTGCTGGAACCGCGCCAGCTTGCTCTATTCCTGGGCGTCTTCCTGATCGCCTCGGTGCCGGTGCGCCGGGCGCTGGAACACCGCAGGCTTGCGCTCGGTCCCGCCGGCACGTTCGTCGCGGGCGGGGCGTTCGGGCTGCTGTCGGGGGCGACACCCGGCACCAACTTCCTCGCGTCCGCCCTGTTGATGGCGACGGGGCTGAAGGGGGCCGCCCTGATCGGCACGATCGCGGCGGTGGCGCTCTCGACGCATTTCTCGAAGCTCGCGACCTTCGCCGCCACGGGCCTGCTCGACGGGCGGCTGCTGGCCGTCGGCATCATCGTCGGGGTCGCCACGCTGCCGGGCGGCTATGTCGCCAGATGGCTCGTCGACCGACTGCCGATGCGCATCCATACCGGCCTGATGGACGTGCTCGTGATCGCGGGCGGGGCCAACTTCCTGTGGACGGCGCTGCGCAGCTAGGCCGCAAGCGGCTCAGCGTCCCCGAACGTCTCGCGGAACGCGGCTTCCAGCGCCATGTCGACCTCCGCCATCGACACGATCTGGCCGAGATCGGCGAGCGACGTGACACCAAAGCTGGGCGCCGAAATTCCGCACGGCACGATGCCGGCGAAATGCGACAGGTCGCAGTCGACATTCAGCGAGATGCCGTGGAACGTGACGCCGCGCCGCACGCGCACGCCCAGCGCCCCGATCTTGTCCTCGCGCCGGCCGCCGCGCCCGTCGGGCCCGCGGTCGACCCAGATGCCGATGCGCCCCTCGCGCCGTTCGCCCTTCACGTTGAAGCGGGCGAGGGTGCGGATGATCCATTCCTCGAGATGCGTCACATAGGCGCGCACGTCGCCGCCGCGGCGCCTGAGGTCGAGCATCGCGTAGCCCACGCGCTGGCCCGGCCCGTGATACGTGTACTGCCCGCCGCGCCCCGCCTCGTAGACCGGGAAGCGGCCGGGGGCCACCAGATCGCCTTCCTTGGCCGAAGTCCCGGCCGTGTAGAGCGGGGGATGCTCGACCAGCCAGACCGTCTCGGGCGCCGTCCCGGCATGGATTTGCGCCACCCGCGCCTCCATGAAGGCGAGCGCTTCGGGATAGCCCGTTGGGCCGTCCGCGACGATCCAGGCAAGGTCGTCCAAGGGGCTGTTTTTCCAAGTCATTGCGCACCCGGCAGGGGGTCTTGCATATACCCCCCCGATTTGGTATCCCCGCCTCCCCGTGCTTGGCAAGCCTTGCCGAAGCACTTACGCGATGTGCGGTCGTGGCGGAACGGTAGACGCGCCAGCTTGAGGTGCTGGTGGCCGAAAGGTCGTGGAAGTTCGAGTCTTCTCGACCGCACCATTGCTCTTTTTTCAGAACCGGGCGTGCGCGATGGCCGACGACAAGTTGCGCGATAGCGCGCTCGAGTATCACCGGTTTCCCACGCCGGGCAAACTCGCAATCGTCGCGACCAAGCCATTGGCCAACCAGCGCGATCTGGCACTCGCCTATTCGCCGGGCGTGGCCGCCGCGTGCGAGGCGATCGTCGCCGATCCGGCCGAGGCCGCCACCGTCACCAGCCGCGCCAATCTCGTCGCCGTCATCACGAACGGCACGGCCGTGCTCGGCCTCGGCGCCATCGGGCCGCTGGCATCGAAGCCGGTGATGGAGGGCAAGGCCGTCCTCTTCAAGAAGTTCGCCGGCATCGACGTGTTCGACATCGAGATCGACGAGCGCGATCCCGACAAGCTGGTCGACATCATCGCCTCGCTCGAGCCGACCTTCGGCGGCATCAATCTCGAGGACATCAAGGCGCCCGAGTGCTTCGAGATCGAAGCGAAGCTCAGGAAGCGCCTCAACATCCCCGTCTTCCACGACGACCAGCACGGCACGGCGATCATCGTCGGTGCCGCGATCCTCAACGGGCTGCGCGTGGTCGGCAAGTCGCTCGACAAGGTCAAGCTCGTCACGTCGGGGGCGGGGGCGGCGGCACTGGCCTGCCTCGACCTGCTCGTCGATCTCGGCCTCAAGCAGGAGAACATCTGGGTCACCGACATCGCGGGCGTGGTCTACAAGGGCCGCGTCGAGCAGATGGACCCGCGCAAGTCGCGCTACGCGCGCGAGACCAACGCGCGCACGCTCGACGACGTGATCGGCGACGCCGACGTGTTCCTCGGCCTGTCGGCCCCGCGCGTGCTGAAGCCCGCGATGGTCGCCAAGATGGGCAAGGCGCCGCTGATCCTCGCCCTCGCCAACCCGACGCCCGAGATCCTGCCCGAAGAGGTCAAGGCCGTGCGCCCCGACGCGATCGTCGCGACGGGCCGGTCGGACTATCCCAACCAGGTCAACAACGTCCTCTGCTTCCCGTTCATCTTCCGCGGTGCCCTCGACGTGGGTGCGCGCACGATCAACGAGGCGATGAAGGTCGCCGCTGTGCGCGCGATCGCCGATCTCGCCATGCAGGAACCTTCGGACGTCGTCGTGGCTGCCTATGGCGGCGAGCCGCCGGCCTTCGGGCCCGAGAACCTGATCCCGAAGCCCTTCGATCCGCGCCTGATCACCGAGATCGCCCCCGCCGTCGCCAGGGCGGCGATGGAGTCCGGCGTGGCGACGCGGCCCATCGCGAATTTCGACGCCTATCGCGACAGCCTGTCGCAGTTCGTCTACCGCTCGGGCTTCGTCATGAAGCCGATCTTCGAGCGCGCGCGCGCCAATCCCAAGCGTGTCATCTTCGCCGACGGCGAGGACGAACGCGTGCTGCGCGCCACGCAGACGCTGATCGACGAGGAGATCTGCCTGCCGATCCTGATCGGCCGGCGCGAGACGATCCGCAAGCGCATCGAGAAGCTCGGCCTGCGCATCGAGATCGACAAGGATTTCACGCTTCTCAATCCCGAGGACGTGCCGAACTACGCGCGCGACTGGCAGCTCTACCACCAGATCATGGGTCGGCGGGGCGTATCGCCCGACACGGCGCGCACGATCGTGCGCACGCGCAATGCCGTACTGGGGGCGCTCGCGGTGCGGCAGGGCGAGGCGGATGGCCTCATCTGCGGGCTGGTCGGCCGCTATTCGCGCATCCTCAACGACATCATCGACGTGATCGGGCTGCGGCCCGGCGTCGAGGTGCCGGCGGCACTTTCCGCTCTCGTGCACGCGCACGGCACGGTCTTCATCTGCGACACCCACGTCACGCCCGATCCCACGCCCGTCCAGATCGCCGAGATGACGGTGCGTGCGGCCGACGTGATCAAGCATTTCGGCATCAAGCCCAAGGCGGCGCTGCTGTCGCACTCGAATTTCGGGTCGGCCGACACCAAGAGTGCGCGCAAGATGCGCGCGGCCCTCGAACGGGTGCAGGCGATGGCGCCCTATCTGGAGGTCGACGGCGAGATGACCGCCGAGGCGGCCCTGTCGCAGGAGATCCGCAGCCAGCGCATCCTCGAAGGGCGTCTGGAAGGGGCGGCGAACCTGCTGGTGATGCCCACGCTCGATGCGGCGAACATCTCGTTCAGCCTGCTCAAGGAGCTGGGCGAGGCGCAGAAGATCGGCCCGATCCTGCTGGGCATGAACAAGCCGGTCCACGTCCTCGACGGCAGTGCGAGCGTGCGCGGCATCGTCAACATGGCCGCCTTCTGCGTCGTCGACGCGCAGGTCGACCAGGCGAACTGAGGCCGCCGGTAACTCCGTACGCGCCCGGCCGGTCGCGCAGTCGGCGTTCCGCGCCGGTTCGTGCTATAGTCGACCTACGATTTTCCTGTCGGCAGATCCAACGAGGGCGGTTTCGATGACCGATCCCGCAGGCGGCCATTCAGGGCACGTCCCGCAAGGTGCTGACTTCGACAGCATCCACCCTTGGTACGGGCAGGTGCGGCTGTATCTTGCCGAGCGCGCGCGCGGAAAGAAGTTTGCCGGGCGGCGGGACATCGATCCCTGCGACTTCGTGCCGAATCTGCAGCTGATCAATCTCGTCGACGTCGTGCGCGAGCCCGACCGTATGCGCTTTCGCTACCGTCTCGTCGGCTCGGCGCAATCGGACATGGCCGGGCGCGAGATCACCGGTCTCTTCCTGGAGGATGCGGTCCTTGCCGGATTCGTCGGCCGGATCGGGGCGAACATGCGTGCCGCCGTCGAGACGGGCAGCCCCGTCTACGACAGGTTCCCGATGCCGCATCCCAATCGCGATTTCATCGACAGCGAACGCGTCTATTTTCCGCTGTCCTCCGACGGCGAAACGGTCGACATGCTCCTGATCGCCAGCAGCTATCCGGGGATCCAGAGTCTGATGCCGAGGATGCCCGCCGGGCGGAGTTCGCTGAGCGCGTGAAGGCGCGGGGCGGCCGGTTCAGCCGCGCGTCCGCTTCGGCTTCGCCGGATTCAGGAACGGCGCCACGACCGCCTGCGTTTCCTTGCTCGGCACGACCGGAACGATCTCGAACGCGATGCCTGCACCGCGCCAGCCCAGGATCCACTCCTGCAGCAGGCGGAGATCGTCGCATTCCATCAGCTGGAAGCAGCGATCGAAGTTCGGTTCGATCCAGCTGCCGACATAGGTCAGCCCCTTCGGGAGACGGCGCCCCTTCTCGCGCACCCGTCGGTAGACCGGCACGGCGTCCTGGTCCTTGAAGCGCTCGACGATCATGAACAGCACGGCATCGATCTCCCTCTCCGGTTGCCGCTAGACATCCGATGCCGGCGCATACCTGTCAAGCTTGCACAAGTGGCGACAATGGCGCGGCCGGTGGTTAGATTCCGCGATGGCCTCAATCGTTTCGTCCCAGATCGGCCGGCGCACGGCGCTCGTCCTGTTCTTCCTGATCCCGCTTTTCTTCGCGAGCAACATGCTCGTCGCGCGCTGGAACGCGGGCGAGATCCCCTCGGTGGCGCTCGCCTTCGGGCGCTGGACGCTGACCTTCGCGATCCTGCTGCCGTTCGTCGCCGAGCGGCTGTGGCGCGGGCGCGACGAGATCCGCGCGCAGTGGCGCACCTATCTGTGGCTGGGCTTCCTCGGCATGGGCGTGTGCGGCGCGCCGGTCTACTACGCCGGCATCACGACCACGGCGATGAACATCGCGCTGATCTACGCCGTCTCGCCCGTGCTGGTCGTGCTGATCGGGTGGTTGCGCTACGGCGAGCCGATCTCGTCGCGCCAGATCGCCGGCGTGGCCGCGTGCTTCGCCGGCATGTCCTGGATCGTGCTGCGCGGCGATCCGTCCAACGTGCTGCGGCTCGAATTCGTGCCGGGCGACCTGATGATCCTCGTGGCGATGATCGCCTGGTCGATCTATTCGGTACTGCTGCGCCACAGCCCGACACGCTTCGATCCGACCGCGCGGCTCGCGGCGATCTGTGCGGGCGGCGTGCTCGCCACGCTGCCGTTCTATGTCGCCGAGTTCGCGTTCCTGGCACCCACGCTGCTCGAATGGAAAACGGCCGGCATCGTGCTGTTCCTTGCCCTGGTGCCGGGCATCGGCTCGTACCTGTCCTATTCGCTGATCGTCGCTGCACTCGGCCCGGCGACGGCGAGCCTGATCCTGTACCTGACGCCGCTCTACGGGGCCGGGCTCGGCTGGCTGCTGCTCGGCGAGCGGCTCGCGGATTTCCATCTCGTGGGCTTGGCCCTGCTGCTGCCGGGCCTATGGCTCGGCACGCGCCGTCAGGCGAAGTAGCGCGCCTTCATCCGGCCCATGTAGGCGACGAGATTGGGCGTGGCCAGGATCGACGCGCGGATCGGGTTGTCGAAGGGCGGGATCGCGAAGGCCGCCAGCAGCGCGTAGACGGTCGCGTCCGCCGCACTTGGCGACTGGCCCATGAAGAAGGCGCGATCGCCGAGTTCCGCCGATACGGCGGCGAAATCCGCAATACCCAGCGCCATGATCTCCTCGCGCGTGTGCCGGCCCAGACCGTGCGCGCGCAGCCGGTGGCGCACGACGCACCGCACGATCGCCGGAACGATCCATCGCACGACGGGCGGCAATCGGCGGAACAGCGTGCGCGACATGACTTGCCACGCGGACTCCTCGATCCAGCGCACATGCACGCCACACCAGTAGGTGCGTTCCTCCAGCATGCGCGCGAAGGCGTGCGCGCGTGCGCGCTGCAGGGCCCCGAGCCCCTTGTCGAAATCGATCCGGTGGACGATTTCCAGATGCTTGCGGATGAGCTCGGAATCGCCGACCAGCAATCCGCCGTCGCGCAACGCCGGCAGCTTGCCTTTCGGCCCCTTGCGCGGATTGCCGGTGGCCTCGACCGCGTAAGGCAGCCCGCTCATCTTCAGCAGGATCTCCGCCTTGATGCAGAACGGGCTGGGGTCCGGCAATCCGAAGGCGGGCGGGAACTTGATGAGCGTGAGCGGCACGTGGCGACCTCGCGCTTCGGATAGCCGAGGATAGCAGATCAGATCGCCAGTACCATCCGTGCTGCATCGGCAATTCTTGCGGTTTGGCGTCGCCCGCCGAGCAGGCTCTGGCCGAAAAGGAACGCATAAAACAGGAGTGCGCGCGCCTGCGCCTGCTCGGTATCGAGGCCCGCGCGCACGAACAGGGCCGCGACACGCACAAGGCGCTCGCTGTCCACCAGTGCAACGGTATCGGCCGCCGCTACATGGTTCCGCGCAAGTGCGCGGATGGCGAGCTCGACCGCCAGCCCCTTCGGATTGGGGGCCCGGGCATAGAGATCGAGCAGGGCGGCGAGCGTGGCGCGCGGGTCGGGCGCATCGGCCGTCTGCTCGCGGATCGCGGCGATGCGCGCTTCCTGCCAGCACGCCAGGGCGCGGCACAGCAGGTCTTCGCGGTCGCGGAAATGCCAGTAGAACGACCCCTTGGTGACGGCCAGCCGCTTGGCGAGCGGCTCGACGCGCACCGCGCCGGGCCCCTCGGCGGCAAGCGCGTCGAGGGCGGCGTCGATCCAGGCGCCGGCATCCAGACGGGGCTTCGTTGACACGCGCTTGGCCATACCATACGGTAGCGTATGTTTTAGGGGAGGGGAAGCAGGATGCAAGCCGCCTTCACGCCGGCCGACCCGGACTGGGAGGCCAAGGTCCGCGACAGTTTCGCCCGCCAGGGTGCAATGGCGACGATCGGCGCGCGGCTGGTCCACCTCGAACCGGGGCACGCCCACATCGCCGTCGACTATGCCGACGCCATCGCCCAGCAGCACGGCTACGTGCATGGCGGCGTGGTGGGCATGATCGCGGATTCCGCCGGCGGCTATGCCGGTTTCACGATGATGCCGCCCGGTGCCAGCGTGCTGACGGTTGAATATAAGATGAACTTGCTTGCGCCCGCCGACGGGCAGACGATCCTCGCGAAAGGCCGGGTGCTGAAGCCCGGCCGCACGCTGGTCGTCACGCAGACCGACGTGTTCGCGCACAAGAACGGCCAGACAAGGCTGTGCGCGACGATGCTGCAGACGCTGATGACGATGGCCGGCAAGTCCGACGGCCGCGCCGCCGGCTGAGGGAAACAGGGAGGAAACGATGGCAGGCAATTCGCTGCCCCAGTTCGATTTCGGACTCGGCGACGACATCGACATGCTGCGCACGCAGGTCGCGCGCTTCGCGGCCGACGAGATTGCACCCCGTGCCGCGGAGATCGACCGCTCCAACGAATTCCCGATGGATCTGTGGCGCAAGTTCGGCGATCTCGGCCTGCTCGGCATCACGGTTCCCGAACAGCATGGCGGTGCGGCGATGGGCTATCTCGCGCACTGCGTGGCGGTCGAGGAGATCAGCCGCGCGTCGGCTTCGGTCGGGCTTTCCTATGGCGCCCATTCCAACCTCTGCGTCAACCAGATCGCGCGCAACGGCAGCGAGGCGCAGAAGCGAAAGTATCTTCCCAAGCTGATCTCGGGCGAGCATGTCGGGGCACTCGCGATGTCGGAGCCGGGGGCCGGGTCCGACGTGGTCGGCATGAAGCTGCGCGCCGAGAAGAAGGGCGATCGCTACGTCCTCAACGGCAACAAGATGTGGATCACGAACGGACCGGATGCCGACACGCTCGTCGTCTACGCCAAGACCGATCCGGCCGCCGGCTCGAAGGGCATTTCCGCCTTCCTGATCGAGAAGGGCATGAAGGGTTTCTCGCGTGCGCAGAAGCTCGACAAGCTCGGCATGCGCGGCTCCAACACCTGCGAACTCGTCTTCCAGGACTGCGAGGTGCCGGCCGAGAACGTGCTGGGTACGGTCGGCAAGGGCGTCAACGTGCTGATGAGCGGGCTCGACTACGAGCGCGCGGTGCTCGCGGCCGGCCCCTGCGGGATCATGCAGGCGGCCCTCGACGTCGTCGTGCCCTATGTGCACGAGCGCCGGCAGTTCGGCCAGGCGATCGGCGAATTCCAGCTTGTCCAGGGCAAGCTTGCCGACATGTACACGAACACGAACGCCTGCAAGAGCTACGTCTATGCGGTCGCGCGGGCCTGCGACGCCGGCCGCACGACGCGCAAGGATGCGGCCGGTGCGATTCTCTACGCCGCCGAGAAGGCGACGCAGGTGGCGCTGGACGCCATCCAGCTCCTCGGCGGCAACGGCTACATCAACGACTATCCGACCGGCCGGCTGCTGCGCGACGCCAAGCTCTACGAGATCGGCGCCGGAACGTCGGAGATCCGCCGCTGGCTGATCGGGCGCGAGCTGTTTGCCGAAACGGCCTGAAGCTGGGCTAGACTGGATTAAAGGTGCGGGAGTACGCATGGCAGGCCGAAAACTGATCTCTTCCGGGTCCAGCTTCGAGAAGCTCGCGGGCTATTCGCGCGCGGTTGTCGACGGGGACTGGGTGTTCGTCTCGGGCACGACCGGGTTCGACTATTCCAAGATGAAGATCGCGCGCGGCGTGACGGCGCAGACCGAGCAGTGCTTCGCCAATATCCGTGCTGCACTCGAAAAGGCCGGCTCGGACCTGGCCGACGTGGTGCGCGTACGCATCTTCCTCGCCAGACGGACGGATTTCGCCGCCGTCGCCCCCATCGTGGGTCGGCATTTCGCGAAGATCCGCCCGGCGAACACGACGCTGGTGACCGGCTTCGTCGATCTGCGCATGAAGATCGAGATCGAAGTGACCGCGAAGCGGAGGAAGCGCTGACATGCCGACGGTGCTGGTCGTGGGCGCCTCGCGCGGGCTGGGTCTGGAATTCGTCCGGCAGTTCTCGGCCGCCGGCTGGCGCGCGATCGGCACGGTGCGCGACATGGCCAAGGGCGCCGACGTCTCGAAGGCGGGCGGCGATGTCCATCTGTGCGACGTGACCGACGCGAAGTCGGTGGCCCGCCTCGGTGCGAGTCTCGCGAAGGAAAGCATCGACGTGCTGGTCTGCAACGCCGGCATCTTCCAGGGCCGCGACTGGAAGCTGGGTGCGGCGGACTTCACCGCGTTCGAGGAGAATTTCCGCACCAACGTGCTCGCCCCGCTGCGCGTCGTCGAAGCGCTGGTGGAGCCCGTGGCGCGCAGCACGCGCAAGACCGTCGTGCTGATGTCCTCGCGTCTGGGATCGAATGCGCTGTCGACCGGCGGCAGCATGCCGTACCGCGTGTCGAAGGCCGCACTCAACTCGGTCGCCAAGAACCTGTCGGTCGAGCTCGCGCCGCGCGGCATCACGACGATCTGCACGCATCCGGGCTGGGTGCGCACCGACATGGGCGGCCCGTCGGCCGCCATCGAGGCGAGCGAATCGATCGCCGGGCTGCGCAAGGTGATCGAAGGCCTCACGCCGGCCGACAACGGCAAGTTCTACAACTACGACGGCTCCGAATTCCCCTGGTAGGTGGGCGATGGAACTGACCGAAACCCAGACGATGATCCGCGACGCCGCGCGCGCCTTCGCGCAGGAACGGCTGTGGCCGACGGCGGCCGCGCGCGAGAAGGAACGCAAGTTCCCGCGCGACCTCGTGCGCGAGATGGGCGGGCTCGGCTTCATGGGCATGCTGGTACCCGAGGAATTCGACGGGGCGGGCGTGGACCATGTCGCCTATGCGCTGGCGATCGAGGAGATCGCGGCGGGCGACGGGGCGGCCTCGACCGTGATGAGCGTGCACAATTCGGTCGGCTGCATGCCGATCCTTAAATTCGGCACCGACTGGCAGAAGGAGACGTTCCTGCGTCCGCTCGCGAAGGGCGAGATGCTGGGCGCGTTCGCGCTGACCGAGCCGTCCACCGGGTCGGATGCCGCCGCCATCCGCACGCGCGCGCGGCGCGACGGCAACCATTGGGTCCTCGACGGCACCAAGCAGTTCATCACGTCGGGCGGAACGGCCGATGTCGCGATCGTCTTCGCAGTCACCGATCCCGCTGCCGGCAAGAAGGGCATCAGCGCCTTCGTCGTGCCGACCGCGACCGCCGGCTGGAAGGTGGCACGGCTGGAAGAGAAGCTCGGCCAGAAATGCTCCGACACGGCGCAGATCGTCATGGAGGACATGCGCCTGACGCCCGACCTGATGCTGGGGGCGGAGGGCGAGGGGCTCAAGATCGCGCTCGCCAATCTCGAAGGCGGGCGCATCGGTATCGCCGCACAGGCCGTCGGCATGGCGCGCTCGGCCTACGAGGTCGCGCGCGAGTACGCGCTGCAGCGCGAGACCTTCGGCAAGAAGATCTTCGACCATCAGGCGGTGCAGTTCCGCCTCGCCGACATGGCGACCGAGATCGAGGCCGCGCGCCTGCTCGTGGTCAATGCCGCCGGGTTGCGCGATCGCGGCCTGCCGTGCCTGAAGGAAGCGGCGATGGCCAAGCTCTTCGCGTCGGAGATGGCCGAGCGCGTCTGCTCGGCCGCGATCCAGACGCATGGTGGATACGGCTATCTTTCGGACTATCCTGTCGAGCGGATCTGGCGCGACGTGCGCGTGTGCCAGATCTACGAGGGAACGAGCGACATCCAGCGCCTCGTGATCGCGCGCGCGCTGAAGACGGAGGCCTAGACGATGGCGGGACCGATCGATTTCTACTTCGACTTCTCCAGCCCCTACGGCTTCTTCGCCTCGACGCGCATCGACGATCTGGCCGGGCATTACGGCCGGGTGGTGAAGTGGCGCCCGGTCCTGCTCGGTGCCGCCTTCAAGGTCTCGGGCCAGAAGCCGCTGATGGAAATCCCGCTCAAGGGCGAATATTGCCGCCACGATTTCGTGCGCTTCGGCCGGCTGCTGGATCTGAAATTCCGCCTGCCCGATCCGTTCCCGTTCGGCGCCATCGCAGCCTCGCGCGCCTTCTACTGGCTCGACGCGCGCGATTCCGCACTCGCCAAGCGTTTCGCGAAGGCCGTGTTCCGGCAGGCTTTCATCGCCGGCGTCGACGTGACCGGCATCGATTTCGTCTGCGATCTCGCCGCCGGCATGGGCGTGCCGCGCGAGGAGCTGAAGACCGCGCTGGGTTCGGCCGAGGTCAAGGAGACGCTGCGCAAGGAAGTGGAGGCGGCCGTCGCCAAGGGCGTGTTCGGCTCGCCCTATATCGTCGTCGACGGCGAACCGTTCTGGGGTGCCGACCGCCTCGCGCAAATCGAGGAATGGCTCGTGACGGGCGGCTGGTGAAATGACCGCACTCGTCTCCCGCATCGACACGCGCTCCGAGGCGTTCCGCGCGAACGATGCGGCGATGCGCGCCGCCGTCGCTGACCTGCGCGCCGCGTGCGACCGGGTGCGCGAGGGCGGCGGGCCGGCAGCACGCGACAAGCATGTCGGGCGCGGCAAGCTGCTGCCGCGCGAGCGCATCCGCACGCTGCTCGATCCGGGCGCACCGTTCCTCGAGCTTTCGCAGCTCGCCGCCTGGGGCATGTACGGCGGCGATGTCGCGGCGGCCGGGATCGTGACGGGGATCGGCCGCGTTGCGGGCCGCGAATGCGTGATCGTATGCAACGACGCGACCGTCAAGGGCGGCACCTATTTCCCGATGACGGTCAAGAAGCACCTGCGCGCGCAGGAGATCGCGCGCGAGAACCGGCTGCCTTGCATCTATCTGGTCGATTCCGGCGGGGCGAACCTGCCCAACCAGGACGACGTGTTTCCCGACCGCGAGCATTTCGGGCGCATCTTCTACAATCAGGCCACCTTGTCGGCCGCCGGCATCCCGCAGATCGCGGTCGTGATGGGAAGCTGCACGGCGGGCGGCGCCTACGTGCCGGCGATGTCGGATGAATCGATCATCGTGAAGAACCAGGGCACGATCTTCCTCGGCGGTCCGCCGCTGGTGAAGGCGGCCATCGGCGAGATCGTCACGGCCGAGGAACTTGGCGGGGCCGACGTGCATGCGCGCGTGTCGGGTGTGGTCGACCACTATGCGCAGAACGATGCGCATGCGCTGGGCATCGCACGCCGGATCGTCGGCAATCTCAACGCGCGCAAGCCCTCGTGGCCCGACCTGCAGGCGCCGGCCGAGCCGGCCTACGACCCGGCCGAGATCTACGGCGTGGTGCCGCCCGACCTGCGCCAGCCCTACGACGTGCGCGAGATCATCGCGCGCACGGTCGACGGCTCGCGCTTCGACGAGTTCAAGGCGCTCTATGGCACGACGCTGGTGTGCGGCTTCGCGCGCATCTGGGGCTATCCGGTCGGCATCATCGCGAACAACGGCATTCTGTTCTCGGAAAGCTCGCTCAAGGGCGCGCATTTCATCGAGCTTTGCTGCCAGCGCGGCATCCCGCTGGTGTTCCTGCAGAACATCTCCGGCTTCATGGTCGGCAAGAAATACGAGGCGGGCGGCATCGCGCGCGACGGCGCAAAGCTCGTGACGGCCGTCAGCTGCGCGCGCGTGCCAAAATTTACGGTCATAATCGGCGGCTCGTTCGGGGCCGGGAACTACGGCATGTGCGGGCGCGCCTTCGGGCCGCGCTTCCTGTGGATGTGGCCCAACGCGCGCATCTCGGTGATGGGCGGCGAGCAGGCGGCATCGGTGCTCGCGACCGTACGTCGCGACAATCTGGAAGCGGCCGGCAAGGAATGGAGTGCGGCTGACGAGGACGCGTTCAAGGCGCCCATCCGCAGCCAGTACGAGACGCAAGGCCATCCCTATTACGCGTCGGCCCGGCTGTGGGACGACGGCATCATCGATCCGGCCGAGACGCGCAACGTGCTGGGCCTCGGCCTGTCCGTTTCGGCCAACGCGCCTCTCGAACCCACGCGCTTCGGCGTGTTCCGAATGTGACGGCGATGGGCGCAGGCTTCCAGACGCAGGTGGACGCGCGCGGGGTCGCCACGCTGTGGCTCGACCGGCCGGAACTGCACAACGCGTTCGACGATGCGCTGATCGCCGCACTCACGGCCGAACTCGGTCGGCTTGCTTCGGACGAAACGGTGCGCGTCCTCGTCCTCGCCGGGCGCGGGAAGAGCTTCTCGGCCGGTGCCGATCTCAACTGGATGAAGCGCATGGCCGGCTATACCGAGGCCGAGAACCGGCGCGATGCCGATGCGCTCGCCGGCCTGATGCGCACCCTCGACGCCTTCCCGAAGCCCACGCTCGCGCGCGTGCATGGGGCGGCGTTCGGCGGCGGGGTCGGGCTCGTCGCGTGCTGCGATATCGCCGTTGCCGCCGAGACGGCGGGCTTCTGCCTGTCGGAAGTGAAGCTCGGCCTGATCCCGGCCGTCATCTCGCCCTATGTCGTGGCGGCGATCGGTGCACGCGCCGCACGCCGCTATTTCCTGACGGCGGAGACGTTCGATGCGGCGACCGCGAAGCGCTTCGGCCTGCTGCACGAAGTGGCGCCGGCCGAATTGTTCGACGAGGCACTCGAAGCGATCCTCGCCCCGCTGCTCGCCGCCGGTCCGCGCGCGCAGACGGAAAGCAAGGCGCTGATCGCGCGCGTCGCACGCGGACCCATCGACGACGCGATGGTGGCCGACACGGCCGCCCGGATTGCGCGCATCCGCGTCTCGCCCGAGGGGCGCGAGGGGATCGCCGCTTTCCTCGCCAAGCGCCGACCGGATTGGTCCGGGCAGGGGAAGGCATAGCGATGCGCAAGGGCGGCCTGCGGCTCGGCATTTCGGCGACGGGTGCGCTTTTCCTGCTGATCGCGGTGGCGGTCGCGGACGATGTGGGCACGTCGCTTGCCGTCACGATGGTGGGAACGGCGCTTGTGTCGGTCTTTTTCTTCAACATGCTGTTTCCCGGATCGATCTTCTTCTCGCTGGCGCTGACGAATTCGATCGCGATCTACGTGTCGATCTTCGTGTTCCTGTCGGAGTCGAACTTCCGCGGCGTCTCGCATGCGGCCCAGCACGCGGGATTCCTGCTCCCGATCGTGGGCTTCATGCTCGGAACGTTCCTGCGGCGTGACGCCATTCGCGACATCGTCACCGAACAGCGGATCCGCTCGGCCGCCGATCTGCGCCATTCGGCCTGGTGGCTCGCGCCGACTGCCGGCGTCTGCGCGCTGACCTTCGCGATCCCCGTGCTCGATCCTGGCGGCAGGACGATCGACGTCGCATTCGTCCTGGCGATGGCGGTCGTTTCGGCGCTCGTGCTCGCCACGGCCAAGAATGTCGCGATCTTCCTGATCGACGCGGGCCTGCTGTTCGAGGAGTTCTTCCAGCGCATCGAACGGCTGGTGATCCCGGTCTACGCCTTCCTGACCTTCTATTCGCTGATCGTCGTCGCGTTCGCGGCCGTCTACAAGATCGTCGACCGCGTGGTGCCGGGTCCGCATTTCCGGATTCTCGGCGACGACCGCGCGGTTGCCTTTTCCGACGCGATGTATTTCTCGGTCGTGACGCTGTCGACGGTCGGCTATGGCGACATCCTGCCCGTCAGCGAGCCCATCCGCATGATCGCGCTGATCGAGGTCATCTTCGGCGTGACTCTGCTGCTGGTCGGTTTCTCCGAGATCATGAGCTATTCGCGCGAGGTTGAAGCGCGCCGGCGCGGTGGGTCGACCGACAGGGAGCGCAAAGATGCTTGAGCGCCTGCTGATCGCCAATCGGGGCGAGATCGCCGTGCGCGTCGCGCGCACCGCCCGGCGCATGGGCATCCGTACTGTCGCGGTCTATTCCGAGGCCGATGCCGCCGCCATGCACGTGGCCGCGTGCGACGAGGCCTATCCGGTCGGCGGACCTGCGCCCAAGGACAGCTATCTTCGCATCGACGCGATCCTCGCGGCCGCGAAGGCGTCGGGGGCCGACAGCGTGCATCCCGGCTACGGCTTCCTTTCCGAGAATGCCGGCTTTGCGCAGGCCTGCGCGGAGGCGGGGCTCGTCTTCGTCGGTCCGCCGGCCGACGCGATCCGCGCGATGGGCGGCAAGAGCGAGGCGAAGGCCCTGATGGTCAAGGCCGGCGTGCCGGTCGTGCCGGGCTATCACGGGGCCGCACAGGATTCGACGCGTCTGGCGAGCGAGGCGGCGCGCATCGGCTATCCGGTGCTGATCAAGGCGTCGGCCGGCGGCGGCGGCAAGGGCATGCGCATCGTCGCGAAGCCGGCCGATTTCGCCGAGGCGCTGGCGGCCGCGCAGCGCGAGGCGCAGTCCTCGTTCGGCGATCCGCGCGTGCTGGTCGAACGCTATCTCGACCGGCCGCGGCACATCGAGGTGCAGGTCTTCTGCGATACGCACGGCAACGGCGTCTACCTGTTCGAGCGCGACTGTTCGCTCCAGCGCCGCCACCAGAAGGTCATCGAGGAGGCCCCGGCCCCCGGCATGACCGCCGAGCGGCGCGCCGCGATGGGCGAGGCGGCCGTGCGCGCGGCGAAGGCCGTGGGCTACGTGGGCGCGGGCACGGTCGAGTTCATCGCCGATCCGTCGGGCGAGTTCTTCTTCATGGAGATGAACACGCGCCTGCAGGTCGAGCATCCGGTCACCGAGGCGATCACGGGTCTCGATCTCGTCGAATGGCAGCTTCGCGTGGCGGCGGGCGAGAAGCTGCCGCTGCGCCAGCAGGACCTGCGCATATCCGGCCACGCCTTCGAGGCGCGCATCTATGCCGAGGACCCGGCGCGCGACTTCCTGCCGGCGACGGGCCAGCTCCACCGGCTTTCGTTCCCGGCCCAGGGCAACGGCGTTCGGATCGACACCGGCGTGCGCGAAGGCGACAGCGTGACGATCCATTATGATCCGATGATCGCCAAGCTGATCGTCCACGGACCCGACCGCGCGGCGGCGCTGCGCAAGCTCGCCGACGCGCTCGACGGCGTGCGCGTGGCGGGCGTGGCCAACAACGTTTCGTTCCTCGCGCGCGTCGCGCGCCACAAGGCGTTCGCCGCGGGCGAGATCGACACCGGCTTCATCGCGCGCCACCGCGAAACGCTGCTGCCCGCACAAGGGCGCGCCGACGATACGGTGCTGGCACTCGCCGCCCTTGGAGTGCTGCGCACGCGCGCGGCCGAGACGCACGCCGCCGCGCGCGCCACCGGCGATCCGCATTCGCCGTGGAGCCGGACGGACGGCTGGCGCCTCAACGGCGATTCGCACGACACGCTGGTCTTCGCCGACGGGGCCGAGCAGGTTTCCGTCGTGGCACACTTCCGCAATGGGCACTACCTGCTCGACCTGCCGGGCGGGCAGGTGGCCTCGTCGGGCGAACTGATGGGCGACGGCAGGCTCGTCGCCGATCTCGCCGGCAGGCGCCTGCGCGCCAATCTCGTGCGGCGCGGCAGCGAATGGACCGTCTTCCGCGGGGCGGAATCACGCACGCTTTTGCTGGTCGACCGGCTCGCCGCAGCAGACGCGGGCGGCGGGAGCGACGCCAAGCTCGTCGCCCCGATGCCGGGCAAGATCGTCGCCGTCCACGTCAAGGCGGGCGACAACGTCGTGCGCGGCCAGAAGCTGGTCGTGCTCGAGGCGATGAAGATGGAGCACACGATCCTCGCCCCCGCCGACGGCACGGTCGAGCGCGTGCGCTTCAAGGTCGGCGAGCAGACATCCGAAGGCGAGGAGCTGGTCGTCTTCGCCGCCAAGGAAGGGTGAGCGCCATGCGCGTGCCCGCCCGCGTGCGCATGGTCGAGGTCGGCCCGCGCGACGGCCTGCAGAACGAGGCCAAGCCCGTCGACACCGCGACCAAGATCGAGCTGATCGAACGGCTCGCCGCGTGCGGCCTGACGGTTGTCGAATCGGGCAGCTTCGTCTCGCCCAAATGGGTTCCGCAGATGGCCGATACCGACCGCGTGATGGCCGGCATCGCGCGCCGCCCGGGCGTCTCCTATCCGGTGCTGGTGCCGAACCTGAAGGGCCTCGAAGGTGCCATCGCCGCGAAGGCGGACGAGATCGCGATCTTCGGCGCCGCGTCGGAGAGTTTTTCGCGCCGGAACATCAACTGCTCGATCTCCGAAAGCCTCGAGCGTTTTGCACCCGTCGCCGAGGCGGCCCGCGCGCAGGGAATCCGCGTGCGCGGCTATGTCAGCTGCGTGCTGGGTTGCCCCTACGAGGGCGACGTGGCGCCGGCGGCGGTCGCCGACGTGTCGGCCCGGCTCTTCGCGATGGGCTGCTACGAGATCTCGCTGGGCGACACGATCGGCACCGGCACGCCCGCCCGTGCGCAGGCGATGGTCGATGCCGTCGCGGTCCACGTGCCGCTGGATCGGCTGGCGGTGCATTTCCACGACACCTACGGGCAGGCGCTGGCCAATATCCTGGCCTGCCTCGAACGCGGTATCTCGGTGGTGGACAGTGCCGTGGCGGGGCTGGGCGGCTGCCCCTACGCCAAGGGGGCCTCGGGCAATGTCGGCTCCGAGGATGTCCGCTACATGCTCGGCGGCATGGGGATCGAGACCGGCGTGGATCTGGAAGGGCTTGCGGCCGCGGGGCGCTTCATCTGTGCCGCCCTCGGCCGGACCCCGACCAGCCGGGTTGCGCAGGCGCTTGCCGCCCGGGTCTCGGCGAATTAGGCAGTCTTATGGGCGGCTTGCCAAGGGGGGCGGGCGGGCCTAGTGTTCCGGCGATGCGCGGCCTTTGCCGCGCCACCCGGGCCCCGCGATGCCGTACCAGTTGTCGAAGATCAAGGTCCTCGTGATCGAGGACAACGCGCACATGCGCAAGCTGCTCAAGGGGCTGCTTGACGCGATCGGCGTGCGCGAAGTCGTCGAGTGCACGGAAGGGGCGGCCGCCTACCAGGCGATCAAGCAGAACCCCGTCGACTTCGCGCTGATCGACTGGGAGACCTATCCGGTCAGCGGACTCGAGTTCGTGCGCAAGGTGCGCACCGAGTCGGACTCGCCCAACCCGTTCCTGCCGATCATCATGGTGACCGGCCACACCGAGCGCGAGCGCGTGACCCGGGCGCGCGACGTCGGCGTGACCGAGTTCCTGGCCAAGCCGATCAGCGCGCAATCGCTGTCGCAGCGGATCGAGGAGATCGTCGACCGCCCGCGTCCCTATATCCGCACGAAGAGCTATTTCGGCCCTTGCCGCCGACGCAAGCGCGGTGGCATCTATATCGGCGTCGAACGACGCACGCCGACCTAACGGCGCCGCAAATCTACCGGAAAAGCGAATGAGTCAGGGCTCGGGCGGCGGTCGCAGCTTCCAGGTGTTGAACCCGCCCAACCTTCTCAAGCAGAAGGTCGGCTCGGGCGGCCTCGACGCGAACGCGATCAAGAAGGCGGAAAAGGTCTTCGACAGCCTGCGCGGCGAGTTCGAGGAGATCGCCCGCGGCGACGTCGCCAAGCTGTCGCTCGCGGCCGCCGCACTGCTCGTCAATCCCAACGACATCAAGAAGCGCCAGGAAGTCTACATGCTGGCGCACGAGCTGCGCGGGCAGGGCGGCTCCTACGGCTATCCGCTGGTCACGCGCTTCGGCGACCAGCTCTGCCGCTATCTCGACGCGACCGACATCCTGGACGCCAAGACGCTGATCATCGTCAAGGCCGCCGCCGACGCGATCGCGGTCGTCATCAATTCCAAGGTGTCGGGCGACGGCGGCGAGACCGGCCGCCAGCTCGTCGGCATGCTCGACCGCGCGATCGCGATGGCAAAGGGCGAATGAATCTCCACATCGTGAAGCTCTGCGTCGGCTGCGATTCGGTCGAGGATCTCGCCGCGTGGCAGAAGAAGCGCATCAAGGACATGAAGGCGCGCGGCCAGACCGTGCAGCTCAAGCACGTGACGCGCAACACGCCCAAGCGTGGGCCGGAGATCGCGGGCGAAGGCTCGCTCTACTGGGTGATCAAGGGCACGATCCGCTGCCGCCAGAAGATCGTGCGTTTCGTCAGCCGCAAGGACAAGGCCGGCAAGCCTGCCTGCGAGATCCATCTCGACCGCAAGCTCGTGCGCACGCATCCCAAGCCGATGCGCGCTTTCCAGGGCTGGCGCTATTTCGAGGCGTCGAGCGCGCCCAAGGACCTCGACGCGAAGTCCGCCGCCGAGATCGGCAAACTTCCGACCAAGATGGCCGAGGAGCTGAGGGCGCTGGGGCTGCTCTAGCGCGCCAGCGCGCGCTCCAGGAAGTCGAGCCGGTCCTGACCCCAGAACAGCTCGTCCTTGTAGATGTACGTGGGCGCGCCGAAGACCTGCCGGTCGATGGCTTCCTGCGTGTAGGTGTCGTAGATCGCCTTCGTCTCGTCGCTCTGCGCCGCGTCCCACAGGAGCTTGGCGTTGCGGCCGTGCTCGGCGGCGATGGCCTTCAGCGTTTCGCTGTCGGAGATGTCGCGTTCCTCCTCCCACACCGCCTTGCCGATGAAGCCGGTCAATGCGAGCGCGTTGAGGTCCTTGCGGTCGGCCGCGATTATCAGGCGCGCGGCGGGCTCGGTGGGCACGCGGAAGAACTTGGGTTCCAGATTGAGCGGGATGGCGAGATATTCGCGCCAGCGCTTCAGTTCCATCATCCGGTAGGCCTGGCGCTGCTTGGGGCGCTGGGCGAGCGGCAGTCCGCCCGAAACGGCGAACACGCGGCCGAAATCGACCGGCTTCACGTTGACGTGGGCGCCCGCCTTGCGCGCGATCGCGACGAACCGCTCGTGCCCCAGATAGGTCCACGGGCTGTTGGTCGAGAAGTAGTAGTCGATCGTCTTCGTCATGGCGTTCTCCCCTCGCGTAACTCAATCTCGCGCCGCCGCAGTTCGCGGCGGACGATCTTTCCCGTGGCGGTCATCGGCAGTTCCGAAACGAACTCGATCTCGCGCGGATATTCGTGCGCGGCAAGGCGCGTGCGCACGTGGTCCTGCAGTTCGCGGCGCAGGGCCTCGTCGCCGCCGCGGCCCGGCTTCAGCACGACGAAGGCCTTGATCGCCTCGGTGCGCAGCGCGTCCGGCACGCCGATCACCGCGGCCATGCCGACGGATGCGTGCTTGAGCAGGCATTCCTCGATCTCGGCCGGGCCGATGCGGTAGCCGGCCGACGTGATCACGTCGTCCGCGCGCCCGACATAGCGAAGGTAACCGTCCGCGCCGCACCGGCCGCGGTCGCCGGTGCGCATCCAGTCGCCCGAGAATTTCGCTTCCGTGTCGGCCGGGCGGTTCCAGTAGCGCAGGAACATGACCGGGTCGGGCCGGCGCACGGCGATTTCGCCGGTCTCGCCGTCGGGCAGTTCGTTGCCGTCGTCGTCGAGGATCGCGAGCGTGTGGCCGGGCACGGCACGGCCCATGGCACCTGGCTTCACCGCGAACAGCGACGTGCAATTCGAGACGACGAGATTGCATTCGGTCTGGCCGTAGAACTCGTTGATCGTCACGCCGAATGTGGTGCGCCCCCAGTCGAGCAGTTCTTCGCCCAGCGACTCCCCGCCCGAGCCGATCGAACGCAGCGCCACGCCTGCATGCGGCTTGATCGAGGACTGGCGCATCAGTTTCAGCGCGGTCGGCGGGAAGAAGACATTGCGCACCTTGTGCCGCGCCATCAGGTCGAGCGCCCTGTCCGGTTCGAACTTGCGGAAGCGGTGGGCGAGGACGGGCACGCCGTGATGGAGCGAGGGCAGCAGCACGTCGAACAGTCCGCCGATCCATGCCCAGTCGGCCGGCGTCCAGAACAGGTCGCCGGGCTTGGGGAACAGGTCCTGCGGCAGTTCCACGCCCGGCAGGTGGCCGAGCAGCACGCGGTGCGCGTGCAAGGCGCCCTTCGGGCTGCCGGTCGTGCCCGACGTGTAGATGATGACGGCCGGATCGTCGGCGGCCGTGTCCACGGGCCGGTACTCGTCCGACGCGCGCGCGAGGGCATCGTGGAAATCGATCGTGCCGTCGCGTCCGCCGCCATCGACGACGACGATGGTGCGAAGCGCGGGCAGGCGGTCGCGGATCGCGAGCAGCTTGGGCAGCTGCTGCGTGTCGGTGACGACGCAGGCAGCTCCGCAATCGGCCAGCCGGTATTCGAGCGCGTCCTCGCCGAACAGCACGAAGAGCGGGACGGCGATCATGCCGGCCTTGTAGCTGGCGATGTGTGCCACGGCCGTTTCGGGCGACTGCGGCAGCAACACGGCGACGCGGTCGCCCGGCACGATACCGTGCGCGGCGAGCATGTTCGCGAAGCGGTCGGTCTGCGCCTTCAGCTGCGCGAAGCTCCAGGTGGAGACCGCCCCGTTCTCGTCCTCGAAGATCAGGGCAGGGGAGTCGGGCCGCGCGGCGGCGTGGCGGTCGCAGACATCGATGCCGATATTGTAGCGGGCCGGAACGCGCCATGCGAAACGGGCGACCAGCTCGTCATAGGTGGCGGCGGACGGCAGCAAGGGCGGTTTCCCGTGTTTTCTGTCTTGCCGGGAATTCTAGCGTCGCGTCCCGGTCATGTCGGCATTGGCGAGGAAGGCGCCGGCGAGGTTGGCCCCGCGCAGGTCGGCGCCGTTGAAGTTGGCGCTGCGCAGGTCGGCGGCGCGAAGATCCGCACCCACGAGCGAGGCGCTGGCGAAACTCGTCGGCGTGCGCTTGCCGGCCGGCGTGCCGTCGAGGCGGCGGATCTCCATCGGGCGCGCGATGATGCCGACGAGCGAGGCGCCTTCGAGGCGCGCCCCCAGCATCATGGCGCCGGAAAGGTCGGCGTCGGAGAAGTCGCAGCGCTCGGCGCTGACCGACAGCAGGCTCGCCAGCCGCAGCGACGCGGCGACGAAGCGTGCGCGACTGAGCACGGCCCCGTCGAAGCGCGCGCCCGAAAGATCGCAGCCGCCGAAATCGGTACCCGTCAGGTCGCGTCCGGCGAAATCGGCGCGCGTGCCCTCGCGCCCGCCGGTGTCGGCCCACTGCTTGTGCGCGTCGATGATCGGCTTCAGGTCCGCAGGCAGCTTCTCGCCCGGCGGCGGGTTCGCGTAGATCGTGCCTTCGAGCTTGGCCCCGCCCATCTGCACGTTGTTCATGTCGACGCCGCGCAGATCGACGCCCGAGAGATCTGCGTTGCGGAACGAGGCCCCGTTGAGCTTGGCGCCGACGAGCTGGGCGCCCTTGAGCTTGGCCCCGTCGAACTTGGCGCCGACCAGATCGGCCCCGCGCAGGTTGGCGGCGAACAGTGTGGCGCCCGCAAGCTGGGCACCCTTCAGCGACGCGTTCTCGAAATTGGCGAAGGACAGGTCG
This sequence comes from Tagaea sp., assembly GCA_965279565.1. Lineage (GTDB taxonomy): Bacteria > Pseudomonadota > Alphaproteobacteria > CACIAM-22H2 > CACIAM-22H2 > Tagaea. The sequence continues at coordinate 3,911,317 of OZ257249.1, read as the reverse complement.
GAAGCGCCCATGCGCGCGTTCTCGAGGTCGGCGGATTCGAAGCTCGCCGTGACCTCCTTCGTCTCGGAATTGAGGCTCGCCCAGTCGACGATCTGGCCCGGCCGCAGGTCGGCACCCGACAGGTCGCAGCCGCGCAGCTTGGCGTGGATGAAGCTTGCCGCGCGCAGGTCGGCCTTGCGGAACGACGTGCGCGACAGATCGCAGCCCGAGAAGTCGGCCGCGAACAGGTCGGCCATCGACAGGTCGCAGTCGAGAAGCTTCGCCTCGGCGAAAATGCAGCCCGAAAGAATTGCGGACGAGAGGTTTCCGCCGTCCAGCGACGCACCCCGGAAATTCTGGCGGCGCGCGTCGGCGCGTTGCCCGCCCGGCCGCCCGAACAGGAAGGCGCTGTGGCGGTCGGCAAGCCATTTCAGCTTCATGGCACCGGAAGAATTGGTGCCGCCGGACGGGGGTGCTGGGTCGCTCATTTACGTGGGCAAGATTAAACCCGTCCGAACGCGGTAGACTAGGGTTATGACCGCCGATTCGGGTTCCCTGTCGGATTATTATCCGGAATCGCCGCCACCGGCGCGCCGTCGCGCGCGCGTGATCGTGCTGGGCAACGAAAAGGGCGGGTCGGGCAAGTCCACGGTCGCGATGCATCTGGTCGTCGGCCTGCTGCGCGACGGGCTGACGGTCGGTTCGATCGACGTCGACTCGCGCCAGGCCACGCTGACCCGCTATCTGGAAAACCGCGCCCAGACGATGGAGAAGCTCAAGCTGCCGCTGCCGATGCCGGACCATCGGCTGGTGCCGCGCTCCAAGATGCTGGGCGAACCGGGCATCGCCGACGAGACGGCGCGCGTCGAAGCCGCGATCGGCGAGCTTTCGGCGCGCTGCGACGCCATCGTCATCGACACGCCGGGCTCGGACCAGACGCTGAGCCGCGTGGCGCACTCCTATGCAGACACGCTTGTCACGCCGATGAACGACAGCTTCATCGATCTCGACCTGATCGCGAAGGTCGAGCCTGTGACGCTGAAGATCATCTGCCCGTCGGCCTACAGCGCGATGGTCTGGGAACAGCGCAAGGTGCGCGCGAAGCGCAACGGCGAGTCGATCGACTGGATCGTCGTGCGCAACCGCCTGCACGCGGTCGACGCGCGCAACAAGCGCAACATGGGTTCCGCCCTCGACGCGCTGTCGCGCCGCTTCGGCTTCCGCCAGGCGGTGGGGCTGGGCGACCGCGTCGTGTTCCGCGAGCTGTTCCTGTCGGGGCTGACGCTGCTCGACCTGCGCGAACGCGGCATCAAGACCCCGCTGACGATGAGCCACGTCGCCGGCAGGCAGGAAGTGCGCGGCATGCTCGCGGCCATCGGCGTGCGCGAGGCCCCGGCCCCCGTCGCTGTCCCCACGGCACTGCCGGCCGAGACGAGCCCGTCCCCCTAGCGCCGGGGTGCCGTTGCCCCTATCTCTAGGGCATGGCCGACCGGAACCTTCCGACCAAATCCGCGCGATCCGACGTCGCCGCCTTCCTCGCGAAGGCGAAGACGCTTCCCGTGCCTGCCACGGCGACCGCGCGGCGCGGCCGGCTGGTCTTCGCGATGGACGCCACGGCCAGCCGCGAACCGAGCTGGGCGCGTGCGGCGAAGATCCAGGGCGAGATGTTCCTTGCCACGCGCGATCTGGGCGGCATCGAGATCCAGCTCGTCCATTACGGCGGCCTTGTCGATTTCGTCGCTTCGCCGTGGGTATCGAGCGGGGCGGAACTGGTCGAGCGCATGGGCCGCGTGCGCTGTGCGTCGGGCGAAACGCAGATCGCCAACGTGCTGCGCCATGCACTCGCCGAAACGAAGCGGCGCAAGGTCAACGCGGTCGTCTTCGTCGGCGACGCGGTCGAGGAAAGTGCGGATACGCTCGCCGGCCTCGCGGGCCATCTCGGCCTTGCGGGCGTTCCGGTCTTCGTCTTCCACGAGGGCGGCGAGCCGGTCGCGCGCGCGGCACTGGAAGCCGTCGCGCGCCTGTCGGGCGGCGCCTATTGCCCGTTCGATGCGGGGGCGGCCGACGCACTCAAGGACCTGCTCGCCGCCGCCGCCGCGTTCGCGGCCGGCGGGCGCGCGGCCCTTGCCGATTTCACGAAGCTGCGCGGACCGGCGGCCGGCGGGCTGCTTGCGCAGGTGAAATAGCGCGATGTTCCTTCTCTACCTGCTCGGCGGGCTGGTGCTCGCCTTCGTGATCTGGGGGCTGCTGAAGGGCCTTGCCGAAACGCCGCCCAAGAAGATCGTCGCGGGTGCGAAGATCGCAGGTGCGGGGCTTGGCGCACTGGGTGCGCTGTGGCTGATGGTGACCGGGCGCATCTGGGGCGTGCTGGCGGTCGGCTCGTATTTCGCACCCCAGCTTGCCCGCCTGTTCAATTCCTGGCGCATCGGCCGCTCGGCCAGTGCCGCACCCGGCGAGGAAGGCTCCGACGTCGAGACCGCTTGGCTGCACATGAATCTCGACCACGCGACCGGGGCGATGGACGGGCTCGTGCGCGAAGGTGCCTTCAAGGGCCGGCGTCTGTCCGAGCTCGACGCCGCGTCGCTGCTGTCGCTGCTGGCCGAATGCCGGCTCGCCGACGCGGACGCCGCCCAGCTTCTCGAAGCCTATCTCGACCGCACGCATCCCGACTGGCGGGGTGCGTCGGCCGGCACGGCCGGAGCCGCCCCGGCGGCCGGCCCGATGGACCGGGCGGAGGCAGCCCGCCTGCTCGGCGTGCCCGAGAATGCCGACGCCGAGACGGTCAAGGCCGCCCATCGCCGCCTGATGATGAAGGTCCATCCCGACCATGGCGGATCGGACTATCTCGCCGCCAAGATCAACGAAGCCAAGCGCAGGATGCTGGGCGAACAGGGGTAAACTTGCGGGTCCGGGCCGCCTATGGCATTAGCCCCGGGGTCCGCGCGTTCTACCGGCGGACAATCCATCCTTCCGGGAACCGAAACCATGAAGCCACGCGTTCGCAAGGCCATTTTCCCCGTCGGCGGCCTCGGCACCCGATTCCTGCCCGCCACCAAGGCGATGCCCAAGGAAATGCTGCCGGTCGTCGACAAGCCGCTGATCCAGTACGCGGTCGAGGAAGCGCGCGCGGCGGGCATCGAGGAATTCATCTTCGTCACCGGCCGCGGCAAGACGACGATCGAGGACCATTTCGACCATTCCTACGAGCTCGAGCACACGCTGGAAAGCCGCGGCAAGACCGCCGAGCTGGACGCGCTGCGCGCCTGGCTGCCGCCGGCGGGCGACGTCGCCTATACGCGCCAGCAGGTTCCGCTGGGGCTGGGCCATGCGGTGTGGTGCGCGCGCGATCTGGTCGGCGACGAGCCGTTCGCCGTGCTGCTGGCCGACGACCTGATCCTCGCCAAGACGCCGGCCCTGAAGCAGATGTGCGACATCTATCCCGAAGTGCGCGGCAACATGGTCGCTGTCATGGACGTGCCCAAGGAGCACACGTCGCGCTACGGCATCCTGTCGCCGGGCAAGGACGACGGCCGACTCGTTCAGGTGAAGGGCCTCGTCGAGAAGCCCAAGCCCGAAGCCGCCCCGTCGACGCTGGCCGTCATCGGCCGCTACATCCTGGAGCCGGCGGTGTTCGGCTTCCTCGACCGCAAGACCAAGGGGGCAGGGGGCGAGATCCAGCTGACGGACTCGCTGATCCCGATGATCGGCGCCAGCCCGTTCCACGGCTACCGCTTCCAGGGTCAGCGCTTCGACTGCGGCGACAAGATCGGTTTCTTCGAGGCGCAGATCGCCTTCGCGCTCGACCGCGCCGACCTCGGGGCCGCCGCCGCGGCGGTGGTGAAGCGGTACGCCTGAACGCCCGGCCCGGTTCGTGGCCGAAATAAGGCATTTCAACGGGTTAGGCCGTTCCGGGCGTCGAATCGCTCGACTTCCGGGCGCTGTCTTGGTACCCACCCGCGCGTCCGCCTCCCGATGGAATGGGGCACCCACGCGCGGCGTTGTGCGCGGCGGGTCACGAACGTAACGAGGATCATCGAAATGCGTATCGTCATGGTCGGCACCGGCTACGTGGGTCTGGTGACCGGCGCCTGCTTCTCGGAATTCGGCGTCGATGTGGTCTGCGTCGACAAGGACGAGGCCAAGATCGCGCGCCTGAAGGCGGGCGGCATCCCGATCTTCGAACCGGGCCTCGACAAGCTCGTCGAGACGAACGTCAAGGCCGGCCGCCTCAGCTTCACGACGAACCTCGCCGAGGCCGTCCCGGGTGCGGACGCCGTGTTCATCGCCGTCGGCACGCCGTCGCGCCGCGGCGACGGGCACGCCGACCTTTCCTATGTCTATGCCGCCGCCGAAGAGATCGGCCGCGCGCTGACGGGCTATGCCGTCGTCGTGACGAAGTCGACCGTGCCGGTGGGAACGGGCCGCGAGGTGCAGCGCCGTATCCGCGCCGTGCGCCCCGACGCGCAGTTCGACGTGGCGTCGAACCCGGAGTTCCTGCGCGAAGGTGCGGCGATCGGCGATTTCATGCGCCCCGACCGCGTCGTCATCGGCTGCGAGAGCGAGCGCGCGCGCGAAGTGATGCGCCAGCTCTACCGTCCGCTGTACCTCATCGAGACGCCGATCGTCTTCACGTCGCTGGAGACGTCGGAGCTGATCAAGTACGCGGCCAACACGTTCCTTGCCGCCAAGATCACCTTCATCAACGAGATCGCCGACCTGTGCGAGAAGGTCGGGGCCGACGTGCACGACGTCGCCAAGGGCATCGGCCTCGACGGGCGCATCGGCAAGAAGTTCCTGCATCCCGGCCCGGGTTACGGCGGATCGTGCTTCCCCAAGGACACGCTGGCGCTGGTCAAGACCGCGCAGGATTATGGAGCACCGCTGCGCATCATCGAGACGGTCGTCGACATCAACGACAAGCGCAAGAAGAAGATGGCCGACAAGGTCGTCGCGGCGTGCGGCGGCTCGGTCAAGGGCAAGACGGTCGCGGTCCTCGGCCTCACCTTCAAACCCAACACCGACGACATGCGCGACAGCCCGTCGCTCGACATCCTGCCCGCGCTGCAGAAGGCCGGTGCGCGCATCGTCGCCTACGATCCCGAAGGCATGCACGAGGCGAAGCAGATGCTGCCGGGCGTGGAGCTGGCGGCCGACGCTTACACGGCGATGACGGGTGCGGACGCGCTGGTCATCGTCACCGAATGGAACCAGTTCCGTTCGCTGCAGCTCGACCGCGTCAAGAAGCTGATGAAGGCGCCGGTCGTCGTCGACCTGCGCAACGTCTATTCGCCGGCCGACATGGCGGCGGCCGGGTTCGACTACCACTCCATCGGCCGCCCGCGCACCGCGAAGGGTACGGGATCGGCCGAATGAGCTTCCGCCACGCCTTCGAACCCACGATCCTGCGCGAATACGACGTGCGCGGGATCGTCGGCAAGACGCTGCACGAGCCCGACGCCTACGCGATCGGCCGCGGCTTCGGCTCGGCCCTCGTCGACAAGGGCGGCAAGCGCGTCGCCGTCGGCTGGGACGGGCGGCTCTCGTCGCCTTCACTGGTCGCGAAGGTCGTGGCCGGGCTCGCCGATTGCGGGCTTGAGGTGCTGCGCAGCGGGCTCGGCCCCACGCCGCAGCTCTATTACGCCGTGCGCGAGAACCATCTCGACGGCGGCGTGATGATCACCGGCTCGCACAATCCGGCCGACTACAACGGCTTCAAGATGATGCTGTCGAAGGCGTCGTTCTGGGGCACCGACATCCAGGCGATGGGCAAGCGCACCGCCGACGGCAACGTCGCGACCGGCAAGGGCAAGGTTTCCGACATCGCTGTCACGGCCGCCTATATCGACCGCCTGCTGCGCGACTATCCCAAGGATGCGCGGCCGCTGACGGTCGTGTGGGATGCCGGCAACGGCTCGATGGGCGACGTGCTCGTCGCGGTGACGAAGCGTCTGCCGGGCCGCCACGTGCTGCTCAACGAGAAGATTGACGGCACGTTCCCGGCCCACCATCCCGACCCGACGGTCGCCAAGAATCTCGTCCAGCTTCAGGAAGCGGTCCTGCGCGAGAAGGCCGATCTCGGCATCGCGTTCGACGGCGACGGCGACCGCATCGGCGTGGTCGACGGGCAGGCACGCATCCTGTGGGGCGACCAGCTCCTCGCCGTGCTGGCATCCGAGATCCTCGCCCGCCTGCCGGGTTCGACGATCATCGCCGACGTGAAGGCAAGCCAGGTCCTGTTCGACGAGATCGCCCGCATGGGCGGCAAGCCGCTGATGTGGAAGACCGGCCATTCGATCATCAAGTCCAAGATGGTCGAGACGGTGGCCCCGCTCGCAGGCGAGATGTCGGGCCACATCTTCTTCGCCGACGGCTGGTACGGCTTCGACGACGCGATGTACGCGGGTCTGCGCCTGCTCAAGATCCTCGCGACCGGCAGCACGACGCTGGCTCAGTTCCGCGACCGCATGCCGGTCGTGGTCAACACGCCCGAGCTGCGCTTCCCCTGCGCCGACACGCGCAAGCGCGGCGTGGTGGAGGAGGTCGCCGCGCGGCTCAAGGCCGCCGGTGCGACCTTCAGCGACGTCGACGGCGTGCGCGTCAACACCGCCGACGGCTGGTGGCTGCTGCGCGCCTCGAACACGCAGGACGTGCTGGTCGCGCGCTGCGAGGCGAAGAGCGACGCGGCCCTCGCGCGCCTCAAGGTCGATCTCGAAGCGCAGCTCGGCAAGTCGGGCGTAATGCTGCCCGAAGACGCCGCCGCCGGGCACTGATGCGTTTCTTCTTCTACGGCACGCTGATCGACCCGGACGTGCGCCGGGCCGTGCTGGGCACGCTCGCGCCCGAAACCGTCGAGCCGGCCGTGCTGAAGGGCTGGCGGCGCTTTGCCGCGAAGGGTGTGACGTTCCCCATCGCGCGGCCCGATCCGAAATCCGAAATCGAGGGCGTGCTGGCGCGCGATCTTTCGGCCGCCGCCGGTCGCCTGCTCGACGCCTATGAAGGCGACGGCTACCGGCGCACGAAGGTCGAGATCGTGGCGGGCGCGAAGACGGTTTCCGCGATCCTCTATGTCGACGACGGCAGCGGCACGCTGACGGCCGCACCCGGTGCGTGGAGCTACGCGACCTGGGCCAAGCGCGACAAGCCCGCGTTTCTTGCGAAGCTCAAGACGCGGGCCGTGGCACCCCGCTGAATCGGGCCGTCACCCCGCCTTGCGCATCCCCGTGCCCAGCATGCCGGCGGTGCGCAGGATCGACGCGATCTCGCGCCGGTCGGCGTCGTCCACGCCGAGCTGCGGTTCGCGGCACGTGGCCGAGGGGAAGATGCCCTGCAGCTTCAGCACTTCCTTCATGCGCGGGCGGAAATCGCGGATCGGCGGGCGCCAGCACCAGCGCGCGAGCGGGCCGAGCCGGTCCCAGATCGCCTTGCCGGCGGAGATGTCGCCGCGCTTGACGGCCGCATGCATGGCGACAAGCTCGGCGGTGGCGGTTCCGGCGAAGCCGATCAGGGCGCCGTCGCAGCCCATCACCATCGCCTCGAAGATGAAGGTGTCGCTGCCGGTGAGCACGCCGATGGGCTGCTTGAGTTTCGCGGCCCCTTCGATGGTGGACAGTGTCTGCGCCACGTCGAAAGACGCTTCCTTGATCGCGATCAGCTGCGGGATCTCGGCGATGGCGCGCAGGATCGCGGGCGTATAGTCCGGCCCCCAGCCCTTGGGGAACTGGAAGCAGGCGATCGGCAGGTCCGCCGCGTCGGCGATCGCGCGGTGGTAGCGCACGATCATCTCCTCGGGCACGGGCGCCCCGCTGAAGGTGGGGAAGGGCGGGAAGATCGCGAAGCCTTCCACGCCGGCCTCGCGCAGCTTCACGGCCTTGGCCGCCGCCGCCTTCGTCGAGCCCGCGACGATGCCCGACATGAAGGGCACGCGGCCGCCGATCCCGCTGCGGCATACGCGCACGACCTCGAACTGCTCATCCTCGGTCAGCGAGATCACCTCCGAGGCGTCCATGTTCATGACGATGCCGCCGGGCTTCTGGCCCGCGATCCAGTCCATGTAGCGTTCGAGCGTGGCCCAGTCGACCGACTGGTCGTCGTGCATGGGCAGGAACGGCGCGGCGATCACGCCGCTGAACGGACGCTTCAGCATCGCTGTCTCCTTCAGTAGCGGATCACGCCGTGGCGCATGAACCGCTCGGTTATCTCCTCGCAGTACTCGGAAAAGCGCTTGCCCGCGATCACGTCCTTGTCGCGCGGGCGCGGCAGGTCGATGGGCACGATGCGGTCGATCCTGCCCGGGCGCGGCGTCATGACGATGACGCGGTCGGCCAGCGCCACCGCCTCGGCGATCGAGTGCGTGACGAACACCATCGTCTGGCGGCGGCTGAGCCAAAGCTTCTCGAGGTCGATGCGCATCTGCTCGCGCGTCAGCGCGTCGAGGGCGCCGAACGGCTCGTCCATCATCACCAGCGGCGGGTCGTGGATGAGGGCGCGCACGATGGCCGCGCGCTGGCGCATGCCGCCGGAAAGCTCGCGCGGCAGCCGGTCGAAGAAGCCGTCGAGACCCACGTCGCGCAGCAGCTGCTCGGCGCGCGCGCGATAGGGCTTCGGGTCGATGTCGCGCAGTTCGAGCTGGATCAGCACGTTGTCGATGACGTTGCGCCATTCCAGCAGCACGGGGCTCTGGAAGACGATGCCGAGGTTCGTCTGCGGGCCACGCACGTCCTTGCCGTCGAAGCGCACCGTGCCTTCGCTGTGCGTAAGCAGGCCGGCGACGATCTTCAGCAGCGTGCTCTTGCCGCAGCCCGAAGCGCCGACGATGGCGACGAACTCGCCGCGCGGAATGTCGAGATCGACGCGCTCGATGGCGTGCGTGGTCTTGCCCTCGCGCCGGAAGGTGTGGCGCAGGCCGGCGATGTGTATATGCGCGTCCGCCGTCCCGGCCGGAGCCGGGACGGCGTCGATGCGCGAGGTACCGCCGTCGGTCACCGGGCCAGGAACTCGTTCGTGTGGAACGCGGTCCAGTCGGCCTTCGTGTCGAGTTCGCGGTACTTCTTCAAGAGGTCGATCGTCTGGTCCCAGTCGGCCTTCACGCCGAAGCCCAGGCGGCCCTTGTTGTTGGGCGAGTCCAGAAGCTCGAAATCGACCATCATCTGGTCCTTCGTCGACTGGCGGTTGAGGTCGGGCTTGACCTTCATCGCGACGTCGACGGCGGCATCCGGGTTCTTGCGCGCCTCTTCCCACGACTTGACCGACGCGCGCACGAAGCGGCGGACCATGTCGGGCTTCGCCTTGATCGTGGCGTTGCTCGCGAGGATCGTCATGCCGACGATGTTGGCGCCGTGGTCGGCATAGCGCAGGGCTGCCGGCTCCTGCCCGCGGTACTTGATCAGGAAGTACTGGTCGTCGGCACCGCCGAGAAGCGCGTCGGCGCGCTTCTCCAGCACCGTCACGACCTTTGCCGCCGGATCGACCTGGACGAAGCGGATCTTGTCCATGTCGAGCTTGTTGTGCGCGGCGAGGGCGCGGAAGAGCTGGCCCAGCGGGTCGCCCGGCGACACGGCCAGCGACTTGCCTTCGAGGTCCTTGGGCGTCTTGATGCCGGTCGAGGCGAGCGAGACGACCGCGAAGCCGGTCGAGTTCAGCAGCGACATGACCGACTTGATCTCCACGCCCTTCGAGATCGCGGTGACGACGCTGGAAGAGTCCGCCATGCCGAACGTGTCGGAACCCGCCCCCACGACCTGCACCGTGTTGGCCGAGCCGCGGCCCTCGTTGATCGTCAGGTCGATGCCCTCGGCCTTGAAGAAGCCGCGTTCGACGCCGTAGTAGTAGGGCACGTGCAGCCCGCCGAGATACCAGTTGAGGCGCAGCGACACGGCCTCCTGCGCGCTTGCCGGGCCGGCCACGGCCGCGAATGCGGCGGCGATGCCGAGGATCAGGTTTCTGAGTTTCATGGTTTCCTCCTGTCGTTTTTTATTGATTCAGGTGGGGGTCGCTCCCGGGCCGCTCTGCGAGACGTGCCAGGGGATGGTGAGCTTCTCGACGAGTTCGACGGCGTAGTAGAGCGCCAGACCGATGGCGCTGAGCACGACGATGATCGCGAACACCATCGGCGTCTCGAGATTGCCGTTGTACTGCAGCAGCAGGTAGCCGAGCCCGCGGTCGGACGCGACGAACTCGGCCACCAGGGCCGCCGTCGCCGACAGGGCGGCACCCACCTTCAGGCCCGTGAAGATCTCGGGCAGGGCCTGCGGCAGGCGGATGCGCGCGAACATCTTCCAGCCGCCGGCTCCGGTCGTGCGCGCGAAGTCCATGATCTCGGGATCGACGGACTTGAAGCCCGCGATGCTGGAGACGACGATCGGGAAGAACGACAGCAGGAAGACGATCAGCAGCTTCGGGAAATAGCCGAAGCCGAACCAGATGATGAAGAGGGGTGCGATCGCGATCTTCGGGATGATCTGCAGGAACACGACCACGGGGTAGACCGTGGTTTCCAGAAATCGCGAATAGGCGACGGCGAGCGCCAACGGGATGCTGACCATGACCGCGAGGAAATAGCCGCCGAGCATCTCGGAAGCCGTGACGATCGTGGCCGCGCCGACCGTATCGGCGCGCTTGACGAAATCGGCCCACACCCTGGTCGGTGCCGGCAGCAGGTACGGCTTGATCTCGAGCAGCCGGACGCCGAATTCCCACACGAGGAACAGCACGACGAAGGCGGCAAGGGCACCGGCGCGCCGGCGCAGCCAGTCGGCGAGGTTCATGCCGTGCCGTCCTTCGGCTCAGCGTCGAGATCGCGCGTGCTGAAATCGGCCGGCATGTTGATCTCGACGAGTTCGAGATCGTCCGACCGGTCGATCACGTTGTGCGCGACGCCGCCGGGCTGCGAGAGGCAGTCGCCGACATTGACGGTGACCATGTCCGCGGTCCCGGCGAAACGGAACTTGATCCAGCCGCGGATGACGAACACGAAATGTCCGGTCATGTCGTGCCAGTGCCAACCCGTCTCCTTCTCGAAGGGGCGGATCGCGCGGATGTGCTTGGCGCCGATGCGCCCGCCGGTCGCCGCGGCAAGGCCGAGATCGCGGTATTCGACGTCGGCGCGCGGGCCGTCGCGGGTGAAGGCGGAATCGGAAAACTGCGCGAGGGCCAGCAGCGAGTTCGCGCGGGCGAGGGGCAGCGGACCGGCAAAGCGGGGTGCCGGCGAGGGCGTATCCAATTCGGTCTCCCTTGTCGCGGAGCTTCGCCGGTGGACCGGTGGCCGCAGGATTTGACGAATCTGGTTCTGGACGTTCTTCCCGCCGTCGATCCTAGCTCACAATTGTATCGTGACTAGCCCCTTTTGCCCGACGCGGGCAGGCGCGGGATTGCCGAACCGGCAATACACAAAAATAAGAATATAGACCCAATAGAACAAAGATGGTACATGCGACATCTGTTCAACCCGGAGATGTCCCATGCGTTACGCGTCGTCCCTTTCGCTTCCCGAACCCGATGCGACCGGCTGGTTCGACCTGTCGGCGCCGGTCGGATTGCGCTTCCCGTCGGACCGGACCGACGCGATCCGGCTGGAAGGAATCCTCGCCAATAGCGGCGACCTCGACCTGACGGAGCGCGGCGGTCCAACCGGCTATTGGGGGCTGGCGCAGGATGCGGCACTCCGGCGCTACCAGACGCGCAACGGCCTGGCAGTCGACGGCTGGTCGGCGCCCGGCGGCGAAACCATCGCGCACATGCGCGACACGTTCGGCGCGCTGCTCGCCGGCCATGCCGTTCCCACGCCGGACGACATCGACGCGCATTTCGACGACTTGGGGGGCGGCGGGCCGGGAACGATCGCGCTCGTGCCGCGCGTCAAGCCGGCACCGATGCCGGGCCTGCCGGACATCGGCGAAGCGGGCCGCGCGTCGAACGCCGCGCAGATCGACTGGCTCACCGGCCACCGCACGGGCCTGGACGGCGTGCCGGCCCAGCTCGCCCGCTATGTGCGCGAACTGGGCGATCCGGGGCTGGCGCAGGCGCGCGACTTCTTCGACCAGTTCGGCGCGCGCCGGCCGGGCGAGGCCGACACGCTGCTGGCGGGGGTCTTGCGCGAACTGCCCGATCCGGAGATGCGCGCGCGCTTTCTCGGCGGCGATCCGGGCCGGATTCCGCCGGTCGGCGTGCGCACGAAGGAGATGCGCGACGACGATCCCGTCCAGCGTCGACCCAAGGGGCCGTTCCGGCCGGACGAAGCCACCGACGCGCGGTCCGAACTGCGCATGGCCCAAGCCGCGTCTTCCGAAGACGGGAATCCGGATGCGGACGCACCGGCCGCGCCCGCCGCCCCGGACCACGAAAAGCCGCCCGCCTACCGCGCCGACGTGTTCAAGGCGCAGCCCGGCGTGTGGGAGAAGATGCGCGACGATGTCGCTTCCGACCCGAGCCTCGGCGACGGACAGCGCAGCGCCTACATGGCGATCTTCGCAGGCGAAGGCGGCATGCGCGCGGCCCCGGACGGCGGTGCCGTCGCCGGCATCACGCAGGACCATATCGACAGCCATCGCCGGAACGGCACATGGCCGGCCGAACTCGACCATGTGAAGGCGCCGGCGGACCTGAAGCCGGAGGACATCAAGCCGGCCTACCGGCATTACTTCGACCACGAGTTCTCGAAGATCGGCAAGGCCGGGGCGCTCGACAAGATCGGGAATCCCGAAATGGCATCCGCCATTGCCGACACGCTGTTCCGCAGTGGGGCGGGGAAGGGAGCGACGATGGTCCAAGATGCGGCGAAAGCTGCCGGCGCCAAGATGGAAGTGGACGGCGTATTCGGTTCTCGGACGCTGGAGGCGATCGAAGGGATTGCCGGGTCGGAGGCACTGAGCCGGAAATTCCTCGATAGTCTTGCGGGGCAAAGAAAAGACGGCGCCCGAGACAGCGAGCGTCCGCGCTTCGACTTCTTCCGGAGGAAGTGATCAATGCCGCTTCCGGCCAGGCCAACGGATGTCGGGTCCTCCCCAGTCTACGATGCGCCAACCGCTCTCGGTTTTGCGTACGGTGTAGATGTTCTCGCTATAGATCGGCGGCGAACAGTACTCCCCGTCCGCGTGCATCGTGCATTGCCGAACTCTGACATCGACCCGAAGGTCGCCGGGCAGCACGCCGGTCGTCCATCGGGGAATGTCGAGGATCGAGTCTTCTGTCAGGCGTTCCGTGCGATCGACCCGATACAGCCTCCTCGTCAGATTGCCGCGATAGCGGCGCGTGAATTCTCCCGTGCTGTGCTTGAGGAGCGCCGCCATGCAGAGCCTGTTCTCGGCACGCGTGAAGCACGCGATCACCGTCTCGACGGCGCACAGCGCGGTCTCGAACTTTCCCACGCACTTGCTGTCCGACGTCGCGTCGTCGTACGTCATCTGCCGCCAGACGTCGGGCGGGTCGATGGCGGGCAGGTCGGGGTCCGGCGTCTGGGCGAGAGCGGCGGTCGCGAATATCGCGAACGCCGCGAGGAAGATCAGTTGTGCAGCCATTGGGACATTCTCGTTGTGGACGCTCGCGTCTGTTCAATGCCGCTTCCGGCCGGGCCATCGTATATCGGGTCCTCCCCAGTCGACGACGCGCCAGCCGTGCTCGGTCTTGCGCGCGGTGTAGATGTTTTCGCTATAGACCGGCGACGAACAGTATTCTCCGGCCGCGAGCAACGTGCATTGGCGGATTCGGATATCGATCCGAATGTCGCCGGGCGATACGCCGGTCGTCCATCGGGGAATGTCGAGTATCGTGTCATCCGTCAGGCGTTCAGCGCTATCGACTCGATAGATATCTCGCGACCAATGTTTCCCGCGAGAACCGGTGACAGGGTATTTGTTGGCGTTCAGTCTGGCGCGACTGCAAAGGTCGTCATTCACACGCGTGAAGCACGCGATCACCGTTTCGACGGCGCACAGCGCGGTCTCGAACTTGCCCACGCACTTGCTGTCCGACGTCGCGTCGTCGAACGTCATCTGCCGCCAGACGTCGGGCGGGTCGATGGCGGGCAGGTCGGGGTCCGGCGTCTGGGCGAGAGCGGCGGTCGCGAATATCGCGAACGCCGCGAGGAAGATCTGGCGTACAACCATAGGGTAATATTCGCGGCAGGCATGCGCACGGTCAAGCGCTACGCGTCGCATGAGAGGAATTGCGGCGGCAATGTTTGCTTGACGGACCGCGAATTCCGTCAACCGTCAACAGGTGAATCGTGGAAAATCAAAGGCCTGACTTGTTGACGGTCAACTCCCGTCAACAGGCCGTCAACAGCCGCAGTTTATCCCGCGCTGGCGACGCTGGCCGCGGCGCGCTTCTCGTTCGACGGCCCGACGATCATGCAGTCCATGTCGCGCTGGTCGAGCACGCGGCACGCGGCGCGCGCCTGCGTCTGCGTGAGGCCGGTCAGGCGCGCGCGATGGGACGCCGTGTTCCGCGCCGCCGATGCCGGGCCGATGATGCGGATCTCGGCTGCGGCGAGATGCTGGGAGGCGACGCGTGCGGCTTCCTCGGCCGCCTTGCGCGCCTGCGTGCGCTGGTTGAAGGCGCCGACCTGGATCGACCATTCGGCCGCTTCGGCGCGGTGGATGGTCTGGCCGCCGGTCTCGCGCTTGGGCGGCGTGCTGCGCTTGGGTTCGGCCGTCGTGGCCTTCGCCGGTCTGGCGGCCGGCTTTGCGGCGGGCTTGCGGACGGCGCTTGCCGAAGCGACCTGGCGCGGCACGTTGGGCGACTGCGCCTGGCGCGTGGCGGGCAGTTCGCCCGTGCGGTTGAAGCCCGCGTCGAGCAGCTTGCCCATGTACTGGTCGCGCTCGGTCGGATTCGGCCCGCCAATCACGGCACCGACGATCCGCCGCCCGTCGCGCACGGCCGAGGCGACGAGGTTGAAACCCGAGGCGCGGATGAAGCCGGTCTTGATGCCGTCGGCACCCTCGAACCAGCGCATCAGCCGGTTGTGGTTGGCGAAGGTGCGGCCCTCGTAGACGAATTCGGACGTCGAGAAGAAATGGTAGTGGTGCGGGAAGCGGCGGATCAGTTCGGTGCCGAGCTTCGCCATGTCGCGCACGGTCGTGACCTGCGCGTCGTTGGGCAGGCCGTGCGCGTTCATGAACACGGTCGAGCCCATGCCGATCTGGCGCGCGCGGCGCGTCATCAGTTCGGCGAACTTCGCCTCGCTGCCGGCAAGGCCCTCGGCCGCGACCGTCGCCGCGTCGTTGGCCGAGCGCGTGACCATGCCAAGGATGACGTCGCGCACGCGGATGCGGTCGCCTTCCTCGAGGCCGAGCTTGGTCGCCGGCTGCCCGGCGGCGAAGGCGCTGACGGCCCAGCGCGTCTCGAGCGTGATCTGCTTCTGGTCGATGGCTTCGAAGATCAGATAGAGCGTCATCATCTTCGTCAGCGACGCGGGGTGGCGGCGCTCGTCGGCTCCCTGCTCGTGCAGGATGCGGCCGGTCTCGAAATCGACGACGATGGAGGCGTAGCGCGCCTGCGCGGGGGCCGCGGCGGCGAACAGCAGGAGGCCGGCGAAGGCCAGACGCGCGAGGGTCCGGAAGAAAACGTTCGGGCGGCGCGTTGGGCTTTCGTCCGGTCTGAATTCTGTCACGGCGGAAAGGACCCCTGTTACGAAATGTTTCAACGAATCGAGAGTAATCGACGGCGATTCCCGGTGTCCAGAAAAAACCGCTATTTCATGGTATTGGATAGGCGAGTTCGACTCGAATCGAGGATGTCCGGATGCGCGTGATTCCCTTCGCGATATTGGCCGCAAGCCTGCTCGTTTCGGCATGCAGCGACGCCGGGCGCGTCGGCGATCCGGTGACCGGCCGCCTGTCGTGGCTTCCCTATCTGGGCGGCGAGGACATCCGCGATTCCTGCAGGCCCGGTTCGCCGGCGCGCTATCGCTTCGTCTACAACGCCGTGCTCGACGTGCAGGTGCGCAGCTACGACCTCGTCCGTACCGAGACGGGCGCGACGCTGCAGGTGCGCGTTCCGCATTCCGGTTTCGCGATCGTCGACGTGCGCACGGCCTCGGCCAACATGTTCGCCCCGGTGCGCGAGGCGACGACAACGCTCGATCTTGCCGCCTATCGCGCGATCGCGCGCCAGCTCGAAGCCGACGGTTTCGGCGCGCCGACGATGGCGGGGCAGAACCTGCCGTCGTGGGACCATTACTGGGTCGTGTCCGCCTGCGCGGACGGGAAGTTCCACATCAATGGCTGGCGCAACGGATCGCCCGGTTTCGCCGCCCTCCGGTTTCCCGCACTGCTCTACGCGCAGGACCGGACCGAGATCCCGGTCAATCCGGTCAACGCGAACATATATGCCGACCACCTGACCCGGACCCGCAACGGTGCTTCGGACATGAACTTCGAAATCCAGCTTTCGCCCGACGGCTTGCGCCATCAGCTCCGCCCGTTCTAAGAAATACTAGTTATTTATCAATTACTTGATTGAAATATTGCGCCTGCTATGTTGCGGCGCACAAAAACCCCTTGACCGGCAGGGCCGGCAGCCCATATTGTGATCATGTTGCGTTGCAGCATTTCACCGCCGGAGACGGGTGTCAGCATGGGTAAATCGAAGGACAAGGCGAAGGGAACGAAGCCGACGGCCGCCAAGGTCGTTGCGGCTGCGATCGCTCCCGCCAAGCCCGACGTGGCCAGGCCGACGGCAGTCGCCGCGACCACGCCGCCCAAGACGAACACCCCGAAGCCGGCTCCGGCCAGCATGACCCCAACCCTGACGGCGATCCCAGCGATCGCCTTCCCGATCGTGAAAGGATCCACCATGAACGAGCAGTTCCAGCAGTTCGCCCAGATGTTCAACCCGAAGGGCTTCGAGCAGTTCTTTGCCCCCGCCAAGGACCAGGCCGACAAGGCGCAGGCCCAGGGCGTGAAGGCGCTCGAGGAGATCTCGAAGTTCTCGAAGGAGAATCTCGAGGCCGCCGTCGCCGCGTCGACCGTCTACACGAAGGGCTTCGAGACCTTCGGCAAGGCCTGGTACGCGCTGTCCCAGGAGACGGTCGAGGCTTCGGCCGCCGTCGCCAAGGCACTCCTCGGCGCCAAGACGCTGAAGGAAGCCGTCGACCTGCAGACCGACTTCGCCAAGACGACGTTCGACAAGTTCGTTGCCGAAGGCACGAAGCTGTCCGAGATGTCGATCAAGGTCGCCAACGAAGCCCTCGAGCCGATCAACGCCCGCGTCAACGTGGCCGTCGAGAAGCTGCTCAAGCCCGCCAACGCGGCCTGAGCCTTCGCGCCGCCGCGCCCGCAAGGGACGGCAGCGCGAATCGAACCGACAAGAGCCCGGCTCCCGCAAGGGGGCCGGGCTTTTTCGCGTTTGCGAACAAAGCTTTCGGCGGATCCGGGCCTCGCCCCTTTATTCGGCCGCGGCGAATGCCATATCATTGGCCGTGAAGGACAATATGATTCGACCGACCCGAATGAGCGACGAAAAAGACCCCGACCGCGGTACCGGGCAGACCGGCGACGACGGCAACGGCTCCGGCGTGGCCCTGCAGACGCGCACGCGCACGAAGCGTCCGGCCATGTACAAGGTGCTGATGCTGAACGACGACTACACGCCGATGGAGTTCGTCGTCCACGTGCTCGAGAAGTACTTCTCCAAGACCCGCCAGGAAGCGACCGACATCATGCTGCAGGTCCATCGCCGCGGCGTGGGCGTGTGCGGCGTGTTCACCTACGAGGTCGCCGAGACGAAGGTCAACCAGGTCACCGAATTCGCGCGGCGCAACCAGCATCCGCTGCGCTGCACGCTCGAGAAAGAGTGAAGGACGGATGGCCGCGCGATCGCATCTCTCGCAATTCGCGGCGGACGTACCTAACTTGTTAAGGACCGAGTGCGAAAATAGGACGGTCGTGGAGTTGGCATCGCGCCGATTGGCCCGTAAGCTCTATCCCGACAGGTCGCGGCCCACTGCTTGCACCGGAACCGGACGTCGGTTCCGCCGCCAGTCACGGGAAGAGGGGAGTTGATCAGCGCATGTTGTCCCGCAATCTCGAGCAGAGCCTGCACCGCGCCCTGGCGCACGCCAACGAGCGGCGCCACGAATACGCAACCCTCGAACACCTTCTGCTGGCGCTGACCGAGGATCAGGACTCGATCGCCGTCCTGCGCGCCTGCGGCGTCGACATCGACAAGCTGCGCCGGGATCTCGGCCAGTATCTCGACAACGAGCTCGCCGGTCTCGTCACGTCGCGCGGCGGCGAGGCGAAGCCGACCGCCGGCTTCCAGCGCGTGCTGCAGCGCGCGGCCATCCACGTCCAGTCTTCGGGCCGCGAAGAGGTCACGGGCGCCAACGTGCTCGTCGCGATGTTCTCCGAGCGCGAGAGCCACGCCGTGTACTTCCTGCAGGAGCAGGACATGTCGCGCCTCGACGCGGTCAACTACATCTCGCACGGAGTCGCGAAGGTGCCGGGTCGCTCCGAGCCGCGCCGCGTGCGCGGTTCGTCGGAAGACGAGGCGACCGGCCAGTCGAACGAGCGCGGGGCCGAACGCGGGCCCGAGCGCGGTGCGGAGAAGTCCGCGAGCAAGGCCAAGGAAGGCGCGCTTGCCGCCTACTGCGTCAACCTCAACAAGAAGGCCGCCCAGGGCAAGATCGACCCGCTGATCGGCCGCGAGCCCGAAGTCGAGCGCACGATCCAGATCCTGTGCCGCCGCTTCAAGAACAACCCGCTCTATGTGGGCGATCCGGGCGTGGGCAAGACGGCGATCGCCGAAGGCCTCGCGCGCAAGATCGTCAAGGGCGAGGTGCCCGAAGTGCTGCTCAACGCGGTCATCTACGCGATCGACATGGGCACGCTGCTCGCGGGTACGCGCTATCGCGGCGATTTCGAGGAGCGGCTGAAGGCCGTCCTCGCCGAGCTGGAAGCGCAGGAAAACTCGATCCTGTTCATCGACGAGATCCACACCGTGATCGGTGCGGGTGCGACGTCCGGCGGCTCGATGGACGCCTCGAACCTGCTGAAGCCGGCACTCGCCTCGGGCACGCTGCGCTGCATCGGTTCGACGACGTACAAGGAATATCGCGGCTATTTCGAGAAGGACCGCGCGCTGGTGCGCCGCTTCCAGAAGATCGACGTCAACGAGCCGTCGGTCGAGGACGCGATCAAGATCGTCGAAGGGATCAAGCCCTACTACGAGGAGCACCACAAGGTCCGCTACACGCGCGATGCGGTGAAGGCCGCCGTCGACCTGTCGGCCCGCTACATCAACGACCGCAAGCTGCCCGACAAGGCGATCGACGTGATCGACGAGGTGGGTGCCGCGCAGATGCTGCTGCCCGTCGGCAAGCGCAAGAAGACGATCACCGTGAAGGACGTCGAGGCGACGGTCGCCAAGATCGCGCGCATCCCGCCCAAGTCGGTCTCGACCGACGACAAGGCGGTGCTGATGAATCTCGAAAGCCAGCTCAAGGGCGTGGTCTACGGCCAGGACAAGGCGATCGAGGCATTGTGCGCGTCGATCAAGCTGGCGCGCGCCGGCCTGCGCGAGCCGGAGAAGCCTATCGGCTCGTACCTGTTCTCGGGTCCGACGGGCGTGGGCAAGACCGAGGTCGCCCGCCAGCTGGCACTGTCGCTCGGCGTCGAGCTCAAGCGCTTCGACATGTCCGAGTACATGGAGCGCCACACCGTCTCGCGCCTGATCGGCGCCCCGCCGGGCTATGTCGGCTTCGACCAGGGCGGGCTGCTGACCGACGCGATCGACCAGCATCCGCACTGCGTGCTGCTGCTCGACGAGATCGAGAAGGCGCATCCCGATCTCTACAACATCCTTCTCCAGGTCATGGACCACGGGAAGCTGACCGACCACAACGGCAAGAACGTCGATTTCCGCAACGTCATCCTGATCATGACGACGAACGCCGGTGCGGCCGAACAGGCCAAGCCCGCGATCGGCTTCGGTGCGGAGATGCGCACGGGCGAGGACGAAGAGGCGATCAAGCGGATGTTCACGCCGGAGTTCCGCAACCGCCTCGACGCCACGATCGGTTTCGCGCGCCTGTCGCAGGAAGTGATCCACAAGGTCGTCGACAAGTTCGTCGGCCAGCTCGAGCGCCAGCTGATCGACCGCCAGGTCGTGCTGTCGGTGTCCGACGAGGCGCGCACGTGGCTCGCCGAGAAGGGCTACGACGAGCTCTACGGGGCGCGCCCGCTCGGCCGCGTGATCCAGGAGAACATCAAGAAGCCGCTCGCCGACGAACTGCTGTTCGGCAAGCTCGCCAAGGGCGGCAAGGTGCGCGTCAAGGTCGAGAACGGCAAGCTCGCCTTCGACTATCCGCCGCCGGCAGCGCCCGAGAAGGACGCGCCGAAGGTTCCCGCCCTCGTCAGCTGAACGGGACAAGCGCGCAGGCCCGCCGATGTTCCTCGCGGGCCTGCGCGTCCTCGACCTTTCCCAGTACATCCCCGGCCCGTACGCGGCACAGCTGCTCGCCGATTTCGGCGCGAGCGTGCTCAAGATCGAGCCGCCGGGTGGCGATCCGATGCGCGGCCTCGGGCCCCGCGACGAAGACGGCATCTCGCCGCTGTGGAAGGGCATGAATGCCGGCAAGTCGGTCCTCGAGCTCGACCTGAAGTCGGACGACGGCAAGGCGCTGCTGCGCGAGCTGCTTGCACGTGCCGACGTGCTCGTCGAATCCTACCGGCCGGGCACGCTCGACCGGCTCGGCTTCGGGCGTGCCGCCCTCGACGCGCTCAATCCGCGCCTCGTGCATGTGGCGCTGTCCGGCTACGGCCAGACCGGGCCGTGGCGGCTGCGCACCGGGCACGACATCAACTACATGGCCACCGGCGGCGGGCTGTGGACATCGGGCACGGTCGGCAGCCCGCAGATCGCCCATCCGCCGACCGCCGATTTCGCGTCGGCCCAGTTCGCGGCTTTCGCGGCCTGTGCGGCACTGCTGGGGCGTGCCGCGAGCGGGCGGGGGGCCTATGTCGATGCGAGCCTTGCCGACACCGTGGCGGGCTGGCAGGGGCCGCTGCTGGCCCAGCACGGGCGCCCCGGCTTCGCGCAGGATCGCGAGACGGGCCTGCTCAATGGCGGAGCGGCGTTCTACCGCGTCTATGCCTGCGCCGACGGCCACGTCACGCTGGGTGCCATCGAGCCCAAATTCTGGGTGAATTTCTGCGAAGCCGTCGGCCGGCCCGACTGGATCGCCCGGCAGGGCGAATCCCTGCCGCAGACGGCGCTGACGGGCGAACTTGCCGCCCTGTTCGCGACCCGCGGCCGGGCCGAATGGGAAGCACTGTTGGGACCGGTCGACTGCTGCTTCGCCGTTGTCCTGTCGCCCGACGAAATGCAAGGCCACCCGCAGCTTGCCGCGCGCGGGCTGCTCGGCCGCCTGCCCGCACGGATCGACGGCGTGCAGCCGCCGATGCGCCCGCCCGTTGCATTTTGCACTGCGGCATCAGTTCGTGCGCAGTGGGGCCTGTGTTAGATTCGCGGGATGTCCTCGCAGATTCTTCCCCGCAAGCACATCCGGGCCGGCCGCGCGATCTTCCGCAAGGGCGACGCCGGCGACATGGCCTATGTGATCCAGAGCGGCACGGTCGAGATCGTCCGCCCGGTCGTGGACCAGAAGCGCGTGATCGCCACGCTGGCGGCCGGCGAGATCTTCGGCGAGATGGCGCTTGTCGACGGCAAGCCGCGCATGGCCGACGCGATTGCCACGACCGACGTGACGGTGCTGGCGATCTCGGCCGAGCAGTTCCAGGAAAAGCTAAAGGACGCCGATCCGTTCCTGCGCGCGTTGCTGCGCATGTTCGTGAAGAACCTGCGCGTGATGACCGAGAAGGCGATCGCCGCCGAGATGCGCAGCGAATTCCTGCGCCGGCAGTCCGGCGACGCCGCCGCAGCGGCCGCACCCGAGCCGGTCAAGACGGAAGGGACTTGAACGGTCCTTCGGCGGCCAGTGCGGCGATATGTTCGCCCACGGCCTCGGCCTCGCGCCGGCAGAAATCGGCGACAGCGGTCTGGAAACCCGGCTCGCGCATCGTATGCGCGCTCCATGTCGGGACGGGCATGTAGCCGCGCTGAAGCTTGTGTTCGCCCTGGGCACCCGCCTCGACGCGCGCGAGCCCGCGTTCGATCGCGAACTCGAGTGCCTGATAGTAGCAGGTCTCGAAATGCAGGAAGCGGAAGTCGCCGCTGCAGCCCCAGTTGCGGCCGTAGAGCGCGTCGCGCCCGATCAGGTTCAGCGCGCCCGCCACCCATTCGCTCGACCGGCGCGCCATCACGAGCAGCACCTTGTCGGCCATCGTGGCGCCCAGCCGGTCGAAGAAGTCGCGCGTGAGATACGGGCTGCCCCATTTGCGGTCGGACGTGGAGATGTAGAACTCGAAGAACGCGTCCCAGTGCTCGGCCTTGATGTCGCCGCCGGTCAGCCGGACATGCTCGACGCCCTGGGCCGCGACCTCGCGCCGTTCCTTGCGGATCGACTTGCGCCGGCTGTGCGAGAGTCCGGCGAGGAACGCCTCGAAATCGGCGTAGCCGCGGTTCTCCCAGTGGAACTGGAAGCCGCGGCGGATGATGCAGCCCGCATCCTCCAGCAGTTCGGCCTCGTCGGCCGTGCAGAAGGTCAGGTGCAGCGAGGAAACGCCCAGCCGCTTGGGCAGGCCCGCGAGCGTGGCGGCAAGCGCCTCGCGCACGCGCTCGGCTTGCGGGCCGGGACGCACGAGCAGGCGCGGCCCCGGCACGGGCGTGAAGGGCACGCAGGCCTGGAGCTTCGGGTAGTAGCGCCCGCCTGCACGCCGGTAGCCCTCGGCCCAGCTATGGTCGAACACGTACTCGCCGTAGGAATGACCCTTGAGATACATCGGCACCGCGCCGACGAGCGTGCCGCCCGCGTCGCGTGCGATCAGGTGGCTCGGCCCCCAGCCGGTCTCGGCCGTCGCCGAGCCGGACTCCTCGATGGCGAGCAGGAACGCGTGGCCGACGAACGGATTGTCCGCGCCCGCGCACGAATCCCAGTCCGCACCCGGTATCGCGGCGAGCGAGTCGACCGTCTCGAGCGTCAGGGCCGGATCGCCGTCGGGCATCGGCGTCAGGCGATCTCGGCGACCGCGTCGATCTCGACCGCCACGCCGAGCGGCAGCGAGGGCGAACCCACCGCCGCGCGCGCGTGCTTGCCGGCCTCGCCGAAGATCTGGACGATCAGGTCGGAAGCGCCGTTGATGACCTTGGGCTGGTCGGTGAATTCGGGCACACAGTTGACGAATCCGCCGAGCTTGACGATGCGCACGACGCGGTCGAGATCGCCGCCGCATGCTGCCTTGAGCTGGGAGACGATGTTGATCGCGCACAGGCGCGCGGCCGCCTGGCCTTCCTCGATTCCGAACTCGCGTCCGAGCTTGCCCAGGAACTGCGGCTTGCCGTCCGCAAGCGTGATCTGCCCGGCGACGAAGACGAGCTTTCCGGAAACGACATAGGGCACGTAGTTGCCGGCGGGTGCGGCCGCGACGGGCAGGTCGAGCCCGAGTTCCTTGAGACGTGCGTCGATCTTGCCGGGCATGGTTCACCTTGGCTGGCGATGGGGTTGCCGGGAGTCTAGCGGACGATGCGGTGCCGAACCACCGCGATTGCACGCTTGTCGAGCGGTATGACGTCTGCTACCTAAGGATCATGGATATCCGGCGCCTCGCCATCGCCTTGCTTGCCGCAATTTCCGTTTCCGCATGCGTCGCGGATACGGCGACAAACTCTCCCAACCGCGCGCCGACCGTCGCGATGCCGGAAGCTGCGTTGCAGACCTCGTCTCGGGGCGACGCGATGCGGCGCCTGGGGGTACTGAAGATCCATGCGACGGATGCCAGCCGCGACGTTCCAGGCGGCGTGGCGCTTGTCCGCCGTTCGGCTGAGATGGGCGAGCCGCAGGCCTATTTCTGGCTGGGTATCCTCAACTATCAGGGAACCGGCATGCCGCGCGACTATGCGGAAGCCTACAGGAATTTCCGGATCGCCTGGGAGGGCCAGGTCACGCGCGCCGCGCTCTATATCGGGCGGATGCATGCGAACGGTTTCCACCTCGTGCGCGATGTCGTGCAGGCGCGCCACTGGTACGAGCTCGCGGCCGCGCGCGGAGACGCGGAATCCCAGTATTCGCTCTCGTACAGCCTCATCTACGGCAGCGAGGAAGCGAGGGAGAACGCGGCGGGCCTTGTGTGGCTACGGCGCGCGGTCGATGCGAAGTATCCGGCGGCAGTCAGTTCGCTGGCGCGTCTCTACGAGATCGGGAAGGCCGTTCCCGCGGATATCGGCAGGGCGGCAGCACTCTATCAGGAAGCGTCCGATCTCAAGGATCCCTATGGCACGTTGAATCTTGGCGTACTCTATCTGAGCGGCCGGGGCGTGCCGCGCGACGACGCAAGGGCGGTCGCGCTGTTCCGGCAGGCTATCGCGCTCGGCTATTTGCCGGCGAAGAGCCGGCTCGCCTGGATGTACGAAAATGGGCGCGGCGTACCACGCGATCTCGGCGAGGCCAGGCGGCTCTACGCCGAAGCGGCCGGCCTGCCGGCCGAGTCTCCGCCATCCCTGCGCCACGATCTTGTGCATTGATGGCGGGATGGACCGTCGCGGATTTCTCTCCATCGCCCTGACCTTCGCCGCGTCGCCCGCCTTCGGGCAGGTGCTCGCGGCGTCGCCGTTTGCGCCGCAGGTGGAGTACGCGATCGATGGGTATTTCGGCCGGCCCGGCGACAGCAAGCCGCCGGAGGCGGCGCGCATCTGGCGCACGCGCAACGCGATCCGCTACGAGGCGCGCGGCGGGATCGAGCGGACCGTCGTGGCGCGCCTCGATCTTGACCGGGCGTGGCTGTCGCTGCCCGGTCTCGGCATCAATTTCGAGACCGATCTTTCCGGCTTCGGCCTGTCCCCGGCGGCCCTGCGCGGCGACGGGTTCCGGCTCCAGACGATCGGCAGCGAGCGGATGGAAGGCCAGCCGACGACCAAGCTGCGCATGACGCGCACGGCCGCTGATCCCGGCTTCGACGGGTTCGCGTGGGTCGATGCGCGCAATATCCTTTGGCGATTGCAGGGGGCGGGCGAAGCGCTGGGCCAGCCCGGCACGCTCGACTGGCGCTTCGCCAACGCGGCGGTCGGGCCCGTGGCGCGCGAACTGGTCGAGGCACCCGCCGGGCGCATCGTGCCGGTGGCGGGCGAAGCGCTGGTCGCGATGCTGCGCCGTTTCGGGATGGTGCGCTGACGCCTCAGCCCGCGACCGCGCGCGGGACGGGCATCTTCATGATCTCCCGGATGACCGGAAGCTGCGGCTTCAGCGCGTCGGTCGCCATCTTGATCGAACCCATCTTCGGCACCTTCGAGGGGATCGTCGCCCACTCGGCGACATGGACGAACACTTCTTCGACCGTCGTGCGCGCGTCGCGCATGTAGATAATCGCCGGCATTGCCTCGACGTAGAAATCCTCGCCCCGGATCGCGCGTTCGTAGAGCGACGAGCCGTTGGCCGCGTAGTTGCCGACGATCTTGCCCGCGCGCTTGATCGCCTCTTCGAGATCGCGCACCCACTTGCTCAGATCCTGGTCGAGCAGGATCGCCTGGATCGTGCGCAGTTCGCCGACCTTCAGCGCCGTGTCGATCGTCCAGCGCCACAGCTTGCGCCAGATCTCGACCTTGACCGCCGCGCGCAGCGTCTCCTGCAGGATCGTCGACTGCAGGCTCTCGGGCGTCATGCGGCTCGCCTCGATGCCGGATCGGAACATCCGGTCGATGAGCTTCACGTAGGTCGCGTCGAACATCTTCTTGTCGCGGATCGCCTGCGGCTTGTAGCGCTTCAAGGCACCCAGGATGTCGGCGACGAAGCGCTCGCAGGAATCCTCCGGATTGGGCAGCGGCTTCAGGTAGAGCAGCGTGCTCGGCAGCAGTTTCTGCCCGAACGTGACCTCGTCGACGATGCCGAGCCCCAGGACCTGCGAGACGATCTCGACCAGCCGCCTGTTGTATTCGGAGCCGGGATCGTTGTCCTTCATCAGGGCCATCTCGTTGCCCGACCGTACGAGCTGGGCGCCGCTGCCGTCCTTGCCGGCCATGATGTTCGTCGTCACGTCGAGCCGGCCCATGCGCGCGTCGAACGTGATCGGCTCGTTGGCGAAGGCACCGGTCGATTCCTTGAAGCGGAAGCAGCCGTTGGTCTCGATGTCGGCGAAGATCTGGCGGTCGAGCTCGGATTCCTTGCCCGGAACCTGGCGCATCAGCAGGCCTTCCACACCCTCGGAGGCAAGCCGCAGCATCTCCCGGATGCCGCGGTCGTCGCCCTTCACCACGCCGGCCCAGGGATTGACCGCCGTCATGCGCCCACCCGCCGGCGCAGATCGGCGACGGCGGCATCGGGCGTCGTCAGGACCGGGCAGGGCACCTTCGCCGCGACGAGCGCGCGCGCGCGCGCCATCGAGAACTGCCCGAGCACGATCGAATCGCACGGCGGCAGGTTGGCGGCGTCGGCCGCGACGGCCGCGTCGTGGCCGGCCCCGTCGCCCGCCTGGAGGGCGGCGAGCGCATCGGGCACGAGGCGCGAGTGGATCTCGATCCTGCGCCCCGCCGCCATCGCCTCGATCTCGGCCTTGAGCGACAGCAGCGAGCCGGCGAACGACACGATCACGCCGATGCGCGGGCCCGCCGCGAGGGCTTCGGCGAACGCGCTCTCGTTGGGCTTCAGCACCGGCACCTTGACGGACGCGCGGGCGGCCTCGATGGCCGGGCCGAAGGCCGAGCAGGTGAAGAGGATGCCGTCGGCACCGGTATCGACCGCATAGCGCGCGAGCCGCACGAAGCGCTCCGTCATCGCCGGCGTCAGTTTCCCGTCGCGCGCGAGGTCGGCCGACAGCGAATCGTCGAGCAGGTTGGCGAAGCGCGCCTGCGGCCAGCCGCGGGCCATCGCGTCCATCGCGGGCACGACGGAATCGCGCAGCGCATGGATCAGGGCGATTCGGGGTGTGGGGTTCGTCATCGTGGCGGGACTTTAGCGGGCGGTTCCACAAACGAAAAGGGCCGGTCTTGCGACCGGCCCCTGACGTTTTCGACCGTTGCCCGGTTTACGAGCAGCCGCTCGTCGAACCGCAGTCGATGCACTTGGTGCAGGTCCCGTTGCGCACCATCGCCATCGAGCCGCAGCCTTCGCAGGCGTCGCCCGTGTAGCCCTTCATGCGGGCCTCGCGGATCTTCTCGCCCTTGGCGGCCGGCGCCGGGGCCGAGAGAGCCGCGTTCATCGCCGTGGCGACCGCCTCGATCGCGAAGCCGATCGGCTGCTTGCCGGCTTCGGTCGTGGCCGCTTCGGCCTCGATCGTCACGCTGGACTCGCCGACCGCAACCGTCGCGACGGCGACGTCGGTCTCGACTTCCCGCTCGAGCAGCGCCACGTCGCCCGCGAAGGCCGTGGCGGTCGGGCGGGCCGAACCGCCCGGCAGCACCTTGAAGCGCTGGCGCACGAAGCCGGTCGAGGCGACCTTCTTGACCGCGTCGAGGGCGGCCGCCGCGGCCGCCGAGCCTTCGCCCGGCAGGCCCGAGGCGCGCTCGCCCTTGCCCATCGCGTCGGGAGCGAGGTCTTCCTGCACCACATGGGCAAGGTCGTCGCGGCCCAGATACGAGATCGCCAGTTCCCGGAAGATGTAATCCAGGATCGACGTCGCGTTCTTGATCGTCTCGTTGCCCTGCACGATGCCGTTGGGCTCGAAGCGCGTGAAGGTGAACGCCTCCACGTATTCGTCGAGCGGCACGCCGTACTGCAGCCCGATCGAGACGGCGATGGCGAAGTTGTTCATCAGGCTGCGGAAGGCGGCACCTTCCTTGTGCATGTCGATGAACAGTTCGCCGATCTGGCCGCTCTCGTATTCGCCGGTGCGCAGATAGACCTTGTGGCCGCCGACCATCGCCTTCTGGGTATAGCCCTTGCGGCGGTTGGGCAGGCGGTCGCGCTTGGCGGCGGCCGAGACGCGCTCGACGATCCGCTCCACGACGCGCTCGACCTTCGCCTGGGCCGGGGCCGCGGCGATTTCCTCGATCTCCTCGTGCAGGTCGATGTCCTCGCCCACGATCGAGGCGAGCGGCTGCGACAGCTTCGAGCCGTCGCGGTAGAGCGCGTTCGCCTTGAGGCACAGGCGCCAGGACAGCAGGTAGGCGTCCTTGCAGTCCTCGACCGTCGCGTGGTTCGGCATGTTGATGGTCTTCGAGATCGCTCCCGAGATGAAGGGCTGCGAGGCCGCCATCATGCGGATGTGGCTGTCGACCGACAGATAGCGCTTGCCGAGGCGACCGCACGGATTGGCGCAGTCGAACACCGGCAGGTGCTCGGTCTTCAGGTGCGGCGCGCCTTCCAGCATCATCGAGCCCGAGCAGTAGGTGTTCGCGGCGTCGATCTCCGACTTCGAGAAGCCGAGCACGGCCAGCATGTCGAGTGCCGGATCGTCGAGCTGCTCCTTCGTCAGCTTCAGCTTGTCGAGGCAGAATTCCTCGCCCAGCGTCCACTTGTTGAAGGCGAACTTGACGTCGAAGGCGGTCTTGAGCGCGGTCTCGAGCGCGTCGATCTGCGCCTGGCCGAAGCCCTTGGCCTTCAGCGCCTCGTGGCTGATCGCGTTCGAGCCCTTCAGCGTGCCGTGGCCGACGGCATAGAGGATGATCTCGTCGATCTGTTCCTGCGTGTAGCCGAGCGTTTCGAGACCCACCGGAACGACGCGGTTGATGATCTTGAAGTAGCCGCCGCCGGCCAGCTTCTTGAACTTCACGAGCGCGAAGTCGGGCTCGATGCCGGTCGTGTCGCAGTCCATGACGAGACCGATCGTGCCCGTCGGGGCCACGACCGTCGCCTGCGCGTTGCGGTAGCCGTGCGCCACGCCCAGCTCCAGGGCCTGGTCCCACGTGCGCTTGGCGGCGGCGACCAGTTCCTTGTCGACGACCGAGTTGTGGTCGAGCGGCACGGGCGGGATCGTCAGGTTCTCGTAGCCCTTCGACTCGCCGTAGGCGGCGCGCCGGTGGTTGCGGATGACGCGCAGCATGTGCTCGCGGTTCGGCTCGTAGCCGGGGAACGGCCCGAGCTCGGAGGCCATCTCGGCCGACGTGGCGTAGCTCACGCCCGTCATGACGGCGGAGATGGCGCCGCAGATCGCGCGGCCTTCGTCGCTGTCATAGGAGAGGCCATCGCCATCAGCAGGCCGCCGATGTTCGCGAAGCCGAGGCCGAGCGTGCGGTACTCGTACGAGAGTTCCGCGATGCGCTTGGACGGGAACTGCGCCATCAGCACCGAGACCTCGAGTGTCACCGTCCACAGGCGGCAGGCATGCTCGAAGGCCGGCGTGTCGAACGAACCGTCGGCGCGGCGGAAGGCGAGCAGGTTGATCGAGGCGAGGTTGCACGCCGTGTCGTCGAGGAACATGTACTCCGAGCACGGGTTCGAGGCGTTGATGCGCCCCGAGGCCGGGCAGGTGTGCCACTCGTTGATCGTCGAATCGTACTGCAGGCCCGGATCGGCCGAGGCCCACGCCGCGTAGGCGATCTGGTCCCACAGCGCCTTGGCCTCGATCTCCTTGTGCGTCTTGCCGTCGGTGCGGCGCACGAGCGTCCACTTGCCGCCGTCGAGGACGGCCTGCAGGAACTCGTTCGTCAGGCGCACCGAGTTGTTGGAGTTCTGGCCCGAGACGGTCAGATAGGCTTCCGAATCCCAGTCGGTGTCGTAGGTCGGGAAGTTGATGCTGTCGAAGCCCTGGCGCGAGAACTGGATGACGCGCTGGATGTAGTTTTCCGGGATCAGCGACTTGCGCGCTGCCTTGATGGCGTCGCGCAGCTTCTTGTTCGCCTTCGGGTCGAACGCGGCGTCGCCGTCCTTGCGGTCGATCGAGGCCATGATGTCGTTGAGATGCTTGGCGCACAGGCGCGAGCCGGCGACGAGGGCGGCGACCTTCTGCTCCTCGACGACCTTCCAGTTGATGTAGTTCTCGATGTCCGGATGGTCGACGTCGACGGTGACCATCTTGGCGGCGCGGCGCGTCGTGCCGCCCGATTTGATGGCGCCCGCCGCGCGGTCGCCGATCTTCAGGAAGCTCATCAGGCCCGACGACTTGCCGCCGCCCGACAGCTTCTCGCTCTCGCCGCGCAGCTTGGAAAAGTTGGAGCCGGTGCCCGAGCCGTACTTGAACAGGCGCGCCTCGCGCACCCACAGGTCCATGATGCCGCCCTCGTTGACGAGGTCGTCCTCGACGGACTGGATGAAGCAGGCGTGCGGCTGCGGATGCTCGTAGGCCGAGCTCGACGCGGTCAGCTTGCCGGTGCGGAAGTCGACATAGAAATGGCCCTGACCGGGGCCGTCGATGCCGTAGGCCCAGTGCAGGCCGGTGTTGAACCATTGCGGCGAGTTCGGGGCCGCGAGCTGGGCGGCGAGCATGAAGCGCATCTCGTCGAAATAGGTGCGCGCGTCGTCCTCGCTGTCGAAATAGCCGCCCTTCCAGCCCCAGTAGGTCCACGTGCCGGCGAGACGGTCGAACACTTCCTTGGCCGACTGCTCGCCGCGGATGCGCTGGTTCTCGGGCATCTTCGCGAGGCTGATGTCGTCGGGCTTCTTGCGCCACAGCCACGACGGAACGTCGTTCTCCTCGACGGCCTTGAGTGCCGCGGGCACGCCGCGCTTGCGGAAATACTTCTGCGCCAGCACGTCGCACGCGACCTGCGACCACGTGGCGGGCACTTCGATATCCTTGGCCTGGAAAACGACCGAGCCATCGGGATTGCGAATCTCGCTGTTCGTCGTGGTGAACGCGAGCGACGCGTACGCGTCGTCCCCTGCCTTCGTGAATCGCCGTTCGATACGCATGCTGGCCTCCGGCCGGACTGTGGTTCACTTCCGAACGTTCGACCCTGCCGCGCGCCATTCAGGCCACTCGCGCATGGTCTCCCGCCGTCTTCGCCGACTCCTGCCCCGTCCCCTGATTGGAGGTTGGGCCGCCTCACAAGATGTCGTGGTGGAGGGCGAAGCTCGTTACCAAATGTTGAACAGAGGCCGGAATCGCCCGCAACTGGATTTTGACCGAATTGTGCGCACCGCCACAATATCTAGATGCGACAAGGGGATATCGGAGCACCGGTTGCGTCGAACCGCGGAAAATCGAGGCGAAATCGGTCAAGTGTTAATTTATCGTTATGTACCGGTGGTTTAACCCCCATGCCGAAAGTTACAATTCGTGTTATTGCATCGCAGCATGAGGCTTATGAAACATGCCAAGTATCAAAATTTTTCAAACTATTTCATGTATTTAATTATACGCCGGGAAAAATGTACAACATGGAAAGCGCCGGAAAATCGCAACCTGCGACGCGACGCGGGCGTCGAGCCGCGATTTCAGGCTCGCGCCGCGAGCGGCAGGTTGACCAGCAGGTTCTGGGGCTTGAGGCGTACGCGCTTGTCCGCGTCCATGCCCAGCCCGAGATAGACCGGCCGGCCGGCGATGTCGGCGCGCATGACGCGCGGATCGGCGAACTCGAGGCGGAACAGCGCCACGATGCGCTGCAGGCGCGATTCCTCGACCGTCTCGCCGCGATAGAGATCGTTCATGATGGCACTGGCTTCCGCGTCGAGGCCGACATGCCAGACCCAGCGCTCGTCGTCGATGCGCACCATCGGCTGGATCGAGACGCCGATGCCGAGGAAATGCGCGACCCATGTCTCGAGCACGCGCGCCAGCGCGTCGAGGCCCGCGCGCCCGAAGGTGAGATCGAGCACGAGATCATGCGTCTCGTCGCGGCCCCAGTAGACCGCGGCGTTCGCCTCGGTCATCACGTCGAGCTCGATCGCGCGCGCCGGCAGCTTGGCTTCCTTGAGCAGTTCGCCGATGGCGCCGAGCCCGACATCGCCGGCCGCCTGCCGGGCGGCGTGCATCTCGACGGTCTCCTCGTCGGCCGCCATCGTCGCACCGTCGGCGACGGTGATGCGCTGGCTGCGGTAGAGGAGCTCGGCCGCGCGCAGGCGCATCGGATCCGCGGCACCGTCGAGCGCGTGGCGAAGCACCACGTGCGCGAGCTGGTCGAGGAACAGCGGCGGCACCGGCGGTTCGCCACGCGCAGGCGGGGCGACGAAATGGCCGAGATAGGCGTCCTCGACCGTACCGGCCTTGGCGAGCCGGACGAGGAAGGCGAGGAGCAGTGCGTAGTTGTCGCGCATGTCGGCATCCGCGAGGGCGGCGATCTCGGCCGTCTTGACGGGCCGGCGCGGATTTTCGAGCAGGCTCGCGTGCAGGGCGCGCTCGGCCCGGCAGGATTCGTCGACCGGGCGGATCTCCGGGCGCATCAGATAGGCGCGCAGGAAATCGTCGGTCACGCCCAGCCGGCGCGGCGGCCCGGGCCGCGCGTCGAGCAGGTGGTAGCCGGAATTGCGCCAGAAATCGTTCATTTGCAGGCCGGAAGCGGCTGGGGAAAGGGCCCCGCAATCTGGACGAGGGCAGGGGGGGCGTGCAATAGTCCGCTCGCGTCGAACGCCTGATTCGACAAGGGAATCGAAATGACGATCGGAACTCGCCTCTACACGTGGCTGCGCGGCCAGGAAGTCGGCCGCGACGAATTCGGCAACCGCTACTACAAGGACAAGACCGGTGTGCTGCGCGCCCGGCGCGAGAAGCGCTGGGTCGTGTACGAGGGCGATGCCGAGGCCACGAAGGTTCCGCCCGACTGGCACGCCTGGCTGCACCATCTGATCGCCGCCCCGCCGCCGGCCGGCGGCCTGCCGACGCGCAAGCCCTGGCAGCTTCCCCACCTGCCCAACCAGACCGGCACGCCCAACGCTTACCGTCCGCCGGGCCACGAATTCCAGGGCGGGCAGCGCGCCAAGGCGACCGGCGACTACGAACCCTGGACGCCGAACTGATTTCGCCGCTTCCCGCAAGACAACGGAGTCGCCGCTAGATGGGCAAA
Source organism: Tagaea sp. (assembly GCA_965279565.1). GTDB lineage: Bacteria > Pseudomonadota > Alphaproteobacteria > CACIAM-22H2 > CACIAM-22H2 > Tagaea. The sequence goes on along the minus strand of OZ257249.1, from coordinate 3,878,419 downwards.
AATCTCGTCGAGACGCTGATGGGTGCGGTGGTGCTCGTCGTCGCCGGCATGTTCCTGATGTTCGCCTATACGACCGCCGACATCCGGCCGGTGCGCGGCTACGCGCTGACCGCCAAGTTCGAGCGCATCGACGGCGTGCGCCTCGGCACCGACGTGAAGCTGTCCGGCATCAAGGTCGGCTCGGTCATCGGCCAGTCGCTCGATCCGGAATCCTACCAGGCCGTGCTGACGCTGACGGTCGAATCGGGCATCAAGCTGCCGGTCGACACGGTCGCGCAGATTTCCAGCGAAGGCCTGCTCGGCGGTTCGTTCGTGCAGCTCGTCCCGGGTGCGGAAGACAAGATGCTCGCCGCTGGCGGCCAGATCAAATACACGCAGGCCCCGGTCAATCTCGTCCAGATGCTCGGCAAGTTCATGTTCAATTCGGCCGAAAGCGCACAGGGCGCACCGAAGAACTGACCCGCACGGAGAGCCAGGCGATGGTCGCCGGGAAGAAGGCGGGGCGCGATCTCCGCCTCGATTTTTTCCGCGGCCTCGGCCTGCTCTTCATCTTCGTCGACCACATCCCAGAGAACGCGTTCTCGTACCTCACGCTCGCGAACTTCGTGTTCTGCGACGCGGCCGAGATCTTCGTTTTCCTGTCGGGCTATGCCGCCGCCCTCGTCTTCGGACGCGAAGCCCGGCGCGAAGGCAATGCGTACGCGATGGCGCAGGTGCTCAAGCGCTGCTGGACGCTCTACGTCGCGCACATCTTCCTGTTCGTCATCTACACCGCGCAGGTGAGCTGGACCGCGCAGCGCTTCGAGAATTCGCTGTTCATCGAGGAAATGCAGGTCGCCGCGTTCCTCGACGAGCCGCACGTGGCGATCCTGCAGGCGCTGCTGCTGGCACACCAGCCACTGTTCATGAACATCCTGCCGCTCTACATCGTGCTGCTGACCGGCTTCGCGGCGGCGCTGCCCGTCCTGCGCCACGCCGGCTGGGGCTTCGTCGCGGCGTCCGCGCTGCTCTATGCGGCCGTGCCGTTTGCACCGCTTAACCTTAGCGCCTATCCCGACGGCGTGTGGTTCTTCAATCCGGCGGCCTGGCAGTTCCTTTTCGTGATCGGCGTCGTGTGCGGCTGGCGTGCGGGCGTGGCCGAACATCCCGTGCGCGTGCCGCGCCCGGTATTCCTCGCCGCGGCCGGGTTCCTGCTTGCCGTCGTGCCGATCCGCGCGTGGATCAGCATCGGCTATTTCTTCGACGGCGTGCCGCCGGCCTTCGCCGAACTCGCCTACCAGTTCGCCAGCAAGACCGATCTGGGGCCGCTGCGGCTTGCGAGCTTCCTGGCACTTGCGGTCGTGACCGTCGGGGTCGTACCGCGCAGTGCGGGCTGGCTCGAAGGGCGGCTGGCGGGTTTCGTCGTCCTGTGCGGCCAGAATTCGCTGCAGGTCTTCTGCCTCGGCATCTTCCTGTCGGTCACGGCGCATTCGCTGCTGCTGGAATTCGGCTACGGAGTCGCGACGCAGGCGGCGGTCAATCTGGGCGGTTGTCTCTTGCTCTTGGGGGCCGCGCGCGTATTGTCGTGGAGCAAGGAACGAAAGACCGTCCGCGCCGGGGTGCCGCGAGACGGAGGCGGGGGATGAAGATGCGGACGGTCCGGGCCGTACTGACTGTTGCCGTGGCGATTTTCCTGTCGGCGGGGGCGTTCGGCGCCCGTGCCCAGACGCCGCCGGAAATGCCCGAGGCGTGCCGCGTGCCGCTCGCCGTTTTCGTCGATGAAGCCAAGCTGCACAACGCGACCAAGCGCGTGGCGAAGGATCGCCGTCTGGTCGTCGTCGCGATCGGCTCGAGCTCGACGCTCGGCTCGGGGGCGAGCGCGCCCGCCGCCGCGTGGCCGCCGCGTCTCGAAGCGGACCTGCGCCGCCGCCTTCCGGGCGTGGACGTCGCCGTCCACAATGTCGGACGGGCGCGCGACGATGCCGAGAACATGCTCCGCCGCATGAAGGCCGACGTGCTCGACCGGAAGCCCGACATCGTGATCTGGGAAACCGGCACTGCGGAAGCGATGCGCCATCGCGAGGTCGAGCTGTTCTCCGAGCATCTCCAGTCCGGCATCGACCGGATCGTCCAGGCCGGTGCGGATGCCGTGCTCGTCACTCCGCAATATTCGCGCGAGACGGCGCGGCTGATCGCCTACCAGCCCTATATCGACGCGATGAACAGCATCGGCGTGCGCAAGGACGTGCTGCTCTTCCCGCGCTTCGAAGTGATGCGCCATTGGGTCGAATCGGGCCAGATGCAGCTCGAAAGCCTGACGCCGGCGCAGGCCACCGGCATGGCCGACCGGGTGTATGACTGCCTTGGCAGGCAGATCGCGCGCGTCCTCGTGCGCGCCATGCCGGCCGTTCCCACGCGCTGACGCCCTTGTGACGGCGGTCACTGCGCTGCCGACAGGTCTGCTGCATCCTTCCATCGTCGGCCGGCCCCGAATCGGGGGTCCCGACGCGGAAGGGAGATGGAACATGGGTAGCGGACAGACGATCTCATCGATGCGGGCGGTCCTGAAGGCGACCCGCCAGGCGATGTTCGGCCTCGGCGTCGCGGTCTTCGTGGGCATCGCGGGGCAGGCGGCGGCAATCTATCTAGCGGGTTCGGCCGACGACCGGCCGACGGCCGCACCTGCGGTCCGTTCGCAACTGCGCGAGCCGGGCCTGCGCGTGCCGCAGCATTCGGGCTTCGCCAACGCGACCCGCCGGTTCGAGGCCGTCTATGGCCGCGACGGCGAGGAAATCGACGCCGCGAACTGAGCGGCACTTGCCCAGGCCGGGGGCGACGCGCTAGGGCTAGCGCCGCCATGCGCCTGACCGTTGTCCCGATCCTCCTCGCCCTTGCCGTTCCGGCCGCCGCCCAGGCGCCTGCGGGTGACGTCGCGATCCTCCAGACCCTCGACAAGGTGACCGGCCGCGTGCGCGGTCTCGAAGCGCCCGTCGGCCAGACGGTCGAGTTCGGCCCGCTCGGCATCGTCGTGCGCGCCTGCCGCAAGCGCCCGCCCGAGGAGCCGCCCGAAAGTTCCGCCTTCCTCGAGATCTCCGAGCGCAAGTCGGCCGACACGATCAACGAGCTGTTCAAGGGCTGGATGTTCGCGTCGAGCCCGGCCGTCTCGGCGCTCGAGCACCCGGTCTACGACGTCTGGGTCATCGACTGCAGGACGTCGAGGACGCCGGCCCCCGCCTCGCGATAGAAGACCGCGTCGCCCGCAAGAGCCGCGGCGAGACGCTCGCGATACTCGGCACGCGGAATCTCGACCGCCCCGAAGCGCATCATGTGGTCGGTCGCCATCTGCGTGTCGAGCAGCAGGAACCCGCCCGCGCGCAGGCGCGCCACGAGATGGACGAGTGCCACCTTCGAGGCGTCGGTTTCGATCGCGAACATGCTCTCGCCGAAGAACGCGGCTTTCAGATGCACGCCGTAGAGCCCGCCGACCAGCCTGCCGTCGCGCCAGCATTCGACCGAATGGGCAAGCCCGGCCTCGTGCATCTCGCAGTAGCCGCGCCTGATCTCGTCGTTGATCCAGGTCGAGCCGCGCGCCGCACAGCCCGCCATCGTCGCCGCAAAATCGCCATCGACGCGCACCTCGTAGGGCGACTGGCGCAGCGTCTTGCGCAGCGAGCGCGGGATGTGGAACGCGTCCAGCGGCAGCACGCCGCGCGGATCCGGATCGAACCAGTCGATCCGCGTCGAGGTCGCGGACCGGCCCATCGGGAAAATGCCGTTGGCGTAGGCCCAGACGAGATTGCGGACGCTGAGGCGGGTGTCGCTCACGCAAATAATCCCGCGACCGGCTCAGGTGCCGTCCCTGTTCGGGCGCGGCGGCAGCCCGGCGGAACCCATCGGATCGATCCCGAGCTTCGCGTTCATCGCGAAGATGTCGGCGAAGGAAAGCGGCGCCTGATCCATCGGCACGGCGCCGATGAGGATGCGCGTAACGCGCCCGCCGGGCCCGTCGGCCAGCGGCAACGCCAGCCGCGCCCACGTGACCGTGCGTTCGCGCGCCGGTGCGGTGTGCATCGTGAACAGCGCCTTGCGCCGCTCGACGGCCGCGAGATTGGCCGCGCGGTAGAACATGCCCACCGGCTGTCCCGTGCGCTCGGCCATTTCCGCACCGGTATGCCCCGTCCAGTCGACGCCGCTGGCGAGCGCCACCTGCTCGCCGAACACGCGGTAGCGGAAATCGAGCCCGTCGCGCTCGATGTCCGCGAGGATCGAGAAGCCCATCGCGCGGCCGAGATCCTCGGGCTTCAGCGCGTCGGCAGCCGGCAGGTCGTTGCCTGCGCGCAGCGTGTCCCAGTGGCGGCGCAGGTGCGGAAGCTGTTCGGTGGGCAGCGTTTCGGCCGGCGGGTCCCAGATCAGGACGGGCTGGGCGAGGTTGCCCTCGCGCAGCAGCGCCTTCACGGCTTCGCGGCGCGTCGCGGCGATCTCGGCGGCGACCAGGCGCACTCGCGCGTCGTCGTCCGCCGGACCGGTCATTTCTTGAGCCCCATCCAGCGCTCGAGCCAGTGGATGTCGTAGCGCCCGTCGATGAACTCGGGCGTCTGGACGAGCTTTCGGTGCAGCGGCAGCGTCGTCTTGATGCCGCCGATCACGTATTCGTCGAGCGCGCGGCGCAGGCGCATCAGGCATTCGTTGCGGTTGGTGCCGTGCACGATCAGTTTCGCGACCATGCTGTCGTAGTTTGACGGCACCTTGTAGCCCGAGTAGAGCGCGCTATCGACGCGCACGCCCAGCCCGCCCGGCGGATGGTATTCCGCGATCCGGCCCGGCGAGGGCGCGAAGGTCTCGGGGTCCTCGGCATTGACGCGGCATTCGATCGCGTGGCCCTGAAGGCGCACGTCGTCCTGCGTGAAGGCGAGGGGGGCACCCGACGCGATGCGGATCTGCTCGCGCACCAGATCGAGCCCGCAGATCATCTCGGTGACCGGATGCTCGACCTGCAGGCGGGTGTTCATCTCGATGAAATAGAAGCCGCCGTCCTGGTAGAGGAATTCGAGCGTGCCGGCATTGCGGTAGCCGAGCTTCTTCAGCGCCGACGTCACGACCTCGCCCATCGTGTGGCGCTGGTCGGCGTTGAGGGCGGGGGAGGGGCTTTCCTCCAGCACCTTCTGGTGCGAACGCTGCAGCGAGCAGTCGCGCTCGCCCAGATGCACGACGTTGCCGTGCGCGTCCGCCAGGATCTGGAACTCGATGTGGCGCGGATGGTCGAGGTATTTCTCGATATAGACGACGTCGTTGCCGAAGGCCGCACCGGCCTCGGCGCGCGCCCCGCGATAGGCCTCGGCGAGCTGGTCGGCGTCGTAGGCGACCTTCATGCCCTTGCCGCCGCCGCCGCCCGCGGCCTTGATCAGCACCGGGTAGCCGATCTCGGCCCCGAGCTTCACGGCCGTCTCGAGTTCGGCGACCGGGCCGTCGGAGCCGGGCACGCACGGCACGCCGAGCGAGACCATGGCGCGCTTCGCCTCGATCTTGTCGCCCATCATCGTGATGTGGTCGGGGCTGGGGCCGATGAACACGATGCCGTGCTCCTCGACCATGCGCGCGAAGTCGGCGTTCTCGGAAAGGAACCCGTAGCCGGGGTGGATCGCGTCCGCACCGGTGATGATCGCGGCCGAGATGATCGCCGCCTTGTTGAGGTAGCTGTCGCGCGCCGGCGGCGGGCCGATGCACACGGCCTCGTCGGCGAGGCGCACATGCATGGCGTCGGCATCGGCGGTGGAGTGGACCGCGACGGTCTGGATGCCGAGTTCCTTGCACGCGCGGTGGATGCGCAGTGCGATCTCGCCGCGGTTCGCGATGAGGACTTTTTCGAACACGGTTACTCGACGACCAGAAGGACTTCGCCGTACTCGACCGGCGCGCCGTTCTCGACCGCGATGCTGGCGACGATTCCCGCGCGCGGGCTGCGGATCGGGTTCATGACCTTCATCGCCTCGACGATGACCAGCGTCTGGCCCTCGCGCACCTTGTCGCCGACCTTGATGAAGGCGGGTGCACCGGGTTCGGGCGACAGATAGCAGGTGCCGACCATCGGCGAGGTGACCGCACCGGCGGGCGGGCCGTCGCTCGCCGCGGCGGCTGTCGGGGCCGGTTTGGCGGCGGATACGGGCGCCGAAGCGGCAGGTGCCGCCGCGGTGAGCGTGCCGCGGCCGAGCTTCAGGCGCTTCGTGCCTTCCTGGTACTCGATCTCGGTCAGGCCGGTCTCTTCCATCAGCTTGGCGAGACGGCGGACGGTCGCGTTGGACGGTCCGAATTCGACTTTGTCGTTCTTTGCAGGCATGGCTCGGTCGGTCCTGGAGGTTTTCATTCGAGATCGGGATCGACGATGCGCGCGAGCGCTTCGAGACCGAACAGGTAGCCCTGCGGCCCGAGGCCGGCGATCACGCCCTTGGCGATGCCGCTGACATAGGAGTGGTGGCGGAACGTCTCGCGCGCGTGGATGTTCGAGATGTGCACCTCGATCACCGGGAGGTCGCTGGCGAGAAGCGCGTCGCGCAGCGCCACCGACGAGTGCGTCAGGCCGCCCGGATTGATGACGATGCCTTCGGCCGTGAGGCGCGCTTCCTGGATCCAGTCGATCAGCTGGCCTTCGTGGTTCGACTGGCGGAATTCGAGCGTGAAGCCGAGATCCTCGGCCAGCGCCCGGCATTCCCCCTCGATGTCGGCGAGGGTCGTGCGGCCGTAGACCTCCGGCTGACGCGTGCCGAGCATGTTGAGGTTCGGTCCGTTGAGAACGAGAAGGATGGGCTTTGCGTCCAAGGGGCTCTCCCTGTGCGGGCCGGGCGGCGCGGCGGCCGTTATAGCACGGACAAGCCCTTGTGCAACGCGCCCGACCGGCACCCGGAAACGGCGCTAACCCGTTTCAGATGCTCTGGAATTCGCCGGTTTTCCGATAGCGCAGATAGGCTTCGATCGAGGCCCGCATGACCGGCAACATCGCGGGCAGCGAATCGGGTGCCGCCCATGCGTGGGCGTGCGCCTCGCTGGGATCGGTCGCGAGCGTGCCGGCGAACCGCGTGACCTCGAACATCGCGACATAGGCCTGGATGCGGTCGCCGTTGGCGAACGTGAAGGTCTCGAGTGCGGGGTCCGACGAGGTGCCGAACGGGCGCATCGCCTCGGCGACGATGCCCGTCTCCTCGGCAAGCTCGCGCCGTGCGGCATCCTCGAAGCTCTCGCCCGGTTCGGCCATGCCGCCCGGAAGTCCCCACAGGTCGAAGTCGCGCCGGTGCTCGATCAGGATGCGGCCGGCGGAATCGGCCAGCACGAGGCGCGTGCCCGGAACCAGCAGCAGCCGCGTGCCGACGGCCTTGCGCAATTGGCCGACATACGACGTCTCGAAATCGGGCATCGCCAACTCCTGCGTGCGGCGCATGGGTGCGCAGCGTCCGTCGAGCCTAGCGCATCGCGACGCGACCGGGTCAAACTCGCTCGTATCGATGCGGACGAAACTCCCCCTTCCGATCCTCGCGGCGGCGACGGCGAGCATGCTCGGCGGCACGGCCGTCGTCGGCACGCGCATGCTGGTGGGCGTTACCGACGTCACGTCGGTCGCGTTCCTGCGCAGTGCCGGCGCGGCGGCGATCCTCGTCGTGGTCGTGCTCGCCATGCGGTCCGTGCGGTTCCGGCCGCGCGAGCTCGTGTCGATCTCGCTCCTCGGCATCATGATGTTCGGTGGTTTCGGCTGGCTGTTCTCGGCCGGGCTTGCCTATGTGAGTGCCGCGCGCGGGGCCGTCGTGCTCGCGACGATGCCGATCCTGACGCTGGTGATCGCTTCCCTGTTCGGCCGCGAAAAGCTGACCTGGCCCAAGGCGCTGGGCGCGGTCTTCGCGATGGCCGGCGTGACCATCGCTCTTGGCGACAAGGCCGTCGCGGGGCCGGAGGCGTGGCGCGGCGATCTTTTCATGGGCATCGCCGCATTCGTCGGCGCGTCGCATGCGGTCCTGTCGTCGGCGACGCTGCGCAGCCACGCGGCAATGCCCGTCCTCGCCGTGCAAGTGATCGCCGGGACCGTGGCACTGGCCATCGCCCTCGCGGTGCGCGGAGATTTCGCCGGGCTCGTCTCGTTCTCGGGTTTCGAATGGGTGACGGTTTTCTGGCTGCTGTTCGTCGCGGGGCTGCCGTCCTACCTGCTGTGGTTCTGGGCGCTCGAGCATGCGCCGGCGTCGGCGGTGGCGCTGACCGTCTCGCTCAATCCGATCGCGGCGGCGTTGCTTGGCGCCCTGCTCCTGTCCGAGCCGGTCACGCCGCGCCTGATGGCGGGGCTGGCGTTCGTCGTCGTCGGGATCGTGCTCGCCAACCGCGGGCGACAGGCATAGCCCTGCGCGCTATCATGCGCGCAAAACGGGGGCGTCCATGCGGCCGAAAGCGGCATTCTTCTACAACTATCCGGTCGCCGACGGCGACGTGTACGGGCAGGGACGGCGCGAGCGCGTCGCGGCACTGACAGACCTGTATCCGCATGTCGTGCATGCCGGGAATTTCGACGCGCACGCCGCGTCGCTCGGCGAAACCGAAGTCGTCTTCGCGACCTGGGGCATGATCCGTTTCGAGGAGCGCCACTTCCGCGCCATGCCGAAGCTGAAGGCCGTGTTCTACGCGGCCGGCAACGTGCGCGCCTTCGCCGAGCCGCTGGTGGCGGGCGGCGTGAAGCTGGTCAGCGCCTGGCAGGTCAACGCCATCCCGGTGGCCGAGATGTGCCTGTCGCAGATCCTGCTTTCGCTGCGCGGCTATTTCCGCGCCGTGCGCAACTACCGGTCCGCGCGCACGTTCGAGGCGAAGGCCTTCGCGCGCTCCGGCGTCAACGGCGAGACGGTCGGCATGATCGGCATGGGCAAGATCGGCACGCGGCTGCGCGAGGTCCTTTCCGACTATCCGCTGCGCGTGATCGCGCACGACCCGCTGCTGACCGCAGAGCGCGCCGCCGAACTGGACGTCGAGCGCGTGTCGCTGGACGAGGTGTTCGCGCGTTCGCTCGTCGTTTGCAACCACATCCCCGACCTGCCGTCGACGCGCGGCACGCTGACGGCACGCCATTTCGCGGCCATGCGCGACGGTGCCACGTTCGTCAACACCGGTCGCGGCGCGCAGGTCGTCGAAGCCGATCTCGTCGCCGTGCTGCGCGCGCGCCCCGACCTGACCGCCCTGATCGACGTCACGTGGCCCGAGCCGCCGCCGCCGGAATCGCCGATCTGGACGCTGCCCAACCTCGTCGTCAGCCCGCATATCGGCGGCACGATCGGGGACGAGGTCGTGCGGCTCGCCGATCTCGCGATCGCCGAATTCGAGGCGTGGCATGCCGGCAAGCCGCTGCGCCATGAGGTGACGGCGAAGATCCTCGAGACGATGGGCTAGGGGTGGGGGCTAGGGGGCGAGTTCGGCCGCGCGCGCCTGCAGCCGGCCCAGCAGCCGGTCGAGTGCCGCGCGTTCGGCGCCGTCGAGCCCGTCGAGCAGGCGGGCTTCCGCACCGCGGGCCATCGGCACGATCTCGTCATGCATGCGTTTTCCCGCTGCCGACAGCGCCAGCTTCGAGCGCCGCCGGTCGCTGCTGTCGGTCGCCTGGAGTGCGAGCCCCTTGTCGACGAGGGCGGCGATGGCGCGGCTGACCTGCACCTTGTCCATCGCCGTGCGCGCGGCCACCTCGCCCGCCGACAGCGGCGCGAAGCGGAACAGCACGGCCATGCAGCGCCATTCCGGGATCGTCAGGCCGAAGCGCGCGCGGTAGAGCGCGGCGATGGCGTCGGACACGGTATTCGACAGCACCGACAGGCGGTACGGGACGAATTCCTCGAGCGCGAAGGGCTCGGGCGGGGTGGGGCTTGCAATTGGTTTCATTTGAAACTAATAATGCCCCCAGATCGCGCGGCCGTCAAGCCGCGCTCCAGCCCCGGGAGGGCCGCGATGCCCCGTGCGAAGAAAGCCAAGGTCGAACCGCTCGTGTCGAAGACCAACCCGATGGGAACCGACGGGTTCGAGTTCGTCGAGTACACCTCGCCCGACGTGAAGGGCCTGGAGAAACTGTTCGTCTCGCTCGGCTTCGCGGCTGTCGCCCGCCACCGTTCCAAGAACGTCACGCTCTACCGGCAGGGCGACGTCAATTTCGTCGTCAATGCCGAACCGGACAGCTTCGCGCAGGCCTTCGCGCGCGTGCACGGGCCGTCGGCCTGCGCGATGGCGTTCCGCGTGGCCGATGCGGCCGCGGCGTTCAGGCGCGCGGTGGCGCTGGGTGCGAAACCCTTCGCGGGCAAGGTCGGGCCGATGGAACTGAACATCCCCGCGATCGAGGGGATCGGCGGCTCGCTGATCTATTTCGTCGACCGCTACGGCAGCGACGGCTCGATCTACGACGTCGATTTCAAGCCGATCAAAGGGGCGGAACCGGATCCGAAGGGGGCGGGGCTCACCTATATCGACCACCTGACGCACAACGTGCATCGCGGCCGCATGGATCTGTGGGCGGATTTCTACACGCGGCTCTTCAATTTCCGCGAGATCCGCTATTTCGACATCGAGGGCAAGCTGACCGGCCTCAAGTCGAAGGCGATGACCAGCCCGTGCGGCAAGATCCGCATCCCGATCAACGAATCCGCCGACGACAAGTCGCAGATCGCCGAGTATCTCGAAGCCTACAAGGGCGAGGGCATCCAGCACATCGCACTTGGAAGCTCGGACATCTACGCGACGGTCGAGGCGCTGCGAAAGCGCAAGGTGAAGTTCCTCGCCACGCCCGCCACCTATTACGAACTTCTCGGCAAGCGCCTGCCCGGCCACGGCGAGAACGTGGCGCGGCTGAAGAAGAACAGCATCCTGCTCGACGGCGCCCCGACCAAGGACGGCGGGCGGCTGCTGCAGATCTTCACCGAGACGGCAATCGGCCCGATCTTCTTCGAGATCATCCAGCGCAAGGGCGACGAGGGTTTCGGCGAAGGCAATTTCAAGGCATTGTTCGAATCGATGGAACTCGACCAGATCCGTCGCGGCGCGCTGAAGACCGCATAGGGGAGGACGCCATGAAGAACTGGATCGGCTTTCCGCTGACCGAGGGCCGCACCTCGCGCCAGGCGCATTGCGACCTGCCGGAGGGAACCTACGAGCGCGAGCTGGGCAAGGAAGGCTTCTTCGGCCCCGCGGCGCACATGTACCATTCGCATCCGCCGACCGGCTGGAGCGACTGGGAAGGCGAGCTTCGCCCACGCGCGTTCGACCTGCGCAAGGCCAACGCGCTGTCGGCAAGCCCGTGGGACGCCACGCCGGTCATGCACAACGCCGCGATGAAGTTCCGCCACTGGCGCGTGGCCGGCACGATGACCGATCTCGTGCGTAACGCCGACGGCGACGAGCTGCTGTTCGTCCACGAGGGCGCTGGCTCTCTGTTCTGCGACTGGGGCCATCTCACCTATACCGAGGGCGACTACATCCTGCTGCCGCGCGCGGCGATGTGGCGGCTGGAGCCCAAGGAAGCCACGACGCTGCTGCTGATCGAGGCGACGAACGATTCCTACCGCCTGCCCGAGAAGGGGCTGGTCGGCCGGCACGCGATCTTCGATGCCGGCTGCCTCGTCCATCCGAAGCTCGACGCCGTGTTCGAGGCGCAGAAATCCGAGACGCCGACGCGCGTGTCGATCAAGCGCGGCGGGCGCATCTCGACGATGACCTATCCCTACAACCCGCTCGACGCGGTGGGCTGGCACGGCGATCTCGCGCCGGTGAAGATCAACTGGCGCGACTTCCGTCCGCTGATGAGCCATCGCTACCATCTGCCGCCGTCGGCGCATACGACGTTCCTGGCCGGCCGCTTCGTCGTGTGCACGTTTGCACCCCGTCCGGCCGAGACCGATCCGGGCGCGCTCAAGGTGCCGTTCTTCCATTCCAACGACGATTACGACGAGATCATCTTCTACCACCGCGGCAAGTTCTTCAGCCGCGACAACATCCATCCGGGCATGGCGACGCTGCATCCGTGCGGCTTCCCGCACGGGCCGCATCCCAAGGCCTTCCAGCTCGCGGCGAAGAACCCGCAGGGCGGCCAGATGCTCGACGAGGTGGCGGTGATGATCGACACGCGCGACGCGGTCGAGGTCGCGCCGCTGCAGGATGGGGTCGAATGGACCGGCTACGTCGATTCGTGGAAGCCCAAACCCCAGGCGGCGGAGTAGAGCCTTGAAGCTCGCGACCCTCAAGGAAGGCGGGCGGGACGGCACGCTCGTCGTCGTCTCGCACGATCTCAAGCGCTGCGTGAAGGCGCCGCGCATCGCGGCCACGCTGCGCATGGCGCTCGACGACTGGGAGCGCCGGTCGGGCGATCTCGCCCTCGTCGCCGAACTGCTCGACAAGGGCGTGGACAACATCAACGATGCGCCGGTCGTGTCGTTCGATCCGGCCGCATGCCATTCGCCGCTGCCGCGTGCCGCCCAGTGGATCGACGGGTCGGCCTATCTCAACCATGTCGAACTCGTGCGCAAGGCGCGCAAGGCCGAGATGCCGCCGGAGTTCTATTCCGACCCGCTGATGTACCAGGGCGGGTCCGACGCGATGATCGGCCCGTGCGACGACGTGGAAGCGGTCGACGAGGCGCACGGCATCGATTTCGAGGCCGAGGTCGCGGTGGTGACCGACGACGTGCCGATGGGCGTGGACGCGCAGGCCGCGCGCCGGCACATCCAGCTCGTCATGCTGGTCAACGACGTTTCGTTGCGCAACCTCATCCCGGCCGAGCTCGCGAAGGGTTTCGGCTTCTTCCAGTCCAAGCCGTCCTCGTCCTTCTCGCCCGTCGCGGTCACGCCGGACGAGCTTGGCGAAGCGTGGGACGGGGCGAAGCTTCACCTGCCGCTGATCGCCGAACTGAACGGCAAGCCCTTCGGCCGGCCCGATGCCGGCACGGACATGAATTTCGATTTCGGCCGGCTGATCGCCCACGCTGCGCGCACGCGCCGGCTGACGGCCGGCAGCATCGTCGGCTCGGGCACTGTTTCCAACCGCGATCCGTCGGTCGGTTCGTGCTGCCTTGCCGAGGTGCGCATGATCGAGACCATCGCCGACGGCAAGCCGAAGACGCCGTTCATGAAGTTCGGCGACCGGATCCGCATCGAGATGAAGGATGCGGCGGGCAACTCGATCTTCGGCGCCATCGACCAGAAGATCGTCAGATATCGGGGAGCGAAGCCGTGAAGGTCTGGGGCTATTTCCGTTCGTCCGCCGCGTTCCGCGTGCGCATCGCCCTCGCCCTCAAGGGGCTCGAGCCCGAGCAGGCGTTCATCCACCTGCGCAAGGGCGAGCAGCGGGCACCCGAGTATCTCGCGAAGAACCCGCTCGGTCTCGTGCCGACGCTCGAGGACGGCGGTGCGACGATCACGCAGTCGCTGGCGATCTGCGAATATCTCGACGAGACGCACAAGGGCGGGGCGTTCCTGCCCGCCGATCCGGTCGGCCGGGCGCGGGTGCGCGCACTCGCCTATTCGATCGCCTGCGACATCCACCCGATCAACAACCTGCGCGTCCTGCTCTATCTGCTGAAGGTGCTGAAGATCGAGAAGGCGGCGCACGACGCCTGGTACCGCCACTGGATCGCGGTCGGATTCGAGGCGCTGGAGAAGATGCTGGCCGACGGGCAGGCGGGCAGGTTCTGCCACGGCGACGCGCCGACGCTGGCCGACATCTGCCTCGTGCCGCAGGTCTTCAACGCGAAGCGGTTCTATACGGACGGCGAGCTTGCCGCCTATCCGCGCCTGATGGCGATCTTCGCCAACTGCCTGGCGCACCCGGCCTTCAAGAAGGCGTTGCCGGAAAACCAGCCCGACTTCGACCCGACCCCCTAGCGCTTCGCGCGGGCCTCGGCGACGAGGCGCTTCATCGTCTCGGTGTCGATGGCGCCGGGGACGAGCGCGTCGCCGATGACGAAGGCCGGCGTGCCGCTGATCGCGAGTCCTTGGGCGAGTGCCACGTTGCGCTGCAGGAGTGTGACGACCGCCGGCGAGTCCATGTCGCGGCGCAGCTTGGCCACATCGAGCTTCAGGTCGGCGGCGATGCGCAAGACGGCCGCCTCGTCGAGCTGGCCGCGGAACTCCATCAGCGCGTCGTGGAACGCCGGATATTTGCCCTGCGCGCGCGCGGCCAGTGCGGCATGCGAGGCGACGAGCGAAGCCGGTCCGAGGATCGGCAGGTCCTTGCGGATCACGCGCAGTTCGGGATCGCCCGCCAGCAGCGCCTTCATGGGCGCATGCATCTGCTTGCAGTAGGGGCACCGATAGTCGAAGAACTCGACGATCGTGAAGTTGCCGCGCGGGTTGCCCGCGGTCGGCGCCTCGGAATCGTCGTAGAGCTCGCGCCGGCGTTCGCGAACGGACTCGGCGGATCGCGCGCGCGCCTGCGCCTCGCGCTTGGCCTCGATCGCTTCCAGCGCCTCGAGGACCAGTTCGGGCCGCGCGCGCAGCGTCTCGATCAGCACGCGGCCGATCTCCTCGCGCTCGGCGGGCGAGAAGGCACCCTGCGCCGACGAAACGGCGGGGGCGAGCAGGGCGGCGGCGAGCGCCAGTGCGGGCAGGATGCGGCGCATCGACGGCTCAGCGCGAAAGCGCGATTTCGGCGACGTAGCCGATCGCCGCCGGCACGTCGGGCGGCACGTCGCTGCGCAGGCCCCCGAACGCGATCATCGTGATCTGCACGCCGGCCGGATTCTCGTTCGGCCAGAAATGGCGGTGCACTTCGGTCAGGTCGATCGCCTCGACATGCCAGTTGCCGGCCTGTCCGGGGCGCGGATCGCGCAGGTCGAGCTTGCGTCCCTTGTCGTCGGTGATCCATTTCGCCTGGCGCGCCTCCTCGGCGCGGGGCGCGCCGAAGCCGCCGAACGCGATCTCGACATAGCGGTCCCATTCGGCGGGCGCCACGCCGATCAGGCTGGTGTAGCGCTCCATGCCCGGGCGCGCGGGACTGCGGAAGAAGACGAGGATGCGCACACCGCGTTCAAGGCCGTCGCCGGTCCCGCCGCCGAACTGTGTGGGTTCGAGATACCAGCTCCAGCGCAGATACGGCGTGGCCCCGATCGTCGTGGCGATGCGCCGTCCCATCGTGGCGCCGCCGGGCGCGTTGGCGCGCACGACGACGGCACCCTGCAGCTCCATCAGGTTGAGCTGCGCTTCGGAGAGGCCGCGGGTGAAGGTCCATTCCCGGCTGCTCGCACCCGGATGCACGCCCGGCACGCCGCGTTCGAGGACGCGCAGCGAACCGTCGATGACGACCGCCCGCGGCGTCGTATCCGCGCAGGCCCCCAGAAGCAGGAACGCGGCGATCGCGAGAAGGCGCATGTGCATGTTCATCTCACCTGGGGACGGAGGCGCTCGGCGGCGGACTTGATGTCCTGGGCGCGCAGGATATGCGGGGAACCCGGCGGCAGCAAACGTTCGGCGCGTTCGGCGAAGGCGCGGGCATCGACCCGCCGGCCGAGCAGCATCGCCTGTTCGGCCTGTGCAAGCGACGACAGGCCGAGCTGGCCGTCGCGGCCGTAGGCGACCGCGAGCTGGCGCCAGATTTCCGCACTCTCCGGCTCGCCCTTCACCGCCTGTTCGAGATTCTTGATGCCGGCGGCATTGAGCGTCTTGTCTTCGGTCGCGACCTGCGCGGTCGCGAGTTCGAGGCGCAGGAGCGTGTTCTCCGGCATCGCGGCGACGGCCTTCTCGTAGTACGGGATCGCGCCGCGCGGATCGCCGCTCTCGTAGGCGAACTGGGCGCGCGTCTCGTTGAAGAAGGGGTCGTCTGGCTTCTCGGCGAGCAGCGAGTCGACCAGCGGGATCGCGCGCGGGATTTCGCCGCGCCGGTAGAAGGCGAAGGCCCGCGCATAGCGACCCTCGGGCGTGCGCTCGCCTTCCCTGTACTGCTGGAGGGCGCGCGCCGGCTCGGTGAAGCCGAGCAGCTTGGCGCGCATGCGCCTGTGCATCTCGACGAACTCGGGCTTCACCTGAACGTTCGAGAAGCGCGAATTCTCGACCCAGTTGCGCACGAAGGCGAGACGCTCGGTCGTTACCGGGTGCGTACGCATGTACGGATCCTGCCGGTCGACGGCGAGCAGTTCCTGGTCGGCGAGGATCTGCAGGAACTCCATCAGGCCGCGCGAGGATTGCTGCGTGCGGTCGAGGAAGCCCACACCCGCCTGGTCGGCCGAGGATTCGAGCGTGCGGGTGTAGCGCAGAAGCTGGCGTTCGGCGACCTGCTGGCCGGCCATAACCGACGCCATGGCGCCCTCCGCCGAACGCGCCGCGGCGGCGGCGGCCGCGCCGAGCAGCGAAAAGATCATCGTCTCCCACGCGTTCTGCATCGCTTCGGGCAGGCGCGCGAGGTGGCCGCCGGATATGTGGCCGGTCTCGTGCGCGATCACGCCGATGATCTGGCTGGGATTGTCCGTCCGCAGCAGCAGGCCGGTGTGGAAGAACATGTTGAGCCCGGCCGCGACGAACGCGTTGAGCGAGCGGTCGTTGATCAGGTGGACGTTGATGTCGGCCGGATTGAGGCCGGCGGCCCGGAAAACTGGCGCGGCATAGGTGCGGATGATATGTTCCGTCTCGGCGTCGCGGATGAAGCTGATGCGCTGCTGGGCATGCGTCGGCCCGGCGGCGGAGAAAAGCAGGAGCGCCGCCGCAAGGAATGCCGTGACCGGCCGCGGACGCAGATGCCGGACGCGGCCTTTCTCTCGATCGACGAGCGCCAAGCGAGTGACCCTTGAAGCGACGAATGCCGTGCGGATGAAACTCTTCAAATTCTCCGCCTTTTCCGAAGGACAGGCTAAGCCGGCCCACCCCCGAAATCAATCGCGGGGCCGTGGCGCAATTATGGCGATGCTGTCGGCGTTGCTTGCGGCCACCGCGCTGTCGGGCTGCGGCTGGTTCGGCGGTTCGTCGGGCAGCGGAACGCCGGGCGTGATCGGTTCGGTGCGCGGCTTCCTGGGCGGTGCGACGGCCGACGAGCCGCGCGCGGCCCTTGTCGCGCGCGACATCCTTTCGGCGGGCGGCAGTGCCGCCGACGCCGCGGTCGCCGCCGCATTCGCGCTGACGGTCACCTATCCGACCCAGATGCCGCTCGGCGGCGGCGGGATGTGCCTCGTCACGTCGGGAACGACGAAGCTTCGCGCGATCGAAATGCTCGCTTTCCCGGCGATCGCCGCACGCACCGATTCGACCGTCGCCACGCCGGGCATCCCGCGTGGGCTCTTCGCGCTCCACGCGCGCTTCGGGGCACTGCGCTGGGAACAGGTCCTGTCGCCGGCCGAATCGCTGGCGCGCAACGGCGCCCCGGCGACGCGTGCCTTCGCCAACGACCTGATCGCGAACTGGGACATCGTCACGCGCGGCGATGGAAGTCTGCGCACGCTCTATTCGCGGGGCGGCCAGCCGGTGGGCGAGGGCGTGCCGCTCGTGCATCCCGAGCTTGCGGTCGTGCTCGGGGCACTGCGCCAGCGTGGGCCGGGCGATCTGCACAGCGGCCAGCTCGGGCGGACGGTCGTCCAGGCCGCTGCCGCCGCCGGCATCGACCTGCGCATCGAGGACCTCGCCGCCGGCGCGCCCCAGTTCGGTCCGTCGTTCCGCGTCGGCGAGCGTTTCGATCTTTTCGTCGGCGCCACACCGGCGATCGGCGGTCTTGCCGCCGGGCAGATCTACGGCGCCCTCGAGCCGCGCTGGCGCGCGGCGAGCCCGGGCGAGCGCGCATCGCTTCTCGCATCCACTTCTGCCGCCGCGTCGCGAGCGCGCGCCGCGTTCATCGGCGCCGATCTTGCCCCAAGCCGCCCGCTGGTCGAGGCGATGTCGCCGGCGAACCTGCGGGCACTGTCGGGTGCCGGCGGGGCCTGGGCGGGCGAGGCGGATGCGCAGGGCGGCACCGGGCTGGCGGTGGTCGACCGCAACGGCATGGCGGTCGCATGCAGTTTCACGGGCTATAGTGCCTTCGGGATCGGACGCGTTCCGCCGGGCGTGGGCTTCCTGCTCGCGCCGGCACCCGACAACGCGTTGCGCACCCCGCGCTGGTTGACCGCCGCGATCGGCATGCGCGATCGCAAGGAAGTCGTGTTCGTCGGCGCCGCGTCCGGCGGTGCGGGCGCGCCGCTCGCACTTTCGCAGGTTGCGCTCGACACGCTGGTCGCGGGCCGCGATCTCGGCAGCGCACTCGCCGCCGACCGTCTGCCGCCGGGTGCGACCGCGCCCGCGAGCGGCGGGTCGACGCGCGTGCAGGCCGTCACGTGCCTCGAAGGCCTGCTCGAAGGGCCGTCGTCGTGCCGGATCGAGGCCGATCCGCGCGGTGCCGGCCTCGGCATCGGCTCGCAGTAGATGCCGCTGAAGACCGCCCGGCGCGCGGGCATCGCCCCTTTCATCGTGATGGACGTGATGCGCGCGGCGCGCGTGCGCGACGAAGCGTGTGCTTCGCCGGGCGAGCTCACGGTTCATATGGAAGTCGGCCAGCCCGGCACGCCGGCGCCTTCCACGGTGCGCGCGGCGGCGAAGGCGGCCCTCGATGCCGACAGGCTCGGCTACACCGACGCGATGGGCGTGCCGCAGCTTCGCGCGCGCATCGCCAGGCACTACCGGGAGATCTACGGGATCGAACTCGACCCCGCGCGCGTGTGCGTGACGACGGGGTCGTCGGGCGGTTTCCTGCTCGCGTTCCTTTCGGCGTTCGACGCGGGCGACCGCGTTGCGCTCGCCGATCCGGGCTATCCCGCCTACCGCAACATCCTGAAGGCCATCGACTGCGTGCCGGTCGGCCTGCCGGCGACGGCCGCGTGCCGCTTCCAGCCCACGCCGGCACTGCTCGACGCGGCGGGCGGGGATCTCGCCGGCCTCATCGTCGCGAGCCCGGCGAACCCGACCGGCTCGATGCTGTCGCCCGCCGAACTCGAAGCGCTGGTCGGCTGGTGCCGCCGCAAGGGAACGCGTCTCGTGTCGGACGAGATCTATCACGGCATCGTCTATGGCGAGCCGGCGCGCACCGCGCTTTCGTTCGGCGACGACATGTTCGTCGTCAACAGCTTCTCGAAGTATTTCTCGATGACGGGCTGGCGGCTCGGCTGGCTGATCGTGCCGCCCGATCTGGTGCGCGCGGTCGAGCGGCTGGCGCAGAACCTGTTCATCTCGCCGCCCACGCTGGCCCAGGTCGCGGCCGTCGCCGCGTTCGACGCGCGCGACGAGATGGACGGGCACGTGCGCAGCTATCGCGCCAACCGCGACTATCTGCTGGCCGAGCTGCCCAAGGCCGGCTTCCGCGAGTTCGCGCCGCCGGACGGTGCCTTCTATCTCTACGCGGACGTGGCGCACCTGACGAACGACAGCCCCGAATTCTGCCGGCGGATGCTCGCCGAAGCGGGCGTGGCCGCCACGCCGGGCGTGGATTTCGATCCCGAGCGCGGCAGCCGCTTCGTGCGCTTCTCGTTCGCCGGCACGATGGCCGACATGGTCGAAGCCGCGAAGCGCCTGAAGGTCTGGCGCATATCCTGAAACGAAAACGGCGCGTCCCGCAGGACGCGCCGTTTCGCTTGTCTCTACCTATCCCGGATCAGCCGGTCAGCCTGTTCCACCAGCCGCGCTTCTTCGGCCGGTTCGGATCGTCGTCGACCGGCGGGATGGTCGTGTCGGCGGGTGCCGCCGTCGGCGCCGGTGCCGGCTCGCTGACGCGGATCGGCTCGGCCGGTGCCGCTGCTGCGGGGGCCGAAGCGGCCTGCTGCTTGTTCCACGGCCAGTCGTGCGCGTCGCCGGGACCGGCAACGCGTTCGGGCGGCGGGAAGCGGTCGTCGCCGGGACCCGGCACGCGGCCCAGCTGCGGATCGACCGCGTAGGAAGGCGGGCTGTAGGCCGGTTCGGGATCGGGGTTGGCGGGTGTCGCCATCGGCATCGGTGCCGCCGAACCGTTCGAGGCACCTTCCGGCGCGCCCGCGGTCGCCGGCGCTTCGCCGTCCTCCGGACGACGGCCGCGACGGCGACCGCCGCGACGGCCGCGACGGCGACGGCGACGCGCACCATCCTCGCCCTGCTCGCCGGCCGGACCTTCGCCGCCCTGCGGATGCTCGCCGCCGGCCTGCGCCGGCATGTCGTCGCCTGCCGGTGCGGCGGCTTCGACCGGCGCGTTCTGCTGCTCGCCGTCCTGCTGCGGACGCTCGCCGCGATCCCCGCGACCGCGACGACGACGACGACGACGGCTGCCGCCTTCCTCGCCACCGCGTTCGCCGCCGCGCTCGCCGTCGCGCGCGTGGCGCGAACCTTCGCTGCGCGCCGGCGCCTCGTCGTCGCCGGCATCGTCGCGCTCGCGCACGTCGCTGGGGTCGGCCGACGTGCCGGTCGACGGCGTGAAGTCCTCGACGCTGCGGATCGGTGCCGCACCCTGCGCGTCGGCGGCCTTGGTCTTGGCCCGCTCGATACGGAAGGCAGGCGGGATCAGCGTGTCGTCCGAGTGGAAGTTGACGCGCATGCCGAAGCGGCTCTCGATGCCCGCGAGCGCCGCGCGCTTGTTGTTGAACAGGTAGAGCGCGACCGGTGTGGCCACGTAGACCGCGATCTCGGCCGCGCGCATCTTGCCCGCTTCCTCCTCGATCCCGCGCAGCACGTGCAGCGCTGCGGACTCGGTCGAACGCAGGCGGCCCGTGCCGTTGCAGTGCGGGCAGACCTCGAAGCTGATTTCCGAGATCGACGGACGCAGGCGCTGGCGCGACAGCTCGAGCAGCCCGAAGGCCGAGATGCGGCCGATCTGGATGCGCGCGCGGTCGGACTTCATCGCGTCCTTCAGGCGCCGCTCGACATTCGTCTGGTGACGGTGGTCGTCCATGTCGATGAAGTCGATGACGATCAGGCCCGCGAGGTCGCGCAGGCGCAGCTGGCGGGCGACCTCGTCGGCCGCCTCCAGGTTCGTCTTGTACGCCGTCTCGTCGATGTTGCGTTCGCGCGTCGAGCGGCCGGAGTTGACGTCGATCGCGACGAGCGCTTCGGTCGAGTTGATGACGATGTAGCCGCCCGACTTGAGGCGCACCGTCGGCAGGTGCATCTCGTCGAGTTCGCTTTCCACCTGGAAGCGCTGGAACAGCGGAACCTGCGAGTCGTCGTAGCGGCGGATGCGGCCGATGTCGCTGGGCATCAGCATGCCCATGAAGTGGCGCGAGGATTCGAAGCCGCCTTCGCCCTCGACGAGGATCTCGTCGATGTCGGCCGAGTACATGTCGCGGATCGCCCGCTTGATGAGGCTGCCTTCCTCGTAGATCAGCGAGGGTGCCGAGGAGCGCAGCGTCAGGTCGCGGATCTCCTCCCACAGGCGCATCAGGTACTCGTAGTCGCGCCGGATGTCGGCGGTCTCGCGCTCCATGCCGGCGGTGCGCAGAATCACGGCCATGCCGTCGGGCAGGTCGAGCTCCTCGATCAGGTTCTTGAGGCGCTTGCGATCCTGCTGCGAGGTGATGCGGCGCGAGATGCCGCCGCCCCGGTCGGTGTTGGGCATCAGCACGCAGTAGCGGCCCGCGAGCGACAGGTACGTCGTGAGGGCCGCACCCTTCGTGCCGCGCTCTTCCTTGACGACCTGGACGAGCAGCACCTGGCGGCGCTTCAGCACTTCCTGGATCTTGTAGTGGCGCTGCGGACGCGCGCGGCGGCGCGTCTCGTGCGCGTCGTCGACCGTGTCGCCGCCGAGGGACTCGACGTGATGCTGGCGCGGTTCGGCCGTCTCGTCGCCGGCCGGCATGTCGCCCGGCACGCCGTCGGGCGGCAGCACTTCGCCGGTGACCGCTTCGCCCGCGGGCGCTTCGGCCGGCGGGGCGTCGAAGCCGACGGGTGCGGCTTCGGCCGGAACCGGGGCGGGTTCGTCCGCGACCGGTGCCGGTGCGGGTTCGGCGGCCGGGAAGGATAGCTGCTCGGCCGGCTGGGGTGCCGGCGGCTCGATCCCGACGGGACCGGCATCGGCCGATCCTTCGAGCGGGACGGTCGGCAGCGGATCGGCATGCGATGCGGCCTCGGCGTCGCGCTCCTCGCGGCGCGGACGGCGCGGGCGCTCGAAGCGGACCGTCTCCTCTTCGTCGTCGGCCATCAGCGCCTGCCGGTCGGCGACCGGGATGCGGTAATAGTCCGGGTGGATCTCGTTGAAGGCGAGGAACCCGTGGCGGTTGCCGCCGAATTCGATGAACGCCGCCTGCAGCGAAGGTTCGACGCGCGTGACGCGCGCCAGATAGATGTTGCCCTTCAACTGCTTCTTGCTGGCCGTCTCGAAATCGAATTCGTCCAGCTTGTTCCCGTCGAGCACGACCACGCGGGTTTCTTCCGGGTGGGTCGAGTCGATCAACATACGTTTAGCCATCGCGATACACTTCTCCGAATGCGGCGCCGTTCGCCCGGATGCGCTTCGCGACGCGGCGGAATGCCGGCGTCGTTCGCGCGCATGAGCGCGGCGCCATGAAAATCTTGACCGGATCGGTTGGGCGCACGGTGCCATCGGGGGTAAACCGTCTGGCGTCGCGGTCGCGCGCGGGTTCCTTGGGCCCGCGCCGCGGTCTTGACCATCGCGAAATTTTCCGTCCCTTACGCGCTCCGACCCTGAAAAAGGGGAGCGGGGAAGCGGACCCTTCCGCGGGGTCCATACTCTTGGGCGTGCGCCGTCGATCGGCCGCCCTGGCGCGTTCGCCGCGAGCCTCACCCCGGGCCTTGCCGCCGCACGGACCGAAGTCCGGAGCGGTTGCGGCACGCGATGGGTGACCCGCACGGACGCGGCGCTCCGGTCAGGGGCGCGTCGACATCCAGCGAACGGACAGGAGAATACAGACCGTTTCCCCGGGTCACAATCGGTAATTTCCGTCGCCTTTATCGGCGTTTAGTTTCAAGGCCGCCTTGCGACGGCCTTGCCGGGGATTCGTGTCGCAGGATATATGTCGAGTCGATGTCGGCTTTCCTGCGCAATATGTTGTGGTGTTTCATCGGCCTGCTGGCGTCCGGGCTGCCGGCGGCTGCCCAGACTCCGCCCCGGGCGGCCCCCGGGAACGAGGCGGTGGTCACCGGGGTCTGGCTGACCGAGGCACCCGGGGCGACCCGGCTGATCCTGCAGATCTCCCGCCGGCTCGACCACAAGGTCTTCTTCCTGAACGAGCCGATGCGCGCGGTCGTCGACCTGCCGGCCGTGCAGTGGAAGATCGCGGGCGGCGAGGTGGCGCCCAGCGGGCTCGTCGCGGGCATGCGCTATGGCGCGTTCGACGCGCAGACCGGGCGGCTCGTGCTCGACCTCGCCCAGCCGGCCAAGCTGCGCGAGGCGCGCTACGACCTGCCGAGCGGGACAAGGCCGGGCCAGCGCCTGATCCTCGATTTCGAACGCACGACGAGCGAGAGCTTCGCGCAGGGCGTGCAGCCCTGGTCGGTGTCGGGCGTGCTGAAGGCCATGCAGGCGAGTGCTCCGGCCGCCGCCGCGCCCAGCGCACCGCCCGTCCAGCAGGCCTTCGTCGCGGCACCCCGGCCCGTCCCGCCGAGCGTGCAGCCGGTGGCACCGCCGCCGTCGGTCGCGGCCCCGCGCGCCCCGCCATCGACGCGCCAGCAGGCACACCGCCCGACCATCGTCGTCGATCCGGGGCATGGCGGCGTGGATCCCGGCGCCATCGGGACGAGCGGCACGCACGAGAAGGACATCACGCTCGCCATGGCGCGCGAGGTGCGCCGGCTGCTGGAGCAGAGCGGGCGCTACCGCGTGAGCCTGACGCGCGACGAGGACGTGTTCATCCGCCTGCGCGACCGCATCTCGATCGCGCGCCAGCATTCGGCCGACCTGTTCATCTCGATCCACGCGGATTCGATGGGCAACGGCAACTCGGCCACGCGCGGGGCGTCGATCTACACGCTGTCGGAAAACGCGTCGGACGCCGAGGCCGCGGGCCTGGCCGCGCGCGAGAACCGCGCCGACATCATCGCGGGCGTGGACCTGACGCGCGAGAACCGCGACGTGACGTCGATCCTGATCGACTTGGCACAGCGCGAGACGATGAACCATTCGATCGTCTTCGCCCGCCAGCTCGTTTCCGAGATGGGCCGCGAGGTGCAGCTGCTGCCGCAGAACCCGCACCGCTTCGCCGGCTTCGCCGTGCTGCGCGCCCCCGACGTGCCGTCGGTGCTGATCGAGCTTGGCTATCTTTCCAACCGCGACGACGAACAGCTGCTCAACCGGCCGGTCCACCGCACGAAGGTGGCGGGCGGCATCGTGCGCGCGATCGACGGCTATTTCGCGGCGAACCCCGTCCGCCGGCCCTGATCCGGGGCCGCGACAGGCCCGCCCGGCTGGCGTATAGTCCGGCCCGCACCGAGCCAGACGGAACCGCCCCATGCGTCGCGGGATCATCGCCCTTGTCGTCCTGATTTTCCTCGCCCTCGTCGGCGGGACCGCGGCCACGCTTGCGGGCCTGTGGTATTTCGGGCGCGGCCTGCCGGACCACAAGCAGCTTGCCGAATACCAGACGTCCGTCACCACGCGCGTGCATGCGGCCGACGGGCGCATCCTCGCCGAGTTCGCGATCGAGCGGCGCACCTTCGTGCCCTACGACGCGATCCCCAAGCGCGTCGTCAACGCGTTCCTCGCGGCCGAGGACAAGTCGTTCTTCACGCATCCCGGCGTGAGCCTGCCCGACATCGCGCGTGCCGCGTTCCAGAACATCACGAACCTGGGTGCGCGCCGGCCGGTGGGTGCTTCGACGATCACGCAGCAGGTCGCCAAGAACATGCTGCTGACCAACGAGGTGTCGCTCGAGCGCAAGGCCAAGGAAGCGATCCTCGCTTTGCGCATCGAGGAGTCGATGCCCAAGCGGCGCATCCTCGAGCTCTATCTCAACGAGATCTATCTGGGCTTCGGCGCCTATGGCGTGGCGTCGGCGGCGATGAACTATTTCGACCGCTCGCTCGACGAGCTGTCGCTGGCCGAGGCCGCGTTCCTCGCCGTACTCCCGAAGGCGCCCAACAACTACGACCCGCGCCGCTACATGGAACGCGCGCGCGAGCGGCGCGACTGGGTGCTGGGCCGCATGCTGGAAGACGGCCACATCACGCCGGGCGACTACGAGAACGCGCGGCAGACACCGATCATCACGCGCCAGCGCGGGCCGGAGGATACGGTGCGCGCCGACTATTTCGCCGAGGAGGTGCGCCGCGAACTGCTGGCGCGCTTCGGCGAGCGCGACCTGTTCCGCGGCGGCCTCAACGTGCGCACGACGATGGATCCGAAGATCCAGGCGGCCGCCGAAGCCGCGTTGCGCCGCGGGCTGCTCGCCTATGATCGCCGCCACGGCTGGCGCGGACCGGTCGCGCGCATCGATGCGAACGCGGCCGACTGGCGCCGCCTGCTCGTGGGCCATCCGCGCCCGGCGGGTGCGGCGCCGGAATGGCAGGTGGCCCTCGTGCGCGCCCTCGCGTCCGACGCCGCCGAGATCGCCTTCGCCGACGGATCGACCGGCACCTTGCCGGTCGAGGAGATGCGCTGGGCGCGGCGCACCGAAAAGGAACAGCGCGTGGGGGCGGCGGTGCGCATCCCCGCCGACGTGGTGGCGGTGGGCGACGTGATCCTCGTCGAGCCGCTCGCGGCGGCCAAGCGCTTCGCGTTGCGCCAGATCCCGAACGTGGGCGGCGGCGTGGTCGCGATGGACCCGCACACCGGCCGCGTGCGCGCACTGGTGGGCGGGTGGAGCTACGAGCTTTCGCAGTTCAACCGCGCCACGCAGGCCCAGCGCCAGCCCGGCTCGTCGTTCAAGCCATTCGTCTATCTGCCGGCCCTCGACAGCAACTTCTCGCCGGCGAGCCTGATCCTGGATGCGCCCATCGTCGTCGACCAGGGGCCGGGCCTGCCGCCGTGGCGCCCGGCGAACTACTCGCGGAACTTCTACGGGCCTTCGCCGATGCGCGTGGGCATCGAACAGTCGCGCAACCTGATGACGATTCGCCTCGCGCAGGCGGTCGGCATGGACAAGGTCGCCGAGACGGCCGAGAAGCTCGGCGTGGTCGACAAGCTGCCGACCAGCCTCGCGATGGCGCTGGGGGCGGGCGAGACGACGCTGATGCGCCAGACCACGGCCTACGCGATGTTCGTCAATGGCGGCAAGCGCATCGAGCCCACGCTGATCGACCGCGTGCAGGACCGCGAGGGCCGCACCGTGTTCCGCCACGACGCGCGCGTCTGCGACACATGCAAGACCGGATCGTGGCTGCCCGACATGGCGCCGCCCGAACTGCCCGACACGCGCGCGCAGGCGATCGATCCGCTCAGCGCGTACCAGATGGTCTCGATGCTGCAGGGCGTGGTCGAGCGCGGCACCGCGCGCCGGCTGCGCGACCTGAACCGCCCGCTCGGCGGCAAGACCGGCACGACGAACGATTCGTTCGACGCGTGGTTCCTCGGCTTCTCGCCCGACCTCGCGGTCGGCGTGTGGGTCGGGTTCGATTCACCCCGCACGCTCGGGCCCAACGAGACGGGCTCGTCGGTCGCGGTCCCGATCTTCCGCGAGGTGATGGCCGAGGTGCTGCAGGGCACGCCGGTCGTCCCGTTCCGCACGCCGCCGGGTATCCGCCTCGTGCGCGTCAATCCGCAGAGCGGTGCGCCCGCGCGCCCCGGCGAACGCGACGCGATCTGGGAAGCCTTCAAGCCCGGTACGGAAGTGCGCGCCGACCAGCAGGTGCTCGACGGGGCGGGCCAGTTCACGTCGCCGCTGCAGGGAATCTCCACGCAGGGCGGCGAGACAAGCGACGGGATTTATTGAACCCCTCACCCTAGCCCTCTCCCGCAAGGGGAGAGGGAATTCCAGCGGTGGTGTCGCACGCACTGTGCGTCCAATTCGACAGGTGGAGTCCCCTCTCCCCTTGCGGGAGAGGGTTAGGGTGAGGGGTGTCTCGTCATTCTTGCGGCGGTTGACGGTTGTTGACGGATGTTGACCGTCAACAAGCCAAGTCCTTGATTTCCGCCAATTCAGGCTGTTGACGTTGACGGAAAACGCGGTCCGTCAAGCAAACCTTGCTGGGACGCGTATGTCGCGGGTGAGGGTGTCGCCACCTTCGCGACTTGCCGACCTTCCTATTCACACCTTCAAACAGCACATGGCCGGATGGTCTCGGCCAATAGTGGAGTTATATCCGGTGTGAGGATTAAATACAACTATAAATACGTATGTAGGGTCACTCACGCCGGCACGAGAAGATGCCCGCGCTTCGCCTTCGACGGCCGCACGCGCACTTCGACATCCTGGCCGAGCGCGGTCAGGATCGAGACGAGCTTGTCCGTCGAGAACAGCGAAATCTTTCCATGCAGAAGTGCAGACACGCGGGGTTGATCCATGCCGATCAGCTTGCCGATGCGGGTCTGCGAAATGCCCTTCTCCTTGATCGCTACGCTTACTTTTTTCAGAAGCGCGGAGCGCAGGACAAGATCATCGGCGTCGGGCAGGGCGAGCGCATGGAAGGCAGACCCTGTCGTGACGGTCATCTTTTCTGCTTTTGCCATGACCTGAAATCCTCTTGAGCCGCCTTCAACCGAAGAATGATCCTGTCGATTTCGACTTTGGGCGTTCTGATGCCTGACTTCGACTTCTTCTGAAACGCGTGGAGCACATAGACCCGGCTTGAGAACTTGACGGTATAGACGGCCCTGTAGGTATTCCCGTCGAAGTCGTCGATGACCTCCAGCACGCCGGCGCCAGCGAAACTCTTCAGCGGCTTCGCCGACGGCGATTTCTCGCCTTGCTGGGCGAGAAAAAGCGCCTGACCCATATCCGCCTTCACTTCGGCGGGGAACCCGGAGAGGTCATCCTTCGACGAACCCATCCAGTGGATCGGCTTCAGCACTGCGACTGCCTTTTTATATCAAATTTGACATAGACGTTCAATGGTGGAGTCGTATCCGAAGAATTGGATTAAATACAATTATAAATACGTATGTAGCGAAGCGCGTATCCACATCGTCATGCCCGGCGAATGCCGGGCATCCACGTCTTTTGTGATTATGAAGCAGGAAAAGGCGTGGATGCCTGGGACAAGCCCGGGCATGACGACGGAAGAACGGATCGCTACCCGAACGCCTTGAACGTGATCAGCGTGAAGGTGTCCTTCACGCCGGGGATCTTCTGGATGCCCATCACGAAATGGCCGACGTCGGAATCGTCGGGCAGGTAGCACTTGAAGTGCAGGTCGTACTGGCCGGAGATCGAATAGACCTCGGAGACCTGCTCGGTTTCCATCGCCGCCTCGGCCACGTCGTAGGCGCGGCCGAGCTCGCACTTCACCATGATGAAGATCGTCTGCATCGCGGGCGGTCTCCCGAAATCGCTTCGTCGGCCTTCAGTTAGCCTGCCGCGCGCTTGCCGCGCAACAGGAAGGCGGGCACGCCGTCGTCGTCGAAGCCGCGACCGCCGGGTGCGCCTGCACCGGCAAGCTGCGGTTCGCGCTCGCGGTGCTGCTCGCGTTCCGGGCGCGGTTCACGCGCCTGGCGCGGTTCGCGCTGGCGGCGCGGCTCGCGGGCCGGGCGTTCGTGCTGTGCTTCCGGTGCCGGAGCCGCGACAGGTGCCGGGGCGAACGCCTCGATCTGGGCTGCGACCGCGACCGGTGCCGCGACTTCGGCGACCGCGACCGGTGCGGATGCCATTGCCGGCGTTTCGGTCGCCTGCACTTCGGTGGAGGGGCCCCAGCCGGAATTCGCCGGAACCGGAGCCGAATCCTCGTGATGGGAAGTGCGTCGCGGGCCGCGCTCGCCGCCGCGACCGCCACGGTCGCGACCGCCGCCGCTGCCGCCGCGTCCGCCACGCCCGCCGCGACCGCCGCGCTCTTCGCGCGCCGGCTCGGGGCTGCCGTCGCCGACCGGGGCGATGAAGCCCTCGACCGACAATTGCGGGATCTTCTTGCCGATCAGCCGTTCGATCGCCGAGATGAACTTGAAATCGTCCGGGCTGGCGATGGTGTACGCGACACCCGAGCGGCCGGCACGGCCGGTGCGGCCGATGCGGTGGACGTAATCCTCGGCGTTGATCGGCACGTCGAAATTGAACACGTGCGACAGGCCGCCGATGTCGAGGCCGCGGGCGGCCACGTCCGAGCAGCACAGGATCTGCACTTCGCCCTTCTTGAAGCCTTCGAGCGTCTGCGTGCGGGTACCCTGGTCCATGTCGCCATGCAGGGCGCCGACGCTGAAGCCGTGGCGCTTGAGCGACTTCCACAGGATGTCGACGTCGCGCTTGCGGTTGCAGAACACGAGCGCGTTCTTGATCTGCTCGGCCTGGATGAGGCGGCGCAGCGCTTCGCGCTTCTCGCGCTCGGGCACCGTGACGATGCCCTGCAGCACGGTGTCGGCGGTCGCGGCGGGGGCCGAGACGGCGACTTCCTTGGGGTTGGTGAGGAAACGGTCCGCGAGCTTGCGGATTTCCGGCGCCATCGTCGCCGAGAAGAACAGCGTCTGGCGCAGGGGCGGCAGCAGGCCGACGATGCGCTCGACGTCGGGGATGAAGCCCATGTCGAGCATGCGGTCGGCTTCGTCGATGACGAGGATCTTCACGTCGTGCAGCAGGATGCGGCCGCGGTCGAAGAGATCCATCAGGCGGCCGGGGGTGGCGATCAGCACGTCGACGCCGCGGTCGAGCGCCTTTTCCTGGTCGTCCATCGAGACGCCGCCGATCAGCAGCGCCTTCGTGAGCTTGAGATACTTGCCGTACTTGTCGAAGTTTTCCGCGACCTGTGCGGCGAGTTCGCGCGTCGGCTCGAGGATCAGCGAGCGCGGCATGCGCGCCTTGGCGCGGCCCTGGCTGAGCGCGTCGATCATCGGCAGCGTGAAGCCGGCGGTCTTGCCGGTTCCGGTCTGGGCGCAGCCGAGAACGTCGCGGCCCATCTGTACGTAGGGAATTGCCTTTTCCTGGATCGGCGTGGGTGTCGTATAGCCCGCGTCCGCGATGGCCTGGAGCACCGGCTCCGACAGGCCCAAATCTTTGAATTCCATCTGTTTGCGATCTTCTTTCGGTTTAGGCGCCGCGTTCCGCTTCGGCGGCGCGTCGCGTGCATCGTGCCCGCGACTGGCGCCCGACGTCCTGACGAGGATCGGCGGGGACCACAGACGGAACGCGGGATACGGCGTTCCTTCGCAGTCGCACAAAAACCCTTGGCGACGGTGGGAAAATAGGGTTTTCGCCGTGAAAGTCAAGCTTTCCCGGGTTTCAGGCGGGGTTGGCATACCTTGGCGCACGCACTACGGTGAGCGCCAAGATGCTGATCCAAGCCGAACAATCCGCCCTTCTGGTCGTCGACATCCAGACGAAGCTGCTGCCCGCGATGGCCGCCCCGGACCCGGTGGTTTCCAATACCGCCCGGTTGATGCGCGCCGCCACGCGGCTTGGCGTGCCGCTGCTGGTCTCCGAGCAGTACCCCAAGGGGCTGGGACCGACGGTGCCGGAACTGGCGGCGTTGGCGCCCGTTGGAGCGGTGCTGGAGAAGAACGCATTCAGCTGTGCGGGCGATGCCGGCATCGTCGCGAAGGTGGGGTCGCTCGGCCGCAGCCAGCTCGTGCTGTGCGGCATCGAAAGCCATGTGTGCGTGCTGCAGACCGCGATCGGCTTTCGCGCGCTCGGCTATGCGGTGTTCGTCGCGTGGGACGCGACCAGCTCGCGCCGCGAGGCCGACCGCGATCTCGCCGCCGCACGCCTGCGCGCCGAAGGTGTCGCGCTCGTCGGCACCGAGATGGCGCTGTTCGAATGGCTCGGCAAGGCGGGCACGCCCGAATTCAAGGAGATCTCGGTGCTGATCAAATGAGCCGCGTTCCGCTTGTCCTGCTGCCGGGCCTCATCTGCGACCGCGAACTGTGGAAGGCGCAGATCGAGGGGCTTGCCGACATCGCCGACATCCAGGTCGCCGACCTCACGCAGTCCGACACGCTCGCCGGCATGGCCGAAAGCGTGCTGGCGCGCGCACCGGCACGGTTTGCACTCGCCGGGCTTTCGATGGGCGGCTATCTCGCGTTCGAGATCCTGCGCAAGGCGCACACGCGCGTCGAGCGGCTGGCGTTGCTCGACACGTCCGCGCGCGCCGACACGCCCGAGCAGACGCGCAAGCGCAAGATGTTCGTCGCACACGCCAAGCGCGGCAAGTTCAAGGGCGTCACGCCCGCTTTGCTGCCCAACTGGGTCAGCCCCAAATCCATCGCGCGCGATCCCACGCTGCCCCAGCGCGTGCTCGACATGACCAACCGCGTGGGTGCGGACGCGTTCTGCCGCCAGGTCGCCGCGATCATGGGCCGGCCCGACAGCCGGCCGATGCTGGCCAACATCGTGTGCAACACGCTGGTGATGTGCGGGCGCGAGGACGAGGCGACGCCGCTGAACCTCTCCCAGGAAATGGCCGCCGACATCCCCGCCGCACAGCTGTGCGTCATCGACGATTGCGGGCATCTCTCGACGATGGAAAAGCCGAAGGAAACGAACGACGCGCTGCGCCGCTGGCTGACGGCGTAGGCATGGGGCTGCTCGTCTTCGTCGCGGCGGCCGCAACAGAGATCGCCGGCTGCTTCGCCTTCTGGGCGTGGCTGAAGCTCGACCGCTCGCCGCTGTGGCTCGTCCCCGGCATCGCCAGCCTCGTCGCGTTCGCGTGGCTGCTGACATTCGTGCCGAGCGATTTCGCCGGGCGCGCGTTCGCCGCCTATGGCGGCGTCTACATCGCCGCGTCGCTCGTGTGGCTCTGGGCCGTCGAAGGTGCGCGCCCCGACCGCTGGGATGCGCTCGGTGCCGCGATCTGCCTTGCGGGGGCGGCGGTGATCCTGTTCGGGCCGCGCCCCTCACCCTGACCCTCTCCCCGGAGGGGAGAGGGGACGACTCTTCTCCCTCTCCCGCTTGCGGGAGAGGGCAGGGGTGAGGGTCACACCAGCTTCGTCATAACGATCTTGCGGAAGGCCGGGCGTTCCTGCAGGCGGGCGTACCAGGCTTCGAGGTTCGCGTGCTTCGGGCGGTCGGGCACGAGGCTCGCGTAGCGCCACATCCACTGGCCGAGCGGCAGGTCGCCGATCGTGAACGCGGCACCGCCGATATAGTTGCGCCCGGCAAGCGCCGCGTCGAGCGTGCCGGCCTTGTCGCGCAGCGTCTGGCAGGCGGCGGCAAGTGCGGCGTTGTCGCGCTTGTCGGGGGCGGTGCGGATCGTCTGCAGCAGCACGACGGCGGTGGGCGGGGCAAGCACCGTCGCCTGCCAGTCCATCCAGCGGTCGGCGTCCGCGCGCACGCGCAGGTCGCCCGGGAACATCGCGCCGTTGGAATGCTTGGCCGCGAGATAGCGCACGATCGCGTTCGACTCCCACAGCACGAAGCCGTCGTCGTCGATGGTCGGGATCAGGCCGTTGGGATTGAGCTTCGCGTAGTCGGCACTTTCCTTCGCCTTGCCCGGCGGCACGTCGTGCGCGGTGGAATAGGGCAGGCCCAGCTCCTCGCACAGCCACAGGACCTTCTGGACGTTGGACGAACTGGCGCGACCGTAGACGACGAGCATGTGCGTGGGTTCCTTATGCGGCGACGCGGGACATGATTGGCTTCAGGGCGCGCACGTCGACGCGCCCGTTCTCGACGACGAGCAGCGCGCTTTCGCCCACCGCCGTCCAGTGCGAAAGATCGGTATCGAGCGGTTCGGAGAGCACGAGCAGCGAATCCTCGCCGCCGCTGCCGTCCGAACAGCCGCCGCCGTCGGCAGCACGTATACCGGTGCCGCAACCGTAGAACAGCGTGGGCGAATGCCCGTCGGACGAGAAGCGCGCGGCATAGATGCGCCGCCCGTCGGTGAAGGCGGCGGTGAAGCGGAACGGATCGGCCGTGCCCGCCTTCTGCGTGACCTCGACGATCTTGCCCAGCGTGCGCGCCAGCGCATGCTCGGGGTCGCGCTCCAGCCCGTAGGTGAGCATCAAGAGGAAGATCGTCTCGCTGTCGGTGGTGCCGCGCCGCGCGCGGTAGAATTCCGGATCGATCGCGAAGTCGAGATCGCGCGCCACGCGGTCGAAGCCGCCGATCTGGCCGTTATGCATGAACATCCAGCGCCCGTGCTGGAACGGATGGCAGTTGGCGCGGCTGATCGACGTGCCGGTCGAGGCGCGCACATGCGCGAAGAAATGGCCGGTGCGGATCTGCTCGGCGATCGAGCGCAAATTCTCGTCGTTCCAGGCGGGGCGGATGTCGCGGAACAGGCCGGGTTCCGAGCGGTCGCCGTACCAGCCCACGCCGAACCCGTCGCCGTTGGTCGCCACGTGGCCCTTGCGCGCGTGGAGCGACTGGTTGATCAGCGAATTCTCGGGCTTGAAGAGGAAGTCCTCGAGATAGAGCGGACGGCCGGAATAGGCCAACCAGCGGCACATTGGGCAGTCTCCCCGGGTGCGAAGCGCGTTAGGATGCAGTCTGCCGCAAGCGAACGATTCTGTCCGCACCCGAATTCCGGGCCGGACGGCGAAACCTTCCGGGGCGATGCGGCGAACCGAAGGCGTAGGAGCGGGGCGTTGCGGCGGATCATCGGCGGAATCTCGGGACTGGGACTTGCGGTGCTGCTCGCCGCCTGCGCGCCGATGGCCGACGGGGCGTCCGCCTGCCGCGTCGCGCGCGCCGCGGGTGCGCCGGCCGACGCCCTTGGCCGGCTCAGCTATCCGCCCATGGTTCTCGAACAGGCGGAAGTCGACGCGATGGCCGGCTGCCTTTCATCCGAACTCGACGCCGCCCTCGCGCGCGCCGAAGACGCCACGATCCGCGCCACGCGCGGCTGGCGGGCGATGTCGCGCACCTATATGGCCTCCGAGCACGGCATGTTCCTGAAAGTCTACGCCAACGCCGCGGCCGCTTCGGACTATGCGAAGGCCGAGCGCGGGGCACGCCTGCCGCAGGGGGCGGCGGTCCTGAAGCGCAGCTTCCGCGTCGACATGGCGGGCAACGCCGCCGCCGGGCCGATCTTCGTGATGGAACGCATGGCGGAAGGCTACGACGCGCCCAACGGCGACTGGCGCTTCGCGGTGACCACGCCCGACGGCAAGCGCGTGGGCGAGAGCGGCGGGGAAAACGCGCCCGCCGTCGCCTATTGCGCCGGCTGCCACAAATCCGCGCGCGTGCAGGACTTCCTGTTCTTCGTGCCGCCGCGCCAGCGCGTGGCGGACTAGCGCCGGGTCCGCCGCAGCATCATCGTGGCGGAAACCGCACCCAGCGTGCCCATCGCCGCCGCGATCGCCAGCAGCACCGGCCCCAGCCCGAAGTCGGCCGAGAAGACCGCCACGATCAGGCCCGCCAGCGGCTGCGACAGGTTGTTCAGCATCACGACCAGCCCCGTCGTCTTGCCGAAATCGCGTGGCGGAATTATGCGCTGGCGAAGGCTGCGCATGAAGACGCTGAACATCTTGTCGAAGCCCATCACCAGCAGGTAGGCCGCGAAATAGAGCGCCATGCCGGCTTCCAGCCCCGACAGCACGCCGCCCGCCAGGATCAGCAGGAACGCCGCCACGCCGAGGATGCCGATGCGGATCGGCGTATGCGCGACGAACAGCAGGATCGCCACCGACGCGACCGCGCTAGCGGCCTGCAGCAGCGCATAGTTGCCGTCCGTGCCGCCGAGCACGCCGACGACCATCGCCGCCGACGTCGCCATCATCGCGCCGTAGACGAGATTGACGCCGGCCGCGAGCACGATGACCTCGCCGAGGCCGGGCAGTCGCCAGATGTGCCGCGCCGCGACGGCCAGCGGGGCGAACCAGTTGGCGCGGCGGGTTTCGGGTGCGGCGAGGACGGGCGCCATCGCGCGCCGCCAGAGATGGATCGCGAGATCGGCGCCGAGGAACAGGCCGCCCGCGAACAGCACGACCAGTTCCCACGCCCAGATGTCGAGAAGGGCCGCACCGGCGAGCGGACCGAGGACCGAGCCGAGCTGGTCGGCGATCTGCGTATAGGACAGGACCTTCTCGAAGCGCTGGCCTCGCAGCATCTGCGGCAGGATCACTTCGCGCGCCATCACGCCCTGCGTGGTCAGCACGCCGCAGATCGCCGAGATCGCGATCAGCCAGCCCACGCCGCCGAACGCCGCATGGCCCGCCACACCGCCGACCACGGCGGCGAAACGCAGCACCTGGCTCAGATGCAGCAGGCGCAGCGGCGAGATGCGGTCGCACAGGATGCCGCAGACCGGGAACGCGACGTAGCGCGGGAGCGTTTCGATGAAAAAGGCGGCCCCCGACCACGCGATGCTGCCTGTCAGGCGGTAGACCACGAGCGGGACCAGGAACAGCAGGATCTGGTCGGCCAGCTTGGACAGGAACAGGCTGATCAGGAAGGAGCGATTCACGGCAGGCCGTTTAGCATGCGCGCGCGGGCGGCGTCGACGGCCGCGCTATACTGGCGGCTTCCCGATCCGGAGAGCCGCCATGAACCACGCCGTGAAACTCGATCCCGCCGACCTGACGCTGCTGCACGAACTGCGCGTCGGGCGCAAGCGCCGCCGTCCGGCGAAGGTCGCCCCGCCGCCGCATGTCGCCGAGTCCGGTCTGGGCGCGCGGATGGCCGACCGGATCACGGCCCTCGTCGGTTCGTGGCGCTTCATCCTGATCCAGAGCGGCCTGCTGCTGCTCTGGCTGTCGGCCAACGTGTTCGCGTGGGTGCAGGCGTGGGATCCGTATCCGTTCATCCTGCTCAATCTCGTGCTGTCGTTCCAGGCGGCCTACACCGCACCGATCATCATGATGAGCCAGAACCGCATGGGCGACATCGACCGGGCGCGCGCCGAGGACGACTATCACGTGAACCTGAAGGCCGAGCTCGAGATCGAGACGCTGCACCAGAAGATCGACCTGCTGCGCGAGACCGAGATCGCGCGGCTGCTGACGATCCTGGAGAAGCTGGAGGCGCGCAATCCGTAAACATCGTTTCTAATTTTCGGAAATTTCCGTACTTCGCGCGCCGCGCGGAGCCGCGCTTCGCAATCCGCATGGCGAATTAATATTGAATTGACCATTCCGCTCTATACCGGGCGCCTGATCTTCACGGGCCTCCATCTGGAGAAAATCCAATGTTCGGACTTTCGAAGCTTTCGATCCGCGCCACGCTCGGCGCCCTGATCGGCATTCTCGGTTTCATGCTCGTCGCCGTCGCCATCGGCGGCGTGGTCGGCGCACTCGACCGCCATTCCGACGCGCGTCGTGTCGCCGCACTCGCCCCGGTCAGCCAGACGCTGTTCAAGACGCTGCAGGAAGCGCGTCTGGAGCGCGGCAACACGCTGACGGCCCTGACCGGCGAGACGCCGGTCATCCAGTCGATCGCCGACGACATCGCGACGAGCCTGCGCAAGACCGAGGAAGGCTACGCCGCCGGTCTCGCCCTGCTTGCCGAAGTGGACGTTCCGGGCCTGTCGCAGGCCGTGACGAAGCTGAAGGCCTCGCGCGACGCGCTCGCCGCCCTGCGCCCGAAGGCGGCCAGCGACATGAAGGCGCCCAAGGCGCAGCGCGACGCCCAGCTCGTGCGCGACTGGCCGGCAGTCGGCCAGAACTTCCTCGACCAGCTCGAGGCGACGGGCACGCTGCTCGAATCCTCGCTGATGCTCGCCGATCCGGTCATCGACCAGCTTCTCGCGGTCAAGCGCGCGGCCTGGACCGTGCGCAGCTATGCCGGCGCCTCGGTCCTGCGCATCGGCTCGACCCTGTCGGCCGGCCGCGGCTGGACGCAGGCCGAAGCGCTCGCCTATGCCGGCGACCGCGGCCATGTCGGCGCCGCGTGGCCCGTCGTGGTCGATGCCGCCGCACGCCCCGAACTGCCGGCCACCATCGCCGCCGCGGCGAAGGAAGCCGCGGGCAGCATCTCGGGCCCCGCCGCCGAACAGAATGCCGCCATCTCGAAGGTCCTTGCCGCGGGCGAGAAGTCCGACGTGGCGGCACCCGACTATCTGCGCGCGCAGATCGCCGCACTGGGCCGCATCGGCAACGTCGCCATCGTGGCGCTGGACGAGATCGTCAAGCGCGCCGACGGCCAGATCGCGGCCGCGACGCGCGGTCTCGTGCTCAACGCCGCCCTGCTGGTCGCGGCCCTCGTGCTGACGGTCGCGGGCTTCCTGATAGCACTCCGCCGCATCAGCGCGCCGATCCGCGCGCTGACCGACGCGATGGGCCGGCTTGCGGGACACGACCTCGAAGTCGCGATCCCGGGCACGGAACGCGCCGACGAGATCGGCGACATGTCGCGCGCGGTCGGTTTCTTCAAGGAGAAGATGATCGAGGCCGACGCGCTCGCCGCCGAGCAGCGCGTGGCGCAGGAACAGAAGGAACGCCGCCAGCAGGCGATCGAGGCGCACATCAAGGAGTTCGACCGGTCGGTCTCGGTCTCGCTGACGGGCCTGACGGGCGCTTCGGGCGAGCTGCAGACGACGTCGAAGTCGATGTCGGCCATCGCCGAGGACACCAGCCAGAAGTCGACGTCGGTCGCGGCCGCGTCGGAGCAGGCCTCGACGAACGTGCAGACCGTCGCGTCGGCCGCCGAGGAGCTTTCCTCGTCGATCGGCGAGATCACGCGCCAGGTCGCGGAATCGACCCGCATCACGGGCCAGGCGGTCCAGCAGGTCGACGAGACCAACGGCCAGGTCCGCATGCTCGCCGAGACGGCGCAGAAGATCGGCGACGTCGTGAAGCTGATCCACGGCATCGCCGGCCAGACGAACCTGCTGGCCCTCAACGCGACCATCGAGGCCGCGCGCGCCGGCGAGGCGGGCAAGGGCTTCGCGGTCGTGGCATCCGAGGTCAAGAACCTCGCCACGCAGACCGCCCGCGCGACAGAGGACATCACCGCGCAGGTCGAGGCGATCCAGGGTGCGACCGGCAAGGCCGTCGCGGCCATCGGCGCCATCGGCCAGACGATCGGCAAGGTCAGCGAGATCGCGACAGCCATCGCCTCGGCGGTGGAAGAGCAGGGTGCGGCGACGCAGGAGATCGCGCGCAACGTCCAGCAGGCCGCGTCGGGAACCTCGCTCGTCTCGGCCAACATCGCGGCCGTGACGCAGGCGACCGACCAGACCGGTGTCGCGTCCTCGCAGGTGCTGACGGCGGCGGGCGAACTCGCGCGCCTGTCGGAAAGCCTGCGCGGCGAAGTCGACGGCTTCATCGGCAAGATGCGCGCGGCCTAGCTCCGCACCCGCGCGAGGGCGAAGGCGGCAAGGCCGAAGAACACGGCCGCCGCCGCCGGCTGCCACAGCTCGTGCGGCAGCAGCGCCACGCACGCGGCGGCGAAACCGGCGACGATCTGGTGCAGGAAACTGCACAGCGCCGTCGCGTAGACGCCGCGTTCGGGGGCAGCCCCGATCGCCAGCGACATGCTGCCCGGGAACATGACCGCCTGCCCGAACGACACGAGCGCGTAGAAGGCGACGAACGCGGCGAAATTCGTGTCGGACGTCGCCCACATCACGATGCCGGCCGCACCCGCACCGGCGATGATCAGCGAACCCGCTTCGAGCATGCGTTCCTGCCCGGCGCGCATGACGAAATGGCCCAGTGCGAGCGAGCCGGCGAAATAGGCGGCGGCCGTCAGCAGGCCGACATTGCCGATGTCGGCGGCACTCGCACCGAAGGCCGCGCCGAGCAGCAGCGGGCTCGTCTGCTGGTAGGCGAGCAGGGCCGCATAGCTGAGCCCGCCCGCCATTGTGGGTGCCAGGAACGCGGGCAGCCGCAGCAGGTCGATATAGATGCCGACCGTCTCGCGCAGCGGGCGCGGCGGGCTGCCGGGCGCGAGCTTCATGCCGGCCGACATGCCGAGGGCGGTCAGCGCCATCGCCGCGAGCAGCACGAATTCGAAGCGCCACAGATCGTGGCGTTCGAACAGCGCGCCGAGGAACTGGCCGCCGCCCAGCGCCACGATGTACGAGACCGACAGAAGTGCAAACCGCCGCGCCAGCTCCGGGCCTTCCCACGTGTCGCGCGCGAGGATGCGCCCGGCGATCGAACAGCCGCCGCCGCCGACTCCCTGGAGGAAGCGCAGCGCGATGAACAGCCAGGGCTGCTCGACGAGCGTCAGCAGCAGGCTGCACGCCACGAAAAGTGCCACGGCCACGTTGATCGTCGCGCGCCGCCCCCAGCGGTCGGCGACGAACCCCCACAGCGGGATCGGTGCCGCGACGCCGATCACATAGGCCGACACGGAAATCTCGGCACCGCTCGCCGTCATGCCCAGATCGCGCGCGATCGAGCCGAGCGAGGGAAGATCGATCGTGATGCCGAGCTGGGTCGTGAAGACCAGACAGGTCGTGAGCGCGAAGATCCGGGCGGAGGAGGGCGGCGTTGCGTCGTTCAATTCGCGGGATCCGGGCTCGTCAGGTTCGGCGCAACCCTAGCGGCCGGGCGTGGTTTCGACGATAAATAAGTATTGACTTATCAATTAGCGTACACTAACTAATCCCCATGACCGAGACAGTCGCCATCGATACCGTCATGCGCACGCTCGCCGATTCCACGCGGCGGGCCGTCTTCGAACGGATCGTCCGTTCGCCGGAAATCAGCGTCGTCGAGCTGACGCGCGGCAGCGGCGTTTCGCAGTCGGCGGTCTCGCAGCATCTGCGCACGCTCAAGCAGGCCGGGCTGGTCGTCGACCGCGCGCAGGGGCGCAACGTCTTCTATCGCGCCGAGCCCAGGGGGCTCGCCCCGCTCTTCGACTGGATGAATCACTACGGCGCTTTCTGGCGCGACCGGCTCGCCGGTCTCGAAACCCTTCTCAAGGAAATGGATCCATGAACGACGCCGCATTGAAGCCGGCCACGCGGGAAATCGCGATCGACAAGGTCTTTCCGCATCCGGCCAAAAAGATCTGGAAGGCGCTGACGACGGCCGAGCTGATCGCGCGCTGGCTGAAGATGCCGATGGCGGGCTT
The DNA here is from genome assembly GCA_965279565.1 of Tagaea sp. Classification (GTDB taxonomy): domain Bacteria; phylum Pseudomonadota; class Alphaproteobacteria; order CACIAM-22H2; family CACIAM-22H2; genus Tagaea. The sequence goes on along the minus strand of OZ257249.1, from coordinate 3,838,560 downwards.
CGCACCCGTGAAGGGCAACCGCTTCACCTATCGCACGACGCCGGCCGGTGCGTGGGACGGCACGATCCATTGCGAAGTGCTGGAGGTCGTCGTCAACGAACGCCTCGTCCATTCGTGGAAGGGCGGGCACGAAGGCAATGCCGGCTACGGCGCGCCGCTGGACACCGTGGTGACGTGGACGCTCGCCCGCACCGAAGGCGGAACGCGCGTGCGCCTCGTCCATTCGGGCTTCGTGCTGCCGCGCAACGAGACCGCCTTCACGAGCATGGGCAACGGCTGGCAGAAGGTCGTCGCCACGATCGAGACCATCGCAGGGGAGAAACTTCAGTGACCAAGCCATATACCGGCGGCTGCGCATGCGGCGCCGTGCGCTACGAGATCGCGGCCGAACCGGGCATGATGTTCGTCTGCCAGTGCCGCCAGTGCCAGCGCGACAGCGGCACGGGCCACGGATCCCATCTGACGTTCGCGCGCGATGCCGCGAAGTTCTCGGGCGAAGTCGGGCAATGGCTGATGGTCGGCGACGGCGGCACGCAGAAGCTGCGCGCGTTCTGCCCCACATGCGGTGCGCCCGTCTACGTGACGTTCCCGGAGATGCCGGCGCTCTTCGGCATCAGTGCGGCAAGCCTCGACGAGCCGGACCGCTTCAGGCCGACCTTCGTCTGCTGGACCGCATCCGGCCACGCCTGGGACCAGCTTGATCCAGCACTGCCGAAATTCGAGAAGATGCCGCCGCGCGGCTAGGACGACGTCTGCCCGCCCTGGTACTTGCCGAGCGAATAGACCGACCAGATCGCGGCCGGGATCCAGCCGATCAGCGTGAGTTGCAGGATCAGGCAGATGATCCCGGCGATCGGCCGCCCGATCGTGAAGAACTGCAGCCAGGGCACGAGTACGGCGAGAATGAAGCGAAGCATGTCGGTCCTCCGGAAGGGCGCTTCGCCGATACTACGCGAGCCGCCGGAGTCGTGGCACGCCCCCTCACCCTAGCCCTCTCCCGCAAGGGGAGAGGGAATCACACCGTTGATACGGACGCACAGTGCGTGCGTCACCAAGACTGGAGTCCCCTCTCCCCTTGCGGGAGAGGGCTAGGGTGAGGGGTTTTCAGACGTCGAGGTCGCGTACGCTCGTCGCGTGTTCCTGGATGAAGGCGAGGCGCAGTTCGGGCTTGCGGCCCATCAGGCTCTCGACGAGGGATTCGGTTTCCTCGAACGCCTCGCGGTGCTCGCGGTCGGGAACCACGACGCGCAGCAGCGTGCGCTTCTTCGGGTCCATCGTCGTTTCCTTGAGCTGGGCGGGCGGCATCTCGCCGAGGCCCTTGAAGCGGCTGATCTCGACCTTGCGGTTCTTGAAGCGCGTCCTGATCAGTTCGTCCTTGTGCGCGTCGTCACGCCCGTAGGCGACGTCGCCGCCGGCCGCGATCCGGTAGAGCGGCGGCAAGGCGAGGAACAGGTGGCCCGTCTCGATGAGCTTGGGCATCTCGCGATAGAAGAACGTGATCAGCAGCGAGGCGATGTGGGCACCGTCCACGTCGGCGTCGGTCATGATGATGACGCGCTCGTAGCGCAGCTTGCCTTCGTCCCAGTTCTCGCCCGTGCCGCAGCCCAGCGCCTGGGTGAGGTCGGCGAGTTCCTGGTTGCCGCGCAGCTTGTCGGCCGATGCGCTCGCCACGTTCAGGATCTTGCCGCGCAGCGGCAGGATCGCCTGCTTCTCGCGCGAACGCGCCTGCTTGGCCGAGCCGCCGGCGGAATCGCCTTCGACGAGGAAGATCTCGGTGTCGTCGGAATTGCTGGCCGAGCAGTCGGCGAGCTTGCCGGGCAGGCGCAGGCGGCGCGTGGCCGACTTGCGGTCCTGTTCCTTCTGCATGCGCCGGCGCGCGCGGTCTTCCGCGCGCTCGACGGCGCGTTCGAGAAGCTGCTTGGCGGCGGCCGGATCGTCGGCGAGCCAGTGGTCGAACTGGTCCTTCAGCGCGTTGTCGACCATGCGCTGCGCCTCGGGCATGCCGAGGCGGTCCTTCGTCTGGCCCTGGAACTGCGGGTCGCGCACGAACAGCGAGAGGAACACGACCGCCCCGTCGCACACGTCTTCCGACGCGATGTTCGGCGCCTTCTTGTTGCCGGTCATGTCGCCATAGGCGCGCAAGGCGCGGGTGAGGGCGGCGCGCAGGCCGAGCTCGTGGCTGCCGCCCTGCGGCGTGGGCACCGTGTTGACGTAGGAGTGGACTTCCGCGTCCTCGTCGCCCGGCCACGCGACGGCCCATTCGAGACGGCCGCCCTGCGCGTCGAGCTTCACGTCGCCGGCGAAGGGCTTGGGCGTGTAGCAGGGCCGCTTGCCGATCGCCTCGGCCAGCGAGTCCGCAAGGCCGCCGGGGAAGCGCATCGACTGTTCGGGCGCAATGCCCCATTCGGGCTTCAGCAAGGCGGGATCGCACTTCCAGCGGATCTCGACGCCCTTGAACAGGAAGGCCTTCGCGCGCGCCATCTTGTAGACGGTCTGCGGCTTGAAATGCATCGTCTTGCCGAAGATCTGCGCGTCGGGATGGAAGCGCACGGTGGTGCCGCGCCGGTTGTTGGTCGTGCCGATCTTCTTGAGCGGGCCCTTGGGCACGCCGCGCGAATAGTTCTGCGCCCAGACGTTCTTGTCGCGCGCGACCTCGACCTCGAACTCGTCGGACAGCGCGTTGACGACGGACACGCCCACGCCGTGCAGGCCGCCCGACGTGGAGTACGCCTTGTTCGCGAACTTGCCGCCCGAGTGCAGCGTGGTGAGGATCACTTCCAGCGCCGATTTCTTCGGGAAGCGCGGATGCGGGTCGACCGGGATGCCGCGGCCGTTGTCGCGGATCGTCATCCAGTCGTCGGCGGCGAGCTCGACCTCGATCCAGTCGGCGTGGCCGGCGACGGCCTCGTCCATCGAGTTGTCGAGCACTTCGGCGATCAGGTGATGCAGCGCACGCTCGTCGGTGCCGCCGATATACATGCCCGGGCGGCGGCGGACCGGCTCCAGCCCCTCGAGGACCTCGATGTCCTTCGCGGTGTAGCTGTCGGTCTTCTTCGCGGCGTTGGAAAACAGGTCGGCCATGGCTCACGGGGTCTGGTGCAATGCGGAAAGCCGGAGACTAAGGGCGGCGTCCGATTCGACGCAAACGCCGTCGGACGAGGTAATTTAATACCGTACTGAAGGGATAAGATTCAGGTTGAGAATTTATTTAAATTGAGTAGTGTAATTTTGCTAAATTTTAATCAAATCCATATTCAACCAAGGAGGCATTCATGTCGGCGTCCATTTCCTCGGCCGGATCGAGTTCCGGAATCTTCCAGACCAACCCGTTCCGCCAGCGGGCGAACGATTTCCAGGCGCTCGCCAAGGCGCTCGAAAGCGGCGACCTCGAAGCCGCGAAGGAAGCCTTCGCGTCGATCCAGGCCAACGCGCCCAAGGGTCCGCCGCCGGGCGAAGGCTCGGGCCGGGAAAAGATCAAGGCCGGCTTCGAAGCGCTCGCCGAGGCGCTCGAAAGCGGCAACATCGAAGACGCCAAGGCCGCCTTCGAGACGCTGCAGAAGGACATGAAGGCCGCGCGCGCCGCACACGGCCACCACAACCGTCCGAAGCCGGACGACGCGACGGCGTCCAACGCCGCGGCCGCCCTGACGCTGACGATGTCGAGCTTCAGCATCACCGTCTGACAAGCCGCGCGGATGCGCTATCTTCGGGGGCGATTCCAGACGCCCCCGGAGAGACGCGCATGTCCGCGACATCGAACACACCTTCCGGCGAGCCCGTGCTCCGGGCCATCGCCATGCCGGCGGACACCAATCCGAACGGCGACATCTTCGGCGGCTGGCTGCTGGCGCAGATGGATCTCGCGGGCGGCAGTCTCGCCAGCCAGCGCGCGAAGGGCCGCGTGGCGACCGTCGCGGTCGAGGCGATGACCTTCCATCTGCCGGTGCATGTCGGCGACGAGGTCAGTTGCTACTGCGAGATGATGCGCCTGGGCCGCACCTCGATGACGATCAAGGTCGAGACCTGGACGCGCAAGCGCGAGGGCAGCGAGCGCGTCAAGGTCACGCAGGGCGTGTTCACCTACGTGGCGATCGGCCTCGACCGCCGGCCGCGGCCCGTCGAGGACGGCGACGCGGCATGAGCGGTTTTTCCGACGCCGACCGCACCTTCCTGTCCGAACTCGGCCTGCTGGATTCCGGCACCGATCTCGCCGCGATGGCGGGCGAGGAAAAGCTGGCGGCCGCCGAAGCGAAGGCCGGTGCGGCGTGGGAAGCGTCCAATCCGCGCAAGGGCGTGGAACTCGCACTCGCGGCGTTGGGCGAAAGCCTCTACTGCGCGCCGGCCTACACGATGCTCTCGCTGTTCGCCGCGCGCGACCTCGCCGAGCGCGTGCGCTTCCTCAATCTCGCCCTCCTGGCCGGCGAGACGGCACTGGGCGACAGGCTTTCCGCCGAGGCGGGCAAGCTGGGTGCGACCCCGCGCGGCCTTGCCTATCTGGAAGCACGCCAGCATCTGGCCAGCGCGCTCGCCGTATCGGGCGAACGCGCGATGGCATTCGGACACTGGCGCGAGGTGCAGCACCTCGATCCGTCGGACCCGTCGCGCGCGCGTTTCGATTTCGCCGACGCGCTGATCGACGCGAACGAGAACGACGAAGCGCTGGACCTGCTCGACCGCTTTGCCGCCGACGCAGACGCGCGTGTGGCCTATGCGCGCGCGTTGCTGTCGTTCCGCAAGAACGGGGCAGGGACGGCGGCGGACGCGGCACTCGCCGCCGCACTCACGGCCAACGGCTATGTGCCGGCGTATCTTCTGGGCGACCGCAAGCCGCCCAAATCCGCCCCGCTCTCGGTCGAGCCGGGCAGCCGCGACGAGGCGGTCATCGTCGCGGTCAACAGCGCGCGCGCATGGAACGCGACGCCGGGTGCGGTCGCGTGGCTGAAAGAGTCGCGCCGGCGCACGACGATGTGAGGAGGGGGACATGGAAAGGCTGAACGGACTTACCCTTCGAGACCTTCCCTATCTGCGATCCGCGATCGCGCTCGCGGCGATCGCGCGGCGCGCGGGCGACGAGCCCTATGGCGCCGTCGTCGTCGCCGCGAACGGCAGCGTGATCGCCGAGGCGCGCAACACGCAGAACACGACGCGCGATCCGACCGCGCATGCCGAGGCGAACGCGGTGCGCCATCTCAAGGGTGCGGTCCCGCGCGAGCGGCTCGAAGGGGCGACGATCTATGCGAGCGGCGAGCCCTGCGCGCTGTGCGTCGAGGCGATCGCCGGGTCTGGCATCCGGCGCGTCGTGTTCGGCGCCGCCGCCGCCGACATGCCGGACATGGATCCGGCCTATTCGTGCCGCGAGCTGCTGGCGCGCGAACAGGGTGCCTACGAGGTCCACGGACCGCTGCTGCGCGACGAAGCGGTCGTGCCGATCGTGGGGCCTTGAGGGGATATAATTAATTTTAGCTTATTTTTAAGTCACTTAAGCAAGATTTTACCGCGTATTTTTGAAAACTACATTGATCTATCGGCCAATCGCGGTTATCGATTGTAACAGTCGGTAACAATAACCCGATCTGATCCAAATCGCGCCCGGAAATTTTCCGGGCCCTCGGCAGAGAAGCGCATCGAACCGCGCCCTGCCGACAATGGAAGGAAAGGCCGGACGATGTCGAACTCGATCAACACCAATGTCGGCGCGATGGTGGCCCTGGCCTCCCTGCGCACCACGCAGTCGGCGCTGAATACGGCCTCGAAGCAGGTCCAGACCGGCTACCGGGTGGCGGACGCCGCCGACGACGCGTCGACCTTCTCGGTCGCCCAAGGCATTCGCGGCAACCTGCAGGCTTTCCAGGCGGTGCAGGGCTCGCTCGCCAACGGTGCGGGCCTCGGCGCGGTCACGCAGGCAGCACTGACGAACATCTCGAACCTGATCGGCAACCTGCAGGCCAAGATCACGCAGCTCGCCGACGGGTCGATCTCGGCGAACCAGCGCACGATCTACACCGCCGACTTCAACGCGATGACCTCGCAGATCAACAATTTCATCAGCCAGGCGAACTATAACGGCACGAACCTGCTGTCGGCCGCCTCGGCCGCCAAGACGTTCCTCGCCGACACGAACGCCGTCACGCTGACGATGCAGTCGCAGTCGTCGGTGCGCGCGGCCTTCACGACCTTCGCGGCCTCTTCGGTCACGTCGGCTTCGGCGGCCACGCTCGCACTCACCTCGCTCAACACGTTCTCGCAGGCGGTCGCGAGCTCGCTGGGTGCGAACGCCGCGGACACGCGCTCGCTGATGCTGCAGTCCGCTTTCATAAATTCGATCGTCGATGCGACGACGACGGGCCTCGGCGCCATCGTCGACGCCGACATCGGCAAGGCCTCGGCCTCGGTGCAGGCGCTGCAGGTCCGCCAGCAGCTCGGCATCCAGTCGCTGTCGATCGCCAACCAGCAGCCTTCCGTGCTGCTCGGTCTGTTCCGCTGAACTAGGCGCCCGCCGCCACACGCTGCGGCTGGGCGGCGAGCCAGAAGGCGCACGCGGCGGCGAAGATCGTGACGCCGAACATCGCGGCCGCCAGCAGGACCGTGCCGAAGCCGCCCTGGCCGTGCAGATACGCGATCAGCGGGACGGCCGCCCCGCTCGTCGTGAAGCCGAGGAAATAGCGCACGCTGAACGCCTTGGCGCGGTACTTGGGCGGCACGTAGCGCGCGACCATCGCGTCGTTGACGACGACCTGCCCGTAGATCGCCGCCATCACCAGCACCATGCCGGCCAGCATCGGCACGCCCGTCGACACCGCCGCAAGGCCGAGGCCGATGGGCTGGAACAGGGCCAGCCCCGCGAAGATCGCCGGCAGCGTGAAACGGTCGACGAGCTGGCCGACCGCGAGCTGCGTGAGCGCGCCGAACACGAACACGGCCGTCGCGAGCGAGCCGGTGAGTGCGAGCGGCAGCTCAAGCCCGATGCGCTCGTCGATCACCTTGGGCAGGGCGATCGTCGTGATGTTGAAGGTCATGCCGCCCGCCACGATCGCCAGCACGAACACGGCGAACATGATGACCGGGCGCGAGACCGAGATTTCCGCACCCTGCTTCTTCTGCTTCTCGCCCGCCTCGCCGTCGCCCGGCACCATGGCGACGAACGCGGCGCATGCGGCCAGGCACACGAGCCCGGGCACGACGAACGCCGCGCGCCAGCCGAGCCATGCGGCGACCAGCGCCGTCACGCCCGACGCGAAGGCGGCACCGAGATTGCCCCACACGCCGTTCCAGCCGAGGTCGCGGCCGAGGACGCGCGCGTGCGTGACGAGCATCGCCGAGCCGATCGGATGGTAGATCGCGGTGAACATGCCGAGGACGAGCAGCAGGCCCGCGAACTGCACCGGCGTCTCGGCCATCGACAGGCCGAGGCAGGAAAGCCCGCAGCCGGCGAAGAACGCGGCGAGCAGGTTGCGCCGGCCGACGCGCTCGGCGATCCAGCCCATCGGCAGCGAGAACAGCCCGAACGCGACGAAGGCGCCGGTCGCCAGGCCGATCAGCTCGGTATAGGTCGCGCGGCCGTCGGCCGCGATCGCGATGACGGCGGTGGGATAGATCAGCAGGACGAAATGGTCGAGCGCATGCGCGACATTGACGAAGATGACGGTGCGTCTGGACAGCGTCTCGGCCTGCATGGCGGTCTCCCGGACTCGGCTTCTTGTGCGCCGATCCTAGCGCGGCCGAATCCCCAAGTCAGCCTTCCAGCCGCGCCACCAGCGGCTCGCCATGGCAGTGGCGCAGGAAGCGCAGCAGGTCGGCGGCCTTGATGTTCGTCGTCGCAGTGTTGACCAGCGGATGGCAGTTGAGCGTGTCGGCCGCCATCATTTCCGCGTCGAGCACGACGCGCACGCGCCGCGCCGCGTCGTTGATCGGGGCGAACGGCGTCACGGCACCGGGGATCACGCCCAGCGTTTCCATCAGCAAGGCGGGCGAGCCGAACGACACGCGCTTGCAGCCGATGCGCTGGGGCAGGCCCTTGAGGTCGATCTGCCGTTCCCACGGCGCGCTGACCAGCCACAGCGCGTCCTTGGCGTCCTTGAGGAACAGGTTCTTGACGTTGACGCCGGGCAGAAGCGCTCCGTGCAGGCGCCTTCCGTCCTCGACCGTGTAGGCGGGCGCGTGCTCGACCGTGCTGACAGCCATGCCGAGTTCGTCGAGCAACGCGAGCAGGCTTTCCTTCGTGTGCGCCATGGACGTCGCGGAAATTCAGCTCAGCTTGCGCACGCCGAAAAGGTCGATGCCTTCGACCAGCGCGTCGACGAAGCTCGCGCGCGTGATGTCGGCCCCGCGCAGCACGGCACCCCGCATGTCGGCGCCGTCGAGCTTGGCGTGCGACAGCGTGGCGTTGCTGAGGTTCGTCGGGAACTTGCGGCCCGACGGCTTGCCGGCGGCGTCCTTGAGGTCGATCGGCGTCATCTTCGCCTTGGCGAGCACCGCGCGGCGCAGGACGGCACCGACCAGGACGGCGCCCGAAAGGTCCGCCTCCGACAGGTCGGCGTCGGTCAGGTTCGCCTGCATCAGGCTGGTCAGGCGCATCTGCGCGCGGCCAAGATCTGCGCGCGCCAGATTGGCGCGGTTGAACGAAGCCGCACTCAGGTCGAGACCGCGCAGGTCCATGCCCGAAAGGTCGCGGTCGTCGAGCACGGCGCGCGAGCCGACGGCCCCGCCGGTCTCGATCCAGCGCTTGTGGTCGTCGAGCAGCAGCTTGACGTTCGGCTTTTCCTCGGGCGGCTTGTCGGGCGGATCGAAGACCGCGCCCTCCATCTGCACCGTGCGCAGATCCAGCCCGTCGAGATCCACGCCGCGCATGCGCGCCCCGCGCAGGTCGCACCCCTTGACCGCGGCACCGCGCAGCTTCGCCCCGTCGAGTACGGCGTCCTTCAGGCGTGCCCCTTCGAGGTTGGCGCCCGAAAGGTCGACGTTCGACAGGTTCGCAGCACCCAGCTCCACGCCCTCCATCCCGGCGCCGCGCAGCGAAGCACCCGCCATGTCGGCCTTCTCGAGATTGGCGCCCTTGAGCTGGACCTTGTCGAGATTGGCGTCGCGGAAGCTCGCACTCTTCTCGCTGCCCTTCTTGCTGCCGTCGGCGAAGGCCATCGTCTGGCCGGGGCGGAAGTCGGCCTCGCGCAGGTCGCACTCGCGCATGCGCGCCCCGTCGAAATTGACGCCGCGCGCGTCGATGCGGCGCAGGTTGGCACCCGACAGGTCGGCGTTGCGGAAATCGGCGGTGAAGACGTCGGCCATCGACAGGTCGCAGTCCTGCAGGACCGCGCCGACGAAGTTCGCCGCCGCCAGGATCGCGCAGGACAGGTTGCGCCCGCGCCCGTCGACCGAGCCGAACTCGTAGCCGCGCATGTCCATGCGTTTGCCGCCCGCACGGCCCATCAGGTATGCGAGATGCGCGCTGAGTGCCGCGTCGAATTCCGGCTGGCGGGAAGCGGTTTCCATTCTGGTGCCGACTGTCTCCAATTCGACCCGACCTTAACGCCTCGAAACGCGGCGGGCCAGCACGAGATTGCATGTTCCGGATGCAAATCCCGATGCAAAAACGGCCCCGGATTTCTCCGGGGCCGTTCCGCTCGACCGGACCTTGGGGGTCGGATCAGACCGAATAGTACATTTCGAACTCGATCGGGTGCGGGGTGTGTTCGAACGCGTACACCTCTTCCCACTTGAGTTCCATGTAGCTGTCGATGAAGTCGTCGGTGAACACGCCGCCGGCCTTCAGGAAGTTGCGGCCCTTGTCGAGCGCGCCGAGCGCTTCGCGCAGCGAGCCGCACACCGTCGGGACCTTCTTCAGTTCCGCCGGGGGCAGGTCATAGAGGTTCTTGTCCATGGCTTCGCCCGGATGGATCTTGTTCTTGATGCCATCGAGACCGGCCATCAGCATCGCGGCGAAGCCGAGATACGGGTTGGCGGTCGGGTCGGGGAAGCGCACTTCGACGCGCTTGGCCTTGGGGCCCGCACCGAACGGGATGCGGCACGAGGCCGAGCGGTTGCGCGCCGAGTAGGCGAGCAGCACGGGGGCCTCGAAGCCCGGGATCAGGCGCTTGTACGAGTTGGTCGACGCGTTGGTGAACGCGTTGATCGCCTTGGCGTGCTTGATGATGCCGCCGATGTAGAACAGCGCCATCTCCGACAGGTCGGCGTAGCCGTTGCCGGCGAAGAGCGGCTTGCCCTTCTTCCAGATCGACTGGTGCACGTGCATGCCCGAACCGTTGTCGCCCTTGATGGGCTTGGGCATGAACGTCGCCGTCTTGCCGTACTGGGCGGCGACGTTGTGGACGACGTACTTGTAGATCTGGCACTGGTCGGCCGCGTTCACCATCGTCGTGAACTTGGCGCCGAGCTCGTGCTGCGAGGGCGCCACTTCGTGGTGGTGCTTCTCGATGTCGAGGCCCATGTCCTTCATGATCGTCAGCATCTCGGCGCGCAGGTCCGAGCACTGGTCGACCGGCGGGACGGGGAAGTAGCCGCCCTTGATCTTCGGACGGTGGCCGAGATTGCCGTCGGGATACTTCTTGTCGGTGACGTAGGGGCCTTCCTCGCTGTCGATCTCGACCGAGGTCTTGTTCATCGATACCTTGAAGCGCACGTCGTCGAACACGAAGAACTCGATCTCGGGACCGAAGAACGCCGTGTCGCCGATGCCCGATTCCTTGACGTAGGCTTCGGCCTTCTTGGCGATGCCGCGCGGATCGCGGTTATAGGGCTGGCCGGTGCCGGGCTCGTAGATGTCGCACATGATGGTCATCGACGGCTGGGCCGCGAAGGGATCCATCACCGCCGTCTTCGCGTCGGGGATCAGCGTCATGTCGGACTCGTTGATCGCCTTCCAGCCGGCGATCGACGAACCGTCGAACATGAGGCCTTCCTCGAACGTCTCTTCCGAGATCGTCTCGACCGCATGCGCGAGGTGCTGCAGCTTGCCGCGCGGATCGGTGAACCGCAGATCGACATACTTGCAGCCGTTGTCCTTGATCTTCTTCATTACGGTCTTGGGATCCGACATAGCCTTTTTCCTGTGGTTGGCCCGCTGACTGACGGGTGGGTTGAATTCTTTGCTCGGGGGTATCCGGTCCGGTTCAGACCGCCTCGGCACCGCGCTCGCCGGTGCGGATGCGGATGACTTCCTCGATCGTCGAGACGAAGATCTTGCCGTCGCCGATGCGCCCGGTGTGGGCGGCGCGCTGGATCGCCTCGATGGCGCGTTCGACCAGCGTGTCCTCGAGAACGACCTCGAGCTTCACCTTGGGCAGGAAGTCGACGACGTATTCGGCGCCGCGATAGAGCTCGGTGTGGCCCTTCTGCCGGCCGAAGCCCTTGGCCTCGACGACCGTGATGCCCTTGAGGCCGATTTCGTTGAGTGCGTCCTTCACCTCGTCGAGCTTGAAGGGCTTGATGATCGCTTCGATTTTTTTCATGTGCGCGTCACAATGGCGAACGGGGTGCGGGCGTCGACTGCTCGGGCGGGGGACCCTCCCAAGAAGCACGGGACGTGCCAGAACGCCCGTCGCGCGGCATCTGGATTCGCCCGTCTGGAAGGCAGAAAACTGCACATTCCATGATCATATTGCACTTTCATTGTGCAGCTTTTGGCGCCGGATTGGCCGCCAGCGTCTTGCGGATGCGGTCCATGGCCAGGCGGATGTTCTCGACCGAATTGGCGTAGGAGAAGCGCAGATAGCCGTCGCCGTGCTTGCCGAACGCGGTTCCGGAGAGGACGGCCACGCCGGCCTGCTCCAGAAGCAGCGTTTCCATCTGGCGGCTCGAATAGCCGGTCCCCTCGATGTTCGGGAACGCGTAGAACGCTCCGCCCGGTTCCACGCAGCGGAAGCCGGGGACGGCGTTCAGCTCGTCGACGATCACGCGCCGGCGCTCGGCGAAGGCGGCGACCATCTTGCCGACCGCATCCTGCGGCCCTTCGAGGGCGGCAATACCCGCGAACTGCGCCGAGGCGTTGACGCAGCTATGGCAGTTGATCGCCAGACGCTCGGCGTCGGCGAAGATCGATTTCGGCCACACGGAATAGCCCAGGCGCCAGCCCGTCATCGCATAGGTCTTCGACCAGCCGTCGAGCAGGATCAGGCGGTCGGCGATCTCGGGATAGTTCATCAGCGAGACATGCGGGCGGCCGTCGTACGTCATCTGGCCGTAGATCTCGTCCGACATGATCGCGGCCTTGGGAAAGCGCGCGAGGCCCTTCACCAGCTTGTCGACCTGGTCCTTCGGCGTGACGCCGCCCGTCGGGTTGGCCGGCGAGTTGAGGATGATCAGGCGCGTGCGCTCCGTGCAGCGCGACAGCACGTCGTCGGCGTCGAAGGCGAAGCCGTTCTTCTCGAGCAGCGGCAGCGGCACTTCTTTGGCACCGGAGAAGCGGATCACGCTCTCGTAGATCGGGAAGCCGGGGTTCGGATAGATGATCTCGGCCCCGGGCTCGCCGAACATCATGATGGCGAAGAACATCGTGACCTTGCCGCCGGGCACCACGAGCACCTGGCCCGGGTCGATCTGGACGCCGAGGCGGCGGTGGATGTCCTTCGCGACCGCCTCGCGCAGCGGCAGGATGCCGTTGGCCGGCGTGTAGCCGTGGTGGCCGTCGCGCAGCGCCTTGATGCCGGCCTCGACGATATGCTCGGGGGTGCGGAAATCGGGCTGGCCGATGCTCAGGCTGACGATCGACTTGCCCTTGGCTTCCAGCGCCTTGGCGCGGGCAAGGACCTCGAAAGCGGTTTCGGTGCCGAGGCGGCTCATCCGCTCGGCCAGTGCCAGATTCATGGGCGTCTCCCCGGTGCCGCGGACGCAATTCCGGTCGCGACCGCGGTGTCGGAGGTAGCACGGGCACCCCCCTTTCGCAACGCGCCAAGTCCGCTTGCCCGGCGGCGCAGCCCCGTGTAAAACCCGCCCCGGCTGTGGCGGCCGTAGCTCAGCTGGTAGAGCACCCGGTTGTGGTCCGGGTTGTCGCGGGTTCGAGCCCCGTCGGTCGCCCCAGCCCCTGCATTTGTCGCCGGCCCCCGCGATTGCGTAGAGTGGCCGCGATGCCGCCGCCGAAAGCCCCCACCTACCCGAAAGTCGCGCAGCTCGACCTGGAAAAGGCGATCGTCGCGCACGGCCGGATGCTGGCCAAGCAGACGAACGGCAAGCGCTTGGCGCTGCCCTTCCACACGCTGGAGCGGCTGGTGTTCGGCGCCAACATGCTGAACGAGGCGGAGTTCGTCGGCTCGAAACTGGCCGAGGCCAATTTCGCCGGCGCCAAGCTCGAGCGCGCGAACTTCTTCGGTGCCGATCTCACGCGCGCGAACCTGAAGGGCTGCGATCTGACGCGCGCGGACCTGCGCGGCGTGTCGATGCGCGGGGCCAACCTCGAAAGCGCGATGCTCAAGCAGGCCGACATGCGCGACGGCTTCATCATCGTGCCCGACGAGAACGGCAATTTCGACTTCGCCAAGGCCACGCAGCGTTCGGCCGAGATCGACGACGCCTCGTTCGCGCGCGCCAACATGACCGAGGCCAAGGTGGCGCGCGCCTTCGGCCGGCGCACCGACCTGACGAACTGCATCATGCGCAATGCCAACCTCGCGGGCGCGGACCTGTCCTATTCCGACCTGTCGGGCGTGGTGCTGAGCGGTGCCGATCTCACCGACACGAACCTGTCGCACTGCCTGCTGCAGGGGGCCGTGCTCGCCGGCGCCTTCCTCTACAAGACGAACCTCGAAGGGGCCGACCTTACGGCCGCCCAGTTCACGAAGAAGGATTTCGAGAAGGTCGACCTTTCCAAGGCGATCATGCCCAAGTCGATCGAATCCCTCGACGTGGAGATCGGCGAGATATTCAGGCGCCATTTCCTGTGGCTGCAGAGTGCGGGCCAGCAGGGGATGCAGGCCACGCTCGACGCGATCGACCTGACCGGCCTCGACGCGCCGGCGGTCAACCTCTCGGCCGCGCGCCTCAAGCGCACGACGCTGATCGAGGCGAAATTCGCCGACGCCAAGTTCCAGATGACCGACATGACGGGTGCTAACATGACGGGGGCGGATCTCGGCGGTGCGGACCTGCGCGGCGCCACGCTCGACAAGTGCATCCTCAACGGGGCCAATTTCTCGAACGCCGATTTCTCGCCGATGCCGCTGCCGACGACGGCGACGGGAAGGTGGCCTGCACGCATGCGCGGCGCGCAGCTCCATCGCGCCGACCTGCGCGGGGCGAAACTGATCGAGGCCGACCTGTCGGAGTCCATGCTGCGCGGGGCCGACCTGCGCGAGGCGGACCTCACCGACGCGAAGCTGACCGACGCCGACCTGACGGGTGCGGACCTGCGCGACGCGGTGACGGAAGGTGCGGACTTCCGCGGCGCGATCGGCCGCTAGGCGACGAAGCGGATCTCGCGCACCAGCTTGTCGCGGATCGCCTCGCGGAAATCGCGGTAGTCGCGCGCCGGCACGCAGAAGGCGCCGTTGCCGCCGATGACGAACGCACGATAATAGGCATCGAGGTCGGGTTCCTCGTTGAGGATCGGCAGCCCGTTGATCGTGATGCCGAGTCCGACGGCGTCGGCGCGTGCCGCACCGATCGCGCGCCCGGCATTCGAGGCACCGTCGCCCGACACGTCGATGACGCGGCGTTGCGCCGCATAGGGACAGTCGTCGAGTGCCGCATGCCCGAAATCGATCGCGTCGCCGATCGCGGTGGTGCCGCCGACGACGAGACGCGGGGCGATCTCCAGCTCCTTCGCATAGGCTTCGAGATCGGCGACGCCGGCCAGCCGCCGCCATTCGAGATTGACCACGTGCGTCTTGGCGTCGGCGTACTCGAAGAACAGCACGCCGACGGCACCGATCCGGCCAGCACCGATCGCCTCGGCCAGGGCCGGGTGGCGCATGGCGGCGGCGTAGCCCTCCATCTGCAGGTAGAACTCGTCCATGCTGACCGAGGTCGAGGAATCGACGGCCAGCACGAGGGCGACGTCGACCGCCTCCGCCGCTCGGGACGGGGCGGCGGCGAGTGCGGCGGCACTGCCAAGGAAGGTACGGCGGTCGATCATCGGCTCCCGGTTTGCCCGCCCAATGTGGCATGATTGCGGTGATGCAGGCGACGGGCGAAGCACTCCTTACATGCGCCGAGATGGCGGCGGCCGACAGGCACGCGATCGCGGGCGGCGTGCCCGGCCTTCGGCTGATGGAATCGGCCGGTGCTGCCGTCGCGCGCGAGATCGTGGCGCGGTTCGCGCGCGGCCCCGTCGCGGTCCTTTGCGGGCCGGGCAACAATGGAGGCGACGGCTTCGTCGTCGCTCGCCATCTGCGCGACGCCGGATGGCAGGTGCGCGTCGGCCTGCTTGGTGAGGTCCACGCGCTGACGGGCGATGCCGCTGCGATGGCGGCCAGATGGGACGCGAAGATCGAAGCGGCTGACATGGGTCTGCTCGACGGCGCCGGCCTGGTCGTCGACGCACTTTTCGGCGCGGGGCTGTCGCGCCCGATCGAGGGTGCGGCACTTCGCCTCGTCGAGGCGATGGCGGGCAGGCGCGTGGTCGCCATCGACGTGCCGAGCGGCGTGTCCGGCGACAGCGGCGAAATTCTCGAAGCCGCCGCACAGGCGCAACTGACCGTCACGTTCTTCCGGCGCAAGCCAGGCCATCTGCTGCTGCCCGGTCGCACGCTGTGCGGCGAGACCGTCGTCGCCGATATCGGGATTCCGGCAGCGGCTGTGGCCGGCGCGACGTGCTTCGCCAACACGCCTGAACTCTGGCTCGCGCAGTATCCGGTCCCGACGGCGGCGGGGCACAAATACGAACGCGGGCACGTGCTCGTCGTCGGCGGTGCGACGCTGACCGGGGCCGCACGGCTGGCCGCCCGCGCGGCCGCGCGCGCGGGTGCGGGTCTCGTCACGATCGCGGCCGAGCCTTCAGCGGTGCCGGTCTATGCGGCCGACCGGGCCAGCACGATGGTGCGGCCGATGGCCACGCTCGCCGACTTCGCCGGTCTCGTCGACGATCTGCGGCGCAACGTGGTGCTGCTCGGGCCCGGCAACGGGGCCGATGCTGCCTGTGCTGCGCGCGTGCATGCCGCCCGCGCCGCGCGCAAGGCCTGTGTGCTCGACGCCGACGCGCTGAGCGTCTTCGCCGGCGATCCGGCCGACCTGTTCGCGCGGCTCGACGGCACGTGCGTCCTCACGCCGCACGACGGCGAGTTCGCGCGCCTGTTCCCCGACATTTCCGGCGACCGGCTGACGCGCGCGCGGCTTGCCGCGCGCCGCGCCAACGCGGTCGTGCTGCTCAAGGGCGCCGACACGGTCGTCGCGGCACCCGACGGGCGCGCGGCGATCAATTCCAACGCGCCGCCGTGGCTTGCGACGGCCGGCTCCGGCGACGTGCTGGCGGGCCTGATCGCTGGCCTGCTTGCGCAGTCGATGCCGGCGTTCGAGGCTACGTGCGCCGCCGCGTGGATGCACGGCGAGGCGGCGAAGCACTTCGGTCCGGGGCTGATCGCCGACGATCTGCCCGAGCAGCTGCCTCATGTGATCGCAGTAATATTTCATGCGGCCGGCGCAACCGGACCCTCCGATACCTCCGGACGGTAACGAGACGCCGCGAGCCGCGCTGCACGCATCGCTGGTGCCCGCCTATGTCGATGCTATTCGCCTTGTCTGTCGCGCGATGCAGGGCCACCTTTGCATGCATCTGAACCCGTGCGTTCGATTCCGGCCGATCCCCCCAGACTTCCGTCGCGCCCGGAAATTTCGACAAGGATGCAGTCGTGGAACATCCACTCCTTCGCGCCGCCCAGACGGTTCTCGGAGGGCAGCACAATGCCTGCCGCGCACTCGCACGCGCGGTGCGCTCGGGCGACGCCTTCGACTGGCGCGCGGCGAAGGAACTGCTGTCCGATCTTCCCGACAGCGAATGGGACGAGATCAAGAGCGTGCTGCGCTCGGCCGCCGAAATTCCGCCGGCACAGGGCCGCCTGAACTGACACAATCTCTGGGGCCTTGCCGGAAGCGCCCGTGCGCGCGAAGATCGGCCCCGCCATGTCGGAAACCAAGTCAGGTCACAGATTTGTCGCACGCCTGAAAGAGGCGTGGCGCGGCTTGTCCAGCGGTGCGCGGGCCGTGGTCGGGGCGCCCAAGGGTGCCAACCCGGACCTTTCGGACAGCGACCTGCCGGACCTGCGCGCGCGGCTGGCCGACTGCCTTGAAGGCCGCGGCGGCGAGGCGAGTGCGCGTGCGCGCGCGGCCGAGCTCGGGCGGCTCTATCTCGGCCTGTCGGTTGCGGGCCGCAAGCGCTTCATGCGCCTGCTGGCCGAGGAGATCGACATCGACCGCGCCGCGGCGATCGCGTCCGCCAAGGCGGCCATCGCGGCCTGGGAAGGCGGCGACGCCAAGGCCGTGGGCAAGGCCGAGCACGGCCTGCGCGCCGCCCTCGATTCCCCGCGCGGCCGGCTGCTCGCGCAGTTCACCGCACTTTCGGACGGCGTAAAATTCCTGATCGACCGGCGCGGCGAGCTGCTGTCGTGGTCGAAGGAAGACCCGCTCTTCGCCGCCCTTGCCGAGGACCTGCGCGAGCTCTTCGTCGCGTGGTTCGATCTGGGCTTCCTCGAACTCGAGCGCATCACGTGGGAAAGCCCGGCCGCCCTGCTCGAGCGCCTCGCGGCCTACGAGGCGGTCCACGCCGTGCGCGACTGGGCCGATCTCAAGAACCGGCTCGACAGCGACCGGCGCTATTTCGCGTTCTTCCATCCGCGCATGCCGCTCGAGCCGCTGATCTTCGTCGAGGTGGCGCTGGTCAACGGCCTTGCCGACAACGTGCACGACCTGCTCGACGACAAGGCGCCGCTGGGCGATCCGCATTCGGCCGACACGGCGATCTTCTATTCGATCACGAACGCGCAGCGCGGCCTTGCCGGCATCAGCTTCGGCGGGTTCCTGATCAAGCGCGTGGCCGCCACGCTGAGTGCCGAGTTCCCGAACCTGAAGACCTTCGCCACGCTGTCGCCGATCCCGGGCTTGCGCACGTGGCTCGATGCGCGCATCGCCGAGGGCATGCCACGCCTGCTGCTGGCCAACGAACGCAAGGCGCTGGCAGCCGCACTCGCCAAGCGCGACGGCAAGGCGGTCGCGGCCAACAAGGGCGAACTCAAGCGGGCACTGGCGAGCGGCGCATGGCTCGCGGAACCCACACTTGCCGACGCACTCAAGTCGCCGCTGTCGCGCCTGTGCGCGCGCTACCTGACCGAAGCCAAGCGACCGGATGGCCGAGCGCTCGATCCGGTCGCGCATTTCCACCTGTCGAACGGGGCCAGGATCGAGCGCATCAACTGGCGCGCCGACACGTCGCCCAACGGGATCAAGCAGTCGGCCGGCCTGATGGTGAACTATCTCTATCGCCTGGCCGACATCGAGGCGAACCACGAAGCCTACGCCGCGGACGGCACCGTCGCCGCATCCTCGGCTATCCGCTCGCTGCTCTGACAGAAGCGCCATGGACCCGATCGTCTGGCTGCTGGTCGCCGTCGCCGCAGGAGCAGGCGGATTCATGGCCGGCTCGCGCCGCCGTCCTTCGGACCAGGCCGAAGGTCCGCCCGATGGGCTGATCGAGGCGGCCGTCGCATCCGCCGGCGACGCGCTGCTGATCGCGGACACAAGCTCGCTCGACGAACCGGGCCCGCAGATCGTCCATGTCAGTCCGGCGTTCGAGCGGATGAGCGGCTATTCGGCCGCCGAATGCGTCGGCCGCAGCCCGCGGTTCCTGCAGGGGCCGCAGACCGATCGCACGACGCTCGACCGGATCCGCAAGGCCCTCGCGACCGGCCGTCCGGTCCGCGAACGGCTCGTCAACTACCGCAAGGACGGGTCGACCTACTGGGTCGAGCTCGATCTGGCGCCGGTCCCGCCGGTCGGCGGGCGCGCGCACTACGTCGCGGTCATGCGCGACGTCACGCGCGAGCGCGAGATCGGCGACGTCGTCGCGCAGGGCGAGCGGCGCCTGCTGGAAACGCTCAACGCGGTCGATGTCGGCTTCCTCGTCTGGGACGCGTCCGACCGGCTGGTCTTCTGGAACGCGCGCTATATCGAGATCTTCCCGCACATGGTCTCCGTCGTCGTGCGCGGCATGAGCTTCGCCTCGTATATCGACGAGACGGCGGCGCAGATGCGCGCCATGGGGCTGCACGAGCGCGCGCGCTGGGTCGCGACCGAGCGCGCCGCGCGCCACCGCCGCTACGGCGAGACCTTCCGCCAGCGCGCCAGCTTCGACCGCGACATCGAGACGGCCGAGTTTCCCACCTCCGACGGCGGGTCGGTCGCCATCTATCGCGACGTCACGGTGCTGGCCGAGGCGCAGCGCGAGGTGAAGGAGAGCCGGCAGCGCCTGCTCGACTCCATCGAGGCGATCGGCGATGGCATCATGATCTTCGACCGCGACGACCGGGTCATGGTGTGGAACCGGCGCTATGTCGAGATCTTCCCCGAGCTGGCGCGCATGCTGGTGCCCGGCATGCGGCTGGAAGACCTTCGCGCGCGCGCCATCGATCAGGCCCAGCGCCTGACGACGTCGCGCGACGCGCTTTCGGCGATCGAGCGGCGCGCGCGTCCGCACCGGCGCTTCGGCGAGCCGTTCGACCAGAAGCTCGCGTCGGGACGCACGCTCCAGGTCGTCGAATACGCGACGGCCGAGGGCGGCTGCGTGGCCGTCTATCGCGACGTGACGGACCAGCTCGCCGCGGAGCAGGCGCGGCGGGAAAGCGAACTGCAGCTCATCGATTCCATCGAGGCGATCGGCGACGGGTTCCTGATCCTCGACGCCGAGGACCGGATCCGGTTCTGGAACCGCCGCTATGTCGAGATCTTCCCGCACATGGACGGGCTCGTCGAGAAGGGCATGCCGATCGGCGACCTCTACGCGTCCGGCCGCGAGCGGCTCGTCGAGCGCGACGGCAGCACGCTGCAGGGCGTGGCCACGCTCGATGACCGGGTGCGGCGCCACCGCCGTTTCGGCGAGACCTTCGACCAGGTGCTGACCGACGGCCGGGTCGTCGAGACGGTGCAGTTCGCGGCCGCCGACGGCGGCGTGGTCGCCGTCTATCGCGACGTGACCGCGAAGATCGCCGCGGAACGCGCGCGCGCGGAGAGCGAGGCGCGATTCCAGTCGCTGGTCGCCAATGTCGACGGCGTGGTCTATCGGCGGCGCATCGACGACAACTGGACGATGGATTTCGCCAGCTCTGGCATCGCGGGGCTGACGGGCTACTCGGCGCGCGAATTCACCGGCGAGGGGGCGCGCAGTTTCAGCGCCCTGATCCTCGCCGAGGACCGTGCCCCGACCGCCGCGCAGGTTTCGAGTGCGGTGGCGATGCGGCGCGAGTTCGAGGTCGAGTACCGGATCCTGCGCGGCGACGGACAGGTTGCCTGGGTGATGGAGAAGGGCCGCGCGTCGTACGACACCTACGGGGCGCCGCTGCATATCGACGGCGTGATCGTCGATCAGACCGAGCGCAAGCGGCGCGAGGACGAACTGGACCGCTCGCGCCTCGCCGTGACGCTGCGCGACCGGCGCTTCCGCGACGCGATAGAGAGCATGGACGACGGCATCGTCCTCTACGACGCCGACGACCACCTGATCGCGTGGAACGAGCGCTATCTCCAGTTCTTCCCTGCGATGCGCGGCACGATCCACTACGGCATGCCGGCGCTGGAGATCGTGCGCAACCATGCGCGCGGCCGCTATCCCGCAATGGCCGAAACCGAGCTCGACGCCTATGCGCGCGCGCGCCTGCAGGCGCTGCGCCGCTCCCCCACGGCACCCGAGGAGCTCGTCTCGGGCGACAGGATCCTCCAGATTTCCCGCCAGCGCACCTCCGACGGTGGTCTGGTGGCGATCATGCGCGACGTGACCGAGGAGCGCACGGCGAGCCAGCGCGTGCGTGCGTCCGAAGCGCGCTTCCGCGATGCCGTCGCAAGCCTTGCCGACGGGTTCCTGCAGATCGATTCCGACATGCGGATCGCCGCGTGGAACGAGCGCTATTTCGATTTCTATCCGGCGCTGCGCGGGCTCATCCACGACGGCATGCCGCTACGCGACGCGCTGCGCGCCGTCGCCGATCCCGCACTGGCCGGAACCGAAGTCGATTCGTGGATCGAGGGGCGTCTGGCCGGCATGCGGCCCGCGACCTTCATGGCAAGCGAGGCGATCGTCGTGGGCGGGCGCGACGTGCGCATCACGCGCACGCGCATGGCCGACGGCGGCGTCGTGGCGATCCTGCGCGACGTGACGGGCGACGTCGCGGCCGCCCGGGAACTCGAACGCGCCAAGACCGAGGCGGAGGTCGCCAGCCGCGCCAAGACCGAGTTCCTCGCGAACATGAGCCACGAGCTGCGCACGCCCCTCAACGGCGTGGTCGGCATGCTCGACGTGATGCTGGCGGCTGAACTCGCCGCCGAGCCGCGCGAGCAGGCGCGCATGGCCCGCGCGTCGGCCGAGCGGCTGCTCCAGGTGATCGGCGACATCCTCGACATCTCCAAGCTGGAGGCCGGCGCGCTGCAGATCGAGCGCGTGTCCTTCGACGTGGAGGCGACTGTCCAGGCCGCAGTTCAGACTTTCGCGGCGAGCGCCCGGGCCAAGGGCCTGATGCTCGGGGTTTCGGTGTCGCCGGACATAAGGGGCGAGGCCGTCGGCGATCCCGCACGCCTGGCCCAGATCCTGATGAATCTCGTCGGCAACGCGATCAAGTTCACCGAACGGGGCGGCGTGCAGGTCGAGGCCGCGCGCGCGGCAGGCAATCCGGACATCGCGGTCTTCAGCGTGCGCGACAGCGGGCCGGGCATCGACGCCGCGACGAAGGCGCGGCTCTTCGCGAAATTCTTCCAGGCCGACAGCTCGGTCACGCGGCGCTTCGGCGGCACCGGGCTCGGCCTAGCGATCAGCCGCGAGCTGGCGCTGGCGATGGGCGGCGACATCGCGGTGCGCGACGCGCCGGACGGCGGCAGCCGGTTCGACGTGACGCTGCCGCTGCCGCGTGCCGACGGGCAGACGACGGCGCCGGCGGCAGCGCCGCCAACGGGCGGCGACGGGCGATGGCCCGACCGGCGCATCCTGCTCGTCGAGGACAACGACGTGAACCGCTATGCGGCGGCGAAAATGCTCGAGACGCTCGAAGCGGCGATCGTCGAGGCGCGCGACGGCGAGGAAGCGGTGCGGATCGCCGCGCGCGAGCGGTTCGACCTGATCCTGATGGACGTGCAGATGCCGCGCATGGACGGGCTGGAGGCGACGCGACGCATCCGCTCGGCGGACGGCCCGAACCGGGGAACGCAGATCGTGGCGCTGACCGCCAATGCCTTCGTCGAGGACGTGGCGCGTTGCCACGCCGCCGGGATGAACGCGCATCTCGCCAAGCCGATCCGCGCCGCGGCACTGCGCGCGGCGGTCGGTGCGGTGTTCGCGGGTTCGGCGGCGGCGATGCCGCCGCGCGCGCCGATCTCTGAAGCGGCGATCGCGGCACTCGAGGCGGACATGCCGCGCCAGGTCGTGCGCGGGCTCGTGCGCACGTTCCGCGACGAGCAGGGACGCCATGTCGCCGAACTGCCGGGCATGCTTTCGCGCGGCGAACTGGAGCGCGTGGTGCTTGCCGCACATTCGATCAAGGGGGCGGCCAAGCTGTTCGGTGCCGACATGCTCGCGGACCATGCGTTCGCCGTCGAAAGCACGGCGCGCAACGGTGCAGGCCCGCAGCTCGCCCGGGCGATCGAAGTGCTGGGCGGATCGTTTCGCGCGGTCGATATGGCGCTTCACGCCCGCTTCGGCAGCGTGTAGCTTCCGCGCCGATGTCCGCGCCTGCGCCGAATCCTTCGACCACCGTGCTGCGCACCGTCCGCTGGCTCGCGATCGGCGCGCTTGTCGGGCTCGGTGCCGCCTGGGGTC
Source organism: Tagaea sp. (assembly GCA_965279565.1). Classification (GTDB taxonomy): domain Bacteria; phylum Pseudomonadota; class Alphaproteobacteria; order CACIAM-22H2; family CACIAM-22H2; genus Tagaea. The sequence goes on along the minus strand of OZ257249.1, from coordinate 3,815,612 downwards.
TCAAATTCTGGTCGGATTCCGGCACGCCGCCGCACGCGGTCGCGACCGCCGCGATCGGCGGGCCGTTCGAGCTGGTCGACCAGAATGGCCGCACGCGCACCGAAGCCGATCTCCTCGGCAAGCACGCGCTGATCTATTTCGGTTTCACCTATTGCCCGGACGCGTGCCCGACGGCGCTGATTGCGATCTCCGAAGCGCTCGACCGCATCGGGCCTGCGGCCGCCGCACGCATCCAGCCGGTGTTCGTCTCGGTCGATCCGGAGCGCGATACGGTGGCGCAGATGTCGGCCTACGTGACCGCGATCGACGACCGGCTCATGGGGCTGACCGGCACGCCCGAACAGGTGGCGCGTGCAGCGAAGGCCTATCGCGTGTTCTATCGCAAGGCCACGCCGCAGGGGTCGGCCGAGTACCTGGTCGACCATACCTCGTTGATCTACCTGATGGGTCCGGACGGGAAGTACGTCGCGCATTTCTCGCACGAGGCTCCGGTCGAACGGATCGAAGAGACGCTCCGCCGCACGCTCGGCGGCTGATCGGAAAAATTTTAGCGGTATTGTCTTTGTCGGTTACGGTTGTTTAAGTCGGCGCTGATACAGCTTGTGCCAAGACACAAGCCCCGGAGCGCCCCCATGCCCGTCCCCTCGCTGCGCAGCGTCCTGCGACTGCCCGCAACCCTCTATTCGCGCATCTCGATCGGCGGGCGGCTTTCGCTCGCCGCGATCGTCTTCGCCGCACTGGCGCTCGGCGCCTCGCTCTTCGTCACGGTGCGCGAGGCCGATGCCGAATTCCACCGCCAGGGCATGGCGCGCCTCGACGCGAACATGCGCGTCGCGTGGGAGATGCTGCGCATGCGCGGCACCGAGTATCGCGTCGAAGGCGACAAGATGCTCGCCGGCGACAAGGTGCTGAACGGCGACAACGAGACGGTCGACAAGGTCAAGGCGTCGGTCGGCGGTGTCGCCACCATCTTCATGGGCGACCTGCGCGTCGCGACGAACATCCAGACGCCCAACGGCCGCGCGGTCGGCACGAAGCTCGCACCCGGCAAGGCCTTCGACGCGGTGTTCCGCGAGAACCGCGCCTATCGCGGGCCGAACGTGATCCTCGGCCAGCCCTATTTCACGGCCTACGATCCGATCAAGGACAAGGCCGGTGCGACGATCGGCATCCTGTTCATCGGCATTCCAGAGGCCGAGTTCCTCGCCGCCACGCAGCAGATCCTGCGCAACGCGGCCCTGACCGGCGGCGGCGCGCTGCTGCTCGCGGCCGTGCTGATGTGGCTAGTCGTGCGCCGCTCGCTGCGTCCGCTCGGCGCCATGGAAGAGGCGATGGGCCGGATCGCGTCGGGCGACACGGCCTGCGAGGTGCCGGGAACCGGCCGGCGCGACGAGATCGGCCGCATGGCCGACGCGCTCGCGGTCTTCCGCGACCGGATCGCCGAGAACGAACGCGCGGCCGCCGAGCGCGCGGCGGCGGAAGCGAAGAGTGCCGAGGAACGCCGCGCGCTGCGCCTCGCGATGGCCGACGAGCTCGACCGCGCCGTGCGCGGCGTGGCGCAGGAGCTTTCGCAGGCGGGCCAGCACCTGACCGGCAATGTCGAGGCGCTGCGCGAGACGGCCGAAGGCACGCGCGCGCGCGCCAGCGAAGTGGCGGTCGCCGCCGGCGAGACGACCTCGAACGTGCAGACCGTCGCGACGGCGACCGAAGAGCTCTCGGCGACCACGCGCTCGATCGCGCAGCGTGTGGGCGACAGTGCTGCGGCGGCGAGTGCGGCCGTGGCGCAGGCGGATTCGACCAACGGCACGGTCTCCGAGCTCGCCGCGTCGGCCGGCAAGATCGGCGACGTGGTCAAGCTCATCAACGACATCGCGGGCCAGACGAACCTGCTGGCGCTGAACGCGACCATCGAGGCGGCGCGCGCGGGCGATGCCGGCAAGGGCTTCGCGGTCGTGGCGAGCGAGGTCAAGAACCTCGCGACCCAGACGGCGCGCGCGACCGAGGACATCTCGCGCCAGATCGGCGAGATCCAGTCGGCCACGCAGCGCGCGGTCGGCGACATCCAGTCGATCGGCCAGGCGATCCGCTCGATCCACGGCACGGCGAGCGAGATCGCGAGTGCGGTCGAGCAGCAGGGAAGTGCGACCGCCGAGATCGCGCGCAACGTCCAGAGTGCCGCGCGCGGCACGCAGGCGGTGGCGCAGACGATCGGCCATGTCAGCGAGGCGGCGGACAAGACCGGGACGGCCGCCGACGCGCTGGGCGGTGCGGCAAGCTCCGTCTCGACGCTGTCGGACAGGCTCAGGACGGAAGTGGAAGCGTTCGTCGCGCGGATGCGCGCGAGCTAGACGCGGATCAGGCGAAGACGTCGACCCGGCTGCCGCGCGGCCGCACGGCGAGATTGCCGGTCTCGGCCTCGAGCGCGTTGGCGTTCGTGTCGTTCGCGGCGGCGGTGTCGGTGCCCGCACGCGTCTCGCGCGAGGCTTCGGTGCGGCCGGCGGCCTGCGGGGCCTGGAAGGTCTGGGTCTGCTGGACCGGGGCCGTGCGCTGGGCAGCGACGGCACTCGCCAGAACCGGCTGGTTCTGGGCGTTCTGCGTCGACTGCGTCGTCGCGATCTGCGCCTGCAGATACGGATTTCGCCCGACACCGAAGGTCTGTGCGTAAAGCCCGACTTCCATAATGCAAATATATACCTAAAGTGCGGCCCGTTCAAGCCGATGGGGCGGACCGTGCAATGCGTTCAACCTGTTCGAGAAACGGGGCTTTTCCGGCCGCGATCTCGTCGAGCGTGAACCACGCCGCCTCGTGCGCGTCGTCCGCCGCGACCGCCTCGCCCGATACGTAGCGGCAGGCCACGGCCACCAGCACGAAGTGGAAGCCCGGGCGGATCACGTCGACGCAGTCGAAGGCACGAAGTGCCACGGCCCGCACGCCGGTCTCCTCGGCAAGCTCGCGCACGGCCGCTTCGGCCACCGTCTCGCCCGGTTCGACCTTGCCGCCGGGGAAGCCCCAGCGGCCCGGATCGGGCGGATTGGCCCGGCGCACCAGCAGGAAGCGGCCCTCGTGCCGGACGACGGCGATGGCGGCAGGGCGGGGGTCGGGCTTGGTCATGACCCTTCTCGTAGTGGGGCTGCGGACGCGCGTCCAGCGGGAAGGGGGTGGCAACGGCGGGCCGGCTTCGCTAAATGAAGGTCACACCAAGTCGCGGAGCCCAGTTCCCATGTCGCAGATCCCCGTTACCGTGCTGACCGGCTATCTCGGCGCCGGCAAGACCACGCTTCTCAACCGCATCCTCAGCGAGAACCACGGCCGCAAGTACGCCGTGATCATCAACGAGTTCGGCGAGGTGGGGATCGACAACGAGCTCGTCGTCGGCACCGACGAGGAGATCTTCGAGATGAACAACGGCTGCATCTGCTGCACCGTGCGCGGCGACCTGATCCGCACGATCGGCGGCCTGATGAAGCGCGCGGGCAAGCTCGACGGCATCATCGTCGAGACGACGGGTCTCGCCGACCCGGCCCCGGTCGCGCAGACCTTCTTCACCGACGACGAGGTCAAGACGAAGACGCGCCTCGACGCGGTCGTCACGCTGGTGGACGCCAAGCACTTCCCGCTGCGCCTGCAAGACAGCCGCGAGGCGGAAGACCAGGTCGCCTTCGCCGACGTGATCCTGCTCAACAAGACCGATCTGGTGTCGCCGGCCGAGCTGGCGAAGGTCGAATCGCGCATCCGCCAGATCAATCCCTACGCGACCATCCACCGCACGGCGAAGAGTGCCATCGACATCACCAAGGTGCTCGACAAGGGCGCGTTCGATTTGAAGCGCATCCTGACGCTCGATCCGCATTTCCTCGAAGGCGGGCACGATCACCATCATCACGATCATGACCACGAGACCTGCACCGATCCCACGCACGACCACAGCCACGACCGTCACCACCACGATCACGACCACCATCATCACGATGCGCCCAACCCCAAGCACGCGGACGACATCACGTCGGTCTCGGTCACGGTCGCGGGCGACATCGATCCCGACAGGTTCCAGACCTGGATCACCGAGACGCTGCGCGTGCAGGGCCAGAACATCCTGCGCTCGAAGGGCATCCTGTCGGTGACGGGGGCCGTGCAGCGCTACGTGTTCCAGGCCGTGCACATGATCGCGGACTCCACGTGGGGCCAGAAGTGGACCGAGGGCGAGAAGCGCGTGTCGAAGCTCGTCTTCATCGGCCGCCATCTCGATCCCGCCCAGCTCAAGGCCGGCTTCGAAGGCTGCCGCGGGTGAGCATGTCCGCGGTCAAGCAGCCGCGCGTGCGCACGCTGGCGCTCGGCGCCTATGTGGGCGGGCTCGCCTTCACGAACGACGGCGAGACGCTCGCCGCCGCGACCGGGACGGGCGACGTGCATCTCGTCGATGTTTCGGGCGAGGGTACATGCGTCGCCAAGGCGCATGCGGGCGCGATCCTGTCCTTCGCGGCACATCCCGACGGCGTGTCGTTCCTGTCGGGCGGGGACGACGGCAGGCTCGTGCGCACGGCGCGCGACGGCACGGTCGGCGAGATCGCGAAGTTCCAGGGCCGCTGGGTCGACGTGCTGGCGGTGCATTCCACCGGCTCGTTCGCGTGCGGCGTGGGCAAGGAAGCGAAGCTGTGGGCGAAGGGTGCGGCCGAGCCCGCCACGCTGGGCCCGCATCCCAGTGCGGTCGCGGCACTGGACTTCAGCCCCGACGGCAGCCGCGTGACGGCGGCACACTATGGCGGCGTGTCGGTCTGGCAGGTGGCGAAGCCCAAGGACAAGGCGCGCAACCTCAACTGGAAGGGCAGCCACGTCCATCTGCGCTATTCGCCCAACGGCCGTTTCCTCGCGTCGACCACGCAGGACAACGCGATCCATGTGTGGCGCCTGTCGAGCGGGCAGGACATGCAGATGGCCGGCTATCGCACGAAGGTCCGCCAGCTCGTCTGGACGCACGATTCGCGCTGGCTGCTGTCGGATGCGGCCGACTGCTTCGTCGCGTGGGACTTCGCCGGCAAGGGGCCCGAAGGCCAGCCGCCGCTGGAGTTCGGCTTCGGCGACGGCACGCTGATGACCGGCATCGCCGGCCATCCGGCCGCCCCGTTCCTCGTGGGCGGATTCGAGCAGGGCGGGGTGCGGCTGGGCGATCTCGAAGGCAAGCGCGAGCTGGTGCTGCGCGAGTCCGACGAGGACAACGGCAAGCCGCTGCGCGCGGTCGCCTTCTCGCCCGACGGCTGGCGCGTGGCCGCCGGCGGCGAAGACGGCACGGTCGTGCTGTTCGACCTGAAGACGGAACAGAACGCGGGCTAGTCGGCAGCACTCCTGTTCGGGCGCGCGAAGGCGGCTTCCATCTCGCGCCGCACGCGCACGGCCGGGTCGCTCGCGTCGTACTCCACGTCTTCCCAGCGCACGAGCCCGCCTTCGGCGATGTCGCGCTTGAGCGTGACGTGGCTGGCAAGGCCCAGCGGCAGATAGCCCTTGGCGAGCGACGCGTCGGCCGGCACCTGCTTGCCCCACACGCAATAGCCGCCTTCGCCGTCGAGCACCTCGCCGGACTTGAGCGGCCGCTTGGCGGTGGCGGCGACGTCGGAGTGGAACGCGATCGGCGCGCCCGTCGGTTCGCCGCGAAGGGCAGCACTGGCAACCGAAATGCCGATCTCGAGCCCGATCATGTGGATCGGCCGGTAGAGCGCCATGTGCTCGCGCGTGTCGTCGGGCAGCATGCAGTACTCGGCCGCACAGCGGCGCACATACTCGTGGTCAGCCGCGACGACGACATAGGTGCCCCACTGGAGATGGTTGGGAACCGGCTTCATGTCGCGGTCCAGCGACGAGACGACCTCGACCGTGCCCCGCCGCTCCAGCACGCCGCCCTTGTCGCGCGGCTTGCAGACCTTGGCGAGATCGGGGGCCGGGCAGGGCGGGAAGGCGAGGCCGTCGCTCTGCGCCAGCAGGCCCGTCGCGTTCGACACGGCCGTCATCTCGATGCCCGACTTCGACCCGTCGATGAAACTGTTGAACATCTTCGGGTTCATGCCGCCCTTGGCGGCCATCTCCTCGGTGAAGCCGAAGTTCTTCCACACCGTGTCGGGCGTCGAGCGGTGGAAGTCGGGATGGTAGCGCGTCCCCTTGCCGGCCGAGACGACCTCGAAGCCGCAGGCGCGCGCCCAGTCGACCTGTTCGCAGATCAGGGCGGGCTGGTCGCCGTAGGCAAGTGAATAGACGACACCTTTTTCGCGCGCGCGTGCCGCCAGCAGCGGCCCCGCGACGACGTCGGCCTCCACGTTGACCATCACGATGTGCTTGCCCGCGTCGATGGTGCGAAGGCAGAAGCGGATGCCGGCGCGCGGATCGCCGGTCGCTTCCACGATCACCTCGATGCCGGGATGGGCGATCAGCGCGTCGGCGTCGTCGGTCACGAACGTGCGCTTCGTGTCGATCGCGTCGCCCAGCGACTTCGCCGCGATGCGGGCCTCGTCCCAGCCGCAATTGGCGAGTGCGGCGCGTGCGCGCGGCGGCGACAGGTCGGCGATGCCCACGATGTGCAGCCCCACGGTCTTGCGCGCCTGGGCAAGGAACATCGTGCCGAACTTGCCGGCCCCGATCAGCCCGACGGTGACGGGGCGGCCTTCCGCCGCGCGCGCGGCGAGCTTGGTGGCGAGATTCATGGGACGTTTCCTCGGGATTGCTTGGCGCAAGGGAACCACAGCGCGCCTGCGTTGCCAAGCGGGGGCCTTGCCAAGCGGCCCGGTCCTTCGTATAGGCACGCTCACGAATTGCCGGAGTGGACAGACATGCGCGCCGAAATCGCCGCCGTTGCCGAAGAAATCAAGCAGTCGCTGGTACTGCTGAGGAGGTTTCTTTGACTGGGATCGCGCGCTGAAAAGGCTGGACGAGCTCAACACGCTCTCCGAAGACCCTTCCCTCTGGAACGACGCGAAGAAGGCGCAGGCCCTGCTTCGCGAACGCAAGCAGCTCGAGATGGCCATCGGCGCGGTCAAGGACATGACCGCCAAGCTCGACGACGCCATCGGCATGATCGAACTGGCAGAGGCCGAGAACGATGCCGCCGTACTCGCCGACGCCGAGAAGCAGCTGGTCGACCTGAAGGCCGAGGCCGAGAAGCGCGGCCTTGAAGCGCTGCTCTCGGGCGAGGCCGACGCCAACGACGCGTTCCTGCAGATCAACGCCGGTGCGGGCGGCACCGAGGCGCAGGACTGGGCCGAGATGCTCGCGCGCATGTACATGCGCTGGGCGGAAAAGCGCGGCTTCAAGACCGAGTACCAGGAAGAGAGCCCCGGCGAAGAAGCCGGCATCAAGTCCGCGACGATCCGCATCTCCGGCGAGAACGCGTATGGATGGCTCAAGACCGAGACGGGGGTGCACCGGCTCGTGCGCATCTCGCCGTTCGATTCAAACGCGCGCCGGCAGACGAGCTTCGCGTCGGCCTGGGTCTATCCGGCGATCGAGGACGACATCCAGATCGACATCAAGGAAGAAGACGTGCGCGTCGACGTCTACCGCGCGTCGGGGGCGGGCGGCCAGCACGTCAACAAGACCGAGTCCGCCGTGCGCCTCACGCACGTCCCGACCAACACGGTCGTCGCGTGCCAGACCGAGCGATCGCAGCACAAGAACCGCGACCGCGCGTGGAAGATGCTGCGCGCGCGCATGTACGAGGCCGAGCTGAGGAAGCGCGAAGCCGCCGCACTCGCCACGCACGAGGCGAAGAGCGAGATCGGCTGGGGCCACCAGATCCGCTCCTACGTGCTGCAGCCCTACCAGATGATCAAGGACCTGCGCACGGGCGCGGAGACGTCGGACACAAAGGGCGTACTCGACGGCGACATCGACCGCTTCCTCGAAGCCTCGCTGTCGTCGCGCCTGAAGGGCGGAACCGCACAGGTTGCGGATCTCGACTAGTTGACGCTTGTTGACGGCTGTTGACCGTCAACAAGCCAACGCGTTGGAATTCCACGAAACCCCTTGTTGACGTTGACGGGAATCGCGATCCGTCAAGCAAGTCTTGCGGCGCAGATTCCATCCGGATCGCGCATCCCGTCACGCAAATCTTGCAGCCATATTCACTTGTCAAAGAGCACGTCGAACTGGCGTGTATATTGGAGGAACACCCTCCGATTGTCAAGAATAAAAACCCCTCACCCTAACCCTCTCCCAGGAGGGGAGAGGGGATTCCACTTCTCCCTCTCCCGTTTGCGGGAGAGGGCGGGGTGAGGGTCACGCCCGCTCGATCCTTGCCGAGTAGCAGCCGAACTTCGCGTAGTGCGCGTGCAGATACGCCGCGCGCGGATCGGCGAGCAGGCGTTCGATGACCGGTTCCACGTGCTTTCCTTCGGCGATGTCCGCGTCGACGATCATGCCGGCCGCGTCGAACGCGCGCAGCGACAGCAGGCGCGGGCGCATCACAGGCGGCACCTCGTTGACGCGGTCGAAGGCTTCGCGCGCCCCTTCGCGCACGAAGATCGCGTGCGACGCGCGATAGGGCGAGCTGGCCGGCTGGTGTTCGTAGTTGAGCAGCAGCAGGCTTTCGCCCGGTTCGGCGTCGCGAAGCTCGATCCGGTCGGGAAAGCCGGGGCAGGAATCCGCGACGCGGCGCACGATGCCGCGCGCGGCGAGCTCGGCATCGGGAAGGCCGTAGAGCGGGACGAAAGCTTCGGGCGAAAGGCCCCTGATGCGGAAATCCATGGCGCGTCTCCTATGTGGATGACGCGACATTGGCCGGACGGGGTTCGACGAACCACCCGGTTCTTGCGGGGATTTTCAGCCCTGCAGCAGCCCGCGCACGGCCGACATGAACGCCTCTTCGGGCAGCGGCTTGGCGATGGAGGCATCTGCCCCCACGATCTCGGCGGCCTGCAGCGTCTTGCCGGGCGACATCTTGTCCTCGAGGCCCGCCGACATCGCCAGGACGGGGAGCTGGCGCCAGCCTTCGCGGATGCGCCTTATCCCTTCCACGCCGCCCATGCCGGGCATGAAGATGTCGGTGACGACGAGATCGACGCCGAGCGTCTCGGGATCGTCGATCGCGTCTTCCCACACGTCGCGCACGACGGTGCGGAAGCCGCCGCGTTCGAGATAGCCGCCGACCATCGCGCGGATCGTGCGGCTGTCGTCGATGACGAGCACGCGCCGGCGCCGCTCGCGCGAGCCGTAGCCCCACCCGGCGAGCGTGCCGGCGACGGTCAGGAAATTCGCGGGATCGAGCGGCTTGGGCACGAAGCCGTGCACGCCGAAGCGGCGCGCGGCCGGCGGGATGTTCGTGCCGTCGGCGGGCGGCGTGCCGATGCCGACGATGCCCGGCCCGGCCGGATCGTCGGCGAAGCGGTCGATCAGGATGCGGTCGGAATTCGTCAGCCTGTCGAGATCCACCGCGATCGTGGCGATCTGGTCGGGCCGGAATCCGTCGGCGAGGCCGGCGAGGTCGCGCACGGTCAGGACGCGCAAGCCGGCACCCGGCAGCGCCTCGGACAGTTTCTGGACGGCATCGCTGTCGATGCCGACAAGGGCGGCAACACCGGTCATCGGCCGGCGTTCCGGAGGCGGGATGCGGGGGGAAACATCGTTGCGGTCATGGTCTCGGTTCGTTCCGGTTGGGTCATATCCTTGATTGTAGGATATGTGCCGCGAAACACCTCAAGTCCGCAAGACCGTAGACAGTGTGAATTCGCCCGGGGCGAAGAGGCCCTCAGAGCCCTTTCGCCGCCGCCAGCACTTCCTCGACATGGCCGGTGACAGAAACGGGGCGCCAGACTGCGCGGATCGTGCCGGTCTTGTCGACCAGATAGGTCGAGCGTTCGAGGCCCATGTATTTGCGCCCGTACATGCTCTTCTCGATCCACGTGTCGTAGGCGGTCGACGCCTTGCCGTCTTCGTCCGAGGCGAGGTGGAACTTGAGGCCGTATTTGACCGCGAACTTGTCGTGGCTCTTCATCGGGTCGCGCGAGATACCGACGATCTCGGCGTCCACCTTGCGGAACTGGGCCAGCATCTCGTTGAAGCCGCAGGCCTCCTTCGTGCAGCCGGGCGTGTCGTCCTTCGGATAGAAATAGACGATCACGTTCTTGCCCTTGAGCTTGGAAAGCTGCACCGAGCCGCCGCCGGCCGTCGGCATGTTGAAGTCCGGCGCCTTGGCGCCGACCTTGGGGCCGCGCGCGACGGGAACTTCCTTCTTCTTCGGGGCGGTCTTCTTCTTGGCGGCCATCGTGGGGAGTCTCCTGTTTCAGAGCGCGCCGGGCAGGCGCCTTTCGAGCAACGCGCGCACGGCGGCGGCGCATGTTTCCAACTTGGCTTGCAGGTCGGAAAAGTCAACCGTGCCGGTCGCGCGCACCAGCAGCGCCTTCAGCGCGTCGGGGGCGGACGCGGCATCGAACGTGTCGTCGACGGTGAGTCGCAGCAGGGCCTGCACGGCGGAATAGAGCGCGTGCGCGTCGGCCAGTGTGGCGGCTTCGTCCTTCGCGAGAACCTTGGCGGCAGCAAGCTTCCCGATCGCCTCGGCCGTGCTGGCGGCGATACAGGCCGGACGCGACAGGATCGCGTGCTGGACGAGGAACTCGACATCGACCAGCCCGCCGCGCCAGTCCTTGATCTGCCAGACCGACGCGGCCTTGCGCTCGGCCGCCATGCGCAGGCGCATCTCGGCGATCTCGGTCGCGAGTTTGGCGGGCTCGCGCTTCTTCGCCAGCGCGCGGCCGATCGCGTCCATCGCGGCGGCGGAGACTTTCGCCCCGCCGCACACGACGCGCGCGCGCGTCAGCGCCATGTGCTCCCACGTCCACGCCTCGCTCGCGACATAGGCGTCGAAGCCGGCGATCTCGGAGGCGAGCGGGCCCTTCGCCCCCTGCGGGCGCAGGCGCAGATCCATCTCGTAGAGCGCCCCTTCGGCGGTCGCGGCACTGAGTGCGGTCACGAAGCGGCTGGCGAGGCGCGCATAGTAATGCGACGGCGACAGCGGCCGCGGCCCGTCGGACATCTCCAGCTTCGGCGGGACCGAGTAGACGAGCACCACATCCAGGTCCGACGTGACCGTCAGCTCGCGACCGCCGAGCTTGCCCAGCGCGATCACCGCAAGCTCGGACCCCGGCAGGCGGCCATGCGCGCGCGCGAACTCGTCCTGGCAGGAATCGAGCAGGCTCGCGAGCGTGCAGTCCGCGATGTCGGAAAGTGCGGCGCCGGCGGCCGGTGCGGGCAGCGCCTGGCGCAGGAGCTGGACCGCGATCTGGAAGCCGTGCTCGTGGCGCCAGCGCCGCGCGATGTCGAGCCGGTCCTGGAAGTCGCGCGCCTGTTCGTTGGCGCGCGCGAGGTCGGCGATCAGCGCCACCTTGCCCGGTGGGGGATCGAAGAAGCCGGGCGTGAGCACGGCGTCGAGCAGGTGCACGCGCGTGGCGATCGCCTCGGCCAGATGCGGGGCCGTGCCCATGATCTCGGCCGTCAGGTCGACGAGATCGGGGTTGGCCTGGAACAGCGAGAAGAGCTGCACGCCCGCCGGCAGCGCTTCGAGGAAGCGGTCGAAGCGCACGAAGCCCGCGTCGGGCTGCGAGGTGCGCGCGAACGCCTCGACGATGCGCGGGGCGAGCTCGCCCAGCAGTTCGCGCGCGCGCGGCGAGCGCGTGCAGCGATAGCGTCCCGCGTGCCAGCCGCGCACGGCCGCCGCGATCGTCGATCCTTCCTTGAAGCCGAGCCGCTTCAGGGCCGCAAGCGTGCCCGGATCGTCTTCCAGCCCGATGAAGACCAGCCCGCTCGCACCTTGCTTGGCCGGCGCTTCCTCGAACAGTTTCCCGTAATGGTCGGCGACGGTCTCGAACACCGCGCGCAGTTTCGTTCCGAACGCATCGCCGTCGGGAAAGCCCATGAAGGCGGCGAGGCGTTCCCATTCGTCCGCGTCCTCGGGCAGCGTCTGGGTCTGCTCGTCGGCGATCATCTGCAGCCGGTGCTCGACCGTGCGCAGGAACGCATAGGCCGGTTCCAGATCGGCGACCGCTTCGGCCCTGGCACGCCCCGCGGCGGCGAGCGCCTTGAGTGCCGCGATCGTCGCGGATGCGCGCAGGGCGGGATCGCGCCCGCCCCAGATCAGCTGCTGGGTCTGCGCGTAGAACTCGATCTCGCGGATGCCGCCGCGGCCGATCTTCACGTTGTGGCCGTGCAGCGCGATCTCCTCGCCGCCGCGATGCGCCTGGATCTGGCGCTTGATCGCGTGGATGTCGGCGATCGCCGCGAAATCGAGATGCCGGCGCCAGACGAACGGGCGCAGCATCGCGACAAAGCGTTCGCCCGCCTCGCGGTCGCCGGCCACGGCGCGCGCCTTGATCATCGCGGCGCGTTCCCAGTTCTGCCCGATGCTCTCGTAATAGGTCTCGGCCGCCAGCGTGGACAGCGCCATGGGGGTGGCCGCCGGATCGGGGCGCAGGCGCAGGTCGGTGCGGAACACGTAGCCGTCCGGCGTGCGCGCTTCCATGATCTTGACGAGGTTGCGCACGAGCTTGACGAAGACCGCCTGCATCTCGTCGGGATCGACGCCGCGCACGCGCTCGGCCTCGTAGAGCACGATGATGTCGACGTCGGAGGAGTAGTTGAGCTCGCCCGCCCCGAGCTTACCCATGCCGAGCACGACGAGGCCGGAGCCCTTCTCGGGTGCCGCCTTGTCGGAAAGCATTAGGCCGTCGCGCCGTGCCGCTTCGCGCAGCAGGTGCCGGCAGGCGAGGTCGAGGGCGGTTTCCGCCGTCTGCGAGATCGCGGCGGTGACCTTCGCCACGTCCCACAGCCCGGCGATGTCGGCGAGCGCGATGGCCAGTGCGGCGCGCTTCTTCATCCGGCGCAGGCCGGCCATGATCGCGTCGGTCTCGACCGGCTTGCCCAGCGCCTTGCGCGCCTCGCCGATCGCCGCGGCGAAGGCCTTGTCGGGGCCTGCCGACAGCAGCAGCGCCGCCCCGTCCGGATCGCCGAGGGCGAGGGAAGTCAGATGCGGCGAATTCCCGAAGATCGCGGCGAGGGCGGCCCGGCCGGGCTTGCCCGCGGCGAGTTTCCGGGCGAATAGGGCGAGGGGCCTGTCCGTTATGTCGGGTGCGGCTTCGAGCCAGCGCTCCAGCTCGCGTTCGACCGCCGCCGGATCGTGCGCCCTGGGCCAAGCCGCGCGTGCGAATCCGGGGTACAATGCCGCCATGCTGCGATTCCGTCCGTTCCAGTCCTTCGTGCCGGCCGACAGGTTGACCCCGCGCAAGACCGAGGGTCAAGCCGCGCGATGAGCCACCCGATCCGGCTTTTCTTCGAGATCCTGGGCTCGCTCACCGCGCTGCTGCTGGTCGGGACCGGCCTGCTGCTGTGGCGGCTGACCGCGGGGCCGATCCTCGTGCCCTTCGTCACGCCGATCCTCGAGGCCGCTCTCGGGCAGGGCCCGTCGGGCATGCGCATCGACGTCGGCGCCACGTGGATCGACTGGTCGGACCGCAGCCGCTCGATCCAGCTGCGCATTTCCGACACGCATGTCTACGCGCCCGACGGGCGCGAGGTCGCGCGCATCCCCCAGGCGTGGATGTCGCTCGTCGCGCGCCGGCTGATGTCGGGCGAGATCCAGCCCGAGGAGCTTCGCGTCGAAGGCCTGCGCCTGGCGCTGGCGCGCGACGCCGCCGGCGCCATCCGCATCGTCGAGACCCTCGATGACGCCGAGGCGGCCGAGAACCAGACGGGCGTGGCGGCGTTCATCCTGCACGAACTGAGCGGCCCGCCCGACGCGGAGCGGCCGCTCGGCCTGCTGTCGAGTGCTTCGTTCGACGACATGACGGTCACGATCGACGACGAGCCGACGGGCCTGCGCGTGGCGGCAGAGCGCGCGCGCGTGCGCTTCCGGCGCGACGAGCGCGGCGTGGCGCTGGAGGCGGCTTTGCCGATCCGGCTCGGCGACCAGCGCGTGCGCGCCGAGATCGAGGCGCTCTACGTGCCGCAGAACGAGGCGGTCGACGTCGACGTGCGCCTGCGCGGCATCTCGGTCGGCGGGCTCGCGACGATCGATCCGCGCCTCGCGTCGCTGCGCGGCATCGAGGCGGTCGCCGACATCCAGCTCTGGACGCGCATCACCGCCGACGGCCGCGTCGAGGGCACGCACGCCACGCTCGACGCCGCCAACGGGCGCATCGCGAATCCCGCCATCTTCGCCGCACCCGTCGACATCCGCGCGCTGTCGGTCCGCGCGCGCCTGTCCGACGATCTGGGCCGCGTCGACATCGACGAGGTGTTCGTCGATTTCGGCGGGCCGTCGATCCGTGCGGCGGCCATCGTCGAGGACCCGCTCGGCCGGCCGCGCGTGGGGGCCCGCGCCGACCTGACCGGCGTGCGCACCGCCGACGTCAAGCGCCTGTGGCCGATGCCGGCCTCGCCCAACGCGCGCGAATGGATCGTCGAGAATCTCGCCGAGGGCCGCGTCCCGACCGCGCACGCCGAGATCGCGCTGCGCGTGGTCGACGCCGAATGGACGAAGGTGTCGATCGAGCGCGCGCGCCTCGACTTCACGGTCGAAGGATTGGCGGTGCGCTACATCGAAGGCCTGCCGGCGGTGCTCGGCGTGTCGGGAACCGCGACGCTCGACGCGCGCCGGCTGGAGATCAAGGCGCGCGGCGGCACCATCGGGAACCTGAAGGTCGACGACGGCACCGTGCTGATCACCGGCCTCGATACCGACCTGCAGCACGCGGCCATCGACGTGCGCGTGCAGGGGCCGGCGGTCGACGCGCTGAAGCTCGTCGACATGAAGCCGCTCGGCTTCCTCGGCCGCATCGGCGAGAGCCCGGAAAGCTTCGGCGGCACGGCGGACGTGCGCGTCGATACGCGCTTCCCGCTGCTCAGCACGCTGCGCTTCGACCAGATCGCGGTCGTGGCGTCGGGCAAGGTCACGGGCTTCACCCAGCAGCGCGCGATCCTCGGCAAGCCGATCGAGGATGGCGACGTCGATGTGCGCGTGGACGAGAAGGGGCTCGACGTGCGCGGCAAGGTGAAGCTCGCGGGCTCGATCGCCGACATCGCCTACCGGCGCGAGTTCGTCGAGGGCGTGGAGCCGGTCGAGCGCGCGACCGCGCGCGGGCGCGCGGCACCCGAAACGCAGCTCGCCCTCGGCTTCGATTTCGCGCCCTACGCGACTGGGCCGGCGGGCATCGATCTCGCGACGCAGTCCTACCGCGACGGGCGGCGGGACATCGCGATGGAACTCGACATGGCCGACGTGGCGCTCGCCGTGCCGGAGATCGACTGGACGAGGGCGCCCGGCAAGCCCGCGCGCGCGCGCCTGCAGCTTGCCCTGCGCAACGAGGTGCTGCACACGCTCGACGTCGTCGATTTCGCGGGCGACGGGATGGCGGTGCGCGGCCGCGTCGAGTTCGGTGCGGACGGAAGGCTCTGGCGCAACGTCGTCCTGCAGCGCGTCGTTCTGCCCGGGCGCGTCGACCTCGCCGAATTCCGCGCCCGGCGCGAGCCCACGCCGCCCGGCGGGCGGGCGCGCAATTTCCTAGACGCGCGCGGCGCGTTCCTCGACGTGTCGCCGTTCCTCTCCGACAAGTCGAAGCCCGATCCCGCGCGCCCGGACCTGAGCGTCACGCTCGATCTCTCGCGCCTGCGGATGGGCGAGGATCGCGAGCTTTCCGGCGTGAAGGCCGACGGACGGCGCGGACCCAGGCGGTGGGAACGAATGCGTCTCGACGCGACGACGTCGCCCACCGCCGGCGTGCCCGCGGGCGGGCGGGTCGACGTCGATCTCGACGTCGAGGAAGGCGGATCGGGCAAGCTCGACGCGTCGGCCGAGGATGCGGGCGCGCTGCTCGCCCTGCTGGAGATCACGCCCAACGTCGTGGGCGGCAGCCTGAAGATATCGGGTGCCGTCGATCCCGCGCGACCCGACAAGGCGGTCGTCGGCAAGATGTCGATCGAATCCTACCGCGTGGTCAACGCGCCCGGCTTCGCGCGGCTGCTGTCGGTGGCACTTCTCACCGGCATCGTCGACAGCCTGCGCGGCGAAGGCATCGGCTTCACGCGCTTCGACGCGGACTTCGCCTGGCCCGACCCGAAGATCGAGATCCGCGAGGGCCGCATGTACGGTTCCGCGCTCGGCGTGACGGCGCGCGGCATACTCGATCTGGAAGAGGACACGATCGACGTCGACGGCACGCTCGTGCCCGCCTATGCGGTCAACTCGATCCTCGGCAACATCCCGCTGCTGGGCCAGCTTCTGGTGGGCGAGCGCGGCTCGGGCGTGTTCGCCGCAACCTATCGCGCCAGCGGCTCGCTCGCCGATCCGCAGATCGCGGTCAATCCGCTGTCGACGCTGGCGCCGGGATTCCTGCGCCGGCTGTTCGGCGTGTTCTCGGGCGGATCGGCGCTGCCGGCCGACCAGCCGACCGACCTGCCGTTCCAGCAGCCGGACGGAAACCGCTAGACCGCGCGCACCAGCGCGTGGCGCTTCTTGCCCGCGGTCAGCTTCAGCGTGCCGTCGGCCGACAGGTGCCCGGCATTGACGCCGAGCGCGTCGCTTTCCACGACCGCGTCGTTGAGCTTCGCACCCTTGCCCTGCACGAGCCGGCGCGCCTCGCTTTTCGAGGCGGCGAGGCCGGCGCGCACGATGAGGTCGACCACGCCGATGCCCGCGGCAAGCTCGCCGCGCGGCACTTCGATCGTCGGCAGGCCTTCGCCCGACACGCCCTGCTCGAAGGTCTGGCGCGCGGTTTCGGAAGCGAGGGTTGCGGCTTCCGCGCCGTGGCACAGCTTCGTCGTCTCGAAGGCGAGAATCTTCTTCGCCTCGTTGATCTCGGCACCCGCGAGCTTCTCCAGCCGCGCGATCTCGTCGAGCGGCATGTCGGTGAACAGCTTCAGGAAGCGGCCGACGTCGGCGTCCTCGGTGTTCCGCCAGTACTGGAAATAGTCGTAAGGGCTGAGGCGCTCGGCGTTGAGCCACACGGCGCCGGCCGCCGTCTTGCCCATCTTGGCGCCGGACGAGGTGGTCAGCAGCGGCGTGGTCACGCCGAACAGCTCTGCGTTCGCCAGCCGGCGCCCCAGATCCACGCCCATCACGATGTTGCCCCACTGGTCCGAGCCGCCCATCTGCGCGATGCAGCCGTGGCGCTTGGCGAGCTCGACGAAATCGTAGCTCTGCAGGACCATGTAGTTGAATTCGAGGAACGACAGCGGCTGGTCGCGTTCGAGGCGCAGCTTGACCGAATCCATCGTCAGCATGCGGTTGACCGAGAAATGGCGGCCGACCTCGCGCAGCAACGGGATGTATTTGAGCCCGTCGAGCCATTCCGCGTTGTCGACCGACAGCGCCGCCTTCGGGCCGAAATCGAGATACTTGTCGAAGATGCGCCGGATGCCGCGGATGTTCGCGCCGATGTCGTCGTCCGACAGCAGCTTGCGCGCCTCGTCCTTGCCGGACGGGTCGCCGATCTTCGTCGTCCCGCCGCCCATCAGCACGAGCGGACGGTGCCCGGTGCGCTGCCACAGGCGCAGCAGCATGATCTGCACGAGGCTGCCCGCATGCAGCGAGTCCGCCGTCGCGTCGAAGCCGATATAGGCGATCTGCGGCACGCCCGAGGCGAGCTTCGCGTCGAGCGCCGCCTCGTCGGTGACCTGGTGGATGAAGCCGCGGGCCTTGGCCTCGCGCAGGAAGTCGGATTTCGGTGTCGTCATGGGCTGCGACATAGCACGGCCGCCGGCCGTCCTCAAACGCGCGCGTGGTGCGGGGGAACTAGCGCTTGGTGGATTTCTGCGCGGTCGGCGCCTGCTTCTTCGCGGGCTTGACGACGGGCTTCGCCACGGCCTTCACCGGTGCGGCGGGCTTGGGC
Source organism: Tagaea sp. (assembly GCA_965279565.1). Lineage (GTDB taxonomy): Bacteria > Pseudomonadota > Alphaproteobacteria > CACIAM-22H2 > CACIAM-22H2 > Tagaea. The sequence continues at coordinate 3,797,759 of OZ257249.1, read as the reverse complement.
GACTTGCGCGCGGCCGTGCGCGCGGAAACCTGCGTGGGCGGCAGCGGCGAAGGCTGCTTCTTGTCGACCACGACGGGCTGCGGCGGCGGGGGCGGCGGGGGCGGGGCCATGGGGACTGGCACGCCCGCATATTCGCCGACCATCGCTTCCAGCTTGTCGAGCCTGTCGGCGAAGAAGTGGTTGGCCCCCTTCATCACGCGGTAGTCGACCTTGATGTCGCGCTGCTTGGCGAGCTTCTCGGACAGCTTGTGGACGGACTCTTCCGGCACGACCTCGTCCTTGTCGCCCTGGACGATCAGGCCCGAGGACGGGCACGGGGCGAGGAACGTGAAGTCGAACACGTTGGCGGGCGGGGCGATCGAGACGAAGCGGTCGATCTCGGGCCGGCGCATCAGGAGCTGCATGCCGATCCACGCGCCGAACGAGAAGCCGGCGATCCAGCAGCTCGCGGAATTGGGGTTGGTCTGCTGCAGCCAGTCGAGTGCGGATGCCGCATCCTGCAGTTCGCCCTCGCCCCGGCCGTAGCTGCCCTGGCTGCGGCCCACGCCGCGGAAGTTGAAGCGCAGCGTGGCGAAGCCGACCTTCGTGAAGGCCTGGTTGAGCGTGTAGACGACCTTGTTGTGCATCGTCCCGCCATGCTGCGGGTGTGGATGCAGAAGTAGTGCGATCGGCGCGCGTTCGCTGGGGCCCGGCATGTAGCGGCCTTCCAAGCGTCCTTCGGCCCCATTTATTACGACGTCAGGCATGCATCCTCCGGGCCCGTCCGAAAATCCAATTATAACAGTCGGATAATCCCAATGTGTCGGCTTAACTTCAGGAAAAAGATACTTGATCCCCGTACTCGGGTAACCTAAGTTCCTTAGCGCTCAGCTAGGGTTTTCCTTGCGGCCTGCGCGGGGCGTCGTCCCAAACGGCCGGAGATTAGGCGGTTAAATAGATGACTTTCAAGGCAATTCGCTCCGACCTTGATGCGGTCCTGGCCCGCGACCCGGCCGCGCGCACGCGGCTGGAAGTCGTCCTTTGCTACCCGGGCTTCCATGCCGTGATGCTGCACCGCATCGCGAACGCGGCCTGGCGGCAGGGGCTGAAGCTGCTTGGCCGCCTCGTTTCGGTCTTCGCGCGCTTCGCGACCGGCATCGAGATCCACCCCGGGGCGACGATCGGCCAGCGCTTCTTCATCGACCATGGCATGGGCGTGGTCATCGGCGAGACGGCCGAGATCGGCGACGACGTCACCCTATATCAGGGCGTCACGCTGGGCGGCACGACGCTCGACCACGGCAAGCGCCACCCGACGCTGGGCGCCGGCGTGATCGTGGGGGCCGGTGCCAAGATTCTCGGCCCCTTCACGGTCGGCAAGGGGGCCCGCGTCGGCTCGAACGCCGTCGTGCTCGAAGCGGTCCCGCCCGGTGCCACGGTCGTCGGCATCCCGGCGCGGATGGTCGGCCGGCCGAAGAACGACGATTTCTGCGCCTACGGGGCGACCGGCGACGTGACCGACCCGGTCGCGCGCGCGATCGACCGGATGGAATCCGAGATGGGCGTCATGCGCGCGCGCATCGCCGAACTCGAAGGGCGCGTAGCCGCCCAGCGCGACGAACTCGATGCCCGCGTCGCCGACCTGCACACGGTCGGCGCGCGCGGCCACGCAAATTGACCGGAAGGAACGCGTCATGAAGCTCAGCACCAAGGGCCGGTACGCGGTGATGGCGATGGTCGATCTCGCCAGCACCAGCAAGGGCAGCCCGATCGCACTCGCCGACATCGCGGAGCGGCAGGAGATCTCGCTCTCCTATCTCGAGCAGCTCTTCGCCAAGCTGCGCCGCGGCGGGCTGGTGCGCTCGGTGCGCGGGCCGGGCGGGGGCTACCTGCTGGCCCATGCGGTCGACCAGACGCGCGTCTCCGACATCATCGTCGCGGTCGACGAACCGATCCGCGCCACGCGCTGCGCGCCGGGCTCGCCCACGGGCTGCCGCGTGAACAAGAGCCGCTGCCTGACCCACGACCTGTGGGAAGAGCTGGGCAACCAGATCCATCTCTATCTTTCGAGCGTCACGCTCGCCGACGTGTGCGCGCGCCGCGTGCTGGGCACGTCGGGCGTGATCGAACACGAGGCCGGCGAAAATTCGTCGAGCCCGATGGTCGCGGCGGAGTAGGAAGCAGGATGACCACGCCCGTCTATCTCGACTGGAATGCGAGCGCACCGCTGGGCGAACCCGCCCGTGCGGCGATGGCGCACGCCTTTTCGGTCGCGGGCAATCCCTCGTCGGTGCATGCCGCCGGCCGCGCCGCGCGCCGGCTGGTCGAGGAATCGCGCGTGGCCATTGCCGGTGCCGCGGGCGCGGGACAGGCGCGCATCGTCTTCACCGGCGGCGGGACCGAAGCCAACGCGCTCGCCCTCAACGGGTTTGCGCCGGCCGACTGTCTCGTCTCGGCCGTCGAGCACGACAGCGTGTGGGCGCCGCTTTCCGGTGCGCGCGTCATTCCGGTCGACCGCAACGGCGTCGTCGATCTGGCCGCACTGGAAACGCTGCTGGCCGACCGGCCCAAGCTTGTCGCGGTGATGCTCGCCAACAACGAGACGGGCGCGATCCAGCCGGTCGCCGAGATCGCGCGCCTGACGCGCGCGGCGGGCGTGCGCCTGCACTGCGACGCCGTTCAGGCCTTCGGCAAGATCGCGGTGGATTTCGAGGCGCTGGGCGCCGACACGCTGGCGCTGTCGGCGCACAAGATCGGCGGTCCGCAGGGCGTGGGTGCGCTCGTCGTGCGCGAGACGGTGCAGGTCAATCCGCTGCTGGCCGGCGGCGGGCAGGAGCTTGGCCTACGCGCCGGCACGCAGAACGTGGCGGGCATAGCCGGGTTCGGTGCTGCCGTGCAGGCGATTTCGCCGATGCCGGCCGACCTGCGCGACGCGCTGGAAAACGCCGTCCGCACGACCCATATCGATGCCGTGATCCACGCGGCCGCGGCCCGGCGCCTGCCGAACACGAGCTGCATCGGCCTGCCCGGCGTTCCGGCCGAGACGCAGGTCATGGCGCTGGATCTTGCGGGCTTCGCCGTCTCGGCGGGGGCCGCCTGTTCGTCGGGCAAGGTCAAGGCGAGCCGCACGCTCGCCGCGATGGGGGCCCAGACGGGGGCGGGCGAGGCGATCCGCGTCTCGTTCGGGCCCGCGACGACACGCGACGAAATCGACGCCTTCGCGCGCGCATGGGCAGCGCTTGCGCGACGGCTGGCGCCGGCCGGGGCGAAAGTCCCGGCAGCCGCCTGAAACGACGACCGACACCTGGAGCAGACGATGAGCACCGCAACGATCAAGTCCCCCGCCAACGACCGCGCCAACGCGCCGCGCCGGCCGGTCTATCTCGACTATCAGGCGACGACGCCGATGGACCCGCGCGTGCTCGAGGCGATGATGCCGTACTTCACCGAGAAGTTCGGCAACCCGCACAGCCGGAACCACGAATATGGCTGGGAAGCGGAAGAGGGCGTGGAGAAGGCGCGCGCGCAGATCGCCGAGCTGATCGCCGCGGACGAGCGCGAGATCGTGTTCACGTCGGGTGCGACGGAATCCAACAACCTCGCGATCGCCGGCGTGGCGCATTTCTACAAGGACCAGCGCGATCACATCGTCACGTTGGTGACCGAGCACAAGTGCGTGCTCGACACGTGCCGCCATCTCGAACAGGAAGGCTTCAAGGTCACCTACCTGCCGGTGAAGCAGGACGGGCTCGTCGATCTCGCCGATCTCGACAAGGCGATCACCGACAGGACCGTGATCGTCTCGATCATGGCGGCCAACAACGAGATCGGCGTCATCCAGCCGCTCGCCGAGATCGGGGCGCTGTGCCGCGCGAAGGGTGCGTTCTTCCACACCGACTGCGCGCAGGCCTACGGCAAGATCCCGCTCGATGTCGACGCGATGAAGATCGACCTGATGTCGATCTCCGGCCACAAGATCTACGGGCCCAAGGGCATCGGCGCGCTGTTCGTGCGCCGCAAGCCGCGCGTGCGCCTGCAGGCGCTGATCCATGGCGGCGGGCAGGAGCGCGGCATGCGCTCGGGCACGCTGCCCACGCCGCTGTGCGTGGGCCTCGGCAAGGCCGCCGAGATCGCCAAGAACGAGATGGCGAGCGAAGCCGCGCGCCTGCTCAAGCTGCGCGAACGCTTCCTGAAGACGGTCCACGAGAAGCTGCCCGAGGTGTTCCTCAACGGCGACCTCTCGAAGCGTCTGCCGGGCAACCTCAACCTCTCCTTCGCCTATGTCGAGGGCGAGGGGCTGATGATGGGTATCAAGGACCTGTGCGTCTCGTCGGGGTCGGCCTGCACGTCGGCCTCGCTCGAGCCCAGCTACGTGCTGCGCGCACTCGGCGTGGAAGAGGAACTCGCGCACACGTCGCTGCGCATCGGCTTCGGCCGCTTCACGACCGAGGCGGAAGTCGACTACGCGGCCGAACGAATCATCCAGGCCGTCTCCAAGTTGCGCTCGATGAGCCCGCTGTGGGAGATGGCGCAGGAGGGCATCGACATCAAATCCATCCAGTGGGCGGCGCACTGACGACCGCAGGCGACCGCAAGAGATACCGGAACAGGAGTACGTACAAATGGCCTACAGCGAAAAACTGGTCGATCATTTCGAGAATCCCCGCAACGTGGGCGCGCTCGACAAGAACGACCCCGGCGTCGGCACCGGCCTGGTCGGGGCACCGGCGTGCGGCGACGTCATGAAGCTGCAGATCAAGGTCAATGCCGAGGGCATCATCGAGGACGCGAAGTTCAAGACCTTCGGCTGCGGCTCGGCGATCGCGTCGTCCTCGCTCGTGACCGAATGGGTCAAGGGCAAGACCGTCGACGAGGCCGCGACGATCAAGAACACCGACATCGCCAAGCACCTCGCCCTGCCGCCGGTGAAGATCCACTGCTCGGTCCTCGCCGAGGACGCGATCAAGGCGGCGATCGAGGACTACCGCAAGAAGCGGGTCTGAAGGAGACAGCGAAGTGACCGATACCGCCGCATCGCCGCCCGCCGCCGCACCGGTCAAGCGCGTGCCCCGCGTGCGTCCGCCGCCGATCACCGTCACGCCGGCGGCGGTCGAACGCGTCAAGGCGCTGCTCGACAAGCGCGGCAAGCCGTCCGCGGGCGTGCGCGTGGGCGTGCGCACGCGCGGCTGCTCGGGCATGACCTACACGCTGGAATATGCCGACGCGAAGGGGCCGGGCGACGAAGTCGTCGAGCCCACACCGGGAATCGCGATCTTCATCGATCCGAAGGCCTCGATGTTCGTCTTCGGCACCGAGATGGATTTCGTCGAGGAAAAGCTGCAATCCGGCTTCGTTTTCCGCAATCCCAACGAGAAAGGCCGCTGCGGTTGCGGCGAAAGTTTCCACATCTGACGCAAGCCGCGTTTTGACGCTTTCCCCGACGGTCGGCCCGCGCTAGAAGGCCGACCGTCGTCACGTTTGAAGCCCCGTTCGCCCATGCACCAGACGCCTCGCCCCACCGGTCCCGATCCGGCCGCCGCTTCCGCGGCGGTGCTGGCGGCGTGCTGGTCGTGCCGCGGGCCGGTCGATCCGGCGAACCTGTTCTGCGGCACCTGCAAGGCGATCCAGCCGCCCTCGCCGATCGACCATTTCGCGCGTCTGGGCCTGCCGGCCGCCTTCGAGCTGAAGGTGCCGGTGCTCGAACAGCTCTATTTCGGTTTCCAGCGCCAGCTCCATCCCGACCGGTTCGCGGGTGCCGCACCCAAGGCGCGGCAGATCTCGCAGAGCCAGGCGGTCGCGTTCAACGAGGCCTACGAGACGCTGAAGGACCCGCTGGCGCGTGCCACGTATCTGCTGAAGCTGCGCGGGCTTCCGATCGAGGGCGAGGGCGCCCACACGATCCACGATTCCGGACTGCTCGACGAGCAGATGGAACGGCGCGAGGCGCTGTTCGAGGCGACCGATGCCGCGGCCGTCGAGGCGATCGCCGCCGCCGCGCGCGCGGATGCCGCCGCGTGTCTCGGCACGCTCGCCGATGCCTTCGCGCGCGGCGATCTTGCGGCGGCCCGCCTCGGCACGCTGCGGCTCAAGTATCTCGTCAAGCTGGGCGAGGAAGCGCGCGCCCGGCGCGCGCGCCTCGCGGCGGCGGGAGCGGCCTGATGCTGCTGCAGATTTACGAGCCCGGCGAAACGCCGCTGCCGCACGAGAACGAGAAGGGCCTCGCGGTCGGCATCGATCTCGGCACCACCAATTCGGTCGTCGCGATCTCGCGCGACCAGAAGGTCGAGGTCGTGCGCGACGCGCGCGGCTCCGGTCTCGTCCCGTCGGTCGTCGCGTATCTGGAAGGCGGTGCCGCACTGGTGGGCGAGATCGCGCGCCGCCAGCTGCTCGACCGGCCGGAGATCGTCGTCTCGTCGATCAAGCGGCTGATGGGGCGCGGCATCGCCGACCTGCAGAAGCTCGGCGGGCAGCTTCCCTACGAACTCGGCCCCGCAGCCGACGGCGGCATGCCGCGCCTGAAGGTCGGCGATAGGCTGCTGACACCGGTCGAGATCAGCGCCGACATCCTGCGCGCCGTCAAGGAACGCGCGGAACTGGCGCTGGGGCAGAATGTCGACCGCGCGGTCGTGACCGTGCCCGCCTATTTCGACGACGCGGCGCGCACCGCCACGCGCGATGCCGCACGCCTTGCCGGGCTCGACGTGCTGCGTCTCGTCGCCGAACCCACGGCTGCCGCTCTCGCCTACGGGCTCGACAGCAAGTCGGAAGGGCTGTTCGCCGTCTATGACCTTGGCGGCGGCACGTTCGACTTCTCGCTGCTGCGGCTGGAAAAGGGCGTGTTCCAGGTGCTCGCCACCGGCGGCGACGCGGCCCTCGGCGGCGACGATCTCGACCATGCGGTCGCCGCACGCTTCCTTGCCGAGCGCGGCGGCGACGTGACGCGCGACGAGATCAAGCAGGCGCTGGCCACCGCACGCCTCGCCAAGGAGTGCCTGACCGACAAGGATCGCTGGGACGGCACGCTGATGCTCGATTCCGGCGACAGCGACCACGCCATCGACCGCGCGACGTTCGAGATTCTGGCTGCCCCCTTCGTCGGGCGCACGATCGCGATCTGCGCCTCGGTGCTGGAAGATGCGGGCTACGAGCCCGCCAGGCTCGACGGCATCGTGCTGGTCGGCGGGTCGACGCGTGTGCCGCTGGTGCGCCAGCGCGTCGAGGCCTTCTTCGGCAAGCCGCCGCTCGCCGACATCGACCCGGACGAGGTCGTCGCGGTGGGTGCCGCCCTGCAGGCCGAGGCACTGACCGCCGGCTCCGATACGCTGCTGCTCGACGTGCTGCCGCTGTCGCTGGGCATCGAGACGATGGGCGGCATCGTCGAGAAGATCGTCGACCGCAACACGCCGATCCCGGTCGCGCGCGCGCAGGAATTCACGACCTATCAGGACGGCCAGAACGCGATGGCAATCCATGTCGTGCAGGGCGAGCGCGAGATGGTCGACCAGTGCCGCAGCCTCGCGCGCTTCGAGCTGGACGGCATCCCGCCGATGGTCGCCGGGGCCGCGCGCATCCGCGTGAGCTTCTCGGTCGATGCCGACGGGCTGCTGTCGGTCTCGGCGCGCGAGAGCACGACGGGCCGCGAGGCGCGCGTGGAAGTGAAGCCGTCCTACGGCCTGACCGAGGACGAGATGGCCGACATGCTGCGCGCGTCGATCGACAACGCCGAAGCCGACATGGACCGACGGCTGCTGACCGAGGCGCGCGTCGAGGCGCGCCGCGCCATCAACGCGCTGCAGGCCGCCCTCGCGGTCGATGCCGACCTGCTGGACGCTTCCGAGCGCGCCGCGATCGACGCGAGCGTCGAGACGGTCGAGCGCGCGATGTCGGGCAGCGACCGGCACGCGATCCAGGGTGCGGCCGAGGAACTGGAACACAAGACCAAGATTTTCGCCGAACGTCGCATGGACCGCGGCATCCGCAAGGCGCTTGCGGGCCGCAACGTGGCCGAGATCGGCGGCTGAGACAACGCGAGACGGGACAAGGAAGAGAACAAGATGCCGAAAATGACATTCGTGCTGGCCGACGGCACAAAGAAGGAAGTCGATGCGCCGGTCGGGCTGTCGGTGCTGGAGATCGCGCACCGCAACGACGTGCCGCTCGAGGGTGCGTGCGAAGGTTCGCTCGCCTGCTCGACCTGCCACGTGGTCGTCGACAAGGACGACTACGAGCGCCTGCCCGAGGCGACCGAGGACGAGGAAGACATGCTCGACCTCGCCTTCGGCCTGACGCACACCTCGCGCCTGGGCTGCCAGATCACGATCACCGACGAGCTCGACGGGCTCAAGGTGTCGCTGCCCACGGCGACGCGCAACATGATGGTCGACAAGACCTAGGACGCGACATGAAGAAGCTGCGCTGGACCGACGTCAACGACATCGCGATCGAACTGGAAGAGGCGCACCCGGACGCCGACGTCGTGAACCTGCGCTTCACCGATCTGTGGAAGTGGGTCCAGGCGTTGCCGGGTTTCGCCGACGATCCGGCCAAGTCGAACGAGAAGATCCTCGAGGCGATCCAGATGGCCTGGATCGAGGAGCGCGGATGACGACGCGGCTCTGGGCCAAGGGCGGGCTCGCCGACCGGCTGGTCGTTGCCTGCGCGCCGTCCTGGAGTGCTTACGTCGACCACGCGTTCGTGCGCCGGCTCGGCGACGGCACGCTGCCGATCGGGTCGTTTCGGCATTATCTGAAACAGGATTATCTGTTCCTGCTGCATTACGCGCGGGCCTGGGCGCTCGCGGTCTACAAGTCGTCGACGCTGGCCGAGATGCGCAAATCGAACGCCAGCGTGAAGGCGATCCTCGACCGCGAGACCGGCCTGCACATCGAATTCTGCCGCAGCTGGGGCCTGAGCGAGGCCGACATCGAGGCGACGCCCGAAGACGACGCGACGATGGCCTATACGCGCTACGTGCTGGAAAAGGGGATGCAGGGCGATCTGCTCGATCTCGTCGTGGCGCTGGCGCCGTGCGCGATGGGCTATGCCGAGATTGGCCGGCGGCTCGCAGCGTTGGACAATTCTGCCAATCCCTATCGCCCCTGGATCGAGACCTACGGCAGCGACGAATTCGCCAAGGTGGCGCGCGGAACCGCCGACGAGGTCGACCGGTTGTGGAAGGTGCGCGCCAACGAAGGCCGCTTCGACGATCTGGTGAAGACCTTCGACCGGGCGACCCGGCTCGAAGCCGCGTTCTGGCAGATGGGGCTCGACGCGCCGTGAGTGCCGAACTGGAAATGGACCTGCCGGCGGGATCGCGCGTCGTCGTCGCGATGTCGGGTGGTGTCGATTCCTCGGTGACGGCGGCCCTGCTCAAGGAAGCCGGCTACGACGTGGTCGGCGTCACGCTGCAGCTCTACGACCACGGGGCGGCGGCGAAGAAGAAGGGGGCCTGCTGTGCGGGGCAGGACATCCACGACGCGCGCAATGTCGCCGACCGCATCGGCATCCCGCATTACGTGCTCGACTACGAGAGCCGCTTCAAGGAAGCGGTGATCGCCGATTTCGTCGACAGCTACGCGCGCGGCGAGACGCCGATCCCGTGCGTCCAGTGCAACCGCACGGTCAAGTTCCGCGACCTGCTGGCGGTCGCGCACGATCTGGGGGCGGCGGCCCTCGCGACCGGCCACTATGCGCGCCGCATCGCGGGGCCGGGCGGAGCCGAACTCCACGCCGCGGTCGATCCGTCGCGCGACCAGAGCTATTTCCTGTTCGCGACGACGCAGGCGCAGCTCGACTTTCTCCGATTCCCGCTGGGCGGCATGCCGAAGTCGCGCGTGCGCGAACACGCCGCGCGCCTTTCGCTGCCGGTCGCAGCCAAGCCCGACAGCCAGGACATCTGCTTCGTGCCGGACGGCAAGTACCGCGACTTCGTCGAACGGCTGAAGCCCGACGCGGCCGTGCCCGGCGACATCGTCGACCGCGTCGGCAACGTGCTGGGCCGCCACGAGGGTACGATCGGTTTCACGGTCGGCCAGCGGCGTGGGCTCAATATCGGCGCGCGCGATGCGGCGGCCGAACCGCTCTACGTGCTGCGCGTGGAGCCGGAGACGGCGCGAATCGTCGTCGGCCCGCGCGAGGCGCTCGCCGGGCGCGAACTGCGGCTCAAGGAAACGAACTGGCTGGGGGCCGCCCCCGCGGGCGATCTCGCCGCCGCGCGCGTGCGCTCGACGACCGGGCCCAAGCCCGCGCGCTTCGAGCGCCACGCCGACGGGACCGCGTCGGTCGTCCTCGACGAGCCGGAGTACGGGATCGCGGCCGGGCAGGCCTGCGTCCTCTACGATTCCGGGCGGGTTCTCGGGGGCGGCTGGATCGTCCGCCAGCCGGCCGCGCAGACGGCTTGACTTGGGGGGCCGGGCACCTTAAACGACCACGACTTCGGCGGCGTAGCTCAGTGGTAGAGCAGGGGAATCATAATCCCTTGGTCGGGGGTTCAAATCCCTCCGCCGCTACCATCTGCCCATGAAAACCGGCCTTCGGGCGGCCCCAGTGGGGCAATCAATATACTGATTTAAATACGTATTTTATCGTCCGGGCGGCAAGGCCCGGTTCTTGGGCTGTCCGGACAGGTTTCAAGGGCCTGCGAATCGGAAACCCGGTATCGTTGCCGGACCGCGTCACGGTTTCGATTTCGATGTGCGGGTCGGTGAATGCTTCAGGACGCAAGCTTGCAGCCGTTCGACGCATCTAGGATACAGAGCGATCGCATTCTCCGCGCGCTGGCGTACTGGCGCGAGAAAAAGGGCGCGCGCCGGGCCCCGGACCGTGCCGACTTCGACCCGATCGAAGTTTCCGACATCATGCCGCACGTGGTGATGTGGGATGTCCTGCCGCAGGGATATCGTTGCCGGCTTGCCGGAACGAAGATGGTCGAGATCCACGGGCGTGAAATGACCGGCATCGACATGTCGGATTTCCACGGCGCCCACAACGTGGCGATCCAGCCGGAATATGACGGCGTCGTGCGGACGGGGTTGCCCCACTATGTCGAGCGCAACCTGTTCTGGATGCATCGCGACTACCGCAGCTACGCCAGGATCCTGCTTCCGTTCACCAATGGCGGTCCGGACGTGAAGATCATCGTCAACGTTTCGCATTTCGACACGACCTGACCCCCGCTCAGCCCTTCACGCCGGAGAGCGCGAAACTCTCGATGATCTGGCGCTGCGCGATCAGGTAGACGATCAGGATCGGCACGACCGACAGGCTGGTCGCCGCAAGCTGCAGGTGCCACAGCGGCGTGCCGTACGGATCGGTGAAGTTCGACAGCGCCAGCGGCAGCGTGAACTTCTCGAGCGACGACACGAAGATCAGCGGTTCGAGAAACATGTTCCACGCGTGCAGGAAGGTGATGATCGCGACGGCCGCAAGTGCGGGTCGCGACATCGGCACCGCGATGCGCCACCAGATCCCGAAGGTCGACAGCCCGTCCATCCTGCCGGCTTCCTCGACCTCCTTGGGAAGTGCCAGGAAGTACTGGCGCATCAGGAACGTCGCGACGATGCCGTGCGGCCCGAAAACGGGCAGCAGGATCAGCGGCAGGTGGGAATCGACGAGCCCGAACCCCTTCATGAGGAAGAAGTTGGGGATGATCGTCACTTCCTCGGGCACCATCAGGGCGGAGACGAGGAACAGGCCGAGCAGCGAGGAACCGGCGAAGCGCAGGCGCGCCAGCGCATAGCCCGTCAGCGATGCGATGACGAGGGTGATTGCCGTCACCGAGACGGAGATGTAGAGCGAGTTGAAATACTGCTGCGCGAACGGCTGGTAGGTGAAGATCTCGACGAAGTTCATCCAGCGCCATTCGCGCGGCACGATGCTGGGGGAGCCGAAGATCTCGGCGGAACTCTTGAAGCCGGACGACACCATCCACAGGAGCGGGAAGACGAAGGGAATGGCCGCGACGGACAGCGCCAGCGTCCAGCAAACCCGGTTGACGACGCGCAGCTGCCTTGGCCCGAGCCGGTCGATCACGTGTCCCTCCGGCGGACGGCAAGCTGGACGACCGTGAGCGCCATGACGATCGCGAACATGATGAGCGCCAGCGCCGAGGCGTAGCCGACATTGAAGAACTTGAACCCCTGCTCGTAGATGTAGAAGGCGAGGACCAGCGTGCCGTTCTCCGGTCCGCCGCCGGTCATCAGGTAGATGTGGTCGAAGACCTTGAACGAGCCGATGGTGGTGATGACCATGATCACCAGCGTCGTCGGCCCCAGCAGCGGCCAGGTGATCCAGCGGAAGACCTGCCAGTTCGTCGCACCTTCCAGCCGCGCGGCCTCTTCGTAGTCGCGCGGGATCGACTGCAGGGCCGCGATATAGAGGATCATGTTCAGCCCGACCATCTTGATGATGCGCGTGAAGATCACGGCGGCCATCGCGCAGTCGGGTTCGCGCAGCCAGTTCGGCCCCGCGATCCCCACCGTCGCGAGGAGCTGGTTGACGAAGCCGCTCTCGCCCTGGAGCAGGAATTTCCACACGATCGCCCACGCCGCTGCCGACGTCACGACGGGCGCGAAGAAGACCGCGCGGAAGAAGATCACGCCCCGGAAGCGCCCCGAAAGCCCCAGTGCGAGCGTGAGCGCCAGCATCATGTTGAACGGCACAAGCCCGATCGCGAAGATCGTCGAGTTGCGGACGACGTGCCAGAAGTCCGGGTTCTCGAACAGCGCGTCGCGGTAGTTCGCGAGCCCGACATACTTCATCTGCTGCGACAGCAGGTTCCATTCGGTCAGCGAGTACCAGACCACGGCGACGAGGGGGCCGGCGAAGAAGATGAGGAAGCCGGCGACGGTGGGGCTGACGAAAAGCCAGGCCTCCATCGCCTCGCGCATCTTGAGCGTCATCCATGACGCGCGCCGCGCGCGCGCCATGGGTGCCGTTGCAGGGTTGCGCGTCACGTCGATTGCCTCAGAGCAGCGGGCGGATCGCTGCGCAGACGGCCCTCAGCGAGTTCTCGACATTCGCGTCGGCGCGCCAGAGGGCGTCGACGCGCGGCTTCATCGCCGCGAGGATCTGCGGGCTCTTCTCGTGGCTGGGCAGCACCTTGCCCTTGGCGATCGCATCCGCGACGACCTTCATTTGTGCTGGCGGGATCAGGTTGTTGGATTCGAGGAACCCGGCGCCGTTCAGCACGCTGTTGCGCGCCGGCGGGAAGAACTGGGCGGCGGTCGCGACGTTCGCCTTGTCCGTCATGTGGGCGACGAACTCGGCCGCCAGCTTCTTCTGCTTGCCGGCGGCGAAGACGACGATGCCGGCCTGGCCGATCACCGGCGATTCGCCCGAGGGGCCGGCCGGAAGCGGCGCGATGCCCCACTTGAATCCGGCTTTCGGCATCAGCGAGGCGCGGGAGATCTGGTTGATCGTCATCGCCGCGTTGCCCGAGAAATAGTCGCCGGATTCGCCGGGCGGTGCGATCGACTTGTCCTTGAAGACCATTTCGTGGAGCTGCTTGACGGCAGCGACGGCCTGCGGCGTGTCGAGCCCGCACTGCTTGCCCGCCCAGACGTCGCCGCCATAGGCGCGGATCGGCGGCATCAGCGCATGCATGATGCGGGAATCGTAGCCTTGCCCGTCCTTGAACTCGAAGCCGTACTTGCCGTTCGCGACGGCGAGCTTCTTCGCCGCGTCCTGGAACCTGGCCATGTCCCACTGGCCCTTCGCGGCGAGCGCAAGCGGGTCTTCGAGGCCGGCCTTGTCGAACATGTCCTTGTTGAAGAAGATCACGAACGGCGACGTCGAGAACGGCACGCCGAAGACCTTCGTGCCCGCGGTCCAGAGGCCGAGGGCGGGCTTCGAGAAGTCGGCGAAATCGTAGTCCTTGGTCGAGTTCAGCGTCGCGGCCAGGTCTTCGAGCACGCCGGCACCCGCGAAGGTCGGTGCCGTGTCTTCCATCAGCCAGCCGGCATCGGGCGGATTGCCGCCGGCGATCTGGATCGTCAGCTTCTGGGTGTAGGCGTCCGGCGGGATCGTCTCGAACTTCACCGTCACGTCGGGGCGCGCGGCCTTGAAGCTGTTCGCGAAGCCGTTGAGCATCCGCAGATGGGCTTCGTTGCCGGTCCAGATCGTGAATCGGAGCTCCGCCGCCATTGCGGGCGACGCGAGCATCGCCGCGACGGATGCGGCTGCGAGGAACTGCTTCAGGACTTTCATCGGGTGTCTCCCATTCTTTTATCGTTGAAGTCGATCTCGTGCCGGCTTGCGTGTCAGGCCGCTTCTCCTGGAAGCGTTCCCGGCGCGTCGCCGATGGTCCAGCCGCCGTCGACGGGAATGTCGGCGCCGGTGATGTAGGCGGCCGCGTCCGAGCACAGGAACGCGACCGGGCCTGCGATATCGGCGGGGCGCCCCTGCCGTCCGGCCGGGATCTTGGCCACGACGGCCTTGCGGAAGGCGGGGTCGGCGTATCGCGCGGCGCTCTTCTCGATCTCGATGGCACCGGGCGACACGACGTTCATCGTGACGCCCTTCGCCGCGACGTCGCGGGCGAGCGCGCGCAAGGCCGCAAGCTGTGCTGCCTTCATGGCGGCATAGGCGAGCGTCTCGGCGCGTGGCCGCGTCGCCATGACACTGCCGATCGCGACGACCCGCCCCCATCCCCGGTCCGCCATGGGCGGCACGAGGCGCTGCGACAGCGCCAGAAGGGACATCAGGTTGGCGGAGACATGGTCGGCGAGATGCGTTTCGGAAACTCCCGTCCAGGGAACGCGGCGCTCGATGGCCGCATTGGCGACGAGAATGTCGATCGGGCCGCTGCGGGCGAGGATATCGTCCGCGAGCGCCGCGGCGGCCCCGGCCTTCGTGAAATCCGCTTCGAACACGGGTGCGTCGCCGGCCGCTCGCGCCGTCTCTCCGGCACCGCCCGCGTCGCCGAAATGGTGCAGGACGAGCCGTGCACCCGCTTGCGCGAGCGCGACGGCGATCGCGCGACCGATGCCGGAACTGGCACCCGTGACGAGTGCGTGCCTGCCCGCGAGCGTGAATCGGTCGCCGGTCATTTGCGCGCCGTCTCCCGCTTGGAGTTTCCGGCCACTTCGAGAGATGCGATGTCGGCTGCCGCATAGTGCCTGGCGATGCATTGCTCGGCGAGCGACGCGTCGCCGGCAAGGATCGCTTCGTAGAGCACCTTGTGGCGCTCGATCGTCGCCCGCCAGTCGGCGGTGGAGCGGTTCGCGCGGCGGGCGAACAGGTCGGACACCTGGCGCTGGACCGAGCGCATGCCTTCCATCTGCACGCGGATCATCGAGTTGCCGGTGGTCATGGCAAGGCCCAGATGGAACAGGATGTCGGCTTCGGTGAAGGCGTTCGGCTCGCCGAGCGCCGCGTGCATCTCGTCGAGTGCAAGCTTCATCGCCGCGAGCCCGGCCTTCTCGCGCCGCTGTGCGGCAAGGCGCGCGATGCCGGATTCGATCGTGCGCCGCATCTCGTTGGCCTCGCGCAGGCGGGTCAGGCTCGAGCGCGCGGCGTATCCGTAGATCCGCTCGAGCGGTTCGCCGTTCAGGCCCTTCGCACGGGCGACCTTGCCCTGCTGCGTGAAGATGAGCCCGGCGGACGTGAGCTGGCGGAGCGCTTCGCGCGCGATGGGCTTGGAGACGCCGAATTCCTTCGCGATCTCGCCTTCCGAAGGCAGCGGTTCGCCGGGCGCGATGCGGCCATCGAGAAGTGCCGCCGCGAACGCGTCCGAAACGGTGTCGGCCAGCCGGGCGGGGCTTGCGACCCGCAGCGTCCCGAAGACGGACTTCCGGCCAAGATGCGCGGACATCAATTCTCCCGAGTTTCGACTGGCGGAAGATTCCGTAACACGATGATGATCGACATAGCAACTAAGTTTAGTAGTTGCCAGGATGCCGTGCCGCGGCTAATCCTGTTTCTCGCCGTAGGGAGCGACGGGAGGGGCGGGACGTGGACAAGAATGCAGCGAGCGGCGCCGGCATCCGCATCACGGACGTCATCGCGCATCCCCTGTCGCAGACATTGCCGCGGCCGACCGTCACGTCCTGGGGGAAATACACGGACGTCTCGATCTGCCTCGTCGAGGTGCGCACGAACGCCGGGATCACGGGTGTGGGCGAAGCACTCGCGCGATTTTCTCCGAAGGCCTATGCCGAGCTCATCGAAACGTCGCTGAAGCCGCGCCTCGTCGGCCGGAACCCGACGGACATCACCGCACTCTGGCACGACATGCGCCGGGCACTTTCGGGCCGCTCGGGCGGCATGCTGTTCGAGGCGATATCCGGGGTCGACATCGCGCTGTGGGACATCCTCGGCAAGGTCGCGAATCTGCCGATCCATCGCCTGCTCGGCGGAATGGGGCGCAGCGAGGTGCCGGTCTATGCCGCCTCGGTCAACTGGGGTGACGATGCCGCGATGGAAGCCGAGCTCGACCGCTATCTCGCGGCCGGCTTTCCGCGGATCAAGATCAAGATGGCGAACCCGGTCAAGGACGCGTGCCGGCGCATCGAGCGCCTGCGCAAGCGCGCGGGCGATGACATCGATCTCTGCGTCGACGCGAACTGGGCATACTCGCTCGAGGATGCGGTCGAGGTCGGCCGCGCGCTGACCGCGAACCGCTATTTCTGGTTCGAGGAACCGCTTCGTCCGGAGGACGAGGACGGCTATGTCGAGCTGCACCGGCGATGCGAGATGCCATTGGCGGCGGGCGAAAGCAACTACACGCTCGACCAGGCCATGCGGCTGGTCGCGAGCCGCACGCTCTCCTACTTGCAGCCCGACGTGGCCCGGTCGGGCGGCATCACGGAAACCCGGCGGATGGCGGAATTCGCCGCCGCGCACGATGTCCGGTATGCGCCGCATATCGGCATGTCCGGGATCATCTGCGAGACGGCGAGCATCCATCTCGCGGCGGCGATGCCGAACGTCAAGGCCATGGAATGCGAGAGCGACGCCAGCCCGTTCAAGACGTGGATCACGGGTGCTGCTCCGGGCATCGAGCGGCAGAAGAACGGGATGCTTCCGGTGCCGACGGGGCCCGGGCTGGGAATCGAGATCGACTGGGATGCCGTGCGACGGCTGCGCGTCCAATGACCGGAGGAGTGGCGTGAGCGTGAAGAATGCGACGAGCGAAATGGCCGAAGCGCTGCGCCTGGCGATGCTCCGGTCCGATCCCGAGCTGAGCCGCTTCGATCCGCTTCCCCGGATCATCTCGCACGACGATTTCTCGCGCGGGCATTGCGGATGGTCGCAGCTGGTCGGCAACTACGAGGACGACCTCGACGCGATGCTGCCCGGCTACGCGCAGCACACCAGCGCGATGCTGTCGACGCTCGGCCACTGGGACGCGGGCTCGCATGGCGGCATGGATTCGTCCTATGCGCTGAAGATCGCGACCCGGCCGCGTGCCGGCGCCCAGAACGTCGCCATCAAGCGCCATACCTTCCGCAAGCGTGGCCCGATCCGCTTCGAGGCCTATTTCACGTTCAAGCCGGAAGCCAACACGCTCAAGCTCAGCGAGACGGACGTGCGCTCGGTCGGATTCCTGTTCGACCTCCAGGGCGGCGATCGCGACGGCGACAGCGACCGCGTCATGCCGCATCTGCGATTCCTCAATGCCGAAAACGGCAACCACGTGCAGAAGTGGCAGTACAAGACCGAGACGACGCCCTTCAAGCAGCTCGGCAACACGAACAAGACGTTCACGCACTATCACCTGGCGCCGGCCGGCTGGCGCGACCTGCCGGATGGCGGCCAGCGGCTCTGCTACAACGAGATTCCGACGAAGATAAACTGGACCTATTTCCGCTTCGACTTCGATCTCGAATCGATGCGGGCGACCGGCCTGCAGTGCAACGACCGCGTCTTCGACATGTCGGAATTCGATTCGATCAAGATCCCGGCGATGAAGAATCTCTGGTGCATGCTCAATTTCTGCATGTTCGCGGAAACGGATACCGACAAGCGGGCCTTCCTCTACGTCGATTCCGTCTGCATTTCGGGAGATTTCTGATGCTGCCCGAGAACATCACCGCGATCGTCGCCCGGAACGAGACCTGGTCGGGTATGGCCGCCAGCGAGCCTTACGAAGCTGGCTGGGCGCGCGAGGCGGTCCTATTCGTCCGCGCACTCAAGCAGCCGAAGGGCGCGCAGCCCGTCTGCCGCGTGGAAATCTCGCCCGACGGGATGCGATGGGTTCCGGAAGGGACGACCGCGCCGATGCCGGCAGGCAAGGATGCGGTCGCCGCACTTCGCGTGAAGCATTTCGGCAACTGGCTGCGCGTCGCCGCCGACTTCGGAGCCGGCGCGGAGTCTACCGTGCTGGTGACGATCCACCTGAAGGCGTGACGCGGGATCGCGTCACGCCCGATCGACACCGGCAGCACTATTCCAGCGTGAACGCGGAAGGCGCGATCAAGTCCTTGCGGATGTCGATCCGGTTGCGCAGCATCCCCGCCTCGATCATGAAATCCTGGTCGGCGCCGAGATTGGCGACGTCCCGGTCGGTCGTGCGCAGGGCGAAGTCGTAGTAGGTCATCATCTTGCGCGCGTCCTCCAGGTCGATCTTCTGGTCGGCTGCGGCGAGCTTCAGCGCTTCCTCCGGCTCGGCCTTCATGAACGCCAGAGCCTTGCGGTGCGCAGCGAGGTACGCGGCGACGATCTGCGGATGCTTTTCGAGCAGTTCGCCTCGCACCGCGATCACCGCCGTCGGGTCGAGCAGCCCGTCGCCCGACGCGATCGCGCGGCCTCCGGATTTCTCGACCGCCAGCGCGTTGTTGCCGGCGAGCGTCGCGGCATCGACCTTGCCGGCCAGCAGTGCCGCACGGGCCGAAGGCAGGTCCATGCTGACATGCTCGACGTCGGTCAGGCGCAGGCCGTTCTTCGCGAGTGCCGCGGCGAGGAGCTGGTGCAGCACCGTCCCCTTCGGCCCCGCGACCGTCTTGCCCTTCAGCGCCGCGACGTCGCCAGGCCCGTCTGCGCGGGTCATGATCATGTAGGCCTTCGCACCCCGGCTGTAGGTCGCGATCGCCTTGACGTCGATGCCGTTGGCCCGGCCCAGGATGGCCGACGATCCGCCTAGCACGCTGGCGATGTGGACTTCGCCCGCGGCGAGTGCCTGCATCTGCTGGGCGCCGGACGTGATCTCGGGCGATTCGATGCGGATGCCCAACGGCTTGTACGCCTCGTCGAGATAGCCCTTCGCGCGCATCACGATGGATGGCACGTTGAAGGGCGCCGCGACATAGGTGACGCGCAGCGTTTCGATTTTCTGTGCGCTTGCCTGCGGCACGCTTGCCAGAAGGGCGGCTGCCGCGAACGCGGCGAGGCGGATGGACATCTTCATCTTCGGGTCTCCTTCAGGGATTGGTTCTTCGGGATTCGCCGGCCTCGAAGCCGGCAATGATGGCGCGGCGAAGCTCGACGATCGCCAGATCGGTGGGGTCGCGGGGACGCGGGACGGCGTTGGCGTAGCGCTCGGCGATCACGCCGCGTTCCATCAGGCAAACGCTGTCGGCGAGTAGGGCGGCTTCCTCGATGTCGTGCGTGACGAACACGATCGTGGGGCGCAGTCGCTGCCAGACGGCGACGAGTTCGGCCTGCAGGCGGCGACGCGTCATCGCGTCCAGAGCCGCGAACGGCTCGTCGAGAAGCAGGAGATCTGGTCTTGTCACGAGTGCACGCGCCAGTCCCGCCCGGCTCGCCATGCCGCCCGACAGCTGGCCGGGTCGCGCCTGCGCGAAATCGCCGAGGCCCATCACGTCGAGTATCTCGGCGACGCGCTTGGCGATGTCGGGCTTGGGCAGGCGCCGCTCCAGCGCGAAGCCCACATTTCGCGAGACGCTGAGCCAGGGCATCAGCCGCGGTTCCTGGAAGACGTAGCCGACACCCGGCGGCTTGCCGTCCGGGCGCACGATGGCGCCGGCGGTCGGCTGTTCGAGCCCGGCGAGAAGACGTAGCGCCGTCGTCTTGCCGCAACCCGAAGGGCCGACCAGCACGGTGAAACTGCCCTCGGGCAGCTGCAGGTCGAAATCGCGCAAGGCCGCGACATCGCGCCCCTCGATCCGGTAGGTCTTCGAGATTGCGCGGCACTCAAGCATGGGATTCGCTCGGCCGGTCGACGGGGACCCACGGCCATGCGCGGGCGATGGCGCGGCGGAAGAGCCAGTCGCTCGCCAGACCCAGGACGCCGATCACGATGATGCCGACGACGACGATGTCGGTGCGCGCCAGATTCTGCGCGTCCTCGATCAGGTAGCCGAGCCCGGCCGACGACGCGACGAGCTCGGCGCCGACGAGAGCACGCCAGCCATGGCCGAGCGCGATGCGCAGCCCGATCACGACCGAGGGCAGGGCGGAGGGAAGCACGATGCGCAGCAGGATCTCGTTCGGTGACAGACCGCTGACGCGTCCGACTTCCACCAGCTTGGGATCGCATTGGGCGACGCCGCCGGTCGTGCCGAGGAAGATCGGGAAGAAGCAGGCCAGCGTGATGATCCCGACCTTCTGCGCCTCGCCGATGCCGAGCCAGAGGATCAGCAGCGGGATCATCGCGAGCGGCGGAATCTGGCGAAGGAATTCGAGCGGTGGTTCGACGACCGAACGGACCCAGGCGACGCGCGCGAAGACGAAGGCTGCGACGAGTGCGAACAGCGTGGACAGCGCGAAGCCCGCGGCCAGGCGTGTGACGCTGATGCGGATATGCTTGGCGAGTTGCCCGCTTTCGACGAGTTCCTGCGCCGCGTCGACGACCAGGGCCGGCGATGGCAGAAGCGCACGCGAGACACCGGTAACGGCGACGCCGATGGCCCAGGCCACGACGAGCGCGATCGCGACCAGCGGCCAGACGGGCAGATGCAGGCGCCGCTGCGACATATGCGTCAGGCCGTCCTGCGGGTACGGGCGAATCGTTCCGACTTATGCATTTCAGATCAGTGCTTTGGCTTCAGTTGACGGCAACCGTGACGAGCGATGGCGCCCTGTATATCTGGCGGCATGTAATATTGCAAATGACTCGCAATTGCACTATTTATCTGCATCGCCATTGCGGGATTTCGGCCCGCCGACGGCCGGAGACCGATGAACACGAAGCAACCCGTCCTCGTCCTTTCCCATCACGGCGGCGTGCCCGCGCCGTTCGGGCCGTTCTTGCGCGAAGGCCTTCTTGCCGGCGTGTGGGAGTGGGACCTGACGCCGGAGCGGATCGCCGATGCACCCGGCGTGCTGCTGACGATCCATCTCGACCAGATGCGGGCGATGGAATGGCGCGACGGCCTCGACGAGATGCTCGCGCGCGACGGGCGCATCCTGATCAACGGGCATGTCGAGCGGCCGTTCGTCGCGGGTGTCGGGACTTTCGTGCCCGGCGGACGCGGTCGCGCCGACCTGCGACTTTCGGCGCTCGGCGACCATCCCGTGTTCGACGGCGTCGACCGGTTGGCCTTCGAGACGCGCCGCGGCGTCGCCGGCTTCTACGGTCGCGGCCACAACACGATGCCGCCGGATGCGCAGGCGCTGACGGGCGTCGGACCGGATGCCGCGCCGCTCGACTGGATCTGGCGGCGGGCGGGCGGCGGCGCCGTCCTTTCGCACGCCGGCAACGATCTGTGGACGAGCTGCGACGAAAACGACGTCATCGATCGCCTGGCGGCCAATATCGTCCGATGGCTCGGGCACGAGACGGAGCGATAGAGATGCTTGCAACGCTCCAGCCCGGCGCTTCGTATCATGTCGAGACCTTCGAGACACCGCGCTACGGCGCGTTGTTCGACCGGCGCATCCGGCCCGAAATGCTCGACGCGACGTCACTGGACGGGGTCCGCGTGCTGCTCGTGCCTTGCCGGACAAATCCCATGCGTCTGGCCGGTCGCTGGCCGGTCATGCGCGAGTTCCTCGGCGGCGGTGGCACGCTGGTCGCGATGGGCGAGACCTTCCAGAACGAATGGATCCCCGGCGTGTCGTTCCATCCGGAAGAGACGAACTACTGGTGGTGGCTCGAGAAGGGGGCCGATCTCGGCGTCAAGCCGGTCGCCGGGGCCCATCCGCTGCTGGGCGGCATCGGCAAGGCCGAGATCACCTGGCATCTTCACGGCTGGTACGATCCGCCGCCGGACGCGCTGCCGCTGATCGTCGATCGCGACGCAAAGGCGCTGATGTACGAAGACCGGACGAGCTTCGGCGGCCGGCTGATCGTGACCAGCCTCGATCCCTGCTACCATCACGGCTCGCACTTCATGCCGGCGACGACGCGCTTCCTCGACCGGTTCCTGCCGAATCTCGCCGAATTCGCGCGCGCGGGCTGAAGCCGCGGCTTTGCCAACGGGGCAGCGCCCGCGCTATATACGAAGACGATGGCTCTAGAACCCGAAGACGACATGCGCGGCGAGATCGTGCGGATATGCGTGGATGCGCTGCGCGAGCAGGGGATGGCCGGCGCGTCCGAAGCCTCGCTGCTTGCCGATCCGGACCATGCCGCTGCCGCCATCCGCCTGCTCGAGGATTGCCGTCCCCTGCCGGTGGTGCTGGCGCTGATCGACGAACTGCGCTCGGTCCGGGCCACGTGACGGGCGGCAGCCGGAGCCGCCGGTCGTCCGGATCGTCGGGCGTCGAACCGGTCGATCGCAACTCCCCGATCCCGCTCTATGTCCAGGTCCGCAACCGGCTGCTGACGATGGTCAGTTCGTGGACCGACCCGAAGCGGAATTTTCCGTCGGACGACGAACTCAAGCAGATGTTCTCGGTCAGCCGGGCCACCGTGCGCGACGCGATGGCGGATCTCGTCGAGGCGGGATTCCTGGACCGCACGCGCGGCTCGGGCACGAAGGTGAGCCTGCGCAAGGTCGAGGAGAAGCTGACCCCGCGCATGGACATACGGCGCCAGTGGGCGGCCGAGGGCCAGCCCATCCACGTCTCGGTGCTCGCGTTCGAGCGGCTGGGCGCTCCGGGCGACGTGGCGCAGAGCCTCGACATCGCGCCGGGCTCGGAAATCCTGTTCATCAAGCGCGTGCGTGCGACGCCGCTGTCGCCGGTTGCGATCGACTGGCGCTATATCCCGGTGCGCTTCGCCGGCGACATCACGCGCGCCGAGGCGTCGGGTTCGATCCTGGAAGCACTCTGGTCGCGGGCCAGGCTCAGTCATTCGAACCTTCAGATCGATGCGGGCCTCTCCGGCATTGATGAAGTGGAGCTGCTTCATCTTCCGGCGGGCAGCCCCGTGCTGATCCGGCATCTCGTCTATTACGACCGCGCCGGCGTGCCGGTGATGGCCGGGCGCTCGGTCCACCGGGCCGATCTGATGCGCTATTCGATCCAGGTCGAACTCAAGCGAGGCCCCCAGGCGAGGCCCGCGCGCAAGGATTGACTCGGCCGTCCGGCGAAAAGTACGATCATCCGTACATTTAGCCCGGAAAGGTCCCGACCGTCCCATGGCCGCCCCCAGCGACTTCGTCTTTGTCCATTCCAACCGCCGCATCGTCCACGGCTGGGGCGCGATCGAGAAGCTCAAGGTGCTGGCTGCCGAAGCCGGTTGCCGCAAGGCCGCCGTCGTCCTCGACGGGTTCTTCCTGTCGCAGCCCATCGCGGCGAAAATCGCAGACCTGCTCGCCCTTCCCGGCGGAGCTGCCGATCTTATCGGCGTCCCGACGCACGAGCCCGACACCGACACGATCGAGGCCTGCCGCGGCCGGCTCGCGGCCAGCAAGGCGGACTTCATCGTGGCGCTTGGCGGCGGCTCGGCGATGGATACCGCCAAGATCGCCCGCATGCTGCTTTCCAATCCGGGCCCGGTCGAGGGGATCGCCGGCTTCGGCAAGAAGCTTGCCCCGCATCCCAGCCTGCTCGTCTGTGTTCCGACGACCGCAGGCACGGGCAGCGAGGTTTCCGAGTCTGCCATCGCCGGCAAGCCCGGCTCGGACGTGAAGCTCATCTTCCGCTCCCAGGACATGACGCCGCATATCGCGCTGCTCGACCCAGAACTGACGGTCTCGTGCCCGGCGCGCGTGACGGCGCAGTCGGGCTACGACGCGATCACCCATGCGGTCGAGGCCTTCGTCTCGAAGATGTCCGGGCCGATGACCGACCCGTTCGCGGTCAGCGCCTTCACGCTGCTTGCCCGTTGGCTGCCGGTCGCCTACGCGGAGCCGACGGACCGCGCCGCACGCGCTTGGTGCCTGATCGCCTCGACGCAGGCCGCCATCGCGTTCAACAGCGCCAATCTCGGCCTTGCCCATGCGTTCGCGGCGCCGCTGGGCGCGCTCCACCACGTCCCGCACGGCCTGGGCAACGCGCTTGCGTTGCCGGTCGTCACGGCCTTCAACGCGCCGGCGCTGGGCGAGAAGGGGGACGCGATCGCCCGCGCCTTCGGAACCCGCACGGCGGCCGAGGCGATGGCGAAATCCAGGCGCGCCGTCGGCCTCGATCTCAGTCTCGACGAATTCGTGCCCGATGCGGCCGCGCGCGAGAACGTGGCGCAGGCCGCCAGCCGCAGCGGGCAGGTCCGCATGAATCCGCGCCTGGCCGACATCGACGATCTGCGCGCGATGCTCGATGCGATGCGCAAGCCCACGGGCGACGCGGCACCGGACTTCGCGCGATGAGCGTTTCTTACGGCAGCGGCCGGCTCGCCGCAGGCACGCGCGGTGCCGTCGGTGCGGGGCATCCGGCGTCGGCACTTGCCGGTGCGGCAGCGCTCGCCGCAGGCGGCAACGCGCTCGACGCCTGCGTGGCGATGGCGGCAGCGGACTGGATCGCGATGCCCGACATGTGCGGGCCGGGCGGCGACCTGTTCGCGCTCTGGCGCGACAAGACGGGGAAGGTCCATGCGGTCAACGGCGGCGGTGCCGCACCGGCCGGCTATGTGCATCCGGGCGATCCGGAGAACCGCGCGGCACTGTGCCTCGTGCCGGGTGCGCCGGCGGCGATCGAGACGCTGGTGCGCGAAGCCTGCACGCTCGACCGCGCGACGCTGTTTGCTCCGGCGCTCGGCCTTGCCGAGCGTGGCACGGTCGTGGGCGCGCGGCTCGACCGCCACCTGCAGGCGCTTCGCGACGGACCGTTCCGCCGCGCCCTTGCCGCCGCGAATGGCGGCCGGCTGCCGCGCGCCGGCGAGATCCTGAAGCTGCCGCTGCTGGGCGAGTCGTTGGCGCGCTGGGCGGCGGACCGATCGCCCGAGCGCGAGCTGGAGCGTGCGGTCGTCGACTGGCGGTCCGATGGTGTCGCCGTCACGGCCGCGGAAGCGCTGGCCGAGCGTGCGGAACGCCGCGATGCGCTTTCCCTGCCGGTCGGCGGATGGACGCTCTACGGACAGCCGCCGATGAGCCAGGCTGTCGCAACGCTATGTTCCATCGGCATCGCCGGACCCGACGCGGTGCGTGACGTCGACGCCGCCTATCGCACGCACATGGCGGTGGAATCCTACAAGGCCGCCTTCGCGCGGCTACAGGAATTCGCCGACGGCAACGATCCGGCACGGATCGCGGCCGCGATGCTTGAGGGGCCGGCCATGCGCGCGTTGCGCGAGGCGATCGGTCCGCGCGCCGGGCAGGGACCGGCCATGCTGCGCAACTACGGCGAGACGACCCAGGTTTCCGCCGCCGATGCCGAAGGAAACGTCTGCACGCTGATCCACAGCCTGTACCGGCCGTTCGGTGCGCGCGTGCTGTCGGCGCGGACGGGCTGGATCGCCAACGACCGTGGCGCCTCCTTCACGACGGGTCTTAACGCGCCGGCGCCCAATCGCCGGCCGCGCCACACGCTGGTCGGGCTGCTGATGTCGCATCCGGAAAACGGCACCTACGCTTTCGGCACGCCGGGCGCGCAGGCGCAGACCCAGACGACGCTGCAGGTCGCGATGGGGCTGATGCGCGATCCGCTGCATCCCGAGCTTGCCGTCGCGGCCCCGCGATGGAGCTTCATCGGCGGCGACCAGATCGCGGTCGAGGCAAGCTTGCCCACGCCGCTGCTCGACGAACTCTCCGCGCGCGGCCACCGGCTGGCGCTGCGCCCGCCGGCCGACTGGCTGATGGGATCGGTGACGCTCGCCGGATTGCGCGACGGCATCCGGATCGCGGTCGCCGACCACCGGCGCGAGGCGTTGGCGTTGGCGCTCTAGCCGTCGGGCTGGATTTTCGCGTCGCGGATGACGCCGGCCCAGCGCGTGTGCTCGGCGCGCACGAATTCGGCAAACGGCCCCGGCGCCATCTTCAGCGGATCGGCACCCTGCTGGGCGAGCCTAGCGCGCATGTCGTCGGCGTCGAGCGCGGTGCCGATCTCCGCCGCGAGCTTCGCGACGATCGCGGCCGGCGTACGCGCGGGCGCGAAGATGCCGAACCAGGCGCTCGCCTCGAAGCCTTTGAGCGTTTCGGCGATGGCCGGAACGTCGGGTGCCTGCACCGAACGGTTCGGGACCGCGATGCCAATTGCGCGGACGGTTCCGGCCTTGATCTGCGGCAGTGCTGTGATCGAAAGGTCGAACATCGCGTCGCATTCGCCGGACACGACGGCGTTGAGGGCCGGGGCAGAGCCGCGGTAGGGCACGTGCAGCATGTCGATGCCGGCCGCGATCTTGAGGAACTCTCCGGCAAGATGGTTCGATGTTCCGTTGCCCGCCGAAGCGTAGGTGAGCCGGCCCGGCTGCGCCTTCGCGAGCGCCACGAACTCGCCGATGCCGCGTGCCGGGACCTTCGCCGGATTGACGATCAGATAGAATGGCACGGTCGCCAAGCCGGCAACCGGCACGAAATCCGCGATGGGGTCGTAGCCGACCTTCGGGTTGAGACCCGGATTCATCGCGTGCGAGCTGACGGTACCGATCATGATCGTGTAGCCGTCGGGAGCGGCCTGTGCCGTCGCGACCGTACCGATCGCCGTTCCTGCTCCCGGCCGGTTGTCGACGGGAAATCCCTGGCCGAGCCGGTCGCCCAGTTTCTGGCCGAGCGCGCGCGCGAGGATGTCGGCCGGCCCGCCCGGCGGGAACGGTACGATGAAGCGAACCGGACGCGCCGGCCAGGCTTCTTGCGCGAAGACGGGAAGTCCCGCCAGCGGCAGGGCCGCCAATCCGGCGAGGACGGAGCGCCGGTCCGCCATCCTGGTCACGCCGCCCGGCGGGCGGGACCGCTCGTCGGCCCTTCGACCTCGGGGATCGGCGGGATCGGCACGTTCCACGGGGCGACGTCGGCGCGGATCTTCGCCAGACCCTCGGCGATGATCGCGACCTCGTGATCGGGATGCGTGGCGCCGAGGCCATATTCCGCCGCGAGCGCCCTTGCGCGCGCCGAGCGCTTGCGCTCGTCCTCCGGCAGGTTGACGACGGCATAGACGCCGTTGAGCAGCGAGCCGCGCAGCTTCTTCGCGAACTTCTTGCCGAGCATCTCCTTGTCCTGCTCCGAAATCTGGTCGAAGAAGCGGCGCATGACGATGCGGCCGAACTGGATGTGGCGCGCCTCGTCGCGCAGGATCAGGCTGCATGCCTCGCGGATCGACTTGAAGCGGGCGTTCTCGTAGCGCGCCTGGAGCAGTTCGCCCGAAAGCTGCTCGAACAGCGTGTTGACCGCCATGCCGGCGAAGAACGACATCTGCCGTTCTTCCTTCTCGTCGTGGAACTTCGGGATGATTTTCTTGAAATAGTCGGACTGCGGGACCGGCTGGTACTTGGCGAGCGCGTCGGCGATGCGGAAGCTGGCCTCGTGGTGGCGCAGTTCCTCCTGGATGAAGTTGACGACGTGCTGCTTCACCTCGAAAGGCTGATGGCCGAAGATCGCGTCGCGCAGGCGCTCGGCGCCGTAGGGCGTGGCGCCGTGTTCCATCCACGCGCGCAGCGACCACCACTCGGCACCGGCCAGACGCACTTCCTGCGGGATGTCCGCCGAACGCAGGTCCGAGAAATCGAGCTTCGCCGGATCCCATGCCAGATCGCGCGCCTGTTCGCACAGCTTCCAGATATCCGGATAGGCGAGTTCCGCCACGATCGGATACGGGTTCGGATTCTGGGCGACTTCCTCGAGCATCGAGGCTTCCATGGCGCGGATCCTTTCGGAAATTCGGGTATTCGAAGGACGATAGGGCCGGCCCCGGCGATTGCCAAGGGCCGGCCCGCCGGTTCGTCGTCAGGGCGCGTTGACGATCTCCATGACCTTATCCATGCCGCCGAACTTGGCGGCCTCTGCCTGCAGGACGGGTTGCAGGGCCGTGCGCCACGGGGCCTGGTCGATCTTGTGCTCCTTGGCGCCGCGCTGGCCCACGCGGACCATGGCCTGCGCCTCGAGGTCCATGTGGAGCTTGTTGATGTAGCTCGCCATCTCCACGCCGGTCGCCGTCATGATGCGCTGCTGCTCGGGCGACAGGCGCGTCCAGAACTGGCGCGAGAACGAGATCGCGCCGACGGCCCAGATATGGCCGGTCTCGGTCAGGTTCGGAGCCGCTTCGAAAAGCTTGAGCGACTCGTAGACGCCCTTCGTGATGTCCATCATGTCGACGACGCCGGTCGAGAGCGCGTTGTACGTCTCGGTGATCGGGATCGGCGACGGGTTGGCGCCGAGCGTCCGCCAGATGTTGATGTGCAGCGGGCTCTGGATGACGCGCATCTGCTTGCCCCGCACCTCGGCGACCGTCAGCACCGGCTGCCGGCTGATGAGATGGCGCGCACCGTACGTGAAGAAGGCCGGAACCTCGAAGTTCTGCGCGCGGTAGAACGCCTTGTACCGGTCGCCGATCGGGCCGTTGACGACGCGCTCGACATGTCCCACGTCGCGGAAGATGAAAGGAAGGTCGAAGATCTGACCTTCCGGCACCCACGACGACAGCGCTGCAAGCGTGATGTCCGCGCCCTGGATGGAACCCAGACGCATGCCTTCGGCCATCTCCTTCTCGCCGCCGAGCTGGCCGCCCGCGAAGACCTGCAGTTCGACGGCACCGCCCGTGCGTTCGCGCGCGAGGTCGCGATAGCGGTGCCACATCATCGCGTTGGGCGCCGTTTCGGGCTGCACGACGGCGATGCGGCCCTGCACGCGGTTCTGCGCGTCGGCGTCGCCGGCCGTCGCCGCGAGCATTCCGAACGCGGCGAGAAGCGCCAGTCCGGTGAATTTCCTCGTTGCGGTCATTCCACGTCTCCCGGGTTGAAGGTTCATTCCATGATCCAGAGCAGTCCCAGCGAAATGCCGGGGATGAAAACGATGAGGCCGAGGGCCGCCACGAGGGCAGCAAAGAACGGCAGGACCGCGCCGAAGACCGGCATGGCCGGCTGCTTGGTCACGGTGGCGGCGATGTAGACGAGGATGCCGACCGGCGGCGTGAGGCCGCCGAGCATCAGGTTGCAGATCACCATGAGCCCGAAATGCACGCCGTCGATGCCGACCGACGTCGCGAGCGGATAGAAAAGCGGCGCCAGGATCAGCATCGCCGCGCCGATGTCGAGGAACATGCCCGCCACGAGCATCACGCCGTTGACGAACAGCAGGATCGACCATTCCGACACGAGGGCGGAGCGCGCGAATTCCAGCACCTGCTCGGGCACGCGTTCGGTTGTCAGCACGAAACCGAAGGGGACAGCCGCGCCGATCAGGAGGCCGATCAGCGCGGAATCGATCGCGGTCTGCGAAAGCACGTTCCACAGCTCGCGCAGGCTGTAGGCGCGGAAGACGAACACGCCGAGGACGAAGGCGTAGGCCACCGCGATGGCGCCCACCTCTGTCGGCGTCGCGATGCCGAAGCGAAGGGCGGCGATGATGAATATCGCGAGGAACAGCACCGGCACGGCCGCGCGGCCCGCGCGCATGCGCTCGGCCCAGCCCGCGCGCGAGCCCGACGCCTTGTAGCCGTGGCGCCGCGCGACGATCCAGACCGTGAGCATCAACGCGCCGGCATAGAGCAGGCCCGGAACGATGCCGGCAACGAACATCTGGCCGACCGAGATGCCGGTCGCGGCCGAGACGATCAGCATCGCCACCGACGGCGGGATGATGTTGTCGATGACGGCCGCGGCCGCGCAGACGGCGGCCGAGAAGGTGGTGCGATAGCCGCCGGCAACCATCGCGGGATAGAGCATGCGCGCGTTGAGGGCCGCATTCGCGTTGGAACTGCCCGAAACGCCCGAATAGAGCGTCGCCGAGATGATGGTGACCTGCGCGATACCGCCGCGGAAGTGGCGTGCCAGCGTTGCCGCGAAATCGATGAGGCGTTGCGTCAGGCCGCCGATATTCATCAGCGAGCCCGCCAGCAGGAACAGCGGGATCGCCAACAGGATGAATTGGCCCGATCCGCGCACGATGTTCTGCACGATCGCGGGTGCCGGAAGGACACCGGCGGAAAGATCGACCGTGAATACCGCAAGCAGCATCGAGAAGGCGACGGGCACGCCGAGCAGCATGGCGACGACGAACGTGGCGGTCATGATGACGGCGGGATCGCCCTGCGGGATCGAAAGCAGGTGCAGGCCATTGAATGCCGCGTAGAAGCCGGCGCCTGCCAGCGCGCCGACGAAGCCGAGCCAGCGATCGCGCGCGCGGTCGAGATCGCGAAGGACCAGATAGACCAGCCCGAACAGGCAGCTGGCCGGGATCCCGGCATATTGCAGCCAGCCCGGCAGTGCCAGTGCGGCGCTGGTGCCGCCAATCATGTCGATGATCTCGCGCGCGCCGAACAGCATCGCGATCGTCGTGTAGGTGACGATGCCGTCGATCAGGATCTGGTGAATCTTCTTGAGGCCGTCGGGGAGCATCTGGTCGATCGCCCCGATCGACAGATGCATGCGCTCGCGGTGGGCAAGCGGAATACCGAGGAAGATGAGATAGATGAATAGCCATTGCGCCGCTTCGCCCGTCCAGGTCAGCGATGAAGCGAAGACGTAGCGCGACGTGACCCCGGCGATGGTCAGGAGCGAGATCGTGACGAGGCAGAAGACCGCGAGGGCGGTGAGCAGGCGGTCAAGCGCATCGAGCACCCGGCGGGCAACCGGGTGGGCGGACGTGGCGGGCAGCGCGTTGCCGGCTGCGTGCGTCATCTGGATGCCGTCACCATGTCGGATTGCGTGTCCTGTCGGCCGTTCCGGGATGTCCGGGTGTTCCCGATCCCACTATCGCAATCCTCAAGCGGGCGGCAAAGCCGAGTCAATAAAAATATGGTTGTCCGTACATTCGGAAATTATTGATTCGACGGGATTCCAGGGCAGGTGGGCCTATCCTCGCACGGCGAAGCGCCGCGCGATCGGGTCGAGGATCAGCTTCTCGCCGGCGACGAAAAGCAGGACGACGGCCGCACAGGCCGCCATGACGGTCGGCATGTCCGCTGAGCCCTGCGACTGGAGCATCAGGAACCCGAGCCCGGAAGTCGCTCCCAGAAGCTCCGCCACGAGCGCGATCTTCCAGGCGATGCCGTAGGCGATGCGCAGCGCCCCCAGCACGTAGGGAAGCAGCAGCGGCGCCATCACCCAGAACACGATCCGCGACTTGCGCCGTGTGAAGCTGTTCGCCATCTCGACGGTTTCCCGGTCGATCTGGCGCAGGCCCTCGGCGATGTTGATGAGGCAGAAGGGGATCAGGATCGCGACCTGCACGAAGACGACGGCGAAATGCCCGGGCTGGAACCAGACCGCGGCAAGGATCGCCCAGCCGATCGACGGGAACGAGCTGAAGAAGGGTTGGATCAGGCCACGCACGACCCAGTCGAAGGCGGGGACCGCGCGGTTGAGCAGGGCGAGCCCGCCGCCGATCACGAGCGCGAGGCTCACCGAAAGCAGCACGCGCAGGACCGAGGCGAGCGTGTGGGACAGGAAGGTCGGCTCGACGAACAGCGCGATCAGACGCTTGCCCACGGCGAGCGGGCCGGGCAGGACGAACTCGGGCAGCGAGCCTGCGCCAAGCGCCCAGATGCCGATGGCGAGCGCCACGGCACCGTTTGCGAACCAGACGGGCCACGGGTGCTTGGCTGCGATCACCGGTGCTTCTCCAGCCCGAACTGGCGCGCCGTCGCGCGCTCCATCGGTGCAAACAGGAAGCGGTCGGCGAGATAGACGGCCACGACGATGGTCAGCACGACCGTGAAGATCGTCTCGGTGTCGTACTCCTGGCGGGCGATGTTGATCAGGTATCCGAGCCCTTCGCTGCCGCCGAACAGTTCGGCCGTCAGCGTCACTTTCCACGCCACGCCGAACATGATGCGCAGCGTCGCGGCCGCGAACGGCGCGAGGGCGGGCAGCACCACGGCGACGAACAGCCGGGTTCCGTCGCGCCCGAAGCTTCGCGCCATCTCTTCGATCTCGCGGTCGAGGGCGGCAAGCCCTTCGCGCAGGTTCACCAGCGCGAAGGGGAGCAGAACGACCGTGATCGAGAAGATCACCGATGCCGTCGAGACGCCGAACCAGATCACCGCCAGCAGGGTCCAGCCGACACCCGGAAAGGCATTGAGGAACGGGCTCAACCGGCCATGGATCGTTGGCGTTGCGGCCTTCAGATAGTGCGCGAGCACGGCGAGCACGCATCCCAGCGCGAACGCGACCCCGATGGACGTGCCGACATTGAAGAGCGTCGCCGAAAGGTGGCCAAGCTGGCGTTGCGACGTGAAGAAACGTCCCGCCGCCTGCAGGACACGGTCGGGCGGCGGCAGCATGTAGGGCGGCAGGCGGGCGGAGGCGGCGAGCCACGCACCGCCGAGCAGCGCCAGGAACAGTGCCGCCGCCGCCGCCTTTACTGTGTTGGAATCCGCCCGCATGCCCGTCAGGCCCGGATCGTCTGGTCCCATGTCAACGCTTCGACAGCCGGCACGTTCGGGATCATCCCGAAACCGAGACCGATGTTCCACGCCTTGGTCACGGCAGCGGCATGCTCGGCGGCGAAGAGCGCGGGAACGTCCGTCGTGCGGTCGAACCACCAGTCGAAGAACTTGCGGTCGATATTGGCCTGCTTCGCGACATCGCCGAACACTTCGTCGCGGTTGGCGAGCGCGTAAGTGACCGACGCTTTAAGCAGGCGGTTGAACTCGCGGAAATGCGCCGCACGCTCGCCAAGTCGGTCGGCGTAGCTGACATTCACGGCCGAGACGAGGCGCCCGTGGATCTCGTTGTTGATCGCGGCGGACTCGCAGATATTGACGTACTCGCCGGTGTCGAGCGCGCGATAGGCCTGCGAGTGGATCAGCGTCGCCGCCTCGACCCTGTTGGTCGAGAGGGCGGCGGGCAGGTTCGGGGCCGCGATCTCCACCTGACGGACGTCGCCGCCTTCGAGCGCCATGTTGAGGCCGAATTTCTTGGCAAGCGCCTCGCGCACGAACATGTAGCCGGTCGCGCGCAGGCCGTACGAACCCAGCGTCTTGCCCTTGAGCTCGCGCGGATCGCGCAGCGTGCTGCCCTTGTTGACCCACACGCCGCCGCCTTCGCCGGCCGGCGACGTATAGAGCGCCGCCGAGAGGATCCGCAGGTCGAGACCGCGCGCGATGGCAGCCGGCACGCCGACGACGGCGGTCATGACCACGTCGTACTGGCGCGTGGCCGTCACCTGCAGCAGCGTCGGGATATTCATCCCCGTTGCCTCGACGTCGATCGAGTCCGACCGCACCTTGCCGTTCTTGATCGCCCAGACGACGGCGTCGTAGGCCGGGTCGAGCAAATACGCGTACGTCACCTTCGGCTTTGCCTGCGCACGCAGGGCGGAAGGTGCAGCAAGCAGCGATGCGCTCGCGGCAGCGCCGGCGAGGATCGCGCGGCGGTTCGGATGGATCTGGGTCATGGCTGGGGGTCCTCGGTTTGGGCGTCGGGTTCGAGCGATCGGAAAAGGGCGTTGAGGCGTTCGTGGAGGGCGATCAGGGCGGGATCGGTCTTGAGCGCGCGCGGCCGCGCGGCCGGCACGTCGACGATCTCCAGCACGCGGGTCGGCTTGTTCGACAGCAGGACGATGCGGTCGGCCAGCGTCAGCGCCTCGTCGATGTCGTGCGTGACGAACAGGACCGTCTTGCCGGTTTCCTGCCAGATGCGTTCGATCTCGCCGCGCAGGCGCCGGCGCGTGTTGGGATCGAGTGCCGAGAATGGCTCGTCCATCAGGACGATCGTCGGATCGACGGCGAGTGCACGCGCGATCGACACGCGCTGGCGTTCGCCGCCCGACAGCATCAGCGGGTATTTTCCCGCACTGTCGGCAAGCCCGACCATGGCGAGCAGCGCCTTCGCCTTCTCGGTTCGCCGGCGTGCCTCTGCCTTGCCGAAGCGCAGCTCGACGCCCAGCAGGACGTTGGCGATCGCCGTGCGCCAGGCGACGAGGCGCGGCGACTGGAAGACGAACGCGATATCGGACCAGGATTCCTTCGGGGAGCGGCCCAGCACGCTGACCTTGCCGGAATCGGGTGCGATCAGGTCGCCGATTATCCGCAGCGACGTCGACTTGCCGCAGCCCGAGGGGCCGAGCAGGCAGACGAACTCGCCCGCGCGCACCGAGAAGCCGACGGACTCGTAGATGCGGTCCCCGCCGAGCGAAAGACGGACGTCTTCGAAGGAGATCGCCGGCGCGTTCATGGCCAGTAGCGCCAGCGCTTGCGGCCGGCCGGGTCGTCGGCCACACGCGACGGCGCGTCGAACAGCATCGTCTTGCGTGCGGACTGTTCGTATCTCGGCCAGTCGGGCAGGCCGGCGACGTTGGGATTTCCGGTCCGCGCGAACGCGATCCATGAATCGCGCATCTGCGCGGCAAGCGCCTTCATGCCTGTCGGCTCGCCGCCTTCGAGCATCGGAGCGGACCAGTGCGGCAGCGAGTCGAACATGAACGGGATCTCGATGCAGTGGCACGCCTTGAACGGGTTGCCGGGGGCGGCCCAGTCGAAGCGGTAGACCCATGCGGGACTGCCGACGGTCGCCAGACGGTCGCAGAAATCCAGCGACTTGGCCGCGAGTGCAGCGTCGCCGACCATGGCCGAGAGGAGCGCGACGGCGCTGTTCTCTCCCGTGCGGGCGGCATATTCCGCCATTGCCGCACGCGCGTCGGCGCCGAAGAAGTCGCGGAACCGCCCCTCGACGGCCGCGTCGTCGGCCTTCAGGACCTGCTCGTTCTTCGCGAAGAAAGCCGTGGACTCGTCGCGCGTGTAGCCGACAATCGTTTCGCGGTCCGCGGCACCGGCGAGTGCGGAAACGGCCATGTCCGCGCCGAACAGTTCGCGGTCGGCGACCGGCCAATAGGGCGGCGTCACGTCGGCAAAGCGCGCGTAATGCATCATCGTCTTGGCCTGCGCGGCCAGGATATCGGTCGGGCTGACCTCGCCCCACTGCGCATCACTGCGGATGCCGAGGAACTCCTCGGTCTTGGCGGCGACGATCGCCGCGTCTTCCGGCGTCTTCAGATCCCGGCCGAAAGGCGAACTCTGGATGATGGCGCGCTTGAACAGCTTGCGCGTCTGCGGGATGGCGAGCAGGGCCATCACCGACAGACCGCCGGCCGACTGTCCCGCCACCGTGATCGCGTCAGGATCGCCGCCGAAATCGGCGACGTTGGCGTGGACGAATTCGAGGGCGGCGATCTGGTCGCGCAGTCCGAGATTGGTGGCCGACAGGCCGGGCTTGTGCATGAAGCCGAGGATGCCGAGACGATAGTTCACGCCGACGACGACGATATCGCCGTGCCTGGCGAGGCTTGCGCCGGAGTACCAGTCGAGCGAGCCGGCACCGCTGACGAACGCGCCACCGTGATACCAGACCAGCACCGGGCGCTTCTTGCCGTCGGCGGCGGGCGTCCAGACGGTCAGCGTCAGGCAGTCTTCGCTCTGCGTGCGCGTGAACTCGCCCATCGGAACCGCGAGGCGCGAGCGGTTCTGCGGCGCGACCGGGCCATGTGCCGTCGCGTCGCGTTCGCCCGACCAGGCGGCCGGTGGCGCAGGCGGTTTGAAGCGGCGTGCACCCACCGGCGGTGCCGCGTAAGGAACCGCGCGGTAGACCTCGACGCCGTTCTCGATCGTGCCTTTGAGGCGTCCCAGGCGTGTGACGACGATCTGCGGCTCGTGCTTCGCGGTGCTCATGTCGTCGCCGTCTCCGGTGCGTGGGGGCCGTATTCTAAAGACTGTATTCGGGCTGCGTCCGCCATGCAATTCCACGGCCGGTACCCGCCGTTCCGGTTCATGCTTTTACCCAGCCGGCAGGCGGCGTCTTGCCGGGATGTACCGCGCCGCATGCCCGGCATCGGCGCGCCTCTTCGTCGGCGTAGAACGCGTCGAACAGCGGCGGCAGGTCCTTGACGATGTCCTTGAGATCGATTTCGACGCGGTGGATCAGCGCGCCGCAGCCGAAGCAGAACCACTCGAAGCCGTCGCGGTCGCCCGGCCGCCTGCGTCCTTCGACGACGAGCCCGACCGAGCCCACGACGGGGCGCTGCGGCGAATGGCGGACATGGGCAGGCAGCATGAAGACCTCGCCCTCGCGGATCGGCAGGTCGTAGATCTTCCCGCGATCGGCGACCTTGAGCAGCATGTCGCCCTGGATCTGGTAGAAGAATTCCTCCGCCGGATCGTCGTGGAAATCGACGCGTGCGTTGGGCCCGCCGACGACCATGGCGATCATGTCGGTATCGACGAAGAGTTGCTTGTTGCCGACGGGCGGCTTCAGCAGATGGCGGTTGTCGTCGATCCACTTCGCGAAGTTGAACGGCTTCGTGAAGGGTAGCTCGGAGATCGACATTTCGATTTTCTCCCTTCAGCCGCGCACGAGTCCGCATCCGTCAAGGGCGCGCGCGACGGCGTCCTTCTCGGCGGATGTCAGTTCCAGCATCGGACGCCGGACCGCACCGCCCGTCTGGCCCAGCAGGTCCTGCCAGTGTTTGGCATGCGCGTGCGGCTTTTCGGCGGGGCGCGTGCTGCGGAACGCCTCGCGGATCGGTTCGAGGCTGTCGCGGATCGCGCGCGCCTCGTCGATGCGCCCGGCGAAGGCAAGATCGGTATAGTCGCGCATGCGCCGATCCTTCTTCGTCTGGAACAGGAAGGGCGGGTTCGAGCAGAGATAGACCTGCCATTTGAGCTCGACGAGATTGTCGAACCACTCTTCTTCGGAGGCGGTCGACACGATCAGCCGTTCGCCGGCGAGGCGGGTGAGTTCGCTGTACATCGGCCGCGGCACCGAATACTTGATCGCGACGACGTTCGGGATCTCGGCGAGCCGCGCGCAGAGCTGCGGGCTCATCAGGTAGCCGGAATCGGGATGGCTCCAGAGCGCAATGCCGATATCGACCTGGCTTGCGACATGGCTGTAGTAGGCGAAGAGGGTTTCGTCGCGTTCCTTCAGGAAATGCAGGACCGGCGCATGCACGACGATGTACTGCGCGCCGACCTTCTGCGCGTGACGCGCAAGTTCGAGCACGGTGTCCATGTTCTGGTCCGAGCACGACATGATCGTGCCCGCCCGGTTGCCGACCGCATCGACGGCGATCTCGAAGGTCCGCTTGCGCTCGGCGAGCGACATCGAGAAGAACTCGCCCTGCTTGCCGGCGATGAACAGGCCGTCGATGCCGAGCTCGCCGACCCAATGGTCGATATTGCGCCGGAAGCCCGCCTCGTCGATGGCGCCGCCACCGGTCTCGAATGGCGTCAGGGCCGCCGCCCAGATGCCCTTCAGATTGGCGCGCGCATAGCGCTTCGCATCGGTGCGGCTGTAGATCATCGTCTGTCTCCGGAGTTCATGTTCCGCCAAAGCTTCTCGGGTGTGAGCGGCATGTCGAGATGCCGCACGCCGAAGGGCGCCAGCGCATCGACCGCCGCGTTGACGATCGCAGCCGGAATGCCGATGCAGCCTGCCTCACCCACGCCCTTCGCGCCAAGCAGATTGGCGGGCGACGGCGTGGCACGGCTGGCGAGCGTCACCGGCGGAAT
Organism: Tagaea sp.; assembly: GCA_965279565.1. Taxonomy (GTDB): domain Bacteria; phylum Pseudomonadota; class Alphaproteobacteria; order CACIAM-22H2; family CACIAM-22H2; genus Tagaea. The sequence goes on along the minus strand of OZ257249.1, from coordinate 3,759,962 downwards.
GTCGTCCGCGCGCGGGACGGCATAGTCCATCAGCGATCCCGTCAGCAGTTGCCGTCGGTCGTCATAGACGATCCGTTCCATCAGCGCCTCGCCGAGCCCCTGGGCGAGCCCGCCGCGCAGTTGACCTTCGACGAGCATCGGATTGACGACCGTGCCGGCATCGTCGACCCAGACGATGTTCTCCACCGTCGGGACGCCCGTTTCCCGATCGATACCGACCTGCACAATGCAACAGCCGCTGCTCCATGCCTCGTCCGGCGCCTCGTAGACGACCGAGACCTCGCAGGCGGGCGCGTTCGCCCAGCCGTCGACCGGCAGGCCACCCAGCGCTTCGGTAAGTTTCCCGACGGCCAGCAGGATGGCGCTTCCGCCGATCGCGGTCGACCGGCTGGCGAGCGCGCCGATCCCGACCGGGCATTGCGACGTATCGCCGTGCCGGACGCGGATCGCGTCGGGCGGCATGTGCAAGGCATCCGCTGCGATCTGCGCGAAGGCCGTTTCGCGGCCCTGTCCCTGCGCCGTCGATCCGGTGGACAGGGTAAACCGCCCACCGCCCTCGTGTCGCAGCGTAGCGCTCTCGTGCCCCTGGCCGCATGGCTCGACATAGAACGCGATGCCGATGCCGCACACCTCGCCGGCGGCACGGCGCGCCGCGATCCGCGCGCGGGCTTCGGCATAGCCGGCAAGTGCGAGGGCGTCGTCGAGCAGGCCGGCATACTGGCCGGAATCGAGCGTGCCGCCGGCCGGCAGTTTCGCGGGAAATGCCGTGTCGGCGAGCAGGTTGAGGCGGCGGAATGCGGCCGGATCCATGTCGAGGCGGCGCGCGGCGATGTCGACGAGGCGTTCGAGAAGCATCGCGGCTTCCGGCCGACCCGCACCGCGATAGATGCCGACCGGCGCATGCGGATCGCTGCATCCTTCCGCCGATAGGTCGACCGCCTCCACGCGATAGGGGCCGGGCAGGATGCGCGCGGCGTTGCGCGCCGGCACGACGGCCGAATAGGGCATCCAGTGACCGAGCGGAGACCTGATGTGCGCGCGCAATGCAAGCATCCGCCCGTCGGCGGCGACGGCCAACTCGCCGCGAAGCGTCGAGCCGCGGCCCTGCGTGGCTGCGAGAAACTCGTCCGAACGTGTCGCCGTCCAAGTGACGGGCCGGCAAAGACGGAGTGCCGCCAAGGCGACGGCGGCATCTTCAGGATAGAGCGAAGCCTTGCCGCCGAAGGCACCGCCGACGTCCGGCGCCACGACGCGGATGCCTGCCTCGCTTCGGCCGAGAATCGCCGCCAGGTCGGCGCGCGCGCGATGGGGGGTCTGCGTGGAAAGCCAGATTGTGAGCAGGTCGGCTTCGGCGTCGTAGGTGGCCAGTGTGGCTCGCGGTTCGAGCGCCATCGGTGCAAGGCGAGCATGCCGGACTTCGACATCGACAAAGCAGTGGGCGCGCGCAAAGGCGCCATCGGCGTCCCCGGCGCGCCAGTTCTGCGCGAATGCCGGCAACGTGGCCGCAGGCTCCCGCATCTCCAATTCGACCCGAACGGCTTCCGCCGCATCCCGGGCCGTCTGGCTGTCGTCCGCAACCACGGCGATGATCGGCTGGCCGACGGCACCAATCCGACCGTCGGCCAGAATTGGCCAATCCGAAAGCTTCAGGTCCGGGACAAGCGGATTGACGGCCGCGCGCCCGAGTCCGCGTGTGTCTGCGCCTGTCAGCACGAGATGCACGCCGGGCATGGCTCGTGCCGGAGCGGCATCCAGATCGGCGATGCGGGCAGGGGCCGCGGCCGCGCGGATGAATTCGAGATGCAGGCAGCCTTCGGGGTGCAGGTCGGAGACGTACCGACCCTCGCCGCGCAGCAGGCGGTCGTCCTCCACGCGCCGGCGCGATGCGCCGATTCCGTGCGTCGAAGATGCCATCTGGGGCGAAAGGCGGACGAGCACGCGTACCTCCTGAGAACACTATACTGCGTGTCTCCGACGGATCTGGACTAGACGGAATTTTCGGATTGATTGATAGTTATTCCTGATGAATGTGACCCTGAAGCATCTGCGCGCGTTCCTGGCTGTCGCCGAGCATTCGAACTTCCGGCGCGCGGCCGAGCAGATGCGCGTGAGCCAGCCTTCTCTGTCGGCGATGATCCGCGATCTCGAGCGCGAGGTCGGGCTCAAGCTGTTCGACCGGACGACGCGCCGGGTCGAGATCTCGGCGGCCGGGCGCGAGTTCCTGCCGAACGCCGCCAAGATGGTCGGCGATCTCGATGCGGCCCTGCGCAGCCTCCACGACATCGCCGAGCGGGTCCGGGGACATGTCGTCGTCGCGTGCCCGCCGCTGCTTGCCACCGTCCTGCTGCCCCAGGCCGTCGCGGCGCATGTCCGCGCGCATCCCGGAATCCGCGTGTCGATCGTCGACGCGCGCACCGACCAGATCGTCGACAAGGTGCGGTCAGGCGAAGCCGATCTCGGGATCGGCACGTTCGCCGAGGGCGAGCCGGGGATCGAACGGGAGCGCCTGACGGGCGATACGCTGATGCTGTTCGCGCGCCGCGGTTCGGCTGCCGCACGCCGCCGGAGCCTGCGCTGGCAGGACATCGCCGGCGAACCCCTGATCACGCTGACGCGCGAAAGCGGTCTGCGTGCGCTCGTCGAGATGGGGTTCGGCACGCTCGGCCGGCCGGCGCGGCCTGCCTTCGAGGTCGCCCAGGTCACGACGGCGATCGCACTGGTGGAAGCGGGGCTGGGGATCGCCGTGTTGCCTGCGATCGCGGCGACGTTCGCGCGCGAGCGCGCGGTCGTGCCGCGCCCGCTGCTCGATCCGAAAATCGGACGCGACATCTCGATCATCCGTGCGGCCGGCCGGTCGCTCACCCCTGCCGCCGAAGGATTCCAGCGGCTGCTGCGCGACCGCATCCGGAAAATGCCGGCGGGTCGCGCCTGATGCTCGAATTCCGCCGGGTGTATCGATATAGTGGCGTCCTATCGGTGGACAATCCGAACGATCGCCTTCAGGCGGCATTCCAGGGAGAACGACATTGGCCGACGAATCCGAGCGGGGACACGACACGCGCAATTACCGTCTGCGCTCCAACGCGTGGTTCAAGCGCCAGGATCGGGACGGGTTCGGCCGCCGGAGCTGGATGAAGAACCAGGGTCGCGTGGACCATCTCTTCGACGGTCGCCCGGTCATCGGCATCTGCAACACCTGGTCCGAGTTCACGCCCTGCAACGGCCATTTCCGCCAGATCGCCGAGTACGTGAAGCGTGGCGTCTACGAGATGGGCGGCTTCCCGCTCGAATTCCCCGTCACGAGCCTGTCCGAGGTCCTGCTGCGCCCGACGGCGATGCTCTATCGGAATCTCGCCTCGATGGATGTCGAGGAGTCAATCCGAGGCCAGCCGATGGACGGCGTCGTGCTGCTGACCGGCTGCGACAAGACCACGCCTGCTCTCGTCATGGGGGCGGCGAGCTGCGACCTGCCGTCGCTCGTCGTGTCGGGTGGGCCGATGCTCAACGGGCGCTTCCGCGGCGAACTGGTCGGCTCCGGCACGCATAGCTGGATCTTCACCGAACGGCTGAAGACCGGCGAGATGACGATGGACGATCTCGCGCAGGCTGAAGCAGCGATGTCGCGCTCGTCGGGCCACTGCATGACGATGGGGACGGCCTCGACGATGGCGTCGATGGTGGAAGCCCTGGGCATAGCGCTCCCCACGAACGCCGCGATCCCCGGCGTCGATGCGCGCCGCTATGCGCTCGCGCACATGGCCGGCCGGCGCATCGTCGAGATGGTGAAGGAAGACCTGCGCATCTCCAAGGTCCTGACCAAGAAGGCGTTCGAGAACGCGATCATGGTCAACGGCGCCATCGGCGGATCGACCAACGCGGTCGTCCACCTCCTCGCTATGGCTGGCCGCGTCGGCGTCGACCTGACGCTCGACGACTGGGATCGCCTCGGGCGCGACATGCCCTGCCTCGTCAACCTGATGCCGTCGGGCAAGTACCTGATGGAGGAATTCTATTACGCGGGCGGAATCCCGGCGGTGATCTCCGAGATCAGGCACAAGCTGCATCTCGATGCACTTACCGTGACCGGCAAGTCGATCGGCGAGAACAACAAGGATGCGAAGAACCACAGCCGGGACGTGATCTTCCCGTTCGCCGAGCCGTTCAAGCCGCAGGGTGGCATCGCCGTGCTGCGCGGGAACCTGGCGCCGAACGGCGCGGTCCTGAAGCCGTCGGCCGCGAGCCCGAACCTGATGAAGCATCGCGGCCGCGCCGTGGTCTTCGAGTCGATCGAGGATTACGACGCACGCATCGACGATCCGAACCTCGACGTCGACGAGAACTGCATCATGGTCCTGAAGGGATGCGGGCCGAAGGGCTATCCGGGCTTCCCCGAGGTCGGGAACTTCGCGTTGCCGACGAAGATCCTCAAGAAGGGTGTGCGCGACATGATCCGCATCTCGGACGCGCGCATGTCCGGAACCGCCTACGGCACGACGATCCTGCACACCGCCCCGGAAGCCGCGGCCGGCGGTCCGATCGCGCTGGTCCGGAACGGCGACATGATCGAGCTCGACGTGCCGGCCCGCCGCCTGCATCTGGACGTGAGCGACGCCGAACTGGCGCGCCGGAAGACGGAGTGGAAGGCGCCGGAGCGGCCGTCGGAGCGCGGCTACTACCGGCTCTATGTCGACCACGTGCTGCAGGCCGACAAGGGCGCCGACCTGGATTTCCTGGTCGGCCAGTCGGGTGCCCGCGTGGCCCGCGAGAGCCACTGACGGGCGGGAAGGATCACTCCTTCACCGCACCCGTCAGCGACGACACGTAGTAGTCGACGAACAGCGAGTAGAACAGCGCCACGGGCAGCGAGCCGAGCAGCGAGCCCGCCATGAGGGCGCCCCACTGGTAGACGTCGCCCGTGACGAGCTCGGTCAGGATCGCGACCGGGACCGTCTTGTTCTCGCTCGACTGGATGAAGGCGAGCGCGTAGATGAACTCGTTCCACGACAGCGTGAAGCTGAAGATGCCGGCACTGATGAGGCCCGGAACCGCCAGCGGCAGCGTGATTTCGCGCAGGATCTGCAGGCGCGTGGCGCCGTCGATCAGCGCGCACTCCTCCAGCTCGTACGGGATCGATTTGAAGTAGCCGATCAGCAGCCATGTGCAGAACGGGATCAGGAAAGTCGGATAGACGAGGATCAGCGCCAGCGGACTGTCGAACAGCCCCAGCCAGTAGACCATTGTCGCCAGCGGGATGAACAGGATCGACGGTGGAACGAGGTAGGCGAGATAGATCGCGAGACCCACATACTGGCTGCCGGTGAAACGCAGGCGCTGGATCGCGTAGGCGGCCAGCGTGCTGGAAAACAGCGACAGGAACGTCGAGCACACCGAAACCGTCATCGTCGTCATCAGCCATTTCGGATAGGCGGTCCCGAACAGCAGATGCTTGATGTGGTCGAGCGTGGGCGACCCGATCCAGAACGGGTTGTAGGTCTTGTAATCGTAGAGCTCGGCGTTCGGCTTGAATGCGGTGATCGCCATCCAATAGAACGGGAACAGCAGGATCAGGACGAAGCACGCGAGCGGCAAGTAGAGCGTCACCATCCGGCGCGACTTGCTGTCCCACGCCATCATCTCGGCGGCTGCCGTCGCCTTCTCGGGCGTCTTGGGAAGTTCCTCGTCGCCGCCGGGTACGGTGGCCAAGCGCATGTCAGTCATCGCCTTCTCCCTGCTGCCACTTGCGGCGGGCAAGTGCGAAATAGCTGAACAGCGTGGCGAAGACGAGGAACGGGATCATCGACACGGCGATTGCGGCACCTTCACCCAGCTGTCCGCCCGGAATTCCGCGCTGGAACGCCAGCGTGGCCAGCAGGTGCGTCGAGTTGATCGGGCCGCCGCGCGTGATCGCGTAGACTAGCTGGAAGTCGGTGAATGTGAAGATGATGCTGAACGTCATGACGATCGCCAGGATCGGCAGCAGCATCGGGAACGTGATGTAGCAGAAGCGCTGCCACGGCGTCGTGCCGTCGAGCATCCCGGCTTCGTAGAGCGACGGAGAGATCGTCTGCAGGCCGGCAAGTAGCGAAATCGCGACGAACGGGATGCCGCGCCAGACATTGGCTGCGATCAGGGACCATCGCGCCGACCACGGCGTGTTGATGAAGTCGATATTCGTCGTTCGCCAGCCGAGCACGTCGGTGAGGAGGTACGAGATGATGCTGAACTGCGGGTCGTAGATCCACCAGAAGGCAATGGCCGACAGCACTGTCGGCACGATCCAGGGCAGCAGGATGATCGCACGAAGAATGCTCTTGAAGGGCAGGTGGTTGTTCAGCAGCAGCGCGAGCCAGAGGCCGAGCCCGAACTTGGCCACCGTGGCGATGCCCGTATAGAACACGCTGTAGAACACCGCGTTCCACCATAGCTTGTCCTCGAGCAGGTACTGGAAATTCTCGAGACCGACCCATACGCCGCGGCGCCCGATCGTCGTGTCGGTGAATGCGAGGAAAATGCCGAGGCCGAGCGGATATGTGAGGAAGACCATCAGCAGACCGACTGCCGGCAGCAGGCAGATGACGATCAGGAACGGCTTCCAGTCGAAAAGCCGGGCGATCCAGCCAAGCTCCCGCTTCGGTCGCACCCAGGTATGTGCGGCAATCGTGTCCATTCATTGACTCCAGAATGATGCGGCCGCGCCATTCCCCGACGGGGACCGACGCGGCCGCACGATACTCAGTTCCGGAAGATGCGGCGTGCGCGACGTTCGGCTTCGCGGGCTGCTTCCTGCGGCGTCGATTGGCCGGAGGCCACGGCCGCACACATCTGCACCGTCACGTACTCCGCGTTGGCCTGTCCGGACGCTTCCGAGATCGGACCCTTGTATCCGTTCCAGAACGGCGAACGCATCGTGTTCTTGAAGAGCGACACACGCGGATCGCCACCCCACACGGCCGCGGCGTCGTAGGCCGCGAGCGGGTGGGCCCAATAGCCGAGATTGGCGTTGAGCCACGGCTCATGCTGCTCGTGCTCGAGCATGAACTGAAGGAACGCCTTCGCGGCATTGGGGAACTTGCTGTGCTTGAACGTCATCGCGTTCATCGTCAGGCCCGTCATCGCCGGAAGGTTCAGGCGGCCGTGTGGCATCAGCTGATGCTCGGTATCCGCCGCGATCGGGGCCGTGGCCGGATCGTTCTTCAGTGCGAAGTAGAGCGACACGCCGTTCGACGTCAGCCAGAGCTCCTGGGCCGCATAGGCGCGGTTGTTGGAGATGTCGTTCCACGCCGTCGTGCCCGGAATGAAGGTCGCATGGAGCTCCTTCAGGTAGTTGAGCGCGTCGATCGTCTCCTTGCTGTTGATCGCGACCTTGCCGGCCTCGTCGACCAGATAGCCGCCATGCGACCAGATCAGCCAGTTGCAGAACGAGTTGCCGTCGCCGACCGCGTTGCCGAGCGCGAAGCCCGACGGCTTGCCAGCCGCCTTCAGCTTCTTGCAGAGGTCGAGGAAGCCGGCATGGTCGTTCGGGATCGAATTGAAGCCGGCCGCGTTTACGGCCGACTTGCGGTACACGACCGGGCCGCCCGAGGCGCCGAAGGGCAGGCCGATCCAGTTGTTCGAGTTGTGGCGCTTGCCGTACTTCTCGGCCATCACGAGCCAGCCGCCGTAGCGCTTGCCGAGATACTCGGCCACGTCGGTGAGTTCGATCAGCTTGTCGGCGAAGATGTGCGGGCCATCGGAGAAGCCGATGATGATGTCGGGACCGGCACCGGTGTTGGCGGTGACGGCCGTCTGCTGGGTGATGTCTTCCCAGCCGACGAAGTCGACACGCACTTCGACGCCGGTCTTCGCCGTGAACTTGGCGGCATTGGCGCGGAACACGTCTTCGTCCGGCTGCACGAAGCGCACGGGGCGCAGCAGGCGCAGCGTGGCGCCGCGCTCGATCGGCAGGTTAGGAGCGGCGACGGCCGCGCCCTGGACGCGGGTCGCCTGGGCGAACGCCTCTCTTGCGCCGACGGAAAGTGCGGCCGCACCGGCGCCCGCTGCGAGGATGCTGCGACGGGTAATCACGTAAGCCATCTCTCTTCTCCCTAGTTGTTATCGTTGTTTTTCTGGCGGTTCAGACTCTTTGCCCGGTCGATTTGTCGAACAGGTGGACGAGCGCCGGATCGGGCGAAATCGGCAACGCTTCGCCGCGCCGCGCAGTCACGCGCTCGCGGAAGGCGCCCATGATGGTCGCTTCGCCGACCCGCATGAGGACCTGTGTCTCCGAGCCTGTCGGCTCGACGACATGGACGCGCGCCGCGATGCCGTTCGGATCGAGGCGCAGATGTTCCGGCCGGATGCCGTAGATGATTTCCGAACCGTCCTTGACCTTGTGGCCGGGGGGGAGGGGCCAGTTGGCACCGCTCGCGTCGACGAACGCGCTTCCGGAAACCCGGCCGGCAAGCATGTTCATTGCGGGCGATCCGATGAATCCGGCGACGAAGATGTTCGCCGGCCGGTCGTAGAGTTCCAGCGGCGATCCGGCCTGCTCGATCCGACCATGGTTCATCACGACGATCTTGTCGGCCATTGTCATGGCTTCGATCTGGTCGTGGGTCACGTAGACGGTCGTGACGTTCAGGCGCTGGTGGAGATCCTTGATTTCGGCGCGCATCTGCACGCGCAGCTTGGCGTCGAGGTTCGACAGAGGTTCGTCGAACAGGAACACCTGCGGGTTGCGCACGATCGCGCGGCCCATGGCCACGCGCTGGCGCTGGCCGCCGGAAAGCTGGCGGGGATAGCGGTGCAGGAGCTGGTCGAGTCCTAAGATCTTCGACGCCTTCTGGACTTCCTGCTCCATGACTTCCTTCGGCGCACCCGCAAGCTTCAGCGAGAATGCCATGTTCTGGAACACGGTCATGTGCGGATAGAGGGCGTAGTTCTGGAACACCATCGCGATGTCGCGGTCCTTCGGCGGCACCGTGTTCACGACGCGGTCGCTGATCGCGATCTCGCCGCCGGAGATGTTCTCGAGGCCCGCAAGCATGCGCAGCAGCGTCGATTTCCCGCAACCGGAGGGACCGACGAGCACGACGAACTGACCGTCTTCGATATCGACACTGACGCCGTGCAAGACGGGCGTGCTGCCAAAATTCTTCCGAACGTCGCGGAACGAGACCGACGCCATGCATCCTCCCTGTTTTCGGACGGATTGCCCGCCCTTCGGCCAGTCGTCTGAGCGACCGTGCCATTGGTGTAACGTTACATCGGTTTACGCTCCGGATGGTATGGCTTTCTTTTGCCGGCGGGCAAGACGGCAGATGTCAGGGCGGCGGGTAAGCGCTTCCAGTAGAATTTCGTGCCGGTCAGGCCGCCATGCGGCTTCAGCGCGAAGTCGGGAATTTCGCCGGCAAACGTGTAGCCGAGCCGCTCGTATAGAGGTGTGGCACCCTCGTCCGACGCGGTGTCCAGCATCAGCAGCGTCCGAGCGCGTGCGGACGCCAGTTCTTCGGCCTTTCGCAGCAGCGCGCTCGCGATTCCCCGCCCGCGGGCTGCCGGGCGGGTCATCATTTTCGCGATTTCCGCCCGGTGCGGCTGGTTGGGCGGCAGGTCGAGCAAAAGCGTCACCGTGCCGACCAGCCGGTCGTCGTCCCATGCGCCCAGGACGATCCGTTCGCCGCGCGCGGCGGCCGCCAGCGAGCTGTCCCAGAAGGCGCGCGCGTCGCCGATCGCAAGCGGGTGCATGAAACTGACGGAGCCGCCGCCGGCAACTACTTCGACGAGGATCTCGGCAAGCTGCCCGGAGATTTCGGGTGCGGGGCGGAGCTCTTCGATCCGGAAGTCTGGCATGAGATCAGCTCCGCGAAAGCGCCACGACATAGGTGCAGGCATGGGTTGTCTCGTTGGCGAACGTGACGTCGCAGGGCGGGCCGAAGCCGAGACAATCGCCCGCTCCAAGTGCATGCCGCTGCGCACCCTCCAGGATCGTCAGGCTTCCCTTCCGGACCCAGACGACCTGACGGATCCGGGCATAGGAAGATGCCGGGAGGTTGACGCGCGCTCCGGCCGGCAACTCGACCGAGACCAGTTCGACCGGATGGCCGGCACGGCCGAACACCTGCCGGCGCACATAGCCGGATTCGGGATCGCGCCAGACCGGCTGGTCGGCGGCGCGCACGAGGCGGCCGTGCTCGCCTTCGGCCCGCACGAGCAGGCCGGCAAGCGTGAGGTCGAAAGCCCCCGCGATCCTGACGAGGATCGCCGCCGTCGGGCTCGTCTCGTTGCGTTCGATCTTGCTGATCGTCGCCTTGGCGACGCCGGACCGGTCGGCGAGATCGGCTAGCGACCAGCCGCGTGCCGCACGCTCGATCCGGATGCGATCCGCGAGCAGGGTGCCGGTATCGTCCTCTATAGTATCCATTTGTCCATTTTAGTGGACGACATGGGTTCTGAAAAGCCCGAACTTCGCGTCGGCTATTTCAGCAGGACGCTCGGCAGCCAGAGCGTGATCGCCGGAATATAGGTGACGAGGCCGAGGACGATCAGCATCGGGATGTAGAACACCATGATCGACCGGGAGACCTGCTCCATCGAGACCTTGCCGATCGCGCATCCAACCGCAAGCGTCGGACCGACCGGCGGCGTGATCAGACCGATGCCGAGATTGAAGATCATGATGATCCCGAAATGCACCGGATCGATGCCGAACTTGGCGATGATCGGCAGGAAGATCGGCGTGCAGATCAGCAGCATCGGCGCCAGATCCATGAACGTCCCGAGGACCAGCAGCAGGACGTTCACGTAGAACAGGAACGTGTAGCGGTCGCTGGATATCGAGATGAAGAAGTCGGCGATGACCGACGGGATCCGCATCAGCGTCATCATGTAGGCGAACGCGACGGAGAAGCCGATCATGACCATGACCATGCCGACCGTCCGCACGACGCGGCCGATCAGGTGCGGAAGCTCGCGCAGCTTGTAGTCGCGGTAGACGAAGACGGTGACGAGGAAGGCCCAGATGCAGGCGACCGCAGCGCTTTCCGTCGGCGTGAAGACACCCGAGAGAATGCCGCCCATGATGATGAAGACCGTCACGAGCCCCCAGATGGCTTCGTAGGCGATCCGGCCGGCCTGCCGCAGCGAAATGACCTCGCCCTTCGGGTACTTGTTCCGATGCGCGATGATGAGGCACAGGATCATCAGCGATGCGCCGAGCAGCACGCCCGGCAGGATGCCGCCGATGAACAGGTGCGCGACCGAAACGGAGCCGCCGGCGGCGAGCGAATAGATCACCATGTTGTGCGACGGCGGGATGAGCAGCGGCTGCAGCGCGCCGGAGATCGTCACGTTGACCGCGAAGAGGCGTGGATAGCCGCTCTTGATCATCTGCGGGATCATCACCGAGCCGATCGAGGCCGTGTCCGCGACCGACGATCCCGAGATGCAGCCGAACATCGTCGAGGCGAGGATGTTGACGAGCGCCAGGCCGCCCCGGATGAATCCGACGAAAATCTTGGCGAGATTGATGATCCGCTCGGCCATGCCGCCTTCGGCCATGATGGCGCCGGCGAGAATGAAGAACGGGATCGCGAGAAGCGGGAAGTCGTCCATCCCGTCGGACGTCTTCAGCGCGATGGCCTCCAGCGGAATGCCCATCCAAAGCGCGGCACAGATCGCCGACAGGCCGAGCGAATAGGCGACCGGGATCGACAGCAGACAGAAGACGGTGAACGAGCCGAGGAGAACGAGGGTATCCATGTGCGGCGCTATCCTTCGGCAGTCATTCGCTCGAGATGGTTTCGCTGGGGTCGAATACGTGCGGGGGCGGGAAGTAGTCGCCCTTCAGGAACCGCTCGACGATGAAAAGCGACGTGACGGCCCCGCCGATCGGGACCGGCAGGTACGAGACGCCGACCGACACGATCGGAAATTCGGCGATGCTCTGGAACCAGGTCACCTGGACGAGCTTGATGCCGTACCAAAGCAGGAAGAGGTTGGCGACGAGCATCCCCGCTTCGACGACCATTCCGAGCAGCATCCGGGCCCGGCCCGTCAGCGCGTTCGGCAGCATGCCGACGCCGATATGCAGGTGTTCGCGATAGCAGACCAGCGCCGAAAGGAACGACAGCCAGATCATCATAAGGATGGCGAGCGGCTCCGGCCACGACGAGGCGCTGTTGAGCACGAATCGCGTGAAGACACCCCAAGGGATGATGAGCGTGATGACGACGAGCGCCACGCCGGCGAGGACCACGCAGGCCCGGTGAAGGGCATCCATCGCGCGGAAATAGGCTGATATCATGGTCGGAACTAGTCCCGGTACTTGGAGGGCGGCGGACCGGCCGCTCCGACGGAGCGACCGGCCCGCTTTATACCCGAAAACGCCCCTTAGTTGACGGCCTGGATGCGGTCGATGAGCGGCTTCAGCGCGCCCGCATACTTGTCCCAGACCGGCTTGACGGCTTCCTGGAACTCCTTCTTGTTCCCCACCTCGTTCACGACAGCGCCGGCGGCGAGCATCTTCTTCAGGGCTTCGGCCTCGCCCTCGTACCAGAGCTTGCGCTGCTCCTGCTGCGCTTCCTTCGCCATCCGTGCGATCAGATCGCGGTCGGCCGGCTGCAGCTCGTTCCAGGTCTTCTTCGAGAAGACGAGGATCTCGGGGATCATCAGGTGCCCCGTCTTCGAGTAGTACTTGGCGTAGCGGTAGTGCTGGCCGCTGTCGTAGCTCGGCTCGTTGTTTTCCGCACCGTCGACGACGCCGGTCTGCAACGCGTTGATGAGCTGGTCGAAGCCCATCGCCACGCCGTTGCCGCCGAGCGCGTTCATCGTGTCGACGAACAGCGGGTTGCCCATCATGCGGATCTTCAGGCCCTTCAGGTCCGAAAGGGTCGAGATCGGCTTCTTGGCGTTGTAGACGTTGCGCGTGCCGGCGTTCATCCAGCACAGGCCGATCAGGTTGGCCGTCGGATGGTCCGTCAGCTTCTTCATGATCTCGGTGCCGATCGGACCGTCGATCACCTTCTCCATGTGCGCGTTGTCGCGGAACATGAAGGGAAGGTTGAAGACGTTCATATCGGGAACCAGCGGACCCATCGGGCCGACCGAGATGCGGGCGATCTGCAGGGCACCGAGCTGCGCCTGCTCGATCATTTCCTTCTCGCCGCCGAGCTGCATCGACGGATACATCTGGATCGACAGTCGGCCGTTGGTCGCCGCTTCGAGCTTCTTGCCCATGCGCACGACGGCTTCGACGGTCGGATAGCCGAGCGGATGGACGTCGGTGGCCTTGAGAACCATCTTGGCCTGCGCCATTGCCGGCAGGGTGCCTGCCGTCGTGGCGGCTGCCGCCGCTGCCGTGAGTGCCATAAATTCGCGACGCTTCATTCTCTTGTCTCCTCCCTAAAGCAGGTGCAGGGGTCATCCTGCCGAACGATCCTTTGCGGACCGCGATCTTGCGCCGGCAGCCTGCGACGCGATTGCGTGCCGGCCTGTCTGCGTGGTACGAACTTGTACGATGACCCGACAACAAAAGTCTAGATCGGAATCACGATCGCAGCGGGGGGGGGAGATACTGGCGCCGGTCCGACCGACGCGGAATCTCACGGAAGCCGTCGTGCTCCGCCTTACCGAGGAAATCACGAGCGGTCGCCTCACCGCCGGCCAGCGCCTGCCGACCGAGCAGGAAATGGTCGCAGCAATGAAGGTGAGCCGGACCGTCGTGCGCGAGGCCGTTGCCGCGCTGAGGGCGCAGGGAATGGTGACCACGCGCCAGGGATCGGGCGCATTCGTCAGCGCCGTGCCGCAGCGCAGGACGTTCAAGCTCGATCCGGAAGTGCTGCGCACCCTCGATTCCGCGATCGACGTGCTCGAACTGCGTCTGGCGCTCGAAACCGAGGCCGCGGGACTGGCATGCGAGCGCGCGAGTGCCGCGGGCATCCGTGCGGTCTGTTCGGCGCATGCCGAGTTCGAGCGTGCGCTCGCACGCGGCGAATCCGGTGCCGAGCAGGACTTCGCGTTCCATGTCGCGATCTCGACGGCGACCGGAAATCCGCAGTTCGCGGAGTTCCTGCGCTTTCTCGGGACCTTCGTCATCCCCCGTCAGGACAAGCGGGTCTGGAACATGACGGTGACGCGCCAGACCGAATACCTCGCGCAGATCCGGGACGAACATGCCCGGATCGTCGAGACGATCGTGGCGCGCCGGCCGGATGCGGCGCGTGCGGCGATGCGCACGCATCTGACCCGTGCGGCCGCGCGCTATCGCAAATTTTCGGGTTCCGCAAAGGCCGGCGAAGCCGCATAAACAGGCCGGAACATTCGGTCCCAGAGAAGAGAGACTCCGATGAAGAAGATCCTGCTTACCGGTGCGGCCGGCGATGTCGGCCGTCGCATCACCCCGATGCTCAAGGCGGCCTATCCCGGCCTCGTGCTGTCCGACATCAAGATGCCGGCCGACCTGCACGGGCTGAAGTTCGTGAAGGCCGACATCTCGAACTTCGCCGAGACCGCGGCGGCCGTCGCCGGCATCGACGGGATCGTGCATCTGGGCGGCTATTCGGTCGAAGGGCCGTGGGAGTCGATCCTCAACGCCAACATCGTCGGCTGCTACAATCTTTTCGAGACGGCGCGCGTGGCCGGCGTGAAGCGCGTGATCTTCGCCTCGTCGAACCATGCGGTCGGCTTCTATCCGCGCACGACGACCATCCCGCACGACGTCACCGTCCTTCCCGACAGCCGCTACGGCGTGTCGAAGGCGTTCGGCGAGGCGCTGGGCGCCATGTACGCGATGAAGCACGGCATGGGCGTGACGTGCCTGCGGATCGGCAACGTCAACGATACGCCGCTCGACCTGCGCCGCATGGCCATCATGCTGCACCCGGAGGATCTCGTTCAGCTGATCCGCATCGGCCTCGATCATCCGGACATCGTCTTCGAGGTGCTCTACGGGGCGTCGGCGAACACGCGCGCATGGTGGGACAATTCGCGCGCGAAGGCGCTGGGCTACCGGCCGAAGTACGATTCGGAGGCCAAGCTCGCGGCGGCGCAGGCCGGGCAGGCGGCCATTCCCGCGGAGCAGATCGGCGATTTCTACCAGGGCGGCACATTCGCTTCGGCCGAGTACACGGCCAATTTCGCGGTGCTGAAGGGCTGGAAGGCGCCATTGCGCCCCTAATACGGGCGCGATCGGGCATCCGCACCGTCGCTGGTGCGGATGCGGCGGATGTCCTACATTTGACGTCGATACGGCCTTCTTATGGGGACCGTCCAGCCGATGTCGACGATCTATGCCTGCATAACCGAAGCGCACGATATCCGCCTCGTGGTGCTCGCGATCCTGGTCTGCATGGTCGCGTGCCACACGAGCATGACGCTGCTTTCGCGCGCGCAGCGCGCCGAAGGCCGCCCGCTCTTCTGGCTCGTATCGGCCGGATTTGCGCTCGGCGGCGGAACCTGGGCCACGCATTTCGTCGCGATGCTCGCCTACCGGCCCGGCATTCTCATCGGCTACGACGTGCCGACGACGGTCCTGTCGATCCTGATCGCGGTCGCCGGGTGCATCGCGGGCCTGTCGCTCTATCTGCGCCCCGACGGTGCCTGGCGCGGTGCGGTGGCTGCCGGCGCCGTGACGGGCATTTCGATCGTCGCGATGCATTTCATCGGCATGACCGGCGTTCGCGTCCCGGGCCGGCTCGTCTACGATCCTTCCTACGTGGCGCTCGCCGTCGTGTTCTCGGTGGTGCTGTCGACCGCGGCCCAGTTCGCCCGTTCCGCCGTCGACACGCCGGCCAGCCGGATGACAAGCGGCGCCATCCTTTCGCTGGCGATCTTCCTTCTGCATTTCACCGCGATGACCGCCGTGTCGATCGAGATCGATCCGAGGGTCGCCCTGCCGGACGGAATCATCGCGACTGGACCGCTTGCGATGGCCGTCGCCAGCGTGACGGTCGCGATCCTCGGCTGCGGTCTGGTCGGCGCGATGGTCGACCGGCATCTGGAATCGCGCACGCAGCACGAGCTGCGCCGCATCCGCCAGCTCACCGAGGCGTCGCTGGAAGGTATTTGCGTGTGCCGCGACGGTAAGGTCGTCGACACGAACTCGGCGATGTGCGCGTTCCTCGGCAGGACGCCGGCCGAGCTGCTCGGGCGGCCGATCGAGGATCTGGTGGCGCCGGAATCGTACGACGCGTTCCGCCGCGCGACGCGCGTCGAGACGCGCGAACCCGAGCGCGTGGGTTTCATGGCGGCCGGCGGCCGCTTCCGCATCGCCGAGCTGCTGACGCGGCGCATCGACTACGACGGCGAGCACGCGCAGGTGATCCTGATCCGCGACGTGACCGACCGGATGCGCAACGATCTGCTGCGGGATGTCGAGTATCGCGTGCTGCGCGGGATCACCGAGGACCTTCCGGTCGGGGAAATCCTGCATCTCCTCTGCCGCGCGATCGAGCAGCTCATCGACGGGGCGATGTGCTCCATCCTGCTGGTTTCGCAAGACGGCCGCCATCTGCGCCACGCCGCTGCACCCAGCCTGCCGCCGGAATTCTGCGCCGCCATCGATGGTGCGGAAATCGGCCCGGCGGTCGGATCGTGCGGCACGGCGGCCTACCGTGCCGCCCCGGTCGTCTCCGGCGACATCGCGCGCGACCCGCTGTGGGCCGACTATCGCGCGGTGGCGCTCGCGGCGGGCCTGCGAGCGTGCTGGTCGACGCCGCTGTTCTCGCGCACGGGAACGGTCATCGGCACCTTCGCGATCTACCACCGCGTCCCGCATTTCCCGACCGAGTCCGACCGCAGCATCGTCGCGCGGATGAGCGCGTCGGCGGCGGTCGCGATCCAGCGCAACATGCTCGTCGAGGCGCTGGTCGCCGAGAAGGAGCGCGCGCAGGAGGCCAGTCGCGCGAAGTCGGAGTTCCTGGCGAACATGAGCCACGAGCTGCGCACGCCGCTGAACGCCATCCTCGGCTTCAGCGAGATGATCGAGCGCCAGATGTTCGGCCCGCAGAACGCCGTGCGGTCGGTCGAGTATGCGCGCGACATCAACCGGAGCGGCCAGCACTTGCTGTCGCTGATCAACGACCTGCTCGACGTGACGCGCATCGAGGCCAAGAGCCTGACGATCGAAAAGGACCGCTGCAACGTCCAGATCGCCGTCGTCGAGCAGCGCCAGCTCGTGCGCCGTGCGGTGCCGGACGCCGCGCAGATCGAGATCGCGCCGATGGAGAACTGCCCGGACCTGCTCGCGGGTGCACGCGCCTTTGCGCAGATCCTGCTCAACGTGATCGGCAACGCCGCCAAGTTCACGCCGGCCAACGGCCGGATCACGGTACGCGCCGACTGGGTGCCGCCGGGCCTGCGCATCGTCATCGAGGATACCGGTCCCGGCATCCCGGCCGAGGCGCTGAAGGATCTCGCCACGCCGTTCCGCCAGGTCTCGAACGCCTACAGCCGCGGCCATGGCGGGACGGGGCTCGGACTCTATATCTCGCGCTCGCTGATGGAGGCGCATGAAGGCCGCCTCGAGATATCGAGCACGGTCGGTGTGGGCACGCAGGTCACGCTGCACTTCCCCGAGAACGCGGTGCTGCGCGCGATCGGTCCGGCCGACATTTCTGCGGTACGGACCGGCACCTGACGCGCTTGATCGCCGGTTGACGGCTTGTTGACGGCAGTTGACCGTCAACAAGCTATCTATTTGATTTTTCAGGATTCCCTTGTTGACGTTGACGGAAAATCCAATTTTGTTGACGAAAACTTGCGGCCCCACCGTGCCTCTGCGGCACGTGAATCCCGACGATATATTCACGATGCCAAGACGCACGTAAAACATGTCGGATAGTTATCACAGCACCCGGGGATTGTAAAGAAAATAAGCCCATCCGGATTCACTTCATCGCAGCCACATGGCCCGCAAGCTTGTCGAGCGTCTGGTAGCCATACTCGACGGCGCCGAAGCCGATCCCGGCATCACGCTGGGCCTTGGTCGGATGAAGCTGGCGCAACGTAAGCACCGTTTTCCCGTCGCTCTGCTCGTCGAAGGTGACGGTCACCCGGAACCTGCCCGGATCGTCATCCTTGTCGGTGCCGTGATCCATCTCCAGAAGCCGCGGGGCTTCGATCTTCAGGAACACCATTCGATTGTCGTATCGCGTCCCGTCGGGGGCGGTGAAGACGAAGCGCCAGCGGCCGCCGATACGGATATCGATTTCCTGCGTCTCGACCTTGAAGCCGGCAGGACCGAACCACTTCGGCAGGTGTTCCGGATCGGTCCATACCTTGAACACGAGACTTCGCGGCGCCGCGATGACGCGCGACAGGACGATTTCGCGATCGAGGGACCATGCGGTCCGGTCGCTATCTGCTTTTCCGCTTGTGCCTGGCATTTTTCACCTTCGTTGCGTGCAGGGCGACGACATAGGATTCCATGCGGTCGAGGCGTTGTTCCCAGACGGCCCGCTGCTTCGCCAGCCATTCCTCGGTTTCCGCCAGGACATCCGCCTGAAGCGAGCATGTCCGGACGCGGCCTGTCTTCCTGGTCTGGATGAGTCCGCTTTTCTCGAGGACGCGGACATGCTGCAGCAGGGTCGGCATCGCCATCGCGAAGGGTCCGGACAGTTCGCCGACCGAGGCCGGCCCGCCGGCCAGACGCATGACGATGGCCCGCCGCGTCGGGTCGGAAAGCGCGCCGAATGCGCGGTCCAGGAATTCGTGTTTGTTAGTCATATGGCTAACTAAATCGCATCGCGAAACCTAAGTCAAGAAAACTTAGTCGGACAGCTAACTGAAATGCCGGTCTTGCGCCGCCGCCGGTCCAGCACGGCTGCCCCGCAAAATCGCGATACGTATATATTCGCCAGCATGTTATCGGAGAGAGGGACGGGAAGGTGGCCCGCACCGTGCCGGTGTCGTATGTAGCTTCGACGCCGACCTGCAACGATCCACAAAAAAGGCTGCTGGGGATGAGACCGATCGATTTTTCCAAGGCATTGCCGGCCGATGCCGCCAAGGCGACCCTCGTCGGGCGCATCTGGCGTCCAGAGGCCGACGGCCCGAGCGTCGTGGCGATCCGCGGGACGGACGTCATCGACGTGACCGCAAGCTTCGCGACCGTGCGCGACCTGTGCGAGCAGGCCGATCCGGCCGCCGCCCTCGCCAAGGCGAAGGGCGAGACGGTCGGCACGGTCGACGCCCTGCTCGCCAACGGCGACGAGGCGAAGCGCGATCCCAAGAAGCCCTGGTTCATCGCCCCCATCGATCTGCAGGCCGTCAAGGCCGCGGGCGTGACGTTCGTCGCCTCGATGCTCGAACGCGTGATCGAGGAACGCACGCGCGGCGCACCGGAACTGGCCGCTGCCGCGCGCAAGGAAGTGCTCGACCTGATCGGCGGCGATCTCCAGCGCCTGAAGCCCGGTTCGGCGGAAGCCGCCAAGCTGAAGGAATGGCTGATCGCCAAGAACGCGTGGAGCCAGTATCTGGAAGTGGGTATTGGCCCGGACGCTGAGATCTTCACGAAGTCGCAGCCGATGTCGTCGGTGGGCACGGGGGCGACCGCCGGCATCCATCCGGTGTCGCGCTGGAACAATCCGGAGCCGGAAGTCGTGCTGGTGATCGCGTCCTCGGGGCGCATCGTGGGCGCCACGCTGGGCAACGACGTCAACCTGCGCGACGTCGAGGGCCGCTCGGCCCTGCTGCTCGGCAAGGCCAAGGACAACAACGCGAGCTGCGCCATCGGCCCGTTCGTGCGCCTGTTCGACGCCGCCTTCACGCTGGACGACGTGCGCCAGGCCGACGTCGAGCTCGTCGTCGCCGGCGAGGACAATTTCCGGATGGAAGGCATGTCGTCGCTGAAGCTGATCAGCCGCGACCCGGCCGACATCGCGGGGCAGGCGATCGGCGCCACCCACCAGTATCCGGACGGGCTCGTGCTGTTCCTCGGCACGATGTTCGCACCCGTGCAGGACCGCGAGGGACCCGGGCAGGGCTTCACGCACAAGGTCGGCGACATCGTGACGATCTCGGCGGCGAAGCTGGGCGCGCTCACCAACCGCATCGCCACGTCGGACAAGGCGCCGCCCTGGAATTTCGGCGTCAGCCACCTCTATCGCAACCTGGCCAAGCGCGGCCTACTCAAACAGTAACTTCGGAGACTTCCATATGACCGAGATGCTCAAGAACCTGATCGGCGGCGAGTGGACGGCGGGTAGCAACGCCTCCAAGGACATCAATCCGTCGAACACGAACGATGTCGTGAACGACTACGCGCAGGGCACGGTCGCCGACCTCAACGCCGCCGTCGCCGCCGCGAAGGCCGCGTTCCCCGCCTGGAGCCGCACGACGGGGCAGGAGCGCTACGAGATCCTGAAGAAGGCGTCGGACGAGGTGCTCGCCCGCCGCGAGGAGCTGGGCAAGCTCCTGTCGCGCGAGGAAGGCAAGACGCTGCCCGAAGGTATCGGCGAAGCCACGCGCGCGGGCCAGATCCTGGCCTTCTTCGCGGGCGAATGCGTGCGCCTCGGCGGCGAGGCCATCCCGTCGATCCGCCCCGGCGTGGGCGTGGAGATCACGCGCGAGGCGATCGGCGTGGTCGGCCTGATCACGCCGTGGAACTTCCCCATCGCGATCCCGGCCTGGAAGGCGGCCCCCGCACTCGCCTACGGCAACTGCGTGGTGATGAAGCCGGCCGACCTGACGCCGGCCTGCGCCTGGGCGCTGGTCGACATCCTCAACCGCGCCGGGCTGCCCAAAGGCGTGCTCAACCTCGTCATGGGCCGCGGCTCGGTCGTCGGCCAGGCGCTGCTGGAGCACAAGGACGTCGCGGCGATCAGCTTCACCGGTTCGGTCGGCACGGGCCGCAAGGTCGCGGCCGCCTGCATCGCGTCGAACCCGATGAAGAAGGTCCAGCTCGAGATGGGCGGCAAGAACCCGCTCGTCGTGCTCGACGACGCCGATCTCGCCACCGCGGTCGAATGCGCGGTGCAGGGTGCCTATTTCTCGACCGGCCAGCGCTGCACGGCGTCCTCGCGCCTGATCGTGCAGGCCGGCATCCACGACAAGTTCGTCGCCGCGACGGTCGAGCGCCTGAAGGGCCTTGTCATCGACGACGCGCTGAAGGCGGGCACGCATATCGGCCCAGTCGTCGACAAGTCGCAGCTCGACACCGATCTCGAATACATCAAGATCGCGCAGTCGGAAGGCGCGAAGCTCGTGTGGGGCGGGGAACTTCTCAACCGCACCACGCCGGGCTTCTACCTGCAGCCGGCCCTGTTCGCCGAGACGACGAACGCCATGCGCATCTCGCGCGAGGAAGTGTTCGGGCCGGTCGCCAACGTCATCCGCGTCAAGGATTACGACGAGGCGCTGGCGGTGGCGAACGACACCGAGTTCGGCCTGTCGGCGGGCATCTGCACGTCCAGCCTGAAGCACGCCACGCATTTCAAGCGCAACAGCGAGGCGGGCATGGTGATGGTCAACCTGCCGACGGCGGGCGTGGACTATCACGTGCCGTTCGGCGGCCGGAAGGGTTCCAGCTACGGCCCGCGCGAGCAGGGTGCGTACGCCAAGGAGTTCTACACGACCGTCAAGACGGCCTACATCCTCGCGAAGTAGGCGTCAGTCCAGCTTGATCGCCCGGCCGGAATCGGCCGAGGCGATCATCGCGTCGAGAACGGCCATGGCGGCGACGCCATCGCCGATCTCGGGCGCGGTGCTGGGCCTGCCTTCCACGCGCGCGACGAAGTCGCCGAGCAGCGCGTGGTAGCCCTTGTGGTCCTCGTTCGCGGCCACGGTCAGGTTCGGTTCCCACACCAGCGTGTCGACGTCGTCCGACAACGTGGCGGCGAGATCGTCGACCTTGAATTTGGGCGCCCGGTAGTAGCGCACCTCGTGCACGTTGCGCACTTCCACGCGCTTGTGGTCGCCCATCACCTGCCACCATTCCATCGGCGTGGCGCGCGACTGGTTCGTACCCATCACCAGCGTGGCAAGCCCGCCGCCGGCGAAGCGGAAATCCACGTGCAGCAGCAGCCGGCCGGGCGAAAGTTCGTGCCGGCGCGCGTTGAGCTCGACCGGTTTGCCCATCAGGCGCGGGACGAGATCCATGTAGTGCACGCAATGGTGCAGGTAGAAGCCCGTATAGTCCGGGTCGCCCTTGAAATAGGTGGGGGCGGTCATGTACTCGCCAAGGAAGCTCGCGGGCGCGCCGAACTCGCCGCCGCGCACGATGTTGAGCGCGATGCGGTTGGCCGTCGAATAGCGCTTCATGAAGCCGAGGACGAGCGGCTTGCCGGATTTGCGCGACGCGGCTTCCAGCCTGCGCGCGTCGGCGGCATTCGCACCCGGCGGCTTTTCCATAAACACCGGCAGGCCGCGTTCGAGTGCCGCAACGCCCAGTTCCAGATGCGCCTTCGGGCCGATCGCCATGCCGACCGCGTCGATGTCCTTGCGCGCGATCAGCGCCATCGCGTCGGCGTGGCAGTCGCCGGCGGCCACACCGTGCCGGCCGGCGATGGTCGCCAGCCGCCCGGCATCGACGTCGGCCAGGGCCGCGATCTTCACGCCGAGGCGTGCCAACTGCGGCAGCAGCATCTCGCCGGCATGCGTGCCGCAGCCGATCCAGCCGATCTTCATGCCGCCCTCCGCGCGGAATCGAGCACCGCTTCGAGGAAGGCGCGGCTCGCGGCCAGTTCCCTGTCCTCGTTGCGGTGCGGGGCACGCCACTGCGCCACGCAGATGCCCGGCGCCACGTCGTCGCGCCGGAACGGTTCCAGCGTGATCGGGCCGTCATAGCCGACGGCGACGATCGCGCGCGCGACCGCCGGCCAGTCGATATGCCCGTCGCCGACGAAGCCGCGGTGGTTCTCGTTCGCCTGGAAATGGACCATGCGCTTGCCGGCCTTGCGGATCGCGGCGGCGATGTCGCGGTCCTCCATGTTCATGTGGAACGTGTCGAGCATGGCGCCCAGGGCCGGCGAGCCGACCGCGTCGACGAGGGCGAGCGCATGCTCGGTCGTGTTCGCGATGTCCGTCTCGAAGCGGTTTAGCGGTTCGAGACCGAAGACAATGCCGTTGTCGGCCGCGCGCGTCGCGGCCTTCGCCAGCCCGTCGACGACCCAGCCGATGCGCCGCTCGCGCGCGGCCGCATCGACCGGGGCGGGCGGGCGACCCGCGAACACCAGCGGGGCGCCATAGAGCGGCCCGCCGACGATTTTCGCACCGAACGCCTTGGCCGTTTCCACGCAGCCGAGCAGATAGTTGAGCCCGGCCTTGCGCGCGCCTTCGTCGGGGCTGGCGAGGTCGCGCTGCAGGTTGACGCGCGCGGCGAACACGACGCCGAGCCCGGCATCCTTCAGCGCCGCCTTCGTCTCGGCCGGGTCGAGTTCGCCCGGCTCGGGAACCAGAAGCTCGACGAACTTCATGCCGGAATCGCGCGCGCGCGCGAACGTGCCGAAATGTGCCTTCTCGAAGGGGCGCGCGTAGAACATCGAGATGATGCCGATGGGATTGGTGCTCATGCTTTCACGGCTCCTGCCGTCAGACCGCCAACAAGGTGCCGTTGGACGAAAAGGAAAAGGATCGTGACCGGGAGTGCCACGAGCGTGCCGCCCGCCGTCAGCAGGCCCCACTGGATCGTGTATTCGCCGATGAAGAGCTGCAGGGCGACCGTCACGGTGCGCACGTTCTGGCCCGACAGCATCATCGCGAACAGATACTCGTTCCACGACGCGACGAAGATGTAGATGCCGGTCGAAACGATACCGGGGGCCGCGAGCGGCAGCAGGATCAGGCGGATGGTCGCGAGCCGGCTCGCCCCGTCGACCATCGCCGCCTCGTCGAGCTCGCGCGGGATCCCGTTGAGGTAGCTCGTCAGCATCCAGATCGCGAACGGGATCGCGAAGGTCGCGTGCCCGAGCACGACGCCGAGCACCGTGTCGAGCAGGCCGAGCGAGCGGAACGCCACGAACAGCGGGATGATCATCAGCACGATCGGGAACATGTTGATGGTCAGGAACTGCGTCATCAGGAAGCGCCGCCCGGCGAAGCCGAAGCGCGAGAAGGCGTAGGCCGCCGGCACGCTGATGCCGAGCCCCAGCGCGCAGGCCGACACCGCGACGACGAGGCTGTCGGCGAGGTTCTGCGGGAACGTCGTGCGCGCGAACAGGTCGGCATAGTGCGAAAGCGTGGGCGCGTCGGGCCAGTAGACGACCGGGAACTTCGCGATCTCGACCGTCGGCTTGATCGAGGTCAGCACCATCCACGCATAGGGGGCGAGTGCGAGCGCCACGAGCAGCAAGGCGGGGATCTCGATCTCGGCGAAGCGGCGGGCCCGCGAGCGGCGGTCGATCATCGGAACGCCTCGCGCATCGTGCGCCGCACGTAGATCGCCGCGACCGCCATCAGGAAAAGCGTGAGCACCACCGCGAGCGACGAGCCGTAGCCGAACTCCATGCCGCTATAGGCGCGCAGGAACGCGTAGAGCGGCAGCGTGTGCGTGGCGTAGCCGGGCCCGCCGCCGGTCATCACGAGGATGACGTCGAGCGAGTTGGCGACCCAGATCGTGCGCAGCAGCAGCGCCGTCAGGATCACGCCGGCAAGACCCGGCCACACGACGTGGCGGAAGCGCTGCCAGCGGCTGGCCCCGTCGATCTCGGCCGCCTCGTGCAGGTCGGCCGGGATCGCCTGGAGACCCGCGAGGATCACGACAGCGAAGAACGGGAAACCCTGCCAGACGAGTGCCGCGACGACGGCGAGCAGCGCGCTGTCGGGGCGCGCGAGCCACGCGACCGGCCCGTCGATGAAGCCCAGGCGCAGCAGCAGGTCGTTGAGGACGCCGAGGTTGTAGTCGTAGACCCACGTGAACATGAGCCCGATGATCACCGAGGGCAGCGCCCACGGAATCACGATCGCGGCGCGCGCGAGGCTGCGCCAGTAGAAGCTTTCGTTGAGCAGCAGGGCCGCACCCAGGCCGAGCGCGAACTGCAGCCCGACCGCGAGGCCGACCCAGACGACCGAGTTCCACAGCGAGATCCAGAACACCTCGTCGGCGGCGAGCCGCGCGAAGTTCCCGAAGCCGATGAAGCGGATGTCGTGCGGCCGGAAGAGGACGTAGTCGTTGAGGCTCATCCACAGCGTCGACGCGACCGGATAGAGCACGATCGCGGCCGTCGCGAGCAGGGCCGGCGCGAGGAACAGATAGGGCGTGGAGGGGCGTACGATCATCTTGTCCCGTGCGGGTCCGCCCGGCGGTTCGCACCGCCGGGCGTTCCTTCGCGATCAGCCGTGATAGTGCTTCTCGATGTTGCGCATCATCTCGTCCGGTTCGATCTGGCCGAGAAGGGCGCGCTGCATGCTCGTCGGCCACACCGTGCGCACGAAGTCCGCCGTCGCCGTGACGTTCGGCAGGGCGGCGGCGAACGGCACGGAGTCGAACGTCGCCTCGACGAAGCGCTTGGGGTGCAGCGTCCAGTTCGCGGCACCCGACTTCGTCACGGTCAGCTGGCCGGTGAACTTGTTGAACTCGACGTTGTTCGCACCCGTCGACAGGAACGAGATCCACTTGAACGCCGCCGCCTTGTTGCGGCTCGCGGCGAAGACCGCGTTCGACTCGTCGCCGAACGACGTCCAGCCCTTGCCGTCGGGCCCGCGCGGCACGGGCACGGCCGAGACCTTGTCGCCCAGCGCCTGGACCATCTCGTTGGCCGAGCCGATATGGTGGATCGTCATTGCCGTGCGGCCGGCCTTGAAGTTGTCGACGATCTGGCGGAACCCGTCGCCGGGGGCCGAGGGCGGGAACACCTTGTGCTCGCGCCCCAGTGCCACGAACCAGCGGTTCGCGGCGAGCGCCTTCGGGCTCACCATGCCGCCCTTGTCGAACGTGGCCCCGCCGCCGAGCACGAACGTGCCCCAATGGTCGTGGCCGCCGCCGCCGCCGCGCATGCCGAAGCCGGCGACGTCGCCCTTCGTGGTCGCCTTGGCGGCCGCGAGGAACTCGTCGAACGTCTTGGGCGCCTGGACGCCCGCCTGCTGGAACAGGTCGGTGCGGTAATAGAGGTAGAGCACGACGTACTGGAGCGGCAAGTAGTAGCGCTTGCCGTCGCCGGACTTGTGCAGGTTCCACACCGAATCCGGGATGTCGGCGGCACCCGCCCACGACCCGAGCGATCCGTCGAGCGGCTCGAGTGCCCGCATCTCGAGCAGGCGCGACATGTTCGCGAGCTTGACCATGCCGCAGTCCGGCGCGTTGCCGGCCACGATCGCGGCGTAAAGGCGCGTGTAATAGTCGTTGCCGCCGCCCCACGGGATGCTCTCGGCCTGGACCTTGATGCCGGGATTCTCGCGCTCGAACTTTGCGACGAGATCGGCGGGCGAATGCTGCGGGTTGTCGAAATGGTACCACCAGCGCACTGTTGCGGGTGCCTGGGCGCTTGCGCCGCGGATCGCGGGTGCCGCAAGTGCGGCAGCCCCGAGGGCTACGAATGTCCGTCTCTTCATCGTCGTTTCTCCCTGGGTTTTCTTATTGGAGGTGCGAGGCGAGGAACGCGGCACCGGCACGGTGCGCGCGCAATGCGGCGGGAAGGCGGGATGCCATCTGCATGAAGCCGTGGCACACGCCGGCGAACAGGTCGACGCGGCAGTCGTTGCCGGCCTCGCCGAGCCGGCGGGCGAGATCGAGCGTTTCGTCGCGCAGCGGGTCGAGACCGGCGGCGTTGAGATAGATCGGCGGCAGGCCGGCGAGGTCGCCGCGCGCCGGCGTGGCGGGGGTGGCGCTGTTTTCCGCCAGCGTCCCGAGCCAGTTGCGCCAGTACCAGCGCATGCGCGCGGTCGTGAGCATGTAGTCGCCGCCGCCGAAGGCCGCATGGCTCGGCGTGTCGAACACCGGCGCGTAGCAGCCGTAGAAAAGCGCCGCCGCCGACACGCGTTCGCGGATCGCGGGGTCGAGCAGCGCGCCCAGCGAAATGCCGGCCCCGGCGGAATCGCCCGAAATGCCGAGGCGCGAAACATCGACCTCGTCGCCGAGCAGGCCCTTGTCGAGCGCGGCGATCGTGTCGGCCACGTCCTCGATCGCGGCGGGGTAGGGATGCTCGGGTGCCAGGCGATAATCGATGCCGAGCACGGCGAAGTCGCCTTCCAGCGCCAGATGCGCCATCGCGCGGTCGTGCGTGCGGATCGAGCCGAACGTCCAGCCGCCGCCATGGACATAGAGGACGAGCGGCAGGTCGGTCCTGCCGCTCGGCAGATAGAGGTGCCCGGCCATGTCGCCGCGACGCGTCGGCACGGTCAGGTCGCGCCGGCCGGCGAGGACGGGTGCGTCCGCGTTCCAGCCGGCGGCGAAACGCTCGAACGTCGCGCGGCCCTCGGCGAGCGGGATCTTCTCGTAGGCCGGTGCGGGGTTCGCGCGGCCGGCTTCGAGGATCGCTTCCATCGCGGGATCGACATGGGGCTTAGTCATGCTGCCCGCCCGCGGCGTGCAGCCGGACGCTCGACATCGACGATCGTGTCGAGATGGTGCTCGATCTCGCGCGCCAGCCGCGGCCCGTCGCGCGCTTCGAGTGCTGCCATCAGCGGCGCATGCCGGTCGGCGGTCTTCGCGAGCGTGCGGCGATGGCCCGGCGCCCACAGCTTCTGCCGGTGCGAATGCAGCATGCAGCGGATCAGGATCTGTTCGAGGACCGACGGGCTGGCAAGGCGGAAGATCGTCGCGTGGAAGCGCATGTCGAGCTCGATCAGCCCGTATTCGTCGCCGCGCTGGGCGGCCTTCGCCATCGCCTTGCGGATCGCGTCCAGCTCCGCGCGCGCCCGGTCGTCGTAGGCGCCGACGGCACGCAGCGCGCCGCGCGTCTCCAGCCGCTTGCGCAGTTCCAGGATCTCGATGGCGGCATCGGGGTCGAGTTCGGTGACGGTCGTGCCGCGATGGCCGTCGCGCACGACGAGCCCGTCTTCCTGCAGGCGCAGCAGCGCTTCGCGTACGGTGCCCTGGCTGCAGCCGAGTTCGCGCGCCAGGCCGAGCTCGGTGAGCGCGTCGCCGGGAGCGATCTCGTTCAGCACGATGCGGCGTTTCAGCGCCGAATAGACCAGATCGCGCGGACGGCGTGCGGCCGGCATGGCTTCCTCCCCCGAGTCTTGGCGCCACATTATCGATATCGATAATCGACGGCAAGCGCGGCGATTGACGCGAGACGCCCGCCGGGCGAACCTTGCCGCCGACGGGAGAATGCCTTGCGCAAGATCGGCGACCTGAAGATCGGCTGCACCGGCGGCGGTGCGACGCATCACGACACCGACATCCCGGACATCGCGACCAAGGTCCGGATGGTCAAGGAAGCCGGAGTCTTCGACTATATCGACCGCTCGCCGCCCGACGAGGAGTTCCGCGACCTCTACAAGGCCAGCGAGAAGCACGACCTGCCGGTCCTCGCCAGCGGCTGGTTCTATACCGTCGGGCGCGACGAACCGCTCTACGAGCGCAACATCGTGAAGGCCCGCCTGCTCGGCAGCCGCGTGCACAACGTCCAGGTCCTGACCGCACATGCCGACGGGCACGTTCTATCCGACGCGGAGGTCGCGGAGTTCTACCTGCGCGCCTACGAGTTCGGCATGCGGCACGAGGTCGTCCCGTGCTTCGAGGTCCACGTGAACATGTGGTCCGAGCATTTCGGCCGGGTGGAGCGCGTCGCCGGCCTCGTGGCGGCGCGAGGCGTGCCCTACCACATGACGCTCGACCACAGCCACGTGATCTTCAAGATGGACAATCCGGCCGAACAGGACGTGCAGGCGATGCGCGCCGATGTCGAGGCGGGCCGCGTGATCCTCGACCCGGCGAGGCCGGGCAATGTCTGCAGCCGATGGATCGGTGCGGGCTACGTGACGCACGCCCATGCGCGCGCCGCAATTCCCGCCAACCCGATCAATATCCGCGCGCGCCATCCCGACGGCAGCGTGGGGCGCGGCATCCAGTATCCGTTCGTCCGGCCGGAACCGGGCCAGTACCACGCCGAGTGGGAGGAAAGCCGGTTGGAGCCGTGGAAGCGCGTGATCCGCGATCTCTTCGCGTTCCATGTGCGCAATCCGGCAAGCCCGCTCGGCCAGATCTCGTGCGAGCACATTCCGGCTGTGGACTATGGTGCGGGTGCAGGCTATTCGATCTTCGAGCAGAACGTGGCGTGCGCGAAATGGCTTCGGGCCGAATGGGCCGCCGCGATCAGGAATACCGAGGAGACGTCAAGATGAAGGTTCGTGCCGCCGTTGCCTACAAGGCGAAGTCGCCGCTGGTGATCGAGACCATCGACCTCGAAGGGCCGAAGGAAGGCGAAGTGCTGGTCGAGGTGAAGGCGACGGGCATCTGCCACACCGACGAGTACACGCTGTCCGGTTCCGATCCGGAAGGCATGTTCCCGGTCGTGCTCGGCCACGAAGGTGCGGGGATCGTCGTCGATGTCGGCAAGGGCGTCACGTCGCTCAAGAAGGGCGACCATGTCATTCCGCTCTATACGCCCGAATGCCGGCAGTGCAAGACGTGCCTCAGCCGCAAGTCGAACCTCTGCACCTCGATCCGCGCCACGCAGGGCAAGGGCGTGATGCCCGACGGGTCAAGCCGCTTCTCGTGCAAGGGGGCACCCGTGCTCCACTACATGGGCTGCTCCACGTTCGCCAATTTTACGGTCCTGCCGGAGATCGCGCTCGCCAAGATCCGCGAGGACGCGCCGTTCGACAAGGTCTGCTACATCGGCTGCGGCGTGACGACCGGCATCGGCGCCGTGATCAACACGGCGAAGGTGGAGCCGGGTGCGAACGTCGTCGTGTTCGGCCTGGGCGGCATCGGTCTAAACGTCATCCAGGGTGCCCGCATGGCGGGGGCCGACATGATCGTCGGCGTCGACATCAACCCGGCGCGCGAGGCGATCGCGCGCAAGTTCGGCATGACGCACTTCGTCAACCCGAAGGAACTTAAGGGCGACGTCGTCGGCCACATCGTCGAGCTCACGAAGGGCGGGGCGGATTACAGCTTCGAATGCGTGGGCAATACGACGCTGATGCGCCAGGCGCTGGAATGCTGCCATCGCGGCTGGGGCGTTTCGGTGATCGTCGGCGTGGCGGGTGCGGGGCAGGAGATCGCCACGCGGCCCTTCCAGCTCGTCACCGGCCGGACGTGGAAGGGCACGGCCTTCGGCGGCGTGCGCGGGCGCACCGAGGTGCCGCGCATCGTCGACTGGTACATGGACGGCAAGATCAACATCGACGACCTGATCACGCATGTGATCCCGCACGAGAAGATCAACGAGGGCTTCGAGATGATGCGGCGCGGCGAGTCCATCCGCACCGTGCTGACCTACTGATGGCGCTCGAGACGCTCGCCGAACATGCGTGCTGGGGCGGCACGCAGGGTTTCTACCGGCACGCCTCGGTGAGCTGCGCCGGGCCGATGCGCTTTTCGGTCTTCGTGCCCGCACAGGCCAGCGCCGGTCCGGTGCCGGCCGTGCTGGCATTGGCGGGCCTGACCTGCACCGAGGAGACCTTCGCGATCAAGGCGGGCGCGCAGCGCGTGGCCGCCGAACTCGGTCTGGCATTGATCATGCCCGACACGAGCCCGCGCGAACCCGTCCTGCCGGGCGATCGCGATTCCTGGGATTTCGGGCAGGGGGCGGGCTTCTATGTCGACGCGACGCAAGCGCCGTGGTCGGCCAACTACCGGATGTTCGCCTACGTCACCGACGAGCTTCCTTCCCTTGTCGCGCAGCACTTCGCGATCGATGCGTCGCGGTTCGGGGTCATGGGGCATTCGATGGGCGGGCACGGGGCGCTGGTCGCGGCCCTTCGCCGGCCGGACAGGTTCCGCTCCTGCTCGGCGTTCGCGCCCATCGCGGCGCCGTCGGACTGCCCGTGGGGCGTGAAGGCCTTCACGAACTATCTGGGTCCCGACCGCGCGCAGTGGGCGGCGTACGACGCGAGCGCGCTGATGCGGCGCAAGCCGTTCGCCGGCGAGATCCTCGTCGACCAGGGGCTGGCGGACAAGTTCCTTGCCGAGCAGCTGAAGCCGGAAAAGCTGGAAGAAGCGGCGAAAGCGGGCGGCCAGAAGCTGACGCTGCGCCGCCATGCCGGGTACGACCACGGCTATTTCTTCATCCAGAGCTTCGTCGCGGACCATCTTGCGCACCATGCGCGCCAGATGGGGCTGCGCTGAGCAGCGGCGCACGAGCAATCAATTCCGGCCATTCGCGAATTCGCTCTTCTAAGGGTGCCGATTTTGGCTATAAGATTGTCGACAATCTTATCAACAACCTATCCATGCCGGCAACCGGGGTGCGAAGCGAATGACCAGCTCCAAGGGCCTCGACAACGGCCTGACCAACTATGGCGACCGCGATTTCGCGCGGTTCCTGCGGCGCTCCTTCGCCCGGTCCATGGGCATCTCGAAGGAACTCCTCAGTCGCCCGATCGTCGGGATCGCCATGACCCCGTCGGGATTCAACAACTGCCACCGCACGATGGACGAGCTGGTCGAGGCCGTTTCGCGCGGCGTGCTGGCCGCCGGCGGCCTGCCGCGGGCATTTCCGACCGTGTCGCTCGGCGAGGTGTTCCTCAATCCGACGAGCCTCGTCTATCGCAACCTGATGTCGATGGACACCGAGGAGATGCTGCGCGCGCAGCCGATGGATTCCGTCGTGCTGATCGGCGGCTGCGACAAGACCGTGCCCGCCCAGTTGATGGGTGCCGCGTCGGCGGACATTCCGGCGGTCCAGCTCGTCACCGGGCCGATGTCGACCGGCCGCCATCGCGGCCAGCGTCTGGGCGCGTGCACCGACTGCCGCGGCTTCTGGGCCAAATACCGGGCGGGGACGGTCGACAAGGAAGAGATCGACATCGTCGAAGGCCGGCTTTCGGTCACGGCGGGTACGTGCGCGGTGATGGGAACGGCGAGCACGATGGCGTGTATTGCCGAGACGCTTGGAATGTCGCTGCCGGGAACGGCCGCCATTCCGGCGGTGAACGCGGCGCGCCTCGTCGCGGCGGAGGAGAGCGGCCGCGTGGCCGTCGGCCTGATCGACAAGCCCGTCCGGCCGTCGCAGATCATCACGCG
The DNA here is from genome assembly GCA_965279565.1 of Tagaea sp. Classification (GTDB taxonomy): domain Bacteria; phylum Pseudomonadota; class Alphaproteobacteria; order CACIAM-22H2; family CACIAM-22H2; genus Tagaea. Next base: position 3,727,918 of record OZ257249.1, on the reverse strand, counting down.
GAAATCGGTCGAGAACGCCTACCGGATGATCATGGCGCTGGGCGGCTCGACGAACGCCATCGTGCATCTCGCGGCTGTCGCGGGGCGGCGCGGAATCTCGCTGTCAATGGAGCGCATCAACCAGATATCGGATGAAACACCCGTGCTGGTCGACCTGAAGCCGGTCGGCGACGGCTACATGGAGGATTTCTACGCGGCCGGCGGCGTGGGCGCGGTCTTGCGCGAACTGCGCCCGCTGCTCCATCTCGACACGATCGATATCGAGGGGCGCACGCTGGGCGAACGCCTGGATGAACCACTCGACTGGGTCGACCGCAACGTCATCCGGCCGTTCGCCGATCCCATCTCGAAGGTCGGCGGGCTTATCGCGCTCCACGGCAGCCTCGCGCCCGATGGTGCCATCTTCAAGCGCGCGGCGGCCACGCCGGCTTTGTTCGAGACCGAGGGGCGCGCGGTCGTTTTCGAGAATCTCGAGGACCTGTCGCAGCGCGTCGACGATCCCGATCTCGACGTGACGGCGAGCGACGTGCTCGTGCTCAAGAACGCCGGCCCGCATGCGGCCGGCATGCCCGAGGCTGGCTATCTGCCCATCCCGAAGAAGCTCGCGCGCGCCGGCGTGAAGGACATGGTGCGCATCTCCGACGCGCGCATGTCGGGCACCGCCTTCGGCACGATCGTCCTGCATATTGCACCGGAATCCGCCATCGGCGGGCCGCTGGGGGCCGTGCGGAACGGCGACCGCATCCGCCTGTCGGTCGCGCAGAAGCGGATCGACCTGCTGGTTCCGGCCGACGAGATCGAGCGCCGCCTTGCCGGGATCAAGCCCCCGCCGGTTCCCAAGCGCGGCTACCGCAACCTCTATCGCCGCACGGTGCTGCAGGCGCCGCAGGGGTGCGATTTCGACTTTCTGAGCGGAACCGACGAGTAGGCTGCAGAAGGAGACGACGATGGAATACCGCAAGCTCGGCCGGTCCGGCCTTAAGGTTTCGCCGCTGTGCCTCGGCGCCATGATGTTCGGCGACCGGACGGACGAGAAGGAGTCCGCGGCGATCGTCGCGCATGCGCGCGATGCCGGGGTCAATTTCCTCGACACGGCCGACGCCTATTCGGCCGGCCGGTCGGAGGAGATCTGCGGGCGAACAATCGCGTCGGAGCGCGCGCGATGGATCCTCGCGACGAAGCTCGCCAACCCGGGCGGCCCGGAACCCAACGACCGCGGCACCTCGCGCCGCTGGATGCTGCGCGCGTGCGAGGCGAGCCTGAAGCGCCTCGGCACCGACTGGATCGACCTCTACTACCTCCACCGCGACGATCTCGACACGCCGATGGAGGAGACGATCGCCACGCTCGGCGACCTGATCCGTGCGGGCAAGATCCGCTACTACGCCCTGTCGAACTACCGCGCCTGGCGGCTGGCGACGTTCGTCGAGACCGCGCGCGCGATGGGCGTGCCGGCACCCATCGCCTGCCAGCCCTGCTACAACCTGATGGACCGCACGCCGGAGATCGAACTGTTGCCGGCCTGCGCGCATCACGGCCTCGGCGTCGTGCCGTACAGCCCGCTCGCACGCGGCGTGCTGACCGGCAAGTACGCGCCGGGTGCGGCACCGCCGCCCGAGACGCGTGCTGGCCGCAAGGACAAGCGCATCATGGAGACGGAGTTCCGCCCCGAATCGCTCGCGATCGCGCAGGCGGTCGCCGCACACGCCGCCAAGCGCGGGACGAACGCCACGGCGTTGGCGTTGGGCTGGGTCATGAACAACGCGCTGGTCACGGGTGTGATCGCCGGGCCGCGCACACTGGCGCAGTGGCAGGACTACGTCGCGGCGATGGCGTTCAGGTTCGAGGCGGAGGATGAGGCTGTCCTCTCCGCACTGGTGCCGGCGGGCCATCCGTCCACGCCCGGCTATACCGATCCGGCCTATCCGCTGACCGGCCGCCAGCCGCTCAACGGATCCCGGCGCGCATGAAGCTCTGGATGAACTGACGCTGGAACAGCAGGAAGGCGATCAGCAGCGGCCCGCAGCTCATCAGCGTGGCCGCCGTGATCGTCGACCAATCCACGCCCTGCTCGATCGCCGCGAAGACGCGCAGGCCCACCGTGATCGGCCGCGTCCCCACCGAGTTCGTCACGATCAGCGGCCACAGGAAGTTGTTCCAGTGGTAGCTGACCGACACGAGCGCGAACGCGATATAGGTCGGGCGCGCGAGCGGCACGTAGACGCGCCACAGGATCGCGAGGCCGCCCGCACCCTCGACGCGCGCGGCATCGTCCAGCTCCTTGGGCATGCTCTTGAAGGTCTGGCGCAGCAGGAAGATGCCGAAGGCCGACGCCATATAGGGCAGGGCCATCGCGAAGACGGTATCGACGAGGCCGAGCGAGGCCATCGTCAGGTAGTTTTCCACCAGCAGCACGTCGGGCATGATCATGAGCTGCACGAGGACGAGCGCGAACGCCACGTCGCGGCCCGCGAACTCGAACCGCGCGAAGGCGTAGGCCGCGAGGGTCACGAGCACGAGCTGGCCGGCGAGGACGAGCGAGACGAGCATGAAGGTATTTAAGAAATACTGCGCGAAGGGTGCCGAATCCCACGCCTTGCGGAAATTGTCGAGCGTCAGGGGTGCGGTCAGCGCGAAGCGCGAGGCGAACTCCGGCGGATGGAACGCGGTCCACACGCAATAGACGAGCGGTGCGATCCAGACGATCGCCAGCGCCCACGCGCCGAGCGTTTCCAGATGCCGGGAAAGGCCGCGTGCCGCGATCATCGGTAGTGGATCCGCTTCTCGAGGACGAGGAACTGGAACAGTGCCGTCCCGCCGAGGATCGCCAGCAGCACGACGGTGAGGGCGGCCCCGTAGGCCGTGTCCCAGTAGCGGAACGCGACATCGAAGATGTACGACAGCAGCAGATGGCTGGCGTTGTTGGGGCCGCCGCCGGTCAGCGCCACGATGTGGTCGACCAGGCGGAACGCGCCGATCACGGCGTTGACCAGCACGAACAGCGTGGTGGGCATCAGCAGCGGCAGCGTGACGCGGCGGAAGAAGGTCCAGCGGCCGCAGCCCTCGATCGAGGCCGCCTCGGCGAGGTTGGGCGACATCTGCTGCAGGGCGGCCAGATAGAAGATCATGAAGAAGCCGGCTTCCTTCCAGACCGTCATCACCATCATGCAGTAGAGGACGGTATCCGGATTGCCGAGCCAGTTGGTGGCGCCGAAGCCGAAGGCCCGCACGATCTGGTCGATGAGGCCGTAGTCCGGCGTATAGAAGAACAGCCAGATGTTCGCGACCGCGATCATCGGCAGGACGGTCGGCGTGAAATAGGCGAGCCGCAGCCAAGCCTGCCCGGCGAGCTTTTCGTTCACCCACAGCGCCATCAGCAGGGCGAGCGCCACCGACAGCGGAATCGTGCCCAGCGCGTAGAGCAGGTTGTTGTACATCGCCTGCCAGAAGACCGGATCGTCGACCATGCCCTGGAAATTGTCGAGGCCGACGAAGACGGACGGGCGGTTGCGCTTGGGCGTGGAATAGAAGCTGGCATGCAGCGTCGCGACGGCGGGCCAGTGCGTGAAGGCCAGCAGCAGCACGAAGGCGGGCAGCAGGAGCAGCCAGCCGTAGATCGTCGCTTTCGTCCGGTTCATCGGGAACGGAAAGGGGCGGCCGGCGAAGGCCGCCCCGGTCCGGTCGTCAGCGCTGGAACGGCCGGAGGATGCGCGTGGCTTCGCGCTGCGCTTCCTCCATCGCCGCCTTGGCCGGCTTCGTGCCCACAATGGCGGCCTGCAGGCCGTCGTTGAGGGCCTTGGTGACGCGCTGGTTCTCGTGGGTCGAAAGTTCGGCCCAAGCGAACCTGAGCTGGTCGCGGGCGACCGCGGCCGGCGGGAACTTGGCCACGTACTCCTTCATGCGCGCGGTCTCGAACGCGTCGGGACGCACGGCGACGTAGCCCGTGTCGATGCCCCACTGCGCCGCGCGCTCCGGCTCGGTCGCGAAGCGGATGAACTTCATCGCCGCCTCGCGCTCGGCCGCCGTCGTCTTCTTGAAGACGTAGAAGTTGCCACCGCCAGTCGGCGAACCGAACTGCTTGCCGGACGGAAGCATCGCCACGCCGAACGGGAACTTGGCGTTGTCGCGCACGTTGGTCAGGTTGCCCGTCGTCGTCCACATCATGGCGACCTTGCGCTCGAAGAAGTCGCGCGGCGTGGTGCCCCACTCGACGATGCCCGGCGGATGGACCTTGTGCTTCGTCGCGAGGTCGATCCAGTACTGCAGCGCCTCGACGACCTTCGGATCGTCGTAGAAGGTGCGGTTGCCGGCGTCGTTCATCAGGCGGACGTCGTTCTGCGTCGTCAGGCCCTGGAACAGCCAATAGGGGAAGCCCGAAGACGGGATCTGGATGCCCCACTGGGTCGTGTTCCCGGCGGCGTCGCGCTTGGTCAGCTTCTGCGCGAAGGCAAGCTGCTCGGCCCAGTTCTTCGGCGGCGTCTCGGGATCGAGGCCGGCTTCCTTGAACAGGTCCTTGTTGTAGTAGAGCACGATGGTCGAGCGCTGGAACGGCACGCCCCAGGTCTTGCCGCCGGTCTGGCTGTTTTCCATGAAGGCCTTGTAGAAGCCTTCGAGCCACTTCTTGTCGTCGGCCGTCTTCAGCATCTCGTCGACCGGGATGATCGCTTCCTCGTCGATCAGCGTGTACATGTCGGTCGACAGCAGGATGGCGAAGTGCGGCGCTTCGTTGCTCTTCAGCGCCGTCAGCGTCTTGGCGATCGTGTCCTGGTAGGAGCCGGTATAGACCGGCTCGACCTTGATCGTCGGGTTCGCCCTGCCGAAATCGGCGGCCATCGTGTCGATCAGCTTGGTGATCGGGCCGCCGACGGCGACGGGGAAGTAGAAGGTCAGCTTCGTCTGCTGCGCGTTCGCCGGCAGGCCGGCGAAGCCGGCTGCCAATGCGAGGCCCGCAGCCAGGGCGAGTCTTCGGATGCGATTCATCGAGATTCTCCTTCTTGGTGATCGGCTAACGGACGGCGGCCGCATCGATGCGGTTGCCGTCCGAAAGGTTGAAGATGTGCTGGCGGTCCTTGTCCCAGGCGAGCGCCACGGTCTCGCCGACGCCGTGGCGCACCCGACCGGGCAGGCGCGCCACGATGGTTTCCTTGCCGATGCGACCTGCGACGAGCGTGTCGGCGCCGAGATACTCGACCGTCTCGATGCGCGCCTGGATGCCCCCCTGCGCGATGCGGATGTCTTCGGGCCGGATGCCGAGCGCGAAGCCCAAGCCGGCTTCGGCGACGCGGTTTCCGGCCGATCCCTCGATCGCGCCCGCCGCGTCGAGCGCCACGACATTCATCGGCGGCGTTCCAAGGAACCGGGCTGCGAAGGCGGTCGCCGGTCGCGAATAGAGTTCTTCGGGCGTGCCGTCCTGCTCGATGCGCCCGTTGCGCATCAGCACGACCTGGTCGGCCATCGTCATCGCCTCGACCTGGTCGTGGGTGACGTAGAGCATCGTGATGCCGAGACGGCGCTGCAACTCGCGGATCTCGAGGCGCATTTCCTGCCGCAGCTGCGCGTCGAGATTCGAGAGCGGCTCGTCCATCAGGCACACCGGCGACTGCGCGACGATCGCACGGCCGAGCGCCACACGCTGCTGCTGGCCGCCCGACAGCTGCGACGGCTTGCGGTCGAGCAGTGCGGAGAGGCCGAGAAGTTCGCTGGCCTGCGCAAGCCGCTTCGCGCGCTCGTTGGCAGGGACCTTGCGCACCTCGAGCCCGAAGCAGATGTTCTGGGCGACGGTCAGATGCGGGAAGAGCGCGTAGGACTGGAACACCATCGAGATGCCGCGCCGGGCCGGCGGCAAGTCGGTGACGTCGTTGCCCGCGATGTGGATGCGGCCCCCGGTCGGCTGGTCGAGACCCGCGAGGATGCGCAGCAGGGTCGACTTGCCGCACCCCGACGGCCCCAGCAGGACGGCGAACTGCCCGGATTCGACCCGGAACGAGACCCGGTCGAGCGCATGCACCTGACCCCAGAGTCGGCTGACTGATTCGATGACGATATGCGACATTTCCCCGCCCGGGGGCACCATCCGGCGCCCCGATCTTTCTTGTATCTCACCGCGTTGGCGGATTTATGACAAGAAGATTTCAGTTCGACTGAGCGGGGTGATCCCGGCAGACCCGCGCATGCGCGACGCGGCCGATCGAGCCGTCCGGCTCGACGCCGAACCGGGTCTCGCGCTCCTCGCGGGCGAGGGCCAGTTTCTGGCCCTCTTCGTCCTCGTACAGCATCACGCGCAGGCCGGCATTCTCGCCGGAAGAGCAGTCGAAATGGGCGAGCGCTTCCATGCTTGCCGCGCGGACATTGCCGGCTTGGATCGGCTGGCGATAGACGACCCGGATCCAGGCCGTGCGCACGGCGCCGCCCACGCGCATGCCTGCGACGTCGACATAGACCGGATTGCCGCCTGCGGTTTCGCCGGCCTCTTCCCACTGGGCCGCAAGGCCGGGACGGGAAAGACTGACGAGCGCGACAAGTCCGAGGACGGCGGCGCGAATGCGCAAAGTTCCCTCCCGAACACGGTTGCCGGATAGCCCTAGCACAGACCGGCGTCGCGCGAATAGTCGTGCGAAGTCGTGGCGAAACTTGGGCGAAACGGGCTATGTTCGCCCGGCAATGTCAGACGCGATCGCAGCTACGACACCCGTATTCTACCGTAACCCCGTGCCGCTCGACCGGGTGCGGCACGCCGCCAAGCGGTTCGTGCGGCCGCGCAACGCGGCGTTCGCGAGCCACGTGAATTCCGTTCCGCTCGCGGGAATCGAGTTCACTTCTGCCGCGCGGAACTATCCCGTCGTATTCACGTCGGGCGATCCGATCGGCGCCGTCGCGGTCCTCGGCTTCGAGGGTTCGCAGAACCTGTTCATCGGCGAAGACGGGCAGTGGGCCGAGGATGTCTACGTCCCGGCCTATGTCCGCCGCTACCCCTTCGTCTTCACGCGCACGCCCCAGGGCGAGTTCGTGCTCTGCATCGAGGAAGACATCGGCGCCATCGCGGACGAGGGCGGCGAGCCGCTGTTCGTAGACGGCAAGCCCGCCAAGGTCGTCGAGGAAGCGCTGCGCTTCGCGGGCGACTTCCAGGTCCAGATCGACGCGACGCATGCGTTCACGCGCGCCTGCCAGGCCGCCGGCCTGTTCGTCGACAACCGCGCGTCGATCCAGATGTCGGACGGCCGGTCGATCACGCTGCAGGGCTTCCGCACGATCGACGCGAAGAAATTCGAAGCGCTTCCCGACGCCACGGTCCTGGACTGGTGGCGCAAGGGGTGGATGATGCTGGCCTACAGCCACCTCATGTCGCTCGGAAACTGGCAGCTTCTCGCGAACCGGGCCTCGCGGATCAAGAAGAAGGCCTGACCGCCGGTCAGGCCAGCGCCTGCGCCAGCACGCGCGCGACGTGCACCGCGTCGCGCCCGGCACCGTCCGCGATCTGGTGACGGCAGCTCGTTCCGTCGGCGACGAGGATCGTGTCGGATCCGGCCTTCGCGATCGCCGGCAGCAGCGCGGCATCGGCCATCTTGCGCGACGCCTCGATGTTTTCCGGCTCGTAGCCGAACGCGCCCGCCATTCCGCAGCAGCTGCTTTCGATCAGGCTGGCCTGCAGGCCCGGGATCAGCTTCAGGACGGCAAGCGTCGGCTTGACCGCATCGAACGCCTTCTGGTGGCAGTGGCCGTGCAGCAGCGCCTTGCTCTGCGCCAGCGCCTTGAACTTGAGCGCGAGACGGCCTTCGGCGTGTTCCTTCGCCAGGAACTCCTCGAACAGCATCGCCGACGCGCCGATCTTCTTCGCGTCCGCCCCCGGCAGCAGCGAAGCGATCTCGTCCTTGAGCGCGAACAGGCAGGACGGTTCGAGGCCGACGATCGGCACGCCGCGCTCGGCGTAGGGAAGCATCGCCTTGACGAGGCGGCTTGCTTCGCTGCGCCCTTCGTCGATCATGCCTGCGGAAAGGAACGTGCGCCCGCAGCAGAGCGGCCGGTCGCCGTCGTCCGCCGTCGGCACGACGACGCGATAGCCGGCCGCTTCGAGGACGCGGATTGCCGCCCGGGCATTCTCGGGTTCGAACCACGTATTGAAGGTATCGACGAAAAGGGCGACTTCCCGGCCTGTGCCGCGGGCATCCACTTCATTTGAACGGAACGGTGCGGAAGCCCATGCAGGCAGCGTGCGCGACGCCGAAAAACCTGTGACCAGTTCCGACAGTTTGGCCAATCCCGGGATGCGATCGCGCAGGTTCACGAGCCAACCGAGCTTCGAGACGACCGCCGCGTAACGGGGCAGGTAGCCGACGAGCCTGTCGAACAGGCTGAAGCCGTGCCGCCGCTTGTAGTGATGGAGGAACTCGACCTTCATCTTCGCCATGTCGACGCCGGTCGGGCATTCGCGCTTGCAGCCCTTGCAGCCCACGCACAGGCGCATCGTCTCCGCCATCTCGTCGGAGACGAGCGCATCGGCGCCGAGCTGACCGGAGATCGCGAGCCGCAGCGTGTTGGCCCGGCCGCGCGTCAAATGCCGTTCCTCGCCCGTGATGCGATAGGACGGGCACATCGTGCCGGCATCGAACTTCCGACAATGGCCGTTGTTGTTGCACATCTCGATCGCACCGGCGAAGCCGCCCCAGTCGGACCAGTCGAGTGCGGTATCGAGCTTCACGGGCGCGTATCCCGGCTTGAAGCGGAAAAGCGAGCGGTCATCCTGCTTGGACGGGCGGACGATCTTGCCGGGGTTCATCAGGCCCTTCGGATCGAACAGATCCTTGATCTCCTCGAAGGCGCCGGTCAGGCGCGGGCCGAAGAAGGGCGCGATCCATTCCGAACGCACCAGCCCGTCGCCGTGCTCGCCCGAATAGGCGCCCTTGTATTCGCGCACGAGGGCGGCGGCTTCCTCGGCGATCGCGCGCATCTTCTTCGCGCCGTCCTCTTTCATGTTGAGGATCGGGCGCACATGAAGGCAGCCGACCGAGGCGTGGGCGTACCAGGTTCCCTTCGTGCCGTGCGCCTCGAACACGCGCGTGAGCCGGGCGGTGTATTCGGCAAGATGCTCGAGCGGGACCGCGCAATCCTCGATGAACGACACGGGCTTCCCGTTGCCCTTCATCGACATCATGATGTTGAGGCCCGCCTTGCGGACTTCCCACACGTCCTTCTGGAAATCCTGCTCGACGATCTCGACGACCGAGCCGGGCAGGCCCAGATCGCCCATCAGCGCCACGAGGTCCTTCAGCTTGCGCTGCTGGGTTTCGAGATCGGCGCCGGCGAACTCCACCAGCAGGATCGCGTCGGGTTCGCCCTTCAGGAAGCGCTTCACGATGCCGGCATAGGCCGGGATCGCGCGTGAGAGATCGATCATCGTCCGGTCGACGAGTTCGACGGCGACGGGACCCAGCGCCACGATATGCCGGGTCATGTCCATCGCCTGGTAGAAGGTCGGGAAATGGACGACGCCGAGCGTCTTGTGCCTGGGTAACGGCGAAAGCTTGAGATGCACGGCGGTCGAGTAGGCGAGCGTGCCTTCCGAACCGACGAGCAGGTGCGCGAGGTTGTGGGCACCGGCCGGCTTCACGGTTTCGAGATTGTAGCCCCCGACGCGACGAAGGAGCTTGGGATAGCGCGCCTCGATCTCGTCCGCTTCGCGCGCCGCGATGTCGCGTACGCGCCGGACCAGATCCACGAACCGCGACGGTCCCGACAGGCCTTCGAGATTGCCGCCGACGGGCCCGAAATGCGCCTTGGTGCCGTCGGCGAGGAGCGCGTCCACGCCGACGACGTTGTGGACCATGTTGCCGTAGAACAGCGAGCGCGAGCCGCACGAGTTGTTGCCCGTCATGCCGCCGATCGTCGCCTGCGCGGATGTCGACACGTCGACCGGGAACCACAGGCCGTGCGGCTTCAGGGCTGCGTTCAGGTGGTCGAGCACGATGCCCGGCTCGACCACGGCCGTCGCGTTCGCGGCGTCGACGCCCATGATCTTCTTCAGATGCTTCGCGTTGTCGATGACGAGGGCGGCCCCCACCGTCTGGCCGCACTGTGACGTGCCGCCACCGCGCGGCAGGACGGGCACGCTTGCATCGGCCGCGATCTGGATGGCGATCCGCGCGTCTTCGGCATCCTGCGGGATGACCACGCCGACCGGATCGATCTGGTAGATGGAGGCGTCCGTCGCGTAGCGACCCCGGTCGAACGCGCCGAACAGGACGTCGCCCTTGATCTCGCGGCGCAGGCGCGCTTCGAGATCGGAGCGGGCAGGGGGCTGGTCGAGCGGCATGGTTCGTCTCCGGTCAGTCGTAGGCTTCGGCGCGCGTGTCGGCCGCGAAGGCGGCAAGGACGGACTCGCGCTTGCCGGCAAGATGGGCTTCGAGTATCCGGCGCAGGGCGGCACCGTCGCGCGCTTCGAGGGCGGCGATCATCTGGTCGTGCTCGGCGACGGCCTTGTCCCAGCGCTGGCGCGACAGGTTGGCCGCGTAGCGCACGCGCTTCACGCGCGAGTTCAGCCGTTCGAACGTCTCGCCGAGGACGGCGTTTCCGCCGGCGCGCGCGATGCGCGCATGGATCGTCTGGTTGGCCGCGAAATACGCCGCGCGATCGCCGCGCGCGTGGTGGGCGCGCATCTCGAAATGCAGCGCCTTGATCTCGGCGAGTTCGGCGTCGGTGATGCGCGATGCGGCGAGTTCGCCGGCGAGACCTTCGAGTGCCCCCAGCACCTCGAACGTGCCCTCGATCTCGGAACGGTCGATGGACGCGACCATGGCGCCGCGGTTCGGCTCGACGCGCACGAGACCTTCGGCACCGAGCATGCGCAGCGCTTCGCGCAGCGGCGTGCGCGAAATGCCCAGCCGCTCGCACAGCAGGCGTTCGTTGAGCCGCTCGCCCGGGGCGAGCTCGCCGTCGAGAATCATTTGGCGCAAGCACTCGGCCGCGTTTTGCGGCAAAGTCGTGCGTTCGACAGGTCTTGAGTCATCTGGCATTGAAGAATGGTATACAAAAAAATAGCATGTGTCACGGTCATTGACGCGGTTTCTCAAAAATTGTATACCAAAATCTCAAATCGAGGAGCGCCCCAAATGCTGAAGCTGAGCTTCGCCCCCAGCGGCCGTCACTTCCTGCAGATCCCCGGCCCGACGAACGTGCCGGACCGCGTCCTGCGCGCGATCGACAATCCGACGATCGACCATCGCGGCCCCGAGTTCGGCGAACTCGGCAAGAAGGTCCTTTCGGGCATGAAGGCGATCTTCAAGACGAAGAGCCACGTGATCATCTTCCCGGCGTCCGGCACGGGTGCCTGGGAAGCCGCCCTCGTCAACACGCTGTCGCCCGGCGACAAGGTGCTGATGTTCGAGACGGGCCACTTCGCCACGCTGTGGCGCAAGATGGCCGAGAAGCTCGGGCTGACGGTCGAGTTCGTCGAGGGCGACTGGCGCCACGGCGTCGACCCGGCCGCTGTCGAAGCGAAGCTCGCGGCCGACAGGTCGCACCAGATCAAGGCGGTGATGGCCGTCCACAACGAGACGTCGACCGGCTGCACGACGCGGGTCGGCGAAGTGCGCGCGGCGATGGACCGGGCGAAGCATCCCGCCCTGCTGATGGTCGACACGATCTCGTCGCTCGCCTCGATCGACTACCGCCACGACGAATGGGGCGCGGACGTGACGGTCGCCGGTTCGCAGAAAGGGCTGATGCTGCCGCCGGGCCTGTCGTTCAACGCCGTTTCGGCGAAGGCGCTCGAAGCCTCGAAGACCGCGAAGATGACGCGCTCGTTCTGGGGCTGGGACGAGATGATCGCGGCGAACGCGACGGGCTATTTCCCGTATACGCCGGCCACGAACCTGCTCTACGGCCTGTCCGAAGCGCTCGACATGATGGCCGAGGAAGGCCTCGACAATGTCTTCCGCCGCCACGACCGCCACGCCGAGGCGACCCGCCGTGCCGCGCGCGCGTGGGGCCTCGAGATCCTCTGCCTCGAGCCGAAGGAATATTCGAGCGCGCTGACCGCATTGCTGATGCCGGCCGGCCACGACGCGGACAAGTTCCGCAAGATCGTGCTCAACGCGTTCGACATGTCGCTGGGTGCGGGCCTCACGAAGGTCGCCGGCAAGGTGTTCCGCATCGGCCATCTCGGCAGCTTCAACGACCTGATGCTGATGGGCACGCTTTCGGGTGTCGAGATGGGCCTGTCGCTTGCCGGCGTTCCGCACCGGAAGGGCGGGGCGCAGGCGGCGATGGAATATCTCGCCGAGTGCGCGGCCAAGCCGGTCGCCGCGGCCGCCCAGTAGGCCGGGCCGATGTCGCCGCAGACGCAGATCGACTGGTCGAGCCTCGACCAGCTCACCGAGGAGATCGGCGCTTCGGTGCTGCCGCGCCTGCTGAAGACGTTCTACGGCGAGGCCGAGACGCGGCTCGGCACGTTCTCGCGCCTGTCGCAGGCCGGCGCACCCGGCGGCGAGGGTGGCCAGCTGCATCGCGAGATCCATTCGCTGAAGAGTGCGGCGGCCAGCTTCGGCGCGCGTGCGTTGGCGACGCGCGCGGCGGCGCTCGAAATCGAGATCGAGGTCGGCAGCTATCGGCACGACCCCGGCGTGATCGCGGAACTTGCCGGCCTGGTTACCGAGTTCCGGGAAGCCGTCGCGCGCCGCGGGATCGTCGTCGGCTGAGCGACGCGCGCAAGTATCGGGTGGGCGCCGCCGCCAGCGACCGATAGCATGCGTCCGATGAACGATTCGACGACACGTCTCGACGCCGCGGCATGGTCGATGCTGCTCCTGCTTTCGGTGCTCTGGGGCGGCTCGTTCCTCTACGTCAAGGTGGCGCTGGCCGAACTTCCGCCGGTGACGATCGTCGCGTTGCGCGTCGTCTTCGGCGGCGCGTTCCTGTTCGCGATTCTCCGCTTCCGGGACCTTTCCCTGCCGCGCGACCCGGCCCTCTGGATGGGGTTCGGCATGCTTGCGCTGCTGAACACCATCGTGCCGTTCATCCTGATCGCGTGGGGCCAGCGCGAGATTTCCGCGGGCCTTGCCGCGATCCTCAACGCCGCCACGCCGCTGTGGACGATCGTACTTGCCCATTTCCTGACGGACGACGAGCGGATGGGCGTTCGGCGCGCCGCCGGCGTGCTCGTCGGATTCGCCGGCGTGGTCGTGCTCGTCGGGCCGGAAGCGCTGGAAGGGCTCGGCGCGTCCGTGCTGGCGCAACTCGCCTGCGTGATCGCGACGGTCAGCTACGGCTTCGCGCTCGTCTGGGCGCGCCGGTTCAAGGGGCAGGACGGCACGGTGCTGGCGAGCGGCCAGTTCCTCTGCGCGATGCCGGCGGCCGTGGCGCTCTCGTGCCTCGTCGACCGGCCCTGGACGCTTCCGATGCCCGGAACCGCAACCGTCCTTTCAATATTCGGGCTGGCCTTCCTGTCGACCGCCGTCGCCTACCTCGTCTATTTCCGCCTGATGCAGCGTTCGGGTGCCGGCAACGCGTCGCTCGTCACGATGCTGATCCCGCCAAGCGCCATCCTGCTCGGCGTCGCGTTTCTCGGCGAGCGTCTGGAACCGCTGTCGCTGGCCGGGTTCCTGCTGATTGCCGCAGGGCTCGCGGTCGTCGACGGGCGCGTGTTCGGCCTGTTCCGGCGCTAGTCGACGGCGGCAAGGTCCGGCAGGCCGCGCCATTGCTGCGCATGGTCGAGACCGTAGCCCACGACGAACCTGTCCGGGATCGTGAAAGCGATGAAGTCCGCCTTGATCGGCACGACGCGGCGCGACGGCTTGTCGGCGAACACCGCGATCTTGACCGGCGCGCCGCCGAGGCCTTCGAGCAGCGACTTCGCGAAACTGAGCGTGCGCCCGGAATCGAGGATGTCGTCGATGAGCAGGACGGCCTGTCCGCGCAGGTCTTCGGGCAGCGTGCCGATCACGCGCACCTGCCCGGAGCTGGTCGTCGCGTCCCCGTAGCTCTTCAGGTTGACGAACTCGACCTTCGGGTGGACGTTGCGCTTGGCGAGCGCACGCATCAGGTCGGCCGTGAACACGAACGCACCGTTCAGGACCGAGATGATCGTGAAGTCCTGCGGCAGGGCCACGGCGATTTCGCCGGCCAGCGCTTCGACGCGGGCTGCGATCTCGGCGGCGGAGTGGAGGGTTTCCTTGGGGACGAGCGCCATGGGCGGGGACCACCGGTTCGAGAAATCGGTTGAAGTGCCGGGAGCGGGCGGTTACACGCCCACATGAACCCCATGCTTTTCGCCCATCCCACCGATCCGGCGCAAGCGCGCGCGACATGGATACGCGACCTGACGGTCCTAGCGGCCCTGATCGGCGGGTTTTTCCTGCTGTTTCTCGGCCACCGCCCGCTGGCCGTCCCCAGCGAGGCCCGCTACGCCGAACTCGCCCGGGAGATCGTCGCGAGCGGCGACTGGATCACGCCGCGGATCAACGGCATCAAGTACTTCTTCAAGCCGCCGCTGTTCTACTGGGTCGAGGCGCTGTCGATCCACGCGCTGGGCCTTTCCGAGTTCGCGCTGCGGTTCGCGACGGCGGGCTTCTCGCTGGCCGGCTGCCTGCTTGCCTATGTCGCCGGGCGCAAGTTGTTCGACCGGACGACCGGGGTGCTGGCGGCCGTCATCCTCGCCACGACGCTGGTCTGGTTCGCGCTGTCGCGGATCATCCTGCTCGACGTGCCGGTCGGCGTGTTCCTGTCGCTCTGCCTTCTCGCCTTCGTCTTTGCCGTGCGCGAGGAACCCGGCAGCCGCAGCCGGAATGCATGGCTCTACACGATGTACGCCGCGGCCGCGGCGGCGACGATGACGAAGGGCCTGATCGGGATCGTGCTGCCCGGGCTGGTGATCGGCGCGTGGATCGTGCTGACCTGGAACTGGCGCCTGCTGCTCGAAGTCCGCCTGCTTTCCGGCCTCGCCCTGTTCCTGGTCCTGACGGTGCCGTGGCACATCGCCGTCGGAATCCAGTCGCCCGAGTTCTTCCATTTCTATTTCGTGCGGGAGCACTGGGAACGGTTCACGTCGACGGTCCACGGGCGCGCCCAACCCTGGTGGTTCTTCCTGGCGGTCCTGACCGCTGGCGCATTCCCGTGGATCGGGTTCATGTTCCAGGCACTTTGGCGGAACGTCGAGCGGATCTTTGCGCGCACGCCGGAAGGGCAGGCGGAGCTCTTCCTCGCGCTGTGGTTCTGGCTGATCCTGCTGTTCTTCTCCGTTTCGGATTCGAAGCTGGTGCCGTACGTGACGCCGATGGTGCTGCCGCTCGCCGTCTTCATCGGGCGCTATCTCGCACTCGCTTTCGCCGAACCGGATGGCACGACCGGCCTGCGCGCCGGGCTCTGGGTCGTGGCAGGACTGGCGGGTCTGATCGCGGCCGTCGCACTTGTCGTCGGCGTTGCCGGCGGACGTCTGGCACCGGCGGATCTGGCCGACGACATCGAGCGCGCCCGCCCGATCATGGGGTGGCTCTGCCTGGGCGCGCTGGTCGCCGCGCTATCGATCGCGTGGGCCATCCGCCGGCGGGGACCGGTGGCGGCCTTCGCGCTCGGCGTGCTGGCGGCGGCGATGTTCTTCCAGGGCGTCGATACGACGATGGCGCAGTTCCAGCCGCGCTCGATCAAGCTGCTGGCGGTCGAACTGCTCGCGCGCGCATTGCCGGACGACGAGATCATCGCCTATCGCACGTATCCGCAGGACCTGCCTGTCTATCTCAACCGGCGGATCTCGGTCGTCGGCTGGTCTGGCGAGCTCGATTTCGGCCGGCGGATCGAACCGGCGACGCAGGCATGGATGTTCGACGACGAGGCCGAGCTCTGGCGACGCTGGCACGGCGAAAGAACGGTCTATATGATCGTGCCGCTCCATCTCGAGGCGACGGCCCGGTCGACGGCGGAGCCTCGCTACCGCGAGCTGATGCGCACGCCTCGCCACGTGCTGGCGACGAATCGGGTGGAATAGGGTCCGGATGCTTCAGTACCTGCCGATCATCCTGCTGGGCGTCCTGCTCAATGCCGTGGCGCAGCTCGCCCTGAAGCAGGGCATGCGCCAGATCGGCGAGTTCGAGTTCGCGCTCGCCAACGCGCTGCCGATCGGCTGGCAGGTCGGCACCAACCCCTACGTCGCGTTCGGGCTCGCCTGCTACGTCTTCAGCGTCGGGATCTGGATCCTCGTCCTGTCGAGGGTCGAAGTCAGTCTCGCCTATCCGATGCTTTCGGTCGGATACGTCGTCAACGCGCTCGCGGCCTGGTGGCTGTTCGGCGAGAATCTGACGCCGACGCGTATCGCCGGAATCGCCGTCATCTGTTTCGGCGTCTGGCTCCTTTCGCGCAGCTGAGGAACATGACCGCTCCCGCCGTCACGATCGTCGTCCCCGTCTTCAACGAAGAGGCAAATCTCCGTCCGCTTTTCGGCCGCCTCGCCGCGACGATGGATGCGGCCGGTCGGCCGTGGGAGGTGATCTTCACCGACGACGGCAGCCGCGACGGGTCGGCGGCGATCCTGCGCGAACTCCATGCGAGCCGTCCCGACGCGGTACGCGTGATCGAGTTCGAGCGCAACGCGGGCCAGCACATGGCAATCATGGCGGCATTCGAACATGCGCGCGGCGACACCGTCGTCACGATCGACGCCGATCTCCAGAACCCGCCGGAGGAGATTCCGAAGCTCCTCGCGGCCGTCGAGGCGGGCCACGACGTCGTCGGGTCGATCCGGCGCAACCGGCAGGATGTCGGCTGGCGCGTCTACGCCTCGCGGGCGATGAATTTCGTGCGCGAGCGCATCACCGGCATCCGCATGACCGATCAGGGCTGCATGCTGCGCGCGTACCGGCGCGGCATCGTCCAGCAGATCGTCGCGACGGGCGAGCAGTCGACATTCATTCCGGCACTCGCGCAGTATTTCGCGGCGAACCCGGCCGAGGTCGAGGTCGAGCACGCCGCGCGCGCCGCGGGCGAGAGCAAGTACGACCTCTACAAGCTCGTGCGGCTCAATTTCGACCTGATGACCGGCTTCTCCGTGGTGCCGCTCCAGATGTTCACGATCGTGGGCATGCTGATCACGGCGCTGTCGTTCGTTCTCGTGAGCTATCTCCTGCTGCGGCGCCTGATCATCGGGCCGGAGGCCGAAGGTCTCTTCACGCTGTTCGCGATCCTCTATTTCCTCGTCGGCGTCGTCATCACGGGGCTTGGTCTCGTGGGCGAGTATGTCGGGCGCATCTACAACGAGGTGCGCAAGCGCCCACGCTTCCAGATCCGCGCGATCCACGAGAAGATCGAGTAGCGGCATGGCCGGGATCGTCCTGTTCGGCTATTCCGACGTCGGATACGTGTGTCTCGACCTGCTCCTGGCGAAGGGCCACGACGTGCGCCTCGTCGTCACGCACGAGGACGATCCGGGCGAAGCGAAGTGGTTCCGTTCGGTCGCCCAGCGCGCGCGGCAGGCGGGCGTCGAAACGATCACAGCGGAAATCAAGGACGGGCCGGAAGTCGAGACCCGCGTCGCCGCCATCGCACCCGACCTCATCCTGTCCTGCTACT
The DNA here is from genome assembly GCA_965279565.1 of Tagaea sp. Taxonomy (GTDB): domain Bacteria; phylum Pseudomonadota; class Alphaproteobacteria; order CACIAM-22H2; family CACIAM-22H2; genus Tagaea. The sequence continues at coordinate 3,710,371 of OZ257249.1, read as the reverse complement.
ACCGGCGCATGATTCCCTCGCGGATACTCGCACTCGCCGGGCGCGGTGCCTTCAACATGCATGGCTCGCTGCTCCCGCGCTATCGCGGCCGCGCACCCGTCAACTGGGCCGTGCTGAACGGCGAGACGGAAGTCGGCGTGACGCTCCATCACATGGTCAAGCGGGCGGACGCCGGCGACATCGTCGATGCCGAAGCGGTTGCTGTCGGTCCGGAAGAGACAGCATACGAAGCGATGACGAACGTCGTCGATGCGGCGCGCAAGGTGCTGGCCCGTCAGATCGAAGCACTGCTCGCCGGAACCGCACCGCGCATCGTGCAGGACGAAAGCAAGGCGACCTATTTCGGCGGCCGCAAGCCCGAGGACGGCCGGATCGACTGGACATGGCCGGCGACGCGGATCGTCAATCTCGTGCGCGCGGTCGCCGAGCCCTATCCCGGCGCCTTCTGCGATGCCGGCGACCGGCGCCTGTTCGTCTGGCGCGCGCGCCCGGTTGCGGGTGCCGACGCGCCGGGAGCCGTCCTGTCGGACGGACCACGGCCTGTCGTCGCGGCAGGCGAGGGGGCCGTGGAATTGCTGCGGTGGAGCTTCGGCGACGGTCCCCGGATCGAGTCCGGCGCACTGGGGCTGGCGGCGGGCACCCGGATCGGCTAGAACCGCCCGCGTCATTTCCAGCGTCGCGGGAGTCGGTCCCCTTGAGCCTCAAAGTCCTCATTCTTGGCGTCAACGGCTTCGTCGGCTCCAACCTGTCCGAACGCATCCTGAAGACCACTGACTGGACGGTCTACGGGATGGACATCCAGAAGGACAAGATCGAGGATTGCCTCGGCAATCCCCGCTTCAACTTCGTGGAAGGCGACATCACGATCAACCGCGAGTGGGTGCAGTACCACGTCAAGAAATGCGACGTCGTCCTGCCGCTCGTCGCCATCGCCACGCCCATTACCTACGTCCAGCAGCCGCTCAAGGTCTTCGAACTCGATTTCGAGGCGAACCTCGCGATCGTCCGCGACTGCGTGAAGTACGGCAAGCGCGTCCTGTTCCCGTCGACCTCCGAGGTCTACGGCATGTCGACGGATACGCCGTTCGACGAGGAAGCCTCGAACTTCGTCCTCGGTCCGATCCACAAGCAGCGCTGGATCTACTCCTGCTCCAAGCAGCTGCTTGATCGCGTGATCTACGCCTACGGATCGAAGAGCGAGCTGCGCTACACGCTGTTCCGTCCGTTCAACTGGATTGGCCCGAAGCTCGACAACATCTGGGCCGCGAAGGAAGGTTCCTCGCGCGTCCTCACGCAGTTCGTCGGGAACATCGTGCGCGGCGAGAATATCAGCCTCGTCGCCGGCGGAGCGCAGCGTCGCTGCTTCCTCTATATCGACGACGCGATGGACGCGCTGACGAAGATCATCGCGAACGAGGGCGGCTGCGCCGACAACCGCATCTTCAACATCGGCGATCCGCGCAACGACTATTCGATGCGCGAACTGGCCGAAGTCCTGCTCGACGTGATCAAGGACTACGACGGCTACGCCGACGTGAAGTCGCGCATCAAACTCATCGACGTCGATCCGGACGGCTATTACGGCAAGGGCTACGAAGACATCCAGGTCCGCGTGCCGGCGATCGAGAACGCCCGCAAGCATCTCGGCTGGGCGCCGAAGACGGACCTGCGCACCGCCCTGCGCAAGACGCTCGACTACTACCTGTTGGGCCGCCAGAAGGATACGGGCGACCTGACGGGGACGCCCGTCTAGGGCACTCGTCGATGGCCGAACCCGCCCGGCTCGCGATCAAGATCGATGTCGATACCGATCGCGGGACGCGCGAGGGGCTGTCACCACTGGCCCGGTCGCTCGACCGCCATGCGATCCGCGGCACGTTCCTGTTCTCGCTGGGGCCGGACAATACCGGGCGCGCGATCCGGCGGGTTTTCCGGCCCGGTTTCTTCGCCAAGGTCAGCCGCACAAGCGTCGTGAAGCTCTATGGCTTGCGCACGCTTATGAACGGCGTGCTGCTGCCAGGTCCCGACATCGGCAGGCGGAACGCCGACGCGATGCGCGCGATCTCGAATGCCGGCCACGAGACCGGCATCCATTGCTGGGATCATGTGCGCTGGCAGGACGGACTGGCCGGCATGACGATCGACGCCGTCCGCACCGACTTTGCCAAGGCGCGCGCCGCCTACGAGCGCGTTTTCGGTTCGCCCGCGCGCACGGCCGGTGCCGCCGGCTGGCAGGCCGATGCCAAGAGCCTGGAGGTCTACGACGAGGCCGGCCTCGACTACGCATCGGACGCGCGCGGAACAGGACCGTTCATGCCGCGCGTCGGCAGCCGTCTTTTCCGCACGCTCCAGATGCCGACGACGCTACCGACGCTGGACGAATTGCTCGGCCGCCCGGAATTCCCGGAGGACCGGCTGATCGACATCTATCTCGACCGGCTTGTTCCCGGCGCGCTCAACGCATTCACCGGACATGCCGAGCTCGAGGGCATGCACTATGCTGACTGGTTCACCCGGTTTCTGGACGCCGCCGCCGCGCGCGGCGTGCGCTTCGTCAATCTGGCGGACGAGGCGAAGGCGCTGGCAGGCCGACCCGTTCCCGTCGCCGATCTGATCCAGGGAGGCATCGACGGGCGATCCGGGACGATGGCGGTTCAGGGCACTTCCGATACCCGGTCTACGAGTTAGGCAAATCAATCGGTTAGCGTTTGGACTTCCGAATTGCCGTTAAATGCGGCATAGTCCCTTTTTAGGAAGTCGGAGATACCATATGCCTTCCCCGGACACGTCCGCGACGAAGTTCGCGGCCGAGCCGCCAAAGTCCGCCAAGCACATCGTCCTGACTTCGCACCCGTCCAAGAGCGGGCCGCAGCCTCTCAAGATCGAATGGGGGGCCGGTGGCGCGCAGGCGCGCGGGCCCGTCATCGGCACCGTGGGCAATCCGCAGCACCGCAACGTCATCGGCACCCATTCGGGCAGCTACATGCTGTACCGCGCGCTCGCGGTCGCCGCCGGCGCGCTCTCGCCCCTGCACAAGCCCGACCTGACGAATACCGCACCCGCCGAACCGATCGGGCCGTTCGCCCAGTGGTCCGATCCGGAGAAGATCGTCAGCCTCGATCCGTACGGGCACATGGTGGGCGACGTTTTCAGTGGCCTGCTCGCGCAAGGCTATGACATTCGTCCGACGATCGCGGTGACCCGCGCGCACATCAACATGCCCGAACTGCAGGATGCGATCGCGGCGGGCCGGTTGAAGCCGGACGGCCGGATCGTCGAGGCGAACGGCGACGTGCGCACGACGAAAGTGGCGCTCGAGCCCGTCTGGTATCTGCCCGGAATTGCCAAGCGCTTCGGCATCGCCGAAACCGAGCTTCGCAGCGGCCTGTTCGAATACACCGGCGGCATGTTCCCCGAACTCGTCACGCGCCCCGACATGAAGGTGTTCCTGCCGCCGATCGGCGGCACGACCGTCTATCTTTTCGGCGACGTGTCGAAGCTCGGCGACGCGAAGACCAAGATCGGCGGCCGCGTCCACGACGAATGCAACGGTTCGGACGTGTTCGGATCGGACATCTGCACGTGCCGGCCGTATCTGGCGCACGGCATCGAGGTGGCGATCGAGACGGCCCAGCAGGGCGGCGTGGGCTTCATCGTCTACAATCGCAAGGAAGGCCGGGCACTTGGCGAAGTCACCAAGTTCCTCGTCTACAACGCGCGCAAGCGCCAGGAGGGCGGCGACCAGGCCGCCACGTATTTCAAGCGGACCGAGTGCGTCGCCGGCGTACAGGACATGCGTTTTCAGGAGTTGATGCCCGACGTGATCCATTGGCTGGGAATTTCGCGTATCGACCGTTTCGCGTCGATGAGCAACATGAAGTCTGAGGCGCTCGTGCGCAGCGGCATCGAAATCGTCGAGCAGGTCGAGATTCCAGAAGGCCTCGTGCCTGCGGATGCGAGCGTCGAGATGGAAGCGAAAAAGGCCGCGGGCTATTTCACCGGCGGTACGCTTCCCGACGCGCGCAAGCTGGCCGACACCAAGGGCCGCGGGCTCGATAGCTGACATGCCCCTCGATCGTCCAGAAATCGCCGGGCCCAGCGCGCGCGTGCGCCTGCTTCGCGATCCCGCCACGATCCGCCGCCGTTCCGGCGAGATCTTCGAGGCGGCTTCGCGCGGCAAGTCGGCCCACTTCACCGTCGATCTCGCCAAGCTCGACCGGGCGGCGGAATTGACCGTCAGTTCGATACGGCGCGACTATCCGTCGCTCGACATTCCGTACCATTCGCGCTGGCGCCACTTCCATGTCGGCGGCATCGACCGCTGGAAGCGCCTCGTCGCCAACCTGCCCGACGACAAGCTCGAGCGCGCACGCGTCGCGATCGATCTTGCTGTGACGAGCGTGCTGCTCGACGCCGGAGCCGGATCCGACTGGAAGTACCGCACCAAGGACGGCGTCTTCACGCGATCGGAGGGGCTGGCCGTCGCCAGCTTCGACATGTTCGCGTCCGGCGCCTTCTCGGCGTCGTTCGACAACCCGTACCGGGCCGACACGGCCGGCCTGCGCCGCTTCGACGGCGATCGGCTCGCCAAGGGCTTCAAGGTCGGCGAGAGCAACAAGTTGGTCGGTCTCGAAGGGCGCGCGGCACTCATGCGCAGTCTCGGGACCGCGATCGGCAAGCGACCGGACCTTTTCGGCGCGCAGCCGCGCATCGGGAACCTTGCCGATCTGCTGCTCGGGCAGGCGCGCGACGGCAAGCTGCCGGCAGCACGCATCCTTGCCGTGCTGCTCGACGGTCTTGCGGACGCTTGGCCGGCACGCGTCGTCATCGACGGCGTGAATGTCGGCGATGTCGGCGAGCATCCGGCGGCGGGTGAGGGGCTGGTTCCCTTCCACAAGCTCAGCCAGTGGCTGACCTATTCGCTGCTCGAGCCGCTGGAATCGCTCGGTCTCGAGATCGTCGAGTTGGACGCACTGACTGGGTTGCCGGAATACCGCAACGGCGGCCTGTTCCTCGATACGGGCACCGTGGCGCTTCGCGACCCGACGGCCGCCGGCCGGGCCTATGCCGCCAACAGCGAGTTGATCGTCGAATGGCGGGCGCTTACCGTCGTGCTGCTCGATCGGGTAGCCGATCTCGTGCGCGAGAAGCTCGGGATGTCGGCCGAGGAGTTCCCGCTCGCGAAGGTGCTGCAGGGCGGGACCTGGACGGCCGGCCGACGCATCGCCGCAGAGCGGCGTGCGGGTGGAAAGCCGCCGCTGGCGGTCGAGAGCGACGGGACGATCTTCTAGCCGGGGGAGTGGGGCAATGTCGGGTTCGCTGCATGTGGTTGGTCATCCGCTTATCCAGCACAAGCTGACCCAGCTTCGCCGCAAGGAGACGGAGACGCGCGATTTTCGCCGGCTCGTGCGCGAGATCGCGATGCTTCTGGCCTACGAGGCGACGCGCGACCGGACACTGACCACGGTCGAGATCGAGACGCCGATCCAGAAGATGCGCGCACCGACTCTTGCGGGCAAAGAGATCTGCCTCGTTTCCGTCCTGCGCGCCGGCAACGGCATCCTCGATGGCATGCTGGAGATCCTTCCCTCGGCGCGCGTGGGCCATATCGGGCTTTACCGCGATCCGCAGACGCTGGCGGCGGTCGAGTATTACTGCAAGCTTCCCGAGGACGTGGCCGAACGCGATGTGCTCGTGCTCGACCCGATGCTTGCGACGGGGCATTCCGCCGTCGCGGCCGTCACGCGGGTCAAGCAGGCGGGCGCCACGTCGATCAAGTATGTCTGCCTGCTTGCCGCTCCGGAAGGCGTCAAGGAGATGCACGCGAACCATCCGGACGTGACGATCTATGCGGCCGCCCAGGACAGCCACCTGAACGACCACGGCTACATCATCCCGGGCCTCGGCGACGCCGGCGACCGGCTTTTCGGCACGAAGTAGGCACGCCGTTTGCTGGGAGAGCGCGCGCAATTCTTGCGCATCGCTGCTTTTCGGGCCCTAATGCCCGGGGCGCTCCAGACGGTGAGGATCAACATGGCAATGAACAAGATGTCCGCGGCCGCGATCGCGGTCCTGCTTTCGGTCGTCGTCGGCGCGCCCGCATCGGCGCAGAAACTCGTCGCGGGTCTCGACGGCACGTTCGCGCCGCACGCCATGCCGAAGCTCGGCGGCGGCATCGAAGGCTTCAATGTCGACATGGCCAACGAGATCGGCAAGCGCCTCGGCCGGCCGATCGAGGTCGTGGCGCAGGAGTTCTCGGGGCTCGTGCCGGGCCTGCTCGCGAAGCGCTTCGATTTCCTCGCGGCCCCCACGACGGTGACCGAAGAGCGGGCGCGGAACCTGCTTTTCACCGAAGGCTATCTCAACACGGATTTCCAGTTCGTCACGCGGCGCAACCAGCCCGAGATCAAGGTCCTCGAGGACCTTCGCGGCAAGAAGGTCTCCGTCAACCGCGGTTCGGCCTACGAGAGCTGGGCGCAGGCGAACGCGTCGCGCTACGGGTTCACCTACGACGTCTACGGATCGAACCCGGAAGCCGTGCAGGCCGTTCTCGCGAGCCGTGCGGATTCGAACCTGACCGGAAACACGGTCGCTGCATGGGCGGTCAAGCAGAACGCCCAGCAGTTGCGCCTCGGCTACAAAATCTCGACGGGCCTTGTCTGGGCGATCCCGTTCCGTCCGGACGACAAGGCCGGCCGCGATCGAATCTCGATGGTCGTCAAGTGCATGAAGCAGGACGGCGCCTTCGCGCGGCTGCACAAGAAGTGGTTCGGCTACGATCCGGCGCCCGATTCCGTAACCGTCAACATCGCGGCCGGCCATGGCGTCGCGGGCATGCCGGGCTACGACGAGACGCCGGTTGCGATCGTCTGCCGCTGAGGATGCGGGGCGGAAATTGATGCCCGATCAGTCTCCGCCCATTCTCGAGCTTGTCGCACTCCACAAGAGCTACGGTCCGCTGAAGGTCCTCGACGGGATCGATCTGGCCGTGCGGCCGCGCGAACTCGTGTTCGTGATCGGTCCGTCGGGATCGGGCAAGAGCACGCTGCTGCGCTGCTGCAACCGCCTCGAGGAACCGGACTCCGGTGCCGTCATCGTCGACGGGCAGGACATCGTCGCCACCGGAACGGACTTGAACAAGGTCCGGCAGAAGGTCGGCATGGTGTTCCAGTCCTTCAATCTCTATCCGCACATGACGGCGCTCGGGAACGTGACGCTAGCTCTGCGCCGGGTGCAGGGACTGACGCGCGGTGCCGCCGAGGCGCGAGGACTTGCGGCCCTCGACCAGGTCGGACTGTCGGACAAGGCGGGGGCGTATCCAAACGAGCTTTCCGGCGGCCAGCAGCAGCGCGTCGGGATCGCTCGGGCGCTGGCGCTCGACCCGAAGATCGTCCTTTTCGACGAGCCGACATCGGCGCTCGATCCCGAACTCGTCGGCTCGGTGCTTGCGGTGATGCGGGCACTCAAGGCGGCCGGAATGACGATGGTGGTCGTCAGCCATGAGCTGGCGTTCGCGCGTGCCGCGGCCGACAGGGTCATCTTCATGGAAGGCGGCCGGATCATCGAGCAGGGGCCGCCCGACCAGATATTCGGGCGCCCCCGTGAAGCGCGCACGCGGGAATTCGTCGCGCGCCTCGTCGGCGGCCACGGCTGAACCGATGGACGACGGGCTGAACCGCCTCGTTTTCGCCTATTTCAATCCGGCGGTGGCGGCGGAATGGGCGCCGCGGATCATCGACGGCGTCTGGGTGACATGTCTGGTCTCGCTCGCGGTCGTCGCGACCGGGCTGACGCTCGGCCTGCTGCTGGCGAGCCTGCGCGCGTTCCGGATAGCTTCGCTGAACGTGGCGATCGTGGTGTTCGTCGACATGCTGCGTGCGCTGCCGCCGCTCGTCGTCATCATCATCCTGTTCTTTGCGTTCCCGTATATCGATCTGCCGATGAGCGCGTTTACGGCGACATGGCTGTCGCTGTCGCTCGTGCTCGCCGCATTCGCGGAGGAGATCTGGTGGGCCGGCATCCTCGCCGTGCCCAAGGGACAGTGGGAGGCCGCCCGCTCGACCGGGCTCGGCTTCGCCGCGACGCTCGGCTGGGTCGTGCTGCCGCAGGCCGTCCGGATGACCATCCCGCCGCTGGTCAACCGGGTCATCGCGGTGACGAAGGGGACGGCACTCGGCTCGGTCGTGGCACTCTCCGAAATCGTCAGCCAGGCGAGCTCGGCGGCCAGCCTCGCGGGCAATCCCACGCCGCTGACGCTCGGTGCCGCGGCCTACCTCGTGATCTTCATTCCGGTCGTGGTCTTCGGGCGCTGGATCGAGACGCGCTTCGCGTGGAAGCGGTGACCGGCATGGACCAGATCCTCGAGACGTTCTTCAATGTCGATATTCTGATCCGCGTGCTGCCCTTCATGCTCGAAGGGCTGGGCATGACCGTGGTGCTCTGCCTCATCACGATTCCCGCGGGGCTTGCCGGCGGCCTTGCCGTCGCGTGGCTTTGGAGCCTGCGGCGGCGTTGGCTCAACGTGCTGCTCGTCGTCTATGTCGATTTCTTCCGCGCGTTTCCGCCGCTCGTGCTGCTGATCTTCATCTATTTCGGGCTGCCGTTCGTCGGGATCGACCTGCCGGCGTTCGCGGCCGTGACGATCGCCTTCCTGCTCAATGCGTCGAGCTACTACGGCGAGATCTTCCGCGCAGGGATCGAGAGCGTGCCGCGCGGGCAATGGGAAGCCGCGCGTTCGACGGGGCTTTCGAGCTTCCAGACGATGCGCGACGTGATCCTTCCGCAAGCAACCCGGAACGTGCTGCCCGATCTGATCGGGAATACGCTGGAAGTCATCAAACTGACGACGATCGCGTCGGTCGTGGCGCTGGGCGAACTCCTGCACACGGCACGCCTCGCCCAGTCGCTGGTCTACAATCCGACGCCGATCGTGGCGGCGGCCCTGATCTATCTGGTACTGCTGTGGCCGGCCGTGCGGTTCCTGTCGCGGCTGGAGCACAGGCACGTGGCATCCCGCTAGGAGCTGGACAGATGGGCAAGCGCATCCTCGTGGTCAATCCGAACTCGAACCGGAGCGTGACGGCCGGCATCGATGCAGCCGTTGCGCCGATGCGCACGGCCGGCGGTCCCGAGATCGAGTGCACGACGCTTGCCGAAGGCCCGCCGGGCATCGAGACGCAGGCGCATGTGGAAAGCGTCGTCGGCCCGCTGAGCCGGACCGTCGCGACCCGGGACAATGACTGCGACGCGTTCGTGATCGCCTGCTTCAGCGATCCCGGGCTCTATGCCGCACGCGAGGCGACCAAGAAGCCGGTTCTCGGCATCGCCGAATGCGGGATGCTGACGGCACTGACGCTGGGCGAGCGCTTCGGGATCATTGCGATCCTGCCGCGTTCCGTGCCGCGCCATCTGCGCTATGTCGGTGCGCGCGGGCTCGAGGCGCGGTTCGCGGGCGACCGGCCGGTCGGGCTGACGGTCGCCGAGCTTTCGGACGACGCGCGCACGCTGGCGCGGATGATCGAAGTCGGGCGCGATCTGCGCGAACGCGACGGCGCCGACGTGCTGGTCATGGGCTGTGCTGGCATGGCGCGCTACCGCGACCGTCTCCAGGAGGCGGTCGGAATTCCGGTCGTCGAGCCGACGCAGGCGGCGGTCGGCATGGCCATCGCGCGCGTGCAGATCGGCTGGTAGCGGCTACGCCTTGCGGCCGAGAGTCTCGGGCGTGACGCGCGGGATTTCCAGCCGGTCGGTCAGGCGCACATAGCCACCGCCGGCAAGGCGTCCGAGCAGGTTCAGGCGGTCGGTATGGACGCGGTCGCTGGCCGGATCGACGAGATCGTCCCGGATCGAGAACGCCACGACTTCGCCGAGCAGGATCGCGCGCTTGTTGTCGTCGCCAAGACGGACGTCGTGGCGCAGCCGGCATTCGAGTGCCACGGGTGCCTCGGCGATGCGCGGGGCCTTCACCTTGGTCGACGGTGCGGGCGTGAATCCGGCAAGCTCAAGTTCGTCGATGCCCGGTTCGAAATCCGCGCCGCAGACATTCATGCCGGGTCCCATCGCCTCGTCGACGAGGTTGACGACGAACTCGCCGGACGTCTCGATGTTCCGCACCGTGTCCTTCGGGCGCCCGTCGGCGCGGCGCTCGACACCCAGTGCCACGATGGCGGGATCGTGGCTCAGGACGTTGAAGAACGAGAACGGAGCGGCGTTGACGATGCCGGCCTCGTCGAGCGTGGTGACCAGCGCGATTGGCCGGGGCACGACCGAACCGACCAGCAGCTTGTATCGGACGGACGGGGACGTTTCTGCGAAGTCATAGTCTTTCATTGCGGCTCGACGACGCCCGTCTGGCTGGCGATCAATCCGTAATGCTCGATCCGCCGGTGCTTTGAAAACGCGAAGGTCGTTTCCTTGCCGTAGGTGCAGAGGCTGAGGTCGCAGTCGGCGACGATAAGCTCGTCGGCGACCGAACGGGCCAGCGCCACGATCTCGCCGGTGGGCGCCACGATGCAACTGCCGCCAATCAGCGAGCAGCCTTCTTCGATACCGGCCTTGGCCGTAGCGACGACCCAGGTCGAGTTCTGATAGGCGCCGGCCTGCATGACGAGGTGGTTGTGGAACTGGCGCAGATGCTCGGGCTCCGGTGCCGAGTGGACCATCGCCCAGCCGTTGATGGCCGGCGTGTTGTAGCCGAGCAGCATCAACTCCATGCCTTTTAGCCCCATCACGCGGTAGGTCTCGGGCCAGCGCCGGTCGTTGCACACGGCCATGCCGACGATCCCGCCCATCGTCCGCCAGACAGGAAAGCCGATGTCGCCGGGCTCGAAATAGCGCTTTTCCAGATGCTGGAACGGGCGCTCGGGCTCGTTCTCGGCGTGGCCAGGAAGATGGATCTTCCGGTACTTGCCGACGATGGCGCCCTCGCGGTCGACGAGGATGGCCGTGTTGAAACGCCGTCCTTCGGGCGTCTTCTCGGCATAACCGAGATAGAATCCGATCTTCAGGCGCTTCGCCTCGTCGAACAGCGGCTTGACCGCCGCGTTCGGCATCTCGGTCTCGAAGAACGCGTCGACCTCGCGCCAGTCCGGCATGAACCAGCGCGGGAAGAAGGTCGTCAGCGCCAGCTCCGGAAACACGACGATCTGACAGCTCTTGCGAGACGCTTCCCGCAGCATGGCGATCATCCGTTCGACGCAGGATGCGCGGGTTTCGGCGCGCGCGATCGGGCCCATCTGGGCGGCACCGACGTTGACGATACGGGGAACGAGCTGTTTTGGCGGCATCAGAAGATATCCGATATGTCTTCGGGGAAGATGGAGCGGCCGAGCGGTTTCGACCACTCGGAGGGACCGTGTGCAAGATAGCGGCCACGCCCGGGCTTTGCGACCGGATTGCCGCCCTTGGCGACGAGCTCGCCGCGCGAGAAGACGAGATCGGCCCAGCCCTTCACCTTCATGCCTTCGTAAGGCGTGTAATCCATCGCGTCGTGCAGGAGGCTCTGGCTCACGGTCAGCTCACGCTCGTGGTCCCAGACCACGAGATCGGCGTCGCCGCCGACGGCGATGGCGCCTTTCTGCGGATAGAGTCCGTAGACTTTGGCGGGGTTCGTCGCCGTGACCGCGACGAACCGCTCGAGCGACAGCCGGCCTTTCAGGACGCCCTCGGCGAACAGCAGCGGCATGCGTATCTCGAGGCCCGGCACGCCGTTGGGGATCTTCTTGAAGTTCGCGTTCGTGCCCGCGACCTTTTTTCCCTGCGGGTCGTCGAAACGGTAGGGCGCATGGTCGGACGAGTAGACATCGAACAGACCGTCGCGCAGGCCGGCCCAGACATACTCCTGATTGACCTTGTCGCGCGGCGGCGGCGAGCACATGCACATGGCGCCGTCGAATCCCGACTTGTCGAGATCGTCCTGGGTCAGGAACAGGTATTGCGGGCACGTCTCCGCATAGACCTTCAGGCCGCGGGCGCGCGCACGGCGGATTTCGTCCATCGCCTCGCGCCCGGACACGTGGACGATCAGCACGGGCGTATCGAGCATCTCGGCAAGCGCGATCACGCGGTGGGTCGCCTCGCGCTCAACCGGCATGTTGTGGCTGAAGCAGTGGTATTTGGGGCGCGTGCGGCCCGAAGCAATCAGCTTCTCCGCGAGCCAGGTCATCGCGTCGTGGTTCTCGCAATGGACCATCGTCATCGCGTTGTGGCGGCGGGCGAGCGCCAGGATGTCGAGGATCTGCCGGTCCGACAGCTTCAGCGCGTCGTAGGTCGTATAGATCTTGAACGACGTCAGCCCATCGGCGATCAGGGCGGGAAGTTCCTGCCCGAGCACCTGTTCGGTCGGGTCGGAGACGATAAGGTGGAACGCGTAGTCGATATAGGTCTTGCCCGCCGCGCGCGCGTGATACTCGTCGACCACCTTGCGGAGCGACTGGCCGCGATGCTGGGCGGCGAACGAGATCGTCGTCGTGGTGCCGCCGCACATCGCCGAGCGCGTGCCCGATTCGAAGTCGTCGGCGGTCCAGACACCCATGCCGGAGACCTGTGCGATATGCACATGGCTGTCGATACCGCCGGGCGTGACGATCCGGCCGTGCGCGTCGGTCTCGTCGTCGCCGCGCGGCAGATCGTGTCCGATCGCCGCGATTTTCCCGCCCTTTATGCCGATGTCGGCGACGTACGAGTCGCCCGAAGTCGCCAGTTTTCCGCCCCGGATCACCCGGTCATAGGCTGCCATCTCGACGTCTCCCGGCCCCTTTCGCTGCGGGGGCGCTTCGCGGTATGAAGCATTGCAAACCACAGGCCCGGAGGACAAGCAAATGGCGCAACGGCTCGACGAAACCGCAAAGGGTGTCTACATCATTGCGGCGACGCCGTTCACCGACAATGGCGAGCTCGATCTCGACAGCGCCGAGCGCATGACCGACTTCTACCTCGAATGCGGGGTGACCGGCATGACGATCCTGGGCGTGATGGGTGAGGCGCCGAAGCTCAGTCCCCAGGAATCCTCGGATTTCGTATCGCGCGTGATGAAGCGCGTGAACGGCCGGGTTCCCGTCATCGTCGGCGTCTCGTCGGCCGGCAACCGGAATCTCGGGAACTTCACCAAGAAGGTCATGGACATGGGCGCCGCCGGCGTGATGGTGGCGCCGATCGCCGGGCTCAAGAACGAAGAGCAGATCGAGGGCTATTACGATGCCGTCGTGCGCGAGATCGGCGACACGCCGATCGTCCTGCAGGACTATCCGCAGCTGACGAACGTGCACATGTCCGTCTCGCTGATCAACCGCCTGTTCGCCCGCTACGACAGCATGAAGGTGCTGAAGCACGAGGACGTGCCCGGCCTGCGCAAGCTGACGAAAGTCCGCAAGGCCGACGCGGACGGCAGCCGCAAGCGCCGCGTCTCGATCCTCGTCGGCAATTCGGCACTCCATTTGCCGCAGGAGATGCGCCGTGGGGCCGACGGCGCCAATACGGGCTTTGCCTATCCCGAGATGCTGGTCGAGGTCGTTGATCTCTTCCTGAAGGGAAAGCCGGAAGAGGCCGAGGACCTGTACGACGTCTATCTTCCGATCGTGCGCCACGAGCAGCAGCCGGGTCTCGGGCTCGCCGTGCGCAAGGAAGTGCTGCGCCGGCGCGGCGTCATCAAGTCGGCGCATCTGCGCGCACCGGGCCACGCGATGGATGCGGACGAGCACAAGGAGCTCGACAGCCTGATGCAGCGTCTCGAGCGCAAGCTCGCGGCGATCGGCAGGTCGACGAAGCCGACGAAACTCGCCGGCTGAGGCCGGCGCCGGCGGGCGGAGGCGCGCGTGGCACTGGGCCTCTGCCGCGACTGCTACGCGCGGATCGAAGATCCGCAGGCAGCCCGCTGCGGAAACTGCGGTTCGGCGCGCCTGGTCCGGCATCCGGAGCTTGAGGCGCTCACGCTCGCGCATATCGACTGCGACGCGTTCTATGCCTCGATCGAAAAGCGCGACGACCCGTCGCTCGCCGACAAGCCCACGATCATTGGCGGCGGGAAGCGGGGCGTCGTGTCGACCGCTTGCTATATCGCGCGAACCTACGGCGTGCGGTCGGCGATGCCGATGTTCAAGGCGCTGCAGCTCTGTCCGCATGCGACGGTCGTCCGGCCGAACATGGCGAAGTACGCGTCCGTCTCGCGCGAAGTGCAGGCGATCTTCGAAACGGTCACGCCGCTCGTGGAGGCCGTGTCGCTCGATGAAGCCTATCTCGACCTGACCGGAACCCAGACGCTTCACCACGCCCCGCCAGCGTTCGTTCTCGCGAAGATTGCCCGGCGCATCGAGGACGAGATCGGAATCACCGTATCGATCGGCCTGTCCTTCAACAAGCTGCTCGCCAAGCTGGCCTCCGAACTGGAAAAGCCGCGCGGCCTCGGCATCGTCGGCCGGGCGGAGGCGCGGGCATTCCTTGCCGCACGGCCGTTGCGCACGCTGCCCGGCGTGGGCCCGAAGTTCGCGCAGCGCCTTGCCGACGACGGTTTCGGGTCGATCGGCGACATCCAGAAGGCGGGCGAGAAGGCGCTGGCGGCACGCTACGGCGAGACGGGCCGCTGGCTGGCGCAGATCGCCGTCGGCCACGACGACCGGACGGTTGAACCGGAGCGGGAGGCGAAAACCATCTCGGCCGAGACGACCTTTCTTCAGGATCTCGGCCGGCTCCCCGATCTCGAGGCCGAGCTCTGGCCGCTAGCCGAGGAGGTCGCCGAACGCCTCAAGCGGCACCATCTGGCCGGCCGGACGGTGCAGCTGAAGCTCAAGACGGCCGACTTCCGGCTGCTGACCCGCCGCGTGACCCTTCCGGCAGGCACGCAGCTCGCGGAGACCCTCTATCGGGCGGCGCAGCCGCTTCTGGTACGGGAAGTCGCGGCCGACCGGCAGCGCCGCTACCGGCTGATCGGCATCGGGGCGGCCGAACTGGCCGAGCCGGGCGGGATATCGGCCCAGAGCGACCTTTTCGCGCCCGCAGCCCCTGTCAGCGCCGACGATCCGAAGCTGGCGGCAGTCGAAAAGGCGATCGACGCCGTCCGGGACAAGTTCGGCAGTACCTCGATCCGCAAAGGGCGCGGGTTGGGTATCGGAAAGGGCCCCCGCCGGGGGCGCGACTTGCCCCGCTCGCCGCGCTGACGTAAGGTGAAAAAAGCACCAGAAACACTGAAAAAAGCGAAGTTATGCCGGGTCCGCTGTCACCGCAGGAAATCGTCAAGATCCTCTCGGATCACGAGAAGTTCCTCAACCGCAAGCCTGGCGGCGTTCGCGCCAACCTGACCTTGGCGGACATGCATGGCATCTCGCTCTCGCGGGCGAACCTGCGGCAGGCCAAGCTCCCGGGCGCCAACCTTTCGCGGGCCGTGCTGGCGGGCGCCGACCTGTCGGAAGCCGATCTTTTCGCCGTGAACTTCGATCGTGCCGACCTGAGCCTGGCGAACCTTTCCAAGGCCGATCTGCGCGGCGCCTATCTGCGCGGCTGCCGCATGCGCGGTGCAAATCTCCGTGGCGCCGACCTTCGCGGCGGCACGCTGATGCAGTCGCGACGCGGCGACGGCATCGCGCTCGTCTCTGCGGACCTGCAGGGCTCCGATCTCGAACAGGCGATCCTCGCCAAGGCGAACGCGCAGGGCGCCGACCTGTCGAAGGCCAATCTGACGGAAGCCGACTGCTCGGGTGCGCGGTTGGCCGGCTGCAATCTCGAGATGGCGTCCATGGCGCGGGCCAATCTGGAGACCGCGACGCTGAAGGGCGCCAACATCATGGGCGCCAATCTCGCGGGCGCCAACCTGAAGGGCGTCGATCTTTCGGGTGCGATCATCGACGGGGCAGATTTCCGCGACGCGAACCTGATCGGCGCCAATCTCAACGGCGTCGACATGCAGCGCGCGAACACGCAGGGCGCCAACATGGCCGCCCAGCAGGAGGCGCTGTCCGACGCCGTCCAGGCGCAGCTGCGCGACCACCAGCTCTGGATCAAGTCGGAGGGCCGCGTCGGCCGTCGCGCCGACTTCACGAAGGCCGACCTCAAGGGTCTCGACTTCTCGAATGCCAACCTGTCCGGCGCCACGCTGACCGGCGCCAATCTCCAGGGAACGAAGCTCGTCAAGGCGCAGCTCATCATGTGCGACATGACGGGCTCCGACCTGAAGGGCGCCGACTTCTCGGAGGCGAACCTGAACGGCGTCAACATGAGCCGGGCGGATGCGCAGGGCGCCACCTTCGCCAAGGCCTCGCTCGCACCGGTCAACATGCCGATGCCCAACGGCCAGCCTTCGGGCCGCCTGTGGCCGGCCAATCTCGCCGACGCGAATTTCCAGGACTGCGATTTCGCCGGTGCCAACCTGCACCGCGCCAACGTGCTCGACGCCAATTTCACGCGCGCCGTGCTGCGTGATGCCGTGCTGCTCGATGTCGACCTTTCGCTCGCCAAGAGCGACGGCGCCGACATCGCCGGCGCGATCATGAAGCGCTGAGTATCGCCTTCAGCACGATCGACTGGTCGGCATCCGGATCGAGCGCTTTCGCGGCTTCGAACCACGCCGTCGCGGCGAGCCCGAGCGGCGCCGCGACCCCTGAAGACTTCACGAGTGCAGCGCCATAGGCGGCATCCTTGTGCCGCAGCGTCGACGTGAATACCTGGTCGCGGTCCCAGTCGCCGGCGAGCATGCGCGGGATGTTCTGGACGACCTGCGGGCTTGCCGCGGCCCCGGCGGCAAGCGCCTCGCCGACCGCCTTGTCGTCGAGCCCGAGGCGGCGCCCAAGCGCGATCCCCTCGGCCAGCGCGGCGATCTGAACGGCCCCCATCAGGTTGACCATCAGCTTGTAGGCCGTACCGGTCCCCA
Source organism: Tagaea sp. (assembly GCA_965279565.1). Lineage (GTDB taxonomy): Bacteria > Pseudomonadota > Alphaproteobacteria > CACIAM-22H2 > CACIAM-22H2 > Tagaea. Next base: position 3,693,516 of record OZ257249.1, on the reverse strand, counting down.
CGTCGCCGAAATGCCGGATCGTGCCGGCGAGCGTGCCGAAGAGCGGGCGCAGTTCGTCGAGATCGGCCTGCGACGCGCCGACCAGCAACGTCATCGTGCCGGCCGCCGCGTGTGTGGGAAAGCCCGTCACCGGGCAGTCGACATAGCGCAGGCCTTGGGCCTTGGCGTCGGCCGCCAGTGAAGCCACGTGGGCTGCCGAAAGGGTCGAGCATTCGACTGCGAACGCGCCGGGGGACAGGGCGGATAGCGCGCCTTCCGGGCCTCGCCATACCGCCTGCGAGGCGATGTCGTCGGCCAGCATCGCGAATGCGACGGTTGCGTCGGCTGCGGCGGCGGCCGGCGTGTCGGACCAGATGGCGCCGGCGTCGATCAGCGGCTGGGCGCGCGTCCGGCTGCGGTTCCAGATCCGAACGCGATGGCCGGCGGCCACGAGCCGGCCAGCCATGCCTGTCCCCATGCGGCCGAGCCCGAAGAAGGCGATCTCGGCCATCGCGACCGGCCTAGCGAGCGGCCAGCGCCGCCACGAAGGCGGGCAGGGCGAAGCAGCCGCGATGGATCTCGGGGCTGTAGTAGCGGGTCTTGAGCTTCGCGGCAGCGAAGCGGCGGCGCAGCGTGGCCAGCGGCACGTCGGACGCCCGAAGGTCGTCGCTGGCCCAGCCAAGCGCCATCAGGCCGCCGTAATAGGACGGCACGGCCGCCATGTAGAACGAGGCGACCTTGAACGACCGGGCGCGGCGCTTGCGCGTCATCGGGATTTCGTCGGGCTGCAGGAACGGCACGCCGTTCTGGTTCACGAGGATTCCGCCGGCGGTCAGGCAGCGCCGGCAGTCGCGGTAGAAGCGTTCGGTGAACAGGACCTCGCCGGGCCCGATCGGATCCGTGGAATCGACGATGACCACGTCGAAGCGCTCGCGCGTTTCGGCGACGAACTTCGCGCCATCGGCGATGACGAGGTTCGTGCGGCGGTCGCCGAACGCCTTGCCGGCGACGCTGGGCATCCATTTCAGGCACATGTCGACGACGGCCCGGTCGATCTCGACCATGGTCACGTGCTTGACGGACTTGTGACGAAGGACTTCCCGCAGGATGCCGCCGTCGCCGCCGCCGATGATCAGGACGCGCCGCGCCCGGCCATGGGCGAGGATCGGTACGTGCGTCATCATCTCGTGATAGACGTACTCGTCCTTCTCGGTGACCTGGACGATGCCGTCGAGCGCCAGGACCCGCCCGTAGGTCGGGTTCTCGAAGACGATCAGGTCCTGATGCGCGGTCCGTTCGCGGAACAGGATCTTCGAGATCGACAGACCCTGCCGGACATGCGGGTAGAGCTGCTCGTCGAACCAGCGCGTCTTTGGTTTGCGGGCCACCCGGACGGCTTTCAGGCCATCACGCCGCGGCGGCTCTCGACGATCTGGACCGACGAAGGCGCGAAGGCGCGCTTGATAGCCGGAATGGCCTGATAGGGATCGCACACGCCGCACATGAACACGTCGATCGCGGCGTACTCGCGTTCCGGCCACGTATGGATCGAGATATGGCTTTCGGCGAGCACCAGCACGCCGGAGAGACCGGCGTTGGGCCCGAAATGATGGAGATGGCAGTGCAGGATGGTCGCGCCGGCCGCGATGGCACCTTCGCGCAACGCCGCTTCGGTCAGCGCCGCGTCGCCGAGATTCTTGGCGCCCCACAGCTCGACGAGCAGATGCGTGCCGGCATACTTGATGCCGTTGCGCTCGATGAAATGGTCCTTGGCGACCGTCGTCTCGGTACTCTGGACATGGAAAGGCTGTTCGTTCGCCGCGGATTTTAGGGCCTTGGGGGCCGGGGACCGGTTTTCGCCGGTAACCACCTTCAGATTGCGCAGCGCCGCTTTGTTCGCCATTCCTTGTCCACACCTTCCCTTTTCCGACAGACAAAAGGGGCCGCCGACTCTCCATCGACCGCCCCGTGCATCTGAAAGCCTATTTGGGCCGAAAAGCGCTCGGGCGCAAGCAAATTTTGCCCGACGACCCAGAAAATTTCAGATACCGGATTGTGCGAATCGCGAGACGGCGGCCGCGCCGTGGCGGATCGGATGAACGAATCCGGGTGCTTGCGAAAGGACGTAGTCCGCGAAATACCGGGCGACGACCAGTCGGGCGGCAAGGAACTCCGGATCGCCGGTGCCGTCGGCCAGGCGCTCGGTCGCCGCCAGCGCGCCTTTGGCAAGCATGGCACCGCCAGCGACAATCCCGAAGAGTTCAAGGAATGGCACGCACGCCGCGGCGGCGGCCTTGGGGTCCGGCCCGGCCGTTTCGACCAGATGCGCTGTCGCCGCGGTAAGTGCCTGACGTCCGGCAGCCAGTTGCAGCCTGATGGCGGCAAGATCGTCGTCCGTGACGGCACCGAGAGCGGACTCGATTTCTGCGATCTCGCCGACGAACGCACGTGCGGCGGCACCCTTGTCGCGCGCGAGTTTCCGGAAGACGAGATCGTTGGCCTGTATGCCGTTCGTGCCCTCGTAGATCGGCGCGATGCGCGCGTCGCGCATGTGCTGTGCGGCGCCGGTTTCCTCGATGAATCCCATCCCGCCATGGATCTGGACGCCGGTCGACGCGACATCGCAGCCGATATCCGTCGACCATGCCTTGACGACCGGCGTGAGCAGGTCGACACGCGCCTGATGATGCTTGCGAAGTTCGGGCGATACGGCTTTCGCCGCCAGATCGAGCGACAGGTGCGCGGAGTAGGCGAGGGCACGCGACGCTTCGATCTTCGCTTTCATATCGAGCAGCATCCGCCGGACGTCGGGATGCCGTTCGATCGCGACGGAAGCGGTTCCGCCTTCGCCCAGTTCGCGGCTCTGCACACGGGTGCGCGCGTAGGTACGCGCGGCCTGATAGGCGCGTTCCGCGATCGCGACGCCCTGCAGACCGACGGAGAGTCGCGCATTGTTCATCATCGTGAACATGCATTCGAGGCCGCGGCCTTCGTCCCCGATCCGCCAGCCGAGCGCCCCGCCGCCGTCGCCGAACGCCATGACGCAGGTCGGCGACGCGTTGATGCCGAGCTTGTGCTCGAGCGAGACGCAGCGCAGGTCGTTCCGCGCGCCGAGGCCGCCGTCGGCGGCGGGCAGGAACTTCGGCACGAGGAAAAGCGAAACGCCCTTGGGGCCGGGCGGGGCATCGGGCGTGCGCGCGAGGACCATGTGGACGATGTTGTCCGCCATGTCGTGCTCGCCATAGGTGATGAATATCTTGTTGCCGGTTATCCGGTACGCCTCGCCGAGCGGGCCGTCCGACGCCATTTCGCGGACCGCACGCGTCTTCAGCGCACCGACATCGGATCCGGCCTGCGGCTCGGTCAGGTTCATCGTTCCGGTCCATTCGCCGGAAACGAGCTTCGGAAGATAGGCCGCCTTCTGTGCCGCGGTCCCGTGGCTCGCGAGAAGTTCGACCGAGCCCTGGGTCAGCAGCGGGCAGAGTCCGAAGGACATGTTGGACGATTGCCACATCTCCTGCACGGCCACCGCGAGCGCCCATGGCAGGCCCTGGCCGCCATGCTCTTCGCGGAAGGGCAGGCCGTTCCAACCGTTCGCGACGAAGCCGCGATAGGCGTCGGCGAAGCCGGGTGCGGTCCGTACGATTCCGTTCTCGAGCCGCGCGCCGATCCGGTCGCCCTGCGTGTTGAGAGGTGCCAGTTCATTCGCCGCGAAATCGGCCGCGGCGTCGAGGACCTGCGCGAGCATGTCGGCTTCCGGCGCACCGCCGGCCGTCTGATCGAGCACCGAGACGCCCGCGATCGATTCGAGCGCGAACTTCATGTCGTCGAGCGGGGCGCGATAGGTCATGGGTTTTCCCTCGGGTGCGCTGCCAACGCGCGGATCAGTCCGGAAGGACCTTGCCGGGATTGAGGATGCCGTTGGGATCGAGCGTATGCTTGATCGACCGCATCATGTCGAGTGCCACCGCACTTTTGTAGTACGGAAGCTTGTCGCGCTTGAGCTGGCCGATGCCATGCTCGGCCGAAATCGATCCGTTCATTTCGGCGACGATCTCGTGGACCGAATTGTTCATCGCGTCCATTCCAGCCATGAAAGCGGCACGGTCGCTGCCGACCGGCTGGCTCACGTTGAAGTGGATATTGCCATCCCCGGCATGGCCGAATGCGCACACGCGGGCGCCGGGAACCATGCGCTCGCAAAGCGCGCTTGCCCGCTCGACGAATGCCGGCAGTGCCGAGACCGGCACCGACACGTCGTGCTTGATCGATCCGCCTTCCGGCTTCTGCGCTTCGGTCATGCTTTCGCGCAGCTTCCAGAGCGCCTTGCGCTGGGCGCTCGACGCGGCGACGACAGCGTCGAGCGCAAGGCCGTCTTCGAACGCGCGTTCGAGCATCCGCTCGACCATTCCCTTCAGGGCGCCACCCATGTCGCCGGCGGCGAATTCGGCGAGAACGTACCATGGGTGCGGCCGGTCGAACGGGTCGGAGGTGCCGGGAATATGCTTCAGGACGAAATCGATCAGCCGACGCTGGGTGAATTCGAATGCGATGCAGTTGCCGCCGCTGCCGGCCTTGGCGCGTCCGAGCAATTCGACCACCGCCTTGGGCGTCGGCAGCGCGATCAGGCAGGTCTCGACCTCGCGCGGGGCCGGGTGGAGCTTGAGCGTGGCGGCCGTGATGATGCCGAGCGTGCCTTCCGACCCCATGAAGAGCTGCTTGAGGTCGTAACCCGTATTGTCCTTCCGCAGGCCGCTCAGCGATGAAAGCACGCGGCCGTCGGCGAGGACAACCTCGAGTCCGAGCACCTGGTCGCGCGCCATTCCGAAGCGCAGGACGTTGCTGCCGCCGGCGTTCGTCGAAAGATTGCCGCCGATTTGGCATGTACCTTCCGCGCCGAGAGACAACGCAAAATAGCGGTCGGCCGCCGCGGCTGCCTTCTGGATGTCGGCCAGAATGCAGCCGGCATCGGCCAGGACCGTATCGTTTTCGATGTCCAATCCGCGTATGCGGTTCATACGTGCGAGGGAAAGGACGATCTCGCTGCCGCCCGCGTGCGGCACGCCGCCGCCGACCAATCCGGTGTTTCCACCTTGAGGGACAATTGCGATTCGCTCTTGGTTGCATATGCGAAGGATCGCGGCGACCTCGTCGGTCGAGGCCGGGCGCACGACGAGGGCGGCCTTGCCGACATAGAGACCGCGCTCTTCCCTCTCGAAGCGGGCCATGTCGGCTGGTTCGGAGTACCAGCCTTTCGGGCCGACGACGGCGCGGATCCGGTCGATGATTTCGTCGGACGGACGGGCACGTTCGGCGAAAGACGCAGTCATGTTCTGAACCCGTATCCGATTTTGATCCAAGTCAACAAACTGCCGAAAATACACGCCGCAATGGACCCAATCGGCGTGGAAGGGCTATCCGAAGTTATCTATACTTCTTTGCGTATTCAAATGGTGTCTCGCACGTCGTGCGGGCACCTCCGGTCTTCGTGGGCTTTGGCTGGCGTAAGTCGCCGAAGCTTGCGATCAGGGCCGCCGCTCCGGGGGGTGCGGCGGCCCACCCTTTTTGGGCTTCCGCGATCGCTTCTCCGACGCCAGATGCGCCACCAGTGCCGCCGTGGAAAGAAATGCCAGCGTAAGCGGCATTCCATCGCGCGGCACCGCGTCGAGCGCCATGCCGATCAGGGACGGGCCGATCGTTCCGCCCAGCGTATATGCGAACACGACGGCGGATGTCGCCCGCATCAGCGCCGGGCCCGAGAATCTCTGGCTGACGCCGATCATCGAAAGCGTATAGAGCCCGCCACCCACGCCACCCCATACGACGGCGACCGCGATAGCGCCTGCCGGCGTCGTCGCGACGAAGATGGCGAGAACGGAAACGGCAATCAGGATCGCGAAGGCCGTTCGTGCGATGCGGGATGGCGGGGCATGATCCGCTAGCCACCCGGCCGGATACTGCGCCGCGAACGACCCCATTCCGAGCGCCGCGGCGAGGGTCGCAGCGACGCTCGCGCCGAATCCGAGCGTAAGCGCCCAATAGCTGCCGATGCCGGCAAGCCCCACTTCGAATACTCCGCCCACACCGGCGGCGATCAGCACGGCGGGGATCGCGGCAAGCACCGCGGCAAAGCCGTGTTCCCGGTTGCGTCCGTCGCCGTGAGCCGACGGTGCCGGCGCAAGACCGATCGCGACGAACCATCCAACAAGCCAGAGGATCGCGCCCGCATATGCCGGCCGATCGGTTGCCGGGTCCAGGAGCACGAGCAGAAGCGGCCCGGTGGCGAAGGAGGCACCCAGAAACATCTCGTAGAGGCCGACCATGCGACCGCGCCGACCGGCAGGGGCGAGATCGGCGACCCATGCCTCCGAGACGATCCAGCGCATCGCCGCGATGAGGCCGATGGCGAAGTTAGCAACGCACCACAGGACATAGTCTGCCGTCAGTGCGAAGACGAGCGGCAGCGGCGCCGCCGCAAGCGCCCCCCAGACATAGAGACGGTCTCCGCCGAACCGCCGCACGAGGCGCGGCACGAACGGGGCGACGACCAGGATCGCTAGCCACGGAAGGGCCGAGAACGCGCCGATCGCCGCGGCCGAATGGCCAAGCGATTCGAGGCGGATTGCGGCGAACGGAATCAGGGCCGCGAAGCCCACGACCGACGCGACGCCGGATGCGCCAATGCGCCAGATGTCGAGCGGGACCGATGGATGCTCCGGGCGGGGGGATTCCTGCATGGCCCCCGTGTTAGACAGGCGGCATGGCCGGATCGCAAGATCTCAATTCGGGACGAACGCCGCGCTGGCGCGCGATGGCGCCGGGCGATCTGGACTATGTTCTCGAGCTCGCGGCACGCCTATATCCGAACCATCCCGAATCCCGCTCGTCGTTCGAAGACAAGCTGCGTGCCGCACCGGATGCCTGCCTCGTCGCCGAGCTGGATGGCAGGCCGGTCGGCTACTGCGTGGCGCTCTGGGCCACCTGCGGCAAGCCTCCGAAACTCGACGAGAGGGCTTACGTGGCGAAAGCGCCTCTTGGTCTGCACCTGCACGATATCGCCCTCGATCCGGCGGCGCGGGGACAGGGGCTGGTCTCCGCAGCACTCCTGCGGCTTGCCCGGCTTGCGGGTTCGTCGAAGCTGTCCCTTGTCGCGGTCGAGGGCACGCACGCGCTCTGGCGCCGTCACGGGTTTGTCGAGGAACAAATCGACGAAGCCGTTCGCGCGACCTATGGCGATCAGGCCGTCTACATGGTGCTCGGGCGCTAGCGGGGAGCAGCCGCGCGCGCCAGCCTGTCGCGGATAGCCAGCCCGAGGCCTTTGGCCGGAACGGGCGCAACGTTGATCGTACGGATGTGCGGCCTGTCGAGCGTCTGCAGGAACGTGAAGAGATTGCGTGCGGCTTCGTGGGGATCGCGTGCTGCCGAAAGCGTCAATGCCGGCACTCCTTCGGGCAGGTCCGGCAGCGGCCCGTATCCGAGATAGGCCTCACCGTCCACGGCCGAGCGGGCGTCGAGACGCAGGCATGCACGTGGTGCGTAGTGGCTTTCCAGCATTCCCGGTGCGCGGATTTCGTTACCGGCACCGGCGAGGGGGCCGATCAGCGCTTCGATCGCCTCGCGTGCGATCCCGCCGGGGCGCAGCAGGCGTGCATGCGGCCCGGAGAGGTCGACGATGGTCGATTCCAGCCCGACGCGACATGCGCCGCCATCGAGCACGTCGGCAACACGGCTGCCGAGCATGAATGCAACGTCGCCTGCGCGCGTCGGCGACAGGCGGCCGGACGGGTTCGCACTTGGCGCGACGACGGGTTCGCCGACGCGCCGCAGGAGCGCCAGCGCCACGGGATGATCCGGAATGCGTACGCCGAGTGTCGAAAGGCCGGCGCCGGCCAGCCGTGACACAGATGCACCCGCCTGACGCGGCAGGACGAGCGTCAGCGGCCCGGGCCAGAAGTGGCGGGCAAGGCATTCGGCCCGGGCATCGAACCGGACGAGCCGGCGGGCCTGCGCGAGATCGGCGACGTGGGCGATGAGTGGATTGAAGCGCGGACGGCCCTTGGCGGCGTAGAGACGCAGCACGGCGCGCGAACTGCGCGCGCGCGCGCCGAGCCCGTACACGGTCTCGGTCGGGAAGGCGACGAGACGGTCGCGCAGCAAGGCTGCGGCGGCCCGGCGGATCGCAAGATGCGTGGGTTTCGAGACGCTCATTTCCGGCCGCCCTTTAGCACGTGCCCTTGCTTCCGGCGAGGGCGACGGCGCATTGTGCCCGGATGAACGGAAAAGTCGTGACGATCGCCCAACAGAAGGGCGGAGCGGGCAAGACCACGCTGGCGGCGCATCTCGCGGCCTGCTGGGCGCAGTCCGGTCTCAGCGTTGCGGCCGTGGACATCGATCCGCAGGGATCGTTCGCGCTCTGGACAGACCTGCGCGCTCAGGCGCGGCCGGATTCCGGACTTGGATTTTCTTTTGCCAAGCTCTCGGGCTGGCGGCTGCCGCACGAGCTCGACCGGCTGTCGCGCGAGCACGATGTGGTCGTCGTCGATTCAGCACCGCATGCGCAGAGCGATTCGCGCACCGCGATCCGCTATTCGCATCTGGTCCTGGTTCCCGTCCAGCCGTCGCCGATGGATCTGTGGGCCACGCAGCCCACGCTGGATCTGGCGAAGGCCGAAAAGCGGCTGGCGCTGCTGGTCGTCAACCGGATGCCGCCGCGCTCGCTTCTGGCCGACGAGGTCGCACGCAAGCTCGCGACCATCCAGACGCCGGTCGCCAACATCGTGCTCGGCAATCGTACGGCCTATGCGTCCAGCCTCGGTCTCGGGCTGGGCGTGACGGAGGCCGAACCCGGCTCGACCGCGGCGCAGGAAATGACGCGGCTGGCCGCCGAGATCGCCGCCTTTGCGGGGATCGGCCGCTAGGGTTACTGCGCCGCGGCGCTTTCGCTGCCTTCTTCCTCGATTCCGAGCGCGTCCGAGAACTTGTTGAAGAACCCGGTCAGCGTGATGCGCAGCGTGAGTTCCACGATCTGCGCCTCGCTGAAATGACGGCGCAGGTCGGCAAGCGTCGCGTCGCGAATCCGGTTCGGGGCGTCGTTGACGGCGACCGAATAGGCGATCACGAGCCGGTCGATGTCGGTAAGGCTCGAATGGTCGACCTGCTCGGGGATCTGGGCGACGGCTTCGGCCGGGACGCCTTCGACCGCCAGCATCGGAACATGGTGGCCGACGCAGTAGTGGCAGGCATTGCGCTTCGAGACGACGACGATCGCCAGCTCGAGATAGCGTCGCGGCAGCGTCGCAGCCGCCCGCAGTTCCATCAGCATGGCGGGCAGGTGGCGTACGGCAGCCGGGACATGGGCAAGGATGCCGACCTGATTGGCGAACGGCCCGTACTCGGCGACGTAGCGCCGGTAGATGGCGGCTGCATCCTCGGGAAGCTCTTCGGCAGGAACATTGCGCACGCGGGTCAAATTTTCTCACTCCCTCGATCTGGTGGCTGATCGTATCAGTTCCCGGACCGGATTTTGCACGAGATTCTGCCGGATTCGGAGGGGGGGACGGATGCAGAACCGCAATCGCCGGCGCGCCACGACCATGCGTCTGGTCGGCGCCCTGATCGGCGAAGTGATCGATGCGCACGAGGGCGAAGCCGCGTTCGGGACGGTCGAAAGCCTCCGGCGCGGGTTCGTGGCACTCCGCAAATCCGGGACCGCTTCGCCACGCGAGGTCGCTCGCACGGCACGTGCGGTCGAGCGCGCGTCGCCCGAGACCGCCGGGATCGTCGCGCGGGCATTCGCAGCCTATTTCGCCGTGGTCAATATCGCCGACGAGGCGCTGCTTGCGGACGAACGCCGAGGCACGGCGAGCCCGCGCGGCCTCGAAGCCACGATCACGGCGATTCAGGCCGAGGGCGTCGACTACGCGACGTTCCGCGAACGGCTCGTTTCGCTCAAGCTGATGCCGGTCTTCACTGCCCATCCGACCGAAGCACGGCGCCAGGCGGTGCAGAAGTGCCATCGCCGGCTGTTCGATCTCGTCGCCCGTCTCGTTGCGGCGGACGAGGATCCGGTCGCGAAAGCGGCCGCCCTCGACGACCTGCGTGCGGAAATGTCCGTCCTGTGGAAGACGAGCACGCTGCGCGCCGGCAAGCTTTCCGTCGATGACGAGATCGACAATGGCCTGCGCTTCTTCCGTGCGGCCCTTTTCGACGCGGTTCCGCAGACGCTGCGCGACCTCGAAGCCGCCGTCCGGCGCGTCTACGGCGCGGCGGCCCGCGAGTTCCGCGCGCCGCCCGCGATCGCCTTCGGTTCGTGGATCGGCGGCGATCGCGACGGCAATCCGAACGTCACGGCGGCGACGACGCTGCGCGCGGCGCGCACGCATGCGGCCGAGATCCGGGACGCGTACATGAACCGCATCGACACGCTGATCGGGACGCTGACCCATGCGGCGGCGAATGTGCGCCTGCCGTCCTCGTTCGTCGCGGGCCTTGCGCGCGACGAAGCCGAACTCGGCGCCGCACCGTTCACCGGTCAGCCGTCGCGTTTCGCGCACGAACCTTACCGGCGCAAGCTCGCCTTCATTCGGCATCGCCTGTCGCACGACGGATACGCGAACCCACAGGCGCTCAGCGCCGATCTCGAGGCGATCCGCGAGGCCCTTGTCGCCGACGGCGATGCGCGGCTTGCGGAAGGGGCGCTCAAGGACCTGATCCTGCTCGTCGTTTCCTTCGGTTTCCATCTGGTGCGCCTCGATGTCCGCCAGGAGGCTGCACGCCATCGCGAAGCGGTCAGCGAAATCCTCTCCTGCCTGCCGGGCCAGTCGCCGTATGCGGACATGTCGGAGGAGGCGAAGCTCGACCTCCTCCTCACGCTTGCGGCCCGCCCCGGGCCGACACTTCTGCTGGGCGGAAGTCTCTCGGCATCGACGAACGAGGTGCTCGAGACGCTGCGTGCGATCGGCACGTTGCGCGCAGAACTGGGGCCCGAGGTGATCCGGACCTACGTCGTCTCGATGTCCGACCGGCCGACGGCCGTCGCGGAAGTCCTGTTCCTGGCGCGGATGGCGGGGCTTGTCTCCTTCGATGCTGCGGGAAAGCTCGTCGTACAGATCCGGGTGGCGCCGCTGTTCGAGACGGCCACCGATCTCGATGCCGCCCCCGCGATCGTCGAGCGGCTGTTGGCGGCGCCGGCCTATCGCCTTCTGCTGGATGCATCCGGCGGAACCCAAGAAATCATGCTCGGCTATTCCGACAGCTGCAAGGATGCGGGCATCCTCGCTTCGTCTTGGCATCTGCATCGCGCACAGACGGCGCTGGCGACGTGTTTCGAAAAGCATCGCGTGCCGTTCCTGCTGTTCCACGGCCGCGGTGGCAGCCACGCGCGCGGCGGCGGACCGGTCTACGACGCGATCGCTGCAGCACCTCGTACGGCGGCAAATGGACGGCTCAAATATACCGAACAGGGCGAAGTTCTGTCTTACAAGTACTCGAATCGGCCGACGGCCACGTACGAGCTTTCGACCGCATTGGCTGGATTGCTGCGCGCCACGTTCCCGCCGTCGGGCGAGCGCGTTGGCGTCGATAGACGCTTCTCCGCGGCGATGGAGGCGCTGTCTGCCGCCGGCATGGCCGCCTATCGCGATCTCGTGGCCGGAGAGCCTGGCTTCCTCGAATTCTTCTACGACGTCACGCCGGTCAGCGAACTGGCCTCGCTCAATATCGGGTCGCGGCCGTCGCATCGTCCGCAGGGCGGCAAGTCGCTGCGGGCAATCCGCGCCATCCCGTGGGTTTTCGGCTGGTCGCAGGCGCGTCTGGCACTTCCCGCCTGGTATGGCGTGGGCTCGGCCTTCGCTGCCTTTGCCGCGCAGAGCCCGCGCCATCTTGCGCGCCTGCGCCTGATGTACCGGCGCTGGCCGTATTTCCGGCACTTCGTCGACAACGTCCAGATGGCGCTCGCAAAAGGCGATCCGGCGATTGCGTCGCTCTATGTCGGCCTCGCGAAGGACAAGGCGGTCGCCGCGCGCATCTGGAAGCGGATCGAGGCCGAGTTCCGTCTCTCGGAACGCTGGCTCAAGCAGATCACCGGCGGACCCCGGCTGCTGGCCGACAATCCGCGACTTGCCGCCACGCTCGACCGGCGTTCACCCTACCTCGATGCCGTCAACGCACTTCAGGTTCGGCTGCTGCGCCGGGCGAGAGGGGCGCGCGGTCAGGCTTGGCGCGAACCGCTGCTTCTGACGATCAACGCGATTGCCGCAGGGATGCGGAATACCGGCTAGCGGCTCACCACGAGCCGCGGGCAACGAAGTCCGGATTTAGAAATCCGGGTTTCCCGTACTCGAGCAGGCGGCCATCTATCCGTTCGACATGACCGCCTGCGGCGACGAGCAGGGCTTCGCCCGCACAAGTGTCCCATTCGCTTGTAGGCCCCATGCGTGGATAGAGATCGGCCGAACCTTCGGCGATCAGGCCGAACTTCAGGGCCGATCCAAGTTGGCGATGCTCGGCGATCCGGTGCGCCGATGCGACCGCGCCTTCGGCACTCGAAGCATGGCTGCGCGACGTGACCACGACGATACCCTTGTCGGGTTTTGCACGCGCGCGCATCGGCGTTTCCGTGCCGTCGCGAGCCTGGCGCCAGGCACCGACCCCGACGATCCCGGACCAGACGATTCCATCGATCGGAGAAAGGATCGCACCGAGGACCGGTCGTCCATTCTGGATCAGCCCGATATTCACGGCGAACTGGCCGTTGCGCGCTACGAACTCGCGTGTGCCGTCGAGCGGATCGACGAGCCAGAATTCGGGCGGTGCGGGAGTAGGGAACTTGCCTTCGCCGCGGGCCTGCAACTCCTCCGCGATGACGGGGATGTCGGGCGTCAACTTTTTTAACCCGGTGACGATCAATGCTTCCGACCGTTCATCGGCTTCGGTCAGTGGCGTGCGGTCGGCCTTGTCGCGAACGGCGAAGGCACCTTCATAAATTTCGAGAATCGCGGCGCCGGCCCGACGGACAAGGTCGATGACGGCGGGGCGTAGCATGGCAAGATCGTGGCGTGCGATTGTCATGTTCGGACATGTCGTACGACGACCGTCTTTGCCTTACAATACCCCAAATGTGCGGTCGATATTCGATAACCACCCCTGTCGATGCTTTGCGCAAGCCCTTCCAACTCGAGGGTGCGCCGGTCAATCTCCAGCCGAGATGGAACGTGGCGCCCACGCAGGCGGCGCCCGTCGTGCGACTTGCGGGCGACGGATCGCGCGAGTTCTGCATGCTGAACTGGGGGCTCGTGCCCTACTGGGCAGAAGACACGACGCTTCAGAGCCATATGATCAATGCGCGCGGCGAGACGGTCCACGACAAGCCTGCCTTTCGGCAGGCGTTCCGCCAACGCCGGTGCCTCGTCCCGGCTGACGGATTCTATGAATGGCAGACTGTGGCTGCAAAGTCGAAGCAGCCGCTCCTGTTCCGGATGCGCGACCGGGAGCCGTTCGCGTTCGCGGGGCTCTGGGAACGCTGGATTCCGCCCAAAGGCGAAGTGCTCGAGACCTTCACGATCCTGAATACGGCAGCGAACGAGATCATGGCGCCGTTCCATGACCGGGTTCCCGTCATCCTTGCGCCATCGGACTACGCCGCGTGGCTCGACCCGGCGGTCGATGCCCGGGAACTCGTGCGCGCGCCGCCAAGCGAGTGGTTTGACCATCTCCGTGTTTCGACTTACGTCAACAACGTGCGTCACGACGATTCTGGCTGCCACGAGCCGGCGCCGGATGCCGACCCCGAACCCTTCGCAAAGCCGAAGTCGCGCAAGTCAGGCCCAGACGGGCGACAGGGAAGCCTTTTCTAGCCGAGGACCGAAAGAATGGCCGACAAGACCATGCTGCCGCGCGTGACCTATTCGAATATCGGTGTCGACTTTTCGCCGCTGCACGACTTCCTCGATCGCGAGATTCCAGCCGTCAAGGCGGGGCTTGGAAAATTTCACCCCAATCGGATTGCGGGGCGTCCCGACGAGGGCGGGATGCGCTTTTCGACGACCAGCCCGATCGACAACCGGCAGGTGATCGGCAGTTTCGTTGCCGCCGATTCCGACGCAGTCGATCGTGCCGTCCAGGCGGCCCGCAAGGCTGCGGGCGACTGGGGCCAGCGCGACTGGACCAGCCGTGTGGGGACGATCCGCGCCGTCGCATCGGTCATCGAGAAGCGCAAGTATGCGCTCGGAATTGCCTGCCTGATCGAGGTCGGGAAGTCGCGCACCGAAGCCATGGGCGAGGTCGAAGAGACCGTCGACATGCTGCGCTACTATGCCGACGAGATGGAGCGCAACGGCGGCTACGGGCGCGAGATGGCTCGGGCGTTTCCGCGCGAGGCGACGCGCGTCGTGCTGCGCCCCTTCGGCGTGTTCGCCGTCATCGCGCCCTTCAATTTCCCGCTGGCGCTGTCGGCGGGCATGATGACCGGCGCGCTGCTTGGCGGGAACGCGGTCGTCTACAAGCCGTCACCGAAGGCGTCGCTGTGCGGTGCGTTGCTGGCCGAGTGTTTCGAAGCTGCCGACTTGCCGCCGGGCCTGTTCAATCTCGTCTGCGGCGCCGAAGCCGGCCCCGCCCTTGCCGCGCATCCGGGTATCGACGGGATCGTCTTCACCGGCAGCAATGCAGTGGGCATGGACATGCTGCGCCGGTCCGCGTCGGGAAGCTGGATGCGTCCGGTAATTGCGGAGATGGGTGGCAAGAATCCTACATTCGTTACTGCAACCGCCGATCTGGATGTCGCCGCCGAGGGAACGATGCGTTCGGCCTTCGGCCTGCAGGGGCAAAAATGCTCTGCGGGCTCGGTCGTCCATGTCGAACGATCTGTATTCGAGCCGTACCTTATAAAGCTCGTCGAGAAGACCGCAGCGCTGAAGATCGGCGACCCGTCGCTGCGTGATGTCTATATGGGACCGGTCGTCGATGCTGCCGCGGGTGCGCGGTTTGCGGACGCCGTTGGGCAGGCCGGGCGCGACGGACGCCTCATTCGCGGCGGCCGGCGGCTCGCCGGCGGGCTCTACGACCATGGCTGCTATGTCGAGCCGACCATCTTTGCCGGATTGGCGCCGGAGCACCGCCTCAATCGGGAGGAGCTGTTTCTGCCGGTCCTGTCCGTCCAGACCTTCGACAACCTGCCGGATGCCATCGGCCTCGCGAACGGGGTCGCATACGGACTGACCGCGGGCTGCTATGCACGCGATACGGCCGAGATCGACTATTTCTTTGCGCGTGCCGAGGCTGGCGTGCTCTACGCGAACCGCCGGTCGGGGGCGACCACCGGCGCATGGCCGGGCATCCAGAGCTTCTGCGGCTGGAAGGGATCCGGTACGACGGGCAAGGGCGGGCTCGGACCGTTCTACGTTCCGCAGTTCATGCGCGAGCAGAGCTGGACATCCATGGAGGGGTGATTTCGGATCGGCAGATCGTGCCGGCATATCGCGATCCGAATTGTAGCAATATTAGATTGCATGATCAAATAGACATACTTTAAGGTGGCGAACTCTCCAGCCAACTATTCGTCGCCTAGTGGTTTCACGCCCGGAAGCATCCGCGTGAGGATCGGGTCGCGGCGCACGAAGTGATGGTAGAGCGCAGCACCTGCATGGAGTGCCAGCGTCGCGCCCATCAGCCAGCCGAGCCAGACATGAACGAGCAGCAAGGCCTCGCCGAGGACTTCGTCCTTTCCGATCGGATCGGGCAGGTCGATCACGCCGAACCACCGGACCGGAAATCCGAACGCGTTCGACCCGAGATACCCGAGCACGGGCATGACGAGCATGAGCGCATAGAGAAGCACGTGCGTCGCATGGGCCGCGATCTGCTCGATCCAGGCCGACGGCGGAAGCGGCGGCGGCGGGTGCAGCAGGCGCCACGCGAGACGAAGGCCGGTAAGCAGGAAAACGGTCAGCCCGGTCCATTCGTGCCAGGAATAGACCCGCACCTTCCAGTCCGAGTAGTCGAGCCGGGTCATGTAGAAGCCGAGCCCGAACAGGATCGCGACGAGCAGCACTGTGAGCCAGTGGATGCTCCGGGCAATTCCGTCGTATGTTCGTGGCGTGTCGCGGCGCACCATGCGCAGGACTATGGGGCGAACGGGCAGGCGGAGGCAAGGTGGGCGAGATCGTCAATCTCAAACAGGCTCGCAAACGCAAGGCCCGGGGCGAGGCCGACGCGACGGCAGCGGAAAACCGCGCGAAACACGGCAGGAGCAAGGCGGAGCGAGAGGTCGAGGCGGCCCGTCGCGCGATCGCTGAACGCGCGCTCGACGGGAACCGTCGCGACGATCAGTAGATCACGATCCCGTAATCGCCGACGCGCCGGAACCCCAGGCCTTCGTAGCAGCGTTTCGCGGCAATGTTGTCCTCGGCCGTGAACAGGATTGCGCGCTTCACGCCGCGCGCCCGTGCGGCGAGCAGGGCGCCATGCGTGGCGGCCCGCGCGTAGCCGAGGCCGCGCTCCGCGGGTGGGCAATAGACGCCGCCGACCTGGACCATGTCATGCAGCGTGGCGTTGAACCCTGCATAGGCGAGCAGATTGTCGGCCATGGCGAGCACGAAGGCGCGGCTTTCTTCGATCGCCCGGTCGATCTCTTCGCCGGCGCGCTGGCGCGTGAAGTCGCCGGGTTCCGCGCCGAGCGTTTCGCAGAGATAGTCATGCCGCCAGCCGGATAGCTCCTCGCGGTCCTTCGGCGTGGCCGGCCGGACGCGGGCAAGCATCTGCGTGGCCGGCGCCAGCTCGGGCAGGTCGATTCCGTAGAGATCCTGACGCGACGCCATCCGCGCGCGGCGAAGCGAGAAGGGGGGGAGCGCGATGACTTCCTCGAGCAGTGCGCCGGGCCCCAGCAGGCCCGAACAGGCGCGCGGCAGGGCCGCGGCAAGCGTCTCGTTCGCCAGTCGCACGGCATCGCCGATCGCGCACTGGAACATCATGTTGCCGTTCCAGTACAGGGCCGCCACACCGCCTAGGCGGCCAGCCTCGAAGACGCCGACATAGGTGCCCTGATAGGGCTTGCCAGCGTCCACGATGCCCGCCTGACGCAGGTTCGAGCGAAGGAACATCGCCGTGTCGGGCGTTCGCTCGAGGAACTGCGTCAGTTCCGTGCGGTCTGCTTCTCCGAGGATGCGGATCTCGCTGCTTTCCATCCTCCCATACTAGGGCACCGGTCAGAGAAACGCGAATTTCAGCACGAACAGGATCGCGATCGTCCAGACCGCTCCCGAAACCTCACCGGCGCGCCCGGCAAGCGTCTTCACGGCGGCGTACGCGATGAAGCCCAGCGCGATGCCGTGCGCGATCGAGAAGGTGAATGGCATGGTGATCGCCGCGACCATTCCCGGGCCGTATTCGGTGATGTCGGACCAGTCGAGATCGACGAGACCCTTGGTCATGTAGCACGCGACCAGAATGAGGGCAGGTGCGGTGGCGAAGCCGGGAACCGAATTCGCCAGCGGAGCGAAGACGATCGCCAGCAGGAACAGGCCCGCGACGACGAGCGCCACGAGGCCGGTCCGTCCACCGGCTTCCACGCCGGCGGCGCTCTCGATGTAGCTGGTCGTGTTCGAGGTGCCGAGCAGCGAGCCGACGAGCGATGCCGACGAATCTGCGACCAGCGCCTGACGCAGGCGCGGCAGCTTGCCGTCCTTGGTCATCAGCCCGGCGCGCTGGGTGACTCCGACCAGCGTGCCGGCCGTATCGAACAGGTCGACGAACATCAGGACGAGGATCGTCGAGATGACGCCGGCCTGCAGCGCGCCCCAGATGTCGAGCTTCAGGAACGTCGGCGCCAGCGAGGGTGGAGCCGAGACGATGCCGTGGAACGGCGTGAGGCCGAGAACGATGCCGACCGCCGTCGTCCCGAGAATCGCAATGACGATGGCACCCGGCACCTTGCGCGCCTCGAGGGCCACCATCGCGATGAAGCCGAGGCAGGCGAGGATTGCGGCCGGCTGGTGCATGTCGCCGAGCGTGATCAGGGTCGCAGGGTGCGCCACGACGATCCCGGCGTTCTTGAGGCCGATGATTGCCAGGAAGAGCCCAATACCGCCGGCGATCCCATATTTGAGGGCGCGCGGGATGCCGTCGAAGATCCACGCGCGAGCGGGGCTGACGGACAGGGCCACGGTGAGGACCGACGAGCAGAAGACGGCACCGAGTGCCGTCTCCCACGACATGCCCATGCCCTTGACCAAGCCGAAGGCGAAAAAGGCGTTGAGGCCCATTCCGGGAGCCAGCGCGATCGGATAGTTGGCATAGAGCCCCATGATCGCCGTCGAGAACGCCGCCGCAAGGCAGGTCGCGACGAACACGGAATTCCGGTCCATGCCGGCGATTTCGAGGATCGAAGGATTGACGACGATGATGTAAGCCATCGTCAGGAAGGTCGTCAGCCCGGCGACGACCTCGGTGCGCACGTTCGTGCCTGCGGCCGTAAGGCCGAAATAACGTTCGAGCATGCCGGCTTCTCCTTCTCGTTTTGCTTGTTTTGGAGAAGGGTAGTCGACCGGCCCGATTCGGACAAAGCGGCTAGAGGGGTTTCTTGATCACGCGTGCGATCTCGCCGACGATGCCGCGCCGGAAGGCGAGCACGCAGGCGACGAAGACGATGCCCTGCACGACGGTGACCCACGAGCCGAGTTCGGCAAGGTAGTTTTCCATCGTGATGATCACGACCGCGCCGGCAATAGGCCCGAAGATGGTTCCCATGCCGCCGACCAGCGTCATCAGCACGGCTTCGCCCGACATCGTCCAGTGCACGTCGGTAAGCGAGGCGAGTTGGAAGACGATCGACTTTACCGACCCGGCGAGGCCCACGAGCGCTGCCGACAGGACGAAAGCCGTCAGCTTGTAGTGGTCGGCCTTGTAGCCGAGCGAGATCGCGCGGGGCTCGTTCTCGCGGATCGCCTTCAGGACCTGCCCGAAGGGCGAGTGAACGATGCGGTAGATCCCGAGGAACGCCGCCAGGAAGATCGCTGCGACGACGAAATAGAGCGTCAGGTCGCTCTGCAGGCTGATGAACCCGAGCAGCTTGCCGCGCGGCACTTTCTGCAGACCGTCCTCGCCGCCGGTGAACGGCGCCTGCAGCGCGAAGAAGTAGACCATCTGCGCCAGCGCCAGCGTGATCATGGAGAAATAGATGCCCTGCCGGCGGATGGCGAGCGCGCCGACCGCAAGCCCGAGGATCGCCGCGGTCGCGGTGCCCGCGAGGACCGCAAGTTCGAACGGGAAACCCCAGATCTTCGCGCTGTGCGCCGCGACATAGGCGGCACCGCCGAAGAACATCGCATGGCCGAACGACAGCAGGCCGACGAAACCGACGAGCAGGTTGAAGGCGCACGCGAACAGCGCGAAGCACAGCACCTTCATCAGGAAGACCGGATAGATGATGAACGGAGCGATGGCCAGGAACAGGACCATGCATCCGAACAGCGCCTGCTGGTGGCGCGGCATGCCGCCGGCCCCGTTCATCGGACCCTCCCAAACAGGCCGGCAGGCTTGAGCAGGAGCACGATCGCCATGATGACGAAGATCACGGTCGCGGATGCTTCGGGATAGAACACCTTGGTAAGCCCCTCGATGATGCCGAGCCCGAAGCCGGTGATGATCGATCCCATGATCGATCCCATGCCGCCGATCACGACCACGGCGAACACGACGATGATGAGGTCGGCGCCCATCTGCGGGCTGACCTGATAGATCGGGGCGGCGAGCACGCCGCTGAAGGCCGCAAGGCCCACGCCGAAACCGTAGGTCAGCGTCACCATGCGCGGCACGTTGATGCCGAAGGCCTGGACCATCGGCGGATTTTCGGTCGCGGCGCGCAGATAGGCGCCGAGCTTGGTCTTCTCGATGACGAACCAGGTCGACAGGCAGACCACGAGCGAGACCGCGACGACCCAGCCGCGATAGTTGGGCATGTACATGAAGCCGAGATCGGTGCCGCCGCGCAGTTCGTCGGGGATGCGGTAGGGAAGGCCAGACGATCCGAATTCGTTCCGGAACAGGCCCTGCACGATGAGGGCGAGACCGAAGGTCAGCAGCAGGCCGTAGAGATGATCGAGCTTGTAGAGATGGCGCAGCATCGTGCGCTCGATCAGCACGCCGAACGCGCCGACGACGACGGGCACGATCAGCATCGACGCCCAGTAGCTGATGCCCAGCCAGTTGAGCAGCATCCACGCGCAGAATGCGCCCATCATGTACTGGGCGCCGTGCGTGAAATTGATGATGTTGAGCAGGCCGAAGATGATCGCCAGCCCGAGGCTCAGCATCGCGTAGAACGAACCGTTGATCAGCCCCAGCAGAAGCTGGCCGAACAGGGCCTGAGGCGGAATTCCGAAGATGTCGGGCATGGGACCGGTCGCTCGGGAAAAGAAAGAGGGGCGGGGGAAACGTCCCCCGCCCCCTGTCGCGTCAGCCGGCGATCGGGCACTTGCCGTCCGCCAACGGGCGGAAGGCTTCGGCTGCCGGGATCGTCGCACGGAGCTTGTAGTAGTCCCACGGCGCCTTCGATTCCGAAGGCTTCTTGACCTCGAACAGGTACATGTCGTGGATCTTGCGGCCGTCCTTGCGGACCGTGCCCTTGCCGAACAGCGGGTCGTCGGTCGGCATCGCCTTCATGCGCTCGACCACCGCCTTGCCGTCGGCGGCCGACTTGCCGGCCTCGACCGCCTTCAGATAGTGGGTGACCGACGCGTAGACGCCGGCGTGCACCATCGTGGGGTGGATGCCCTTGTTGGCCGCCGAGAAACGCTTGGCGAAGGCGCGCGAGGCGTCGTTCTGGTCCCAGTAGAAGGCTTCGGTCATGATCAGGCCCTGCGCCGTCTCCAGGCCGAGCGCGTGCACGTCGGTGAGGAACACGAGCAGGCCGGCGAGGTTCTGGCCGCGCCGGACGATGCCGAATTCCGCCGCCTGCTTGATCGTGTTGACCGTGTCGCCGCCCGCGTTGGCGAGGCCGACGATCTTGGCGCGCGACGACTGCGCCTGCAGCAGGAACGACGAGAAGTCGTTGGCGTTGAGCGGATGGCGGACCTGACCCAGCACCTTGCCGCCGAGCTTGTTGACGACCGCGGCCGTGTCGGCCTCGAGCTGGTGGCCGAAGGCGTAGTCCGCCGTCAGGAAGAACCAGCTGTCGCCGCCGGTCTTGACGATGGCGCTGCCCGTGCCGTTCGCGAGCGCCCAGGTGTCGTAGGTCCAGTGGACCGTGTTGGGCGAGCACGCGGCGCCCGTCAGGCCGGACGAGGCGGCGCCGGACACGAGGAACACCTTGTTCTTGTCCTTGGCGATCTCGTTGATGGCGAGCGCCACGCCCGAGTTCGGTACGTCGACGATCACGTCGACCTTGTCGACGTCGATCCACTGGCGCGCGATGTTCGAGCCGACGTCGGCCTTGTTCTGGTGGTCGGCCGAGACGAAGTCGACCTTGATGCCCTTGGCGGCTGCGCCGAAATCGTCGGCCGCCATGCGCGCGGCGAGGACGGAGCCGGCACCGGCGAGGTCGGTGTAGAGGCTCGACATGTCCGTGAGGATGCCGAGCTTGACATTGGTCTGTGCGGCTGCCGGCAGGGCGAGAGCGGTCAGCGCCGCGGCCCCCAGCAGCATGTTCTTCAGCTTCTTCATTGCGTTACTCCCTATGTTGGAATTCAGACGCCGAGATATTCGTGGAGCTTGCCCATGTTCGCCTCGAGTGCGTCGTTGGCGATTTCGTCGACGATGCGCCCGTGCTCCATGACGTAGTGCCTGTCAGCGACCGTGGCCGCGAAGCGGAAATTCTGCTCGACCAGCAGGATCGTGAAACCTTCGGACTTGAGGCGGCGGATCGTGTGCCCGATCTGCTGGACGATGACCGGGGCAAGCCCCTCGGTCGGCTCGTCGAGCAGCAGCAGACGCGCGCCCGTGCGCAGGATGCGCGCGATCGCCAGCATCTGCTGTTCGCCGCCCGAGAGCTTCGTGCCCTGGCTCGAAAGCCGTTCCTTCAAATTGGGGAAAAGCTCGAAGATCGTTTCCACCGACATGCCGCCCGGGCCGACCGCGGGGGGCAGCATCAGGTTCTCGGCGACGTCGAGCGAGGCGAAGATCGCGCGTTCTTCCGGGCAGAAGGCGATGCCCTGGCGCGCGATCCGGTACGCCGGCAGGTCGATCGTTTCCTTGCCCTCGTAGCGGACCGAGCCCTTGCGCGTTCCGACGAGGCCCATCACCGACTTCATCGTCGTCGTCTTGCCCGCACCGTTCCGGCCGAGCATCGTGACGACTTCGCCCTGCCGGACGTCGAGATCGACGCCGTGCAGGATATGGCTTTCGCCGTACCACGCGTTGAGACCGCGGACGGCCAGCATCGGCTCAGCCATGTCCGGCACCCATATAGGCCTGCACGACGTCCGGGTTCTTCGAGACGGCGGCATAGTCGCCTTCGGCAAGAACCTCGCCGCGTGCGAGCACGGTGATCGTGTCTGAAAGGTCGGAGACGACCGAAAGATTGTGTTCGACCATCAGGACGGTGCGGCCCTGCGCGACCCGCTTGATAAGTGCGGAAATGCGGCCGACGTCTTCGTGGCCCATGCCTGCGGTCGGCTCGTCGAGCAGCATCATCTCGGGCTCGAGCGCCAGCGTCGTTGCGATCTCGAGCGCGCGCTTGCGGCCGTACGGCATCTCGACCGCGGTCGTCTCGGCGAAATCCGACAGGCCCACCCATTCGATCAGTTCGCGCGCGCGCTCGTTGAACTCATCGAGTGCCCGCTCGCTGCGCCAGAAATCGAACGAGTTGCCGCGCTTGCGCTGCAGCGCCACGCGGACATTCTCGATCACGCTCAGGTGCGGGAACACGGCGGATATCTGGAACGAGCGCACGAGGCCCATGCGCGCGATGTCGGCAGGCTTGGCGCCGGTGATGTCGCGCCCGTTATAGCGGATGGCGCCGCGCGTCGGATCGAGGAACTTCGTCAGCAGATTGAAGCAGGTCGTCTTGCCCGCACCGTTCGGCCCGATCAGCGCATGGATGGTGCCGCGGCGGACCTGGAGGGAAACACCGTTGACCGCGATGAAGCCGCGGAACTCCTTCGTCAGCCCTTCGGTTTCCAGGATGTAATCCGGCAAACGTTCTCTCCCCGCAACGCCCTTGCGACTGTTGCTAGCAGAACGCGGCGCCCGAAATCAATCGACGTCGGCGTGACGAAAAAACGGGCAGGCCAAAAATGCCCCCTTGTTGCGCATGTTGAGTTTCATTTAACCTTACCGTTAGAAATTCCATATCCCTCAGATATTTATGGGTAAGTTAATCGGATTTTAGATATTTTGGTTTAATCGCGAACGAGGTGCTGGACGATCGGCGAGAAGCGCCGGGCCGGACACACTGGAACGATACGGAGACCGCGCGCGAAATGAACCCGCAAGTCCAGACTGGAGCGACGGCTTTGCCCCCACACGCCGCCACGCCGTGCAAGATCGGTCTCATCCAGATCAACAACAGCTTTTCGGGGCAGAATTACCTGCCCTACGCGGTCGGCCTGATCGAGGGCTATGTGCGCAAGTTCGCCGCGGCACCTGCGCGCTTTGAGTTCCTGCTCCCGGTCTACAAGCGCCAGCGCGTCGCCGAGACAGTCGAGCAGCTTATCGAGGCCGACGTCGTCGGCTTCTCCACCTATGTCTGGAACGTCAAGCTGTCGCTGGCGGTCGCGCGGGAGCTTAAAAGGCGCAAGCCTGGAATCCTGATCGTGTTCGGCGGACCGCAGGTCCCCGACCGGACCGAGCCGTTCCTGCGCGAGAACCCGTTCATCGACGTCGCGATCAACGGCGAAGGCGAGCATGCGTTCACGAAGCTGCTCGAAGCCTGGCCGTCGCGCGAATGGTCGGGCATCGCGAACCTCTCGTATGTGCGCGACGGCGCCTTCGTCTGCCAGGCGAAGGGGCCGCGTATCCGCGATCTCAACGATGTTCCGTCGCCCTACCTCGAAGGAATATTCGATCCGCTGATGGCGGCCAATCCGCAGGAAAACTGGATCGTCCTGTGGGAGACCAACCGCGGCTGCCCGTTCCAGTGCACGTTCTGCGACTGGGGCTCCGCGACGCAGGCAAAGGTCTTCCAGTTCGATCTTGCGCGCCTCGACCGCGAGATCGGCTGGTTCGCCGACCGGAAGATCGAGTTCATCTTCTGCTGCGACGCGAATTTCGGGATCCTCGCGCGCGACATCCAGCTCGCCGAATCGCTCGCCCGGACGAAGGCCGAGCGTGGTTATCCGAAGGCGGTGTCCGTCCAGAACACGAAGAACGCGACCGACCGCGCCTACCTCACGCAGAAGATCCTGTCGGACGCCGGCATGAACAAGGGCGTCACGCTCTCCATGCAGTCGCTCGATCCCGGCACGCTGAAGGCGATCAAGCGGCAGAACATCGCGCTCGACACCTACGAGGAACTGCAGCGCCGCTTCACGCGTGACCGCGTCGAGACCTATTCGGACCTCATTCTCGGTCTGCCGGGTGAGACCTACGATTCGTGGGTCGACGGGGTCTGCTGGCTGATGGACAACGGCCAGCACAACCGCATCCAGTTCAACAACCTGTCGATTCTGCCGAACGCCGAGATGGGCGATCCTGCCTATCAGGAGAAGTACGGCATGCGGACGGTCGTGACGAAGATCGTCAACATCCACGGTTCGATCGACGTCGATCCCGACGGCATCTACGAGACGCAGGATCTGGTCGTCGAGACGGCGTCGATGCCCGCTGCCGACTGGCGCAGGGCGCGCAGCTTCGCGTGGATGACGGCGCTGATCCACTACAACAAGCTGCTGCAGATCCCGATCCTCGTCGCGCACGAGAAATGCGGTGTGCCATTCCGTCGTCTGCTCGAGGCGTTTTTCCGTGCCGACGCCGCCGACTATCCCGTCATCGGCGCGATCCGCGCGTTCTTCGACGACTATGCCCGCCAGATCCAGGACGGCGCCGTCGAATACGTGTTCTCGGAAAAATGGCTCGGCATCCACTGGCCGGCGGACGAGTACGTGTTCATCGACCTCGTCGCGGGCGGGAAGCTCGATGCGTTCTATGCCGAGGCCGAACGCCTCGTCCTGTCGTCGATCTCCGAGCACCGATCGCTCGTGCCGCGCGAGACCGTCGCCGACGCGTTCCGCCTGAACCGCGCGCTCGTCAAGGAACCGGGCGTCCTTGCCGACATCGAAGTGCGTCTCGGCAGCGATCTCTACCCTTATTATCGCGCGATCCTCGAAGGGCGCAGCGAGGAACTGGTCGAGGAGCCGGTCGCCTACCGCATCGAGCGTTCGAAGGAACCCTGGCCGGTATTCGCCGACTGGTGCCGCGAAGTGGTCTGGTACGGCAACAAGAAGGGTGCCTATCTCTACGGAAACAAGGCGCTGGCACGGCACCTCGCCGGGCATTTCTAGGATGTCGGCTGGCCGGCGCCCGCGACTGCTGGTGACGGGATCGACGGGCGTACTGGGTGCGGCCTTCGTCGGGCTCGCGCAATCACATGCCGACCACGAGTTCGTCTTCACCGATCGCCGGATCCTCGACCTGACCGATGCCCGCGCGGTGCACGATTTCGTCGGTCGGGAAGGCATTCGCAGGATCATCCACCTTGCCGCGATCTCCGGCGGCATCGATCTCGCCCGGCGCTATCCCGCGCGCATCCTGCGCGACAATGTCGCGATGTGCTTCGCCGTCCTCGATGCGGCCGTGGCGCACAGGCTCGACAAGGTCGTGCTGACGCTGTCGTCGGGCATGTATCCGGCGGAAGCCCCCCAGCCGAACACCGAGAAGCAGATCCACGAAGGGTTGCCGCACGAAACCGCCTATTCCTACGCGATGGCCAAGCGGCTGATGGAGCCTGCGATCCGCGCCTACCGCGCGGAGCATTCGCTCGACGTGATCGGACTGGTGCCTTCGGGCATCTACGGGCCGGACGACAACTACAACCCGGACGACTGCACGTGGATCGCCGGTCTCGTCCGGCGCTTCTGCGAATGGACGCCGGCGGCCGGCGATCTTTCCATCTGGGGCGATGGCAGCCCGCTGCGCGAAATCACCTATGCGCCGGACATGGCGCGCGCCTACATGTGGTGCCTTGCCAACCATTCGTCCGCCGACCTGCTCAATGTCGGCTGCGGACAGGCGCAGACGATCCGGTCGGTCGCGATGGTTCTTGCCCGTCTGTGTGGCGTGCCGGAGGATCGGATCCGTTTCGATCCGTCGCGTGCGCGCGGCATCGACCGGCGCGTGACCGACAATTCGGCCTTCGTCGCGCTTTCCGGACACCGCTATACCGACCTCGAAGCCGGACTCGCGGCGACCGTCGCGTGGTACAGGCGGACGCTTGTCGAAAATCCCGGCGCCATCCGGCGCTGGTCCCGAATCAAGGCGGAGTGATCGACGTGACCGGACTTCCCTGGCTTGCGAGCGAAGAACGCAAGCGTTCGTTCCTCGGACAGTACTGGTACTACGCGATGGAGCTTGGCGACGGGATCGTCACGCCGGGGCAACGCTTCCCGAACGTCGCGCTGACGCGCGACCTGATTTCGCGCATCGACCTTGCGGGCACGCGGTGCCTCGACATCGGAACGATGGAAGGACTCGTCCCGGTGCTGCTGAAGCGGCGGGGAGCCGCGGACGTCGTCGCGGTCGACGGCCTTGATTTCTCCGACAAGATCGCCTGCGTCAAGGCAGCCTACGACGCCGACTTCGCGTATCTGCCGAACGTCATGTCCGGTTCGCTGCTGCGCGCGCTGGAGGAGCGTCACGCCGGCGAGATCACCCGCCACCGATATACGGGCGCACCTGAACCCCGACAGGGGTTCGACGTCGTGATCTGCTCGGGCGTGCTCTATCACGTGTTCTCGCCGTTCCATGTCCTTGCCTCGGCGCGCAGTGCGCTGCGGCCCGGCGGCCTAATGGTGATCGAGACGGCAGCACTGCCGCTCGACGCCTACATGATGCAGTACAACTTCGCCGGTACGGGCTACGTGCTCGGCCCGTCGGACACTTGGTTTCCGACGATTCCGCTGCTCGACCATTTCCTGCGCTTCCTGAAGTTGATGCCGCTCGACGCGTGCTGGCTGCCTGCGGGCGACCATCTGGTCCGTTTCGCCTGCGTGGCGCGCGCGGCCGGCCACCGGCCGACGCTGCCGCAGGAAACGCTGATGGAGCAGGCGACCTGGAACCTCGAATACGCGACGCTGCTGCGCGACGATTTCGCGCGCGGCGGCGATACGGCGCCGGTCCCCTATGCCGTCGCGTCACCCAAGCCAGTCTATCGGCCGGGCGTGGGAACCTGCGACCTGCATGCGACGATGCGCGCGCGCCCCGCGATGGTACCGACCGCGGCCCAGGTCGAATTGCGGCTGGGCGACCGCGCGTGACTTACCGCGTTGCCGCACCCTGGCGCACGCCGATCTTCCAATGGCTCGGCGGCGACCATCCGATGATGACGAGCCTGCTTGCGCCGCGCGCCGGCTACGAGTTCCTTCTCGACATGCCGGCACCCACCCAAGCGCACCGCGTGCAGGCGCTCGCGGAGCGCGAAGCGCTGGTCGCTGAGCTTGCCGCCGCCGTTCCCGGCGTGCCACGCGAGGCGGTGGTGAAGTTCGCCGAAAGCCGGGATATCGAAAGCCAGGCACAGATCGCCGCCGCGGAGCCGGACCTGACGCTGCCGCACTCGATGCCTTTCGTGTTCGGCCAGCGGCCTTGGCTCGCGCATATCGAAGAGCTCATGACGCTGTTCGCTCCGTTCCTGTGGCACGGCAAGACAGCCAATGCCGACGTGCGGTCGATGCCTGTCTGGGCGCTCGTGCGGGCCATGCTCGAAAGCGATCGCTGCCGTGCCGTTTCGTCGCATCTCCGGCACAGCCACGAATTCATCGGAAAGCTGTTCGACAGCCCGAAGATCCAGGAAAAATCCCATTACATTCCGTTCGGCATCGACTTCCCGCCCGAAATCCAGGCGCGCATCGATGCAGCGCAGGACGCCCGCGCGGGACGTTCGGGCTGCACGTTCCTGTTCACGAACTCGTGGGGCCAGCACGACGAAAGTTTCGTGCTGCGCGGCGGGATGGAGACGTTGGCTGCGTTCGGCACGCTCGTCGCGCGCCGGCCGGAATGTCGCCTGATCCTGCGCACGCAGATTCCGAAACTCTTCGGGCCGGACTTCGAGAAGTTCGTGCGCTCGATCCCGAATGTCGAGATCGTCGACACGAAGCTGGCGTTCGGCGATTTCGTCGACCTGTTCCTGCGCGCGGATGTGTTCCTGATCCCGTCCTGCGGGCTGCACACGGTATCGCTGCTGCAGGCGATGGCCTGCGGTGCGGCAACCATCGCGTCGGATGCGCCGGCAGTCGACGAGTTCGTCGCTGACGGCGAGACCGGGATCGCGGTGAAGGGACGCCTTGGCAAGACTTCGTGGTACGACCAGTGGGGTTTCCTCAACCAGACCTTCGAGCCGATGATGAAATCCTACGACGCGACGTTCGCCGCCAATCTCGTCGCCGCAATGGACGAACTCGCGCGCGATCGCGTGCACCGGCTGGCGCTGTCGCGTGCCGGCCGCGCCCACGTCGCGCGCAACCATGCCATTGCACCCTGGGTCGAGGGATTCGGCAGAGTGCTCGATTCCGTGCGGGCAGGGCTCTGATGCCGCATCTCGATCCCGAACAGGCGCGTCACTTGCTGCACGATGGTGATGCGGCCGAAGCGGAACTCGACCTTCGCGGCCTGGCGTTGGCGGAAGCGCTCGCGCGCCTGAAGCGGTTGGTCGATGAACCGGTCCGTCCGGGACCGGTCCGCTATGCGGTCCGGATCGATCCGCCCGTGCCCGGCGGCGGAGAGACATTGTTCCATCCGGTCGGAAGGTTCCTACTCGAAGCCCGGCGTCGCGAACGGGTCGCAAGCTTCGCACCGCTTGCCGATCCGCCGGGCGGGGGGTTCTTCGTCGAACTCGATGTCGAATGATCCGCAAAACGATGTAATTATCGGCATATAGGACTACAAAAGGTTGTTCTCTTCGATGTATGTCCGGACGAACCGGTTTTCGTTCCTCGAATTCCGTGTATTCTTAATCCCGTTCCGATGCCGACAGACATTGCCCCTTCCGCCGATACCGCGCCAGAGATCCGCGCCGAACTGCACCGCACGCTCTATTCCGTGTGGCGCTTCGGATCGAACGCGCTCGTCGGCTGGCGGCCGACATCCACCGGCATGGAAATCATCACCGCGCCGAAGATCAGGCTGTTTGCGCTGAAGGACGCGCCGCGCCGGATTTTCGTCGGCGCGCGCCAGATGGGCGACAAGACGTTCGAAGAAGTATCCGAGGTGCTGCAGTCGCGGGCTCTCGATATCCGCCTGACCCAGACGATCGGCGACGGACCGGGCCAGACGGCAGCTTCGGTCGTCGAAGAGGTTTTCGCGCCCTTTGCGGTGACAAAGACAGACCAGCGCGCCGTGCTGCTGCTCGACATTGTCGGATTCTCGAAATTGCTGCCCGAACAGCAGGCGAGCCAGCTCGCCACGCTCGAGTTTGCGCTGAACATCGCTGCCGAAACGGCCCTTGCGCACGACATCGGATTCCAGCTGTGCCGTTCGACGACCGGCGATGGCTTCTATATCTGGAACGAGCGCAAGGGGCTCGAAGCCGACATCGACCTGTTCCTCGGCTATGTGCTGTTCGCGATCTTCCACGCCGCACTTCGCCGCTCGGTGGCGGTCCCCGAGGCCGTTCCCATCCTGCGGGCGGCACTCGGGATCGGCAGTCACTACAACTACCACCAGCCGGACCGCGCCGGGACCGGGCGCAACGAGTTCATCGTCGGCGACGTGACGATCCAGGTCGCGCGTCTCATCGCCAACTGCCGGGCCGACCAGATTCTCGTCGGCGCGTTCCACCGCTGGGACGACGTCAACGGCGTCTGGATCGACGAGGAACAGTTCGTCGAGCGCGTCGCGGGCGGACTCGCGCGCCTCATCGATCTTCCCGTCATGGGGCACCGGATCGAACGGACGTCTCTCTATTTGACCGGCCGCCGCATGCCCGAAGGCAGGTTCCAGCGCCAGAAGATCCGCGTCGTCGACAAGCACGGCATCGAGCATTTCTGCTTCAACATGAAGCTCAATGCCTTCCTCGACGGGGTCGATCCCTATTATTGCGGCCTGCAGCACGCCGAACTGACGCTGGTGCGTCCGGCAAGCTGACGGTCAGGGAAGGCGGGCGCCTTCGGTATTGGCGTGGCCGATATTGAAGCCCTTGACGCGCGCACCGGTCAGGTCGGCATGCATGAAGCTGGTCGGCTGCGCGCGATTGGACTGCGATCCGTCGCTGTTCGCGATCGGCAGTGTTCCGGCGATCGCGTCCGCAAGGTCGGTTTCGCGGAGCTTGGCGCCGTCGAACATCGTCCCGTGGAGTTTGGCGCCGGTCAGGTCGGCATGGAAAAGGTCGGCGCCGCGAAGATTGGCCAGAAGCAGGATGGCGCCGGTCAGGCGCGTTCCGACGAATCTGGCGTTGCGCAGGATGGCGCCGCTGAGATCGATCCCCGAAAGATCGAAATAGCTGAAATCGGCACCCTCGAGATGCGCCGGGGCACCTTTTTTTCCGACCGAGGCCAGCCATTCGGCGTGGCTGTCGAGTGCGGTGCGAAGCTTTGCCGGCAGCTTGTCGCGCCCGACGAGCGGGGGGCTGGCCTCGACGATGCATTTCGAGAGGTCGAGATTCTTCATCTCGACATTTGCCATCTTGGCACCGGAGAAATTGGCCCCGTCCGCCTTGATGTTGGCAAGCTTGGCGCCGGAAAGATCGGCGCCGATCAGCGACGTCTTGCCCATCCGCGCATCCGACAGGTCGGCACCACGGAGATTGGCATAGGCAAGGTTCGTGTTCGCGAGATTTGCGCCGAAAAGGATGGCACCTTCGAGATTGGCGCCCTGGAAGCTCGCGCCCGACAGGTCGACGCCGGCCATCTGCGCGCGCGACGCCGTGGCGTACTCCGCAAGGCAGTCCGTCAGGTCGGTCACATCGAGCCCGATGCGACCGGTACCGGAAGCGCCCATCATCACGCCGCCACGGAAGTCGGCGCCGGCAAGGTTGGCACCGTTCATGTTGGCACCCTTGAGTGCGGCACCGCGCAGCACGGCGCCGCTCAAGTTGGCGCCGTTCATGTCGGCGAAAGAAAGATTGGCGCCGAACAGGTCGGCCTCGGTCAGTTCCG
The DNA here is from genome assembly GCA_965279565.1 of Tagaea sp. Classification (GTDB taxonomy): domain Bacteria; phylum Pseudomonadota; class Alphaproteobacteria; order CACIAM-22H2; family CACIAM-22H2; genus Tagaea. The sequence goes on along the minus strand of OZ257249.1, from coordinate 3,662,308 downwards.
CACGTGCAAGTCGCGCTTCGCGGAGATTCGAGCCCATCAGGCGCGCGCGCACCATCGACCGGCCTTCGAAATTCGCTTTCGCGAGATTCTTGTGCGACAGGTCGTGCGGCTTCTGCGGCGCGCCGGCGAGGGCTGCCTTGGTTGCCGCAAGATACTTTTTGACGTCTTCGAGTTCGGTATCTTCCATGGCTCGATGCGCGACGCTGGGCGGACGACGGAGTCGCCAGTGTGCAGTGCAAGATTTGCGGAATTTGTAGTCCGAAGTCACGCGAATTGCGGTGACCGGCGTCACATGATCAGCGATTAGTCGCTGTTATTTCATAAAGTTTTCCGGGGATTTTGCATTTCGCGAAATCCGGCGCCGACTCAATCGGCAGATGTCCGCACGCCGGTTCCGATCGGGCAGACGACGCCCGTTCCACCCAGGCCGCAATAGCCGTTCGGGTTCTTCGCAAGATACTGCTGGTGATACGCCTCGGCGTAATAGAACTCGGGCGCGTTCACGATTTCGGTCGTGATCGGGTCGTAGCCGGCCTTCGCGAGCTGGGTGCCATAGGCGGCCTTGGACGCGAGTGCCGTGGCATGCTGTGCCGCCGAGTAGGTGTAGATGCCGGACCTGTACTGCGTCCCGACGTCGTTGCCCTGCCGCATGCCCTGGGTCGGATCGTGCGACTCCCAGAAGGCCTTCAGCAGCGCCTCGTAGGCGATCTTCGACGGATCGAAGACGACATGGACGACCTCGTTGTGGCCGGTCGCGCCGCTGCAGACTTCTTCATATGTCGGGTTGGGCGTGAAGCCGCCGGCATAGCCCACCGCGGTCACGTGGACGCCGGGCAGCTGCCAGAACTTGCGCTCTGCACCCCAGAAGCAGCCGAGCCCGAACATGGCGGGAATCGACCCGGCGGGATGGGGCGGCTGGAGCGGCCGGCCGTTCACGAAGTGCTTTTCCGGTACCGGCACGCGGTTGGCGCGCCCTTTGGGCGCATCCTCGGGACGGGGCATCGTGGATTTCTTGCGCGTAAAGGCGAACATGTCGGCCTCCTGTCTGAACCCCGGTTCGAAGTTGGGGCGCAGAAGGTTGCGCGTCAAGGCGGGTCAGGCTGCCGAGGGCGTGGGGTCCTGGGGACTGGCGGCGGCCAGCGTCGGGGTAACGCCGCGCATGTGGCGGTCGATCCGCATGCGGTCGCTGTCCGCCAGCGTGACTTCCACGCCGTGGCGTATCTGCATCAGCGTTTCGAGCTGCTTGAGCGAGAAGAACAGCCGGCCGCTGGCCAACTGGCGCGCGACGGCGTTCATCTGCTTTGGCGCATCGATGAAGACCTGATGCGCGATCAGGCAGGGCTTGCTCTCGCTGTCGCCCAGCGTGACGAACCATTGGGCGACGGAATTCGAGCCGATGTAGATGCGGTCGTTGATAAGCGTTTCAGACATTCTCGATGCGAATCCGGGGGGTGATGAACTGTCCCGGCATCTTGACGGCAAGGAGTGAATCAAGCGTTAATCCGCGCCGGAGACATGTGCGATGAAGCCGTTGATCGATGCTTGCGTATTCGACGCATATGGAACGCTTTTTGATGTGCACTCTGCGGTGCGTGCACACGCTGATCGGATCGGCCCGAAGGCGGACGAAGTTTCTCAGCTCTGGCGAATAAAACAGCTGGAGTACAGCTGGGTTCGAAGCCTGATGGGGCGGCACGCGGATTTTCGGCAGATCACAGCCGAGGCTCTGGACTATTGTTTCCGTAGATTTTCAATCAAAAACAAAGAATTATTCGATGATCTTCTTTTATCGTATCAGAATCTTGCCGCGTACGCCGACGCTTCCGACGCACTGAAATCATTGAAGGTCCGAGGCCTGACGACGGCGATTCTGTCGAACGGGACCCCCGACTGGCTGGAAGCGGCAGTTGCCGCGGCTCAGATCGGACCGCTCGTAGATGCGACGTGGTCCGTCGAGACCGTCGGAATCTTCAAGCCAGATCGTCGGGTCTACGAAATCGCCGTGGATGCCCTCGCGCTGCCGGCAATGTCGATCGGGTTCGTCTCTTCGAACCCTTGGGATGCAGCGGGTGCCGCGACATTCGGCATGCGCGCTGTATGGATAAATCGGCACGGGTTGCCGCCGGAATATGGGGCGGTCGCGGCCGTACCTCAACTGCCTGACCTGACCGCGCTTGCGCGGCACTACATGATCGAATGAATGGTGGGCGCTGTAGGGATTGAACCTACGACCCCGGCCGTGTGAAAGCCGTGCTCTGCCGCTGAGCTAAGCGCCCGTTCCGGTTCGTGGGAGCGGGGTATAAGGGGGCGATTCCCGGGTGTCAAGGAAGCGTCCGGGCTTCCATTTCCGGCCGCACGACATATCTCCTTTCATGTGTTAGCTTTTTTGCGGAGGTCCGATGGCGAATCTGCGTGCCGCACTGGGACTTGCGATCGTTTTGGCGGCTGCCGGACCGGCGGCCGGCGAGGAATCGCGCGCATGGGCGCCGGGCGAGCGCGTCGAGCTCGTCTACGACGTGTTCGCCGGGGGCCGTATCGCCGAGATGACGCTGGATTTCGGCGTCGCGGGGGACAGCTACAGGATTTCGACCCGTCAGGCTTCGGCCGGCGTGCTGCGCTGGTTCTGGCCCTGGCAGTCGGTTTCCGACGTGCGCGGCAGGTTCGTCGGCCCGGCAACCCGGCCCGAAGCGTTCCGCGTGAACGGCCAGTCGCGCGGCAAGGTCCGCAGCGTCGAGATGGACTATCGCGACGGCGAGCTTGTCCGCGTCGACGCCGTACCGCCCAACCACGCCGACGACCGCGACGAAGTGCCGGCCGAGTTGCGCCGGGGCGCCATCGACCCTGCCTCCGCGATCATGTCGGTGATCCGCCAGATCAACGAAGGGAAGGGCTGCGACGCGCGCACGTCGGTCTTCGACGGCCGCCAACGCTACGACATCGTGTTCGCCGACCGGGGCTTGGGATCGGTCGAATCCGACTCGTCGTCGATCTTCGAGGGGATGGCGCGGATCTGCGAGTTCCACTGGGTGCCGATCGCCGGGCGACTACGCCGGCCCGGCATGCCCGCGCGGCCCGACAACGATCGCCGTGGTGGGCGCGCCTTCATGGCCGAATTCGGCGCCGGTCCGGCGCAGGCACCTGTCCGCATCGAGTTCGAAGCCTGGTTCGGAACCGTCGTCGGCCATCTGCGCGAAGTGCGCAAGCTTGAGCAGGCCGCCGCCGCCGACTGATCGCCGGCGTCACGCCTTCAGATCGTCCGTCTCGGCGACAAGCGCCTTTCCAGAAACACGCACCTCGGCCAGGAACAGGCCGAGCGCGACGATGACCGCCGTCACCGCGGCCGCGAACAGGCCGAGCGGCAGCGACGACTGGCCGTCGCGCGTCAGGCCGCCGACGAAGAGTGCCAGGATGGCGCAGCAGGTCAGGAATGCGGACATCGCGACGAGCGCGATGGCGCCGTTCACGATCTTGAGCCGGCTGCGCTGGTAGGCTAGCTCGCGTTCGAGCTGCGGGCGTCGCGCGGCATCGGTATTGGAACGAAGATGGTTCGCGGCGATGCGCATGCGATCGACGACCCGCGCGAGCCGGCCGGTGAAGACGTTGAGGAGAATGCCGAGGCCGTTGAGCAAGAATACCGGCGCGATGGCGACCTGGATCAGGTGGGAGATCGACTCGTTGTCGGTCAGGCCCGGCATCATTCGACAAGCTCCAGCAGTTTTCCGAAGTCCGAGATTACCGCGTCCGCACCCAGCTCGCGTACCGGAATGTGGCTGTATCCGTAATCGACGACGACGACCGGCACGCCGGCGGCTTGTGCGGCTTTCGCGTCGTTCGGCGAGTCGCCGACCATCAATGCGTCGCCGGGTGCGACCCCAAGTGCGGCGAGCGTGTCCAGGATGTGGCGCGGATCGGGCTTGCGGTGCGCCACGTCGCCGCCGACGATGACGGCGAACGGCGAGGCGAGATCCAGTTCAGCGAGAAGCTGGCGCGACGGCGCGTCGGCCTTGTTCGTGCAGACCGCAAGGACGAGGCCCCGGCGCCTGAATTCCGTCAGCGTCTCGCGCACGCCGGGATAGGGGCGGGAATGGCCGGCGATGTCGGCGGCATAGAGTTCGAACCAGCGCTTCAACGCCCCGTCGATGTCCTGGGCAGGCCCGCCCGTTGCCGCGAAGCCGCGCTCGATCAGCACGCGCGCCCCGTCGCCGATCATCGCGCGGCCCGCCGCGAAGCCGACGGCCGGGCGGCCTTGCTCGACGAGCAGGCGGTCGAGGGCCGCAACGATGTCCCGTGCCGAATCGACGAGCGTTCCGTCGAGGTCGAACACGATGGCCTTGACCTTGAAACTCTTCGTCATGTGGACCGTAACGGCTCGCAACATTTCGTGATTTTGCCCCGGGGGCGCTGTATGGAAAGGTGCCCGCGGATTCGGAAGGGATATCGCACGCATGGCCTCGCCCGACAACGATCTTGCCGTCATCGTCCTGGCCGCCGGCCAGGGCACGCGGATGAAATCGAGGCATCCGAAAGTGCTGCACGAGGTGGGCGGGCGCTCGCTGATCGGCCATATCGCGGCCGAACTCGCCGTCCTCGGCGCATCGCGCGTCGTGCTGGTCGTCGGCCCGGACATGGATGCTGTGCTCGCGTCTGCGCGCGCCGCTGCACCGGCTCTGCGGATCGACGCGGTCGTCCAGTGGGACCGGCTCGGAACGGGCCACGCTGCACTCCAGGCGAAGGGCGCGCTCGACGGCTTCAAGGGCGACATCGTCGTCGCGCTGGGCGATGCCCCGTTCGTCTCGGCCGCGACGTTCCGTCGGCTGCGCGACGGCCTGCGCGGGGTGGACAAGCCGGCGGTCTGCGTTCTCGGCGTACGCGTCGCGGACCCGGGGCCGTACGGGCGCATGGTATGCACGGCGGACGGCACGCTTGAGCGCATCGTCGAGGCCAAGGATGCGAGCCCGGCCGAGCGGAAGATCGATCTCGTCAATACCGGCGTGATGGCGTTCGACGGCGCAGGCTTCTTCGACCTGCTTTCGCGCATCGAACCGACGAACGCGCAGCGGGAATTCTACCTGACCGATGCGGTGGCGCTCGCACGCAAGGCCGGGCGCAACGCGCGCGCGGTCGAGGGTACGGCCGAAGACTGGCTTGCCGCCAACGATCGTGCAGAACTGGCAGCACTCGAAGCCGTGTTCCAGGACCGCGCGCGCAAGGCAGCGATGCTGGCCGGCGTCACGCTGGTCGATCCGGCTTCGGTCTGGTTCAGCCATGACACGGTCATCGGTCCGGATACGGTCGTCCATCCGTCGGTCCAATTCGGCCCGGGAACCACGATCGGCCGCGACGTGACGATCAAGGGATTCTGCCATTTCGAAGGAACGCGCGTTGCTGACGGTGCCGTCGTCGGGCCGTTCGCACGGCTGCGGCCCGGGGCGGACATCGGGCCGGACGCGCATGTCGGGAATTTCGTCGAGATCAAGAACGCGAAAGTCGAGGCGGGCGCGAAAGTGAACCACCTCAGCTATATCGGCGACGCGCGCGTGGGTGCCAAGGCCAACATCGGCGCCGGCACGATCACGTGCAACTACGACGGCTTCGAGAAGTTCCATACTGACATCGGGGCCGGCGCCTTTGTCGGCTCCAACAGCGCGCTCGTGGCACCGGTGAAGATCGGCGATGGCGCGCTGGTCGGGGCGGGTTCGGTCGTCACGCAGGACGTTCCTGCAGACGCGCTGGTCGTCGCGCGCGGCCAGCCGGCGACGTCGCCGGGCTGGGCGAAGAAGTTCCGCGACCGCCGTGCGGCGGAAAAAGCGGCAAAGAAAAAGGACAAGTAGGCATGTGCGGCATCGTCGGTATCGTCGGCAAGGGCAAGGCGGCGCCCCGGCTGGTGGAAGGGCTTACGCGTCTGGAATATCGCGGCTACGATTCCGCGGGCATCGCGACGCTGGTGGGCGGCCGGATCGATCGCCGCCGCGCGGAGGGTCGGATCGTCAATCTCGAAGCACTGCTCGCGCGTGAGCCGCTTTCCGGTTCGACCGGTATCGGCCACACGCGCTGGGCGACGCACGGCGCCCCGAACGAGACGAACGCGCATCCGCATGCCACCGAGAGCGTTGCCGTCGTCCACAACGGAATCATCGAGAATTTCGCCGAACTGAAGGCCGAACTCGAAGCGAAGGGGCGGAAATTCGAGACCGAGACAGACACGGAAGTCGTCGCCCACTTGCTGACCGTCCTGCTCGCCGAGGGCAAGACGCCCGAGCAGGCGATGGCCGCCTCGCTCCACCGTTTCCACGGTGCATTCGCGCTCGCGGTCGTCGTTGCAGGTCATCCCGAACTGCTGATGGCCGCCCGCCGCGGCTCGCCGCTGGCCATCGGATACGGCGAAGGCGAGATGTTCGTCGGTTCGGATGCGCTCGCACTCGCCCCGCTCACCAAGCGCATCAGCTATCTCGACGACGGCGATTGGGTCGTCGTCACCGCGACCGGCGCGCAGGTCTACGACCTCAACGACCGGAAGGTCGAGCGTGCGGTCAAGGAAACCGCGATGTCGGGCGCGCTGATAGGCAAAGGCAACTTCCAGCATTTCATGCAGAAGGAGATCTTCGAGCAGCCGGCGGTGATCGGCGATACGCTGCGCAGCTATGTCAATCCGGCCACGCGCTATGTGTCGTTGCCCGCGATGCCGGTCGATCTCGCCACGCTGCCGCGCATGCAGATCGTCGCATGCGGCACCTCCTATTATGCCGCGTCGGTCGGACGCTACTGGATAGAACGACTGGCGCGCCTGCCGTGCGACGTCGATATCGCCTCGGAGTTCCGCTACCGCGATCCGATCTTCGAGAAAGGCGGAATGTCGATGTTCGTCTCGCAGTCGGGCGAGACGATCGACACGCTTTCGGCGCTGCGTCATGCCAAGGCACACGGGCAGAAAATCGCCTCGATCGTCAACGTGCCGGAAAGCTCGATGGCTCGGGAGTCCGACGTCGTGCTCGCCACCAAGGCAGGCCCCGAGATCGGCGTGGCGTCGACCAAGGCGTTCACGACGCAGCTTGCCGTTCTCGCGAGTTTCGCCTTCGCCGCCGCGCGCGAGCGAAAGACACTGGATGCTGGCCAGTTGCGCAAGCTCGCGAACGCGATTTACGAAGTACCCGAGAAAGTCTCGGCCGTGCTCGCGACCGACGACAAGATCCGCGCCGCCGCAGAGATCGTCGCCAAGGCGCGCGACGTGCTTTATCTCGGGCGCGGCACGTCGTACCCGATCGCGATGGAGGGGGCCCTCAAGCTCAAGGAGATCAGCTACATCCACGCCGAGGGCTACGCCTCTGGCGAGATGAAGCACGGTCCCATCGCGCTGATCGCGTCGGACGTGCCGGTCATCATCGTGGCGCCGACCGACGAATGGTTCGAGAAAACCGCCTCGAACGTGCAGGAAGTGCGCGCGCGCGGTGGGCAGGTGATCCTGTTCGCCGACCGGAAGGGCATCGACAAGCTTGGCTCGCTCGCCGTTGCGGCCATCGAGCTGCCGGAGAGCGATCCCTTCGTGACGCCGATCCTCTATTCGATCCCGGTCCAGCTGCTTGCCTATTACGTGGCGCTGCTCAGGGGAACGGATGTCGACAAGCCGCGCAATCTCGCCAAGAGCGTCACGGTCGAGTAGTCTCGGCTCCGTATTCCCATACGTCTGGAGATTCCCGATGGCCGAACCTGCCCGCACCGCCGGACCGACCGGCATTGCCCTCAAGGACCCGACACTCTTCCGGCAGCAATGCTACGTCGATGGCACGTGGGTGGACGCGGACACGAAGAAGGCGATCGCGGTCGACAACCCGGCGACGGGTGCCACGCTTGGCACCACGCCGCTGATGGGAGCGGTCGAGACGAAGCGCGCGATCGACGCGGCGGCCAAGGCGCTGCCGGCCTGGCGCCGGAAGACCGGCAAGGAGCGCGCCGGCATCATGCGCAAATGGGCCGACCTGATGATGGCCAATGTCGATGATCTTGCCATGATCATGACCAGCGAGCAGGGCAAGGTGCTCGCCGAGGCAAAGGGCGAGGTCACCATCGGGGCTGCCTATCTCGAATGGTTCGGCGAGGAAGCCAAGCGCGCCTACGGCGACACGATCCCGACGACGTTCCCCGACAAACGCCTCGTCGTGGTCAAGGAGCCCATCGGCGTCGTCGGTGCGATCACGCCGTGGAACTTCCCCTGCAGCATGATCACGCGCAAGGCGGGGCCGGCCATCGCGGCGGGTTGCACGGTGGTGCTGAAACCGTCGGAATTCACGCCCTATTCGGCCTATGCGCTGGCCGTGCTCGCCGAGCGCGCGGGCGTGCCCAAGGGCGTGCTCAACATCGTGACGGGCGATGCGCCTGCCATCGGCAAGGAGCTCACCGGAAATCCGGTCGTGCGGAAGATCGGCTTCACCGGCTCGACCGCCGTCGGCAAGCTGCTGATGGCGCAGAGTGCCCCGACCGTGAAGAAGGTGTCGCTGGAACTGGGCGGCAACGCGCCGTTCATCGTGTTCGACGACGCCGATCTCGACGCGGCCGTCGAAGGCGCGATCATTTCCAAGTACCGCAACAGCGGCCAGACCTGCGTGTGCGCGAACCGTTTCTATGTGCAGGACGCGGTCTACGACAGGTTCGCCGAGAAGCTCGCGGCCGCCGTCGGCAAGCTCAAGGTCGGGCCGGGGACCGAAGCGGGAGCCACCAACGGCCCGCTGATCAACGTCAAGGCGGTCGAGAAGGTCGAACGCCACGTGCAGGACGCCGTCGCGAAGGGTGCCAAGGTCGTCGTCGGCGGCAAGCGCCACGCGCTGGGCGGCAACTTCTTCGAGCTGTCGATCCTGCGCGATGTGACGACCGACATGGCCGTCGCGCGCGAGGAAACCTTCGGGCCGCTGTCGCCGCTGTTCCGTTTCAAGACAGAAGAGGAGGCGATCAAGCTCGCGAACGACACCGAGTTCGGCCTGGCGGCGTATTTCTACAGCCGCGACATCGGCCGCGTGTGGCGCGTTTCCGAAGCGCTGGAATACGGCATGGTCGGCATCAACACGGGCCTGATCACGACCGAAGTGGCGCCGTTCGGCGGCGTGAAGGAATCCGGGATTGGCCGCGAGGGCTCGAAATACGGCCTCGACGAGTTCATGGAGGTCAAATACCTCTGCATGGGCGGGATCTGATGCCGGGCGGCTACGACTACGACCTTTTCACGATCGGTGCCGGATCCGGCGGCGTCGCCGGTTCACGCCGGGCGGCGAGCTACGGTGCGCGCGTCGCGATCGCCGAGAACTGGCGCGTGGGCGGCACGTGCGTGCTGCGCGGCTGCGTGCCGAAAAAGCTGCTCATCTACGGGACCCATTTCGCGCACGAGATGGCGGACGCGCGCGGCTATGGCTGGACGGTCGAGGGTTCGCTCGACTGGGGCAAGCTCGTCGCGGCGAAGAACCGCGAGACTGACCGGCTAGAAGGCATCTACAAGAACCTGCTTTCGGGCGCGAAGGTCGAGACGATGCTGGGCCATGCACGGCTGAAGGACGCGCATACGGTCGAGATCGACGGCAAGACCTTCACGTCGAAATATATCCTGATCGCGAGCGGTGGCCGGCCCGAACGGCCGGAGATTCCCGGCATCGAGCACACGATCACGTCGAACGAGGCGCTCGATTTGACGGCGCTTCCGCGCCGCGTCGTCATCGCGGGTGGCGGGTTCATCGCGGTCGAGTTCGCCGGCATTTTCCATGCCGCCGGTTCGGAGGTGACCATTGTCATCCGCGGCGACAAGATCCTGCGCGGCTTTGACGAGGACGTGCGCGACCATCTGACGGCCGAGTTGAAGAAGCAGGGCATCGCTATCCGGACGGGCGAGAAGATCGCGCGTATCGATCGCACCACGACGGGTGACCGCGCGACGCTGGAAAGCGGCGGCTCGCTCGAGGCCGACCGGATCATGTACGCGACGGGCCGCGTGCCCAATACCGGCGATATGGGGCTGGAAGAAGTCGGCGTGCATCTCGACAAGCGCGGGGCCGTTGCCGTCGACGAATGGCAGTGCACGACCGTGCCCGGCATCTACGCGATCGGCGACGTGACGAACCGCCTCAACCTCACGCCGGTCGCCATCGCCGAGGGACGCGGACTGGCCGAGACGCTGTTCAACGACAACCCGATGTCGATGGACCATTCCGACGTGCCGTCGGCGGTATTCAGCCAGCCGCCCGTCGGCACGGTCGGCATCACCGAGGCGGAGGCCGTGCGCCTGTTCGGTGCGGACGGTGTGGACATCTATCGCGCGACGTTCCGGCCGATGAAGCACACGATCTCCGGCCGCGAGGAAAAGACGATGATGAAACTCGTCGTCGAGGCGGCGACCGGTCGCGTGCGCGGCGTCCACATGGTCGGGACGGATGCGCCCGAGATCATCCAGGGTGTCGCGATCGCGGTGAAGGCCGGTCTCACCAAGAAGGACTTCGACCGCACAGTGGCGATTCACCCGACTGCGGCCGAAGAGTTCGTCCTGATGCGCGAGAAAGTGAAGCGCTGATCAGCGCTTCACCCCGCCGAGGCTGCCGGCGACCGAGGCGACCATTCCGAGCGAGACCAGCGCCAGGCCCACAATACCCGCCGTGTGCAGCGGCTCGTCGAGCAGCACGACGGCCATGAGCGTCGCGATGGCCGGGACCAGCGCCGTGAAGGCCGACGTGCGTGCGGCACCCAGCCAGCCGACGACCCGCGTATAGAGGATCACCGCGACGACGCCGACGGCGATGCCCTGATAGCCTGCCTGCAGCAGCAGCGTGGCGGCCGGCAACTCGAGCAGGCGCGTGCCCGCCCCGGCGAGATAGAACGGCAGGTAAGCGACGGCCGAGATCACGGTGACGATGGCGGTCGTCGCGACGGGCGGAACCTTCCAGGCACGCGCGGCGACCGTATACGCGGCCCACGCTGCACCGGCGACGACGAAGAGCAGATGGCCGCGCCATTGGCCGGGCATGCCGTCGGCAAAGCTGGCGCCGCCGAGTGCGAGGATCCCCCCGACGACGGCGGCAAGGCCGACGATGCGCCAGCCAGCGAGCTTCTCGCCCAGGAAGGCGATGCCCAGGATCGTCGAGAATACGACGATGGCGCCGGGGATCAGCACTGCACCGTGCCCGGCGGGGGCGAACTGGTAGCCGGTATAGACGGCAAGCCCGTAGGGAAGACCTGCGACGGCCGTCAGGGCCGCGATGCGGGTCCACGTCACGCCGGCGATTCCGTTGCCGTCGAACTTCAGGCCGAGGAAGACCGGCAGCAGCACGATCGCGGCGACGAAGTAGCGTAGCGCAGTGAGGTCGTATGCGTCGACGTTCTGGAGCGTACCCATGCGCGAGACGACGGCCCAGCCGGCATAGAGCGTCGCGGCGGCGATACCGCCGAGTGTGCCGTAGAGCAGCGCACGGTCGCGTGGTTCGGGCGTTGCGACCGGAACGGTCGGAGGAATGAGAAAGCGCGGGAAGCTGTGGACGACGGCCATGGAGAGACTCCTAGGGTCAAGGCATGGTCCGCAAGCTAGGTCCGCCGTATGTGCAGATAAATGATATGTATTGCAAAATTATCGTGCAAAAATGCACATTAAGAGAATGACCCGCATCGACTGGAACGACATCGCCTTTTTCCTCGCGGTCTGCCGGGCGGGCAGCCTATCGGCGGCGTCACGCACGCTGGGTGTGGAACACACGACCGTCGGTCGGCGCATCGCTGCCCTCGAAAAGGCGCTCGGCAGTCGGCTGTTCGACCGGTCACGCGACGGCTACGTGCCGACCGCGCGGGGTGCCGAAATCCGCGCGATGGCCGAGGATATGGAGATCGCGGCCGACGCGCTCGCACGGCGTGCGGAGGGCGGCGACGCGCGGGTCGGCGGCACGCTGCGGGTGACCGCGACCGAAACACTGTCGTCGCATTTCCTGATCCCGCGCCTGCCGCAACTAATGGCACGCCATCCCGACCTGAGGATCGAGGTCGTCGCCGATAATTCGACGCTGAGCCTTGCGCGCCGGGAAGCGGACGTCGCGCTCCGGCTTGTGCGTCCCACGGGCGGATCGCTCGTCGCGCGGTCGGTCGGCGAGATCGGCTATGGCGTCTATGCCGAGCGGGCTTTCTGCCGGAAGTATTCGGCCAGACCGGGAACGTTCGAGCCTGACCTCTATCCCGTCGTCGGCTTCGACGAGAGCTATGCCGACATGCGGCTGGCTCGATGGCTTGCGGCTGCGTGCACCCCGGTTGGGGCACGTCCCGTTCTCGTCAGCAATTCGCTCGCCAGCCAGTATGCGGCCGTGGCGGCAGGCATCGGCGCCGGCGTACTGCCGAGTTACATGGCCGAGCTCGACCGACGGCTCGTCTGCCTGTTGCCGCCGTCGCGCGTGCAGCGGACCGACCTGTGGCTGGTCTATCATCGTGACGTGCGCGAACTCGCGCGCCTGCGTGCCTTCGTGGATTTCGTCGCCGAGGAAGCGCGCAAGGCGCGCGTACTGCTGGCAGGCCCCGCACGCTAGAGGCCGGGGATCAGCGCGTCGGTTCGGCCTGTCGCGTAGTAGTAGGCAAAACCGGCGAACTCCCTTAGCGCCACAGCGAGCATTCCCATGCGGCCATCGAACGTAAGCGATGGTGACCAGTCCGCGGCGGTGTCCGGCGGCGTCATGTAACCCACCGGATAGGGGATGATCTTCCATCCGGCCCGCCGGAAGTTTCCGATCGAGCGGGGCATGTGGAAGGCGGAAGTCACGAGCAGCCAGGTCTCGCCTTCGACCGGACCGGCGATCTCGCGCGAGAAGACTGCGTTCTCGTAGGTATTGCGCGAGCGGTCCTCGAAGATCACGCGCGCGGGATCGAGGCCGAGGACGGGCAGGAGCAGCCGCGCACCGTCGGAATCCGTATCGGTCCGGTCGAGTAATTGCCCCGAACCACCGCTATAGATGAGCTTGGCCGACGGGTAGCGTCGCGCGAGGTCGGCGAGCGCAATCTGCCGCGTCGGATTGAACCCGGGCGTAACCGGGCGCAGACGCATCATCCGGCTATTCACGTCGCCGCCAAGCACGACGATGCCGTCGACCCGGTCGGGCAGCGTCGCCGGCGGCGGAATCCGGTTCTCGATCCAGTTCACGAGGATCGCGCCGACGGGCGAGGAACTCAGGACGAACCCGACAATCAGCGTGGCTGTCAGGATCAGTCGTGCCGCGCGTCGCCAGGGGGTCCACAGGAGGGCGACTCCAGCAACAAGGACAAAATAGAGCGCCACGCGTGGATCCGTGAGCGGACCCAGAAGCTTGGAAGCGACAAACAGGAAATCCTCGAGCATGACGCCGACCGTTGTGGACGCTTCAAGTCCTGCCGTCAACATCTTGATCCGCCGGGTTAAAAGGGATCGGTTGCAGATGCGAAAGCCGCCCTATAGTTTATCCCCAACCAAGCTTGGGGACAAACATGCCTGCCAAATGGACGCCCGACAGCTGGCGCAACCGTCCTGCGCGCCAGATGCCCGCTTATCCCGATGCCGCGTCGCTGGCGTCGGTCGAGAAGAAGCTCGCGTCCTACCCGCCGCTCGTTTTTGCAGGCGAGGCGCGCGAGCTCAAGGCCCAGCTCGCCCGCGTTGCCGAAGGTAAGGCCGTTCTGCTCCAAGGCGGCGATTGCGCCGAGAGCTTCGCCGAGTTCTCGGCCAACAACATCCGCGACACGTTCAAGGTCATCCTGCAGATGACCGTCGTCCTCATGTATGCCGGCGGCCTGCCGGTCGTGAAGGTTGGCCGGATGGCAGGCCAGTTCGCCAAGCCGCGCTCGTCCGACGACGAGACGGTGGGCGGCGTGACGCTGCCCACCTATCGCGGCGACATCATCAACGGCATCGAATTCGACGCGGCAGCCCGCGCACCGGCGGCCGAACGCATGCTGCAGGTCTATTCGCAGTCGGCCGCCACGCTGAACCTGCTGCGTGCCTTCGCGCGCGGCGGCTACGCCGACCTGCACCGCGTCCATGGCTGGACGCTCGGCTTCGTCGATCGCAGTTCGGCGGGCGAGAAGTTCCGCGAACTCGCCGACCGCATATCGGACTCGCTGCAGTTCATGTCGGCCTGCGGCATCACGCCGGAAGCCGTGCCGCAGATCCACGAGGCGTCGTTCTTCACGAGTCACGAGGCGCTCCTGCTGCCCTACGAGGAATCGCTGACCCGCGTCGACAGCACGTCGGGCGACTGGTACGACTGCTCGGCGCACATGGTGTGGATCGGCGACCGCACGCGCCAGCTCGACGGCGCGCACGTCGAATTCTGCCGCGGCATCAAGAACCCGATCGGCCTCAAGTGCGGGCCGACCAGCGATCCGGACGAGCTGATCCGCCTGATCGACGCGCTCAATCCCGACAACGAGCCGGGCCGTCTGACGCTGATCGCGCGCATGGGCGACGACAAGGTCGCCGCCAAGCTGCCGCCGCTGGTGCGCAAGGTCGCGCGCGAGGGGCGCAAGGTCGTGTGGAGCTGCGATCCCATGCACGGCAACACGATCAAGTCGGCGTCTGGCTACAAGACGCGGCCCTTCGACCGCATCCTCGCCGAGATGCGCGGCTTCTTCGACGTCTGCCGCGCCGAGAACGTCTATGCCGGCGGCGTGCATTTCGAGATGACTGGCCAGAACGTGACGGAATGCATCGGCGGTGCAGAGGCCATCCAGGACGCCGCCCTCGGCGACCGCTACCACACGCACTGCGACCCGCGCCTCAACGGCACGCAGGCGCTGGAACTCGCCTTCCTGATCGCGGAGAAGCTTCGCGCCCAGCGCGCGGCCGACACCCGCCTGCGCGCGGTCGGCGACGACGACTGACACGTCGCCGGTCGCCGGCGTCAAGGAAAGGGCCCGCAATGGCCGACGGACGCGCATCCGATCCAGAACCCAGCCAGCTCGGCCGCATCCCGGACGAAAGCGCCGTCGCGCGCCTGACCGACCACTACTTCAACAAGACGAAAGCCGCCGTGGCCCGCTTCGGCGACAAGCGCGTAACCTATGCGGTCTTCATGCGCCGCCCGGTCGTGTCGGCGCCGCGCCTGGCGGTGGAATGGCTCGAGCGGATCGCAATCGCGCGCGGCACCAAGTTCGACATCGACCTGCGCCACAAGGAAGGCGAGTGGACGGGTGCCGGCGATCCGCTGATGTACATCTCGGGCTCGCTCTTCCATCTCGTCGATCTCGAGACGCTCTATCTGCAGAAGCTCGGGCCCGCGTGCGTCGCGGCCTACAACGCCTATACGATGTGCGTCGACCTGCCGCGCACGGCGTTCCTCGCGATGGACGCGCGCCACTGCGCGGGTTCCGAGATGGCCGAGATGATGGCCTACGCCGCGTCGGTCGGATCGGAAGCGGCCCGCCGCGAGGTGGGTGCGAAGGGCTTCACGGGCAACGCCACCGACGCGACCGCGCACTATTTCGGCCAGAAGGCCGGCTACGGCACGATGCCGCACGCGCTGATCGGCTATGCCGGTTCGACGCTGCGCGCGGCCGAGATGCTGCTCGAGGTCTTCACGACCGAGAACGTCACGGTGCTGGTCGACTACTTCGGCCGCGAGGTGACGGACTCGCTCGAAGTCTGCCGCCGCTTTCCGGAGGTCGCGCAGTCCGGCCGGCTGGCTGTGCGCCTCGATACGCATGGCGGCCGCTACATCGAAGGGCTCGATCTCGCGAAATCCTACGACGTGCTCGAGCGCAACGCGCCGCTGTCGCTTCGCGGCTACCGCACGGAGCAGGAACTTCGGTACCTGACGGGTACCGGCGTTTCGGCCGCCGCGATCTGGCACATGCGCGAATCGCTCGACAAGGCGGGTTTTGCCAAGGTGCGCATCGTCGCCTCGTCCGGATTCACGCCGGCCAAGTGCAAGACGATGGCCGTCGCGAACGCGCCGATCGATACGGTCGGGACGGGCTCGTACCTTCCCGAAGTCTGGACCGAGACCTACGCCACGGCCGATATCGTCGAGTATGACGGCCGCCCGTCGGTCAAGGTCGGCCGCGAGTTCCTGCTGCGCAAACCGGGTTGAGCGCGATGGCACTGGCCACACGCCTCACGCAGCTTCTGGGCATCGCACACCCCGTCGTCCAGGCCCCGATGGCGGGCGGCATGACGACACCGGAGCTTGTCGCCGCCGTGTCGAACGCGGGCGCGCTCGGTTCGTTCGCCGCCGCGACGGTCGCACCGGCCGCGATCCGCAGCCAGGTCGCCGCGATCCGTGCGGCGACCGACCGTCCCTTCGCCGTCAATCTCTTCGTGCTGGCCCCGGCCGAGGCGAAGCCCTCCGAAGTTGCCTTCGCCAACGCGCTGCTCGCCAAGTACCGGCTCGAGCTCGGCATGGAGACGAACGCCGCCCCGCCGGCCAAGTGGGCGGAGGATTTCGAGGCGCAGTTCGAAACCGTCCTCGATCTTGCACCGCCGGTCTTCAGCAGCACATTCGGCGCCATCGGTGCGCGCAAGACGGCGGCGCTGAAGGCGCGCGGCGTGTTCGTGATCGGCACGGCGACGAATGTTACCGAGGCGAAGACGCTCGAATCCCAGGGGGTGGATGCGATCCTTGCGCAAGGTGCCGAAGCCGGCGGCCATCGCGGCACGTTCGCGGGGCGGTTCGAGGATTCGCTTATCGGCACGATGGCGCTGGTTCCGCAGATCGCCGACGCGGTGAAGGTGCCTGTCATTGCGGCAGGCGGCATCATGGACGGGCGCGGCCTTGCGGCGGCACTTTCGCTCGGCGCTTCGGCCGCGGCGATGGGAACCGCATTCCTCGCGGCACCCGAGGCCGGTACGCATCCGCTGCACAAGGAAGCGCTCGGCAAGATCGACGACACGGGCACAAGCGTGACGCGCGCGGTTTCCGGCCGGCCCGCGCGCGGCGTGCGCACCCGCTACTTCGAGGAAATGGCGCCGCACGCCGCCGAGCTTCCGGCCTATCCGGTGACGAACGCGCTGACCACGCAGCTGCGCGCCGAAGCGGCGAAGCAGGGCAGGACCGACCTGATGGTGATGTGGGCGGGGCAGGGTGCGCGCATGGCGACGGCACGTCCGGCCGCCCAGATCGTCGCCGAGACGGTCGAACAGGCCGAAGCAGTCTTCGAATCCATGCGGGGAAAACGATGAATCCGGTCGAACGCGCAATCGAGAAGATCATTTTCTCCAGCCGCTGGCTCCAGGTGCCGCTCTATCTGGGGCTGGTCGCGGTGCTGGTGATGCTGTCGATCAAGTTCGTCCTCGAACTCGTCCATCTGTCGACGGACATCTGGTCGATGGGCGAGTCCAAGGTCGTGCTTGCGGTCCTGACGCTCGTCGACGTCGTCATGGTGGCGAACCTGATCGTCATGGTCGTGATTTCCGGTTACGAGAATTTCGTCAGCCGGATCGATCTCGGCGAAGCGGAGGACAAGCTCTCGTGGTTCGGCAAGCTCGACGCGGGCTCGCTCAAGATCAAGCTTGCCTCGTCGATCGTCGCAATCTCGTCGATCCATCTTCTCAAGGCGTTCCTCGACGTCAACGACATCCCGAACGACAAGCTCGTCATGCTCATCGCGATCCACGTGACGTTCATCGCCTCGGCGCTGATGCTCGCCTATCTCGACAGGATGGTCGGCCACAAGGCCGAGGCCGGGGAAAAGCGTTGACGGCAGCACTTGCCCTCGCACTCGCCCAGATCGATCCGACCGTCGGCGACGTCGCGGGAAATCTGGCGAAGATCCGCGTGGCCCGCACGCAGGCTGCCGCGGCGGGGGCCACGCTCGTCCTGTTGCCGGAACTCGTCGTCTCGGGCTACCCGCCCGAGGACCTCGTCCTCAAGCCCGCCTTCCAGGCCGCGTGCCGCGCGGCGGTCGAAGCGCTTGCGGCCGACACGGCCGACGGCGGGCCTGGTCTGATCGTCGGCACGCCGTGGGTCGAAGACGGCAAAGTCTACAACGCCGCCTGCGTCCTCGACGGCGGGCGCATCCAGACGGTCCGATTCAAGCATCACTTGCCGAACTACGGCGTGTTCGACGAGAAGCGCGTCTTCGTCGCCGGCCCGCTGCCGGGCCCGGTCGCGTTCCGCGGCGTGCGGCTCGGCCTGATGATCTGCGAGGACATGTGGTTCGCGGACGTGGCCGAGTGTCTGGTCGAGAGCGGTGCCGAGATCCTCGTCGTCCCCAACGGCAGCCCGTTCGAGACCGACAAGCGCGACCAGCGCCTGCAGCTTGCGCTCGCGCGCATGACAGAAACCGGCCTGCCGCTCGTCTATGTCAATCAGGTCGGGGGGCAGGACGAGCTCGTGTTCGACGGCGCCTCCTTCGCGGTCAATGTCGACCGGTCGTTGGCCGTGCAGCTCGACGCGTTCGCGAACGACATGGCCGTCTCGCAGTGGACGCGCGACGCCAAGGGCAGCCTCGTCTGCGCCAGGGGACGCATCGCCACTCCGCTGGATGCGCTCGCGGAAATCTATTCGGCCCTGATGCTGGGGCTCCGCGACTATGTCGACAAGAACCGCTTCAAGGGCGTGATCCTCGGCCTCTCCGGCGGCATCGATTCGGCCCTGACGGCGGCGCTTGCGGCCGACGCGCTCGGCCCCGCGCGGGTGCATTCGGTGATGATGCCCTCGCGCTTCACCAGCCAGGACAGCCTCGACGACGCGGCCGAATGCGCGCATCTGCTGGGCATCCGCCTTGACCGGATCGACATCGAGCCGGCGGTCGCGGCGTTCGGCGGGATGCTCGCCCCGCAGTTCGAGGGGACGAAGCCCGACATCACGGAAGAGAACATCCAGTCGCGCTGCCGCGGCCTGACGCTGATGGCGCTGTCGAACAAGTTCGGCCACATGGTCGTCTCGACCGGCAACAAGAGCGAGATGAGTGCCGGCTACGCCACGCTCTACGGCGACATGTGCGGCGGTTTCGCGGTGCTGAAGGACGTCTGGAAGACGACCGTGTTCGAACTGTGCCGCTGGCGCAATGCGCACGTGCCGGGCGGTTCTCTCGATCCGCGCATGCCGGTGATGCCCGATCGCGTCATCACCAAGCCGCCGACGGCCGAGCTGCGCGAAGGCCAGACCGACGAGGCCTCGCTCGGCCCCTATGCGCAGCTCGACGCGATCCTGCGCGAACTGGTCGAGCAGGAGCGCACGGTCGAGGAGATCGTCGCGAAGGGGTTCGCCGAGGCCGATGTGCGCCGCATCTGGCGCATGCTCGACCTGTCCGAGTACAAGCGCCGACAGGCGCCGCCCGGCGTCAAGATCACGAGCCGGTCCTTCGGGCGCGAGCGGCGCTATCCGATCACGAACGGCTTCCGGGGCTGACATGTCGGTGCGCGTGCGCTTCGCTCCGTCGCCGACCGGGCGCCTGCATCTGGGCAATGTCCGCGCGGCCCTGCTGAACTGGCTGTTCGCGCGCAAGAACGGCGGCGTGTTCCTGCTGCGCCTCGACGATACCGACCGCGAGCGCTCCACGCCCGAATTCGCCGCCGCGATCGAGGAGGACCTGCGCTGGCTCGGTCTCGACTGGGACGAGTTCTCCCGCCAGTCCGACCGGCTCGATCGCTACGCGGCCGCAGCCGACGCGCTGAAGGAAATGGGGCGGCTCTATCCCTGCTACGAGACGCCCGAGGAACTGAAGATGCGCCGCTTCGGGCAGATCTCCGACGGCGGCGTGCAGGTCTACGACCGTGCGGCACTGCGCCTGTCGTCGGCGCAGAAGAAGGCGTACGAGGCCGAAGGGCGCGAGCCGCACTGGCGCTTCATGCTCGACTATGTCGAGACCGGCTGGGACGACCGCATCCGCGGGCATTGCGGCTACCACGCCAGCAAGGTCTCGGACCCCGTACTCGTGCGGGCCGACGGCTCGCCGACCTATACGCTTGCCTCGGTCGTCGACGACATCGAATTGGGTGTCAGCCACGTCGTGCGCGGCGAGGACCACGTCACCAACACGGCCGTCCAGATCCAGATCTTCGCGGCACTGGCGAGCGACACCGAGCTGCCGGCCTTCGCGCATTTCCCGCTGATCGCCGATGCCGGCGGGCACAGCCTTTCCAAGCGCATCGGCTCGCTGTCGATCGCGAACCTGCGCGCCGACGGGATCGAGCCGATGGCGATTTCTTCGCTGATCGCACGGCTGGGCACGGCCGATCCGGTCGAGCCGAAGACGAAGCTTGCCGATCTGGTTCCCGGCTTCGGCTTCGCGCGCTTCGGCCGGTCCTCGCCGAAGCTCGATCCGGAGGAGATCGCCCGCCTCAACGCCAAGATCGTCCATCAGTTGCCGTTCGATGCGGTGGCCGCCCGCCTTCCGACCGGTGCGGATGCCACGTTCTGGGATGCCGTGCGTCCGAATCTGACGAAGGTCGGCGAGGCGGCCGACTGGTGGGCGCTGTGCCGCGAGCCGGTCGCCCCCGTGGCCGGCGATCCGGCATTCCTCATGGAAGCGGCGGGTCTGCTGCCGGCCGAGCCGTGGGGGCCGGAGACGTGGGGTGCCTGGACCAAGGCACTGGGGGCCGCGACGGGTCGCAAGGGCAAGGAACTGTTCCTGCCGCTGCGGCTGGCACTGACCGCCCGCGAGCACGGGCCGGAGATGAAATCGCTGCTGCCGATGCTGGGAAGATCGCGTACCCTCGCGCGCCTCGAAGGCAGGGCCGCGTGATGGAACTCCACGTCCACAATTCGATGTCGCGCAGGAAGGAGCGGTTCGAGCCGCTCGACCCGGCGCACGTGCGCATGTATGTGTGCGGGCCGACGGTCTACGACACCGCGCATATCGGCAACGCGCGCCCGGTCGTGGTGTTCGACACGCTCTACCGCGTGCTGAAGCGCCTCTATCCGAAGGTCACCTACGCGCGCAACATCACCGACATCGACGACAAGATCATCGAGCGCGCCCTCCAGCGCGGCGTACATATCGACACGGTGACCGAGGAGACGATCGCCGCGTACCACGCCGACATGGCGGCGGTAGGTGCGCTTTCGCCCGATGCCGAGCCGCGCTGCACGCGCACCGTCCCGCAGATGCTGGAGATGATCGGCACGCTCGTCGATCGCGGCCATGCCTATGCGGCCGAAGGCCACGTGCTGTTCGACGTGACGAGCTTTGCGGATTACGGGAAGCTCTCGGGCCGTTCGCGCGACGAGCAGATCGCCGGTTCGCGCGTCGAGGTCGCACCCTACAAGAAGGACCCGGGCGATTTCGTGCTGTGGAAGCCCTCGACGCCGGAGCAGCCGGGCTGGGACAGCAAGTGGGGTCGCGGCCGGCCGGGCTGGCACATCGAATGCTCGGCGATGGCCAAGGACGTGTTCCGGACGCTGACGATCGACATCCATGGCGGCGGGCACGACCTGATCTTCCCGCACCACGAGAACGAGATCGCGCAGTCCGTCTGCGCGCATGGCGGCGTGCAGTTCTCGAAATACTGGATGCACAACGGCTTCCTCGTCGTGAACGGCGAGAAGATGTCGAAAAGCCTCGGCAACTTCTTCACCGTCCGCGACCTGCTGGCGAAATGGCCGGGCGAGGCGATCCGCCTGCTGCTGCTGAAGACGCACTATCGCGCCCCCCTCGATTTCACCGAGGACGGCCTGCGCGAGGCGAAGGGCGATCTCGACCGTTTCTATAC
Organism: Tagaea sp.; assembly: GCA_965279565.1. Taxonomy (GTDB): domain Bacteria; phylum Pseudomonadota; class Alphaproteobacteria; order CACIAM-22H2; family CACIAM-22H2; genus Tagaea. The sequence continues at coordinate 3,640,689 of OZ257249.1, read as the reverse complement.
GGCGCTGCGCGGCACGGCGGACATCGTTTCGTCGGCTGCCAAGGCCGATGCGGTGCTGGTCGCCTTGTGCGACGATCTCAATACCGCCAAGGCATTGGCGGAAATGCACGAACTCGCGCGCCAGCTCAATACCGCCCGCACGCCGGACGCGAAGGCGGCGCTGCTCGATGCGGGCCGGCTGCTCGGCCTGTTGCAGTCGGACCCCGAAAGCTGGTTCAAGCAGGGGGTCGGCGCGGGGCCGAGCGATGCCGAGATCGAAGCGGCCATCGAAGCGCGCCTCGCCGCGCGCAAGTCCCGGGACTTCGCCGAAGCGGATCGAATTAGAAACGATCTGAAGGCGAAGGGGGTCGTCCTCGAGGACGGTCCGAAGGGAACCACTTGGAAGCGGGGCGGGTAAGATGGGCGATCGGGTCTACATGTACGATTCGACTCTGCGCGACGGGGCGCAGACGCAGGGCGTTGATTTCGGCGTCGCCGACAAGATCGCGATCACGCGCGCCCTCGACCGCATCGGCATCGACTATGTCGAGGGCGGGTGGCCGGGAGCGAACCCGACCGACGACGCGTTCTTCGCGCAGTTGCCCAAGCTCAACCACGCACGTGTCTCCGCCTTCGGCATGACGCGGCGCAGCGGCCGTTCGGTGCACAATGATCCCGGTCTCGCGGCCGTGCTCGGCACGCCCGCACCCGCCGCCTGCCTCGTCGGCAAGACGTGGGATTTCCATGTCGATCTGGCACTCGGCATCACGAAGGCCGAGAACATCGACATGATCGCCGAAAGCGTCGCCGAGACGAAGTCGCGCGGCAAGGAAGCGATGTTCGACGCCGAACATTTCTTCGACGGCTACAAGGCAAATCCCGGCTTCGCGCTCGACTGCCTGAAGGCGGCGCACGCGGCAGGGGCCCGCTGGATCGTGCTGTGCGATACCAACGGCGGCACGCTGCCGCACGAGATCGAGCGCATCGTCGGCGAGGTCGCGAAGACCGTGCCGGGAGACCGGCTCGGCATCCACTGCCACAACGACACCGAGAACGCGGTGGCGAACTCGCTCGCCGCCGTGCGCGCGGGTGTGCGCCAGGTGCAGGGCACGCTCAACGGGCTCGGCGAGCGCTGCGGCAATGCCAATCTCGTGTCGGTGATCCCCAATCTCGTCATCAAGATGGGCTACGATGTCGGCATCGACGCGGAGCGGATGACGCACCTGACCTCGATCTCGCGCCTGCTCGACGAGCGGCTCAACCGTCCACCGGCGCGCAACGCCGCCTATGTCGGCGATAGCGCGTTCGCGCACAAGGGCGGGCTTCACGTGTCTGCCGTCGAGAAGGACCCGCGGACCTACGAGCACATCCCGCCCGAGACGGTCGGCAACCGCCGGCACGTCGTCGTGTCGGACCAGTCGGGCCGCTCGAACCTGCTGGCGCGCTTCAAGGACATCGGTCTCGAGATCGACGCAAAGAGCCCATTCATCGGCAAGCTGCTGGACGAGATCAAGGCGCGCGAGCACGAGGGCTACACCTACGACGGCGCCGACGGCTCGTTCGAGCTGCTCGCCCGCCGGCTGATGCACGGCGTGACGGACTATTTCAAGCTCCAGTCCTTCCGGGTCATCTCCGAGCGGCGCTTCAACGCGCGCGGCGACCTGATCACGATGTCGGAAGCGACCGTGAAGCTCGATGTCGGGACGGAACGCCGGCTGACGGTCGGCGAGGGCAAAGGCCCGGTCGAAGCGCTCGACCGTGCACTTCGTGCTGCCCTGCTGCCGTTCTATCCCACGCTCGCCGAGCTGAAGCTCGTCGACTACAAGGTGCGCATCCTGGCACCCGAGCGCGCGACGGCTGCCGTCACGCGCGTGATGATCGAGAGCGCGGATGGCCATGCCCACGGCGAGGTCCGCGCCTGGGGCACGGTCGGCGTGTCGGAGAACGTCATCGACGCGTCGTACACCGCGCTCAACGATTCGATCACCTGGAAGCTCTACCGCGACGGCACGCCGGCCCCGGGGGCCTGAGATGGCGCTGCCGGCGGCCGCTCCCGCGATCGTCCTCGTCCGACCGCAGCTGGCCGAGAATATCGGCACGGCCGCGCGCGCGATGCTGAACTGCGGATTGACAGATCTGCGTCTGGTTCGGCCACGCTGCCCGTTTCCGGACGAGCGCGCGAACCGGGCCGCGTCGGGTGCCGATGCGGTGCTGGCGGGGGCACTGCTGTTCGACGACGTCGAGAGCGCCATCGCCGGCCTGACGCGTGTCTACGCCACGTGCCCGCGCGACCGCGACATGGTGAAGCCGGTCCTCACGCCGCAGGCGGCGATCGGGGCGACGCGCGCGGCCCTCGAAGCGGGCGAACGCGTGGGCTTCCTGTTCGGCGCCGAGCGCACCGGGTTGGAGAACGACGAGGTCACGCTCGCCGACGCGATGGTGCCGTTCCCGGTCAATCCGGATTTCGACTCGCTCAACCTCGCGCAGGCCGTGTTGCTGGTCGGCTGGGAATGGGCGCGCGCGCACGACGAAACGCCCGCACGCCGCGTGCGCACCGGGCGCGGCGAGGCGGCGACGAAGGAAGAGATCGACGGGTTCCTGAAGCGGCTGGAGGCCGAGCTCGACGCGTGCGGATTCCTGCGCAATGCGGCGATGCGCCCGGCGGCTGTGCGCAATCTTCGCGCCTTCTTCCTGCGCGCGCGCCCCAACGCGCAGGAAATCCGCACCGCGCACGGCATGCTCACGGGGCTGGTCGAGCGGCCCCATTTGGCGAAAGCCGGAAAACCTCGACCGGGGCCTCGCGGCCGCGAAGGCTGAATTCGCCGGCCGCGACGAAATCCGCCGGCGATCCGGCCGCCTCGAAGGTGGTGCGGCTCGCCAGCACGCAGACCCGTTCGCCCGGCTCCATCAGCGCGTGGCCGAGCTGTTCGATGCGCTGCGTGACGTTCACCGCATCGCCGAGGATCGTGTAGTTGAGCCGCTCGCGGCTGCCCACGTTGCCGGCTACGACGGGCCCGGTATGCACGCCGATGCGCATGCAGAGGTCGCCCGCCGCAACCGCGGCGGCGATGGCGCGCGCGGCATCGAGGGCGCCGCGCGCGTGCGCGTCGTGATGCTCGGGTGCGCCCCAGAACGCCATCACGCCGTCGCCCATGAACTTGTCGACGGTCCCGCCGGTCGCCTCGATTGCGGCGATCACCTGCGCGAAGTGGCGGTTGAGCATGTCGGCCGTATCCTCGGGCGCCATCGTCTGCGACAGGGCGGTGAAACCGACGATGTCGGTGAACATGATCGTCACTTCGCGCGTCGACGACACGATCCCGCCGCGGTCGAGGCTGTGCGCGAGCTGGCGCACGAGCTTGCGCGGCACGTAGGCCTCGAACCAGCGCAAGGCCGCGATCAGGCGGTTGAAGGCGATGGCCTGCTCGTCGATCTCGCGGATGCGGCTTCGCGAGAGCGCGTCGGCGCTGGCGAAATCGAAATCGGCGAGCTGGGCGGCCGCGCGCGCGAAGCGTCGCGTGGGCCGGGCGAGCCGGCGCGCGAGGATCACCGCGCAGACGAGCGCGAAGGCGAGCACGCCGAGCCCGGCCAGGCCCGCGAAGAACATCGAACGCAGGTCGTCCGCGAAATCCCGCACCCGGAAATAGGCGCCGACATTCCACGGCACGGCGCCGAACTCGGGCAACTGCGTGTAGAGGAAGATGTAGGCCTGCCCGTCGATCTCGACCGCGCGCTGGCGTTCGCTTTGCGCCAGCAGCGGTGCGGCGCGCCGGCCCGACCAGATCTGCGCCAGCACGGGATCGCCCAGCTCGGCGAGCGTGGGGAGCGGATGTTCGGGCGAAAGATCGGGGAACGGCGACATCAATCGCCGGTGCGCCAGCACCGTTTCGTCGCCGTAGAGGATGAAGGGTACGCCGCCATACTCGGCCGCGACCGACTGCTCAACGATCAGCGACAGCTTGCGCAGCGGCACGAAGGCGACGAGTGCGCCGAGGAAGCGGCCGTCGCGCCAGATCGACTGCCGGCGGTTGACCGCCGGGCCGGATTCCATGTCGACGAAGATGAACTCGCCCCAGAGCCCGCCGACGGTGGCGTTGGCTTCCTGCAGGCCCCGGACGACCGACGGATGGGTGACGAGGTCGGGGAAGGAGACGTTCGCTGCGTCGGTGCCACGGTCGACATTGATCGCCTTGCCGTCGGGATAGACGAAGACAAGGCGCTGGATCTGCGGGGCGCCGGCGAGGGCCCCTGTCATCAGGTCGGCGATCCGGCTGCGGCCGTAATTCACGCCGGGTTGGGCAAGCACCTCGGCGATGAAGGAAAGCTGGGCCGAGGCCGGGTCGAGCTGCTCGCGCACGCGGCTGGCGATCAGGTCGATCATCAGGTCGCCCTTGGCGCGGAAAAGGTCGTTGGTGGCGCTGCGGCCGACCGAAATCTGGATGATCAGGACGACGGCCAGCGCCAGCCCGACGAGTCCCGCGATCGCCACGGTGAGCACGCTGGTCATCGACCAGCGCCCGGAACCTCCCTCAACCCCTTCATCCCACATGCGAATCCCGCGTTTGACAGAACCCCGGCGATCACTATACTCCGCCGCCTTCGGACGAGGTTCCCCTGCCTGGCAAGGCTTTGCCCCGTTTAGCGACGGGCCATTACCGAGGGATCGCTCGTTCAACTTTTTTTCGGCGGCGCGTCACGGGGTTGCGCCAGGCTCCACGAGGCCGCCGAGGAGACGATGAAACCATGTCGAAGCGTCAAGAGTCCAAGTACAAGATCAACCGCCGCCTCGGGGAAAATCTCTGGGGCCGCGAGAAGAGCCCGGTCAACAAGCGCGAATACGGCCCCGGCCAGCACGGGCAGCGCCGCAAGAAGCCGACCGATTTCGGCACCCAGCTGCGCGCCAAGCAGAAGCTGAAGGGCTATTACGGCAATATCACCGAGCGCCAGTTCCGGAAGATCTACACGGAAGCCATCCGCAAGAAGGGCGACACGTCCGAGAACCTGATCGGCCTGCTCGAGCGCCGTCTGGACGCGGTCGTCTACCGCCTGAAGTTCGCACCGACGGTGTTCTCGGCCCGCCAGATGGTCAGCCACGGCCACGTGCTGATCAACGGCAAGCGCGCCGACATCGCCTCGATGTTCGTCAAGGAAGGCGACACGGTCGAACTCAATCCGAAGATGCGCGAGAACGTCCAGGTGCTCGAGGCGGTGTCCTCGCAGGAGCGCCAGGTTCCGGACTATCTCGAGGTCGTCGACCAGAAGGCGTTCAAGGGCAAGTTCGTCCGCACGCCGAAGCTGTCCGACGTGCCGTACCCGGTGCAGATGGAACCGAACCTCGTCATCGAATTCTATTCGCGCTGACGGTCCGGGAAATCCCGATACGCGAAAGGCCGGTCCCTCGGGGCCGGCCTTTTTCGTTTCAGGCGGCCCGCTTCTCCGGGGCCTTGCGGCCGCGCTTCGTATCCTCGTCGCGCCAGCGCCGCGCGATCTCGTCGAGTTTCCTGAAGACCTGCGACAGTTCCTCGCCGCGCGCGGTGAGGGAATAGGTGACCTGCGGCGGGATCGTGGGCGTGTATTCGCGCGCGACCACGTCGGCGCCTTCCAGCAGGCGCAGCCGTTCGGTCAGCATCTTGGCCGACACGCCGGCCACGTGGCGCTTCAGTGCGCCGAAGCGCGTCGGCCCGTGGTTGCGCAGCACCCACAGGATATAGGTCGTCCACGGCCCCATCAGCAGGCGGAGCAGGGCGTCCATCGGGCAGCCCATCGGGCTTTTCGGCATCGGCATGGCGGTTCTCCGTCCTCGGGGGTAGTTACCAAAAGGTACCTACTTTACAAAACATATCCAGACGACGATATGGTGTCAGTATCGAAATGTAACCGACATTCAGGAGCAGGACAATGGCAAAGGTCGCGGTCGTCTATCACAGCGGGTTCGGGCACACGAAGGTCCTGGCGGAAGCCGTCGCCAGGGGTGCGGCGTCGGTCGCCGGCACCGTCGTCGATCTGGTCCCGGTCGACCAGGCGGAAGCGAAGGCCGACACGCTGAACGCGGCCGACGCGATCATCTTCGGCTCGCCCACCTACATGGGCGGCGTGTCCGGCCCGTTCAAGACATGGGCCGACACGACGGCGAAGGTATGGTTCACGCAAGGCTGGAAGGACAAGCTCGCCGCCGGCTTCACGAACAGTTCGGGCCCGTCGGGCGACAAGTTCTCGACGCTGACCTACATGTGGACCCTCGCCATGCAGCACTCGATGATCTGGGTGAGCCAGGGCGTGATGGTCGGCACGAAGCAGGACGACGTGACGCTGAACCGCCTGTCGTCGTGGGGCGGCGTCATGGCGACGTCGGAGAACGCCGCACCGACCGAGACGAACCCGTCGAAGGACGACCAGGCCTCGGGTGCGGCACTGGGCGCGCGCGTCGCCGTGCTCGCCAAGAAGCTGAAGGGCTGAACGGGCAGGGGCGTCCGGATTTCCGGGCGCCCCGCCATCAGGGAGAAGTGCCATGATCGAGTTCCACACCGCGGGCACCCCGAACGGGCGCAAGGTCGCGATCTTCCTCGAGGAGACGGGGTTGCCCTACTCGGTCCACCGTATCGACTTCTCGAAGGACGAGCAGTTTGCGCCCGGATTCCTGAAGATCTCGCCCAACAACAAGATCCCGGCCATCGTCGATACCGACGGGCCGGGCGGCAAGCGCGTGTCGCTGTTCGAATCCGGCGCGATCCTGATCTATCTCGCCGAGAAGACCGGCCGCTTCCTGCCGGCCGACCCGGTGCTGCGCGCCGAAACCATCCAGTGGCTGATGTGGCAGATGGGCGGGATCGGCCCGATGTTCGGCCAGCTCTGGCACTTCGCCAAGTCGGCACCCGAGAAGGTCCCGTACGCGCTCGACCGCTACCAGAAGGAAGTCGACCGGCTTGTCGGCGTGCTCGACAAGCGCCTGGGCGAGGCACCGTTCCTTGCCGGCGACTATTCGATCGCCGACATGGCGGTCTATCCGTGGGTGGCGGGCGACTGGTTCGGCGCCGATCCGGCGAAGCTTGCGAACTTCCAGCGCTGGCGCGAGGCGATCGCCGCACGCCCGGCGGTGCAGCGTGGTATGAAGGTGCCATGACCGCACTTCCCGCGATCTTCGTCTCGCACGGGTCGCCCACGCTGCCGCTCGATGACATTCCGGCCCGCGCTTTCCTGCGCGGGCTGGGCGCGTCGCTCCCGGCACCCAAGGCGATCCTCGTGGCGTCGGCCCACTGGGAGACGGCGGCACCTGCCGTGTCGCTGGCGACGAAGCCCGAGACGGTCCACGATTTCCACGGCTTCCCGCGCGAGCTCTATGCGCTGTCCTATCCGGCACCGGGTGCCCCCGATGTCGCGAAGCAGGCGGCCGGCCTGCTGGATGCTGCCGGCATCCCGACGCTTGGCGATCCCGCACAGGGGCTCGACCATGGCGCGTGGGTTCCGCTGATGCTCGCCTGGCCCAAGGCCGACATTCCGGTCGCGCAGATCGCGATCCAGCCGCAGCTCGGCCCCGCCCACCACATCGCGATGGGCCGGGCACTCGCCTCGCTGCGCGAAGAAGGCGTGCTGATCGTCGGCTCCGGCGGGGCCGTCCACAATCTGCGCGCCCTTGCCTGGCAGGGCAGCGACGCGATCGATCCGTGGGCGCGCGAATTCGACGACTGGCTGACCGCCAATCTCGAGGCAGGCGACGAAGCGGCACTTGCCGACTATCGCGCACGCGCACCCCATGCGCGCCAGTCCCATCCGCGCGACGAACACCTTATCCCGGTCTTCCTCGCCTATGGGGCGGGCGGCAAGGGGGCGAAGGGGACGCGCATCCATTCGAGCTTCACGATGGGTGCGCTGTCGATGTCGGCCTATTCGTTCGCCTGAAACGAAAACGGCGGCCCGAAAGCCGCCGTTCGCGAAGTGCCGGTGCCTGAAGCGTCAGGCCGCCTTGACGTTGATGCCCTTGGTCTGGAGCAGTTCGGCCAGTTCGCCCGACGCGTACATCTCGCGCACGATGTCGCAGCCGCCGACGAACTCGCCCTTCACGTAGAGCTGCGGGATCGTCGGCCAGTTCGCGAATTCCTTGATGCCGTTGCGGATCTCGGGATCCTCGAGCACGTTGATGCCCTTGAACTTGATGCCCAGATGCGTGAGCACCTGCACGACCGCGGACGAGAAGCCGCACTGCGGGAAGACGGGCGTGCCCTTCATGTAGAGCACGACATCGTTCGCCTTGAGGTCGCTTTCGATCCGGTCCTTGACGCTGTCCATGGGAGGAACTCCGAAGTTTGTCGGGGCGGCGGGCGCCTATGCGTCCGCCGGAATCTCGGTCTGCAGCGCCATCGCGTGCAGTTCGTTGCCCATGCGGCCCTTCAGGGCGGCATAGACCATCTGGTGCTGCTGCACCCGGCTCTTGCCCTTGAACAGGGCGGAAGCCACGTGACAGGCGTAATGATCGCCGTCGCCGCGCAGGTCGTCAATGCGCACGGCGGCGTCGGGCAGCGCCTCGCGGATCATCTTCTCGATATCGGCGGCCGCCATCGGCATGTCGAATAACCCTAGTTTTTCTGGGACATATAGGCGGGCAACCAGCCTTCGTGTGCCCGGCGCAGCCCATCGACCGATATACGCACGCCGTCATGCAGTGTCAATTCGGGGTGGCCCGACACCGTGCCGATCGCGAGGGCCGGAACCTTCGCCTTCTTCGCCGCGGCGAGCAGGCGCTTGGGGTTCTTCGTCGTGACGACGTAGCGCGCCTGATCCTCGCCGAACAGGAAGGCGTTGTCGGTACGCGGCGGGGAAAGCTCGGCCCCGCGGCGGCCGGCCAGCGCCATCTCGGCAAGACCCACGAGCAGGCCGCCATCGGCAAGGTCGTGGCAGGAATTGACCTGCCCCTTGACGATCAGGCCGCGCACGAAATCGCCGTTGCGCTTCTCGGCCTTGAGGTCGACGGGCGGGGGTGCGCCTTCCTCGCGGCCTTCCATCTCGCGCAGGTAGAGCGACGAGCCGAGCCAGCCCTTCGTGGCGCCGAGCAGCACGATCGTGTCGCCGGCATCCTTGAGGGCGAGGTCGGTGGATTTCGAGGCGTCCTTCAGGATGCCCACGCCGCCGATGGTCGGGGTGGGCAGGATCGCCTGGCCGTTCGTCTCGTTGTAGAGCGACACGTTGCCCGACACGACCGGATAGGACAGCGCCTTGCACGCCTTGCGCATGCCTTTGATGGCGCCGACGAACTGGCCCATGATCTCGGGCCGTTGCGGGTTGCCGAAATTCATGTTGTCGGTGATCGCGAGCGGCGTGGCGCCCACGGCGGTCAGGTTGCGCCACGTCTCGACCACGGCCTGCGCGCCGCCCGTCTCGGGATCGGCATGCACGTAGCGCGGTGTGGAATCCACGCACATCGCCAGCGCCTTCTTGCGGTCGGGCAGGCCGACGATGGCGGCATCGCCGCCCGGACGCTGCAGTGTGCGGCCGCGCACCAGATGGTCGTACTGTTCCCAGATCCAGCGCCGCGAGGCGAGATCGGGGCAACCCATCAGCTCCTGCAGCACGCGCGCGGGATCGTGCTTGGGCAGCTTCGCCGCGTCGATGGGCTTGCGCTTCTTCGTGGGCTTCCAGGGGCGCGAATATTCGGGGCTCGCCTGCACCATGGGGGCGATCGGCATGTCGGCGTCGACCTTGCCGTTCTTGCGCACGACGAGGCGGCCGGTCTTCGTCAGGTGGCCGATGGTCGCGCAGTCCAGCTCGTACTTGGCGAAGATCTTTTCCGCGACCTTGATGCGGTCGGGCTTCAGGATGATGAGCATGCGCTCCTGGCTCTCGGAGAGCATCATCTCGTACGAGGTCATCCCGGTCTCGCGCGCGGGTACGTTGTCGAGGTCGAGATCGATGCCGAGCCCGCCCTTGCCGGCCATCTCGACCGACGACGACGTGAGGCCGGCGGCCCCCATGTCCTGGATCGCGACGATCGCGTCGGTCGCCATCAGCTCCAGGCACGCCTCGATCAGCAGCTTCTCGACGAAGGGGTCGCCGACCTGCACGGTCGGGCGCTTCTCTTCCGAATTGTCGTCGAACTCGGCCGACGCCATCGTGGCGCCGTGGATGCCGTCGCGGCCGGTCTTGGCCCCGACATAGACGACCGGATTGCCCGCACCGGCGGCGGCCGAATAGAAGATCTTGTCCTTGCGCGCGACACCCACCGTCATCGCGTTGACGAGGCAGTTGCCGTTGTACGAGGCGTGGAAGTTCGTCTCGCCGCCGACCGTGGGCACGCCCACGCAATTGCCGTAGCCGCCGATCCCCGCGACCACGCCCGCCACCAGCCGGCGCGTCTTGGGGTGCGACGGGTCGCCGAAGCGCAGCGCGTTGAGGTTCGCGACCGGGCGCGCCCCCATCGTGAACACGTCGCGCAGGATGCCGCCCACGCCGGTCGCGGCCCCCTGGTAGGGCTCGATGTAGCTCGGGTGGTTGTGGCTCTCGATCTTGAAGATGCAGGCATCGCCGTCGCCGATGTCGATGACGCCGGCATTCTCGCCCGGGCCGCAGATGACCCAGCGCGCCTTGGTCGGCAGCGTCTTGAGCCACTTCTTCGAGGATTTGTACGAGCAGTGCTCGCTCCACATCACCGAGAAGATGCCGAGTTCGGTGTGCGTGGGCACCCGGCCCATGATGTTGCAGGCGAGGTCGTACTCGGCCGGGGCGAGGCCCATGATGTCCTTGGGCTTCGGCCAGGACTTCCGCTTGGTCTTGGTTTTCATTTCGAGAGCGCGTCCACGATGGCGTCGAACAGGGGCTTGCCGTCGAGCGAGCCGCCGAGCGGACCGGCCGTGGCCGGGTCGGTGGCGTTCTCGGGGTGCGGCATCAGGCCCAGCACCGTCTTCGAGGCGTTGAACACGCCGGCGATGTTGGCGATCGAGCCGTTCGGGTTGCCGGCCGCATTCGTCTCGCCCTCGGGCGTGCAGTAGCGGAACGCGACCTGGTCGCCGTCCTCGATGCGCTTGAGCGTATCCGCGTCGGCGAAGTAGTTGCCGTCGTGGTGCGCCACCGGGAAGCGGATCACGTCGCCGTTGGAATAGCGGTTCGTGAACATCGTCTGGCTGTTGGCGACCTTGAGATGGACGTCGCGGCAGATGAACTTGAGGCCCGCGTTCGACAGCAGCACGCCCGGCAGCAGGCCCGCCTCGCACAGGATCTGGAAGCCGTTGCACACGCCGACGACGGCCGTACCCTTGTCGGCGCGCGCGATCACCTCTCGCATGATCGGGCTGCGCGCGGCCATCGCACCGCAGCGCAGATAGTCGCCATAGGAGAAGCCGCCGGGCAGCAGGATCAGGTCGAGCTTGCCGGGCAGCTCGGTGTCCTTGTGCCAGACGAGGGCGGGGCGTTTGCCCGACACGCGCTCGAGCGCGTCGGCGGCGTCGTTCTCGCGGTTGGATCCGGGGAAGACGACGATGGCGGCTTTCATGCCCGGTCTACTCCGCAATCTCGATGCGATAGTTCTCGATGACCGTGTTGGCGAGGAGCTTCTCGCACATCTGCTTGACGCTCGCTTCGGCCGACGCGCGGTCCTTGGCGGCCAGCTCGATCTCGACGAAGCGGCCGACGCGCACGTCGCCGATGCCCGAGAAACCGAGGCTGGCGAGGCCGGCGGCCACCGCCTTGCCCTGCACGTCGAGGACACCGTTCTTCAGAGTGACGTGGATCTTCGCCTTCATCGACTTCCTCGCGCTGGTCTTACTGGAGCGTGCCGGTACCCTTGTGGTCGCGCGGGCCGCCCTCGGGCAGGATGCCGAGGCGCCGCGCCACTTCCTGGTAGGCTTCCTCGACATTGCCGAGGTCGCGCCGGAAGCGGTCCTTGTCCATCTTCTCGTTCGTCTTGATGTCCCACAGGCGGCAGCTGTCCGGGCTGATCTCGTCGGCCAGGATGATGCGCATCTCCTCGTGCTCGTTCCAGTGGCGGCCGAACTCGAGCTTGAAGTCGACGAGCTTGAGGCCCACGCCCAGGAACAGGCCCGAGAGGTAGTCGTTGATGCGCAGCGCCAGCGCCATGATGTCGTCGAGGTCGCGCGTGTCGGCCCAGCCGAATGCGGTGATGTGCTCTTCCGAGACCATCGGGTCGCCCAGTTCGTCGTTCTTGTAGCAGTACTCGACGATCGAGCGGGGCAGGGGCTGGCCCTCGGCCACGCCGAAGCGCGTGCTGAACGAGCCGGCGGCGACGTTGCGCACGATGACCTCGAGCGGCACGATCTCGACCTCGCGCACCAGCTGTTCGCGCATGTTGAGGCGGCGGATGAAATGCGTGGGCACGCCGATCTCTTCCAGCCGCATCATCAGGAATTCCGAGATGCGGTTGTTGAGCACGCCCTTGCCGGTGATGACGCCCTTCTTCTTGTTGTTGAAGGCGGTCGCGTCGTCCTTGAAGTACTGGACGATGGTGCCGGGCTCCGGACCCTCGAACAGGATCTTGGCCTTGCCTTCGTAAAGCTGCTTGCGTCGGGACAATGTCGCCCCCTGGCGTCGATGGGGTGGTTTCCGCCCCGAAAAGTCGCGCCGCGCCATCGGTTCCGACAGGCGCGGCGGGGCGGAAAAAGAGGAGGTCTGTATAGCCCACCGACGCACCCCTCGCAATGCGCCCTTAAGCCTATGGATTAGCGGGTTTTCACGCGGCTGAACGGGTGCGAATCGGGGGCTCCCGCAGCGAAGCGCCACACCGCGTGGCGTTCGCTTTCGCGCCTGCGGTCGGGCAGGGCCAGCAGGCTCGACGACGAGGTGCCGAAACCCGACGGCAGCGCCACGTTCATGCGTGCCTCGCCGTCGCCCTCGCGGCTGGCGAGCAGGGATTCCCAGGCCGTCCAGTCGTCGCGGTCGGGATCGGGTGGTGCGGCCGCCTCGAAGCGCGGCAGGTTCGCCGCGATGCGCGCCGAGCCCGTGTCGTTGCGGTCATAGGCCGTGACCATCGACAGGCCGGGCGGCAGCGCTTCGACCTGCACGCGCCCTTCGCCCAGCGACTTGAGCCAGTAGCCGTCGCGGTCGTCGGCGACGACCATGTTGAACGGCCGGTACGCCTCGCTTGCAAGATCGCGGAACGCCTTGGCCGCATCCGCCGCGTCGGCATGGTCGAGCGCGTCGAGCACCAGTTCGCCGCGCGAGCGCTTGCCTTCGGCCGGGCCCAGCGTGCCGCGCCGATTGAGGATCGCGGCGACAACGCCCTGGTCGTTGAGCCCCATCCACGAGCCGCCGGCCAGCACGTCGAGCCCCGCGACCACGTCGGGCCGGTCGGGCCAGTGGCGGGCGGGCGGCTTCCACGGCCGGTCGCGCATCTCGTCGCGGTTGGCCCCGAGGATCAGGGGCCAGTCGTGGCCGGGGCGGCGCAATATGACGACGGTGCACATGTGACAAGCGGGTTCCGGCTCGCTATAACCGCACCCAGTCATCCACCGACGGGGCTATCGACATGAGCGGTTTCGACGAACGCCAAAAGGGTTTCGAAAACAAGTTCAAGCACGATCAGGATCTGCAGTTCAAGGTCATGGCGCGCCGGAACAAGCTGCTCGGCCAGTGGGTCGCGGGCAAGCTCGGCATCGCCGACGTCGACGCCTACGCCAAGGAAGTCGTCTCGTCCGACTTCGAGAAGGCGGGCGATTCGGACGTGGTCGAGAAGATCCTGAAGGACGCCAAGGCCAAGGGCGTGGCGCTGACCGAGATCGAGCTTCGCGCCCAGATGGAGCACCTGCTTCCCGAGGCCAAGAAGCAGATCATGGCGCAGGGCTAGCGCTTCTTCTTCGCCTTCTTCTTCGGCGCGCCGAACACGCGGCGGAAGATCGTGTCCACGTGCTTGGTATGGTAGCCGAGATCGAAGAGCGCGTCGATCTGCCTGGCCGACAGGTGCTTCTTCACCACCGGGTCGGCCTTGAGGCGCGCGGCGAAATCGCCGCCGCCGGCCTTCCATATCTCCATCGCGGCCGACTGGACGAAGCGGTAGGCGTCCTCGCGCGCCATGCCGGCCTGCGTGAGTGCGAGCAACACGCGCTGGGAATGGACGAGCCCGCCCAGCCGGTCGAGATTGGCCTGCATCGCCTCGGGATAGATCGTCCATTTCTCGATCAGCCCGGCCATGCGGTTGAGCGCGAAATCGAGTGCTATCGTCGCGTCGGGCCCGAACACGCGCTCGACGGCCGAGTGCGAGATGTCGCGCTCGTGCCACAGCGCCACGTTCTCCATCGCCGGGACGACGGCCGCGCGCACGATTCGCGACAGGCCGGTCAGGTTCTCCGACAGCACCGGGTTGCGCTTGTGCGGCATCGCCGACGAGCCCTTCTGCCCGGGGCTGAAATATTCCTCGGCCTCGCGCAGTTCGGTGCGCTGGAGATGGCGCACCTCGATGGCGAAGCGCTCCATCGACGCGGCGATCACGCCGAGCACGGCGAAGAACATCGCGTGACGGTCGCGCGGGATCACCTGCGTGGAGACCGTCTCGGGCACGAGGCCCAGCTTCTTCGAGACGTACTCCTCGACGAACGGGTCGATGTTGGCGAACGTGCCGACGGCACCGGAGATGGCGCAGGTCGCGATCTCGGCGCGTGCGGCCATCAGGCGCGCGCGGTTGCGCTGGAACTCGGCATGGAAGCCGGCGAGCTTCAGGCCGAACGTGACGGGCTCGGCATGGATGGCGTGGCTGCGCCCGACGGTCGGCGTGTATTTGTGCTCCATCGCGCGCTTCTTGAGGGCAGCGAGCACGCGGTCGATCCCTTCGAGCAGCAGGTCGCTCGCGCGCACGAGCTGCACGGCGAACGTGGTGTCCAGCACGTCGGAGGACGTCATGCCCTGGTGCACGAAGCGCGCGGCGGGGCCCACATATTCGGCAAGGTTGGTCAGGAACGCGATGACGTCGTGCTTGGTCTCGCGCTCGATCTCGTCGATGCGCGCGATCTCCCACTTGCCCTTCTTCCAGATTTCCTTCGCGGCCGATTTCGGGATCACGCCGAGGATCGCCTGCGCGTCGCAGGCGTGGGCCTCGATCTCGAACCAGATGCGGAAACGGGATTCGGGTTCCCAGATGGCGGTCATCTGGGGGCGGGAATAGCGCGGGATCATGCTTCGACCTTGTGAGGGTTAGGCGACCGGCACCGTCGTGCCGATCAGGCTGTCGCGCCCGACGATGGCGGCGAGCCGTTCTTCCGACCAGCCTTCCGTGCCCGCCGGGCGCTTCGGGACGACGAGATAGCGCAGATCGGCGGTGGAATCCACGACGCGGATTTCGACGTCGTCGGGCAGCACGGTGCCGAACTCGGCCAGCACGGCGCGCGGCTCGATCACGGCGCGCGCGCGGTAGGCGGACGTCTTGTACCAGGCCGGGGGAATCCCGAGGATCGCTTTCGGGTAGCACGAGCACAGCGTGCAGACGACGACGTGGTGGAGTTTATCGGTATTCTCCAGCGCCACCACGGCGGCCGTGTTGGATGTGTCGACGCCCATCTCGTCGGCGGCCTTGCGCGCGTCGGCGAGCAGGCGGGCCTTGAAGGCCGGGTCCACCCACGCGCGCGCGACGATCTTCGCCCCCATGCCGGGATTGCGGCTGTCCATCAGTTCGATCTGCTTTCGCACCTCGTCGGCCGCGATGATGCCCTTGGCGATCAGCAGCTCGCGCACCGCGCGTTCGAGGCGGCGGAACTCGGCGCGCGGCTCGTGGCTGGTGATGGGCGCATGGTCGTGGTCGTGGCCCACATGGATATGATCGTGATGGTCGCCGCTCATGCGCGTTCCCCGGGTTCGAGCCAGCTTTCGTAGATGTCGGCGGTCAGCGTCTCGCGGCCCTTGACGGTGCCGGGGAACAGATCGCCGCGCTCGAAGCGGATCATGTAGAGCGGCAGCTTCGGCAGCCCCTTGCCGCCGAAGGCGAGGTCTTCGGGATTGGCGAACTCGCCCATCACGCGCTCGACGACGCCCGTGCGTCCGCGCACGAAATGCGGCGTGCGGACATGCACCTTCTTCCCGCCGGCCTCGGGCCAGGCGTCGCGCACGCGCACCCTGTCGCCGGGGCCGAACTTCATCCTTCTTCTTCCTGCTTGATCTCGGCGAGCTTCAGCACCAGCTCTTCCTCGCCGATGATGTCCTTGTGGACGAGCACTTCGGAAATGGCGTGGATCCATTTCTCGTAATAGGCGAGATCGTCGTACTTCTCGGGCGGCAGCGATTCGATCGCGTTGCGCAGCTCGTCGGTGCGCACCATGCGGCGCGAGGCGTGCGAGAGCAGGTTCATGAGCGCGTCGACCTGCTTGTCGAACTGCGTCAGCTCCGGCTCGGTGCGGTCGATCTTCTCCGACACGAAGGGCTCGACGCCGCCCATATCGTGATGCGAACGGGGATGCGATTTCATGGCAGCAAGCCTAGCGGAGCAGCCACGCCGTGTCGACCACGCGCGCATATTCGCCGTCGATGTTGGCAAGCGAGATCGCGTGCATGTCGGCCGCCGGGATCGTGCGCCCGTCGGCCAGCTTCTTGTCGAACGTCCAGCACGCGTCGCCTGCGAGATACGCGTCGAAGCCGAGATTCCCGGCCATGCGCACGCTCGCCTCGACCGAGTTGCTGGTCGAAACGCCCGCGAAGACCAGTGGCGGCGAACCTTCCGCGCGCAGCCACGCTTCCAACCCCGTGCCGATGAAGGCGCTGTTCACGCGCTTGGGCTCGACCCGCTCGCCTTGTATCGGGACAAAGTCGGGCAGGAAGTCGTTGCCGGGCTGGCCGGGGCGGTAGCCCGACTGTGGCTCGGTCGAATCGTGGCGCACATGCACGATGCGGCGGTCCGCCTTGCGCCAGCGGGCGAGCAGGGCGGCAGCGTTCGTCTCCGCCTGCGGGTTGTTGCGCGGCCCCCAATAGGGAAAGCGGATCGCCTGCTGCAGGTCGATCAGGATGAGGACGGATTCCATGCCCGCCATTCTATACGAGCCTCAGAGCAACCCCAGGCTCTTGAAGCTCGCATGCCCGGCGCGGCCGATGACGAGATGGTCGTGCACGACCACGCCGATGGCGCCCAGCGCCTTCGCGATGTCCTTCGTGATGTCGATGTCGGCGCGGCTGGGGGCGGGGTCGCCGGAGGGGTGGTTGTGCACGAGGATCACGGCGGTCGCCGAAAGCTCGAGGCAGCGCTTGGCGACCTCGCGCGGATAGACGGGGGCGTGGTCGACCGTACCGACCTGGTGCACCTCGTCGTGGATCAGCCGGTTGCGCCTGTCGAGGAAGAGCAGGCGGAAATGCTCGGTGCGCGCGCGCGCCATGTCGGCGCGGCAATAGTCGATCAGCTTCTGCCAGCCGGACAGCACGGGGCTCGACATTGCCTCGACCCGCGCGAGCCGCACGGCCGCCTCGCGCACGACGAGCAGCGTGTCGATCGCCACGTCCCCCAGCCCGTCGATGCGGGACAACTCGCTGCGCGAGGCCGACAGCACGCCCGCGTATCCGGCGAACCGGTCGACCAGCGATTTCGCCAGCGGCTTCACGTCGCGCCGCGGGATGGCGGCAAACAGCAGCAGCTCGACCATCTCGTGGTCGTCGAGGCCGGCAGCACCCGCGCGCCGGAAGCGCTCGCGCAGGCGCTGGCGGTGGCCGTGGAAATGGGGTTCGGCTGATTCGTTCACGCAGGAGATACTAGCGGCCCGCACGCATATGACAATCTATGGTTATCATTGTAGTACGACGCGTCTGGCGATAAGCTCGCCGCCATGACAATCGAATTCCTGATCACGTCGCTGATCGTCGTCGCCTCGCCGGGAACCGGCGCCCTGTTCACCATCGCCGCGGGCCTGTCGCGCGGCACGAAGGCCGGCACCATTGCGGCCTTCGGCTGCACGCTGGGCATCCTGCCGCACATGTTCGCGGCCGTGACGGGCCTTGCCGCCCTGCTGCACACGAGTGCCTTGGCGTTCGAGGTGCTGAAATATCTGGGCGTGGCCTACCTGCTCTACATGGCGTGGCACACGCTGAAGGAGGGCGGGGCGCTGGACGTGAACGAGGCCGCCCCGCCGCAGTCGGCGATGCGGATTGTCAATTCGGCCGTGCTCGTGAACCTCCTGAACCCGAAGCTGTCGATCTTCTTTTTCGCGTTCCTGCCGCAGTTCGTGGGTCCCGAAGACGCCGCCCCGCTCGCCTTGATGCTGGAGCTGAGTGCGGTCTTCATGCTGATGACGTTCGTCGTGTTCGCGGCCTATGGCGCGTTCGCGGCATCCATGCGCCGTCAGGTGCTGACGCGCCCGAACGTGCTGGCCTGGCTCAGGCGCGGCTTCGCGGCGGCGTTCGTGGCGCTGGGTGCCAAGCTCGCCGTCGCGGAACGCTGACCGGAAAAATCAGGCGCTGTAAGGCGGCCTGTCGAGGCCCTTGGGCGAGGCGGTGAAGATCTCCACGCCCGTCTCGGTCACGCCGACCGAGTGCTCGAACTGCGCGGACAGCGAGCGGTCCTTGGTGACGGCGGTCCAGCCGTCGGACAGCACCTTCACGCGCCAGTCGCCGGCATTGATCATCGGCTCGACCGTGAAGAACATGCCGGCGCGCAGCTTCATGCCTTCGCCCGCGCGGCCGTAATGCAGGACCGACGGCGAATCGTGGAACACGCGGCCGAGGCCGTGGCCGCAGAAATCGCGCACGACCGAGAAGCGCTGCGCCTCGGCATGCTTCTGGATCGCCGCGCCGATATCGCCCAGCGTGGCGCCCGGCCTGATGGCGGCGAGGCCAAGCATCATCGCCTCGTAGGTCGTATCGACGAGCTTGCGCGCCTTCACGCCGACGTCGCCGACCAGGAACATGCGGCTCGTGTCGCCGTGCCACTCGTCGACGATCGTCGTCACGTCGATGTTCAGGATGTCGCCGTCCTCCAGCACCTTGTCGCCGGGGATGCCGTGGCACACGACGTGGTTGACCGACGTGCAGACGGACTTGGGGAAACCCTTGTAGCCGAGCGGGGCCGGGATGGCGCCGGCGGCGACGATGAAGTCGTGGCACAGCCTGTCGATGTCGCCGGTGGTGATGCCCGGCTTCACGAAAGGCACGATGTAGTCGAGCGTTTCGGCCGCAAGGCGGCCGGCGCGACGCATGCCCTCGAACTCGGCGGGGCCGTGGAACTTGACGGCGCGCCCGTCGGAATCGATCAGCGGGTCGTCCATGAGCAGGTCTTTCATGGGGGCAATTTAGTCTTTTGCCGGCGATTCTTCCAGTGCCGGGGCAAGCCGCGCCGACGCGAAAACATCCGTTCCGGCGACATAGGCCTCGGCCGCCCCCGGATCGTGGCCGAGGATCGCCAGCGCATGCACCAGTTCCAGCGCTTCCACGGCCAGTCCGCGCCCGCGCAGCGCCTGGGCAAGGCCCGCGAGGGTTGCGTCGGCCACGACGACCGGCTCGACCGGGATGGGCCGGTCGGGCGGTACGGGCTCGCCGACCACGCCTTCATAGCGCCGCCGGCAATAGTCGGCGTCGCGCGAATGGACCGACCGGCAGCGGTTCGGGCGCAGCGCATAGATGGCGCAGCCCTCGGCACTGACGAACGGGCAGGGCGTGCGCGCCGCCTTTCGCGCCTCGGGGTCCACGCCGACGATCGCCGGTGCCGCCGCAAGCACGCGCGCCTCGAGCGGCGTGCCCGCGATATGCGCGTGGATGGCCAAAGCTTCGGCCGCGACCACGGTCACGTGCTGGTGGCAGCACCAGTTGCAGCCCTGTTTGCAGGCGACGGGGCCCACCGCCTCGATCCCGTCGCGCAGATTGTCCATCGCGCGGTCGAAGATCAGGTGCGAGGCGCGCGCGGCGGCCGCCACCGAAGCGGGCGTGGTGCCGGCGGCAAGCGCGTCTTCGGCGCGGAATCGCGTGGCGAGCTGGGCGGGATGCATGGAAGAATGAGGGTAGCATGAACGTGTCGCTCGAACCGATTCCGACGGAACGCCTTGTCCTGCGCCTGGTCCGGCAAACCGACGCGCCCGAATTGTCGCGCCTGATGACGCCGGAAATCAGCGCGCGCGTCGCGAGCTGGCCGCTGCCCTTCACGCTCGAACGGGCCATGCAGCGCATCGTCGAGGCGAATAGATCCGCGAATGCCGGCCGTTCGCTACTGATGGGAATCGAACGGCGCGCCGACGGCGCGCTTCTCGGCATCGTCGGGATGCGCCGCAACGATGCGGACCCGCGTCTCGCCGGCATGGGGTACTGGCTTGGGGCCGAATTCCATGGGCAGGGCTATATGCGTGAGGCGGCCTTGGCCGCCCGCGACGCGTGCTTCGTCAGGTTCGATGTCGACGCGATCGAGGCGGCCTGCCAGCCGGGCAACGAGGCCTCGATTGCCGTGATCCGGGCGCTGGGCATGGTGCCGGCCGGTGAGCGCACGGTATTCGTACCCGCCCGCGAGCGCGAGGAACGCGTCCTCTATTTCGCCGTGCGCCGCGACGGATCTGCCCCTATCCTGCCGCCATGACTGATTCCGCCCCCACCGCCTGCATCCTCGTCATCGGCAACGAGATCCTGTCCGGCCGCACGAAGGACACCAATTCCGGCTGGCTCGCCGAACGGCTGACCGCGATGGGCATCCGCCTGCGCGAGATCCGCGTGATCCCCGACGTGGAGGAGATCATCGTTTCGGTCGTCAACGAGACGCGCGCGAAATACACCTATGTGTTCACGAGCGGCGGGATCGGCCCCACGCACGACGACATCACGGCCGAGTGCATCTCGAAGGCCTTCGGCGTGCCGTGGGAAGTGAACCCGGAGGCGCGCGCGATCCTGCGCTCGAACTACAAGTCCGACGACGAGCTGACACCCGCCCGCCTGCGCATGGCCACGCTGCCGCGCGGCGCCGAGATGATCCCGAACCCGATCAGCAAGGCGCCGGGCTTCCGCACCGGCAACGTCTACACGATGGCCGGCGTGCCGCGCATCCTGCAGGCGATGTTCGAAGGCATCGCGAGCCACCTGAAAGGCGGGCCGGTGCTGATCGCGCACACGATCACCGGCAACATGGCCGAGGGGCTGATCGGCGACGGGCTGGGCGCGATCCAGGCGCGCAACCCGGACGTCGAGATCGGCTCCTATCCCGGCCAGCGCCCCGACGGCACGTTCCGCAACGCGGTGGTCATCCGCGGCCTCCAGCGCGAACGATTAGCCGCCGTGGCGGCGGAAGTCGCGGCGCTGATCCGCTCGACGGGCGGAGAGGCGACGGACGAGCCGCCTATTGGATAGTAAATCTGGTTGTATTTATGATCGGTGGGTGGTCTTGGTCCGAAGAAATGGATCCAGCTGTCTCACAGATCCGTCGCGTCACACACTTGGTTATTGCGTTACGAGGCGGTTATTCAGTACCGCAAACACCTTGATCGAGTGAAATTGAGTCGCGATTTTTGTTTCAGTGTCGAGCTGCTATGGGGGGACTATGCCAAACGTCGAGATAATTACGCTTACGTCATGGCAGGATTTTCATGGGGCGCTCACTAATCACGCGAATGGCAACTGGTATTTTCGCGGAGTTTCATCGATTAACCACGCCCTAATTCCCAAAATTGGCCGGGCAACGCCATACGAATTAAAAAACGAACAGTACGTCCTTAGGGCCTTTCGGCGTCAAGCAAGGCCCTATCTGAGTTATCACCCAACTTCTGATTTGGAATGGATGGCATTAGCTCAGCATCATGGACTTGCAACGCGCCTTCTTGATTGGAGTTTTTCTCCTCTTGTTGCCGCGTACTTTGCTGTTGAGTCTACGATTTCAAATGATGATGCTTGTGTTTATGCCATTAGATCAATGCAATCAATTTTTGAAATGGCGACAGATCCATTCAAAGGAGTGGGAGTAATATTTTATCGCCCACCGCATATTACTGCGCGCATTTCATCTCAGCACGCTGCATTCTCTGTCCACTTCTCACCAAATAAACACTATGAACCAGATGGCTTAGTGAAATTGGTAATCCCATCGGCGCAGCGGGCTTTGTTTAGGCATTATTTGAATTTTATGGGCATAAACCGCGCTACACTGTTCCCATCTCTAGATGGTCTTGCTGACCAGCTAAATGTGGATATGGCAGGTTGGAGTTGGTCCGAAGACGCGGGGAAGAATTCAGATATCCCAAAGGCTGCGGAACCGAAGGCATAGGCTTATTTAGATGAAAACGAATATTGTATGAAGCCTGCTCGTTCCTAACGTATTCCCCCGAAATTTAAGCGATGCTATGGGCTCATTTTGTCGGTGAGGGGGTACCTCGGCGACAATCACCGCATGGATTTACGCGCTCAGAGGCCGACTGAAGAGGGGGCTTTGATTGCCCAGTCAATGCTCCAAGGTGAACATCTGCCGCGTCTTCCAGCGCCCGTCCGTATTTTCCAGCAGTGCGACGTCGCGCGCATGCGCCTTCAGCGGCAGGCTCGCGGCGTATTCCGTCGTCAGCATCTGCGCATTCACATCGAGTTCCTCTTCGGTCGCGAACTGGCCGAGCGTCAGATGCGGAACGGTCTTAGGCCACTTGCCGCCATAGGGCGGGTGGTCGGGGAAAATCAGGGTGATCGCCTTCGTCAGGTCGCCGAATGCGGTGGCCGGTTCGGGAGCAAGGTAAAGCGTCTCGGGCGGCAGGCGGCGCACCTCGGTCAGTGCAAAGTCGAAGGGGGCGAACGCGCCGAAACATCGGCCGAGCGTGTCGATGGTCTTCGCGTCGATCTTCGCCGGTTCGACGAATGGATAGAGCAACGTGACGTGCGCCGGCACGCCGAGCGATGCCGACGGATCGAAATAGTCGCGGAAGGGGCCGACGAGCGGGTCAGCCTCCGGGACCAGGACGACAAGTGCCGATTCCGTCTTCGCCATCTTTTCTGCTTGCGCGATGCGGGTGGTGACCCCTGCAGGACTTGAACCTGCACGCCTTGCGGCAGGAGATTTTAAGTCTCCAGTGTCTACCGTTCCACCAAGGGGTCGACGTCGCGCACGAAGTCATCACGGGACGGGGGCGGAATCAAGTGCGCCGGCCTGCGACTTGCGCCCGGACTTGCGATACTCTGTCGGCCGTCGCGATTTGGTCCGGATTCGCAGGCTCGGCAATGCCCTACGTCCCCATGCTCAGCGAAGTCGCCTACGACTACCGCCCGCCGGACGCGGGCTGCATGGTCTATGCGGCCGACACGCCGTGGGGCCGCCTCGAAATCGAGGTGACCGTCACCGACCGCGGCATCTACGCGCTGGAAGTGTTCCACACGCCGGACCGAGCGCCCCGCGCTCCGTTCCGCCCGTCGCTCGAAGACGCCTATCACTGGACGACGCTGCATCCCGAACAGGCCGCCCTGTTCGCCGCGACGGTCGCCGCACGCTATCTCGAAGAGCGAGCGATGGGCGAGGCGGCGATGGATGGCACGCAGCTGCAGCGGCTGCTGGCGGATTTGTTGAAGCGCTGAAGTCGTGGATGCCCGGGACAAGCCCGGGCATGACGGGAAAAGTGAGAGCCGTCATGCCCGGCGAAAGCCGGGCATCCACGACTTCGATTGCGGCCGGTGGGCATGACGGGAAAAGATATCGTGGGTATATTATCTTGACAATCTATACGAGTTCTATAAATTCACAGCAGCCGAAAGGCGTGCTCTTTGACAAGTGAATAGGTGGGAACGGAACGCGCTACGATCGTCGCGAAACGGAAGTCGTCGCGTAGGACGGCGAGCGATTTCAAGGCGATGGACAGGCTGCGGTAACCTGTCGTCGCCTGATGATTTGCGGGCGGTGTTACGTAACGCGAATCCCGGTTGCAGTAACAGTGCTGCAACTTCAAGGGGATGGATGCGTTACCGTTGCAGGCTCATGGAACGTGGCGGCCGCTGAGGTCGTATTCGTCGGCGTTCGTGATCTTCACCTTGACGATGTCGCCCACGCGCAGGGGCTTGGCCGACTTCACCTGCACGAGCCCGTCGATCTCGGGCGCGTCGCCCTTCGAGCGGCCGATGGCGCCCTTGGGGCCGGCCTCGTCGATCAGCACGTCGATCGTCTTGCCGACCTTCTTCTTGAGACGCTTGGCGCTGATGACCTGCTGGGCGGCCATGAAGCGGTGCCAGCGTTCTTCCTTCACCTCGTCGGGAACGGCACCCGGCAGGGCGTTGGCGGCGGCCCCGGTCACGGGCTCGTACTTGAAGCAGCCCACGCGGTCGAGCTCGGCTTCTTCCAGCCAGTCGATCAGCAGCTCGAAATCCTCGTCGGTCTCGCCGGGGAAGCCGACGATGAAGGTCGAGCGCACCGTCATGTCGGGCACCTGCTTGCGCCACGACTGGATGCGTTCGAGCACGCGCTCCTGGTCGGCCGGGCGGCGCATCGCCTTCAGCACTTCGGGCGAGGCGTGCTGGAACGGGATGTCGAGATAGGGAAGGATCTTGCCCGCCGCCATCAGCGGGATCACCTGATCCACGTGCGGGTAGGGATAGACGTAATGCAGGCGCACCCACACGCCGAGCTCGCCCAAGGCGGTACACAGATCGGTCATGTGCGCGCGCACCTTGCGCTTGCGCCACGGGCTTTCGGCGTGGCGGATATCCACGCCGTAGGCCGACGTGTCCTGGCTGATGACGAGGAGTTCGCGCACGCCGGCGAGTGCGAGGCGCTCGGCCTCGACCATCACGTCGCCGGCGGGGCGGCTGACCAGCTTGCCGCGCATCGACGGGATGATGCAGAAGCTGCACGAGTGGTTGCAGCCTTCCGAGATCTTCAGATACGCGTAATGGCGCGGCGTGAGCTTGATGCCCTGTGCGGGCACCAGGTCGACGAACGGGTCGTGCTTGGGCGGCACCACGTCGTGGACAGCCTTCACCACCGTCTCGTACTGCTGCGGGCCGGAAATCGACAGCACCTTCGGGTGCGCCTTGCGGATGAGGTCGCCTTCGGCACCAAGGCAGCCGGTCACGATCACCTTGCCGTTCTCGTTGAGCGCCTCGCCGATCGCGTCGAGCGATTCCTGGCGGGCGCTGTCGAGGAAGCCGCACGTGTTGACGATGACCGCGTCGGCACCCTCGTAGGTGGACGTGATCTCGTAGCCTTCGGCGCGCAGCTTGGTGAGGATGCGCTCTGAATCGACCAGCGCCTTCGGGCAGCCGAGGCTGACGATGCCGATCTTCGGATTGGTCTTGCTCATGATGGCGTCTGTATAGGCGCAAGCGCCGCCGGGCGCCAGTGCCGCCGATTTCAGGCCGCGGCGGGGGGCTTGGCGGCCTCTTCCGCGGGGTCCGGGGCCGGGGCGCCGTCCGGCGTGGCCTGGATGGCCCCTTCCTCTTCCGAGACGAAGTCCTTGCCCACGACGGCGCGCGCACTGGCCGGCTTGCGCAGGCGCTGCTCGGTCCAGATGCTGATCAGTTCGGCGCGCCGGCGGTCGAACTTGATTTCCGACAGCTTGTGGCGGGCCACCGCCACGCGTTCGCCCAGCCACGGGCAGACCAGCGCCACGCCGTAGCCGAAGAACGCGGCCCCCAGCGCGATCAGCCACGAGCGGATCTCGGTGTGCACGGGCCGCGTGGCGTCGAACAGCCCGCCCGTGACGATGGGGGCGATGGCCGCGACCGTGACCGTGCCCGACGCCCAGGCGAGGAACATGCGCTGGGGATGGCGCATCAGGACGGGTATCGCAGCGGGGACGAGTGCGCCGGCCACGAAGATCAGCAGCGAGGGGTGGACGAGCAGGATCGCCACCACGAGCATGCCCACGATGGCCGCGATCAGCAGGATCAGCGTGCCGATCAGCAGGCGGCGCGACAAGGGCGTGCGGGCCTTGGCGCTCATCGCTGGCCCAGCTCGACGAACATCATGACGATCAGTCCGCCCATGCAGGCGAGCGACAGCAGGCCGTACGCCGCTTCCATGCCGCGGTCGCGGCCCATGCGCCGGGCGCGCATCAGCAGGCCCTCGCGGTCGGCGAGCATCGCGTCGAGGCGGTCGAACTCGTCCTTGGCGTCCTTGAAGGCGCGTTCGTCGGCGGCGCGCACTTCCTCGTCCATCACGATGTCGAACATGTCCGACACCTGGCCCGAGTTCGCCTTCTGCACGACCTGCTGGCGCAGCTTCTCGCGCGTCTGCGGATGGTGGATGTCCTCGATCACCTTGTCGGCCATGCGCAGGCAGACCTTGGCGAGGTTCGGGAACTGCTTGCCCTGGCAGTCCTGCTGGAAGCGCCCGGCGACGCGCAGCACCGACGGCGCCGCGTTCTTCGACGGCTCGTCGAGCTTGTACCAGTGGCCCAGCGCGCGGTCCGAGATCTCGGCGCGCGCGCCGAAGAAGCCGACCATGTGGCGGTCGAGTGCCGGTGCGATCTCGTTCGCGCAGGCCTTCTCGAACGGCTCGGCGAGATCGGTGTGCGTGGCCGTCCACTTGCCGCCGACGGCCGGCGACAGGCACGGCGCATCGGGGTTGAGCTTGTAGAGCGCGGCCTCGAGATTGTCGCCGTAGCGCTCGAAGTTCTTCTCGATCTCCTGCAGGCGCTTGGCCGGCATGTCGACGAGGCCGAAGGCGCCGGCCGACTTCATCCAGTACGAGAAGATCTTGCCCTGCAGCAGTTCGACGAATTCCTGGCGGCGCGCGGGGTCGTTGACGATCTGCTGCAGCAGCGTGCCGGCACCCGCCGGATAGAACGACAGCGACTTGTACCGGATCGGCCCGGCCGGATCGCAGCGCACGATGGCGCGCGCCAGATTCTGCGCGTCGACGGTGTCGTCGTCGCCGTCGGTCGCCTTCGTGGCGTTCGCGACACCGTGCTCGCCGACCAGCGCGTTCTCGACGAGCCACTTGTCGACCGCACCTTCCTTCACCATCCGGATGCCCTCGGGCTGGTTTAGGTACATCGCGTTGGCGACTTCGCGCGGGTTGTCGCACTCGACGCTGCCCACGCGGATCGTGAAGCGGCGCCTGCCGAGATTGGCGCGCGGCGGGGCTTCCGGCTTGCGGCCGGCGGCCCACTCGTTGACCTTCTGCATGTCCCAGCGCTGGCGCACGTCGTCGTCCGTCAGCCCCATGACGAGGTCATAGAGATCGCGCGGCAGCTGGGCCGTGTCGAGCAGGGCGGCCTGCGAGGAATAGCGCAGGCGGCGCTGCATCACGTCCTTGTCGTCGAAACCCTCGCCCGGCATCTTGCCCGAGGCGAGGCAGTAGATCGTGAGACCCAGCGCGAACAGGTCGTCGGCCGGGCCCGGCTGGCCCTTCGCCTCGCGCTTGGCCAGTGCGCGCTCGCACGTCTCGAACACCGCAGGCTGGTCGTAGCCGGCCGGGCACAGCGTGGGCGGGCCGAGCACGAACAGCGACTGCTTCGTGTCCATCGAGAACAGGTTGTCGGGCCGGATCCCGCCATGCGCATGGCCCGCCTCGTAGAGGTCGGACAGCGCGGCGAGTGCGGGCCGGATCAGGTTCGTCGTCAGGATCTTCGCGTTGTAGCTGCCCCACATGCGCCGCGGCGGGGCAGGCGCGATCGGGCGCTCGTAGACGAAGCCGTAATGGTCGGGCTTGCCGGGCAGCGTCAGCGTGCCGTGATGGAAGAGCCGGAGCAGGCCGCTGCGCTCGATCTGGCGCGTGCGCTTGGCCGTCTCGATCCGCACGCCCGGATTGGGCGCGCAGATATAGGCCATCAGCGGCAGGTCGGGATGCTCGACATGCTTGGCCACGAAGCACGGCGCCCACGCCCGCGAATACTCGACCAGCGGCTGGTCGAGGCGGATCTGGTGTTCGGGGCCGAACGGCAGCGTGAATTCGGGTGTCGGCCGGGCGGTGGTCGCGAAGGTATCGGTCAAGCGGATCGGGGCTCTGACGAACGGGGCGATATTCTCAAGAGGCGAGTAACCGATTTACACCGTTGGCTAATTTCTTCAAGCGCCATCGCGCCGCACGTTGCCGATAGTTGCGGAATGCATCCGGGATTTGCAAATAGCGAATCCCGGCGGACCTCAGCCGCCCGGAACGGTGCCCGGCGGCAGCCCGATCGCGTGGTCGGCAATGGCGCCGGTGGTCGCGAACCAGATCCCGGACCGCTTGCTACAGATATGCGACAGCGCCCGGCGCAGGTGGCGCAGCCGATAGGGCTGGCCGACGAGGTAGGGGTGGAGTGCAATACCCATCACCAGCGGCTGGGCACGCGACTGGGCAAGCATCTCGTCGAAATTGTCCACGATCATGTCCGCGAATGCGTCGCCGCCGATCTTCCGCCCGACGATCATCGGGATGTCGTTCAGTTCCTGCGGATAGGGCAGGGCAAGGATGCGTCCCTTGCGCGTGCGCATCCACACAGGCTGGTCGTCCATGCACCAGTCGAGCAGGTAGCGGTAGCCGGCCTCCTGCAGCAGATCGGGCGTGACCTTGCTCTGGCTGATCCACGGACCGAGCCAGCCGGCCGGCGGCTTTCCTTCGTGGTGCCGGATGGCGGCGGTCGCTTCGGCGATCAGTGCGGCTTCGCCGCTCTCGTCGAGCGTGCCCTGGCGCTCCGCATTCGTGCGGCCGTGGCCGACGATCTCGTCGCCGCGCGTGCGGAACGCTTCGATAAGCGACGGCGCGTACTCGTACATGCTGGAATTCGCGAGGACGGAGCCGGGCAGCGACAGCTCGTCGAACAGCTCGAGCATCCGCCAGGCGCCCACGCGGTTGCCGTAATCGCGCCAGGCATAGTTGAGGACATCCGGCGGCGGCCCGCCGGGGGCAAGCTCGGCGCCGAGCCCTTCGCCGAACGCGAAATGCTCGAGATTGAGGCCGAGATAGACGGCAAGCCGCGTGCCGTTCGGCCAGTCATAGACCGGCCGGCCGCGGATCGGGGAATAGTCGTATCGACCGTGCGTGGGGAGCTTCATGCCGTCAACCATACGGTTGCGGCATGGCGCCGCCAAGCCCATCGGCTATGATCGGCACCGAACGGGACGGAGACGAACTTGACCGGAACTTCCGAAATCGTCGCGCGCCAATACGCCGCCTATCGCTATCCCAAGCCGATCGACGATCTGGCGCAGGCGATCGCCGGCGGCGGCGTGGACATGTCCGATCCGCTCCACTTCCACCTGCGCTATTGGCCGGACAGGCCGTACCGGCCCGGCATGCGCATCCTCGTCGCCGGCTGCGGGACGAACCAGGCGGCACATCTCGCCTTCACCAATCCGGGTGCGGATGTCCTCGGCATCGACCTGTCGGGCCCAAGCCTCGCGCACCAGAAGTTCCTGCAGGAAAAGCACGGCCTGAAGAATCTCCGCCTGCAGCAGTTGGATCTCGTGCGCGCGGGCGAGCTTGTCGGGCCGTTCGACCTGATCGTGTCGACCGGCGTGCTCCACCATCTGCCGGACCCGGATGCGGGCCTGCGCGCGCTGGCCGGCGTGCTGGCACCGGACGGCGCCATCCACGTCATGCTCTATGGCCGCTATGCGCGCATCGGCGTCTACATGATGCAGGAGATGTTCCGCAGGCTCGGCGTCGGCCAGTCCGCCGACGACATCGCCTTCGCGCGCGACGCGATCGCCGCCCTGCCGGCCGAGCATTACCTCAACTGGCACCGGCGGCGGTCGGGCGATCTCGAGCACGATTCCGGGCTGGTCGACACGCTGCTGCATCCGGTCGACCGCGCCTACACGCCCGACGAGGTCATCGAGTTCGCCGGCCGCGCCGGGCTCGTCTTCCAGAACTGGGGTGACAACCGGCTCTACTACCCCGACGCGCGCGTGCCGGCCGGCCATCCGCTTGCCCAGCGCCTGCTTGCGCTGCCTGAGCGCGAGCAGTGGTCGTGCGTCGACCTGTTCGTCCAGGACACGATGCTGCACTCGGCCGTCTACTGCCGCCCGGAGAAGGATCCGGCGAGCTACCGCGTCAGCTGGGACGGAAGGCACGCGCTCGACTACGTGCCGAGATGGAATGTCGGCGTCGAAAACCTCGCCGAGCTTTCGCGCCCCGGCCCGGTCGCACTCAAGCGGCTGGACGATACGTTCACGCTGTCCCCGGAAGTCGCCCCGCTGCTCGCGCGCGTCGACGGCGTGCGCACGATCGCGGCCTGCGCGCAGGACTGGCCGTTCGCCGGCACGCCGGGACAGAAGGCCGGCCTCGCGGTCGGCCTGTTCGCGACGCTGTGGCGCCGCTCGCTCGTCCAGGTCCGGATCTGAATTCGGGGTTCAAGCGGCCCCGGCGCGTGGGGGGACACGCCGGGGCCTTGAACGATCAGCCCCGAGGGGGGTGGGGGCTGATCATCGTTGGCGGGCGCGAGGCCCGGCCAAGTGCATTAAACATAGGCAGCGTTTCGCATTCTGCAAGTGCCGGATCGGAAGAATCGGGAAAACCGTTTCCGTCCGCCTACTTCGCATGCGTCCTGAAGATCGCCCAGCCCGGCGACTCGGCATCGTCGCCGAGCCGCGAGACATGCAGCGGCGCGCCGTAGAGCGACCAGACGCGCAGGCATTCGCTCCAGCGCATCGAGCCGTCGCCGCCCCAGACCATGTAATGGGCGCCGGCCGGCAGATGGCGCAGCCCCGCATCGACGCGCCGCGTCCAGAAGGCGAGGGGCGTTTCGGGGGTCTGCGAGAGCGGCAGCCAGCGGTTCGCCATCAGCGAATGAACGAGCTGGTCGTCGATCGTGTACTCGTCGAGGCCGCGCGTCGGCGGATTGACGGCAGCGAAGACCGGAGCGGCGAGCTTCAGCTTTCCGGCGACGTCCTTCATGTCGGCGCAGTGAAGCCGCGCTTTGACCGGACCGATCGCGTCGATGGCGGCGTTCAGTTCCTTCACGAGCTGGGCCAGGACCGGTGCCGGCCGGCGCGCGCGGGCGAGATACGCTGTCCAGTCGACGTCGCGCATGCGGGTGAGACGCGACGGATCGTGCGTGTAGAGGATTTCGAATCCGTCCTCGACCGACTTGGCGAAGCCGAGCGCCCAGCGTACGGCAAGATACTGAAGGCCGGTCCGCTCCGCTGCCGGAACGTCGGCATGATAGAGCCGGTCGAACACGTCGCAGGCCGGCTCGACGAGATAGTCGCACGCGAAATGGAATGTCGGCACGTGGGCATGGAGCTTCGGGCGCTTCGCCGTCAGCAGTGCCGAAACGCGCCCGGCGTCGATCTTGCTGCGGCCGAACAGGAAGCGTGCCGCAAGATGCGAGCGGGGCGCGAAGTCGTTGACCACGAGCCGCCGCACGCCCGATGCGGCGAACAGCGTCGGCATCAGGCAAGAGCCCGCCGTGAAATCGACCATCGTGAGCTTCGGCCAGTCGCGCATCGGCACGATGCGCGCGTAGGCATCCATGATGCCCGGCACCCAGTCGGCGATCGTGCCGTCGAGCGGCAGCATCGCGCGACGCAGGACTTCAAGTCTGGTCATCGGTCGATCCGTTGGCGATGAAGAAGCGGAAAAGCAGAAGGCCGGCGACGAAGCCGCCGAGATGCGCGACCCAGGCGATCTGCGTACCGCCGTCGCCGGGCAGACCCGTGATTCCGAGAAGCACGATCGACACGGCCCAGACAATCGCGAAGCCGGCCATCCCGCCGCCG
Organism: Tagaea sp.; assembly: GCA_965279565.1. GTDB lineage: Bacteria > Pseudomonadota > Alphaproteobacteria > CACIAM-22H2 > CACIAM-22H2 > Tagaea. The sequence goes on along the minus strand of OZ257249.1, from coordinate 3,609,231 downwards.
GTGCGCCTGCCTTCGCGCATCATGCGCAGCACGCCGCCCATCAGGCCGGAGATCGCGCCCGATGCGCCGATCACCGGATCGATGCTGGCAGGATAGATCGCGAAATGTGCGGCCGCGGCGAGAAGACCGCACAGGAGATAGACCGACATCATCGACGGTCCGCCGACGCGCCGTTCGATGCCGGCGCCGAAGGCGGCGAGGCTCACCATGTTGACGAGCAGGTGGACCCAGTCTCCGTGGAGGAACTGGTACGTGATCGGCGTATAGACCGCCGCGATACCGTCCGACTGCCCGCCGCCGTAGCGCGCCGGCACGAACCCGAAAGCATCGATCGCCCGCCAGACCGCGTCGCCATCGAGCAGGCGGATCGCGCCGAACGCGACGACGTTTGCGGCAATCAGCGCAAGGGTGAAGGGTGGCAGGTTTATCGCGGGCTCGGATGAAGGGTGCGACATCGTCACGCGGAAGAATCGGCTTGCGGGTTCATCACTTATTTATACGGAGTTGCTGCGCCGCCTGTCGCGCAAAAGAACTGGTGCTGGCGCGAGACACGCGAATTGGGGCAATGTCCCGCCGTGGCGAGGGGGCCATCCGAATCAGATGAGCAGCAGTTCGACGGAAACGGAAGGTGCCGACAAGCGCCTGATGGCCCTTGCGATCGCCGCCATCGGCGTGGTCTTCGGCGATATCGGAACGTCTCCGCTCTACACGATGCGCGAGGCGTTCACCGGTCCGCATCCGATGGATCCCACGCTGCCGCACGTGCTCGGCGTGCTGTCGCTGATCGTGTGGACGCAGGTCATCGTCGTCACGCTCAAGTACGTCACCTACATCCTGCGTGCCGACAATCGCGGCGAGGGCGGCATGTTCGCGCTTATGGCGCTCGCGCTGAAGGCGGCACCTGCCGGCGTGCATCGCGGCGTGCCGATCCTGGCGGCCGGACTGTTCGGCGCTTCGCTCTTCTTCGGCGACGCGATCATCACGCCGGCGATATCGGTCCTTTCGGCGGTCGAAGGCCTGAAGGTCGCCACACCGGAATTCGAGCGCTACGTCGTGCCGATCGCGTGCGTCATCCTCGTCCTGCTGTTCTTGATCCAGCGTCGCGGGACCGCGCGCGTCGGCGCGTTCTTCGGCCCGATCACGATCGTGTGGTTCGCGGTGCTCGCGATCCTCGGCGTCGTTTCCATCGCGCAGACGCCCGCGGTGCTTGCCGCCCTCAATCCCTATTACGGCATCCATTTCCTGTGGAGCGACGGCTGGCGCGGCTTCCTTGTCATGGGGGCGGTGTTCCTGGCGCTGACGGGTGCCGAAGCGCTCTATGCGGACATCGGCCATTTCGGCAAACGGCCCATCCGGCTCGCCTGGGTAACGTTCGTGCAGCCCGCACTCGTGCTGAACTATTTCGGGCAGGGTGCGCTGCTGATGCGCCAGCCGGATGCATCGGCGAATCCCTTCTTCCTGATGGTGCCGGAGTTCCTGCTCTATCCGGTCGTGATCCTCGCCACGGCCGCTACGGTGATCGCCTCGCAGGCCGTGATAACGGGCGCATTCTCGCTGTCGCGGCAGGCGATCCAGCTCGGCTATCTGCCGCGCATGGAAATCCGCCACACGTCGGAAACGGAAATCGGACAGATCTACATCCCGCGCGTGAACTGGATCCTATGCGTGTGCGTGCTTGCACTCGTGATCGGGTTCCAGTCGTCGACCAATCTCGCTTCGGCCTACGGCCTGTCCGTTTCGGGCGAGATGTGTGTCGCCACACTCATCGCCTATGTCGTCGCGCGGCACATCTGGGGCTGGTCGCGCCTGCGGGCGCTGACGGTCACTATCGTGCTTCTGATCGTCGACCTGTCGTTCTTCCTCGCGAACTTCGTCAAGCTCGCCGACGGCGGCTGGCTGCCGCTGGTCGTCGGGGCCGGGCTCTACTCCGTATTCACGACCTGGAAGCGCGGTCGGCGGATTCTCATCGAGCGCCTGCACGAGAGCACGGTGCCGCTCGAACCGTTCATCGCGCGGCTTCGCGACGGCAACCCACCCCGCGTGGCGGGAACTGCCGTGTTCATGACGGGTGCCAGAGACGGCGTCCCCTACGCGCTGCTCCACAACATGAAGCACAACAAGGTGCTGCATGAACGCGTCGTGCTGCTGACCGTCGTGTTCGAGCAGATCCCCCAGATCGCCGAGAAGGACCGCATGCAGGTCGAGGCGATGGACAAGAATTTCTGGCGGATCACGCTTCGCTACGGATTCATGGAAGGGCCGAACATCCCGCGCGTCCTGCGCCTGGCGCAGCCCTTCGGCCTCAAGTTCGACATGATGGACACGTCGTTCTTCTTCGGCCGCGAGAATCTCGTGATGAAGAGCAAGCCGCTGATGCCGCGCTGGCGCGAGAAGCTCTTCATCGCCCTGTCGCGCAGTTCCTACAGCGCCACGGCCTTCTTCCGCATTCCGTCCAACCGCGTCGTCGAACTGGGAACCCAAGTGGAGATCTAGCGATGGCCCATCCGGCTTCGATCGACCCGAGCGTCCTCTTCCCGTTCGGGACCGGTGCGCGACACACGGTGTTCCTGAAGCCGCTTCTCGACGAGATCCATCCGCCGCGACCGCACCTTTCGGCGGGGGAGTACAGCTACTACTCCGACTTCGACGACCCGACCCGGTTCTTCATCCGCAACGTGCGCTACGATTTCGGGTTCTCGGGTGCGCGTCTCGACATCGGCAAGTACTGCGCCTTCGCGCACGACACGACCTTCATCATGTCGGATGCCAATCATTCGGTCGCCGGCCCCTCGACCTATCCGTTCCCGGTCTTCGGCGGGGACTGGGCAGAAAAAATGTCGGCGCGCGACTATCCGGCCATCAACAAGGGCAGCATCAAGATCGGCAACGACGTCTGGTGCGGCTACAAGAGCACGATCATGCCGGGCGTGACGGTCGGATCGGGTGCCATCGTCGCGGCTTGTTCGGTCGTCACCCGCGACGTGCCGGCCTACGCGATGGTCGCCGGCAATCCCGCCCGGGTGGTCAAGATGCGCTTCCCCGAACCGACGGTCGCCCGGCTGCTGGAAATCGCCTGGTGGGACTGGCCGGCCGACCGGGTTGCTGCCGCCGTTCCGCTGCTGGTGAAGGGCGACGCGGCCGCTCTCGCGGCAATGGCGGGCTAGACCGGGTCGGGCGATGTGGCTAGCCTTGCGCTTCCGGCGGAGGGGCCGGGTGTGTCGTAAATGGGGGAGCGTCCATGTCGGGTCTCGGAATGTGGATTGTCGGCGTCGTTTCGGCGGTCGTCGGCTTCGTCGGGCTGTTTCTGGCGTCGGGCGCGCATGACGGGCCGATGTATACGATGGGCCTCGTGATATCCGCGGCGGCCGCCGCGTTCGTGTTCTGGCTGATCAAGCGCTACTTCGACCAGCAGGAAGGGCACTGACGCAGGCCGGGTGTTGCCGAGTCCGCACAAAACGCTGAAATAAGGATCAACCGGCTCGACTGGCGCCGAATCAGGCGCTTGCCGGGATGCTCGGGAAATTTAGCAGCGTTGATTTTAAATAATGAATCCTGACGAATTGGTTAATTTTTGTCAGTAACCTAAAAACGACTCCCCGATCATGGGTCGCTATGCTATCTCCGACCGACTGCAACAAATCGAAATAATCGTTTCGGCAGGACGGCTTGGATGATTGAGCTACTCGTCGCAGTGGCTGTGGCCTCGCAGGGGACTGAACTTTCCCCGCAACAGGATACGCAGACGACGTCGTTCTCGACGGTCGTCGAAGCTGCCGTGACGCTTGCGCCGAACTACCTGCTCGATCCCAGCCTGCCGTTCGTATTCATTCCGGCGTCGCCGGAAACCGGCTCGGCCCCTGCCATCGTGCCTGCGGCTCCGGCCGCGACGGCAAATGTGACGGCCAAGCCTTCGCCGGTTGTCCGCGGCGGTGCCGCGACCGGTCCAGAGGACGATCTGGCCGTTCTGGCGCGCCTCGAAAACAGTTCGCAGACCGCCCCGGATTGGGCCAGCCGTCCGCCGGGTGCCGCACCGCGCGACGCATTCGGCGCCGGCTCCGATCTTCGCCGCATCGCGACGCAGGTTTCAAGGTCGGATACCCGATACCGGGTCGGCAAGCGTCAGGTAAAGCTCGAGATTTACCGCCCCGACACGGAAGGTCCGCGCCCGGCCGTGCTGCTGCTGCATGGTGCTTCCGGCATGGGTAATGGCGCCTTCTATCGTGGTGCCGCAGAAAGCTTTGCCGAGGCCGGCTATGTCGTTTACCTCCCGCACTATCTGGGCGACCGCAACCGCAATCGCCCGCGTGGCCGCGCGCTGATCGCCGAATTCGAAACGCAGCACGACGTCGTCCGGGCCGCCGTCGACGAGATGGTCAAGGACCAGCGCGTCGATCAGAGCCGTCTGGCGGCGTTCGGTTTCTCGCTTGGCGGGTTCCAGGCCCTCGGCCTGTCGAGCCGCGACAAGCGCATCGCCGCGGTCGTCAACATGGGCGGCGGCATGCCGGGCAACGTCACGCCGACGACGACGCGTCTGGCGCCGACGCTGGTCATACACGGCCAGAAGGACCGGACCGTCCCGGTTTCCCGCGCCACCCAGACCCGCGACCTGCTGCGCAGGCTGTCGGTTCCGCACGAGATGGCGCTGTTCCCGAACCAGCCGCATTTCTTCCAGGCATCGGCCAGCCGGGAAGCGATCGACAAGTCGATCGGCTTCTTCGACCGCCAGCTCAAGCCGGTCGAACCGGTGGCGACGGTCGACCTCCTGAAGGGTCTCTGACCCCCTCAACTTTTCCTTTTCGCGGACCGTGCTAGTTTATCGGGCATGGGTCATGTCCGAAGCATCCTCGCCGGCGGTCTGATCGCGCTGGGCACCGGCTTTTCACCGGCCTCCATGGCGCTGGTCCCGGCCGACCTGCGCCCGAACATGCGCGAGAACATCGCGGCGATCGAGGCGGCGCCCGACGAAGCGCGCCGCAACGCGATGCTGTCGCTCTACCAGTCGCGCGATTTCACGCCGCTCTGGCTCGGCGACGACGGTCCGGCACCGCGCGCCGAGCGGCTGGTCGAGATGTTCCGGACCGCGGCCGCGCGCGGCCTGATCGCGTCGGACTACAGCATCCAGGACATCGAGCGCCTGCTGCGCGCGGGCGATCCGGCTTCGCTGGCGCGTTTCGACCTGCTGCTGACGCAGGCGGCCCTGCGCTACGGCGCCGACCTGCAGGGCGGGCGCATCGCGTCGGTCAGCCTGCCGTCGGACATCAGAATTACGCCGCGCCCACTCGATGCCGACGCGTTGCTGCGCGACCTCGCGCGCGCCGAGGATCCGGGCAGCGTGTTCGACCGTCTGGCACCGGCCGACCCGGCCTATATGCAGCTCCTCGACTGGCTGCGGAAATATCGCGAAATCAAGGCCGACGGCGGCTGGCGTGCGATCCCCGGCGGCAAAACGCTCGAGCCGGAGACGAGCGACCCGCGCGTTCCGGCCCTGCGCCGTCGCCTCGCGGCGACCGACGGGGCTCTGCCGGATGTGGCGCTCGGCGAGGATCCCGAGTTCTACGATTCCGAACTCGTCGCGGCGACGATCCGCTTCCAGGTGCGCCACGGGCTTTCGCCCGACGGCCGCATCGGGCCACGCTCGCTTGCCGCCCTCAACCGGTCGGTCGACGCGCGCATCGCGCAGATCGCCGTCAATCTCGACCGCATGCGCGCACTGCCGGCGCGGCCGGGCGGGACCTATATCGAAGTCAACGTGCCCGGCTTCGCGCTGCGCGCCATGGAAGGCGGCAGCGAGCGTGTCGTCATGCCGGTCGTCGTCGGGCGCGAGGCGCGCGCCACGCCGATCTTCTCGAGCCGCATCACCGAAGTGATCTTCAATCCGACATGGACCGTGCCGTCGAAACTGGTGCGCGAGGACCTGCTGCCGCGCCTGCGTGCCAATCCGCAATCGCTCGTCGATCTCGGGTTCCGCTTCTATCGCGGCTCGGGCGAGGAGCGGGTCGAGATCGATCCGCGCAAGGTCGACTGGCGGCGCGTGAGCCCGCGCGCGATGCCCTACTGGGTGCGCCAGGATCCGGGGCCGCACAACGCGCTGGGGCAGGTGCGGCTGACGCTGCCCAACATGTTCGACGTGTTCCTGCATGACACGCCGGACCGCCACTATTTCGCGCGCGCGGAGCGGGCCCTTTCGTCGGGCTGCATCCGGCTCGAACGGCCGTTCGAACTGGTCGAATGGGTGCTTCGCACCACGACCGGATGGTCGCGCGACGCGATCGAGGCGGCCGATGCCGATGGCCAGACGCGCCACGTGCAGGTGCGCACGCCCGTGCCGGTCCATCTCGTGTATTTCACCGCCTTCGTGAAGAACGGCGACCTGCATCTGCGCGAGGACATCTACGGCCTCGACGCGCTGTTCGTGGCCGGCATCGAGAAGCGGCCGATCGTCGAGGCACGCCTGCCGCGCGACACGGTCGCACCCGCGCCCACGCTGGCACCTTAAGCGACGGCCCGCCAGACGAGCCGCAGCGCGCAGGCCAGCAGCATCAGCATCGTCGGATAGAACGTCAGGCCGAAGCCGAGTGCCCGGCCGGGTGCCCCGCCGGCATAGCCGCGCCAGAAAAGCGCACGCCCGAGGGCGAACAGCAGCGCCGCGGCCGGGATGGCCGCCTGCCAGGAATCCGGCATCGCCGCCGACCACAGCGCATAGGCGACGATCGCGAGTACGGCCTGTTCGAGCGTGTTCTGCAGCGTCGACTGGATGATGCGCGCCTTCGGGGTTGCGACAGTCAGGCCGCCGCCGTCGATGTCGGCCGGGCTGTAGAAGCGGTGATTGGCCATCGCGGCGATGTTGCCGACCAGGCAGAACGCCGGCACGACGGACCAGACGAGGGCCGCCTGCAGCGTGGCGGGGAAGGGACCGCCGGGAAGCAGGGCGGCCGGCGGTGCCAGCAAGGCGAAGCCGAGGACAGCGAACGTGATCGCATAGGCCGGAAGGACACCGCGGACGACACCGCGCTGCTTTTCGTCGAGCATCTTGCGATCTCCCGAAGTTGCGCCGGTAGCGATCTTAGCGAAATCTGCGGGTCATTCCGACGATCGCACAATATTCATAAGAATCAATAATCTGGAGAATTGTTTCAAAGTGTTTCTTCGGGCTTGCCTCGATCCGTTTCGGTGTGCATTGTGGGTAAACCAGCCTCGAATGAAGGACTCGCCCACCGGCCATGTTCGACCGACACGAGCCCCCCAGCCGCCGCGGCTTCCTGTTTCTTGCCGCGGCCGCCTCAGCAAGCCTGATCCTGCCCGCAGGTGACGCGTCGGCCGCAAAGCCGAAGGCGAAGCGCGCCGTTTCGACCGCGCCGTCGTCGCCGGTTCCGGTCCGCCCGTCGAGCACGCGCGCGCTCAAGCTGCAGATCGTCAACACCGGCGAACGGTTCGACGCGGTCTACTGGCGCGACGGCAACTACGTGCCCGAAGCGACGCGCAGGCTGGATACGCTGCTGCGCGATTACAAGGCCGGTGCCGTGACGCACATGGACCCCAAGCTCTACGACCAGATGTGGGAAATCTACCAGCGCCTGGGTTCGGGCGAGCCGTGGCGCGTGATCTCGGCCTACCGTTCGCCGCGTACGAACGCGGCGGCGCGCAAATCGCACGGCGGCGTGGCGCGAAATTCTTTCCATATCCAGGGCCGCGCGCTCGACATCGATCTCGCCGACCGTTCGGTGCGCGCGATCCGCCAGGCGGCAATGTCGCTTCAGGCCGGCGGAGTGGGCCAGTATCCGCGCAGCGACTTCGTCCATATCGACACCGGCCCCGTGCGCAGCTGGGGCTGACGCCTCAGGGCGCTTTCAGGATCGCGGCACAGGCAGCCGGCATTTTCGGGCGCGGGGCGGCCGGCGGTTTGGGCTTCGGCTCCAGTTTGCGCCGCTCCTCGGCATCCGGAAACCACCAGTCGAGCGAGGCGTCGCAGCCGTCGCCGGACGGGATCGCGGCCTGCGGCGCGCAGTCCGGGCTGTCGGCCGGGCAGGCGAGGCGCACGTGGAAATGCTCGGTGTGGCCGCGCCACGGCCGGATCTTGCGCAGCCATGCGCGGTCGCCGCCGACGGATCCGCACAGCTCCTTCTTGATCGCGAAATGCACGAAGATCCGGTCGACCTCGGCGAAGCCCGCGGCCGTGCGCAGCAGCTGCGCATGCTCGGGCCGCCATCTGGCCGGGTCGATGCCGCGCTCGTCGGGCCGCACGAGATCGGTGATCGCGATCTCCTCGCGCGCGGCCGGCGGCAGGTCGGGCTTGGGATCGAGATTGAACCAGATGTCGGCGTCGCTGCCGTTCTGGTGCGAGGCGTGCCCGAACGACATCGGTCCGCCGCGCGGCTGCGACAGGTCGCCGACATAGAGCGACGGCAGGCCGATTGCGTGGACGGCGGCGCCGAGCTTCTTCACGTAGGCGACGGTCTGCGGATGGCTCCAGATGCGGTTGCGCGACAGGCGCACCGCCCGATAGCCCGGCCCGTCGACCGGAAGTGCGTGTGCGCCGGCGATGCAGCCATTTGCGGGCCCGCCGATCAGGCGCGTGGCGCCCGGCGTGGGCCGCCGCACGTCACCCCATTCCTTCGCCGCGGCCGGACCGGCGAGGAACGCCAGCGCCAGTGCCGCGGCAACGCTACGCCGCATTGGCCTCTTCCATCGCTTCGGCGGCGGCGAGCCAGCGCGCCTCGGCTTTCGCGATCGGGTCGGCGAGTTCCTTGATGCGCTTGGCGTTCGCGGCCGACTTGCGCGGATCGTTGTAGGTGGAGGGCAGGGCCGCCTCGTTCTCCAGCGTCTGCCGTTCGGCCGTGAGCCTAGCGAGTGCCTCTTCCGCAGCCTTGAGCTCGCGCTTAAGCGAACCCAGGTCGCGCGCCGGGCGCTTCGCCGCCGGAACGGCCTTGGGCTTCTCGGACGATTGGCGCTGGGCGCGCCGTTCGGCCAGTGCCAGCTGGCGGTAGTCGTCGAGATCGCCCTCGAACGGCACGACCTTGCCGCCCGCGACCAGCCACAGCCTGTCGCAGGTGAGTTCCAGCAGCGACCAGTCGTGCGTGACGAGGATGACGGCACCGGCGAAATCGTTGATCGCGGCGACGAGCCGTTCGCGGCTCGCCATGTCGAGATGGTTCGTCGGTTCGTCGAGGATCAGCAACTGCGGGGCGTGCGCCGTGGCGAGCGCGAAGGCAAGGCGCGCCTTTTCCCCACCCGACAGGTTCTCCGCCTTCACGTCCGCCTTCGGGCCGGAGAATCCGAAGCGCGCGAGGCGCGAGCGCAACGCGAGCGGGGCGGCCTTCGGCCATTCGTCGCCGAGAAGCTGGAAGGGCGAGCGGTTCGGATCGATGTCCTCGATCTGGTGCTGGGCGAAGAAACCGGTCTGCAGCTTCGAGGCGCGCATCGTGCCGCCGGACATCGGCTGCAGGCGGCCGGCGAACAGCTTGGCGAGCGTCGACTTGCCGTTGCCGTTCGCACCCAGCAAGCCGATCCGGTCTTCGGGATCGAGGCGCAGGTCGATGCCGGTCAGGATCGGCTTGCCTGTTTCGTAGCCGACCGTCGCGCGGTCGAACGTGACCATCGGCGGCTTGGGCAGTTCGACGTCGGGGAACTCGAAGCGCACGGCATCTTCGTCGCGCTCGACCACGATGGGCGTGAGCTTGGCGAGCGCCTTCAGGCGCGACTGGGCCTGTGCGGCCTTCGACGCCTTGGCGCGGAAGCGGTCGACGAAGGCCTGCATGTGCTTGCGCTGCGCGTCGACCTTGGAGGCCATCGCGGCCTGCAGGGCGAGGCGTTCCTGGCGGAGCACTTCGAAGCGGTCGTAATCACCGGTGTAGAGCGTCAGCTTCTTCTGGTCGAGATGCAGGATGTGCGTGCACACCGCGTTGAGCAGGCGCCGGTCATGGCTGACGACGAGGATTGTGCCGGACCAGTGCGCGAGATAGTCCTCGAGCCACAGCGCGCTCTCGAGGTCGAGATGGTTCGTCGGCTCGTCGAGGATAAGGATGTCGGGGCGCGCGAACAGGACGCCGGCGAGTGCGACGCGCATGCGCCAGCCGCCCGAGAACTCCGACAGCGGCCGGTTCTGCATGTCGGCATCGAAGCCGAGGCCGGCGAGGATCGAAGCGCCGCGCGCGACGGCCGTGTAGGCGTCGATCTCCGAAAGGCGCATGTGGATGTCCGCGATGCGCGCACCGTCTTCGGTCGCCTCTTCCTCGGCCAGAAGGGCAGCGCGTTCCTCGTCGGCGGCGAGCACGGCTTCGAGCGGCGTGACGGCGCCGCCTGGCGCTTCCTGCGCCACGAACCCGACGCGCGCGCGCTTGGGCATCGAGATCGTGCCCTGGTCGGGATGCAGGTGCCCGAGGATGGCCTCCAGCAGCGTCGATTTTCCCGCCCCGTTGCGGCCGATCAGGCCCACGTGGCGGCCCTCGGGGATCAGGGCGGTGGCGTCCTCGATCAGGGTCAGGCCGCCGATCCGCAGGGTCAGATTGTCTATTGCGATCATGGTGCTTCCCTCTAGCAGATCGGACGGGTAACGTCCCGCGCCATGGACAAGAAAATAACCCCGGACGGCGTCGCCGCCCGAACCCTCGCCGCGGTCGGCATCGCCCGCGCGGCGGGCGAACTCCAGCGCCGCTATTTCTCGGATCGCGCGTCGATCGGGACGACCTTCAAGGGGCCACAGGACTATCTGACCGTCGCCGACGGGGCCGTCGAAAAGCTCGTTTTCGGGCATCTCAAGGCGGCATTTCCCTCCGACGACGTGCTGGGCGAAGAAACCGGCGGCAGCCGCGACCCGCGCGCCCTTTGGGTCGTCGACCCGATTGACGGCACGGCGAATTTCGCCAACGGTATTGCGCATTTCTGCATCTCGATCGCGTTCGTCGCGGAAGGCCGCGAAGAGATCGGCGTGATCTACGATCCGATGCGCGACGAGATGTTCCTCGCGCGTCGCGGGTTCGGCGCCACCTGCAACGGCCGCCCCATGAAGGTCGTGACGAACGGCGATCTCGCCCGTTCGCAGGTCGAACTCGGCTGGTCGAGCCGCCGGACGGTCGAAAGCTATACGGACATCGTGACCCGGGCCGTATCGGCAGGCGCTTCGTTCCGGCGCGCCGGTTCGGGTGCGCTCGGCATCGCCTATGTCGCCGACGGGCGTTGCGACGGCTACGCCGAGCTCCACATTAACGCCTGGGACTGCCTTGCCGGCCTGCTGATGGTCCGCGAGGCAGGCGGGCGCACGAACGACTTCCTGAGTGCGGGCGGTCTCGGCGACGGTGCGGCCGTCCAGGCGGCCGGTCCGGCGATCTACGACGCGCTCTCGAAGGTCACGGGCATCGTGTAGCGGATGGCACGCGTCGGGCATGCGGGGCGGGGCGAACGTCCGGACCTCTCCGCCGGCCTGCTGGCGCAGCTTGTCGTGCGGGATGGACCGGCATGTCTCGTCGTCCGTCTCGCCGTATCAGACGTCGAGCGCGCACTCGGCGGCATCCTGATCGACTGTCTCTCGAAGCGCGTCCGTCTCGCCGTCGAAGTGCCCGAGGGTGATCCCGCCCAGGTCGCCAACGCGGTCGTGGCGCTGGCGGCACGGCTCGGCAAGCGCCGGCCGCGCGTCGGACTTCTCCAGACGCGCGATATCCTCGCCACCCAGGAAGGTGCTCGCCTGCTGGCGGTCCCGTGCGATCCGCCGCCGCCGCCCAACTCGACGCTTGTCGCCGCACGCGCACCACTGGGCGCCGAGCCGCTGCTTGGCCTTCTTGCGAAAGGTGCCGAGGTCGTCGTCAGCGGGCTGCTCTCGCCATCCGCGATCGCGATCGCCTTCGCCCGCCACGAGCATCGCTGGCAGGCCACCGACCACGACCGCATCGCCGCCGCTGCTGCCGCCGGCCGGATCCTTTCGGCCGGCGCCGCGGCGACCGGCGGCGATCTCGACGACGCGCCGTCGAATGTCGGGCTGCCGTTCGCCGACGTCGCCGCAGACGGCGTGATCACGTTCGGTTCGACCGGTGCAACACCCCGCGTCGCGGGCCTTGCGCTTTCGCTGCTCGACGGCGTGCGCGATCCGCATGCGCTGGTCGAGCCGGACGTGACCGTCGATCTCGACGATGCGACGCTGCTCGGGAATGTGCTGACCGGCGTGCGCGGTCGCGCACCGGCGGACTGGATCGCCGGCACGCTCGACTTCGAGACAGGCTTCGTCGCCGAGGCGGAACTCGGCTATGGCGGGACGGGTGCCGCCACCCGGGCGATCGCCGCGGCACGCGAGCTCGAAAAGCGGCTGGCCGCGACGATGCACGACGACCGCTATCGCGTCGAGATCGTCGGGATCGACGCGTCGACCAAGTCGGCCGGCGAGCGGGCCGCGAATCTCGCCATCGTGCCGGCGCGCGATGTGCGGCTGCGCATGGCCGTGCGCACGGTCGCGCGCGCCGCGGCCGATGGCGCGCTTGCCGAGTTCGCCTCCCTTGCGTCCTTCGGGTCCGCCGGTGCCGGCGGCCTGCGGACATCCGTCGCCCCGGAGCGGCGCCTCTGCGAAGCGCGGATACCCAAGGCGTTCGTTCCGTGGAGCGCGACACCACCGGCGGGCGAGCCATGACGCCGTCCCTGCTGCCGCTGCGGCTGCTGGCCCATGCGCGCGCGCGCGTCGCGGGAAGCGCCATCGTCCTGTGCGTAGCGATGCGCGATCCCGCGTGGTGGCATGTCGTGCGCGATGGCGCGGATGCGGCACGCGTGCAGGCGTGGTTCGGCGCCTTCCGCCCGACGCGCGTCGCGCGGCGCGAACTTCCGGGGCTTGCGACCTTCCATTTCGTTCTGGAGGACGCGGCAGGTGCCGGCCGCGGTCACGATCTTGCCGGCGATCCGGCGGCGCGCGGCCTTGCGCAGCGCCTGCTCGACATGCCCATTCCCGTCCCCCCGGAAATGGGCACGCTGTTCAATCTTTCGTCGCAGCCGCCTCTTTCTTGAGCCAGGCGCGGAACGCCGCGACCTTCGGGCGTTCGGCCCGTCCCGGCGGGCTCACGACGAAATAGGCGAAGCGCACGGGTGTCGCGACGGCGAACGGGCGCACGAGCCGACCGCTCGCAAGGTCGTTCTCGGCCAGCCGCAGCTTGGCGAGCGCCACGCCGCGCCCGAGGATCGCGGCTTCGAGCACGAGGCTCGACTGGTTGAAACGCGGCCCGAAGCGCGGATCGATGCCATTGACGCCGGCGGCCTTCAGCCACATGCGCCAGTCCGGGCACGTCTCGTCGCCATCCGACGCGTCGTCGTGCAGCAGCGTGTGGTGCTTGAGATCGGCCGGCACCTTCAGCTTCGTCTTGCCCTTGAGCAGGGCGGGCGCGCAGACCGGTACGACCGTTTCGGGGAACAGCCGCTCGACGAGCAGGCCCGGATACTGGCCCGAGCCGTAGCGCACGGCGACGTCGACGTCGTCGCGCGCGAAATCGACGAGGGCGATCGAGGCCGAAACGCGCACGTCGATCTCCGGATGGCGTTCGGCGAACCGGTCGAGGCGCGGGACGAGCCACTTCGCCGCGAAGGACGGGGCGGACGAAACCGTCATCACACCCTTGGTGTCGCGCTCGGTCGCGTCGGCGACGGCACCGGCGATCAGGTCGAAGCCCTCGCGAAGCCCGGGCAGCAGCAGCGTGCCGGCCTCGGTCAGTGCCACCTTCTGGCGGTCGCGGCGAAAGAGCTTGAGGCCCATCTGGTCCTCCAGCCCCTTGATCTGATGGCTGACGGCGGCGGGCGTGACGGCGAGTTCGTCCGCCGCCTTCGAGAAGGACAGCAGGCGGGCGGCGGCCTCGAAGGCACGCAGCGAGTTCAACGGCGGGAGCCGGCGCGACATGACCGTCAATTTCCGCCATCCGCGCGAAAAGTCCATCTTGTTTTCGGGCATCCGCTGGTCCAATCCTACGCGACGCGCAACCTTCCTCCGAGGAAACGATGAGCCCTTCCGACGACCAGACGACCGTCCGCGAGATCGACATCGCGCAGGCGAACGACCTGCTGCGCAAGGGCGAGGCCGTTCTCGTCGACGTGCGCGAGGTCGAGGAGTTCGCGGCCGAGCGGATCCCCGGAGCGCTTCTTTCGCCGCTTTCGACCTTCGATCCGTCGAGCCTGTCCGGGCTCAAGGGCAAGCGCGTGGTCGTATCCTGCCTGGCCGGTGGCCGGTCGATGCGCGCGGCGCAGGCACTTGCCCCGGTGCTGGGGGCCGCCAACGTCGTGTCGATGGCCGGGGGTCTGGGCGCGTGGAAGCAGGCGGGCCTGCCGACGATCCGCGGCTAGACGAGAGCGAATTCCGCCGCGAGCAGTTCGTACGACCTGCGGCGTGCCGCCGGGTCGTGCGTGATCGTCACGACCGAAACCTCCGACGCGCCGTGCTCGGCCGCGAGCGCTTCGATCCGCGCCTTTACCTGGGCAGGGTCGCCGACGATCTGACGGGCGCGCGTGCGCGCGATGCGCGCGCGCTCGATGTCGGAATAGGGATAGGCAAGCGCTTCCTCCGGACTCGGAATCGGGCCGAGCTCGCCGCGCTCGATCCGCAGGCGCCAGAGTTCGCGGCTTGCTGCCAGCCGCGTTGCCTCGTCGGTCGTCGCGGCACAGATCGCGAAGACGGCGAGTGCCGTCCGTGCATCTGGATAGCGTCCCGACGGCTCGTAGCGACGGCGATAGGCATCGCACGCCTCTTCGCCGCCCTGTCCGCTGATGAAATGCGCGAAGGCGAAGGGCAGGCCGAACATCGCGGCATAGGCGGCACTCTGGTCGGACGAGCCCAGCACCCACATCTGCGGCATCTCGGGCCCTGCCGGCTGGGCGAGGATCGGGCGATAGGGATGGCCTGCCGGCAGGTCGTTCGACAGGAAGCCCAGCAGGTCGCGGATCTTGCCCGGGAACTCGGCGATGTCGTAGGGGCCGCCGGGTTCCAGCGCGTGGGCCGTGCGCTGGTCCGAGCCCGGTGCGCGGCCGATGCCGAGATCGATGCGTCCGGGAAACAGCGTTTCTAGCATCCGGAACGTCTCGGCGACCTTCAGCGGCGCGTAGTGCGACAGCATCACGCCGGCCGAGCCCACGCGGATGCGCGTCGTCAGCGCCGCGATGCGCGAGATCAGGATTTCCGGGACCGTGCCCGCGAAGCCGGGGGCGTTGTGGTGTTCGGCGACCCAGTAGCGCGAATAGCCCAGTTTCTCGGCGAGCTGCGCCAGTTCGAGGGTGGCGGCGACGGCCTGTGCCGCGGTGCCGCCGTCGGGGATCGGGGACTGGTCGAGGATGCCGAGCGAGATCGGGTGTTGACTCATGCGGCGAGCGTAGCCATGTACGCAGCTCATTGCCACCGTGGATGCCAATGGACCTCGCGCAGATACTCGAAATCATCCGCAGCCAAGGCAACCTCGCCTACGGGTTCGTCGCGTCCTATGCAGCGTCGAACTCGCTGCTGCTGCCGCTCTTCGCCGGCTACGCCGCGCACATGGAAGCGCTTGCCTTCTGGCCGACGGTCCTTGCCGTGTGGATCGGCGGAATCGCCGGCGACGAGCTGCGCTTCTGGCTGGGCCGACGCTTCGGCAGCCGGCTGTTCGAGGCGATGCCGCGCATCCGCAAGGGCGTGGAAAAGGCGGCGCGCCTGATCGACCGGCATCATTGGTGGATGATGTTCATCTATCGCTATCCGCACGGGATCCGCGGGATCGCCGGGTTCGCCTTCGGCATGTCGAATATGCCGCGCTGGCGCTTCACGCTGCTGAACGTCCCGTCGGCGGCGATCTGGGCGTTCGTGCTGGTCGGGATCGGCTTCGGGTTCAGTCACGTCTCCGACAAGGCCCTGGGCGAGGCGGCCGGGCAGGCTGCCCTCGTCATGCTGATCCTGTTTCTGGCGCTCGCCTGGTTCCTTTCAAAGCGGCTCGACAAGGCGCTGCCGGAATCGGGTTAGATCAGGGAAACCGCGATAGCGCGTATTCACACAGCGAGCGGTAGATCGCGCGCAGGAACGCGCTCTTGATCTCCAGCGGGCCGCCCTTGTCGCGCGGATCGAGAGCCATCTGGACGGCGGCGAGATCGCCCAGCCGCTCCTGCGGGAACTTCGCGTCCGGCCAGGTCGCGCGCGCGGGAACGGCGCGGATGAAGGCCATCAGCACCCGGATGCGGGCCGACAGTTCGGGCGTGGCCTGCTGGAGATGCGTGTCGAGCTGTCCGGGCGTAACCGCAAGGCAGACCGTGTTCTCCACCGCCCGCGCGCTGGCCGCGCGGGGCATGCCGTCGATCAGCGCCAGCTCGCCGAACAATGCGCCGACGCCGAGCACGGCAAGTTCGGCTTCCGGCGGCGGTGCTTCGGTCGTGAACTCGTGGATCGCTACGCGACCGGGTTCGATGATGGCCGCCGTCGTATTCAGCGTCTTCTTCGTCGGCGTCAGGGTCGACTGGAAGATCGAGACGCTGCCACTCTCGATCAGGAACGCGTTGTCGCCGATATCGCCCTCGCGGAAGATCAGCGAGCCGGCGGGAAAGCGGAAGCGCAGTAGCTTCGGGCCCTGCGTGATCTCGAAATCGCGCAATGCGCCATCGACACCCTTGAGCGTCATGACGATCTTGCGCTGGAATTTCGGGCCTTCGCTCATCGAAGGACGGCTGCGGGGGGAAAACCAACCATCCTGCAACTGTAGTCGGGATTCGCAGAATGCAAAGGCCGATCAGGCCATTTGCCCACAGAAAACTGCGTCGGATCGGCTTACAGGGCCTTGTCGAGCCCCGACGTGCCGCGCGTATCGGCGCCCTTGAGGTTGGCTTCGCGCAGGTCGGCACCCGAAAAATCGCAGTCCAGCAGGATCGCGTCGGACATGTCGGCCCCGCGCAGGTCGGCGCGCCGCAGGATCGATCCGGTCATGTCGGCCTTCGAAAGATTCGCCCCGCGCAGGTCGGCGCTGGAGAGGTTCGCTTCCTTGAGCTTCGTGTTCCAGTTGCGCTGGTTCATGTTGTCGACCGGCATCGGCGACAGGTCGGCGTCGCGCAGCTTGGCGCCCGTCAGCGTCGCCTTGTCGAACTTCGACCCCTGCAGTTTGGCGCCGGAAAGATCGCAGTTCGCCATGAAGGCCGACGAGAAATCGGCCATCTGGAAGTAGCCGCCGATCAGCTTGGCGTTGCGCAGGATGCAGAGCGCCAGGCGACCCGCCGACAGGTTCACGCCCGGCGCGTTGAGATCGGCGAGATTGACGCGCTCGAAATCCGCCTGCGCGCCGCTGCGCCCTTCCGACTTCAGCCACTCGAGATGGTCGATGAAGATCTGCTGGATTGACTTCTCGAGGCTGGCAATGTTGACCGGCAGCACGGCCTTCGATGTGTCGACGCGCGCGAGATCCTTGGTGCCGAAATTCGACGCGGTGAGGTCGGCGCCGTCGAGATTGGTGTTGTCGAGGAGGGCGCCGGCCAGCGTGGCGCCGTGCAGGATGCAGTTCGACAGGTTCGCGTTCGTGAGGTCCGCGCCGGTCAGTACCACGCCGCTAAGGTCGGAGTTCGACAGGTCCGCCTGACGCAGGATGGCGCCCCGCATGATGCAGCCGGTCAGGTCGGTGCGCGGACCGAACACGCGGCTCATCTTCGCGTTCGACAGGTCGGCGTTGTTGAACTTGGCGTCGGTGATGACCGCGCCCTGCGGCTGGTTGTTGTGGTAGCTGAAGTTGCCGTCCTTGTCGCGGACGATGATGAAGCCGTCGCGGATGTCGGCCGCGGTCAGGTTCGCGCGTTCGAGGTTGGCGCGCTTGAGCTGGGCGCCGCGCAGGTCGGCCTTCGAAAGGTCGGCTTCGTGCAGGTCGCAACCGGTCATGTCGGCGCCGAAAAGATTGGCGCGCGACAGCTTCGTCTTGGCGAAATTCGACTCGCAGAGATAGGCGCCGACGAGTTCGGCTTCCGACAGGTCGCGGCCCTGGAAGTTCATCCGCTCGGCGACCTTGAACGACAGGACGAGGCGCACACCGCCGGTCTGGCCCTTGGCCATCTTCTCGTGCAGGCCGACGGCGTGGTTGATGTCGTGCTGGCTGACTTTGGTGCTCGGCGGCATCCGGGTTGCCCGTTCGTTGCGACTGGGGTGATAATGCAGGGAAAGAAGCTGTGCGGTAAAGCCGCTCGAAAGGAAAGGGCGGAATGGCGCATATCAAGACCTTGGCGATCGCCGCCGTCTTCGGCCTTTGTGCCTACGCGGTGGTCCAGCTTCTCGTGTTCGTGAGCCGGGAAACCGGCCTGCTGCAGTGGATGGCCTCGTGACGTTCGATCTTGCGACCGCCCGCGCGGTCCTCGCCGCAAAATTCGCTCCATGGATCGTGGAACTCGGAATCGACGTGGTCGAACTCGGCCGCGATGGTGCCGCCGTCCTGCGCATGCCGGCCGGGGCGAAGATCGCGCGCGACGGCGGGGCGGTCTGCGGACAGGCGAGCATGGCGCTGGCCGACACGTCCATGGTCTTCGCGGTGTCTGCGGCATCGGGTGGCTATCGTCCGATGACGACCGTTTCGCAGACGACGACTTTCATCCGCCCGCTCTCCGGCGCCGAAGTTTTCGCGCGTGCCCGGTTGCTGAAGCTCGGGCGCACGCTTGCCTTCGGCGAGGTCGTCCTGTCTGCGGAAATCGGCGGCGAACCGGCCGCGCAAGTCTCGTCCACCTACGCGATCCTCGGGCCGGTCGCGTGAATCTGGCGACGCACCTTCGGCGCAACGCGCTGCGCGATCCCGGCGGCGCAGCACTCGGTCTCGGCACGCGCATCGTGTCGGACTGGGCGACGATGGCGCGCGACGTCGCCGCACTCGCCGGCGGATTTCTCTCCCTCGGGCTCACGCCCGGCGATCGCGTCGCGATCGTGTCGGCGAATTCGCCGGATTACGCGCGCGCACTCTATGCGGTCTGGCATGCCGGACTCGCGGCCGTACCGGTCAACGCGAAGCTCCACGCCAAGGAGATCGCTTACTGCATCGCCCACAGCGAGACCTCGCTCGTTCTCTTCTCGGCTGACATGGCAGCCGCCGTCGGCGATGCGGTGGGGCAGGTCCATTCCGTCGAGATCGGCGGCGGCGAATGGCGCCGCCTCGCGGCTTGCGATCCCATCGACATTGCGCCGACTGGAGCGGACGATCTGGCCTGGCTGTTCTACACGAGCGGCACGACCGGGCGGCCGAAGGGCGCGATGCTCAGTCACCGCAACCTTCTGGCGATGGCGACGAGCTATTTCATCGACATCGATTCACCGGCCCCGGGTGTCATCGTCCATGCAGCACCCATGTCGCACGGGTCCGGTCTCTACATGCTGCCGATGATGGCGATCGGCAACGCGCAGGTCGTGCCCGAGAGCGGGCATTTCGAGCCGGCCGAACTTGGCACCCTGTTCGCGCACTGGCCGGCGACGACGATGTTCGCGGCGCCGACGATGATCAAGCGCCTCGTGGCGCATCCGAGTTCCGCCGATCCAGGCCGATTGCGCACGATCGTCTACGGGGGCGCACCGATGTACGTCGCGGATCTGAAGGCGGCCATCGGGCGCTATGGTTTCCGCTTTGCGCAGCTCTACGGGCAGGGCGAAACGCCAATGACCATCACCGGAATGACGCGTGCGACGATGGAGGCCGCGTATCGCGCCGGCGACGATGCGGTGCTGGGCTCGGCCGGCACGCCGCAGTCGGTCGTCGAGGTGCGCCTGGGCGACGACGGCGAGGTGCTCGTACGCGGCGACAGCGTCATGAAGGGCTATTGGCGCGACCCGGCGGCGAGCGCCAGGGCGCTTGCCGGCGGCTGGCTGCACACCGGCGACATCGGTTCGTTCGACGCGGGCGGCTTCCTGACGCTGAAGGACCGCTCGAAGGACGTGATCATCTCCGGTGGATCGAACATCTATCCGCGCGAAGTCGAGGAGGCGCTCCAGACGCATCCGCGCGTCGCGGAAGTGTCGGTCATCGGCGTGCCGGATGCCGAATGGGGCGAGAGCGTCGTCGCGTTCGTGGTCGCGCGCGACGGCGGGCTCGACGCGAAAGAGCTGGACGCGCTTTGCCTTTCGAGCATTGCGCGCTTCAAGCGCCCGAAGGAGTACCGCTTCGTCGAGGCGTTGCCGAAGAACGCCTACGGAAAGATTCTGAAGACCGAACTGCGCGCGCGCATGGCAACGGAGAAATAGGATGGCCGGACGTCTCGACGGAAAAGTGGCGCTCGTGACCGGGGCCGGATCATCCGGTCCCGGCTGGGGCAACGGCAAGGCGGCGGCCGTCCTCTATGCGCGCGAAGGCGCGCGCGTGCTGTGCGTCGACCTGCGCCGCGAGGCTGCGGAGGAGACGGCAGCGATTATCGCGTCGGAAGGCGGAACCGCGATCGCCCTAGCGGCCGACGTCTCGAAGGATGCCGACGTGGTTGCTTCGGTCGGTGCTTGCGTCTCGGCATGGAGCCGCCTCGACGTGCTGCACAACAATGTCGGCATCGTGGCGCTTGGTGGACCGGAGGAATTGGACGAGACGGATTGGGATCGGGTCGTGCGCGTCAATCTCAAGTCGATGTTCCTGACCTGCAAGCATGCGCTGCCGATCTTCACGGCGCAGCATGCGCGCGACGGGCGCGGTGGGGCGATCGTCAACATCGCGTCGATCGCGGGCATCCGCTATCTCGGCGTTCCCTACATCGCCTACAGCACGACGAAGGGTGCCGTGATTCCGTTCACGCAGTCGATCGCGGTCCAGTATGCGGCCAAAGGCGTGCGCGCGAACTGCATCCTGCCGGGCCTGATGAATACGCCGATGATCGTCGAGCCGCTGAAGGGTGCCTATGGCGGCGGCGATGTCGACAAGATGATCGCAGTGCGCGACGCGCTCTGCCCGACGGGGAAGATGGGCGACGCGTGGGATGTGGCGCGCGCCGCACTTTTCCTGGCTTCCGACGAGGCGAGCTACATCACCGGCGTGGCATTGCCGGTCGACGGCGGCATCACGCTCAAAATCCACTAGATCCGGGCGGCGGCGGATCACCGACGCGCCGGAAGATGAGCGGTGCGAGCGTCACGACGAGGATGATCCGGATCAGGTGGTGCGAGGCGACGAAGGCGGAATCGACCGACAGCGCCAGCGCGATCAGGCTCATCTCGGCGAACCCGCCGGGCGCATAGGCGAGGACGAGGCCGGCGAATGACTGTCCGGTCACCCGCGAGAAGGCGACCGCGAAGATGATCGCGAAGCCGAGCATGATCAGCGTAGCGACTGCACCGTGCGCGGCATCGGCCGCGATCGAGCGCGGCGTGGTGCCGGCAAAGCGCTGGCCGATCGCCGAGCCGAGGACGACCTGTGCGGCGGCGGTCAGCACGTAGGGCGGCTGGCTGTCGGTGAATCCCGCGAGATGGACCGCAACCGAGCACAGGAGCGGACCGAGCATGCCGGCCGCCGGAAGGTTCAGACGCGTACCGACGAAGCTTCCACCGATGGCGCAGGCGGCAAGGATCGCATAGTCGGCCGGGGCCACGTCGAGCAGGCCGACCAATGCCTGCGTTTGCTGCGGCGTGATCAGGCCTTCAAGCCGGAACCAGATCGGCACGGCAAGGACCACGAGCATGACCCGGACGGCATGGCAGAGCGCGAGCGTGGGTACGTTGGCGCCGAGCTGGCTGCCAACGAGTACCATTTCCGCAAGGCCGCCCGGCGTTGCGGCGAAGAACGCCGTCACCTTGTCGAACCGGGCGAAGCGCCGGAGATAGAAATATGCGCCGACACCCGCGACGAGCGCCCAGACGGCGAGGCCGGCCACGGTCCAGAGCCAGTCGTGCATTCGTTCGATGATCGCCGGCGTGAAGCTGGCGCCGAGCAGCACGCCGAGGATCGTCAGGAAACCGGCGCGCAGCTTGCGCGGCATCGCAATCCGGACCTTGCCGGACATCGCGGCGATCGTGGTGAAGGTGACGGCCCCCAGCATCCAGGGCAGCGGGATCGTCAGCCAGCGGAACAAGGCGCCGCCGGCCGTTCCGAGCGCCACGGTTACGAGCAGTGCCTTCCAGTCGATTCCACCCGCCGTCCCAGATGCGGCCATCAGGAAACGTAGCGCCCGAGGCGCACGGCGGTCTGTCCCTTGCCGAGGCGGCGCGACGGCATGATCAGCACGCAGTTGTCGTAGGGTGCGCGCACGATCGTGTCGCCGTCGCGCGCGATCTCGTCGCCCGCCTTCGGAATCGCTTCGAGGCCGCGGAAATCGGCGACGAAACGGAAATCATCGCTGCCGATCGTCACGGCCTGCGTAACCTCGATCGTGTGTTGCGGGCCGGGCGCGCGCTTGGGCAGTCGCGCCTCGATCCAGTCCTTCGCCACGGCACCCGTCGCCAGCAGGAAGCGCAGGGCCGTTTCCTTCGCGACATCGACCGAATTCTCCTCCCAGTGCTGGCCGCACTCGATGAGCAATGCGTTCTTGGGGCTCGTCGGATCGGCGAACGCGCCATAGTCGCGCATGCGTTTGCCGGCCGAATGCCCTTCGTCGCTGACGATGGTCTCGGGAACGCCGACGTCGCGGGCGAAGCGGCGGCCTTTTTCCAGCGGACCGCTCAGCATCAGCGGAAGCGTGGGATGCTGCATCGAATGGATATCGAGCAGGAGGTCGGCCTGGCCGACCAGCGGACGGATCTCGCGGGCCCGCGCCAATTCGCGCGACTTGCGCGGGCCGTCGAGCGTCGTCTCGTTCCAGACGCGGTTGAAATCCTCGTCGACGAAACGCGATGCCTGCGGATTGGCACGATCGAAGGACAAGTATGCGGCGACGTTGCAGAACATCAGCGTCAGCTTGCCCCGCGCCGGACGGACATTCTCGTGCATCAGCCAGTCGAGCGCGATGGCCCCGCACAGCTCGTTTCCGTGCACGATGGCCGTGATCATGGCGTGCGGACCCGCCTTCCCGGAATCGAGCGTCGTGGCATAGTCGACGCCGGTATTTCCGGCCTTGTAGGCGGAGATGTCGGGCGGCGAGATGTTGACCGGATAGCTGTCTTCGCTCACGTCTCTCGCTCCCAATCCATGCTGTCTTACGGCGACTCTACCTAGGCTTCACAGGAATCCCAAGTCCGCGAGTTTCCGGCCGAGATCGCCGGGATCGACGAATTGGATCGCGTGGAAGCCGAGTGCCCGGGCCGCATCGACGTTTTTCGGGCTGTCGTCGATGAAGACGCAGGCTTGCGCAGGCTTTCCGGCCGCTGCGAGTACGTGCCGGTAGATCGCGGGGTCCGGTTTGGCGAGCTTCAATTCGCCCGAAACGGTGATGTGACGGAACCGCCCGAGGAAGGGAAACCGCCGCCGACCGATCGGGAAGGTCTCGGCCGACCAGTTCGTCAGCGCGTAGAGCGGCGTGCCCTTCGCGTGGAGGCGTTCGAGAATGTCGACCGTGCCCTGGATCGATCCGCCCATCATCTCGTCGAAGCGGTCATAGAACGCGCGGATCAGGTCGCCCTTGTCCGGGTGGCGCGACAGGGCCTCTGCAACGGCTTCGGCGATCGTGCGACCGGCATCCTGCGCCACGTTCCAGTCGTGGGTGCAAACCTCGGCGAGGAATTTTTCGCGCTCGGCCTCGTCCGGGATCAGCTTGCTGTAGAGATAGCGCGGGTTCCAGTCGACCAGCACGCCGCCGAGATCGAAGACGACCGTATCGGGCTTCATGCACGCACCTCGAGGCGTTCGACGAGGCGGCGCAGGAACTGCTCGCACAGGGCGATCTGCTCGAGGGCGACGAACTCGTCCGGCTTGTGGGCCTGGTCGATATCGCCCGGTCCGCAGATGACGGTGGGGATGCCCTTCGCCTCGAACAGGCCGGCCTCGGTGCCGAAGGCGACCTTGCCGGTCGCGTTGCCGCCGGAAGCGGCCTTCGCTGCCTGCGTGATCTCCGCATCCTCGTCGCCCGCAAGGCCGGGGAAAGCCGAAATTTCCTCGAACGTGAAGCCGGTGTCTGCATGAACGGCCTTCATCTTCGGTTCGAGCTCGCCGCGCACGAACTTCTCGAACTGGGCGAAAAGCTCACGCGGATCGTGGACGGGAAGGTGGCGGAACTCGAAATCGAAGCTGCAGTCCTTCGGCACGATGTTCAGCGCCGTGCCGCCACGGATCGTGCCGGTGTGGACGGTCGTGAAGGGAATGTCGAACTCGCGGTCGAACGGGCCTTCGGCGGCGAAGCGGTCGCCGATCTCGGTCAGCCGGGCGATGGCGCGCGCTGCGTACTGGATCGCGTTGACGCCGCGCGGAGCGAGCGACGAGTGGCACTCGAAGCCGCGCACATGCGCGCGGAACGAAAGCTTGCCCTTGTGGGCGCGGATCACCTTCATGCTCGTCGGCTCGCCGACCACGCAGCCCATCGGCCGGATGCCGCGCGCCTCGAGATCCGCCAGCAGCCGGCGCACGCCGATGCAGCCGACCTCCTCGTCGTAGGAGAAGGCGAAATGGATCGGCGTCTTCAGCTTCGTGCGGACGAACTCCGGTGCGAGCGCCAGACAGACGCCGACGAAGCTCTTCATGTCGGTGGTGCCGCGGCCATAGAGCTTGCCGTCGCGTTCCATCGGCTCGAATGGCGCCACGGTCCATTCCTGGCCGTCGATCGGAACGACATCGGTGTGGCCGGAAAGGACGAGACCGGGCCGGTCGGCGGGTCCGATGGACGCCCAGAGATTCGCCTTCTTTCCGGTCTCGTCGAACACGAGGCGGGATTCGATGCCGAGCTTGGCGAGATAGTCGCGAACCCAGTCGATCAAGGCGAGGTTGCTGTCGCGGCTCGTGGTGTCGAATGAGACGAGCTTCTTGACGATGTCGAGCGCGGTCTTGCTGGGAACGGGCGGCATGATCTCTCGAACTTGTTGAGCGGGGGCAGGGGCCTTGCGAAGAAGGGCGCGAGTATGCCCAACTCTCCGGCCTTGCAGAAGAGGGGGGAACGCATGGCTGCGCTGCCGCGGATCGCGCTGATCGGCATGCATCTGGAGAGCAATTCGTTCGCGCCGCCGACGACCGGGGCGGACTTCCGACGCCTCTGCTATCTGGAAGGCGACGCCATCGTTGCCGAGGCCGCGAAGGCCGCACCGGCGATGCCGCTCGAGGTGCCCGGCTTCGTCGACGAGCTCGCGCGACTTTCATTCGCGTGGGAACCGGTCCCGATCCTCGTCACGGGTGCCGAGCCGGGCGGTCCGGTCGAGCATGGCTTCTTCGAAGACTGCCTTCGCAGGATCGTGGACGGTCTCAACGCGGCAGGCCGGATCGATGCCGTCTACCTGACCAATCACGGCGCGATGACGTCGACCGCCGAGTTCGATCCCGACGGGGTGCTCTACGCGGCCGTCCGGGCGTGCATCGGGCAAGCGCCGTTCGTCGCGTCAGTCGACCTGCACGCGAACATTTCCGACCGGATGATCGAAAGCGTCGACGCCTTCGTGTCGTACCGGACCAATCCGCATATCGATCAGCGGGAGCGCGGTGCCGAATGCGCAAGGCATATCGTCGAACTCCTGCGCGGCGGTCGCTCGGCGACAGCACTCGTGCGCCTGCCGCTGACGCCGGCCTCCGTCACGCTGCTGACCGCCTCGGGCCCGTATGCCGACCTGATGAACGAGGCCGACGCACGGATGGACGCCGATGCGCGTCTCATGAATCTCTCCGTCGTCGGCGGTTTCGTGTTCAGCGACACGCCGAAGAACGGCGTGGCCATCGTCGCGACATCGCGCGAAAGCGCGGACCATGCGCGGGCGGCGGCACTCGATCTCGCCCGGCGTGCGTGGGCCGACCGGGGGCGGTTCGTGCGGACCCTGACGCCGATCTCGGAGGCGATCGCACTCGCGCGCGCGGCGGCGGCGGGCGAGCGCGCACCGGTCATCTTCGCGGACTCCGGCGACAATCCGGGCGGCGGCGGTCGCGGGAACACGACCGAACTGCTGCGCGCGCTCCTCGCGGCGGGTGCGACCGGCGTGCTCTACGGCAATTTCGTCGACCCCGCGCTTGCCGACGACGCGCGAGTGCGCGGTGTCGGCGCGCGGTTCGATGCGGAATTCAACCGATCCGGATCGGACAGATTCGGGGAACGGTTCGCCGTGCCCGCCCGTGTCCTTTCAGTGACCGACGGCCGGGTCGTCGGCCAGCGCGGGATCTACAAGGGGCGTAGCGTCGAGCTCGGCCCGACGGCCGCCCTCGATCTCGGCGGGATCGCCGTGGTGGTGGCCAGCCAGCGCAAACAGTGCGCCGACCCGGTCTTTTTCACGATGCACGGCCTCGACGTGGCGCAGGCGACGACGGTCGTGGTCAAGTCGCGCGGCCATTTCCGGGCCGGTTTCGACCTCCATTTCCGACCCGAAAACGTGTTCGAGATCGATACCGGCGGGCTTACAGCACCAGTTCTCGAACGGATCGAGTTCCGGCACCTGCCTCGGCCGGCCTTTCCGCTGGACCGCTCGGCCGTCTGGGATGCCGTCTGAAGCGCCGGTCGGACTTGCCAGCGACGGACCTTCCTGTATCCTCCGGCCGGAGATGAGGGTCCGGCGCTCCGGCCCGCCTATTGCTTTCCTGTCGAAGGCTTGGCGTGACGGCGGCGACAACGGACCCCTGCCAGACCGGGACGCCGACGTCGTTTTTGGGGATTGTCTATGCGCGCGAACTACGCAGGTTCCTTCCGCCGGTCGGTTCTGACCGCGTTCGCTGCGATCTGTATTGCGGTCGGCCCGTCGCAGGCGGTCGATGCACAGGACCTCGTCGTCGGCGTCGGCGGCAACATCACCTCGATCGATCCGCACTATCACAATCTGGCGCCGAACAACGGCGTGGCGACGCATATTTTCGACCGCCTCGTCCATCAGGACGAGCAGCAGCGCCTTATCCCCGGGCTCGCGACCGAGTGGCGGCCGATCGACGACACGACCTGGGAATTCAAGCTCCGCGCGGACGTGAAATTCCACGACGGCGCGCCGTTCGACGCCGAAGACGTGCTTGCGACCCTGAAGCGCGTGCCGTGGGTCCCGAACTCGCCGTCGTCCTTCGCGATCTCGACCCGGTCGATCGTCGAGACGACCGTGGTCGATCCGCTGACAATCCGGTTCCGTACGGCCAAGCCCTATCCGCTGCTGCCCAATGATCTGTCGATCGTCAACATCGTTTCCCGCAAGGCGGTCGAAGCGCCGACGGGCGACTTCAATCAGGGGCGCGCCGCGATCGGGACAGGGCCGTTCCGTTTCGTCGAGTTCGCGCCGGGCGACCGCCTCGTCCTCCAGCGCAACGACGCGTACTGGGGCGGGAAGGCGCACTGGAGCAAGGTGACGATCCGCGTCATCACCAACGCGTCCGCCCGGACGGCGGCCCTGCTTGCCGGCGATGTCCACATCATCGACCAGGTCCAGACGGCGGACGTTCCGCGCCTGCGCGCGAGCCCGCAGGTGGCGCTTTCCAAGGTCACGTCGAACCGCCTCATCTATCTGGCGCTCGATCAGGCACGCGACCAGACGCCGTTCGTGACGGACAAGCAGGGTGCGGTCCTGCCCAACAACCCGCTCAAGAACCGCAAGGTGCGCCAGGCGCTTTCGCGCGCGATCAACCGCGAGGCGATCGCGCAGCGCATCTTCGACGGCGAGGCGATCCCCGCCGGCGGGCTGCTGCCCGACGGGTTCTTCGGCGCGTCGGACAAGCTGAAGCCCGATGCCTTCGATCAGGACGCCGCCCGCAAGCTGCTGAGCGAGGCGGGTTACCCGAACGGCTTCGCGATGACGATTCACGGACCGAACGACCGCTATCCGGAAGACGAGAAGGTCCTGCAGGCGATCGGCCCGATGTTCAGCCGGGTTGGGCTCGACACGCGCGTCGTGACCAGTCCTTGGGCATCGTATGCCACCCAGTCGAGCGCGCCGAACTACGCCTTCAGCGTGATGCTCGTCGGCTGGGGCGCGGGTACGGGCGAGGTTTCATCGCCCTTGCGCTCGCTGCTGGCCACGGTCAGCCGCGAGGCGGGCATGGGGGCCTCGAACCGCGGTCGCTACTCGAATCCGCAGGTCGACGAGATGCTCGCGCGGGCACTGGCGACCGTGAACGACGCCGCGCGGGCCAAGCTGCTCGCCGGGGCATCGGAAGCCGCTATCGCCGACATGGGGCTGATACCGCTCTATTATCAGGTTAATCTTTGGGCGCACCGGCGCACCGTCCAGTACGCGCCGCGAGCCGACGAATATACGTTCGCCTTTCAGGTTCGCCCTACAAACTGACGGGCGAAACGGCGCCTGCCCGGACGGCGGAATCGCTAGGACAAGTCGCCGGGCCCGTCGTAATGTCGCCCCATAATCGGACAAATAACGGAGGTCCCAACCGATGAATCGTATTTCCCCCCGCCTTGCCACGGCCTTGGTCGCCATCGCTCTCGGGTGCGCTGCACCCGCGGCGCAGGCCCAGAACCTGACCATCGCCGTCGGCGGCAACATCACTTCGATGGATCCGCACTTCCACAATCTGGGTCCGAACAACAACATCGCCCAGTATTTCTTCGACCGTCTCGTCCATTTCGACCACCAGCAGCGCCCGATCCCGGGGCTCGCGGAATCCTGGCGCGCGATCGACGCCACGACGTGGGAATTCAAACTCCGCAAGGGCGTCAAGTTCCACGACGGTTCGGACTTCGACGCGCAGGACGTGCTCGCCACGTTCAAACGCACCCCGTGGGTTCCGAATTCGCCGTCGTCCTTCACCGCGATGGTGCGCGGGGTCGACGTCACGGTCGTCGATCCGCACACGCTGATCTTCAAGACCGCGGCGCCGCGTCCGCTGCTGCCGCTCGACATGGCGATCGTCAACATCGTCAACCGCAAGAATGTCGAGGCGCCGACGGCCGAGTTCAATGCCGGCCGTGCGATGCTCGGCACAGGCCCGTTCAAGTTCAAGGAGTTCGTGCCCGGCGACCGCGTCGCGATGGAACGCAACGACGCCTATTGGGGCACGAAGTCGCATTGGTCGACCGTGACCACGCGCATCGTCACGAACTCGTCGGCACGCACGGCGGCGCTGCTGTCGGGCGACGTGCAGATCATCGATCAGGTCCAGACGGCGGATATCCCGCGCCTTCGCCAGAACACGAACCTGCGCATCGAATCGGTCACTTCGAACCGTCTCATCTATCTGCATATCGACCATAACCGCGACGTGACGCCGTTCGCGGTCGACAAGGCGAGCGGCCAGCCGCTGGCCAAGAACCCGCTCAAGGACCTGCGCGTACGTCAGGCCCTGTCGAAGGCGATCAACCGGCAGGCGATCGCCGAGCGCGTCTTCGACGGGCAGGCGATCCCGGCGGGCGGCCTGCTGCCCGACGGGTTCTTCGGCGCTTCGCCCAAGCTGAAGCCCGATGCGCTCGATGCCGCCGCCTCCCAGAACCTGCTGCGCGCGGCGGGCTTTCCCAACGGCTTCAAGCTGACGATCCACGGGCCGAACGACCGCTATCCGGAAGACGACAAGGTCCTGCAGGCGATCGGTCCGATGTTCACGCGCGTGGGCATCGAGACGGCCGTCCAGCCGATGCCGTGGTCTACTTACATCGCGCAGGCGGGCGCTCCGAACTACGCGTTCTCGGTCATGCTTGTCGGCTGGGGTTCGGACACGGGTGAAACCTCGTCGCCGATCCGGGCACTGCTCGCCACGCCGAACCGCGACCTCGGTTACGGCGCTTCGAACCGCGGCCGCTACTCGAATCCGAAAGTCGACGAACTGCTGGGCAAGGCGCTCCAGACCGTCGATACGGGCGCACGCGAGAAACTGCTGTATGAAGCCTCGGAGATCGGCGTCGGCGATCTGGGCCTGATCCCGCTCTACTATCAGGTCAATCTCTGGGCAATGCGCTCGAACGTGACGTATCAGGCGCGCAGCGACGAGTACACGCTGGCGCACCAAGTCAAGCCGCGCTGAACGCGGAATACTGACTGCCTGCGGGGGCCCGGCTTAGCCGGGCCCCCGTTTCTTCCGAACCCCGACCGCAAGCGCCCATGACCGTCTTCATCATCCGCCGACTGATGCAGAGCGCGCTGGTTCTGGTCATCATGTCGCTGTTGGTGTTTTTCGGCGTCTTCGCGATCGGCGATCCGGTCGAGATCTTCATCGCGGCCGATGCCGACCAGGCGGAGCGCGAGCGCTCGATCAAGGCTCTCGGCCTCGACCGGCCCATCTGGGCGCAGTACGGCTATTTTGTCGTGAATGCGCTGGCAGGTGATCTCGGCCGCTCATTCGTCTTCAACATTCCCTCGATCGAATTGATCCTGCAGCGGATGCCGGCCACGCTTGAGCTGGCATCCTGTGCGGTGACCCTGTCGGTCGTCCTCGGCATTCCGCTGGGCATGTTCGCCGGGTACAGGCCGGAAAGCCGCATTTCGAAGACCATCATGGCGACGTCCATCGCGGGCTTCAGCCTGCCGACCTTCTGGGTCGGCCTGATGCTGATTCTCGTATTCGCCGTCGAACTGGGCTGGCTTCCGTCAACAGGGCGCGGGCAGCTCGGTGAGTTCCTCGGCATCCGCTCGAGCCTGTTCACGCTCGACGGGCTCGCCCATCTCGCACTTCCGGCCTTGAACCTTGCGCTGTTCAACATCTCGCTCGTGATCCGCCTTACACGCGCCGGCATGCGTGAGAACATGCCGATGGATTACGTCAAGTTCGCGCGCGCGAAGGGTCTCTCGCAGAAGCGCGTCGTCTTCGTCCACGTCATGAAGAACATCATGATCCCGGTCGTGACCGTGATCGGCCTCGAGATCGGCCAGGTCATCGCGTTCGCCGTCGTCACCGAGACGATCTTCGCCTGGCCGGGCATGGGAAAACTCATCATCGACAGCATCAACAATCTCGATCGCCCCGTTATCGTCGCCTACCTGCTGATTACGGTCATCATGTTCATCGTCATCAACCTCGTGGTCGATATCCTCTATTCGGTCCTCGACCCGCGCGTCCGCCTTGCGGACGCGGGCAAGTCGTGAGCGGGCCGGCCGCATCGGCGCCGCCGACGGAAGGCGGCGCCAAGGTCGAGACGCCCTTCCAGCGTTTCGTCGCCGATTTCCGCGAAAGCCGCGTCGCGGTCGGGGCACTCGGCGTGTTCGCAGTGATTTTCGCGGCCGCGATGCTGTGCGCGTTCATCAGTCCGCAGAATCCCTACGACCTGCGCCAGCTCGACATCATGGACGGCAAGCTGCCGCCCGGATCTGTCGCCAGCGACGGGCTGGTCTTCTGGCTGGGATCCGACAGCCAGGGACGCGACATGGTGTCGGCCATCCTTTACGGCCTGCGCACGTCGTTCCTCGTCGCCGTCACGTCCGGCGTGCTCGCGGCTTTCGTCGGCACGTCGGTCGGACTTTTCGCCGCCTATTACGGCGGCCGGTTCGACACCATCCTGATGCGCATGGTCGACATCAAGCTGGCCTTCCCGGCGATCCTGATCGCGCTCGTGCTCCTTGCCGTGCTGGGGCAGGGGGTCGGCAAGATCGTGTTCGCCCTCGTCATCATCCAGTACGCCTACTATGCACGCACGGTGCGCGCGTCGGCTCTTGTCGAGCGGCGCAAGGAGTATGTCGAGGCGGCGCACTGCCTGGCCCTGCCGAAAAGCCGCATCCTGTTCCGCCACATCCTTCCGAACTGCCTGCCGCCGCTGATCGTCGTCGGCACGATCCAGATCGCTAACTCGATCGCGCTGGAGGCCACACTTTCGTTCCTCGGCGTCGGCCTGCCGATCACAGAACCGTCGCTGGGCCTGCTGATCGCCAACGGGTTCGAGTACATCCTTTCTGGCGTCTACTGGATCAGTTTCTTCCCCGGCCTCGCCCTGCTGGTGACCATCGTTTCGATCAATCTCGTCGGCGACCATCTGCGCGACGTGCTCAACCCGCGGCTCCAGAAATGACCGCGCCCACACTCTCCGTCGAGAATCTCGAGACGCACTTCTTCACGAAGTCCGGCGTCCTGAAGGCCGTCAACGACGTGTCGTTCGAGGTCCGGCAAGGCAAGATCCTCGGCCTCGTCGGGGAATCCGGTTCGGGCAAGTCGGTGACAGGCTTCTCGATCATGGGCCTTGTCGATCCGCCGGGGCGCATCGTCGGCGGCCGGGTGCGATTCAAGGGGCAGGATATCGTCGGAATGGCGGAGGACGATATCCGCAAGCTGCGCGGCAACCGGATCGCGATGATCTTCCAGGACCCGATGATGACGCTCAATCCGGTTCTTAAGGTCGAGACGCAGATGATCGAGGCCGTGCAGGCGCACGACGACGTCGACCGGAAGACCGCGTGGACGCGCGCGCGCGATGCACTTGGCCAGGTTGGCATCCCGAGCCCGGAAGAGCGGCTCGCTTCCTACCCCCACCAGTTCTCCGGCGGCATGCGCCAGCGCGTGGCGATCGCGATCGCGCTGCTGAACAAGCCCGATCTCATCGTCGCGGACGAACCGACGACGGCGCTCGACGTGACGATCCAAGGGCAGATCCTCTACGAGGTGCAGAAGCTCGCGCGCGAGACGCGCACCGCATTGATCTGGATCACGCACGACCTTTCCGTCGTCGCGTCGCTGGCCGACGAGATCTGCGTGATGTACGCCGGCCGCATCGTCGAGCGCGGTTCGGTCGACCAGGTGCTCGACCGGCCGGCACATCCCTATACGGCGGGGCTGATCGGCTCGGTCCCCAGCCGCAACGAAAAGGGTAAGCCGCTGGTCCAGATTCCCGGCGTCATGCCCTCGATGCTGAACCTGCCTTCCGGCTGCGCGTTCCGCATGCGCTGCACGCATGCCGACGCGGCATGTGCCGCCGAAACGCCGCCGCCGCTCGGCAGTGCGCGTCAGGTGCGCTGCATCCATCCGCTGGCGGAGCTTTCGTGATGGCTGGTCCCATCGTCGAACTCAAGGGTGTTTCCAAGCGCTTCGTGAAGGGGCTGGACGCCGCCGCACGTCTGGCGGCAAAGCTCGGCGCGAACGTGCGCGAAGAGGTCGTCCACGCGGTCGACAAGGTCGATCTCGCGGTCAACGAGGGCGAAGTCGTCGGTCTCGTCGGCGAAAGCGGCTGCGGCAAATCCACCCTGGGGCGCATCGTCGCCGGCATCCTGCCGCAGAGCGACGGCGAGATGCTCTATCGCGGCCGGAAGATGTCCGAGCTGCCCGATCGCGAGCGCGTTCGCGCGGCCCTTGCGGTGCAGATGATCTTCCAGGACCCGTTCGCGTCGCTCAATCCGCGCATGCGGGTTGCCGACATCATCGGCGAGGCGCCGCTCTATCATGGTCTGACGGACGGTGCCAACGCGGATGCCTATGTCGACGAGACGATGCGCCGCGTCGGCCTCGATCCGGGCTACAAGCGGCGCTATCCGCACCAGTTCTCCGGCGGCCAGCGCCAACGCATCGGCATCGCGCGCGCGCTCGCGGTCAAGCCGGAGTTCGTCGTGTGCGACGAGTCCGTCGCCGCACTCGACGTGTCGATCCAGGCGCAGATTCTGAACCTGTTCATCGATCTGCGCCGGCAGCTCAATCTCACCTATCTCTTCATCAGTCACGATCTCGGCGTGGTGCGCCACCTGTCGGATCGCGTCGTGATCATGTATCTCGGCCGCGTGGTCGAGGAGGGAACGACAGACGAGCTGTTCGCCAAGCCCAACCATCCCTATACGGTGGCACTGCTCGGCGAGATTCCGCGCCTCGACACGCGCAAGCGCGTTTTTGCACCCGTGAAGGGCGAGATTCCCTCGCCGCTCAACCCGCCGACGGGCTGCCACTTCCATCCGCGCTGTCCGCAAGCGATGGCGCGCTGCAGGACGGAAGCGCCGGCACTGCGCGAGATCGCGCCCGGCCGCCGTTCATCCTGCCATCTCAACGACGCGACGTGACGAAGCGGCTCGGCGAATTGAGGCCAGGCCCCCGTTTCGCCGACAAGGCGGACTACGAAGCCGCTCTCGAGAAGCGGCAGCGTGCGATACTGGCGCTGCAGCAGGCCTACTGGCATGCGAAACGCCGCGGCGTGATCGTCTTCGAAGGTTCGGATGCTGCCGGCAAGGGTGGAGCGATCCGCCGGATGACCGAGAAGCTCGATCCGCGCGGCGTCCATGTATGGCCGATCGGTCCCCCGACCGAGGAGGAGCAGGGAAGGCACTATCTCTACCGCTTCTGGCAGCGACTGCCGGCTCCCGGCACGCTCGCGATCTTCGACCGTTCCTGGTACGGACGCGTGCTGGTCGAGCGGGTCGACCGCCTCTGCCCGCCGGCAGCTTGGAAGCGCGCATACCGCGAGATCGTCGAGTTCGAGCGGATGCTCGTCGATGACGGCGTGCGCGTCGCCAAGGTCTTCCTCCACATCACGCCGAAGGTCCAGTTGGAGCGGTTCGCCGAACGTCTCGACGACCCGACGAAGCGCTGGAAGCTCACGCAGGCCGACATCGACGCGCATCTGAAGGGTGGCGAGTACCGCAAGGCCTTCGACGACATGCTTGCCCGGACGTCGTGGAAGGGGGCGCCGTGGAAGCCGATCCATGCCGACAGCAAGTGGCGCGCGCGCATCGACGCGCTGGACCACGTGCTCGCCGTGCTGGGGAAGGGGATCGACATGCGGCCCCCGCCGATCGATGCGAAGCTGCGCAAGGCCGCCTTGCGGATGTTGGGTCGGCGCGCTTGACGGCGGATCAGGGCGCGAACTGTTCCTTCAGCACGCGCTCTTCGAAATTGTGCTCCGGATCGAACAGCAGCGTCAGCCGCTTCGTGCGGTCCTCGGCTACTTCGACGCGCACGACGTCGCGGATTTCGGTGTGGTCGGCGGTGGCGCTGACCGGCCGCTTCTCCGGTTCGAGAACTTCGAAGCCGACCTTGGCGACCGACGGCAGCAGCGCGCCGCGCCAGCGTCGCGGCCGGAACGCAGTGATCGGCGTCAGGGCCAGCAGTTCGGCGCCCATCGGCACGATCGGGCCGTGGGCGGAAAGATTGTACGCCGTCGAGCCTGCGGGCGTGGAGAGCAGCACGCCGTCGGCGATCAGCTCGTCCATGCGCACGACGCCGTCGATCAGGATGCGGATTTTCGCGGCCTGGCGCATCTGGCGCAGCAGGCTGACTTCGTTGATCGCGAGTGCGACTTCCTTGCGGCCGTTCTTGCGCCAGGCCGTCATGCGCAGCGGATGGAGCGTGACGCGCTGAGTGTTCTTCAGCCGTGCGTGCAGGCCCGCCAGGCTGAAGCTGTTCATCAGGAAGCCGACCGAGCCCCGATGCATGCCGAAGACCGGCACGCCGCGGTCGATATTCGCGTGCAGCGTCTGCAGCACGAAGCCGTCGCCGCCCAGCGCGATCACGATGTCGGCCCGGCCGGGCGGGACGTGCGCGTATCGCTTGCGCAGGGCCGCGAGCGCGGACTTCGCCTGGGGCGTATCGGCGGCGACGAAGGCAAGCTTGGGATGGGGGTCGGTCATGATGGGCCGACTCATACGACGCGGAGGGGGGGCGGGGCCAGTTCCAAACGACGTTCGGGCCGGGACGTCAGCCGCCGGTTACCGACATATGCCGCTGGACGGCCGGGCCGGCATGCCGGCGATCGATCACGAAATCGTGGCCCTTCGGCTTGCGCGCGATCGCGGCCCGGATTGCCCGGTCGAGCGCGCCGTCGTCGCCCGAAGCGCGCAAGGGTGCGCGCAAATCGGCCGCGTCGTTCTGACCCAGACACATATAAAGGGTGCCCGTGCAGGTCAGCCGGACCCGGTTGCAGCTTTCGCAGAAATTATGGGTCAGGGGCGTGATGAAGCCGAGCCGGCGTCCGGTCTGCCGGACGGTGAAGTAGCGGGCGGGACCGCCGGTGTGATAGTCGGTTTCGTCGAGCGTCCAGTTCTTCGAAAGCTCCGCGCGGACCATCGAGAGCGGCAGATACTGGTCGAGGCGCGCATCGCCACCGATCTCGCCCATCGGCATGACTTCGATGAACACGAGATCGAAGCCCTGTTCGCCGCTCCAGGCGACCAGCCGGTCGAACTCGTCGTCGTTCATGCCCTTCAGGGCGACCGCGTTGATCTTGACCTGGAGGCCCGCGCGCTTCGCCGCCTGCAGCCCGTCGAGGACCTGGTCGAGCTTTCCCCAGCGGGTCAGCTGCGTGAACCTGCCGGCATCGAGCGTGTCCAGCGACACGTTGATGCGGCGCACGCCGGCATCGACGAGTTCGTCGGCGAACTTCGCAAGCTGCGATCCGTTGGTCGTCAGCGTCAGTTCGTCGAGAGCCCCGCCGCGCACATGGCGGCCGAGATTGCGGATCAGGCTCATCACGTTGCGTCGTACGAGCGGTTCGCCGCCGGTCAGCCGCAGCTTGCGCACGCCGAGGCGCACGAAAGCCGAGCAGAGCCGGTCGAGTTCCTCGAGGCTCAGGATCTCGGCCTTGGGCAGGAACGTCATGTCCTCGGACATGCAGTAGACGCAGCGGAAATCGCAGCGGTCCGTGACGGACACGCGCAGATACGAGATCGCCCGGGCAAACGGGTCGATCAGCGGTGCATCGGCGTGAGGGGAGGTGTTGCCGTCCATTCGCGAGCTGGCTTGGTCCCTAGCGTTATGTCCGGACGAATATAGCGGCCTGTTCCGGGGAATTCGACAGTTACGTGGGACCGGGTGCCGTCGCCGTCAAGCCTTCGGCGGGCCTTCGTTGCGGTTTCCGGCGGCCCGCTTGGCCCGTTCGGCGTCGCGCAGGTAATCCTCGGTCGTGCGGGTGACCGGGCGGGCAGGGCCGGCGAACGGATCGATCGCCGCTTCGGCCTGCCGGATCAGGCGGCAATCCTCGCACATGCGGATTCGCTCGACGACCTCGCCGGACTGGAACATCCAGTGCTTCCCGGCGAGCTTTTCGGTGATCTTCTCGATGGCCGACAGCGTCCCGAAAGGCTTGCCGCAGCGCACGCAGCAGGCCGGCTCCTCTTCCTTGACGAGCTGGGGCGACTTCGCTGCGTTGGTGAAATCGATCTGCGGCTTGAGCTGGATGACCTTTTCCGGGCACGTCGCCTTGCACAGGCCGCACTGCACGCAGGCTTCCTGGATGAAGCGCAGCTGCGGCAGGTCCGGATTGTCGATCAAGGCACCCGTCGGACAGGTTCCCACGCACGAAAGGCAGAGCGTGCAGCCGTCGGTGTCGATGGCAAGCGTGCCATAGGGGGAGCCCGCCGCGAGCGGCAACACGTCGACCGGTGCCGGGGCGACCGCATGCAGATGGCGGAGTGCAAGCATCGTGACCTCGCGCTTGCCGCCGACCGGCAGGAACCCACCCGCCTTGGCCGGCTCCTGGGCGCGCGTGCCGTAGAGCTCGGCTTCGACGGCTTCTGGGTCCGAAGCATCGATGATCGCCACGCGGCCTTCGCCGAACCCAAGCCCGACCATCGCCGTTTCCGCGAGGCCGATCTGACCGGCAAGGCCGGCAAGTTCGTCGCGCTTGGCCGGATCGACGAGCAGGCGGATCTGCGATGCGCCGAACGCGAGTGCGGCGGCGAGGAAGTCGAAGCCGAGCTGCGTGATCTCGCTGACGGCGAAGGGCAGGACGTTGGCCGGCAGGCCGCGGCCGTGGCGCGCGATCATGTCGATCATCGCCTCGCCGTGGCGCGAATCGTGGACGAACAGGACCGGCCGCTTGCCGTCGGCGCGCGCATAGGCGAGCAGGAGCGTGCGAAGCCGCTCGAATACCGTCTCGTGCGAAGGCAGCGCGTAGGTGACGGCCCCGGTCGGACAGACCGACGTGCAGGAGCCGCATCCGGCGCACACATACGCATCGAACTCGACGCCGTCGCCCTTCGATGTAATGGCGCCGGTCGGGCAGACGTCGAGGCAGCGCGAGCAGCCTTTCTTGGTATTGCGGCTGTGCGCGCAGATCCCGGCGTCGTAGTCGACATAGCGCGGCTTCTCGAACTCGCCGATCATGTCGGCCATCGCGAAGATCGTGCGCTCGACGTCCACCGGATCCTTCGGGTCGGGACGGAAATAGCCGTCGCGCTTCTCGTGCGCCTGAAAGAGCGGCGTGCCCCCGGTCAGGTCGAGGATCAGGTCGCACTTGGACGAAGCGCCGTCGCGCGCGTGCTCGAAACCGAGCTGGCCGCGCGACGAGGGAAGGGCCGGCGCATAGTCGTCGACGACGATCTCGAAGGCGCCCAGATGGCCGCTCGCGCGCACGATCGTGCCCCTGAAGATGGGCACGTCGGTCAGGCGTGGCGGACTTACGGAAGCGGGCTTGGTCAGCAGGATCGTGCAGTCGAGCCGCTCGCCGAGGCGCTTGGCCGCCTCGATCGCCGTCTCGTCGCGGCCGTAGATCAGCGCCACACCTTGCGAACGCATCGCAACGCTGGCGGTCGGCGGCACGTCGATCGCGGCTTCGGCAAGAAGGGCGGCGATTTTCGGCATTGCCCTGTCGGCTTCGTCGGACCAGCCGGCGCGCTCGCGGATGTTCACGAACCTGATGTCGTTGTCGACACCGAGTTCGGCGCGCGTCTCGGCAAAGAACGGCGCTTCCTGCGTGCAGGCGACGATCAGTTCCTTGCCGGACTGGAGTGCGGCTTCGAAATTTCCGAGCTGCGCGCGGCACAGGATCGTATCGGGCGAGACCTCGCCGACATCGACGCCGGCAGCGGCCGAACACGACTTGCGCAACGCCTTGCCGTCGAGCGGAATTGTGCCCGTGCAGTCGCAAACCAGAACGCGCTTGCCGCCGATCTCCATAGGGCTATGTTGCAAAGCTGGCGCAGGCGATCAAGGCGTTTCTCGCGGACCTTGAAAGCGGGGGACGGCGGGGCCATTCTCGGCGCATGACCGACGAGTTCCTGCTGAAGCCGAATCCGGAAGATCCGCGTCTGGTCGAGCGCGTGCGCGGCATCGACCAGCACGGCGCACCGGTCGAGACGGCCGTCGTCGTCGAGCGGCCGCTGACGCTCTATCTCAACGCGCGCGAAATCGTCACGATGATGACGATCGCGGACTATCCCGAGTATCTCGCGATCGGGTACCTGCTGAACCAGAACATGCTGGGTGCCGACGAGAAGATCGTCGCGGTCGAGCACGACGCGGAACTCGACGTCGTCGTCGTCCGCACCGACCGGACGACGGACTTCGAGGACAAGCTGCGCAAGAAGACGCTGACGTCGGGCTGCGCGCAGGGAACCGCGTTCGGCGACCTGATGGAGAAGTTCGACAAGGTCTCGCTCGCGAAGGACGCCCGGCTGAAGACGTCGTGGCTCTACCGGCTCACGCGCAAGATCAACATGGCGCCGTCGCTCTATCTCGAGGCCGGCGCCATCCACGGCTGCGTGCTCTGCCAGGAAGACCGTGCACTCGTCTATATGGAGGATGTCGGCCGCCACAACGCGGTCGACAAGATCGCGGGCTACATGTTCCGTCACGGCCTGACGGCGCACGACAAGATCTTCTACACGACCGGCCGCCTGACGTCGGAGATGGTCATCAAGACGGTCCAGATGGGCATTCCGATCCTCGTCTCGCGGTCCGGCTTCACGGCGTGGGGCGTGGATCTGGCGCACAAGGCGGGCCTGACGCTGGTCGGCCGCGCGAAGGGTTCGCGCTTCGTCGTGCTGGCGGGTGCGGAGCGTATCGAGTTCGACGCCGACGCCCGTGCCGTCGCCGAGGAAGACGCGAAGACGCGCCGCAAGGGAACGCGCGATGAGGACTGATACCGCCGGTGTCGTCCTTGCGGGCGGCCAGTCGACTCGCATGGGC
This sequence comes from Tagaea sp., assembly GCA_965279565.1. GTDB lineage: Bacteria > Pseudomonadota > Alphaproteobacteria > CACIAM-22H2 > CACIAM-22H2 > Tagaea. Next base: position 3,569,563 of record OZ257249.1, on the reverse strand, counting down.
GGGGGCGACAAGTGCCTGCGCGATCTCGGTGGCAGACCGATACTCGCCCACATCCTCGCGCGCGCACGTCCGCAGGTTTCCGCACTGGTCCTCAACGCCAACGGCGATCCGGCGCGATTCGCGTCGTTCGGCCTGCCGGTCGTGGCCGACACGGTCGAAGGTTACGCAGGTCCGCTCGCCGGCGTGCTGGCCGGGCTTGACTGGGCGGCGGCGAACGCGCCGGGTGTGGTCTGGGTCGCGAGCTTCGCATCCGACGCGCCGTTCTTTCCGACCGACCTTGTCGAGCACCTGCATGCAGCGGTCGCGGCGGGAGGCGCGGATCTGGCCTGCGCCGTGTCGGGCGGGCAGGCGCATCCGGTGTTCGGGCTGTGGCGCGTGGACCTGCGCGAGGCATTGCGCGACGCGATGGTGCGCGAGAAGGTATATAAGGTCGATCGGTGGACCGCGCGCTACCGCTTGGCGACGGTCGAGTACCCGGCCGTGCCGGACGACCCGTTCTTCAACGCCAACCGTCCCGACGATCTCGACGCCGCACGCCGGCAACTGGAGCAGACGGCCCGATGAACGACCAGCCTCCCCGGGTTTCACGCGACGAACGCATGCCGGTGGGCGTGCTTCTGGCCGCGCGCCCGCCCAAGACGGCTTGGGGCGAAGAGCAGTGGACGCCGCACGACATCGTGGCCGGGACGACGGATCTCGCGCCCTGGACGAAGATGCGCGCCGAGGACGACGCGACGATCTGGTACGCCGGCCAGTTCGAACTGTCGCTGTTCGTCGCCGAAACGGTCATGTACCGGATGAATCTGGCCGAGCCCGTCCCCTCGATCTACGTGGTGCTGCGCCGCGATCCCTCGCTTCCGGCACCCGGCATCGTCGTGCGCCACGTGACGGCGAGCCCGGGCGAGGCGGAGGCCTTCACGGTCGACGGCGTGCATACGGTCGAGAAGGTGCCGATGACGGCGCCGCTGGTCCAGTGGCTGTCGGATTACGTCGCGGCCTATCACGTCGAGGAAACCTTCAAGAAGCGCAAGCGCACGCGCATCGATCCGCGCAAGGGCTTCGGGAAGGGGGCGGAGGGCAACGACTACCGCGCTTCCTTCGCGCAGAAGGAAAACGATGACGGATGACGCCGACAAGCAGGCGGAAGGTTTCGCGGGCCGCTGGTCGCGCCTCAAGACCGAGGCACGCGCCGCACAGGCCGTCGAGCCGGTCGTCGAGGCGCTGCCGCCGGCAGAGCCCGAGGCGCTGCCCGTCGAGGAAAAACCGGTCGAGCTTCCGCCGCTCGAGACGTTGAACCGGGAGTCGGACTACAGCCTGTTCATGCGCGGCGACGTGGCGTCGGACCTGCGCACCCAGGCGCTGCGCAAGCTCTGGACGCTCGACCCGCACTTCGCGGCGATCGACATCACGGAATGCCACTCGATCGATTTCAATGCCGTCCAGTGCTTCCCGGAAGGCCTGAAGAACACGATCTACCGGGTCGGTTCCGGCATGGTCGAGGCCGTGGAAGAGATCGAGCGGGCCGAGGCGGCAGAAAAAGCGCGCCTTGCCGCGGCAGCGGCGGACCAACCGGTCGATTCGGTCGAAGCAGAAGCGACTTCGCCCGAAGAGCTGCCGGCAAAGACGTCCTGAGTTCTCTTTTGCGCCGCAATACATTCGTCGGTCGGCGCGACAGGTTCGGCGTTTTTCGAACAATTCAGATGCTGCGACGCAACATGTCCACCGGCGTGCAGCACGCTGTTGACAGTCGAGCGTCTCGCACTATCTACTGACGATCTTGTTAGCGCCGATTTCGCTGTAGAACGAAGGTGTTGACAATGATTCGCAACAAAAAAGACCGGCGATAATCAACGCCAAGGTCGCTTCAGGAACGCAATTTCCGGCGCATGGGAAGTATGGGTCAGGCAGAAGTTCAAATCGGCGTGGGTAACGCGACAAACCTGTTTGTAGCGGTGGCCTTATGAACGACCTCGGCAGCCTTTCGGCACTCGAGCGCGCGATCGCCGTTGCAGGCGGTCAGTCGGCGCTCGCGCGGCTGATCGGCAAGTCGCAGGGGCATGTCTGGCACTGGTTGAAGGTCGCCAAGCGCGTGCCGGCGGAAGCCGTGCTGTCGATCGAAGGGGCCACGGGCGTGCCGCGCCACGAGCTGCGTCCCGACGTCTATCCGGCCGCAGGCGGTACATCGAAGATGGACAAGGTCGAGCTGACGCAATCCGAAATCGACATCGATCCGGACGAGGCGCTGCGCGCGTCGTGGTACGCGCTGCTGGGCGAACTCCTCGCCGAGGTTCCCTCGCAGGAGATGCTGGCGCGTCTGGGCGCCATGGAAGGCGATGCCAGCGAGCTTGGCGAACATATCGGCGCAGTCGCCGCCGTGGCGCGCAAGACCACCGCGCGCGAGGCGAGCGACGAGTTCCACGACCTGTTCGTCGGGCTGTCGCGCGGCGAACTCCAGCCCTACGCCTCGTTCTATCTGACCGGGTTCCTGCACGAGAAGCCGCTCGCCAACCTGCGCGGCTCGATGGCGGAGCTCGGCATCGCGCGCGCGGCCGACCGGCCGGAGCCGGAAGACCACATCGCGTCGCTGTGCGAGATGATGGCGGGCCTGATCGTCGGTGCCTTTGGCACGCCGGCCTCGCTCGACGCGCAGAAGCGGTTCTTCGACGCGCATCTGGCGCCGTGGGCCGAGAAGTTCTTCGCCGACCTGGCGAGCGCCAAGGCGGCCCGGCTCTACATGCCGATCGGGCAGATCGGCCGGATTTTTATCGAGATCGAACGTGCGGCATTCGCCATCGGCGAAGCGCCGCACGGCAACGAACACGCGGGATAGAGAGGCAGGAAACGATGAGCCAGAACCCGGAAACCAAGGTGGCCTCGCGCCGCCAGTTCTTCAAGACAGCCGGACTCGGCGCCGTCGCCGCCGGCGCAGCCGGTGTGGGCGGCGTCGCCGGTTCGACGCCTGTGGCCGCGGCCGAGGCAAGCGCGCAGTCCGCCGGCTATGCCGAGACGGCGCATGTGAAGACCTATTACGCCCTCGCGAAGTAAGGAGGCCGCAAGATGCTGACCAAGAAATCATCCGGCAAGGCCGCCGGCTCGCGTCTGACGGCCGCCCTTGCGGGCGCCGCCGGCGGGGCGATGGATCGCCGCGCGTTCCTGCGCCGTTCGGGCCTCGTGGCCGGCGGTGTCGCAGCCGCCGCTTCGCTCAAGTTCAAGACGGTCGAAGCCGCCGGCGCCTACGGGCCGCCGAAGGCCGGCATCGAGACGAAGATCGTCAAGAACATGTGCACGCACTGCTCGGTCGGCTGCACCGTGACGGCCGAAGTGCAGAACGGCGTGTGGACCGGGCAGGAGCCGACGTTCGAATCGCCCATCAATCTCGGCGCCCACTGCGCCAAGGGTGCGGCGATCCGCGAACTCGTGCACGGCGACCGCCGGCTCAAGTACCCGATGAAGCTGGAGAACGGCCGCTGGGTCCGCATGAGCTGGGATCAGGCCGTCAACGAAGTGGGCGACCGCCTGCTCAAGATCCGCGAGAGCGCCGGTCCCGACTCCGTCTATTGGCTCGGCTCGGCTAAGTTCACGAACGAAGCCGCCTATCTCAACCGCAAGTTCGCGGCCTTCTGGGGCACGAACAACGTCGACCATCAGGCGCGCATCTGCCACTCGACGACGGTGGCCGGCGTGGCGCAGTCGTGGGGTTACGGCGCGCAGACGAACTCGTACAACGACATCCAGAACTCGCGTTCGACGTTCCTGATCGGCGGCAATCCCGCCGAGGCGCACCCCGTCTCGATGCTGCACGTCCTGCGCGGCAAGGAACAGAACCAGGCGCCGTTCATCGTCTGCGATCCGCGCTTCACGCGCACGGCCGCGCACTCGACCGAGCATGTCCGCCTGCGTCCCGGCACCGATATCCCGCTGATCTGGGGCATCCTCTGGCACGCGATCGAGAACGGCTGGTCGGACCACGAATTCATCCGCCGCCGTGTCTATGGCTGGGAAGACGTCAAGAAGGAAGTCGCCAAGTACACGCCGGCCGAGGTCGAGCGCATCACCGGCGTTCCGGGCGCGCAACTCCGCCGCGTGGCGCAGACGCTTTGGAACAACCGCCCGTTCAGCATCATCTGGTGCATGGGCGGTACGCAGCACACGGTCGGCTCGGCCAACGTGCGCGCCTACTGCATCATGGCGATGAACTTCGGCACGATCGGCACCTCGGGCGGCGGCACGAACATCTTCCGCGGACACTGCAACGTGCAGGGTGCGACCGATCTCGGCCTCGACGTGCTGAACCTGCCGAACTACTACGGCCTGACCGAACAGGCGTGGCGCCACTTCGCCCGCGGCTGGGGCGTGCCGTACGAGTACATGCTCGCGCGATTCAAGTCGAAGGCGCTCATGGAACTGCCGGGCACGCCGGCATCGCGCTGGCACGATCTGGCACTCGAGGCCAAGGCCAACATCCAGGGCCAGCCCGAGCCGCTGAAGGCCATGGTGTTCTGGGGCCACGGCGCCAACACCCAGACGCGCGGTCCCGACGGCAAGAAGGCGATGGAGAAGGTCGACACGCTCGTCGTCATCGACCCGCATCCTGTGCAGATCCCGGTCATGGCGGCCGAGCGCAAGGACGGCGTCTACCTCCTGCCGGCCTGCACCTCGCTTGAAATGAGCGGCAGCCGCACGGCTTCGAACCGTTCGCTGCAGTGGGGCAACCAGATCGTCGAGCCGATCTTCGAATCGAAGAACGACTACGAGATCATGTACCTCCTCGCCGAGAAGTTCGGCTTTGCGACCGAGATGTTCAAGAACATCAAGGTCAACGCCAAGAAGCCGGTCGCGGAAGACATCCTGCGCGAGATCAACAAGACCTGCTTCACCGCTGGCTATTCGGGCCAGAGCCCGGAACGCCTCAAGGCGCACATGGCGAACCAGGACGTGTTCGACCGCGTCAGCCTGCGGGCACTCAAGGACATTCCGGCAAAGGACGGGATGGCGGCGATCGCCAAGGACGAGTTCTACGGCCTGCCCTGGCCGTGCTGGGGCAAGCCCGAACACGGCCACACGGGCACGCACGTCCTCTACGACCAGTCGATCCCGGTCGCGAAGGGCGGCGGCAACTTCCGCGTCCTGTTCGGCGCCGAACGCGAGGGCGTCAGCCTTCTCGCAGACGGCGTGGCGTCGCGCGATTCCGAGATCAAGGACGGCTACCCGGCGTTCAGCTTCGGGATGCTCAAGCGCCTGGGCTGGGACAAGGACCTGACCGAGGCGGAGCGCACCGAGATCGACGAGATCGGGCGGATGGTGTTCGGCGGCAACGCCGACAACGTCACCTGGAACTTCGACACCTCGGGCGGCGTGATCCGCGTGGCGATCCTCCACGGCTGCGATCCGAAGGGCAACGCGCGCGCGCGCGCGAATGTCTGGAACTTCCCGGATCCGGTTCCGGTCCATCGCGAACCGCTCTATTCGCCGGACCGCCAGATGGTCGCCAAGTATCCGACCTATACGGACCGCATGCTCCATCGCGTGCCGACGCTGTTCAAGACGATCCAGGACCGCGACGTGTCCAAGCAGTTCCCGATCGTCCTCACGTCGGGACGCCTGGTCGAGTACGAAGGCGGCGGCGACGAGACGCGGTCCAACAAGTGGCTCGCGGAACTCCAGCAGCAGATGTTCGTCGAGATCAATCCGGCCGATGCCTCGCGCATCGGCGCAAAAAACAACGACGACGTCTGGGTCTTCGGTCCGGAAAACAACGCCCGGATCAAGGTCAAGGCGCTGGTGACCGAGCGCGTGGGGCGCGGCGTGGCGTGGATGCCGTTCCACTTCGCCGGTCACTGGATGGGCAAGGACATGCGTTCGTCCTATCCGCAGGGCACCGACCCGATCGTGCTGGGCGAGGCCGTGAACACGATCACGACCTACGGCTACGATCCGGTGACCCAGATGCAGGAAACCAAGACCACCTTGTGCCGCATCGAGAAGGCCTAAGGGCTAGGGAGCGATTGACATGGCTCGTATGAAGTTCCTCCTCGACGCCGAGCGTTGCATCGAATGCAACGCCTGCGTCACCGCCTGCAAGAACGAACATGAGGTGCCGTGGGGCATCAACCGCCGGCGCGTCGTCACCCTCAACGACGGCAAGCCCGGCGAGCGTTCGATCTCGATGGCGTGCATGCACTGCACGGACGCGCCGTGCATGGCCGTCTGCCCGGTCGACTGCTTCTACAAGACGGCCGAAGGCGTGGTCCTGCACTCGAAGGACCTGTGCATCGGCTGCGGCTACTGCTTCTACGCGTGCCCGTTCGGCGCGCCGCAGTACCCGCAGGCGGGCAACTTCGGCACGCGCGGCAAGATGGACAAGTGCACCTTCTGCGCCGCCGGCCCGGAACCGTCGAACACCGACGCCAGCTTCGCCAAGTACGGCCGCAACCGTCTGGCGGAAGGCAAGCTGCCGCTCTGCGCCGAGATGTGTTCGACCAAGGCCCTGCTCGCCGGCGACGGCGACGTCATCGCGGGCATCTACCGCGAGCGCGTCACCACGCGCGGCTACGGCTCGGGCGCCTGGGGTTGGGCAACCGCCTACGGCGAAGGCTCGCGGACCTGAGGCACGACCTGCAAGTCGGGGGTGCCCGCGTGGGCGCTCCCGACGGCGGCTTCTGGGAGTAGGCACAAATGGCAAGCATGCAAGGGTTCGAGGCGATGACCAGCAATCAACGAACGGTGATGTGGCTCATTTTCGCGGTGCTGCTGGTGGTCGCCATCGGCTTCAGCGCGCGCGACAACGGCCTGCGGGAAGGTGCCCAGGGGAGCTATCTGGGACGCGACGTCCGCCAGGCGCAGCCAGTACCGGCACCCGCGCGCGACGCGCTCGCCAATCGCGCCAATACGGCCCAGCGCTACTAGGCCGGCAGAGGGGAGAAGCAAACATGACGCTCGCCAAGAAATTCCGCACCCTCGCGCTGGCCGCCTGTGCGCTCGGACTGTTCGTCGCCGGACAGTCCATGGCCCAGGCACCGGCACCCGCTCCGGTCAACGCGACGTCGACGCCGCCGGTCAGTTCGGTGGACAATGCGCGCCTGATGCCGCCGGCCGTCGGCGCCTACCAGAGCCCGTCGCAGCGGCCCGAAGCCGGGCTGATGGCGAACGATGCCGAACTCCTCCACGCGCTGGCGCCGACGCGCGGCTGGGTGTCGATCCCCGACCAGAAGGCCGCGACGCTGATCCAGCCGGCTGGCCGCGACTGGCGCCAGACCGTCAAGGGCCCGATCCGCGTGTGGGGCTCGTGGCTGATCCTCGGCATGTGCTGCCTACTGATCGCCTTCTACCTGCTGCGCGGCAAGATCATGATCGACAGCGGCCTTTCCGGCCGCACGATCGAGCGCTTCAACGGCACCGAGCGGTTCGTCCACTGGATGACGGCCGGCGCCTTCGTCGTGCTGGCGGTTTCCGGCCTCAACATCACCTATGGCCGCTACCTGCTGCTGCCGCTGCTCGGGCCCGAGGCGTTCACGAGCCTTTCGGTCCTGCTCAAGTACGCGCACAACTACCTGTCGTTCGCCTTCATGCTCGGCGTCGTCCTGATGTTCGTGTTGTGGGTCCGGCACAATGTTCCCTCGAAGCTCGACCTCCAGTGGCTCGCGGTCGGCGGCGGGCTGTTTTCGAAGGGCGTGCATCCGCCGGCGGACAAGTTCAACGCCGGCCAGAAGCTGGTTTTCTGGTCGGTCATTTCGGGCGGCGCCGCGCTGAGCTTCACGGGCATCTGGCTGCTCTTCCCGTTCCAGTTTGGCGACGTCGGATCGATGCAGCTGATGCAGGTGATCCACGCGATCGTCGGCCTCGTGCTGACGGCCATCGTCATCGCGCACATCTATATCGGCTCGCTCGGAATGGAGCAGGCGTTCGACGCGATGGGCACGGGCCAGGTCGACGAGAACTGGGCCAAGGAGCATCACGGTGTGTGGCTCGCCAAGGTCAAGGGCCAGGCCATGCCGGCCTACAAGATGGGCCACGACTGAGTTGCAGGCTAGGATAGGCCCGCGCCGAGCGATCGGCGCGGGCCTTTTTCGTTTCCGGAGCCGCGATTCAAGATGATCCTTTTTCGAGCACTGCTCGCGTTCCTGATACTTGGCCTGCCTGCGGCGCGTGCGGAGATGACGGGTCATGGCGCGATGGTCAACGCGATCGCCGTGTCGCCGGACGGAACGCGCGTGCTGACCGGTTCGTGGGACTATTCGCTGCGCCTGTGGGACCTCGCCACGCAGCGCGAGATCCGCGTCCTCGACGAGCACAAGGCATCGGTCAACGGTGTCACGATCCTGCGCGACGGCAGGCGGGGCATTTCCGCAAGCTGGGACTCCACGCTGCGGCTCTGGGATCTCGAGACCGGCCGGTCGATCCGGACATTCGAGGGGCACAAGGCGAATGTCGCCTCCGTCGCCGTCAGCCCGGACGGCCGCCGGGCCGTATCGGCAAGCTGGGACCGGACGATCGCCGTGTGGGACATCGAGAGCGGTCGCCTGCTGCGCACGCTCGAAGGCCACAAGGCGAACGTGATGTCGGTCGCGTTCCTGCCGGACGGAAAGACGATCCTTTCCGCAAGCTACGACCTGTCGCTGCGCCTGTGGGACAGCGAGGCGGGCACGGAACTGGCGATGCTCGAAGGCCACACGAACAGCGTGAACGCCGTTTCCGTCTCGGCCGACGGGCGGGTTGCCGCCTCCGCATCGACGGACGCGACCGTCCGGATCTGGGATCTGGCCGCCCGCCGCGAGACGGCGGTGCTCGAAGGGCATCGCGGTTTCGTCACGTCGGTGGCGCTGTCGGCGGACGGACAGTCAGTGCTGTCGGGCGGCGGGGATCGCACGATGCGCCTGTGGCGCGTTCCCGAGCGCGCGCAGGCCCGTGAGTTCATCGGCCACAAGCGGCCGGTCTGGGGCGTGGCATTCGTTCCCGGCGGCCGGCTTGCCGTATCTGCCGGCTACGACGAGGTGGCGAAAGTCTGGAATCTCGAGACGGGCGACGAAATCGAAGCGCCGCAATAGTCCGTGCGGGTCAGAGCCGGACGCTGACCGGTGCCGCGAAGCGATCGGCCGTCGATGTCTGGATCGATCCGAGAACGAAGTGCGCGCCGACCGCAAGCACGAGCGCGACGGCAAATCCGAGCATCATGGACTTCATTTTCAGTCTCCCGCAGGTGCGCCAATCTTGATTGGGGCCCAAGGCCCGTCCGATCTAAGGGAGTCTACCCGAGCGCCCCGATATTGCAATTGTCACCGCGACTTGGGCGACGACATTTAGCGGGCGGTCGCGGTTTTCAGGTACGCGATCAGGTCAGCTCGATCGGCATCCAGCGTGAGACCGCCGTACATCTTCGTGCCGGGTACGAACGCCTCGGCATCCTTCAGGTAGGCGTCGAGCGTCGTTTCGTTCCAGACGATGCCGGAATGCTTGAGGGCGTCGGTATAGCGGAAGTCCCCGACTGCCCCGGCGACCCGTCCGAATAGCCCGGCGAGGCGGGGGCCGACCCTGTTGCGGCCGCCTGCCTCGAGCGTGTGGCAGGCCGCGCATTTGCGGAAAATCTCCTCGCCCCGGCGCGCATCGGCGGCCGGCGCGGGGCCGGCAGCGACAGTGACGGCGAAAAGGACGCTCCATACGAGGGCGGCAATACGCATTCAGAGCGATTCCGGCTCGACCGGTTCGAGGTCGACGACGTCCGCGTCGATCAGCAGCTTGCCGCGATGCTCGAAATTGACGGTCACGCGGCCGGCGATGGCCGACTGGACCTGCCCGATTCCCCAATCGGGGCAGTCGGGGTGGCGCACGAATGCTCCGGGGACGAGATGCCGCATCGGATTATCCTAGCCCAGGACCTGCCGAACTTGAAACCCGGCACCGTTTCGGGCGACTCTGCCGGCGTCATGAACGGAAAAACCGAACTGAGGCTCGTCGAGCTGATCGCCGCCCGGATGAGCCACGACCTCGTCGGGCCGGTCGGCGCCACCGTCAACGGGGTCGAACTGCTTGCCGAGGATCAGGCGGCGGATGCCGACGTCGTCCGGTTGATCGGCCAATCGGCCCGTCAGGCGAGCCGTCGCCTCCAGGTCTTCCGCGCGATCTACGGCACGGCCGGCACGCTGCCGGCGGGCGCGCCGTTCGCGGCGGCCTCCCAGCTCCTGTCAGGTATGCTCGAAGGCGAAAAAGTAAGCCCGGGTCCGTGGACCGTGGCGCCTACGATCGAAGCGGCGGCCGGCCGGGCGGGAGCCCGGGTCGCATTGCTGGCGGCCTTCCTGCTGGTCGAAGCCCTGCCGCGCGGCGGCGAGGTGCGGCTGGATGCGGAACTGTCGGGAAACTCCGTGAAGCTTGTGGCAATTGCGCGTGGCCAGGGTGCACGGCTGTTCGAGGAGGTCTCCGCCACGATCGCCGGCAAGGTCCCGTCCGACGAACTTACGGCCAAGTCGGCTCCCGCAGAGATGCTGCGTATTCTCGCGGGTGCGCTCGGCGGTCGCATTAGCGTGGTACCGGGCAAAGACGTTATCGAAATATCCACCATTTTCCCGGCACTTGGAGACGACTGAGGCGGAAACGGGTACGGTTGGCTCGGGCGTGCCTGTCGGCTATACCTGTTCGGGGATGGTTCCGCTCGACGGGTTTCCGGTACTGCGGGGTGCCGGGACGGAGGATCTTGATGAAGTCGTTCTTGGTGGTTGACGATTCCCGGGTGATCCGGAACGTGGCGCGCCGGATTCTCGAGGCCCTCGGCTTCAGGATCGAGGAAGCCGCCGACGGCCAGCTTGCGCTCGACGCCTGCAAGCGCGCGATGCCCGACGGGATCCTGCTCGACTGGAACATGCCGGTGATGAACGGAATCGAATTCCTGCGCGCGCTGCGTGCCACGCCGGGCGGCGACGCGCCCATCGTGCTGTTCTGCACGACCGAAACCGAAATGACCAAGATCCAGCAGGCGATCGAGGCCGGCGCCAACGAATACATCATGAAGCCGTTCGACAGCGAGATCGTCGAGTCAAAGCTGCAGCAAGTCGGCCTGCTCTGAGATGGCGCTGGCTCCGACCGAAAGCGTGACACCGGGTTCTGCCGGCCCTTCGCCGGTCCGCGTCATGGTGGTCGACGATTCGGCCGTGATCCGCGGACTGATCACGCGCGCGCTGGAAGTCGATCCGGGCGTGCAGGTCGTCGCGACGGTCGGCAACGGCCAGCTCGCGATCGGACAGCTCGGCCGCAGCGATGTCGACGTTATCGTCCTCGATATCGAGATGCCGGTGATGGACGGACTGACGGCGCTGCCGAAGCTTCTCGAGGCGGCACCCGACGTCAAGATCATCATGGCTTCGACGCTGACCCAGCGGAACGCGCAGGTCAGCATCGAGGCGATGCAGAAGGGGGCGGCCGACTACATCCCGAAGCCGACCTCGACCGGCGAGATCCACGGCTCGGCCGAATTCAAGCGCGACCTGACCGAAAAGGTGAAGGCGCTCGGCCGTGCGCGCCGCGACAAGCGCGACCGCAACCGTGCCGCGGGCATGCCCGACGCGAAGCCGCAGCATACGCCGACGACGCGCGCGGCGACGGCCGCCGCGGCATCGGCCGTGCCGGCACGCACGTCGCTGCTCTCGCCGACATCGCCCATCGTCCTGCGGCCGGCGTCGCGCACGCTGCCACAGGTCATCGCGATCGGCAGTTCGACGGGCGGACCGCAGGCGTTGTTCTCGCTTCTGGCGGCATTGCCCGCCACGCTGAAGCTGCCGATCTGTATCACGCAGCATATGCCGGCGACGTTCACGACGATCCTAGCCGAGCACATCACGCGCACTGCGAAGCGGCCCTGCGCCGAAGGCGTCGACGGGCAGGCGATCGAAGCGGGGCGCATCTATCTTGCGCCCGGCGACAACCACATGAAGATCGAGACGCAGGGCACACAGAAGATCATCCGCCTGACGAAAGAGCCGCCCGAGAATTTCTGCCGGCCTGCCGTCGATCCGATGTTCCGCAGTCTGGCGGCGGTCTATGGCGCCGCCGTGCTCGGCGTCGTGCTGACAGGCATGGGTTCGGACGGGGCAAGGGGCGGCAAGGTGCTGGTCGAGGCCGGCGGCACCGTGATCGCGCAGGATGAGGCGACAAGCGTCGTGTGGGGCATGCCGGGAGCCGCGGCGAACGCCGGGATCTGCTCGGCCGTGCTGCCGCTCGACAAGCTGCCCGGCGAGATCATCAAGCTCGCGGGAGGGCGCCCGTGAAGCCGGACGATTTCGCCTTCTTCACGAAATACATCTACGACCAGACCGGCCTCGTGCTCGGTCCGGACAAGATGTACCTGATCGAAAGCCGGCTCGCGCCGCTCGCGCGCAAGTACAACGTCGCGAACATCGATCTGCTTGTCGGACAGTTGCGCGCCAGCAAGGCGGCCGACCTGCAGCGCGACATCGTCGACGCGATGATGACGAACGAGTCGTTCTTCTTCCGCGACGGCAAACCGTTCGACCAGTTCCGCCAACTCGTGCTGCCGGGCCTGCTGCAGTCGCGCGCCGCGAAGAAGAGCTTCCGCATCTGGTGTGCCGCCGCGTCGACCGGGCAGGAGCCCTACACGCTCGCGATGATCCTCAAGGAGGAGGCGGCGAAACTTGCCGGCTGGCGCGTCGATATCGTCGGCACCGACATCAGCCACGAAGCGCTGGAGCGCGCGAAGTCCGGCCTCTACACGCAGTTCGAGGTGCAGCGCGGCCTGCCGATCCAGCTTCTGGTGAAGTACTTCAAGCAGCAGGGCGACAAGTGGCAGATCGCACCCGAGATCCGCTCGGCCGTGCAGTATCGCAGCTTCAACCTGCTGACCGATTTCGCGTCGCTTGGCGGGTTCGACGTGATCTTCTGCCGCAATGTGCTGATCTATTTCGACCAGAAGACCAAGGGCACGATCCTCGACCGCATGGCCAAGCTGCTGCCGTCGGACGGGCTGCTCTATCTCGGCGGCGCGGAAACGGTGCTCGGCGTCACCGAACGCTTCCAGCCCATGCCGGGCCAGCGCGGCATCTACCAGGTCGTCGTGCCTGGCGGTGCAGCGAAGGTCGGCTAGGCGGCCTTGCCCTTGGCCGGCGGATCGCGCAGCACATAGCCGCGACCCCAGACCGTTTCGATGTAGTTCTCGCCGTCGCAGGCGGTCGACAGCTTCTTGCGCAGCTTGCAGACGAACACGTCGATGATCTTCAGCTCCGGCTCGTCGATGCCGCCATAGAGATGGTTGAGGAACATCTCCTTGGTCAGCGTCGTGCCCTTGCGCAGGCTGAGGAGCTCGAGGATCGCGTATTCCTTGCCCGTCAGGTGAAGCGGCCGCGCACCGGCCTCGACCGTGCGCGCCTCGAGATTGACGACGAGCTTGCCGGTCTTGATGACCGACTGCGAATGGCCCTTGGCGCGCCGGACGATCGCGTGGATGCGGGCGACGAGCTCGCGTTTGTCGAACGGCTTGGTGAGATAGTCGTCGGCCCCGAAGCCGAGCCCCTTGATCTTGGCGTCGAGCTCGGTGAGGCCGGACAGGATCAGGATCGGCGTCTTGATGCGGCCGGCCCGGAAGCGTCGCAGGACCTCGTAGCCGTCCATGTCGGGCAGCATCAGGTCGAGGATGATGATGTCGTAGTCGTAGAGCTTGCCGATCTCGAGACCGTCTTCGCCCATATCGGTGGTATCGCAGACGAAACCTTCCTGCTTGAGCATCAGCTCGATCGAGCGGGAAGTGGCTTGGTCGTCTTCAACCAACAAAACGCGCATCGGCGCCTCCGGGGTAACGTTAATAAGTTAACACGCGTCGGCGCGACGAAACAGGTGGAATTAACGAATTCCCGAACCTCAAAATGCAGCCGGAAATAGTTCGGCTGTATACCGATTAACCATTCAATATCAATAAATTGAAAGCATATTTACAGATCGTTAATCAAGCCGGAGTACAGTCGCTTTCGACTCGAATTTGACTAGAATTCGTCCTATTCCGGAGCTGGCCGCCGAATGTCCGCGCACGAGCTGATCGCTTCGGTCGACCGCATTCCGAACTACCGGTACTTCGGACGCGTTTCGGCGATCCAGGGGATGCTCGTCGAGATCGGCGGCGTCGAGGACATGCTGGCCGTCGGCTCGCGCTGCTTCGTCTCCACCCGCGATCGCCGCCGCGTGCCCTGCGAAGTCGTCGGGTTCCGCCAGGGACGCGCACTCCTGATGGCGTTCGGCACGGTCGACGGCATCGGCGTGGGCAGCCGGGCCGAGATCGCCGATTCCGATCCGGTCGTCTATCCGCATCGTGGCTGGCTGGGGCGCGTCGTCAACGCGCTCGGCGAACCTGTCGACGGGAAGGGGCCGCTCGCGATGGGCCCTGCACCCTACACGATCAAGGCGTCGCCGCCGTCGGCGCACAAGCGCCAGCGCGTGCGCGGCAAGATCGATCTCGGCATCCGCGCCATCAACACCTTCCTGACCTGCTGCCGTGGCCAGCGCATGGGCATCTTCGCGGGCTCGGGCGTGGGCAAGTCGTCGGTCATGTCGATGATGACGCGCTTCACGGCCGCCGACATCGTCGTGATAGGGCTGATCGGCGAGCGCGGCCGCGAAGTTCAGGAGTTCATCCAGGACGATCTCGGGCCCGAGGGCCTCGCGCGCTCGGTCGTCGTCGTTGCGACGGGCGACGAAAGCCCGCTGATGCGCCGCCAAGCCGCCTATCTCACGCTGGCGGTCGCCGAGTATTTCCGCGACCAGGACCGCGACGTGCTGTGCCTGATGGATTCCGTCACGCGCTTCGCGATGGCGCAGCGCGAGATCGGCTTGTCGGCGGGCGAGCCGCCTGCTTCCAAGGGATATACGCCGTCGGTCTTCGCCGAGCTTCCGCGCTTGCTCGAACGGGCCGGTCCGGGCATCGGGCAGGGCAGCATCACCGGCCTGTTCACGGTGCTGGTCGAGGGCGACGACACGAACGAACCGATCTCCGACGCGGTGCGCGGCATCGTCGATGGTCACATCGTGCTCGAACGTGCGATCGGCGAACGCGGCCGGTATCCCGCGATCAACGTGCTGCGCTCGGTCTCGCGAACCATGCCGGGCTGCAATACACCCAGCGAGAACGCGGTCGTCGCGCGTGCGCGCCAGCTGATGTCGCAGTACGACGACATGGCCGAGATGATTCGCCTTGGCGCCTATCGCCGCGGCTCCGATCCGCTGGTCGACGAGGCGATCCAGTACAATCCCGAGATCGAGGCGTTCCTCAAGCAGGGCAAGCGCGATCGGGCACTTCTCCCCGACGGGTACAAGCTGCTGGCGGAAATTCTCGGCATGCCCGATCCGACCGCGGCGGGCGAGGCACCCGAAGAAGCCGCGCACGCGGTCTGAGACGCCGGATGGCCGCAAAGAACAAGGGCCTGACGTCGCTGATCCGGCTCGCCGACGCGAACCTGAACGAAAAACGCCGCGAACTGAACGAGCTGGAGCGTCAGGAAGACGAACTGCGCCAGCGGCTCGACGCGCTGGAAGCCGAGAAGCTGAAGGAGCAGCAACTCGCGCGTTCGGTCGAGTTCGGCGCCTTCGCCTATTCCGGCTATGCGCGCGGCGTCATCGAACGGCGCGAGCGTATCGAAGCGCAGATCGCCGGCATGCAGCCGATCCTCGAGGAGGCGCGCCAGGCGGTGTCCGAGGCGTTCCAGGATCTCAAGCGCTACGAAATCGCGCTCGACATGCGCGTGAAGTCCGCCAAGGCCGAGCTCGAGCGCAAGGATACGATCGCGATGGACGAGATTAGCCTCAACATGCACCGGCGCAAGCAGGCTGCGGCCGCCCGATGACCGGTGCGACGCTGCATACGGAACGGCTGATCCTGCGGCCGTGGCGGGAGGCGGACGTCGAGCCGTTCGCCGCCCTCAACGGCGATCCCGAAGTCCGCCGCTATTTCCCGACCGTCCTGTCGCGGGCTGAAAGCGATTCGAACGCCGAGTTCCTGTCGTCCGCATTCGCGCCGGAAGGTTACGGGCCATGGGCCGTCGAGGTGCCGGATGTGGCGCCGTTCGTGGGTTTCGTCGGGATATGGAAGGTGAGTTTCGACGATCCGCCGCGTGGCCGCGTCGAGATCGGCTGGCGGCTGGCGCGCGCGCATTGGGGCAGGGGCTATGCAACCGAAGCTGCACGCGCGGCACTCGCTTTCGGGTTCGGTCCCGGCGGTCTCGACGAGATCGTCGCCTTCGTCGTGCCGGCCAATCGCGCCTCGCGGTCGGTGATGGACAGGATCGGGCTGCGGCAGGACCCGGACGGCGATTTCGACCATCCGCGCGTGGCGGCAGGCAATCCCCTGCGGCGCCACCATCTCTATCGCGCGCGTCGCGACGAGTGGACGCCGCCGGCCAAAAGTCCCTACACGCGCCAAGGTTGACCCGCCTGCCGCATGGCAGGTCTGACGCCGGCGACGCGTAAGGCGACAATGTTCGCCTTGCGGGGGCGCGAGCTTCCGCGAGACAATCGCGGCCGCCCCGAAAAGGAACGCCCCCATGGAAGTGCGCAAGAGCAGCTACCTCACCGTCCTGATCTGCGGATCGCTGGTGCTGACCGTGATGATGGGCCTGCGCAACACGCTCGGCCTTTTCATGAAGCCGATGACGATCGAACTCGGCTCGGGCCGCGAAGTCCTCGCGTTCGGACTTGCCGTCTCGAACCTGCTCTGGGGGGCGGCCGGCCCGTTCACCGGTGCCATCGCCGACAAGTTCGGCACGTCGCGCGCGATCCTCGTCGGCGGGCTCCTCTATGCCGCAGGCTTCTGGTCGCTGTCGGCGGCGACCGACGGCACGCTGATCATGCTCGGCAACGTGCTGCAGGGCTTCGCGATGGCGGGTGCCGGGTTCTCGATCATCCTCGGCGCGGTGGGACGCGCTGCACCGCCGGAAAAGCGTTCGCTGGCCCTCGGCATCGTCGCGGCAGGCGGATCGTTCGGGCAATTCGCGTTCATTCCCTATGCGCAGGTCATCCTCGACGCGGTCGGCTGGCGCGAGGCGCTGTTCGTGATCGCGCTGACGTCGCTGACGCTGCTGCCGCTCGCCTACGGCCTGCGCGGTCTTGCGGCACCGCCCAGCGCCCAGTCGCAGCAGACGCTGCGCGCCGCCCTGAAGGAGGCGTTCGGGCATTCCGGTTTCTGGCTGCTGACGATCGGATTCTTCGTCTGCGGTTTCCAGGTCGTCTTCGTCGGCGTCCATCTGCCGGCCTATGTCGCGGACAAGGGCCTGCCGGGTTGGGTCGGTGCCTGGGCGCTCGCGCTCGTCGGGCTCTTCAACATCGTCGGCACGTACACGGCCGGCGTCCTCGGGCAGACCAAGCGCAAGAAGTACCTGCTCGCGGGCATCTATATCGGCCGCTCGCTCGTCTTCATCGTGTTCCTGCTGGTGCCGATCAGCGAGGCCAGCGTGATCGCGTTCGGCGCGATGCTCGGCCTGCTGTGGCTGTCGACAGTGCCGCTCACCTCGGGGCTCGTCGCGCAGATATTCGGCACCACCTACATGTCGACGCTCTACGGCATCGTCTTCTTCTCGCACCAGATCGGCAGCTTCATGGGGGCTTGGCTTGGCGGCAAGATGTTCGACCTATATGGCAGCTACGACATCGTCTGGGGCCTGTGCGTCGTCACCGGGTTCATTGCGGCGGCGCTCCACTGGCCGCTTCGCGACGCCCCGCAGGCGCGCCTGACGGCACCCGCCCGAGCGTGACCGGATGGGCGCGCCCGCCCAGATCGGCCTGATCGCCGGCGCTGGGGCGGTGTTCCTGGGCGCGGTCTGGCTGTGGGCGACGCGGGGACCGGCCATCCTTCTCGACCTTGCGTTCCTCGCCTGTCTTTGAGAAAAGTTGCGACGAATTCCGCGCGCCGAATTCACGGCGCGCCGAGGGAGGATCGTGACGATGGCGAAGCTGGCATTTCTCGGACTGGGCGTGATGGGCTTTCCGATGGCGGGGCACCTCCAGAAGGCGGGCCATTCCGTGACCGTCTACAACCGCAACGCCAAGAAGGCCGAAGCCTGGGTCGCCAAGCACGGCGGCGCCAGTGCCGTCACGCCGGCCCTCGCGGCCAAGGGTGCCGACATCGTCCTGACCTGTGTGGGCAACGACGACGACCTGCGCTCGGTCGTCTACGGCAAGGATGGCGCGCTCGCCGGCATGAATGCGGGTGCCATCCTCGTCGACCACACGACGGCGTCGGCCGCCGTCGCGCGCGAGATCGAGAAGGCCGCGAAGGAAAAGGGCTTCGGCTTCCTCGACGCGCCCGTTTCGGGCGGTCAGGCCGGTGCTGAGAACGGCCAGCTCGGCATCATGGTCGGCGGTGCGGACGCCACCTTTGCCACGGCCGAACCGGTCCTGAAGATCTACGCCAAGGCGCTCACGCACATGGGGCCGACCGGTGCGGGCCAGCTCACCAAGATGGTCAACCAGATCTGCATTGCGGGCCTGCTGCAGGGTCTGTCGGAAGGGATGAACTTCGCGGTCAAGGCCGGGCTCGACACCGACAAGGTCCTGTCGGTCATCACGAAGGGTGCCGCCGGTTCCTGGCAGATGGAAAACCGCGCCAAGACGATGGTGCAGGGCAAGTTCGATTTCGGCTTCGCGGTCGACTGGATGCGCAAGGACCTTTCGATCTGCCTCGACGAGGCGAAGAACAACAAGGCCCGCCTGCCGGTAATCGCACTGGTCGACCAGTTCTACGCGACCGTGCAGGCGCGCGGCGGCGGAAGGTGGGATACGTCCTCGCTCATCCACCTGCTCGCGAACGACTGATCAGGCCCGGCAGTTCGGCCATCCGGTCGAAGACGGTCGCACCCGTCGCGACAAGCTCGTCGCGCGCGGTGTGGCCGGCACCGGCATAGGCGTAGGCGGCCATGCCGGCCGCGCGCGCCGCTTCCAGCCCGACCAACGTGTCCTCGACGACGGCGCAGCGCGCCGGTTCGAATCCCATCGTTGCGGCAGCAAGAAGGAACAGGTCGGGTGCCGGCTTGCCGTTCTTCACCTGCGTGGCGCTGAAGGTCCGCCCGGCGAAGCGGGCCGCGAGGCCGCACAGCGAAAGGCTCTTGGCGATGCGCATGGGATCGCTCGACGAGGCGAGGCAGTAGGGCCTGCCGAGCGCGTCGAGGGCGGCCTCGATCCCGTCGACCGCGAGCAGTTCGCCTTCGTAGGCCGCGAGCGTGCGTTCGCGCAGGCGCTTCTCGAAATCCGGCGGGAGCACGATCCCCCAGCGCTCGCGCACGTTGGCGACGGTCCAGCCGGCCTTCCGGCCGACGAAGCTGCGGGTCGACTCTTCCAGCGTCAGGTCGACGCCGGCGGCACGCAGGTCCTCGTGCAGGATGCGGTTGGCGATGCGCTCGGAATCGACGAGTACGCCGTCCATGTCGAAGAGGACGAGTTCGGCCGTCATCGCACCAGCTCCGGCTTCGGCCAGACGAAGCGCAGGACACGATGGATGCGGCCGTCATGCTCGCGCTCGTCGTACGGATCGGACGCCACGCCGCCCATCCGTGCGTAGAATGCGCGGGCGTTCTCGTTCGCGAAATAGACGGTCAGGTACATCGGCGTGCCGGGAAAGCGGTCGGCGACCCAGCGTGCCGCGTCGGCCAGCAGGCGCCGTCCCACGCCCGATCCGCGATGGCCGGGCAGGACGTGGAGATTGTCGAGCAGTGCGCCGTGCTCGGACGCCATGTCGCGCATGACGCACACGAAGCCGCAGGGCCGGCCGTCGATTTCGGCAATCTCGGCGAAGGAACGCGCGGGGTTCCATACGGACATGCGCGCTGTCCACACGGTGCTGCGCTCCTCTTCGACCTCGTGGGCGA
Organism: Tagaea sp.; assembly: GCA_965279565.1. Classification (GTDB taxonomy): domain Bacteria; phylum Pseudomonadota; class Alphaproteobacteria; order CACIAM-22H2; family CACIAM-22H2; genus Tagaea. Next base: position 3,549,725 of record OZ257249.1, on the reverse strand, counting down.
GGAACGCGTCCGAAAGGATGCCCCGGTAGGCGCTGCGCCAGCTGGCGACGTGGAGGCCGGCCAGAACGGGGCCATCGTCCGGCCCGACGCTTCGCACCGTGAATGCCATGTCAGTTGCGGCCGCGCCGCAGGTCCCGCTCGATGTCGACGGCAAGCTGCGTGGGTTGCAGGTTGCGGCGATAGACGTGGAGGTTCTCCATGACGCGCTGGACGTAGGTGCGCGTCTCCTCGAACGGGATCATCTCGACCCAGTCGACGACGTCAACTTCCGGCGAGCGCGGATCGCCGAAATTGCGCATCCATTCGCGCGCGCGTCCGGGGCCGGCATTGTAGCCGGCGATCGCGAGCACGTACGAACCGCCGAAATCGTCGACGAGCGAGGCGAGATAGGCCCGGCCGAGCCGGATGTTGTAGGCCGGCTCGAACAGCCGCGCTTCGGAATGCGCGGCCTGCCCGTCGCTCTTCGCGACCGCGCGCGCCGTCGCCGGCATCAGCTGCATCAGGCCGCGAGCGCCCGCACGGCTGACGGCTTCGGCTTCGAACTGGCTCTCCTGGCGGATGATCGCGTAGGTCAGCGCACGTTCGGGGCGGTCGCCGGCCAACGGCATCGTCGGCCAGCCGAGATCGTGGAGCTGCACGCCGGCTGCCTGCGCCGAACGCTTCGAGACGATCACGGCCAGATCGTTGCGGCCGAGCTGGTGGGCGAACTCGGAGACGAGTGCGTGCTGTGCCGGCGTGCGCGCGACGTTCGCGAGGCGCACCAGGAACGGGCGCGCGCGTTCCGGCTTCTCGCGCGTCTCGATCAGGATGCGCGCGGCGCGCACCGCTTCGGTCTGCTCGAACGCGCGCCGTTCCTCGGCCGTCGGCACGATCGGTGCGGGCCAGGCCTGCCGCGCGTTGCCGGCAAGCCGGCCGTTGGCGAGCTGCCCGTAATAGGTGGTGTGGTACGACGCGGCGCGCACGTACCATTCGCGAGCACCGTCGGCGTTGCCCTGCGCTTCGAACGCGCGCCCGGTCCAGTAGGCGCCGCGCGCACGGGAAACCGGGAAGCGCGCCGTTTCGTGGACCTTCTCGAAATGCGTCCGGGCGGAAGCCGGGTTGTTCATTCGGCGAAGTGCCACCCAGCCCGCCAGGAATTCGGCTTCGAGATAGTTCGCGCCGTTCGACGGCGACATGCGGTGCTCGGACGCGAGGCGATAGGCTTCCGCCGCGTCGCCGGCGGCGATCGAGCGGCGCGCAAGCGTCCCGCGTTCGCCCCACCACAGGTCGGGCTTGGAAATGTCGCGCGGCAGGGCGCGCAGGATGTCGCGCGCCGTCGCGTCGCGGTTGGCCTTGCGCTGGGCCCGCACGCGTTCGTAGAGCAGGCCGGAATCGTCGCGCAGGAATTCGGGCACGCGGCGGTTCTGCGCCTCGGCGTTGCCGCCTGAACGGATGCGCAGGCGCGCGTCGGCGAGCGCGCGCCGTTCCGCGCCGACGAGCGGGAAAATGCGCCGCGCCTCCTCGATCTTGCCTTCCCAGAGCAGCCGGTCGAGCTTCGCCCAGTGCAGGTCGGGCGTGAACTGGCCGCGATAGCGCTCCATCCAGCGCTTGTGCTGCACGTCGTTGAACGTGCCGGAGACCCAGTGGTCGCGGATCACCTGCTGGGCGCGCGCGCGGTCGCCCGAGGCGGCGAGCGCGTCGGCGAAACGCATCGCACCGTCGGGCGTGAGCGGGTTGCGGGTGCCGAACCAGGCGAGGACGAGCGTGTCGTTCGCAGGCCGGTCGAGAAGCGCTTCCTCGGCGCGGCGCGAGATCGTGTCGAGCGCGGGCCAGTCAGGGTTCTGGTCGACGAACTGGACGATGTCCTCGAACGCCACGCCCGAGCGCGGCAACTGCAGCTCGAGCCACCGGTAGAGCTTGTTGGCGACCGGGTGGGTGCCGCGGGCGAGCAGCGTGCGTGCGGCTTCCCAGCGTCCCGCCTCGACGGCGGCGAATATCTGCGTGTAGAGCTCGCGCTGCTGGCCATTGAGGACGGGCGGGCCGAGCGGCGGGATCGACCGGGCCGCCGACGCGATCGCCGCGACCTGCGTGCCGGACGTGCGCGCCTGGGCAAGCAGGATTTCGCCCGTTCCGCCCGTCGACGCGGCCTCGACTTCGCCATTGGCGCCCGCGACTTCGGGCGCGGCAGCGCCCGACGGCACGGCGGCAGCGTCGCCGCGCGTGCAGGCGGTCAAGGTCAGCGCCGCCCAGGCCAGGGCGACGGCGAATCGGGGAAGCAGGATCATCCGAAGAGTTAAAACCGCCGGGCCCCTTCCGCGCAAGGCGCGAGGTGCAGGTTGCGCGTCGGGGCCCGCGGGGCTAAGTTCCCGGCCCGACAACCAGAAACCGTCCGGAGAGCCGTTCCCATGTTCAAGGGTTCCTTCGTCGCCCTCATCACGCCGTTCCGCAACGGACAGGTGGACGAACCGGCGTTCAAGAAATTCGTCGCATGGCAGATCGCGCAGGGCACGAACGGGCTGGTTCCGTGCGGCACGACCGGCGAATCGCCGACGCTGAGCCACGAGGAACACGAAGCGGTCATCGAGATGTGCGTGGGTGCCGCGAAGGGCCGCGTTCCGGTGATGGCGGGAACGGGCTCGAACTCGACCGAGGAGGCGATCAGCCTCACGCGCCATGCCGAGCATTCCGGCTGCGACGCGGCCCTCGTCGTCACGCCCTATTACAACAGGCCGACGCAGGAAGGCCTCTATCGCCATTACGCGGCGATCGCCAAGTCGGTGAAGATCCCGATCTTCATCTACAACATCCCGGGCCGCTGCGCGGTCGACATGTCGGTCGAAACGATGGGCCGTCTCGCGCAGATCAAGAACATCGTCGGCGTCAAGGACGCGACCGGCGACCTGACGCGGCCGGGGCTGCAGCGCCTCGCCTGCGGCGCCGATTTCGTCCAGCTCGACGGCGACGACGGCACGGCACTCGCCTTCAATGCGACGGGCGGAAGCGGCTGCATTTCGGTCACCGGCAACATCGCGCCCAAGCTCGTCTCGCGCATGCAGGCAGCCTCGCTGAAGGGCGACGGCAAGGCGGCACTCAAGCTGCAGGACACGCTGATGCCGCTGCACAAGGCGCTGTTCGCCGAGACCAGCCCGGGCCCGGTCAAGTACGCCGCCTCGCTGATGGGGCTCTGCACCGACGAGGTGCGCCTGCCGCTCGCGCCGATCGCTTCGGAAACGAAGGATCGCGTGCGCGCGGCGATGAAGGGGGCGGGGCTCCTGCGCTAGGAGTTCCGGCAAGCGGCACCGATGGCAGCACCGGATGACGGCCGAAAGGTCGCCGCGACCAACCGAAAGGCGCGACACGACTACTCGATCGAGCGCACGCTCGAAGCGGGCCTCGTCCTGATGGGGACCGAGGTGAAGGCTTTGCGCGCGGGTGCCGGCGTGGCGATCGCCGAGGCCCATGCGGTCGAGCGCAACGGCGAACTGTGGCTCATCGACGCGCACATCCCGGAATATGCCGGCGGCAACCGCCAGAACCACGAGCCGCGCCGGGCGCGCAAGCTGCTGGTCAATCGCGCCGAGATGCACAAGCTAATCGGGGCGGTGACGCGCGAGGGCATGACGCTGGTTCCGCTGCAGGTCTATTTCAACGCGCGCGGCCTCGCGAAGGTCGAACTCGGCCTCGCCAAGGGCCGCAAGAAGGCCGACAAGCGCGAGGCCGTCGCCACGCGCGACTGGAAGCGCAGCCAGGCACGCCTGCTGGCGACGCGGCGCTAGCGGAGGGCTTGCGGATGCGCGTGCCGCTCCTCTACGCGACCAACACGGCCCTTCTTTCGACGCCGCGGCTTTCGCTGCGCCCGCTGGTGCCCGACGATTCGCGACATTTCGCCGAGTTGCTCGGCAGCGATGCGGCGGCGATCGCGATGCTCTCTCACATGCCCGATCCGCTGACCGTTCCGGCCGCGCGCGAATGGATCGAGCTTCGCACCGGGCCCGGCGGGCACGTGTTCGCACTGCGTCTGCCCGACGGCACGTTCGTCGGGACAAGCGGCTTCGGCGGCCCGCGCGACGGCGTACCCGGCTTCGGCTATTGGATCGGCGCACCCTTCCGGGGGCTCGGCTACGCGACGGAAGCCGGGGCCGCCTGCGTGGCGCATGCGCGACGGCTCGGCGTGCGCCGGATGGTCGCCGAGACTTTTCCCGGCAACGCGGCGTCGGTCCGGGTGCTCGAAAAGATCGGGTTCCGCGCCGAAGGGCCGGTCGAGCGCAACTATCCGCTGCGCGGCGGCTGGCGGAAACTGACCCTACACAGCCTCGAGATCCCGGACCTTATCGTCTAAATCGATTTGTTTTCGGATTTTAATCGATTGGACCCACTTCAACGGAAGTGAGAACGTTTCTCATCTTCTGAAGGAGGGTCCCATGGTCAAGACGGCGACATTCGCGGTGGTGCATTTCTCGGTCGCGTTCGGCGTGGCGTACCTGCTGACCGGCAGTCTCGCGGTTTCGAGCGCGCTGGCCCTCGTCGAGCCGATGGTGAACACGGTCGCCTATTTCTTCCACGAGAAGGCGTGGAACTTCTGGCAGGCGCGCCAGCTCACGCCAGCCTTCGCGCGATCTGGGCGAACACCGCTTCGAACATTTCCGGCGTGAGCCGGCGCGTGTTCGTGTTGTAGCGCGAGCAGTGGTAGCTGTCGGCGAGCAGACGTCCGCCGGGCAGTTCGTGGAAGGCGCCATGCGCGAACTTGGCCGACGCGGCGCGCAGACCCAGCGTCGCCAGCACGGCATCGTGCGCGATGCGGCCGAGGGCGAGCACGACCTTCAGGTCCGCCATCGCGTCGATCTCGGCGCGCAGGAAGGGCCGGCACGCCGCCGCCTCGGCAGGCACCGGCTTGTTCTCCGGCGGCAGGCAGCGCACGGCATTGGCAAGGCGCGCACCCGTCAGTTCCAGATCGTCGGGAACCCAGGCCGCATCCTCGCGCCCGGCGCGATAGCTGCCGCGCGACAGGCCGAACTTCGCGAGCGTCGAATACAGCAGGTCGCCCGCGAAATCGCCCGTGAACGGCCGGCCCGTCCGGTTCGCCCCCTTAAGCCCCGGCGCAAGCCCGACGACGAGCAGGCGCGCCCGCGAGGTCCCGAAGCTCGGGACGGGCGCGTTGTGCCAGGCCGGATGCTCGCCGCGCAGCTTCGTGCGCAGCGCCACGAGGCGCGGGCAGAGCGGACAGTCGCGCGAGGGTTCCTGCACGCGGGGCCGATTCAGGCGTTCTCGGCCGGCGTCGTCGGCAGGTTCGGCTGCGTGCCGGGCGCCGCGTTCGGCCCGTCGCGCCGCTCGCCGCCGGCACGCTGGATGTGCTGGGCGAGATCGAACAGGTCGACGAACATGTCGGCCTGCCGGCGCAGCTCGTCCGACACCATCGGCGGCTGGGTGCGGATCGTCGAGACGACCGACACGCGCACGCCGCGCCGCTGCACGGATTCGACGAGGCGGCGGAAGTTCCCGTCGCCCGAGAACAGCACGACATGGTCGAGCTTGTCGGCAAGGTCCAACATGTCGACGGCCAGCTCGATGTCCATGCTGGCGCGGAAGCGCCGGCGGCCCTGACTGTCGGTGAACTCCTTCATCGGCTTCGTGACCATCGTGAAGCCGTTGTAGTCGAGCCAGTCGACCAGCGGGCGGATCGGCGAATAGTCCTGATCCTCGGCCAGTGCCGTGTAGTAGAAGGCGCGGATCAGCCTGCCCTTGCTCTGGAAAAGCTGGAGCAGGCGGCGATAGTCGATGTCGAAGTTCAGCGCGCGCGCGGCGTTGTAGAGATTGGGGCCGTCGATGAAGAGCGCCAGACGCTCCTGCGGATAGAAGGCCATGCGGGAATTCCTTTCGGATATAACGTGCCGGATGCAATCGATCGCAAATATCGAATTCCGGTTCCTTATCGCCTTTGCGCCGGCCGCACAAGACGCAGGTGCCGCGTGATCTTCGTCGCCCTCGGCGCCAATCTTCCCAGCGAGGCAGGCCCGCCCGCGCGCACGCTCGTGGCCGCGATGGAAGCGCTCGACGCGGCGGGCCTGCGCGTGGCTGCACGCTCGCGCATCTACGAAAGCCCGCCCTGGCCGCAGCCGTCCGACCAGCCCTGGTACGCCAATGCCGTCGTGCGGCTCGAAACGCGGCTCGATCCGGAGACGCTGCTGGCGCGCCTGCATGCGGTCGAGCGCGCCTTCGGGCGCGTGCGCAGCGTGCCGAACGCGCCGCGTGCACTCGATCTCGACCTCATCGACCATGACGGTGCGGTGTGCGGGACCGGGGCACCGCTCCTGCCGCATCCGCGCATGGCGACGCGCGCCTTCGTGCTGCTGCCGCTCGCCGAACTGGCACCCGACTGGCGCCATCCGGCAGACGGAACGCCGATCTCGGCGCTGATCGCGCGGCTGCCCGCCGACACGATTTGCCGGCCGCTTGCGGAACCGCCTGCAAGCAACTGACGTTGCAGGCCTTTCCGTCGGCGAAATCGATTGTTTTGCGCTGCGGCAAGGGCTATATTCTTCGCCCATTTTGCGACTCTGTCGCCTGTCCCTCCGGAGCACCATATGGCCCGCGTTACCGTTGAAGATTGCGTCGTCAAGATTCCGAACCGCTTCGAGCTCGTGATGCTCGCCGCCCAGCGCGCGCGCGAGATCCAGGCCGGCTCGCCGCTGACGGTCGAGAAGGACAACGACAAGAACCCGGTCATCGCGCTGCGCGAGATCGCCGACAACTCTCTCGATCTGGACAATCTCAAGCAGTCGCTCGTCCAGGGTCTCCAGCGCCAGGTCGAGAGCGAGGAGCCCGAGGAAGACGCGATGGAACTCCTCGCCGCCGATCGCGACGTCGCCGGTGTGGCCGAGGACGCCACGCTCGACGGCATCGAGGACGAGATGGAGATCGAGGACGCCGAGGAAAAGCTCGCCGGCGGCGACGCGGCGGCAGCGGTCGAAGAGTAAGGCGGGGCGGGGGCCGGGTTGAACGCCGACGGCGCCACCGAGACCCCTCCCGCAACGGCGGACGCCGGACCCGCACCGGCGCCTGCCGCGGTGGTCGAAGCGCCCAAACGGCCCCGCCCGCCGATGATGCGGGCCTTCGAACTGGTCGAGCGGGTCAAGGCCTACGACCCCGACGCCGACGAAGACCTGATCAATCGCGGCTACGTCTATTCCCTGAAGGTCCACGGCGCGCAGACGCGCGCGTCGGGCGACCCGTATTTCTCCCACCCGCTCGAAGTCGCCGGCATCCTGACGAGCTATAGGCTCGACACCGCGACCATCGTGACGGCCCTGCTGCACGACACGGTCGAGGACACGCTCGCCAGCGTCGACGAGATCGAACGCCTGTTCGGACCCGAGATCGCGCGGCTGGTCGACGGCGTGACGAAACTGTCGCGTCTGGAACTGCAGGCGCAGTCCGACAAGGCCAAGCAGGCCGAGAATTTCCGCAAGCTGCTCCTCGCGATGTCGGAAGACATCCGCGTGCTGCTGGTCAAGCTCGCCGACCGGCTGCACAACATGCGCACACTCGGCTTCATCCCGAAGATCGAGAAGCGCCAGCGCATCGCGCGCGAGACGATGGAGATCTACGCGCCGCTGGCCGAGCGCATCGGCATGCGCCGCATCCAGGAAGAGCTCGAGGACATCGCCTTCGGCGAGCTCAATCCCGACGCGCGCGAGTCCATCGTGCTGCGCCTGCAGCATCTGCGCGCGCGCGGCCAGGACATGGTCACGCGCATCTCCGACCAGATCGCCGCGGCGCTGAAGGACGAGGGGATCGACGCGCAGGTCTCCGGGCGCGAAAAGACGCCGTTCTCGATCTGGCGCAAGACGCAGCGCAAGAACGTCGCGTTCGAGCAGCTGTCCGACATCATGGCCTTCCGCGTGATCGTGCCGGACACGGCCGAATGCTATCGCGCGCTGGGCACGATTCATTCGCGCTGGCCGGTCGTGCCCGGGCGATTCAAGGACTACATCTCGGTCCAGAAGCCCAACGGCTACCGCTCGCTGCACACCGGCATCTTCGGGCCGGAGCGCCAGCGCATCGAGATCCAGATCCGCACGCGCGAGATGCACGAGGTCGCCGAGTTCGGCGTCGCCGCGCACTGGTCGTACAAGGAAGGCCGTCCGGCCGCCGGCGACGCCAAGGGGACATTCCGCTGGCTGCGCGAACTGCTCGACATCCTCGAGCACGCGTCCAACCCCGAGGAATTCCTCGAGCACACGAAGCTCGAGATGTACCAGGACCAGTGCTTCTGCTTCACGCCCAAGGGCGACCTGATCGCGCTGCCGCGCGGCGCCACGCCTGTCGATTTCGCCTATGCCGTCCATTCCGAGGTCGGCGACCACTGCGTCGGCGCCAAGGTCAACGGCCGCATGATGCCGCTGCGCACGTCGCTGTCGAACGGCGACCAGGTCGAGATCGTCACCTCCAAGGCGCAGGTCCCGTCGCCGACCTGGGAGCGCTTCGTCGTCACCGGCAAGGCGCGCGCGCGCATCCGCCGCTTCATCCGCGCCCAGCAGCGCCACCAGTTCCTCGACCTCGGCCGCTCGATCCTGCAGAAGGCGTTCAAGGCCGAAGGCTACGACTATGCCGACAAGTCGCTCGAAGGTGCCGTCAAGCCGCTCAAGGCCGACGACGTCGACGACCTGATCGCGATGGTGGGTGCCGGCCAGGTCGGCGAGCGCGAGATCCTCAACGCGCTGTTCCCGGAAAGCCGCCAGCAGCCCAAGCCCGCCAATGTCGTGCCGCTGCGCAAGCAGAAGGCGAAGGATGCCTCGTCGCACGCGCACGTGCCGATCAAGGGGCTGATCCCCGGCATGGCCATCCACTATGCCGGCTGCTGCCATCCGCTGCCCGGCGACCGGATCGTCGGCATCGTCACGACAGGGCGCGGCGTGACCGTCCACACGATCGATTGCGACACGCTGGAGCAGTTCGCCGACCAGCCCGCGCGCTGGCTCGACGTGGGTTGGGACGTGGACGACGGCGTCGCCGGTTCGGGATTCGTCGGCCGCGTGGCGCTGGTCGTGCGCAACGAGTCCGGCAGCCTCGGCTCGCTGTCGACCGTGATCGCGAAGAGCGGCGGCAACATCACGAACCTCAAGATCGTGAACCGCACGACCGAGTTCTGGGAAATGATCATCGACGTCGAGGTCCGCGACCTCAAGCACTTGACCAACGTGATCGCGGCCCTGCGGGCGACACCCGTCATCAACTCGGCGGAGCGTGCGCGCGGATGATCCTGGGCCTGGGCTCCGATCTCGTCGACATCCGCCGCGTCGAGAAGACGCTCGCGCGCTTCGGGACGCGTTTCACGCACCGTCTCTATACGGAAGGCGAGCGGGCGAAGTCCGAGCGCCGGGCCAACCGTGCGGCGAGCTACGCGCGCCGTTTCGCGGCCAAGGAAGCCTGCTCGAAGGCGCTGGGTACGGGATTCCGCCACTCGGTCTACTGGCGGGACATGGAGGTGGTGAACCTTCCCGGCGGCAAGCCGACGATGCGCCTTACCGGCGGCGCGCTGGCGCGGCTGGAGAAGATGCTGCCCCCCGGCATGCGCGCCCAGATCGACGTGAGCCTGACCGACGATCCGCCGATCGCTCAGGCCATCGTCATCATCACGGCCGTTCCGGCCACGACTTGACAGCCGCCGGGCTGCAAGCGCCTTATCCCGCCCCTGACCGGACCCCCATAGCCAAGAAACCCATGTCGCTCCCGCCGACCACCAAGGCCCAGCCGACGAACGGACTGCTCGACGTCGTGAAGACGCTCGCCTACGCGTTCCTCATCGCGATGGGCATCCGCACGCTCGCTTTCGAGCCGTTCAACATCCCGTCTGCCTCGATGGTGCCCACGCTGCTGATCGGCGACTACCTGTTCGTGTCGAAATTCTCGTACGGTTATTCCTTCGCGTCGCTGCCGACCTACGTGACGACGCAGTTCCCGGGCCGGGCGCTGGCGCGCGAACCGCAGCGCGGCGACGTCGTCGTCTTCAAGCTGCCGAAGGACGGCAAGACGGATTACATCAAGCGGCTCGTCGGCCTGCCGGGCGACCGTATCCAGGTCGTGCGCGGCATCCTGCACATCAACGGTGAAGCTGCACCGATCGAGCGGATCGAGGATTTCGTCGAGACCGAAGGCGGCTTCTCGCGCCGCGTCGCGCAGTTCGTCGAGACGCTGCCCGGCGGCCGCCAGCACCGGATACTCAAGCTCCACAACGACGGCTACTACAACAACACGCCGGAATTCACCGTGCCGGCCGGCCACTATTTCGCGATGGGCGACCACCGCGACAATTCGCAGGACAGCCGCGAACCCAACGCCGTCGGTTTCGTGCCGTTCGAGAACCTGGTGGGCCGGGCCGAGATCCTGTTCTTCTCGACCGACGGCACGTCCAACCTCGTCCTGCCCTGGACGTGGCTGACCGCCGCGCGCTACAGCCGCCTGCTGAACCCGATCCGCTAGGCGCCGCCATGAAGGCCGCCCACGCAAAGCTCGAAGCGGCCCTCGGCCATCGCTTCGCCGATCCCGAACTGCTCGTCGCCGCCCTCTCGCATTCCTCGCTCGGGCGGCGCGGCAACGCGCAGCGCTCGGGTGCCGATTTCGAGCGGCTGGAGTTTCTCGGCGACCGGGTCGTGTCGCTGGCAGTGGCCGAACTGCTGACCGAACGCTTCCCGACCGAAGAGGAAGGCGATCTCGCCAAGCGCCACGCGTATCTCGTGCGTGGCGAACAGCTCGCCGGCCACGCCCGCGATCTGGGCATAGGCGAAGCGCTGACGCTGTCGACCAGCGAGAATCAGGGCGGCGGGCGAGACAATCCGGCCGTGCTTGCCGACGCGTTCGAGGCGGTCATCGCCGCGATCCATCTCGACGGCGGCTTCGCGGTCGCGCGTGCGCTGGTGCGCCGCCTTTTCGAACCGCTCGCTGTCGCCGAGACGGCCCCGCCGCGCGAACCGAAGACCGCCTTGCAGGAATGGGCGCAGGGGCGGGGGCTCGCCTTGCCGCGCTACCGGACGCTGTCGCGCGAAGGGCTCGCGCACGCACCCCGCTTCACGATCGAGGTCGCGGTGGACGGCGAACTTCCCGCGACCGCCGAAGGAACATCGAAACGCGAGGCCGAGCGCGCGGCCGCCGCGACCCTGCTCGCGCGCCTGGAGTCGAAATGACCGACAAGACAACGCGCTGCGGCTTCGTGGCGATGCTGGGTGCCCCGAACGCCGGCAAGTCGACGCTGGTCAACCGGCTGGTCGGCACCAAGGTCGCGATCGTGTCGCCCAAGGTGCAGACGACGCGCACGCGCGTGACCGGCCTCTTCGTCGAGGACGGCGCGCAGGCGGTCTTCCTTGATCTGCCCGGCGTGTTCGCGCCCAAGCGCCGGCTCGACCGCGCGATGGTGGATGCCGCCTGGCGCGGGGCGGAGGAGGCCGACGTGCTGCTCTTCGTCGTCGACGCCAAGCGCGCGTCGCGCGGCGGCGACGATGCGGACGAGGCGCTGATCCTTGAAGGGCTGAAGACGCGCAAGCTCAAGGCGGTCCTCGTCCTCAACAAGATCGACCTGCTCGATCCGCCGACCCTGCTGACGCTCGCCAAGCGCTATGACGCGACGGGGCTCGTGTCGGAGATCTTCATGGTCTCCGCCGAAACCGGCGACGGCTGCGACACGCTGAAGCAGAAGATCGTCGCGCGCCTTCCGGAAGGACCGTTCCTCTATCCCGAGGACGAGATTTCCGATCTGCCGGCGCGCCTGCTGGCGGCCGAGGCGACGCGCGAGCAGATCTTCCGCCAGCTCCACCAGGAGCTGCCCTACGCCATCGCCGTCGAGACCGACAAGTTCGAGGAGCGCAAGGACGGCTCGGCACGCATCGAGCAGACCGTCTATGTCGCGCGCGAAGGCCAGCGCAAGATCGTGATTGGTGCCAAGGGCGCGCAGATCAAGAAGATCGGCGAGATGTCGCGTGCCGAGATCGCCAAGATGCTCGACCGGCCGATCCACCTGTTCCTGCACGTGAAGGTCGCCCCGGACTGGGACGAGAAGCGCGATTTCTTCAAGGACTGGGGCCTCGAATACGACGCCTGAGGGCGGGCGCGACGCGGCACTGGCACGGCTTTCGCTTCGTTGGCATGATTGCCGAAACGACCGGCCCCCGAACAGGAGAGATACACCGATGAAAGCTACCCGGATCGCGTTCGCCTCGCTGGCGATGCTTGGCCTTGCCGCGGTCGCAGGCGCCCAGACCCCGCCCGCCCGCACCTCCACCCTCGACGCGGTCAAAAGCCGTGGCGTGCTGACCTGCGGAGTCAACACGGCCTTGCCGGGCTTCTCGGCCCCCAACGCGCAGGGCGAATGGCGCGGCCTCGACGTGGAACTCTGCCGCGCGATCGCGGCGGCCGTCCTCGGCGATCCGGCCAAGGCCAGGTTCGTGCCGACGACCGCCCAGCAGCGCTTCGTCGCACTCCAGTCCGGCGAGATCGACGTGCTGACGCGCAACGCCACGCAGACGCTGCTGCGCGACACCACGCTCGGCCTGCACATGGCGGGCGTGAATTTCTACGACGGGCAGGGTTTCATCGTGAAGCGCTCGATGAACATCTCGTCGGCCAAGCAGCTCGACGGTGCCACGATCTGCGTGCAGCCGGGCACGACGACCGAGCTGAACCTCGCCGACTATTTCCGCGCCAACCGGATGCGCTTCACGCCGGTCGTGATCGAGCGGCTGGAAGAGAACATCGCCGCCTACGCGGCCGGGCGCTGCGACGTCTACACGACCGACGCGTCTGGCCTCGCCTCGGTCCGCTCGAACCTTGCGGCACCCAACGACCACGTGATCCTGCCCGAGCGCGTGTCGAAGGAACCGCTCGGTCCGATGGTCCGCAAGGGCGACGACCAGTGGTTCGGCATCGTCAAGTGGACGCTGACCGCGATGATCGAGGCGGAGGAATACGGCGTCACGCAGGCCAATGTCGACGAGATGCTGAAGACGACGAACCCCGGCATCCAGCGCATGCTCGGTGTCACGCCGGGCTTCGGCAAGGCGCTCGGGCTGGACGAGAAGTGGGCCTACAACGTGATCAAGGCGGTCGGCAATTACGGCGAGAGCTACGAGCGCAATGTCGGCCCGAAGACGCCGATCGGCCTCGAGCGCGGCGTGAACGATTTGTGGACCAAGGGCGGCCTGATGTACGCACTGCCGCTGCGCTGACCGGAACCGGCGGAAAAGAGGGCCCGTTCCGCGAAAGCGGAGCGGGCCTTTTTCGCGCCACACCGGTGCAAGGCACAAGAGGATGACCGAGTCCGCTTCCGGCAAGGCGCCGAGCCTCGCGTTCGGCTATGCGTGCGGCTTCGCGATGGCGGTCGGCGCTTCGGTCGCGTTCGCCTCCGCGCGGGCGGGCATCCTCGGCGGGCTTTCCGCCGACGACATGATCTTCGCGCGCTTCGTCGTTGCCGGCACGGTCATGCTGCCCTTCGTCGCGATCTGGGGATTTCGCACGCTGGGCGGCATCGGCTGGCTGCGCGGAATCGCGTTGCTGCTGACCGGCGGTCCGACATTCGCGCTCCTGCAGACCGGCGGCTACGCCTTCGCGCCGCTTGCACACGGGGCCGTCATCGCGCCCTCGACGGTGACGATCGTCAGCACGCTCGTGGCGGGGCTGATGCTGGGCGAACGCCTCACGCGCGCGCACATCGTCGGCGCCGCGGTCGTCGTCGCCGGGATCGTCATGATCAGCTGGCAGGGCATCGCGCAGAGCGGGCAGGGCGACACGACCTGGATCGGCGACCTGCTCTTCTTCGCGTCGAGCCTGTTCTGGGCCGCCTTCACGATCCTGCTGCGCGTCTGGCGGCTCGATGCGCTGCGCGCGACGGCGGTCGTATGCGTGCTGTCGGGTGCCGTCGTCGCACCGGGCTATCTCGCGATCCGCGGTTTCGAGCATCTCGCGTCGCTGCCGTTCGCGGCACTCGCGTTCCAGGGGCTGACGCAGGGCTTCGTGCAGGCGATCTTCACGATGCTTGCCTACAGCCGCGCGGTCGCCATACTCGGCGTGAGCCGTGCCGTACTGTTTCCCGCCACGGTCCCGGCGATCTCGATCCTGATCGGAATTCCGGCGATCGGCGAAGTTCCGACCAATCTGCAGGTCGCCGGTCTCGTCACGGTCAGCGCGGGCCTGGCGGTGGCAATCGGGCTTGTCGGCCGCCTGCGCGCGCGACCGGCCCCTACGACTTCGTCCTGATCCGCACAACGAGAGGAAATGCCATGCTCAAGTTCTATTTCAGTCTCGCGCCCAACCCGATGAAGGTTGCGCTGTTCCTGGAAGAGGCGGGTCTCGCCTACGAACCGCACCCCGTCGATACGCGCAAAGGCGAGCAGTTCGCGCCGGCATATCTCGCGGTCAATCCGAACGGCAAGGTTCCGGCCATCGACGACGACGGCGCGATCGTCTTCGACAGCAACGCGATCCTCATCTATCTCGCCGAGAAGACCGGCAAGTTCCTGCCCAAGGATCGGGCCGGCCTATTGTCCTGGATGATGTTCGTGGCCTCGGGCGTCGGCCCGTTTTCGGGCCAGGCGGTCCATTTCAAGAACTATGCGCCCGAGAAGATCCCGTACGCCAACAACCGCTACCAGTTCGAGGCGATGCGCCACTACACGATCCTCGACGAGCGTCTCGCGAAGAATCGCTACATGGTCGGGGACGCCTATTCGGTCGTCGATATGGCCGTGTGGGGCTGGGCGCGTCTCGTGCCCTTCATCCTCGGCGACGAAGCCGGCGCGAAGTTCGCGAACCTGAAGCGGCTTGTCGACGAAATATCGGCGCGCCCGGCGGCGGCGCGCGCGCTCGCCCTCAAGGACAAGCACAAGTTCAAGGCGGAGATGGACGACGAGGCGCGGCGGGTGATGTTCCGCCATCTCGACTACGCCGCGACCTAGCTACTTGCGGAACCCGTACGCCGTGGCACCCTTGACGTTGACGTCGACGTCGAGCCGGTGCTGCAGCGGCGGGTAGGCGCGCTGGCGGCAGTTCTCGCGTTCGCATACGCGGCAACCCACACCGATCTCGACGACGTTGCCGAGTTTCTCCAGATCGATTCCGTCGGCATAGACAAGTTCCGATGCCCGGCCGATCTCGCAGCCGATCCCCAGCGCATAGGTCGTCGGCGGTTCGCGCCAGCCGCCGGCCGACTTCGCGACCGTGCGCGCCACGCTGAAGAACGTCGCCCCGTCCGACAGGCGCGCGACCTGCGTGAGGATGCGGCCGGGGCTGGTGAAGGCCTCGTGCACGATCCAGCGCGGGCACGAGCCGCCGAAGCGCGAGAAATGGAAGCCCGCGGCCGAGAAGCGCTTCGACACGTTGCCCGCGATGTCGACGCGCACGAGCCACAGCGGCACGCCCTTGTCGCCGGGCCGCTGGAGCGTGGAGAGGCGATGGCACGCCTGTTCGAAGCTGACGCCGAAATGGTGCCCGAGCAGCTCCACGTCGTAGCGCAAGGCCCGCGCGGCTTCGAGGAACGGCGCATAGGGCATCAGCACCGCGCCGGCGAAATAGTTGTAGAGACCGACGCGCACGAGCGTTTCGGTTTCCTTCGAGGCGAGCTTCGCGGTTGCCACGATCATGTCGACGGGCTTGCGCGCCTCCATCTGGCCGATCTGGTAGGCGAGATGGAAGCGGCGCGACGCGCGCGGCAGGATCTCGCTGAGCTGCAGCTTCTTGGTGCGCGCGTCGTAGCGGCGCACGGCCCCGGCGAGCGGGCCGGGCTCGACGATCTCGACCGCGATACCGTGCTTTGCCTTGGCGTAGTCGACGAGGCCGCGCCACGGCTCGCCCGGCGGCAGGTTCGCTTCCGCGACGACCCGTTCCGCCGCGCGCTCGATGTCGTCGAAATAGTTGGTGCGGTCGTGGAAGAAGTCGCGCGCCTCTTCGGCCGGCAGCACCATCTTGCGCGTGGTGCCGCTGGGCAGGCCCAGCGTCATCGACTGCGCGTCGTCGCGCGCGAGGCGATAGGCGCGGTAGAGCTCGAGGATCGCCTTGGCGGCGTTGGGTGCCGCCTCGGCGAGCGAGCGGATCTCGTCGCCGCCCACGCCGTGTGCGGCGAGTGTCGAATCCGAGAACACTTCGCGCAGGCCGCCGGCGAGCTTGCGGTCGTCGTCGTCCGACAGGTCGGTGAGTTCTACGTCGAGCTGCTTGCCGAGCTTCAGCAGCAGCGAGACGGTGACGGGCCGCTGGTCGTGCTCGATGAGATTGAGATAGCTCGCCGAAATGCCGAGCTGGTCGGCCATGCGCGCCTGCGTCAGGCCGGCCTGTTCGCGCAGGCGGCGGATCTTGTTGCCGAGCAGGGTCTTGCGCGCCATCGGGCGGTCTCCGGCCGTGATTTACAAACTTTACATCGCGGCGCGGCAGCTTGCAAATCCGGCGACGTATTTACGGTTTTAGCGCGTTTTCGCGCTGTCCGCTTCGCGGGCGCAGCGTGAAGATATTTACAGGCCGAAAGGTCGAGCCCTTATCCCGCGAAGGAGTTGCCCATGACCGCCGACTGGAACACAGACCCCCGCTGGAACGGTATCAAGCGCGACTACACGCCCGAAGACGTGCGCAAGCTCGCCGGGTCGTTCCGCGTCGAGCACACGCTCGCGCGCAAGGGTGCCGAACGCCTGTGGGACATCCTGCAGAACGAGCCCTACGTGAACACGCTGGGAGCACTCACCGGCAACCAGGCCATGCAGCAGGTCAAGGCGGGCCTCAAGGCCATCTACCTGTCGGGCTGGCAGGTCGCGGCCGATGCGAACAACGCGGGCCAGATGTACCCCGACCAGTCGCTCTACCCGGTCTCGTCGGTGCCCGACGTGGTCAAACGCATCAACAACACGCTGCGCCGCGCCGACCAGATCCAGACCATGGAAGGCAAGGGCGACATCCACTGGATGGCGCCGATCATCGCGGATGCGGAAGCCGGCTTCGGCGGTGCCCTCAACGCCTATGAACTCATGAAGGCGATGATCGAGGCGGGGGCCGCCGGCGTCCATTTCGAGGACCAGCTCGCGTCGGAGAAGAAGTGCGGCCATCTGGGCGGCAAGGTACTCGTACCCATGAGCCAGCATGTGCGCACGCTCAATGCCGCGCGCCTCGCCGCCGACGTCGAAGGCGTGCCGACCGTGCTGCTCGCGCGCACCGACGCGCACTCGGCCCAGCTCATCACGACCGACGTCGACGAGCGCGACCGCCCGTTCCTGACCGGCGAGCGCACGCAGGAAGGCTTCTTCCGCATCAAGCCGGGCCGGGGCGTGGAATACGCCATCGCGCGCGGCCTTGCCTATGCGCCGTACTCCGACCTGCTGTGGTGGGAGACGTCGGAGCCGGACCTTGGCGAGGCGCGCGAGTTCGCGAGCGAGCTGCGCCGCCAGTTCCCGGGCAAGATGCTGGCCTATAACTGCTCGCCCTCGTTCAATTGGCGCAAGAAGCTCGACCCGAAGACGATCGAGACCTTCCAGCAGCAGATCGGCGAGATGGGCTACAAGTTCCAGTTCGTCACGCTCGCCGGCTTCCACGCGCTCAACTACTCGATGTTCGAGCTGGCGCGCGGCTATTCCAGGCGCGGCATGGGCGCCTACTCGGAGCTCCAGCAGGCCGAGTTCGACGCCGAGAAGAACGGCTACACGGCCACACGCCATCAGCGCGAAGTAGGGACGGGCTATTTCGACGCGGTCGCTGTCGCGATCTCGGCGGGCAAGGCCTCGACCACGGCGATGGCCGGATCGACCGAGCACGACCAGTTCCACGACAAGCCGCGCACGGTTCCGCACGCTGCCGAATAATCGAAGAAGAAAAACGGGAGGAAGCGGGGGAGGGCCGGTCCGAAGGGACCGGCCCTTTCCGTTTGACGCCGGCGCGCAATCCGTCAGAATCCGCCGGCGATGGGCAGCGAACTCAATCTTCCTTTGATCCTGATGGCGGCGCTGATGACGAGCGCCAGCCCCGGCCCCGCGACGCTCGCCATTGCCGGCACGTCGATGGAATCGGGACGCAAGCACGGGCTGGCGCTGGCCGCAGGCATCATGACCGGTTCGCTGATCTGGTCGACGGCGGCGGCACTGGGTTTCGGCGCGCTGATGCAGGCGAACGCGTGGGCGTTCGAGATCGTCCGCTATTTCGGCGCGGCGTATCTCCTCTATCTCGCGTTCCGCTCCGCGCGCTCGGCGATACGCGCCGGCGATCCGCACACGTCGGTCGTGACGGGGACATTCGGGAAGATCTACGCCAAGGGGCTCGCCCTGCATCTGACGAATCCGAAGGCGATCCTGTTCTTCGGTTCGCTCTACGCGATCGGCCTGCCGCCGGACGCCACACCCGCACAGCTCGTCACCGTGATCGCGGCGATCGGCCTGCAGTCGTTCCTGATCTTCCACGGCTACGCGCTGCTGTTCTCGAGCCGCAGGATGACTCGGATCTACGCGCATCTGCGCCGCTGGTTCGATTCCGTCTTCGCGCTCGCGTTCGGCTACGCGGGCATCAAGGTGCTGACGGCGCGGCTCCAGTAAGTGCTCGCGGCAGCGGGCCGCCGGCGGCGAGATAGACGCCCGTGCTGATGACCGCCACGCCGACCCAGTCGAGCGGCGCCGGCCATTCGCCCAGCAGCGGGATCGCGCACAGCGTGGCGAGGACGGGGACGAGCGAGGCGAGTGCCGCCCCGCGCGAAGCGCCGAGAAGCTGGAGTGCGCGGTTGAACGCGACGAGCGACACGACGCTCGACAGCACGCCCTGAATCAGCGTCTGGAACGCGATCTCGCCCCAGCCGGCCTTCGACAGGCCGTCGCCGGCGAAGAGCGCGTAGAACGGCAGGAACAGGATCGCCGACCAGACGCACACGATGGCGGCCGCATCCAGCGGCGACAGTCCGCTCTTGCGCATCGCGATCGTGTAGCTCGCCCACAGCAAGGCAGAGAGCACGAACAGGAGCTGCCCGCGCCATTCCCCGCCTTCGCCGTGCGCGAAGCCGACCCAGGCGAGGCAGAGCACGCCGGCCGGGATCAGCAGGAAGCCCACGCGGCGAGCGGGCGCGATCCGTTCGCCGAGCAGCAGGACGGACAGCAGCGCCACGAACAGCGGCATCGTGCCGGGCAACATGACCGAGCCGTGGCTGATGGGCGCATAGGCGAAGCCGGACGCGGCGACGAGCTGGTAGACGAACCCGGCACCCACGACCATCGCGGCCCACAGCCCCCAGCCGGCAGGGCCGGGTGCGATGCGGCGCGGATCGAGGCCCCGGCGTAGCGCAAAGGGCAGCAGGATCAGCCCGGCCGAGGCGAATCGGAGGGCCGTCAGGTCCCAGACCGACAGGCTGCTGCGCACGCCCCAGCGGGTCGCGAGCATCCAGGAAACCCAGATCGAGATGGCGAAAAGGCCCCAGGCGAGCCCGATCAATGCGTTGCGGCGATTGGACATTCTGGCGGGAACCGTCGGCAGGCTGGAAAGGGTGTAACCGTCGTCCGGCTCGACGCTATCGGGGGGACGGGGTATAAGTAAAAGCCATTTCTCGCATGGCTCGCATGAGGAACGCTGATCGTCGATGAGCTCGTCCAACATCAATGTCGGCCAGTTGCGCGCCTTCCTGTCCGTCCTCGAAGAGGGCGGGTTTACCGCGGCCGCGCACAAGCTGGGCCTCACGCAGTCTGGCGTCAGCCAGGCGGTGGCCGCATTGGAAGAAGCACTCGGTGTCGTGCTGCTGCTGCGCAACCGCGGCCGCGTGGCCCCGACGGCTGCCGGAGCGGCGATCCAGAACGACGCGCGCGGCGCGCTTGAAGCGATCGAACGCGTGCGCCATCGCGCGCAGGCGCTGACCGGGCTGCAGTCCGGCCGCGTGCGCGTGGGCAGCGTGGCGAGTGCGGCCGCGCGCCTGCTGCCGCCGATCGTCAAGAATTTCGGCGCGCGCTATCCGGGCATCGAGGTCGTGCTGATCGAAGGCACGGACAACGAGGTGCGCGACTGGGTGACGGGCGGCGCCGTCGATATCGGCCTGACCGCCGAACTGCCGAAGGACTACGACGCCATTCCGGTCGCCGAAGACGATTTCCTCGCGATCATGCCCAAGCGCCACCGCCTCGCGCAGCGCAAGGAAGTGAGCCCGGGCGAACTCGCCGAGGAAAGCTTCGTGATGCCGAATGCCGGCTCCGAAGCCGACGTGCGTGCGATCTTCACGCGCCAGGGCGTGTCGCCGAAGATCGCCTTCTCGGTCCGCGATCCGGCAGCACTCCTCGCGATGGTGCGCGAAGGCGTGGGTGTGTCGATCGTGCCCGAACTGATCGTGCCGTCGGGCGAGCGCCGCCTTGCCGCGATCCCGCTCGATCCGCCCGCGCGTCGGCGCCTGTGCGCGGTGAGCAGCCGCAACGGCCTGTCGCCCGCCGCCAGCGCGTTCCTCGACTCGCTGGCCGCCGCCGGCCGCCAGATCCAGGCCCGCCACTAGGGATAGAGGCTGCCGGACGGCGCGACTCGCTTTAGAGTGTCGGCATGCCGGACACCAAGCAGCACGTCACATGCCTGATCGAGCTCAAGGTGGGCGGCGAGGAACTCGCGCTCCGGCGCTTCCACACGGCCGAAGAGGCGAAGACGTGGCTGCTGTCCACCAGCGCCAAGATGCGCGGGGCGGTCGACGCCGAACTGATGGACAAGATCGCCGACAAGTTCGCGGTCGAGCTGTCGGCGACCGTCACCGAGGACGAGCACAGTGCAAAGATCCCGATCTTCTCCGGAAAGCTGCGAAGGGCCGAGGACGAGCTGATCGGTGCCGTGAAGGAATTCGAGACCAAGACGCTGGAAGAGTTCCACGCGATTGCCGGCAAGGCGTCGCGCGAGCGGCGCGGCCGGCGGGTAATGTTCAAGATCGGTGCGGCGGTCGCGGGTGCGGCAGCGATCGCGCTGGGCTATTTCGGCCTGAAATCGATGCCCGCCGTGTTCGACATTGAAGCGCTCGGCGACCGGCTGTTTTCGGCACCGCCTGCCGCGTTCGCCGGTGCCTGGCGGCCGGCCGGGGCGACCGACGGCTGCGATTCGAGCCGCATCGAATTCAAGCGCGCGCAGATGGACCTGTCGGTATCCGGACGCCTGCGCACCTTCAACGCGACCTATGCCAGCCCGAACGACTGGACGCTCACCGTCGAATACACCGACGGCGGCGTGCGCGTGTCGCAGACCTTCCGCAATTCGCCGGAGATCGCCTCGATGCAGCTCGTGCAGGTCAGTGCGAGCGACGCCGAAGTGCAGATGGCCGCGCGCCGGCTGGTGGGTACGCGCTTCGTGCGCTGCAAATAGCGCCTAGGCTTTCCGCCAGCGCGTCAGCGCGCGGATGGCTCCACCGGCGACGAGACCCCAGAAGGCGCCGCTGATCCCGTAGAACGCCAGGCCCGAGGCCGTGACGAGGAACGTGACGAGGGCCGCCTCGCGGTCCGCCGCGTCCTGCATTGCACCAAGCAGCGCACCACCCAACGCGCCGAGCAGGGCGAGGCCCGCGACCGCCTGGATCAGCACGGGCGGCGACGCTGCGATGAATGCGGTCGCGGCACCGGCGACGAGTGCGAAGGCCATGTAGCCCGCGCCGCAGGCGGCTGCCGCCCAGTAGCGGCGCGCGGGATCGGGATGCGCGTCGGGGCCGGCGCAAAGGGCCGCCGTGATCGCAGACAGGTTGACCGCATGCCCGCCGAACGGTGCACCGAGGATGCTGAACAAGCCGGTGATCCTGAAGAGCGGGCCCGCCGGCGGTTCGTAACCGTTGACCTTCAGCACCGCGAAGCCCGGGATGTTCTGCGAAGCCATCGTCACGATGAACAACGGCAACGCGATGCCGATCGCGGCCGACAGACTGAAGACCGGCATGACCAGTTCCGGCGGCGTCCACAGCGTTACCGGTGTGCCCGCCGTGCCGTCGGCGGCGAAGACGATGACGGCGAGCGTGACGAGCACGGTCGCCGGGATCGCGAAGAGCCGCTTCACGCGCGCGACGATCGCCCATGTGGCGACGATCGCCAACCCGTAGACCGGCATCTGCGCCACCGCCTTGACCGGGGCAAGGCACAGGCCGAGCAGCACGCCCGCCAGCATCGCGTTGGCGAGCGAGGCGGGGATCGCGGCGACCCACTTGCCGAGCCGGTCCCAGTATCCGGCCGCGACGATCAGCACGCCGCAGATCAAGAACGCGCCGACGGCCCCGGCGAAGCCGCCTTCGACCGCACCCGACGTGGCAAGCAGGGCGGCTCCCGGCGTGGACCACGCGACCGAGATGGGCTGGCGCGAACGAAGGCTCGTCCACACGCCGGCGGCCCCCATCGCGAGCGAGGCGGCGAACAGGCCGGAGGCGGCCTGTGCCTGTGTGGCGCCCACGCCGACGAGACCCTGGATGACGACCGTGAACGAACTGGCCCAGCCGACGAAGGCGGTGATCAGGCCCATCGTGACGGCCTGCAGCGAGATGTCCTTGCGCATCGTTCCGACGTAGCCGACACGGGTCCGGATTGCAACTTCCCCCGCCGGTCGAATCGGCCCATGTGTAAGGGATGGAATGGCGCGACGAGGGCATCGTGTTGGGGCGCCGGGCGCATGGCGAGCATGCGGCGGTCGTCACGCTGTTCACGCGCGAGCACGGCCGCCATCTGGGTCTCGCGCGCGGCGGCGGGCACGGCAAGTCGGCTTCGGTCTACGGGCTCGGCAATGTCGTGACCGCGACATGGCGCGCGCGCCTGCCCGAGCATCTTGGCAACTACAGCTGCGAACCGGCGCGTGCGGTCGGCGCCATGATGCTCGACGATGCCGACAAGCTCGATGCGCTGTCGTCGGCCGCCGGCCTGCTCGATGCCGTGCTGCCGGAGCGCGAAGCGCACGAGCCGCTCTACATGGCCACGCTCGGGCTGGTCGAGGCGCTGACGCGCGAGGACTGGCACGCCGATTACGTGCGCTGGGAATGCCGGTGCCTGGCCGAACTCGGCTTCGGGCTCGATCTCGACAGCTGTGCGGCGACCGGCAGCCGGGCGGACCTGCGCTATGTCAGCCCCAAGACCGGGCGGGCCGTGTCGGGCGAGGCGGGGGCGCCGTTCGCCGCCAAGCTCTTCGCCCTGCCCGATTTCCTGACCGGCGAGGGGCAGGCCGAGCCGGCGGATCTGGTCCAGGGGCTTGAAATCTCGGCACATTTCCTGACGCGCTACGCGCTGGCCCCCAACGGACGGGACTTGCCGGGCGCCCGAGTCCGGCTCTATGAGCGCTGGCGGAGATCGCTGTAAGCCGCCTTTGCCGGAGTAGACCGACACGATGACTGCCCCCTTTGCCGCCGACGTCCGTCCCGTCGACCTCAAGGACGCGCTGGGCGAGCGCTATCTCGCCTACGCGCTTTCCACGATCATGGCCCGCTCGCTGCCCGACGTGCGCGACGGCCTCAAGCCCGTGCACCGGCGCCTGCTGTGGGCCATGCAGCAGCTCAAGCTCGACCCGGCGTCCGGCTTCAAGAAGTGCGCGCGCGTCGTCGGCGACGTGATCGGCAAATACCATCCGCACGGCGACCAGTCGGTCTACGACGCGCTCGTGCGCCTCGCGCAGGATTTCGCGCAGCGCTATCCGCTGGTCGACGGGCAGGGAAATTTCGGCAACATCGACGGCGATAACGCCGCCGCGATGCGATACACCGAAGCGCGCCTGACCGAGGTCGCCGCCGAACTGATGCGCGGCCTCGACGAGAACGCGGTCGATTTCCGCCAGACCTACGATGGCGAGGGTGAAGAGCCGGTCGTGCTGCCGGCCGCGTTCCCGAACCTGCTGGCGAACGGTTCGGCGGGCATTGCCGTCGGCATGGCGACGAACATCCCGCCGCACAATATCGGCGAGATCTGCAACGCGCTGCTGCACCTGATCAAGACGCCCAATGCGCGCGTTTCCACGCTGGTCGACCTGATGCCGGGGCCGGACTTCCCGACGGGCGGCATCCTGGTGGAAAGCCGCGAGACGCTCGTGCAGGCCTACGAGACCGGCCGCGGCTCGATGCGCGTGCGCGCCAAGTGGGCGGTCGAGGAACTGCCGCGCGGCATGTGGCAGATCGTCGTCACCGAGATCCCGTACCAGGTGCAGAAGTCGAAGCTGATCGAGAAGATCGCCGAACTGCTGCAGGCCAAGAAGCTGGCGCTGCTTGCCGACGTGCGCGACGAATCGGACGAGAACGTGCGCGTCGTGCTCGAACCCAAATCGAAGACGGTCGACGCCAAGGTGCTGATGGAATCGCTGTTCCGCAACACCGAGCTGGAAACGCGCTTCGCGCTCAACATGAACGTGCTGGATGCGGACAACACGCCGCGCGTGATGGATCTGAAGGAAGTGCTGCAGGCCTTCCTCGACCACCGCCACGTCGTGCTGAAGCGCCGCGCCGAACACAGGCTCGGCCAGATCGACCGGCGGCTCGAGATCCTCGCGGCCCTGCTCGTCGCGTATCTGAACATCGACGCGGTCATCAAGCTCATCCGCAACGAGGACGAGCCCAAGCCCCTGATGATGAAGAAGTGGGGGCTGACCGAGGTCCAGGCCGAGGCGATCCTGAACATGCGCCTGCGTTCGTTGCGCAAGCTCGAGGAAATCGAGATCCGCAAGGAGAACGACGCGCTGTCGAAGGAGAAGAAGGAACTCCAGTCGCTGATGAAGAGCGAGGACAGGCGCTGGGCCGCGATCGCCGAGGAAGTGCAGGGGATCAAGGCGAAGTTCGGGCCGCGCACGCCGCTGGGCAAGCGGCGCACCGAGGTGGCGGACGCGCCGGTCGAACTGCTCGTGCCCGTCGACGCGCTGATCGAGCGCGAGGACCTGACGGTCGTGTGCTCCGACAAGGGCTGGGTGCGCGCCTTCAAGGGCCATCTCGACGAGACGGCCGCGCGCGAGGTCCGCTACAAGGACGGCGACCGCGAGAAATACGTGATCCGCACCCAGTCGGTAGAGAAGCTGATGGTGCTGGCCACCAACGGGCGCTTCTACACGATCCCGTGCGACAAGTTGCCGCGCGGGCGCGGCGACGGCGAGCCGCTGAAGGTGATCCTCGAACTCGCCAACGACGTCGACGTCGTGCACGTGTTCATCCACGTGGCGGGCCGCAAGCTCGTCGTCGCGTCGAGCGACGGGCGCGGCTTCGTGGTGCCGGAAGATTCCTGCGTGGCGCAGACAAGGCAGGGCAAGCAGGTGCTGAACGTGGGCGAGGGGGCGGAAGCCGCGTCGATGTGCCCGGTCGAGGGCGACACGCTCGCCGTCCAGGGGACGAACAAGAAGCTGCTGCTGTTCAAACTCGCCGAACTGCCCGAGATGGACCGCGGGCGCGGCGTCATCCTGCAGCGCTATTCGAAGGGGGCGACACTCTACAAGATGTCGACCTTCGACATCGCCAAGGGCTGGCCGACGGGCTTCGCGCGCTCGGACGAGCGCGAGAACGCGCCGAAAAACTGGGTCGGCGAGCGCGGCCAGGCCGGCCTGCTGCCGCCCAAGGGCTTCCGTTTCGGATGACTTGCAAGCCGCCCGGCGGGCGGCTAAGCCTAGGCCTCATTTCACGGAGATTTGCACCATGACCGCTTCCGTCCGCCACCTCACGCTCGTCGACGCGATCTGGCCGAGCGAAGGGCGCAGCCTTGCCCGTTCCGCGATCCTCGCGGTCGTCGGTTCGGCGCTGCTGTGGGCGTCGGCCAAGGCGCAGGTGCCGATGTGGCCCGTGCCGATGACGATGCAGTCCTGCGCGATCCTGTTCATCGGCTTCGCCTACGGCTCGCGTCTGGGTGCCGCGACCGTCGCCCTCTACCTGTTCCAGGGGGCGATCGGCCTGCCGGTCTTCGCGGGCACGCCGGAAAAGGGCATCGGCCTTGCCTATATGATGGGCACCACGGGCGGCTTCCTCGCTGGCTTCCTGCTGGTCACGGCACTTCTGGGCCATCTGGCCGAGCGCGGCTGGGGCCGCACGCTGGCAGGTACTGCCGCGGCGATGTCGATCGGGACGGTGCTGCTGTTCGTGCCGGGCGTGGCGTGGCTGGCGACCTTCGTGGGCTTCGAAAGGGCCGTCGCGTTCGGCCTGACGCCGTTCCTGGCGGGTGCGGTCGTCAAGGCGGCCCTGGCCGTGGCGCTGGTTTCGGCGGCCCGGCGTATGTCCATCCGACCGGAATAATCGGTCACCACTATCCTCTTGAACTCCGGGGGGCTGAACTCTATAGACCCCATGAGTATTGCCATAGCGGCCATCGCAAGGACGCATGGCTACGCGCGAGACCGCCGCGGGAACGCGGCGCCGCGCTCAGGGACGACGGAGGAATTCAGCGTATGCCGTTTCTCATGCAGATCAGCCGGTTGATCGACCGGGTGAACACCTTGGTCGGGCAGGCAGTCTACTGGCTTATCCTCGCGGCCGTCCTCGTCAGTTCGATCAACGCGACAATCCGTTACGGCTTCCACCGTAGTTCGAATTCCTGGCTGGAACTCCAGTGGTACCTCTTCGCCGCGGTATTCTTGCTGTGCGCCGGGTACACGCTGCTGCACAACGAGCATATCCGCATCGACGTGTTCAGCTCGCATCTGAGCCGGCGCAAGCAGATCTGGATCGACATCTTCGGGACGATCTTCTTCCTGCTGCCCTTCACGATCGTGATCATGTACCTGTCCTGGCCGCTCGCGGTCGGCAGCATCATCTCGAACGAGCAGTCGTCGGACGCCGGCGGCCTCGTGCGCTGGCCGGCCCGGCTTCTCGTGCCGGTCGGCTTCTTCCTTCTGGTGATCCAGGCGTTCTCCGAACTGATCAAGCGCGTGGCGTACCTGACCGGTGACGGCCCCGATCCGCTCGAGAAGAAATCCGGGCATGGCGGCCATCCGGACGGGGAGCACGTCTGATGTCTGTATTCCTCATCGAAAACATGGCGCCGATCATGTTCGCGGCGCTCGTCGTGTTCCTGCTGTTCGGCTATCCGGTCGCGTTCGCGCTCGCCGCCAACGGCATCGTCTTCGGCCTGATCGGCATCGAGCTGGGCCTTCTGCAGCCCATCCTGTTCCAGGCGCTGCCCGAACGCGTGTTCGGCATCATGCGCAACGACACGCTGCTCGCGATTCCGTTCTTCACCTTCATGGGGCTGATACTCGAACGCTCGGGCATGGCCGAAGACCTGCTCGATACGATCGGGCAGCTGTTCGGGCCGCTGCCGGGCGGCCTCGCCTATGCGGTCGTGTTCGTCGGCGCGCTGCTTGCGGCCACCACCGGCGTCGTCGCCGCTTCGGTCATCGCGATGGGCCTGATCTCGCTGCCAATCATGCTGCGCTACGGCTACGACCGGCGCCTCGCGTCGGGCGTGATCGCGGCATCCGGCACGCTGGCGCAGATCATTCCGCCGTCGCTGGTCCTGATCATCATGGCCGACCAGCTCGGCCGCTCGGTCGGCGACATGTATGCCGGCGCGTTCATCCCGGGCCTGATCCTCGCCGCCCTCTATGCCGGCTACGTCCTGCTGATGACGATCCTCGTGCCGGGCTGCGCGCCGCCGCTGCCGCTCGAGGCGCGCTCGCTGCGCGGCATGAAGCTCGTGCTGCGCTGCCTGATCACGCTCGTGCCGCCGCTGATCCTGATCTTCCTCGTGCTCGGTACCATCTTCCTCGGCATCGCGACGCCGACCGAGGGCGGCGCCATGGGTGCGACGGGCGCCATCATCCTGGCCCTGATCAAGAATAAGCTCTCCTGGTCGCTGATGCGCCAGGCGATGGATTCGACCGCCAAGCTGTCGTCCTTCGTGCTGTTCATCCTGGTCGGATCCAGCGTGTTCGGCCTGACGTTCCGCGCGGTCAACGGCGACCTGTGGGTCGAACACCTGCTGATCGGGCTGCCCGGCGGGCAGACGGGCTTCCTGATCGTCGTCAACATCATGGTGTTCCTGCTCGCCTTCTTCCTCGACTTCTTCGAGCTGGCGTTCATCGTCGTGCCGCTGCTCGGGCCGGCGGCGGAGAAGCTGGGCATCGACCTGATCTGGTTCGGCGTCCTGCTCGGCGTCAACATGCAGACGTCGTTCATGCATCCGCCCTTCGGCTTCGCGCTCTTCTACCTGCGCTCGGTGGCGCCGGCGAAGGCGTATATCGACACCGTCACGAAGAAGCTGATGGAACCGATCACGACGATGCAGATCTACTGGGGCGCGGTGCCCTTCGTGGTCATCCAGTGCATCATGGTGGCGATCGTAATCGCCTTCCCCGAGATCGTGACGATGATGCTCGACCGCGGGACGGGGGTCGATCCCAACAGCATCGAGATCATCCTCGAAGGCGATCCGGCGATGGAAAACCAGTCGCCCGTCGAAGGCGACGAGACATCGGACGCGCCGGCGGCGGAAGAGGCCGAGGAGAAGGAAGAGAACTGATCCCGGCGCCGCGGCCCGGAAAAGAAAACGCCCGCCCGGTTTCCCGGGCGGGCGTTCGCTTTTAGGCGAGGCTGGCGGCGATCAGGACTTCTTCACCACCGTACCCTGGGTGTTCATGAAGTTGTCGAAGCGGCCTTCCGCGACCTTGAACCAGTCGACCTGGTTGTTGCGGAACGAGCGCCACGACGTGAACACCTTCTTGAACAGCGCGTTCTTGGCCGAGGTCTCTTCGTAGACCTCGTTCGCGGCGTCGAGGCAGGCCTTCAGCACGTTCGGGCTGAATGCGCGCAGCTTCGTGCCGTTCGCCACCAGACGGCGCAGGGCCGCCGGGTTGAGCGCGTCGTAGCGGGCCTGCATGACCGTGTGCGCCTCGTACGAAGCGGCCTGGAAGATCGCCTTGTTGTCGGCCGACAGCGAATCCCACGCCTTGTCGTTGACGATGGCCGAGAGCTGCGGGCCACCTTCCCACCAACCCGGGTAGTAGTAGAACGGCGCGACCTTGTTGAAGCCGAGCTTCTCGTCGTCGTACGGACCGACCCATTCGGCCGCGTCGATCGTGCCCTTTTCGAGCGCCGGATAGATGTCCGGGGCAGCGAGCTGCTGGGGCACCATGCCGAGCTTGGAGAGCACCTGGCCGGCAAAGCCGCCGATGCGCATCTTGACGCCGGAGAAGTCGCCCGGCTCCTTGATCTCCTTGCGGAACCAGCCGCCCATCTGGCAGCCCGTGTTGCCGGCCGGATGCGCGACGACGTTGTAGGCCTTGAACAGTTCGGCCATCAACTCGCGGCCGCCGCCGGCGACCATCCACGCCGTCTGCTGGCGCGAGTTCAGGCCGAACGGAACGGCCGTGTCGAACGCGAAGGTCGCGTCCTTGCCGATATAGTAGTAGTTGGCCGTGTGGCCGCACTCGACCGTGCCGGCCTGGACGGCGTCCAGCACCTGCAGGCCGGGAACGATCTCGCCGGCCGCGAAGACGCGGATCTCGAACTTGCCGCCCGATGCAGCGGCCACGCTCTTGGCCAGCACCTCGCCGGCACCGAAGATCGTGTCGAGCGACTTCGGAAAGCTGGAGGCCATGCGCCAGCGGATGACGCCCTGCGCGATCGCCGGAGCGGCGAGCGGGGCGGCCGCCAGACCGAGACCGGCCGTAGTGATGAAATTGCGACGCTTCATTCCCTGTCTCCCTGTTTTCTGTTCTCGTCAGAAGCACATTGCTTGATTCACGCACGACCCGCCTTCGCCGCATGAAAACGGCAGCGAACACAACCCACGCGAATGGCCGAAAGTAACATGGCCCATCGGGGCCCGCCACAATGGAATGCCGGGCGGGCGGCCCAGAAAATGGGCAAACGGAGAAATATATCAGTCGGTTGCGGGAGACCTGCGGCTGCCGCGGCCGGCCGGCCATGCGCGTCGCGCGACCCCGTTCTGGTCGATCGGATGCCAGCCTTCGCGGGTCAGCGCCTCGAGCGGCTGGAAGCGCACCTTGTAGGCCATCTTCTCGCTCTGGTGGATCCAGTAGCCCAGATAGACATGCTCGAGGCCCGCGCGCCGCGCTTCCTCGACCAGCCACAGGATCAGGTAGCTGCCGAGCGACCGGGTCGGCGTCTCGGGTTCGTAGAACGAATAGACGGCCGAGTAGCCGCGCCCCATCCGGTCGATCAGGCAGGCCCCCATCAGGTTGCCGTGCCGGTCGCGGATCTCGAGCACGTTCGAGGCGATCGCCCCGACCTCGATCATCGTCCGGTAGTCCTCGAAATCCATGCGCGCCATCTCGCCGTCGCGATGGCGGCCGACCTGGTAGCGCGAGAACAGTGCGTACTGCTCGGCCGTCGCGACCGCGGGGCGGAACTCGCCGGCGAGGTCGGCGTTGCGCGCGAGCACGCGGCGCCACTGGCGCGTCATGTCGAACTGCGCGACCGGGATGCGCACGGCCACGCACGCGTTGCAGCCCGGGCAGGCCGGGCGATAGGCGAAGCCGAGCGAGCGGCGGAATCCCGCCTCGGAGAGCAGATCGTAGGAAAGCACGGCCTGCGGTCCGGTCAGGTCGACGAAGATGCGTCGCTCCATGCGCCCTTCGATATAGGGGCACGGCGAAGGCATCGAATAGTAGAAGCGCGCGGTGCTGCTGCCCTGTGCGGTCATGCGCCACCGCCTGCGCGCCGCGCTTCGAGACCGGCGAGGATGTCGTGGACCAGAGACTTGCGCGGGTTGAAGAAGCTCCAGAGCACGATCAGGCCGCCGGTGAAGGCGAGGCCGAGATAGAACAGGACGAAATGCACGCCGGCCTGCAGGAACCCGGCCTGCCTGCCGTCGGGTGTTTCGACACGCACGCCGGCAAGGCGCTGGCCCAGCGTCGAGCGCTTGGCGCCGGAAATCAGGAACGCGTTGTAGAGGAGCGGGATCAGCGCCACCAGGAACCAGGCCGGCGCCCACAGCACGCCGAAACTGAGCAGGCCGATGAAGGTCGCCGGGATGGCGGCGGCCCACGCGATCAGGCCACAGATCGCGACATCGAGCATCCAGCCGAAGACCCGGCGCCGGCGCAACCCGGCATAGGCCGTGCGGTCGTCCGCAGGCGGTACATCGATGACGGGCAGTTGCGCGACCTCGTTCACGTCGCCTCCGCTGGTATGCCGACAAGCGTATGGGAGCTTCGCGCACCCCGCAAGCGCCTCTCGCTGCCTTGACGCAGGCCCCACCGCATGGTCACCTTGCCCGGATCGGTTGAAGTTCACGAAAAATTGTTCAATTCCCGAAGCGGTTCCGCGGACAGCACGGGGGAACGACATGGCCCGAAGTCACGAGCCGCCGTCAGCGCCGGATGAGGGCTGGGTCGCCAAGCTCTGGAGCGAGCAGGCCGATCGCGATCCGGCGCTCCACACCCATTCGATCCATGTCAGCACGGTCGCATCGCTGCTCGCGCGCGAGGTCGGGTTCGACGAAGCCGACATACTGAAGGTCCAGCTCGCCTCCCTGTTCCACGATATCGGCAAGCTCGATGTCCCGCCCGAGATTCTCTACGCACCGCGCCGCCTGACGCCGGAAGAGCGCAAGCTCGTCGAGCTCCATTCGATCTACGGCAGCCAGCGCCTGCGCCAGCTCGGCGAGACGCCGATGCTCGCCTTCGTCGAGGACGTGGCACTGCACCACCATGAACGCTTCGACGGGACCGGCTATCCCGAGAAACTCGCCGGTGCGCAGATCAGCCTGCCCGCGCGCATCGCGACCGTCGGCGACGTCTATGCCGCGATGTGGGAACGACGCTCGTACAAGCCGGCCATGTCGCACGACGCGGTGCTCGCCAGCATGACGATCGGCGATGAGCGCATGACGCCGGCGATGTTCGATCCGCAGGTACTGCTCGCCCTCAAGAGCACGATGCCCAGGCTCAAGCAGGCGATGGTGGAATAGCCGACGTCAGGCGTCGTGGACGCGCGGATCGCCGGCGACCACCGAATAGCTTGCCGACGTCTCGACCGGTGCATCCGGCCGCATGACGCTGGCCACGCTGCGCAGGCGCACGTCGAGGCGGGCCGGCGTCAGATCGAACGCCATGTAGCCGCGCCGGTCGCTGTAGTGGCGCAGGTGCGGGTTGATCGGAAGGACGCGCGCGCGCCGGGCCGTATCGTCCTCCGGGTCGCCGTCCGAGCTGATCGATGTCGCGGCGAACTCCGGCGCCAGCGTTGCCGAGCCGGGGTTGTCGTAGTCGGATTTCAGGTGACCGATCCAGTTGCGATGCCAGTCGCCCGTCAGGACGACCGGGTTGGCCGGCTTTCGCCGTTCGAGGAAAGCGTGCAGTCGCCCGCGTGCGGCGGTGTAGCCGGCCCATCCGTCCATGTTGAAATTCCGCCGGCCGAGATCGATGCGCATCATGGCCACCTGCTGGGCCAGGAAGTTCCAGCGCGCGCGCGAATTCGCGAGCTGCCCGTACAGCCACGCTTCCTGCGCCGGTCCCAGCATCTGTGCCGCGGCCGCGTCCATTTCGGGGCAGGCCGGCTGCACGCTGTCGCCGCAGGGCTGGCGCGTGCGGTACTGGCGCGTGTCGAGCACGTCGAAGGCGGCAAGATCGCCGAAGGCGAGGGCGCGATGCATCGTCGTGCCCGCCGCCGTCGGCCGCTGTGCGGCGCGCAGCGGCAGGTGCTCGTACCAGGCCTGCAGGGCCGCGTTGCGACGCGCGAGGAAGGCGGCCTCGGTACCGCTCGACCGGCTGAAACTCTGCGACCAGTTGTCGGCGACCTCGTGATCGTCGAACGACATCACGAAGGGCGTGGCCGCGTGCGCGGCCTGCAGGTCGGGGTCTGACTTGTACAGCGCGTAGCGCCGCCGATAGTCGTCGAGCGTGCGGCACATCGCGCCTTCGTGCTGGCGCACGCGTGGCAGCGGGCCGCGATAGGGGCCGTATTCGTAGATATAGTCGCCGGAGTGGAACGCGAAATCGGGCGCTTCGTGCGCGATGTGGCGGTAGGCCGTGAAGAAACCGTGCTCGAAATTGTTGCAGCCGCACGCCACGAAATTCAGGCGTGCGGGCAGCGTGCCGGGTGCGGGTGCGGTGCGCGCGCGTCCCGTCGGGCTCGCGTGGCCGTTCGCGCGGAAGCGGTACCAGTAGTCGCGCGCGGGGGCGAGGCCGCCAAGCTCGACATGCACGCTGTGCGCGGACGCCCAGTCGGCGCGTGCCGTACCGGTGCGCTCGACCGTCGCGAAGGATGGATCGCGCGAGATTTCCCACACGACATCGACCGGTGCGGCCGCCATGCCACCATTCTCGGCGCGCCGGTCGGGGATCAGCCGCGTCCACAGCACGAACCCGTCCGGCCACGGATCGCCGGATGCCACGCCGAGCGTGAAGGGATAGGGGCCGGTCGTCCGCGAAGCGATCGGGGCGGGGGCGGCACAGCCGGCGAGCGCGGCACCGGCGGCGAGCAGCAATGCCCGGCGGGTCGTCTCGGCGGGCAGGCGGTCCGGCACGCGCGTCAGGTCGCGGGCGGGATGTCGCGCAGCAGGATGATCGAGATGCGCCGGTTGCGCGGATCGCTGGGATTGTCGGCGATCAGCGGCTCGGTATCCGCGCGGCCGACGACGCGCGCGATGCGCGCCTGCGGCAGGCCCGCCTCGATCATCGCGCGGCGCGCGGCGTTGGCGCGGTCGCTCGACAGTTCCCAGTTCGTGTACTGGGCGCCGCGCGGGAAGGGGACCGCGTCGGTGTGGCCGGCGATGGCGACGGAGTTGGGCAGGTTCTGCACGATCTTCGCGACCGTCGCCAGCAGGCGGCGCGTGGCTTCGGCCGGTGCGGGCGAGCCCGAGGCGAACATCGAATAGCGTTCCTGGTCGACGAGCTGGATGCGCAGGCCCTCGGGCGTGCGGTCGACAAGCAGGTTCTGCGCAAGCGGCTTCAGTTCCGGCACGTCCTGGATGGCCTGGCGGATGTCGGCTTCGGCGCGCTGGAAGCTCTGCTCCTCGCGCTTGCCCATCTCGGCGACCATCTGCTGCTGGAACGCGTTGTTCTGGCGCACGACGACGCCGTTGGCTTCCTGCTCTCCTTCGGGGCGGCTGCCGCTGAACAGCGCGCCCTCGGGCCGGTTGCCCGGGCGGCGGTCGCCGGCCGTCTCGCGCCCCGACGGGCCCGGGCCGATGCCCGATGCGCCGCGCGCGTTGGGCTGCGGGTTCTCGCTGTCCTCGCTGGCGGCCGCCTGGCCCTGCTTCTCGGCGAAGTCGGGGCCTTCGGTGTCGCGTTCCTCGCCGGTCGGGGCGAGCGGAACGCCGACGACGATGCCGCCGGTCATGTTGGGAAGATCGCCCGGGCCGAGCGTGACGCCGCCGAGCACGCCGCCGGCACCGGACGTCGAGCGCGACACGGCATCGAAGGCAGTGAAGTACTGCGCGATGCCCTGGCGCTTTTCCTGGTCGGTCGCGTTGAGCAGCCAGAGCAGCAGGAAGAACGCCATCATCGCGGTCACGAAGTCGGCATAGGCCACCTTCCAGCCGCCGCCATGCGCGCCGTCGTGGCCCTTCTTGCCGCGCTTGACGATGATGACTGGATGATTGCTCTCGTCGGCCATTCGACTTTCCGCACCTGTGTCGCCCGCAGCCGATTCCCGGATCGCCCGCGCGCAGGGAATATGCGCTTGGTGCGATGCAAGAACAACGGCGGGGCGACCCGCTAAAATTCGATTAAAAACTATCCGAAGTTCGTTGATGACCGGTTAATTGTCGCGCAACGAACTGAAAACACTGGAAATTCTATGGCGGCAGCAGGCGCAGGCGCCGCGAATCCTCGCCCAGTTCGACGCGCGAGCGGGCGAGCCGCACATGCTGGCCGTCGGCCCACAGGCCGGCCAGATCGCGCCAGTGCGCCGACAGGATGTCGCCCGACTGGCCGGGTGCCACGATGAAAAGCGACGCGTCGAGATCGGCAAGATCGTAGACCGCGCGGTAGCCCGCCCCATGCACATGCGCGAAGGGCTGTGCCGCGTCCGACATGCGCCCGCCGCCGCGATTGACCGTGTAGTAGTCGCCATGCGTCGGCGCGCCGATGCCCAGCAAGGGACCGACCAGCGGCAGGCGCGCGAAGATCGGGTTGTCGAACGGGGCGCGATGCTCCGATCCCCATTTCCAGCTTGCCGCGTCGCGCCCGTGGCGCGCCGCGATCCAGTCGAGCGCGTCGGCAAGTGCGGCTTCTGCGGCGCGCGCACACGCCGTCTCGCCGCCGTCGCCGCACCATTTCGAGCGGCCATTCAGCACGTCCAGCACCAGGCGCGGCCGTTCGCGCAGCAGGGCTTCGGACAGATCGCCGGCCGCGATCGCGAGCGTGCGGCGCGTGAGCTCGCGCATCCACGCGGCGAAGATCAGCGGTTCGCCGCGCGTCCGGTCCATGCGCCCGTCCCACGCGCGCAGCCGGTCGAGTGCTGCACGCACGCGAAGCTCAACCGGGGCGAGCGAAGCCGCCGCGGCGATCGCCTCGCGCGCGAACAGCGAGTGCGCGTCGGCCAGCATCGCCTCGTGGAACGCGGAATCCTGCCCGGTGCGCGAGCCGAGCATCTCGACGATGCGCCGCTGCCGGTAGGTGGGATCGAACGAGAAGCCCAGATGGTGCGGCCAGTTGGTCGCGACCACGCGGTCGTTGGCGTTCGACACGAAGCCAGCCGGCGGGTTCTCGCGTGACGGCATTTCGTCGAACGGCACGAAGCCGGTCCAGCCGACCTCGCGCATCCAGCCGCGATAGGGCACGGGCGACGGCGCCGTCGCGCGCATCGGCACCGCACCCACCGTGCGCAGGCCGATCGTGCCGGCCGTGTCGGCATAGACCATGTTCTGGACCGGCCCCAGCCAGTCGCGCGTCGCGGCGACGGCTTCGCGCGCGTCCTTCGCGCGGTTGAGGCGCATCAGTGCCTGCGCCGTGCGGTCGGGCGCGAACATGAAGGGCAGGGCGAGCGCCATCGCGTGGCCGTCGCCGGCCGTGGCGCGCGCGACAGGGTCGATGTCGGAGATCACGGCCCCGTGGCGCGTGCGGCGCACGACAATGGTCTCGGGCCGCTGGCCATTGATCTGGATGATTTCCTCGCGCGTCTCGAAGGCGCGCGATCCGCCGGGAACGAGATAGCGCGACGCGTCGGCCGGATCGACGCGTTCGAGGAACAGGTCGGCCGCGTCGGCGTTCGTCGTCGTGAAGCCCCATGCGATGTTCGCGTTGCGCCCCAGCACGAGTGCGGGCGCGCCGGGCGCCGTCGCACCGGCATAGACCGCACCTGCCGCTTCGAGGCGCACCAGGTACCAGATTCCGGGTGCGCCGAGATTGAGATGCGGATCGTTGGCGAGGATCGGCTTGCCGCTGGCCGTGCGGCTGCCCGCGACGACCCATTCGTTCGACGCGGTCGGCGGACCGAGCGGGGCGGGCAACGCGTCGAGCACCGCGCCGGCAAGCTTCGCCGTCGTGCGGTCGGCGGGATCGAAGGCGATGGCGGCCGCACTGCCGTCGTCGCGCGGCCAGAGTGAATCGAACAGCTCGGGCGTGAGCCGGTCGCCGAGGCGCGCGCGCAGCAGCGCGTCGCGCCAGCCGGCATTGAGCGTGAGGCCCATCATCTGGCCCCACAGCAGCGTGTGCCAGCCTTCCCAGCGCTCCGGGCGGTGGCCGAGCCACAGGAACTCGACCGGCCATGCGCCGCCGCGCGCGGCGAGGCTGGCGTTGGCACCCGCGGCATAGGCGTCGGCCTGCGCGCGCGTGTCGGCGTCGGCGATGGCA
Source organism: Tagaea sp. (assembly GCA_965279565.1). Classification (GTDB taxonomy): domain Bacteria; phylum Pseudomonadota; class Alphaproteobacteria; order CACIAM-22H2; family CACIAM-22H2; genus Tagaea. The sequence continues at coordinate 3,513,122 of OZ257249.1, read as the reverse complement.
TAGGCGCGGCGCGCCTCCTGCGGCAGGCCGAGCACGCGGTTGAACCGGTCGAGCGGCAACGCACGCGGCCCGACCGCCTCGGCGAGCCGGCCCTGGCCGATCAGCCGCGTGAATTCGAGCTGCACGAGCCGGTCCTGCGCGTGCAGGAAGCCCAGCGCGAACCACAAATCGCGCTCGGCCGATGCCCAGACATGCGGGATGCCGAAGCCGTCGCGCACGATCTCGACCGGGCCTTCGAGTCCGGCGACGCGTAGCGTGCCTTCGGTCTGCGGCAGGCCGGTGCGCAGATAGAGAAGCCCGAGGCCGGCGACGACGGTGCCGAGCAGGACGAGGCCCGCCAGTATCCCGCCGATCCAGCGCAGGGCCCGCATCGCTCAGGCCATGCTGACGATGACGGTCTTCTTGGTCGTGAAGTGCTCGAGCATCGCCTCGAGCGTGGCCTCCTTGCCGAGGCCGGATGTCTTCACGCCACCGTAGGAAAGCCCCGGCTGCACGACGAGGTTCTGGTTCACCTGCACGAAGCCGGCCTGCAGGCGGCGCGCACCGTCGAGCGCCGTCTTCAGGTCCTTCGTCCAGATCGTCGCGGCGAGACCGTATTCGCTGTCGTTGGCGGCCGCGATCGCCTCGTCGAACGTCTCGAACTTGATGACGGCCGTCACCGGCCCGAAGATTTCCTCGCGCACGACGCGGCTGTCCTTCGGCAGGCCGGTGAAGATCACCGGGCGCACGAACAGGCCCTTGGCGAGCGACTTGTCGGCCGGCATCGCCGAGCATTCGTGCGCAGTACCGCCTTCCTTCTTGCCGACCGCGATATAGGATTTGACCTTGTCGAACTGCTGTTGCGACACGATCGTGCCGATGTCGGTCGTCTCGTCGAGCGGATCGCCCATCTTCATCGCGTCGACCTTGGCCTTCAGCGCCGTCACGAAGCGGTCGTGGATCTTCGACTGCACGTACATGCGGCTGGCGGCAGTACAACTCTGGCCCTGGCGCGTGAAGCGCATGCCGGCGATGGCGCCCGCGACCGCACGGTCGAGATCGGCGTCGTCCATGACGATCATCGGGCTCTTGCCGCCCAGTTCCAGCGTGACCGGGATCAGCTTGTCGGCCGCGGCGCGGTAGATGATCTTGCCGGTCTCGACCGAGCCGGTGAACGTGATCTTGCCGACCTTCGGGTGCGCCACGAGCGGCCCGCCGCATTCCGGCCCCATGCCCGACAGCATGTTGAATGTGCCCGGCGGCAGGATCGTCGCCATCAGTTCGCAGATGCGCAGGACGGCGAAGGGCGCTTCCTCCGCACTCTTCACCACCACCGTGTTGCCGGCGACGAGGGCGGGTGCGATCTTCAGCGCCATCAGCATCATCGGCACGTTCCACGGGATGATCGCGCCGACCACGCCGATGGGTTCGCGCAGAGTCATCGTCAGCATGTCGGGATTGAAGGGCACGGTCTCGCCCTTCAGCTCGCTGCCGAGGCCGCCGTAGAAATTGAACGCGTCGGCGAGCACGCCCGCCTCGACGCGGGATTCGGTGCGCAGCGCCTTGCCGGTTTCCAGCGCCACGAGACGCGAAAGCTCTTCCTTGTGCGCGTCGAGCAGGCGGCCGCAATCGGCGATCAGCTTGCCGCGCTGGCGGGCCGGCGTCTTCGCCCACGCGACCTGCGCTGCCGCCGCGGATTTCACCGCCGCATCGACATCGGCGGCGTTGCCGGCGGCGGCGTTGGCAACAAGCGCGCCGGTCGCCGGCGAATTGACGGGAAACGTCTCGCCGGATTTCGACGCGACGAGATTCCCGTCGATCAGTTGCTTGCCTTCAAGGCGCTTGGCGAGCGCGCTTGGATCGAGAACGGGACCGGTCATTTCGTTTCCTTCGCAAGTTCGGCGATGATGGCATCACGGTGCTGGCCCAGCGCCGGGGCGGGTGCGCGCGTCGGCGGATCGGCGAAGCCGGAAATCTTGATCGGATTGCCGATCACCTTGAGCTTCCGGCCCTTCGGCGTCGTCGTCTCGACGACCATCTTGCGCGCGACGGTCTGCGGATGTTCGAGGGCACCCTTCACGTCGTTGATCGGGCCAGCCGGGATGCCGGCTTCGTCGAGCTTGGCGAGCCAGTTCGCCGCACTGTCCTTCTTCAGGATGTCGGCGATCTCGCCTTCGAGGGCCAGCACGTGCTCGGTGCGCGAACCGTTGGTCGCGAAGCGCTTGTCCTCGGCCATCGCGGGCGCCTGCAGCACAGCGCACAGCTTCCTGAACAGGGAGTCGTTGCCGGCCGCGATGATGATCTGCCTGTCGCCGGTCGGGAAGATGCCGAAGGGCGTGATCGAGGCGTGCCGCCCGCCCATCGGGCCCGGCACCTTGCCGGTGGCGAGATAGCGCGCGGCGGGGTTTTCCATCAGCGAGAGCTGGCAGTCGAGCATGCCGATATCCACGAACGTCGCCTCGCCGGTGCGCTCGCGGTGGAACAGCGCGGACTGGATGCCGATGGTCGCGTAGAGGCCGGCGCCCAGGTCGCCGATCGACACGCCGATGCGCGCGACGGGCGCGCCCTCGTGGCCGGTCACGCTCATGATGCCGCCGAGCCCCTGCACGACCATGTCGTAGGCAGGTGCATACTTGAACGGGCCGGAATGGCCGAAGCCCGACGCGGCGCAATAGATCAGGCGCGGATATTTCGCGTGCAGCGATTCCCAGCCATAGCCGAGCTTGTCCATCGTGCCCGGGCGGAAATTCTCGATCACGACGTCGCACTTCGCCAGAAGCTGTTCGAAGACCGCGCGGTCCTCCGGCTTCTTCAGGTCGAGGCCGATGCTTTCCTTGCCGCGGTTGACGGCCGCGAAATAGACGGACTCGCCGTCGATGAACGGGCCGTACTGCCTGGAATCGTCGCCGCCGCGCGGATCCTCGACCTTGATGATGCGGGCCCCCAGCTCGGCGAGCAGCAGCGTGCAGTAGGGGCCGGCAAGGATGCGCGACAGGTCGAGGACGACGATGCCGGCAAGCGGGCCGCGCGGCATTTCGGGCGTTACGGACGGCATAGGCGGGCGTTCTCCTGGCGGAAATTCGGCAGACAGTCTTAGCCGACGCGCCGCCGCAGGCCAACGACCTCGTTCGCCACGAGGGCGCCCAGGATGATCGCCCCGCCCAGCAGCGTGGCGTCGCTCGGACGCTCGGCGAAGAATATCCACACCCACAGCGGGCCGAGCGTGGTTTCGAGCAGTGCGATCAGGCCGACATCGGCGGCCGAAAGATGGCGCGCGGCGATGGTCATCAGCAGGCAGCCGCAGCCGAGCTGGATCACGCCCATCGCCATCAGGACGAGGATGTCGTGCAGGCCGGTCTGCACGTTCCAGCTCAGCGGCAGGGCCAGTGCTGCGGAAAGCAGGCCGGCGACCAGTACGCTCGGCACCATGTCGGTCTTGCCGCCCGCCTTGCGGATGACCGTGATCTGGAAGGCGAAGGCGATCGACACGCACAGCGCGGAGAGGGGCCCGAGGATCGAGCCGAACTCCAGCGCGTCGCCGACCATGATCGTCACGCCGACGATGCAGGCCGCGATGGCCGCCAGCGTGCGCGCGGCGAGCGGTTCGCCCAGCACGATGCGCGCGACGACGGCCGCCCAGAAGGGCGACGTGCTCATCAGGAAAAGTGCTGTCGCCACGGTCGTGACGCTGACCGCGTAGAGGAAGAAGAAGAACGTCGAGGCGAGCAGGGCAGCCGCCGCGAAGCCGCCGGCGCCGAGTGCCGCGACCTTGGCGTAGGCGTCGCGCCGGTAGCGCCACAGCATGTAGGCGCCAAGGAACGCGATCATGCCGATCGAGCGCCAGAACACCATCGCCCACGGGCTGGTGCCGTCGAGTGCGCGCACGAACAGGCCGCTCGTGCTCCACGCGACCGACGCGGCCACCATGATCGCCACGCCGCGGGCGGAGGTGGCGCTCATGCCGCACTCCGCGCGCGCATCGTCGCCAGCGTGTTGAAGGCGAGTGCCCCCAGCAGCACCGCACCGCCGATCAGGGTTCCGCGCGAGGGTTCCTCGCCGACCGCAAGCCATGTCCAGATCGGGCCGAGGACCGGTTCGATGAGTGCTATCAGCGTGACCGACACCGGGTCGAGGCGCTTGAGCGCCGAATAGAAGAACATCAGCCCGACCGTCATCTGCAGGAAGCCGAGCCCGATCAGTGCCGCCGCGTCGGCGAACGAGGTGCCGGACGGATTGCCGAGGGCGAGCCCGACCGCGCAGGCGAGGCACGCCGCCAGGATGGTCGCGGGCCGCAGGTCGAGCGTGCGGGTCCGGCGGATCAGCGTGACGTTGACCGCCGAGATCAGCGCCACGGCGAGTGCGGCAAGCTTGCCGACGAGGGCGCCGTCGTCGAACGAGGCGCCCATCACCATCGTGAGCCCGGCGAAGGCGACCGCGATTGCGATCCAGCTCGCCGCCGAAACGGCTTCCTTGAGGAAGACGCGCGCGAAGATCGCGACGATCAGCGGCGAGACGGACTGCAGCAGCAGCGCGTTGGCGATCGTCGTCCCGGTCATGGCGACGACGTGCAGCACGAACGTGCTCGCGACCAGCAGCGCCGACGCGATCGCGATGCCCGGCATTTCGCGAAAGCCGCGCAGCGGGTCGAGCCGCATCGCGAAGACCAGCACGAACGGGAAGATCAGGGCGTGGCCGAGTGCGCGCCAGAACACGATCTCCCACGCGCCGGCCTCGACCGTGCGCATGACGACGCCGCCGGCGGACCAGCACACGGGTGCCGCCAGCGCGTAGAGGTAGCCTTGGGCGCGGGCCGAAAGCGCGGGCATGGGGAATCGACGTGTCCGGCGGGGGTTTCTCGCGCGCGTTTGTACGGGGGCGAGCGCATGGTTGTCCATAGCCGCCCCGGCGCGGTAGAACGGTCGCCGATGACGCCTCGCGCCAACTCGATGCCCGTGCTCGGGCCCGCCGGTTTCTTCCGCCTCGCCTGGACCGAATGGGGCCCGGAAGACGCCACCCGCACCGTGTTCTGCGTGCACGGGCTGACGCGCAACGGCCGCGATTTCGACGCGCTCGCGCGCGCACTGGGCGAGGCCGACTGCCGGGTCGTCTGCCCGGACATGCCGGGGCGCGGCGCTTCCGACTGGCTGCCCAAGCCCGACGACTACGCCTATCCGATCTACATGCAGACGGTGTCGGCCCTCTATGCGCGCCTGAATGTCGAGAAGGTCGACTGGATCGGCACGTCGATGGGCGGGCTGATCGGCATGCTGCTTGCGGCCCAGCGCGGCCATTTCATCCGCCGGCTCGTGCTCAACGACGTCGGCCCGTTCATTCCGGCTGCCGCGTTGCAGCGGCTGGGCAACTATGTCGGCCGGGATCCGCGCTTCGAGGATTTCGGCGCGGTCGAAGCCTATCTGCGCAAGGTGCATGCACCCTTCGGCCAGCTCACCGACGCCGAATGGATGCATCTCGCCTTCCACAGCGCGGAGGAATCCGGCGACGGGAACCTGCGCCTGCGCTACGACCCGGCGATCGGCAAGCCGTTCCAGGACCGGCCGGCCGACGATCTGGCACTCTGGGCCTTCTGGGACCAACTGCGCGTTCCCGTCCTCGCGTTGCGCGGGGCCGATTCCGACCTGCTGCTGCGCGAAACGCTTCTGCGCATGGCCAAGAAGCCGAACTGCGACGCGGTCGAGATCGCCGGCTGCGGCCACGCTCCGGCCCTGATGGCGCCCGACCAGATCGGCACCGTCATGCGTTTCATCCTCGAATAGACCGCGCTTGCTTCTCGTTCCGCTGCACGACGACAATCCGACGCGGCGCTTCGCGGTGCTGACGGCGATCTGTGTGGCGATCAACGCCGCGATCTTCCTCTTCCAGGCCAGCCTCGACGAACGCGCGGGCGAGGCCTTCGTGCTCGGCTACGGGATGATCCCGGCCGTGCTCGGCGGAACGGCCGAACTGTCGGAAGAGATCCCGACGCTCGATCCATGGATGACGGTCGTCAGTTCCATGTTCCTGCATGGCAGCCTGATGCACATGGCCGGCAACATGCTCTATCTGTGGACGTTCGGGAACAACGTCGAGGATTCGATGGGGCGCGTGCGCTTCGCGCTGTTCTATCTCGCCTGCGGCTTTGCGGCGGCCCTGTCGCAGGCGCTCGTCGATTTCGAATCGCAGATCCCCATGATCGGCGCGTCGGGTGCCGTGTCGGGCGTGCTCGCGGCCTATCTGCTGCTGCACCCGCACGCATCCGTCTACAGCTTCGCGTTCTTCCGCCTCGCGTGGCTGCCGGCCTATTTCGTGCTCGGCTTCTGGATCGTCGTGCAGCTCGCCAACGGCCTGCTCGCCGACGCGGACGCCGGCGGCGTGGCGTGGTGGGCGCATATCGGCGGCTTCGCCGCCGGGCTCGTGCTGCTGCCCGTCTTCAAGCGCCGCGACGTGAAGCTGTTCGCGGGGCGCAACCGCACGGGGCCTTGGGGTTGAAGTACCCCTCACCCTAACCCTCTCCCGCAAGGGGAGAGGGGACTCCAGTCTTGGCGACACACGCACTGTGCATCCATACCAACGGTGTGATTCCCTCTCCCCTTGCGGGAGAGGGCTAGGGTGAGGGGTGTGTGCGTCGCAGCCTACCAATGTATTTATAGTTGTATTTAATCCTTTCACAGCCTATAGTCCTGTCATCGGTCGAGATGATCCGGCCGTGTGCTGTTTGACATCGTGAATGGAGATAAGAAGTGCCGCCGCAAAGTTTAGTTGACGAAGCGAAATTCCGGTCAACGTCAACACCGGAATCGAACGAGATCAAGGGCTTGGCATGTTGACGGTCAACATCCGTCAACAACCCGTCAACTCACTTGCGCAGCGCCTCGGCCGCTTCGAGCGCGAAGTAGGTGAGGATGCCGTCGGCACCCGCGCGCCGGAACGCCAGCAAGGTTTCCAGCACGACCTTGCGGTCGATCCAGCCGCGCTCGATCGCACCCTGCAGCATCGCGTACTCGCCCGACACCTGGTAGGCGAAGGTCGGCACCTTGAAGGTCTCCTTCACGCGCCGGACGATGTCGAGATAGGGCAGCCCCGGCTTCACCATCACCATGTCGGCACCTTCATCCAGATCGAACGCGACCTCGCGCAGCGCCTCGTCGCTGTTCGCCGGGTCCATCTGGTAGGTGCGCTTGTCGCCCTTGCCGAGCGACTTGCCCGAGCCGACCGCGTCGCGGAACGGTCCGTAATAGGCCGACGCGTATTTCGCCGCGTAGCTCATCAGCCGCACATGCTCGAAGCCGTCGGCATCCAGCGCGTCGCGGATGGCGCCGATGCGCCCGTCCATCATCTCGGAGGGCGCGATCACGTCGCAGCCCGCCTGCGCCTGCACCAGCGCCTGCTTGACCAGCACCTCGAGGCTCTCGTCGTTGACGACATAGCCGTCGCGCACGAGCCCGTCCTGCCCGTGCGTGGTGTAGGGATCGAGGGCGACGTCGCACACGACGCCGAGATCGGGGACCGCCTTCTTGATCGCGCGCACGGCACGGCAGACGAGATTGTCGGGGTTGAGCGCTTCCTCGCCGTCTTCGGATTTCCGCTCGGCCGGCGTGTAGGGGAACAGCGCCACGGCGGGAATGCCGAGCTTCGCGGCACGGCGCGCATCCTTCACGACCTCGTCGACCGACAGCCGCGCGATGCCGGGCATCGAGGCGATCGGCGTGCGCTTGGCTTTCCCCTCGGCCACGAACATCGGACAGATCAGGTCGGCGGGCGACAGGCGCGCTTCGGCCACCAGTGCACGCGACCACGCGTCGCGGCGGTTGCGACGCAGGCGCGTGCGCGGATAGCGTCCGTGGACTTGCATCTGTACCGTCTCCCTTTGACCCGACAGGCGCGATACCGTATCGAAAGTGCCGGCGGAATCCAACACGACGGAGACGGAGTTTGACGAACCGCAGCACCGACGAGATCGATTTCAGGCGGACGGGGATCGGCGGCTTCGTCGTATTCACGCGTCCCAAGGCGCTCAACGCGCTCACGCTCGGCATGATCCGCGCCTACGAACCCACGCTCGCCGAATGGGCGAAGGACGCGAACCTGCGCCATGTCGTGCAGTGGGGCGACGGCGGCAAGTCGTTCTGTGCGGGCGGCGACGTGCGCGCGGTGTGCGATGCGGGTCTCGCGGCAAAGCGCAGCGGCAAGGCCGATCCGCTGACGCGCGACTTCTTCTTCGAGGAGTACCGCCTCAACCGCCGGCTCGCGCGCTTCCCCAAGCCCATCGTCTCGCTCGTCGACGGCATCTGCATGGGTGGCGGCGTGGGCCTGTCGGTGCACGGGCGCTATCGCGTGGCGACCGAGCGCACGCTGTTCGCGATGCCGGAGAGCGCCATCGGCCTGTTCCCGGACGTCGGCGGCTCGTTCTTCCTGCCGCGCCTGCCGGGGCGGATGGGCGATTTCCTCGGCCTCACCGGCGAGCGCATCAAGGCGGCCGACATGCTCCATCTCGGCCTCGCCACGCATTACGTGGAAAGTGCCAGGCTGCCCGACCTGATCAAGGCGCTTGAGAGCGAGAGTGCCGACGCGGTGCTGAAGCGCTTCCACACCGATCCGGGTCTGGCGACGTTGCCCGAGCGTCGGGCGCAGATCGACAGGTGCTTCGCGCCCCGCACGGTCGAGGGAATCCTCGCCGCACTCGATGCCGACGGCAGCGAGTGGGCCGGCAAGCTCGCCGCGCGCCTGCGCAAGATGAGCCCGACGAGCCTGAAGGTCAGCCTGCGCCAGATGGAAGAAGGGGCGGGCATGTCGATCGAGGACGCGTTGCGCATGGAATTCCGTCTCGTCCAGCGCTGCATGGCGGCCGACGATTTCTACGAGGGGATCCGCGCGGTGCTGATCGACAAGGACCACGCACCCAAATGGAAGCCGGCGACGCTTGCCGAAGTGGGCGACGCGGACGTGGCGCGCTATTTCGCACCGCTCGCCGACGGCGACGAACTGACATTCGTCGACTGAAGAATAAAAAGAGGGAGAAGCATCATGGCGACGATCGCATTCATCGGGCTGGGCAACATGGGCGGGCCGATGGCGCGCAATCTCGTGAAGGCGGGCCATACGCTGCGCGGCTTCGACATGGTCGCAAAGAATGTCGAGGCCGCGGGCGGGACCGCCTGCAAGTCGGCGGCCGAGGCCGTGAAGGGCGCCGAGACCGTCGTCACGATGCTGCCCGCCGGTCCGCATGTGCGCAGCGTCTATGACGAGATCCTGCCGGTCGTCGCGAAGGGCACGCTGCTGGCCGACTGCTCGACCATCGACGTCGACACCGCGCGCGCGGTCGCCAAGAAGGCCGAGGGCTACGGCCTCGACATGGTCGATGCGCCCGTGTCGGGCGGGACGGGCGGGGCGGAAGCGGCCACGCTCACCTTCATGGTCGGCGGCAGTGCACGCGCCTTCGAGCGCGCCCAGCCGCTGCTCGCCCAGATGGGCAAGACCATCGTGCATGCCGGCGGGCCCGGCAACGGGCAGGCCGCGAAGATCTGCAACAACATGATCCTCGGCATCTCGATGGTCGCGGTTGCGGAAGGCTTCAGCCTTGCCGAGAAGCTCGGCCTCGACGCGCAGAAGCTGTTCGACATCAGTTCGAAATCGTCGGGCCAGTGCTGGTCGATGACGACCTATTGCCCCGTGCCGGGTCCCGTACCGACGTCGCCGGCCAACCGCGATTACAAGCCGGGCTTCACCGCCGACATGATGCTGAAGGACATGAAGCTCGCCCAGGCGGCCGCGAACGGGGCCGGCCAATCGATACCGCTGGGGGCGGCGGCACAGGCCCTGTACGCATTGATGGTTGCGGGCGGCCGCGGATCGATGGACTTTTCGGGCATTATCAAGCTGTTACAAGGTAAGTAATGACCTTTTAACCAGTTCGCCTGTATTTTGCTAAAAGTGTCCGGGTGTTTGCGGGGCGACTCTTATGTCGATGAAAAAAGACTATTTGGATTCCGTCTCGCTCGTCGAGCGGCTGCATCGGCAGTTCCTTGAGGTCGTGAAACTCGAACTCGACCGGATGGGAATCAGGGACATCAACAACGTGCAGGCGTTAATCCTGTACAATATCGGACCGGACGAGTTGACCGTCGGCGAGCTCACGCAGCGCGGCTACTATCTGGGCTCGAACGTTTCGTACAATCTGAAGAAGCTCATCGACAACGAGTACATCTCGCAGGCGCGCAGCCCGCACGACCGCCGTTCGGTGCGCGTGAAGCTGACGGCCTCGGGCCTCAAGCTGCACGGGCTGCTCGACAAGGTGTTCGAGCGCCACGCCGAGGAACTGACGCGCACGACCGTGAAGCCGCAGGACCTCGCGATGCTCGAGCAGACGCTGCGCCGCATGGAGCAGTTCTGGACCGGCGCCATCGGCCAGGGCGGCTACGCGCCGCAGGTCACCACGGCAGCCGAGTAAGCAGCGGCACCAGCAGCGCCGTCGCGAGCGCGTTCAGCCCCATCGCGAGGCTGGCGAAAGCCCCCGCAAGTTCGTTCACCTGGAAGGCCCGCGCCGTTCCGATCCCGTGCGCGCCCACGCCCACGGCAAGGCCGCGTGCGCGCCAGTCCTTTATGCCGGCCGCGTTCAGCGTCCAGGTCGCGAACACGGCACCCAGGATGCCCGTCAGGATCACGAGCACGGCCGTCAGCGACGGCAGGCCGCCGATCTGCTCGGAAATGCCCATCGCGACCGGCGTGGTCACCGATTTGGGTGCGAGGCTTAACAATGTGCGCGACGAAGCGCCCATCAGCCACGCCGTGCCCACCGCCGTGACGATGGCGGTGACCGAGCCCGCGACGATCGACACCGCGATGGCGAGGGCCGAGCGGCGGATCGTCGCGAAGTGGCGATAGAGCGGGATGGCGAGCGCCACAGTCGCGGGGCCGAGCAGGAAGTGCACGAACTGCGCGCCTTCGAAATAGGTGCGATAGGGCGTGCCCGTCGTCCACAGCAGCGCCACGAGCAGCACGACCGCGACGAGCACCGGGTTCGCGACGGGGTTCGCCCCGCTGCGCCGGTAGACCGCAGTACCTATCTGGTAAGCCACGAGCGTGACCGTCAGCCCCGCGAGCGGCGTGGTCGAGAGATAGACCCAGAGCTGGAACAGCTCGTCCTTCACGGCTTGTCCTCGCGTGCGACGAGCCTTCGCATCACGAAGGCGGTGACGAGGATCGTGGCGAGCGTGGAGACGACGAGCGAGGCCGCGATCGCCTGCCATTCGGCAGCGACGAGATCGAGATAGAGCACCACGCCGACGCCGGCGGGCACGAACAGCAGCGACAGGTGTTCGAGCAGACCCGAAGCGGTTTTGCCGACGGCATCGGGCACTTCGCCCTTCCACATCAGCCAGCCGAACAGCAGCACCATGCCCATCACCGGGCCGGGAACGGGAAGGCCCGCGAGCCGTACGAATGCTTCGCCGAGCGCCTGGCAGACGAGGAGGAGGGTGAGCGCGCCGAGCATGTCTGCCGCCGCGCCCGCCGCCTTACATGAACGCCTGGATGCCGGTCTGCGCGCGGCCGAGGATCAGCGCATGGATGTCGTGCGTGCCCTCGTAGGTGTTCACCGTTTCCAGATTCATCAAATGCCGGATCACGTGGTACTCGTCCATGATCCCGTTGCCGCCGTGCATGTCGCGCGCGGCGCGCGCCACATCCAGCGCCTTGCCGCAGCTGTTGCGCTTGATCAGGCTGATCGTCTCGGGCGCGAGGCGTCCCTGGTCCATCAGCCGGCCCGCCGTCAGGCACGAATTGAGGCCGATCCAGATCTCGGTCTGCATGTCGGCGAGCTTCTTCTGGATGAGCTGGTTGGCCGCGAGCGGCCGGTTGAACATCTTGCGCTCCAGCGTGTACTTGCGCGCCGCGTGCCAGCAATACTCGGCCGCACCCAGCGCACCCCACGCGATGCCGTAGCGCGCGCGGTTGAGGCAGCCGAACGGGCCCTTGAGGCCCTTCACGTTCGGCAGCAGCGCGTCGTCCGGCACGTGCACCTCGTCCATGACGATCTCGCCGGTGACCGACGCGCGCAGGCTGAACTTGCCTTCGATCTTCGGCGTCGTCAGGCCCTTCATGCCGCGCTCGAGCACGAAGCCGCGGATGTCGCCGGCGTCGTCCTTTGCCCACACGACGAACACGTCGGCGATCGGCGCGTTCGAGATCCACATCTTGGCGCCCGAGATGACGTAGCCGTCCTTCGTCTTCTTCGCGCGCGTCGTCATGCCGCCGGGATCGGAGCCGGCGTCGGGTTCCGTCAGGCCGAAGCAGCCGACCCACTCGCCGGTTGCGAGCTTGGGCAGGTACTTCTGGCGCTGCGCCTCGGTGCCGTAGGCGTGGATCGGATGCATGACCAGCGAGGACTGCACGCTCATCATCGAGCGGTAGCCGCTGTCGATGCGCTCCACCTCGCGCGCCACGATGCCGTAGGCGACGTACGAGGTGCCGGCACAGCCGTAACCCTCGATGGTCGAGCCGAGGAAGCCCATCTCGCCGAACTCGTTGAAGATCGCGCGGTCGGTCGTCTCCTCGCGGAACGCCTTCTGGATTCGCGGCATCAGCTTGCCTTCGCAGAACTCGCGCGCGGCGTCGCGGATCATCCGTTCGTCCTCGGACAGGTCCGCGTCCATAAGGAACGGATCTTCCCAGTTGAATTCGGCCTTGGCGGATTTGCTCATGTCACGGTGTCCGGTCGGTGAGGGATGGATGGATGGATGGATTATAGGGCGGGAAGATCGGATGGCGAGGTCAATCCGGCAGCACAGCGGTCGCCTCGATCTCGACGCGCGCGCGCGGTTCGAGCAGCGACTTGACCTCGACCAGCGTCATGGCCGGGAAGTTGCGCCCCAGCGTGGCGCGATAGGCGTCGCCGACCTCGCGCAGGCGCGCGGCGTACTCGGCCTTGTCGACGACGTACCAGGTCAGCCGCACGACATGCTCGGGGCCCGCACCGGCCGCCTTGAGGACATCGACGATGTTCGAGAGCGCCTGGCGCGTCTGGGCGACGAAGTCGTCGGTCTCGAAGGCGGACGTCGCCGGGTTCCAGCCGATCTGGCCGGCGACGTATATCTGCGTGCCGCGCGCGGCGATGCCGTTCGCGTAGCCCTTCGGAATATCCCAGCCGGTCGGCAGGAGTGCGCGGTTCATGTATCGGCCTTCCTGAGCACGAAGCGGAACGATCCGCCGCGGAACGCGAGCAGTTCCGAAAGGCGCGCCTTGCATTCTTCCGGTAGGGAGTCGTAGCCGAACTCGGCGCGCCATTCCGGCGGCAGCAGATGAGCGAATTCGCGACCCTGGCCGAGATTGCGCTCGATGCGGAAGCCCGCCGCCCGGATCAGTTCGTAAATCTCGGGCGCTTCGTAGGCGCGCTCGCACGGATGGCAGAAATGGTCGATCCAGGGTGCTGTCGGCGCGTCGTATCGCGCGGTGAAGGGCGGCGACCACACGACGCTTCGCGCGCGGCGCAGCGCGTTGCGCACGGCGTTGCGCGCGGCGGCGTAGATGTCGATCAGGGGCATTTGCGCGAATCGGCGCAGCCAGTGCCGGCGGCGATGGCGCATCAGCGCCTCGTAGACGGCGAAGCGGCGCTCGATGTTGCAGAGATCGGGCTCGAAGATGTCGAGCATCTCCTTGATGTCGAACTTCTCGCGGTCGAGCCGGAGACCGTAGACGTGGAACAGCATGTAGCCGTCGTCGGCGAGCGCCGAGCGGAGGTTCCGCAGCGCCGACAGCGGATCGGCCGCGTGGTGCACGGTGCCGAGCGCCGCGATCACGTCGAATTTCGCATCGAAGGGCAGTGGATCGAGATAGCTTGCGCGCTTCACTTCGATGCGCGCTCCGTGGAGTTCCGCGAGCTTCGCGGCGACGTCGAGCGATGCAGAGGAGAGGTCGATGCCGCAGCAGTGCCAATCCGGATGGCGCTTCGCCACGCCGACCAGATAGTGGCCGGTCCCGCAGCCTGCATCGAGGAACCTGACGCCGCCCCTGCGCGCGAGTTCGTCGCGGATCGGATCGAGGAACAGTCCCATGTCCTTCAGGCCGGCGCCGAGGCCGGGGTAGGGGGCCTGTTCGTACATGCGGCGGACCGAGCTCTGATCGGCCTGCACGGCGCCCGTATCGTGCGCGCGGTCGAACTGGGAATTCGAATACATTTCCGGTCCGGCTCTCCGTCGGGCTAAGGCGCGCGACGAGTATCAGGTTTGGAAGGGGGTGTCCACGCGCCGCAGGCCTGCCTGTAAGCCTCGAACTGCGCACGCATGCGGCCTTCGATCGCGACCGGTTTGCGCGTGTCGAGGTTCATGAAGACGGTCACGATGTTCGCCTTCAGGCGCAGCGCGCCGGCGACGTGGCCGTAGATCTCCATGTCGATCGAGGTGCGCCCGATCTTGGCGAGCAGCAGCGAAAACGACACGCGGTCGCCCATCAGCGAGGGGACATAGAAGTCGCACTCGGCATGGACGATCGGTGCCGAGCGGCGCTCCTCAAAGATCATGCGCGCATAGTCGATGCCGAGGCCGCGCGTGTACCAGTCCTCGATCACGCCGTTGCAGAAGTCGAAATAGTTCGGGAAATAGACGATGCCGGCCGGATCGGTGTGGCTGAAACGGATCGGCAGTTCGACCGTGAACGGGGCGGCTTCCATCGAGATACTTTAGACCTGAAATAATTACCGGGCAAGGCCCGGCGCCTTGGCCGGCCGCGTGCGGAACTTCGCGGGACTGACGATCTCGAGCATCTCGACGTCGGCGCTGTGCGCGATCTCGCGGTGGCGAATGCCTGGCGGCTGATGCACGCAGCTGCCCTTGCGCAGCACGACTTCGCCCACGCCTTCGTACTCGAACTTCACCCAGCCCTTCAGCACGTAGACCATCTGGAAGTCGAGATCGTGTGCGTGCCAAGCAGGCTTGGCCCCACGCCCCTTGCGCGCCTTGATGACGTGCGCGACGACCCTGCCGCCGGTCGCTTCGACCATGCCGAGATCGCGGTATGCGAAGAACGCGCGCAGCCCGTCGGTGCGGAACTCGGCACCGCGTGCGTGGCTGACGGCGAAGCTTGGTCGTGCGGGCTTCGGCATGTTTGAATCGTCTCCCCAGATCGTTTGCGGATTCGCCCGATGTCGCGCGACGCGCTCTTCGAGTTCCACCGGATCGGCGCCTTCGTGAAGGTGACCGCCATCGACAGCGAGACCGGCATCGAGGTCTCGATCGTCGGGCCGTCGAACGGCAGCGAGACCATGCTGCGGGCGAATGCGCTGCGCAAGCTCGAGGCCGCCTTGCGCCGCAACGCGGCCCGGGTGCCCTAGGGTCGGAAAAGCCCAAAAATCGCAACGCCTTGGGGGCGGATTGTGACAGCGCGACGACATATGGTAGCGTCGCCGCCATCATGACGGACGCCATCGCCCTTGCCGCCGATCACGGCGGATACGAACTCAAAGCCTTGCTGGTCAAGGACTTGACCGATGCCGGCGTTGCCGTCGTCGATCTGGGGACGAACGCGGCCGACAGTGTCGATTATCCTGATTATGCCGACCGTCTTGCCGCAGCACTCAAGGACGGCCGCGCCGCGCGCGGCGTGCTGATCTGCGGGACCGGCATCGGCATTTCCATCGCCGCGAACCGCCACCGCCACATCCGTGCGGCACTCTGCCACGACGAGACGACGACGCGCCTGAGCCGCCAGCACAACGATGCCAACGTGCTCGCCCTGGGTGCGCGCGTGATCGGGCCGGAGGTCGCGCGTGCCTGCCTCAAGGTCTTCCTGTCGACGAAGTTCGACGGGGGCCGCCACGAACGACGCGTCGCCAAGCTCGGCTGACGCGAACCGCAACTAACGAACGCCAGAGGAACTTCCGCCGATGTCGCCTGCCGAACCCGCCCGCGTGATGGAATCAGATTTCGCCCAGCGTTTCTTCGGCACGAGCCTGAAGGATGCCGACCCGGAGATCCGCGGCGCCATCGACCGCGAACTTGCGCGCCAGCAGGACCAGATCGAACTGATCGCGTCGGAGAATATCGTCAGCCGCGCCGTGCTCGAAGCACAGGGCTCGGTCCTCACCAACAAGTACGCCGAGGGATATCCCGGCCGCCGCTACTACGGCGGCTGCGAGTTCGTCGACGAGGCGGAAGCGCTGGCGATCGCGCGCGCCAAGAAGCTGTTCGGCTGCAACTTCGCCAACGTGCAGCCGCATTCGGGCGCGCAGGCGAACCAGGCGGTGTTCTTCGCGCTCCTGCAGCCGGGCGATACGTTCCTCGGCATGTCGCTCGCCGAAGGCGGCCATCTCACGCACGGCGCGCCCGCCAACCAGTCGGGCAAGTGGTTCAAGGTCGCCTCGTACGGGGTGCGCGCCGACAACCAGCTCATCGACTACGACACGATGGAAGCCAAGGCGCTCGAAGTGAAGCCCAAGCTCATCATCGCGGGCGGCTCGGCCTATTCGCGCCAGATCGATTTCGCGCGCTTCCGCGCGGTCGCCGACAAGGTCGGCGCCTATCTGATGGTCGACATGGCGCACTATGCCGGCCTGATCGCGGGCGGTGCGTATCCGAGCCCGCTGCCGCACGCGCATGTCGTCACGACGACGACGCACAAGACGCTGCGCGGTCCGCGCGGCGGCATGATCCTCTCGATGGACGAGGGTCTGGGCAAGAAGATCAACTCTGCCGTCTTCCCAGGCCTGCAGGGCGGTCCGCTGATGCACGTGATCGCCGCCAAGGCCGTCGCGTTCGGCGAGGCGCTGCGCCCGGAATTCAAGCTCTATGCCCAGCGCGTCGTCGAGAACGCGCGCACGATGGCCGCGCGCCTCGTCGAGCACGGCTTCGCGATCGTCTCGGGCGGTACCGACAGCCATCTGATGCTCGTCGACCTGCGCCCGAAGAAGCTGACCGGCAACGTCGCCGAGAAGAGCCTCGAGCGCGCGGGCCTCACCTGCAACAAGAACGGCATCCCGGCCGATCCGGAAAAGCCGATGGTCACCTCGGGCGTGCGTCTGGGAACGCCGGCGGGCACCACGCGCGGCTTTGGCCCGGCCGAGTTCCGCCAGATTGCCGACCTGATCGGCGAGACGCTGAACGGCCTCGCCAATTCCAACAGCGGCGACAACGCGGCAGTTGAAGCCGCGGTGCGCGCCAAGGTGGGCGAGCTCGCCCGCCGCTTTCCGATCTATCGCGGACTTTAAGAACAAGACGAAGGGAACGCCCCGAAGATGCGCTGTCCGTTTTGCGGCCATGAAGACACCCAGGTGAAGGACTCGCGCCCGACGGAGGATGGCTCGGCCATCCGTCGCCGGCGCTTCTGTCCGTCGTGCGGATCGCGCTTCACCACGTTCGAGCGCGTGCAGCTGCGCGAGCTGACGATCGTGAAGAAGAACGGCGTCAAGGAGCCGTTCGACCGCGAGAAGATCCTGCGCTCGCTGATGCATGCGGTACGCAAGCGTCCGGTCGAGCCCGATCGCGTCGAGCGCATCGTGTCGGGCATCCAGCGGCGTCTGGAAAGCCTCGGCGAGAGCGAGATCCCGTCGACCGTGGTCGGCGAGATGGTGATGGACGCGCTGCGCACGCTCGACCACGTCGCCTATATCCGCTTCGCTTCCGTCTACAAGAATTTCCGGGAAGCGAAGGACTTCGAAGATTTCGTCGGCAAGCTTGGCGGCGATTCCGACGAGTGAGGCCGACCGGGCCCATATGCGCGCCGCGCTGGCTCTCGCGCGGCGCGGTCTGGGAAACGTGTGGCCCAATCCCGCCGTCGGCTGTGTCATCGTGCGCGACGGCATCGTCGTCGGCCGCGGCTGGACGCAGCCCGGCGGCCGCCCGCACGCCGAAACCGAGGCGCTGAAGCGGGCAGGGGCGGCGGTGCGAGGGAGCACCGCTTTTGTCACGCTCGAACCCTGCAGCCATCACGGCAAGACCCCGCCCTGCGCCGATGCGCTGATCGAGGCTGGTATCGCCCGCGTCGTCGCGGCGACCGGCGATCCGGATCCGCGCGTGTCGGGTCAGGGGCTGGCGAAGCTCGAAGCGGCCGGCATCGCGGTCGACACCGGCCTGATGCGCGAGGAAGCCGACGCGCTCAATGCCGGCTTCTTCCTGCGCGTGCGCGACGGCCGTCCGCTCGTCACGCTGAAGATCGCGACGTCGCTCGACGGGCGCATCGCCACGCATAGCGGCGAAAGCCGCTGGATCACCGGCGAAGCGTCGCGCGCCCGCGCACATGCGATGCGCGCGAACCACGACGCAATCCTCGTCGGTTCGGGGACGGCGATCGCCGACGATCCGATGCTCGACGTGCGGCTGCCTGGCTACGAAGCTGCGCGCCGCGTGCGCGTCGTCGTCGACGGCAGGCTGCGCATGCCTCTGACATCGCGGCTCGTCCGCACCGCGCGCGACCATCCGACCTGGTTCATCGTTCGCGCCGACTGCGAGCCGGCACGCGCAAAGGTGCTCGCCGAGTGCGGGGTCGAGCTCGTCTATCTGCCGCCGGACGCAAGCGGCAACCTGGCGCCCGCCGACATCGCGAAGGCGCTGGGTTCGCGCGGCCTGACGCGCGTCCTGCTGGAGGGGGGAAGCCGCCTTGCCGGCGCCTTCCTGCAGGCCGGACTCGTCGACCGGCTGGTCCGGTTCGGGGCCGGAATCGTGCTCGGCGACGACGGCGTTCCGGCCCTGGCGGCCTTCGGCGTCGACCGGTTGGCCGACGCGCCGCGCTTTTCGCGCCTCGAAACCGCCGAATGCGGCGAGGACGTACTGGAAACCTGGGCCCGGCCGACATAAGTTGCGCGCCATGTTCACCGGCATCGTCGTCGACAAGGCCCGCGTGCGTTCGCTCGCACCGGCTACCCGCACCAGCGATACGCGTCTCGAGATCGAGACCGCGCTCGACACGGCGCGCTTCGAGATCGGTGCGTCCATCGCGTGCTCGGGCTGCTGCCTGACGGCCGTGGCGAAGGGGCCGGGCTGGTTCGCAGTCGAGGCTTCGGCCGAAACGCTATCGAAGACGACGCTGGGCGAATGGAAGGTCGGTACGGCCGTCAATCTCGAACCGTCGCTGCGCTTGGGCGACGAGCTCGGCGGCCACATCGTGTCGGGGCATGTCGACTGCACGGCCGTACTCGTGTCGGTCGCGCCCGAACAGGGATCGCACCGGCTGGTCTTCGAGGCGCCGACGGAATTCGCCCGCTATCTCGCCCCCAAGGGCTCTATCGCCATCGACGGCATCTCGCTGACCGTCAACGAGGTCGAAGACCGGCCCGACGGCACGGCGCGCTTCGGCATAAACGTCATTCCGCATACCTGGAATGCGACGACGCTGGGCCGGACGGCGATCGGCGGGCGGGTGAACATGGAAGTCGACGCGCTCGCGCGCTATGTTGCGCGCATCCTGGGACGGAACTGAGAGCGACCGTGGCCTTCAAACCATCCAACCGGCAGACGGAAATACTCGAGACCGGCAAGGTCGACGTGGCGTTCCTGTCGTCGATCGACGAGATCGTCGAGGACGCCCGCAACGGCCGCATGTTCATCCTCGTCGACGACGAGGATCGCGAGAACGAGGGCGACCTCGTCATCCCCGCGCAGTTCGCCACGCCGGAAGCCGTCAACTTCATGGCCAAGCACGGGCGCGGGCTGATCTGCCTGTCGATGACGCGCGAGCGCTGCGAGACCCTCGGCCTCAAGCTGATGAGTGCCGACAACGCCTCGCGCCACCAGACTGCCTTCACCGTCTCGATCGAGGCGCGCGACGGCATCTCGACCGGCATTTCCGCGGCCGACCGCGCGCGCACCATCCAGGTCGCCATCGATCCGGGCAAGAGTGCGCGCGACATCGTCAGCCCGGGGCACGTCTTCCCGCTCGTCGCGCGCGACGGCGGCACGCTCGTGCGTGCCGGCCATACCGAGGCGGCCGTCGATATCGCCCGCATGGCGGGCCTCATTCCCGCCGGCGTGATCTGCGAGATCATGAACGACGACGGCACGATGGCGCGTCTTCCCGATCTCGTGCAGTTCGCGCAGCATCACGGCCTCAAGGTCGCGACCATCGCCGACCTGATCGCGTTCCGCCGCAAGAACGACCGCATCATCGAGCGCGTGCAGGAAACCGCGTTCGAGAGCGAGCATGGCGGCACGTGGCGCATGCATGTCTACGTGAACCGTGCCGCCTATGCCGAACACATCGCGCTGGTGAAGGGCGACATCTCGACGCCGGATCCTGTCCTCGTGCGCATGCACGCGCTCAACGTGCTCGACGACGTGCTGGGCGACCGCTCGCTCGGCCGGGCCGGCACGCTGCAGTCCGCGATGCGCGCTATCGGCGAGGCCGGGCGCGGCGTGGTCGTCCTGCTGCGCGAGCCGCGCGCGACGAGCCTTTCGGACCGCGTGCGCGCGCGTCTGGGCGACGCGGCGGCGAAGCCCGCCGGATCGGGCGAGCTTCGCGACTATGGTATCGGCGCGCAGGTCCTGCTCGATCTGGGTGTGCGCGACATGATCCTGATTTCCAATTCCCGCCGCTCGATCGTCGGGCTCGAGGGATACGGACTGAATATTGTGGGGCACAAGAGCATCGATGTTCGGACGCGCTGATTTCACCGCCCCAACCAAGGCCGACTTCGCAGGTGCGCCACCGCGCCTGCTGATCGTCGAGGCCCGTTTCTATGCCGACATCGCCGACGAGCTGGCGGCCGGCGCCGTCGCGGCCATCGAGGCCGTGGGCGGTGCCGCCGAGCGTGTCGCGGTTCCCGGCGCCTTCGAGATTCCCGGCGCCATCGCGATGGCCGACATGGCCGGGCACGGCGTGCCGGGCGTGCTGCCCTATGACGGGTTCGTGGCGCTGGGTGCCGTTATCCGCGGCGAAACCTCGCACTACGATTACGTGTGCGGCGAGAGTGCACGCGGCCTGCAGGACCTCGCCGTGCGGCGGGGTCTCGCCATCGGCTACGGCATCCTGACGGTCGAGAACATGGAGCAGGCCTGGGCGCGCGCGCGGCGCAGCGAAGGCGACAAGGGGGCGGGGGCCGCACAGGCCGCCCTCGCGATGATCGCGTACAGGCGCAGCCTGCGGCTCGCACCATGAGCGGACATTCGCACAGGAACGGACGCACCACATCGCGCCTCGCCGCAGTCCAGGCGCTCTACCAGATCGAGTTCGCCGCCGACGACCCGCACCATGTCGTGGAGCAGTTCCGCCGCTTCCGCCTGAAGCCGGGCTTCGGCGGACCGGACTGGCCCGAGGCGGAACCGGCCTTCTTCGCCGATCTCGTCGAAGGTGCGTGGTCGCGCAAGCCCGAGATCGACGGATTGATCGTGCCCGCACTCGCGCGCGGCTGGACGCTGCAGCGCATCGATCCGGTGATCCGCGCGATCCTGCGTGCGGGCGCCTACGAGCTTCTCGCCCGCGGCGACGTGCCGGCGCGCGTCACCATCGATGCCTATGTCGACCTGTCGCTCGCCTTCGACGCGGCGAAGGAGTCGGGTTTCGTGAACGGCGTGCTCGACCGCATCGCCAAGGACCGTCGTCCGCAGGAGATGGCGGGCAGGGCCTGACCATGGCGCGCGGCGAATTCGAAACGATCGCCGCCCTGTTCGCGCCACTGACGCGCGGCAGTTCAGCCGCACTCGGCCTCAAGGACGACGCCGCCAGGTTGCGGCTTTCGGGCAAGGACGAACTGGTCGTCACGGCCGACGCGCTCGTCGCCGGTGTCCATTTCTTCGACAGCGATCCGCCCGCCGACATCGCGCGCAAGGCGCTGCGCACGAACCTTTCCGATCTTGCGGCGAAAGGTGCGCGGCCGGTCGGCTATTTCCTGTCGATCATGCGGCCGAAAACCTGGAGCGACGCGCGGCTTGCCGCGTTCGCGCGCGGCCTTGCGGCGGACGGGTCGACTTTCGGCATCCCGCTGCTCGGTGGCGACAGCACGTCGACCCCGGGGCCGTTCTCGGTCGCGATCACGGCACTCGGCACGATGCGCCGCGGCACGATGCTCCAGCGGCGCGGTGCGAAGGCCGGCGACGATCTCTGGGTCTCGGGCAGCATCGGGGACGGGGCGCTCGGCCTGCTGGTCGCTTCAGGGAAGCTGGCGAAGCTCACGGCGGTTCACCGCAAGGCGCTGCTGGCGCGTTACCGCATCCCGCAGCCGCGGCTGGCGCTGGGACGCGCACTCGTCGGCATCGCGCATGCCGCGATGGATGTCTCCGACGGGCTCGCCGCCGATCTCGGCCATATCTGCGAAACGTCGCGCGTCGGCGCCACGATCGAGCTCGACGCCATCCCGTTCTCCGCCGCAGCCCAGGCAGCGATCGCCGGAGATCCGCGCCTGCGGCAGACCGCGATCACGGGCGGCGACGACTACGAACTGCTGTTCGCCGCACCGCCATCGGCGCGCGCGGCGGTGATGCGCGCGGCCCGCAGGACCGGCACGCCGGTCGCCCGCATCGGGCATTTCTCAGGGCGGGATCGCAAGGTCCGGATCGTCGACTCCCAGAGCCGCGTGCTGCGTCTGGCGCAAGCGGGCTTTACCCACTATTGAGGCTGGTACATAGTCGCCCGATGCGCCGCCGCACCGCCCTCGCGATTCTGCTCTGCCTTGCCGCGGCACCGCTGCGCGCCCAGGACAAGCCTGCGGCGGAAGGCCCGATCATCGACGATGCGGGGGCCGAGATCTTCCTGCCGCGCATGCTGGTCCCCGCGATCCAGGGCGATCAGGTCCGCCGGCACTACGCGCTGCTCATCAAGCTGCGCATCGCGCGCAAGGAAGACATCGACATCGTGCGCGGCGCCATGGACCGGCTGCAGAACGCCTATGTCTACGACCTGAACGACGTCGCCTCGCGCGGCGACAATTTCGACCGCGAACGCGCCAAGCGCCGGATGCTCGCCTCCTCGGCCAAGATTCTCGGCAAGGAAGGCATCATCGAGGACATCGTGTTCGAGCGCGTGCTCGAACGGCGCATCGGAAGCTGAGAACCGGAAAAGGAAACATGGATACGACCGTGCCGACGTCCGACCGGACGCGCCGCAACGTCACCGTTCTGGCGGTGGCGCAGGCGCTTGTGATGATCGGGACTTCGACGATGATCGCCGAAGCGGCCCTCGTCGGCCACATGCTGGCGGAGAACAAGTCGTTCGCCACGCTTCCCGTCGGGCTCATGCAGCTTGCCGCGATGCTGACGACGTTCCCCGCCTCGTTCCTGATGAAGCGCTACGGGCGGCGCGTCGGATTCACGGCGGGTGCCGTGTTCGGGCTCGCCGGGCAGGTCGTCTGCGTGATCGGCATCTTCGACGGATCGTTCCTGCTCTTCTGCGCGGGCAGCATGCTGAATGGCGTCTACAACGGCATCGGGCTCTTCTACCGCTTCGCTGCCGCCGACGGCGTGCCGGCGGCCGCGCGCAGCAAGGCGATCAGCTACGTGCTCGCCGGCGGCGTCGTCGCGGGCGTCGTGGGGCCGGAACTGGCGAAGGCCACGCACGACCTGTTCGAGCCGGTCGCGTTCGTGGGCTCGTTCGTCGCCCTCGCGTTCGTGTCGGTGATCGCACTCTTCGTCGTGCAGCTGGTCGACATCCCGATTCCGAGCGGCGACGAGCGTACGGGTGCCACGCGTCCGCTGCCCGTGATCCTGTCGCAGCCCAAGGCGGCGGTCGCGATCTTCTCCGGCATCGTCGCCTACAGCGTGATGTCGCTGGTGATGAACGCCACACCGCTGGCGATGATCGCGTGCGGCCACGCGTTCGACGACGCGGCGCGCACGATCCAGGCGCACGTGCTGGCGATGTTCGTGCCGTCGTTCTTCACCGGCACGATCATCGCGCGCTACGGCCTGCTGAAGGTCATGATGGCGGGTGCGGTGCTGCTGGTCGGCTCGGCCGCGGTCGTGATCTCGGGGATCGGATTCTGGCACTTCTATGTCGGGCTGGTCCTGCTCGGTCTGGGCTGGAACTTCCTCTATATCGGCGCCACGACGCTGCTGACCGAAACCTATCGCCCGTCGGAAAAGGCGAAGATGCAGGCAGCCAACGACTTCCTCGTCTTCGGGACGGTCGCGGCGGCCGCGGCGGCTTCGGGCTGGATGCAGAATACGCTCGGCTGGACCGCGATCAATGCGGGCGTGCTGCCGCTGATCGTCGCTTCGTTCGCGGCACTCGCGTGGCTCGCGGCGCGCAACAAGAAGGCCGCCGCCGGCTAGCCCGAGACCGCCACGCCGATCGCGATCGGGTGGAGCCAGAGCGCAAACACCGCATAGGCAGCAAGGCCGCCGGCGATCGCGACGGCATCTGTCGTGCCGAACGCGGCAGACGGCGCCGCGTCCTCGCCGCGTTCGCGCATCGACACGCGCGCATAGGCGGCCCAGGCGAGGAACGATCCGAACAGCAGCATCGAGCCGAGATCGCCGTTGGCGAGCAGATGTGCGAGCGCCCAGCACTTGATCGCGAGCAGCATCGGATGGCGGGTCTTCGCCTTGATCCAGCCGCCGGGCAGATAGGCCGCGGCGAGCAGGATGAAAACCGGAAGGTTCAGCAGGAACGCGAGATGGGCGAGTGCCCGCGGCGGCGTCCAGATGTCGACATAGCCAGCCGAACGGTAGGCACCGAAGCCGTAGACCAGCAGCGCAAAGCCGCACAGCGAGGCTAGCGAGTAAAGCCCCTTGAAACGCTGTGCGCCGAGCCGCGCGATCAGGTCGGCGCGAAGCGCCCGTCGTGGCGTCAGCAGATGCGTGCCGAGAAAGACGGCGAGGCCGGCGGCGAGCGTGAGCATGGCGGATCCATTCCCGAGCGTTGAAAAGCCTGACGAATATGCGGGTTTGCGAAGCCAGCGCAAAGCCTTGCGCTGTCGGGGGGCATCTGGCATGTTCCGCCCCGCTTTCCGGGAACGCCTCGCGAGTCCGGAAGGAAGTCATTGAACCTAAAAGAAAAACCGAGGACCGGAAGTCATGTCAGGCGCGTTTTGGCTCATCATTGCGTGCGGAGTGCTGGCAATCCTTTACGGGATCGTCGCCTACCGCCAGGTCGTCGCGGTTTCTGCCGGCAACGAAACCATGCAGAAAATCGCAGCCGCCATCGCCGAAGGCGCTGGGGCATATCTCAACCGCCAGTACCGCACGATCGCGATCGTCGGCGTCCTCGTGGCGCTGGTCCTAGCGTTCACGCTGGGCATCCACGTGGCCCTCGGCTTCGTGGTCGGCGCGGTGCTCTCGGGCGCCACGGGCTATATCGGCATGAACGTGTCGGTGCGCGCCAACGTGCGCACGGCGGAAGCCGCGCGCGGCGGCCTGCAGCCCGCACTCGACGTCGCCTTCAAGGCCGGTGCGATCACCGGCCTGCTGGTCGTCGGCCTCGGCATCCTCGGCGTGACGGGCTATTTCGGCGTCCTCTCCTCGTGGAAGGGCGCCACTTCGTCCGCCACGGTCGAAGCGCTCGTGGCCCTCTCGTTCGGCGCCTCGCTGATCTCGATCTTCGCGCGTCTGGGCGGCGGCATCTTCACGAAGGGTGCCGACGTCGGCGCCGACCTCGTCGGCAAGGTCGAAGCGGGTATCCCCGAGGATGATCCGCGCAATCCGGCCGTGATCGCCGACAACGTGGGCGACAACGTCGGCGACTGCGCCGGCATGGCTGCCGACCTCTTCGAAACCTACGCCGTGACGATCGTCGCGACGATGCTGCTCGCCACGATCTTCTTCAAGGGCGATCAGGTCCTCACCATGATGATGTACCCGCTGCTTATCGCGGGCGTGTGCATCGCGGCCTCGGTTGTCGGCACGTACTTCGTCAAGCTGGGGCCGGACGGCAACATCATGAAGGCGCTCTACAAGTCGCTGATCGTGACGGGTATCGTCTCGACCGTGCTGATCTTCTTCGTGACGCAGCAGTATATCGGCTTCGACACGAAGGTCGGCGCTTCGACGGGCACGGGCCTGTTCATCTGCGCGCTCGTCGGCATGGCGGTCACCGCCCTGCTGGTGGTGATCACCGAATACTACACGGGCACGGAATACCGCCCGGTGCGTTCGGTCGCCGCTGCCTCGCAGACCGGTCACGGCACGAACGTCATCCAGGGTCTCGCGATCTCGCTCGAATCCACCTTCCTTCCGGTGGTCGTGATCTGCGCGGGCATCCTGGCTTCGTACCTGACGGGCGGCCTCTACGGGATCGGCGTCGCGGCGACGACGATGCTGGCGCTTGCCGGCATCATTGTGGCTCTCGACGCGTACGGCCCGGTCACCGACAACGCCGGCGGCATCGCCGAAATGTCGGGCCTGCCCAAGGAAGTGCGCAAGTTCACCGACGCGCTCGACGCGGTGGGCAACACGACCAAGGCGGTCACCAAGGGCTACGCGATCGGTTCGGCCGGTCTCGCCGCCGTGGTGCTATTCGCAGCCTACATCTACGATCTGGAACGGCTGTTCCCGGCGCTGTCAGGCAAGGTCAATTTCAGCCTGACGAACCCGTACGTGGTCGTCGGCCTGTTCATTGGCGGCTCGCTGCCCTTCCTGTTCGGGGCAATGGGCATGACGGCGGTCGGCAAGGCCGCGGGTGCTGTGGTCGAGGAAGTTCGCCGCCAGTTCCGCGAGATCCCGGGCATCATGGAAGGGACGGGCAAGCCAGACTATGGCCGCGCGGTCGACATGCTGACGGCCTCGGCGATCAAGGAGATGATCATCCCGTCGCTGCTGCCGGTGCTGGCACCGATCGTCCTCTACGTGATCATCAACCTGATCGCGGGCCAGGCGGAAGCCTTCGCGTCGATGGGCGCGATGCTCCTCGGCACGATCGTGACGGGCCTGTTCGTTGCCATCTCGATGACCTCGGGCGGCGGCGCATGGGACAACGCCAAGAAGTACATCGAAGAGGGCCACTACGGCGGCAAGGGTTCCGACGCCCACAAGGCGGCGGTTACCGGCGACACCGTCGGCGACCCGTACAAGGACACGGCAGGCCCTGCCGTGAACCCGATGATCAAGATCATCAACATCGTCGCCATCCTGCTTCTCGCGATCCTGGCCGGTGGCCACTGATCGCGCGATAGCGGACGTCGAAAGACGAACGGCCCCGGGAGCGATCCCGGGGCCGTTTCGTTTCGGGGCCGGCGGAACTAGCGGCCGCTGGGGCTGGACGACTTGTTGAACTTGCCGAGGTTGCCGACGAGCTGTTCGAGGAAGCCCAGCTCCTTGCCCGGCGACGGGGTTTCGCGCTTCACCGGATCGACGATCATGCCGTCTTCGAGGCTATAGCGGCGAATGTCGCGCAACGTGCCCTCGCTGTCGAAATAGACGACGACGACCTTCTGGTCGAGCACTTCGGGCTCGAGGAAGGCGAACTGGTACGTCTTGCGCATGATGTAGTACCAGCTCTGCTCGGAATCGAAGACGCCCTGCGAAGCCGGCGAACCGAGGATCTGCTGCACGTCGTCGCGCGTCTGCCGGCCCGGTTCGAGCTGCGCCAGCTGTTCCTCGTCGGGGACGAAGCCGCGCGTGTCGTTGAAGCCGAGCGAACATCCGCCCAGCGCCAGCGCCATCAGTCCGGCCGCGATTTCACGTCCTGCACGCATCGTCGTTGATCTCCGGGCGCGTTTGCCCACATCTTGCTCCGGGAAGTTGGGCCGGGCGGGCGTGTCTGTCAACGGGCGGCGCGTCCGCCGGCCCCGGCAAAGGGTCGAAGAATGGTTTTTTCCAAGCTTTTCAGGCGCGATCCGGCCAAGGATGCTGCCCAGACGCTCTATGTCGGGTTGGTGACGCAGGCGCGGCACCCCGATCTCTACAGGTACCTCGGCGTGCCCGACTCGCTCGACGGCCGGTTCGATTCGGTCGCACTTCACGCGTTCATGGTCCTCAACCGGCTGAAGCGCGAGGAGGGGGCATTCGCCGCGGCACTCGCGCAGAACCTCGTCGATGCCTTCGTCGAGGACATGGACCGATCCGTACGCGAACTCGGGGTCGGCGACATGGGTGTATCGCGGCGCGTGAAGCAGATGGCGCAGGCCCTCTATGGCCGCGCCGCCGTATACGAGGAAGCGGTCTCGGATGCCGACGACGTGCGGCTTGCCGGGGCGCTGGCGCGCAATCTCTACGGAACGCGCGAGACGCCGTCGCCGCAGATGCTCGCCGCCGCGGCGGGCTATGTGCGCGCGGCGATCGCGGCCCTCGCCACACAGGACATTTCCGCGATCGCCAAAGGGCGCATCGCATTTCCCGAACCTGCGGTGACGGCATGAGCGAGATGTCGCGACCATTCGCGCTGGATGCCCTGCGCGACAGGCCGGTCCATCAGCGCTTCGAGGCGGATGCGGGCGAGCGTGCCGCGCTGGCGAAGCGCTTTTCGATTCTCGGGATCGATCGTCTGGCGGCCGAGCTCAAGATCCGGCGCGTGCGCGCGGGGCGGGCGGTGCGCGTCGAGGGCCGGATCCAGGCGGCGCTGTCACAGGCCTGCGTCGTTTCGCTGCAGCCGGTCGTGCAGGCGATGGATGCCGAGTTCACGGTCGTGTTCGTGCCTGCCGAAGATATCAAGCCGCTGCCGGTCGACGAGGACGGCGCGATCGATGTCGACGCGATCGATCCCGACGAGGAACTGGAAGAACCGCTGCCAGACGGGCCGCTCGATCTCGGCGAACTCGTGGCTCAGGAATTCGCCGTAGCGCTCGACCCTTACCCCCGTGCGCCCGACGCATCCTACCAGGCGAACTGGGGCGAGGAGCCCCCGGCGCCGGAGGCAAGTGTCCCGCCCGAGGGGAAGATCCGGCCTTTCGCCGACCTGAAGGCGCGTCTCAAAAAGGAAAAATAGCCTTCCGCAAAGCGAAAGAAGGCTTGAGCGGCGGCCCGGAATTGTCTATCTAGGCCCCTGAATTCCGGACGACGTTTTGGTTTTACAGGGTCGTGCGCATCGTGCGGCGGCTCTTGGACGAGGTTGTGTCATGGCGGTTCCCAAGAAGAAAGTTTCTCCCTCGCGTCGCAACATGCGCCGCTCGCACCACGCCCTTTCGGCGGCGTCCTACGCCGAGTGCCCGAACTGCGGCGAGCTGAAGCGTCCGCACCACATCTGCGGCGCGTGCGGTTTCTATGACGGTCGCGAAGTCGTCGCGTCCGAACCGGCGCAAGCGTAATTCCGCGCTCCGCCGCTAGGCCGGAGGCCCGAAGATCTTGAGCCAGCGGCTCGTGCTGTCCGTCGACGCGATGGGAGGCGACCGTGCCCCCGCGATGGCGATTGCCGGCTGCGATCTGGCCCAGGAGCGCCACCCCTTCGTCGATTTCCTGCTGTTCGGCGACGAAGCGAAGGTGGCACCGCTGGTTGCCGCAACGCGCTATCTGAAGAAGACGGCGCGCATCGTCCATACCGAGGATTTCGTCGCCGGGGACGCCAAGCCGGCAATCGCCCTGCGTTCGGGCCGCAAGTCGAGCATGCGCCTTGCGATCGACGCGGTGCGCGACGGCGAAGCGGCGGGCATCGTCTCGGCCGGCAATACCGGAGCCTTGATGGCGATGGCGAAATTCGTCCTCAAGACTCTGCCGGGCATCGACCGTCCGGCGATCGCGTCGCTGTTCCCGACGTCGCGCGGCGAGAGCGTGATGCTCGATCTCGGCGCCAACGTCCAGTGCGATACCAACAATCTCGTCCAGTTCGCGATCATGGGCGAGGTGTTCGCGCGCACGGTCCTGGGGCTGACCCAGCCCAGTGTGGGCCTGCTCAATGTCGGCTCGGAAGAGATGAAGGGCCACGAGGAGCTGCGCAATGCGGCGGCGTGGCTGCGCGAGACGCACCTCCCGATCCGTTTCCACGGATTCATCGAAGGCGACGACGTGCCGGCTGGCACGGTCGACGTGGTCGTAACCGACGGTTTCACTGGCAATATCGCGCTGAAGATCGCCGAGGGCACGTCCAAGCTCTATTCCGGCTTCCTCAAGGGCGCCTTCGCCTCGTCGATCCTCGCCAAGATCGGCTACGTCTTCGCGCAGTCGGCGCTGAAGAAGGTGCGCCTGCGCGCCGATCCGCGCCGCTACAACGGGGCGATGTTCGTCGGCCTCAACGGCATCGTCGTGAAGAGCCACGGCGGGACCGACGAGCTCGGTTTCGCCAACGCGCTTGGCGTGGCGATCGACATGATCACGCACGGGCTCAACGCGAAGATCCGCGACGAACTGGCGCATCTGGCCCCCCCGCCGGCGCCCGAACTCGCGACGGGCTGAGGGCGGCAATGGCGGTTACGGCAAAGTCCGGCACGGTGCGTCGTTCGGTCGTCTGCGGGACAGGCGCATACCTGCCCGCAAACGTCGTGACCAACGAGGCGCTTTCCAAGCGCGTCGAGACATCGGACGAATGGATCGTCGCACGCACCGGCATCCGCCAGCGCCACATCGCGGCCGAGGACGAGCGCACTTCCGATCTCGCCACCGAGGCGGCCAGGCGCGCTCTCGCGCAGGCCGGCCTCACGCCCGACAAGATCGATCTCGTCATCGTCGCGACGACCACGCCGGACAACACCTTCCCGGCGACCGCGACGGCCGTTCAGGCCAAGCTCGGCATGAACGGCCACGGCTTCGCCTTCGACGTGCAGGCGGTCTGCTCGGGCTTCGTCTACGCGATGTCGATCGCCGACAATTTCATCCGCGTCGGCCAGGTCCAGAACGCGCTCGTCATCGGCGCGGAGACCTTTACCCGCATCCTCGACTGGCAGGACAGGACGACCTGCGTCCTGTTCGGCGACGGGGCAGGGGCGGTCGTGCTGCGCGCCGAGAACGTCCCGGACGACGCGACCGGGCGGGGCATCCTGTCGAGCCACCTGCATTCCGACGGCCGCTACAAGGATGCGCTGTTCGTCACCGGCGGCCCCGGATCGAACCGCGAAGTCGGCGTCGTGCGCATGAACGGGCAGGAAGTGTTCCGTCATGCGGTCGTGAAGCTGGCCGAAGTCGTCGAGGAGGCGCTCGGCGCCAACGGCCTCACCGGCAAGGACATCGACTGGCTCGTTCCGCACCAGGCGAACCAGCGCATCATCGACGGAATGGCCAAGAAGCTCGGGCTCGGCCCGGAACGCGTCGTATCGACGGTGGCCCGCCACGCCAACACGTCCGCGGCGTCGATTCCGCTCGCCCTGGCCGAGGCGGCCGGCGACGGCCGGATCAAGCCCGGCCAGCTTGTCCTGCTCGAGGCGATCGGCGGCGGGTTGACCTGGGGTGCGAGCGTCATCCGCTGGTAAGCCGGAAATACCGCAGGGTTTGATTCAACTCCGCCCGCCATCCCTTTGTATTTGACCGATTTCGGTCAGTGGGCTAGCATTTTCAAATAAGTCAATTTTCGCCGGGGGATTGCTATGTCGGAGACCACGGTTACGCGCGCCGACCTATCGGAAGCCGTTTACCAAGAAGTCGGTCTTTCGCGAAATGATTCGGCAACCCTCGTCGAGACGGTGCTCGGCGAAATCGTCGATGCGCTGACGCGCGGCGAAACCGTCAAGATCTCGTCGTTCGGCAGCTTCTCGGTCCGCCAGAAGGGCAAGCGCGTCGGGCGTAATCCCAAGACGGGCGAGGAAGTGCCGATCCTCCCACGCCGCGTGCTGGTGTTCCGCGCCTCGCACGTGCTGAAGAACAAGATCAACCGCACGATGACCAAGGCCAGCCAGACGGCACCTGCCGTCGCCGCACCGGCGCAGCCGCCCAAGGCGCCGGGCCAGACCGGTTCGACTCCCAACAAGGGCTAAGGCCCGATGGCCGAGCCCTTCGCCGAAAGTACGCCCGTCCTGCGACGGGGCGGCAAGTCGGCCGACGCGTTCCGCACGATCAGCGAAGTCGCCGGCGATCTCGACGTTCCGCAGCATGTCCTGCGATTCTGGGAGACGCGCTTCGCGCAGATCAAGCCGCTGAAGCGGGCGGGCGGGCGGCGCTATTACCGCCCGGAAGACGTCGAACTCCTGCGGCGCATCCGCGAACTTCTCTACAAGCACGGCTACACGATCAAGGGCGTCCAGCGCCTGCTGAAGGACCACGGGCTCGCGGAAATGCCCGTTCCGCTTCCCGCGGCGCCGGTTGCGCCGCCGGCGATCGCGAAGCCGGCGCCATTGCCGCCCGTTTCCGCGCCGGCTCCCGTCGTCGCCAAGCCGGCGGATCGTTCGACGATCCAATCCGTCGTCGACGAACTCGAAGTGCTGCGCGCACTCCTGAAAACCCGGCCGCGCTGACGCCGGTTTTCCGGCATCCCTAAATCCGACCGCATTGCCTTGCTAACGGGACATTAACCAGTCCGTGGCAAGATGCGCTGAACTTTAGATAAATTCGGCGTACCTTACGCACGCGATTCGCAGAGGGATTCCAGGACAGCTTCATGGCCGAACCGGCAGCAGCGACCGAAGGCGAAGTCGAAGGCGGGGAAGCACCCAAAAAGAAGCTTTCCGGCAAGAAGCTCATCATCATCCTCGTGCCGATCCTGCTCCTGCTGGCCGGCGGCGGTGCCGCGTATTTCCTGGGTTTCTTCGGCACCAAGCCGGAAGAAGGCGTTGCCGAGGTCGAAAAAGTCGAGCCGCCGCCCAAGACGACGATCTACGCGATGCCCGACGTGCTGGTGAACCTCAACACGCCGCCGAACGCGCGCGGCGCGTTCGTCAAGCTGACGTCGACGGTCGAGATCGTCGAGGCCGATGTGCCGGCCTACGAGGAATCGTTGCCGAGAGTTCTCGACACGCTGATCACCTATCTGCGCGAGCTTCGGCCAGAGGATCTGCGCGGATCGGCCGGCCTGACCCGCCTGCGTGAGGAATTGCTGGCCAGAATCAAGGTCTCGGCGGCGCCGGCACGCGTCAATGACGTACTGTTCCGCGAGATTCTCGTGCAATAGTTTGAAGTTATCTTATGAAGATATTTAAATGCGTTAAGTAAACAAGCTAATGCAAATTCTAGGTCCCGATAACGGGTTGTTAACCTTCGATCGGCATATTATTCGGAAGTTTAGATAAATCCGGCCAAGATTCGACCAGTCGGATTGAAGGGTTCCAATGGCGGACGACGACAAGACTGAAGGCGGCGAGGAGGGCGCACCGGCTGATGGTGCGGAACCCAAGAAGAAGCTGCTTTCCGGAAAGCTGCTGATCATCATCGGCGCTGCCGTCGTGCTTCTGCTCGGCGGCGGTGCCGGTGCCTATTTCTTCCTTTTCTCCGGCCCGAAGCCGGAAGAGCAGCAGGCCGAAAAGCCGCATGTCGAGCCCGAACCGACAGGCCCGCAGAAGACCGTCTATTACAACCTGCCTGACCTGCTGGTGAACCTGAACGCGGGTGCAGGACGGCGTACGTCGTTCCTGAAGCTGACGCTGTCGGTCGAACTCAGGAGCATGGACGACGCGGGCGTGTTCGAGGCGAACCTGCCGCGCATCGTCGACAACTTCCAGATCTACCTGCGCGAACTGCGCCCGGAAGACCTGCGCGGGTCGTCCGGCTTCCTGAAGCTGCGCGAGGAACTCCTCACGCGCGTCCAGCTTTCGGCGGCACCGGCCCGCGTGAACGATCTGCTGTTCAAGGAAATGCTCGTCCAGTGAAGCGCCGCTAGCGAAGAAAGAGTCCGAAAGGCGAAGACGATGGCCGACCCGAACAACATGTCCGACGAAGAGAAGATGGCCGCCGAGTGGGCGTCCATGGAGGGCGGCGGCGACCAGGCTGGCGGCGGTGGCGGCGGCGACGCGACGGCGCGCGTGCTGAACCAGGACGAGATCGACTCCCTTCTCGGCTTCGATGCGGGCGGCGGCGGCGACGGCGGCACGTCGGGCATGCAGGCGATCATCAACAGTGCGCTCGTCTCGTACGAACGCCTGCCGATGCTCGAAATCGTGTTCGACCGTCTGGTCCGAATGCTGACCACGAGCCTGCGCAATTTCACGTCCGACAACGTCGAGGTCTCGCTCGACGTCATCACCTCGACCCGGTTCGGCGACTACGTGAACTCGATCCCGTTGCCGGCGATGCTCGCCGTGTTCAAGGCGGAACAGTGGGACAATTTCGGCCTCCTGACGGTCGACTCGGCTCTCATCTACTCGATCGTCGACGTGCTGCTCGGCGGCCGTCGCGGCACGGCCGCGATGCGCATCGAAGGTCGCCCCTACACCACGATCGAACGCAACCTCGTCGAACGCCTCGTCGCCGTCGTCCTTGGCGACCTGTCGGCCTCGTTCGATCCGATCAGCAAGGTCAATTTCCGCTTCGAGCGGCTGGAAACGAACCCGCGCTTCGCGACCATCGCGCGCCCGGCCAACGCCGCGATCATCGCCAAGCTGCGCATCGACATGGAAGACCGCGGCGGCCGCCTCGAACTGCTGCTGCCCTACGCCACGCTCGAACCCGTCCGCGAAATGCTGCTGCAGCAGTTCATGGGCGAGAAGTTCGGCCGTGACTCCATCTGGGAAGGCCACCTTGCCACCGAACTGTGGGCGACCGACGTGGACATCCACGCCGTTGTCGACGAGCAGGTCATGACGCTGCAGGACGTGCTCGATTTCAAGGTCGGCACGCGGCTGATGCTGAACGCCACGCCCGAAAGCGAGATCAAGGTGCTGTGCGGCCCCGAAAGCCTGTTCAAGGGCCGGATGGGCCGACGCGGCCAGAATGTCGCCGTCATGATCGAACGCAAGATCAACAAGTACGAGGAAACGTGATGAGTCTCGAACTCGCGCTCAACGGCGTCCTCGCCGCACTGATGGTGGCGGTGATCGTCTACGCGATGCTGCTCAACAAGCGGCTCGGCAACTGGCGCGAGGGCAAGGCAGAGCTCCAGCGCGCGACGGCCGAGTTCGTCAAGGCCGCCACGCGCGCGGAAGAGGCGATCGCCGAGCTCAAGGCCGCAAGCGAAGCTTCGGGACGCCTGCTCGAAGACCAGACGCGAAAGGCGCTGTCGCTCAAGGACGATCTCGAGATGCTCGTGCACCGTGCCGAGCCGACGGCCGACCGGCTTTCCGATGTGATGCGTCCGCGCGCCGTCGCACCCGTGATGATGCGCGAGCCCGCACCTTCACCCGTTCGCGTGCGCGACGAAATGCCGCTCCGGCGCGTGGCCGAGCCGGAACCCGATCGCGGGCCGGGCCGTTCGCTTGCCGAACAGGAACTCCTTCGTGCGATCGCAGACCGCCGCAAGGGCGGAACGCAGACCGGAGCACGCGCGTGAAAAAGCTGGTCGACCGCATCCGCCTCCTGCCGATCCTCGTCGTCGTCGCCGCATTGCTGCTTATGCTGCGGCTCGGCGATCTTGGCGTCGCGGTCGCCCAGCAGTCTCCGCCGTCGGCCCGCCCCGTTCCGTCCGCGCCGCAGCCCGGTCCGCGCCCCGTCCAGCTTGCGCAGGCCCCCGCACCGGCCGCAGCCCCCGAACCCGCACGCCAGCCGCCGGGCCGTACAGACGGCGAGGGCGAGCGCAGCTTCAGCCCCGGCGAGATCGAAACGCTGGAAGACCTTGCGAAGCGTCGCGAGGAAATCGACAAGCGCCAGGCCGAACTCGACCAGCGCGACGCGATCCTGCAGGCGGCCGAGCGCCGCATCCAGCAGCAGGTCGAAGAGCTGAAGTCGCTGCAGGCGGCCGTCGAGAGCGCCATCGCCAAGTATGACGAGCAGGAACAGGCGAAGCGCAACAGCCTCGTGCGCATGTTCCAGAACATGAAGCCGGCGGAAGCCGCCCGCATCTTCGA
The DNA here is from genome assembly GCA_965279565.1 of Tagaea sp. Lineage (GTDB taxonomy): Bacteria > Pseudomonadota > Alphaproteobacteria > CACIAM-22H2 > CACIAM-22H2 > Tagaea. Next base: position 3,477,511 of record OZ257249.1, on the reverse strand, counting down.
GCAGATGGAAATGCCCACACTCGTCGAGATCGTCGAAGCGATGAACGAGCGGCGCGCAGCCCCGATCCTGGCCCAGATGAACCCGATCCGCGCGCAGCAGGTTACCGCCGAACTGGCCCGCCGCCGGCAGCCCGAGAATGCTTCGCCCTCGCGTATCCCGGCGCGGGCCGGCTGACGAACATCTTTACCGGTTCGTTCGGCTCGATTAGTAAGCTCTTAACGTTGCCGGTTTATGGATAAGGTCCGCGTGCACCCGCCGGGATCGGTCGCGCACAAATCTGGGCAAGGTTCGGGAGAATACGATGGCCGTCGATCTGCGCATGAACGTCCTCATCGTCGACGACTACAAGACGATGCTGAGGATCGTGAAGAACCTGCTGAACCAGATCGGGTTCACGAATGTCGACGAGGCCGAGGACGGTTCATCCGCACTGCAGAAAGTCCGCGGGAAGGAATACGGCCTGATCATTTCCGACTGGAACATGCAGCCGATGACCGGCCTGCAGCTTCTCCAGGAAGTCCGCGCCGACGCCAAACTCAAGCATATCCCGTTCATCATGGTCACCGCCGAGAGCAAGACCGAGAACGTGATCGCCGCCAAGCAGGCGGGCGTTAACAACTACATCGTCAAGCCGTTCAACGCCGCGACGCTCAAGGGCAAGATCGCCACCGTTCTCGGCGACTTCTGACCTCAACGCCGCGAGAGGGGGCTTAGAGTGGCCGCACGCAAGTCCGCCAGTCCCAAGCGTCGCGCCAAGCCTGCGCGCAAGCCCGCGAAGCGCAAGGCGGCAAAAGCGAAGCCTGCAAGGCGCGCTTCGAAACCCGTCCGCAAGCCGAAGCCCCGCATCGCAAAGCCCGAAGGCACCGACGTCGCGATCGGCGTCGAGCATCTGGCCCGCATCATCGCCGAAGCCAAGCGCGACCTTGCCGCACTCAGCGCGCAGGACATCCGCGCCAAGCACCTGCCGACGGCCGGCGACGAACTGACCGCGATCGTCGGCGCCACCGAACGCGCGACCAACGCGATCCTCGATGCGGTCGAGCGCATCGAGAAATCGGCGAACCAGGCCGGCGGCGAGCACGGGGCTTCCATCCTTGCCGACGTCACGTCGATCTACGAGGCGTGCAATTTCCAGGACATCACCGGGCAGCGGATTTCAAAGATCGTCTCCGTCCTCAAGGAGGTCGATGCGACCGTGGCGAGCCTGCTCGAATCGCTCAACCTGCCGCCCGTGATCCTGAATGCCGGAGCCACGGCCGGCCCGTCCCGGACGGGGGACGAAGCGCTGCTCAACGGGCCGCAGATGCCCGATGCCGCACCGAACCAGGCCGATATCGACGCGCTGTTCGACAAGGCCTAGAATCAAAGCGTAGAATCCCTGTCGATTCGGGCACTTAGCCCGAGCAGGGCCGTTTCTGGTGTAAAATGCCGGGATTCGGCTTCGCACGAAGCCTATGGGATGCATGCGCGTGGCGATGTCGGCGCGGAAGCACAGGGCTGGACTTGTTGATACCGCGCGGCTGGTGATCGTTACGGCCGCGCTGCTGCTTGCGTGCGCGCCGTCCGCCGCGGTCCGCGCGCAGGGCACGCCTTGGTCGGCATTCCCCGCGACACCCGTGCCGCCGCCGGCGGCGACGCCGGAAGGTACCGCACCGGCCGAACCTGCGGCTCCGCCGCCCTTCCGTCCGTTCCAGGCGGCGCCGTCCGCCGCACCGGCACCGTCGGCTTCGCCGGCAGCCGGCGTCCCATGGGCGAACGCACCGACGACGCCCCCGCCACCCGCCACACCGGCGGCCCCTTCGGCACAGGTCGCTCCACCGCCTTCGCCCGGCGCACCGGCAGCCGCACCGTCCGGGCCGAGCGTGGCCGTGCGTTTCGGGAACAATCAGGGTTTCGACCGGGCGGTCTTCGACTGGCCCGAGGATGTCGATTACCGCGTCGAGCAGAAGGGACGCGACGTCACCGTCACCTTCGGATCGCCCGTCGGCCTCAACCAGGCGCAGATCACTGCCGGTCTGCGCAGCTCGGTCGGCAATGTCCGCGCCGCCCGCAACGGCGACCGGGCGACGCTCGATTTCACGCTGAACGAGAATGTCGGCATCCGGCATTTCCGGGCCGGCCCGCGTCTTGTGTTCGACTTCGTGCGCGACGGTTCGATCGCGACCGGCCAGCCGACGACGCAGCAGGTCCAGTTGCCGACGGCTGCGCAGGCGCAGGCCCAGCAGCAGGCACAACAGCAGTCACAGCAACAGGCCCAGCAGCCTGGCGGCGCGTCCGCGCAGGCCGGTGCTGCCGGGTTGCCTGCGGCGTCAGGCGCGCAAGGACCCGGTGGCCGGCCGCCGACGCCGGAGTTCCAGGCGCTCACGCAGCAGGCGCAGGCTCTGGGTCTCGGCCAGCCGGCGACATCGACCGGCACTGCCGGACCCGCCAACATCGCAGCCCTGCGCGGCCGCGTGCCGGTCGAGATCGTGCGCGAGGAGAATTTCCAGTCTCTGCGCTTCGGCTTCGTCGAGCCGATCGGTGCGGCGGTGTTCGGTCGCGGCCAGAATCTCTGGATTGCCTTCGAGAAGCCGGTCGATATCGACCTGACGCCGCTGCGCGATGGCCCCCAGATCCGCGACCTGCTCGGCGATATCGAGATTGTCGAAAGCCAGGGCACGGTGCTGCGCATGACGCCGCGCGGTGGTGCGAACAGTTTCGTGCGGCGCGACGGGACAGCATGGATCGTCGAACTCGGCCGCCTGCCGCGCAAACCCGAAAAGCCGCTCGAAATCGTGATCCGCAACCCCGATACGCCGGCCGACGCGCGCGTCGCGATCGAGCTTCCCGGTGCCCAGACCGTGCTGCGCATGCGCGATCCGGAAATCGGCGACGAGCTTGCGGTCGTCCCGACGGCGGTTGCCGGCATCGGGCTTTCCGACACGCGGCGCTACGCGCAGTTCCAGATTCTCGCGAGCGTGCAGGGGGCCGTCGTGCGGCCGGACGACGACAGCGTCACCGTCCGCCCGCTCGGCACCGGCGTCGAGATCTCGTCCACGCGCGCGCTGTTCGTGACTGCACCCACCGCGATCGGCACGCCGGGGGCACCCCCGCTGCGCCAGGGCGCGCTGCTCGATCTGGTCGGTTGGCAGAAGGGCGGTCCGGCGAAGTTCAACGAAGATCTTCCGGCGATGGAGCGCGCGATCACGGTCGCGCGGCCGGGCGATGCGCGCAACGCGGCCCGCCTCGAACTCGCGCGCTTCCTGTTCGCACACGGTCTGTTCCCAGAAACCAACGCGATCATGCGCCTGATCGGCGACGAGCGGCCCCAGGTGCTGGACGGTCCGCAGAACCGCGCCATGCGCGGCGTGGCGGAACTCTACAGCGGCAATCTGGACGAGGCGGCGCGCTGGCTCAACCATTCGAGCCTCGATCAGGAAGGCGAGGCGGCCCTGTGGCGCGGCGCGCTGGCGATGGCGCAGAACGATCCGCAGGCGGCCCTGCTGCAGTTCGACCGCGCGGCGGACAATTCCGACCGTTTCCCGCCCGTGTTCGCGAACCGGCTCGGCCTCGCGATCGCCGAGGCGCGTCTGGCGGGCAAGGAGCTCGATCCGGCACAGCGGCGCGTCGATCAGGTCATCGCGAACAACCCGAGCCGCGGCGACCGGGCGCGCGCGGACTATCTGCGCGGGCGAATTGCGCTCGAACGCGGCGACGAGCGTGCGGCACTCGCCGCGTGGAAGACGCTCGATCTGGGCACCGTCACCAAGGCGCGCATCCAGGCCGAGCTCGCGCGCATCGAGCTCCAGTCCGGCAAGGGCGATCTCTCGCCGCCGGAGACGGTCGCCGCCCTCGAGCGGCTGCGCTTCGCGTGGCGCGGCGACGAACTCGAATTCGACATCCAGCGCCGGCTTGGCCGCGCGCAGCTCGCCGCCGGCGATTTCCGCGTGGGCGTGCAGACGCTGCGCGACGCCGCCCAGCGCTTCCCGCAGGCGCGCGACCGCGGCGAGCTCGAAGGCGACGTGCGCCGCGAGTTCCGCAAGTTGTTCCTCGAAGGAACGGCCGACCGGCTTTCGCCGGTGGCGGCGATCGGGCTGTTCGAGGATTACCGCGAACTCGTCCCCAACGGGCCGGAAGGCGACGAGATGGTGCGCAAGCTCATCGAGCGCATGGTCACGGTCGATCTGCTCGACCGCGCGGCGGGCCTGCTCGACCACCAGATGCGCAATCGCCTGCAGGGCACGCCGCGGGCCGAAGCGGGGACGCGTCTCGCCGCGATCCGCCTGCTCGACCGCAAGGCCCAGGCCGCCCTCGAAGCGCTCGACGCTTCCGACGCGCCGGGCATATCCGACGAGATGCGCCGCGAGCGCTCGCGCCTTGCCGCACGCGCACTCGCCGACCTCGGCCGGGCACCCGAAGCGCTTGCCCGGCTCGAAGGCGATCCGGCCCCCGATGCCGACCTGCTGCGTGCCGAGATCGCGTTGCGCACGCGCGCATGGGGCCCGGCGGCACAGGCGCTCGAACGGCTGGTCGGCAATCCGCCGGCAGGCACCACGCCGATCGAGGACAACCGGGCGCGCCAGACGCTCCATCTGGCCGTGGCACTGGCGCTCGCGAACGACGACGCCGGAACCGCGCGCCTGCGCGAGCGGTTCGGGCCGACGATGGGCAGGTCGCCCTATGCCGAAGTCTTCCGCGTGCTGACGGCCGACAAGGCGGGGGCCACGCCCGACATCGCGTCGATCGCGGCAAGGGTGTCGTCGCTGGCGCCGTTCGAGTCGTTCCTGTCGGGTTACCGGCAGCGCCTTGCCCCGCCGGCCGCCGCCGCCCGGGGCTGAGCGGACAACGCCTGAAATCGCAGGGATTTTGGCCGCCCCGTTTTTTCACTTGCACGTGAGAACAAAACTGGTACTGTCCAGATCTCGGCGCGGGACCAATGGGTTCTGCGCCGGGGGACTGACGGGAACAAATGAGGTACTTACGGCATTGGGGATTTTTCCGGGACGTTATTAAGCCAATGGTCAAACGGTGATTTCCACAGGCGTTGGCCGCGTGGGGCGCCCCTGATAAGGAGAACGGAACATGTCGACGGTAACTGCGTTGCGATCGGCTCCCCGGGAGTCGAACGAGAAGGACAGCATGGACAAGAACAAGGCGCTCGAGGCGGCCCTGAGCCAGATCGAAAGGTCGTTCGGCAAGGGCTCCATCATGAAGCTGGGTGCCCGCGACCAGTCCGTGGCGGCGGAGGTCATCTCGACCGGCTCGCTGTCGCTGGATATCGCATTGGGCATCGGCGGGCTGCCGAAGGGACGCATCGTCGAGATCTACGGGCCGGAAAGCTCGGGCAAGACGACGCTGGCGCTGCACGCGATCGCCGAATCCCAGAAGGCGGGCGGCACGTGCGCCTTCGTCGACGCAGAGCACGCGCTCGACCCGTCCTATGCCCGCAAGCTGGGCGTGGACGTCGACAATCTCCTCATCTCGCAGCCGGACGCCGGCGAGCAGGCGCTCGAGATCGCCGACACGCTGGTCCGCTCGGGTGCGGTCGACGTGCTGGTGGTCGACTCCGTTGCCGCCCTCGTGCCGCGCGCCGAACTCGAAGGCGAGATGGGCGACAGCCACATGGGCCTGCATGCCCGCCTGATGAGCCAGGCGCTGCGCAAGCTCACGGGCTCGATCTCGCGCTCGAACACGCTCGTCATCTTCATCAACCAGATCCGCATGAAGATCGGCGTGATGTTCGGCAATCCCGAGACGACGACGGGCGGCAACGCCCTCAAGTTCTATGCCTCGGTGCGCCTCGACATCCGCCGCATCGGCGCCATCAAGGACCGCGAGACCGTCGTGGGCAACCAGACGCGCGTCAAGGTCGTGAAGAACAAGATGGCCCCGCCGTTCAAGGTCGTCGAATTCGACATCATGTACGGCGAGGGCGTGTCGAAGACCGGCGAGCTCATCGATCTGGGCGTCAAGGCCGGGGTCGTCGAGAAGTCGGGGGCCTGGTTCTCCTACGACGGCACGCGCATCGGCCAGGGCCGGGAAAACGCGCGCGCCTACCTCAAGGAGCATCCCGAGGCGGCCGCCGCGATCGAGGCGGCCATCCGCGGCAATTCGGGCACCGTGGCCAGCGCCATGATGGCCGAGCCCGGCGGCGGCGAGAGCTGACGCCTTCGCATCCGGCCCGGGCGGGCGAGGGGAGAGTGGCCCCGAACCCGCCCGGCTTCCTTCTCCTGTTTCCGACCTAATTCACGTCCTTGCGAATGCGGCCCCGGATCGCTCGTCGTTCCCGGGTCAATAGCGGGCCGGCCGTCGTGTAAGCCCGAAGTGCTGCGACCGCCGGCCCGTTTTTCGTGCCCCCGCGCCAACTGGACACTCCCGCCCGTCGAAGCTACATCTAGGCCCCTTTCGCGCGAGGGCGGCCCCGGCCGTCCCGCGCCGTCTATCGAGCCCCGAGAGCGAGCCTGCAAATGACGAGTGCGAGCGACGTCCGCAAGACCTTCCTCGATTATTTCGCGAAGAACGGCCACCAGGTCGTGGCTTCCTCGCCGCTCGTGCCGCGCAACGACCCGACGCTGATGTTCACGAATGCCGGCATGGTGCAGTTCAAGAACGTCTTCACCGGCCAGGAGAAGCGCCCCTATGTGCGCGCGGCGACCTCGCAGAAATGCGTGCGCGCCGGCGGCAAGCACAACGACCTCGAGAACGTGGGCTACACGGCCCGCCACCACACCTTCTTCGAGATGCTCGGCAACTTCTCGTTCGGCGACTATTTCAAGGAACAGGCGATCGAGCATGCCTGGACGCTGATCACGAAGGAATACGGCCTTCCGAAGGACAAGCTGTGCGTCACCGTCTACCACGACGACGACGCGGCGGCCGGCCTGTGGAAGAAGATCGCGGGCCTGCCCGAGGACAAGATCATCCGCATCGCCACGTCCGACAATTTCTGGGCGATGGGCGACACCGGCCCCTGCGGCCCGTGCTCGGAGATCTTCTTCGACCACGGCCCGAAGATCGCAGGCGGCCCGCCCGGTTCGCCCGACGCCGACGGCGACCGCTTCATCGAGATCTGGAATCTCGTCTTCATGCAGTTCGAGCAGGTCAGCCCGAACGAGCGCGTGTCGCTGCCCAAGCCGTCGATCGACACCGGCATGGGCCTGGAGCGCATCACCGCAGTGCTGCAGGGCAAGCACGACAACTACGACATCGACCTGATGCGCCGGATCATCCTCGCGTCTGCCGACGCCTCGAACGTCGCGGCCGACGGGCCGCATGCGGTCTCGCACCGCGTTATCGCCGACCATCTGCGCTCGGCCTGCTTCCTGATCGCAGACGGCGTGCTGCCGTCGAACGAGGGCCGCGGCTACGTGCTGCGCCGGATCATGCGCCGCGCGATGCGCCACGCGCACATCATCGGCTGCAAGGAGCCGCTGCTTTACAAGCTGGTGGCCACGCTGGTCGATGCGATGGGCCAGGCCTATCCCGAACTCGTGCGCGCGGCCGCACTCGCGACCGAGACGCTGAAGCTCGAGGAGTCGCGTTTCAAGGCGATGCTCGACCGCGGCCTGCGCCTGCTCGACGATTCCGCCGGCAGTCTCGGCAAGGGCGACAAGCTCGCCGGCGACGTGGCGTTCAAGCTCTACGACACCTACGGCTTCCCGCTCGACCTCACGCAGGACGTGCTGCGCGCGCGCGGCGTGAGCGTGGATACCGACGGCTTCGCCGCCGCGATGGAGAAGGCCAAGGAAGAAGCACGCCGCTCGTGGGCGGGTTCGGGCGAGAAGGCGGGCGACCGCGTCTGGTTCGAACTGCGCGAGAAGGTCGGGGCGAGCGAGTTCCTCGGCTACGAGACCGAGAGTGCCGAAGGCAAGGTCGCGGCCCTCGTCATCGAAGGCAAGGAAGTTCAGAACGCGAAGGCCGGTGACAAGATCGCGCTGATCGTCAACCAGACGCCGTTCTACGGCGAGTCCGGCGGCCAGATGGGCGATGCGGGCGCCATCTTCTCGGCCGGCGGCGCCGAGATCGCCATCGACGACACGCAGAAGATGGCCGGCGACATGCACGTGCATATGGGCCGCGTGACGAAGGGTGCGATCAAGGTCGGCGACTTCGTCGAGCTGCGCATCGACGTCGACCGTCGCGACCGCACGCGCGCCAACCATTCGGCTACGCACCTGCTGCACGAAGCGCTGCGCCGGCGCCTTGGCGATCACGTCACGCAGAAGGGCTCGCTCGTGGCACCCGACCGGCTGCGTTTCGACATCTCGCAGCCCACGCCGCTCTCGGCCGACGACATCGCGGCCGTCGAGGCCGACGTCAACCGGCGCATCCTCGAGAATCAGGACGTATCCACGCGCCTGATGACGCCGGACGCCGCCGTCGAGGCGGGGGCGCTTGCTCTCTTCGGCGAGAAGTACGGCGAGGAAGTGCGCGTCGTCGCGATGGGCTATCCGCGCGGCCTGGCGGACGCCAAGCCGTTCTCGACCGAGCTTTGCGGCGGCACGCATGTGCGCCGTACGGGCGATATCGGCCTGTTCAAGATCGTCTCGGAAGGTGCCGTCGCCGCCGGCGTGCGGCGCATCGAGGCGATGACGGGCGAGGGGGCCCGCGCCTATCTCGCCGAACAGGGGCGCCTGCTGGTCGAGGCGGCGATGGTCGCCAAGACCGTCCCGGCCGACGTGCCCGCGCGCATCGGCGCGCTGATCGAGGAACGTCGCAAGCTGGAGAAGGAACTTTCCGACGCGCGCCGCGCACTCGCGGTCGGCGGCGGCGGGGCAGCGGCCGGCGGTGGCGCCGAGCAGGTCGGTGCCTTCAAGTTCGCCGGGCGCAAGCTCGACAACACGCCGGCGCGCGAACTCAAGGCGACCGCGGACGAACTCAAGAAGCAGATCGGCTCGGGCGTCATCGCGCTGATCGCGACGGAAGACGGCAAGGCATCCATCGTCGTCGCCGTCACCGAGGATCTGTCGGCCAAGGTAAGTGCTGTCGATCTCGTGAAGCTCGGCGTCGCCGAACTCGGCGGCAAGGGCGGCGGCGGGCGGCCGGATATGGCGCAGGGCGGCGGGCCGGATGCGGCGAAGGCCGACGCGGCTCTGTCCGCGATCAAGGCGGCGCTTGCGGCGAAGGCTGCGGCCTAGACCTTCCGGACGACCTTCGGGCGTCTCGCCGAGATGATGCCCGAATTGATCCCGCCCCAGGAGAGTTCGCCGTTGAGGCGGCCAAACTCGATCTTCGGGCAGCGATCCATCACGACGTCGATGCCGGCGGCGCGTGCCTTGTCGGCCGCCGCGTCGTTGCGCACGCCAAGCTGCATCCATAGCGTCTTGGCACCTACCGCGATCGCCTCGTCGGCGACGGGCTCGACATGCTCGGACGCGCGGAACACGTCGACCATGTCGATCGGTACGTCGATTTCCTTGAGCGAGGCGCGAACCTTCTCGCCGAGCAGGTCCTGTCCCGCCGACGCCGGGTTGACCGGGATGACGCGATAGCCCTTCGCCTGCAGGTATTTCATCGCGAAGAAGCTGGGGCGCGTCCAGTTCGTGCTCGCCCCCACCATCGCGATTACCTTCGTGCGGCGCAGGATCCCGCGGATGAACGAGTCTTCGTAAGTCAGCGGTTCCAGGTCAGCACCCTTTCCAGACGGGTTTGCGCTTCTCGATGAAGGCGTCGATGCCTTCCTCGGCGTCGCGGGCCAGCATGTTCTGCGTCATCGCCCGGCTCGCATAGGCATAGGCCTCGTCGAGGTCCATGTCGGCTTGCGCGTAGAAGGCTTCCTTGCCGATCGCGAGCGTCAGCGGTGACTTTGATGCGATCTGCACGGCGAGTGCCTGCGTCGCTTCGGCGAGTGCCGCTTCCGGCACGACGCGATTGACCAATCCGGCCGCCTTCGCCGCCGGCGCATCGAGCATGTCGCCGGTCAGCAGCATCTCCATCGCGACCTTGCGGCCGACGGCACGCGTCAGCGCCACCATCGGCGTCGAGCAGAACAGGCCGATATTGACGCCGGGTGTCGCGAAGCGCGCGGTCTCGGCCGCGACGGCGAGGTCGCAGGTCGCGACGAGCTGGCAGCCGGCAGCACTTGCGACACCGTGCACGCGCGCGATGACGGGCTTGGGCAGGCGCACGATCGCCTTCATCAGGCGCGAGCACTGATCGAAAAGCGCCTCGTAGGCCGCCTGGCCTGGATTGGCACGGACTTCCTTCAGGTCGTGGCCCGCGCAGAAGGCGTGGCCTGCACCGGCGATCACGACAGCCTTGATCGACGCGTCGTTCCGCAGATCGGCCAGTGCGGCTTCCAGCGCCGTCATCAGCCCGATCGACAGCGCGTTGCGCGCTTCCGGCCGGTTGAGCGTCAGCGTCGCCACGCCGTCCTTGTCGGCGCGCAGCAGCACGTTGGAAGCGGGGGCGGAATCCGGCATTGCGACTCTAAGGGACGGGTTGCGAAGTATCGCGGTTCGGGGCAGTTTGCGGCCGTTCGGGGCACCAATCAAGATCGGGGCGCGATGAGCCGCATCACCAAAGCCGAAATCGCCGAGATCGTCGCCGAAGCGCTGCCGTTCGCCGCGTCGCTCGATCCGAAGATCGTGCGGCTCAAGGCCGGGGACGTCACGGTGCGCATGCCGTTCAAGCGCGACTTCATCCGGCCCGGCGGCACGATCGCGGGCCCGCTGATGATGGGGCTTGCGGACTTCACGATGTATGTGTGCGTGATGAGTCTGATCGGCCGCGTCGAGCTTGCCGTGACGACGAGCCTCAACATCAACTTTCTGCGCAAGCCGGCCCAGCGCGACATGCTCGCGCACGGCACGATGCTGAAGCTGGGCAAGCGGCTGGCGGTGATGGAGGTCGGGCTTTACTCCGCCGGCGACAAGGAACCGGTGGCACACGTGACCGGGACCTACTCGATTCCGCCACGCGGGTGACGAAACGGGCGTCAGGGCAGGGAGTTGAATAACGGTATCATTATACCTATACGATAAACATATTGATTTAATTAGATGATTAGACGTTGACTTGCGCGCTCCGGAAAACGATATTCGCGCGCTCCCGTTCGCCCCTCCGGCGGGCGGGAATGACGTTCGAACCTTCAAAGAAACGAGCCAACCATGTCGACCCCGAATCTCACGGTCGCAGAGGCGCACAAGAGCAAGAAGTGGATCCTGATCGACGCCGAAGGCGTCGTTCTCGGCCGTCTCGCCTCGTTCGTCGCCATGCGCCTCAAGGGCAAGCACAAGCCTTCGTTCTCGCCGCACCTCGATGCCGGTGACTTCGTCGTCATCATCAACGCCGAGAAAGTGCGCATGACCGGCCGCAAGATGGAGAACGAGGTCCATTACTGGCACACCGGCCATCCGGGCGGCGTGAAGCAGATCTCGCCCAAGCAGACGCTGGCGTCCAAGCACCCCGAGCGTCTTCTCGAGCGCGCCGTCGAGCGCATGATGAAGAAGGACAGCCCGCTGGCCCGTCGCCAGATGACGCACCTGAAGATCTATGCAGGCACCCAGCATCCGCACGAAGCCCAGAACCCGACCAAGGTCGACTTCGCCGCGATGAATCCGAAGAACAAGAGGAGCGCCTGAGCATGGCCGAACCCCGTACCGAACGCGCGGAAAAGCCGAAGGCGAAGCCGGCAAGCCGCACGCTCGCGGATCTCTCGATGGCTTCGGCCGTCGCGGCCGCCCAGCCCTCGACCACGCAGGCTGCCCCCGTGCGCGACAAGTTCGGCCGCTCCTACGCGACCGGCAAGCGCAAGAACGCGGTCGCCCGCGTGTGGCTGAAGGCCGGTTCCGGCAAGATGATCGTCAACGGCAAGGAACTGAACGCGTACTTCGCGCGTCCGGCCCTGCGCATGATGATCAACCAGCCGTTCTCGGTCGCCGCGCGCGTCGGCCAGTTCGACATCTGGTGCACGGTCACCGGCGGCGGGCTTTCGGGCCAGGCCGGTGCGGTGCGTCACGGCCTGTCGAAGGCGATGACCTACTACGAACCGGAACTGCGTCCGGCCCTCAAGCATGCCGGCTTCCTCACCCGTGACAGCCGCGTGGTCGAGCGAAAGAAGTACGGTCGCCACAAGGCGCGCCGCAGCCACCAGTTCTCGAAGCGCTAACCGAAACTCGCAATCCGCCTCCGGGCGGTACGCAGTTGGGAAGGGCGCCCTCACCGGCGCCCTTCTTGTTTCCGGGGTCACGAAAATGGTCGAGATCGCGACTTACGAACCGAATGATCACACCTCGATGGCCGCAATGGTCGTCGAGATCCAGAACCGCGAGTTCGGCGTGCCGATCACGTACGAGCAGCAGCCGGACCTGATCGATCCGGCCGCCTTCTTCCGCAAGGGGGCGGGCGAGTTCTGGGTGGCGCGGGCGGCCGGCGGCGACGTCGTCGGCACGATCGGCCTCGTCGAGTTCGCACCGGGCGAAGGGGCCTTGCGCAAGATGTTCGTGCGTGCCGACCATCGGGGTGCCTCGCACGGCGTGGCGCAGCATCTGCTCGACCGGCTGCTTGCACACGCCCGCGCGTCGGGCCTGTGCGCGATCTGGCTGGGCACGACCGCGATGTTCAAGGCGGCCCACCGGTTCTACGAGAAGAACGGCTTCGACCTGGTGTCCGAGGCCGGCCTGCCGGCAACGTTTCCCCGTATGAAGCCAGATACACGTTTCTACCGGATCGCCCTTTGATATATCATTCGTACGAGGAGTGAATCGATGGACAGCGCGACGTTGACCCGGACCATTTTCATCGACGGCGAAGCCGGCACGACCGGTCTCGGCATCGCCCAGCGCTTGGCCGGCCTCGCCGGCGTGGCCGTGCGCTCGATCGCGCCGGAACGCCGCAAGGACCCCGAAGCGCGCCGCGAGATCATGTCCTCGGTCGACCTCGTCGTGTTGTGCCTACCTGACGCGGCTGCGAAGGAGTCCGTCGCACTCGCCGACAGTCTCGGCGCCAAGTCGCCGAAGATCGTCGATGCCAGCACCGCGCATCGCGTCGCACCCGGCTGGACCTACGGTTTTCCCGAAATGACCGCCGACCAGACGGCGGCCGTGCGCAACGCCACGCGGGTCGCCAATCCCGGCTGCTATCCGACCGGCGGCATCGCGCTGATCCGGCCGCTCGTCGATGCGGGCGTGCTCCCGGCCGACTGGCCGGTAACCGTCAACGCGATCAGCGGCTTTACGGGTGGCGGCAAGTCGATGATCGCCGAGTACGAGGCGCGTACCGCGCCCGATTTCGAGCTCTACGGTCTCGGCCTCGAGCACAAGCACCTGCCCGAGCTGCAGCTCTATTCGAAGCTGTCGCGCCGGCCGATCTTCGTGCCGTCGGTCGGCGATTTCCGGCAGGGCATGCTCGTCAGCGTGCCGCTGCATCTGGATGCGCTGCCGTCCAAGCCGGCGGCCGCCGACCTGCAGGCGATCCTCGAGAAGCGCTATGCCGGCAGCAAGCTCGTGTCGGTCGTCCCGGCGGAGGCGTCGGGCAAGCTCGAGCCGCAGGCGCTCAACGGCACGGACAGGATGGAACTGCGCGTCTTTGCCAACGAGAAGCACCGTCAGGCGGTGCTCGTGGCGCGGCTCGACAATCTCGGCAAGGGTGCCTCGGGTGCCGCCGTGCAGAACATCTCGCTGATGCTGGGCCTCGCGTGATCGTTCGGCGCTATCGCGACTGGACGCCCAAGATCGATCCGGCCGCCTTCGTCGCGGAGAACGCCGCGATCATCGGCAACGTGGAAATCGGGCCGCGCAGTGGCATCTGGTACGGCGTGACGATCCGCGGCGACGTGCACGAGATCCGCATCGGCGCCGAGACGAACATCCAGGACGGCTCGGTCATCCACTGCTCGAAGGGCAAGTTCGGCACCTATATCGGCTCGCGCGTGACGGTCGGGCATCTCGCCCTGCTGCATGGCTGCATCATCGAAGACGGCGCCTTCATCGGCATGAAGGCCTGCGTGATGGATGGTGCGGTGGTCGAGAGCGGGGCAGTCGTCGCGGCGGGCGCCCTCGTCACGCCGGGCAAGCGCGTGAAGAAGGGCGAGATGTGGGCCGGTGGCCCTGCAAAGCTGATGCGGGCCGTGACGCCCGAGGAATTCGCCGGCTTCGCCGACGCCGCGCGCCGCTATGCCGATCTCGCGGACGAGTACAACGCCGGTCAGTAGCGTTCGTCGCGCAGCCGCTTTTCCGTTTCCGATATCGCCGCGAGAGCCGCATCGACGAGCGGCGTGACCGTCGCGTTTGCCGCATCGATCTGCCGGGCCATCCGTTCCCAATCGGGCAAGATCGCGGCGATCTGGGCAAGGCCGGCGGCGAGAAGTTTGGCGGATTCCTCCAGACCGAGCGCACACGTCGCCCAGGCCGACGACTTGTCGCCCTCGCGATCGCGGATTGCCCGGCAGGCCGGGCCCTGTTCGCCAAGATACGACGCATGTCGGACGGCGTCCGCGAGGACCGCGTCGCTTGCCGCCCACCAGTCGTGCACATAGGCGTCGCCAAACTGGCGCGCGACCAGCCGGGTGGCAACGTCGGATTTGATCCGGGAGAGGGAGTCGGAGAGATCGCCGGCGACGAGCGGGGCGACCTGCGCCCCCGCCGCTCCGGCATGCAGGCATGCCAGGACGGCGAGGGTGCGAAGCCGATTCATGCCGCCTTGCGCAGGCCCGGCAGCACGCACTCTGCGATCTGCACCGCGTTGAGGGCGGCACCCTTCAGGAGCTGGTCGCCAACGCAGAAGAAGTCCAGTCCGTTCGGCCCGAACACGAGGCTTTCGCGGATGCGGCCGACTTCGACATCGTACTTGCCCGAAGCCGTGATCGGCATCGGGTAGAGCTTGGCGGCCGGATCGTCGACCACGACCACGCCGGGAGCGCGACGCAGCGCCTCGCGGGCCGCGGCCGGCGTGACCGGCTTCTCGGTCTCGATCGTCACCGCCTCGGCATGCGCGCGCAGCGTCGGCACGCGCACGGCCGTGCAGCTCGCCTTGAGGTCTGGAAGGCCCATGATCTTGCGGCTCTCCCACGTCACCTTCATCTCTTCCTTCGTGTAGCCGTTGGGCTGGAACACGTCGATATGCGGGATGACGTTGAAGGCGAGCGGGTGCGCGAAGACCTTGTTGCCGACCTTGCCGCCGCCGGCCCACTTGCGCGTCTCTTCCTCGAGCTCCGCCATGCCTTCCGCACCGGCACCCGACGCCGCCTGATAGGACGACACGATGACGCGCTTGAGGCCGAACGCCTGATGCAGCGGCCACAGCGCCATGACCAGGACTGCGGTCGTGCAGTTCGGGTTCGCGATCAGGTTATGGCCCTGCGCGGCCGCGGCGTTGATCTCCGGCACGACGAGTGGGATTTCCGGCTCGTAGCGGAAGGCCGACGAGTTGTCGATGACGATGGAGCCCTGCCTGGCGAGCGTGGGCGCGTGCGCCTTGGCGAAATCGCCGGACACGGCCATCAGCACGAAGTCGATGCCCTTGAGGGCCTCGGGCTTGAATTCCTCGATCGTCTTCTCGCCGTAGGGTGTCGTGACTTTTTTCGACGCGGAGCGGGCGGAAGCGAACAGCTTCAGCTCCGCGACCGGAAAACGCCGGTCGTGAAGCACCTTCACCATCTCGATGCCGACGGCGCCGGTGGCGCCGACGACGGCGACCGAATGGCCGCGTACGTCGTTCATAGTCCCGCACTCCTCTTCAAAAAATCGGGAGCAGGATTATAGGGGGATTTGCTGCGCTGCACCAGAGTTTGCGACAGCCCGCCGCAGCAGCGGAATCGGCTGATGTCCCTGCCGGACGAGGAAGTTGTCGGGCTGGTTCCACCAGTCGGCGACGATCCCGGCATAGATCTCGCGGAAGTCGATCTTCGCCTTCAGGTCGCCCTGGTCGAGGTCGGCAAGGTCGGGCGCCGGACCGCGGAACCCGCCCTCGACCGAACCGCCGAGCATGAAAAGCGGGGCCGCCGTCCCGTGGTCTGTGCCGCGCGAAAGGTTCTCGCCCGCACGCCGGCCGAATTCGGAATAGGTCACGACGAGCGTGTCGTTCCAACGGCCGAGATCGGTCATCGCACCGCGGAATGCGGCGAGACCGGCGGCAAGATTGCCGAGCAGCCGGGCATGGCGTGGACGCTGTTCGGCGTGCGTGTCGAAGCTGCCGAGCGTGACCTTCCACACAGGAACATCGACGCCGTCGGCGATCAGGTTCGCGGCGACGGAAAGGCTGCGCCCGAGCGGGTCGCCGGCGAAGCGGCGAGGGAAACGGTCGCGCCCAGTGAGCTTACGCTTGACCGCGTCGGCCGCCGACACGGCCTCGTTCTGCGTGCGCACGAGGTGGCGCAGCGCTTCGGGCACATTGCCGCGCGCGGCGAGCGCGGCCATGGATTCGCTCTGCGCCAGGAACTGGCGCGGCTCGCGCATGTTCACCAGCCGCGTGCCCGCGCCGGCGAGCGGGCCGATATTGCCCGTCCCCACCACGATGCCGTCGGCATCCGCCGCACGCCGGCCGAACACCGGATGCTCGGAAAGCGCGTTCGTGATCCAGCCTTCGCTGGCGTACTGGTCGCTGGCCGTCGCCTGTTCCCATATCTCGATCGAGCGGAAGTGCGAGCGGTTGGGCTTCGGATAGCCGACCGAACTCAGGACCGCCAGTTCGCCGCGCTCCAGTGGGTCGAGCAGCGGATCGAGGGACGGATGGAATCCCTGATCGGCGGTCACGTTGCGGATCTCGGCGGCGTCGATCGCGAGGCCGGGTCGCAGGCGCCGGTAGAGCGGATGCGCATAGGGGATGACGGTGTTCAGACCGTCGTTCCCGCCTTGCAGTTCGACGAGCACAAGGATTCGTTTGCCTACCGGACCGGCCTTGCCGCCGGACGTTCGCGCTCCGACGCCGGCGACCTGCGGTGCCGTACCTCCAGTCGACGGCTGCGGTCCGGCACAGGCCGGCAGCAACCCGGCGATGGCGAGGCCCGAAGCGGCGGAGAGAAACCGACGGCGATCCATGCGCGTGTACCTCACATCAGCTGGTAGACGGGATCGAACAGGACGGCACGCATCGCCGCCTCGGCGTCCGGACGTTCGGCATCGGCCACGGGCCGGACAGGGGCAAGCGCACGCCAGATCGCGTCGGGGCGACGCCAGAGCTGCGGCAGCGTCGCGAGCCACGCATCCGCGTCGAGATGGACCGTGCGCGCCATCTCGGGCGTCGCGGGGCGCGGCGTTTCCATCATCCCGGCGGCCATCATCATGCCGTTGGCGGACACAGGCTGCATCGCCATCATCCCCTCTGTCATCGCGGGTGCACGTGCCTTGCCGTCTGCCTTCAGTGCCACGATGTCGAATTCGAGCGTTCCGTTGCAGTAGAGATCGCCGGGGCGCGAATTGCGGCAGGCCGCGTTGGCGACCTTCTGCTGGGCGTCGAGCGCACGGTAGGTGTCACCGTCGACTTCGAGCCAGTCGACGAACAGGTTGCGGTCGCCGCGGCGCACGCCGTTGGCGTCGACCGGTGCGGCACCGTCATTCAGGAACTCGACCGACACGCGCCACACCGGCGTATCGACCGGGAAGCGCAGTACGCGCCAGACCCAGTCCATACGGTCGGGAATGTTGCCGAAGCGCGCCGTGTCGATCGCGAAGTCGAGTTCCTGCGACGCGACGACCCGGCCTTCGTTGACACGGACCACGAACCGCGGCCCGCCCTGCCAGCCGTCGCCGGCCAGGCGAAGCGCAATATCGCGTGTCCCTGGTTCCGCGCGGGGTGCGACGAGCGTCCGGTTGGCAATGAGGCGCGCGAGCACGTCGTAGCGTGCCACGAGGCTTGCCGGCGTGATCCATGCAGTACCCCCCGGCCAGCCCTTCACGTTCGGCGGCTCGAACAGGTCCTGCCCGAGCCGGCGGCCATGGACCGGCAGGGCCGCGAGATCGACGACGGGCAGGCCGAGATCGCGGTGTGCGCCGACGATCAGCGCGACGGGCGACTTGATCATGGCGCCGCGCCCGGCCGGTGCCCAGAACGCGTCCGACAGAAACAGCGCGCGCAATGCCGGCTTCATCTCGTAGCGGGCGTCGCGCAGCACGGCGGCGATGCGTTCGATCTGGGGTGCTGGCGGAAGCTCGGCGGCGACGAACTCGCGCCACAGTTTCTCGGTCACGAACTGCGCGGTGCGCTTGTGGGCGAGCAGGGCGCGCGCGACGTCGTCGCCGTTGAGACCGTGCGTCCCGAGAAACGTCTTGCCGCCTTCGTCATGCATACCCTGCACGAAGCGATAGCCCCAGTCCGTGGACCGTTCGATCGTGCGGCCCGTCAGGGCGCGCGCGATTTCCTTGATGTCCGCTTCGGTATAGTTGCCTTCGCCGAGTGTGAAGAGTTCGAGCAGCTCGCGCGCGAGATTCTCGTTCGGACGGCCCTTGCGGTTCGTCTGGTTGTCGAGATAGCGCAGCAGGATCGGGTCCGAAAGCATCGCGTAGAGAAGCGTGGCGAAATTTCCCGAGGCCTCGCGCCGGAACAGCGTGTTCTGGTCCCACAGGCGATGGACGTTCTGGCCCACGCCCTCGAAGGCCGAAACGAAATGGTTGTGCCAGAACAGCGTCATGCGTTCTGTCAGCGGCGTCGGCGTGGCGATCATCTCGGCGTACCACCACGCCTTGAGCTGCTGCAACTCGTCGCGCCGCGCCTGGATGAAGGCCTGGCGCTGCTCTTCGCTCATCGACGGCGTGTCGCGGTAAGGCGGCCAGGCCTGCGCCAAAAAATGTGGGCGCGGCAGCACCGGCGCGCGCTGCATGCGGGCGAGCAGACGGTCGACCGCCGCGGCACGATCGAGCGGCACGAGTTCGGTGATCTCGGCCTGGGTCGCGCCAAAGCCGGTGCGTACCAGCAGATGACGCGCGTCTTCCGGCGACAGGGCCCGCGCGACTGGTGCCAAGCCCGCGACCGCCAGCAGCAGTGTGGCGCAAATGCCGATGCGTGCCCAAAAGTTGCGCATTCGATTCCTCGAACGAAAATGCCCCTGCCGATCCCAGCAGGGGCATCACTCAGTGTCGTTACAAATGCAACGCCACGAGGAACGCTAGCAACTTGAGTAGTGAATTTCTACTGCGCTTTTACTTTCACGTAACTGCCCGGCGCGGCCTCGACGACCTTGAGCTTCCTGTCCCCGGGAACGCGTGCCGGAACGGACTCGCCGGCATGGCTCTTGGCCCAACTGTCCCACAGCGGCCACCACGAGCCGGCATGTTGCGTCGCCGTCTCGAGCCACTGGTCGGGCTTGTGCGGCAGTTTGTCGTTTGTCCAGTGGCAGTATTTGCCCGATGCCGGCGGATTGACCACACCGGCAATGTGGCCTGACGCGGCAAGGCAGAAGGTCGTCGGCCCCGTATAGAGCTGCGTGGCGACGTAGGTGGATTTCCACGGTGCGATATGATCCTCGCGCGTCGACAGGATGAATACCGGCACGTTGATCTTCGTCAGGTCGATCTTCGTGCCGAGCAGCTTGATCTTGCCGCGCGACAGGCGGTTCTCCTGGTACATCTGGCGCAGGTAGAACGAATGCATCGCCGCCGGCATGCGCGTGGAATCCGAATTCCAGTAGAGCAGGTCGAACGGGAACGGCTCCTTGCCCATCAGGTAGTTGTTCACGACGAACGACCAGATCAGGTCGTTGGCACGCAGCATGTTAAAGGTCGTCGCCATGTCGGCGCCGTCGAGATAGCCGCGCTGGTGCATCTTCTCTTCGAGGGCAGCGAGCTGCTCCTCGTCGATGAAGACCGACAGTTCGCCGGCTTCCTCGAAATCGACCATCGTCGTGAAGAACGTCGCGGAGAGCACGCGCTTGTCGCCCTTTGCCGCCATGTAGGCGAGCGTGGACGCCATCAGCGTTCCGCCGAGGCAGTAGCCGATGACGTTGCAGGCCTTCTCGCCGGTCGCCTTCTCGATCGCGTCGAGGGCGGCGAGGGGGCCTTCGCTCATGTAGTCGTCGAACGACTTCTCGGCGAGCTCGCTGTCGGGGTTGACCCACGACACCACGAACACCGTGTGGCCCTGCGCCACCGCCCACTTGATGAACGAGTTTTTCTCGCGCAGATCGAGGATATAGAACTTGTTGATCCACGGCGGCACGATCAGCAGCGGCGCCTTGGCGACCGTCTCCGTCGTCGGCACGTATTGGATCAGCTGCATCAGGTCGTTCTGGTAGACGACCGAGCCGGGCGTCACGGCGATGTTCTCGCCGACCTTGAACGCTGCCATGTCGGTCATGCGGATCTGGAGCTTGCCCTTGCCGCGCTCGAGGTCGCCCAGCAAGTTCGACAGGCCCTTGACGAGATTCTCGCCGCCGGTCTCCAGCGTCTCGCGCAGCACTTCGGGATTGGTCATCGCGAAGTTCGACGGCGCCATCGCGTCGACGAACTGGCGGGTATAGAAATCGACCTTGCGTGCGGTCTTGTCATCGAGCCCCTCGACTTCCTTGACCGTTCCCTGCAGCCAGCGCGCCGAAAGCAGGTACGACTGCTTGATGAAGTCGAAGACGTAGTTCTCGTCCCAGAGGGAGTCCTTGAAACGCCGGTCCTCGGACGTGGGGCTGACGACTGGTTCGGACGGCTCACCCAGCATCTTGCGCGTGGTCGACTGCCATAGCGCCATATAGTCCTGCCAGAGCGAGAACTGTGCCTGCATCAGTTTGGCCGGGTTGGCCATCATGCGGGCAGTCATGTCGAAGAAGGCCTGGCCGAGATTGAGCGGGTCGGGATTGCCGAACTGCATCGGCGTCTGGCGGGAGATGAACTCGGAAACCAGATGTTGGCTTTGCTCGGCGATGTGCGTCATCATCCGCGACATCTCGACGGGGTCAGGGAGTTTCACGTCGCGATCCGGCTTGTCGGCCATTTCTCCCACTCCGCTTTGAATCTGGCGTCCCGATCAGGGGCTTGGACGCCGTCTTGGGTTCGGATTATAACGGGTTCAATGTTGCAATTCCTAAAGATGCGTATCTCTCTGATCGGACTTGTTTTTCTGGCTTTGGCCGGTTGTGCGGAGTCCGGTGCCGACATGTCCCGGGGCGATGCGGCCGATCCCGGCGATCGGCCCTATCCAAACCTTGGAGCTTTCCCGTCCGTTCCGGCCCGCACCCCGGCCGCCCGACGGGAGGCCGAACAGCAGAAACTGCTCGCCCAGCGCGAGGCGGCCCTTGCCTACGATGCCCGTCTAAGGGAGATCGATCCGGTGCTCGATCCGACCGCGCGCCCGCCGGAAGCGCCCGATCTGTCGATATCAGGACGAAATGTTGCGCCGGTACCGGCGCCTTCACCGACACCGGCAGCTGCGGCAATTCCGCCGGTCCCTGCCGCACCGCAGACGGCTGCCTTGCCGCCCGTTCCCGCCCATACGCCGGCTCCGCTGCCGGCACCGGCACCGCCCGTGCGGTCGATACGCCCTGCGCCGGCGCCACCGCCGGCCGCCGCTATCGTGTCGGGCACGGCGGCGCGCAACGCATGGGTCGTCGGCGACATCGACTTCGTCGACGGTTCGGCCCTTCTGTCGCGCGAAGCGCGCCGCACGCTGCGCGATGCTGTCGTCGCGGCGCAGGAGCGCGGCGGCCGCGTGCGCGTCACGCCGTCGGCAGGTTCCGTGCTTTCGCCGCCCGAGCAGGCGCTGTCGCCGCGCCGGGCCGCGGCCGCGAGCGGCGAACTCGAGGCGCTCGGTCTCGACCGTGCGCGCATCCTGATCGATCCGGGTGCGATGCGCGCCGCGCGCGTCGCCGTCGAGTTCTAGACGCTCAGGAAGCGAACGCAGGCGACGACCGCCACGCCGCCCATCGCGGCGATCAGGTCGCTCTTCGACCAGCGCATGATAATCGCGATGACGGCAAGGGCTGCCAGCTCGGCCGGATTGCCGCGCGCGGCGACGGGCGTCACGATGCCGATCATCACCGCCAGCGGCGTGGCCTTCAGTGCCGCTTCGAGGCGCGGCGTGACGCGTACGAAATGCATGAACCAGAATCCGCCCATGCGGCAAAGGAACGAAGCCGCGGCGATGGCCATCAGGAACGGAAGGAAATCTGGGCGGATCGTCATTTCGGCACATACCTGATGTAGGTAACGACGCCGCCGGCAATGCCGGCCGCGACGATCGTCCAGCCGCCGGGTGCCAGTCTGTCGACGATGAGCGAAACCACTAGCGCGGCAGCAGCACTTGCCCAGTCGGGACGCGCGCGGAGCATGCCGATCCCCATCGACGCGGAAAACGCGACGAGCAGGAAATCGAGGCCGAGGGCTGCCGGATTGGCGAGCAGGCTGCCGGCCGTCGATCCCGTCAGCGTGCCGAGCAGCCAGGGTGCGATCGTCGCGGCACCGGCACCCAGGACGTAGCAGAGGTCGCGCTCGCCATCGGCGTGCGCGCGCATCGAGATCACCCAACTCGCGTCGCCGAGATAGAACAGCGTCGGCACAACCTGATGCGTCGGTGCGGAGCCAAGCCACGGCCACAGCGCCGCCCCGTAGAGAAGGTAGCGCGCGTTGAGAAGCAGGATCGCCGCAGTGATGGATGCGATCGCATCGAAGCCGACATAGCCGTGGCCCATGGCGCTGACGGCCGTCAGCTGTGCGGTGCCCGAGAAGACGAGCACGCTCATCAGCATCGCTTCGAGGACCGAAAGGGTTTCCTGTCGCGCGAGCAGGCCGAACGCCACGCCATAGATGAAGTTGCCCGGCGACAGCGCTGCAGCCGGCAGGAAGCCGCGCTTGAAGCCTGCCCAGGTGGCTGGGGGTGCGGCGGCCGGTTGGGGGAGGGGGTTGTTCATCGAATCCGGGAAGCGAGTTCAGGAACCTTTTAAGGATTGCCTGCTATCCCGGCAATGCACGATAAACCCGTTGCACCGCAAACCTTTGGCCGGAAGCGTTTTTCCGGATGCGCGATGCGGGCCCGCATTGTAGATAGGGGCCTGCGCAAGGGCGTTCCGATGCCCGATTCCCGCGCATGATTCGAAGTTGGCGAGAGACCATGCAGGACGATTTCTATCGCATCAAACGCTTGCCCCCCTATGTGTTCGCGGAAGTGAACACGCAGAAGGCCAAGGCGCGAGCCGTCGGCGACGATGTGATCGATCTCGGCATGGGCAATCCCGACTTGCCCACGCCCGCGCATATCGTCGCCAAGCTGACCGAGACGGTTCCCGATCCGCGCACGCACCGCTATTCGATGTCGCGCGGCATCCCGGGCCTGCGCAAGGCGCATGTGGCCTATTACGGCCGCCGCTTCGGCGTCGATCTCGACCCGGAGACCGAGACGATCGTCACGCTCGGCTCGAAGGAAGGTCTTGCGAACCTTGCCCAGGCGATCACCAGCCCCGGCGACGTGATCCTCGTGCCGAACCCGAGCTACCCGATCCACCCGTACGGCTTCATCATGGCGGGGGCCTCGATCCGCCACCTGCCGACCGATGTGTCGACGCCCGAAGGCGTGGAAGCGTTCTTCGCCGCGATGGAACGCGCGGTGCGCCACTCGGTGCCCAAGCCGCTGGCACTGATCCTCAACTACCCGTCGAACCCGACGGCGCAGGTCGTCGACCTGTCGTTCTACGAACGCTGCGTGGCCTATTGCCGCGAACACGGCATCTGGATCCTGTCCGATCTCGCCTATGCCGAGATCTATTTCGACGACAAGCCGCCGCCGTCGATCCTGCAGGTGCCGGGCGCCAAGGACGTCGCCGTCGAGTTCACGTCGATGAGCAAGACCTATTCGATGGCGGGTTGGCGCGTTGGCTTCGCGGCCGGCAACAAGACGCTCATCAAGGCGCTCGCGCGCATCAAGTCGTATCTCGACTACGGCGCGTTCACGCCGGTGCAGGTCGCGGCCGCCGCGGCTCTCAACGGTCCGCAGGATTGCGTCGTCGATGCGCGCGAGACCTACCGCCAGCGTCGCGATGTGCTGATCCAGGGCTTAGCGCAGGCCGGCTGGAACGTGCCGAGTCCGCCGGCATCGATGTTCGCCTGGGCGCCGATCCCACCGCAGTTCGCCTCGCTCGGTTCGCTCGAATTCGCCAAGCTGCTGATGCGCGAGGCCAAGGTCGCTGTTTCACCGGGCATCGGTTTCGGCGAATACGGAGACGGGCACGTGCGCCTCGCCCTCGTCGAGAACGTCCAGCGCATCCGGCAGGCGGTGCGCCAGATCAAGCAGTTCATGTCCGTCGCCGATCGCCTGCCCGAGCCGCCGACGCAGAAGCAAAAAGCCTCGGTATGAGCCAGCCAATCCGGATCGCGATCGCCGGCCTCGGCACGGTCGGTGCTGGCGTCCTTCAGGTCGTCGCGAAGAACGGCGCGCTGATCGCGCGCCGCGGCGGCCGCCCGCTCGAAATCGTCGCCGTATCGGCGCGCGATCGCACCAAATCGCGTGGTACCGACCTCGGCCGCATCGCCTGGTACGACGATGCGGCCAAGATGGCGGCCGAAGCGAACTGCGACGTCGTCGTCGAACTGATCGGCGGGGCCGAAGGGATCGCGCGGCGCGTGTGCGAGACGGCACTGAACAACGGCCGGCACGTCGTGACGGCCAACAAGGCGCTGCTCGCCCATCATGGGACTGCACTTGCCGCGCTCGCCGAGGCGCGCGGCCTGACGATCGCCTACGAGGCGGCTGTCGCCGGCGGCATCCCGATCATCAAATCGATCCGCGAAGGGCTTGCGGCCAACCGCATCCACCGCGTCTACGGCATCCTCAACGGCACCTGCAACTACATCCTCACGCAGATGCGCAAGACCGGCCGGGCTTTCGCCGACGTTCTGGCCGACGCGCAGAAGCTCGGCTACGCCGAAGCCGACCCCAGCTTCGATGTCGACGGAGTCGACGCTGCGCACAAGCTTGCGATCCTAGCGGGCGTGGCGTTCGGCACGCGCATCGACATTGGCGCGGTGCATATCGAGGGCATCCGGCGCATCGGCGCGGTCGATATCCAGTTCGCGCGCGAACTCGGCTACCGCATCAAGCTGCTGGGCATTGCTGAACTCGGCGAGGCTGGCCTGATGCAGCGCGTCCATCCCTGCATGGTGCCGCTCGAAACGCCGATCGCGCATGTCGAGGACGTCTACAACGCCGTCGTCGCCGAAGGCGATTTCGTCGGTCGTGTCGTTGCCGAAGGGCGCGGGGCGGGGGCGGGACCGACCGCTTCGGCCGTTGTCGCCGACCTCGTCGACATCGCGCACGGTCGCCGGCCGATGACCTTCCAGCTTCCGGCGGGCGAACTCGCGGCTCCCACGCCGCTCGCGATCGCCGAGCGGCGCGGCAGCTACTATATCCGGCTCGACGTGATCGACCGGCCCGGCGTGATCGCCGACGTGACGGCCGCCTTGCGCGACGAGGCGGTCAGCCTCGCTTCGATGCTGCAGCGCGGACGCGCACCGGACGAACGCGTGCCTGTCGTCCTCGTCACCCACGAAACCAAGGAGGCCGCGATGTCGCGTGCCCTCGAACGCATCGCCCGGCTCGGGGCGGTGCTCGAAGCGCCGGTCGTCGTGCGCATCGAAAGTCTCTGACGCGAGAAGAAGGACGGAGTTTCCCATGTCCACACCCATTTCGCTCGACCGTAACCTCGCCCTTGAAGTCGTCCGCGTGACGGAAGCAGCCGCCCTCGCAGCCTCGCGCCTGATGGGCCGGGGCGACGAGAAGGCCGCCGACCAGGCCGCCGTCGATGCGATGCGCCGCGCGCTCAACTCGCTCGCCATCGAAGGCACCGTCGTGATCGGCGAGGGCGAACGCGACGAAGCACCCATGCTCTATATCGGCGAGAAGGTCGGGCAGGGCGGACCGAAGGTCGATATCGCCCTCGATCCGCTCGAAGGAACCACGATCACCGCCAAGGGCGGGCCCAACGCGCTCGCCGTCATTGCGATGGCCGAGCAGGGCGGCTTCCTCAACGCGCCCGACGTCTACATGGACAAGATCGCGGTCGGTGGCGGCCTGCCCGACGGCGTCGTCGATCTCGACATGAAGCCGGAAGACAACCTCAAGAGCCTCGCCAAGGCCAAGGGCGTGGAGATCGCCGACCTCGTGGTCTGCATCCTCGACCGGCCGCGCCATGCCGAGCTCATCGCCAAGGTGCGCGAGTCCGGTGCTCGCATCATGCTGATCTCGGACGGCGATGTTTCCGGCGTCATCGCGACGTCGCGCCCGGATTCCGGCGTGGACATCTACATGGGTTCGGGCGGTGCGCCGGAAGGCGTGCTCGCGGCGGCGGCCCTGCGCTGCATCGGCGGACACATCCAGGGGCGACTTCTGTTCCGCAACGACGACGAGAAGGGCCGCGCCACGCGCCTCGGCATCAAGGACCTGAACCGCAAGTACGGCATCCTGGAACTCGCGAAAGGCGACGTCATGTTCGCGGCGACCGGCGTGACCGACGGCTCGATGCTGAAGGGCGTGCGCCGTTTCCCCGGCGGGGCCACGACGCACTCGATCATCATGCGTTCCAAGACCGGGACCGTGCGCGTCGTCGAGGCCACTCACAATTACAGGGTCAAGCCCGGCCCGTGAGCGCGGCGTTCGCGGGCATCGAGCGCTCGGCCCTCGGCCGGCGCTGGCAGCCCCGAAGCGGCGAGACCAGCCGCATCCTCGGTCTTGCGCAGCGTCTCGGCGTCAGCGAGACCGTTGCGCGCATCCTCGTCGGGCGCGGCATTCCTGAAGAGAGCGCTGCAGGTTTCCTCGATCCGAAACTGCGCGACCTGCTGCCGGATCCCTCGCATCTCAAGGACATGGACAAGTCGGTCGCCCGGCTCCTCGCGGCACTCGATGCGCGCGAGCCGATCGCGATCTTCGGTGACTACGACGTCGACGGCGCCACGTCGGCGGCCCTGCTGCAGGGCGTTCTGGTGGCCGCCGGCGGCGACGTTCGCCATTACATCCCGGACCGCATGAAGGAGGGCTACGGCCCCAACGCGCCGGCCCTGCTGAAGCTGCGCGACGAAGGTGCCACGGTTGTCGTCACGGTCGATTGCGGGACGACCGCGCATGCGCCGCTCGAAGCGGCGCGCGACGCCGGCCTCGACGTCATCGTTGTCGACCATCATGCCGCCGAGGCGCGACTGCCGCCGGCCTACGCGATCATCAATCCCAACCGGATGGACGAGGACAGCGAGCACGGCCAGCTTGCCGCGGTCGGCGTGGCGTTCCTGCTCGCCGTCGCGATCAATCGCGCGCTTCGCCTAGCCGGAAAGCCGCAAGCCGATCTGCTGGCCTATCTCGATCTCGTGGCGCTCGGCACCGTATGCGACGTGGTTCCGCTCAACGGGCTCAACCGCGCCTTCGTGGCGCAGGGGCTGAAGGCGATCCAGGCGCGTTCGCGCATCGGCATCGCGGCGCTTGCCGATGTTGCCGGCCTGCAGGAGCGCGCGCAGGCCTTCCATTTGGGATTCCTGCTGGGGCCTCGCGTCAATGCCGGTGGCCGGGTCGGCGAGGCGGATCTCGGCGTGCGTCTGCTGACCAGCGGCGATGCAGGCGAAGCGGCCGATCTCGCCCGCCGGCTCGACGGCTACAACCGCGAACGCCAGCGCATCGAAGCCGATGTGCTGGCTTCGGCAATGGCTGCTGCTGAAGCCAGGTCGGGCGACGACATCCTCGTCGTCGATGGCGAAGGATGGCATCCGGGCGTCATCGGCATCGTCGCGAGCCGCCTCAAGGACCGGTTCGAGCGGCCCGCCCTGGTCATCGCGGTCGACGGCGAAATCGGCAAGGGTTCCGCGCGCTCGGGCTTCGGCTGGGATCTCGGTGCCGCCGTGATCGCGGCGCGCGAGGCGGGGCTGCTGATCAATGGCGGTGGCCACGCGAACGCGGCCGGTCTCACGGTCGCGCGCGAGGCAATCGGGCCGCTGCGCGCGTTTCTCGCCGGGCGGCTAGCCGAACATCTGAAATCGGCCGAGCGGCGGACGATCGTCGAGTACGACGGCACGTTGACGCTTGCCTCGGCCAACGCGGAGCTGATCGGGGAGCTGGACAAGGTCGGTCCCTACGGAATGGGAAACCCCGAGCCTCGCTTCGTGTTTCCCGCCGTACGCGTCGCGAAGGCGGACATCGTCGGCGAACGCCATGTACGGTGTTTCCTACAGGACTCGCGCGGTGCACGTCTTTCCGCGATCGCGTTCCGCGCCGTCGAAACGCCACTGGGGCAAATTTTGCTGCGAAACGACGGTGCGAGCCTGCATATCCTGGGGCGATTGAAACTCGACACTTATCGCGGAACGGCGCGCGTACAGTTGCAGATCGAAGATGCTTCAACGGTTTAGCCATTAAGCAATAATTCATCCCCAACCGATAAGTTCACCGCTATCCGGATTTCGGATCGAGCGGACTCGCGGCATCGCTGAGTGAAAATTTTCATCCTGCGGCGCGTGCGTCGGTCGATCGAAATCTCAAGTGACAGCGGTAATGGCCAGATGGATATGGCAGAATCCATCCGAGGTCTGAAGAGTGACGGGTGGAGCAGGTCGTGCAGTTCGCTTGCAGGTTCGGTCGCACGAAGTGGTATTTCGGTCCTGATTCCCGGGCGCGGGAGCCGCGTGCATGAGCGGCCGGCCCCTGACCCGCATCGACCGGGCCACGCTGCGCGATATCGCGGCGGCCAATCTGCGCCACATCCAGCGCCTGCCTGACGGCCGTCGCGCCAAGCTCGCGTTCTTCGATCTTTCCGAACTCGACATCGACGGCCTCGATTTCACCGGTGCCGATTTCACCGGCGCGCGGTTGAAGGGTTGCTCGGCACGCGGCACGAATTTCACCGGCGCCACGATGTTCTGCGCGGACCTGCGTTTCGCGCGCCTGCAGGGGGCCATCCTCACGCATACCGATCTGCGTGGTGCCAATCTGCGGGGCGCGGACCTGACGGCTGCAAACATGGTCGAGGCCGACCTGCGCGAGGGCGCGCTTGCCCGCCAAGGTACGCTCGGGCAGTCGGAAGACACGCTCGGCGGTGCCGTTGACGCCGCGACCGCGACGCTGCGCGGCGTCAACCTGACGGGCGCGCGCATGACGCGGACGATCGCCATGCAGGTCGATCTTTCCGATTCGCGTCTCGTCGGCGCGCAGCTCGACGGCGTCGATTTCCGCAACGCGAATTTCACGGGCGCCGACCTGCGCGAAGCGGCCGTCAAGAACTGCAATCTTTCGGGCGCCAACCTGCGCGGTGCCGTCGCGATCGGTGCCGCGTTCGAAGGCGTGACGCTGGGCGACGCGGACGCGAGCGGCGCCATTCTCGATGCGAGCGTGCGCAGGGCCTTCGAGATCGCGGGCAATCCGTCGATCCGCCTTCGCGAGCTGAGCGAGAAGATCGAGGACGCGATGGTCCTGCACGCGCGCTGGATCGCCACGCAGGGCGGAGCAGGCAAGCGGCTGGATCTTTCGAATGTCAACCTCACAGGATTGAGCTTCGACGGGCAGGACCTGTCGGGCGCGCTGCTGCGCAACGCCTATGCCGGCGGGGCAAGCTTCCGCGGAGCGACGCTGGTGCTGACCGACATGTCGCTTGCCGATCTCAACTCGGCCGATCTTTCAGGCGCGGACATGCGGGCGGCGACGCTCAAGCGCGGGTTCCTCGCACATGCCAAGCTGGTCGGCGTCAACCTGCAGCCGGTGCGTATCGGCGGACCTGACGGGCAGATCATGGCGGCCAATCTCGAGCGCACGCGCATGTGGCATGCCGACCTGTCGCAGGCCGATCTGCGTCGGGCGATCCTGTCCGGCGCCGATTTCAGCCACACGCGGCTTTGCTCGGCGGATCTGCGCGAATGCGTGATCGAAGGCACGGGGTTCGAGGCCAGCGACCTTACCGGGGCGCAGGTCGATCCGGGTTTCATCCGTCCGAGCTCCTAGCTCGGAACGCCTGAAACCCCGCCGCGGCGAGCGGCAGGGCTGTCAGACTTCAAAAAACGGATATCAGGCTTGGACGTCGACCGTTCGGCCGCGGCCGGAGCCTTCGGGCGGCTTGATCGATTCGACGAGACCGACGAGCGCTTCCTGCGCGTCGTTCGCGGCCTTGAAAGCCGAGATCGCCGCAGCCTGCTTCACGCTCGAGTTTGCCCCGGCCAGAGCCGAGATTGCCGATTCACCGGCAACGCTTGAGATGGTCAATGCCATTGGGTTTCTCCCGTTGGATAAAAACTTCTAATACTTGCAGAATACTCGAATAGTGGTCCCCTCACCAGCGTTGTTTTGGTATGGCCCATTTACACGTGATATCATGGCGTTAGTGGACAGCATGAAACCCACAGAGCCTTCGCATCCCCGCAAGCGCGCCCGGCCGCTCATCTGGTTGGGCTCCGTCCTGTGCGTGCTCGGGCTGGGTGCCGCCCTCTGGTGGGGGCCAAGTGCGGCACTTCGCTACACGCTGGAGCGCGGACTTGCAGCTCTCGGTTATCGCGTCGTCGGCATGGGCCAGGTCTCGGTTTCGCTCGTCGAGCGCCGGATCGACCTCGGCCGCATCGAACTGGAACAGCCCGGCGGCGGGATCGCGCATCTCGATCTTGCCGATCTTGTGGTTTCGCCGTCGGCCCTGCTCGACGGCCGGATCGACGTACCGAGCGCGCATGTTTCCGGCCTGACGATCGATATCGTGCGTGGTGCCGACGGCGCGTTCCGCGTCGCGGGCTTGCCGGTTGCTACAGCACCCAAGCCCTCGAGCGTTGCGCCGGTTGCGGACGATGCGCCGATGCTGGCGCTCGGAATCGGCGACCTCGAAGTGACGAACTCCCGCCTTACGCTGCGCAACGGCACGCGACGCATCGACATCGCGATCGCGCGGCTCTCGATGGGTGGTCTCGTGGTCGGGGATCCGGCCGCACGCGTCAGGTACGAGCTTGCGGCGAGCGTCGGCGGGCGGCCGCTGAAGATTGCGGGGACGGCGTCACCGTTCGCGAAGGCGCCTCTCGTCGAGATGCGCCTCGACGCTGACGCGGTCGCCCTCGGTCCGCTTGCCGCGCTCTTCGGTGAGGCGTTTGGCGGCGCGCTCGATGCCGGATTGCAGATGACGCTCGACGCGGACGGGCACCTGTCGGCCGACGGAACGGTCCTGCTGCGCGCGCCGTCGCTTGCCGGCAGTTCGGCCGCATCGCTGGGCTGGCGCGGCAATGCGGCTGTCCGGAGTTCCGGTCGCCTTCAGGGCAAAGGCACGCTCGAAGTTGCCGGCGCGCGGTTCGAGGCAGGTTCGACGCAGGCCACCGCTGCGTCCGGCCGCTACGACGGCAGTTTCGACGTCGCCGCAAGCGGAGCCGTGGATCTCGCCGGAGTTCTGGAACTCGCGGAAATCTCGGCGTCGCTCGAAGGCAACGACGCCTCCGTCCAGTCGCTCCGGCTCGAGCTTCCGCAATTGCGCATTGCTCCAGACGGATTGCTTTCCGGGCGACTGGCGCTTGCTGCCGAAGCGCTCGCCGGCACTACGCCGGGTGGTGCGCTACGTGTCGCATCCTTTAGAGGGCAGGGCAGTGCTGCCGTCGGCGCGCGGATGCAGTCGTTCGACGGCAATGCCGAGATTGCGGGATCTATCTTCGAGCGGACCGGCGAGCGCTACGCGGCCGAACGCATCGGCGTCGCATCGCTGCGGCTTGACCGGACCGAGGCGTCCGGCACGCTGCGGGGTGCGGTCGCGATCGACGGCATGACGGCGCGCAACGCCGATATGGATCTCGCGGCCGAGAAATTCGGCTACGAAGGCTCGTTCGATCTGCGCGCCGATGGACCGGCGGCGAGCGGAAAGCTGGATGCCGGGAAGCTCCGGCTGGCGATCCCGAAAACCGACATCGTCGCGACGCTCGACGCCGCCGTCTTCGACGGCAGCGTCGTCGCCGGCACAGCGGCCCCGACGGCGGATGGGCGCATCCGCTTGGGCGGGATCAAAGTCGTCGATGGGACGGCGCGCGAGCTGTTTGCCGCCGCGTCGGTCGATCTCGGTGGCTTCACGTATGGCAATGCCGGCGCGGGCGCGTTGCGTACCGTCGTCGCCGAGCCGCGTGTCCTGCGGCGGGAGAAAGCGGTCGACGGGCGCGAGGCGTTCGGCTGGCGGCTTCGTGCACCCCGCGCTGCGATCGACGACGCGCGTGTTTCGCCCGAAGGCGGGATCGCGGTGGGGCAGGTCAGGTTCGAGCAGCCGACGATCCGGTTCACTCGCACGAAGAACGGCCTGCTGAGCTTCGAGCGTGGTGCGCCACCTGTTCCGGGTGCTGGCCCGGTCGCACCCTCGCCCGGAATTTCCGTCGGGCGGCTCGAGATCGTCAACGGGCGTGCGACGTTCGAGGACCGCACGCCGCACGACACCGTCCGGATTCCGATGGAACGGCTGGCCGTCGCGATCACGGACATCGATGACCGTCGGCCCGAACGCCCGAGCGGAATTTCGTTCGACGCGCGCGTCGGCAGCTTCGGTACCGCGCGGGCTCGGGGCACGGTGTTCCCGTTCTCGCCTAGGCTTTCGTTCGACATCGAGTTTGTCGCGCGGGCCATCGACTTGCCGCAGATTTCCGCCTATGCCGACAAGGCGCTCGGCGTGGACGTGCGCACCGGAACGGCCTCGATCGAGGGACGTGTCGTCGCGCGCGAGGAGAAGCTCGAAGGCAGCACGAAATGGAGACTGGCGAACGTCCGGCTCGACGAGCGTGCGGACGAGGCCGGTGCGCTTGCCGAACAGACAGGCGCGCCGATCGGTCTAGCGCTATCGCTGCTCGCGGATGACGAGAACAACATCGAGCTGGACATTCCGGTGGCCGGCGAACTCCAGAACCCGAGTTTCGATACGGCCGACGCCGTTCGGCAGGCCGTGGGCGGCGCGCTGCGGGGTGCCCTGTCGAGCACGCTGACAGTCCTATTCCCGATCGGCACGCTGTTTTCCGCGATCGTGGATTCGGAACGCCGCGGAACCGCGATCGTCCTGCCGGACATCGCGTTCGCAGCGGGTGCGAACGCGCTCGACGCAGCATCGGTCCAGGTCGTTGATGGCCTGGCCAAACTGTTGGCAGCACGCCCGGCCGCACGGCTGGAAGTCTGCGGCTTCGCCGGCCCGGGCGATGTCGCGGCCCTGCCGCGCCGGCCGGGTGCGCGCGGTCCGGTCGACGAGGACATGTTGCGCCGGCTCGCCGCCTCGCGCGGCGAAGCGGTCAAGCGCCGGCTGGTCGAAAACGCCCAGATCGATCCCGACCGCGTGTTCGAATGCCGGCCGGTCGTCGAAGAGACGCCGGACGCAAAGCCGCGTGCAGAACTGAAATTCTGAGAGATGCGCTCGGTGAACTAGCCCTTCGGCGGTTCCGGCGGCGGGTGATCGACGCGGGCCAGCAGCTGAAGGCCGACCGCACCCTCGAAATCCCCGCCCGCGGTGTCGCTATCCACGATCGTGGCCCACCGGAGGTCGGCGTTGCGGAAGGACGTCTGGACGAGCTGGCAGCGCTGGAACCGCGCATGACGGAGGATCGCGCCATCGAGCCGCGTGACGAGCGACTTGCCCGATGCGACGACCATCGGCGCCAGGTTGCAGTTCTCGAAATTCGCGCGGACGAGATTGGCGCCCTTGAGATTGGCGCCACGCAGGTCGGAGGTCCGGAAATCGGCACCGCGCAGGTCGGCGCCCTCGAACAGGCTCGCCTGCAGCCATGCGCCGCTGAACTTCGCGTGCGCGATGCACGCATCCTTCGCTTTCATCGACGTCAGCAGGACATGGTCGGGCCACTCGATGTCGCGCAGGTCGAAACCGGAAATGTCGAGCAGGTGGCCGGACGCACCGCCGGTTTCGATCCATGCGCCGTGGTCGCGCACGAGCGTGTGCAGCGATTCCTTCAGCATCGTCATCGGTTTGCCGCGCGGCAGGTCGGTGAGAGCACCCGTCTCGTCGCAGCCCGTGCGGTCTGCGGCGATCATCGTGGCGCCGTAGAGATTGGCGTTGCGCAGAATGGCGCCGCGCAGGTCGGCGCGCGAAAGATCGGCACCTTCCAGATCGGCGCCCTCGAGCGTGGCGTTCTTGAGGTTCGCCTTGGCGAGGTTGGCGCCCTTCAGGATCGCGTCGGTGAAATCCACCATCATCGCGACAGCGCCGGACATGTTGGCCTGGCTCAGGTTGGCATTCACCATCTTGGCGCGCGACATGTCCGTCGGGTCGGTATCAACCGTCACGCCTTGCAGGTCGCTTGCCATGCGCTTGGTGAAGATCGCGCCCTCGCGCAGATCGGCGTTGAAAAGCTCGGCAGCCGTCAGATCGGCGCCCTTCAGCACGGCGCCGCGCATGTCGGCGCGCGTCAGGTTCGCGCGCACCATCTTCGCCTTGGTCAGGTTGGCGCAGAACAGCAGGGCGCGCTGGAGGTTCGAGCCCGACAGGTCGCACTCCACCATGATGGCGCCGGTGAAGTCAGCCTCCGACAGGTTCTTGCAGGCGAGATTGAGGCCGGTGAGGTTCCGGTACGAGAAATTCGCGCGCTGGCCGCCGGCCCGGCCGAGTACGAACAGTTCGTGCTTGCGGACCGCCAGATCGCATTCGCGCTGGTCCATCGCGCGGCGGCGGTGGATATCGTCCGGATTTACCAGGGCGGACATCGCGAACCTCCGGGAGTCGAAGTCGAAACGATTGTCGCCCGCTTCCCCGTCGGCGGCAAGGGAACGACAATTTGCCAATGCTGACAGTAAATTGCGGCGGATTTAGGCCGGGAACCCGGGTTCCGGCGAAGCGATCCGGGTCCGGTCCGTCAAGCCGGCACCTTGCCGAGCATCAGGTCCGATGCGGCGCATCGCGAATTGTCCCTTACCGACTTTCGTGACACCGTTCCCGGGCAACAGCAAATGACTGAATCGGCTTTCCATCGCATCGGGGCGGCACCCGACACCGAGATCTTCGTTGATGGCAGACCGGTGCCGGCGCGGCTCGGCGAGTCCGTTGCCGCGGCGATGCTCGCAGACGGCGCGTGCGGCGTGCTGTGCGCCGTCGGCCGATGCTTCCAGTGCGTGGCGACGATCGACGGCGTGCCGAACCGGCGAGCGTGCCGCATACTGGTCCGCGCAGGTATGCAGGTGCTGTCCGGCACGCATACGCAGTTTCCGCGCGTGTCCGTCGCGCGCGAACCTATTCCGTGCGGCGATGTCGTCGTCGTGGGAGCAGGCCCGGCCGGTGCGGCCTGCGCGCTCGCACTTGCGGCCGAAGGTGTTCCGACGACGCTGCTCGACGATGCCGACGCGGCCGGCGGCCAGGTCTGGCGCAGGCCGGCGGGCGCAGATTCCGGGTCGGGGGCGTGGCTACGCACGCACGTGTCGCGTGCGAAGCATCTCGACCATCGCGCGAATGTCGAGGTGATCGACCTGCGCGACGGGCTCGAGGTCCGGGCGCTCGACGCGCGCGGACACGGCCACATCCTGCGCCCGCACGCCGTCGTCGTCGCGTCGGGCGCCATCGAACGCAATGTGGCGCTGCCGGGCCGGGATATTCCAGGCGTGCTCAATCTCGGCGGCCTCCAGGCGCTGGCGAAGGGGCAGGGGCTGCTGCCGCGTGTGCCCGTGCTGTTGGCCGGAAGCGGGCCGCTGCTCTATCTCGTCGCCGACGATCTTCGTGCTGCGGGCGCGCGGATCGTCGCGGTCGTCGACGCGTCGGACTTTCCGACGCTGCGTGTCCTCTCGGCGCTCGCCGGTGCGCCCGGTCTTGCGACGCGTGCGCTCGGGTTCGAATGGCGGCTTCGCCGTGCGGGAATTCCGATCTTACGCGGCCATCGCATCGCGCAGATCGAAGGTGACGGCGCATCGAAGCGCGTGACGGTCGTCCGTCGCGACGGGGAAGGACCGACATGCATGTTTGATGTCGGCATCGTCGGTCTCGGTTTCGGCCTGCGGCCCGATACCGAACTCGTGCAGGCCGCGTGCGCTTCGCTTTCGCACGACACCGAACTCGGCGGCAGGCATGCGGTCGTCGATGGCGGCTGCGAGACGAGCGTCGATGGGCTCTACGCGATCGGCGAGGCATGCGGCGTGCGCGGTGTGGAAGCCGCACTCTGCGATGCGACGATCGCGGCGGAGGCGATCGTGCTGAAACTCGGCCGCACCCCGTCGCCGGAACTGCGTGCGGCAGTCATCGCCGCACGCTTGCGCCGGGCAAAGTTCGAACGTGCGGCGCGTGCGCTTGGCGCATGGGCGGTCGTGCCCGACGGCCCGCCGTGTACACGCTTCCATCTGCGTCCGTGTCCGGCCGACGCCTTCGCGCCGGAGATGCAGGCCGTCGAACCGGCCAGACGTAGTTAGGCCGCGCGGGCCTTGTGCGTCGCTTCGTCGTTGGCGTTGGTGGCGCGTGCAGCGCGGTTGCGTACGTCGTCGTGCAAGACCCACATCACGGTCCCGGAGAACGCGGCGAATGCGAAGAGCACGAGACCGAGAAAAAGCATTTCGACGGTAGTCATGTGATTCTCCCTTAGTGAGACGGGAGGATCTTCGTCACCAAGGCGGCACGCCGCATTGATGCAGGTCAAGCAAGGCCCGCGACAAGCTTTCCTTCGACGACGACAGGTTCGCCGTCGAGCGCCACCGTGCAGGCGCGCATCGGCAGGTCGAAATGGCCGAGCGTATGGCGTCCGGCGACTTCGTTTGCACCGGTCGAGTAGAGGAAGTTGCCGGCGAAGGCGCGCTGCTCGGTGCCGTTCGTCTGCGCCTTGTCATAGAGGGCAAGCGATTCCCACCGTGCGGCGGGATTCATGCCCCAGCCGACATGGCTGGTCGCGTAGGCAGCACGGTCGCCCCATGCGGCGAAGTAGGCTTCCATGAGTTTCGCATCGACGCCGTCGCCGGAGATACGCACGACATGGTCGTCGGCGATGTCGAGAATGACAGGCGATTCGAGATAGCGCTTGAAGGTGAGATTGAGATCGCCCGGCGCCAGCACCAGCCGTCCGCTGACAGTGCCTGCGGCCGGGAAACACAGGCATAGCCCGCCCGGCCAGTGCGTGATCGTGCCCGGTCGCGTCGTGTAGCCCCAGCTTCCACCTGGGCGAGCACCGCGCAGGTCGACGCGCAGGTCGCTTCCCGTCGCCGATGTGACGCGCATCTCATGTGCGGACTTGAGGCGGCGCAGACCCTCGCGGACCTTCGGTTCGAGTGCCGGATCCGGGCGTAGCCGTTCGAGCGCTTCGGGATGTTCGTTCGACACCATCAGCACGCGCGCACCGCCCGCGAGGATCGCCGGCAGCTCGGGCGCGTGGAGCAATCCTTCGAGCGTGACGTCGATCACGACCTTCGCGGCCTTCAGCGCTTCGATCGCCGGGCCGAATTCCTGGAGTGCTGCCGATGCGCCGGTCGAGCGGACCGGAACGGGAGCGGACTGGCGGGGCGTAGGCATGACGACATGGCAGAACCGCGCACCCAACCGGCCAAGCGCAAGTTCGGCAAGCTGGACGTTGAGCGGGCGGGACTGGGTTTCGGAGAGAATCGCAACCGATTCGCCGGGTCCGATGGCGGACAGGCGGAACACGTCGGCGAACAGGTCGATCCATTTCGCCTCGATCCGGTCGTCCCGCATTTGCACCCTCGATTTATCCGCCACAGTCGTGTCGGAAGAAATGCGATTAACCTGCTGAAATCAAACAAAATCTACTTCTGAGAAAATCGCCTATAAAATGTGCATATTTGGATTTGCACGCCATACAACAAAACCCCAGTGTAAGACTGGGACAAAATATGCTGATAATTTTACACCGTCATGAATCTAAAAGGTTATCCACCGAAGCTCAGCGATTTTATCTATTCGAAAGACTTATGTTGACCCGTTGAGCCAGCTACCGTAATTTATTCCGGTCGGAATCTGGGCAGAGAGTACCCGAAAGCAACAGGGATACAAACGGCACAGATGCTTATGCGATGGACGTCGGTCCGTCGCCGAAGATCGACAGCGATGCGGACGGAATAAAAAATGGCCGAGCGCGAGACTTTCACGATCAGGGCAGGACAGGACCTCGTCATCGACGGGTTCCGGAGCGGCACGTTGCTTCGCTTCGAAGGGCCCGGCCTCTCGTCCTCAAGTCTCCTGATCGACCAGGTCGGCGCCGATACGGTCATCACCTTCGTGGGTTCCAACACGCGTCTGCGTCTTTCCAACTTCGATGCGCCGGATCTTCTCGGCGGCTCGGGCAACTATTCGAACGCGTTCCAGTTCTCCGCGACGTTCTCCACCGATTCCGGCGCGACCGGTTCGACGGGCAACGACTCGTTCTCGGGTGGCTCGGGCAACGACGTCCTTTCCGGCGGCAACGGCAACGACAGCATCAGGGGCGGTGCCGGAAACGACACGATCTCCGGCGGTGCGGGCAACGACACGCTGCGCGGCGAATCCGGGAACGACGTGATCAACGGCGGTGCTGGCAGCGATCTGCTCGACGGCGGCGAGGGCAATGATACGCTCGCGGCTTCGGCCGACGGCAATTTCACGAACGGCTGGTCGGCGCTCAACGTGGGTAGCCCCGGCTTCGATGGCACCGGCGAATCCGTTTCGATCAACGGCCAGGTGCGCAGCTACGACGTGTTCGAGGGCGGTGCGGGCGTCGACCGAATCTCGCTGAGCAGCGGCAACGACGCGCTCTTCCTCGACGACAGCTACAGCCCGCAGCCCACGCCGGGCGGCCGCATCCGCGACATCGAGGCGATCGACGCCGGCGACGGCAACGACGTCGTCGACCTGACCAGCCGCAACTACTCGGTCGGCGCCGTCACCGTCGACGGCGGTGCGGGCAACGACATCTTGTGGACGAGTGCCGGCAACGACAGCGTCATCGGCGGGACGGGCAACGACAGGATCTGGACCGGCGTCGGCAACGACACCATCGTCGGCGGTGCGGGCAGCGACACGGTCGACGGCAGTGCGGGCATCGACACGGCTGCCTTCAGCAGCTCGTACGGCGGCTACCGCCTGACCGGCATCCCGAGCAATTTCGAGATCGTCGACATCGATCCGACGAACGGCGACACCGGCACCGACCGGATCCAGAACGTCGAGTTCCTCGACTTCAACGGCACGATCGTGTCGACGGCCTGGGCGATCAACGTGGCGCCGGCGGCAGCAAACACGACGATCGGCGGGCCCGAGGACGTCACGCTTTCCGGCCGCCTCGCGGGTGCCGACGCCAACGGCGACACGCTCGTGTTCGCGCCCGTGCAGGGCGGCGGTCCGTCGCACGGTTCGCTGACGGTCAATGCCGACGGCACCTACGCCTACGCACCGGCTGCGAACTGGAGCGGCACTGACTCGTTCAGCTACACCGTTTCCGACGGTCGCGGCGGTACGGCCACCGGTCAGGTCACGGTCAACGTGGCGCCGATCGCCGACCAGCCGTCGCTGACGGTGTCGCTCGGCACGCCGGTCGTGAACATGGGCACGAGCAGCGTGTCGATGACCGACTACAGCGGCTCGGCCGGCTACAACAGCAGCTACGGCATCTACACGATCGGCGCCGACGGCCTGCCGTCGACCGGCCAGATCGTCTGGGCGAACGTCAAGGACCATGTCGGCCAGACCGCGACCGTCTCGGGCGTCGATCCGACGAAGGTCGGCTTCTTCGTCATTCCCGACGGCGCATCGAACAACGGCAACAGGATCTCCGACGGCGAGTCCGTCCGCTTCGAGAAGAATTCGCAGGGCCAGTGGACGGTCGTCGACTCGCAGGGCAACCGTTTCTCGGGAGACGGCGCCAACGTGCTGTTCGACAAGCCGGCGCTCAACGCGGGCAACTACGCCCAGCTCCAGGACAACACGGGCAATGTCGGCGACCAGAACTGGGAAGATCTCGCCGGCGGCGGCGACCGCGACTTCGACGACCTGAATGTCGCGACGTCGTGGACGTCGAACAACAACGGCCGCGCGACAGTCCCGCTGAACATCACGACGGCCACGCCGGATACCGACGGTTCCGAGCGCCTGTCGATCCAGGTTTCGGGCCTGCCGTCCGGTTCGATCCTGAAGGACGCGTCGGGTGCGACGCTCACCCCGAATTCCAACGGTGTCTATTCGCTGACGTCGGCCCAGCTTCCGGGCCTGACGGTCACCACGCCGGCCGGTTACAGCGGCGCGATCACCGCGAATGTCGTTTCCGTCTCGACCGACGGCACGTCGGTCGCCTCGGCTTCGGCGTCCGGCAACGTCGCGGTCGACGTCGCCAACGATGCGCCCGTCGCCCCCGGCGGCAGCGCCGTCGGTGCCGCGAATACGCCGATCACCGGCCAGCTCGCCGGAACTGACGCCGACGGCGACAAGCTGACCTACAGCATCGCGCAGAACGGCGGCCCCGCGCACGGCAGCGTCACGATCAATCCGGACGGCACGTACAACTACGTGCCGGCGAACGGCTACAACGGCAACGACAGTTTCACCTACCGCATCGCCGACGGCCGTGGCGGCGTGACGACCGGCACGGTCACGGTCGCAGTCGGCTCGGTGAACACGGCACCGGTCGCGCAGAACGGCGCGGCGCAGGGCAACGAGGACACGACGGTCACGGGCCAGGTCGTCGCGACGGACGCGAATGGCGACGCGCTGACCTTCACGATCCCGACATCCGGCGCGCCCCAGCACGGCGCTGTGACGATGAACGCGAACGGCACGTACAGCTACGTGCCTGCGGCGGACTTCAACGGCACCGACAGCTTCACTTACAAGGTTTCCGACGGCCGCGGCGGTTTCTCGACCGGCACCGTCACGATCACGGTCGATCCGGTCAACGACCGTCCGGTCGCGACCTCGACCAGCGTCTCGGGCAACGAGGACGGCTCGGTCACCGGTGCGGTCACGGCGAGCGACGTCGACGGCGACGCGCTGACCTATTCGGTTCCCGCCAACGGCGGCCCGGCCAACGGTACCGTGACGATGAATGCGGACGGCACGTTCAGCTACGCGCCGAACCCGAACTTCAACGGCACCGACACGTTCACGTACCAGGTCTCCGACGGCAAGGGCGGCACGACCACGGCGCAGATCTCGGTCAACGTGGCCGCGGTCAACGACGCGCCGACGACCGCACCCGCGACGGTCTCGGGCAACGAGGACGGCGCGATCTCCGGCCGCGTCGTCGCCAATGACGTCGACGGCGATGCGCTGAGCTACGCAATTCCGTCGAACGGTGGTCCGGCGCACGGCACCGTCGCGATGAACGCCGACGGTTCCTACACCTATACGCCCGGTGCGAACTTCAACGGCTCGGACTCGTTCACCTACACCGTCTCGGACGGCAAGGGCGGGACGACGACGGGCAGCGTCCAGGTCTCGGTCGCATCGGTGAATGACGGCCCGACGACGTCGGGCGGTGCGGCTTCAGGCAACGAAGACACGACGATCACCGGCCAGCTTGCCGGCGCCGACGTGGATGGCGACGCGTTGACCTTCTCGGTTCCGGCGGCGGGCGCTCCGCAGCACGGCACGGTCTCGGTCGCGGCGGACGGTTCGTACACCTACACGCCGAACGCCAACTTCAACGGTACGGACTCGTTCACTTACACCGTCTCGGACGGCAAGGGTGGCACGACCACCGGCACGATCGCGCTGAACGTCGCTTCGGTGAATGACGGCCCGACGACGGCCGGCGGCACGACCGCAGGTAACGAAGACGCGCCGATCACGGGCCAGCTAGCCGGTGCGGATGTGGACGGCGACGCGCTGACCTTCTCGGTGCCCGTCTCGGGTGCGCCGCAGAACGGTTCGGTCACGGTTGCTGCGGATGGCTCGTACACCTACACGCCGAATGCCAACTTCAACGGCACGGACTCGTTCACCTACACCGTCTCGGACGGCAAGGGCGGCACGACGACCGGCACGATTGCGGTCAATGTCGCGTCGGTGAATGACGGCCCGACCACGTCGGGCGGTGCGGCTGCGGGCAACGAAGACGCGCCGATCACCGGCCAGCTAGCCGGTGCGGATGTGGACGGCGACGCGCTGACCTTCTCGGTGCCCGTCTCGGGTGCGCCGCAGAACGGTTCGGTCACGGTCGCCGCGGATGGTTCGTACACCTACACGCCGAACGCCAACTTCAACGGCACGGACTCGTTCACCTACACCGTCTCGGACGGCAAGGGCGGCACGACGACCGGCACGATCGCGATCGATGTCGCGTCGGTCAACGACGGCCCGACCACGTCGGGCGGTGCGGCTTCGGGCAACGAAGACACGACGATCACCGGCCAGCTCGCCGGTGCGGATGTCGATGGTGATGCACTGACTTTCTCGGTGCCGGCCGCAGGCGCGCCGCAGCATGGCACGGTCTCTGTCGCCGCGGACGGTTCGTACACCTACACGCCGAACGCCAATTTCAACGGCACGGATTCGTTCGCCTACACCGTCTCGGACGGCAAGGGCGGCACGACGACCGGCACGATCGCGATCGGCGTTGCGTCTGTGAATGACGACCCGACGACGGCCGGCGGTGCTGCCGTCGGCAACGAAGACGCGCCGATCACCGGGCAGCTTGCCGGTGCGGATGTCGACGGCGACGCGCTGACCTTCTCGGTGCCCGTCTCGGGTGCGCCGCAGAACGGTTCGGTCTCGGTCGCCGCGGATGGTTCGTACACCTACACGCCGAACGCCAACTTCAACGGCACGGACTCTTTCACCTACACCGTCTCGGACGGCAAGGGCGGCACGACCACCGGCACGATCAACATCGACGTCGCGTCGGTCAATGATGGTCCGACCACGTCGGGCGGCACGGCCTCGGGCAGCGAAGACACGACGGTTGCAGGCCAGATCTCGGCCGCCGACGTCGATGGCGACGCGCTGACATTCGCACTCGCCGCCGACGGCGCGCCGTCGAACGGCACGGTTACGGTCAACCCGGACGGCAGCTACAGCTACGTTCCGGCCGCGAACTTCAACGGCACGGACTCGTTCACGTACTCGGTTTCCGACGGCAAGGGCGGCACGACGACCGGCACGATCAGCGTCGCCGTCGGCGCGGTCAATGACGGCCCGACGACGTCGGGCGGCACGGCATCGGGCACCGAAGACACGACGGTTTCCGGCCAGCTCCTGGCGACGGATATTGACGGCGATACGCTAACCTTCTCGGTGCCGGTCTCCGGCGCCCCGCAGCACGGCTCGGTCACGGTCGCGGCGGACGGCAGCTACACGTACGTTCCGGAATCGAACTTCAACGGCACGGACACGTTCACCTACACCGTTTCCGACGGCAAGGGCGGCACGACGACGGGCACGATCAGCGTCGATGTCGGCGCGGTCAATGACGGCCCGGTCGCGTCGGGCGCTTCGGTGTCGGGCAGCGAAGATACGGCGATTGCCGGCGCGCTCTCGGCCAGCGACGTGGACGGCGATGCGCTCTCGTTCGCGCTGGCGAGCGGCAGCGGCCCCGCGCACGGCACGGTCACGGTCAATGCGGATGGCACGTTCGTCTATGTGCCGGGTGCGAACTTCAACGGCACGGACTCGTTCACCTACACGGTCTCGGACGGCAACGGCGGGACTGCGACCGGCACGG
Organism: Tagaea sp.; assembly: GCA_965279565.1. GTDB lineage: Bacteria > Pseudomonadota > Alphaproteobacteria > CACIAM-22H2 > CACIAM-22H2 > Tagaea. The sequence continues at coordinate 3,434,113 of OZ257249.1, read as the reverse complement.
TCGATGTGGGCGTGGCCTCGGTCAATGACGGTCCGGTCGCGGGCGACGTGACGGTCGCCGGCAGCGAAGACGCGCCGGTTTCGGGCCAGCTCTCGGCGACCGACGCCGACGGTGACCCGCTCGTCTTCAGCCTGGCGGCCGATGGCGGCCCGGCGCACGGCACTGTCACGATCAATCCCGACGGCAGCTACAGCTACGTGCCGGACGCGAACTTCAACGGCACCGACAGCTTCATCTACAGCGTGTCGGACGGGCAGGGCGGGACGACGACCGGCGAGATCACGCTCGGCGTGGCATCGGTCAACGACAATCCGATCACGGCCGGCGGCCAGACGCAGGGCACGGAAGACGGCACGATCGTCGGCATGCTGACCGCCAGCGACGTGGACGGCGACGCGCTGACCTTCGCGCTCGCGAACGGCCCGCAGAACGGTACCGTCACGATCGGCGCCGACGGCAGCTACAGCTTCGTTCCGGGTGCCGACTTCAACGGCACCGACAGCTTCACCTACACGGTTTCGGACGGGCTCGGCGGCACGACGACGGGCACGATCAATCTGGATCTGGCATCGGTCAACGATGGCCCGGTCACGACGGACGGCGCGGCCTCGGGCACGGAAGACGGCACGGTCACGGGTCAGATCGTCGCGAGCGACATCGACGGCGACACGCTGAGCTATTCGGTTCCCGCGAACGGTGCGCCGGCCAACGGCACGGTCGCGATCGCAGCGGACGGCAGCTACACGTACACGCCGAACTCAAACTTCAACGGGACTGATTCGTTCACCTACACCGTCTCGGACGGTAAGGGCGGGACGACGACCGGTACGATCAGCGTCTCGGTCGGCGCGGCCAATGACGGCCCAGTCACGTCGAATGGCGCGGCTTCGGGTACGGAAGACGGCACTGTCACGGGCCAGATCGTCGCAAGCGACGTCGACGGCGACACGCTGAGCTACTCGGTTCCTGCGAATGGCGCGCCGGCCAACGGCTCGGTCAGCATCGCGGCCGACGGCAGCTACACCTACACGCCGAACGCCAACTTCAACGGCACGGACTCGTTCACCTATACCGTCTCGGACGGCAAGGGCGGCACGACGACCGGCACGATCAGCGTCACGGTCGGCGCGGTCAACGATGGTCCGACGACTTCGGACGGCACGGCTTCGGGTACGGAAGACAACACGGTCACCGGCCAGATCGTCGCGAGCGACGTCGACGGCGACACGCTGAGCTATTCGGTTCCTGCGAATGGCACGCCTGCCAACGGCACGGTCAGCATCGCTGCCGACGGTAGCTACACCTACACGCCGAACGCCAACTTCAACGGTACTGACTCCTTCACCTACACCGTCTCGGACGGCAAGGGTGGCACGACGACCGGGACGATCAGCGTCACGGTCGGCGCGGTCAACGATGGCCCCGTCACGACCGACGGCGCGGCTTCCGGTACGGAAGACAACACGGTCACGGGCCAGATCGTCGCGAGCGACGTCGACGGCGACACGCTGAGCTATTCGGTTCCGGCGAATGGCGCGCCTGCCAATGGCACAGTCAGCATCGCGGCAGATGGCAGCTACACCTACACGCCGAATGCCAATTTCAACGGCACGGACTCGTTTACCTATACCGTTTCCGACGGCAAGGGCGGCACGACGACCGGCACGATCAGCGTCTCGGTCGGCGGCACGAACGACGGTCCCGTCACGACGGGCGGCGCGGCTTCGGGTACCGAAGACGGTATCGTCACCGGCCAGATCGTCGCGAGCGACATCGACGGCGACACGCTGAGCTATTCGGTTCCCGCGAACGGCGCGCCTGCCAATGGTACAGTCAGCATCGCGCCGGACGGTTCCTACACTTACACGCCGAACGCCAACTTCAACGGCACGGACTCGTTCACTTATACCGTCTCGGACGGCAAGGGCGGCACGACGACCGGCACGATCAGTGTCTCGGTCGGTGCGATCAATGACGGCCCGACGACGTCGGGCGCCACAGTCACCGGTTCGGAAGATGGTGTCGTCACAGGCCAGATCGTCGCGAACGACGCCGACGGCGACGCGCTGACTTTCGCGGTTCCGCCGAACGGCGCGCCGGCGAACGGCACGGTCACGATCGCGCCGGACGGCAGCTACACGTACACGCCGAACGCCGATTTCAACGGCACGGACTCGTTCACCTACACCGTCTCGGACGGCAAGGGCGGGACGACGACTGGCACGATCAGCGTCACGGTCGGCGGCACGAATGACGGCCCGGTCACGGCGGGTGGCACGGCCTCGGGCACGGAAGACGGCATCGTCACCGGCCAGATCGTCGCAAGCGACGTGGACGGCGACGCGCTCACTTTCGGGCTGTCGTCGAACGGCGGCCCCGCGAACGGCACGGTCAGCATCGCGCCGGACGGTTCCTACACTTACACGCCGAACGCCAACTTCAACGGGACTGATTCGTTCACCTATACCGTCTCGGACGGCAAGGGCGGCACGACGACCGGCACGATCTCGGTTGACGTCGCGTCGGTCAACGACCTGCCGGAGACGGCGGGCGGTACGGCCGCGGGTACGGAAGACAACGCCGTTGCCGGCCAACTCACCGCGACGGATGCGGACGGCGACCCGCTCGCCTACTCGCTGGAGAACGCCCCGGTAAATGGCACGGTCACGCTGAACCTGGACGGTTCCTACACCTACACACCTGCCGCGAACTTCAATGGCGCGGACTCGTTCACCTACACCGTCTCGGACGGCAAGGGCGGTTTCGCGACGGGCACGGTCGAGGTCTCGGTCGGTGCGGCGAACGACGGTCCGGTCACCGCGGGCGGTACGGCCGCCGGCGCCGAAGACGTCACGATCGCCGGCCAGATCGTCGCGAGCGACGTAGATGGTGACGCGCTGAGCTTCGCCCTGGCGGCGAACGGCGGCCCGGCGAACGGCACGGTCACGGTCAATCCGGACGGCAGCTACAGCTACGTTCCGGCCGCGAATTTCAATGGCACCGATTCGTTTACCTACACCGTGTCGGACGGCAAGGGCGGCACGACGACAGGCACGATCTCGGTCGACGTCGCGGCAGTCAATGACGGTCCGACGACGACGGGCGGTGCGGCCTCAGGCACGGAAGACGGCACTGTCACGGGCCAGATCGTCGCGAGCGACGTCGATGGCGACACGCTGAGCTACTCGGTTCCCGCGAACGGCGTGCCGGCGAACGGCACGGTCAGCATCGCTGCGGACGGTTCCTACACCTACACGCCGAACGCCAATTTCAACGGCACGGACTCGTTCACCTACACCGTCTCGGACGGCAAGGGCGGCACGACGACCGGCACGATCAGCGTTACGGTCGGGGGCACGAATGACGGGCCGACGACGACGGATGGCACCGCCTCCGGCACGGAAGACGGCACGGTCACGGGCCAGATCGTCGCAAGCGATGTCGATGGCGACACGCTGAGCTATTCGGTTCCCGCGAACGGCGCGCCTGCCAATGGTACAGTCAGCATCGCTGCGGACGGTTCCTACACCTACACGCCGAACGCCAACTTCAACGGTACGGACTCCTTCACCTACACCGTTTCCGACGGCAAGGGCGGCACGACGACCGGCACGATCAGCGTCTCGGTCGGCGCGGTCAATGACGGGCCGGCGACAGCGGGCGGTACCGCCTCTGGCACGGAAGACGGCACGGTCACGGGCCAGCTTTCGGCGAGCGACGTCGAAGGCGACGCGCTGACGTTCGGCCTCGCGGCGAACGGTGGCCCGGCCAACGGCACGGTCACGGTGAATTCCGACGGCAGCTACAGCTACACGCCGGCTGCGAACTTCAACGGCACCGACAGCTTCACCTATACCGTTTCCGACGGGAATGGCGGCACGACGACCGGCACGATCACGGTCGATGTCGGCGCGGTCAACGACACGCCGGTCGGTGCCGATGCGGCCGCCGCGGGCGAGGAAGACACCGCCATCGCCGGCCAACTCGCCGCGACCGATGTCGACGGCGACGCGCTCGCCTATTCGCTCGACAACGGTCCGGCCAACGGCTCGGTCACGCTCAATCTCGACGGTTCCTACACCTACACGCCGAACGCCAACTATTTCGGCTCGGACTCGTTCACCTACACCGTGTCGGACGGCAAGGGCGGCTTCGCGACCGGTTCGGTCGATCTCGCCGTCGCCTCGGTCAACGACACGCCGGTTCCTGCCGCCGAAGAGGCCGCGACGAACGAAGACGCGCCGATCTCCGGCCAGCTCTCGGCGACCGATGCCGACGGCGACTCCCTCAGCTACGCGCTGGCGGACAATGGCGGCCCGGCCAACGGCACGGTCACGCTCAATCTCGACGGCTCGTACACCTACACGCCGAGCGCCGACTTCAACGGTTCGGACTCGTTCACCTACACGGTCTCGGACGGCAAGGGCGGCTTCGCGACGGGCACGGTGGCGCTGTCGGTCGCTTCGGTCAATGACGGCCCGGTCGCTCTGGCGGCGAGTGCGGCCGGCAACGAGGACACGGCCATCGTCGGCCAGCTCGCCGCGACCGACAAGGATGGCGACACGCTGAACTTCGCCGTGGCGCCCAATGGCGCGCCGGCGCACGGCTCGGTCGTGATCGGTTCCGACGGCACCTACACCTACACACCGGGTGCGAACTATTACGGCAGCGACACGTTCAGCTACACCGTGTCGGACGGCAACGGTGGCACGTCGACGGCGACGGTCACGGTCGGCATCGCGTCCGTGAACGATGTACCGGTCGGCGACACCGCGACCATCGCGGCGACCGAGGATACGGTGACGACCGGCCAGCTCGCCGCGACCGACGTCGATGGCGACGCGCTTTCCTACGCGCTCGTCGCGGGCCAGGGGCCGGCGCACGGCGCCATCACGCTCCAGCCCGACGGCACGTTCAGCTACACGCCCAATCCCGAGTATGTCGGCGCCGACAGCTTCAGCTACACCGTCACCGACGGGAAGTCGCCGCCGGTCACGGTCGTCCAGCAGATCGGCGTGGCGAACCTCAACGATCCGCCGGTCGCTTCGGTTGCGGCCTACATCTCGCGCCAGGACGTGCCGGTCGTCGGCCAGCTCGTCGCGGCGGACCCGGACGGCGACACGCTGTTCTTCTCGATCGCGAACAACGGCGGTCCGGCGCACGGCAACCTGCAGATCAATCCGGACGGCACGTTCGTCTACACGCCGAGCTTCAACTACATGGGCCCGGAATCCTTCACGTTCAACGTGTCGGACGGAAACGGCGGCATGGCGACGGCGACGGTCGCGATCCTGATCAACGAGGTCAACGACGCGCCTGACGCGCAGGCGACGCAGTTCTCGCTGAACGAGGACACCGTCCTCGCCGGCAACATCAATGCGCGCGACGTCGAAGGCGACCAGTTCACCGTGTCCGTCGCGAACGGGCAGGGGCCGCAGCACGGCACCGTGTCGGTCCAGCCCGATGGCCGGTTCGTCTACACGCCCGACGCCAACTACAACGGCCCGGACAGCTTCGTCGTGCGGATGCTTGACCAGTACGGCGCTGCGTCGATGCAGACGATCACGCTGGCGGTGGCACCCGTCCACGACACGCCGACGGCGGCGAACATCGTCGCGGCGACGCTCGAAGACACGCCGCTCAACATGTCGTGGTCGACGCTGAACCCCGACGGCACACCGCTGCAATACCGTATCGTTTCGGCGCCGACGATCGGCACCTTCACGATCAACGGCGAGGCCGGCTTCACCTATCTCTCGGGCCCCGACCTGAACGGCACGGACCAGATCGTCTACGAAGTCAGCAACGACGGCTTCCAGACATCGACCTTCGGCACGATCGACATCGGCATCGCGCCGGTCAACGACGCGCCGCGCCCGCTCGTCGACAGCTTCTTCACGGTCGAGGACCAGTGGGTCCGCGTCGTGCTGCAGGCCTACGACGTGGAAGGCGACGCAGTCGCGAACTTCGCCATCGTCGGAAATCCGGCGCACGGCACGCTGACGGATCTCGGCGGCGGGCAGTACGGCTACATCCCGGACAACGACTGGTACGGTTCGGACTCGTTCCGCTACTCGATCACCGACGAGTTCGGCGCCACGGCCGAGTACACGGCCGAAGTCTCGGTCTCCCCGGTCGGCAACGAGCCCGTCGTCCAGTCGGCCGACTATGCCGGCCTGCAGGACCAGTTCGTCTACGGCACCGTGCCGATGTACGATCCCGACACGCCGCTCTGGCAGTACTATCTGCTCGACCCGATCGTCACGCAGGGCGCGGAAGGCGGAATTTTCGAACTCATCAACACGCATACCGGCGAGTTCGTGTTCCGGCCGACGCTGCACTGGTCGGGCACGTTCCAGGTCGAGCTGCGCGCGGTCGACAGCGGCGGCAACGTCTCCGAACAGCCGGCCTACATCACGATCACGCTCGAATCCGTCAACTACGCGCCGTCGGTCGTGGGTGACTACGCGCTGGGCACGAACGGTTACGCGCCGATGAACACGCCGCTGAGCGGCAGCCTGCAGGCGCTGGGCACCGACATCGAGACGGCTCAAGGCGATCTCGTCTGGAGCGTGGCCACGCAGGCCGCGCACGGCACCGTCACGATCGACGCGAACGGCGACTACGTCTACACGCCGAACAACGGCTATACGGGCTGGGACTCCTTCCAGTATCAGGTCACCGACGCGAACGGCGTGGTGTCGAACGTCGGCACGGCGTCTGTCCACATGGACTTCGTGGCGCTGCCCACGGTCTGGGGTTCGCAGCCTGAGTTCGACGCGGTGCGCTCGGGCCTGCCGATCACGGGCCAGATCAACGCCACCGACGAGAACGGCGCGCTGCAGTTCTACGCCGTCGGCGACGCAGTTTCGGCGGGTCGCCTGACGATCAATCTCGACGGCACGTTCACCTACAACCCGCCGCTGACATTCTCGGGTCACGACAGCTTCATGATCCAGACCTTCGATCCGCTCGAGGGTTCCAGCTCGTCGAAGATCTACGAGTTCGATGTCGCGGCCAACCAGGGTCCGATCGCCCAGGACGAGTACGTCGCCGCGGAAGGCGGGTCGACCTCCTACGGCCAGCTCGACGCCATCGATCCGGACGGCGACGCGCTGTCGTTCGGCCTGTCGGGTGGTCCGTCGCACGGCGCGCTGCAGGTCGGTCAGGACGGCAGCTACATCTACGTGCCAGCCAATGGTTTCTCGGGCACCGACAGCTTCAGCTACTTCGTCACCGACTCGTTCGGCTACACGTCGACGGCCATCGCGACCATCGAAGTGGCGCCGGCCCCGACCGTGCACGAAACGTCGGGTGGCCAGGTCACGGTCACGATGGGTGCTGGCGTCGACGTGGTCATGGCTTCGGGCGCGAGCGACACGCCGGACGTGGTCGTCGGCTTCGATCAGGCGCACGATCGCATCGATGTAACGGCGCTGTTCGGCAGCGTCGCGCCTTCCGACTGGGCGGCGCATCTCACGCTCGAGAACACGGCTGCGGGAACCTATATCGGCATCGACAATGCCGCTCCGGGCGAACCGGAATGGTCGCTGCTGCTGGCGAACACGACCGTCAACAGCCTCGACGACCTGCTGCTGACCGCCCAGCAGAACCAGGCCTGACGCGGGAATTCCGCGTCGGTCCCGGGGACGGGAAGGGTCGGCCTAGCCGGCCTTCGGCTTGCGCGTGGCGGCGATGTCGCCAAGCAGGCGCAGGTTCGCGAACGAAACCAGATGGAGATAGACGAGCCCGAGCCCGCCCGAACGGCGCAGCTCGAGGAACTTGTCGTCGGGCAGGTCGTTGAGCTTGCGTTCGTCGACGACGCCGAAGCCCTGGAAGCCGATGCGTTCGCCGCCCGGCAGGCCGACCTCGATCCGCCGTTCGATCAGCAGGTCCAGCTTCTCTAGAAGCTGGACGATCTGCGCCGTGCGCATCTGGTCGCGGTGGATGTCCGCACCCAGCTGCAGCATGCGGTCGAGATAGGGGGAACGCTTGCCGTCCTCGAAGAAACGCAACGGCGCCTTGCGCGAAACCAGATCGCTGCCCTCGTCGACGCACAGGATCAGCCGGTCGCCCTCGGGCGACTGGGCGATCAGGAACGGATAGCGGCGCAGATAGGCCGGCATGTAGCTGCCCGGGCGCCACGAACCCTTGCCGTCGACGAACAGGTTCTCGTCGGGCCGCAACCCGACGAGAACGGCCGCCATCGGCGTGGGCTTGGTGACGAAGACGATCGGGTAATCGCGTGCGGCGGTCGGGAATTCCGCCCCGGTGATCGGGATGGCGCGCGACTTGGCCGCGAACTCGTATGAACGCAGATCGGCGATGCCCCAGTCCCCGTGGCGCGCCGGCTCGACCGGGCGGACCCTCTGGTAGAGCGGCGGCAGCCCGGAATTCTCGGCCGGGGCGGGGCGCATGCTCGGCTTCTTGGGCTCGTTCTTCGGATCTGGCATCGGTCCCACGGCTTCCTTCTTGTCGGGCCTCGTCCCGGGACGACGGGTCAACGCTCGGTCAGCGCCCGGTCCGTCGCCTTGAGGATCGGCTTCAGAAGATACTGCAAGACGGTCCGTTGGCCAGTAACGATATCGACCATCGCGGTCATTCCCGACGAGATCGGGAGAGGGCGTTCGGAATCGCCCAGGCTCATCCGGTCGGCGCGCACGCGCACGATGAACCAAGGTTCGCCGCGCTCGTCCGGGATCGTGTCGGCGCTGATGCGCGCCACCGTGGCGTGGATGCCGCCATAGATCGAGAAGTCGTAGGCCGTGATCTTGACCAGAGCCGTCTGCCCGACATGGACGAAGGCGATGTCGCTGGGCCGGATGCGCGCCTCGACCAGCAGTTCGTCCTCGCTGGGCACGATCTCCATGATCACGCTGCCCGGCTCGAGAACACCGCCGATGGTGCGCTGCGCGATCTGCTTGACCGTGCCCGACGTGGGGGCACGCACGTCGCGGCGGGCGACGCGGTCGGCCATCGAGCGGAGGATCTCGGCCGTGGCAGCCAGTTCCGACCCGCGCAGGGAGAGCTCGACCGACGCCTCGCGGCGGTAGGCGCGCTGGCGTTCTTCGAGGCGGGCCTCGATCTCTGCGATCGCGGCGCGCGAGCCGGGGATGGCGAGGCGGGCGGCGCGAAGCTGGCCGTCGATCTCGTTCGACTGGCGCTGGAGGCGGATCAGGTCGAGCTGCGAGCGATAGCCGCGCTCGGCTACCTCGCGTACGATCTCGAGCTCGCGGTTGGAAAGCTCGTGGCTGCGCGTCAGCCAGTTCTCGCGGTCCTGGAAGGTGCGCAGTTCCTGCTGACGCTGGGTGAGCTGGCGCATCAGGCCGTCGCGCGCGGATTCGAGCTCCTGCCGGCGGCTCTGGAACAGGCCGCGCTCGGCCTCGACGAAGGCCTTTCCGTCGATCAGCGTCTCGTCCGGGAACTCCGGCGCGGGTGCGCCGGTGATTTCGGCCTTCAGGCGCGACACGGAGGCGGTCAATGCCAGATAGCGCTGGCGGTTCTGCTGGAACTCGGATGCGAAGGCCACATCGTCGATGCGCGCGACGATCTGGCCTTCGGTGACCTTGTCGCCTTCGCCGGCCAGGAGCTGGCTCAGGATGCCGCCTTCGAGATTTTGCACGCGCTGCACCTGCAGCGACGGGACGACCTTGCCGAGGCCGCTGGCATAGGTATCGACGCGTCCGATGCTGGCCCACACGACGGCGACCGCCATGAATGCGGCGACGAGTACGAAGAACAGCGCGCCCCATGCCGGCGGGGCGATCAGCGTGCCGGCGAGGCGGTCGGGGACGGCCGCCTGGCGGCGGGCGAGGGTGGTTGCGGGCTCGGCCATCAGTCGACCCGTTCGATGTTGCGCGGCACCCCGCCCACCGGGCGGCGGCGCGCGAGCGCTTCGAGGACCTTCTCGCGCGGCCCGTCGGCGATGATGCGGCCGCGGTCGACGACGATGAGGCGGGTGACGAGCGTCAGCAGCGACGGGCGGTGCGCGACGAGAACGAGCGTGCGGCCATCGAGCATCTCCTCGAGCCGGATCTTCATCGCCTGCTCGGAGCCCTGGTCCATGGCGCTGGTCGGCTCGTCCATGGCGAGGATCTTGGGCCGTGCCAGCACGGCACGGGCAAGTGCGATGGCCTGACGCTGGCCGCCGGAAAGGCGCTCGCCGCGTTCACCGACCGCCCAGTCGTAGCCCTCGGGATGCTGGCGCACGAACTCGTCGACGCCGGCGAGCTGGGCCGCTTCGAGGATTTCGCGGTCCTCGGCGTAGGGCACGCCGACGGCGATGTTGTCGCGCACCGAGCCCGCGAACAGGATCACGTCCTGCGGGACGGCGCCGATATGCTTGCGCAGGTCGTCCGGATCGAGCTGGCGGATATCCGCACCGCCGATCATGATCTGGCCTTCCTTCGCGCGGTAGAGGCCGAGCAACAGCTTCAGGATCGAGCTCTTGCCAGATCCGATGGGGCCGACGATGCCCACGCGCTCGCCCGCCCGGATGGCGAAGCTGACGTTGCGCAGCACTTCGTTGCCGTGCCCGGGATAGGCGAACGACACGTTGCGGAATTCTATCTCGCCGGTCAGGTTTTCGCGCTCCAGATAGCGCCGGCGCGCGTCGCCTTCCTTGGGCAGCGCCATGATCCCGTCGAGCGTGTCGAGCGAAGCCTGGCTCTGCTTGAGCCGCGTCAGGATGCCGGCGATCTGGCCCAGAGGGGACATCGCGCGCCCGGCCAGCATCGAGCAGGCGATGAGGGCACCGGTCGTCAGCATGTTTTCCGTGAAGAGATAGACGCCGTGCATGATGATGAACATCGTCACGAGGTTCTGCGACAGCATCGAGAAGTTGATCGCGAGCGACGAATAGACCTTCGACTTGACCGCGGCACCGGCCGACGCCTCGACCGAGGCCTCCCAGCGGTTCTGCATGCGGTCGCCCGCACCGACAGTCTTGATCGTCTCGAGGCCGGCGACCGTCTCGACCAGAACGGCGTGGCGCACCGCACCCAGCGCCATAGCCTGCTTGACGACGCGCTCGAGCGGGATCTGGATCGCGAGGCCGACCAGCAGCACGATCGGGATCGCGAACAGCGGCGTGAGCACGAGCCAGCCGCCGATGAACCAGATGCCGGCAAGGAACATCACGACGAAGGGCAGGTCGACCAGCGTGGTGACGGTGGCCGAGGAGAAAAACTCGCGCAGCGTCTCGAACTCACGCAGGTTGTTGGCGAAACCGCCGGCCGAGGTCGGGCGGCTTTCCAGCCGGATGCGGATGACCTGGTCGAAGATGCGCGAGGCGAGGAGCGCGTCCACGCGCTTGCCGGCGAAGTCGACGAAATAGCCGCGCAGCATCCGGATCGCGAAGTCGAACAGGTAGACGAGCAGGATGCCGGTCGACATGACCCACAGCGTCTCGATCGCGGCGTTGGGAACGACGCGGTCGTAGACGGTCATCGAATAGAGCGGGGCGATCATCGCGAGCACGTTGATCAGTACCGAGCCGAGCACGACATGGATGTAGGAAGGCCATGCGAGGAACAGCGCCTGCCAGAACCAGCGCTTGCTCTTGGGCTTCTCGCCCTCGTCGGCGGGATCGCTCTGGGCGGCCTCGCGGCGCGGCTGCACGAAGATCGCGGCGCCGCCATAGATCGCGTTGAGCTCGTCCATGTCGAGCCATTCGCTGCGCCCGGTGGCAGGGGCGAGGACGCGCAGGGATTCGGGCCGGGCTTCGGTCGCGATGGCGGCCTGTCCGCCTTTCAGCATCAGAACGACGGGCATCGGCTGGCGTGGCACGGCCTCGACCATGATCGTGCGCGCTTCGGCTTCGAGCCCCATCTTGGCGCAGGCATCGACGAAGGTGCCCGGCGTTTCCGGTGCGGCCGGCATGTTCGCGGCGGCGTCGGTCAGGTCGAAATGCCGGACCATGTGCGCGAAGCACTGCGCAAGCGTTCCGCGCGGCGGGTCGACGCTGGGCTGGCTGCCGATGGACGGCGGAATCTGGCTTGCACTGGCGGGCAATTCGCGAACTCCCGGAATGCGCGGGACCTGGATCGAGCCCCACGTTTCCAACTGTGGATAACTAAAGCATTAAAGTTAAAGGTTCCCTAAAATTTGAGTAGTTTGCTCGGGTAAGACATAAAAACAATATACATTACAATGTGATATTAGAGTTATTTCACCTGAAATATGGGTGAATTCGGTACGGTCGCAAGGGAGGTTGAATCCGTTCCGGCCCACTGGCAAGAGTGGCCGATGCGGCTACCCGACACTTTTCCCTCCGACCTTGTCGTGCTGGTCGCCGATGACGACGCCTTCGCGCGGACCCTGATCCGGAAGATCCTGGAGGGGATCGGCGTACGCAACGTGCTGCTTGCGGCCGACGGCGCGGAGGCGCTGGCGATTTTCGCGTCCGGCATGACGAAGATCGACGTCGTCGTCTCGGACCTGCACATGCCCAAGCGCAACGGCTTCGAACTGTTCGAGGCGGTGCGCGCACTCGATTCCGACGTCCCTTTCCTGCTGGTGACGGGCGACGCGCGCGAGCGTGCGGTCGCCGAGGCGCGTGCGCGCGACATCTCGGCCTATGTCGTCAAGCCGCTGTCGCCGGCCCAGCTCCTCGAGAAGCTCGCCGCCACGCTGCAGCGCGACCCGGGCTACGCCAACCGGATATGGCTGCGGACCGAGGAGGGGCAGGTGTTCCGCCGCGAGGCGTCCGAGCGCATGCAGGCCGTCTACGACATCTGGCGCATCGGACGTACCGACGGCACGATGCCGCCGCGCGAAATGCTGGACGGGTGGGGGATCGACCGGCAGGCGCCGTTCGACCGCACGGTCTTCATCGTCGATATCGTACCGCCGACACCGCGGCTGCGCTATGCGTTCGTCGGGAGCGACATCCGCGCGCAGTTCGGCCGCGATCCGACGGGCGAGCATGTGGACGAACAGAGTTATCTCTACCGGCGCTACGCGATGCCGGCCTATGAGCGCGTGCTGGGCCAGCGCGTGCCGCATTTCCGCTCGGTCAAGGGGATCGAGGGATTCCTGCTGGTGCGCTATCGCCGGCTGCTGCTGCCGTTCGGCGACGCGAGCGGCGTGCACGCGGTCCTCGGCTGCGTGGATATCCTGTGATGGCGACCACACCGCTCGATCCCGAGACGATCGGCGACGCAAGGCTGCGTCGCTTCTTCGCGTACTGGCAGGAGAAACGCGCCGGGCGCGAGTTCCCGCGGCGCGCCGACATCGATCCGGTCGATTTCGCCTATCTGCTTGGGCAGATCGCGCTCGTCGATATCCACGATGATCCGCGCATCTATCGCTGGCGTCTCGTCGGCATGTGGTGGCGCGAGAAGTTCGGCATCGAAGCGACCGGCATGTGGGTCGATGACTGGCCTTTCGAGGACCAGCGGCGCGCGGTGCGCTCGACCTACGACCGCGTCGTCGCCGAACGCCGGCCGCTGCTCTTCGACCGCTCCGTCCTGCTGGACGGGCGCAGGTTCGACAGCAAGATGCTGCTTCTGCCGCTGTCGGAGAACGGCACCGACATCTCGATGATCGTCGTGGCGCTGGTGGAGACCTAGAAGACCGACCAGCCTGTCCGCCGCGACAGGCTTTCGAGCGCCAGTGCGCCGACGAGCGAATTGCCCGACGCGTTGAGCCCCGGCGACCACACCGCGATCGACGCGCGCCGCGGGGCGACGGCGAGGATGCCGCCGCCCACGCCGCTCTTGCCCGGCAGGCCGACGCGGAAGGCGAAATCGCCCGACGCGTCGTAGTGGCCGCAGGTCATCATGATCGCGTTGATGCGCCGCGCCTCGTCCGGTCCGACCACGCGCTGGCCGCCCAGCGGATCGATCCCGCCGTTCGCCAGGAACAGGCCTGCGTGCGCGAGCTGCCGGCAGCTCATCGCCAGCGCGCACTGGTTGAAATAGGTCTCCAGCACGTTGCCGACGGGGTTCGTGATGTTGCCGAAGGCGCGGATGAAGTTGGCGAGGCTCGCGTTGCGGAAGCCTGTCTCGGCCTCGGAGCGCGCGACCTCGCGGTCGACGGTCACGCCCGGGTCGTTCGCGAGTTCGCGCAGGTAGGCGAGGATCTCCGCGACCGCGATCTCGGGCCGACGCCCGGCGAGGATCGCGTCGGTCACGACGAGGGCGCCCGCGTTGATCAGCGGATTGCGCGGGATGCCCTGTTCGCGTTCGAGCTGGACGATTGAGTTGAAGGGCGAACCCGACGGTTCGCGCCCGACCCGGCGCCACAGCGCGTCGCCCACACGGCCCAGCGCCAGCGTCAGCGTGAAGACCTTCGAGACGGACTGGATCGAGAAGGGCAGGTCGGCATCGCCGGCGGCCGCCGTCTCGCCCTCGCACGTGGAGATCGCGATGCCGAAATGGCGCGGATCGACCCGGGCGAGGGCCGGGATGTAGTCCGCCACCCGCCCCGTACCGATCTGCGGTGCGATATCGTCGCGTACGGCGGCGACGAGGCCGGCCAGATCGTTCGCGCGCGTCAAACGGCTACCTCCCCGGAAGTCGCGACAAGACTTGCAGCTTCCGCCGCCAAAGTCGATGCTTGGGTGAACCGGCGCGAAGCCGGACATCCGGGAGAGAACGATGACGTATTGCCTTGGAATCCTGCTGCCGACGGGGCTCGTGCTCGCCTCGGATTCGCGCTCGAACGCGGGCGTGGACCAGGTGGCGCTGGTCAAGAAGCTCGCCATCTTCGAGGTCCCCGGCCAGCGCGTCATCGCGATCCTGTCGGCCGGCAATCTCGCGACGACGCAGGCCGTGGTCAGCGCGTTCCGCGAGACGGCGGGGACGGGCATGTACGGCCAGGACCTTTACGCCGCGAATACGATGTTCGACGTCGCGATGATGGTCGGCGGAAAACTGCGCGAGGTGATCGGGCGCGACGGCAGCTTCGTGCAGCCCTTCGGCGATCCGAACGGAAATTTCCTCGTCGGCGGCCAGATCGCGGGCGAGCCGCCGCGGCTGTTCCACATCTATTCGGCCGGCAACTTCGTCGAGGCGTCGGACCGCTCGCGTTTCCTGCAGCTCGGCGAGACGAAATACGGCAAGCCGATTCTCGACCGCGCGCTGACGGGAACGAGCACGCTCGACGAGGCGGCGAAGCTTTCGCTGCTGTCCTTCGACGCGACGATGCGAAGCAACCTGTCGGTCGACGCGCCCATCGACCTGCTGCGCTATGCCGCCGACAGCTTCTCGTCGAAGAACTTCGCCACGCTGGAGAAGGACGACCCGTACTGGATGGAGCTGCGCAAGCGCTATTCGGACGGGCTGTCGAGCCTGGTGGCCAGCATCCCGCCGCCGCCGGTCTGGGGCTGAGCGCTCAGGCCTCGACCAGTTCCACCTGCCGCGCGAGGCACGCGGCGAGATCGTAGTCCGCGACCGCCGTCGCCCGCGCGCGTTCGCGCAAGCGCCGTTGCCCGGCCGGATCGCGCAGGGCCTGCGCAAGCGTGCCCGCGAGCGCTTCGACATCGAAGAAATCGACGAGCCGGCCGTTCTCGCCGTCGCGGACCACTTCCTCGACCGGCCCGGTCTTCGAGCCGACGACGAGGCAGCCCGCCGCCATCGCCTCGACCATCGACCAGGACAGCACGAACGGATAGGTGAGATAGGCGTGCGCTGCCGACACCTGAAGCACCTTCAGGAAGGTCGGGTAGGGCACGGTGCCGAGGAAATGCACGCGCGCCGGATCGATGCGGCCGGCGACCTCGTCGTGGAAACGCTTGCGGAACGAAACGCCGTCGCGCGGGGCCGCCCCGTAGCTGACGCCGTCGCCGCCGACGATCAGGATCTGTGCGTCGGGTGCCTCGGCGAGCAGCTTGGGCAAGGCGCGCATGAACACATGGTAGCCGCGATAGGGTTCGAGATTGCGGCTGACGAACGTGACGATCGGCTCGCCCGCGCGGAATGTGCGGCCTTCGTGTTCTAGGACGGCGGCCGGGTCCGGCCGCACGATGGCCGTATCCACGCCGTCGAAGCAGGTCGCGATGCGCTCGCGGTAGACGGCAGGGAACGTGTCGCGCTGCCAGCGCATCGGGGAGACCGCGCTGTCCATCGCGTCGAGCGACAGGAGCTGGGCGGCACGCTTGGAGCGCGCATGCGCGCGCGCCGGCACGCTGTCGGGCGCGAACTCCGGATCGAAGCCGGTGTCGCCGCCGCGCGTGGGATAGAAGAACTCGAGATAGAGATGCAGGCGCGCGTCGGGCAGCACGTCCTTGACGAACATCGCCTCGCCCCAGCCGGGATTGGCGCACACGATGTCGGGCACGAAGCCGCCCTGCGCCATGCGGGCGATGGCCTGCGCGCACGCCTCGCCGCGCAGGATCTTGGTCTCGAAATCCTGTGCCCACGGATGCGCCTGGCGCGTGGTCCCGCGCGTCGGCGCGTAGATTTCGGACGTGACCCCTTCGAGCGGCGCGTTGCGGCGGATCGACAGCGAGCGCACCTTGTGGCCGCGCGCGGCGAGGGCCGGGGCGAGATTCCTGTATTGGCCGGGGAAGTTCTGGTGGACGAACAGGATGTTGGCGGGCTTCATCCGCTCAGCCCGTCGATCTTCTTGAATGAGAAGGCGTTGATGACGATGTCGACATTCCGCCCGTCGGTCGCCAGCGGCAGGAACAGGCGCCTGACATGGTTGAAGTCGCGCAACGGGAACGCATAGGGCGATTCGCGCATGTTGGGAACGCGCGTGTCGATCGCAGCATCGATGCAGGCGGAGATTTCGACGGCGCGGGCGGGCGGCAGGATTTCGTCGAGATACTCGCCGGTGAAATCGCGTCCGGCATATTCCGCGACCTTCGTGCCGATCAGGCGATAGCGGAAGCGCCGGCGCTTGGGGCCGTTCTCGACGTCGAGCATCATGATCAGCGGCAGGACCGACGGCGGGATCTCAACCATGTCCATGTCGCGTCGCCCGGGCAGGCGCCCCTCGCGGCATTTCGAAAGCCAATAGTCGTAGATCGCCGACAGGACGGGCTCGGCGTCGCCGTAGGGCCGCATGCCGGGTTCTAGGGGAATGAAGTCGGCTGGCATCTTCCCACATTAGCCGGTCGGGCGATTCGAGACCGCACCGAGATGCGGGTGCTTTACCTAGAACACAAGAAATTCAACATAACTATCTGGAATAATGGCGTTCCCTAGGGGATTCGAACCCCTGTATCCACCGTGAAAGGGTGGTGTCCTAGGCCTCTAGACGAAGGGAACGTCGGCCGTTGCCGGCATCGAAAGCGGGCTGCTTGTACCGGGGTCGGGCGGGCAAATCAAGCCTCGAAGGCGGGCCGGAGATCCGCCGGTTTCCGTCCGGAGCCAACCGCCCGTAACTTCACGAGGTTCCGCCGCGAACAGCGACCGACAATCTGCATTGGAGGTCGCGATGCTCGACAGGCGCTCATTCGTCATCGGTTCCGGACTGGCGGTTGCCGCCGCTGCGTCGTTCGCGCCGCCTGCTGCCGCGGTCCCCTATTCGGCATCGGCTTTTTCCTCGGCACAGGCTGCCGGCAAACCCGTGCTCGTCGCCGTCCATGCGCCCTGGTGCCCGACCTGTACGGCGCAGAAGCCGATTCTGTCGTCTCTCCTCGGCCAGCCGAAGTTCCGCGACTTCGTCGTCCTCGATGTCGATTTCGACTCCCAGAAGGATGTCGTGCGCGAGCTGCAGGCCCGCATGCAGAGCACGCTGATCGTCTATCGCGGCAGGGACGAGCGTGGCCGATCGGTCGGCGACACCAACGGTGCGTCGATCGAGGCCCTTCTGGCGAAGGGCCTCTGACCGGTCGTCGCGTCCGTGTTTGCCCTCGCTTTCGCTGCCGGCGTTCTTTCGACGCTGTCGCCGTGCGTGCTGCCGATCCTCCCTGTCGTCATCGCGGGGGCGGCCGCGCAGGGCCGGTTCGCGGTCGTCTGGCTCGCGGGCGGTCTGGCGCTTTCCTTCACCGGCATCGGCCTGTTCGTCGCGACGATCGGCTTCGCCGCCGGGCTTGATGCAGACCTTTTCCGCGGTTTCGGCGCGCTCGCGATGCTCGGGATCGGGATCGTGCTGCTCGTTCCGGCCCTGCAGCTCCGTGCGGCGGCCGCGATGGGTCCTGTCGGCGACTGGACCGAACGCCGGCTCGGCGGCTTCTCGACAGACGGGAATTCCGGGCAGTTCGCACTCGGGCTTCTGCTCGGCGCCGTCTGGGGCCCCTGTGTGGGGCCGACGCTGGGGGCCGCGTCGCTCATGGCCTCGCGCGGCGAAAACCTTCCCGTCGTCGCCGCGACGATGCTGATGTTCGGGCTCGGGGCGGCAGCACCGCTGCTTGCACTGGGTGTCCTTTCGCGTGCGCGCATCATGGCGATGCGCGAGCGGATGCTGCTTGCCGGTTCCCGGGGGAAGACGCTGCTGGGAGCCGCGATGGCGGCCGTCGGCGTCCTCGTGCTGACGGGTGCCGACAAGCAGCTTGAAGCGGCACTCGTGTCAATCATGCCGGATTGGCTCGCCCGGCTCGCGACCGCGATCTAGCCGGCGCCGTCGAGCGCCGCCCGGGCGGCCGCAATCGGCAGACGCACGCAGTCGTGCCGGCTCTTGTGCCGGCCGACCGGGGCGAAGACCTGCCAGTCGGGGTTGGTCACGGCCCCGGCAAGGGCCGCTTCGAGCTTTTCGGCGCTTGCCGCAATCGCTTCGCGCCCGGCACCTTCGAGGGATGCCGCGAGCGTGGCGGCCGATGCCCGGCACAGCGCGCAGCCGCGTACGAAATGGCGCACCTTGTCGATCCGCTCGCCAGACAGGACGAAATCGAACGTCACGCGGTCTCCGCATAGCGGGTTGTCGAGCGTGGCGGTGCGTGTCGCACCTTCGATCCGGCCTTCGCGTGCCGTGTCCTTGGCGCGGGCGAGGATCGCCTCGTGATAGAGCGCGTCGCTCACAGCAGCACGCGCCTCGCCTCGGCAAGCCCTTCGAAGAAACGGTCGATATCGCCGTCGTCGCTGTAGAGGGCGAGCGACGCGCGCGTCGAACCGGCCAGATCGAAGCGCGAATGCAGCGGCTGGGCGCAGTGATGCCCGCCGCGCAGCGCCACACCCCTGGCATCCATGATCTGGCACACGTCGTGCGGATGCGCACCGGCAAGGTCGAACGACACGACCGGTGCGCGCCCCTGCAGGCCCGACGGCCCGAGGATGCGCACGCCCGGTGTGGCCTGCAGCCCGTCGAGCAGGCGCTGGGTCAGGTGCAGTTCCTCGGCCGCGATCGCGGCCCAGGGCAGGCCGGAAAGCCAGTCGCACGCGGCGCCCAGCCCGATGGCGGCCCCGATGGGCGGCGTGCCTGCTTCGAACTTCGCCGGTGCCTTCGCCCATGTGCTGCCCGAAAGTTCGACGCGCGCGATCATCTCGCCCCCGCCCATGAAGGGCGGCATCGCATCGAGCAGCTCGGCCTTCGCCCAAAGCACACCCACACCGTGGGGCGCGAACAGCTTGTGGCCGCTGAAGGCGTAGAAATCGACGCCGAGTGCGCCGAGATCGACCGGCCCGTGCGGCACGCGCTGCGCGCCGTCGAGCAGCACGCGCGCACCCACGGTCTTCGCCGCCGCGACGACCGGGGCGGGATCGAGCACGGCCCCCGTCACGTTCGAGACATGCGCCAGCGCCACCAGTTTCGTACGCGGCCCCAGCGTCGCCGGCAGGGCGGAAACGTCGATGCGGCCGTCGTCCGTGACGGGCAGGAAGCGCAGCACGGCACCGCTGCGTGCCGCCAGCATCTGCCAGGGCACGAGATTGGCGTGGTGTTCGAGCCCGCTCAGCACGATCTCGTCGCCCGGTTTCAGCAGCGCGCCGAAGGCGTGTGCTGCGAGATTGATCGACGCGGTCGTCCCGCCGGTAAACACGATCTCGTCCGCGGGAACAGAAAGATATGAGGCGACGCGCGCACGCGCCTGCGCGTAGGCCTCGGTCGCCGCCTCGGCCAGCCGGTGGACGCCGCGCTTGACGTTCGCGCGCTGCGAAGTCTCGAACGTCCGCACCGCATCGAGCACGACGGTCGGCATCTGCGCGCTGGCGGCACTGTCGAGATAGGCGAGGCCCGGCGTCAGGATCGGAAACTGGCGGCGCAGTGCCGCGGTCGCGGAACTCACGCGCGCTTCTCCTGCGCGGCGCGGAAGGCCGCAAGCGCTTCGGGTGTGTCGAGATCGACGAGGATCCCGTCGTCGTCCATCTCGACCTCGCAGACCTTGTCCTCGTGCCTGCGGATCAGCGAGCGGGCACCCTGGTCGCCGTCCAGCGCCATCATCTCGTCGAAATAGCGGCGTGCCCACAGGACCGGATTTCCGCGCTTGCCCGTGCGTGTGGCCACGCAGATCGCGCGGTCCTCGTGCGGGGCGAAGGCCGCGACGAGCCGGTCCACGTGGGCCGCTTTCACCTGCGGCATGTCGCCCAGCAGCACGACGACGGCGTCGCAGTCCGCCGGAACCGCGGCAAGGCCCGCACGCAGCGACGTGGCGAGGCCCTGCGCGAAATCCTTGTTCTCGACGATCCGCACCTTGCGCCCGGCAAGACCGGCGCGCGCACGCGCGGCCTCGTTGCCGATCACGACGACCGTGTCCACGCACGAGGATCCAGTCGCCGCCTCGACCGCGCGGTCGAGCAGGCTGAGCCCGTCGATCTCGACGAACAGCTTGTTGGCCGGCGCCATGCGCGAGGACTTGCCGGCCGCCAGAACGATCGCGCACACGCGCGGTGCCGTCGGGGCGGCGGCGGCACCCGCGCGCGGGCTGGGGCGCGGGATCTCGGCCAGCAGGCCGCCCACGCCGAGGGAAGCGACATCCGCACCGTCCACGATGAGACCCGCGGCATGTCGCTGCAGGATCCAGTCGAAACCGTTGAGCTTTGGCGAGCGCGCGCATCCCGGCAGGCCGATCACGCGCTGGTTGCCGATGGAGGCGAGCAGCAGCAGGTTGCCGGGATCGACCGGCATGCCGAAGCGCTCGATCTTTCCGCCCGCCGCCTCGATCGCGGCCGGGATCACGTCGCGCCGGTCGACGACGGCCGAGGCCCCCAGCACAAGGATCGGATCGAAGCCGTGCGACGCAAGTTCGCGCAGGCGTGCGGCCACGGCGCCGACCGCGTGGTCGCATGTTTTCGATGCCGCAAGCTCGCCGCCGACGGCGGCAAGGCGCGCGCGCGTGGCGGCTTCGGTGTTTTCCAGGATCGACGGTTTCAGGCCGGGCAGGGTGGTCTGCAGAAGGGCCGCCTTGCGTGCCGCGAAGGGGGCCAGCGACACGGCCTTCGCGGCCGCCGCCAGCGCCATGCATTTGCGCAAGGCCGCGCGCGGCGCCGCGAACGGGATCACCTTGATCGTCGCCAGCATGCCGCGCGCGGGTGTCGCCGCATAATCCGCGAGCGTAGCGACGGTGATCGCCTCGTCCACCGCATTGAGGGCCGACACGAGTTCCGCATCGATGCGCGCGAGGCCGGCGGCGCGCGCGAACAGGTTGCAGCGGCCGGTGAAGGGGGCGGCGACTTCCACGCCTTCGCCGGCGATGGCGCGGGCGAGCGTGTGGGCGGCTTCGTTTTCTGGAACGTCGTCGGCTTCGAGGCGGGCGACGACCACCTCGCCGATGCCGGCCCCGCGCAATGCGGCGATGTCGTCGGCCGACAGAACGCGCCCCTTGCGGTAGGCGATGCCGGGCAGCTTCAGCCCGTGCGCGAGGATAGCACCTTCGGCCTCGTCGATGCGGGTGGGGCCGAAGCGCATCGCGTCACTCCCCGCGCCGGATTTTTGTTATCTCAGCGACGATCGACACGGCGATCTCGGCCGGCGACAGCGCGCCGATGGCGAGACCCACCGGCCCGCGGATGCGCGAAATTTCGTTGTCGGTGAAGCCGCGCTCCTTCAGGCGTGCCAGCCGTGCCGCATGAGTCTTTCGCGAACCGAGCGCGCCGATATAGAAGGCCGTCGACTTCAGTGCCGCTTCCAGTGCGGGATCGTCGATCTTCGGATCATGGGTCAGGGTGACAATGGCGGTGCGCACGTCCGGCTTCAGCTTTGCCATCGCCTCATCCGGCCATTCGTTCGAGACCGTGTAGTCCTCGAACTTCTGCGAGGCGGCGAAGGCGCGGCGCGGATCGACGAGCGTGACGCCGTAGCCCGCGAGGCTGGCGATGCGCACCAGCGGCTCGGCGATGTGGACCGCCCCCACCACGATCACGCGTGGCGGCGGATTGAAGGCATGGACGAAGATCGGTCCGGCACCGGTCTGGATCGTGCCGCTCTCGTCGCGCTTCAGCATGTCGGCGGCACCGGCGAGCATGTCGACGTCGAGGCACAGCGGCCCCTCGCTCTCGGTCTCGAAGATCAGCTTCTGGGCACCCGACTTGAGATTCGTCACGAGCGCAACCGGTCGCTTCGCGGCGCGGGCCTTCTGGAGCGCGTCGAGGATTTCCGGCTTCATCGCCTAGTCGAGCCTCTCGACATAGACCTGCACCTTGCCGCCGCACGCGAGGCCGACGTCCCAGGCCTGTTCGTCGGTCACGCCGAAATCGAGCAGGCGCGGGCGGCCGTTCGAAATCGCGTCGAGCGCTTCCTTGATGACGGCCCCTTCGATGCAGCCGCCGGAAACCGAGCCTGCGAACTTGCCCTCGCCGTCAACCGCAAGCTGCGAGCCGACCGGGCGCGGCGAAGAGCCCCATGTGGTGACGACGGTGGCGAGCGCGACCTTGCGGCCTTCCTTGCGCCAGCCGGCGGCCTGGTCGAGGACATCGTCGCTCATGCGGCCATTCCCTTCCATTCGTAGCGGCCCGTGCGCCGCGGTCCCGGCGGGGCGGCCAGCGCTTCGACCAGCACAGCGAGGCTGGCGAGATTGTGCACCGGCCGGAACTCGTCGACATGCGGCAGGATCGCCCGGACCCCGAGGGATTTTGGCTGGAATCCGCTGTAGC
This sequence comes from Tagaea sp., assembly GCA_965279565.1. GTDB lineage: Bacteria > Pseudomonadota > Alphaproteobacteria > CACIAM-22H2 > CACIAM-22H2 > Tagaea. The sequence continues at coordinate 3,411,200 of OZ257249.1, read as the reverse complement.
GCAAGAGCGGGTTGAGCCAGACCAGCCGACCGCAAGATTTAGCGAGGCGCTCGATCTCACGCGACAGGCCGTGGCCGGCCTCGCGGTCGAGCCCGTCGGTGACCAGCAGCACGGTCGGGCTGCGGGCCAGCACGCGCCGGCTCCAGCGCCAGTTGAACTCGTGCAGGCAGGCGCCGATGCGCGTCCCGCCCGACCAGTCGTCGACCAGTTCGCTGACCTTGGCGAGCGCGAGGTCGATGTCCTTGCGGCGCAGCGCACGCGTCACGTTGGTCAGCCGCGTGCCGAACAGGAACACGTGGACGCGTTCGCGGTCGTTGACCAGCAGATGGACGAAATGCAGGAAGATGCGTGCGTAGCGTTCCATCGATCCGGAAATATCGAGCAGCACGACCAGCGGCGGATGCTCGGTGCGCGGCTCCTTGAAGCGCAGATGCACGAGATCGCCGCCCGAACGCATCATTGCGCGCATCGTGGCGCGCGGGTCGAGGCGCCGGCCCGAAGGTGCGCCGCGGAAGCGGCGCGTGACGCGCTCGGGGAAGGGGGCGGCAAAGCGCTGCAGGGCGCGCTGGGCGGCGGCCATCTCCTCCGAGCTCATCTGCTCGAAGTCCTTCTTCTGCAGCAGCTCGCTGTCCGACCACGTCATCGCGGCGTCGAAGTCGGTGCGATCTTCCGGCGGACCGTCGCCGCCCGAGGGCGGCGGGCGGTGGAAGGCTTCGGCCACGCGCCGCAGCGTGGGGTCCTTCGGCTCGTCGGCATCGGGATCGACGGCGCTGGGCAGCAGCATGCCCATCGCGCGCTCCAGAAGCTTGGGATCACGCCAGAACAGGCGGAAGGCTTGGTCGAAGATCTCGTGCTGCTCGCGCCGGTTGACCAGCGTGGCGTGCAGCGCCCAATAGAGGTCCGCTTTGCGCGACAGGCCCGCCGCCTCGACCGCGCGCGCCGCCTCGATCCCGCGCCCCGGGCCTACCGGCAGGCCAGCGGCGCGCAGCAGGCGCGTGAAGCGCACGACGTTCTCGAGCAGGGTGCCCGCCTCGCTCATGCGCCGGCCCCCGCCTCCACTTCCTTCAGCAGCTTCAGCGCGGTCGTGCCGCGGACCTTCGCGATGTCGTCCTGGTACTTGAGGAGTGCCCCCAGCGTATCGTCGATCGTGGCGGGGTCGAGTGCGATGCGGTCCAGCGCCACCAGCGCGTTCGTCCAGTCGAGCGTTTCGGCGACACCGGGGAGCTTGAACAGCTCCTCGCCGCGCAGCTTCTGCACGAACGCGACGACCTGCGCCGACAGCGCCTCGCCCACGCCCGGGCACTTGGTGCGCACGATGGCGAGCTCGCGTTCCGCGGTCGGGAAATCGACCCACGCGTAGAAGCAGCGCCGCTTCAGCGCATCGTGCACCTCGCGCGTGCGGTTCGACGTGACGATGGCGAGCGGCGGGGCGGGGGCCTTGACCGTGCCCAGTTCCGGGATCGTCACCTGCCAGTCGCCGAGCACTTCCAGCAGATAGGCCTCGAACGGTTCGTCCGCGCGGTCCAGCTCGTCGATCAGCAGCACCGGTGGGCCGGCGGGATCGGGCGACAGCGCTTCGAGCAGCGGCCGGCGGATCAGGAAGCGCTCGGAGAAGATCTCCGTGTCGAGCGTGGCCTTGCTGGCACCCGCCGCTTCGGCGAGCCGGATTTCCATCATCTGGCGCGGATAGTTCCACTCGTAGACGGCCGTGGACGCATCGAGCCCCTCGTAGCACTGGAGGCGGATCAGCTTGCGGCCCAGTGCGGCGGCCAGCACCTTGGCGATCTCGGTCTTGCCGGTACCCGGCTCGCCCTCCAGGAACAGCGGCCGGCCGAGCTTCAGCGACAGGTAAAGCGCCGTCGCAAGGCTCCGGTCGGCGATATAGCGATGGTCGGCGAGCAGGGCGAGCGTGGCGTCGACGCTCGCCGGCAGGGTCGGCTTCGAATTCATGTGATCTTCTTGGGGCCTGGGAACGTATCGAGGACGGGGCAGCAGAATGGCATGACCATGCGGACTTCCGGAAGGGTGGCGTTTGCGGGGCTGCTCGCCGTTTTTCTGCATGCGTGCTCGGGGCTTGGCGTGCTCGACGCGCTGACGCCGACGGGCGGCTACGTCGCCTCGAGCGACATCGCCTATGGCCCCGGTCCGCGCCGGTCGCTCGACGTCTACGCCTCGCCGGCGGCGGAAGGCGCACCGGTCGCGATCTTCTGGTACGGCGGCTCGTGGGCCTCCGGCGGCAAGGCGCAGTACCGGTTCGTGGCGGAGGCGCTTGTGCGCCGCGGCTTCGTCGTCGTGCTGCCCGACTATCGGCTCACGCCCGAGGCGCGCTTTCCCGACTTTATCGACGACGCGGCCGATGCCGTCGGCTGGACGCTCGCCAACATCGCCCGCTACGGCGGCAGCTCCGACCGGGTCCTGCTGATCGGCCATTCGGCCGGGGCGTACAACGCGACAATGGCCGTGCTCGGCCGCCGGGTGCCGCTTTCGCGCATCGCGGGTGTGGTTGCGATCTCCGGTCCCGCGGATTTCGACCCGAAGCGGGGGCGCTCGCTGTTGGCCGCCTTCGGTCATGTCGGGGATATCGCGACGACGCAGCCGCTGGCCCTCGCGAAGGCGCGACAAACCGGCGACCTGCCGCCGTTCCTGCTGCTGCACGGCGAGACCGACGCGGTCGTCGCCCCGCGCCAGTCGGTGGCCCTCGCCGACGCGATCCGGGTGGGCGGCGGAAGGGCGCGGGCCGTGTTATATCCGGCGACCGGCCATGCCGACATCATGCTCGGTCTCACGTCGAACTTCGCGGGCAGCCTTCGCATGCTGGACCAAATCGCGGAATTTCACGCTTTATCGCTTGAGCGGGTCGCATCTGACGGTAAATAATGTTGTTGATTTCCCGCGATTCGAGGCCCCCGGCGTGTCGAACTCGGTAAATACCAATATCGGCGCCCTCGCGGCACTAGCGTCCCTACGCACGACGGAAGGGGTCCTCGGCGACGCCGAGAAACGGGTCCAGACCGGGTATCGCGTGGCCGACGCGCGCGACGACGCCTCGGTCTTTTCGGTGGCGCAGGGCATCCGCGGCAACCTGCAGGCCTATACGGCCGTCCAGTCGTCGCTGGCGAACGGCACGGGGCTTGGCGGCGTCACGCAGGCGGCGATGACGCAGATTTCGAACCTGCTCGGGAACATCCGCGCGAAGTTCGCGCAGCTCGCCGACGATTCGATCAACGCCACGCAGCGCCAGATCTATGCCGCCGACTATTTCGCGATGACGGGCCAGATCGCGAACTTCATCAGCCAGGCCAGCTACAACGGCGTCAACCTACTGTCGGCGGGTTCGGCATCGCAGACCTTCCTGTCGGACGTCTCCGCTTCGACGATCACGATGTCTTCGCAGTCGGCCGTCAACGCGTTCTTCACGACCTTCGCGAACTTCGGTTATTGGCTGACGGCCTCGACGGCGGTCACCGGCCTCACAAGCCTCAACAATTTCGAGAATGTCCTGTTCCCGGCACTTGCGCAGAACGTGTCCGACACGCGCACGCTTCGCCTGCAAAGCGAGTACGTGTCGAACATGTCGGACGCCTCGGCGATCGGGCTCGGTGCGCTGGTCGACGCCGACATCGGCAAGGCCGCTGCCGCGTCGCAGGCGCTCCAGGTCAAGAAGCAGCTCGGCATGCAGGCCCTGTCGATCGCAAATTCAGACCCGCAGGCGATCTTGGGCTTCCTGCGCTAGACGCGCTAGACTTGCCGCTACCGCGGTCGGAGGGCGTGCCAGCGTGCCGGAGCCGGATTGGGAAAACGTCGCCGGCGAAGGTCGGGCCGGCTGGCATCCGTCGATCGCGACGCTGTGGCGCTATCTGCTGTCGCACCGGCCGTCGGGCCCGCCGTTCCGGCGCGCCGATTTCGATCCGGTCGACATGCCGCGCCTGCTGGCGCATCTCTGGCTGTTCGACGTGCTGCGCGATCCGCTCGATTTCAGGTACCGGGTGGTCGGCACGAACATCGTCGCGTCGATGAATGCCGATCCGACCGGGAAGACGTTATCGACGTTCTATGCGGAGAAACGGGACGTGATCGCGCCGGTGTGGGAGCGCCTTGCGCTGACCGTCGAGACCCGGCAGGCGACGTGGCGCCGCGGGCCGGCCATCGCCACGCGCCACGACACGCGCGACACGATCGAGAACCTGATGCTGCCCTTCGTCGACGCCGCCGGCGAAGTCGAGATGATATTCGGCCTGTCGGTGGTTTTCCGGGCCGACGGCAGCGAGTTCTAGCCCGCCGCCGCCAGCGCGCGCTTGGCCATCACGCCGATCAGGTGGGCGCGATATTCCGGGCTCGCGTGGATGTCGCCGTTGAGGCCCGAGGGCGCGACCTTCAGCCCCTCGACGGCCGATGCCGACCACGACTTGGACAGCGCCGCCTCGGCTTCCTTCCAGCGGAACACGGAAGCCGCCGCACCCGTCACGCCGACGCGCGCACCGGCCGGGCCCTTGGCGACGAACACGCCGACGAGCGCGTAGCGCGACGCGGGCTGGCCGAATTTCATGTAGGCGGCCTTCTCGGCGACCGGGAAGCTGACCGAGACGATCAGTTCGCCGGCCTTCAGCGCCGTCTCGAACATGCCCTTGAAGAAATCGTCGGCCGCGATCTCGCGCGAGTTCGTCTTGATCGTGGCGCCCAGTGCGAGGCACGCCGCCGGATAGTCGGCCGCCGGATCGTTGTTGGCGATCGAGCCGCCGATCGTGCCGCGGTTGCGCACCTGCGGATCGCCGATCCCGTCGGCGAGGGCGGCGAGGGCGGGCAGGGCCTTCTTGATCTCGGCCGAGTTCGCGACATCGACGTGGCGCGTCATCGCGCCGATCGTGACCTTGCCGCCCGAAACCGAGATGCCCGAGAGCTCGCGGATCGCCGAGAGATCGACGACGGCACTGGGCCGCGCGAGACGCTGCTTGAGCGTGGGGATCAGCGTCTGGCCGCCGGCCATCGCCTTGGCGTCGCCGTCGGCGCCGAGCAGCTTGACCGCGTCGGCGACGGAACCGGGCTTGTGATAGGCGAAATCGTACATGGTGTTTCTCCGTCCTCGGAATTACTCGGCGGCCGCGCGGCGGCCGGCATTGCAGATCGCCCAGATCTTCTGGGGCGTGGCGGGCATGTCGATGTGGCGCACGCCGTAATCCTTCAGCGCATCGACCACCGCGTTGATGACCGCCGGCGGCGAGCCGATGGCGCCGACTTCGCCCACGCCCTTCACGCCCAGCGGATTGTGCGTGCACAGCGTGACCGACGTGGCGACCTTGAACGAGGGCAGGTCGTCCGCGCGCGGCATCGTGTAGTCCATGTACGAGCCGGAACGCAGCTGGCCGACATCGTCGTAGTTGCAGTTCTCGAGCAGCGCCTGCCCGATGCCCTGCGCCACGCCGCCATGGACCTGGCCCTCGACGATCATCGGGTTGATGACGCGACCCACGTCGTCGACGGCGGTGAAGTTGACCACCTTCGTGACGCCCGTGTCGGGGTCGATCTCGACCTCGCAGATATGCGCCCCGCCCGGGAAGGTGAAGTTCTTCGGGTCGTAGAACGCGGTCTCGTCGAGGCCGGGCTCCAGCGTCTCGAGCGGGAAGTTGTGAGGCACGTAGGCGGTGAGTGCGATCTCGCCGAACGCCTTCGACTTGTCGGTGCCGGCGACGGAGAACTTGCCGTCCTTGAACTCGATGTCGGCCTCGGCGGCCTCCATCAGGTGCGCAGCGATCTTCTTCGCCTTGTCGACGATCTTGTCGAGCGCCTTGACGACCGCCGTTCCGCCGACCGCGAGCGAGCGCGAACCGTAGGTGCCCATGCCGAACGGGATCTTGTCCGTGTCGCCGTGCACGACCTCGATCGCGTCGAGGCCGATGCCCAGCCGCTCGGCGATGAGCTGCGCGTAGGTCGTCTCGTGGCCCTGGCCGTGGCTGTGGCAGCCGGTGAACAGCGTGACCGATCCGGTCGGATGGACGCGCACGTTCGCGCACTCGAACAGGCCCGCGCGCGCGCCCAGCGCACCCGCGATGTTCGACGGCGCGATACCGCACGCTTCCACGTAGGTCGAAATGCCGATGCCGCGCAGCTTGCCGCGCTTCCTGGCTTCCGCCCGGCGCCCTTCGAAGCCCGCATACTCGGAAAGCTTCAGCGCGCCGTCGAGCGTGGCGAAGTAGTCGCCGCTGTCGTACTGCAGCGCCACCGGCGTCTGGTACGGGAACGCGTTGGTCGGGATGAAGTTGCGCTTGCGGATCTCGACACGGTCCATGCCCATCTCGGCCGCGGCGATGTCGACGATGCGCTCCAGCAGGAACGCCGCCTCCGGTCGGCCGGCCCCACGATAGGCGTCGACCGGAACGGTGTTCGTGAAGATCGCCTTCACCTCCGCGTAGATCGCCGGCGTGGTGTAAACGCCCGCCAGCAGCGTGGCGTAGAGATAGGTGGGGATCGCCGGCGCGAATGTCGAGAGATACGCCCCCATGTTCGACAGCGTGGAGACCTTGAGGGCGAGGAACCTGCCGTCCTTGTCGAGGGCGAGTTCGGCGTGGCTCACATGGTCGCGGCCGTGCGCGTCGGAGAGGAACGATTCGCTGCGCTCGGCCGTCCACTTGATCGGGCGGCCGACCTTGGCCGACGCCCAGGTGACGAGCGCTTCCTCGGCATAGTGGTAGATCTTCGAGCCGAAGCCGCCGCCCACGTCGGGCGCGAACACGCGCAGCTTGCTCTCCGGAATGTGCAGCACGAACGCGCCCATCAGCAGGCGGATCACGTGCGGGTTCTGGCTGGTCGTGTAGAGCGTGTAGTCGCCCGTCGCCCGGTCGAACTCGCCGATGGCCGCGCGCGGCTCCATCGCGTTGGCGATCAGGCGGTTGTTGACGAGGTCGATCTTCGCGACCTTGTGCGCCTTCTTGAAGGCGGCCGCGACCGCGTCGGCGTCGCCGATATGCCAGTCGAAGCTGATGTTGCCGTTGGGGCCGCCCTCGTTGACGATGGGCGCACCCGGCTTGATCGCGTCGCGCACCTGCGAGATCGCGGGAAGTTCGGAAAGCTCGACCTTGATGAGCTCGGCCGCGTCCTTGGCCTGCTCCAGCGTCTCGGCGATCACGACGGCGATGGGATCGCCGACATGGCGCACCTTGCCGATCGCGAGGACGGGATGCGGCGGCTCGTGCATCGCCGAGCCGTCCTTGTTCTTGATGCCCCAGCCGCAGGGCAGGCCGCCCACGTTGTCGGCCGCGAGATCGGCACCGGTGAACACGGCGACGACGCCCGGCGCCTTCAGCGCCTTCGACGCGTCGATCTTGCCGAGCTTGGCGTGCGCGCTCTGCGAGCGGAGGATGTAGGCGTGGGTCTGGTTCGGACGATCGATGTCGTCGGTATAGTTGCCGCGACCCGTCAGGAACCTGAAATCTTCCTTGCGCCTTACCGCAGCGCCGATCCCGTCGACAGCCATCGAGTTTCTCCCCGTAAAGCGTTTCGCGTTTTCGCGATCTTGCTTACTTCGCGGCAGCCATCGCCTTGGCGCCGGCCTGAACGGACTTGACGATGTTGTGGTAGCCGGTGCACCGGCAGATGTTGCCCTCGAGCCATTCGCGCACGTCGTGCTCGCTGGGGTTCGAATTGTGCTTGGCGAGCTCGACCGCGCTCATCACCATGCCGGGCGTACAGAAGCCGCACTGCAGGCCATGATGTTCCTTGAAGGCCGCCTGCATCGGGTGCAGCTCGTTGCCGGTGGCGAGACCCTCGATCGTCGTGACCTTCGCACCCTCGGCCTGGACCGCGAGCATCGTGCAGCTCTTGACCGACTTGCCGTCGACATGGACGACGCACGCCCCGCACTGGCTGGTGTCGCAGCCCACATGCGTGCCGGTCATGCCGAGCTTGTCGCGCAGCATCTGCACGAGCAGCGTGCGGCTCTCGACCTCGGCCGACACGCTCTTGCCGTTCACGGTCATGGAAACCTTGGGCATCGTCTCTCCCCTTCGTCAGGAAATCTGGCAGGCGCTCCGCTGGAGCGGCCGCATTGATTGGACACGAGTTTCGTGCGCGCGCCGGTAGGACGTCAAGCCAAACCCGTGCGACGGTTCAGTTGCCGAGCACCATCCACAGCACGACGCCGACCGCGACGACGAGTGCCGCAATCCAGACAGATTGTGGCAGGCCGCCGGCATCGCCGCTCGCGACGGGTGCGGGCGCATCCGCCGACTGAGCAGGTGCGGGAGCGGCATCGGAAGCGGGCCTGGCGACGATCTCGGCGAACTTGCCGAAAAACTCGTCGGCCAGCTTCTTCGCGGTCGCGTCGATCAGGCGCGAGCCGAGCTGCGCCATCTTGCCGCCGACCTGACTGTCGGCCGTGTAGCGCAGGATCGTACCGCCGGCACCGTCGTCTTCCAGTGTGACGACGGCCGAGCCCTTGCCGAAACCGGCCACGCCGCCCTGACCTTCGCCGGCGATCTTGTATCCGTTCGGCGGGTCCAGATCGGAGAGCGTGACCTTGCCGGTGAACTTGGCCGTCATCGGTCCGATCTTGAGGCCGACCTTGGCCGAAAGCTCGGTATCCGACGCCTTGACCAGTTCCTCGCAGCCAGGAATGCACTGCTTGAGGATTTCCGGATCGTTGAGACCGCTCCACACGGTCTGGCGGGGCAGGGGAAGACGGTATTCGCCGCTCAGATTCATCGATCTCTCGTCCGTTCGTTTTGCTGTCTTGCGCAACCAGTGTGTAGCGCGAAAAAGCGTGGAATATCAAGCATATTCTACCATAATGGCGGCAACGTCATCGGCACGTTCCGTCATGCCGACATGAACGAAAAACGACAGCGCGCACAGCGCCAGAAACGGGAGAAGTTTACAGCATGTCGAATTCAGCAATCGATCGGCGTACCGCCCTCGCACTGGGGGCGGGTGCCGCCTTCGCCGCCGCCGCTCCGGCCATCGCCCAGGGTCGCCGGCGCATCACCGTCGTCACCGGCGGCACAGGCGGCGTCTTCTATCCCTATGGCGGCGGCCTCGCCAAGATCTTTTCCGAGAAGATGGCCAACACGCAGGCGACTTCGCAGGCCACCGGCGGCTCGATCGACAACATCAAGATGCTGCATGCGGGCGACGTCGAGCTCGGCTTCTCGACGATGGATAGCGCCTACGACGCTTTCCAAGGCGTCGGCGCCTACAAGTCGGACGGCAAACAGGACGTGCGCGTTCTCGCCTCGCTCTACGATTCGTTCTTCCACATCGTGGCGAGCCAGGCATCGGGCGTGGCGAGCGTGGCGGCGATGAAGGGCAAGCGCGTTTCTGTCGGCTCCGCCGGTTCGGCGACCGAAAGCATCGCCGACCGCGTGATCGAGGCGGCGGGACTCAACCCGGCACGCGACATCACGCGCGACAATCTCGGCGTTGCGGAATCCGCGGGCGCGTTAAAGGAGGGCAAGATCGCCGCGTTCTTCTGGATCGGTGGCATCCCGACCGCCGCCGTGCGCGACCTCGCCGCATCCGGCCAGCCGCCCATCCGCTTCGTGCCGATGACGGGCGAACTCGCCGCCCTCGACAAGAAATGGCCGGGCCTCTACACGCCGTTCACTCTGAACCCCAATGCCTATGCCGGCCAGGCGGATGCGGTGTCGGGCCTCGGCGTCGCCAACGTGCTGGTGGTGTCGTCGAAGGCGCCGGCCGCCCTCGTCACGGCGATGCTGGAAGCGATGTTCAACAACCTGTCGGACGTGCAGGCGATCCATCCGGAGGCGCGCCGCCTTTCGCTGAAATCGGCGGCCGCGAAAACGGCCGTGCCACTCCACCCGGCGGCCGAAGCCTTCTTCAAGGCCAAGGGCGCGCTGGGCTGATGCCTGCCATTTGAGCAGACGGGGAGGCCCGGGCAGGAATGTCCGGGCCTTCTGCATTTCGGGGCCGTGCCCGCTTCACGAGACCTATGCAATTGTAGTCCAGATTGCCATAGTAGCGGCACGACGCCGATCCCCCCGTCCAGCCGGCGTGAACCACCAGACAAAGGCGCTTCGAGCGCCGAATTCAAGGGAGCAAGGAAACCGCATGTCGAAATCCGGAATCAACCGTCGGGCCGCCATCGCACTGGGTGCCGGTGCCGCCTTCGCTGTATCCGCCCCGGCGATCGCCCAGAGCCGCCAGCGCATCACCGTCGTCACCGGCGGGACGGGCGGCGTCTTCTATCCCTACGGCGGCGGCCTCGCCAAGCTCTTCTCCGAGAAGATGGCCAACACGCAGGCGACGGCGCAGGTCACCGGCGGGTCGATCGACAACATCAAGCTGCTGCATGCCGGCGACGCCGAACTCGGCCTGTCGACGATGGACAGCGCCTACGACGCCTTCATGGGCGTCGAGGCCTATGCCAAGGACGGCAAGCAGGACGTGCGTGTCATGGCGCTGCTGTATGATTCCTTCTTCCATGTCGTGGCCAGCCAGGCGTCGGGCGTGACCAGCGTCGCCGGCATGAAGGGCAAGCGCATCGGCGTGGGCTCGGTCGGCTCGGCGACGGAATCGATCACCGACCGCGTTCTCGAAGCGGGCGGGCTCGACTTCAAGCGCGACATCACGCGCGACAATCTGGGCGTGGCGGAATCCGCCGGCGCGCTCAAGGACGGCAAGATCGCCGCCTTCTTCTGGATCGGCGGCATTCCGACGGCGGCGGTGCGCGAACTGGCCACGGGCGGCCAGCCGCCCATCCGCTTCGTGCCCACGACGCGCGAACTGGCGGTGCTCGATGCCAAGTGGCCCAACCTCTACCGCCCGATCACGCTGCCGGCGAACGCCTATGCCAACCAGCCGGAAGCCGTATCGGGTCTGGGTGTGGCCAACGTGCTGGTCGTGTCGTCGAAGGCGCCGGCCGCCCTCGTGACGGGAATGCTGGACGCGATGTTCAACAACCTCGCCGACGTGCAGGCGATCCATCCCGAAGCGCGCCGCCTGACGCTGGCGGGTGCGGCGGGCAAGGCCGCGATCCCCTACCACCCGGCGGCCCAGGCCTATTTCCGCGCCAAGGGCGTGATGAGCTGACCGACGCCGGATCGGTTCAGGAAAAGGCCCGGGCGGGAACGCCCGGGCCTTTTGCTTATCGGACCTGCGAAAGGTTAGAGTGCGACGGCGTCAAGCGGCCCGTTCCAGCGGCGGCAGCGCGACAGGGAACGGGATCGGCATGGCGAACACCGCGGGACTGGACAAGGTCGAACTGACGGCCGAGGAACTCGAGCGGCTATCCTCGGACAGCGAAGGCGGGCCGGCACAGCGCCTGCGGGGCTGGCTGGGGTGGCTGACCGGGGCCGTGGCGTTCGGGCTTGGCGGCTATGCGCTGTTCTGGACCCAGTTCGCGGTCAACACGACATTCTACAGGTCGAGCTTCCTTGCCGTGGCGCTGGCGCTGATCCTGATCCTCTATCCGCTCGTGCGGGTCGATGCCAGCCTGCGCCGGGCCACGATCGAGGAATGGTGCGTGGCCGCACTTGGCCTCGGCGCCATGTTCGCGCTCTATACCGAGGGGCGCATCTTCGCGCGCGCCCCGTTCGCCGGCGGCATGCTCGTCGTCGTGGCGCTGTCCTTCGCCGCCTATCCGCTGATCGTGTCGAACCGCTTCCTCGCGCGCACGCAGCTGGTCGACTGGATCTTCGTCGGCTTCGCGCTCTGGACCGCGTGGTATCTCGCGGCGAATGTCGACGAGTACAAGTCGCGCCCCACGCGGCCTTCCGCCGACGAGCTGGTGCTCGGCGCCACGCTCGCCCTGCTGATCCTCGAAGGGACCCGCCGCACGATCGGCTGGATTCTGCCGTTCGTGACGATCCTCGTGCTGCTCTACGGCTATTTCGGTCCCTACATCCCCGAGCCGTTCGACCATCGCGGCTTCTCGCTCAACCGCATCATCGGGCAGAACTACCTGACGCTCGAAGGCATCTTCGCCACGCCGATGGACGTGGCAGCGACCTTCATCATCTTGTTCACGCTCTATGGCGCCGTGCTCGACCGGGGCGGGGCGGGCAAGTTCTTCATCGACTGGGCGTTCGCGCTGTTCGGCAAGAGGCCGTCGGCCTCCGCACCGGGGCGCGCGGTCGTGGCATCGGGGTTCCTGCTCGGCACCGTGTCGGGCTCGGGCGTGGCGACGACCGTGACGGTCGCCTCGCTCGCCTGGCCGATGCTGAAAAAGGCGGGCTATCCCGCGACCGTCGCCGGCGGCATGCTGTCGGCGGCCGGCATCGGCGCCACGCTGTCGCCGCCCACGCTGGGGGCGGCGGCCTTCATCATCGCCGAGTATCTCGACATCGACTACCTGATCGTCCTCGTCTACGCGACGATCCCGACGCTGCTCTACTACGTGTCGTGCTGGCTGATGACCGAGGCGGATTCCCGCCGCCTCAATATTGCGCCGATGAAGACATCGGATGCCTCGCTGTGGGCGCTCACGCTGGGGCACGGCTACCACTTCCTTTCGCTGGCGGCGATCGCGTTCTTCCTCGTGCTCGGCTTCACGTCGTTCCTCGCCGTCTTCTGGTCGATCGCGATCGCGTTCGGCCTGTCGATGATCCGCGAGGACAGCCGGCTGGTGACCGTGCCGGCCTTCTTTGCCGGCGCTGCCGCGGCCGTCGCGGCGTGGGCGTTCGGCGTGTCGGACATGCCCGAGGCGATGGGCCTGCACGAACTGTTCGACGGGCGCATCTCCGCGTCGATCTTCTGGGGCATGGCGGCGGCGGTCGCGGTTTCGGGCGCGCAGGCGCTCGCCGCCGCGCGCGCGGGCCGCGAACCGGACCCGGCCGCCACGCGCATGATCGAGGCGCTGGTCGACGGCACGCGCTCCACGCTCGGCATTGTCGCGACGTGCGCGTGTGCGGGCCTCATCGTCGGCATCGTCAACCTCACGGGGCTCGGGCTGACGCTGTCGTCGATCATCGTGGCGCTGGGCGGCGGCGAACGGCTGCCGGTCATCCTGCTGGCGGCCCTCGCCATGTGGGTGCTCGGCCTCGCGGTGCCGGTGACGGCGAGCTACATCATCGCGGCCGTGATGCTGGTGCCCGCCCTCGGCAAGGTCGGCATCCCGGCGCCGGCCGCGCACATGTTCATGTTCTACTACGCCGTGCTTGCCGACGTGTCGCCGCCCACGGCCCTGGCGCCGTTCGCCGCCTCCGCGATCACCGGCGGGCGGCCGTTCCCCACGATGATGCAGGCGTGGAAATACACGCTGCCGGCGTTCGTCGTGCCGATCATGTTCTGCCTGACGCCGGAAGGGCTGCAGCTCCTGATGCTCACGCCCGACGCGAAATGGCCCGCGAACGCGGGCGACTGGTGGGGCATCGCCGAGACGACGCTGACCTCCTGCCTCGCCCTCGTCGGGCTGTGCGCGGGCATCACCGGCTACGCGAAGGGAACCGCCACCGGGATCGAGCGCCTGCTGTGCCTCGCCGGCGGCATCCTGCTGATCGCCGCCGACCCGACCGCCGACATCGCCGGTGCCGTGGCGCTCGCCGCCGGATTGGGGCTGCACTGGATGCGGCTGCGGCGCGTGGCGGCGGCGTAGCTATATTGCCATCTCGTTGAGGCGCTTCTTCAATTGTCCGTCAGGCCTAGGCTTGTCCCCCTGCATGACGGTGAAGGCGACGCTTACGATTGTGCGGCTACCCAAACGGGGAAAAATCCCTATTATCCATGGCAGGGCGAAAGCCTGTGCTGTTTGACATGGTGAAGGGAGAAGGGTCGTCGCGCGCGGGAGGCGGTCGCAGAAGCGCGCGCGGAGTCATGCGCAGCAAGACATGCGTTGCATCGAAGCGCGTTGCAGTTACATGCGTGGCGTATCAAGGGCTTAAATAGGTTACGGTAACAGGTCGTAACCTGTTGTTCCGTGCTCCGGCGCGCTTCAGCCGGTCGCCTTGCGCCGCTGGAGGATCGCCCAGATCTGCGGGCCGGCGAGGGCGAGCAGGGCGATGGCGATCAGCGTGGCCGACAGCGGGCGGGTCAGGAACACGGTCCAGTCGCCCTGACTGATCGTCAGCGCGCGGCGCAGTTCCTGTTCGGCCAGCGGCCCGAGGATCATGCCGATGATGACCGGGGCCGACGGGAAGTCGAACCGGCGCATCGCATAGCCGACGAGGCCGACCAGATAGAGGAGCACGAGGTCGATCACGCTCTGGCTGATGCCGTAGGTGCCGATCGTCGCGAAGACGAGGATGCCGCCATAGAGCCACGGCTTGGGGATGGCGAGGATCTTCACCCACAGCGGGACGAGCGGCAGGTTCATCACCAGCAGCATCACGTTGGCGACGTAGAGCGACGCGATCAGGCCCCACACGAGTGCGGCCTGGTTCTGGAACAGCAGCGGGCCGGGCTGGATGCCGTAGCTCTGGAACGCCGACAGCATGATCGCGGCGGTTGCCGAGGTCGGCAGGCCGAGCGTGAGCATGGGGACCAGCACGCCGGCGGCCGACGCGTTGTTGGCGGCCTCGGGGCCAGCCACGCCCTCGATGGCGCCGTGGCCGAACTCCTCGGGCTTCACCGAAAGCTTCTTCTCCAGATAGTACGAAAGGAATGTCGGGATCTCGGCACCGCCCGCCGGCAGAGCGCCGATCGAGAAGCCGAGACCGGTGCCGCGGAACCACGGCTTCCAGCTGCGCTTCCATTCCTCGCGCGTCATCCAGAGCGAGCCCGACAGTGGCAGCAGCTCGTCCTTTCCGTGCGCGTGGCGCGAGGCGAGCCACAGCGTCTCGCCGACCGCGAACAGGCCGACCGCGACGACGATCACGTTGATGCCGTCGAGCAGCTCGAGCAGGCCGAAGGTGAAGCGCGGCTGGCCGGTCTGCAGGTCGATGCCGATGAGGCCGAGCCAGATGCCGAAGAACAGCGAGGTGAGGCCGCGCGAGGTCGAGTTGCCGAGCACGGCCGACACGGTCACGAAGGCCAGCACCATCAGGCAGAAATACTCGGCCGGGCCGAACTTCAGCGCGAGCTCGACGACGATGGGGGCAAGGAACGTTATGCCCATCGTGCCGATCGTGCCGGCGACGAAGCTGCCGATGGCCGACGTGGCGAGGGCGGCACCCGCGCGCCCGCGCTTGGCCATCTTGTTGCCTTCGAGCGCCGTCACGATGGTGGCACTCTCGCCCGGCGTGTTGAGCAGGATCGACGTCGTCGAGCCGCCGTACATGGCGCCGTAGTAGATGCCCGCGAACAGGATGAAGGCGCCCGTCGCGTCGACCTTGTACGTGATCGGCAGCAGCAGCGCGATCGTCAGCGCGGGCCCGAGACCCGGCAGCACGCCGATGGCCGTGCCGAGGAACGTGCCGAGAAGTGCGAAGAGCAGGTTGGTCGGCGTGAGTGCGACGGCGAAGCCGCCGGCGAGTGCCGCGAGCGTGTCCATCCTAGAAAAGCGCCTCGATCGGGCCGGCACCGATATTGATGCCGAGCCCCCTGGAGAAACCGAAATACGCGACCGCCGCGAGCAGCACGCCCGCCGCGAAATCCTTGAGCGGACGCTCGCTGCCGAAGCAGCGCGCGGTGCAGGCGAACAGCAGGGCCGAGGAAAGGATGAAGCCCGCGTCGGCGATCAGCGACACGTTGAGCGCCAGGCCCAGCAGCAGCCAGCGTGCGCTGCGCCAGTCGACCGGCATCGTCAGCTCGGGATCGTCGGCCGTGTTCCAGCTTCCGCGCGCGTTCTGCGCCAGCAGCACGACGCCGAGCAGGGCGAGCCCGCCGGCGACCGCGAACGGCACCACCTGCGGGCCGACGCGCGCATAGACCGATGTCGGGATCAGCGAGGCCTCGTAGCCGATCAGGGCGGCGAAGGCGAGCACGCAAAGGCCGCACCAGAACTCCCCCGACAGACGCATCGCCATCCCTCGTCCCCCAAACGAAACGGCGCGGGCCGTCCCCCGACCCGCGCCGCGATCCGCTAGATCGTCCTGCTTCAGGCCGCCAGGCCGAGGCCGCGCAGCACGCCTTCGATGCGGGTCACTTCGGCCTTCACGTAGTTCGAGAAGTCGTCGCCCGACTGGTAGATCTGCGTCCAGTCGCGCTTGGCGCACTCGTCCTTCCACTGGCTGCTCTTCGCCATGCGGTCGACGATGCCGACAAGGGCCGTGCGCTGGGCGGCACTCACGCCCGGCGTGGCGAACACGCCGCGCCAGTTGAACAGCTCCACGTTGATGCCCTGCTCGATCAGCGTCGGCACGTCGATGCCGGCCTGGCGCGTCGGCGCCGAGATCGCGATGGCGCGCAGGCGGCCGGCCTTGACCTGCTCGGAGAACTCGCCCCAGCCGGAAACGCCGCACGTCGTCTGCCCGCCGAGGATCGCGGCCTGGGCGGGGCCGCCGCCGGAGAACGCGACGTAGCTCATCGCCTTGGGCTCGACGCCCAGCGCCTGGCCGATCATCCCGACGAGAATGTGGTCCGTGCCGCCGGCCGAACCGCCGGCCCACGAGACGGAACCCGGGTTCGCCTTCACGGCGGCGGCAAGACTCTTGATGTCCTTGTGCGGCGAGTTGGGCGGCACGACGACGACCTGGAACTCGCCGGTCAGGCGCGCGATCGCGGTCGCGTCGGTGATCTTGACCGGGCTCTTGTTGGCGATCAGCGAACCGACCATCACCATGCCGCCGACCATGAGCATGTCGCCCTGGCCGCGCATGGCGAGGAAGCGCGGAAGGCCGACCGCACCGCCCGCACCCGGCACGTTCTCGAACTGGAAGTTCGACATGATGCCGGCCGCGCGCATCACCTGCTCCATCGAACGGCCGGTCTGGTCCCAGCCACCACCCGGTGCCGCGGGGATGTACATGCGCAGGCGGTCGATGTTCTGCGCGTTCGCGGCGCCGGGAATGCCGGCGAGGGCCGCGGCGGCGGCCGAATACTGCAGAAGCGAACGGCGGTTCAGGTTCTGGATCGTCATGCATTCCTCCCGATTGATGCTTGCTGGGGTGCCGAAACTTGCCGCTTTCGCGCTGTCCCCGGTCGAACGGGTTGTAGCGGAGGGGCAGGTGGCGTGCAAGAGAGCGGGCATGTCGGAACTTGCCCGGATAGGCTCGAAAGCCTATCCTCGATGCGTGCGGGGGAGAATGCGGGTGCATCAATCATGAGCGTTCCGCGCCGGGCCTCTTTCGCGCAGCTTCGCGTGGGTCGGGTCCAGGTGGTCGCGCTGGCAATGGTCTGCCTGGTGTGGATCGTGGCGGCGGCAGCCCTCTATTCCCAGCGGCTGCACTCCAGCGAGAGCGCCACCACCACCCTTGTCGAGACGTGCCGTCTCGCGCGCGAGAGCGTCGAGCGCACGCTCGAATCCGTCGACCGCATCGCCCAGCTCGCCGTTTCCTTCGCCGGCCGCACGCCGGGGCTCGACGCGTCGCTGCTCGCGAATCTCGCCGCTTCGGCCCCCGGCCTGGTCGAGTTCGTCGCCCACGCGGATGCGTCGGGCAACGTCGTCGCGATCGCGGGCGCTGCCGCCGGCAACATCGCCGACAGGGACTTCTTCGTCTTCCACCGCGACGCGTCGGACGACGCACCCTTCCTCGGCACGCCGCGCACGAGTGTCCTGTCGAACAACAGCTCGATCCCGCTGTCGCGCCGCATCGCGGGCCGCGACGGTTCGTTCGCCGGCGTCGTCGTCGTGTCGATCGTGCCGACGCGGCTTCTCGCCATCGCGCACGCGATCGATCTGGGCAGCGACGGTGCCATCGGGCTCGTCGGGCGCGACGGGATGACGCGCGTCCGGATCGCAAGCGGCGGCCGCCTTGACGAGGTCGTGCATGATCTGCGCGGACACGCGGCGTGGCCGACCCTCGTCGCCGACGGCGGCGCCATCCGCCAGGCAAGGAGCCCGATCGACGGCGTCGACCGGATCGCGGCGTTCGAATGGATCGGCGACTGGCCGGTCGCGATCTTCGTCGAGCTTGCCTCGGCAGACAGCGCCGCGCACGGCCGCAGCTTCGACATGCCGGTCATCGTCGTCGGGTCGCTCGCCACGATCGCGGTGCTCGCGATGGCATGGCTGCTGCGCCGCCGCATCGACGAGCTCGAGTTCGCGCAGCACGCGATCCTCGACCGCGAGCGGCGCTTCCGCGATTTCGCCGAGACGACCGCCGACTGGTTCTGGGAACAGGACGCTGAGCTGCGCTTCACATTCCTGTCGGATTCGAACTACCGAATGGCCGGTTCGCAGCCGGAATCGCAGTATGGGATGCGTCGCGACGAGGTCGGCGTCATGGGCGTGGACGAGCGGGGATGGGCCGCACACCGCGCGCAGCTCGAGCGGCGCGAGGCGTTCCGCGACTTCCGCTACGAGCGCTTCGATCCGATCGGAAGGCGACGCTACCTGTCCATCAGCGGCAAGCCGATCTTCGACGAGGCGGGCCGTTTCGTCGGCTATCGCGGTTCCGGGCGCGACATGACCGAGGAAATGGAGGCGCGCCAGGCGCTCGCCATCGCCAAGATCCGCGCCGAGGACAGCGAGCGCACGCTGCGCGACGGCATCGAGGCGCTGCGCGACGCGTTCGTGATGTTCGACGCGAGCCGGCGCGTGCTGATGTGGAACCGCAAGTACGAGGAGATGTACCCGCACGTGCGCGGCCAGATCGAGGTCGGCATGCTCGCCTACGACCTGATGCATCTGCACGCGGCGGCGCCGATGTTCGACGTGCCGCCGGACGGCCGCGAGACATGGGTTGCCGAGCGCCTGTCGTTCGTCGTGCGCGGCGGGGACCCGTACGACCGGCATCTCGCCGACGGACGGACGATCCGCGTGATCGGCTTCTCGACCGCGACGGGCGGCGAGATCCACCTGCTCCAGGACGTGACCGCCGACATCGCGGCGACCCGCGCGCTGACGCAGGCGAAGGAAACGGCCGAGGCCGCGAGCGATGCCAAGTCGCGCTTCCTCGCGACGATGAGCCATGAGGTCCGCACGCCGATCAACGGCGTCATGGGCATGGCGAGCCTGCTGCTCGACACCTCGCTCGACGCCCAGCAGCGCCTCTACGTCCAGTCGATCCGCGACGCGTCGGACGCGCTGCTGCAGATCATCAACGACGTGCTCGATTTCTCGAAGCTCGAGGCGGGCCGCCTCGAGTTCGAGGATCTTGCCTTCGACCTCAACGCGCTTGTGCGCTCGACGATCGAGATCGTCGCCGCGCGCGCGAAGGCCAAGAACCTGACGCTCGAATGGCAGATGGACGGCGACGTGCCCGAGCGCCTGCGCGGCGATCCGGGCCGGCTGCGCCAGGTGCTGCTCAACCTGCTTTCCAACGCCATCAAGTTTACCGAGCAGGGCGGCGTGCGCGTCGAGGCGTCGGCGCGCGTGCAGCCGGACGGCCGCATCCGCGGCTGGTTCTCGGTGCGCGATACCGGCATCGGCATCCCGGCCGATCGCCTGCCGCGCCTGTTCCGCGAGTTCGAGCAGCTCGACGGTTCGATCGCGCGCCGCTTCGGCGGTACGGGGCTGGGGCTCGCCATCTCGCGCCGGCTGGTCGCGCGCATGGGCGGCGAGCTTCGCGCCGAGAGTGTGCCGGGCAGCGGCAGCGTCTTCCTGTTCGACGTCGTCCTGCAGCCGGCAAGCATGGAGTCGGACGCCAAGCCAGGCAATGTCGACTGGGCGAACGAGATCGAAAGGCTGGCGCGCGCGCGCAACCGGCCGCTGCGCATCCTGCTGGCGGAGGACAACCAGACGAACCGCCTGATCGTGTCCGCGATGCTGGAGCCGCTGGGCCTGCGCGTCGATACGGCCGGCAACGGGCTGGAAGCGGTCGAGGCGCAGCGCGTGGCGCCCTACGACCTGATCCTGATGGACGTCAACATGCCCGAGATGGACGGCTATGCGGCGACCGCTGCGATCCGCGCGCTCGAAGGAAACGCGGCCGCCGTCCCGATCGTGGCCGTCACCGCGAACGCGTTCGAGACCGACCGCGAGGCAGCACTTGCCGCGGGCATGAACGATTTCATTTCCAAGCCGTTCCGCAAGGAGGCGCTCCTCACCCTCGTCCTGCGCCATCTGGACACGGGTGCCGGGGCATCCGGCCAGGCGGCGGACTAGCGGGGGGCTGGCAACCGGCCCGTCGCACACCTAGATTGTCCCGATGCGCAGAGCGAGTCCCGCCGACCCATTGCACGTACCCGGTGTCGCCGACCAGGAGGTCCGGACCTTCGCGCGTCTGCTCCCGTACCTCTGGCCGAAGGATCGTCCGGACGTCCGCACCCGCGTCGTCGCGGCAATCGTGCTTCTGGTTGGCGCCAAGCTCGCGACGATCGTCGTGCCGCTTTTCTACCGCTATGCGGTCGACGCGCTGTCGAATGCGGGCGGCGCCGTCGTCGTCGTGCCCGTCGGCATCGTGCTCGCCTATGGCGGGGCGCGCATCTGTTCGCAGGCCTTCAACGAGCTGCGCGAGATCGTGTTCGCGCGCGTGGCGCACCAGGCAATGCACAAGGTGGCTCTGGAGACCTTCCAGCACCTGCATCTTCTTTCGCTGCGCTTCCATCTCGACCGGCAGACCGGCGGCCTGAACCGCGCGATCGAGCGCGGAACGGCCGGCATCGAAAACCTGCTGCATTTCATGCTGTTCCAGGTCGTGCCGACGCTGCTTGAGATCATGATGGTCTGCGGCATTCTCTGGTACCTCTACGACTGGCGCTTCGCCGCCGTCACGTTCGTCACGATCGCGCTCTATGTCGGCTACACCTTCGCGATCACGGCATGGCGCCTGCGCTACCGGCGAGCGATGCTGGAGGCCGAGGGCGAGGCGTCGACCAAGGCGATCGACAGCCTGCTCAACTACGAGACCGTCAAGTATTTCGGCAACGAGGCGCACGAGGCGCGCCGTTTCGACCGCTCGCTCGATGCCTACGAGCGCGCGGCGATCCTGTCGAAGACGTCGCTTTCGATCCTCAACGTGGGGCAGGGTTTCGTCATCGCCATCGGCCTGACGCTCGTGATGCTGCTGGCGGCCTTCGACGTGGCGGCCGGCGCGATGACCGTCGGCGGATTCGTGATGGTCAACGCGTACCTGATCCAGCTCTACCTGCCGCTCAACTTCCTCGGCATGGTCTATCGCGAGATCCGGCAGGCGCTGATCGACATGCAGTCGATGTTCAAGTTGCTGCACGCGAACGCCGAGGTCGTCGACCGGCCGGACGCGAGCGAGCTGAAGGTGACGGGCGCGCACGTCAGGTTCGAGAAGGTCGATTTCGGCTACGACCCGCGCCGCACGATCCTGGATGGCGTGGACATAGACGTGCCGCCGGGCAAGACGCTCGCCATCGTCGGCGCCTCGGGTGCGGGCAAGTCGACGATCTCGCGCCTGCTGTTCCGCTTCTACGACGTGACCGGCGGGGCCGTGAAGATCGACGGGCAGGACCTTCGCGACGTTACGCAGGCCTCGGTGCGCGCGGCGATCGGCATCGTTCCGCAGGACACGGTGCTGTTCAACGACACGATCTACTACAACATCGCCTATGGCCGTCCGTCGGCGACGAAGGACGAAGTCGAGGAAGCGGCGAGGCTCGCGCGCATTCACGAGTTCGTGCTGTCGCTGCCCGACGGATACCAGACCCGCGTGGGCGAGCGCGGCCTGAAGCTTTCGGGCGGCGAACGCCAGCGCGTGTCGATCGCCCGCACGATCCTCAAGCGGCCCAAGCTGCTCGTGTTCGACGAGGCGACCAGCGCCCTCGATACGCGCACCGAAAAAGCGATCCAGGAATCGCTGCGCCAGATCTCGATCGGCGTCACGACGCTGACGATCGCGCACCGGCTGTCGACCGTCGTCGATGCCGACCAGATCGTCGTGCTGGAGAAGGGACGCGTCGTCGAGCGCGGCACGCATGCGGGCCTGCTCGCGGCCGAAGGGGTCTACGCGCAGATGTGGCGCCGCCAGCTCGAGACGCGCGAAGCCCAGGCGCGCATCGAGGCCGACGCGGCCGGCGGCCGGCCCGAAGCCGCGCAGTAGTCGTCAGGCGAGCTGGGCGACGAAGCTGTCGACCGGCGGCACGCGCGGAATGATGCCGTTGGCGTGCAGGAAGCGGGCAAAGCGCAGTTCGCGCGCCTTGTCGACGGCACCCGGAGAATGCGCGAAGCGCGGCACGCTCGCCCGCCAGGCCCGGCGGTTGAGCTCGTTGTCGAGCTGCCCGCGCCCCTTGATGAACAGCGACCACGCCGCTTCCGGATTGTTCGTGCAGTAGAGCGCGCCGCGCTCGACCGCATCGAGGAAGGCGCGCAGGCGCGGATCGCCCGCGCGCGCGCGTTCGCGATTCGCCGTGAAGGTCAGCGCGTCGTGCGTGGGCACGCCGTGCTCCTCGAGGAAGAAAGCCCGGCCCTTCGATCCCTCGATCTCGAGCTGGAACAGCTCGAAGTTCCGGAACGCGCCGATGACGCCGTCCACACGTTTGGCCAGCAGCGCGGGCGACAGCGAGAAGTTGACGTTGATCAGCTCGATCTCGTTCGCACCCACGCCGACCGTCGCCAGCATCGTGCGCAGCAGGGCGCCCTCGATGCCGGAAATCGAGTAGCCGATCTTCCGGCCGCGGAAATCGGCCAGCGTCTTGATCGGGCCGTCGGCAAGCACCGTGATCGTCGAAAGCGGCGTGTCGATCAGAGCGCCGATGCGCATGGTCGGGATGTCGTCGATCGCCTGCCGGATCTGCGTGTGCGGATAGCTGACCGCGACATCGCCGCGCCCGGCGGCGACCAGGCGCGGCGGATCGTTCGGATCGGCAGGCGGCACGATCGTCATGGCAAGCCCGGCCTCGCGGAAATAGCCGAGCTCCTGTGCGGCGAGGATCGGCCCGTGGTTGGGATTGATGAACCAGTCGAGCAGCAGCGTGAAGGGCTGGCCCTGGGCCGCGGCCGGACGAAGCAGGGCGGGTGCCGCGAGGGCCGCGAGGCCGGAAACGAGAGCTGTGCGTCGGGAGATCATCGGCAGGAGTCCTTCGGTTGGTCAGTCGGTTTGCGAGGTGACGGGCTGCCACGGCACGAGCCGGCGCAGCAGCCGGTCGATGGCGGAATAGAAGGCGATGGCGAAGACGGCAAGGACGAACAGGGCGGCGAACAGCAGGTCGACCTGCATCTGCGCGTTGGCCTGCAGCATCAGGAATCCGAGACCCGCCGACGCGCCGACCCATTCGCCGATGACGGCACCGATCGGTGCGACGGCCGCCGCGACGCGGATACCCGAAGCGAGGGCGGGCAGGGCCGCCGGCAGGCGCAGCCGCAGCAGGATGGAGATCGGTCGCGCACCCATCACGTGCGCGAGATCGAGCCAGCCGCGTTCGGTGCGCACCAGCCCGTCGTAGAAGGCCGACGTGACGGGGAAGAAGATGATGAGGGCGGCGGCCGCGATCTTCGACGCGATGCCGAAGCCGAACCAGAGGACGAGCAGCGGCGCGATGGCGAAGATCGGAATCGCCTGGCTGGCGAGGACCAGCGGCAGGAACCAGCGGCGTGCGGCGCGCGACTGGGCGAGCAGCAGGGCCGAAGCACCGCCGCACACGACGCCCAGCAGCATTCCGAGCACCATCTCGAGCAGCGTGATCGCCGCGTTCTCGAAGAGGAAAGCGTGCTGCGCCGCCAGCGCGTTCGCCACGCGGACCGGGCCCGGCAGGATGTAGTGGGGCACGCCGGTCGCGCGCACGACGAGTTCCCACACGGCGCACACGCCGGCAAGAACGAGGATCGGGCGCAGAAGGCGCATCATGCGTCGGCTCCGGCGGCCTGTGCGAGCTCGCCGATCAGGTGCGTTTCGAGCGCGAGCAGGTCGGGTGATTCGAGCGGGCGCGGGACTTCGCCCGGCGGGTGGAGCGGTTCGCCGAGCCGGGCGGGCTGGCCCGAGATCACCCGAATCTCGTGGCCGATGCGCAGCGCTTCGCGCGGGTCGTGCGTGACGAGCACGACCGTTCGCCCGGCGAGCAGCGTGGCGGCGAGTTCCTGCAGGCGCCAGCGCGTGATCGTGTCGAGTGCGCCGAACGGTTCGTCCATCAGCACGAGCGGCCGGTCTTCCATAAGCGTGCGGGCAAGCGCCACGCGCTGGCGCTGGCCGCCGGAGAGCGTTGCCGGCATGGCGTCGGACTTATCGGCCAGCCCGACGGCGTCGATCAATGCCTGCGCGCGGGCGAAGTCGGCCGGCTCGCCGCGCAGGCGGCTGCCGATCAGCACGTTGTCCCGCACGTCGAGCCACGGGCACAGCAGGTCCTGCTGCGCCATCCAGGCGATGCGTCCGTCGAGCGGCCTGCCGTCGCCCGCGGCGATCCGGGTTCCGGGTTCGGCCGGAACGAGGCCGGCGATCAGGCGCAGCAGCGTGCTCTTGCCCACGCCCGAAGGCCCGAGCAGGCACATGGTCCGCCCGGCCGCGAGACGGAGGTCGAGCCCGTCGAACAGCGGCACGCCGCCATAGGCCACGCCGGCGGCACGGACATCGACGTCGAATACGGATGGAGAGCGGTCGGTCTTCAAGAGCGCATCCCTACGCCGGTACGAACCGGATCAGGTTCTCGGGTGTGATCTCAGCCGGCACATTGCCGGCACCCCGTGCGAACGCTCCGATATAGCGCCACGTTGACGGCGAAGGCAAGCGGCACTAACTCGATGCCATGGCGCCGGACATCCGCTTCATCGGCTCGGAGATCTACCGGCGGTCGCGCTACGGCTCGAACCACCCGCTCGCGATCCCGCGCGTGTCGACCTGCATCGACCTGTGCCGCGCCCTCGGCTGGCTGCCCGACGAGGTCTATGTCGACAGCCCGACCGCGACACCGGACGAGCTGGCGCGCTTTCACGATCCCGACTATGTCGCGGCATTGCAGGCCGCCGAAGCCGCGCAGGCGATCGACGAGGCCGCTTCCGCGCGCTTCAATATTGGGCGTGGCGGGAATCCGGTCTTCGGCGAAATCTTCCGCCGCCCGGCGACGGCCTGCGGCGCTTCGCTCCATGCCGCCGAACTGCTGGCGGGCGGGCATGTCCGCACGGTCTATTCGCCGGCCGGCGGAACGCATCATGGGCAGAAGGCTGCGGCAAGCGGCTTCTGCTATCTCAACGATCCCGTCCTCGCGATCCTGCGCCTGCTCGACCGTGGCGTCGCGCGTGTGGCCTATGTCGACATCGACGCGCATCATTGCGACGGCGTGGAAGCGGCCCTTGCCGGCGATCCGCGCGTGCTGATCGTTTCGATCCACGAGGCCGGCCGCTGGCCGAACACGGGCCTTTTCGATCCCGGTGCGCCCGAAACGCTGCTCAATCTTCCGGTTCCGCCGGGCCTCAACGACGACGAGTTCGCGCTGCTGTTCGACGAAGCCGTGCTGCCGCGCGTCGCGGCGTTTGCACCTGAAGCGCTTGTCGTGCAGGGCGGGGTGGACGCGCTTGCCGACGACCCGCTGTCGAATCTGTCGCTGTCGAACAACGCGCTGTGGCGGGCCGGGGCCGCATTGCGCGCGCTCGGCCGGCCGATGCTGGTGACGGGCGGGGGCGGCTACAATCCTTGGAGTGTGGCGCGCGCATGGAGCGGGATGTGGGCCACGCTCAACGGAATCGAGATCCCCGAGCGCCTGCCGTCGCATGCCGAGGAGATCCTGCGGGCCTTGCACTGGCACCGTCGAAAGGATCAAATCAGGCCGGAAGCATGGTTCACGACGCTTCGCGATGCGCCTGCCGGCGGACCAGTCCGGCCAGAGATTGCGGAAATGGCGCGTCGTGCGCGATAGGGCAGGAACGGGAATGACGACGAGACGAAACCTGATGGCGCTGACCCTGGCACTGGCCTTCGCCGGGCCGGCACTGGCGCAGAACCCGAATGTCCGGTTCGAGAAATCCGATCTGACGATCGAGAGCGGCGGCAAGCGCCATCGTTTCACGATCGAGTTCGCCGACAACGACGAGCGGCGCACGCTCGGCCTCATGCACCGTCGCCAGATGGCCGCCGACGCCGGCATGCTGTTCGACTTCAAGCGCGATGCACCCGTCGCAATGTGGATGCGCAACACGCTTATTCCGCTCGACATGCTGTTCGTCGACCGTGCCGGAATCGTGCAGCACATCCACGAACGGGCCGTGCCGCTATCCGAGGCGATCATCTCGTCGGAAGAGAATGTCCGTGCGGTGCTGGAGCTGAACGGCGGGACCGCATCGCGCCTCGGCCTGAAGAAGGGCGACCGGCTCGTCCACGCGATGTTCCGCTAGCTCAGCACTTGCGTGCCAGCGTCAGCCCGTCGCCGACGGGCAGCATCGAAATGTCGAAACGCGCGTCGTCCTTCAGGCGCAGGTTGAGCTCGCGCAAGGCGATCGTGTCGGCACTCGTCGCCGACGGATCGGCGACCTTGCCGCCCCACAGCACGTTGTCGATCAGCAACAGCCCGTTGGGCCGCAGCAGGCGCGCTATGCGCTCGACATAGGCGGCATAACCGGTCTTGTCGGCGTCGATGAAGGCGAGGTCGACCTTGCCTTCGTGGCCGCCGGCAAGCAGCGCGTCGAGTGTCTCGACGGCGGGGGCGAGGCGCAGCTCGATGCGGTCGGCGATGCCTGCTTCCTTCCAGAAGCGCCGCGCGATCGAAGTCCATTCCTCGGATACGTCGCAGCAGATCGCGCGCCCGTCCGCCGGAAGCGCCTGGACGACGCTGAGCGCGCTGTAGCCGGTGAAGGTGCCGACTTCGACATAGAGCTTCGCGCCGATCAGGCGGGCGAGCAGGGCCATCAGCTGGCCCTGTTCCGGGCTGATCTGCATGCCGCCCATCGGCAGCTTTGCCGTTTCCTCGCGCAGGCGGGCCTGCAGCGGCGTTTCGCGCAGCGAGACGGACTGGATATAGGCCCGCAGCTCTGCGGGCAGACCGAACATGGTGCGGGACATGGGGGGATTCCTCGAGGTTGCCGGACCGGGCACGGTTCGTGTATCACATCGCGCGAAGGCAGGTGTTGCCTTCGCGATCCGGTCCGGAGCGTAGCTCAGCCTGGTAGAGCGCCAGCTTTGGGAGCTGGATGTCGAGAGTTCGAATCCCTCCGCTCCGACCGGTATTTGCGTGCTATCATTCCCGGGATAGCGTGCCGTTCCTTGGGCATGGCCTTTTCCTCCGGGAGCATGGGCTTGCTGCTGCCTGATGCAGACAACGTCGCCTTCGAGAATCCCGAGATTGTCACGATCTATCGCTATTGGAGCGACTTGAAGGCTGCCCGGTCCGGTTTGCTTCCCGGGCGCGCGCATGTCGATCCGATCGACATCGCCGAGCGCAGTCCGGCGGCACTGCCTTGCGTCTGGCTTCTCGATGTCGTCCCGCCGGAGCCGAGATTCCGGTTGCGGCTGATCGGCAGCGCGCTCGTCGATGCCGGCGCTACGATCAGGGTCGGGACGTTTGTCGACGAGGTCGAAGATTCAGAGGGCCCGGATTCTCTGACCGGCGACCTGCGTGGAGCGCTTACGACGCGCCTGCCCGGATACAAGGTCGGCCCGCCGGCCCTGACGCACTCGCGCTTCGCGTCCCGTGTCGAGAGGCTGTCGCTTCCGCTTGCCGCAGACGGCGAAAAGGTCGACATGTTTCTCTGTGCGAGCGCCTACACTAGAAAATAATCGAAGGAGATTCACGAAATGGAATATCGCCGCCTTGGACACTCGGGACTGCGCGTGCCGGCATTGAGCTTCGGAACTGGAACTTTCGGCGGCGGCACGGAGTTCTTCAAGGCGTGGGGATCGACCGATACGGCGGGCGCTTCGCGCCTCGTTGATATCTGCCTCGATCATGGCGTGTCGATGTTCGACAGCGCGTCGGGCTATTCGGCCGGTCTTGCCGAGACGATCCTGGGGCAGGCGATCAAGGGCAAGCGCGAGCGCGTGCTGATCTCGACCAAGGCGACGTTCCCGACCGGAACCGGCCCCAACGACTACGGCTCGTCGCGCCAGTACCTGACCGAAGCTGTCGACAAGGCGCTGAAGCGGCTGGCGGTCGACCATATCGACCTGTTCCAGCTGCACGGGCAGGATTACAACACGCCGGTCGAGGAGACGCTCGAAACGCTCGACGGCTTCGTGAAGGCCGGCAAGATCCGCTATATCGGCTGCTCGAATTTCTCGGGCTGGCACCTGATGAAATCGCTCGCCGTCGCCGACCGCTACGGCTATCCGCGCCATGTCGCGCATCAGGCCTATTATTCGCTGCTCAACCGCGATTACGAGTGGGAGCTGATGCCGCTCGGCCAGGATCAGGGCGTGGGCGCCGTCGTGTGGAGCCCGCTCGGCTGGGGCAAGCTCACCGGCCGGATCCGGCGCGGCCAGCCGGCACCGGCAGGGACGCGCGCCGCCCAGATCCCGGAGACGGGCCCGAAATTTGATCCGGAGCGTCTCTACCGCATCGTCGACGCGCTCGACGCGGTCGCCAGGGAAACCGGCAAGACGATCCCGCAGGTGGCGCTCAACTGGCTGCTGCAGCAGAAGACGGTCTCGACGCTGATCATCGGCGCGCGCGACGAGAAGCAGCTCGTCGAGAATCTCGGCGCGGTCGGCTGGCAGATTTCGGCGGCACAGCGCGCGGCGCTCGACGCCGCAAGCGACGTTACGCCGGCCTATCCCGTCTGGCACCAGCGCGGGTTCCCGATGCTCAACGAGAAGCGCTGAGTAGATCCGGTGCGATTGACGTTCCTGGGCGGGGCGGGGACCGTCACCGGATCCAAATACCTGATCGAGACCGGCGGGCGACGCATCCTCGTCGACTGCGGGCTTTTCCAGGGACTCAAGGAACTGCGTCTGCTGAACTGGAGTCGGCTGCCGGTCGACCCGGCGCGGATCGACGCGGTCGTCCTGACGCACGCCCATCTCGACCATTCGGGCTACCTTCCGTTGCTGGTCCGCAACGGATTCCGCGGGGCGGTCCATTGCACGCCGCCGACATCCGACCTGTGCGCGATCCTGCTGCCCGACAGCGGTTACCTGCAGGAGAAGGAAGCCGAGTACGCGAACCGGCACGGCTTCTCGAAGCATCGGCCCGCACTTCCGCTCTATACGGCCGCCGAAGCGATCGCGAGCCTCGACAGGTTCGAGCCCCAGCGTATCGGCCACGTGTTCGACGTGGCTCCCGGCGTGACGGCGCATCTGCGCCCGGCCGGACACATACTCGGTGCGGCGACCGTCGAACTGGCAGCCGCCGGCCGCACGATCGTGTTCTCCGGCGATCTCGGCCGGGCAGGTAGTCCGACGATGCTTGATCCGCAGCCCGTGCATGCGGCGGACTACGTCGTCGTGGAATCGACCTATGGCGACCGCACGCACGACACGACCGATCCGGAAGACGTGCTCGCAGAAATCATCAAGCGGACAGCCGGGCGCGGCGGCAGCATACTGATGCCGATCTTCGCGGTCGGGCGCATCCAGACGATCCTGCACCATATCCGCCGCCTGAAGATCGCCGGCCGCATTCCCGACCTGCCGGTCTTCGTCGACAGCCCGATGGCGAGTGCGGCCAGCAAGGTGTTCGCGAACCATCTTGGCGCGCACCGCCTCGACGCCAGACAGTGTGCCGAGCTTGCGGATGCGGCGCGCTACGTCGACAGCGTCGAGGAATCCAAGCGCTTGAGCGAGAGCCGCGTTCCCCGGATCATCCTGTCGGCGAGCGGTATGGCGACGGGCGGGCGCGTTCTCCATCATCTGAAGTTCCTCGCACCTGACCCCGCCAACACGATCCTGTTCGCCGGATATCAGGCGGCCGGAACGCGCGGTGCGGCAATGGTGGCCGGTGCGCGCAGCGTGAAGATTCACGGCGCGCAGGTAAGCATCGCGGCCGAGGTCGGCAATCTCGGCATGCTGTCCGCGCATGCCGACCGGGAGGAAGTCCTATCCTGGCTTTCGAAGTTCGAGAAGCCGCCCCGGCACTGTTTCGTCACGCACGGCGAACCGCCCGCGTCCGAAGCGCTGCGTGCCGAAATCGAACGTCGCTTCGGCTGGAACTGTTCCGTGCCGCAGACCGGGCAGGTCGCGGAACTGGCCGACGGCTAGGGCACCCGGCCGACCAGGCGGTCTTCGACGGTCTGGAGGTGGCGGCGCATCGCGTCGGCGGCCTTGACCGGCTCGCCATGCGCGATCGCATCGACGATCGCGTCGTGATCGGTAAAGCTGTGATGCGCGTTCGACGGGCGGTCGCCCTCGGGCCTCGGTCGGCCCCACGTGACGGCGCGCCGCACGCCGTTCAGCGTATCCAGCATCGCCAGCAGCACGGGGTTGCGCGCGGCCTTCGCGATGCCGTGGTGGAACCGCGCGTCGTACGCCTCGTATTCGCGCCAGTTCTTCGCCGACCGGCAGGCGTGATTGAGCGCCTGCAGCTCGGCGATCTCGGCCGCGGAAATGTTTAGGGCGGCGAGATGGGCGAGTTCCGGTTCGAGAGCGATGCGCGCGCGCATCATCTGGAGCGAGTTGGTGCGCTCGGCCAGTTCGGCGATGTCGAGCATCTGCGGCGGCTTCGGCCCGACGAATGTCCCGGTGCCCACACGCCGCCAGAGCTGGCCTTCGCTTTCCAGAACGGCCAGCCCCTTGCGCAGTTCCGCGCGCGTGATGCCGAGGCGGTCGGCGAGATCGCGTTCGTTGGGAAGCCGGCCGTTCTCGGGCAGATGCACCGAAGCGAGGAACTCGCGCAGATCCGCGACGACGTCGCGACGTTCCTTGATCGATTGCGTTCCGTCCATGACCGGCCTCTGGATTGGTCTCGAATTGTGGGGCTGCGATAGCATGCCTGCCCAATTTGAGCAACCATTCGAGAATTGGTTTTCAGTGTTTGACCGAGTTTATCAACTGAATGCAGCGGATAAAGTTTATTTCTAACAGTTGGATGGCTTTCGATCTTGACTGTCGAAGGTTCGTGATCTGTAGTGCTCAAGATACGAATTGGTTGAAACCGAATCGGTCGTGCGCGCCACGACGATCCGGAGGAAGCCGACAAGGCCTGGAGCGGGAACCGCCCGAGGCCAAAAAAAACCGCTGAGGGGGAGAAATCAAAATGAAGACTCCGTTCGGATTTCTGAGGCGTTCCGTCTGTGCCGCGTTCCTCGCCGTCCCGATCGTGCTTGCGGCGGGTGCCGCCGATGCGCAGAAGGTCCGCATCGCGTTCGGCGACGTGCTTTCGACCGAAACGCTTTCGATGGTGATCGCGCTCGAGCGCGCCAAGGAAAAGGGCGTCGACTACGAGATCACGTTCTTCGCCAAGGAAGAACTCGCGATCCAGGCGGTCGTGAACGGGCAGGCCGATCTCGGCGTCGGCACGCCGTACTCCGTGATCCAGAAGAGCCGCGCACCGATCCGCGTGGTCTTCCAGGCGACGCGTCTCGTCTTCTTCCCCGTCGCCGACAAGTCGTACAAGTCGTGGAAGGACCTGAACGGCCAGCCGTTCGCGTTCCACGCGCGCGGCACGGGAACCGAAGCGATCGGCAACATCATCGCGAAGCGCGAAGGCATCCAGTTCGGCGACCGGAGCTACGTGCCCGGTTCCGAGAACCGGATCATTGCGATGATGCGCGGCCAGATCAAGGCGACGATCGTCGATCTCGCGAACAAGAACGTGCTGATGGAGAAGGCGGGCGACCGCTTCCACGTCCTGCCCGGCGTCTCCAATCCCGCGTCGGACGAGACGATCTTCGGTCAGGTCGCCTGGATGCAGCGCAACGAGAAGCAGGTCGATACGATCGTGGCGGAGTTCCTGCGTCTGTGGCGCGAGATGAACGCCAATCCGGCGATCGTCGAGACGGAGCGGGCAAAGCGCCGCCTGATGGCCGACCAGCCGAAGGAAATCCTCGACGGCATCACGAAGTTCTATCAGGTCGGGACAAAGGAAGGCATCTACGCGCCGGCCGGTGGCGGTGCGGACGTCGCGCAGAGCGACTTCGAGTTCTACGTTGAAGCCGGCCAGATGACCGGTCCGGCGAACACGCTCAAGGTCGAGGATTTCTGGTACCTCGCACCTCTCGAGAAGGCGCGCCGCGCCGTCGGTGGCTGAGTTGCGACCCGGCGGCCGCCGCAATCCGGCGGCCGCCGGTCCCTGTTTCCCGAACGGATCGAGGTAAGATGTCGTCTGCGCCAGGAAGTTCCGCGCGACTTGAAGGCCCGTTGCCCGCGATGAGCGGGACCGGTGGCGGACAGTTGGGCCGGTTCCTGACACATGCGCACGTGCTCCGGTTCGTCTCGTTCGGCCTTGCCCTGATCGCCTGGGAATATGCCGGCCGGATTCCGGTAAGTGCTGCCTTTCCGACCTTCGGCGAGACGATCGCCGCACTCGGCGAGATGATCGGCGACGGCTCGCTGACTGCCGCATTCGCGAAGACGCTTTACCCGCTCGCGATCGGTCTCGCCATCTCCGTGGCGATCGGCGTTTCGCTCGGCCTGCTCATGGGGCTTCACGGTCCGTCGGAATGGCTGTTCGCGCCGGTGTTCATCGTGGCGCAGGCAGCACCGCTTGCCGCGCTGATTCCCGTCCTCACGTTCGCCTACGGCATCGGCCTCACCGCGAAGGTCCTGACCGTCTGCATCATGGCGATGCCCGTCATCGTCCTCAATTCGCTCGGTGCCGTTCGCAACACGCCGGGTTCGCTCCTGGAGATGGGCCGTTCGTTCCTCGGTTCGCAGCGGCAGATCATCCTCAAGATCATCCTGCCGTCCGCCAGCCCGCTGATCTTCGTCGGGCTCCGGCTCGGCTGCGCGGCCGGCTTCATCGGCATCATCCTCGCCGAACTGCTGATCACGCCGACCGGGATCGGCGATCTCATCTCGTACAACCAGTCCGTGGCCGACTATCCGAAGATGTACGCGGCGATCCTTTCGATCGTGGTCATGTCGGTCCTCTTCATCGAGACGCTCGAGCGGATCGAGGCGATCCTGTTCAGACCGGAGAAACGCGCCGCATGACCCAGCCTGCCATGTCGATGAAGCCGAGCCTCGTAGAAATGCCGTCCACTCCGGCGCCGATCGTCGAGGTCCGCAACGTCGTGAAGACGTATCCGGGCGGCATCGAGGCGCTGAGCGGCATCTCGCTTGCATTTCCGGAAGGCAAGCTCACGACGCTTCTCGGGCCGTCGGGCTGCGGGAAGACGACGCTTCTCAAGATCATTGCCGGCCTTATCCCGTCGAGCGGCGGCGACGTGCTGGTCGAAGGCCGGAAGGTGACCGGCCCCGGTCCGGAGCGCGCGTTCGTGTTCCAGGATTTCGCACTGATGCCGTGGGCAGACGTCATGCGCAACGTGGCCTTCGGACTGGAACTGAAGGGCGTGCAGCTTTCCGAGCGCGAGGCGGTCGCTGAGAGATACATCGCGCGCGTGGGCCTGAAGGGGTTCGAGCGGAAATATCCGCACGAACTGTCGGGCGGCATGCGCCAGCGCGTCGGCCTGGCGCGCGCGCTCGCCGTCAATGCCAAGGTCCTGATGATGGACGAGCCGTTCTCGGCCGTCGACGAGCAGACGCGCCGGAAGTTCCAGGAAGACATGCTCGAACTGGTCGCAAACGAACGCAAGACGTTCATCTTCGTCACGCACAGCATCGAGGAGGCGGTCTACGTCTCGGACCGCATCGTGCTGCTGTCGCGCCGGCCGAGCCGGATTTCGGCGATCATCGAGCCGCAGATCTCGCGCGACGGCGACCCGGAGAAGATTCGCCGGCATCCTGCCTATCTCGACGCCGTCGAGAACATCTGGCAGACGCTCAAGCTCTATCTGGACTAGGCGAGGGCAGCGATATGGTCATCGGCGGATACCGGATCCCGTTCTTCGCGGCGCTCGTCGTATGGGCCGTGCTGTGGGAGATCGCAGGCCATACCGAAGCCGGCCTGATCCTGCCGCCGCTCAGCAAGATCGTCGATCGCGTTTTCGAAATCGTGCCGACGCCAACTTTCGGCAACGCGCTGCTGATCACGGCGCGTGCATTTGTGCTCGGCAATCTCATCGCGGTCGCCTTCGGGATTCCGATCGGGATCCTGATGGGGCGCGTCGCCATCGCGGACCGGCTGCTGCTGCCCTGGGTCAATCTCTTCCTGTCGGCGCCGCTTTCGGCACTCGTGCCGGTGATCATGGTCCTCGCCGGTATCGGTGAACAGACCGTGGTGCTGACCGTCGTGCTCTTCGCGATCTGGATCATCGTGCTCAATTCGCGCGCCGGCGTGCGCGGCATCACGCCGTCGCTGATCGAGATGGCGCAAAGCTTCGGCGCCGGAACCTGGCAGGCGTTCTCGCTGATCTATGTCCGCGCGGCGATGCCCGAGATCCTGACCGGCATCCGGCTCGGCATGATCCGCGCCGTCAAGGGCGTGATCATCGGCCAGCTCCTCGTTTCCGTCGTCGGCTTCGGGACGCTGTTCGAGATCTACCAGTCGCATTTCCTGATGGAGCACTTCTGGGCTCTCATCCTCGTCATCTTCACATTCGCATTCGCGATCAACGAGGCGCTGGCGTGGTGCGAACGCCAGGTCGACTATTATGCCTCGTCCCGCTGACCGGTTCCGATAGAGGGAGTAACAGACTATGAACATCGCAGCGCCGACCAACTTCGTCTTCACGCCGCCGGCGGCGGTTTCCGTGCCCGTGCGCGGCACGATGGCCCGCTTTCCCGTCCATCGGATCTATTGCGTCGGGCGCAACTATGCCGCGCACGCGATCGAGATGGGCCACGATCCGAACCGCGAGGCGCCGTTCTTCTTCCAGAAGAACCCGGACTGCCTCGTGCTGGGCAACGGCGACTTCCCGTACCCGCCCAAGTCGTCCAACGTGCATCACGAGATCGAACTCGTCGTGGCGCTGTCGAAGGGCGGCAAGGACATCGCCGTCGACAAGGCGCTTGAGCATGTCTACGGCTACGCGATCGGCCTCGACATGACGCGCCGCGACCTTCAGGAAGAGTGCAAGAAGGCCGGCCGCCCGTGGGAGATCGGCAAGGCGTTCGAGCATTCGGCGCCGATGAGCGACATCGTGCCCGCCGCCGAGATCGGCCATCCGTCGAAGGGCGCCATCTGGCTCAAGGTCAACGGCGAGTTCAAGCAGCAGGGCGATCTCAACCAGCTGATCTGGAAGGTACCGGAAATGATCGCCTATCTTTCGGGCCTGTTCGAACTCCAGCCCGGAGACCTGATCATGTCGGGGACCCCGTCGGGCGTGGCCGCGATCAAGCGCGGCGACGTTATGGAAGGGTTCTGCGAGGGCGTAGGCTCTGTGAAGGCGAAGGTCGCCTGATCCATCCGGTCGCGCCGTCCGAAAGGGGCCGGGGAAACCCGGCCCTTTTCGCGTTTCTGCGGGGTTCCGCAGGCAGTTGCCTGCCGCGCAAACGGTGGTAAAGTCCGCTCGCATCGAGCCCTACAGGGAATCCGCGCGCCATGACCAAGCCCGCCCGCATCTTCAAGCCGACCAAGACCGCCATGCAGTCGGGCCGCGCCAAGAGCAAGGCGTGGGTGCTGGAGTTCGAGCCGGCGGCCGCCAAGCGCCCGGACGCGCTGATGGGCTGGGCCGGTTCGGCCGACACGCAAGGCCAGGTCCAGCTCCGCTTCGCCAGCCAGGACGAGGCGATCGCGTATGCCGACCGTCACGGCATCGCCTACGAGATCGGCGCTGCGAACGCGATGCGCGTCAGACCCAAGGCGTACGCCGACAATTTCAAATTCGACCGGATCCGCTGAACGCCGCGTGCCGGACGGGCCCATAGCTCAGCTGGATAGAGCAACAGCCTTCTAAGCTGTAGGTCGCTGGTTCGAATCCAGCTGGGCTCGCCATCGCGCCTCGCGACGGCAATCCGGATTTACTTCGGGAACAGGTCGTCGAGGCTGGTTTCTTCCATCGATGACGTCATCGACGCGGCGAGCCGCTCGAACGGGCTCTGCACGATCTCCTGCGCCTTGACGATCGCCTCGCGGCGGATCACCTCGCGCACCGAAAGCGGGAGGGACTTGAAGTGCGTCTCGCACTGGCGCTGCAGCCGGCGGCGTTCCGCATCCTCGGCCGACATGAGGTCGAAGTAGCAGGCCGGCGCGTCGGGGACGGCGCTGCGGACGGCGGCGACGAAAACCCCGAGGGCCTTTTCGGGGCCCACGGCATCGAGGCTCTTCAGCGTGTCGCCGAGTTCGTTCATCGTCTTGTGCGCCGCATCAATCTCGTCCGGTGCAGAACCTAGACGATTTCAGCCGCTTCTGTCTCGCCTCGAAAGCTCGACGGCGCGTGAACACATTGTGATTTGAGTCCGCCGGAAAACCGGAATCAGGCGACGAAATTGACCGGATCCCGGGTGGCGCCGCTGCGGCCCGGCGGCGGCGGGGCGGGTGGCGTGCCGAATACTCTTGCGACGCGGCGATTCTCGTCGCCCGAAAGGACGATGTCGACGAACACGCGGGTCGAATTCACGTAGAGGCCGACATTCTGCGAGAAGGGCGGCGAGGGGAGCTGAGCGCGCGACTTGCCGCTCGAATCCGCCGCAGGCTCGCCGGCGGCCGTGTTCTTGGAAGCTTCGATGAGGCTCTGTCGGGCCTGGTTGGCGATCGCGGAGGACGCCGCACCGCCGCCGACCGACACACCCGCGTTCGCGCCGCCACGCGCGGCAGTAGCCGCCGGGCTTGGCTGCGAAACGGGAACCGGCCGGGCGTAACCCGGCAGGGTCGTCGTTGCGGTGATTGGCGGCAAAGCCACCATTGCGACAGTCCTTCTGACAGCCATTGCGCGGACGGTCTTCGACCGATCCGTAGTTACTTCATAATATAATCGGCGGGTGCATGTGCTGCAATGAAAAGGCGACGACGTGGTAAAGATTAATTAAAATTTTAAATAACCAATATTTTCCAACAACATAGCTTGCGGTCATTCCTCGTCCGTCACCACGGGGTCGGCCCGAAGTAGCCGGCGGAAGGCAGTAATTTCTGCGGCAAGCGTGTGCCGGGCCAGATTCTCCATCCGCTGGTAGCGCGCGAGCACATCCTGACCGAGCGCCGTCACGACCGCGCCACCACCACGTCGGCCACCGGCTTCGCTGGTGACGAGTGGCGAGCGGAAGGCGCGGTTCATTTCGTCCACCAGGGACCAGGCCCGCCGGTAGCTCATCTCCATCGATCTCGCTGCGGCCGAGATCGAACCGGACTTCGCGATGGCCGCAAGCAGTGCTGCCTTGCCCGGTCCGAGTGCGATCGCCTCGCCTAGCAGGATGCGAAGGCGCGGGCCGTCGCCGCGCGGACGAGTGGACGATCTAGCCGCCATACAAAGTCTTGGGATCGACGAGGACCGGGCGGTCGACGACGAACTTCCCGTCGCGCACGACGCGGAAGAAGCAGTCGCGCCGTCCGGTATGGCAGGCCACGCCGCTCTGGTCGACGCGCAGCAGGATCGCGTCGCCGTCGCAATCGATGCGCAGTTCGACGAGACGCTGGGCCTGCCCGGAACTCTCGCCCTTGCGCCAGAGTTTCATGCGCGAGCGCGACCAGTAGCACGCGTTGCCTGACCGCAACGTCTCGCGCACCGCGTCGCGGTTCATCCACGCGACCATCAGGACCTCGCCGGTGTCGTGCTGCTGCGCCACGGCGGCGACGAGGCCCTGTGTGTCGAAGGCGATCTCGGCAAGAAGGTCGTCGACCGGATCCATCCGTCAGCCCTGTTCGCGCGCGACCTTGCGCAGACGCTGGAAGCCCTTGTCGAGATCCGCGATCAGGTCGTCGGGCGCTTCGAGCCCGGCGTGGACGCGCATGAGCTGGCCGGTGTCGGTCCAGGGCTTCGCCGTGCGCAGTGCCCGCACGTCGGACGGCACCATCAGGCTTTCGAAGCCGCCCCACGAGAAGCCCATGCCGTAAAGCTCGAGATCGTCGACCATCGCCGCGAGAGCCGCGCGCACGACCGGCTTCAACACGAAACTAAACAGGCCCGAAGCGCCCTTGAAATCCCGCTTCCAGATCGCATGCCCGGGAAAGTCGGGCAGGGCCGGATGAAGCACGCGCGAGACCTCCGGTTGCTCCTTGAGCCACTTCGCGAGCACGAGGCCGGTTTCGTAATGGCGGGGCATCCGGACGGCGAGCGTGCGCAACCCGCGCAGTGCCAGATACTGGTCGTCGGGGCCGGTGCAAGCACCGAGCTCGTCGACGGACGCGCGCATCGTCTTGTAGACGGCCTCGTCGCGCACCGTGATCAGGCCCATCATGATGTCGGAGTGGCCGCCCACATACTTCGTACCGGCCATCACCGAAACGTCGATACCAAGATCGAGCGGCCGGAAATAGAGCGGCGTGGCCCACGTGTTGTCGAGTGCCGTCGCGATACCCTTCGCCTTGCACGCCGCAACGACGGCAGGCACGTCCATCATCTCGAACGTCAGCGAGCCGGGCGCTTCCATCATGCACAGGGTCGTGTTCGGGCGGATCAGCGCGGAGATGCCGCCGCCGATCATGGGATCGTAGTAGGTCGTCTCGACGCCGTAGCGCTTCAGGACGACATCGAGATACCGCCGCGTCGGCGCGTATACCGTGTCCGCGCACAGCACGTGGTCGCCGGCTTTCGTGTATGCCATCAGCGTGGCGACGATGGCGGCCGCCCCCGAGCCGACAGCGAAAGTCGCATAGCCGCCTTCGAGTTCGGCGATCGCGTCCTGGAGCGCGAATGTCGTCGGCGTCCCGTAACGGCCGTAGCGCATCTGGTTCTTGTATTTCGTCTTGGTCGCCGCCTCGATCGCGTCGAGCGTCGGAAACAGGATGGTCGACGCGTGATAGACGGGCGGGTTGACGACGCCGAAATTGGCTTCCGGGTCGCGGCCGAGCGTAGTCACCTTGGTTTCGGGCTTCATATTCGCAAATCGCCTGTTTTCTTGAGGAATGCAGGCAACTATAGCGCCAGCCCCCGACCGCGACCAACCCCACAACGTATCGATACAAACCGATTGAGACCGGTTCCTACGCCGTGTTAGCGTCCTGCTTCTTGGCTTGGTGAAGCGGCCTTTTCCGGGTTCCGTTTCAACCAGGGCGGTCATCCAAAATCGTTCGTTCCGACAGGGAGTCCAATTCATGAAAACCATGGCCACCGTTCTCGCGACGGCCGTCGTTGCTTTCGCCGCTGCCGTTCCGGCGCAGGCACAGGCCCCGGCGTCCTCGCCCACGCTCGACGCCGTCAAGGCGCGCGGCTTCGTCCAATGCGGCGCAAACGGCAGCGTCGCCGGTTTCGGCATGCCGAATGCGCAGGGTGTGTGGACCGGCCTCGACGTCGACTCCTGCCGCGCTGTCGCGGCGGCGGTCTTCGGCGATGCCTCGAAGGTCCGCTACACGGCGCTTACCGCCCAGCAGCGCTTCACGGCGATCCAGTCGGGCGAAGTCGACATCCTCGCGCGCAACACGACCTGGACGCTGTCGCGCGACACGTCGCTCGGCCTCGACTTCGTCGGCGTAAACTTCTATGACGGCCAGGGCTTCATGGTGAAGAAGTCGGCGAACATCAAGAGCGCCAAGGAACTCAACGGCGCCACGATCTGCGTCCAGCCGGGCACGACGACCGAGCTGAACCTTGCCGACTACTTCCGCGCCAACCGCATCCGTTTCACGCCGGTCGTCATCGAGCGTCTCGAGGAAAACATCGCGGCCTATCTCGCCGGCCGCTGCGACTCGTTCACGACCGACGTGTCGGGCCTCGCGTCGGTGCGCGCGTCGAACACGCCGAACCCGGCCGACCACGTGATCCTGCCGGAAGTGATCTCGAAGGAGCCTCTCGGCCCGTCGGTCCGCCATGGCGACCAGCGTTGGGCCGACATCGTGCGTTGGTCGCTCGCGGCGATGGTGGAAGCCGAGGAAATCGGTCTTTCCTCGACCAACATCGACTCCCAGCTCAGCTCGACGAACCCGGCCATCCAGCGTTTCGTGGGCGCCACGGGCGGCCTCGGCGCGATGATGGGCATCGACAACAAGTGGGCCTACAACATCGTCAAGCAGGTCGGGAATTACGGCGAAAGCTTCACCCGCAACGTGACGCCGCTCGGCATCGAGCGCGGCGTGAACAACCTGTGGACCAACGGCGGCATCATGTACGTGCCGCCGGTGCGCTAAGGCGGAAATCGTCGGCGTCCGGGGGTAGCCCCGGACGCCGATGGCCCGTTTCTTGAAGGACTACCCATGCGGCCGTCTAAGAGCCGCAGGTTCGACCACTAGAGCGTAAACAGCGAGCGAAGGGGTGGAGCGATGGCCGGAAGTTCGGCAGGCTCCGGCGGGCGACCGAGTGGCGGCGCGATGCGCATGTCGCTCAACGACCCGACATTCCGGGCGATTTTCTGGCAGGTCGTCGTCATCGGCGGCTTCGGACTGATCGTCTGGTGGCTGATCTCCAATACCCTGCGAAATCTCGAGATACGCGCGATCGCCACGGGCTGGGACTTCCTTACCCGCGAGGCCGGTTTCGCGATCGGCGAGTCCGTCATCGAATTCGAACCTGAGCACAGCTACGGCCGCGCACTGTGGGTCGGCATCCTCAATACGCTGCGCGTGGCGATCGTCGGCATATTCTTCGCGACGATCCTCGGCACCATCATCGGCATCGGCCGGTTGTCGAAGAACTGGCTCGTATCGAAGTCCTGCTCGGTCTATGTCGAGTTCATGCGGAACCTGCCGCTGCTGGTCCAGCTGTTCTTCTGGTGGGCCATGTTCCAGGACGCGTTTCCGGGCCCGCGCGAGGCGCTGCAGCCGCTGCCGGGCGTGTTCCTGTCGAACCGCGGCATCAAGCTTCCGATACCGGCCGAGCATTGGATCCATGCCTGGATGGGCTTCGCCTTCCTGGCGGGCATCGTCGCCAGCTACTTCATGAAGCGCTGGGCCGCCGCGCGCCAGGCGGCGACGGGTGAGCAGTTCCCGGTCTTCGCGGCGGCAATGGGGCTGATTTTTGGGCTGCCGATCATCGTGTGGCTCATCGGTGGCGCGCCGATCGCGATGGATTGGCCCGTGATGCGCGGGTTCAACTTCTCGGGTGGCCTGACGATGACGCCCGAATTCGCGGCGCTCGTCGTCGGACTCATCACGTATACGGCCGGCTTTATCGCCGAGATCGTGCGCGCTGGCATCCTTGCCGTGCCGCACGGTCAGACCGAAGCCGCCTCGGCCCTCGGCATCCGCAAGGGGCCGATGCTCCAACTCGTCATCCTGCCGCAGGCGCTGCGCGTGATCATCCCGCCGATGACCAGCCAGTTCCTTAACCTGACCAAGAACTCGTCGCTTGCGGTGGCGATCGGTTATCCCGACCTCGTGTCGATCGCCAACACGACGCTGAACCAGACCGGTCAGGCGATCGAAGGCATCTCGATCATCATGGCGGCGTATCTGACCGTCAGCCTTTCGATTTCCGTGTTCATGAACTGGTACAACAAGCGTATCGCCTTCAAGGAGCGCTGAGAGATGGCGAACGGTCATTCGACGGCGATCGGCGGCCCGTCATCCGGCGGATTGATGGATTCGAAAGCGGCCCAGTGGGTGCGCGCGAACTTCTTCTCCAGCTGGTGGAACACGGCACTCTCGCTTGTCCTGCTCTACATCGTCGGCAAGACGCTGATCTGGTTCCTCGGCTGGGGCGTTTTCAATGCCGTCTGGTACGGCCCGGCGGCCGAATGCCGTGCGGCAAAGGGCATCGGCGCCTGCTGGGCCGTGTTCCCGGAGAAATGGCGCTTCATCCTGTTCGCTACATATCCGTACGAGGAGCAGTGGCGTCCGGCCGTTTCTTGCGTGATCTTCTTCGCGCTCTACATCTACAGCGCGATGCGCGTGAACTGGAACGGCTACCTGCCGCTGGTCTGGGTCGCGGGCCTGGGCGCCATCGCGTTGCTGATGTGGGGCGGCGTGTTCGGCCTGAGTTTCGTTCCGCAGGAGCGCTGGGGCGGACTGGTCCTGACGCTGATCCTGTCGACCTTCGGCATCGCGCTGGCCTTCCCGCTTGCGATCCTGCTTGCACTCGGGCGCCGTTCGCACATGCCGGCGATCAAGACGCTTTGCGTCGTCTACATCGAACTCATCCGCGGCGTTCCGCTGATCAGCCTGCTGTTCATGGCCTCGGTCATGTTCCCGCTGTTCCTGCCGGAAGGCATCACGATCGACAAGCTGCTGCGCGCGCAGATCGCGATCATCGGCTTCGCGGGCGCCTATCTGGCCGAAGTCGTCCGCGGCGGCCTGCAGGCGCTTCCCAAGGGCCAGTACGAGGCGGCAGACGCGCTCGGACTTTCCTATTGGCAGGCCACGCGCATGATCGTTTTGCCGCAGGCGCTGCGCATGGTCATCCCGCCGATGGTCAACACGTTCATCGGCCTGTTCAAGGATACCTCGCTCGTCCTGATCATCGGCCTGCTCGACATCCTCAACGCCGCGAAGACGGCCGTCAGCGATCCCGCATGGCGCGGTTTCGGTCCGGACGTCTATTTCGGGGTGTCGCTGATCTATTTCGTGTTCTGTTTCGCGATGTCGAAATACAGCCAGCAGGTCGAGCACGAGCTCAACCGCGACCGGCACCGCTGAACCCTCAAGACCCTGCCAGAGACGGAGTAATTCGCACATGACCGCAGCCCAGGCCGCCAAGTCGACCGAAGCGCCGATGATCCAGCTCAAGAAGCTGAACAAGTGGTACGGCGAGTTCCACGTCCTCAAGGACATCGATTTCGAATGCCGTCGCGGCCAGAAAATCGTGGTCTGCGGTCCGTCGGGGTCCGGCAAGTCGACGATGATCCGCTGCATCAACCGCCTCGAGGAACACCAGAAGGGCGACCTGATCGTCGACGGCATCGAGCTGACGAACGATCTCAAGAACATCGAGGCGATCCGCCGCGAAGTCGGCATGGTGTTCCAGCACTTCAACCTGTTTCCGCATCTGACGGTGCTGGAGAACCTGACGCTCGCCCCCATCTGGGTGCGCAAGGTGCCGAAGAAGGAAGCCGAAGAGACGGCGATGTTCTTCCTCAACCGCGTGCGCATCCCCGAGCAGGCGAACAAGTATCCGGGCCAACTTTCGGGCGGCCAGCAGCAGCGCGTGGCGATCGCGCGCTCGCTGTGCATGAAGCCCAAGATCATGCTGTTCGACGAACCGACCTCGGCGCTCGATCCCGAGATGGTCAAGGAAGTGCTCGACACCATGGTCTCGCTGGCGCGCGAAGGCATGACCATGATCTGCGTCACGCACGAAATGGGTTTCGCCAAGGCCGTGGCCGACAAGGTCGTGTTCATGGACAAGGGCGAGATCGTCGAGGCGAACGAACCGGAAGCGTTCTTCTCGAACCCGCAGAACGAGCGCACCAAGCTCTTCCTGTCGCAGATCCTGAACCACTGATCGCTGCCCGGTATTCCGGGCAGCGGGATCAGTCGAGCGGACGCGGATCGGCGATCCGCGTCTGTTCGCGTGCGAACACGTTGAATCCCCAGCGCTGGTAGAATCCGAGCGCGCGCGGATGGTCGAGCGTGCAGGTATGCACCCACAGGCGCGACGGCGCCGGCTCGGCCGACCAGGCCCGGTCGAGCGCTGCCGACATCAGCGTGTCGCCGAGACCCTTGCCCAGACAGTCCGGCATCAATCCGAAATAGCGGATCTGCGTTCCGGGGCCGTCCGTCTGCCGTGTGTCGAGTTCGGCATAGCCTGCCGGAGCGCCGCCTGCGTAGAGGACGAGTATCTCCACGCCGTCGGCATGTATCTCGGCGGCAAGGGCGGCATCGGACATCAGCCGCCGCTCATACCAGAGCCACTCGCGCCCGACTTCGCGATAGAGATAACGGTAATAGGCGATCGGGCAATGCTCGACGCGCAGGGTCGCGACCGAGAAGGGGAAGCGCCGTTGCCCCCGCGTGGACAGGCCCGGCCGCTGGCGCATCTCGAGATGCGTGATCTCGACGTCGAGCTCGGCTTTCACGTGCCGGTCGCGATCGGCGGGCCGCCTTCGAGGCCCCATTCCGACCACGATCCGTCGTAGATCGCGACGTCTTTCGCGCCGAGGACGTGCAGGCCGAGCGCCAGCACGCAGGCCGTCACGCCGGACCCGCAGCTCGCGACGATGGGCGTCGTCGAATCGATTCCGGCGGCGGCAAACTGTCGGGCAAGATCGAGCGGCGGCAGGACAGTTCCCGTAGCGGGGTCGAGCAGTTGCGTGAAGGGCAGGTTCTTCGATCCCGGGATATGGCCGCTGCGCAGGCCGGCGCGCGGCTCCGGCGCCGAGCCGGAAAAACGGCCAGCGGCGCGCGCGTCGATCACCTGGACGGCATTCGTGCCGAGGTTGGCGACCAGATCGGACTTCGCACGGACAAGCTCGGATCGCAGGGTCGCCTTGAAACGGCGGGCGGCGACCGTCGGCGTGCCGGATTGCGTCGGCCGCGCTTCCTTCGTCCATTTCGGGTAGCCGCCATCGAGAACGGAGACCTGCTCGTGTCCGAATATCCGGAACATCCACCAGACGCGCGCCGCACTCATCAACCCGTAGGCATCGTAGACGACGACATGGGTCTGGTTGTCGATCCCCATGGCGCCGACCGCTTCGGCGAACGCGTCAGCCGACGGAAGCATGTGCGGCAGTTCGTTCGAATGGTCGCTGACCGCTTCGATGTCGAAGAAGGTGGCACCGGGGATATGGGCCGCGGCGAACTCCGCCGCCGCATCCCGCTTGGCCGCCGGCAGGTGGTACGAGCCGTCGAGAACGCGCACGTTCGCGTCGCCGAGGCGTGCCGCGAGCCATTCGGTGGAGACAAGGGGTGTCGTCGTCATGTCGCGACCTTTTCGAAAGGGGTGGCGACCGGCACGGCACCGGGCTTGTCCAGCCAGTGCGGAACCGGGAGATTCTTGCTGCGCAGGAATGCGGGGTCGAACA
The DNA here is from genome assembly GCA_965279565.1 of Tagaea sp. Lineage (GTDB taxonomy): Bacteria > Pseudomonadota > Alphaproteobacteria > CACIAM-22H2 > CACIAM-22H2 > Tagaea. The sequence continues at coordinate 3,366,468 of OZ257249.1, read as the reverse complement.
GCTTGGAGGCGTAGCGCGCACCGCCGTCGCAAAGGATGGTCACGATCGTGTGCCCCGGCCCGAGCTTGCGGGCCAGCGCCATGGCGCCGGCGATGTTGATGCCGGTCGAAGCACCCACGAACAGGCCATCTTCGATCAGCAGGTCGAAGACGATCTGGACCGCTTCCGCATCGGGGATGCGGAACGCATGGTCGATCTTCAGGCCTTCGAGATTCTTCGTGATGCGGCCCTGTCCGATGCCCTCCGTGATCGAGCTGCCTTCGGACTTCAGCACGCCATCCGTGAAGTAGCTGTAGAGTGCGGCACCGTGCGGATCGGCAAGGCCGATCTTCACGCCGGGCTTCAGCTGGCGCAGGGCGGTGGCAGTTCCGGCCAACGTACCGCCGGAGCCGACGGCACAGATGAAGCCGTCGATCTTTCCGTCGGTCTGGCGGAATATCTCGGGGCCGGTCGTTCGGACATGCGCCTCGCGGTTGGCCACATTGTCGAACTGGTTAGCCCACAGGGCGCCGCCGGGCTGGGAGCGGCCGATCTTCTCGGCGAGCCGGCCGGACACTTTCACGTAGTTGTTCGGGTTCGCATAAGGGACGGCCGGGACGAGGCGCAGTTCCGCACCGATCAGGCGCAGGAAATCCTTCTTCTCTTGGCTCTGCGTGTCCGGCATCACGATCACGCTGCGATAGCCGCGCGCGTTGCCGACGAGCGCCAGACCGATACCCGTATTGCCGGCCGTTCCTTCCACGATCGTGCCGCCCGGCTTGAGCAGGCCCTTGGCCTCGGCATCGAGAATCATCTGGAGTGCGGCGCGGTCCTTGACCGATCCGCCCGGATTGAGGAACTCCGCCTTGCCGAGGATTTCGCAGCCGGTTGCTTCACTCGCCTTGCGCAGGCGGATGAGGGGGGTATTGCCGATGGCGCCGACGAAGCCGTCGCGGATGTCGCTCAAGGTCGTGTCTCCCATTTCGTCCGCAGGGCCGCCCGGTTCAGGGCGAGCCATTGCAAGGTCATCAGGGTAAAGGAACTGCCGATCCGACTGCCATCGAAGAATGCGGCGAGGGCGGCGTCGAAAGATTCGACGCGGACGCGGATATCCTCGCCCTCGTGAGGCAGGCCGTGGATTCCGCCTGCAGCCGCAGAATCGACCCGCGCGACGAACATGTCGACGGCTTCCGTGGTTCCGCCGGGCGAGGCAAGCGCCCGGCCGGCCGAAACGATTTCCCCGGCGACGAGGCCGGTCTCCTCGAGAATCTCGCGGCGCGCGACCGCGACCGGGTCTTGGCCGGGAGCGATCATTCCGGCGACGCATTCGACCATCCAGGGCGGGTGCCCGCTCGCGAACGCGCCGATACGGAACTGTTCGATCAGCACGACGCTGTCGCGTGCTGGGTCGTAGAGCGCCACGCTGACCGCATGGCCGCGCTCCATGAGCTCGCGCGAAAGTTCAGGACTCCAGCCGCCGGCGAACAGCCTGTGGCGCAGCCGGTATTCGTCGACCTTGAGGAAGCCTTCGTAGCGGCGCTCCCTGGACAGGATCTCGACATCGTCGTTGGTCATCCGAATCGCCCTCGGGCCGGTAGGGAGGAAAAGGCATATCGCGCGTGCCGGGACTTCGAAAGCGCATTCGCGTGACGCTTGAAGTCGTATGATTGCGGCACAAGATCACTGTCCGAAACATATCGCGAGGGCGACATGGCCGAACCTGAAACCGTGTGGGTCCGTGAAACCGGGCCGAAATACGAAAACAGCGTCGAGATCGGCGCGCATCGACTGACGGCCGACGAACCTGCGGCGTCGGGCGGCGACAATCGCGGGCCGCAGCCGTTCGAGTACGTCCTGTCCGGACTTGGGGCCTGCACGAGCATGACCGTGCGCATGTACGCCGACCGCAAGGGCTGGAAGCTTTCGCGCGTGTCCGTCCGCCTCGACATGGACAAGATCGACGCGGCGGACGGGAAGGGGAAGATCGACCGGATCGTCCGTGAGATCGAACTCGAGGGTGATCTCGATGCCGAACAGCGCCAGCGCCTGATCGCGATCGCAGAGCACTGCCCGGTCCACAAGTTCCTGTCGGCCGAGAAGCGGATCGAAACCCGCGCGTCTACGTCCCGATCCTGACGGGCCCCGCCAGCCGGTCGAGCGTCGCCACGACCGACAGCGGGACGATGGCGCTGGTCTTCGGGTTTTCGGGCGAAGGGAGCCCCTCGGTCCTGACGGAAATGCTGACGCTGTCGGATACGAGATCGAACTCGTGGATGTTCCGCTCGATGGTCGGATCGGCCCAGATCTCGACCTCCGTCCTGTCCGGTCCCGCACCGGCAAGGCTCAGGGCTGCCGCGACATTGACGTTGGCCGGAAAGCCCTTGGCGGCGGCGCGCGCGCTGCCCTTGAAGATGCAGGTCGGCTCGCGGATCGCGTCGAGATCGATGCTCTGCGCAATCACGTAGGGTGCGCCGGCAAGGCCGCGCGGGGGCTTCCGGTTGCGCATCGTCACGCGCTCGATCCGGCCGAGTGCGGCGGCGGCGACCGCGTCGAGCGCCAGCAAGGCGCCCGTGGCGACCACGAGACGGCCGCCGGATTTCGATGCCGCATCGACCAGGTCGGGGCAGTCGAGCAGTGCTGCCGCGTTGACCGTCACGAGCGTGCGCCCGTGTGCGAAGGCGGCAAGGGCGGTGTCGCGCAGGGCGGCCGAAGGGCCGCAGTCGACGACGATGTCGCAGCGTGCCGCGAGTTCATGCAATGCGAGCGCGGGGACACCCAGCTTGAGATCGTGTGCCTGTCCGGCGGCCTTGGCGATGTCCCGGCTGGCGACGGCGAAAAGGACAAGATGCGGCCTGCCGGCCGCGAGAATACGCGCGACCTTGCTGCCGATTGCACCGAGTCCGACGACTCCGATTTTCATGGTCGCGATTATGGCGAATTTTCCCGATTTTCGAAGCACCTAGCGTGGCGGGGAAAAGGGTTCGGTTGACTCGCCGGTTCGTATATAAGTTCCGGAGATCGATTTCGCGGAGGCAAATTTGCGTTTCGGATTGGCAACCGCAGTCGCTGCCCTGACGCTCGGCATCGGAGCCGGGTCCGCCTTCTCGCAGCAGGCGTGCCTCACGCGCGAGGAAGCGATCGCGGTCAAGGCGCGCGTCATGCAGACCGAGCTCATGGTCGCCACGCTCTCCTGCGTGCGCGCCATCGACCAGAGTTCGAAGTACAACGCGTTCATGGAACGGCATTCGGCCGAGATCCAGCGCCACAACCGCGTCATCCAGCAGCATTTCGCGCGTGTCGGCGGCGGCAATCCCCAACGCCGCTACGACACGTTCACGACGGCTCTGGCAAACGACGCATCGAACCGCTCGATGGCGAACCCGACCTTCTGCCATGACACGACGGAGCTGTTCGACAGCGTCGTGCGCATCGAGCGCGGCAAGCTTGCCGAGGCGGTCGAAGAGCGCGCGAAGCACACGCCGCAGCGCTTCGGCGAGCTTTGCGGCCGCGATCCGGCCATGCAGTACGCCCTGGCCCGCTGATCCGGTCCGCAGGGTGCGCAAACGAAAAGGGCCGGTCGCAAGACCGGCCCTTTCGCGTTTCTGGCCGAAGCCGGGATTTTACTGGAGGACGATCTCGACGCGGCGGTTCTGCGGCTCGCGCACGCCATCGGCGGTGCGCACGCGCAGTTCGCTTTCACCGCGACCGACCGTGACGATCTGGTTGGCCGCGATCCCCTGACGGACGAGCTCGGCCTGGACGGCGGCCGCGCGGCGTTCGGAGAGGCGCTGGTTGTACTGCGGCGTGCCCGACGTGTCGGTGTGGCCCGTCGCCGTGATGCGTGTCACGTTGCCCTGCTTGGCGGTCGTCGCCGCCTGCTGGATGATGCGCGAGGCTTCCGGCGTCAGGACCGACTGGTTGAAGTCGAAGAACACCAGGAAGTTCCGCTGGATCTGCGGAGCCGGGGCGGCGGCAGGAGCAGGGGCCGGAGCGGGCGCCGGAGCCGGGGCGGGCGCCACGACTGCGGCGGCAGGCATCGGAGCCGGTGCCGGACGTGCCGGAGCGCCGAATTCCCAGCGTAGGCCGAGCATGATGGCGTGGATATGGGGGCGGTCGGCTTCGAACGACTGGGCGGTCGCAGCGACGGCCTGAAGGGCGGCCGTGGTGGCGAACTCCGGCTTCTGGAACGTCGACTTGTAGCGATAGTCGAGCGTGAGCTTCAGGTTCTGCGTGACCGGCATGGCAAGACCCGCGATGCCCTGGAAACCGATCAGATCGTCGGAGTCGTCGATGTAGGTGATTGAGCCGGTGTTCGAGTTGCCGGTCATCTTGGCGCTCATGCGCATCCAGCCGAGGCCCAAACCGAGATACGGCGTAACCGGAAGCCCGAGCGAGAAGTCATAGAGGGCGTTGCCGAAGGCGCCGAGCGCGTTAGCGTCGCCGCCCGTCGTGCCCGTTGCGCCGCCACCGAGGTTGAACGTCGACGACTTAGCGTTGGCCTTCGCGTAGGAGAGTTCGAGTTCCGAGCGCCATCCGTTGCCGTAGCCGTAGCCGAGTGCGCCGAGGAGCGCGTAGCCCGTCTTGAAACCCTGCGAGGCGGAGACGTTCGCCGGCTTGTACGTGCCGTCGACATCGCTGATCCATGCGCCACCCGCAGCGCCGCCGATGTAGAAGCCCGAAACGTTCTGGGCAGCAGCCGGTGCTGCCAGTGCAAGGACGGTTGCCGCGGTAAGGAGGGCATTGCGCAGACGCATGGGGTCTATCCTCTTGAACTTCGACGTGTAAGCCCGAGCATGCCCGAAATCGGGCAGGCGGGAATCGCTTCGGATTACTGATACCACGTGTTTGGGGGGCTTGTGGTCTGGTTTCATAATAATTCCAAGCGCTGTTGCACTTGGAACACAGTTAAACCACAAAGTCATAAAAACCGCGTAATTATCTATTCTATAACGATTTCTACGCGTCTATTCCGTGGCTCATTGATCTGATCCGGCGTCGGCACGAGAAGCTGCGTCTCGCCGCGGCCTATGACAACAATTTGTGTTGCGGGAATTCCCTCCCGGACGAGCACGTCGCGGACCGCATTGGCCCGCCGGATCGACAGAGCCATGTTGTATCTCGGCGTGCCCGTCGTATCGGCGTGCCCGGTTGCCCGGATGCGGGTGAATATCCCGGCCTTTGCCGATTCCGCAGCCTGCACGAGCACGCGGCTCGCATCGTCGCTGATGTTCGATTTGTCGAACTCGAAAAAGACCGTGAAGGCGCGCGGCCCCACGACGGGGACGGCCGCCAGGGCGGGTGGCGGCGGCGCTGCCGGCGGGGGAGCTGCGACAGGTTGTGCCATGGCTGCCGGCATCGCGGCCGGAACGGCGATTGTCGGATTGAACGCATAGCGCATGCCGACCATGATCGAGTGGTCGCGGTACGGGATGCTTGCCGAATCACCTGCCGTGCTTCCGATGCTTGCCGACTGCGTGGCGAAGTAGCGGTAGCTTGCGCCAAGCGCCGTATTGTCGCCGATCCGGTAATCGAGTCCGAGGATGCCCTGGTACGCGAAGACATTCGCGGTGCCCGAGACCATCGCGTTGCCCTGGTCGGGGCCGACATCCTTGGCGCGAAGGCGTGCGCCGCCGACGCCGGCGCCGATATAGGGCACGAACGATGTCTCGTTGGCGAAATCGTAGAGGACGTTGCCCATCAGGCTCGTCACGTCGATGCGCCCGCCGCCGCCGGTCGCACTGTCGATGCTGCGTACGCTGCCGGCGCGATGGCCGAGTTCGAGTTCGCCGCGCAGTCCGTTTCCGAAGCCGTAGCCGACCGCGGCGGTTCCCGCCGCACCGGTCCCGATCTTGACCGTGGATGTCTGGCCGGCGCGCGACATGCTGGAGTTCTGCGGCTTGTGCACGCCGACATTGCCGCCGACATAGATGCCGTCGAGATAGTCGGGCCGCTTCTGCGCCTGGGCCGCGGAGACGGCCAGAACGAGTGCGAGGGCTGTGGAAAATGCGCGCAAGACCATGTGACACCAGCTCGATTCGGAATATCCACAGGCACCGTCTCATACCGCTTCCGAGTCGCCCAAGCTCGACTCGACACGCTAGGATCGCGCGATGGAAATGAAGGGCATCCCGTTCGCGACCGTCGACTGGTCTGGTATCGAGCGCACCGAGCACAAGGGCGAGACGGGGGTGGCGCATTGGCGCACGCGCCACTTCGCCGACATCCGCGTGCGCATGGTCGAATACTCACCCGGCTACAGCGCCGATCACTGGTGCCAGAAAGGGCATGTGCTGTTCGTGATTTCCGGCGAACTCGAAACCGAACTCGCGGACGGTCGCGTGTTCAGGATGGGGCCGGGGCACAGCTATCAGGTCGCCGACGGCGCCGAAGCGCACCGCTCGCGCACGGCGACGGGTGCGACGCTTTTCATCGTCGACTGATCAGTGGAAGTCGCGTGACGGATAGTGCGCATGCGGCGGCGCTTCGCGCATTCGCGCCGTTCCGTCGACAAGTTCGCCGAGCAGCGCCGAGCGGTCGGCGAGCTTGCGCGCGACGACATGGATCACGTCGCCCTGGCGCTGCACCTGGCCCTCGACGCGCAGCAGGCGTGCCCCCATCACGATCGCGCGATAGGCCTCGAATACCTGCGGCCAGACGATCAGGTTGGCCACACCGCCTTCGTCCTCGATCGTGACGAAGATCGTGCCCTTCGCCGTGCCCGGACGCTGGCGCAGCAGCACGATCCCGGCGAGCGCCACGGGCGACCGGTCTTTCGTCTGTCGCAGGTCGGCGCACGGAAGTTCGCGCGGGAAGTGCCGGCGCAGCAGCGCCATCGGATGCGCCTTCAGCGACAGGCGCAGATGCGCGTAATCCTCGGCGACCGCTTCGCCCAGTGTCATCTCCGGCAGCTCGATCCGCGCATCGACGGGCGCCAGATGTGCGAACAGCGGCAGCGCCGTTTCGTCGTGGATGCCGGCCTGCCACAGCGCCGGGCGACGTTCGATCCCGCAGGCCGCGAACGCGTCCGCACGCGCCAGCGCATCGAGGTCGCGACGGGAGAGACGCGCCCGCCGCGCAAGATCGGCTGGCCCGCGGTAGCCTTCGGCCGGGCGCGCCGCGACGAGCGCGTCGGCGGCCGCCTGCGACAGCCCGTTTATCTGCCGCAACCCGAGCCGCAGCGTGCGCGCATCTTGGAGCGTGCAGTCCCACATGCTTGCGTCGACGCATGGCGGGCGAGCGGCCACGCCATGCTCCTGTGCGTCGCGCACGATCTGTGCGGGCGCATAGAAGCCCATCGGCTGGCTGTTGAGCAGGGCCGCCGCGAAAGCGGCCGGATGGTGGCATTTGAGCCAGGCGGAAGCGTAGGCGAGCAGCGCGAACGAGGCGGCATGGCTTTCCGGAAAACCGTAGGTGCTGAATCCCTTGATCTGCTCGAAGCAGCGCTCGGCGAAGTCGTGCATGTAGCCGTTCGCGACCATGCCTTCGACCATCTTCGTCTGGAACTTCCCGATCAGGCCCGAGCGCTTGAAGGTCGCCATCGCGCGGCGCAGCGCGTCGGCTTCGGTAGGCGTGAAGCCGGCAGCGACGATGGCGATATTCATCGCCTGCTCCTGGAACAGCGGCACGCCGCACGTCTTGCCCAGCACCTCTTCGAGCGCCGGCGACGGGTAGACGACCTTTTCGACGCCGCTGCGCCGGCGCAGATAGGGATGGACCATCCCGCCCTGGATCGGTCCCGGCCGCACGATCGCGACCTGGATGACGAGGTCGTAGAACACCCGGGGCTTCAGGCGCGGCAGCATGCTCATCTGCGCGCGGCTCTCGACCTGGAATACGCCGATCGCATCGGCCTTGCACAGCATGTCGTAGACGGCAGGATCGCCCTGCGGAATGTCGGCGAGCCCTTCGAGCGCCGGTCCGCCCGCACCCGCCACCAGATCGAACGCCTTGCGGATGCAGGTCAGCATGCCGAGCGCCAGCAGGTCGATCTTCAGGATGCCGAGCGCGTCGAGATCGTCCTTGTCCCATTCGACAAGCGTACGTTCGTCCATCGCCGCGTCGATGATGGGGCATATCTCGTCGAGCCGGCCGCGCGCAATGACGAAACCGCCGACATGCTGCGACAGATGGCGCGGGAAGCCCATCAGCGCCTGTGACAGAGCCAGCGTGGCGCGCAGGCGCGGTTCGCTAGGATCGAGGCCAGCTTCGACGATATGCGCGTCCTCGACGCCTTCGTCGCTTCTGCCCCACACGGTGCCGGCCAGCGCTTCGGTCGCGTCGGTGCCGAGGCCCATCACCTTGCCGACCTCGCGCAGCGCCGAACGCGAGCGGAACGAGATCACCGTCGCCGCGAGGCCTGCGCGTGTGCGTCCGTAGCGTTCGTAGACGTACTGGATCACTTCCTCGCGCCGCTCGTGTTCGAAATCGACGTCGATGTCGGGCGGTTCGTCGCGTGCGGCCGAGATGAAACGTGCGAACAGCAGGTTGGTATGCGTGGGATCGACTGCCGTGATGCCGATGCAGTAGCACACGGCCGAATTGGCGGCCGAGCCGCGCCCCTGGCAAAGGATGCTGCGCGAGCGGGCGAATTCCATGATGTCGTGCACGGTCAGAAAATAGGGCGCGAAACCGAGATCCGCGATGATCGCGAGTTCCTCTGCGATCTGCTTCACTACCTTGTCGGGCACGCCGCCGGGATAGCGACGGGCGGCACCTTCGTGCGCGAGGCGTTCGAGCGTCGCCTGCGCGCTGCCGGGCTCGGCGTCGGGCAGGTCGGGATAGTCGTAGCGCAACTCGTCGAGCGAGAAGCGGCACGCCGCGGCGATGTCGATCGTGGCGGCGAGCGCGTCGGGCCAGCGGGCGAAGAGGCGCGCCATTTCGGCCGGCGTCTTCAGGTGACGCTCGGCGTTGGCGTGCAGCCGATAGCCGGCCGCGTCGATCGTGCAGCCTTCGCGGATGCAACTCAGTACGTCCTGCAGCGTGCGCCGCTCGGGGACATGCGCGTGCACGTCGTTCGTCGCGACGAGACGTATGCCGGCGGCGGAGGCCGCCGCCGCGCGCCGCGCGATCTCGGCATGGTCGTCGCCGAGATAGCGGAAGCTGGCCGCAAGATAGGTGTCGCGCGCGAACAGGCGGACCAGATCCGGCAATCCGTCGGTCTCGAGCGCCACGACGATGGCGCACCCTGCGAGTTCGCCCAATTCGGCCAGATCAAGCCGGCAGCCATGGCCGTGTCCGGCGCGACGCCGTCCGGTCGAGATCAGGCGCGACAGGATCGCGTAACCCTGCCTGTCCTTCGGATAGCACAGCAGCGGCGGGCCGCCCTGCGGTTCGAGGCGTGCGCCGACGAGAAGCTGTAGGCCCGCTTCCTTCGCCGCGACATGCGCGCGCACGATGCCGGCGAGGCTCGCATGATCGGCGACGCCGATCGCGGCGAGGCCGAGTTCGTGCGCCTGCGTCACGTATTCGTGCGGATGTGAAGCACCACGCAGGAAACTGAAATTCGTCGTGACCTGCAATTCGGCATAGCCGGGGACGGGTGGCGGCTCGCGCGGTACGGTCGCGCGTCGGGGCAGGACGCGGATGTCGCTCACGCGAACAGCCCGTGCAGGTACCAGCGTGGCGGCTGTGCGCGATCGGCCGTCCACAGGCCTTCGCGATAGACCCAGAAGCGCCGTCCGTCGCGATCCTCGAGCCGGTAGTAGTCGCGCGGTTCCGCGCGCTTGCGCCACCACTCGGCGCCGATGCGTTCGGGACCGGCGGCTTCGGCGACATGGTGGACGAGCCGCCGCCAGCGGAACAGCAGCGGCGGCGCATCGGGCAGTTCGGCGGCGACGTCGATCGGTTCGGGATATGCCAGCAGGCGCAGCGGGCGCGGGCGGGCGGGTGGGCGGGCGCCGCGCAAGGCCGCAGGCAGCGGTGACAGCGGCGCGACGAAAGCCTGTGCGCGTTCGGGCAGGTGGCTTTCGACATGCGCGAGCCGCACCACGTTCGCTGCCCCCAGCCGGTTGGCGAGCCGGTCGACGAGCGGAGCCATCGTCGTCGCCTTCGCGAGTTCGCTGTGCGCGTCGTCGGCATCGGGCAGCAGAGCGCGTGCGAACCGCCGTTGCTCGGGATGCAGCACTTCGACCAGCTCGGCATCGAGCGTGGCAAGCTCGAATCCGAAACCGGGATCGACGCGCTGGATCGGTTCGGCGAACAGTCGGCGGAAGGCGGGCGCGTCGCGCGACGGCCGGCTGGTGCCGAGCGCCGTACGCGTCACGGCGCCGTCGACGCGATGGAACGCGAGGGCGAGGCGCCGTGCGCCGAGGGCAGCGCTTTCCATCCGCGCGCACAGATCGTCGGCGAGATGTGCGAGCGCGCGCTCGATGTCGGCAGGCGTCGCGATCGGCTCGGCAAAAGAAAGACGCGCGCGCAGGGCCGGCGGCGGCGCGTCGGGATCGAGCGGTTCTGCCTCGGCTCCCAATGCCTGGAACAGTCGGCGCGCGATCGCCGGACCGAAGCGTCGGGCGAGGGCGGCCCGTCCGTCCGCAGCATCCGCCAACGGATAGAGATCCCCGATCCGCCGCAGGCCGAGCCGGTCGAGCGTGGCGAGGTCGGTGTCCGCAAGGCGCAGGCCCGCGACAGGCAGGCCGGCAATGGCCGCGCGCGTGGCACCTGGCGCATATCGCGTCGTGGCGGAACTTGCGAAGCGTGCACCGGCCCACGCGGCACCCAGCGTGTCGGCAAGACAGATGCGCGCACCGAGTTGTCGGTTCTTCAGCCGATCGGCGACGTCGGCAAGCAGGCCGTCCTCGCCGCCGAACAGATGGGCCACGCCGCTGGCATCGAGGCGCAAGCCGCTGCCGTCTTCTTCGAGGGCGATTGCGGGCGACCAGCGCTGTGCCGCTTCCGCCACGCGGCGCAGCAGTGCGCGATCCGCCTCCGGCGCATGCCGCTCGACACGCAGATCGGGAACGCGCGCGCGTGCTTCGGCCAGCGCAAGCCCGGGCCGCAGGCCCGCACGCGCCGCGCGCGAGCACACCGCGGCGAGCTGCAGGCCGCCCTGGACCGACGCGAAGGTCGCGCGCGCGACCGGATCGATCGCGTCGTCAGCCTGCCGCGCGCACCGGTCGGTCGGAAGATGCGGCAGGCAGATCGCCAGAAAGCGCCGGTCGTTCGTCATCGGAAAGGGTCCATCCGTCGCGGCGATGGGCGATGCGCCATTCGCCCGGCGTGCCGCCTTGCGCGCGCGCGAGCGTCAGGCGCCAGCGGCGGGTCTCGCCATCGGGCGCATGGGCCGGAAGTGCCGCGACGCGCCAGCGCGAACGCGCGGCACTCGCCTGGTCGAGTTCGCCGGGCGGACGCAGCAGCAGCGCCGTCGTGCCGCCCATCTCGGCGGCAAGCTGCAGGCGGCGAGACTGCGTGAGGTCGACGTCGTCGATCTCGGCGACGACCCCGGCAAGGGCAGGATTGCGCAGCGCTTCCTCGAAGGCCCACAGCGCGTCGGCGCGCTTGGGCGCGTTGACGATCAGCAGGCGCGCCGGCTCCAGGCCGAGCGCGGCAAGGCCGGCGGCACTCAGTTCGGGGCGTCGCGCGATCCACAGCACCGGCCCGTCGCCGGCAAGCCGGGCAAGCAGGGCCGTGGCGAAGCCGGCGGCAGCACCGTCATTCGCCGCACCGGCGATCTCGTGCAGGGCGCCGCGCGGCAGGCCTTGCCAGGGCAGGGCTCCATCGATTGCCGGAATGCCGAAGGCGAGCGGCCCGCGGCCGGGCTGCGCGCGTTCGCCGAAAGCCGCCAGACGGGCTTTCAACTCCTGGACCGTGGTCGAGGCCGGACGACGGAGATTGCGCGACTGTGTTGCCATGGTGCTTCTGATCAAGGGGTTGCGGATTTTCCCGAAGCTCGACTGGGTCCGGCTGGGCAGGGTGGCGAGGCCAAGCCGGGGCATTCGCGCAAAGCTTTCGTGCACGATATGTTCCGGGAAGAACCCTTCGAACGGCGGAGGCGAGAAGGCTGCTTCGAGCATGGCTGGCTCCTTGGTGTTCGCATTTTGTTCAATTCTTGGTTTGTTCTATAATTTTGTAGGACATCCGTCAAGCGACCCTTCTTATCATTAGAAAAAATGATCTTGCAAATTGCAACGCCGAATGCGATCTTCATCCTGTCGGACTACAATAGAAACCCGGAAGCCCGTGAAAATCATGCCTCGCAAGATCGCAACGCTCCCGACCAGCCGCCGCAAGGGAAGTTCCGCGAAGTCCGATACGCCGGACATCGCCGAAGTCCTCGCGAGCCTCAAGAAAATCCTGGTCGAAGACGGATTGCTGCCGCACACCAAGCACTGAATTCCGGACGACCGGAAGTCGGGGCCACGTCGGAAAGACGTGGCCTTTTGCATTTCCGGACGACCGCATTTTCAGGATGGCACGCGCCCGAGACCGTGTTTCTCGGCAAGATAGCTGCCCAGCGCCGCCTGATCCGCCAGCCCGATATGAAGGCCGAGCTTCGAGCGGCGGAACAGGATGTCGCTCGAAGTCCGCGCCCATTCTTCGCCGACCATCAGATCGACTTCGGCACCATACAAACCGGCGCCGAAATGGATGCCGAGATCGGCGATCTTTGTCGCTCCTTCGAGGAACTTCAGTACGCGACCGCCCTGCCTGCGCGCCATCGCACGCAGATGGTCGGGCGGAACGAACGCGAAGCGGGCGGTCAGTGCGCCCGTGAACCGCTCGAAATCGCCGTCGATGCCGTCGAGCTCGCCGCCGGGCAGGCGCGCGTGCGCGGTCCAGGCCGGCTTCATCGCCGGAAAGAACGGCGAAAGTTTTTCCATCGCCTGCTCGGCGAGCCGCCGGAACGTCGTGATCTTGCCGCCGAAGATCGACAGGGCCGGGGCCCGGCCATCGCCGCCGTCGAGCTCGAGCACGTAGTCCCGTGTCGTCTCGCTCGCATTGTCGACACCGTCGTCGTAGAGCGGCCGCACGCCGGAATAGCTCCACACCGCGTCGGACGGCGACACGGGCCGGGCGAGGAACCGGTTGGCGGCCTTGCACAGATACTCGGTCTCGGCCGGCGTGATCGCCACGCGACCGGGATCGCCTTCGTAGATGACATCCGTCGTGCCGATCAGCGTGAAGCGGTCCTGATAGGGGATGACGAAAACGATCCGCCGGTCGTCGTTCTGCAGGATGAACGCGTGATCGCCTTCGTACTGGCGCGGCACGACGATATGGCTTCCCTTCACGAGCTTGATGGACGCCGGCGCGTTCGAGCCGAGGACGCCGGACAGCGTCTGCATCACCCAAGGGCCGGCCGCGTTGACGATCGCGCGCGCGCGAACCTCGGATTTTTGGCCGGAGATGCGGTCGGAAAGCGACGCATGCCAGATGCCGTTTTCGCGCCGGGCGGCCGTCGCCTGCGTGCGAACGCGCACGTCGGCGCCCAGATCGGCAGCATGGCGCGCTGCAAGGGCGACAAGGCGCGCGTCGTCGACCCAGCCGTCGGAATAGACGAAGCCGGTGTGCACATCCGCGCGAAGGCCGCGGCCGTAGGGACTGCCGGCAAGATCGACCTTGTGCGAGCCCGGCAGGCGCGACCTGCGGCCCGGAACCCAGCCCAGATGGTCATAGAGGAAGAGTCCGGCGCGGATCATCCAGACAGGCCGCAGGCTGGAATCATGCGGCAGCACGAAACGCATCGGCCACATGATATGCGGCGCGCCATCGAGCAGCACGTCGCGCTCGGAAAGCGCCTCGCGCACGAGCCGGAACTTGTAGTGTTCGAGATAGCGAAGGCCGCCATGGATAAGCTTGGTCGAAGCCGACGACGTGGCCGACGCGAGATCGTTCTGCTCGACGAGCAGCACGGACAGGCCGCGACCGGCAGCGTCGCGCGCGATGCCGCTGCCGTTCACGCCGCCGCCGATGATCAAAAGGTCGTAAGTGGAATCCGTTTGCATGGTGTGGCGCAGAATAGCCGCAAAAACCGGGCAGGGAAGGCTTCAGTCGCGAAAGCCGTTTGCGCGCAGGCACGCGGCGGTTTCGGCATCGACACGGCTGACGTAGCGCGTCTCGGCGACGAGCGCCAGATCGGCCTGCGTACGGCAGCGATCGTTCGCCTGGACATCGCCGCCCTCGCGGCATGCGGCGGGCATGGCGGACGGGGGTGCGGGGCCAATGCGGCGCTGCGCGTCGGATATGCAGGCGTTGCGGATCGCGGCCTGTTCGGCGGCGCCGAGCGTGGGGTGGACGAGCGGCCGGATGTCGGCGGCAGGCCCGCAGGACGCCACAAAAAGGCCACAGGTCGTCAGCACCAGTAAAGCGGACAGCCGCACACTCATCGCGGACATTGTAGTGCATCGGGTCGATTTGGGGTAAGGGATCACAATGCGTTCCCTCGTGTTGCTCGCACTCGTCGCCGCGTCCTTGCAGTCGGCGCCCGCCTTGGCGCAAGACGCGTCGAGCGAGCCACGTGGAACGCTGTCGATCGTCGTCGAGAACGACAAGTTCAGTTCGTTCAATCCGTCCAAACAGACAGACCGGAACTTCACGAACGGCATCCGCTTCAACTGGATATCCGAACCGCGGGCGACGCCGGAATGGGGCCGCGAATTGGCGGCATGGGTTCCGCTGTTTCCCGACAGCGGGACGACGCGCGTGGGGTACGCGTTCGGGCAGAACATGTACACGCCCGAGAATATCAGCAGCCGCGAGCGGATCATCAGCGATCGCCCGTACTCCGGCTGGACGTATCTTGCCGCCGCGATCACGTCGAGCCGGGAACTGGGCGACAGCGCGCGCCTCGACACGCTTGAACTCAATCTCGGGATCATCGGCCCGCAGAGCTACGCCGAGGAAACCCAGCGCGAGTACCACCGCCTCATCAACTCGCCGCTTCCCAATGGCTGGAACAACCAGTTGCGCAATGAACCCGGCGTGGCGCTTTTCTACGAACGCAAATGGCGCAATGTTGGCCGTTCGAAGCTCCTGCCGGGAATAGAGGGCGATTTCTCGCCGCATGCCGGCGGATCGCTCGGTAATGTCTTCACCTATGCGGGCACCGGCATGACGCTGCGCATCGGCCACAATCTGGGCGTCGATTACGGCCCGCCGCGCATCCGGCCGGGGCTGGCCGGATCGATGCATTTCGAGACGATCGAGGAAGATCCGTTCGCGGCCTACGCGTTCATCGGCATCGAGGGTAGGGCGGTCGCGCGCGACATCACGCTCGACGGCAACACCTTCGCGCGCAGCCACTCCGTCGACCGCCGGGTGCTCGTCGGGGACCTGCAGACGGGCTTCGCCGTCGTCTACGCGCCGGTCCGCTTCACGTTCACCTATGTGATGCGCACGCGGGAATTCGAATCCCAGCGCAGCCCCGACCGCTTCGGCGCGCTGTCGCTTTCGGTCAAGTTCTAGCGGACCGGTACGAGCGCGAAACCCTTGTTCCGCATGCAGAAGTCGCTGAGCTGCATTTCCATGAAATGGCGCTCGTGGAAATCCGAGTAATAGCGGGGGTAAAGACGTCCATAGCGGTCGTGTCCGAAGCGCGGGCCGAAATATCCGCCGAACATGAAGGACTGGCGTTGGGCCTCGGCCCAGGCCTGTTGCCGGCACTCCTGCACTTCACGCCCGGCCTCGTCCAGGCCGAAAGCCGGGTGTTCCCAGCGCATCGGCGTGCAACCGGCCGTCAGGACCACGCAGCACGCGGCGATGAAGAGGTTGAAGCGCATCTGGACGCCGGACAACGTCCGGCAGGCGACGGGAATTCCGCCAAGGCCGGCTACCCGCCGGTGTCGAGAAAATGGCTCCCTGGGTTAGATTCGAACTAACGACCAGCCGATTAACAGTCGGCTGCTCTACCGCTGAGCTACCAGGGAACGAAACGAGGCAGGCTTATATCAAAATCCGTCCGGCGCGCCAGCCGAAAAAAACTGTCCTGGAGGCCGGGGGCGGAATCGAACCGCCGTATAGGGGATTTGCAGTCCCCTGCATTACCACTTTGCTACCCGGCCGCCGGGCGACGGCAGGACGTATAGTCAGGCCGACCCCGGGGGTCAACAGCCCGCTGCCGTCCGGCCGGATCCGGTCGACGTGGCCGTCGGGACACGGATTCAATGATCTAGCAGCGCTTTGATTGTCACGCGGGCAAGACAGACTTATAAAGTTACCTGCGGCGGTTTGCCTGTCGATTCGACCGGCAATGCGTGCCGCATGGATCTAGCCGGAAGACTCGCCGCAATGGATTACGCCGCAGCCCGCCACAATATGGTCGAGAGCCAGTTGCGCACCAACAAGGTGATCGACGAACGGATCGTCGCGGCGATGGCGCGCGTCCCGCGCGAATCCTTTTTGCCGGACGCGCTGCGCGCGGTCGCGTATGTCGACGAGGACATCCCGCTTGGCGGCGACCGCTTCCTGATCGAGCCGATGGTCTTCGCGCGCCTCGTGCAGTACGCGCAGATTGCCGTCGGCGAACGTGTGCTCCTGATCGGCGCCGGATGCGGATACGGAGCGGCAGTTCTTGCCGCAACCGGAGCGACCGTTTTCGCACTTGAAAGCGACAGCCGCTTCGCGGCCGCGGCCAAGATCGCGCTTTCCCGCAACGGAATTGCAGGCGCCAATATCGTCGAAGGCTCGCTGGAGGCCGGATGGCCCTCTGGCGCGCCGTACGATGCGATCATCTTTGAGGGTGCGACCGGCAGTTTGCCGGCCTCCATCGTCGGGCAGTTGGCCGACGGCGGACGCATCGTCGGCGTGGTTGCCCAGCCCGGTCAGCCCGGCCGTGCGACGCTCTGGCGCAAGTTCGGCGGCAGCGTGACGAGCCGTATTGTGTTCGATGCCGGCACGCCGATGCTCCCGGGGCTCGCACTTGAACCGGGATTCGTGTTTTGACGGCAGCGGCGCGACCTTTGCAGCGTCCGAGGCGTGGTTGGTACGGGTATCTTTTGCGTTCGAGGAGCACGGCTAGAATGGACATTCTGATGCGGCAGACGGCGACGGCGGCAATTGCGCTCGCGATCGGGTTCGCGTGTGCGCCGGCGAGCGCCCAGTCGCTCGAGGACGCGCTCGCCAACGCGTACCGCTCCAATCCCGAGCTGCTGGCGCAGCGTTCGGCGCTTCGCGCGGTCGACGAGCAGGTGCCGCGCGCCCTTTCGCAATGGCGCCCGACGGTACAGTTGACCGGCAACGCCGGTCCGGCCCGCGATTTCAACGCGACGACGTCGACGGTCTACGGAGCCGCCGGCAGCTCGGATCGCGTCACGACGACGAACGAGCGGACGCGCCAGCAGGCAATCGCGACGCTGCAGATGGTTCAGCCGCTCTATCGCGGTGGCCGCTCGCAGGCCGAACTCGCGCGCGCCGAAGCGAACGTGCAGGCGTCGCGCGCGCAGCTCTCGGTGACAGAACAGCGCGTGCTGCTCGATGCGGCGACGGCTTACATCAACCTCGCGCGCGAACTCGCGGTTCTCGATCTCAACATCAACAATGTGCAGGTCCTCCAGCGCCAGCTCGACGCGGCGCGTGACCGGTTCCAGGTCGGCGAAATCACGCGCACCGACGTGAGCCAGGCCGAAGCGCGCCTTGCCCAGGCGCAGGCGACGCGTACCGGGTCGGAGGGCAACGTCAATACGGCGCGCGCGGCCTATCTGCGCGTCGTCGGCGAACAGCCCGGCCGACTTGCGGTTCCGGCCGTACCGGTGAGCCTCCTCCCGGGATCGGATGCGGAGGCGCGCGACCGGGCATTGACCGTCAACCCGACCGTCAATCAGGCCCGGTATTCTCACGAGGCATCCGGCCACGACGTTTCGCTGATCGAAGGCGAGAAGCTGCCGACGGTCAACCTGCAGGCGGACGCGATCCGGTCGAACGAACCGGCCGGCAGCCGCGGTGTGCGTCGCGACACGGTCGACCTGCTCGTCGCCGTCACCGTTCCGATCTACCAGCAGGGCCTGACGGACGCGCGCGTGCGCGAAGCCAAGCAGACCCAGGGCCAGCGCCGGACCCAGATCGACGTGTCGCAGCGCCAGGTGGTTGACGACGCGAACCGCGCCTGGCAGCAGCTGACCACCGCGCGCGCGCAGATCCAGTCCTTCGGTGCGCAGATCCGCGCCAACGAGATCGCCCTTGAAGGCGTTTCGCAGGAAGCGCGGGTCGGCTCGCGGACCGTTCTCGACGTGCTGAACGCCGAACAGGAACTTCTCAACAGCCGCGTCAGCCTCGTGCAGGCGCAGCGCGACCAGGTTCTGGCGGCCTTCCAGCTCCTTTCGGCCACGGGTCGACTGACGGCCCGGGACCTTTCGCTCAAGGTCGAACTTTACGATCCGACGGCATATCTCGAGGCGACGCGGAACCGCTGGTTGGGTACAGACATACCCGATGAGGCACCGCGAAAGTAGGGAAGGGTGGGGAACTGCCGCGGCGGATATCTCTGGCGTGGCAGCGATTCGTCGCCTAAGCTCTAGACTTGGAATGGTTAAAGCACGACGATGACGGACCCAAAGAACCAACAAGAACCGTCGATGGAGGAGATCCTCGCCTCCATCCGTCGAATTATTTCGGAAGATGGAGACGCGGGTAAGGCGCCTCCGGCTGCCCCGGCTGAAGCCGCGGCACCCCCGCCGCCGCCTCCACCCCCTCCGCCGCCGCCGCCCCCTCCGCCGCCGCCGCCACCCCCGCCGGCTGCTGCTGCAGCTCCGCCCCCCATGCCGGAGCCTGAGCCCGAACCGGAGCCGGAACCCGAGCCGATGATGATGGAGGCGCCGCCTCCGCCGCCACCCCCGCCGCCGCCGCCGCCTCCACCGCCGCGTCCGCGTATGCCGGAACCGGAGATGGACGACGTCCTTGAGCTCACCAACGTGGTGGACAAGCCGCCGCCGGTGATGGCCGAGGAGCCGCGCCGGCTCATGTCGGACGATACGGCCCGGCAGGCTTCGGACTCGCTGCAGGGTCTGCAGGCGCGCGTGCCGCGCAACCTGCTGCTCGGCAACTCGGACCTCACGATCGAGGACCTGGTCCGTGCCGAATTGCGGCCGATCCTGAAGGCCTGGCTCGACCAGTATCTGCCCGACCTCGTCGAGCGGATGGTCCAGCGCGAGATCCGCAGGATCACCCGCGAGTCGCAGGACTATTGAGCGACAGCCCCGCGTCCGTCTAAGACATCCGCATGACCCAGCCATCGAACGACGAGACCGCTGCGGGCGGTCTCGCCAAGACCTATTCGCCCGCCGACATCGAAGCGCGCCGCTACGCCGAATGGGAGCGGGCGGGCGTCTTCGCCTGCGATCCGGATTCCCCGAAACAGCCCTACACGATCATGATGCCGCCGCCCAACGTCACGGGCTCGCTGCACATGGGACATGCGCTGACATTCACGGTACAGGACGTTCTGATCCGCTACTGGCGCATGCGCGGGCGCGACGCGCTGTGGCAGCCGGGCACGGACCATGCCGGTATTGCGACGCAGATGGTGGTCGAACGCCGGCTCGCCGAGCAGGGCGTATTCCTCGATCGCGGCGGCGTGCCGACAGGCGGGAACAAGACGCTTATCGGCCGCGAGAAGTTCCTCGAGGAAGCCTGGAAGTGGAAGGCTGAGTCGGGCGGCACGATCACGCGCCAGCTGCGCCGGCTGGGCGCGTCGCCCGACTGGGCGCGCGAGCGCTTCACGATGGACGAGGGCCTCTCGAAGGCGGTGCGCAAGGTCTTCGTCGACCTGCATGCGCAAGGGCTGATCTACCGAGACAAGCGGCTCGTGAACTGGGATCCCAAGCTGCAGACGGCAGTCTCGGATCTTGAGGTCGAGCAGCGCGAGATCAAGGGCAATCTCTGGCACTTCCGCTATCCGATCGAGGGCGAGCCGGGCCGCTTCATCGTCGTCGCGACGACGCGTCCCGAAACGATGCTCGGGGACACCGGTGTCGCCGTCCATCCCGACGACGAACGCTTCAGGGACCTTGTCGGCAAGCGCGCGATCCTGCCGCTGGTCGGCCGCGCGATCCCGATCGTCGCGGACGAATACTCGGACCCCGAGAAGGGGACGGGTGCCGTCAAGATGACGCCGGCGCACGACTTCAACGATTTCGCGGTCGGCAAGCGCCACGGCCTCGCGATGATCAACGTGCTCGACAAGGACGCGCATGTCACCGGCGACGTGCCGGAGAAGTATCGCGGGCTCGAACGCTATGCCGCGCGCAAGGCGATCGTCGCCGACATGGAAGCCGAAGGGCTGCTCGACAAGGTCGAACCGCACACGCACACGGTTCCGCACGGCGACCGTTCCGGCGTGGCGCTGGAGCCGTGGCTGACCGACCAGTGGTTCTGCGATGCGGCGACGCTCGCCAAACCCGCCATCGAGGCGGTCGAACAGGGCCATACGACATTCGTGCCCAAGCATTGGGAAAACACCTATTACGAATGGATGCGCAACATCCAGCCGTGGTGCATCAGCCGCCAGCTCTGGTGGGGGCATCGCATCCCGGCCTGGTACGGGCCCGACGGCCATGCCTTCGTCGCGCACGACGAAGCGGCGGCGCAGGCGCAGGCTAAGGCGAAATACGGCAAGGACGTGACGCTGGTTCAGGACAACGACGTGCTCGACACGTGGTTCTCGTCCGCACTGTGGCCGTTCTCCACGCTGGGCTGGCCCGAAGGCACGCCCGAACTGAAGCGCTACTATCCGGGCGATGTGCTCGTCACGGGCTTCGACATCATCTTCTTCTGGGTCGCCCGCATGATGATGATGGGCATCCATTTCGGCAATCCCGGCAAGGCGCTCGCCGAGCGCGTGCCCTTCAAGCACGTCTACATCCATGCGCTGGTGCGCGACGAGCGCGGGCAGAAGATGTCGAAATCAAAGGGCAACATCATCGACCCGCTCGACATCATCGAGAAGTACGGAACGGACGCGCTGCGATTCACGCTCTGCGCACTCGCCGCACAGGGGCGCGACATCAAGCTGGCGCCTGCGCGCGTCGAGGGCTACCGGAACTTCATCACCAAGCTGTGGAACGCGGCGCGCTATGCGCGCATGAACGGGGCGGTTCCCGTCGCCGGGTTCGATCCGGCCAAGGTCGTCCTGACGGTCGACAAGTGGCTGCTCGGTGAACTCGCGAAGACCGCGGGTGCCGTGACCGCCGCGATCGAGGCCTACAAGTTCAACGAGGCGGCGGACGCGATCTACCGGTTCGTCTGGGGCACGTTCTGCGACTGGTATCTCGAATTCACGAAGCCGCTGCTGCAGCAGGGCAACGAAGCGGAAAAGGCCGAAGTCCGCGCGACGACGGCCTTCGCCATCGGCCAGTGCCTGAAGCTGCTGCATCCGCTGTCGCCCTACGTGACCGAGGAACTCTGGGACACGCTCGGTTACCGGAACGGGACGACGGGCCTGATCGCGGAAACCTGGCCGGCTTTGCCGGACACGCTCGGCGACGCGGCCGCACAGGAAGAGATGAACTGGGTCGTCGATGCGATCTCGGGTATCCGCGCGCTGCGTGCCGAGATGAACGTTCCCCAGGCTTCGCGCCCGACGCTGCTTCATCGCGAGGCGGGGCCGGTGGCGCGCGCCCGGATCGCTCGTCACGAAGGGTTGATCAAGACCCTCGCGCGCGTCGAGACGGTCGCGACCGAGCAGGGCGGGGCGACCAAGGGTGCGGCGACATTCGTCGTCGCGGACGCCACGCTCGTCTTGCCGCTGGCCGGCGTCATCGATGCGGCAGCCGAGCGCAAGCGGATCGAGAAGGAAGTCGCGCGGCTGGCCGGCGACATCGACAAGATCGGACGCAAGCTCGCCAATGCGGATTTCGTCGCGAAAGCCGATCCCGAAGCGGTCGAGGAGCAGCGCATCCGGCTTGCCGACGCCGAAGCGGCGCGCACGCGCCTGGCGGCTTCGCTGGCGCTGCTCGGCGAGATCTAGGCTTTCGGCTCGTCCATCATCGAGACCTGCGCCGCGACGACGCGCCAGCCTTCGGCGAAGCGCACCCATGTTTGCTGCTGGCGGCCGATCTTGCCAGGCAAGCGGCGGAAGAGTGTGGACGCCGTCGCGAAATCGCGCCCGAACGTCGTGATGAGCGTGCGTTCCAGCGTGCGTTGCAGACCCTGGCCCGGTCGCGACGCGCGGAAAGCCTGGATTTCGGCGTACCCATACAGAATTTCCGTCGCCCCGTAGCGCACCGTGTAGGGCGCGTCCTTGAAAAGCTCGTCGAGCACGGCGACGTCATTGGTGGTCAGCGCCACCTCGTAGCGCCGGAACGCCTCGGTCATTTCGGCGTGGACTTCCGGAATATTGATCTCGGGCATGTTCCTACCGTGCGACGGGTGCGGCGCAGATGCCGGTCCGTTCGAGTTCGTGGGCGACGCGAAGGGCGACGTCTTCGCGCCAGGGGGCCGCGATGACCTGCACGCCGACGGGCAGGGGCGAAACACCCTGCACGGGGACGGCGGCAACGGGCAGGCCGATGAACGAGATCGGCTGCGTGTAGATGCCGATATTCGGGCGCAGCGGCACTTCCTTGCCGTCGAGCACGAAGGTCTGCTGGCCGATCAGCGGCGCGCTGCAGGGGGTCGACGGTGCGAGCAGCACGTCGAACTTCTCGAAGACCTTCGCGGTCTCGCGCTGGAACCATGTGCGGAAGCGCTGGGCCTGCGCGTACCACGCCGCGGGCAGCAGGTTTCCGGCGATCAGCCTGTCGCGTGTCGCCGGATCGAAATCGGCCGCACGCTTGCGCAGCCGGTCGATATGGAGTTGTGCACCTTCCACGTTCGTGATGACGAAGGCTGCGGCACGCGCGCGGTGCACTTCGGGCAGTTCCATGCCTGCCTGTGCACCCAGCGCCTTGGCGACCTTGTCGAGGGCGGCGTAGACGACGGGGTCGCCGCCGCGCGCGAAATAGCCGCCGAGTGCACCGATCCGCAGGCCGGCGATACCCGTCGCCAGTGACGGGAAGGAAGGCTCTGGCGCGCGCTGCGCGCAGGCCGGATCGGCCGCATCGGGGCCTTGCATGACGTCATAGGCGAGGGCGAGGTCGGCGGTCGTGCGCGCGAAGGGGCCTAGATGATCGAACGACGCGACGAACGGGAACGAGCCGGCGCGCGTCAGGCGCCCGAAGGTCGGCTTCAGGCCGAACAGGCCGCAGAACGACGAAGGCACGCGGATTGATCCGTTGGTGTCCGAGCCGAGGGCGAGCGGCACCATGCCGGCCGCGACCGCACTGCCCGAACCGCCCGACGATCCGCCGGACATGCGCGCCACGTCGTGCGGATTGCGCGACGGGCCGTCATGCGCGTTCTCGCCCGTGAAATCGTAGGCGTACTCGCCCATGTTGAGCGCGCCGAGAAGCACGGCGTCGGCCGCGTCGAGCCGGGCGACGAGCGGCCCGTCGACGGCGGCAGGCGGCAGGTCGCGGTTGATCTTCGAGCCGGCGCGCGTGGGCAGGCCGGCGACGTCGAACAGGTTCTTGACGGCGAACGGCACGCCGGCGAGAGGGCCGAGCGTTCCGCCGGCCGCACGACGCGCGTCGATGTCGCTTGCCTTGGCGAGGGCGCGCTCGCGCGTCACGTCGGTGAAGGCGTTGAGCGTGGGGTTGCGCGCCGCGATCTGGGAAAGATGCGTTTGCGCAACGGCGAGGGCGGAGAGGGAACCTTCGCGCACCCGCCGCGCGATCTCGCTTGCCGGCATTTCGACGGGCGTCATGGCCGGAAGATCGCCGCGCTCTCGATGTCGTCCGGGATCGCGAATTCCGTGACGAGTTTCGCCACCTCGGACGTGCGCTGGAAATTGACGATCACGCCCGGGCGGTGCTCGGCGGCGATCGGCAGGCCGACGGCCGCCGCCGCGCGGTCGACATAGTCGGCGATACTGTCGGGGGGCGTCGTCATGGGTCTCTTTTCGTTCGGTTCCTGATGCCGGTAAGGCTAGCAAGAACCTCGCCAAAGCCGGGCCGTTCCCATATCGTTCGTCGGGAGTTGCGTACCGCCGCCGGGTGCCGCATAACGACCGCCCGCCGAAGGCTTGAGGACGATGAAGAGCTACTACATCACGACCCCGATCTACTACGTCAACGACGTGCCGCATATCGGCCACGCCTACACGACGCTCGCCTGCGACGTGCTGGCGCGCTTCAAGCGCTTGGACGGCCACGAGGTGTTCTTCCTGACCGGCACCGACGAGCACGGCCAGAAGGTCGAGAAGGCCGCCGTCGCCGCCGGCATGTCGCCCAAGGATTTCACCGACAAGGTGTCGGCGAACTTCCGCGCGCTCGCCGCGACGATGGGCTATTCGAACGACGATTTCATCCGCACGACGGAGCAGCGCCACATCCGCGCCAGCCAGGCGATCTGGCAGGCGATGGCCGCGCGCAAGACGCCCAAGGGCAACGACAACATCTATCTGGGCAAGTACGACGGCTGGTACGCCGTGCGCGACGAAGCCTATTACGACGAGTCCGAACTGACGACAGGCCCCGACGGCAAGAAGCGTGCGCCTTCCGGCGCCGAGGTCGAGTGGGTCGAAGAGCAGTCGTACTTTTTCCGCATGTCCGAATGGGGCGAATGGCTGCTCGACTTCTACAAGTCGAATCCGGATGCGGTCGGCCCGGCGACGCGTCTCAACGAGGTTCGTAGCTTCGTCGAGCAGGGCATGCACGACCTGTCGATCTCGCGCACGACCTTCGGCTGGGGCGTCAAGGTGCCGGGCGACGAGAAGCACGTGATGTATGTGTGGGTCGACGCGCTGACGAACTACATCACTGCGGCCGGCTATCCCGATATCGAGAGCGACAAGTTCCGCAAGTTCTGGCCGGCCGACCTTCACATGGTCGGCAAGGACATCCTTCGCTTCCATGCGGTCATCTGGCCGGCCCTGCTGGCAGCCGCCGGCCTGCCGACCCCCAAGCGCGTCTTCGCGCATGGCTGGTGGACGAACGAAGGGCAGAAGATCTCGAAGTCCGTCGGCAACGTCATCGACCCGCTCAAACTCGTCGAACAGTACGGGCTCGATCAGGTCCGGTACTTCCTGCTGCGCGAGGTTTCGTTCGGCCAGGACGGCGATTTCAGCCGCGCGGCGATGGTCCGGCGCATCAACACCGACCTTGCCAACGATCTTGGCAATCTCGCGCAGCGCGTGCTGTCTTTCGTCGCGAAGAACGCAGGCGCTGCCGTTCCGCAGCCGGGCGAGTTTCTCGACGCCGACCGCGCGATGCTTGATGCCGCCAAGGCGCTCCTCGTCATCACGCGCGCCGAACTCGACCAGCAGGCGTTCCACAAGGCGCTCGAGGCGATCTTCGCGGTCGTCGCCGAGGCGAACCGCTATGTCGACGGCCAGGCGCCGTGGTCGCTGCGCAAGACCGATCCGGCGCGCATGGCGACGGTGCTCTACGTGCTGATGGAAACGTTGCGCCGCGTCGGGTTGCTGCTGCAGCCCTTCATGCCGACGGTGATCGCAAGGCTCCTCGACCTGCTCGCGGTTCCGGCCGACGGGCGGCAGTTCGCGGCGTGGGACGCTTCGCTCGTCCCGGGCACGAACGTGCCGGCCCCGAGCGGCCTGTTCCCGCGCTATGTCGAAGAGGGGCAGGGCCCGAAGGCCTGATCGCCATGCTCGTCGACAGCCACTGCCATCTCGACTTTCCGGAACTGCAGCGGGATTTCCCGGGCGTGCTGGCGCGCGCGCGGACGGCCGGCGTCGAGACGATGCTGGCCATCGGCACGAAGCTTTCGAAGTTCCCGGGCGTGCGCGCGATCGCGGAAGCCAACGCGAACGTGTTCTGCACGGTCGGGATCCATCCGCACGAGGCGGCGAACGAGCAAGCGGCCGTCGACTCGCTGCTCGCACTCGCCGACCATCCGAAGGTCGTCGGGCTCGGCGAAACCGGGCTCGACTATTTCTACGAAAAGAGCCCGCGCGAACCGCAGATCGAGAATTTCCGCGCCCACATGCGCGCGGCGAAGGCGTCGGGCCTGCCGCTCGTGATCCATACGCGCGACGCCGACGCTGACACGGCCGACCTTCTCGAATGGGCAAGCCGCGAGCTTCCCGGCGTCACCGGCGTGCTGCACTGCTTCACGTCGTCGCTGGAGCTTGCGCGCAAGGCGATCGGGCTTGGCTACTACATCTCGATCTCCGGCATCGTGACGTTCAAGAATGCCGAGGACCTGCGCGTTACGGTGCGCGAGCTTCCGCTCGAACGCCTGCTTGTCGAGACGGATTCGCCGTATCTGGCACCCATCCCGAAGCGCGGGAAATCCTGCGAGCCGAGCTACGTGCTGCACACCGCGCAGTTCGTCGCCGATCTCAAGGGCGTTCCGCTGGCCGAACTGGGGCGCGTGACCAGCGAAAACTTCTACAGGCTTTTCGCACGCGCCCGGCGGCCGGACGGCGCCGTCGCGGCATGACGCTCAAGATCACCGTGCTCGGCTCGGGCTCGTCCGGCGGCGTGCCGCTGGTCGGGTGCAGTTGCGCGGTCTGCAGGTCCGTCAATCCGAAGAACAAGCGCCTGCGGGTCTCGATCGTCGTCGAGAGCGCCACGACACGCATCCTAGTCGATGCCAGCCCGGACCTGCGCACCCAGCTTCTGGCGTTCGGCGAGACGAAGTTCGATGCCGTGATCTTCACCCATGCCCATGCCGACCACATGCACGGCATCGACGAGCTCCGCTCGCTCAACCACGCAAGACTGGCGCCGCTCGACTGCTATGCCGACGCCGCGACGCTGGTCGAGGCGCAGACCCGGTTCGGCTACGCGTTCGGAACCGTCGACGACCTGCCGGGCGGCTATTTCGTCGTTCCGGTCCTGCGGGCGCAGACCGTCGAGCCCGGCCGGCCGTTCCGGATCGGCGACATCGATATCGTCGGTTTCGGACAGCTCCATGGCGGCGACCGGATGCCGACTCTCGGCCTGCGGTTCGGCCGGTTCGCGTATTCGACCGACGTGAAGACCCTGGACGAGGCGGCGTTCGCCGCGCTGGCAGGGGTGGACACCTGGGTCGTCGACTGCCTGCAGGAGACGCCCAACTGGGCCCACAGCCATCTCGAGCAGACGCTGGAATGGATCGGCCGCGTGGCGCCGCGCCGGGCTGTGCTGACGCACATGAACCACCGCGTCGAGTACGACGCGTGGCGCGCGCGGCTTCCGGTGACGGTCGAACCGGCCTTCGACGGCATGGTTCTGGAGATCGAGAATTGACAGTCTGAAAGCCGGGCAACCAGTTTGATCGAAAACGGATATTTCATTTGTGATAATATAGATTATGCGATAATTAGATCAAGCTTGAGCGCCTCTGGTACACTGGCCCCATTGCCCGACTCCGGGTCTCCGGCCATCGCGGTTCCGACCGATGCAGAGCGAGTTCGATTACGTGTGGTTCTGGCTGCTCGCCAATGCCGGCGAAGTGCGCGACCTGCTGGTCGCCGTGGCGGCGGCCGGCGTGGCGCCGTTCCTCGGCTACCGGGCTTGGACGGCGCGCCGGCTCGTCGAGGCCCAGCAACGGACGGCCGAGGCGACGGAGCTCGGCAAGTCGGCCGAGGTCATGGCCGCGGCGTTCGCGGGTCTGGGCGGCAACCAGATCCAGATCCGGGTCGGCGCCATCTACACGCTGGAACGGCATGCCCGCGAACGGCCCAAGGATCAGGGACCGATCGTCCAGACCCTCGCGGCCTTCGTGCGCGAGCGATGCCCGGCCCCCGTCCCGGCGCTGGTCGACGGCGCCTATCAGGCACCGTCGCCCGAAAAGGTCTACCGGACGCCGGCGACCGACATTCAGGCTGCCGTCTCGGTCCTCGGCCGCCGGGTGCGCGCCAACGATTCGCCCAACGCGCGCCTGTCGCTGGCCGGCACCAACCTGTCCGGCTACGACCTGTCGGACGGCGATTTCACGGGTGCGAGCTTCAAGGGTGCGTATCTGTGCGGAACGAACCTTGCCGGAACGAAACTGGTGCGCTCGGACTTCCAGCTTGCCGTGCTGGAGAATGCGGATTTCTACGGTGCGGAAGCTGCCGAAGCGTCGTTCTCGGCCGCCTATTGCGGCGGCGCGCGTTTCGCGCATGCCAATCTCAACGACGCCGCCTTCATCGACAGCGACCTTCGCGCGGCGGATTTCACCGGTGCGCGCCTCGAACGGGCGGACATGCGCGGCGCCGCGATCGACGGCGCCGCGTTCGACCGCAAGCGCCTGCCGCCCGGCTCGACAAGCGCCTGACGCCTGCCTAGGTTGGCGGCGAGCGCCCCTTCCCCCTGCCCGCCGGACCGAGCCGAACATGACGACAATCGCCGAACCCTCGCCCATGGCCCGCCTGCTTGGCGTGATGGCGCGCCTGCGCCACAAGACCGAAGGCTGCCCGTGGGACGTCGAGCAGAACTTCGCGACGATCGCGCCCTATACGATCGAGGAAGCCTACGAGGTCGCCGACGCGATCGAGAAGAACGACATGGGCGCGCTGCGCGAGGAGCTCGGCGACCTTCTGTTCCAGGTCGTCTTCCACGCCCGCATGGCCGAGGAAGCCGGCCATTTCGATTTCGAGGCGGTCGCGGCGGATCTCGCCGACAAGATGATCCGCCGGCACCCGCACGTGTTCGGCACGCGCGAGATTAGGGACTCCGACGCGCAGACCGAGGCGTGGGAAACGCTCAAGGCGCACGAACGCAAGGCCAAGGACGCGGATGCCGGCGTGCTCGACGGCGTCCCGGTCGCCTTCCCCGCTCTTCTTCGCGCGCAGAAGCTGCAGAAGCGCGCGAGCCGCGTGGGTTTCGACTGGGGCGACGCGAGGGTCGCACTCGAGAAGGTCGCCGAAGAGGTCGAGGAGCTGGGTGCCGAACTCGGCAGCCCGCGCCAGGACGCGATCGAGGAAGAGGTCGGCGACCTGTTGTTCGCCGTCGTCAATGTTGGCCGGCTTGCCGGCGTGGACGCGGAGACGGCATTGCGCCACGCGAACGCGAAGTTCGAGCGCCGGTTCGGGCGCATCGAGGCGTTGCTGGCCGAACGCGGCAAGACGCCGGCGCAATCCGACCTCGCTGAGATGGACGCCCTGTGGGACCAGGCGAAGGCCGAGGAACGCGCTTGAACTTCGAGCGCCACTACACGTCCAGCGACGGGCTGAAGCTTTTCTATCGGGTCTACGAGCCGTCGCGCGCGTCGGCCCTGCCCGTCCTCTGCCTGCCGGGGCTCACGCGCCACTCCGGCGACTTCACGGCCGTTGCGGCGCGCCTGTGCGAAGGCGGGCGGCGCGTCGTCTGTCCCGACCTGCGCGGACGCGGGCGGTCGGAACATGCACCCGACTGGCGGACCTACGACCCGTCCTTCTATTTCGACGATCTGCGCGCCCTGCTGGCGATCGAGCGCCTGCATCGCTTCGTCGTCGTCGGAACGTCGATGGGCGGGCTGCTCGGCATGGCGATGGGAGCCGCGATGCCGGCATCGATCGCCGGCCTGATCGTCAACGATGTCGGCCCGGACATCTCGGCCGACGGTCAGTCGCGCATCCTGGATTACATTGCGATCGACCGCCCGCAGCCGGACTGGCCGACCGCGGCGCTGCATCTGCGCAAGCTCCTGCCGAACCTGTCGGTCGCCGACGAGGCCGGCTGGATCCGCGTCGCGAAGAACACCTATCGCGAAGGCGCGGACGGGCTTCTCCATTTCGACTGGGATGTCGACCTGCATAAGGCCGTGCGCCGCGGCGTCGATCCCGATCTGGATCTCTGGGCGCTCTGGCAATCGGTGGCGCACCTGCCTATCCTCGCCGTCCGCGGGGGTGCCTCCGACGTGCTTTCGCCCGAGACTTTCGCCCGCATGAAGCGGACAAAACCCGACCTGGCGCAGATCGAGCTGCCCGGCGTGGGGCATACGCCGTCGCTCGAAGAACCCGCCAGTGTCGAGGCCATCGATGACTTCTTCCGTCGCAACGAAATCTGAACTTCCGGTCTTCGAGGACGTGCGCGCCGCGGCCCGCCGCATCGAGGGCCATGCGGTGCGCACGCCCCTGCTTGGCTCGCCCGCACTGGACGAGAAGCTCGGCGGCCGCCTGCTGGTCAAGGCCGAGCCGCTCCAGCGCACGGGTTCGTTCAAGTTCCGCGGCGCCTACAACAAGCTGAGCCAGATTCCGCAGGCCGCGCGCGCGAACGGCGTGGTGGCCTATTCGTCGGGCAACCATGCGCAGGGCGTGGCGGCGGCGGCGAAGATGCTCGGCATTCCGGCGTGGATCATCATGCCGAAGGACGCGCCCGCGATCAAAATCGCGCGCACGAAGGAGTACGGCGCCACGGTCGTGCCGTACGACCGCTACACCGAGGATCGCGAGGCGATGGGGCTGGAGCTGCAGGCCAAGCATGGCGCCACGCTCGTGCGGCCCTATGACGATCCGGACATCATCGCCGGCCAGGGCACGATCGGGCTGGAGATCGCCGAGCAGTGCGGCGCGCTGGGCATCAAGCCCGACGCGGTCATCGTGTGCTGCGGCGGCGGCGGGCTCGTGTCGGGCACGGCGCTGGCGCTGTCGCAGGCCATGCCCGGCGTGCCGGTCTATTCCGCCGAGCCGAAGGATTTCGACGACACGAAGCGCAGCCTCGAAAGCGGCAGGCGCGAGTCGAACGACCCGAAGGCGCGCTCGATCTGCGACGCGCTGCTCGCGGCCACGCCCGGGGAGATGACCTTCGCGCTCAACAGCCGCCTTCTGAAGGGCGGGCTCGCCGTCAGCGACGACGAGGCGCGCGCGGCCATGGCGACGGCCTTTCTGGAATTGAAGCTCGTGCTGGAACCGGGTGGTGCCGTGGCGATCGCCAGCGTTCTCAGCGGCAAGTACCCGATCAAGGGCAGGACGGTCGTCGCGGTTGCCTCGGGCGGCAATGTCGACCCGGCCCAGTTTGCCCAAGTCCTCGGCGGGTGATGCCGGGATTTTCGGCAGCCGAGCGCCCGTAAAGGCGGCAGTTTAGGCAGGAAGGCTGGCCCTGCGCTTGCAAGTTGGGGGTTCGCGGACGCGCCTTGCGTCCTTGTTCCTCCGATGAAAGGCGTTTCTGCCATGACCCGACCGTTCTCCCGCCGCACCTTCGGCCTCGGCCTTGCCGGTGTTGCCGCTGCCGGCGCGCTCGCCGCCCCGGCCCTCGCCCAGGCCAAGACCCGCGTGAAGTTCACGCTGGACGTCGATTTCTGGGGGCCGCAGTCGAACTTCCTCTACGGCGTGGAAAAGGGCTTCTTCTCCGACGAAGGGCTCGACGTGCAGGTCGACGGCGGTGCCGGTTCCGGCCAGGCGGTCACGCGCGTGGCGCAGGGCACCTACGATATCGGCTTCGGCGATTTCGGCACGCTCGCGCGCTTCACGGCGACCAATCCGGCGACCGCCGTGACGTCGTTCTTCGTGCTGTGGGATCTCCTCCAGCACGGCATCGTCTTCAAGAAGGGCGTCATCAAGTCGGCCAAGGACATCGAGGGCAAGGTGCTCGCGGCTCCCGAGCCCGACGCAGGCCGCCAGATGTTCCCGCTCTTCGCGCGCGCGGCCGGGATCGACCCGTCGAAGGTCACGCTGCGCCATATCGACTTCCCGCTGCGCGAGACGCTCGTCGTGCGCGGCGAGGCACAGGGTGCGACCGGCTTCGTGTCGTCGGTGGCGCTGAACATGGTCCGCGCGGGCGTGCCTCTCGACCAGATCGGGTGGATCTCCTACGCCAGTGCCGGCATCGACCTGTTCGGCTCGACGATCTTCGCGCGCAAGGACTTCCTCGAGAAGAGCCCCGAAATCGCCCGCGGCTTCGCGCGCGCGACCGCGCGCTCGATGCAGGCGATGATGGCCGACCCCCGCGCCTCGATCCAGGCGGCGGTCCGCCGCCAGCCGCTCAACACGATCGAGGTCGAACTGCCGCGCTACCAGATGGTGCTCGAGCAGTCGATCGCCACGCCGACGACGCGCGCCAACGGCATCGGGCATGTCGACGCCGCGCGCCTGACCAAGAACATCGTGGCGCTGTGCGAGACGTTCAGCATCGCGCAGGTCCCGTCGAACGACCTGATCTACACGAACGCGTTCCTGCCGCCGGCCGAACTGCGCAAGCTGCCGTCGGGCGTCTGACCGCTACGCCGGGGCCTTCGCGGCGGTCTCGATGCCCGACAGGAATGTCGTGCAGGCGAAATCGGCGAAGGCTTCGGGCGTGGTCGGCCCGTCCGGGTCGAACCACGTATATGTCCAGTTGATGAAGCCGTAGAGGCCCATCGCCGCCGGCCAGCGCAGTGCCGGATTCCCCTTC
Source organism: Tagaea sp. (assembly GCA_965279565.1). Lineage (GTDB taxonomy): Bacteria > Pseudomonadota > Alphaproteobacteria > CACIAM-22H2 > CACIAM-22H2 > Tagaea. Next base: position 3,334,288 of record OZ257249.1, on the reverse strand, counting down.
AGTGCCGGTGCGACGCGTGCCAGCAGGCCCGCCGCCGTCTCGACCAGACGCCGCTGCTTGGCGACGATGATGCCGCGCTGGCGCGGCGCCAGGCTCTCCAGCGCGCTGACCAGAAGCACGTGACGGGCGCGCGCGTTGGCGTAGAGCCGCAGATGTGCGCGCAGGAAGGCCTTCAACTGGGCGCGCGGATCGGCCGATTCGGCGAGTGCCGCCGCCGCCGCCGCGTCGAGCGCGTCGACATGCGCGTGCAGCAGGTCGAAAAGGATGGCCTCTTTCGATTCGAAATAGTGCCAGATCAGGCCCTTCGATATCCCACAGGCCTGCGCCACGTCGGCCGTCGACGTCGCGGCGAAGCCGCGGGACGCGAAGAGTTCGGCCGCCCGGTCGCGGATCAACTGCTGCTTTGCGCCGAAATCGCCGGCTCTTGCTCTTGGCATGGCGACAGACTAGCGGGACCTGCGCGCGGCCGAAAGCGTTGCGCTGACGGCTCCGGCTGGTCCATCCTGCGCGTCCTACTTCCAAGCCGGATCCCCCCGTGAGACCTGCCACCCAACACACGCGGCGCGAGGTCGAGCATCTCCTCTCCGCCCTCGAAGGCCATGCCGATCACGTGATTTCGGCGGCCAAGGAGGTTTCCGGCGCCATCGCGCAGGAAGAGTTCGGCATCTACGCGAAGTTCCGCGGCTATTGCGACGACTTCGACACGCTCGCGATCGTCATCGAGTACCGCCTGAAGAACCTGAAGGGTGGGCGCGACAAGGCGCTCGAATCGCAGTTCGAGGAGCTGACGCTGTTCATGCTTTCCGCGACATTGCAGACGAGCCTCCATTTCCTGCGTATCCTTGCGAATCGCAACGAGCTGCCGCTGGGTTCGAAGGACATCTTCCTTTCCGAACTGCGCAGCCTCTACAGGGTCAAGCAGCTGCTGGAACTGGACCGCTACAGGACCAAGATATCGTCGCGCGCCGCCAAGGACATCGAGACGGCCGAGGAGATCCTCGGCGTCATCATCGAGCGCGCGCCGAGCCTGCTGCAGCTGGAAATCGGCGGAGCCGCGTAATGCTGTCCAGCAGCCAATTGGACCGGGAGAACGAACTCGTCATCGCCAAGGTCCGCGAGATGCTCGTGGCATTGGAGCGCGGTGCCACGCGGGTGATCCTGGCGGCCCAGCAGGCGGCGAACGAGGCCAACGACGACAAGTTCAAGGCCTATGTCGGGTTTCGCGAGGTCGTCGACGATTTCGACACGCTTGCGATCGTCATCGAGTACAAGCTGAAGCGGCTTCGCGACGAGAAGGCTCTGGCGCTTGCCGAGAAGTTCGACGAACTGACGGCGTTCATGCTGTCGTCGATCGTCACGGCGAGCCTGCATTTCCTGCGCATCCTTGCGGAAAAGAAGGAACTCCCGCTGGGCGCGCGCGACGTGTTCAAGTCGGAGCTGCGCAGCCTCTATCACGCGAAGGAGCGGATCGAGAGCGACCGCTACGTGAACCGGCTCAACGAGCGCACGCAGGCCGACCTGATCGCGGCCGAGCAGATACTCGAAGTCGTCATCGAACGCGCGCCGCGCCTGCTGCGTTTCGACGACAAGCCGGACTGACGCGCCGGTTCAGCGGCCGCCGGGCCGGTTGGCGCCCTTCGCGCGATCCATGATCTGTTTGCGCTCGACGGCACGATCGCAGCGCAGGCGCTGCAGGCCGGCCAGACGCTGCGTTTCCCGCAGGTTCTTGCCGGTCTGGGCCGCCGCCTTCTTGAGTTCGCGCGCGTAAAGCGCATCGCAGTCGGTGTACGACGCCGGCGGCCGCCCGGTTTGTGCCGATGCCGGTCCGGCAAGCGCCAGCAGCACGAGGATCGAAGCGGGAATTCGCGGGTTCATGCTTAAACCTAGCTGAGATTCCGAAGCTTCGGCAAATCGATTGATGTTTAAGAATGCATATCAATATATTGATATTAAACAAAATATAGTATGATTTCGTGCTTAATATAAATTCTCATAAAATCACTTTGACATTTGCCTAAAATTAGTTTTAAATACCCTCACGATGTTCAGCCGGTCCACTTACCGGCCTCCATGTTGAAAACTTCCTTGGTCGAGCTGGTCCCTTGGCCTGGTCCGCCGGCTTGCAGAACCCTCAGGGTCTTTGCAAGCCGGCTTTTCTTTTCTACTCCCAGAATATGAAAAACGCGGCCCCGACCAGGCACGCGAAGGCCGCCAGATGGTTCCATTTGAGCCCCTCGCCGAGCCAGACGATCGCGAACACGGCGAACACCGCGAGCGTCACGATCTCCTGGATCGTCTTGAGCTGGACGCCTGTGAACGTGCCGTAGCCGTACCGGTTCGCGGGCACGGCAAGGCAGTACTCGATGAAGGCGATCCCCCAGCTGACGAGCACCGCCTGCCAGAGCGGCCAGTGCGGATACTTGAGATGGCCGTACCAGGCGAACGTCATGAACACGTTCGAAACCACGAGCAGCGCGATCGTCAGCATTTTCGAACTCCCGGTGATGTGACCGCCCGAAGCGGAATCGAAGTCAGTTCATTGATGTTGTGCGCGAAATCACGCTAAAGTCACCACCTATGGACTCGGAAGAAGCCAAGGAACAGGTCGACAAGGCGGCGCTCCAGATTCTGGCGTCGTCGGTGGGGCAGATTCTTGGCGAACATTCGAAGATTCACCAGTTCGTGAAGCTGGCGGCCGAGCGCCCGACGACCATCAATATCGACCGCGCGCGGCGCACCTTCGACGCCCTGCCCGTCTACCAGCGCAAGCGGGTGGCGGAGACCGCCGAGGGCGTGGCGATCAAGCAGAAGAACAGCATGACGATGTCGTCGATCCTGAACCGGCTCGGCGGCACGAAGTCGGCCGCCGCCGCGATCGCGGCGAAGGCGCCGGCTCCGGCCGCGGAGCCGAAGAAGAAGACGGTCAAGGAAGTCGTCTGGAAGTGAGCTATCGGGCCGGCCGGACGACGGCGATGGCTCCGGCCGCGATCAGGACCATGCCGGCCGCAGCCATCAGGTCCGGCACCTCGCCGAACGCGAAGATTCCGATCGCCGTGGCGACCGCCACCTGGACATAGACCAGCGGCGCCATCTTCGAGAATTGGCCCAGCGAATAGCCGCGCGACAGGCACCTCTGCCCGAGCCAGGTTAGCGCCCCCAGCAGGACGAGCGGTGCGAGCGCATCGATGCCCGGTGGCGTCCAGTCGAACGCGGCGAGCGGTGCGCCGAGCGGCACACCGACCAGGATGAACCAGAACGCGATCCGGTCCGGCGGTTCGGTGGCCGAGAGCTGCTTGACCATCATCATCGCGGCCGATGTGAATGCGGCGCTGGCAAGCGCGACGATCGCGTAGGCGTTGAAGTCGCCGGTTGGCTTCACCAGCATCAGCACGCCCGCGAAACCCACGGCCGTCGCGACCACCCGCGCCATGCCCAGCCGCTCGCCGAACACCAGGACGGCGATCAGGAACGACCAGAAGGGCGTGGTGTAGGAAAGCGCGAATGCGTCGCCGATGCGCATGTGCGTGAGCGCCACGACGAACAGCATGAAGCTGCCGAAGCCGGTCGCCCCGCGCAGGAAATGACCCAGCGGCCGCTTCGTCGCGACCGCCCCCCACCCCTTGCGCCAGATCATCGGCAGGAAGAAGGGCAGCGCGAACACGTGCCGCAGGAATCCCACCATTCCGGCCGACATGTCGCCGGTCAGGTGCTTGATCAGCCCGCCGCAGACGCCGAAGCAGACAGCGCCGCAGACGATGTAGAGGGTGCCCTTGAGGTCGTTCTGGGCCGTACTGCCCATCGGAATCCGGTCTCCGGCAACGGGATGAATACCTTAGCGAGCCCTTCGCATATCGCCAGCGAAGAGTGTAGCTTGCCGGCCATGACGCCTCAGGAACTCGAATCCCGCCTGCTCTACCGCGACGGGCTGATGCTGATCCTCGACAAGCCGGCCGGTCTCGCAGTCCATGCGGGGCCGAGCGGCGGCGAGAACCTGCGCGACTTCCTGGGCGGGCTCCAGTTCGGCAACGCCCAGCCGCCCGATCTCGCCCACCGGCTCGACCGCGACACGAGCGGCTGCCTGGTGCTGGGGCGCAACCGCAAGGCGCTGTCGAAGCTGGGGCGCCTGTTCTCGGCCGGTCAGGTCCGGAAGGTCTACTGGGCCGTCGTCGTCGGGAAGCCGCCGCAGGACGAGGGCGTCATCGACCTGCCGCTTTCCAAGCAGAACCGCAAGACCGGCTGGAACATGCGCGTCGATCCGCAGGGCCAGCCCTCGCAGACAGCGTACAAGCGGATCGGTTCCGGCGACGGTCTTTCGTGGCTGTCGCTCGAACCGAAGACCGGGCGCACGCACCAGCTTCGCGTCCACCTCGCGGCGATCGGCTGCCCGATCCTCGGCGACCCGGTCTATGGCGGCACGTCGACGCGCGCCGCGCGCTATACGCTCCACCTGCACGCGCGCGAGATCCGCGTGCCGCTCTATCCGCGGCGTACGCCGATCAAGGCTGTCGCGGAAGTTCCGGAGCACATGAAGGTGCAGATGCGCCTCTGCGGATGGAAGGATGGGCCGCGCGGCGAAGTCGAGCCGGCCGCATGACGGTTGCCGTCCCGCCGGAAGGAACGCACGAGACGTTCAGGATTTCCGACGATGCACTTCGCATGCGCTGGCCGGTCATCGTCGGTCTGCTCCTGTCGCTGCTGCTTCACGGATTGGTCGGGCTGATCTGGATCCGGCTCGAGCCGCGCGCTTTGCCCGAAGCCGAAACCTATGTCCCGATCGAACTTGTGCAGATCGCGCCGCCGCCCGAACCGGTGCGCGAGCCGCCTCCTCCACCACCGCCCCCTCCTCCTGCACCTCCGGCTCCGCCGCCGCCTCCGCCACCACCACCACCACCGGCGCCGGCGGCAGCTCCGCCCGCTCCCGTTCCGCCGCCAATGATCCAGCGCGAGACGGCCGCGAGCGCGCCGCAGTCGAGCGCGCCGCGCCCGGTACCGCCCGCTGCTCGTCCGGCGGCTCCGCCTGCAGCGCCAACCCCGCAACGCATGCCGGAGAGCCGCGACGGCCTTCTTGCGCCGAATGCGCCGCAGACGGGACTTGCGGCAGGCCGGTCGCGCCCGGCGGAGCCCGCCGGCCCGTCCGGCGAGAAGCTGAGCCAGAGCGAAGTGGACCACCTGCTCGCGCAGGTGTTCAGGGTGTGGCTGATCGACTACCGCGCGCCGCGCTTCAAGGACATCGTGATCTCGGGCAACTTCCAGCTCAATCCGGACGGCACGCTCGGTTCGCCGTTCGGATTGCAGGATCCGTGGGCGCCGGAAAAGATGATCGCGAACTATGCCGAAGTGCAGCGGCCGGAAATGCGCGACCAGCGCACGGCGCTCGAAAGCTTTCTCGGCGCGATGCGGCAGGCGCAGCCCTTCAGGCGCCAGCCGGATGCGCCGCCGATGGCGTCGCCGAAAGTGTTGAGTTTCGCCTTCCGCCTTGGGGATCTATAAGCGCGCTGGTAGGGTCGCGCGACGCGCAGATGGGACGGACGAATTGGCACCGCAGCTGAAGATTCTGACGACACCGGGTTGGGACGATTACGCGCTTCTCGATTCAGGCGACGGGCGCAAGCTCGAACGCTTCGGCAAGCTGACGCTCGTGCGGCCGGAGCCACAGGCGCTGTGGTCGCCCTCGGGACCGGCCGACGCATGGGAACGGGCCGACGCGTATTTCGATTCCAAGCCCGGCGACGCCAAGGGCGGTGAAGACGAAGACACGTGGGGGCGCTGGCGCTTCCCCAAGCCGCTGCCGCCCGAATGGCCGGTGCGCTATCGCGATGCCGTCCTGTCGTGCCGCTTCACCGCGTTCCGGCATGTCGGATTGTTTCCCGAGCAGGCACCGCACTGGGACTGGATGGCGGCGCGCGCCGGCAATGCCGGCGGCGAGCGGCCGAAGCTCCTCAATCTCTTCGCCTACACCGGTGCGGCCAGCCTCGTCGCGGCCGCGGCCGGCTACGAGGTCACCCATGTCGACGCGTCGAAGAAGGCGATCGCGTGGGCGAAGGAGAATCAGGCGGCGTCGAACCTGACGCAGGCGCCGATCCGCTGGATCTGCGACGACGCGACGAAGTTCGTCGCGCGCGAGGTCCGGCGCGGCAACCGCTATCAGGGCATCCTGCTCGACCCGCCCAAGTTCGGCCGGGGCCCGGCGAACGAGACGTGGCGCATCGAGGAAGGCCTGCAGCCGATGCTCGCGGACTGCGCGCGGCTGCTTGCCGACGGGCCGTCGTTCCTGATGCTGACCGCCTATGCGATCCGGATGTCGGCGCTGTCGCTGCTGGAAACGTCGCGCGACGCGCTGGGATCGCGCGACGGCAGCTTCGAGGCGGGCGAACTCGTCGTGGCGCAGCGCGGCGAGACGCGCCACCTGTCGACATCGCTCTATGTGCGCTGGTCGGGCCCGGGAGCGGCACCATGACGGGCGACCGCGTGCGGGAAATCGCCAGCCCGACGAATCCGCTGATCAAGGACATCCGCGCGCTGCACATGCGCAAGGCGCGCGCCGAAACCGGCCTGTTCGTCGCCGAAGGTGCGCGCACCGTGCGCGAGGCGCTCGACCACGGCGTCGTGCCGGAGATGCTCGCCTACCGCGCCGACCAGCGCGACCAGCCGGCGGTTGCCGGCGTGCGCAAGGCCGCGGGCGACGCGGGCGCCCTGCTCCTCGAAGTCTCGCCGAGCGTGCTCGAGAAGATCTCGCAGCGCGACAACCCGCAGAGCGTGATCGGCGTCTTCAGGCAGCGCCTGCTGAAGCTGTCCGCACTCGATCCGTCGAAGGCGCCGATCTGGCTCGCACTCGAAGGCGTAAAGGACCCGGGCAATCTGGGTACGTGCGTGCGCACGGCCGATGCGGTCGGTGCCGGCGGCGTGATCCTGATCGGCACCACGTGCGACCCGTTCAGCCCCGAAGCGGTCCGCGCGACGATGGGGTCGATCTTCGCGGTTCCGCTCTTCGCGGCCGAAACCGACGAGGCCGTCGAATTCCTGCGCCGTTGGCCGGGGACCTGCGTGGGAACGGCGCTCCAGACCGAGACCGATTACCGGACGGTCGCGTACAAGTCTCCCGCCATGATCGTCAACGGCACCGAGCAGAGCGGCCTCGGTCCCGAGATCCGCGCCGCGTGCGGGCAGCTCGTGAAGCTCCCGATGCGCGGTCGCGCGGACTCGCTGAACCTCTCGGTCGCGGCCGGCGTCATGCTTTACGCGGTCTGGCACCGTCTCGAGGATACCGCTCGCTGATGTCCTTGTCGGCACGGACGACGATGCTGAGGATCAGCTCGACCTTGTCGTCGCGATCGCCCATCGGCAGCATCAGCCGGTCGATCGCCGTATAGTCGTTCGCCTCTTCCTGCAGCCGGTCGCGATGGTAGATCGCGACACCGTCGTCGGCGACGCGGTGGTAGCGGGCCAGAACCGATTCGAGTTCCTCCGGCTTGACGCCCGTCCCGACGGCAAGGCCCGTCACATCGCGCCGGAGAAGTTCGGCGAGCTTGGTTCCCATCACGCGATAGACGAACCGCGGCGTGCCGGCCCGGATCTCGACCAGCGACACGAACGGCAGCAGTGCGGGAATGTCGATCGGGTCGAAGTCCGAGCGCGACGGGAAACGGCGATCGCCGCGGATGCCGGTCCAGTAGGCGTGCAATGCATGCAGCCTCGGATCGGCCGTCGGCGGCGGTGGCGCGTTGTCGGCGAGGATCAGGACTGGCATGGCAATACCATGCATCATGTCCCGAACCGCCGGTGCAGGCTAGCGCCTGACGATCACGGCCTCGAAATACTCGGCCGGGACGACGACGGAGGGATATCCCGCCACGTTGAACCGGTCGATAAGCGCCAGGATGTCGGCGCCGAGGGCGGCCTGCTCGGCGGTGTCGAGTGTGTCCAATGCCCGCAGGACAGGCCCGTCGGCGCCGCGGAACAGGTCGATCCAGTGCGTCGCCGACCGGTACCGGAACGCGAAATGACGCAACGCACCATCGACGGCGGCGCCTGCGAACATCCGGCGAAGTTCGGCCTCGTCTCCCCACAGCGATGCCTTCGCGACACCTGCCGGCAACGCCACGTGCCTCGCGATGATCCCGATCAGCCGGCCGATGAAGCCGTCCGGCGTCCAGCAGGCGAGGCCGATGCGGCCGCCTGGGCGGCAGACGCGCAGCAGTTCCGCCGCCGCGCGATCCCGGTCGGGCGCGAACATGATGCCGAAGGTCGACACGACGGCGTCGAAGCCGGCGTCGTCGTAAAGCCTGTTTACGTCATCGGTAGCGACTTCGAGGACGCGTTCGCCGGGCTGGATGTCGAGCGCGCGCCGCAGGGATTCGCCGACGATCTGCAGCGACGTGCCGGCGACGGCGCAGTCGCCCTGCCGCTGCCGGCGCGCCCGGATCGCCTGGAGCGGCGGAACGTCGATCGCCGAATCTGCCGTCGAGATCTGCATCCAAGATGCATGACCGAAATCGTGCCGCTACGCAAACATACAACCGTAAGAAGCAGTCAGGACGGCGGGATGAAGGTCTGCGCGATCTGGCGGAAGACGGGCAGCGCTTCGAGGCGTGCGGCGTGCGCCGCAAGGGCCGGATAGGTCTCGAGCGCGAAGGCGCCGGGATGCGCCTCGCCGACGAAGCGCAGCACGCACGCGACCGCGATGTCCGCGTGCCCGATGCGCGCACCGAACCAGTACTCGCCGGACCGCTTCGCGCGGTCGGCTTCGAGTGCCGCGAGTGCGGCGACGATCTGCGTGCGGCAGCGGTCCGCCCACATCTTCGAGACTTCGGCGTGCATGCGGTACTCGTAGAAAAGCCCGACCGCCTTGTCGCCGAGCCCGGTCGCGAGCGTGGCCACCGAAAGGGCGCGGTGCCGTTCGGGCTCGCGCATCGGGAACAGGGCCTGCGCCGCCGGCACGCGGCTGTCGAGATGGTCGAGCATCGCGTGGCTTTCCGTGAGCACGTCGCCGTCGTCCAGCACCAGCGTGGGCACGCGGCACAGCGGGTTCAGCGCGCGCAGCCGGTCGGCATCCTTGAAGGCGGACCAGGTCCGGTGCTCGAACGGGATGTCGTAGAGCGTCAGCGCGATGCCGACGCGCCGGACGAAGGGCGAATCGTATTGTCCGATCAGGATCACGGGAAATCGGGCTCCGGCTTTGAAAGCAAAGATGGCGGAGGGGATGGGATTCGAACCCACGATGCAGGTTTCCCCGCATAACAGTTTAGCAAACTGCCGCCTTCAGCCACTCGGCCACCCCTCCGCCGGGAGTGGGTAAATCACACGGCATATGCTGGTTTGGCTTCTACGGGGGCCCGCCCCCGGTGTCAACGCGAAGCGCCTGTCCGGGCACGATTTATCCCGTGCGGCTTCGGGGCCGATCTGTGCTTTGCCAGCAACACGCCTAAAATGCCGATTCAAGTATTTCAAAAATTTTCCCAAGTTTTATGGATTGTTAACCAATAGGGCGCAAATCTATATGCACGCGGCCTGAGAAAGGTCGCCCGTAACAAAGGACCAGAAGCCGAATTCGGCGCATTTAGTCGGATTTACGGACCCAGAGGAGCCAGGACCCATGTCTTCCCTTTCCCGCCCCGTCATCGACACCCTTCTCGATCTGATCGACAACAAGCTGACCGCGATGGACGTGATCGATCGCGAGGACGCCCGCATCCACTCGGTGCTGGAGAACGCCAAGCGCGAGCTGCTCGCGGTGCGCGGCCCGGCCCTGCCGCGCCGCACGTTGCGTCCGCGCAACAGCATCCGTCCGGGCAGCGCGATCATTCCGCAGAACGCCTCGGTCGCCGCCTGAATTTCCGGCGGGAGCGCTCCGGCGCTCCCGTCTTGACGGCCTCGACGCACAAACCGCGTTGAACTAGCTTGTCCCGCCCGCGACCGGCGATTCCCGCCCGGCGCGAATTCCGGGATTTCTTCGGTTTGAGCAAGTCGCGCCCGTCCTCCCCCGCCGGCATCCTGCCGTCCCAGATCTACCGCGCCTATGTCGCGCAAGGCCGCATCGCGGCCGATGCCGACGTCCGCGACGACCAGATCCAGCCCGCCAGCATCGACCTGCGCCTGGGCACGCACGCCTATCGCGTGGCCGCCGGCTTCATGCCGGGTGCGGGCAACAGCGTGGCCAGCAAGCTCGACCGGCTGAAGATGCACAGCGTCGACCTGCGCAAGGGTGCGGTCCTCGAACGCGGCTGCGTCTACATCATCCCGCTGCTCGAACGCCTGAAGCTGCCCGCCGACATCGCGGGCACGGCCAACCCGAAGAGCACGACGGGCCGGCTCGACATCTTCACGCGCCTGCTGTGCGACGGCGCACGCGAATTCGAGAAGGTCCCGGCCGGCTACGAAGGCCCGCTCTATCTGGAGGTGAGCCCCCGCACCTTCTCGATCCTCGCGCGCACGGGCCAGACGCTGAACCAGCTGCGCCTGCGCCGCGGCGCACCCAGCTTCTCGGACAAGGCGCTGGCTGCCCTCGACAAGCGCCTGCACCTGGTCTTCGCGCCCGACGAGAACCGCGAGCGCGCGCAGATCGGCCAGGGCCTGTGGATCTCGATCGATCTCGAAGGGCCGGACAGCGACACGATCGGCTATCGCGCGCGCCACAACACGCCGCTCGTCGATCTCTCGAAGATCGGCCATTACGACCCGGCGGAATTCTGGGAGCCGCTCAAGCGCAACAAGCTGCGTTCGCTCGTGCTCAACCCCGACGATTTCTACATCCTCGTCAGCCGCGAGAAGATTCGTGTACCCCACGCCTACGCGGCCGAGATGGTCCCCTACGACACGTCGGTCGGCGAGTTCCGCATCCACTATGCCGGCTTCTTCGATCCCGGCTTCGGCTACGGGGCGAACGATATCCAGGGAACGCGCGCCGTGCTCGAGGTGCGCTCGCACGACGTGCCGTTCCTGCTGGAGCACGGACAGGTCGTCGGCCGCTTCGCGTTCGAGCGCCTGACGGCGGTGCCCGACAGGATTTACGGAATGGGTATTGGTTCCAATTACCAGCGCCAGGGCCTGACCCTCGCCAAGCAGTTCAAGCGCGCGAAGCGCTGAATCGCTGCCGCAAAGTTTGCTTGACGGTTCGTTGACGGGTGTTGACGAAACTTTCCCGTCATATTGAAAAACAAGGGATATTTCGGTGTTTTGTTGACGAGTTGACGGGATTTCTCCGTCAACAAATGCCGTCCAGCCAGTTGCCTTCATGCCTCCAAGCATGATGGGCAATATAGGCTAGAATAGGAAAAAATCAACCATACTATTCGAAGCGCACGGCCGAAAGCGCCTTCAACGCGGTTTCCGCACGCTTCAGGTTTTCGACACTCGCCCGCTGCAGCGGTGCGCGCGCCGTGCCGACGGGATGGCCGATAAGGTTCATCGCATCCTTCAACGGGCCGGGATGGTTTGCCGTATAGAGCGCGTCGATCAGCGGCAGCAACGCATAGTGCGCCCGGCGGGCGACGGCGAGATTGCCTGCCATCGTCGCGTCGAAGAGCTTGCGGTGGAACGCCGGAATCAGGTTGGCGGACATGAAGATGCCGCCGGGGCTTCCCAGCAGGAAGGTCGGGAAGCCGAGATCGTCGTCGCCCGACATGATCGCGATCCGCGTCCCGACCGCCGCGATCTTGGCGGCGACGATGGCGAGATCGCGCTCGCACTCCTTCAGCGCGACGATCGAGGGAATCCCGGCGAGCTTCTCGAGGATCGAGATGTCGAGCGTGATGCCGGTCCGGCCCGCGTTGTTGTAGGCGACGATGGGGATCGAGGCGGCATCGGCGACCCGCGCGAAATGCTCGTGCACGCCGGCAGCGCTCGCCTTGATGTAATAGGACGGCAGGACGAGTGCTGCATCGGCCCCGGCCTTCGCGGCATGGCGCACCGTTTCCTGAACTTCGCGGGTTCCGGGGGCGAGCGCGCCGACTATGACGGGAACGCGATGCGCCACCTGGTCGACCGCGACCTCGACGATGCGCTGCCTTTCGGACGGCGTCAGGCTGACGAACTCGCCGCTGCCGCCGATGACGAGCAGCCCGGCCGCACCCGATGCGATCTGGAAATCGACGAGCTTGCGGAACGTGGCCTCGTCGAATTCGTCGATCGCGGTGAAGGGCGTGACGATCGCCGTATAGATCCCCTTGGGCGAGAAATTCATGGCGGCATTTCCTTCAGGTGCTGGAACTGAGCGCGAGGACCGACCAGTCGTCGGTCATCTCGCGAAAGAGGCATTCGGCGATCCAGTAGTTGCCGTAGGGCATGACGTCCTCCTGCGGGAACCGGCCGAGACGGGGCTTGCCCTTCTCGACATGGCGCATGCGGCCCCAGGTTCCGTGCAGCACGACGCCGCCGGGGGTCACGAAATCCGCGATCAGCGCCTTGAGCGTCTCGCGCGCCACATGGCGGTAGCGTTCGGCGCGATCCGGCAGCCAGCGCGCCAGCCGCATCAGCACGGCGGCAGCGATGCACGCCGCGCAGGAATCGAAGGGCAGCGTCTCGCGGTCGGGATCGTCGTAGTCGTAGCGCGGCACCCAGCCTTTCGGCGCGTGATCGACATACCAGTCCGCCGCGCGCCGTGACGCGTCGAGATAGTGCGGCTTTCCGCTCGCCTCGTAGGCATGCGCGAAGCCGAGCATCGCCCAGCCCTGCCCGCGCGCCCAGACGCTGTCGTTGCTCCAGCCCTGCAGGCTGAACAGGCCGGTGACCGCGCGGGTCTGCGGATCGAGTGCGGCGGCATGGCAGTTCGAGCCGTCCGCGCGCAGCAGGCCGACTTCAAGGACGGTGTCGAGATGGCGATAGGCGAGCGCAGCCCGCGCCGGCTCCCACTGCGAAGCCCACAGCATCGAGGGCAGGTTGAGGCCGGTGTCGATGACGATGCGGTCGGCACCGGCGATCTGGAGGAACGCGTTCGCCCTGCGGTCGAAGATGTTCGCGAAATTGTCGCCGCCCGCCAGCGCCCATGTCTTCAGCTCGGCGCGCCCGGTGATCTGATGGCCCAGCACCAGCGCGTAGTACATGTCGATCCCGGTCGACGAAAACACCGTCGGGTGTTTCGCGAGGACCGGGCCGATCCGTTCGCAAAGCCGCATCGCCGTGTCGGCGTAGCGCTGCTCGCGCGTCATCAGATGCAGCAGCCACAGGCGCCCCGTCAGGAATCCGACCCACTGGAAATTCGCCCAGCTGTCCCACACATAGTCGTCGTCCCAGCTGTAGCCGCCGGTCATGTAGTTGAGGCGCGGCACGCCCCTGCCCGGCCGGATCGCTTCGCAGACCGCGTCGGCGCCGTTGCGCAGCGCACGGACCGCACGCTCCAGCGTCGCCCTGTAATCCCGATCCATCGTGCCTTCCGGAGCCCGGTTCACGCGCCGGGCGCTTCTTCGTCCAGGTGAACGATCCGGTCGCGCGCGTCGCGCACATGGGCACCGGCAAGCCGCTCGGCGAGATCGCCGTCCTTCGCGGCAATGGCCGCGATCAGCGCCACGTGCTCCGCATGCACTTCTTCCGCCCGCCGGCGCGTCAGGCTCGCGAGGCCCGATGCCATGACGAGCCGGATCTGGTTGCGCAGGCTCAGCAGCAGTCGTTCGAGTTCGGGCGAGCCCGCCGCCTGCGCGATCGACGAATGGAAATCGACGGCCGCGCCGGCGACATCCGGGCCGGTCCTGCGATCCGCGGCGACCGTCGCCCTGTTCAGGATGTCGGCCTTGCGTTCGAGGTCCTTCACGAGTGCATGCGTGGATTTCTCCGCCGCCCAGCGTGCGGCGATGCCTTCGAGTGCCGCGCGCAGCGTGTAGATCTGGACGATCTCTTCGGGCGACGGCTTGCGCACGACGGCGGGCCGGTTGAGCCGGCTGACGACGAGGCTTTCCCGCTCCAGCTGGCTCAAGGCCTCGCGGATCGGCGAGCGGCTGACCGACAGCTGCTTTGCCAGCGCGTTTTCGTGCAGCGGCTGGCCGGGCTTGATGGAGCCACTGAGTATCTCGTTGCGCAGAACGTCCGCGACCGTCACGCCGAGCGCGTTTCTGGAAGGAAGTGCGAGGGCCATCCGGTGCTTTCGCCTTAAAATGTATCCTGTCGACAGGATACATTTTAAGAAAACAGAGTCAATGCGCCCGTCAAAATAGCTGAATTCAGCCGTTTTGGGGCGCTATCGGCGGCGCGGAAAGGTTCTATTGCTGCCTTGCCGCCATCCACGCCACGACGAACGCGACGGCGGCAGGTACGACAAACACGACGAGCAGGATCGGCAGTTCCTGCGCCAGCGTGTAGCCGGCCTTCGTGACGCCGACCCACATGTTGGCGACGGCGAGTGCGAGCCACACCGGCAGGAAGACCGTGGCACCGAGCGCGACGGTGCCGGTCATGTCGCTGCCGCCCCACAGCTTGCCGAAAAGCAGGAACACGCCGAGGAGCAGGATGCCTGCGCCGATCACCTGTGCCATGTGCATGGAGGGTTCGCCTTTCCCGTTGAATGAGTCGTTCAAGCATAGATGAAACGACGGGAGCCGGACTAGACCCGCCGCGGCATCTGCGCCGTGCACACGCCGCGCACGCATTCGCGCAGCCAGCGATGCGCAGGATCGGCGTCGAGGCGCGGGTGCCAGAGCAGCGACACCGTGATCTCGGGGGCCGGGAACGGCAGCGCGAAGCTGTGCATGCCGGCGCGTAGCCGCCCGGTGTGGCGCTCGGGAACGCCGGCGATCAGGTCCGAGCCGCGCGCCAGCGCCAGTGCCGCCGAGAAACCGCCGGCGATCGCGACGATCCTGCGTTCGGCACCCAGCGACGCCATCGCATCGTCGATCATTCCCCGGTCGAGATCGCGCCGCCCGACATGGACGTGCCGGCCCGCGGCGTAACGCGCGAGCGTGACCCTGCCGCGGGAAAGCGCGTGGCCCTTGCGCACGACGCCGACGAAACGGTCGTCGAACAGCGCCTGCACGCGCAGCTCCGGCCCTGTCGCCGCATCGACGACGCCGGATTCCAGATCGACGCTGCCGTCGCGCAGCGGCGCGCTGTCCCTGCCCGTCTTCTGCACGAAGCGCAGCAGCACGCCCGGCGCTTCCCGGCCCACGCGCGCGATCAGGTCCGGGCCGAAATTCTCGAGGAACCCGTCGCTCGTGCGCAGCGTGAAGGTCCGCACGAGCCTGCGCAGGTCGAGCTTCTCGGCCGGTCGCAGGATCGCCCCGGCTTCCTGCACGAGGGGACCGACGCGTGTGCGCAGTTCGAGCGCGCGCGGCGTGGGAACCAGGCCGCGCCCGGCACGGACCAGCAGCGGATCGCCCGTCGCCGCGCGCAGGCGCGCCAGTTGCCGGCTCATCGCCGACGGGCTCAGCCGCAGGCGTCGTGCGGCGCGGGCGACGCTGCCTTCGGCGAGCAGGACGTCGAGGGTTAGGAGAAGGTTGAGGTCGGGTCCGGCCATGCGCCGATCATAGCGCGGATTTCCCGATATGTGGCGTCAGATGCATGGATAAAGTGCAAACGATGCGTCTTCCGCCATGTCATGGAAAGGCGCCCTCTGCCGGGATGTTCCATGAAGGAGTCTCCCGATGAGTTCCACCCGCCTTGCCCCCGCCCTCGCCGGCCTGTCGCTGTCGGTGCTGCTTTCGTCGCTGGGTACC
The DNA here is from genome assembly GCA_965279565.1 of Tagaea sp. GTDB lineage: Bacteria > Pseudomonadota > Alphaproteobacteria > CACIAM-22H2 > CACIAM-22H2 > Tagaea. Next base: position 3,318,653 of record OZ257249.1, on the reverse strand, counting down.
AGCATCGCCAACGTCGCGCTGCCGACCCTCGCACAGGCGTTCGACGCCCCGTTCCAGCAGGTCCAGTGGATCGTGCTGGCGTATCTTCTTGCGATCACGACGCTGATCGTCGGCATCGGTCGGCTCGGCGACATGTTCGGTCGCCGGCGTCTGCTGCTGGCCGGCATCGCCGCTTTCGCGGGCGCTTCGCTCCTGTGCGCGCTCGCCCCTTCGCTGTGGCTGCTGGTCGCGGCGCGCGCCGCACAGGGAATGGGGGCTGCCGCGATGATGGCGCTCGCCATGGCGACGGTCGGCGGAGCGGTCCCGAAGGAACGCACCGGGCGCGCGATGGGGCTGCTTGCCACGATGTCGGCGGCCGGCACCGCACTCGGCCCGTCGCTGGGCGGCTTCCTGATCGCGTGGGCCGGCTGGCCGGCGATCTTCCTCGTCGGCGCGCCGCTTGGGCTGTTGGCGTTCGGCCTCGTGCTGCGGCATCTGCCCGCCGACCGTCCGGTTCCGGCGGCGGACCGGCCCGCGTTCGATTTCGCCGGTGCGCTGCTGCTGGCATCGACGCTGGGTGCCTTCGCGCTGGCCATGACGGTCGGCCGCGGCGATTTCGGAACGCTCAACGCGGTGTTGCTGGCGGTTTCCGCACTCGGGCTCGCGCTGTTCGTGCGCGTCGAAACGAAGGCGGTTTCGCCGCTGGTCCGCCTGGCGATGTTCGCCGACCCGGCGCTCGGTGCCGGTCTCGCGACGAGCGCCCTGGTCATGACGGTGATGATGACGACGCTGGTGGTCGGGCCGTTCTATCTGGTCCGCGCCCTCGGGCTCGACGCGGAACTGGCGGGCCTCGTCATGGCGGTCGGTCCCGTCGTCACGGCGCTTGCCGGGATGCCGGCCGGGCGCCTCGCCGACCGGTTCGGCGCGCGGCGGATGACGGTCCTGGGGCTGGCCGGCGTGGCGGCCGGCGCCGTGCTGCTGTCGGAGATCCCGGCGATGTTCGGCGTGGCCGGCTATGTCGCCGCCCTCGTCGTCACGACGTTGGGCTACGCGCAGTTCCAGACGGCGAACAATGCCGCCGTCATGGCTGATGCAAGCCCGGAGCGGCGCGGCGTGGTGTCGGGGTTGCTCAACCTGTCGCGAAATCTGGGGCTTGTCACCGGCGCTTCGGCGATGGGCGCGGTGTTCGCGTTCGCGTCGGGTGCCGCCGATATCGCGACCGCAAGCCCCGAGGCCGTCGCGGCCGGCATGCGCATCACGTTCGAGGTTGCCGCGGCAATGGTCGCACTCGCGCTCGCCATCGTCGTGGCGGCGTGACGGAGGCTAGACCGCCATCCCCTTCACGACCGCGGGGCGCGCGGAAATCGCGTCGTACCAGCGCTTCACGTTCGGGAAATCCGCGAGATTGACCTCGTGGTATTCGTGGCGCGCGACCCACGGATAGGTGGCGATGTCGGCGATCGAATAGAAATCGCCGGCGAGATACTTCGCCTCGCCCAGCCGCTTGTCCATCACGCCGTAGAGCCGGCGCGTTTCCTTCGAATAGCGCTCGATGCCGTAGGGCACCTTCTCCGGCGCGAAGCGGATGAAGTGGTGCGCCTGGCCGAACATCGGCCCCACGCCGCCCATCTGGAACATCAGCCACTGCAGGGCCGCGTAGCGCTGGCGCGGATCGGCGGGCAGGAACTTGCCGGTCTTCTCGGCGAGATAGATCAGGATCGCGCCGGACTCGAACACCGGGATCGGTTTGCCGTCCGGGCCGTCGCGGTCGACGATCGCCGGGATCTTGCCGTTGGGATTGACGGCGAGGAATTCCGGCTTGAACTGGTCGCCCTTGCCGATGTCGATCTTGTGGACGTCGTATTTGAGGCCGCATTCCTCGAGCATCACGGATGCCTTGCGGCCGTTCGGCGTGCCCCACGTATAGAGATCGATCATCGGCTGGCGTTTCCTTCGTTAGGGCTGCGTGACGACGGCAATGTCGACGATCTTGCGGGTACCCGAAGCAACGGGGCCGATCTCGCGCATCTTGCCGCTGGTGATCGCGAACGACCACAGGCGCCCCGCCGCGACGGCGAAGCCCGAATAGTCCTTCATGTCTTTCGTCGTGTGGATGTCCATCGCGTCGATGCGGGTACCCGGCGGAAGGCCGCTTTCGCCGATCGAGGCGAGTGTGCCGTCGTTCGGCGGGTCCTGAATCACGTAGGCGCCGGTGACGGAATCGTACTCGAAGAGCTGCGTGGCCGGCGCGTTGGGGACCGAATTGAGATAGGCGCCCGCCGTCACGTTCGGCTGCTTGCCCTTCGACGCGTCGGCGGGACCGTAGGCGAGGCGTCCGTCGACGATGGCCGCACCGGTGGCCACGTTCACGCGCAGGCTCTGCCCGTTCGGGCCGATGACGCGCATGCGGTCGGCCTGCGGATTGAAATCGACGATCGCGCCGGTCGCCGTTTCGAGCGGAACGGAAAGGGTGGAAACCTTCTCGGTGCGGCCACCGACGACGTCGATCGTGTAGATGTTGCCCGCGGCATCGAGGCCGTAAAGTTTGCCGTCCGCCGGGCGGACATCGATGCCGATGACCTTGGCGGCGGTGCCCAGGATGGCGACCATCCAGGTCTTCTGCGGCGCCGCGGATTCGAAGCGCACGAGTTCGTTTTGCTCAGTCAGCCCAACGAGTTCGAGCGCGCTGGCGGACGTCGAAGCCGCCGCGAACAGGCCGAGCGCGCAGGCAAAGTACTTGATCTTCATGGTAAATCCTTTCTGGAAGCCCTGAAGAAGGTACGCCGGTACAGGTTAACGGATCACTTTGCCGCCCGGTCTTCTTTCGGCATCAGCGCGTAGGGATGCGCCACGCCGGGCAGCTTCATCATGCGCTGTCCCCAGTCGCGGATGTTCGGGTACTTGCCGGCATCGTACTGCGCTTCCTCGGCCGTCGCGATCCACGGGAACACCGCGATGTCCGCGATGGTCGGGTTTGGGCCGGCGAGGAACTTCGACGTGCCGAGATGCCGGTCGAGCAGTTCGAGCGACTGTTCGCCGCGCCCGAACACGAACGGAAGTGCCGGGCTTTCCGGCGCGTTGCGCCGCAGGAAGCGCGCCTGCCCCACCGACGTCATCCGGTCGAGATCCCAGGCGAGCCATTCGGCCACGCGGCGCTTCTCGTGCGCGGCGACACCGCCGAACTTCCCGAACCGGTCGGCGAGATACTGCAGGATCACGTTCGACTGAACGACCACTTCGGCACCGTCGACGAGGACGGGCACCTGGCCGAAGCGGTTGAGCTTCAGGTAGTCCGGCGTCTTGTGGGCGCCGGCGCGCAGGTCGACATGGCGGTAGTTCCACGGCGTCCCCAGCATCGACAGCATCAGCGCCACCTTGCTGGACGGCAGCGACAGGTGGAAGCCGTGGAGCGTGAGGGGCGCCGCTTTCGCCGCAGCCTTCTTCGCCGGCACGTCGTAGCCGGCCTTGCCGATGCGCGCGCCCTTCGCGGCCTTCTTGGCCGACTTGACGGCGGCGGTCTTGATCGCTTGCGTGGCCTTCAGGATCTTCCTGGGCTTCGCTTTCGCCTTGGGTGCCGGCTTCTTCTTCGCGGCCATGACTATCCTCCGAGCTTGGCTTTGAGGATCTCGTTGACCTTGGCGGGGTTGGCCTTGCCGCCCGTGCCCTTCATGACCTGACCGACGAACCAGCCGAACAGCGTGACCTTGCCGGCGCGATACTCGGCGACCTTCGCCTCGTTCTCGGCCATCACCTTGGCGATGGCGGCGTCGATCGCACCCGTGTCGGTGACCTGCGTCAGGCCCTTTTCCTTCACGATCGTCGCCGCGTCCTGTCCGGTCTCGACCATGATCTGGAACACGTCCTTGGCGATGCGGCCCGAGATCGTGTCGTTCTCCATCAGGTCGAGCAGGCCCGCGAGGTTCTTCGCCGAGACCGGCGAACGTGCCACGTCCACGCCCTTCTTGTTGAGGGCACCGAACAGCTCGACGATCACCCAGTTGGCGGCAAGCTTGGGATCCTTGCGGCCCTTGGCGACCGTCTCGAAGAAATCGGCCTGCTCCTGCTCGGCGACCAGCACGCTCGCGTCGTAGGGCGAGAGCTTGTACTGCGCCACGAAGCGCGCCTTCTTCGCGTCGGGAAGCTCCGGCATCTCCGCCTTGATGCGCGCGACGACCTTGGGGTCGAGCACGAGCGGCAGCAGGTCGGGGTCCGGGAAGTAGCGGTAGTCGTGCGCGTGCTCCTTGGAGCGCATCGGGCGCGTGATGCCCTTGGCGGTGTCCCACAGGCGCGTTTCCTGGATGATCGTGCCGCCGTTCTCCAGCTCCTCGACCTGGCGCATCGCCTCGTACTCGATCGCCTGCATGACGAAGCGGATCGAGTTGACGTTCTTGATCTCGTTGCGCGTGCCGAACTTCGTCTCGCCGACCTTGCGGACCGAAACGTTCGCGTCGCAGCGCATGGAGCCTTCCTCCATGTTGCCGTCGCACGTGCCGAGATAGCGCAGGATGGCGCGCAGCTTCTTGAGATACGCCCCCGCCTCTTCCGGCGAGCGGATGTCGGGTTCCGACACGATCTCCATCAGCGCCACGCCCGACCGGTTCAGGTCGATATAGCTCTTGGACGGGCTCTGGTCGTGCATCGACTTGCCCGCGTCCTGCTCCAGATGCAGGCGCGTGACGCCGACGGTCTTGACGACGCCGCCCGGCATGTCGAGCTCGAGCTTGCCGCCCGTCACGATGGGCCGCGTGAACTGGCTGATCTGGTAGCCCTGCGGCAGGTCGGCGTAGAAATAGTTCTTCCGGTCGAAGACCGAGACCTCGTTGACCTGCGCCTCGATGCCCAGACCGGTCTTAATCGCCTGCTCGACGACGAAGCCGTTGATCACGGGCAGCATGCCGGGGAACGCGGCGTCGACGAAGCTCACCTGCCCGTTCGGATCGCCGCCATATGTGGCCGATGCGCCCGAGAACAGCTTGGCCTTCGAGATGACCTGCGCGTGGACCTCGAGGCCCACGACGATCTCCCACTTGCCGGTCTTTCCTTCGATGATCATCGCCTTACGCTCCCGGACGCGCGGTGAAGTTCGCGGCCGTCTCCAGCACGCCGCCCACGCGGAACAGGGTTTCCTCGTCGAACGGCTTGCCGATCAGCTGCAGCCCGAGCGGCAGCCCCTCGCCCGAAAGCCCGGCCGGCACCGACATGCCCGGCAGGCCCGCGAGATTCACCGGCACCGTGAACACGTCGTTGAGATACATGCCGATCGGATCGTCTTCCTTCTCGCCGATGGCGAAGGCGGCCGACGGTGCGGTCGGCGTGAGCACCACGTCGCACTTCTTCCAGGCTTCCTTGAAGTCGTTGAAGATCAGCGTGCGCACGCGCTGGGCCTTCAGGTAGTAGGCGTCGTAGTAGCCGGCCGACAGCACGTAGGTGCCGATCAGGATGCGGCGGCGGACTTCCGCGCCGAAACCTTCGGCGCGCGTGTTCTCGTACATCTCGTCGAGCGACTTGCCGGGCACGCGCAGCCCGTAGCGCACGCCGTCATAGCGCGCGAGGTTCGACGACGCTTCGGCGGGCGCGATGATGTAGTAGGTCGGCAGCGCGTACTTGGTGTGCGGCAGCGAGATTTCGACGGGTTCGGCACCCGCCGCCTTCAGCCAGTCGATGCCCTGCTGCCAGAGCTTCTCGATCTCCGCCGGCATGCCGTCGACACGGTATTCCTTCGGGATGCCGAACTTGAGGCCCTTCACGCTGCCGGTCATCGCGGCTTCGTAGTTCGGGACCGGGGTGGGCACCGACGTCGAATCCTTCGCGTCGTGGCCGGCCATCGCCCTCAGCAGGATGGCAGTGTCGCGCACGGTGCGCGCCATCGGGCCCGCCTGGTCGAGCGACGAGGCGAACGCGACGATGCCCCAGCGCGAGCAGCGCCCGTAGGTCGGCTTGATGCCGACGATGCCCGTGAAGCTCGCCGGCTGGCGGATCGAGCCGCCGGTGTCCGTTCCCGTGGCGGCCGCGACGATGTGCGACGCGACCGCGGCGGCCGAACCGCCCGACGAACCGCCTGGAACCAGATCCTTGCCGTCCTTGCGCTTCCACGGGTTCTTCACCGGGCCGAAATGGCTGGTGACGTTGGCCGAGCCCATCGCGAACTCGTCCATGTTCAGCTTGCCGAGCATCGTAGCACCGGCGTCGAACAGGTTCTGCGTGACGGTCGATTCGTAGGGCGGCTTGAAGCCTTCGAGGATGTGGCTGCCCGCGGTGGTCTGGACACCCTTGGTGCAGAACAGGTCCTTGATGCCGAGCGGGATGCCTTCGAGCGGACGCCCCTCGCCCTTCTGCAGGCGCTGGTCGGCGATCGCCGCCTGCGTCAGCGCCATGTCCGGCGTTTCGACGACGAACGCGTTGAGGTGGCGGTTCTTCTCGATCGCGACAATGTACGCCTTCGTCAGCTCGATGGCCGAGAAGCGGCCCTGCTTGAGGCCGTCGCGCAGTTCCGCGATGGTCAGGTCGACGAGATCGGCCATCACTCCACCACCTTCGGCACGGTGAAGAACCCGCCGAGTTCCTCGGTCGACGACACGCGCACCGGATCGGTCGCGTTGGCGAGCACCTTGTTGGGGTAGCCGCCGTCGGTCACCTCGTCGGCGCGCTGGGGCATGACGACCTCGACGGTCGAGGTCATCGGCTCGACCTTCGAGGTGTCGAGCTCCTTGAGCTGCTCGACCCAGTCGAGGATCGTGGAAAGTTCGTTCGCCATTTTCGGGCGATCTTCCGGGGCGACCCGGATGCGCGCCAGCTGGGCGATTCGTGCAACGGTAGCCTGATCGAGCGACATGCGGTATGTCTCGCCTTGGGCCTTGAAATGACGTCGAAAACGTCGGTGAAAACGGGCCGGGAAGCTAACATCCGACATGCCGATCCGCAACCCTACCGACCTGCTGGCGGAACTGCCGGAAAAGACGTGCCTTCTCGGCCTCGACCCGGGCGAGAAGACGATCGGGCTGGCGGTCTGCGACCCCGGCCTCAGCATCGCGTCGCCGCTGGAGACGGTTCTGCGCGGCCGCAAGGCGAAGGCGGATTACGACCGGATCGCCGAGGTCGTCGCCGCGCGCAACATCGGCGGCTTCGTGTGCGGCATGCCGACCAACATGGACGGCTCGCACGGGCCGCGCGCGCAGGCCGTGCGCGCCTTCGCGCGAAACCTGCTGGCGCGCATCGACCTGCCGCTGGTGTTCTGGGACGAGCGCATGTCGACCCAGGCCGTCACGCGCACGCTGATCGACGCCGACATGAGCCGTGCCAGGCGCGACGAGGTCGTCGACAAGATGGCCGCCTCCTTCATCCTGCAGGGCTATCTCGACTGGGTGCGGATCGGGCGATGAGTGCGGTCGCCGCCGCCCTCGCCCCGGTATTCGGGCTGATCGCGCTCGGCGTCGTGCTGAAGCGCTACGCCTTCCGCGAGGCGGGCTTCTGGGATCCGGTCGAGCGGCTGACCTATTTCGTGCTCTTCCCGCCGTTGCTCGTCACGTCGATCGCCGAGGCGCGCATCGACGGGATCGGCACGATGCAACTCGTCGCCGCCGCGCTCGCCACGATGGCGGCCGTCGCGGCGCTGCTGTTCGCGCTCCGCCGGCACATGGGACTTGACGGGCCGGCCTTCACGTCGGTCGTGCAGGGGGCGCTCCGATTCAACACCTATGTCGCCCTCGCCGTCGCGGCGGGGCTGCACGGCAAGGCGGGTCTTGCGCAGCTTGCCATCGTGCTCGCCTTCGCGGTCCCGCTCGGCAACGCGATCTGCGTGCTGGCCCTCGCGCGTTTCGGCATGCGCGGTGGCGGTTCCGCGTCGGTCGTGTCCGAGGTCGCGAAGAACCCGCTGATCCTCGCCTCGCTCGCGGGACTTGCACTTTCGCTTGCCGACGTCGCGATCCCGGCAACGCTCTCGCAGATGGCGGACATCCTCGGGCGCGGCTCGCTTGCACTCGGCCTGCTGACGGTCGGTGCGGGCCTGTCGCTCGGCCACATGGGGGCGCATGCGCGCGGCCTGATCTTCGCGAGCGTGCCCAAGCTCGTGCTGTCGCCGCTGCTGGTCTGGTTCCTCGCCACGCGGATCGGCCTCGACCCGATGGCGGTGTCCGTCGCCGTGATCTTCGCGGCACAGCCGGCGGCGACGTCGAGCTACATCCTCGCGCGCCGGCTCGGCGGCGATGCCGCGCTGATGGCGAGCATCGTGTCGGGGCAGGTCGTGATCGCGGCCGTCACGCTGCCGGTCGCCCTCGCCCTGCTCGGTTGACCGGCGGCCGGAAAAGGAAGATTCTTGCCGCCATGTTCAAGCTGACCGAAGACCAGATCGCCCTGCGCGCCCGCGCGCGCAAATTCGCCGACGAGATTCTCGCCCCGACCGCCGCCGAGACCGACCGCACGGAGCAGTATCCGTGGGCGAATGTCGAGGCGATGCGCGCGGCCGGGTTCCTCGGCATGACGATTCCGAAGGAACTGGGCGGACAGGGCCGCTCCTATCTCGACACGGTCCTCGTGATCGAGGAGATCGCGCGCGCCTGCGGGGCATGCGCACGCATCGTGGTCGAGACGAACATGGGCGCCGTGGGTGCGGTCGTCGCCTACGGGACGAAGGCGCAGCGCGAGCTTGCCGCCGCGTGCGTGCTGTCCGGCGACAAGCCGGCGATCTGCATCACCGAACCCGAAGCCGGCAGTGCCGCGACCGACATGACGACGCGCGCCGACCGGCGCGGCGACAGATACGTGCTCAACGGCCGCAAGCACTGGATCACCGGCGGCGGCGTGTCGCGCTTCCATCTGGTCTTCGCGCGCGTCCACGACGCGAAGGGCAAGGAAGAAGGGATTGGCGGCTTCATCGTCGTGCGCGATCCCAAGGCCGGCACGCCGAAGGGTCTGGTCATCGGCAAGCGCGAGCCGGCCATGGGCCTGCGCGGCATCCCGGAAACCGAAATCGTCTTCGACAATCTGGAAGTGCCGGCCGAGATGGTCCTGCAGTCGCCGCGTGGTTTCGAGGGTGGCTTCGGCGACCTGATGGATGCCTATAACGGCCAGCGCGTGGGTGCGGGCACCGTGGCGCTGGGCCTGGCGCAGGGTGCGTACGAACATGCCTGCGCGTTCGTGAACGATCGCCACCAGTTCGGGCGCCCGATCGCCGAGTTCCAGGGCCTGCAGTGGATGGTCGCCGACATGTCGGTCGCACTCGAAGCCGCGCGCGCGCTGATCTGGCAGGCGGCCGCGTCGGCCGGCCCCGCCGGCTTCCCGGAGCCCGCGATGGCGGCGCGCGCCAAGCTGCTCGCGTCGGAATCGGCGCTGAAGATCACGAGCGACGCGCTCCAGCTCTGGGGTGCGGCCGGCTATTCGCGCAACAATCCGATGGAACGCTACATGCGCGACGCGCGCATGTTCCCGATCGCCGGCGGGACCGCGCAGATGCTGCGCACGCTGATCGCCGGCAACGTGCTCGGCCGTCGCTTCCCGCAGACGCGCGAAGGCTACGTCAAGCGGCCGAAGGCGGCCGAGTGAGGACGCGCACGTCCATCGCCGCGAGCCGGCGATGGAGCAGCGCTTCGCGCCGGATCGGCCACCAGCGATAGAGGAAGATGTCGACCGGGTGCCACATGGCGATCCAGCCGATGATCGTCAGTCCCTCGCCGATCCAGCCGAACCACGGACCGCCGGTATGGAGTGCCAGCAGCTCGCGCGCGATCCCGCAGGCGGCAAGGAACGCGATGCCGACGACCAGCGCCTGGCGGCCTTCGGCAAGCCGGTCGCGCATGTCGCGCCAGGCCATTTCCTCGCGCCATTCGAAATAGCCGCGGATCGCCTGCGGCAGACCGGTGGCCTCCGCTTCGCCCGCCTGTTCGGCGGGCAGTTCGACCGTCATCTCCAGTCGCGCGTCCGAAGAATGCTCGCGCGCCCGCGCGACGATATAGGCGACGGCGTCGGGGTCGAGATCCTTGTCGTGGAACGGTGCCGGATCGAAGCTCTGGAAGAGCTGGCGGACCGTGTGCAGGCGCAGGTCGATGGCCGCACTCATGGCATCACGCCCTTTCCGCCGCCGACCGCCACGCCCGACGCGTCCCAGAAGCCGCGCCGCTCGATGCGTTCGTAGATCCGCTCGATCAGGCGCTCGATGGCCGGGTCGGCTTCGCGCGCCGGCGCGGTGCGCTTGCGCGTCATCTCGCGCGTCACGTGGGATTCGGCCCACGACTTGCCGTCCGAGATATAGACCTGCAGGAAGCCTTGCAGCCGGTCGCAGGCATAGGCGAGGCGCGCCTCGGGGGTCTCGTGCGCCTCGAATTCGCGCCACAGCCCTTCAAGGCGCGAACCCAGATCGGGCGGCAGGCTGCCGAACAGGCGCTTTGCCGCCGCTTCTTCCTTCGCGACGGCCGCTTCGCGGGCAGCCGCGTCGTAGGCGAAGGCGTCGCCGGCATAGATTTCGACCAGGTCGTGGACCAGCACCATCGACAGAGTGCGCCCGAGATCGACGGGAAAGCCGATTTCCGTCTCGAGCAGGATCGCGCACAGGGCCATGTGCCAGCTGTGTTCGGCCGAATTCTCGCGCCGCGACCCGTCCTCGATATAGGCCCGCCGCTCGACCGTCTTGAAACGGTCGGCGAGGACGAGGAAATCGAGCATTGAATCGATGCGGTCGGACATGGTTTCGTGAGTTTGGCGCGACCGGGCGCCGTCGTCAAAGCGGGGGAAAATGGCGTTACTCGAAGTCGTGCTGGCGATGCTCGCCGTGGCAATCCTGCTGGCGCATTTTTCCGAAGCTCTGCGCGTTCCCTATGCCGTCCTGCTCGTGATCGCCGGCATGGCGCTGGCCCTGGTGCCGGGCCTGCCGGCGGTCGGTTTCGATCCGCAGCTGACGATGGCGCTGTTCCTGCCGCCGCTGCTGTTCTCGGCCGCCTTTTTCACGTCGTGGCGCGACTTCCGCTTCTATCTGCGGCCGATCCTGCTGCTGGCGATCGGGCTCGTGCTGGCGACGACGCTGGGCGTGGGCCTCGTCTTCAAGTGGCTCGTACCCGAGGTTCCGTGGGCGGTCGCCTTCCTGCTCGGCGCCATCGTCTCGCCGCCCGACGCGGTCGCCGCCGCCGCGATCATGGAGAAGCTGCGCCTGCCCAAGCGCATCGTCGCGATCCTCGAGGGCGAAAGCCTCGTCAACGACGCGACGGGCCTCGTCCTCTACAAGTTCGCGCTCGCCGCGGCACTCTCGGGCACCTTCTCGGCCGTCGAGGCGGCGGGCACGTTCGCGGTCTATGCCGCCGGCGGGTGCGCGCTGGGATGGGTCGTCGGTGTCGTCGCCGTCTGGATCATGAAGCGCATGCACGAAACGCTTCTGCAGATCGCGTTCACGTTCGTCGTGCCGTTCGTCGCGTTCATCGGCGGCGAGCACGTGCATGTCTCGGGCGTGCTGGTCGTCGTCGTGGCCGGGCTGGTCGTGGGCTGGCATGCGCCCGAGTTCTTCACCGCCCAGGCCCGCGTGCAGGGCCAGATGGTGTGGAGTGCGGTCGTCTTCATCCTCAACGCGCTCGTCTTCATCCTGATCGGCCTGCAGCTCGACGGCATCCTGTCGCGCCTGTCCGGCTATTCGGCGGGCCAGCTCCTGTGGTGGGCCGTCGCGATCTCGCTTGCGGCGATCGCGATCCGGCTGCTGTGGGTGTTCCCCAACGCGTATCTGCCCACGCTGTTCCGTTCGGTGCGCGAGCGCGAGGGCGTGCCGCCGGTCGCCTGGACCATGATCGTCGGCTGGACGGGCATGCGCGGCGTGGTCAGCCTCGCCGCCGCCCTCGCGATTCCGCTGATGGCGGACGACCGCGATCCCTTCCCGGCCCGCGATCTCGTCATCTTCCTGTCCTTCGCCGTGATCTTCGCCACGCTCGTCGTGCAGGGCACCACGTTGGGCCCGCTGATCAAGTGGCTGAAGGTCGGCGGCGATCGCAACGCGGAGATCGAGGAGGAGATGGCGCGCCGCAAGATGGTGCATGCTGCGTTGGCCGAGATCGACCGGATCGCGGAATTGGACATGGTGGCGCTGGAGATTGCCCCGGCCCTGCGCGTTTCCTATCAGAACCGGCTGCGGCCGGAGGAACCCACGCAGGAGCACCGCGAGATGGAGCACGCCCGCCGCCAGGCGCGGCGCGTGCGGCTGGAGGTCGTCAATGTCGAGCGGCGCCGCCTGCTGAAGCTGCGGCGCGAACGCGAGATCGGCGACGACGTGTTGCACAAGCTGATGCGCGAGATCGATCTCGAGGAGATGCGCCTTGCGTCGCTTGGCGTGGGCTAGCCTCCTCGTCGCCGGTGCGGCACTCGCGCAGGCGGCCGACGTGCCCGTCGCGGTGACCGTAACCGACGGCTTCGGCTTCGGCGCGCGCTGGCAGGTGCTGCTTCAGGCGGATTCCGGCACGCTCAAATCCGGACAGTTGCTCGAATGCCGGGTCGATGCGCCGCCCGACGACCGGCCGCGCGCGGACGTGAGCTGCCGCCTGCCGGACGGACGCAGCGTCCAACTCGGCGAACCCGACGGGCGGCCGGGCGTGCTGCCGATCGACGTGCGCGTGCGCAGCCTGCGCCTGCTTCTCAATTCAGGAAGCCGCTGATCCCGTCGTAGAGCAGCTTGAGGCCGGCCAGCAGCAGCAGCACGTAGCAGATGAAATAGAGACGCTCCGCCTCGACCCGGTCGTGCCAGAGTCGTCCGAGGATCACGCCGACCGGGACCGCCGGCGACAGCAGGGCCGCAATCCACAGCGTGTGCGGCTCGCCGAGGCCGAGCCACACATAGGGGCCGATCTTCACGACATTGCCCATCGCGAAGATGGCCGTGAGCGTGCCGGCATAGACCGTCTTGTCGAGCTTCTGGCGCAGGAGATAGACCTGCAGCGGCGGCCCGCCGGAGTGCGCGACGAACGTCGTGAATCCCGCCATCGATCCCCACAGCAGGGCGGGACCGAGGCTGGGGCGCATGGGCTCCGGCGGCGGGCCGGATGCCGGGCGCAGGCGTGCCGCGAACCAGCGCAGCGTGAAGATCAGCGTGATCGCAGCGATGGTCAGCACGACAATGCGCTGGTCGACATAGACGAAGGCAAGGAAACCGATCGACAGGCCGATCAGCAGGGCCGGTGCGAGCAGCTTCAGGTTCGGGAAGCTCCATGTGCGCGGCGGATAGGCGGGGATCGCGAACAGGTCCTGCAGCGCCACGATGGGCGCCATGACGATGGCGGCTTCCAGCGGGTCCATGACGAACGCCAGGAACGGGATGCCGAGCGTGGCGAACCCGCCGCCGAAACCGCCCTTCAGGAACGAGATGGCGAAGACGGTGGCGTAGCCAACGACGTAGAAAAGCGGATCGGCCGGAAACTCCATCCGGCCACTTTCGGGCGCGCGCGCCGCACCCGCAACCGGAACCTTGTCGCGAGACGATTGTTGCGAAGGCGGCTTCAAGTCGGCAAGTTTGCCCTCCCACCCGAACAAGACGGTCCCGAATGCCCGCTTTGCCGCTCGACGGAATAAGAATCTTCGACCTCACCCGCATCCTCGCGGGGCCGAGTTGCACGCAGCTTCTGGGCGATCTCGGCGCCGACGTGATCAAGATCGAGCGCGCGGGTGCCGGCGACGACACGCGCAAATGGGGCCCGCCCTACGTGACCGGTGCCGACGGCAAGGCGACGAACGAGAGCGCCTATTACCTTTCGGCCAACCGCAACAAGCGCTCGATCTCGCTCGACCTGTCGAAGAAGGAAGGTCAGGAACTCGCCCTCGAGCTGATCGCGAAGTGCGACGTGCTGGTCGAGAATTTCAAGGTCGGCGATCTCGCGAAATTCGGGCTCGACTACGCCACTCTCGCGAAGAAGTTCCCGCGGCTCGTCTACTGCTCGATCACCGGATTCGGCCAGACGGGCCCCTACGCGCCGCGCGCGGGCTACGACATGCTCGCCCAGGGTCTCGGCGGCATCATGTCGGTGACCGGCCCGGCGCAGGGTGCGGCCGAGAGCCGCCCCTACAAGGTCGGTGTGGGGATCGCCGACATCATGACGGGCATGTACGCGGCCGTTTCGATTCTCGCCTCGCTGCGCCATCGCGACGCGACGGGCGAAGGCCAGCAGATCGACATGGCGTTGCTGGATACGCAGGTCTCGTGGCTCGCCAACGAGGGTCTCAACTATCTCGTTTCCGGCAAGACGCCGGTGCGCCAGGGCAACGCGCATCCGAACATTGTGCCCTACGACGTATTCGCCTGCGCCGACGGCTTCGTGATCCTCGCCATCGGCAATGACGGGCAGTTCGCCAAGTTCTGCGCCTTCGCCGGCCGGCCGGAGATTTCGGCCGACGCGCGTTTCGCGACGAACCCGGCGCGCGTGGCCAACCGCGTGGAACTGACGCGCACGATGAACGAGATCACGAAGCAGAAGCCGCAGCGCCACTGGGTCGACGGGCTGGCGGGTGCCGGCGTGCCCTGCTCGCCCGTCAACGACATCGCGCAGGTCTTCGAGGACCCGCAGGTCCAGGCGCGCGGCATGCGCATCGAACTGCCGCACGCCAGCGGCGTCGACGTGCCGCTGATCGCAAGCCCGATCAAGATGTCGAAGACGCCGCCTTCCTACCGGCGCGCACCCCCGACCTGCGGCCAGCACACCGACGAGGTGCTTGCCGAGGTGCTGGGGCTCGACGCCGCCGCCGTAGCCGACCTGCGCGCGCGCGGTATCGTGTGACAATCCGCGCGGTGGCGTGCGCGCCGCATCGCCGGTAGACTGCATTCCCGATGTCCCCCGCCCGCTCCCTCCTGGCATTTTTCCGTCGCCCGCTGCCGCGCGAGATCGGCCTGCATCTCGGCCTTCTCGCGGTGCTGCTGCAGATCGGGCTGGCGGTGCTGCATGTGGCGCCGAGCTTCGCGCACGCCATCGGCGGACCCGCTCTCGAAGCGGCCTGGTGCGGCACGCCGGAACACACGCCCGCGGTCCCGGCTGAGGCGAACGCCGGCGGCGTATGCCCGCTTTGCCAGCTTCCCCCGCTCGGCCCCGTTCCGGCGGCCGCATCTGACACTGTCCTGCTGGTCGACTGGGTCGCCGGAGCGATCGTCTATTTCCGCGAAGCCGTATCGACGACGCCCGGACATTTCATCCGCTCCGTCCGGCCGCGAGGCCCTCCGCCGTCCGCCTGAAATCCGAATCCTCCCTTCGATTTCAAGCAACCGGAGTCCAACCATGTCGCTCACCATCCGTGCGGTCGCCTTCGCGACCGCCGCACTTGCCGTCGTCGCCACGACCGCGCATGCCCACGTCACGCTCGAACAGCAGCAGGCCGTCGCGAACAGCACCTACAAGGCCGTCCTGCGCGTGCCACACGGCTGCGAAGGTTCGCCGACCGTCCGCCTGCGCGTCCAGGTTCCCGACGGCATGATCAACGTCAAGCCGCAGCCCAAGCCGGGCTGGGAGCTTTCGACCGTGCGCGGGCCGCTGTCCGTGCCGGTCGCGGGCGACCATGGTGCGCGCATCACCGAAGGTGTACGCGAAATCGTGTGGAGCGGCGGCAGGCTGCTCGACGAGCATTACGACGAGTTCGCGTTCCGCGGACAGTTGCCCAACAAGCCGGGCGAGATCGTCTACGTGCCCGTCGTGCAGGAATGCGAGAAGGGCGTGGAACGCTGGATCGAGATTCCGGCGGCGGGCCAGAGCCCGGGGAGCCTGAAAATGCCCGCACCTTCGCTGCGCCTGACGCCACGGCCGTGACGGAAAGGGGCCGGCGGTGAAACCGCCGGCCTATCCCGCGATGCGGATCCTCGCCGTCCTTTTCCTGCTTCTCGCGCTGCCTGGCGAACCGGCGGCGCATTCGATGCTGCTGTCGAGCGAACCCGCCGACGGCGCGGTCGTCGAAGCCGGCCCGTCGCGCATCGAGCTGCGTTTCAACGAACCGGTCGTGCCCGTGGCGCTGCGCGTCATCGACGCGACAGGTGCCACGCTGCACGGCCCCGGCAGCGCGCTGCGCAGCGACGACGGCCGCGTGACGTTCGAGCTGCCGGCACCGCTGGCGAACGGGCAGTACGTCGTTTCCTATCGCGTCGTGTCCGCCGACACGCATCCGGTCGCCGGCAGCATCGCGTTTGCCGTGGGTACTGCGATCGGCGAGACCGTCGATGACGAGATCGCCGACCCGTCGCTCGAAAGGCGGTGGTCGCGGATCGCCCGGATCAACCGTTTCCTGCGCGACCTGCTGCTTGCCGTCGGCTGCGGCGGGCTGTTCTTCGTCGCGTGGCTAGCCCCGGTGCAGGGCCGTGCGCTGCGCCCTGCCCTTGCATTCGCGGCCGTGCTCGCGGCCGTCGCGACAATCGCCGGCGTGGGCATATCGGGTGCGCGCGTGGCACTTGCGCCGTCGCTGCTCGATGCGTCTGTGTGGCGCATCGGCGCTTCCACGTCGGCCGGAATCTCCGCACTTGCGATACTGGCCGGCATCGCCCTCGCCACCCTGAAACAGCGCGTAGCCGTCGTCGCGGGTCTCGCCGTCGTGGCGGTCGGAACGGCCCTGACCGGCCATGCCGCGACGGGCGAACCGCGCTGGCTCGTTCCCCTTGTCCAGGCGACACACAGTTTCGCCGCCCTCGTCTGGGTCGGGGCTTTCGTACCGCTGCTTTGGGGTTGCGCGCGCTGGCCGGGCGACGTGCTGGCGCAGACGGCGCGCGGCTTCTCGCGCGTCGGCATCACCAGCGTCGCGGTACTGTTTGCCGCCGGGCTGATCCTGACCGCCTCGCGCGTGTCGCTGCCGGACGGGCTGACGGCGACGGACTATGGCCTGCTGGTCGCCATGAAGGGCGTGCTGTTCGTCGCGATGCTCGCACTCGCGGCGGACAACCGGTTGCGCGCCGCCTCCGGCAAGCACCTTGCCCGGAACGTGGCGCTCGAGCTTGCCCTTGCGATTGTCGCCCTCGCCGTGACCGCGAACCTGTCGCACACGCCGCCGCACACACCCGCCGAGCATGTCGGCCACGCGGTCGTCGCACCCGCGGGACCGTCGGTGGCACTCGTGCGCGATGGCCGTGTGCTGTTCCTGGCGATCGACGGGCGGACACTCGACCTGCATTTCGGCGACGGGGCCGGTGCCACGTTCGATCCACTGGAGGTCGAAATCGTCCTAATTTCCGAAGCGAACGGGATCGCCGGGCTGCGGCGCGCCGCAAGGCGTGTCGGCGCGGGGCACTACCGCGTCGAGGAGCCGAGCCTTGCCATCGAAGGCATGTGGCGCATAGAGATCGGCGCGCTGGTGACGGATTTCAGGAAGGACATGTACGCGGCCGAACTGCGCGTCGGCCCGCGGAAACGCTAGCGGCCGGCCTCTTTGGCGCGCACGCGGGCGTCGAATTCCGCAAGTTCGCCGGCCAGATCGGACGCCAGCGCCGACGCAGCGACGAGCGGCAGCTCGCCCGAAGCGCCGCCGTTCGACAGGGCAAGCAGCTTGTCGAGCACCTCGACGCACTTGGCCTGGGCCGGATCGGGCGTCTGGGCGTTGTTGCCGGAACGGACGGTCATGGAGTCGCACCTCGGAATGGCCGGCCAAGCTACGCCGGGCAAGGTTAACAAAGCGTTTCGAGCGCGGAAAACCAGGGGTTTTTCCGGTCGTCTTGCCTGCCCCGCCGACGGTCGATATAACGCCGCTTTAATGTCTTCCATCGCGCTTCCGACCGGCCGACTTCGACCGCGCCATCTTCTGGGCATCGAAGGGCTTTCCGCCGAGGAGATCACCCTCCTCCTCGATCTTTCCGAATCCTACGTCGAACAGAACCGCGCGCGCGGGGCGAAGAGCACGCTCCTGCGTGGCCGGACGATCATCAACCTGTTCTTCGAGAACTCGACGCGCACGCGCACGTCGTTCGAACTGGCCGGCAAGCGGCTGGGCGGCGACGTCGTCAACATGTCGGCCGAAGTCTCGTCCATCAAGAAGGGCGAGACGCTGATGGACACGGCCGTGACGATGAACGCGATGCTGCCCGACGTGCTGATCGTCCGCCATCCGGACTCCGGTGCCGTCAAGCTGCTGTCCGAGAAGGTCGACTGCGCGGTGATCAATGCGGGCGACGGCACGCACGAGCATCCCACGCAGGCACTGCTCGACGCGCTTGCCATCCGCCGCCACAAGAAGCGCCTGCAGGGGCTGCTGGTGGCGATCTGCGGCGACATCCTGCACAGCCGCGTGGCGCGCTCGAACATCCACCTGCTGACCACGATGGGGGCGCGCGTGCGCGTCGTCGGCCCGCCGACGCTGATGCCCGCCGCCATCGACCGCATGGGCGTGGAAGTGTTCCACGACATGCGCAAGGGGCTGGAAGGCGTGGACATCGTCATGATGCTGCGCCTGCAGACCGAGCGCATGCAGGGCAATTTCGTGCCGTCGGTGCGCGAGTATTTCCGCCTCTACGGCCTCGACTACGACAAGCTCGAGGTCGCCAAGTCCGACGCGCTGATCATGCATCCCGGCCCGATGAACCGCGGCGTGGAGATCGACAGCGAGGTCGCCGACGATGTCGACCGCTCGCTGATCCGCGAGCAGGTCGAGATGGGTGTCGCGGTCCGCATGGCCTGCCTCGACCTCCTCACGCGCAACCTGCTCGCCAACAGCGGGGGCCCGGCATGAGGTTCCCGCACGGCGTGATCCCCGCCAAGACCGCCGGCGGTCGCGGCGGCCCGCCCGTCGCCTACGTCAACGCGCGGCTGGTCGACCCCGTCGCCGGGACCGACGCGCTGGGCGGCATCGTCGTGCGCGACGGGGCGATCGCCGAGATCGGCCCGCAGTTCGCCAAGGCCAGTGCGGTCGCCGCCGCCGGCCCGCACGGCATGGAGACGATCGACTGCCAGGGCAAGTGCCTCGCCCCCGGTCTCGTCGACATGCGCGTGCAGCTTCGCGAACCGGGCGAGGAGCACAAGGAAACCATCTCGACCGCCAGCGAGGCGGCCGCCGCGGGCGGCGTGACGACGATGGTCGCGCTTCCCAACACGCGCCCCGCCATCGACGACGCGGCCCTCGTGGAATCCGTGGCACGCCTCGCGCGCGAAACCAGCCTCGTGCGCGTGCACACCTACGCCGCCGTCACGCGCGGCCTCAACGGCAAGGAGATGACCGAGTTCGGCCTTCTCGCCGCCGCAGGCGCACTCGGCTTCACCGACGCGACGCACACGGTCACCGACGCGCAGCTGATGCGCCGCGCACTTACCTATGCGCGCAGCTTCGGCCTGCCCGTCATCCAGCACCCGGAAGAACCGCAGCTCGCGCGCGGCGCCATGACGGAAGGCGAACTTGCCACGCGCATGGGCATCCCCGGCATCCCGTCTGCGGCCGAGGTCATGCAGATCGAACGCGACCTGCGCCTCGTCGAACTGACCGGCGGGCGCCTGCACTTCGCGCATGTCTCGACGGCCGAAGGGCTCGCCGCGATCCGCGCGGCGAAAGCGCGCGGCCTCAACGTCACCTGCGACACCGCCCCGCACTATTTCGCGCTCAACGAACTGGCGCTGGCTGACTACCGGACCTTCGCCAAGGTCTCGCCGCCGCTGCGCGCGAAGCGGACCGGCGCGCCGTGATCGAAGCGCTGCGCGACGGCACGATCGACGCGATCGCGTCCGACCATTCGCCGCACGACCAGGATTCCAAGCGCCTGCCGCTGGCCCAGGCCGCGTTCGGCACGGTCGGGCTCGAAACGCTGCTGCCCGTCACGCTGGACCTCGTCCATAACGGCCAGCTCTCGCTGCCCGCGGCACTTGCACTCGTTTCCAGCCGGCCGGCGAATCTGCTCGGGCTCAAGGAAGGCCGCCTCGCCAAGGGCGTGCCGGCCGACTTCGTGCTGTTCGATGCCGAAGCGCCGTGGAAGGTCGACGCCAAGAAGCTGCGCTCGAAATCCAAGAACTCCGCCTTCGACGACCGCCTCGTGCAGGGCCGCGTGCTGCGCACCGTCGCCGCCGGCATCCCGATCTTCGCGACCGCCTGATGGCGATGTTCGACCCGACTTCGGTGTCGCCGGCGATGCCGTTCCTGGCGATCTCGCTGGTCGCCGGCTATGCGGTGGGTTCGATCCCGTTCGGGCTCGTCCTCACGCGGATGGCCGGGCTCGGCGACATCCGCGCGATCGGTTCGGGCAATATCGGGGCGACGAACGTGCTGCGCACGGGGCGCAAGGGGCTGGCACTCGCCACGCTGCTGCTCGATGCCGGCAAGGGTGCCTTCGCCGTGCTCGTCGCGCGCGCGATCTGGGGGCCGGACGCGGCGGTCTATGCGGGTTTCGGCGCGCTGCTCGGGCATCTCTTCCCGGTCTGGCTGAAATTCAACGGCGGCAAGGGTGTGGCGACGACGCTGGGCACCCTGATCGCCATCGACTGGATGCTCGGTCTTGCCGCCTGCGCGACCTGGGCGATCGTCGCAGCCGTCTTCCGCATGTCGTCGCTCGCGTCGCTGCTCGCGGTGGCACTCACACCGGTCTATGCGTGGTATCTGCCCCGGCTCTGGGCGCCGGGCCAGGAGATGGGCGGGGACCTGCTGCTCGTCTATTTCGGGGTCGCCGTCGCCGTGCTCGTCTGGATCAAGCACCATACAAACATCCGCCGACTGCTTTCCGGACAAGAGCCTAAGATAGGCAGGAAAGACAAAAACTAACCTCAAGTTGACTCGTCGCCGGCCGTGCGCGTTAATCGCGGCCGATGGCAGGCGACATGCTCACCGATGTCCAGCGACGTGACTGGCTGCGGCTGATCCGCAGCGAGAATGTCGGACCGGTCGCGTTCTTCCAGCTTGTCCGCCGCTACCGGACGGCCGCCGAAGCGCTTGCCGCGATCCCGGACCTCGCGCGGCGTGCCGGCAAGAAATCGATCCGCATCGCTTCGATCATGGAAGCCGAGCGCGAGATCGCCGACCTCGCCAAGGCCGGCGGCCGCTTCGTGGGCTGCGGCGAGCCGGACTATCCGCCCCTGCTGGCCGAGATCGAGGATGCCCCGCCCCTGCTGGCCGTGCGCGGTTTCCCCCATATCTGGAATCGCCCGTGCCTTGCGGTCGTCGGCGCGCGCAACGCGTCGATCAACGGACAGAAATTCGCGCGCATGCTTGCCGAGGAACTCGGCCAGGCGGGCCTCGCGATCGTGTCGGGTCTCGCGCGCGGCATCGATACGGCCGCCCATCAGGGATCGCTCGTGACCGGGACCGTGGCCGTCATGGCCGGCGGGATCGACATCATCTACCCGGCCGAGAATGCCGCCCTCTACGGCCGGATTGTCGAGAGCGGTGCCGCCGTCTCCGAGATCCGGTTCGGCGAGACGCCCCAGGCAAGGCACTTCCCGCGGCGCAACCGGATTGTTTCCGGCATGGCGCTCGGCACGCTGGTCGTCGAAGCGGCCTTGCGGTCGGGTTCGCTGATCACTGCCCGGCTGGCGGGCGAGCAGGGGCGCGAGGTCCTGGCCGTCCCGGGCTCCCCGCTCGACCCCCGCGCCAGCGGCACCAACGATCTGCTCCGGCAGGGGGCCGTCCTCGTCGAGACCGCCCGGGACGTCCTCGACGCGATCCTTCGCCGCCCCATTTCGGAACCTGATAAAAAAGGTGAGGAATCATATTCAAGCTATTATGAAACAGATGAAAATATGATCAACAAAGCACGTGAAACCATCCTGTCCCGGCTGGCCCCGTCCCCCACCTCAGTTGACGAAATCGTGCGCGAGTGCCAATTGTCCGCCCCCGTCGTCCTGGCCGCCCTGCTCGAATTGGAGCTGGCCGGTGCAATCGACAGGCATCCGGGCAACCGGGTCTCGCGGCGCCTCTGACGTCGCAGGAACCGGCCCCGAACAGGGGTTTACGCGGAAAGATCGATGAAACTCGTCATCGTCGAATCGCCTTCCAAGGCGAAAACGATCAACAAATACCTCGGCGACGAGTACCGCGTACTCGCCTCGTACGGCCACGTCCGCGACCTTCTGGAGAAGGACGGGGCCGTCGAGCCGGACCGCGAGTTCGAGATGCACTGGCAGATCGGCGAGCGGGCCAAGAAGCCTGTCGGCGAGATCACCAAGGCGCTCAAGGGCGTCAAGACGCTGATCCTGGCCACCGACCCCGACCGCGAGGGCGAGGCGATCTCCTGGCACCTCAAGGAGGTCCTCGAGGAAGCCAAGAAGCTCAAGGACATCGAGGTCAAGCGCGTGGTCTTCAACGAGATCACGAAGAGCGCGATCATCGAGGCGATGCGCCATCCGCGCGACCTCGACCGCGACCTGGTCGACGCCTATCTGGCGCGCCGGGCCCTCGACTATCTCGTGGGCTTCAATCTTTCGCCCGTCCTGTGGCGCAAGCTGCCGGGCAGCCGGTCGGCCGGGCGCGTGCAGTCGGTGGCACTTCGCCTGATCTGCGAGCGCGAGAACGAGATCGAACGTTTCCGTGCGCGCGAGTACTGGACCATCGGCGCGCAGTTCACCGCCAAGGGCGGCGAAAAGTTCGAAGCCCGCCTCACCCAGCTCGACGGCGCGCGTCTCGACAAGTTCGACCTCGCCAACGAGGCGGCCGCCCAGGCCGCCGTCGCCAAGATCGAGGCAGGCGACCCATATAAGGTGTCGACGGTCGAGCGCAAGCGCGTGCGCCGCAACCCGATGGCGCCCTTCACGACCTCGACGCTGCAGCAGGAAGCCTCGCGCAAGCTCGGCTTCGGCGCCTCGCGCACGATGCGCATGGCCCAGCAGCTCTACGAAGGCTTCGACATCGGCGGCGAGACCGTCGGCCTCATCACCTATATGCGTACCGACAGCGTCACGCTGTCGGGCGAAGCCGTGCGCGCCGCGCGCGCCCTGATCGCCGAGCAGTACGGCAAGAAGTTCCTGCCCGACCAGCCGCGCATCTGGAAGACCCAGGCCAAGAACGCACAGGAAGCCCACGAGGCGATCCGCCCGACCGACCTGCTGCGCCGCCCGAAGGACGTCGAACGCTATCTCGCCGACGACCTGCTGAAGCTCTACGACCTGATCTGGAAGCGCACGGTCGCCTCCGAGATGGAAAGCGCGCAGCTCGACCAGGTCGCGGTCGATCTCGCCTCGCCCGACGAGCGCACGGTCCTGCGCGCGACGGGTTCGACGCTCGTGTTCGAGGGCTTCCTTGCCCTCTATCGCGAGGATCGCGACGATCCGTCCGAGGCCGACGACGACGAAAACCGCCTGCTGCCCGCACTCGCCGAAGGCGACGCGACGCCGCGCGGTGCGGTGAAGCCCGAGCAGCACTTCACCCAGCCGCCGCCGCGCTTCTCCGAAGCGAGCCTCGTCAAGCGGCTGGAAGAACTGGGCATCGGCCGTCCGTCGACCTACGCCTCGATCCTCGAGACGCTGCAGGAGCGCGGCTACGTCAAGCTCGACAAGAAGCGCTTCACGCCGGAAGACCGCGGCCGCGTCGTCACGTCGTTCCTCGAGAACTACTTCCGCCGCTACGTCGAATACGACTTCACCGCCAAGCTCGAAGACCAGCTCGACGAGATCTCGGGCGGGCGTGCGGACTGGCGCAAGGTGCTGGCCGAGTTCTGGGTCGATTTCTCGAAGTCGGTCGACGACACCAAGGAACTGAAGATCCGCGACGTCATCGACCGTCTCGACGAGGCGCTCGGTCCCCACTTCTTCCCCGAAAATCCCGGCGGGACGGACGCGCGCGCGTGCCCGGCCTGCTCGGGCGGGCGTCTCGGCCTGCGGCTGGGCAAGCGCGGCGCCTTCATCGGCTGCTCGAACTACCCGACCTGCAGCTTCACGCGGCCCCTCACCGTCGACAACGGCGACGGCGAGAGCGGCGGCGGCGTGGCCAACAAGGTGCTCGGCGTCGATCCGGTGTCGAACGAGGAAGTCCAGCTGCGCAACGGCCCGTTCGGCCCCTACGTGCAGCTCGGGACCGGCGGCGACAAGGTGAAGCCCAAGCGCCAGTCGATCCCGAAGGACACGAAGCCCGAAGATGTCGGCCTGGAGCTGGCGCTGAAGCTGCTGTCCCTGCCCCGTCCGATCGGCAACCATCCCGAGGACGGCCTGCCGATCCTCGCCGGTCTCGGCCGCTTCGGCCCGTACATCAAGCACGGCGACAAGTACAAATCGATCCCGACCACGCAGGACGCGCTCGAGATCGGCATCAACCGCGCCGTCGAGGTCCTCGCCCAGCCGTCGACCGGTCGCCGCTTCGGCCGTGCCGCAGCACCGGTCGGGCGCGTCGTGGGCAACCATCCCGAGGACGGCGCGCCGATCACGGCCGCCGCCGGTCGCTACGGCCCCTACGTCAAGCACGGCAGCACCTATGCGAACCTGCCCAAGGACCTGACGCCGGAGGAAGTCTCCCTCGACGACGCGGTGCGCCTGATCACCGAGCGCCGCGCGCGCGCCGGCGACGCGCCCGTGCGCAAGAAGGGTGCGAAGAAGGCGCCGGCCGCGAAGAAGGTGGCGAAGGCCGCCGCACCGGCCGAGAAGCCCGCCAAGGCGCCCGCCGCCAAGGCGCCCGCCGCCAAGCGCGTGCGCAAGAAGGCCCCGGAACCCGCCGCAGAGTAGACCTGACGCCCTAGTGGCGTTCGAGGATGGCCAGCGCCGTGCGCATGATCTCGCTGCGCCGGAACGGCTTCTCGATATGCGGAGCCGTCGTCTCGTTCAGGAAGCGCGCGACGTCGACCGACAGCACGTCGCCGGTCACGAACACGAAGCGGCGCGCGAGATCGGGGGCGCGTTCCGAGACCGCCCGGAACAGGCCCGGCCCGTCGAGCTCGGGCATGCGCATGTCGCAGAACACCAGATCGAAATCGGCGTTCGCGAGCTTGGCGAGCGCTTCGTTTCCGTTGGCGGCCATCTGCGTACGTGCACCGCACGCTTCCAGCAGTTCGCCCAGCGTACGCAGGATGTCCGGCTCGTCGTCGACCAGCAGCACGTTCGTGTCGGGCGGCAGGCGTAGCGCGCTGGCATGCTCGGCGACGATCTCGCCGCCCGCGCCGCCGCGCGACACCGGCAGGCGCACGGTGAAGCGCGCACCACCCTGATCGGCGTCGTCGACCTCGATCGATCCGTCATGCGCCTCGACGATGCCGCGGCAGACCGACAGGCCCACGCCCGTTCCCGCACCGACGGGCTTGGTCGTGAAGAACGGTTCGAAGATCCGGGTGCGCAGCGCCTCGGGCACGCCGCCGCCGTTGTCGGCGACGCCGAGCGTGACGAATCCGGCATCTTCTGCGTCCACCGACAAGCCGATGCGGAGCTTCCGCTCGCCCGGAAGTGCACGCACCGCCTGCTGCGCGTTGACGATCAGGTTGCTGACGACCTGTGCCAGCTGGTCGCCGTCGCCCCACACGCTGGGCAGCTCGTCCGGCAGGTCGAGTTCGACGCGCACGCCGTCGGCCTTCAGCGCATAGGAAAGCAATTCGACCGTGCTGCGGACGACCGCGCGCAGGTCGACGGGTGCCCGCTCGGGCGGGCGCTGGCGCGCCATGGCAAGGAAGGTCCGCACGATCCGCGCGCAGCGGTCGGCGGCCTGCGAGATGCGGTCGGCGCGCGCGAGCGTGCGTTCGTCGGTCGAAGTCTCGAAGAGCAGAGATGCCTGCCCCACGACGATGGCCAGCGGGTTGTTGAGCTCGTGCGCCACGCCGGCGAGCAGCGAGCCCATCGCGGCCATCTTCTCGCTGCGGAACAGCGCCTCGCGCTGGCGTTCGACCTGCTCGGCCGCGACCTCGCGCTGGATCGCGATGCCGATCAGCGTGGCGGCGGCCTTGATCGCCTCGATCTCCAGCGGTTCCCAGCGGTGCGCCACGCGGCAATGGTCGAAGCCCACGCTGCCCCACCAGACGCCGCCGACCATCACGGGCACGCGGATCAGCGATTGCACGCCCTGCCGGCCGAGCCATTCCTGCTTGTCGGGCGGCAGTTCGCTGACCACGCCATAGACGGTCTCGCCGCGCGAACGCGCCAGGCGCCAGTCCTGGAAGGCCGTATCCTTGATCGCGAAGCCCTCGAAATCCGGGTTGCCGACGATCCGCACGATTCCCGGCGCGTCCCACTCGAACAGGTCCTTCTGGGTGATCTTGCCGTTCGCGCGCGTCTTGTTCCGGCCCAGCATCGTCCGGCTCACGCCCAGCGCGTGCCCGAGACGCGTCAGCATCTCCTCGACCGGGCTGCGCCAGCGCGTCTCGACCAGCAGGCGCTGCGCGGTCTCGACGACGATCGTCAGCACCGTCTCGCGTCGGCGCAGGTCGCTGATGTCGATGCGGATCGCGACGGTTCCGCCGTCGGCGGTCCGCCGGTCGATCACGCGGATCCAGCGCCCGTTCGCCCGGCGCACGTCGAACGGCTCGCTCGGTTCGCGGTGATGGCGCATGCGTTCGGCGACATGGGCTTCGAGTTCGGCGGGATCGACGATGCTCTCGTTCGTCTGCGCCATCGCCCGCACCTGATCCTCGAAGCGCGTGCCGGCCACGAGCATGGGTGCGATCGCGCGGTACATCTCGCGGTATCGCGCGTTGCAGGTGACGAGCCGGTCGTCGGCGTCGAACAGCGCGAAACCTTCGGGGAAGCTCTCGATCGCGTCGACGAGGCGGCGGTGCGCCGTCGCCGCGGCCTGCGTGGAGGCGATGCGCCGCGTGATGTCGCTGAGCGTCGACAGGAACCCGCCACCGGCCATCTTCGCCTTGTGGAACTCGACGATGCGGCCGGAGGCGAGCGTGCGCGTGAACGAGTCCGGCAGGCGCGCGATGTTGTTCTCGATGATCGCCGCGACCGGGTCGCCGGCCGAGCCGGGCGGCGGCGGGCCGAAATCGCCGCGCGTCGCGAGGAAAGTCAGCACGTCGCGATAGGGCCGGCCGACCTGCGCCAGTTCCTTCGGCAGGCCGAGGATGTCGAGCGCGTTGGCGTTCCAGAGCGCCAGCCGTTCCTCGCCGTCGACGACGATCAGGCCGTCGGTGATGTTGTCGAAGGTCGACTGCAGCAGCAGCGCCTGACTGCGCGATTCGACCTCCTGCGCCTTGATGTCGGAGACGTCGATGCGCACGGACACCATCGAACCGTCGGGCGTGCGCCGGTCGATCGTGCGCACCCAGCGCCCCCACGCCTGCGGGACGTCGGTCGGCGGCCGCTGGAGCTTGCGGTCCTCGAGCCGCTTGCGGACATAGGCTTCGCGCGCTTCCGGCGGCATGCCGGCACTGGGTGCCGACAGCCGGATGCGCAGGTGCTGCTCGTAGCCGATGCCGAGAGTCAGCTGCGAGGCCGATTCGGCATAGATCTCGCGGTAGCGGCGGTTGGCGTGGAGCAGCCGGTCGTCGGCGCTCCACAGCGCGAAGCCTTCGTCGAGTGCGTCGAGTGCCTGCACGATGCGCGACTCGTTGCGGCGCGCGGCGACGGCCAGTCGCCAGCCGGCAAAGCCGGCGACCAGACCCAGCGCGCCGACGGCCCAGCCGAGCATCTCCATGGAATTCCCCGTTCCGGCCGGCGTGCCGGACTATCCCCGGACGCCGCGCGGTGCGGGAAGGAACGTACCGAGTTTTCGCCGCAATGCCAGCATCTCGAACGGCTTGATCAGGTAGTCGTTGACGCCGCGTTCGCGCGCCGCGACGACACGCTCTTGCCCCGAATCGCCGGTGATCATCACGAAATAGACCTGACAGAGTTTCCGGTCCGTGCGGACCACGTCGAGCAGTTCGAGCCCCGTCATCGGCCGCATGTTCCAGTCCGCGAGGACGACGTCGTTGCGCCCGAAATCGAGTGCACGCATGCGTTCGAGCGCCTTGTTCCCGTCGCCGACGGCCCAGACGCGGGAAGCGCCGAGCGATTCAAGCATGTCGCGCAGGGTCAGTCGCATATCGGCGTCGTCGTCGACGATCAGAAAGTTCATCCGCACTCCGTCCTGACATAAAAAATAGTCATGACAGGCAGATTTGCGCAACTGCGTTGCACCCGGCACCGGACCGGGTCCACCTTGGGTGCGTGCCCCGCACGAGTCGCCACGATCCCCGCCCCACCGCCGAAGGCGTGCTGGAAGCGCTCGCCCGCAGCCCGGTGCCGGTCGACAAGCGCCGCCTCATCAAGCAGTTGGGGCTGAAGGGCGAAGGCCGCCGCGCGCTCAACCATCTGTTGCGCGACATGGCGCGCGAGGGGCGGATCGCGTTCGTCGGCGAAGGGCGCATCGTGCGTGCCGGCGCCCGTTCGTCGGGCGAATCGATTCCCTTCGAGATCGTCGGCACGGATGTCGAGGACGGCACGATGCTGGCGAAGGCGCTCGAATGGACCGGCCCTTCGCCGCTCGCGCGCCTGCGCGTGGCCGACGGGCATCCGGTCCCGGCCGTCGGCGCGCACGGGATCGGGCGATTCGAGTTCGTCGACGGCGAATGGGTGGCGACACTCGTCCGGCTCGCCGAACGCGCGGTCGAGCGCGTCGTCGGCCGCATCGAGAAGGCCGGGACCGGCTGGCGCCTGTCGCCCACCGACCGGCGCGTGAAGACCGAGTTCGCCATCGAAGCCGACGGGATCGGCGAGGCGCAGCCGGGCGAACTCGTCCTTGCCGAGGTGATGCCGCAGCGCCGTCTCGGGCTGCCGCGCGCGAAGGTCGTCGAACGGATCGGCCGGCTCGGTGATCCGCGGTCGGCGAGCCTGATTGCCATCTACGCGCAGGACATCCCGACGGTGTTTCCCGAAGACGCACTCGCCCAGGCCGAGCGCGCCCGGCCCGCACCGGTCGGCGCACGCGAAGATCTGCGCGAGCGGCCCATCGTCACGATCGACGGTGCCGACGCGCGCGACTTCGACGACGCGGTGCTTGCCGAACCCGACGACGATCCGGGAAATCCCGGCGGCTGGCGGCTGATCGTCGCGATCGCCGACGTCGCGTGGTACGTGCGCACGGGCGACGCGCTCGACCGCTCGGCCTACCAGCGCGGCAACTCCTGCTATTTCCCCGACCGCGTCGTGCCGATGCTGCCCGAACGGCTGTCGAACGATCTGTGCTCGCTGCGACCCGACGAGGACCGGCCGACGCTCGCCGTGCACATCGTCGTCGACCGGAGCGGAACCAAACGCAGCCATCGCTTCGTCCGCGCCGTGATCCGCTCGGCGCAGCGCTTCACCTACGAGCGGATCCAGGCGATCGCCGACGGCCACGAGAAGGCGCCGGGCTGGATCATGGACAAGGTGGTCGGTCCGCTCTACGGCGCCTACGAGGCGCTGCTCGCCGCACGGCTGGCACGCGGTGCCCTCGACATCGACGTCGAGGAGCGCAAGGTCGAGCTCGGGACCGACGGCAAGGTCGCGAAGATCGCACCGCGCACGCGCCTCGACAGCCACCGGCTGATCGAGGAATTCATGATCCTCGCCAACGTGTGCGCGGCCGAGACGCTGGAGCGCAAGCGTCTGCCCTGCATGTACCGCGTGCACGAACCGCCGGCCGCCGACCGGGTCGAGGCGCTGCGCGAGACTCTCGAGGGGCTCGGCCTGCGTCTTGCGCGCGGGGCCGCGATGCGCCCGCACGATTTCGTGCGCGTGCTCGACTGGGCGAAGGGCGCGCCGCACCACCATCTCGTCAACCAGATGGTCCTGCGCAGCCAGTCGCTGGCCGTCTATTCGCCGGTGAACCAGGGCCATTTCGGCCTGTCGCTCGCGCGCTACGCGCATTTCACGTCGCCGATCCGCCGCTATGCCGACCTGCTGGTCCATCGCGGCCTGATTTCCGCGGACGGCCTGGGCGAAGGCGGGCTGATGGAATCGGGATCGGTTCCCGACTTCGCCGATGCCGGCGATCACATCTCGGCGACCGAACGCCGGGCCGTCGCCGCCGAGCGCGACGCGATGGCGCGCTATATCGCCGCATACCTCGAAGACCGGCAGGGCGCGGTCTTCCCCGCGCGCATATCCGGCGTGCAGAAATTCGGGCTGTTCATCACGCTCGACGAGATCGGCGCGGACGGTCTGGTGCCCGTCCGCTCGCTGCCGAGCGACTACTACCATTTCGACGAGCGTCGGCACGTGCTGACCGGCAGCCGGAACGGCAAGGTCTATACCCTTGGACAGGCTGTCGAAGTCCGCCTGCGCGAGGTCGACGCCCTGACCGGAAGCCTGTCCTTCGAATTGATGGAAACGGGCAGCTCCCGGCCGCCGCGCGGAAGCTTCAAGCGCGGCCGCCAACGGCGCTAAACCCGGCCACAAGACTGTTGCAGGAATGCCGCAATGCCGATCCGGTATTTAAACCGGATTCCGGTAAGCATATCTTCTTGTAGTCGCCTGTATATTATGACCGTCAGGAGCTTCATTTCATGCCGTTTTCGACCCCAAACGACGCCGCTGCCCAGCCGCCACGGTCCTGGACCGTCGGGATGCGCCGGGGCGCGGCCGGGCGCTGCCCCAACTGCGGCACGGGCCGCGTGTTCGACGGCTATCTTGCGGTGCGCGCAAGCTGCGGTTCGTGCGGCCACGTGCTGAGCGATTACCGCGTGGACGACGCCCCGCCCTATTTCACGATCTTCATCGTCGGCCACATCATCGTCGGCGCGATGCTGATCGTCGACAGGTACGTGCTGCTGCCCCTCTGGGGACAGGCCGCACTGTGGCTGCCGCTCACGCTTGCGCTCACGCTCGCCCTGATGCGCCCGGTCAAGGGTGCCGTCCTCGGCGTGATGTGGGCGAACCGCACGCGGAGCTGACCGGCCGATGGCGATGCGCCGCGCACATTCCCGTCGCGCACCCCGGCTCGGGGCCCTGATCGCCACGCTCGTCGTGTTCGCGACGGCCTGCGCCGGCCCGCGCGAAGCCGCACGCCCCGCCCCCACGCAGACGCAGGCTTCCGCGACGACGCCCACCTATTTCTACCAGCGCGCCTACGAGGAACTTTCGTCGCGCTATATCCAGCCCGTGGAGCTGCCCGTCCTCGCGGCGGCAGGGCTCGCGAACCTGAACAAGATCGACACGCGTCTCGGCGTGAAGCGCAGCGACACGCGCATCGACATCTACGACGGCGAGACGCTTGCCGGCGGCTTCGACCTGCCGCGCCGCGACGACACGCAGCGCTGGGCCTCATTGACCGCGCAGGCCGTCGACGCCGCGCGCGGCGTTTCGACGGTGCTGCGCGACACGCCAAACGACAGGGTCTTCCGCGCGTTCATGGACGGATCGCTGTCGAAGCTCGACGCCTACACGCGCTACGACGATCCGGACCGCGCGCGCGAAAGCCGCGCCGTGCGCGACGGTTTCGGCGGCATCGGCGTCACCGTCGGGTTCGAGAACGGCGAGACACGCGTCGACATCGTTTCGCCCGAGACGCCGGCCGCGCGCGCGGGCCTGCGCGTGGGCGACCGGCTCGTCGCCGTCGACGGCCGCTCGCTGCTGGGTCTCGCCGAGCGCGATGTCATCGCCCGCCTGCGCGGACCGGTCGGCACCGAGCTTCGCCTCGACGTGCGCCGCCCGCCGTCCGACCGGACCATCGAGATGCGCCTGCTGCGCGGCCACATCGTGCCGCCGACCGTGACCTACCGTCGCGACGGCGATCTCGCCTACGTCAAGGTCTCCGGTTTCAACCAGCGCACGACCGAGGCGCTGTCCGACGCGATCCGCCGGGCGAAGGTCGACATCAAGCCGGCCATGCGCGGCATGATCCTCGACCTGCGCGGCAATCTCGGCGGCCTGCTCGACCAGGCGGTCGGGGTGTCCGACCTGTTCCTTGCCGGCGGCACGATCGTTTCGACCCGCGGCCGGCACCGCGCCAGCCACCAGAGCATGACGGCCCAGCCGGGCGACATCGGCGAGGACATCCCGCTCGTCGTGCTGGTCAACGGCCAGTCCGCGTCGGCCTCCGAGATCGTCGCGGCGGCCCTCCAGGACAACGGCCGCGCGATCGTCGTGGGCAGCACCTCGTTCGGCAAGGGATCGGTCCAGACGCTCGTCCAGATGCCCAACGACGGGGAGCTGGTCATCACCTGGGCCCGCTTCCATGCCCCGTCAGGCTATCCGCTGGCCGATCTGGGCGTGATTCCGGCCTACTGCACCTCGGGGCGCAGCGACAGCGTGGCCGACGCCCTGACGGCCGTGCGCAATGGCGGGCTGACCGACGCCGCGACGATGGGCCGCTGGCGGGCGGCCGACCACGCGAACATGGCCGGTCTCAAGAGCTTGCGGGACATCTGCCCGCCCGATAACGCCAGCCGGGACGGCGAAATCGCCATCGCGACGGCCCTCCTGCGGGACCCGGCGATGTTCTCCCGGACCCTCCAGTCGGTCCAGCAGGCGGCCCAGGTCCGCTGACCCGGGGCCTGCCGGCTTGACAACCCCTGTCCGGACGCTATTGTCCCGGCCCGTTTAACGAATTTCTCCAGTTTCGAGGGCCCCGCCATGGCCAAGTCCAAGCCCATGCTGATCAAGCTCAACAGCACCGCCGACACCGGCTTCTTCTATGTGACCAAGAAGAATCCGCGCAAGACGACGGAAAAGCTCGAGCTCAAGAAGTACGACCCCGTCGCGCGCAAGCACGTGGTCTTCAAGGAAGGCAAGATCAAGTAGCCTTCCAGCGGGCGGCCTTCGGGCCGGCTCCGCCAGGAATCGACCGGGCGCCGGCGACGGCGGCCCGGTTTTTCATTTCAGGCCTGTTCGGACGATTCGGAGCGGTTCCGGCCGCCCTGCTTGGCCCGGTAGAGCGCCGAATCCGCCGCCTGGATCAGGGCCGCCGGATCGAAGCCGTGCGGCTTGCTGGCCGCGATTCCGATGCTGATCGTGATGCTGAGCGTGCCGACCGGGTGCGAGACGGCGATCGGCGCCTGCTCGACCTTCGCGCGCAGGCGCTCGGCCACGGCCCGGCCGACCTTGTCGTCCGCCTCGGGCATGACGACCATGAATTCCTCGCCGCCCCAGCGCGCCACCGTGTCGAACGGGCGGACATTGTGCTGCAGGCGTTCGGCGACGGCCCGCAGGACCTGGTCGCCGACCGGATGGCCGTAGTTGTCGTTGACGTTCTTGAAGTGGTCGATGTCGATCATCAGCAGTGCCAACGTGCGGTCCGAGTGGGTCGCGCGCTGGGCGAGGTTGCCGAGATGCGCTTCCATGTACCGCCTGTTGTGCAGGCCGGTCAGCACGTCGGTCAGGGCGAGCGCCATGTTGCGCTCGTAGTTCTGCCGCAGCGCTTCCATGTAGCGGCGCCGGCGGATCTGGGTGCGGACGCGCGCGATCAGCTCGTTCGGCTCGACCGGCGTCAGCAGGTAGTCGTTCACGCCGATATCGAGGACGCGGGCCAGACGCGCGTCGTCGCCGTCCTCGATCACGGTCATCAGCGGCATCTGGCGCGTGTGCTCGCCCGACCGCAGCTCGGCGCACAGGCGCAGCGCATCGACCTTTCGCATCAGCGTGTTGATGACGATCGTGTCGTAGACCGACTGGTTGGCGCGCTGGAGCGCGTCGGCGGCGTCCGCCGTCACCTCGACGACGGCGTCGTCGACGGCGAGGTTCTGCGTCAGCGTGCGCGTCAGGCTCGGCAACTCGTCGACGACGAGAAGCTTGGCTCCCTTGGTCGAGATCTCGCCTTGGATCGTGGCGCTGTCGTCCGCCATGCCGAACCGGCCGGACGTGGCGCTGCGCAGGCGCCATTCGTCGGCCAGCATCTTGAGGCGGACGAGCGAGCGGATCCGGGCATAGAGCGCCACGTCGCGCACGGGCTTGGTCAGGAAATCGTCGGCACCCGCTTCCAGGCCGCGCACGCGGTCTTCGCTGGCCGACAGCGCGGTCACCATGATGACCGGCACGTGGCACGTCCGCGGATCGGCCTTCAGCCGCCGGCACGCCTCGAAGCCGTCCATCTGCGGCATCATCACGTCGAGCAGGACGATGTCGGGCGGATTCAGGAACGCCTTGTCGAGCGCTTCCTGCCCGCCATAGGCCGTCATCACGTGGAAATACTCGGAGCTCAGCCGGGCTTCGAGCAGCTTGACGTTCGGTAGCACGTCGTCGACTACGAGAACGCGCGCCGTCATGACGGACTGCCTCGGCTAGCGCCCTTCAATTCAGGAAGCGCTGGATTGTTTCCAGGAATTTTGCGACCGAAATCGGCTTCGCGATATAGGCCTCGCAGCCGCCCTGCCGGATCTTGTCCTCGTCGCCCTTCATGGCGAACGCGGTGACCGCCACGACCGGGATCGAGCGCAGGTCGGGGTCTTCCTTGAGCCACTTGGTGACTTCCAGCCCCGAAACCTCGGGAAGCTGGATGTCCATGAGGATCAGGTCGGGGCGGTGCTGGCGCGCCATCTTCATGGCCTCGATGCCGTCCTTCGTCTGCAGCGTGGCGTAGCCATGCGCTTCGAGCAAATCGTTGAAGAGCTTGATGTTCAGCTCGTTGTCTTCCACGATAAGGACGGTTTTTGTCATCGACGCACTCAGCTCGCTTTCAGCCCTTCTGCGGGGTCGGCAAGGACCGTTGAGTTGATTTAGCATGTTCCCGCATCTTCGCACTAGCCTGTAAATCCAAGCGAAACGGGCCCAACGTTAAGTGAATGTTAAGCCGGAGTTTGTAAGGCGTATGCGGTACGGGATCGATCTGGGCGGAACGAAAATCGAGATCGCGGCACTTGCAGGAGACGGATCGCTCCGCCTGAGACGCCGCGTCGCCAGTCCCCAGGGGGACTACAATGCGACGGTCGCGGCCATTGCCGGACTGATCCGCGCCGCCGACGCCGAACTCGGCCAAACACCTTCGGTCGGCGTCGGAATCCCCGGCACGATCTCGCCCTCGACGGGGCTCGTCAAGAACGCCAACTCGGTCTGGCTGATCGGGCATCCGCTCGACCGCGACCTTGCCGCGGCCGTCGGGCGGCCGGTCCGCATCGCGAACGATGCCGACTGCTTCGTCCTGTCCGAAGCGAGCGACGGCGCCGCGGCAGGTGCGCGCAGCGTGTTCGGCGTCATCATCGGGACGGGCGTGGGCGGCGGTCTCGTCTACGAGGGACAGCCGATCGTCGGCGTGAACAGCATTGCCGGCGAATGGGGCCACAATCCCCTGCCCGCACCCCGGATCATCGACGGCCACGACGAGCGTCCCGGCCCGAAATGCTATTGCGGCCGCAGCGGCTGCATCGAATCGTTCCTGTCCGGTCCCAGCTTCGCGCGCGACCACCACCGGGTGACGGGGCGCGAACTTGCGACGCGCGACATCGTCGCGGCCGCGGCTTCCGGCGACGCCGATGCGCGCGCCTCGCTCGCGCGCTATGCGGACAGGTTCGCGCGCGCCCTCGGGACGATCGTCAACATCTTCGACCCGGAAGTCATCGTGCTCGGCGGCGGGCTGTCGAATCTCGACTTCCTCTACGCGGATGTCCCGCCGCTGCTCGGAAAGTTCGTCTTCTCGGACACCGTCGCGACGCGGCTTGTCAAGAACATGCACGGCGATTCGAGCGGCGTGCGCGGCGCGGCGTGGCTCTGGCCGACCTGAGGATCAGCAGTTCGGCTTCGGCAGCGCGTCGAGACGTTCCAGCTTCGCGCGGATGCTGAATTCCGGATACTCGAACGAATATTCGGACGCCACGGCGTTGTCCAACATGCGCATCGACGTTTCATATGTCGGCGTGCCGGACTTGTCGTCCGGATTGAAATAGGCCATCCGCACGCGCCAGCTCGGCCGACCGCCGATGGCGGGGGCACTCGCCGCCAGCTTCGCGTCGGGTGCGGTCTTGTCGCCGATGATCGCCGACACGTCGAGCGCACCGTCGAGCGTGGCGCCGTCGAACACGGCGCGCGTGACGAGATGCTCGCCGCCCATCGCGAGGTTGATCAGCAGCAGCGAATGGGCCGTCGGGAACATCGTGCCGGGCGGAAGATCGAGCGTCGTGTCGGCCGGGCTCGTGAACTCCGCCTTGCCGCCCTTGTCGGGATCGAGCGTGGCGCGGCCGCGCAGGTCCTCGACGACGTCGCCGTCGCGCGACGTACGCAGCGAGAAACGGTAGTTCTTCCCGTCGCGCGATTCGAAGCTCGAGAACGAGATGTCGGAATCGACGTCGCCCGCATCGCCGCCGCTCATGCGGAAGCGCATGCGCTGCGAGATCGTCCAGCCCTCGCACACCTCGCCCCAGTCGATGACGAGCGCGCCGTCGATCGCCGTCACGCCGCCGTTGCGCGCGTCGCCGAGGGTCAGCGAATAGGCGGCGCGATGGGGCGCGATCGTCTGCGCCTGCGCGGATGCGCATGCGACCAGTGCGATGGCGGCGGCGGACAGGAGGCGTGTCAGGCGCATGGGGACTCCAAGGACGACACTTTCATCGACCAATATGGCGCAAAAAGGGCCGAAAGCCAGCGTCCCGGTCAGTCCTTCTTCTTCACCGGTGGCAATTCGTGCCGGATATGCAGTTCCTTCAGGCGCGCCGGATCGACCGAATTGGGCGCCTGCATCAGCAGATCGACCGCACCCTGCGTCATCGGGAACGCCACGACCTCGCGGATGTTCGGTTCGTTCGCCAGCAGCATGACGATGCGGTCGATGCCGGGGGCGGAACCGCCGTGCGGCGGGGCGCCGAACTTGAACGCGTTCAGCATGCCGCCGAAGCGCGTCTCGACGTCCGCGGCCGTGTAGCCGGCGATCTCGAAGGCCTTGTACATGATCTCGGGCAGGTG
Organism: Tagaea sp.; assembly: GCA_965279565.1. GTDB lineage: Bacteria > Pseudomonadota > Alphaproteobacteria > CACIAM-22H2 > CACIAM-22H2 > Tagaea. Next base: position 3,282,096 of record OZ257249.1, on the reverse strand, counting down.
GTTGCGGATGGCGCCCGACGACAGCTCCACGCCGTTGCACACGATGTCGTACTGGAACGCCTTGATCGTCAGCGGATCCCTGGTCGTCAGCGCCTCGAGGCCGCCCTGCGGCATCGAGAACGGGTTGTGGCTGAAGTCGATCTTGCCGGTGTCCTCGTCCAACTCGTACATCGGGAAATCGACGATCCAGCAGAAGCGGAACGCGTCGGGCGCGATCAGCTCCAGCTCCTCGCCCAGCTTGCGGCGCGCGGCACCGGCGAGCTTCGCGGCGGCGAGCGGCTTCTTGTCGGCGACGAAAAACACCGCGTCGCCCGCACCGACGCCGGCAGCGGCCTTGAGCTTCGCCAGACGGTCGACGTCGAGGAACTTGGCGATCGGGCCCTTGGCCTGCTCGCCCTCGAACACGATGTAGCCGAGGCCGGGAGCCCCCTCGCCCTGCGCCCAGGCGTTCATCTTGTCGAAGAAGCTGCGCGGGCGATCGGCGGTCTTGGGGGCCGGAATGGCGCGCACCGTGCCGCCGGATGCGGCGATGCCGGCGAACACTTTGAAGTCGGACCCGGCGAAGACCGACGTGACGTCGGCGATGACCAGCGGGTTGCGCAGGTCCGGCTTGTCGGAGCCGTATTTCAGCATCGATTCGTCGTAGGGGATGCGCGGGAAGCGGCCATCATCCACCTTGCGACCGCGCGCGAATTCGCGGAACACGCCGGCGAGGACGGGTTCGATCGCGTCGAACACGTCTTCCTGCGTCACGAAGCTCATCTCGAAGTCGAGCTGGTAGAACTCGCCCGGGCTGCGGTCGGCGCGCGCATCCTCGTCGCGGAAGCAGGGCGCGATCTGGAAATAGCGGTCGAAGCCGGAGACCATCAGAAGCTGCTTGAACTGCTGGGGTGCTTGCGGCAGCGCATAGAACTTGCCCGGATGCAGGCGCGAGGGGACCAGATAGTCGCGCGCACCCTCGGGGCTGGACGAGGTCAGGATCGGGGTCTGGAATTCGGTGAAGCCCTGCTCGATCATCCGCCGGCGGATCGACGCGATGACGTTCGAGCGCAGCACGATGTTCGCGTGCAGACGCTCGGTGCGCAGGTCGAGGAAGCGGTACTTGAGGCGCATCTCCTCGGGATAGTCCTCCTCCTGGGCCACCTGGAACGGCAGCACCTCGGACGCGGACTGCAGCTTCGCCTCGTCGATGCGGACCTCGATCTCGCCGGTCGGCAGCCTGGAATTGACTGTTTCGGCAATGCGCGCGACCACGCGGCCGGTCAGCGTCACGACGCTCTCGGGACGGAAACCCTCGACCGCCGCGAACAGCGGGCTCGACGTGTCGAGCACGCACTGCGTGACCCCGTAATGGTCGCGGACATCGACGAACAGCAGGTTGCCGTGGTCCCGCTTGCGGTGGACCCAGCCCGAAAGGCGGACGGTCTGGCCGACATTCTCGCGGCGCAGCTGGCCGCAAGTGTGTGTGCGATAGGCGTGCATGGAGGGGCGATTCCTTGAAGTAAATCCGGGGGGAAAAGCGCATGGTGCGGCCCCGCTTGTCAACCCCCGGGGGTTTCGTCCTTGAGGGGGTGGCGAATGCGGTGTAACCAGTGGGAATGACGTTGATTTCCGAGTCCGCCGCGCTGGCGGCGTTTTGCGCCAAGGTTTCCCGGTCGAGTTACGTAACCGTGGACACCGAGTTCATGCGCGACAGGACCTATTATCCGCAGCTCTGTCTCGTCCAGGTCGCCGGCCCCGACGACGCGGCCGTGATCGACGCGCTCGCCCCCGGCCTCGACCTTGCCCCGCTGCTCGCCCTTATGGACGAGCCGGGGATCCTGAAAGTGTTCCACGCGGCCCGCCAGGACCTCGAGATCTTCTACAATCTCGCCGGCCGCGTGCCGTCGCCGCTGTTCGACACGCAGGTCGCCGCGATGGTCTGCGGCTTCGGCGACCAGGTCAGCTACGAGACCCTTGCCGCCCAGCTCGCCCGCGCGCGGATCGACAAGTCGGTCCGTTTCACCGACTGGGCGCAGCGCCCGCTTTCCGAACGGCAGGTCACTTACGCCCTGTCGGACGTCACCCATCTGCGCCCGGCCTACGAGGCCCTCGCCCGCAAGCTTGCCGCCAACGGGCGCGCGAGCTGGCTGCAGGAGGAGATGGCGACCCTCCTCGACCCTGCGACCTACAAGGTCGATCCCGAGCAGGTCTGGCGCCGCATGCGCCCGCGCGGCGCCAAGCCGCGCTTCCTTGCCGTGATGAAGGAGGTCTGCGCCTGGCGCGAGCGCGAGGCCCAGCGCCGCGACACGCCGCGCAACCGCGTCGTCCGCGACGAGACGATCCTGGACCTCTGCGCGCATGCGCCCACCACGCTCGACGATCTCGCGCGCATGCGCGGCCTGTCGAAGAACTTCGCCGACGGAAGGCTCGGGCAGGAACTGCTCGATGCGGTCAAGCGCGGGCTGGCGCTGGCACCGACCGAGATCCCGACCCTGCCCGACCAGCCGGACCTGCCCCCCGGCCTCGGCCCGATCGTCGAGCTGCTGAAGGTCCTGCTCAAGATGAAGTGCGAGGAGCACGGCGTGGCGCAGAAGCTGGTCGCGACCACGGCCGATCTCGAGCGCATCGCCGCCGACGACGGCGCGGACATCCCGCCGCTCAACGGCTGGCGGCGCGAGGTGTTCGGCAACGCGGCGATCGACCTGAAGACGGGCAAGCTCGCCTTCACCCTCAAGGGCAAGAAGATCGTCCTGCTGACGCTCTAGGGCGACTTCGGCACGCCGAAAAACGTCTGGAGATCGGCGAATGCGGCATCGCGGATCGCGCCGTTGAACGCGTCCGCGTCCCGCCGCCAGAAGCGCCACGACGGCGCCGTCGCCTTGTCGTCGACATCGAAGCGGGGAGCGGCACCGCCATAGCGGATCGCCAGCACCTTGCCGGCGCCCTTCGATCCCTCGGTCAGCGCGATGCAGGCCTGCGCTTCGGCCACGCTGTCGCGGTCGGCGAGCAGCATCAGGAACGGCACGTCGATCCGCCACTGCGACAGCCGCGCGCAGTCCGGATAGAAGACGGCTGCCGAGCGCGCGGCGATGTTCCCTGCCCGCACCGGATCGGCCAGTGCGGCCATCACCGCCGACCCGCCTTCGGCCCAGCCGACCAGATGGATGCGCGCGGGATCGACGCCGTGCCGGGCGCGCAGGCCGGCGGTCGTCCGGACGACGTCGTCGGCGAGCGTCGCGGTCTGCGTCGAGGTGCAGCTTCCGTCCAGCCCGTAGGCAGAGGGATAGTCGAGCGTCAGCACGACGAAGCCGTCGCGTGCGAGGCGTTCGGCGGCGAAGGCGACGTGCGGACCGGCACCGTCGCATCCCGGGACGAGGATCGCGCCCGAATGTGGTCCGTCGCCGCCCGGATCGATCGTCGAGACGAAATGCTCGATCGGACGCGGCGGCGCGGCGACGCGCTGCGCGCAGGCGCCGAGGGCCAGGCCGGTGGCCATGAGAAGAAATGCGAAAGCTTTCATCAGTGCAGCTTGATGACCGGTCTGCGGTCCAGTGCGCGCGCCAGTGCTTCCATGCGGCGGCCGACGACCTCGCCGACCATGCCGCCCATGCGCTTGGGTACGTCGAGCACGATGTCCTTCGGCGTCAGCCGCAGCCTGCAGCGCGCGAAGACGGAAGCCGCACCGCCGGTGAGCCGGTAGGCCACGCGCAGCGCCAGACCGAGCTGGTAGGCCTCGCGCAGGCTTTCCTCGTCGAGCAGGTGCCACGCCTCGCGCGTCGCGTCGGGATCGGGCTGGCCTTCGTAGCGCGCGAACAGCGCCAGCGCCACATAGGCACGGCCGGGATGGTCGATGCCGGCCAGCGGCATGTAGAGCGCGCGACGATACGCGATGTCGCCGCGATGGTCAGGGTGTTCGCTCCACGCGATGTCGGCGAGATAGCAGGTCGCCAGTCGCAGGCGCTCGCGCGACTTGTCCTTGAAGAGCGGGGCGACCCAGTCGGCCAGCGTCTCTGGATCGACCTTGTAGCGCCGGTTGCCTTCGAGCATGGCGAGCGCGCCCGACAGCAGCGGATCGACGCGCTTGAGCTTGGCCGGAAGGGAATCGTAGAGGCATCCCTCGCGCAGCCCGTAGGCCGAGAAGATCAGGCGTTCGGGCTTGATGCGACGCAGCGTGCGTTCGAGCACGAGGGCCGCGAGCGGCAGCGTCTCGAGGCGCTTGCGCGAGACGCCCGTGAATCCGTCGAGCGACGCGCGGCTCTGCGTGGCGACAAGCCCAAGGAACTCGATCGCGGGTTCGCGCCGGATCGCGTAGTGGTGGATCACCTCGAGCCCGTAGTTCGTCTGCGACATGTGGAGCTTGGCGAGCGCGCGCCAAGCTCCGCCGACCGCGTAGAAATCCCGTCCGCGCGCCTTGCGCAGGAAGGCGAGTTCGCCCAGATGGTCGTCGATCATCGCACGGAGCTGGCCGCGGTTGCGTTCGGCAACCTCGCGCAGCCGCAGTGGACCGAGCGGCAGCGTGGCGTAGCGGTCGGTATGCCCGTCGGAAAGCTCGACAAGTTCGAGGCTGCCGCCGCCGAGATCGCCCATGGCACCGGCGGCTTCCGGCGTGCCGGCGATGACGCCGAGTGCGGAGAGGCGCGCCTCTTCCTTGCCCGACAGGACCACGACGGGAAGGCCCGTCGTCTTGCGCACGAGCCTGACGAATTCCGGCCCGTTGGTCGCGTCGCGCGCCGCGGCCGTGGCAAGCGCGAACGTCTTGCGCACGTCCATCGCGCGGATCAGTTCGGCGAAGCGGCGAAGATTCTGGAGGGCGGATTCCATGCCCTCGGCGTCGAGTTCGCCCGTGCGCTCGAGGCCGCGGCCGAGACCGGAAAGGACCTTCTCGTTGAACAGCGGCAGCGGCACGCGGCTCGTGCCGTCGAACACGACCAGACGGATCGAGTTGGAACCGATGTCAACGACCGCTACCGGGCGGCGATCGAAACTGTCGTGTTTGCGCGATCGCCGTGCAGTCATGGAACCGGCATCAGGTGACGACCTTTACCTTGGACTTGTCGGCCTTGCGCAGGGCACTTCCGCGACCGGACAGGCTGGGGTTCGTCATGAAGAAATGGTGGGCGCTGAAGGCGTCTGGCCCGGCCGGCAGGCGCGTGTACACGCCGTCCGAATCGAGCGTCCAACTCTGCTTCACGTCGCGCAGATTCGCCACAACGATCTGGTCCTGGATCTGTTCGTGGACCGTCGGGTTCTCGATCGGCACGAAACTTTCCACCCGGCCGTCGAGATTGCGGGGCATCCAGTCGGCCGACGAGATGAAGACCTTCGAACGCGGGTTCGGCAGGCCGAAGCCGTTGCCGAAGCACGCGACGCGGCCGTGTTCGAGGAAGCGGCCGATCATGCTGCGCACGCGGATGTTCGACGACATGCCCTTCACGCCGGGGCGCAGGCAGCAGATTCCGCGCACGACCAGGTCGATCTGCACGCCGGCCTCGCTCGCCTCGTAGAGCTTGTCGATGATGCGCGGGCAGACGAGCGAGTTGAGCTTCACCCATATCGCCGCCGGCCGCCCGGCGCGCGCGTGCGCGATCTCGTCGTCGATCAGCTTCACCAGCGTCTTGCGCAGCGTCAGCGGCGCGAAGGCGAGCTTTTCCATCGCCTCGGGCGTGGCGTAGCCGGTCATGAAGTTGAACAGCCGCGCCGCGTCGTTGCACAGGGCCGGATCGCACGAGAAGAAAGAGAAGTCCGTGTAGATGCGCGCGGTGATCGGATGGTAGTTGCCGGTGCCGAAATGCACGTAGGAGCGCAGGCCCCCCGCCTCGCGGCGCACGACGTACGAGATCTTCGCGTGGGTCTTCAGGTCGATGAAGCCGTAGACGACCTGCGCGCCCGCGCGTTCGAGGTCGCGTGCCCAGCGGATGTTCGCTTCTTCGTCGAAGCGCGCCTTGAGTTCGACCATCGCGGTGACGGACTTGCCGGACTCCGCCGCCTCGACAAGCGCCCGGACGATGGGCGAATTATCCGACGTGCGGTAGAGCGTCTGCTTGATCGACACGACCGCCGGGTCGCGCGCCGCCTGCCGCAGGAACTGCACCACCACGTCGAAGCTCTCGTACGGATGGTGGACGACGATGTCCTTGTGGCGGATCGCGGCGAAGCAGTCGCCGCCGAAATCGCGGATGCGTTCGGGAAAGCGCGGGTTGTAGGGCGGGAACAGCAGGTCGGGCCGGTCCGACACGATGAGCTGCTTGAGATCGGACATGCCGAGCATGCCGCCAAGGCGAAAGCAGTCCTCCGGCTTGACCTGGAGCTCGTCGAGGACGAACTGCTGGAGGTCCTCGGGCATGCCCTCGTCGACCGCCAGCCGGATGACGACGCCGCGCCGGCGGCGCTTGAGCGCGCTTTCGAACACGCGCACGAGGTCTTCGGCCTCTTCCTCGACCTCCATTTCGCTGTCGCGCAGCAGGCGGAAGCGCCCGGAACTGCGCAGCTCGTAGCCCGGGAACAGCCGGTCGAGATGCATGAAGATGACGTCTTCGACCGGGATGAACCGGATCGTGTCGCCCGGCAGGCGTACGAACCGGTCGACCTGGTGCGGTACGGGAATCAGCGCCTGCAGGATGCGCTTGTCCTTGCGCGCGACGAGCTGCATCACCAGGGCGAGGCCCTTGTTCGCGATGAACGGGAACGGGTGCGCGGGATCGATCGCCAGCGGCGTGAGGACCGGGAATATCTGTTCGGCGAAACGGCGGGCGAGCCAGCCGCGATCGTCCGCCGTCAGTTCGGGAGCACCGACGACCGAGACACCGGCCTTGCGCAGTTCCTCGACCAGTTCGAGCCAGACGGTCTGCTGCGTCGTCATCAGCGTGGCCGCGCGGCGATGGACGGCGACCAGCTGCTGGGCGGGCGTGAGTCCGTCGTCCGACGGCTGCGTGACGCCCGCCTCGACCTGGCCTTTGAGGCCGGCGACGCGGACCATGTAGAATTCATCGAGATTGCTCGCGGAGATCGACAGGAAGCGCAGCCGCTCGAGCAGCGGATGGGACTTGTTGCCGCATTCCTCGATGACACGCTCGTTGAACGCCAGCCACGAAAGCTCGCGATTGATATAGCGGCCGTCGGCCGTTTCAGCCGCGGGAACCGGGTCGCGCAGTCGGGGCTCGCCGTTCAAGATGTCGTCCTCCAGTGGCGCGTTCCGGCCGAGGCGGGCCTCGTCGGAAAGCAGGGTTCATGGTATCACGGGGCGATTTTATCCGCATTTGATGGCAAGATTTTGAAACCCAAGCGACTTTTTCTGCTCCGGCACGCGAAATCGTCCCGCGAAGACCCGTTTCTGGACGATTTCGACAGGCCGCTGAACAAAAGGGGCCATCGCGCGGCGCACGCGATGGCCGAATGGCTTGCCGCGCGAAATCTGCACCTCGATCTGGTCTTTTGCTCGGCTGCAACCCGCACGCGCGAGACGTTGGCCGCCGTCCGGCCGGCCTTGGGCGCCACGACGGAAGTCCGCGTCGAGCGCCGCCTCTATCTTGCCGACGACGAGGCGATCCTCGGGGCGCTGGCCGAACTCGACGAGGGGCCGCAGCCCCCCGCCCAGGTCATGGTCATCGGCCACAATCCGGGGCTCGAGGATCTGGCGCTGCGTCTGGTTCCGCCGGGCGAGATCGAGACGCGCCGGCGCATCGCGACGAAATTCCCGACCTGCGCGTTCCTCGACCTGAGCTTCACGGTCGAGGACTGGGCGGACATCAATTCGTCCCGCGCGAGCCTGAACGAATATCTCGTGCCGACGGATATCGGCTGAACTAGGACGCCGCCCGCTCGAACGCCGCGAAGGCCGACAGCAGCACCGCCTTGCGGTCGAGATTGAGCCCGTCGCCCGCACTTTCGAGCCGGCCCAGCCGGTCCCACGCCTCGACCCAGGGCTGCGCGCCCCGGCCGGCACAGCGCGCGGCGAGCTGCGCTTCGGCCGGCAGCACGGTGCGTTCGCCCGCGGCGGTCTTGGCGAGGCGGTGCACGATCCCGCCCATCAGGTCGAGAGCGGTGCGAAAGCTCGCCTGCGAGTCCTCGCCCTTGCGCGACATCGTCTCGGCGAAGCCGTGCACGCTGCCGGTGTCGAGCCGCGGCAGGCCCGCGAGCAGGTCGAGGAGCGTGCGGTAGAGCTCCGCCCCGCCCCGGTCGGCCAGTTCCATCGCCCGGCCGATCGAGCCGTCGCACAGGCCGATCAGCGTCTGGCGCTCGTCCGCCTTCACGGCCGGCCGGTAGCGCTGCAGGAGCTGGTCGACCGTCGCCGCGGCCAGCGGCTGCAGGAACAGCATCCGGCAGCGCGAGCGGATGGTCGGCAGCAGCCGGCCCGGCGCATTCGAGACGAGCAGCAGCAGGCACTGCGGTGCCGGTTCCTCGAGCGCCTTCAGCAGCGCGTTCTGCGCGGAATCGTTCATGTCCTCGGCCGTGTCGATCACGACGACGCGCCAGCCGCCCTCGGCGGCCGTCCGGTGCAGCAGATCGACCGCGCGCCGGACCCAGTGGACGATGATCTCCTGCGAAGGCTTGTTGGGCGGGCTCGAATTCGGGTTCGGCATGCCGGGCTGCAGAGTCAGCATGTCGGCATGGCCCTCGGCGGCGACGCGCCGGAAGACCGGATGCTCGGCGGAAAGCGCCAGCGTGCGCGGGGTCGGCGGCGGGCCGCCGCCGCCGAACAGGCCGCCGGCCTGATCCGCGCGCGCGGCACCCTCGGCCAGCGCGAAACGGGCGAAGCGGTAGGCGAGCGTCGCCTTGCCGATGCCGCGCGGGCCGGCGATCAGCCAGGCATGCGGCAACCGGCCGGAGTTCCATGCCGACAGCAGGCCCGCTTCGGCCGCTTCGTGACCGACCAGATCCGGATTTGCGCGCGGCCGGGGCGCCTTGTCTTCGGCTTCGTCGGTCAAGCGGGAAACCTGGTGCCGAGACGGCGCTTGAGAAGCGTCGCGATCCGCGCCGTCACCGCATCGACGTCGCCGCGCGCGTCGACCAGCGCACAGCGCTTCGGCTCGGCGCGTGCGATGGCGCGAAAGCCCCGCCGGAGACGTTCGTGGAACGCGACATCCATCCGCTCGTAGCGCGTCTCGGCCCCGGCGCGTGCCAGCGCACGCTTCAGGCCGGTTTCGACCGGCAGGTCGAAAACCAGCGTCAGGTCAGGCTTGAAGGCGCCGAGCGCGAGCCGGTGCAGCCGTTCGACGAACGGCAGGCCCAGACGGTGCCCGTATCCCTGGTAGGCCATCGTCGAATCCGCGAAGCGGTCGCACAGCACCCACGTGCCGCGCGCCAGTGCCGGCTCGATGATCCGCCGGACATGCTCGATGCGCTGCGTGTAGTTGAGCAGCGCTTCGCTCTGCGGGCTCCACGTGCCGGGCTCGCCTTCGACGAGCAGGCGGCGGATGGCCATCGCCTGCGGCAGGGCGCCGGGCGGGCCGCCGGGTTCGCGCGTGGCGAGGATGTCGAGGCCCGCAGCCGCAAGGCGCTCGGCAAGACGCGCGATCTGGGTCGACTTGCCGGCCCCCTCGCCGCCCTCGAAGGTTATGAAAAGGCCGCGTCGAGGACGCTTCGAATTCACTTCTTCGGGCCGAAGATCAGGTAGTTCACGGCGGCCGTGAGGCGGCCGGAATAGCCGAGGCGCTCGACGCTTTCCTGCGCCACGAGCGGAACGTCGATCGGCGTCAGGCCGGGTGCGGTCAACGTCACGCGGCCAAGCGCCTGGCCGCTGGCGATCGGTGCCGGTGCCGGCGTGTCGTAGACGATCTTGGCCTGTAGCTGCGGACGCAGGCGGCGCGGCATCGTGATGGCGACGTCCTGTGCCGCCAGCAGCGCCGTGCTTCCCTTGGTGCCGAGCCAGATATCGACCTTGTCGACTTCCTGCCCGGCCGTGAACAGCCGGTAGGTCTGGAACTCGCGGAACGCCCAGTCGACCATGCGTTCGGATTCCTCCGCACGATGACGCATCGATGCCCAGCCGTTGAACACGGCGATGACGCGCCGTCCGTCGCGCAGGGCCGCCGCCGTCAGGCCGTAGCCCGCCTGTTCGGTGTGGCCCGTCTTGATGCCGTCGGCGCCGATGTTCTTGTAGAGCAGCGGATTGCGGTTGCCCTGCGTGATTTCCTTGCCGGTCCGCTCGTCCTTGCCGTAGGTGAAATTCAATTCACGGTAATACTTGTAATATTCCGGATGGTCGTCGATCACCCGGCGCGCCAGCGTGGCGAGGTCGCGCGCGGTCATGTAGTGGTCCGGGTCGGGCCAGCCGGTCGCGTTGCGGAAGTTCGAGCCGGCGAGGCCCATCCGGCGCGCCTCGGCGTTCATCTGCTCGGCGAAGGCTTCCTCGCTGCCGGCAAGCGCTTCGGCCAGCACGATGCACGCGTCGTTGCCCGACTGCACGATCATGCCGCGGATCAGGTCTTCGACCTTCACGCGCCCGTTGAGCGGCACGAACATCTTCGAACCCTGCATGCGCCACGCGCGCTCGGACACGGGCAGCATGTCGTCGATCCCGAGCTTGCCGGTCTTCAGCGCCTCGAACACCAGATAGGCCGTCATGACCTTGCTCATCGACGAGGGCGGCATGCGCTCGTCGGCCGCACGCTCGAACATGACGAAGCCGGTCTGGTAGTCGAGCACGATCGCCTGGCGTGCCGAAACCTCGGGCATCGCGTCGGACGGGCCGCGGACCGGAGCGGGTGCGGCTCGCTGCGCCGGCTGCTGGGCGCGGGGTGCCGCCGCCGGGCGTTGCGGCTGGGCCTGGGCGAGCAGCGTTTCGGCCTGCGCCGGAATGGCGACGGCGATCAGCGCTGCGGCGATGATTGAGCGCACGAGCATGGTCATGTCCCTTCAGTCCACGACGATGCGCGCTTCGGGCGCATCGCCGGTCATCTGTTCGAGCATCCGGTCCGCGTCCTTGACGTCGGCGATCGGCCCGACGCGCACGCGATAGAGCTGGCTTCCGTTGAGCGTCACCGGCACGACGCGCGACGACCCGTAGCGCGACAGCCGCACCGACAGGCGATACGCGTTCTCGTAGTTCCCGAAGGCGCCGGCTTGGACCCACAGGTTCGTGCGCTGCGCGGTCCCCTGCGTCAGCACCGGGCGGGCCGAAGCCTGTTGTTCGACCGGCAGGGCCGCGACCTCGCGCGAAACGGCGGGCGTGGCCGTTGTTGTCGGCCGAGCGGCGGTTGTTCCGCGCGGCGTGGCGGCCGGACCGCTTCGACCCTGGACGGCCGCGGCGGGGGCCGGAGCCGGCGGCGCCACGGGCGGAAGATCCTGTGCGGCCTGCGTGCGGATCGGCTCGGCCTGGCGGGCGAGCGGAACCTGCGTTTCGCGCGGGCGGCCCTGGCGGTTGGTCGTGCCGACGCGGCTGCGGTCGGTCTCGACCGGCGGAAGCGTCGCCGAGGGCGGCGGCAAGGCGGCACTCGTCACGCGGGTTTCGCGCGAACCGGGCGGCGGCGGCAATGCGTCGGACACGACCGACGTGCGCGGGGCAGCCGCGACCGTCTGCGTCTCGTCGCGGCCGGTCAGCTCTGCCTTCAGGCGCTGGCTGTCTTCCGCCATGATGTCGACGCGCACGCGCGCCGTTCCCTGCCCTTCGAAGCCGAGAAGCTGTGCGGCGCGACGTGAGACGTCGATGATGCGGCCACGCGCGAACGGGCCGCGGTCGTTGACGCGCAGCACGATCGAGCGGCCATTGTCGAGGTTGGTCACGCGCACGAGGCTGGGCATCGGCAGCGTCGTATGCGCCGCCGTCAGCGCGTTCATGTCGTAGAGCTCGCCGTTGGCCGTCTGCCTGCCGTGGAAATTGGTTCCGGACCGCTCGCCGCCGTAGAACGACGCGATGCCGGTTTCCGAATAGCTCCAGTCCTCGGCCGGATAGTACCAGGCGCCGGAAATCTGGTAGGGCTCGCCGACCTTGTACGTCCCCTGCGCGCGCGCCGGGCCTGCTGCCGGCGTTTCTGGCGCGCCCTGCATCGACTTGACGACGGAGACGCCGAACTTGAGCTCCGAGCACGCGCCGAGGCCGAGCGCGACCGTGGCCGTGCCGACCAGAAACAAGGCGCGCAGTGCGGAACCCCGGATGGACATCGCATTCCCGAAAGACGGGCGCGAATCGACGCGCCCGGAACATGACAATTCGAGGCTAAACCTCGCCGATACTGTCGGCAAGCAACCCCACCGACGTCGCAAAATTGACGGACCTGTTCCAGCGCATGATCACGCGGAAATTGCCGTAGACGAGGAAGGCGCGCCCGGTCTCGCCGTCGGGCTGGACGATCGATGCGGGAAGTTCGCGCGACGGCAGTTCGCCGCCGTCGGCCGCACGCACGCCGAGTTCGCGCCATTCCGACAGCGGCTTCGTGACCTTGTTATGGTCGATCAGCGTGCGGTCGAAACCGGGCGGCAGCGTCGCCGCACGCCCCCACGTCTCGTCGTTCTTCCAGCCGACCCGCACGAGATAGTTCGCGATCGACGCGAAGACGTCTGCGCGCGAGCCCCAGATGTCGGCCTTCCCGTCGCCGTCGAAATCGACGGCATAGGCGAGGTACGACGACGGCATGAACTGGCTCTGCCCCATCGCACCGGCCCAGGAGCCGCGCATGTCGGCGGCCTTGATCAGGCCCTTGTCGACGATGCGGATGGCGTTGAGCAGTTCTTCGCGGAAGAACTGGCTGCGCCGCCCGTCATAGGCGAGCGTGGCGAGGGCCGCGAAGATGTTGAAGCCGCCGGTGAGGCGGCCGAAATCCGTCTCGACCGCCCAGAGCGCAACGATGAAGCGCGCCTGCACCGGATAGCGCTGCGCCACGCGCGTCAGCAGTTCGCGGTTCTCGGCCAGCCGCGTGCGGCCGGTGTCGATGCGCACCTTGTTGACCACGCGCGCGAAATACTGCTCGAAGGTCAGGCGGACCTCGGGCTGCGAGCGGTCGAGTTCGAGGACCCGGGCGATCGGCGCGATGCCGGTCAGCGCCTGATCGAGCGTGCCACGCTTCATGCCCTTCTGCATGGCTTCCTCGCGGAAGCCGCGAAGCCATTCCTCGAACGGCACGTCGTTTGCGCGCGCCGCGAAAGGCAGGGCGGCCACGCCGCCTGCAGCCCAGAGGAATGTGCGCCGACTCGTTGGGGTATCCATGTGCGATCATGTGCCACGGGGCATACGCCGTGTGCAATCGCGACTCCGGCCGGCGCGCAAGTGGTTGCGCGAGGCCGCAAAAACGGGCAGTTTGCGCCGCCTTGACCATGACACTCGCCGTCGCCCTGCCGCCCGCCGATGCGCGCCACGCCGCCGCGTTGATGGCGCGCGCCTTTGGGGCCGCGTTCAATCCGGCGGGCCTGACTGTCGGCGAACCCATCGACGGGGCCGTCAACCGCACCTGGCCGGTCGTGCATGGTGGCCGGAAATACGCGCTGCGTCTCCGGCGCGAGGAAACGCATTTCAGGTACGAGAAGGGCGTCGCCAAGTCGGCTCTCGTTGCGACGATCCATGCGGCCAAGCGCGCCGGTTCATCCGACGCACGCGCGGCCGACGGGCTTGCAAGCGCACCTGCCGGCACGCTCGCTCCGCCTTATGCCCCTGCCCTCGTCCACTGGAGCAACGGCGACGATCTGTGGCCGCTGCCCTGGGAACTTACCGGCTGGTGCGAAGGTGTCACGCTTGCCCGGCAGGCCGATGCCGGATCGATCGCGCGCGCAGGTGCCGCGATCGCCGAGATCCATTCGGTGCGCTTCGATGGCGGCTATCCCGACCTGCTGTCGCTCGGCGGCAAGCCGCAGGATTTCGGCACATGGCTGGGTGCCGGCATCACACGCGAGCTTGCCCGCGGGCGCATCCCCGCCTCACTCACCCGTTTCGTAGAGACCGTCGCCGCGCGCGCCGACCGCAAGGTCGCTTGGACGCTCGCGCACAACGACCTGCACGGTCTGCACCTGATCGACGACGCGGCCGGCGACAGGCTGTGGGTCATCGACTGGGACAACGCGGTCGTCGCCCCGCCCGAACTGGATTTCGTCAAGCTGCGCTACTGGACGCGCGTCGACGCCGGAACCGGGCAGCTCACGGCAGACCCCGAACTCTACGGCGCGCTGCGCGCGGCCTATGCGGCCGCCGGCGGGCCCGTACTCGACATCGCCGTGTCGCGCGCGTGCGAGGCGCTGTGGCTGCTGCGCGTGTTCCATTTCGAGACGGACCGCAGGCTCGCGGGCAAGCCCACGCCGCGCCTGTTCCCGCCTGCGGAAACCTATCTGGCGGCCCTCGACGACCTGGCGAAGGCGGCATGAGCGCCCTCGTCGTCATCCCGGCGCGCTACGCGTCGTCGCGCTATCCCGGCAAGCCGCTGGCGAAGGTCGGCGGTATCGCGATGATCCAGCGCGTCTGGGCGATTGCGCGCGCGGCCCAAGGCGTGTCGCGCACGGTCGTGGCGACCGACGATACGCGCATTGCCGACGCCGTGCGCGGCTTCGGCGGCGAAGCCGTGATGACGCCGGAAAGCTGCCGCAACGGGACCGAGCGCACGTTCGCCGCTGTCGAGGCGCTGGGTGCGCGCGAAAAGGCGATCATCAACCTGCAGGGTGATGCGGTGCTGACCCCGCCTTGGGTCGTCGGCGCGCTCGCCCGCGCGATGGCCGACGACGGTGCCATCCGCATCGGCACGCTCGCCACGCGCATGGCGCCCGACGCCTTCGCCGCACTCAAGCGCCAGAAGGAAGGCGGCCAGGCCGGCGGCACGACGGTCACGTTCGATCGCAACGGCGACGCGCTCTATTTCTCGAAGAGCCTGATCCCCTTCGTGAAGAAGCCCGGCGACGAGCTGCCGATCTTCCGCCATATCGGCATCTACGCGTTCCGGCCCGAGACGCTGGCAGAGTATGTGACCTTGCCGATGGGCCCGTTCGAGAAGGCCGAGGAGCTCGAGCAGCTTCGCGCACTCGAGAACGGCATCCGGATGCGCGTCGTGCTCTGCGACTATCGCGGTCGCACGCATTGGTCGATCGACAGCCCGGCCGATCTGGTCGAGGCCGAAGGCATCCTCGCGCGCGAAGGCGAACTTCTCCCGACCTACGACGGCACGGCGCGGGTCGCATGACGCGCCGGCTGCTGCTCGTGCGCCACGGCAACACGTTCGAGGACGGATCGCCGGTCGTGCGCGTGGGCTCGCGCACCGACCTGCCCTTGACCGCCAAGGGCCTCGCGCAGGCCGCGACCTTCGCCGCCGCCGTGCGTTCGGCGGGGCTTGCCGTCGGCCCTTTCCTCGCCGGACCGCTCGCCCGCACGCGCATGTTCGTGACCCACGGTTTCGGCTTCGAGCCGCGCACCGACGACCGCCTGCGCGAGATCGACTACGGAAGCTGGGAAGGCCGGACCGACGCCGATATCGCGGCGACGGCAGGTGCCGACACGCTCGAAGCTTGGAACCGGCGCTGCGTGTGGCCGGAAGGCCAGGGCTGGTCGCCCGATCCCGCGACGCTCGAAGCCGGTGCCGGCGCACTGGTACGCGAGCTTTCGGCCGGCGATGCGCGGCTCGTCCCCGTGCTGTGCAGTTCGCAGGGGATCCTGCGCTATTTCGCCAAGCTCGACCCCACGTGGTTCGCCGGGGCCGTTGCCGATGCGAAGCTCGGCGTGGCGACCGGGTCGTGCTGCGGCATCGTCATCGACGGCACATCGGTGCGCGTCGCCTTCTGGAACCGCAAACCCGACGCCGCAGCGCTGCGCGACTTCTAGGAATCCGACGGCGGCGCTTCGGCCGGGTCTGCCACTTCCCGCTCGCCGACCGGCGGCAGCGGTGCCGGAAACAGCTCGTCGATCCGGCCTAGCTTGTAATAGTAGGCAAGGCCCACATATTCGCGGATCGCCTCGGACAGGAAATTGAGGTTGTGGCCGAGCCGGAAGGCGCTGTCGAACGGCTGGTTCGGATCGGTCGCGAAATCGATCGGATAGGCCAGCAGATGCGGCCAGCCGGCCTTGCGGAACGTGCCCATCGCGCGCGGCATGTGGCGCGCCGACGTGATCAGCAGCCAGGTCTCCTCCGGCTCGGGCTTGATCAGGTCGAGCGTGAGGCGCGCGTTCTCCCACGTGTTGCGCGACTGGTCCTCGAAGATGATGCGCGTCGTGTCGAGCCCGATACGCGCGAAGATGCGGCGCACGACGTCGGCCTCGGTGTCCTTGCCGTCGATCAGCTCGATCGAGCCGCCGGTGAACACGTGCTTGGCCGCCGGGTAGCGGCGCGCCAGTTCGATGAACGCGTCGAGCCGCGGGCTGCCCGCCGCCAGCAGCGAGGACGGCACGCCGCGCTTGCCGATCACGTAATAGTCGATGACGCCACCCAGCACGAGGATGCCGTCCACGCGCGGCGGCGGCGAGACGAGCGGCGGGAACCGGTCCTCGATCGGGCGGAGTGCAATCTGCCCGATCGGATAGATGGCGACCGCGACGGTCAGAACGGCCGCGATGCAAACGAGTATGCGCCCGAGACGCCACCAGCGCGACCACAGGATCAGGCACCCGGCGACCCACACCGAAAGCAGCAGGCTCGCCGGCTCGGCCACGAGCCAGAAGAGTTTGGATATCGCGAGATGGATGTCGACGGGCAGGGTCACGGGCCGCGCACTCTAGGGCCGGCAGGCTGGCCGGCGCAACCCGGGACGGCCGGCATCAGGCGACGATCAGCCGGTCGACCGGCAGCGTGACGGTCACGGTCGTGCCGCGGCGGGGCTCGCTCTGGATCGTCAGCGTGCCGCCATGCAGTTCGACAAGTGCGCGCGAGATCGGAAGCCCCAGCCCGATGCCGCCTTCCTTGGCCACGAACGGGCTGGTCGCCACGCGCATGAACGGCTTGAGCGCCAGTTCGACCTCGCCCGGCGTCATGCCCACACCGGAATCCGACACGCGCAGGCACGGCGCACCCGCGCCGTCGAGCCCGCACCAGACGTCGACCCGACCGCCCGAGGGCGTGAACTTGACCGCGTTCGTCACGAGGTTGGTGCTGATCTGGCGGATCTTCGTCGCGTCGCCGAGGACCCGGACGGCGGAATCGAGGTTCTCGTAGAGCGACACGCGCTTGGCTTCGGCCTGCTTGCGCACCAGCCGGACGGAGGCATCGACGATCTCGGCCAGGCGCATGCGGTCGTCCTGGACCATCAGCTTGCCGGCTTCGAGGCGCGAGAAGTCGAGGATCTCCTGGATGATCGCGAGCAGGTGGAAGGCCGCCTGGATGATGTCGTCGAGATAGGCCCGCTCGCGCTCGGGCAGCTGCTTGCCGACGCGGATCTGCAGGAACTCCGCGAAGCCGATGATCGCGTTGAGCGGCGTGCGCAGTTCGTGGCTCATGTTTGCCAGGAATTCGGCTTTCGCCTGATTGGCATGGACCGCGTCGTCGAGCGTGACGCGCAGCGTATGTTCGGTCTGGCGCATCTGGGCGGCGATGGCCGAATAGCGCGCTTCGCAATCCGCGATCTCGGCGAAGATATCCGTGGCGTCGGTCGGTGCCACAGGCCGTGCGGCCAATGTGCGCGCGAAGGCGGCCTCGACCTGGCGTTCGATCATTCCCGACAGCCGGTGAGCCGCCGCGACCGCGATCCCGGCGGTGATCGCGGCCAGAACCCAGCGCGCCGGTCCGTCCACGAGACCGACGGCAAGCCCCGTCGCGAGCGCGCAAAGCAGTGCGGCGACCGGAAGTGCCGTTCGCAGGGACCGGAAGGGTCTCACGGCGACTGCTGCGTATGGGGCTGTCGAAGTCTGCACATGACCTGAAGTCTGGGTCGCCGGAAGCCGGATCCTGCCCATAGCATAGGCCCGACCCGGGTGCGGCGAAAGGCGACGATGGCCGCGACGCCCGGACACGATACAAATGACGGTGCGCGGATATTGCCAGCGAAACGGGAACTGATTATGTAGTGCAGCCGATAGTCCGGCAAACTATCGCACTGAATGAGCGAAGTTTTCGCGGTTCCGGCTGATCCGGACGGGTGGCCGAGCGGTTTAAGGCAGCGGTCTTGAAAACCGCCGTAGGTGCAAGCCTACCGTGAGTTCGAATCTCACCCCGTCCGCCATCGGTTTGCAGTCTTCATTTGAATCCGGAGGAATTGCACCGCCGTGGTGCCATACTAAACCAATGTGCTTGATCCGTTCCGCCCTGCGCCGGCGCGTGGGATATCCCCAGATCGGGGTGGTGGTTGTCACCCGCCCCGAATCCCATGTAGTAGCGAATATCCGTTACAAAACATGAGGCTCGCGGGTAGACTCGGAGTCGACGGGCAAGGACGGTAGATGGACACAACCCCGCAGCGGACTGACGAGGAGACGCTCCTCTCCGATCTCGATCGGATCAAGCGCACGGGCAATACCGTGCCGCGGATGGCTGTCGTCATTTCCATGCAGCGGCAGGCCTGGTTCAACCGCCGGCGCGAGAACTTCTACGTCATCTTCCACGCCATCCGCGAGATGGTGCAGCGCGCCGAAGGCACGATCTATTCGCTCGCGAATTTCGACATCGTCTTCGTCTTCCGCGTCGACAATCCCCAGCAGTTCGAGAGCATCGTCACCGAGCTCGACGACCTGCTGCGCCGCCACTCGGTCGCGACCGGCATGCCGGACGAGAACATCGAGGAAGCGTGCACCTGGTACAGCTTCGAAACGCAGTTCCCCGATTTCTACGACTACGCCAAGGCCGCCCTCGAGGAGCAGAAGAGCCAGCAGGAAGCCCGGCTGCGTGCCATGCAGCGCGCCGGTGCCGCCGCGGGCCCCGCCTACGGGCAGAGCTTCCAGACACTGACGCCGGCCGTGCTGGGGCAGGTCGAGGAGGCGTTCGCCAAGGCCGATGCCAAGACGCTGCTGCGCAACCAGCCCATCTCGATCGCGCTGACGGCCAACCAGCTGCGCCCGATCTTCCGCGAATATTTCTTCAGCGTGAACGACACGCGCAACCTGATCCAGCCGCGCGTCAACATGCGCGGCCAGCGCGGCCTGTTCCAGATGCTGACCCGCACCTTCGACGCGCGCCTGCTGCGCGCACTTTCCGAAGGTTTCCTCACCAAGGTCGCCGGCAACATCTCGATCAATCTCAACGTCGACACGATCCTGTCCGACCGCTTCCGCGAGTTCGACCAGCGCATCGGCTCGTTCATCGCCAAGGGCAACATCATCATCGAGATCGCGCGCCACGACGTGTTCTCGGATTTCGAAGCTTACAACCGCGCCATCGACACGCTGCAGAAGGCCGGCTACCGCTCGCTGCTCGACGGGCTGACGCCCGACACGCTGACCTTCTTCCGCCGCTCCGAGCTGCGTGCCGATCTCGTGAAGATGTTCTTCTTCAAGGACCACGCCGAAGACTGGCGCATGAAGGGCCTTGCCGCGATGCTGGCCGAGGCGGACATCAACCGCATCATCATGGGGCGCTGCGAGACGCCGATGGCCTTCGAGCTCGGCCAGGCGGTCGGCATCCGCATGTTCCAGGGCTGGCATGTCGATGCGCTGATGCGCGCGATGACGCCGGCAACGCCGCCCGCGCGCTGAGTCCTGCCCGGCCGATGCGACTGGCCGATCTCCCGACCCCTTCCCTCGTCCTCGACCGTTCGCGGCTGATGCGCAACGTGGCGCGGATGCGCGCGCGCGCCGCGGAACTTGGTGTGATGCTGCGTCCGCACATGAAGACGGCAAAGTCGGTCGATGTCGCCAAGGCCGTGCATGGCGGCAGCACGGGACCGATCACCGTTTCCACGCTTGCCGAGGCCGAACACTTCGCCAGGGCCGGCTTCACCGACATGCTCTATGCGGTCGCGATCGCGCCCGCCAAGCTGGACCGTGCCGCCGCGCTGATGCGCGCGGCTCCCGCCCTTAAGATCCTGACCGACGATGTCGAGGCGGCCAAGGCGATCGCCGAACGCGGCAAGGCGCTGGGCGTGCGCTTCAACGCGGCGGTCGAGATCGAGACCGGCGGCGCGCGTGCCGGCGTCGACCCGACCTCGCCGGAACTGGCGGCCATCGCCGCGACCCTCGGGTCCGCCGGCATGCTCGCGGGCGTCATGGCGCATGCGGGCCATTCCTACGGTTGCGATGGGATCGCGGAGATCGAGGGCGTGGCAGAAGCCGAGCGCGCCGGCGTGGTCGCCGCGGCCGAATTCCTGCGCGCCAAGGGCCACTCGTTCGATCTGGTCAGCGTCGGCTCGACGCCGACGGCGCTGCATGCCCGCCATCTGCAGGGCGTCACCGAGATGCGCCCCGGCAATTTCGTGTTCTTCGACCTGTTCCAGCACGGGCTCGGCATGTGCGCGGCCGAGGATATCGCGGTCGGCGTGCTCGCCTCGGTCATCGGACAGCATCGCGCGCGCAACCACCTGTTGCTCGATGCCGGCGCGCTCGCGCTGTCGAAGGATACAGGTGCGAACCGCCGCATCGAGAGCGTGGGCTACGGCCTGATCCGCGATCCGGGCTCGCCGTCGCCGCGCGACGACCTTGCCGTCCTCGACGTGCATCAGGAACACGGCATCCTGTCGGCCCGGCGCGGGCTCGACGCGATCGTCCCGCTGCCCTTCGCCGACTGGCCGGTCGGAAGGCGCGTGCTCGTGATGCCGAATCACGTGTGCATGACGTCTGCGATGTACACGCGGTATCACGTGGTCGACGGCGGCGACGAGGTCGTCGCGGTCTGGGATCGCGTCAACGGCTGGTAGTCAGAACGGATATTTCGGATTGGCGATCTTCGTGCGTGCGCGGGCTTCCTCGCGCAACGCGCCGTGCAGGCCCGTATCGGCATCGTGCCGGCCGGCGCGGATCGCCTCGACGAGCGATCGGTCGGTTGTTGTCGGAGGCATCTTGATTTCGCGTGCGACTGTGCCGAGCGCGCTTGCCAGCATCAGCCCCTGCAGCCGCCGGTCGTCGCCCAGTGCCGGCAGCATCTCGCGCCCGAACACGTGTGCGGCGAGAGCGGCGAGTTCCTCCGCGTTCGGCCGGTCCTGCGGCAGGCCGGACGGAAGCGGACCCAATGCGGCGTCGGCATCGATCGAAGCGAGAAGTTCGTATTCGAGTTCGGCGATGCGCCGACCCGTGAGTGCGAGGTCGAGCGACATCTCGCCGCCGCCCACGAACCGCTCGCCCTGCTGGAGGGCGATCACCGCCCAGCGCGCATGGGCCATGATCTCCCAATATCTGATCGCGGCCTCGTCGACCGGCTTGCCGGCAGCTTCGGCATAGCCGCGATAGAAATCCGCGCGCGCACCTATACCGCCCGCTTCGCGCGCGACCTGGCCGAAGCGCCAGCATTTCGCGCAGAACCAGCCGATATCCTCGTTCGGATCGCTCCAGCCGGCGAACTCCCAGTCGAGGATGCCGGTTAGGCCGGCTTCGTCGGCCATGTAGTTGCCGGTGCGATAGTCGCGATGGCAAAGCACGACGTTTCCGCGTGCCGGCGCGTTGCGTTCGAGCCAGCGCAGGCCGAGTTCGAGTGCCGGGCGCGGCAGCCGGTAGCCGTCGAGCCATTTGCGATACGACGCGACCGCCGCCAGCGCCGGGCTGCCATCGGGCATGGGCAGGAACGAAAGGCCGTCGCGCGGCGGCTTGACCGTGTGGATCTTTGCAAGCTCGCGGCCCATCGTCTCGGCGAGCGCCACGCGATCGCCCGTCCATTTCGCGTCGCTGGCGAGGATATGGCCGAGTGCGGTGCCCTCGACCCGGCGCATCACGTAGAACGGTTTGCCGATGACGCCCGCGTCCGAGCACAGGCCGATCGGCTCGGGCACGCGCACGCCGGCTTCGTGGGCCGCCGACAGGATCGCAAACTCCTCGACGCGGCCGAGACTGACCGCGACACCCGTGGGCGCGTCGGTGCGCAGCACGGCTTCAAGCGTGCCCGCGTATTTCCCGCCGCGCACGCGCGCGGTGAAGGCCCAGTTCTCCTGGATCGCCCCGCCCGACAGCTTGCGCCACTCGGTG
Organism: Tagaea sp.; assembly: GCA_965279565.1. Classification (GTDB taxonomy): domain Bacteria; phylum Pseudomonadota; class Alphaproteobacteria; order CACIAM-22H2; family CACIAM-22H2; genus Tagaea. Next base: position 3,260,180 of record OZ257249.1, on the reverse strand, counting down.
ACCTGGACCTGCTGCGCGGCGAGCGTGCCGATCAGCCAGCCGGCCAGCGTCGGCGGCGGTGCATTGGGCCTCAACGCCACGCCCAGAACTCCGTGCGCTCCTGCGCAAGGAAGCGGGCCAGCACCATCTTGTGCACTTCCGAGGCGCCGTCGACCAGCCGCGCCTGGCGTGCATAGCGGTACATCCACTCGAGCGGCTCGTCCTTGGAATAGCCGCGCGCACCCAGAAGCTGGATCGCGGTATCGACCGCCTTGTGCAACACGTCGGCGACGGCGACCTTGGCCATCGACACTTCCTTGCGCGCGAAGTCGCCCTGGTCGAGCTTCCACGCCGCGCGCATCGTCAGCAGGCGGCCGATCTCGATCTGCATGGCCGCCTCGCCCAGCAGCCACTGCACGCCCTCGCGGTCGATCAGCTTCTTGCCGAAGCTCTTGCGCGATTCGACGTAGGGCAACGCGATTTCCATCGCGCGGCGCGCCATGCCGAGCCAGCGCATGCAGTGCGTGAGGCGCGCCGTGCCCAGCCGGATCTGCGTCAGCTTCAGCCCGTCGCCGACCTCCATCAGCCGGTCGGCATCGTCGATCTCCAGCCCGTCGAACTCGATCTCGCAGTGGCCGCCATGCTCTTCCGGCCCCATGATCGGGATGCGGCGCACGATGCGCCAGCCCGGCTGGTCGGCGTGGAACAGGAAGGCCGACAGACCCTTGCGCGCGTCGTCGGACGTGCGCGCGAGCAGGATGAAGTGCTTCGCCTCCCCCGCCCCGGTGATGAACCATTTGCGGCCCTTGACGATCCACTTGCCGCGCTTCTTCGTCGCCGTCGTCAGCATCATGCCGGGATCCGACCCCGAGCCCGGATGCGGCTCGGTCATCGCGAAGGACGAGCGCACGCGGCCATCGACGATGGGGGCAAGCCATTTCTTCTTCTGCGCCACCGTCGCGACCTTGCCGAGCACCATCATGTTGCCGTCGTCGGGGGCCGCAGAGTTGAACACGACGGGGCCGAACAGCGCGCGGCCCATCTCCTCGTAGCAGGCGGCCATGCCGACCGTGTCGAGACCGCCGCCGCCCAGTGCCTTGGGCATCTGCAGCGACCAGAGCTTCGCCTTCTTCGTCTTGGCGCGCAGCTTCTGCAGCACGTCGAGGCGCACGTTCTCGCCGTCGCCCCAGTTGATGTCGTGCGCCTCGAGCGGGATCAGCTCGCGGTCGACGAAATCGCGCACGGCGCGCCGCGTCTTCTCGACGGCCGGGGAAAGCGTGAAATCCATCTTTGTCTTCGTCCCTATGGCTTGAAGAACGGCGCGTTGAGCAGCAACTGGTTCGTCATCCGCGCCAGCAGCGGCGTGGCGGCCTTGAGATATTCGCCCCATGCCGGATCGGCGTTCATCGCCGCACGGCGCGCCTGCCGGTCGGCCGCGTCTTTGTAGCCCCACAGATGCAGCACCTGGTTCTGGCCGCCGATGTCGGACTGGTACCAGCCCAGACAGTTGCCCAGATGCTTGATCTGCGTCTCCAGACCCATCGTCTGGTAGACCTTGACGAACTCGCCGAGCTTGCCGTGGAACGAAGTGTAGAGGCGGAAATCGACGAGGCCGTAGGAACCCGACGGCTGGCCGGCCATCGGCCAGAACGGGGCGGCCTTGAAAATCTGGTTTTCCTGAGACGCGAAACGCCCCGCCCCGTGCGCAAGCCAGGCCTGCCAGGCCGGATCCTTCTGCATCGCGTCGCGGCGCGTCTGGCGGTCGGCGATGTCTTTGTAGCCCCAGAGATGGACCAGCGTGTTCACCGTGCCCACGTCGACATGGTAGTAGCCGAGCGGGTTCCCAAGATGGCGCTTCTGCACGTCGAACGGGCCGGCCGCATAGTCGGCGAAATAGGCCGGCAGCCTGCCGGGGAATGCGGTGTAGGTACGGACGTCGACGATCATCGGAGAACTCCGGTCAGAGGAACGCGAGCGTGTGGCCACCGTCGACGACGAGCACGGTGCCCGTCATGTATCGCCCGGCGTCCGAGGCGAGAAGCAGGAGCGCGCCGTCGAGATCGGCCGGCTGGCCGAATCGCCCGAGCGCCACGCGCTCGACCATCTTGGCACCGGCGGCGGTCTGCAGGTAGGCGCGATTGAGATCGGTCTCGATATAGCCGGGTGCGATCGCGTTGACGCGGATGGCGGACTTCGCGTGGGCCAGCGCCAGCGACTGCGTCAGGCTCAGGATCGCGGCCTTCGCGGCGGCATAGGCCGGGACCCGCGCGCTGGTGCGCAGGCCCAGGATCGACGCGATGTTGACGATCGAGCCGCCGTGGCCGTGCGCGACCATCGCGGCGGCGGCCGCGCGTGCCACGCGGTTCGCACCGTCGAGATTCGTCGCCATGGTCTTCGACCAGGCGTCGTCATCGATCTCGGCGATGTTCTCCTTGAGCGCGATACCTGCATTGTTGACGCAGACCGCGAGCGCGCCCAGTTCGGTTTCCGCTTCCGCGATCGCGCGGGTCACGCTGCCGCTGTCGGTCACGTCCATCGCGAAGGGAAGTGCCCGGCCGTCGAAAGCGGCGATCTCGGCGGCGAGCGCTTCGAGCTTGTCGATGCGGCGTGCCGCGAGCGCCACGCGGGCCCCTGCCCGCGCAAGCGTGATCGCCATGTGCCGGCCGAGGCCGGAAGATGCACCCGTCACCAGCGCCACCTTGCCGGTCAGGTCGAAAGGCGTGTTCAAGCGATCTCCTTCGCGCGGGCGCGCAGCGCGTATTTCTGGATCTTGCCGGTCGACGTCTTGGGCAAGGGTCCGAACACGACGAGGCGCGGGCACTTGTACCGCGCGATGCGCCCGCGCAGCCAGTCGATCATCTCGGCCCCGCTGATGCCTTCGGCCCCCGGCTTCAGCGTGACGAAGGCGCAGGGCGTTTCGCCCCATTTCTCGTCGGGCCTCGCGACGACGGCCGCCTCCATCACCGCCGGATGGCGGTAGAGCGCTTCCTCCACCTCCAGCGACGAGATGTTCTCGCCGCCCGAGATGATGATGTCCTTCGAGCGGTCCTTGACCTCGACATAGCCGTCGGCATGGCGCACGGCGAGATCGCCGGTACGGAACCAGCCGCCCTTGAAGGCCTTGCGCGTCGCCTTCGGGTTCTTGAGATAGCCCTTCATCACCGTGTTGCCGCGCAATGCGATCTCGCCCATCGTCCTGCCGTCGGTGGGTACGGGCTGCGATTTCGCGTCGAGCACGGCGAGTGCGCCCAGCGTGGGATAGCCCACGCCCTGGCGCGCCATCAGGCGTGCGCGTTCGTCGACCGGCAGATCGGGCCAGCCCGGCTGCCATTCGCACAAGGTGGCCGGACCGTAGCTTTCGGTGAGGCCATAGGCGTGCGTGACACGAAAGCCCATCGCCTCCATCGACGCGATGATGGCCGAGGGCGGTGCGGCACCGCCCGTCATCACTTCCACGCGGTGCGGGAAAGCGAGCTTCACGTCGGCGGGTGCATGCGCCAGCGTGTTGAGCACGATGGGGGCGCCGCACATGTGCGTCACGCGGTTGTCGCGGATCGACGGGAAGATCAGCGCCGGATCGACGCGGCGCAGGCACACATGCGCGGCACCCACCGACGTGACCGCCCACGTATAGGTCCAGCCCGAGCAGTGGAACATCGGCAGCGTCCACAGATAGACGCTGTCGGGGCGAAGGCCGAAGGCGAGCGCGTTGCCCAGCGCGTTCAGGTAGGCGCCGCGATGGTGATAGACGACGCCCTTCGGATCGCCGGTCGTGCCCGACGTGTAGAGCAGGCAGATCGCCTGCCATTCGTCCTTCGGCCAGCGGCCTTCGTAATCCGGACGGCCTTGTGCCAGGAACTGTTCGTACTCGACGGCACTCAGGCGCGGCCCCTCACCCCTGTACTCCGGATCGTCGATGTCGATGACGAGTGGCTTCTTCTTCACCTTCTCGAGGGCGGCCTGGATCGTCGGCGCGAACTCGCGGTCAACAAGCAGGATCTTCGCGGCCCCGTGGTCGAGGATGAAGGCGATCGACGCGGCGTCGAGGCGGTAGTTGAGCGCGTTGAGCACGCCGCCGGCGAGCGGGACGGCATAGTGCGCCTCCAGCATCGCGGGAATGTTCGGCGCCATCACCGCGACCGTCTCGCCGGGTTTGAGGCCGTTCTTCACCAGCGCATCGGCGAAGCGCCGTACGCGCGTCGCGAACTGGGCGTAGGTGTGGCGCTTGCGCCCGTGCACGACCGCCACCTTGCGCGGATAGACCGCAGCCGAGCGGAACAGGAACGACACCGGCGTCAGCGGCTCGTGGTTCGCCGGAACCTTGCCGAGATCGGCTTCGTACATCGACCGGGCGGCCGGCTTCGGTTTCTTTCTGGCAGCCAAGTCATTCCTCCCCGACCGGTGCGCCGCGATTGTCGGCAGCCCGCACTACCCCGTCAATGTCCCAGATGATAGGATCGTTCCGATGATCAGGATCGACATCGTTTCCGACGTGATCTGCCCGTGGTGCTTCATCGGCAAGCGGCGGCTGGAGCGCGCCCTCGCGGCCGAGCCGCCCGGCACGATCGAGGTGGGCTGGCGGCCTTTCCAGCTCAATCCCGAGATGCCGGCCGAAGGCATGTCGCGAAAAGACTATCTGCGCGCCAAATTCGGCGAAGCCGACGGCGGCGACCGCTACAGGCATGTGATCGCTGCAGGGCTCGAAGAAGGCATTCCCTTCGCGTTCGACCGGATGCAGCGCACGCCCAACACGGTGCGCGCCCACCGGCTCAACCGCTTCGCCGAGCGCGCCGGCCGGCAGGATGCCGTGGTCGAGGCGCTGTTCGTCGCCTATTTCGCGCAGGCCCGCGACGTGGGCGATGTCGAGGTGCTGGTCGACGTCGCTTCCGGCTGCGGCCTCGATGCCGATGCCGTGCGGACCTATCTGCTGTCCGACGAGGACGACGAACTGATCCGCGAAGAAGACGCGTTCGCGCGCAAGATGGGCATCCACGGCGTGCCCTGCTTCGTCATCGACCGGAAATTCATGGTCTCCGGCGCGCAGCCGGCCGAGGTTTTCGCCCAGGTTTTCCAGCGCGTGCGCGAAAGTGCCGCAGCACAATAGCCTCGTCTCCGGCTGCGTGTGCCTGACGCGCCGCTCGTTCCTCGGCGGGATGTTCGCGTTCGCGACGAGCGGCGCGCACGCGCAGTCGCCGCTCTGCCCGACCGAGCGGCCCGCGATCGTCGTGCGGCCGCGCGCCAAGGCGGCGGCCTACGATTTCTCGCAGTCCATCGCCGATCTCGCGCGCATCTCGGCCGCGCGCGCCGGTCCCAAGGGGACGCTTACCCAGCACGGCAAGAAGCCGGCGGGCCTGACGACCGCGAATTTCGAGTCGAAGTGGCTGATCACGCTCAACGGCAGGCGCGAAGGCAAGCGAAGCTGCATGAAGCCCGCGCGCGTCGAGGTCGACGTGGCGCTTGTCGAACACAACGTCTATGTCGCGCGCGATGCCACGCAGACTGCCACGTGCCGGCGCGACGTGGTGCTCGAACACGAGAACCGCCACGTGCGCATCAATATCGAATGCCTCGACGATGCCCGCCGGCGGATCGAACAGGCGCTGGCCGCCTATCTGCCCACACTGCCGACGATGGAAGGCGAAGGCATCAGCCCGCAGGTCGTCGGCGAGCGCTACAAGCAGCTTCTGACCAGGCCCATCGGCCAGGCCTTCGACGGCGCGCTCGCCGCCGCGAACGCGCGACACGCCCTGATGGACACGAACGAGGCCTACGCGCGCGACTGGAGCCGCTGCAGCACGTGATCAGGCGACGAGCTTGGCGAGCTCGCCAAGGAACTTGCGCATTCCCTTGAGCCGGTCGGCCGGATCGTCCCACGCGCGCAGATAGACGAGCTTGTGGTCCGGGCGCAGCTTCAGCACGGTCGGCTGCTTGAAGACGAGCTGGATCAGCTTCTCGGGCTGCGCGAACTTGTTCTTGCGGAAGCCGATCACGGCTCCCTTCGGGCCGGCATCGACCTTGTCGACGCCCGCGGTCTTGCACAGGCGCTTGAGCTCGATGATGTCGAGCAGGTTCTGCACCTCGTCCGGCAGCTTGCCGAACCGGTCGACGAGTTCGGCGGCGAACGCGTCGATCTCCACCCGCTCGACCAGCGTGGCGATGCGCCTGTAGAGCCCGAGGCGCACGTTCAGGTCCTCGACATAGGTCTCCGGGATCAGCACCGGCGTGCCTATACCAATTTGCGGCGCCCATTCGTCGGCCGCCGCCTTCGGGCCCGAAATGCGGGCGGCGTTCACGGCGTCCTCCAGCATCTGCTGGTAGAGTTCGACGCCGACCTCGCGGATATGGCCCGACTGCTCCTCGCCCAGCAGGTTGCCGGCGCCGCGGATGTCGAGATCGTACGAGGCGAGCTGGAATCCCGCCCCGAGGCTGTCGAGCGTCTGCATTACCTCGAGCCGCTTCTGTGCACCCGCCGTCAGCACCCGGTCGCCGGGCACGGTGAAATACGCGTAGGCGCGCAGCTTGGCGCGCCCCACCCGCCCGCGCAGCTGGTAGAGCTGGGCGAGGCCGAACATGTCGGCGCGGTGGATGATGATCGTGTTCGCGGTCGGGATGTCGAGGCCGCTTTCGATGATGTTGGTCGACAGCATGATGTCGTAGCTGCCGTCGACGAAGCCGACCATCACGTCCTCGATCTGGCCGGGGGCGAGCTGGCCGTGCGCGACGGCGACCTTGCACTCGGGCACCACCTGCGCCAGCCGCTCGCGCACGGCGCCCAGATCCTCGATGCGCGGCACGACGTAGAACACCTGCCCGCCGCGGAACTTCTCGCGCATGATCGCCTCGCGGATGACCACGGGGTCGAAGGGCAGCACGAAGCTGCGCACGGCAAGGCGGTCGACCGGCGGGCTCGCGATCAGCGACAGGTCGCGCACGCCGGTCAACGCCATCTGCAGCGTGCGCGGGATCGGCGTGGCGGAAAGCGTGAGCACATGCACGTCGGCGCGCAGTTCCTTGAGCCGTTCCTTCTGCGCCACGCCGAAATGCTGCTCCTCGTCGACGATGACGAGACCGAGCTGCTTGAACTTGATCGACTTGGCGAGCAGCGCCGTCGTGCCCACGACGATCTCGACCCGTCCGGCTTCCGCGTCGTCGCGCGCCTGCTGCTGGTCCTTGGCCGCGACGAGGCGCGAGATCTGCGCGATGCGGATCGGGAAGCCCTCGAAGCGCGCCCTGAAATTCCGGAAATGCTGGCGGGCCAGCAGCGTGGTCGGCACGACGACCGCGACCTGTACGCCGGCCATCGCCGCGACGAAGGCCGCGCGCAGCGCCACCTCGGTCTTGCCGAAGCCCACGTCGCCGCAGATGAGCCGGTCCATCGGCTTGCCGGCGGCAAGGTCGTCGAGCGTGTCGGAGATCGCGCGCGCCTGGTCCTCTGTCTCGACGAACGGGAAGCGCGCGCAGAATTCGTCGAACAGCCCGTCGGGCGGGGCGAGGCGTTCGCCCTCGCGCATCCGGCGTTCGGCGGCGAGCTTGATGAGCTGGCCGGCGATCTCCGCCACGCGCTTCTTGACGCGCGCCTTGCGCGCCTGCCAGCCGGCCCCGCCGAGCTTGTCGAGCTGTGCCCCCGCTTCTTCCGAGCCGAAGCGCGACAGCATCTCGATGTTCTCGACCGGCACGAAGAGCTTGTCGTTGTCGGCATAGACGATGCGCAGGCAGTCGTGCGGCGCTCCCGACACTTCGATCGTGACGAGGCCGTCGTATCGTCCGATCCCGTGATCGACATGCACGACGAGGTCGCCCTCGCCCAGGGCCGCCGCTTCCGTCAGGAAGTTCTCGGGCCGCCGGCGTTTGCGCGCGGCGCGCACAAGACGGTCGCCGAGCACGTCCTGCTCGGTGATGGCGGCGATCTCGTCGGTCGTGAAGCCGTTCTCCAGACCCAGCACCGTCGTCGCGACGACCTGCGGCGGCAGCGCTTCCAGCTCGCCGACATCCTTCACGACGGCCGTCTCGCTCAGCCCGTGCTCGTGCAGCAGATGGGCGAGGCGTTCGCGCGACCCTGCCGAATAGGCGCAGACCAGCACGCGCCTTCCCGCCGCGCGTTCGGACGCGACGCGCGCGCGAACGGCATCGAACAGGTTCGTGTCTGTCTTGGCGCGATCGGCCGCGAAATCGATGCCGCCACGCCCGCCCGCGTCGATGCAATCGGCCGCGACGGGACGCGCGAACGGCGTGATGGCTACGACGGCGCGCTTGCCGAGCAGCGCCTTCCATTCCTTGGGCTTGAGATAGAGCGCGTCGGGCGGCAGCGGGTTGTAGCTGGTCGCCGTCTCGCCGAACTTGTCGGCCGACTGGCCGCGGCGGAACGCCTCGCGCGCGAGCTTGCGCGCCTCGAAGAACTCGTCGATCTGCTCGAAGCGCGCGGCGGTCGCCTCGTCCACCTGCGCGTCGAGGCTGACGACGGCATCGGGCAGATAGTCGAACAGCGTCTCCAGGCCGTCATGGAAAAGCGGTAGCCAGTGTTCGAGACCGCCATAGCGCTGGCCCGCGGAAACGGCCGCGTAGAGCGCGTCGCGGTCGTCGACCGCCCCGAAATTCTCGCGATAGCCGAGGCGGAAGCGCTCGATCGAGGCCGGATCGAGCAGCACTTCGCTGACGGGCTTCAGTGCGAATGCGTCGAGCTTGCCGGTACTCTTCTGGCTCATCGGGTCGAAACGGCGGATCTGCTCGATCGTGTCGCCGAACAGGTCGATGCGCACCGGCTCGGCCAGTCCCGGCGGGAACAGGTCGACGATGCCGCCGCGCAGCGCATATTCGCCCGGCTCGCGCACGGTCTCGGACCGGCGGTAGCCGTCGCGCACGAGGAACGCGCCAAGCTCGTCGAGGCGCAGCTTGCCGCCGAGCCTTGCCACGAACACGGCGTCGGCGAAGCGCGCGCGGGCCGGAACGCGCTGGGTGATCGCGTTGACGGTCGTAAGCACGATCCGCCGGCCGGCCCCGGTTTCGGGCGGCTGGGCGAGGTCGACGAGCGCGTCGAGACGCCGGCTGACCACGTCGCCGTTCGGCGACACGCGGTCATAGGGCAGGCAGTCCCATGCCGGGAAACCGAGGACCGTGGCTTTCGCACCGGCAAAGGCCAGCGCTTCGGCGAGGACCGACACGCGTGCATCGTCGCGCGCGACATGGATCACGTCCGTCCCCTGGCGCAGAAGCGCCGCGAGCACGCCCGCGTCGACGCCCGGCGGGGCACCGGCCACTTCGAGGCGTTTGCCTGCCCCAAGTCGGTTATCGAATGATAATTTTAACAATATCTTACAAGGGGAGTTTGAAGTTGATCAGAAGCCGCAGCACGTCGCTTTCGTATTCGGCGGGCGGTTCGGCCCGCCCGGTCGCCCAGTCGAGGATGTTCGGATCGCCCGCCTTGAGCAGATTATCGTAGCTGTCGAGCTGTTCGGGCGTGAATCCGGGCACATGCGCGCGCGCGAAGGTCCCGAGCAGGATGTCGGTCTCCTTCATGCCGGTATAAACGCTGCGGTGGATCAAGCGCTTGCGGCGCGCTTCCAAAGATTCGCTCATGGCGGCCTGGCTGGAATCGGGGCATGGATATAGCGGGCTTTGGCCCCCGCTGTCACCCTTCCGCCGGAACGTCGCTCCCATGCGTCCGCAGATCCTGTTCCCGCTGTTCGCCGACGTGCGCACGCTTCCGGGCGTGGGCCCGAAGATCGCGCCGCTGGTCGAGCGCGCGGCGGGTCCGCATCTGGTCGACCTGCTGTGGCACCTGCCGGCCGGGCTGGTGGACCGGCGCTTCTCCCCGCCGGTGGCCGACGCGCCCTCGGGCGCCATCGTCACGCTGCGCGTGCGGGTCGTGTCGCACGCCAAGCCGCGCACGCCGCGCCTTCCCTACAAGGTGCGCTGCGAGGACGATTCCGGGCCGGTCGATCTCGTCTTCTTCCATGCCAAGGGCGACTATCTGGAGCGCCAGCTTCCCGTCGGCGAGACGCGCATCGTCAGCGGACGCATCGAGCGCTTCCGCGACGACGTGCAGATGGCGCATCCCGACCATATCGGCACGCCCGACAAATTCGACGAGATCGCGACTGTCGAGCCGGTTTACGGCCTGACCGCGGGCCTGTCACCCAAGCTGCTCGCCAAGGCAATCCGTGCTGCCATCGCGAAGGTGCCCGAACTGTCCGAATGGGCCGACGCCGCACTCGTCGCGCGCGAAAGCTGGCCGACCTGGCGGGCGGCCCTGGAGCGCGCGCACGCTCCGCTCGACACGGCCGACACGCTGCCGACCACGGCGTGGCGCCGCCGCCTCGCCTACGACGAGCTTCTTGCCAACCAGCTTGCCCTCGCCCTCGTCCGGCTCAGCCAAAAGCGGCGCAAGGGGCGCACGATCAAAGGCGACGGACGGCTGCGCGAGGCGGTGCTGAATGCCCTGCCCTTCAAGCTGACGGGCTCCCAGCTTCAGGCGGTGTCCGAGATTTTCGGCGACATGGCGGCACCCGGGCGCATGCAGCGCCTTCTGCAGGGCGATGTGGGCAGCGGCAAGACGGTCGTCGCGTTCCTCGCGATGCTGAACGCGGTTGAATGCGGCCTGCAGGCGGCGCTGATGGCGCCGACCGAGATCCTCGCGCGCCAGCATTACGATACGATCCGCCCGCTCGCCGAGCTTGCGGGCATCGAGGTCGCGGTGCTGACGGGGCGCGACAAGGGCAAGGCGAAGGCCGCCGTGCTCGACGGGCTCGCCTCGGGCCGGATCGCGGCCGTCGTCGGCACGCACGCGCTGTTCGAGGAGAGCGTGGAGTTCAAGGAACTGGGCCTTGCCGTGATCGACGAGCAGCACCGCTTCGGCGTGCACCAGCGCATCGCGTTCGCCGCCAAGGGCCTGTCGGAGGACGGCGAGGTCGACACGCTGATCATGACCGCCACGCCGATCCCGCGCACGCTGGTGATGTGCGCCTACGGCGACATGGACAATTCGAAGCTTCCCGAGAAGCCGCCGGGCCGCAAGCCGATCAAGACCGTGGCCGTCCCGCTCGAACGGATGGACGACGTGGTCGACGGGATCGCGCGCCAGATCGACAAGGGGGCGCGCGTCTACTGGGTGTGCCCGCTCGTCGACGAATCCGAGGTGCTGGACCTCGCGGCCGCGACCGAGCGGCACGTGGATCTGACCCATCGCCTCGGCGAGCACCGCGTCCACCTGATCCACGGCAAGTTGAAGGCGGCACAGAAGGACGCCGCGATGGCGGCCTTCGTCGACGGGCCGCCGGGCGTGCTGGTCGCCACGACCGTGATCGAGGTCGGCGTCAACGTGCCCAGCGCCACGGTCATGGTCATCGAACATGCCGAACGCTTCGGCCTTGCCCAGCTCCACCAGTTACGCGGGCGCGTCGGGCGCGGGACGGACGAAAGCTCGTGCGTGCTGCTTTACGGCCAGCCATTGGGCGAGACGGCCAAGGCGCGCCTGTCGATCCTGCGCGAGACCGAGGACGGCTTCCGCATCGCCGAGGAAGACCTGCGCCTGCGCGGGGCCGGCGAAGTGCTCGGCACGAAACAGTCCGGCCTGCCGGAATTCAGGCTCGCCGACCTTGCCGTCCACGCCGACCTGCTGGAGATTGCGCGCGATGATGCGCGCCTTGCCATCGAGCGCGACCCGAAACTCGAAGGCCCGCGCTCGGCGGCATTGCGCACGTTGCTCTATCTTTTCGAGCGCGACGCGGCGTTCAAGCTGGCGCGCGTCGGCTAGAGGAACGCGTCGAGCGCCGCGAGCGTCCCCGCCGGGTCTTCCTCGGGCAGGAAGTGGCCGCATTGAAGTGCGTGGCCGCGCACGTCGGCCGCCCATTCGCGCCAGACCGTCAGCGGGTCCTCCGCACGGCGCGCAAGACCGCCCTGCCCCCACAGCACGAGCGTGGGGGCCGCGATCTTGCGCTTGCCGAAATCCGCCGCGTCGATGTCGAAATCGATCGAGGCACCCGCCCGGTAATCGTCGCATGTCGCGCGGATCGTCTCGGGATCGCGGAACGCCTTCTTGTAGGCATCGAGCGCTTCGGGTTCGAACGCGGCGAAGTCGCGGCTCCAGCGGCGCAGCTTCTCGGTCAGGTAATAGTCGGGATCGGCGCCGATCATGCGTTCGGGCAGGCCGTCGGGCTGGGCCAGGAACTGCCAGTGGTACATGGCGCGCGCGAGCCGGTGGTCCATGCGCGTCCATGTCGCGTGTGTGGGGATGATGTCGAGCGTGACGAGTTTCCTTGCCGCCTGCGGATGGTCGAAGGCGAGCCGGTAGGCGACGCGCGCCCCGCGATCGTGGCCGCACACGGCGAACTCGGCCAAGCCCAGCTCGCGCATCAGCCCGACCATGTCTTTGGCCATCGTGCGCTTGGAATAGGCGGCGAAGTCCGGCCCCGCCGGCGGCTTGCCGGATGCGCCGTAGCCGCGCAGGTCGGGGCAGACGACAGTGAAACGCTTCGCGAGCGTGGGCGCGATCTTGCGCCACAGCACGTGCGTCTGCGGATAGCCGTGGAGCAGCAGCAGGCCCGGGCCGCTGCCGCCCTTGCGGTAGTGGATCGCGACACCCTCGGGTGCACGCGTTCCGGTCTCGAAGCCGTCGAACATCGACAAAGTAAGCCCGGTTTGCGGTCGTTGCGCAACGACAGCGCATCCCGGTAGTCTGCCGGCCATGATAAGCAAGATCGTCGCATCGATGGCCGATGCCCTGAAGGACGTGAAGGACGGTTCCGTCGTCCTGATCGCCGGGTTCGGCAATTCCGGAATTCCCGTCGAGCTGATCGACGGGCTGATCGAGCAGGGTGCGAAGGACCTGACGGTCGTGTCGAACAATGCCGGCTCGGGTCGCACCGACGTCGCCAAGCTGCTGGGCACCGGGCGCGTGCGCAAGCTCGTGTGCTCCTATCCGCGCACGTCGGGCTCGGTCGTGTTCGAGGAGATGTACTCGGCCGGCAAGCTCGAGCTGGAACTGGTCCCGCAGGGCACGCTCAGCGAGCGTATGCGCGCGGCCGCTGCGGGTCTCGGCGGCTTCTACACGCCGACGGCCGCGGGCACGAAGCTCGCCGAGGGGAAGGAATCGCGCACCATCGACGGGCGCGAATACGTGCTGGAGAAGCCGCTCAAGGGCGACGTGGCGCTGGTCAAGGCGGAGCGTGCGGACCGCTGGGGCAACCTCACCTTCCGCCTCGCGGCGCGCAATTTCGGACCGACGATGGCGGCCGCCGCCGATCTCTCCGTCGTCCAGGCGCGCGAGATCGTCGAGCTGGGCGCGATCGAGCCGGAACTGGTCGTCACGCCGGGCATCTTCGTCGACCGCATCATCCATGTTCCCAACCCCAAGCAGGCGGGCACGCCATGACCGGACTGAGCCGCGACGACATCGCGAAGCGCGCCGCCGCCGACCTGTGGGACGGCGCCGTCGTCAATCTCGGCATCGGCGTGCCGTCGCTCGTCGCCAACTACGTGCCGGCCGATCGCGAGATCATCTACCACTCGGAGAACGGCGTGCTCGGCGTCGGCCCCTCGCCGGCGGCCGGCAAGGGCGATCCGGACCTGATCAACGCGTCCAAGCAGCTCATCACGCTGATGCCGGGTGCTTCGATCTTCCACCACACGGACTCGTTCGTGATGATCCGCGGCGGGCATATCGATCTTGCCCTGCTCGGCGCCATGCAGGTGTCGGTCGAGGGCGATCTCGCCAACTGGTCGACCGGCGACGAGAAGATGCCGCCGGCCGTCGGCGGAGCGATGGACCTCGCCGCCGGGGCACGCGGCGTCTACGTGCTGATGGAACACACCACCAAGGACGGCAGCCCGAAGATCGTCGAGCGGTGCACCTATCCGCTTACCGCCAAGCGGGTCGTGAAGCGGATTTACACAAATCTTGCGGTCATCGACGTCACACCTTCGGGCCTCGTCGCCCGCGAACTGGCCCCCGGCCTCAGCTTCGCGGAATTGCAGGGAAAAACCGGGGCAAAACTTGATCTTGCGAATGATTGGAAGCCCGTATCCGTTTGAAAATGCGGGGCCTTGCCAAGCAAATTAACGTTCGGTAAACTACAATTGAAATCACTTGAGCTGTGGCGGCATAGAACTGCCGTCGGGTGAGAAGCGCCCCCGCAACCCAAGCAAACGCTAATCGGGCGAGAATGGCCCGGATGGGGTCTTGCCGTGGTCGCTTCACTGCAAAATTCAGTGAATACGAATACCAGTTCGCTTGCAGCACTCGCGTCGCTGCGGACGATCAACAACAACCTTTCGGTTGCCCAGAAGCAGCTGCAGACCGGCTATCGGGTCGCGGACGCGTATGACGACGCGTCGACCTTCTCGGTCGCGCAGGGCCTGCGCGGCGAGCTTCAGGCCTATGCCGCGGTGCAGGCGTCGCTCGCCAACGGTGTGGGGCTCGGCAGCGTCACGCAGGGCGCACTCACCGGCATCAGCGATCTCGTCGGCAATCTCGAGGCGAAGGTCACGCAGCTTGCCGACGGCGGCATTTCCGCGGGCCAGCGCGCGATCTACACAGTCGACTACAACGCGTTGACCTCGCAGATCCAGAATTTCATTAGCCAGGCGAGCTACAACGGCACGAACCTGCTGTCGGCCGGCTCGGCTTCGAAGACGTTCCTGGCCGACGCTTCGGCGAGCACGCTGACGATCTCGAGCCAGTCCTCGGTCAGTGCGGCCTTCTCGACCTTCGCGACCTCGTCGGTCGCGTCGGCGTCGGAAGCCACGCTTGCGCTGACGTCGCTCGAGACCTTCTCGACCTCCGTCGCCAGTTCGCTGGGCCAGAACGCTTCGGAATCGCGCACGCTGACGCTGCAGTCGAACTTCACGAACTCGATCACCGACGCGATCACGATCGGCGTGGGGGCACTCGTCGATGCCGATATCGGCAAGGCGTCGGCGGCGGTGCAGGCACTTCAGGTGCGCCAGCAGCTCGCCATCCAGTCGCTGGCGATCGCCAACCAGCAGCCGAGCCGCCTGCTCGGCCTGTTCCCGTCGATCAACTAGTCAGGTTTTCGCGGGCGGAAAGGCCGGGCGCGCGAGCACGCGCGCCGGCACGGTTTCGCCCGCGATGTCGATCGAGAATTTCCAGCCGAGCATTTCCTCGCGCGTGAACGCCTTGGGGGCGCGCACATAGCCCATCGCGACGACGCGGCCCAGCGTGGTGCTCCAGCCCGCCGACGAGATTTCGCCCGCCGGCCTGCCGTCGGCGAGGATCCCTTCCCCGCCCCACAGCCACATGTCCGGGCTTTCGAGCGCGAGCATGACGAGCCGCTTGGCGATGCCCGCCTCGCGCTTGGCGAGGATCGCGGACTTGCCGATGAAGTCCGACTTGTTCAGCGCCACGGCATGCATCAGCCCGGCTTCGACCGGCGTTTCGTCCGAGCCGAGCTCCGGCCCGTAGGCGCGCCTTCCGGCCTCGATGCGCAACGCGTCGAGCGCGTAATAGCCGATATCGACCAGCGTGCCGCCCGAGGCTTCGACGAGCGCGTCGTAGACCCCCGCCGCACAGTCGGTCGCGATGTGCATCTCGTAGCCCGGCCCGCCGGCATAGCCCATCGGCAGGATGCGGATGCGCGCGAGGCCGACGTCGGCCTCGGCACTCTGGCCGAGCTTCAGGTCCGGGACCTTCGGGCAGATCTTTTCGAGCAGCGCTTTCGATTTCGGGCCCAGCAGCGACAGCGTGGTGGTGAGGGCACTCGCGTCGGCGAGCGTGACTGCGGCCACGTCGAGACGACGCGTGAGCCAGTCGGTGTCGCGCACGAGCTGCGCGCTGCCGGTGATCAGCAGGTAGGAATCCGGTGCAGTGCGGATCAGCGTCACGTCGGCCTCGAAGCCGCCGCGCGCGTTGAGGATGCCGGTATAGACCGTGTTGCCGACCGGCACGTCGACGTCGTTGGCGCACACGCGCTGCAGGAACGCGACCGCATCGCTTCCCTGCACGCGGATCTTGGCGAAGCTCGACTGGTCGATGATCGCGACACCCTCGCGCGCGGCCGTCTGCTCGGCGCGCACGCGGTCGAGCCAGGCGGGCTTCCAGCCATAGGGGAACTTCTCTTCCGCCGGGGCGAACCAGTTGACGCGTTCCCAGCCCATCTTCGAGCCGAACCGCGCACCTTTCGCGGCAAGCCGGTCGTAGATCGCCGAACGGCGCAGGCCGCGCGCACTCTCCATCTCCATGCGCGGCCAGCGCATGATGTAGTGCAGGCCGAGGCTTTCGACCGTGCGCTCGCGCAGGAAGCGGCCGTTGGCGTGGAAGTCCGCGAAGCGGCGGATGTCGACGTCGGCCAGATCGACCGGCGCTTCGCCGCCGACGATCCATTCGGCCGTCAGTCGCCCCGCCCCGCCGCCGTTGGCAATACCTGCCGAGTTGAAGCCCGCGCACACGAACACGCCGGCAAGGCCGGGTGCCTCGCCGAGGATGAAGTTGCCGTCGGGCGTGAAGCTCTCGGGCCCGTTCAGGAGCTGGCGCACCTCGGCCGTCTCCAGGCACGGCGTGCGGTGCAGCGCGTTCTCCATCAGGATCTGGAACTGGTCCCAGTCCTCGGGCAGGAGCTGGAAGGCGAAATCCTCGGGGATGCCGTCCATCCCCCAGGGCTTGGCGACCGGCTCGAACCCGCCCATGACGAGGCCGCCGACCTCTTCCTTGTAGTAGATGTACCCGTCGGGATCGCGCATGACCGGCAGGTCGGGCGTGATCCCCTCGATCTTCTTCGTGACGATGTAGAAATGCTCGGCCGAATGCAGCGGCACCGCGACATTCATCTTCGCGGCGAGCTGGCGCGTCCACTGGCCGGCGGCGAGCACGACCGTCTCGCACGCGACGGTCCCCTGCGTCGTCTCGACCGAGGCGATGCGGTTGCCCTTGAAGCCGAAGCCGGTGACGCCCACACCCTCGGCGATCGTCACACCCATCTGCCGCGCACCCTTGGCGAGCGCCATCGTCAGGTCGGCCGGGTTCGCCTTGCCGTCGCCCGGCACCCACATGGCACCGGTGAGGTCGTCGGTGCGCATCAGCGGCCACTTCTTGCCGGCCTCGGCGGGGGTCATCGGCTCCATGTCCACGCCGAAGCCGCGTGCCATCGCCGCCTGCCGCTTCAGCGACACCCAGCGTTCGGGTGTGCGCGCGACGTTGACCGACCCGCACTGCTTCCAGCCCGTGGCTTGGCCCGTCTCGGCCTCGAGGCTCGAATAGAGCTCGATGCCGTACTTGCTCATCTGCGTCATCGCGCGGTTCGGGCGCATCTGCCCGACGAGACCCGCCGCGTGCCACGTGGTGCCGCTGGTCAGGCGCGCGCGCTCGACGAGCAGCACGTCCTTCCAGCCGAGTTTCGCGAGATGGTAGGCCGTCGAGCAGCCGGCGATGCCGCCGCCGATCACAACAACGCGCGCCGACGACTTCAACCCCGACATGCCCGCCACTCCCGTGCCCGTGTGTTCTAGTTGACCCGCGTCAGAAGCGGCTTGCCTTCGGCGGCACAGATCAGGTTGTCGACCACGAGATCACCCATCGCCTTGCGGGTCTCGACCGTCGCCGAGGCGACGTGCGGCGCGAGCACGACATTGTCGAGTGCGATCAGTTCGGCCGGCACGCGCGGTTCGTCGGCGAACACGTCGAGGCCCGCCCCTGCGATGCGGTTGGCTTTGAGGGCCGCGATCAGCGCAGGCTCGTCGACGACGGACCCGCGTGAGACGTTGACGAGATAACCCTTGGGGCCGAGTGCATCGAGGATCTTCGCGTCGATCAAGTTCTTCGTTTCCGCCCCGCCCGGCGTGATGACCACCATCACGTCGCACCAGACGGCCATGTCGGCGAGCTTGTCGAAATAGCGGAACGGCACGCCGGCCTGCTTGTTCCTGCCGAAATACCCGACCTCCATGTCGAAGCCGAGCGCACGCTTCGCGATGGTCTTGCCGATGCGGCCGAGACCGACGATGCCGATTTTCTTGTGGTGGACCGACGTGGTCAGCGGCTGCATGCCCTTGGAGACCCAGTCGCCGACGCGCACGTACCTGTCGGCCGCGACGAAGCGGCGCATGATGTTGAGCACGAGTCCGATCGCCGTGTCGGCGACGCAGTCGTTGAGCACGTCGGGCGTGTTCGTGACGGCGATCTTGCGCGCGGTCGCGGCGGGCACGTCGATGCCGTCGTAGCCCACGCCGAAGCACGAGATCAGCTCCAGCTTCGGCAGCGCGTCCATGATCGCGGGTCCGGTCTTGATCGAGCCGCTCCACTGCAGGAAACGCACCTTGTCCTTCAGCGCCGCGAAAAAGGCCGGGCGCTCCGGCTCGGGCGGCAGCTTGTGGACCGTGAAACGCTCGACCATCCGGTCGCCGCAGTTGAGCGGCAGCGGACCGCCGGAAATGATGTCGGGTTTGGCAGCCATGGGGAATGTCTCCTTCAGCCCTTGAAGCGCTTGGCGAGGCCGTCGGCGGCCTTCAGCATGATGCCGAAATCGCTGCCGACCGCGACGAACTGGAAGCCTTCGGCGAGGCGCTTCTTGGCCTCATCCTCGTTCCCGGTCAGGTAGCCGCCGGCCTTGCCCGCGGCCTTGATCGGCTTGATCGCTTCCGAGATCGCCTTCTGCACGTCGGGATGCTGGAAATTGCCGAGATGGCCCATCGAGGCGGCGAGGTCCGACGGACCGATGAACACGCCGTCGACGCCGTCGACCGCCGCGATCTCGCCGATGCGGGCCAGCGCTTCGGTCGTCTCGACCTGGACGAGCACGCAGATCTGCTCGTTCGCCTTCTTGAGATAGTCGGTCACGCGACCGAAGTTCGACGCGCGCGCCGACGTCGATACGCCGCGGATCCCCTGCGGCGGATAGCGCGTCGCCTCGACCGCCTTGCGCGCCTCTTCGGGCGTCTGGACGAACGGGATCAGGACCGACTGGAAGCCGATGTCGAGCAGGCGCTTGAGCAGCACCGCGTCGTTCCAGGCCGGGCGCACGATCGGCGTGGCGGTCCCGCCCTTCAGCGCCTGGAGCTGGTTGACCAGCCCCGGCAGCTCGTTGGGCGAATGCTCGGTGTCGAGCAGGACCCAGTCGAAGCCGGCACCGCCGATGCCCTCGGTCCCGATGTCCGAGCACAAGGTCGACCACAGGCCGATCTGCTGCTTGCCCTCCTTGAGGGCCTTCTTGAACGCGTTGACCGGCATTTCCATCGACGTCTTCCTTCCCTTGGGACTTCAGGCTTTTTACGACATTTCCGCGCAGATGCGGGCAACATGTTGGGCGATCGACGGCGACGAGGTCAGCCCCGGCGATTCGATCCCGTAGAGCGCCACCAGCCCCGGAACGCCATGCGTTTCGGGACCCTGGATCACGAAATCGGGGTTCGGCGCACCTTTCGGCACGATCTTGGGCCGGATGCCGGAATAGGACGGGACGAGTGCGCCGTCCGCCAGGCCCGGCCAGTAGCGGCGGACCTCGGCGTAGAAGACGTCCGCCCGCCGCGGATCGACGTCGTATTCGAGGGCGTCGACCCATTCCACATCGGGCCCGAAGCGGGCCTGCCCGGCCAGGTCAATCGTGATGTGCACGCCGAGCCCACCTTTTTCGGGGACGGGATAGATCAGTCGCGAGAACGGCGTGCGCCCCTGCAGAGCGAAATAGTTGCCCTTGGCGTAGTGCAGCGGCGGGATCGAGGAACCCGGAATGCCGTCGATCGCATGCGCGATCTTCATCGCCCCCAGCCCCGCGGCGTTGACGAGCGTGCGCGCCTTGAGGCGCATGGGTGCGGACCCGCCCGTCTCGACGACGATGCCGTCGTTGGCGACCGATCCGCCGACGACCGGCGTCTCGAACGCGATCATGGCGCCGCGCCCCTCGGCATCGCCCTGGAAGGCGAGCATCAAGGCGTGGCTGTCGACGATGCCGGTCGATGGCGACAGCAGTGCGGCCACGCAGACGAGTTCCGGTTCCAGCTTCCTCGCCTCGGCGGCATCGAGCATGCGCAGATCGTGAACGCCGTTCGCCTCGCCCTGCGCCTTCAGCTTCTCGAGATAGCCGATCTGCTCCTGCGTCGTTGCGACGATCAGCTTGGTCCGGTGCAGGCACTCGATCCCGCGTTCGGCGCAGAATTCGTAGATGAATTTCTTGCCCGCCACGCAGTGGCGCGCCTTCAGGCTGCCAGTCGGATAATAGATGCCCGCATGGACCACTTCGCTGTTGCGCGAGGACGTCTCGGTGCCGATCGCGTCGGCGGCCTCCAGAACGACGACGTCGCGCCCTTGCAGCGCCAGTTCCCGGGCAACAGCCAGACCGACGACGCCGGCGCCGATGACGACGCAGTCGGCAGATTCAGTGGAACTCATGCCCGGTTTCGAACCCAGTTTGCCAAATCGGACGGGCAAGGTAGAACAGTCCCATGCATTTGGGAACCTTACGAACGGCGCTCGCTGCCGTCCTTCTGCTTGCCGTCGCCGGCTGCACGGTCGCCGAGCCAGGCCCCGCCGGCGTGCGCCGTATGGGCGTGCGCAGCTTCCTCGATATCCGGCACCTTTGCTCACTCGGCGTGTCGCCGCCGATCGCGCTCGACGAGGGACCGGGAACGGGCCGCTACCGCGTCCGGATGACCAACATGAGCGTCCTCTACGCGCCGCCGACCGAGTTCGACGTTTCGGTCGAGGGCAGC
The DNA here is from genome assembly GCA_965279565.1 of Tagaea sp. Classification (GTDB taxonomy): domain Bacteria; phylum Pseudomonadota; class Alphaproteobacteria; order CACIAM-22H2; family CACIAM-22H2; genus Tagaea. The sequence continues at coordinate 3,239,552 of OZ257249.1, read as the reverse complement.
GAGATTCCCGAGGGCGGGCTCGACGGCTATCGCGGCATATGCCCGGGCGAGACGCAGAGTTTCAGCATCCGCATCGAGGTCGCCGCCCTCGACGCGCAGGGGCGCACGGCGGCCTATGGATACACGCTGGTCAGTGCGAGTCCGACGACGCGTCTGATGCGCCTCAGCCCGGGACAGCGACCGCGCATGCCCGAACGCCTTCCGATCCGTCAGTCGCCGTAGGGTCCCGGGGCCGCGTCGACCATCGCTTCCCAGATCGGCAGCACGATGTTGCCCGGCTTGTTCTGTCCGTAGACGATCGCCTTCTTGGCGGCGTCGAACATCTCGCGCGTGGGCACCTTCGGGACGATCATGAAACCCGCGCGTTCGAGCGCCTCGATCGCGGCCTGGGCCTGCTTCGTATAATCCTCGAAGAAGTAGCGGGTGTCGGCCTTGCGGATCGCCTTGGCCAGCAGCATGTCGGGTGTGTCGCTCATGTCAGTCGAACAGCTTGTCGATATCCGCCTGGGAGTTGGTCTTGTCCGCATCCTGCGGCCCGTGCAGCACCACGCCGCCGGTATCCTTGATCTGGAGCGCGTCGTCGTCGGAAACCGGCAGTCGCTCGATCTCCGACGGTCCCCAGATTTCGAGCATCTTCTGCACGCGCTCCTCGATGAAGGCGAGCGTGCGCACGACCTTGTTGATGCGCTGGCCGGTCAAGTCCTGGAACGAGCAGGCCTCGATGATATTCGTGCACATGTCCGAGATTTCCGAGACGCGATCCTTCGCGAACTCGTCGATGTTCATCGCGCGGACCTCGCGCGAGATCTCCTCGATGCGTTCCACGCCGTCGAAGATGCGCGAAGTCGCGTCCTCGGTCTGCGCGACGACGGCCGAAAGCTCCATCGACGCGCTCGACAGCTTGTCTTCGCGCGCGAGCGGATGCTTGAGCGCGCCGATCTCGCGCTTGGTCTGCTCGATGCGGCTGGCGATGCCGAGCACTTCGTTGCGCACGCGGTCGATCTCGCCATGGTCGAGATTGACGAAGCTGTCGATCTTGCGCGCGACGGCCTGTATGTCGCCGCGCAGCCCTTCGATCGCGGCTGCCGTGCGCCCGTCGTCGGCGTGCGCCGCACCGTTCATCGCGGCGGCGACAACCGGCGCGGCCGCCCCGTTGGACGCCATGCGCCCGTCGCGCATCAGGAGCTTCTCTGCCGTGAAAACCGATTTTTGCGGCGGCGCCATGTCCCGTCAAACCCCTGCGGATACAATACCTTACGGCAACAGCTCGAGCCCGTTACCGACCGACAGGAATTATTTTATCACGAACGACTCGACGAATGCGCGGGATAAAAGCGCGTTCAGGGCCGGGCCAGCGTCGCCCGGTTACCGCCCGACACGACGATGTTGAGCACATCGGGCGCGATGCCCGACAGCCAGCGCAGATATTCCAGCGCCTGAAGTGCTCGCCCCATCCCGACCGGAACCCCGTGATGTAGCGAGATCATCGTCAGCGCCCCGATGATCCTGAGATCGACGATCTTGGCCGGATCGCGCAACTCGACCGTGCCGCCATCGCCCAGCAGCGGCAGCAGCTCGAAGGCAAGATCGAGATTGATCCCGTCCATCCGGTCGCCCCATCCGGGGAACTGCGACCCCCAGCGCCCGGCGAAGCGCGCGAAGTCCGCCGCCTGCGAACCAAGCGCCTTGTCGGGTGCCGTCCCGGCGGCCCCGCGCGTATCCACGTCCACGATCGTGGCGTCGCGCACGATCTCGCACCGCCCGCCGGCCGCCCAGATGCGCATGCCGAGATCGGGGTCGGCGAAATGTTTGCGGAACCCTTCGTCGAACGCGCCACCCACGTGCGCCAGCGTCGAGGGGCGTGCCACGAAGAAATATGGGTAGTAGCGGCCATAGACCGAGCCGACGAATGTCAGGTGATTCACCTGCCGGGGGAACCCGAGCAGCAGCGTCGGGCACGACGCCTCGCGCGCCGTCAGATGGGCAAGCGACAGGCGCAGGGCGCCCGGTGTCAGCCGGTTGTCGTCCGCGATCAGCGCGATGACGTCGCCGCTTGCGTGCGAGAAGCCCAGATTGCAGGCCGCGATCGAGCCGCGTGGCGCGGTCTCGGGAATCCAGCGCACGCCGGGGCGCGAAATTTCGTAGGGCGAGACCACGATGATCTCGTGCTCGATGTCGGCAGCCGCTTCGTGCGCGGCGGCGATGGCGCCGTCGATCAGCGTCGGGAACAGGCTGGGAAGGACGAGGCTGAGTTTCATTCGGCACCCGGATGCGTGGCCCGCTCGAGCGGCCGGTTCTCGCGCCACCACGCGATCGTGCGCGCGATCCCCTCGTCGAGCCCGATGCGCGGCCGCCAGCCGAGTTCCGCGGCGATGCGCGTGCAGTCGAGGGAGAGTTCGGTATCGATCGTGGGGCGGCTCGCATCGAGGACGATCTCGAGCGGCCGGCCCGCGGCGCGCACGATGCGCTCGGCCAGTTCGCGCGTGGTCACCGCATGACCGGCCCCGACATTGTAGAGCGCATAGGGTCGCGGATGGCCGAGGACGGCCGCGCGGACAGCGGCGTACAGGTCGTCGACATGGATCAGGTCGCGCGCCGCCCTGCCCGTGCCCCACAGAACGAGGCGTCCGTCGGTCGAGGTCAGCGCCTTGGTCACCGTGGCGCCGAATACGTGGCTGCGTGCCAGATCGTACTTGTCGTGCGGCCCGTAGACGTTGGAATGGCGCAGCACGGTGTAGCGCGTCGTGCCGAAGCCGGCATACCAGGCGCACATGCGCTCGAAATAGACCTTCGTCAGCGCCACGCCGGCATAGGCCGGATGGAGTTCGGCCGCCGGATCGAAATCCGTCTCGCGCTGGGGCCGCGACGAGGACGCATACATGACCGAGCATGAGAACCAAACGACATGCGGCACGCGCAGACGATGCGCCGCCGCGAAGACGCGGCCGTTCAGGACCTGGTTGTCGACGATCATCGACAGCGGATCGCCGAGATTGGCCCCCGACCCTGCCGTCGCTGCCGCCGCGTGGATCACGACGTCGGCACCCGTCAGCGCCGCCGCGACGCCCGCTTCGGTCGTCAGGTCGGCATCGATCCAGGAAATGCGGGGATGATCGAAGGAAGGCCGGCGGTTCCGGATGCCGACGACCGAGCAGGCCGGGTCGGCCGCGAACGCTTCGGCCATGTTGCGGCCGACGAATCCGGTAGCTCCGAGTACGACGACGCGAATCATGCAGGCGCGAGCTTAACGTCGCGCCGCTACCTTGTCAGGCGACAAGAAATCCGCAGGACGCTCAGGCCGAAATGTCGAGCTTCTGGCCGCGGCCGGTCAGCGCCACGCTCGCAACATCGTTGTTGTCGCTCGCCGCCGACGAGATGCTGGACTGGATTTGCTGCTCGATCGTCTGCGTGACTTCGCGCGAGACGCTGTTCTGCTCTTCGCCGCGCTGGAGGCTGGCCTTGAGCACGGGCAGGAAGCTTGCCGTCAGACCGGAAGCGCCGTTTGCCGCTGAAACCGCCATCGGGGATTCTCCAACCGGATGCATTCAGTTATGCAGAAATTGTCCGCTCGGCTGGTTCGCGAGTCACGAAGTATCGTTTCGAAATTCGATCTAATTTTCTTCAATTCCAGTTTGTTAGCGGCGCTTCTTTGACTTCTTTCGAGCCCGGGCGATGCCTTCGAGGATCATCTTGCCGGCACCCTTTTCGTCGACCCATTTGACGATGGTCACCCACTTTCCTTTCTCCAGATCTTTGTAATGCTTGAAGAAATGGGCGATCTGCTCGATCAGGATCGGCGGTAGGTCCTTGTAGCTGCGCACGCCGGAATAGAACGGGTGCAGCTTGTCGACCGGGACGGCCAGGATTTTCTCGTCGGCCCCGGCTTCGTCCTCCATCAGCAGGGCGCCGATGGGGCGCGAGCGGATGACCGCCCCCGGCACGACCGGCACATGGCCCACGACGATCACGTCGACCGGATCGCCGTCGCCCGACAGCGTATGCGGGATGAACCCGTAATTCGCCGGATAGTGCATCGCGGTGTGCAGGAAGCGGTCGACGAACAGCGCGCCGGAGCGCTTGTCGATCTCGTACTTCACCGGTTCGCCGCCGAGCGGGATCTCGATCACGACGTTCACGTCGTGCGGCGGTTTCGTGCCGATCCTGATCTTGTCGAGGTTCATGGCGCACCTCCATCGCGTCCGGCGAGAGTAGCGCCTGTCGTCCGTCGCCGCTAGGCTCGCCCGCATGAACCGGACCGGCGAATCGCCCGAAGCGCGCCTTGCGGCCGCGATGGAACTCCATCGCACAGGCGATCTCGCGCGGGCGGCCGACATCTACCGCCAGGTCCTGGCCACCGTTCCCGACCAGCCGGACGCGCTGCATCTGCTGGGCGTCGTCGCCCTCCAGCAGGACCGCTTCGAAGACGCGATCCGGAGCATTTCGGCCGCGATCGCCGTCCGCCCCGACATGCCGGCCTTCCATTCCAATCTCGCCAACGCGTGGCGCAAGGCCGGCGCCTACGACCGCGCGATCGCCAGCTGCGACAAGGCGCTTGCCCTTGCGCCCGGCATGGTCGATGCGCGCTTCGTGCGCGGCCTGTCCCGCCAGGCGTCCGGGGCCGTCGACGCGGCGATCGATGATTACGCTGCCGTGCTCGCCCTCGCCCCCGACCATGCCGAGGCGCGCAACAATCTCGGGGCCGCCCTGCTCGCTGCCGGGCGGCCGGCCGAAGCGCTTGCCGCGTTCGATGCGCTGATCTTGCGCCATCCGGCGATCGCCTCGCTCCACCGCAACCGCGCGCAGGCGCTGGCAGCACTGGACCGGACGGCGGATGCCGGAACGGCGCTCGAACGTGCACTCCAGCTCGATCCGGACGATGTCGAGACGCTGCGTTCGCTCGCCACGCAGCGCCACAAGGCTAGGCGCCTGGACGAGGCGATCGAATTCTACCGTCGCGCCGAGGCGGCGGCACCCGGCGACGCGCTGGTGCTCAACGACTTCGCCGTGGCGCTGCTCGAACGCGGGCGGGCCGATCTCGCGGCCGAGAAGCTGCAGACCGTGCTGCGCATGTCGCCGAAATCGGCCGCGGCCCACACGAATTTCGCCAACGCGATGCGTGCGCTGGGGCGGCTCGACCGTGCGGTCGAGCTCTACCGCGAAGCGCTCGCCCTCGACCCGACCATCGCGGAAACCTACGACAATCTCGCCACGGCGCTGCGCGACCGCGGCCAGCTCGACGAGGCGGTGGCGAGCTACGAGGCCGCGCTGAGGCTCAAGCCGGATTTCGCGTCGGCGCTCGGCAATCTCGCGAACCTGCAGCTCGAACGCGGCGAGGCGGCGACCGCACTTGCGCTCTATCGCCGGGCGCTGGCGATCGACCCCGGCTCGTACGAGACGCACCGCAACCTGCTGCTCGCCCTGCTCTACGACCCGACGGTTTCGCCCGAAACGCTCTATGCCGAGCATCTGGAATTCGCGCGCCGGCATGTGCCCGCAGACCCGCTGCCGCCGGCCGCACCCGCACCGGCCGGAAAGCGACGGCTGCGCGTGGGCTACATCTCGTCGGACCTGCGCGACCATCCGATCGCGCGCAGTCTGGCGCCGATCGTCGCCCACCACGACCGCGAGGCCTTCGAGACGTTCGTCTATTCCGACGTGGCGCTGCCCGATGCGACGACCGTCAATTTCCGCGTCCTCGTCGAACACTGGCGCGACGTGGTCGGCGAGACCGACCGGCAGGTGGCCGAGCGCATGCGCGCCGACGGCATCGACATCCTCGTCTGCGTGGCGGGACGTTTCGACCGCAACCGGCCGCTCGTCGCGGCATGGCGCCCGGCACTCGTGCAGCTTGCCTTCGGCGAGGCGGCGACGACGGGGATGGACTGCTACGACGGCCTCTTCGCAGACCGCTTCCTCGTCCCGCGTCTGGGCACCGAGCGATTCGCCGAACGGCCGCTGCGCCTGCCGGGCTATTTCATCCATGTGCCCCTGGGCGAGGCGCGCATGCCCGGCCCGCCGCCGTCGGCCTCGGGCTCCGGGCCGGTGTTCGGCTCGTTCAGCAATCCGGTCAAGGTCAACGACGCGGTGCTGGATCTGTGGGTCCGCGTCCTGCGCGAGACGCCCGGTTCGCGCCTGCTGCTCAAGTACAAGAGCCTCTATGCCGTCCCGTCGATCGCGGCGCGTGTGCGCGCGGCCTTCGTGCGCGGCGGCGTGGACCCGGCGCGCGCCGACCTGCGCGCGGGCGTGGAAGGGCTCAACGTGCATCTCGACCTCTACGACCGGATGGACGTGGCGCTCGACCCGTTCCCGTTCAGCGGCTGGACGTCGAGCTTCGAAGCACTGTGGATGGGCATGCCCGTCGTCACCAAGCCGGGTGCGACGATGGCGAGCCGGCTGACGGCCGCGATGCTGGCGACGATCGGCAAGAGGGACTGGATCGCGCGCGACGCCGACGAGTTCGTCGCGATCGCGAAGCGCCTTGCGGGCGATACGGCGGCACTGGTCGAGATGCGCGCCAACCAGCGCGCGCGCATTGCCGCCTCGTCGCTGTGCGACGGGCGCACGCGCGCGCGGCAGTTCGAACGGTTCTACAGGGCGATCTGGAAGATCAAGTCTTCCGGCGCACGCCGTTGAGGACCTTGCTGGTGATCCTGAGGCCGTGCTTGGCGTCCGCCTGGCCGGAGGCATAGAGCGTCGCGATCAGCTTGTGGATGCGCTCGGCGTGGCTGCGGTAGATCGACACGAGCGAGCCGGGCGAGACGTTCGACACGCCCTCGAAGTCGGCAAGCGCCTGCTTCTCGATGACGCAAGGGACGTGCTTGGTGCCGTCGCGCACGTCGATGACGATCCCGTTCTGGACCGCATCGTAGTGGGCGCGACCGGCGCTGAAATCGAGGGGCATGTCAGCGGCCTTCCAACATCTGCTTCTTACCCGTTCCCGCCTTGCAAATCCCACACCCGGCGCTGGTGAGCCCGGCGGGATTCGAACCCGCGACCCTCAGATTAAAAGTCCGATGCTCTACCGACTGAGCTACGGGCTCGTCCCTGCGACATGACGGTGCGGAAACTAGGGCCGCCCTCGCCCGGGGTCAACCGCCTTGGCGTGAAACCGTCTAGAGCGGCGCGCGCGGCGCCGTGACGGGCAGCAGCGTGGGCTCCGCCTCGCCGTCGGCGGGCTTGGCCGCAGCCGCGAACTTGGCCCGCATGGCCGCATCCACGCGGGGGGACACGAAGTGCGAGATGTCCCCGCCCAGACGGCCCACTTCCTTGACGAAGCGCGAGGAAATGAACTGCTGCGTCTCCGAGGCCATCAGGAACAGCGTCTCGACCTTCGGGTCGAGGCGCTTGTTCATGCCGGCCATCTGGAACTCGTACTCGAAGTCCGACACGGCGCGCAGGCCGCGCAGGATGATCCGCGCCCCGACCGACTGGGCGAACTTCATCAGCAGCGTTTCGAACGGGCGCACCTCGATGCGCGCGGCGACGTCGGCCATCGACGCCACTTCGGCGCGCATGATCGCCACGCGCTCGTCCAGCGTGAAGAGCGGGCCCTTGCCGGCATTGACCGCCACGCCGACGACCAGCCGGTCGACGACGAGGGCGCCGCGATGGATGATGTCGAGATGCCCGTTGGTCGCCGGATCGAACGTGCCGGGATAGATCGCGATGCGTTCGCTCATTTCCCCTCCCCGGCCGGTGCCGCACCGGCGTCGCCCGTATCGTCGCCGCCAAGATCGCCCAGGCGCGCGACCGAAACCACCTTCTCGCCGTCGCCCACGCGGAAGACGGTCACGCCCTGCGTCTGCCGGCGCGCGATGCGGATGTCGTTCACCGGCGTGCGGATCAGCGTGCCGCCGTCCGACACGATCATCAGCTGGTCGCCGTCGCGCACAGGGAACGACGCCACGACGACGCCGTTCTTGTCGGTCGTCTCGATGTTGGCAATACCCGAGCCGCCGCGGCCCGTGAGGCGGTATTCGTAGGAAGAGCTGCGCTTGCCGAAGCCCTTGGTGGTGATCGCCAGCAGGAATTCCTCGGCTGCGGCCAGTTCGGCGTAGCGCTCCTCGGACAGGACCAGCGCCGTGCTCTCCGGCGCTTCCGTTTCGACCGTCTCGACGGCCGCGTCGTCGGTCGTGCCGCGGCGCTGGCGCGCCATGCGCAGGAACGCCTCGCGCTCGACGGTTTCAAGGTCCATGTGGCGCAGCAGCGCCATCGAGATGACCTCGTCGCCCTCGCCCAGGCGGATGCCGCGCACGCCCGTGGAATTGCGGCTGGCGAAGACGCGCACGTCGTCGACCGCGAAGCGGATGCACTTGCCCTCGCGCGTGGCGAGCACGACGTCCTGCGTATCCTGGCAGGGCTGGACGGCGACGAGCCGTTCGCCCGCCTCCTCCAGCTTCATGGCGATCTTGCCCTTGGCCATGATGTTCGTGAAATCCGACAGCGCGTTGCGGCGCACGTTGCCGGCCGACGTGGCGAACACGATGTGCAGCTTGTCCCAAAGTGTGGCGTCGGTCGGCAGCGCCAGCACGGTCGCGATGCGCTCGCCGTCGGCCAATGGCAGCAGCTGGACCATCGGCTTGCCGCGGTTCTGCGGGTTGCCGAGCGGCAGCTTGTAGCATTTGAGCAGGAAGACGAGCCCGCGCGTCGTGAAGAACAGCACGGGGGCGTGCGTGTTCGCGACGAACACCTGGCTGACGAAATCCTCTTCGCGCGTCGCCATGCCCGAGCGGCCCTTGCCGCCGCGGCGCTGCGCGCGGTAGCTCGACAGCGGCGTGCGCTTGATGTAGCCGGCATGCGTGACGGTGACGACCATGTCCTCGGGCTGGATCAGGTCCTCGATGTCCTGCTCGCCGTCGCCTTCCTCCAGCGTCGTGCGTCGCTTGTCGGCGAACTCGGCACGGTAGGCGGCAAGCTCGTTGCGCAGGATGGCGTAGAGACGCTCGCGCGAGCCGAGGATGTCGATGAAGTCGGCGATCTGCGCGACGATGTCCTTGAGCTCGCCCAGGATCTTGTCGCGCTCGAGGCCCGTCAGGCGCTGCAGGCGCAGTTCCAGGATCGCCTTGGCCTGCTCTTCCGACAGCCGGTACGTGCCGTCGACGACGCTGCGCCCCGGTTCGCCGACCATCTCGATATAGCTGGCGATCTCGGTCACCGGCCACGCGCGCTCCATCAGGCGCTCGCGCGCCACGACCGGGTCGGGCGACTTGCGGATCAGTTCGATGACCGGGTCGAGATTGACGACCGACACGGCAAGGCCGATCAAGGTGTGCGCGCGCTTGCGCGCCTCGCGCAGAAGATAGCGCGTGCGCCGCGTGATCACTTCCTCGCGGAACTCCACGAAGCAGCGGATCAGTTCCTTCAGGCCCATCAGCACGGGCTTGCCCTGGTCAAGTGCGAGCATGTTGTAGCCGAACGAGGTCTGCAGGCCCGTGTACTTGTAGAGCTGGTTCAGCACGATCTCGGGATTCGCGTCGCGCTTCAGTTCGATCACGACGCGCACGCCGTCGCGGTCGGATTCGTCGCGCAGGTCGGAAATGCCCTCGATGATCTTCTCGTTCACGCACTCGGCGATGCGCTCCATCAGCCGGGCCTTGTTCTGCTGGTAGGGCACCTCGGTGACGATGATCGCCTCGCGGTCCTTGCGAAGCTCCTCGATGTGGCTGCGCCCGCGCAGCAGGATCGAGCCGCGCCCCGTGCGGTAGGCCTCGCGCAGGCCGCCGCGGCCCATCACGATGCCGCCCGTGGGGAAATCGGGGCCGGGCACGAACTTCATCAGGTCGTCGAGCGTGATTTCCGGATCGTCGAGATAGGCGCAGCACGCGTCGATCACTTCGCCCAGATTGTGCGGCGGGATGTTCGTCGCCATGCCGACGGCGATGCCCGAGCCGCCATTGACCAGCAGGTTCGGGAATACGGCCGGCAGCACCGTCGGCTCGACCGTGCTGTCGTCGTAGTTGGGCTGGAAATCGACGGTTTCCTTGTCGATGTCCGTCAGCATCAGTGAGGCGGCCTTGGCGAGGCGCGCTTCGGTGTAGCGCATGGCCGCCGGCGGATCGCCGTCCATCGAGCCGAAATTGCCCTGCCCGTCGATCATCAGCAGGCGCATCGAGAAGTCCTGCGCCATGCGCACCATGGACTCGTAGATGGCGCTGTCGCCGTGCGGGTGGTACTTGCCCATCACGTCGCCGACGATGCGGGCCGACTTGCGGTACGCGCGGTTCCAGTCGTAGCCGGATTCCTGCATCGCGTAGAGGATGCGCCGATGCACCGGCTTCAGCCCGTCGCGCGCGTCGGGCAATGCGCGGCTCACGATCACGCTCATCGCGTAATCGAGATAGCTGCGCTTCATCTCGTCTTCGATCGAGACCGGCGAGATGTCGGACGGGGCGGCGGGCGGCGGAACTTGGTCGCTCAAGATGGGGTCACGCGTACGGTTTTCAGGGGGCCGGAAACGGGCGAATCCGACGCCTGAAATCTAGCAGGACGCAGATGCACAAACAAAGCCGAAATGGGGGCCGTAACCCGTTGCCGCAGCACGCGAATTAGCCCACAGGAAGCGGGCTTTTTCAGGCCTTCGGCGCTGCCGTTTTTTCACTGACGAGCTCGCCCGCGTGGCCCCAGCTTTCGCGCTCGATTTCCTCGATCACGATATGCGTGTTCTGCGGGTTCTTGCCGAGCACGCGCACGAGCGTGTCGGTGAACTCCTTCACGATCTCGGCCTTCTGCGCCTTGGTCGCACCGCGAACCATCTTCAGGTTGATGAAGGGCATGGCGCCGCGCTCAGAACGGAATGTCGTCGTCGATCGGGCCGGCCGCCGGCTTGCGTGCGCCGCCGCCCGACGAACGGCCACCACCGCCGCCGCTGCTCGGCGCGCCATAGTCGTCGCCGCCGAAATCGTCGCCACCACCGCCGCCACCGCCACCCGCGCCGCCGCCCTTGCCGCCGTCGAGCATCGTGAGCTCGCCACGGAAGCGCTGCAGGACGACTTCGGTCGAATATTTCTCGACGCCGCTGTTATCGGTCCACTTGCGCGTCTGGAGCGCGCCCTCGACGTAAACCTTGGCGCCCTTCTTCAGATATTTCTCGGCCACTTCGCCGAGCTTCTCGTTGAAGATGACGACGCGGTGCCACTCGGTCTTTTCCTGGCGCTCGCCGCTGTTCTTGTCGCGCCACGTTTCCGACGTGGCGATCGACAGGTTCACGACCTTGCCGCCGTTCTGCATCGAACGGACCTCGGGATCCTTGCCGAGATTGCCGATGAGGATGACTTTGTTGACGCTGCCGGCCATGGCCGTTTCTCCAATCGAGTCGCACAAGAACGAAGCGCCAACTTGCAGAAGCCGGGGGGGCGGCGCAAGCCCCAAAAGCGCCGTTCAATTTCTATCCACAATGCCCTTCCTGAGGCGTCGCAAAGCCTCCGTTACCGCCCTATATTCCCTGCTTCACACGTCACAGGAATTGCCATGGCGACCCGTCTTGAAGGTCCGCGCATCTCCGTCCGCGGTGCGCGCGAGCACAATCTGAAGAGTGTGGATGTCGACCTGCCGCGCGACAGCCTGGTGGTCGTCACGGGCCTGTCCGGCTCGGGCAAATCCTCGCTCGCCTTCGACACGATCTATGCCGAGGGCCAGCGCCGCTACGTGGAAAGCCTGTCGGCCTATGCGCGCCAGTTCCTGGAACTGATGAGCAAGCCCGACGTGGACTCCATCGACGGGCTGTCGCCGGCCATTTCCATCGAGCAGAAGACGACAAGCCGCAACCCGCGCTCGACCGTCGGCACGGTGACGGAGATCTACGACTATCTGCGCCTGCTCTATGCGCGCGTCGGCGTGCCCTACTCGCCCGCCACGGGCCTGCCGATCGAAAGCCAGACCGTCACGCAGATGGTCGACCGCATCCTCGCGATGAAGGACGGCACTAGGCTCTATCTGCTGGCCCCCGTCGTGCGCGGCCGCAAGGGCGAGTACCGCAAGGAACTGCAGGAACTGCAGAAGAAGGGCTTCCAGCGCGTCAAGGTCGACGGGAAGCTCTACGAGATCGACGCGGCGCCGGTTCTCGACAAGAAGCGCAAGCACGACATCGAGGTCGTGGTGGACCGCCTCGTCGTGAAGCCCGATCTAGGGCCCCGCCTCGCGGACTCGGTCGAGACGGCGCTGAACCTCGCCGAAGGGCTGCTGTTCGTCGAGAACGCCGACACGGGCGAACGCACCGTGTTCAGCTCCAAGTTCGCGTGCCCCGTTTCCGGTTTCACGATCTCGGAGATCGAGCCGCGGCTGTTCTCGTTCAACAACCCGTTCGGCGCGTGTCCCGCCTGCGACGGTCTGGGCGAGAAACAGTATTTCGACCCGGAGCTGGTCGCCCCCGACCATCGCCTGTCGCTGGAAAACGGCGCCATCGCCCCGTGGGTGAACGAGACGCAGAAATACTACGCGCAGACGCTGGCGAGCCTCGCCAAGCACTTCAAGGTGTCGCCGGCCACGCCGTTCGGCCAGCTCCCGAAGAAGGTGCAGGAAGCGATCCTGAACGGCTCGGGCGACGAGCCGGTGACGATGGTCTATTCGGACGGGCTGCGCGACTACAAGACCAACAAGCCCTTCGAAGGCGTGATCCCGAACCTGGAGCGCCGCTACCGCGAGACCGACAGTGCCTGGACGCGCGAGGAACTGTCGCGCTTCCAGTCCGCGCGCCCGTGCGAGGTGTGCAACGGCTATCGCCTGAAGCCCGAGGCGCTGGCGGTCAAGATCGGCGGCAAGCACGTGTCGGAAGTGACCACCTTCGCCATCGACGAGGCGGCGGAGTGGTTCTCGAACATCAAGAAGCAGCTCACGCCCAAGCAGAACGAGATCGCCGCGCGCATTTTGAAAGAGATCAACGCGCGCCTCGGCTTCCTCGTGAATGTGGGTCTCGAATATCTCACGCTGTCGCGCGCGTCGGGCACGCTGTCGGGCGGGGAAAGCCAGCGCATCCGGCTCGCCTCGCAGATCGGGTCGGGGCTGACGGGCGTGCTCTACGTGCTGGACGAGCCGTCCATCGGCCTGCATCAGCGCGACAACGACCGGCTGCTCGAAACGCTGAAGCGGCTGCGCGATCTCGGCAACACCGTCATCGTCGTCGAGCACGACGAGGACGCGATCCGCGTGGCCGACTGGGTCGTCGACATGGGCCCGGGTGCCGGCATCCATGGTGGCCAGATCGTGGCGCAGGGCACGCCCGACGACATCGTCAAGAACCCGGCGAGCCTGACCGGCCAGTACCTGTCCGGCTTCCGGCAGGTGCCGATCCCGAAGGCACGCCGCCCCGGCCACAAGGGCCAGAAGCTGAAGGTGCGCGGCGCCAAGGGCAACAACCTGAAGGCCGTCGACGTGGAAATCCCGCTCGGCACCTTCGTGTGCGTGACCGGCGTTTCGGGCGGCGGGAAATCCACGCTGGTGATCGAAACACTCTACAAGGCGCTCGCCCGCCGCCTGATGGGGGCCCGCGAGATCCCGGCCGAGCATGCGGCGATCGACGGTGTCGACCATCTCGACAAGGTCATCGACATCGACCAGTCGCCCATCGGCCGCACGCCGCGCTCGAACCCGGCGACGTATACGGGCGCCTTCACGCCGATCCGCGACTGGTTCGCCGGCCTGCCGGAAGCGAAGGCGCGCGCCTACGGACCGGGGCGCTTCTCGTTCAACGTCAAGGGCGGGCGCTGCGAGGCGTGCCAGGGCGACGGCGTCATCAAGATCGAGATGCACTTCCTGCCCGACGTCTACGTCACGTGCGACGCGTGCCACGGCAAGCGGTACAACCGCGAGACGCTCGAGGTGAAGTACCGCGACAAGTCGATCGCCGACGTGCTGGAGATGACGGTCGAGGAATCGGCCGAGTTCTTCAAGGCCGTGCCCGCGATCCGCGAGAAGATGGACACGCTCGTGCGCGTCGGCCTCGGCTACGTGCATGTCGGCCAGCAGGCGACGACGCTGTCGGGCGGCGAAGCGCAGCGCGTCAAGCTCGCCAAGGAGCTCTCGCGCCGCTCGACGGGCAAGACGCTCTACATCCTCGACGAGCCGACGACGGGCCTGCATTTCGAGGACGTGCGCAAGCTGATGGAAGTGCTGCACGCCCTCGTCGACCAGGGCAACACGGTCGTCGTCATCGAGCACAATCTGGAAGTGGTGAAGACCGCCGACTGGATCGTCGATCTCGGCCCCGAAGGCGGCGGCAAGGGCGGTCGCGTCGTCGCCGCCGGCACGCCGGAGGATGTGGCGAAGTCGAAGGAAAGCTACACGGCACGATACCTGGCGCCGTATCTCGCCAAGGGCGGGACGGTCAGGAAGCGGGCTTGAAGCAAGTCGTGGATGCCCGGGATGAACCCGGGCATGACGGAAAAATTTGAGCCGTCATGCCCGGCCTTGTGCCGGGCATCCACGTCTTTTGATTTTCTAGTGCCTGTGCCGGTGATGGCTGTCCGGCAGGTGCGGATGCGCGTGGCGCATCGCGGCGTGGACATGGGCGTGGCTGTGCGGTTCCGTCGGGTCGGTGCCCGGCGGATGGTCGTGCCGATGGTGTTCGTCGTGCGTGTGCCGGTGGGCGTGCGCCATCTCGTGATGTTCGTGCGGATGTTCGTGGCGTTCGCTCACATGCAGCCAGACTCCCACGGCCATCAGCGCGCCGGCGGCGAACAGTTCGCTCGTGACCGCTTCGCCGAGGAGTGCGACGGCGGCAAGCGCGCCGACGAACGGGGCGAGCGAGAAATAGGCGCCGGTGCGCGCCGTGCCGAGATGGCGCAGCGCCAGCACGAACAGCACGAGGCTGATGCCGTAGCCGAGCAGGCCTGTCGCGGCACCCAGCGCCACGGTCGGCGCGTCGGGAAACGCGGCGCCGATCCACAGGCCGAGGGCGATGTTCGCCGGCCCCGCGACCAGCCCCTTGATCGCGGCGATGGCGACCGGGTCGGCGAGTGCGACCTTGCGCGTGACGTTGTTGTCGATCCCCCACGCGAAACACGCGGCAGCGACGAGCAGCGGCCCGCCAAGCCCGTCTGGCACGCGCGCGGCGGGCCAGCTCAGCACGGCCGCTCCGGCCACGATGGCGAGCATGCCGACGGCGATGCGCCGGTCGAAATTCTCGCGGAAGGCGAACCAGGCCAGCAACGCCGTGAACACGCCTTCGAGGATCAGCAGCAGCGAGGCCGTCGACCCGTCGAGCCGGGCGAGGCCGAGCATCAGCAGTGCGGGTGCCGCGATCCCGCCGGCCGCGACAGAAAACGCGAGCCATGGCAGGTCGGCGCGCACAAGCTTCGCCTCCGCGGCCGGCGGCGACATGAGGCGGAACGCCAGCAGCCCGGCCCCGGCCCCGGCCCCGGAATAGAGGATGCCCGCCAGCAGCCACGGATCGACCGTTCCGACGAGCAGCTTGGCGACCGGCGTGGAAAGCCCGAACAGGGCGGCGGCGGACAGCGCGTAGAGGATCGCGGTTCGGTTCATGGCGGATGTCATTCTATGCCGAAGTCGTGGATGCCCGGGATGAACCCGGGCATGACGGAAAAATTCGAGCCGTCATGCCCGGCCTTGTGCCGGGCATCCACGTCTTTTGATTGCATAACGCGCGTTTTTAGACTATATTCCTCGCATTGGCCGAGGATATCCGGCCATGCGCTGTTTGACAGGTGAATATTTACCCTCGACCGTATGCCCGGTAACAGGCCCGGTTGTACGGCCCAAGCCATTGGGAAAACGGAGCGATCCGCCCCGATACGCTACAAACTACACGAAAAGCGCGGTTGCAGTTACAAGCCAACAACTTCAAAGGCTTAAATAGGTTACGGTAACATGTGGTCGCCTGTTTCAGCGACCCGTCCGCATCTTTTCGGGATCGTTGTACGGGTCTTCCGGATCGACCGGTTCGCCCTTCAGGGGCGGTTCGGGTTTCCAGGCGCGCGCGCGGGCCGTCGCGGCGTCGATGTCGACCTGGATCATCGTCGCGGCGAGTTTCGTGCGCAGGTCCGTCGCCTCCTTGCGGATCTCCGGTCCGCCGCGCTGCTGGGCGAGCGTGAGCCACGTATAGTTCGTGATGCGCAGGTCGGCGTTGAGCGGTCGCCCGAAACCGATCTGCGCCAGCCGGAACAGCGCACCCGGATGGCCGCGTCCGCCCGCGAGCGTGTACCAGCGGCGCGCCTCGTCGCGGTTCTGGCCCACGCCGTCGCCGTTGTAGAGCCGCTCGCCCACCATGAAGCGCGCTTCGGTGTTGCCGAGTTCCGCACCGCGCATGTACCAGCCGAAGGCCGCCGTGCGGTCGGCATCCACGCCGCGCCCGTCGTCGTAGAGCGAGGCCATGTCGAGGACCGCAGGCGTGAAATCGACCTCGGCCGCGCGGCGCAGATAGTCGAGCGCCTGGCCCGGCGACTGGGCCATCCCGCGCCCGATCGCGGCGGCCTTGGCGAGCGCATAGAGCGCCTTCGGGAAATCCTTCGCGGCCGACAGGCGATACCAGCGCACGGCCTCGCGCGGATCGAGGACGATGCCGCCCCCGCCCTCGTCCGACATGCGACCCAGCATGAACTGCGCTTCGGGATTGCCGCGCTGCGCATAGGGAAGCAGCAGCAGGTAGCCGCTGTTGAAGTTGCCCTTCTCGAACTCCGCCTTGCCCTGCAGGTAGTCGGGCGGCATCGCCGGTGCGGGCGCCATCGTCGCCGGCATGCGTGCGGGCGGCGGCGTGTCCTGCGCATGCAGCGGGGTGGCGGCGAGGAATGCCGCGACGGCCAGCAGCGCAAGGGAGCCACGCATCTTCATGCCTTGGCCGCGATCGCCTCGATCTCGATCAGGAACTCGGGTGCTGCCAGCGCGGAAATCACCATCAGCGTTGAGGCCGGCGGCCGGGTCGAGCCCAGCGCCCGGTCGCGCGCGAGGCGGGCCGGCACGATGTCGGCGGCGTTGACCAGCAGCACGGTGACCTTGACGAGGTCGGCCAGCGTCATCCCGCCGTCGGCCAGGATCGCCTTGATGTTGGCCCAGACCGCGTCGGCCTGCGCGTCGATCCCCTTGGCGACCGTGCCGTCGGGCAGCACGCCGATCTGGCCGGAAACGTACAGCGTGCGGGCATTCGCGGGCACTTCCACGGCGTGCTGGTATTTGCCCGAGGGCGGGGCGATGGTGGCTGGGTTTAGGACCTTGAACATGGGGCTTCCTGTCGGTAAGTCGTGCCGGGCGGGATTCGCCGTCGAACAATAGCAGGTCGCGCGAAATGGATCGAACGAAGCAGGTGCATGTGGTGGGCGGCGGGCTGGCCGGGTCGGACGCGGCCTGGGCGCTGGCGCGCGCGGGCGTGCCCGTGGTCCTGCACGAGATGCGCGGCGTGCGCACGACCGAGGCGCACAAGACCGACCGGTTGGCCGAGCTCGTCTGCTCCAACTCCTTCCGCTCGGACGAGTGGGAGATCAACGCCGTCGGCCTGCTCCATTCCGAGCTGCGCGCGGCGGGTTCGCTCGTCATGGCCTGCGCCGACCGCCACAAGGTGCCGGCCGGGGCCGCACTTGCCGTCGACCGCGAGGGCTTCGCCGACGCCGTGACCGACGCGATCGCGGCGGAACCGCTGATCGAAGTGCGGCGCGAGGAGATCGCGGGCCTGCCGCCGGCCGAGTGGGACAACGTCATCGTCGCGACCGGCCCCCTAACCTCGCCGGCCCTGGCCGAAGCCGTGCGCGGCCTCACCGGCGAAGCCTCGCTCGCCTTCTTCGACGCGATCGCCCCCATCGTGCACAAGGACAGCATCGATTTCGCCAAGGCGTGGTTCCAGTCGCGCTGGGACAAGGGCGGACCGGGCGGCGACGGGGCCGACTACGTCAACTGCCCGATGGATCGTGAACAGTACGAAGCATTCGTCGCCGCCCTCGTGGCGGGCGAGAAGACCGAGTTCAAGGAGTGGGAGAAGGACACGCCCTATTTCGAGGGCTGCCTGCCGATCGAGGTGATGGCCGAGCGCGGATCGGAAACGCTGCGCTTCGGCCCGATGAAGCCCATCGGCCTCACCGATCCGGCCACCGGGCGGCGCGCGCATGCGGTCGTCCAGCTGCGCCAGGACAACGCGCTGGGCACGCTCTACAACATGGTCGGCTTCCAGACGAAGCTCAAATACGCCGACCAGGTGCGGGTCTTCCGCTCGATCCCCGGCCTCGAGAAGGCCGAGTTCGCAAGGCTCGGCGGCATCCATCGCAACACGTTCCTCAACTCGCCCAAGCTGCTCGACGGCGAGCTGCGCCTGAAGGCCGATCCGCGCCTGCGCTTCGCGGGCCAGGTCACGGGTGTGGAAGGCTATGTCGAAAGTTCGGCCATCGGCCTGCTCGCGGGGCGCTTCGCGGCCGCACAGTGGCACGGCCGCACGATGACGCCGCCCCCGCCCACGACCGCGTTCGGCGCCCTGCTCGCCCATCTCACCGGCGGCGGGGACGCGAAGACCTTCCAGCCGATGAACTGCAATTTCGGGCTCTTCCCGCCGCTCGATCCGGGCACGGACAAGCGCATCAAGGGGCAGGATCGCAAGAAGGCCTATGCGCATCGCGCGCGCGCCGATCTCACGGCGTGGCTCGCCGGCGCCGCTTCAGAAGCGGCGGAATAGGTTGGCGAAGAACAGCCGCCAGATATCGGCCGGATACGGCGCCTGCAAAGCCGGTGCGAACGCGTCGTGCCGCACGCGCTGAAGCCGGTCGAGCCACAGCTTCGCGATCGTGCCTTGCAGTGCGATGGCGTTCGGCGCGTTGCCGGTGCTTACCAGCAGTTCGCGCGCGCGCGTCGCGACGGGCACGATTGCCGCTTCGAGCTTCGTCCCCGCCTTGCCTTCGTGGATCAGTTCGGGCGTGAGCCCTGCCGCATCGACCAGTGCCGTGGGCAGCACGTTGCGCCGCTGGCGCGAGAAGTACGGCAGCGCCATCAGGCTGCCGGCCAGCGCATAGGCTGTGCCGATATCGCGGCACGCATCGCCGCCGGCAACGGCCGCGAGCGCGCCCGACGTCGCCCGCGCATGGGCCTCCAGTTCGCCAAGATCGGCGAAGGCCGCATCGTCGAGATCGCGCTCGCGCGCATCGACCAGCCGGCCGAGTGCAATGGGATCGAGCTTCGCGTCGGCGATCGCGCGCACGATCGGATGACGGCGCACCGCCCCGCCCGCCGCGATCTCGGCCAGCGCATCGCGCCACCATTGCAGGCGGATCTGGCCGAGGATGGCTTCCGATACGGTCTCGCGCACGCGCGCGATCTCGACATTGAAGGCATAGAGGGCGACCAGCCGCGGCCGTTCGCCCGCACTTGCGAACAGCGTCGTTCGCCAGCGGCCGGCGTCGAACCGGCGCAGCAGGGTCTGGGCTTCGGCGAGCGCTTCCGGGTCCATGCGATGCTATATAGAGGCAGTCACAGGCGGAATCGATCTTCGTGAGCACCCGGAACCGAACGACCGAGAACTTCCCCGTCGGCTCCCGGCTTGTGGCACCGGCACACCGGCCGGCCGTGCATGCCTTCTATCGCTTCGCGCGCGCCGCCGACGATATCGCCGACGACCCGACCCGCGAGGCCGACGCGAAGACGGCCCTGCTCGAAGCGCACGACAAGGCGCTTGCCGGCGGCGTCGAAGGCCCCGAAGAAGCGCTGGCGCTGCGTGTCATCCTTCTCGAGCGCGGCCTCGCGACCGACCATCCGCGCCAGCTCCTGCAGGCCTTTCTGGCCGATGCGCGCGGCCGGCCGTGCCGGACTTGGTCGGACCTGATCGCCTATTGCCGCTTCTCGGCCGCTCCGGTCGGCCGCTTCCTGCTCGACCTGCATGGCGAGGACCGCGCTCTGTGGCCCGCGTCGGACGCGCTATGCACGGCGCTGCAGATCGAGAACCACCTGCAGGATGCCGCCGGCGACTGGCTCGACCTTCGCCGGCTCTACATCCCGAAGACATGGCTCGACGAGGCAGGACTGTCCGAACGCGACCTGCTGGCGCCCGCGCTGACACCGGCCCTGCGCGCCGTCTACGACCGCATGCTCGACCGCGTCGATGCGCTCAACGCGCAGGCGCGCCCGCTGGTTCGCGGCATCCGCAACCGCCGCTTGCGCATGGAAGCGGCCGCGATCGTCGACATCTCGCACCGGCTTGCGCGAAAGCTGCGGCGCCGCGATCCGCTCGCCGCGCGCGTCGAGCTTGGCCCGCTCGACAAGGTGCAGGCACTGGCGCGCGGCCTGCTCGCCGGGATTTCGCCTTGAGCGCGCGGCGCCGCTCGACCTTCTACTGGGCGATGCGGCTGCTGCCGCCGGCGCGCCGCGAAGCGCTGTTCGCGCTCTACGACATCGCGCGCGCCATCGACGACGTCGCCGACGGTCCGGGTTCGGCGGCCGAACGGCGTGCCGGTCTCGAACGCTGGCGCGCCGATGTCGCCGCGATCTACGAAGGCACGCCGGGCGATCCGGTCGCCCGCGCCTTCCAGCCGCACGCCCGCGCGTTCGGCCTGCCGCGCGCGGAACTCGACGCGCTGATCGACGGCCAGATGATGGATCTCGAGCCGCAGGTCTTCGACGAGGCGCTCTTCGTCCTCTATTGCCGGCGCGTGGCAGGCACGATAGGGCTGCTCTCGCTGCCGATCTTCGGCGCATCCGGCGATGCCGCACGCACCTATGCGCTGACGCTGGGCGAAGCATTGCAGCGGATCAACGTGCTGCGCGACATCGACGAGGACGCGGCACGCGGGCGCAACTACCTGCCCGAGCCGCGCGAACCCTTCGCCGCACGGGCCGCCGCCACGCTCGCCACCGCGCGCGCGATGCTGCCCTCTCTCGACCGACGTGCACTTCGCCCGGCGATCGTGATGGGCGAGCTCTATTCCACGCTGCTCGACCGCGTGCTCGCCGGCCGGAAGCTCGACCGCTGCGACAAGCTGGCTGCCGTGCTGCGCGGGCTATGGGCAAGCCGGTGATCGACGTCCATGTCGTGGGCGGCGGGCTCGCGGGCCTGTCTGCAGCGCTCGAACTTGCCGACGGCGGCGCACGCGTGCGGCTCTACGAGGCCTCGCCAAATTTCGGCGGCCGCTGCCGCTCTTTCCACGACCCGTTGCTCGGCCGGGAGATCGACAATGGCGGGCATGTCGTCCTGTCGTCGAACGAAGACGTGTTCCGCTATCTCGACCGTGTCGGGGCGCGCGACGAGCTGGTCGGTATCGTGCCGGCGGCGTTCCCGTTCCTCGATCTTGCCACCGGCGAACGCTGGACGATCCGCCCGAACGCCGGCCCGATCCCGTGGTGGATCATGGCGCCCGGCCGGCGCGTGCCGGGTACAAGGCCGTCGGACTATGCTGAAGCGCTGCAGCTCTATTTCGCCGGCGACAGTGCGCGCGTCGCGGACCGGCTCGATCCCGACGGCCCGCTCTACAAGGCGCTGTGGGAACCGCTCGCCACCGCCGTGCTCAACACCGATCCGCGCGAAGCTGCCGCTCGCCCGCTCGCCGCGATGCTGGCGCAGACCTTCGGGCGCGGCGAAGCGGCGTGCCGGCCCTATGTGGCGGCCAACGGCCTGTCGCGTGCCTTCGTCGAACCGGCGTTGATGGCGCTCGCGCGTGCGAATGTGGGCGTCGAAAGCGGCATGCCGCTCGATGCCGTGCGCGTCGCGCGCGGCCGGGTCGAAGCGCTCGGCTTCGGCGAGACCGAGATCGATTGCCGGCGCGCCTGTGTCGTGCTCGCCTTGCCGCCGCATGCGCTTGCCCGCGTCGTTCCGGATATCGGCGCGCCGGGCGAGAGTTCGCCGATCGTCAATGCCCATTACCGTCTGGATGCACCCGTCGTCCTGCCCGGCGGCCAGCGCCTGCTCGGCCTCGTCGGCGGCACCGCGCAGTGGCTGATCGCCCGCGGCGACGTGGTCAGCGTCACCGTCAGTGCGGCCGACGCGCTCGTCGAACGGCCGCCCGAAGCGCTCGCGGCCCTGCTCTGGCGCGACGTGGCGGCCGCACTCGGCCTGCCGGCCCTGCCCGTTCCGCCCGCCCGCACGATCAAGGAACGCCGCGCCACGCTGCGCCTGACGCCCTCGCAGGAGAACCGCCGGCCGGGGCCCGTTACCGCCGCGCTCAACCTGTTTCTGGCCGGGGACTGGACGCAGACCGGCGTTCCGCCGACAATAGAAGGAGCGATTCGCTCTGGTCGTCGTGCGGCCCAGGCGATTCTACAAGGACATCCGCCGGACCAGGCCGGTGCGTGAAAGCCGCCCCCCACTCGGAGAACAACGACCATGATCGACCTTCTCGCAAAAATCGGCCTCGACAAGCTCGACCGCGCGCTCGCCTACGGCGTCGCGATCGCGCTTCTCCTGGCCCTGCTGTCCAACTCGTTCAACCCGGACTATGCGTGGGCGACGTTCTTCGTGCGCTGGCTGCACGTGCTGTCCGGCGTGATGTGGATCGGCCTGCTCTGGTACTTCAACTTCGTCCAGATCCCGTCGATGCCGAAGATCCCGGACGAGCAGAAGCCCGCCATCGGCAAGGTCATCGCGCCGACGGCGCTGTTCTGGTTCCGCTGGGCCGCCCTCGCGACGGTGATCACCGGCCTGCTGCTCGCCATGATGAACGGCTATCTCGTCGCCGCGCTGACTCTCTCGGGCGGCGGTGCCGCGAAACTGATCGGCATCGGCATGTGGCTGGGCCTGATCATGGCCTATAACGTGTGGATGATCATCTGGCCGAACCAGCAGATCGCGCTCGGCATGGTCGAAGCCGATGCGGACGCCAAGAAGAAGGCGGCACGCACGGCGATGATCACCAGCCGCGTCAACACGATGTTCTCGATCCCCATGCTCTATTTCATGGTGGGCGCGCAGAACCTCGCCGCCTGATCGCGGTTCAACTTCGCGACGATCGCGGGGCCCTTCGGGGCCCCGTTTTCGTTTCAGACCGGAACCATGCAGGCGGCGACGCGCCGCTCTTCGGCGAGCAGGACGTTGTAGGTCCGGCACGCGGCACCCGTATCCATCAGGTCGGCGACGATGCCGGCATCGCGCAAGGCGGCGCGCACGGCGGGGGTCACGAACTGCGTGCGCGTCCCCATCCCGATCAGCAGGATGTTGGGCCGGCGCGCCGGTTCGAGCGACGTCAGTGCCTCGAAATCCCCGATGGCAAGTGCCGCGATGTCCCCGAATTTCCACGGCAGCACCGCATCGGGCAGCAGCACGATGGGGCCGGTGAAAAGCTGGCCGCGGATCGTGAAGCCGCCCTTCCCATAGGCGTCGACGACCTTGCGGTCGGGATGGGGTGCCGGCGGAAGAGCGGCCACCCGCAGGACCTTACGGCTTCGCGACGGCTTCGCCGGCTGCCGCATCCTTGCCCGGCGGCGGCCCGCGGCGCAGCTTGTCCTCGCCGAGGAACAGCAGGATCGGTGCCGCGATGAAGATCGACGACGACGTGGCGAGAAGAATGCCGAACAGCATCGTCCAGGCGAACTCTTCCAGCGCCTCGCCGCCGAACAGGGCGAGCGGCAGCGTGGCGAGGAACGTCGCCATCGAGGTGCCGATCGTGCGCGACATCGTCTCGTTGATCGAAAGGTCGATCAGGTCGCGCAGCGACATCGACTTGTACTTGCGCAGGTTCTCGCGCACGCGGTCATAGACGACGACCTTGTCGTTGATCGAATAGCCCATGACCGTCAGAAGCGCGGCGATCGCCACGAGATTGAACTGGAAATCGGTGACGACGTAGAAGCCGATCATCTTCGTGATGTCGAGCACGAGCGTGACGACCGCACCCACGCCGAACTGCCACTCGAAGCGGAACCAGATGTAGAGCAGCATCGCGAGCAGGCTGAGGCCGAGCGCCATCATGCCGTTGCGGAACAGTTCCTCGGACACCGAAGCCCCGACCGCCTCGATGCGGCGGACCTGGAGGCCGGGGATCGCCTGCTGGAGGGCGCCGCGCACCCGTTCGACCGCGCGCTGCTGGGCCGCATCGTCGCCGGGCTGGCGTTCGAGGCGGATCAGCACGTCGCTTGGCGAACCGAACTGCTGGAGGCCGGCCTGCCCGACATTCAGCGTCGCGAGCACGCCGCGGATGGCCGGGAAATCCGCGGCTGCAGGCGTGCGCGCCTCGATCACGATGCCGCCCTTGAAGTCGATGCCGTAATTCATGCCCGGGTTGAAATAGAGCACGACCGAGATCGCCGAGAGCAGCGCCGACAGGATCAGGCCGGCGAACCGGCCCTTCATGAACTTGATGTCGGTCTTGTCGGGGAAGAACCGCAGGCGCGGGAAGAGGCGTACCATTTTTCGTATCCCTCGCGCGGTCAGACCGGAAGGGCTTCGCGCTTCTTCGCGCGAAGCCACGTCACCATCATCAGGCGCACAAGCACCGTGGCGGTGAACATCGAAGTCAGGATGCCGAGCGTGATCGTGACGGCGAAGCCGCGCACTGCGCCCGAGCCGAACGCGAACAGCAGCATCATCTTGATCAGCGTCGTCAGGTTCGAGTCCACGATGGTCGAGAAGGCGCGCGCGAAGCCGGCTTCCATCGCCGCATAGGGCGTCTTGCCGACCTTCGTTTCCTCGCGGATACGCTCGTTGATCAGGATGTTCGCGTCGACAGACAGGCCGAGCGTCAGCAGCAGGCCCGCCATGCCCGGCAGCGTCAGCGTCGCCTGCAGCAGCGATAGGCACGCGACGGTCAGGAACAGGTTGGCGACCAGGCCGATGCAGGCGAACACGCCGAACAGCCCGTAGCTCCAGACGATGAAGATGAAGACCAGCACCATGCCGGCGATGATCGAGGCGATGCCGGCGCGGATCGCATCGGCACCCAGGTCGGGTCCGACCGTGCGCTCCTCGACGATGGTCAGCGGCGCGGGAAGCGCGCCCGCGCGCAGGAGCACCGCGAGGTCCTGCGCATCGCGCGCGGTGAAGCGGCCGGAGATCTGGCCGCGCCCACCGGTGATCGGTTCGCGGATGACCGGCGCGCTGATGACCTTGTCGTCGAGCACGATGGCGAAGGGCCGGCCTACGTTCTGGCGGGTGACGTCGGCGAAGCGGCGCGCACCCAGCGAGTCGAACTCGAAATTGACGATCCACTCGCCGGTCTGCGGATTGGTGCCGGCGGACGCCTTGGTGAGGTTGGCCCCCTCCACTTCCACGCGCTGGCGCACCGCGTAGACCATCGGCGCGCCGTCGAGGCGCCGCTCGTTCTCGGCGCGCAGGAACTCGACGCCCGGCGGCGGACGCTGGCCCGCGGCCGGATCGGCATTCGCGTCGAGCAGGCGGAACGTCATGCGCGCGGTCGTGCCGAGCAGCTTCTTGATGCGGTCCGGGTCGTCGACGCCGGGAAGCTGGACGAGGATGCGGTTGGCACCCTGCCGGGCGATCTGCGGCTCGTTGACGCCCGTCTCGTCGATTCGGCGGCGCACGATCTCGATCGACTGCACCACGGCCTGCGTGGCCTTGTCGCGCAGGGCCACCTCGGTCAGCGTGATCGTGATCGTCCCGTCGGGCGTGGCCTGGAAATCAAGATCGGGGGTGCCGGCGCCCAGGCCGCCCGCGCCCACGAGCGTGACGATCTCGCGCAGGTTGGTGCTCGCCGCCTGCGCCTGTCCCGGATCGCGGACCTGAAAGACGACCGAATTCTCACGCCCCGAGATGCCGACGATCTGGATGTTCGCCGCACGCATGCGCGTGCGGACCTGGTCCTGGATCGTCGCTATGCGCTCGCGCACGACCGCAGGCATGTCGACTTCGAGCAGCAGGTACGAACCGCCGCGCAGGTCGAGGCCGAGATTCATCGCGTACGGCCACCAGTCCGGCCGCGGCATGACGTTCGGGACCGAAAGGAGAATGCCCGCCAGACAGACGGCGAGAATGCTCCAGATCTTCCAGCGCGAGAAAAACAGCATCGTTCGAGCGGCGCGGACGGCCCGGAGGCCGCCGGCGTCAGTCCTTCAGCGTGGCGACGAATTCGGCGTGGCCGAGGCGCGAATAGAGCTTGCGCTTGACCGGGTCCTTCAGCGTGTCGACGGCTTCGGCCAGCGCCGGATCGCCGCCCTTGGCGCCGATCGCCGCATCGACTTCGGCCTGACCCGCACCCTCGGGCAGGCCCAGCATCGACCAGTAGGTCGGGCCGGTCGGCGCCTTCTTCTCGGCCTTTTCGGCCTTGTCGTCGGCCGCGAGCGGCTCGGTCTTGGCCATCACCTCGGAGATCATGGCGCGCATGATGCGCACCCGCACGCCGTCGCCCACCTCGAGCACCGCCTCGCGGTCCGAGACGATGCGCTGGATCGTGCCGATCAGGCCGCCCGTCGTGACGACGCGGTCGCCGCGCTTCAGCGCCTCGATCATCGCCTTGTGTTCCTTGACCTTCTTCTGCTGCGGACGGATCAGCAGGAAGTAGAACACGACGAAAACGGCGGCCATCAGCATCAGCTGCGGCAGGACGTCGGCGGCACCGCCCCCGGCGGCTTGGGCGTAGGCGGGAGAAATGAACATCGAGGCAGGCTCCGTCGTCAGGGTCGGGGGTAAAGGTCGGGGCGCGACTATAGCCACACCGCCCCGAATTGCAACGGCCCATATGTCCGGAATCTCCCTTTCGGATTGACCACTTGCACCCCCGGGGGCTAGTTTTCCGGCCCTTGCCTCTCGCCGGACTCCGCCACATGGACGACGCCAAGATCACCGCTCTCCTGACACGCATCGCCGACGCGCTCGACCGCATCGCGCCGCCGGCGTCGATCTCGGCCGATCTCGACGCCGGTGACGCGTTCGTCTGGAACGCCGACGGCAAGCGGCTGGAGACAGTCGCGAAGGTCAATCGCGTCGATCTCGACCTGCTGCGCGGTATCGAGCGCCAGCGCGAGATCCTGTTCGACAACACGCTGCGCTTCGCCGACGGCCTGCCGGCCAACAACGTGCTGCTGTGGGGTGCGCGCGGCACCGGCAAGTCGTCGCTAGTGAAGGCGGTGCACGCGACGATCAACGCGAAGCGCCCGCGTGCACTCGCCCTGATCGAGATCCATCGCGAGGACATCCCGTCCTTGCCCCGGCTGCTGGCGCATGTGCGCGGCAAGAAGCGGCGCATCGTCGTGTTCTGCGACGACCTGTCGTTCGACGGGCAGGATGCGGCGTACAAGTCGCTCAAGGCCGTGCTCGACGGCGGCATCGAAGGCCGTCCGGACAACGTCGTGTTCTACGCCACATCGAACCGTCGCCACCTGATGGCGCGCGACATGATCGAGAACGAACGCTCGACCGCGATCAATCCCGGCGAGGCGGTCGAGGAGAAGGTTTCCCTTTCCGACCGTTTCGGCCTCTGGCTTGGCTTCCACAACGCCGATCAGGACACGTATTTCGCGATGATCGAGGGTTATGCCCGGCGCTACGAACTCGACCTGCCGGTCGAGGAACTGCGCGCGCAGGCGAACGAGTGGTCCGTCACGCGCGGCGCACGCTCGGGCCGCGTGGCCTGGCAGTTCGTCCAGGACCTTGCCGGTCGCCTCGGAAAGAAGCTCGACTAGTATTGTAGTACCGCGCCGCGATTGCATGCCGTGGCCGGGCTCGTGCATTAATCGGACTTCGAACCGATTCGAGGCCCCCTTGCCCGAAAAACCGCGCGTCCTGATCGTGGACGACGAAGCCGGCATCCGCGAAATGCTCGTCGAGTATTTCCAGCTGCAGGGCTTCGAAACGGCGCAGGCCGCCGACGGTGCCGCCGCGCGCGCGCAGGTTGCCGGGTTCGGACCCGATCTCGTCCTGCTCGACCTCAACATGCCCGGCGAGAACGGGCTGAGCGTCGCTCGCTGGCTGCGCGAGACGACGAATGCCGGGATCATCATGCTGACCGCCGCACACGGCACCGTCGACCGCGTCGTCGGGCTGGAGATGGGGGCGGACGATTATGTCGCGAAGCCCTGCGACCTTCGCGAACTGTTGGCGCGCGCGCGCAGCGTCCTGCGCCGCCGGACGGCGTCGGCACCGCCGGCTGCCGTGGCGCCCGCCAAGGCGCGCCGGGTGCGGATGGGGCGCTGCACGCTGGAACTCGACGCGCGCCGGCTTCTCGACGCCGACGGGACCGAAGTGGTCCTGACGACCATGGAATTCGACCTGCTGGTGGCCTTCGCGCAGAATCCGAACCGGCCGATGGAGCGCGACCGCCTGCTCGAACTTGCCCACCACAAGCGGTGGGAACCTTTCGACCGCAGCATCGATATCCGCATCGCCCGCCTCCGGCGAAAGATCGAGCGCGACCCAGCCAAACCGGAGACGCTGCGGACCGTCCGCGGGACCGGCTACATGTTCGTTCCCGGCAAAGAGTGACTACCGCAACTGAAACAATTGAAACAATAAACCGGAGCTGAAGAAATATTCCGGATACTTTCGGCGCATACAGTTATCGCGTTCCAGTAGCGCGAAGGTCCCGTCTGATGACTCCAAGCCAGATCGCCCTCGTCCGCGGCAGCTTTGCGAAGCTGGCACCAAGCCACGAGACCGTGGCGGCGCGCTTCTACGAGAACCTTTTCGAAATCGACCCGTCCCTCAAGCATCTCTTCAATTCCTGCGACATGCGCGTCCAGTGCGCCAAGCTAATCGTGGCGATCGGGACGATCGTGAATTCCCTCGACGATCTCGAACCGCTGCTCGGCAGCATGCGGGATCTCGGCCGCCGCCACGCCCGCTACGGCGTACAGGAAAAGCACTACGTTTCTTGCGGAAAGGCGCTGCTCGAAACGCTGCACGAATGTTTCGGTCCTGCATTCGAAGGGAATCTTTGCGCGGCGTGGGCATCGGCATACGCGATCGTATCCGGCGCCATGATGGAAGCCGCCCGCACCCCAACCCCCAAAGCCGCCTGAGGATTGCCAGATGCCGGATATCGAACACGCCCCCGCCCGCCGCCAACCCGCACCGGAAAAGCTTACGCTCGACTATGTCCTGACCGAGGTCGTGCGGATCCTGGACGAAGAACGCTCCGCCGCGAACGACGAGCCGCAGCAGCGCGCGGCCGCCTGACGAAGCGGTTCAGTTCGACGCGTTGGACTGCGACCCGAGGAACTCGATCGGATTGACCGCGCGCGTGCCGCGCCGGACCTCGAAGTGCAATTGCGGGCTCGCCACGTTCCCGCTTGAGCCCACGCGCCCGATCGTCTGGCCGCGGCGCACCTGATCGCCGCGCTGGACCGCAAGCTCGTCGGCATGCGCATATGCCGTGACGTAGCCGCTTTCGTGGCGCACCAGAAGCAGGTTGCCGAAGCCGCGCAGCTCGTTGCCGGCATAGATCACGACACCATTCTCGGCCGCCCGGAACGCCGTGCCGCGCGGTGCGGCGATGTTGATGCCGTCGTTCTGCAGGCCGCCGGGCTTGGGTCCGTACTCGGACACGATCACGCCGCGCACCGGCCAGAGCATGCGCCCCGCCATCGCACGGGCATTCGCGTCGCTCTCCGGCACGGAGGCAGGCGGATTGGCCGCAACCGGCGGAGACGGCGGCACAGCGGCTGTCTGCGCCGGGGAAGCGGGCTGTGCGGGCGCCGTCGGCGCCGGAACCGGAACCGGTGTCGCCGCGACGTTCGGTGGCGGCAGCGGAGCCGCATCGACAGTTCCGCGCGGTGCTGTCGGGCCGCGTGATGGCGGTTCGTTGGCGGCGACGACGGCCGGTGCGGGCAAGGCGCTTGCGCCCGGGATCGCCAGGCGCTGTCCCACGCGGATGACGTAGGGCGGTTCGATCGCGTTGACCCGCACGAGCTCGCGCAAGGGAACGCCGTATCGCTGGGCGATCTGCGACGCGGTATCGCCCGGACGCACCTCGTGCGTGCGGACTGCCGGGATCGAAAGGCGCATACCGGCTTCGAGTGCGTAGGGCGGCGACAGGTTGTTCGCGTCGATCAGTGCCCGCGTCGGCACGCCCGAGCGGCGCGAGATCGTGTAGATCGTGTCGCCGCCGCGAACGACATAGGCGGAGCCAGGTGAAATCGCTTCGTTCGACGCCTGCGTGCGGGCAACTGCCGGTGCCTGGGCACCACCCATGACGACGGGCGCAGGCGGGCCACTGCGCGCGCATGCACCCAGACCAACCGCAACGATTCCGATCAGCGCGTAAAGAACCGACCTGCGCATGGCCCCTGCCCTCACACCGGCAGACCGGCCACCATCGGCACGAATCGCACGGCGTCGAGTTCTTCGATTTTGGCACGCCCGCCGGTCTTGCGCACGCGGATCAGGACCTGCGCGCGCTTCTCGAGGCCGACCGGAAGGACCATCACGCCGTCGTCGGCGAGCTGGTCGACGAGTGCCGCAGGAATGTCGGCTGGTGCTGCCGTCACGATGATGCGTTCGAACGGCGCCTGCTCCGGCCAGCCTTGCCAGCCGTCGCCGAACTTCGTCACGACGTTGTGGACGCGCAGCGCCTTGAAGCGCGCCTCGGCCTCCAGCATCAGTTCGCGGTGGCGCTCGATCGTGTAGACGCGGCGGACCATGCGGGCCAGCACGCTCGTCTGGTAACCGGACCCGGTGCCTATCTCGAGCACCTTGCTGCGCGGGCCGGCTTCGAGCGCCTGCGTCATCAGTCCGACGACCGAAGGACGCGACAGCGTCTGCGCGTGTCCGATCGGAAGTGCGGCGTCCTCGTAGGCGCGGTCGCGGAAGGTCGGCGGCACAAAGGCCTCGCGCGGCACACGTTCGATCGCCGAGAGCACGGCCGTGTCCGCAATGCCTGCGGCGCGCAGGTCCATGACGAGCCGGATGCGGTGGTTGGGCGTGCTCATGCGACTTCCGGCAGGTGCTTGGCGAGCGACTTGAGCGTCGCGCGATGCGTGAGGTCGAGATGCAGCGGCGTCACGGAGATGTGCCCGCGGTCGGTCGCCCAGATATCGGTTCCCTTGCGGTCGTCGTGGCCACGCGTGGCCGCACCGATCCAGTAGTAGACGAGCCCGCGCGGGTCGGTATTGCGCACGATGTCGTCGCCCGACTTGTAGCGGCCCTGCACCGTGCGGACCATCCCGCGGACCTTGCCGTGCGGCACATCCGGGAAATTGACGTTCATCAGCACTTCGCGTTTCCAGCCAATGCGAGCAAGCCGACGCACGACGGCGCCGGCATGATGCTGGGCCGTCGACCATTTCGGTGGATGGGGATGATTGACGACCTGCGACAGCGCGATGGCCGGCACGCCGAGGATGGTCGCCTCCATCGCAGCGGCAATCGTGCCCGAATAGGTCACGTCGTCGGCGAGGTTGCCGCCCCGGTTGACGCCCGAAATGCAGAGCGTGGGCGGTTTGTCGCGCATGATCTCCTGGATCGCGAGCATGACGCAATCGGTCGGCGTTCCGTCGACGGCGAAGCGGTTGCCCTTGAGGTGGCGCACGCGAAGCGGCCGGCGGATAGTGAGGGAATGGCTGACGGCGCTCTGTTCGGTTTCGGGTGCGACGACCCAGACGTCGCGGCTGAGCGTGCGCGCGACGCGCTCGAGCAGTGCTATACCCGGTGCCGCGATCCCGTCGTCGTTGACGACGAGGATGCGCGCCTTAGCGAGGTCGATCGGCTTGCCGAACATCCGGTCCCGGGCGCCAGATCGGGGGGCTTGACTGTCGAATGCGACTCGACGATCCCGATGCGCCGAATCTTTATAAGGTTCGCGCGAGTCGGGTGTCCACAGATCGGCAAAAAGCGATTCGCGTCCGGGACTTAGCGGGCCTGGTTGAAATCGGTCTCGGGCACGGTCGTCTCGGGTGCCGCTTCGGCGGGCACCGAGGTTGCCGCTGCGGGCGTGTCGGCAGCCGGCGTTTCGTCCTCGGCGGTCTCGGCCTCGCTCTTGCGCTTCTCGATCAGGTAGCCGATCCAGATCGAGGCCTCGTAGAGGAGATACATCGGGATCGCAAGCGACAGCTGGCTCATCACGTCGGGCGGCGTGACGATGCCGGCGAAGGCCACGACGCCGACGACGGCATAGCGGCGCTTTTCGGCGAGCGTGGCTGCCGAAACGATGCCGACGCGCACGAGCAGCAGCAGCAGGACGGGCAGTTCGAAGCTGATGCCGAAGGCCAGGATCAGCGTCATGACAAGCGAGAGATACTCGCTCATCTTCGCTTCGAGCTGGATGGGCAGCGCCCCCTCGCCCGCCGGCACCTCGAAGCTGGCGAAGAACTTCAGCGCGACCGGCAGCACGAAGTAGTAGAGCAGTGCCGCACCCAGCGTGAACATCACCGGTGTCGCCGCCAAGAATGGCAGGAACGCGTTCTTCTCGTGCTTGTAGAGCCCGGGTGCCACGAACATCCAGAGCTGCGACGCGATGACGGGGAACGCGACGCACACGCCGGCGAAGAACGCGACCTTGATGTAGGTGAAGAATGCCTCGGTCGGCGCCGTGTAGATCATCCGGCGGCCCGCCTGCCCCTCGAACACCTGTTGCAGGGGATCGACAAGGAAGTTGAAGATTTCGGTGTGGAAGTAATAGGCCGCGATGAAGCACGCGAAGAACGCAAGGATCGAATAGAGCAGCCGCTGGCGCAGCTCGACCAGATGTTCGAGCAGCGGCATTTTCTTGTCGTCGAGATCTTCAGCCACGGGAAATTCGGATCAGTTCGTTTTTGCGGCAGCGGAAACGGGGACGGCGGTTTCGACAGGTGCCGCGACGGCGGGTGCAGATATGGGCGCAGGTGCCGGCGTTGCCGGCCGAGGCGCAGAGATGGCGGACACGCTTGGCAACTCGGGCGGTGCGAGTGCCTTCTGGATGTCGCCCTTCGGGTCGATCGCGTTCTGGATGGCGCCCGAAATCCCTCCCGACGTGATGCTCGTGACGGACTGGACCTTCTTCTTCACTTCCTCAAGTTCGGCGTCGCGGATCATGTCGTCGACGTTGTTCTGGAACTCGCGCGCCATCGTGCGCGCCTTGCCCATGAACTTGCCCATCGTGCGCAGGGCATTGGGAAGTTCCTTCGGGCCGATGAACATCACGGCCACGGCCCCGATCAGCGCGATCTCGCCCCAACTCAGATCCAGCATGACGTTGCCGCGCGCCTTCCCCGGCCTCCGTCCGGCCTAGACCTTCGGCTTCTCGGCGGCGGCATCGTGGGCGGTCGTCGGCGTGGTGGTCACCTGGGGAGCTGCACCTGCCTGCGCGGTCTGGCCGCCGGCCGTGTCTTCGTCGTCCTTCATGCCCTTCTTGAACGCCTTGATGCCCGACGCCATGTCGCCCATCAGCTTGGGGATCTTGCCCGCTCCAAAGAGAAGCAGCACGACCACCAGAAGGATCAGCCAGTGCCAAATGCTCGTCATACCCATCGAAGTCGCTCCCGTGAATGCGAAGACCGGATCCGCTAGTACGCTGTATTAAAAGCGTTCCTGACGGACCGTCGGTCGAAGTCGGGGCGGAGTGTGGCAGACGCGCGCGCCTACCGCAACCGCTCCCGGGCGGAATTTCTACCCCTTAGATAGGGGTGTCGGCCGGAAAAACAAAGACTTGTGACGGATCGAGTTCGACGCCCAACACGTCGCCCTCGGCCGGGAGGA
This sequence comes from Tagaea sp., assembly GCA_965279565.1. Lineage (GTDB taxonomy): Bacteria > Pseudomonadota > Alphaproteobacteria > CACIAM-22H2 > CACIAM-22H2 > Tagaea. Next base: position 3,206,089 of record OZ257249.1, on the reverse strand, counting down.
AGCGCCCCGGCACGCGGGCATGGAAATGGCCGTGGCCGTCGGCCCCCTCGCCCGCCGCCTGACCGAGGCAAAGATGGACCCACGACGAACGGCCGAGCAGCCGCGCCGCCAGGACCTTCGCCGGGCATGCCGCGTCGGGATCGTCGCGAAGGCGCAGCCCTTCGGGCCGGATCAGCACGCGCACGCTTGTACCTTCGCCAAAGCCCGGAGCCGACACCGGTCCGAACGGCGTCGAGGCCGATCCGCAGGCGACACGCGTTTCGTACTCGTTGAGCTGCCCGAAGAAACGCGCGACGAACGCGGTCGCCGGCTCCCCGTAGACGCGCAGCGGCACGTCGTCTTGCTCGATGCGGCCGTCGCGCATCACGGCGATCCGGTCGGCCATGAACATCGCCTCTTCCGGATCGTGCGTGACCATCAGCGTCGCCGCACCGCTGCGCTTCAGGACATGCAGCGTATCGTCGCGGATCGACTCGCGCAGGCGCGCGTCGAGGCCCGAAAACGGTTCGTCCATCAGCACGACGCGCGGCCGCGGTGCTAGTGCGCGCGCCAGCGCCACGCGCTGTTGCTGTCCGCCGGAAAGCGTGTGCGGCCACGCATGCAGGCTGTCGAGCATCCCGACAGCGTCAAGCGTCTCGCGCACGCGCGCCGTCCGCGCGGCGTCGTCCATTCCGGCAAGACCGAACGCCACGTTGCCGGCGACGTCGAGATGGGGGAACAGGGCATAATCCTGGAACACGAGCCCCACGCCGCGCCGTTCGGGCGGAACCGCAAAGCCGGGTTCGGCGACGGCATTCCCGTCGAGGACGATGGAACCGCTCTGAAGCGTTTCGAGACCGGCGGCGACGCGCAGCAATGTCGATTTTCCGCAGCCCGACGGGCCGAGCAGGCAGACGAGCTCGCCCGGCACGACGGCAAGCGAAACGTCCGCCAAGGCCCGGATGCTGCCGAATGAATGGGACACGCCCTGCAGGCGAAGTCCCGGCAGTTCGGGCGAATTACGATCGAGATCGATGCGGGGCAGTACCGTCATGACCGGGGCAAGCTAGGCGACGGCCGCCCCGGGCGCAACTTCACTCCGTGCGGGGCGCTTCCGGCGCGGCGCTTTCGGGCGACATCTCGCGATCGTCGACCAGTTCCGGCTCGGATTCCGCCGCCTCGCCCATCTCGGGCTGGGATGCGAGACCGCTGTCCTCGCTGTAGGCGCTGACGGCCGGGCGCGTATCGAGCAGACCCAGTTCGCCCAGTTCGCGCAAACCCGGCAGCGCCTTGATCCCGTCGAGGCCGAAATGCTCGAGGAACCTGTCGGTCGTCGCGTAGGTGACCGGCCGGCCCGGCGTCTCGCGCACGCCCTTGGGCCCCACGAAGCCGGCTTCCATCAGGATCTCGAGCGTGCCCTTCGACAGCGCCACGCCGCGGATCTCCTCGATCTCGGCGCGCGTGACCGGCTTTTCCTCGGCCGTCTGGTACGCGACGATCGCGAGCGTCTCGAGTGCGGCCCGGCTTAGCTTGCGCGACTGGACGCGCTCGATCTTGAGCTTGTCGGCCACGTCGGCCGCCGTGCGGAAGGCGTACTTGCCCGCGACGCGCACGAAATTGACGCCGCGCGCCGAATAGGTTTCCTCGATCTCGGCAAGCACCGCCTTCACGTCGACGTTCTTCGGCAGGCGCCGCGCGATGTCCTTGACGCTCAGCATCTCGGACGACGCGAAGACGAGCGCTTCGACGACGCGCACGGCCTGGGCGTGAAGTTCCTCGGGCGGAAGCTCGACGACGTCCGTCTCCGGCGTTTCGGCGGCGACGGCGGTCTCGTCCGCGACTTCGGTTTCCGGTTCGGCGATCTCGGTGGCCGTATTCATTGCGTTGTCCTATCGACGGGGAATTCGGCGATCTGGTTTTCCGGCGGGCGGCGCAGATAGATCGGGCCGAACGAGCTGTCCTGCCGGATCTGAAGGCGGCCGGTGCGCACGAGTTCCAGCGTGGCGGAAAGCGTGGCCGCGACATGGCTGCGTCCGACCGTGTCGTCGCGCAGGCCCGAAGGCAGGAACGACTGGAGCGTCGTCCAGTCCGGGATGACCATGCTGCCGAGCATGTGCGAAAGCCGCTCGATCGCCGCTTCCATCGTGTCGAGCTCGGTCGCCACGATGCGCAGGACCGGCTTCTCGGACGTGCGGTTGCGGTACTCGGCATAGGCCTTGAGCAGGTCGATGAGCTTGATGTCCCAGACCTCGGTCGTCTCGACCGGCACGCCCTCCGGCATGCCGCGCACGAAGACGTCGCGTCCGAGCAGGCCGCGCCCCATCAGGCGGGCTCCCGCTTCCTGCATCGCCTGCAGCCGCTGGAGCTGGTAGCGAAGTGCCGCTTCCATCTGGGCGGCCGTCGGTTCCGGCTCCGGCTCCTCCGGCGTGGGCGGCAGCAGCAGCTTCGATTTCAGGAACGCGAGCCACGCCGCCATGACGAGATAGTCGGCCGCGATCTCCAGCCGCAGGCGCTTGGCCGCGGCGATGAAGGCAAGATACTGCTCGGCAAGCGCAAGGATCGAAATGCGCGTCAGATCGACCTTCTGGTCGCGCGCCAGTCCGAGCAGAAGGTCGATCGGCCCGTCATAGGCCCCCAGATTTACGACGAGCGATCCGTCGTCGGCCACCAGCGGCAGCCGTTCCGGATCGGGCTCGAACCCGGGATCTGCGGGCGCATTCATCGGAAACTCGGCTCGCTCGCGTTTACGGGCATGATCTTGACTCGTTCAGCGGACATTTCACCGTAACTTTGCCGTATAAACATCTGAAAGTCATATGTAAAAGTCCGCAAGAAGGATGCGACTCGACACCCTTCCCTTCAATTTGGATACCCCATGGTTCGGTGGGACGGAAGCGCCACCTTTTCCACAGAAACCCTGTCCCGGATGCGTGTCCGGCAGGTCAGACCGGCTCAGTATCGCGCGTCGCCCACATCGACTTGAAAGCCGGTCGCGCCTGACAGGCGGCGAGCCAGGCTTTTACGTTCGGAGCGGCGTCGAAAAGCTCGGTCGCCGGCGTGGCATAGCGGACGATCTCGGCCACGTTGATGTCGGCGACCGTGAACCGCCCGCCGACAAGGTACTTCCCTGCCCCGACCGACTTATCGAGGAACGCAAAGCGGCTGCGCAGCGCCTCGACCGAGGCGGTCGCGAGCTTCACGTCGCGCTCGGCCGGCGGCTTTCCGACCATGTTGTAGAGCACCTGGATCGAATGCGGCTCGACCTCGGTCGCGGCCCAGAGCGTCCACATTGCGATCTGCCCGTCCTCCGCCGGCGTGGCGGCGGCGAGCGGGCCGCCGTGCTTGCGCGTGAGGTAGAGGTTGATGGCTAGGGATTCGTGCAGCACGAGCCCGTCGTCGTCGACCGACGGGATCCTGGCGAACGGGTTCACCTTCAGGAATTCCGGGCTCAGCGTGTTGAGCGGCGCCCCCTTGGCAAGCGGATCCGGCACGCGGTTCGCCTGGATGACCGGGACGTGCTTGAACGGAATACCCATCTCGTTGGCAAGCCAGATGATGCGCGATGCGCGCGAGCGATAGACGCCGTAGATCGTCAGCACGTGGAAACTCCTTCGTTTCGTCCCGGATCGTTTCAGCCGACCAGGAATTCGCTCAGCTCGGCCTCGGCACGGGCGGCATCGAAACCGGCATTCGCCCGGGCGTTCCGCATCCGCACGCCGGCGGCGACGCGTTCGGCGCCGTCCTCGTCGAGCGGGCGCGCCGAAAGCGCCACCTGCTCCATTTCGGCAAAATCGCCGTTGCAGTGCAGGACGACGTCGCAGCCCGCGAAAAGACAGGCGCGCGTGCGCTCCGCCATCGTGCCGGCGAGTGCCTGCATCGAAAGATCGTCGGACAGCAGCAATCCGCCGAAGCCAATATGTCTTCGGATGACGTTCTCGATCAGGAAGGCCGACGTCGTCGCGGGGCGTTCGGCGTCGATAGCGAGGAACTTCACGTGTGCGGTCATCGCCCAAGGCAGGTCCGCGAGCGCCTTGAACGGCGCGAAATCCGTGCGCTCCAGTTCGGCGCGCGCGGCGTCGACCGTCGGAAGCTCGTGGTGGCTGTCCGAGCGCGCGCGGCCGTGGCCGGGCATGTGCTTGACGACCGGAATCACGCCGCCGTCGAGCAGACCGTCGGCGACGGCGCGGCCATAGGTGGCGATCATCGACGGGTCGGCGCCGTAGGCCCGGTCCCCGATCACGTCGTGCGAGCCGGGAACCGGCACGTCGGCGACCGGCGCGCAGTCGACGTCGATGCCGAGTGCCGAAAGCTCGGCTGCGATCAGCCGGAAATTGGTGCGAACGGCCGCGACGGCTGCCGCCTGTCCGCGGACGGCGGCGCGTTCGACGAAGGCCCGGGCCGGCGGCGACTTGCGCCAGTGCGGCGGCCGCAGGCGCGCGACGCGCCCGCCTTCCTGGTCGATCAGCACGGGCGCGTCGGCGCGGCCGACGGCCTCGCGGAACGAGGCGATGAGCGCTCTGGTCGCTTCGGGCGTCGTGATGTTGCGCGCGAAAACGATGAAGCCGAGCGGATCGGATTCACGGATGAACCGGAACTCGTCCGGCGAGAGGGCGGTGCCGGCGCATCCGAAGATCGCGGCGAGCGGGTGGCGTCTGGTCATCAGCGTACTACGTTGCAGCCTGCGCCGCGCGCGCGCAAGGCATCGCATGCGGCCCGGGCGGCTTCGGGGCTTGCGAAGGGGCCGGCCTGCACGCGGATGAACACGCCGCGATCGCCCAGATCGGCCGGGATGAACTGCGGGGACAGCCCGCCGAGCAGGTCCGGATACTGCCGCGCGACGCGCGCCCATTCCCGCTGCGCATCGGCCATGTCGCGGACCGACGCGAGCTGGATACGAGGGCCTGCCCCGGCAGGAACCGTTGCGGTCGCCGCAGGCGGTGCCGGAACCGGCCGGGGCGCGATCGTCGCAGCCGGGGGTGCTGCTGCAACTGGCGGCGGAGGCGGTGCGGCAGCGGCAAGCGGCGCCGGGGGCGTCGTGCGTGCCGGCGGCGCCGGCGTGACGACGACGGCATCGGGCGGCACGACGATCTCAGGTACCGCAGGAATGGCGGCGACGGGCGCCGGCGGCGGTTGCGGGCGCGGCATCGGGGCTTCCGGTCCCGGCATCAGCCGTTCGCCGGGGCGCACGGGCGTGGTCGCCGGTGCGCGCGTCGGCGGCGTTCCGCCGGTCTGCTGGCCGACCCGGTCGTAGATCTCGGTATTCTGGAACGGAACGTCGATGCCGCCGGGATTTTCGGGCTTCACCTTCATCGGGCGCGGATCGGCGCGAACGACCGGGATGTTCGCCGGATCGAGACTGCCGTCACGGTTCTGGACGAAATAGTACGCGACCAGACTGCCGAAACCGACGATGACGGCGAAGGCGAAGAACGCCCCGAACGCGCGCATTCCGCCTTTGCCCGACGGCTTGCGCGCCGCGACATTCGCGTGCGCCGGCTCGCCGTCGACCTTCAGGATTGGGCTGGCACCTTCGGGAAGCATCGCCTAGCGCATCTCCTCGGCTGGATGGACGCCGAGCAGTTCGAGCCCGGATGCGAGGGTGAGGCCGAGTGCGCGCAGCAGGGCGAGGCGCGCATGCGTCAGCGCACGGTCATCCGGCACGACGAAACGCAGCGCCGTCTCGTGATTGCCGCGGCTCCACAGCGCATGGAACTGCGAGGCGAGATCGTAGAGCCAGAACGCCACGCGATGCGGCTCGCCCGCCTCGGCAGCCGCTTCGAGCATGCGCGGAAATCCCGATATCTGGCGCAGCAGCGAAAGTTCCTCGACATCGACGATGCGGTCGAGATCGGCCTTCGCGAGGGCCGCGTCGGACGTGTCGATATCCGGAAACGCCTGCAGCGCCTGACGGAACGCCGAGCGGTGGCGCGCATGCGCGTACTGCACGTAGAAGACCGGGTTGTCCTTCGACTGCTCGCGGACCTTCGCGTAGTCGAAATCGAGATGCTGGTCCTGCTTGCGCGTCAGCATGACGAAGCGCACGACGTCGGCTCCCACCTCGTCCACCACGTCGCGCAGCGTGACGAAGTTGCCGGAGCGCTTCGACATCTTCACCGGCTCGCCCTTGTCCATCAGGTTGACCATCTGGCAGAGCTTGACCTCGAAGCTGGCGCGGCCTTCCGACAGCGCCTTGACCGCGGCATCGACGCGCTTGACGTAGCCGCCGTGGTCGGCGCCCCACACGTCGATCAGCCGCACGAAACCGCGGCGGTACTTGTCGAGATGGTAGGCCATGTCGGCCGCGAAATAGGTCCAGCTCCCGTCCGATTTGCGCAGCGGGCGGTCGACGTCGTCGCCGAACTCGGTTGCCTTGAACAGCAGCTGTGGGCGTGGCTCCCAGTCGTCGGGCTTCATGCCTTTGGGTGGCTCCAGCACGCCGGTATAGACAAGGTCGCGCAGCTTGAGCCGGTCGATCGCCTCCTCGACGCGCCCCTCGCCCACGATGTCGCGCCGTTCGCTCGTGAACACCGCATGCCGCACGCCGAGTGCCGCGAGATCGGCGCGGATCAGATCCATCATCGCGGCGATGGCGAATTCGCGGAACTCGGCGAGCCATTCGGCTTCCGGTGCCGTGCGGTACTTGTCGCCGAACTTGCCGGCCAAGTCCTTGCCGACCGGGACCAGATATTCGCCCGGATAGTAGCCCTCCGGGATCTGGCCGATCTGCTCGCCAAGCGCTTCGCGATAACGAAGATGGACCGAGCGCGCGAGCGTGTCGACCTGCGCGCCGGCGTCGTTGATGTAGTATTCGCGCGTCACGGCGAAACCGGTCTTGTCGAGCAGCGAGGCGAGCGCGTCGCCCACGACCGCACCGCGGCAGTGGCCGACATGCATCGGCCCGGTCGGGTTCGCCGACACGTACTCGACATTAACCGGGCGTCCGCCGCCGGCCTTGCCGGATCCGTAGTCCGTTCCCGCCGCGAGGATCGCGCGCACGAGCTCGCGCCAGACCGAAACATTCAGGCGGAGATTGACGAAGCCGGGGCCAGCGATCTCGGTCTTCTCGACGCGCGGATCGGCGGCAAGCTTTTCGGCAAGCATCTGCGCCACGTCGCGCGGTTTGGTGCCCGCCCCCTTGGCGAGCACGAGGGCCGCGTTCGTCGACAGGTCGCCGTGCGAAGGATCGCGCGGCGGTTCGACGACGGCGCGCGCGAGGTCAAGCCCCGGCGGAAGCTTGCCTTCGGCGACCAGCGCTTCGAGGGCCACGCCGAGTGCCGCGTGGAATTCGGCGAAGATGTTCATGCCGCAGCTCCGACCAGGCGCTCGTGTTCCTTGAGAGCGAAATTGTCGGTCATGCCGGCGATGTAATCCGCGACGGCGCGCGCGTGGCGCTGGCGGTCGCGCATGTCGGCGCGCGCCTGCCACTGGGCCGGAAGCTGGACCGGATCGGACATGTATCGGTCGAACAGGGCGCGCACGACGTTGCGGGCCCTGGCGGTCATCGTGTTGACGGTCGGATGTCTGTACATGCGTTCGAAAAGAAACCCCTTGATCGCGGCCATTTGATGACCGAACGGAACGGAAAAGGCGACGACCGGATGGTCGAGATGCCGGACGGCTTCGGCCGATGCCGGATGGGCCTCGGCGATGCGCACCCGCGTTTCGCCGAGCGCATCGCCGACCATGGCACCAACCAGGCGGCGGACAAGTTCGCCGGCAAGGCGCGCGGGCTCGATGCCCGGATGCTGGGCGCGGATCGCCGCACAGGTCGGACCGACGAGCGGCAGGCCGTCGAGATCGTCCAGTCCGAAAAGCCCGGCGCGCAGCCCGTCGTCGAGATCGTGCGCGTTGTAGGCGATATCGTCGGCAAGTGCCGCGACCTGCGCCTCGGCGCCGGGAAACGTGTCGAGTTCGAGATCGTGGCCGGCGACGTATTCGGCGACCGCCGCCGGCAGCGGCGCAAGCAGCGGCCCGTTGTGCTTGACGACACCTTCGAGGCTTTCCCAGGTCAGGTTCAGGCCGTCGAAGCCGACATGCCGGCATTCGAGCTTCGTCAGAACGCGCAGCGTCTGCGCGTTGTGGTCGAACCCGCCATAGGGCGCCATGGCGGCGTGCAGCGCCTCCTCGCCCGCATGGCCGAAACAGGTGTGGCCGAGATCGTGGGCAAGCGCCACGCATTCGGTCAGGTCCTCGTCCAGCCCGAGCGTGCGGGCGAGCGTGCGGGCGATCTGCGCCACCTCGAGCGAATGGGTCAGGCGCGTGCGGAAATGATCGCTCTCGTGCGCAACGAAGACCTGCGTCTTGTGCTTGAGTCGCCGGAAGGCCGTCGAATGGATCACCCGATCGCGGTCGCGCTGGAAGGCGGTACGCAACGCGCTATCCGGCTCGGGCACGCGGCGACCCCGGCTAAGCTCCGGAAAGGATGCGAAAACCGCCCGCTGGCTCCGGTCCGGCGGCGAGGCACGCGAATTCGACTCGGCTGGGAGAACCCCTTGCATGGCCCGGGCAAGCTAACGTCGGGCACCCGCCCCCGCAATGTCGAATCCCCATGCCCGGCCAGGGGATGTTTTGCGTTCGTTCGCATCCTTCCATTGACATCGCGGGAACAATTCTTAACTGTTGGGGACGATCAGGAGTTGCCCATGACCGACACCGCCCTCGCCGATACGCCGAAGACCGTCAACGTGACGGAATCGGCGGCCAAGCGCATCGCGTTCATCCTTTCGCAGGAGGAGCACAAGGGCATGATGCTGCGCATATCCGTGTCCGGCGGCGGCTGCTCGGGCTTCCAGTACGGCTTCACGTTCGACGATTCGACGGCGCAGGGCGACCTGGTCGTCGAGCGCGACGGCGCCACGGTGGTGATCGACGAGACGTCGCTCGAACTGCTCGGCGGTTCGCAGATCGACTATGTCGAGGACATGATCGGCGCGTCGTTCCAGATCAAGAACCCGATCGCCAAGACCTCGTGCGGCTGCGGCAACTCGTTCTCGGTCTAGAGCCCCTCCTTTGAAGATCGCGACCTGGAACGTCAATTCGGTGCGCGCGCGCGCGCCGCATCTGGTCGCTTGGCTCAAGCAGGCATCGCCCGACGTCGCCCTCCTCCAGGAACTCAAGTGCATCGACGCCGAGTTCCCGGCCATGGAGATCGAAACGCTTGGCTACAACATCGCGACGCACGGTCAGAAAACCTACAACGGTGTCGCGATCCTCGCCAAAAGCCCGATCGAGGATGTCGTGCGCGGCCTGCCCGGCGATCCGTCCGACGAGCAGGCGCGCTATATCGAAGCGACCGTCGACGGCGTGCGCGTCGCGTCGATCTATCTGCCGAACGGCAATCCGCAGCCCGGTCCGAAGTTCGACTACAAGCTCGCCTGGATGAAGCGGCTGGCCGCCCACGCGCATGGCCTTCTTGCCCTCGAAATGCCGACCGTGCTCGGCGGCGACTATAATGTCTGCCCGACCGGCGCCGATCTCTGGGACGAAAAGGCGATGGCGGGCGACGCGCTCGTCCAGCCGCAGTCGCGCGCCGCGTGGCGTGAACTGGTCCATCAGGGCTGGACCGACGCGCTGCGCCAGCGCCATCCGACGGCCCGCCTGTTCACTTACTGGGACTATTTCCGCGACCGGTTCACGCACGACCATGGCCTGCGGATCGACCATCTGCTGCTGTCGCCGCAAGCGGCCGACAGGCTTGTCGACGCGGGCGTGGACCGTTCGCCGCGCGGCTGGGAAAAGCCGTCGGACCACACGCCCGCCTTCGTCGAGATCCGCGCCGCCTAGATCTTGTAGGCGAGCCGCAGGCCGCCCCAGTGGCGGCCGCCGACGGTGATCGGCGCCGAAACGTCCTTCATCAGCGCGTACTGCCCGCCGCCCATGTCGCGCCGGTAGGTCTGCACGAGGAACGCCTGCTCGCTGCGGCCTGCAGAAAGCCCGACCCGGTCGGCGAAAATGCGCCGGTTGCGCGAGTTCGCCGTGTTCCACGCCACGTCGCTGCCCTGCGGCTTCGAGAATTTCGCGTTGTGCGTCGGCAGGTAGCCGTTGCGGTCGACCGCGGCGCAGAAGACGACGCGCGGATCGAGCCCCAGCATCGGCTCCTGGATGGCCGGGAAGTGCCGATCGGTCGTATCGACGAAGCGCGTGCGCATCTGCTGCGGGTTCGTGCCCTGGATCGGCGCGTACTTGTCGTCGAACAGGTCGGACATCGACAGCTCGCCCGCCTTGACCGCCGCTTCGAGCGCTGCAGCAAGTTTCGCGGCCGTTTCCTGTGCCGCCTTGATGAACGGCGTGTCGACGGTTTCGAGGCCGGATGCGGCCGTGACCGCGATCAGGCGCTCACCCATCGCCACGAGCCTGTCGACGCGTTCGCGCGTGCTGTCGAGCGCCTTAGTCGAGCCCTCGACTCCCGCCGTCATCTCCCGGATCGACTCCGTCACCTTCATCGAGCGCTGGTCGATCTCGCCGACCGCGTCGCTGATCTGGCTGACCTGCGTAGAGACGCCGGACATGTGCGACCCGATGGATGCCATGACCTGGCCGATCGAAGCAGCCCCCTGCTCGGCGGACTGCGCGCGTTTGATCGAGGATTCGGATTGCCCGATGAGCCGGCCCGCCTTGTCGGTCAGCGCTTTGAGCGTCGAATCGATCTCCGACGTCGCTTCGGCCGTCTGGCGGGCAAGCGCCTTCACTTCGCCAGCGACCACGGCAAATCCCTTTCCGGCTTCGCCGGCGCGCGCCGCTTCGATGGTCGCATTGAGCGCCAGCAGATTGGTCTGGCGGGCGATCGCGTCGATGCCCTTCGCCACCCGGCCGATCTGGTCGAGGGCGGTGCGCAGGCCGGAAAGTTCGGTCGCGAAGCCGCGTGTCGTCTCGACCAGTGCTGCGATGTCGGCGATCGCGCCGTCCACCTGCCTGCGGGAACCGTCCATCTCCTGCAGCACGCGCGCCGAATTCTCGCCGACTTCGCCCGCCGCAGCCGCGACGGCGGCGTTTGCCTTCGCCAGCTCCTCGGTGGCACTGCGCACAGCGCCGAAATGACCGACCTGAGATTTGAGATTGCCGGTCAGTTCGTCGATATACCCGGCAACATCGGCAATCTCGATTCCGAGCGAGCCGGCCTCGGTCGCGACATTCGCCAACATGCGGGATTCCGAAAGCTGCCCGTCCTTGCCATCCATCTTCCCGTCCTCCGGGCGATCCGTTCTAGCGGATCGCAATCTGGTGGGCGAACTTGTCGCCGTCGCTCAATGTGACGCGCGTGAAGCCCATGAGCTTCAATACATCCAGAAAGGTAAATAAATTGTCGACCCCATAATCCTGCAGCAGGGGGGTCCCGCGGGCCACTGCCGTCAGTTGTGCAAGCAGGGCGCGCGCCCGGAATACCGTATCGATCTGGCCCGGTACCAGCGAGACAACGATCAGCCGATCGGCCCGGTCACCTTTCGCGAACACGACATAGGCAGGCGCATAAGGTGCGGCGAGTTGCGACGACGTGAGACCGTTGACGAAATCGAGCCGCTTGTCGCGCGTGGCATCGATCATCACCTTCGCGCGGGCGACATAGGTCTCCTGGCTCGACGGCTGCGGATAGTAGTATCCCTCGTGCCGATCGGCCGGCTGGGCCTGCAATGGAACCGCCGCGAGCAGCAGCAGGCACGCGGCATACAAGCTCGCACGGATCAAGCGGCCGCTCCCTTGAAGACGGGCCCATGCGGGCGGAGTCTGATGCCGGGTCGCAGGCGTTTCCACGTCAATGCAGCCGGATCTGCAGGGTTCGGCCCCGGCGTGGCGACGACGAGCACCTCTTCCGCGATCGGCTGGAAGTCGGCACGGAAATGGACCGAACTCTTTACCGCGACAATCCGCTCGCGGATCGGTTCGACCCCAAGATGCCGGAACATTTCCTGGTCGGCTGTCTGGACCTTGTGCGACGAGAGCACGACGCGCACGCCGTTGGCCTCGACGAGCGCCATCGGCCCGAGCTTCATCCGGCTTCCGCCGTAAAACGGACCAGTACACAGAAACTGGCCATCGCCAGTGCGAAGCACCTTGAACGGTCCGACGATCGGCTCGACGCCTGGCCAGCCGGAAATCGCACCCATGCGGAATTCGGCCGTATTGCCGACACCGACCTCGTGCGCGAATTTCGCGGAAGCCGGATCGATCAGCATACCGAGAACAGCACCTTCAGGACGCAGGCGCAGCATCGCGGCAAGAAGCCCCGTCGTGTCGCCGTTGCCGCCCGCACCCGGGTTGTCCTGCGTGTCGGCGAGCACGACCGGCTTGCCGTTCCGGCCGCCACGCGTCACAGCGCGCTTGATCGCTTCTTCCGGCGTGTAGAGTTCGGCGACATAGTCGCGCTCGGCATCCTCGACAGCACGGGCAAGTTCGCCAACGGCGGCCTCGATCCCGGCCTTGTCGGGCCCGTAGCCGAAAACTGACGGCGCGCAGTCGCGGATGTCGGCGGCCGGAAAACCCGTGCAGTACGACAGCACGACGCCGGTACGCGTCTCGATTTCGGCAAGCCGGCGATAGAGACCCACGCCCGGCTCGATCAGCGTGCACTGCGCGGTGATCGGGATGATGTACGGCATCTGGCGGAACGCGCCGGCAAGCCGGCTGCCCGACTTCAGCAACCGGTCGAGCAGACCGAATGCGCGCCCGCCCGTCTCGGCCATGTCGACATGCGGATAGGTGCGGTAGGCCACGCACGCGTCGACAAGGTCGATCATCGCGCGGGTAACGTTGGCATGCAGGTCCAGCGAAACGACGACGGGCACGCGCGGGCCGACGATCTTGCGCACACGCGCGACGATCTCGCCCTCGCCGTCCTCAAGGCTGTCGGTGACCATGGCGCCGTGCAGGTCGAGATAGACCGCATCGACCGGCAGAGCCTTGGCGAGGTCCGTGCACATCGCGTCCATGACGATCTCGAAGATCTCGTCCGAGACCTCGGCCGACGGGGTCGCGTTGGCGCAGATCAGCGGGATCAGCGAGTGGCCCGCTGCCGTCGCGGCGGCGATGAAGCCCGCGATCGGCACGTTCATGCCCGCGAAGGCCGGTGGAATCGCCGCCCCCCGCACCATCGAAGGCCATCCGCCGCCGCGCTCGAAGGCGGTCCGGTCGGCTTTCGAAGGGGCGAAGGTGTTGGTTTCGTGCTGGAAGGTTCCGACTGCGATGCGTGCCATCAGCTGTCCGCGTAGCTCTTGGTTTCCATGGCCCCGCCCGGATGCGTGACCGCACCGAACGCAGCAGTCCCGACGGTCTGCGAATACTTCCACAACGTGCCCGACTGGAAGTCGTGCGCACGCGGCTTCCATGCCGCCTTGCGCTTGGCGAGTTCGGCATCGTCGACTTCGAGCGAGAGCGTGCCCTTCACGGCGTCGATCGAGATGATATCGCCGTCCTTGACGAGGCCGATCGGCCCGCCGAGGGCCGCCTCGGGACTGACATGGCCCACGCAGAAGCCGCGCGTACCGCCGGAAAAGCGGCCATCGGTGATCAGCGCGATCTCGTCGCCCTTGCCCCAGCCGTAGAGGGCCGCGGTCGTCGACAGCATCTCGCGCATGCCCGGGCCGCCCTTCGGCCCTTCGTTGCGGATGACCATGACGTCGCCATCCTTGATCTCGCGCTTGAGGACGGCAGCCAGCGCCTCGTTCTCGCGCTCGAACACGCGCGCGGGTCCGCGGAACACCTGCTTCTTCATGCCCGCCACCTTCACGATCGCGCCCTCCGGAGCGAGATTGCCCTTGAGGCCGACGACGCCGCCGGTTTTCGTGATCGGCGACGCGACGCGATAGATCACCTTCTGGTTCTCGGGGAACTTCACGTCCTTCAGGTTCTCGGCGATGGTCTTGCCGGTCACGGTCAGGCAGTCGCCGTGCAGGATGCCGGCGTCGAGCATTTCCTTCATCACGACGGGCACGCCGCCGACAGAATAGAGATCGACCGCCGTGTACTTCCCGCCGGGCATCAGGTCGGCGATGTAGGGGGTCGAGCGCATGATCTCGGCCACGTCGGCGAGGTCGAACTTGATCCCCGCCTCGTGCGCCATGGCCGGCAGATGCAGGCCCGCATTCGTCGAGCCACCCGTCGCCGCAACGACGCGTGCCGCGTTCTCGAGCGACCGGAGGGTCACGATGTCGCGCGGCCGGATGTTGCGCCGAATGAGCTCGACGATCTGCTCGCCGGACTCCACGCACCAACGGTCGCGGCTTTCATAGGGGGCAGGCGTGCCCGCCGAACCCGGCAGGGCAAGGCCAATGGCTTCGGAAACGCACGCCATCGTGTTGGCCGTGAACTGGCCGCCGCACGACCCGCCGGTCGGCAGGGCGGTCTGCTCGAGCAGTTCGAGATCCGCATCGCTCATCTTGCCGGCGGCGTTCGCACCCACGCCCTCGAACACGTCGACGATGGTCACGTCGCGGCCCTTGAATTTGCCGGGCAGGATCGTGCCGCCATAGATGAAGATCGACGGCACGTTGAGGCGCAGCATCGACATCATCAGGCCGGGCAACGACTTGTCGCACCCGGCGATGCCGATCAGCGCGTCGTAGCAGTGCCCGCGAACCGTCAGCTCCACCGAGTCCGCGATCACTTCGCGGCTGACGAGCGAACTGTGCATGCCCGCATGGCCCATCGCGATTCCGTCGGTCACGGTGATCGTGGTGAATTCGCGCGGGGTGCCGCCGGCCGCGGCCACGCCCTTCTTGGCGGCCTGCGCCTGGCGCGACAGCGTGATGTTGCAGGGGGCGGCCTCGTTCCAGGTCGTGACAACGCCGACGAGCGGCTGGGCGATCTGCTCCTTCGACAGGCCCATCGCGTAGAGCATCGAGCGATGCGCGGCACTGGTCGGCCCCACCGTCGTATGGCGGCTGGGCAGTTTCGACTTGTCGATCGGCTTGTCGGACATGACTGGGGGCTTCCTCGTTGGCGGCTGTTGCATGGCAAAATAGCCCGCATGGACCTGCTTTGTGTAGGGTCTTGATCCGTCTGGCGGGATCAGGCCGACGGCTTTTCGCGCGTCAGGGCCGCAGCGAGTGTTCCGATGGCGGCAACGCATGGCAGCACCGCGAATGCCGCATCGTATGCGTCGGCGGAATAGACACGGGCACCGGCTCGCATCGCACCATCCCAGTTGAAGTCGAGCAGCAGCCCCAGCAGCGGCTGGAAGATGGCGCCCGACCCCACCACGCCCGTATTGACGAGCCCGTATGTGGCCCCGCTCGCCTCCGGCGGGCTATGGGAACGGGCGGCACCGTAGGCAAGGATCATTCCGGACGCGCACACGCCGTTGACGAACATCAGCAGCGCCATGACAGGTGCCGGCATCCCGGGAATGTACAGGATCGCAAGCAGCGACAAGACCATCGCGCCGCCGGAACCGACCTGGAACACCTTGCGGCGGCTGGCGCGGTCGGACAGCCAACCGATCAACGGCGACCCGACGGCCCACCCGATGAACATCGTCGACGACAGCGCGGCCGCCGAGGCCCGCTCCAAACCATGGACGGTGACGAGCCAAGGCACGGCCCAAAGTCCGGCGAAGGCGAGCATCGTACCCGTCATCGACAAGCCATAGACCGCGTTGAGCCATGTCTCCCGGTTCGACGC
Source organism: Tagaea sp. (assembly GCA_965279565.1). Lineage (GTDB taxonomy): Bacteria > Pseudomonadota > Alphaproteobacteria > CACIAM-22H2 > CACIAM-22H2 > Tagaea. The sequence continues at coordinate 3,190,498 of OZ257249.1, read as the reverse complement.
TGCGACGCGCAAGCCTTGCGCGATGCGGGAGCGGACCTGGGCCGGCTTCGGCGCGACATCCGGGATCGTCAGGAACAGCGACAGCGAGATCGTCGCCCCGACCGCCGCGAGGCCGCCGACCGTCGCGCGCCAGCCGAACTCCCCGACGAGCAGAGCCAGCGGCGCCTGCCCGAACACGGCGCCGAGCATGCCGATCCCCTGCCCGAGCCCGGCCATTCCGGAAAAAGCGGCCGGCGGCAACCAGAGTGTCACGACCGTCATCACACCGATCCACGAGAACGACGCACCGAGGCCGATCAGCGCGCGCCCCGCATAGGCGTATTCGATCGACGGCGACAAAGCGAACAGCAGCGCGCCAAGTGCCGAGATGCCGGCCGCGAAACTCATGAGGCGGCGCGGGCCGAAACGGTCGATAAGCACACCCACGGGAATCTGCATGCCCGCATAGGCGTAGAAATAGAACGCGGACATGCTTCCGAGAACCGCACCACCGACAGCGAACTCCGCCATCAGGTCGGCGACGATGACAGACGTCGAGACGCGCTGGACGAACTCGTGCCCGAAATATGCGGCGGCGAGCGCGAACGCCGCATAGGCCCGGATCGGAGTCATCGCGCGATCCGAAGTCGCCTAGTACTCGACACGATCGGGCTTGGCGAACCAGGCCGCAAAGACCGCGCGCGCCTCGTCCGCGAGGATGCGCGTCGCCGGAAGGGCGCGCGCGTCGATGGGCTTGGCCACCTCGACATAGAACGCGTCGTCGTCGAACCCGATCTCGGCGGCGTCGGCACGATCGGCCGCATAGCACATCCGGTCGAGACGGGCCCACAGGATGCCGCCAAGGCACATCGGGCACGGTTCGCAGCTCGTGTAGATCGTCGCCCCGGAAAGATCGAACGTACCCAGCCGCGCGCACGCGTCGCGGATCGCGACGATCTCGGCATGCGCCGTTGGATCGGATGTGCCGATCACGCGGTTCCAGCCTTCGCCGACGATGCGGCCGTCCTTGGCGATCACGGCACCGAACGGACCACCCTCGCCCGCCCGCATCCGCTCGTCTGCCAGCGCGATCGCACGCCGCATGAATTCGGCGTCGCTCACTTTTGCGCCTTCGCGGCGAGTACGGCCTGGATCTTCTGCGCCAGTTGCGCCGGCGAGAACGGCTTGACGACATACGCATCGACGCCGTTGTCGCGCGCCTGGACGACGAATTCCGGGCTTGCCCGTCCCGTCAGCATGATGAACGGCATCGTCGGCCATTTCTGGCGCACCGCCTTCAGGAGCTGCAAACCGGTCATCTCAGGCATGTTCCAGTCCGAGATGATCAGGTCGTATTTCTGCATGCCGGCATTGAGCGTATCGAGCGCTTCGGCGCCGTCCTTGGCCAGCGCCACATAGGGGATCTTGAGCTGCTTCAGCACCGTCTGCGCAATCTTGATCGCGAACGCGTCGTCTTCGACGAGCAGCACGGAAAGATTGGTGAATGCCTGATCCATCGTCTGTGCTGGATTCATCGTCCCACTCCGCTTCCTTCGTTCAGTCGGCTGCCGCGGCGATATCGGCGTAGCGCGCCTTCAATGCCGCGACGGCCTCCTCGACGAGTCCGGGCAGGGTATCGGACACCGGTCCCGCGGTCACGAAATCCTCCGTCTCGCCCGCTTGCTCGATCTTCCGGGCGGCCTCGAACGCGCGGGCAAGCCCCATGTTTGCAGCTGAACTCTTGAGGCTGTGGGCGGCGCGTGTCCATGTCACACCGTCGTCCGCTGCGCGTGCGCGGGCAATCTCGCCGATAAGATGCTGTGCGTTCTCGGCAAAGTCGTCTACGAGCGAGGCGACGATCTCGCGGCCCATCTGGCTCTCCAGTTCACCCAGCACGCCCTCGTCGATCACGGCGTCGCTCGCCGAAAGACGATCCTGGATCGATGGCGCTTCGTCGCCGCCAGGCGTCTCGACGGATCCGCCGTCGGCGCGCGCCAGCGCCCGGGCAAGCTCGTCGGGCACGATCGGCTTGGCGATGTAGTCGTTCATACCGGCCGCCATGCACCGGTCGATGTCTGCCTGCATGGCGCCTGCCGTCGCCGCGACGATCCAGATCGTGCCCTTCGGCGGCGCAAGCGCGCGGATCGCCTTCGTCGCCTCGATCCCGTCCATCTCCGGCATGTGCATGTCCATCAGGATCACGTCGTGCTCGCGTGCCTCGACGGCTGCAATTGCCTCTCGTCCGTTGTTCGCGATCTCGATCGTGTGGCCCGCCATCTTGAGCAGACCCGTCGCGACCTTCTGGTTCACGATATTGTCTTCGGCGAGCAGTATCCGCAGCGGGCGCGCCGTATGTTGCAGCCCCGTCTGCGTCTCGCCGCGCGGTGCAATTCCGACGGGCAACGCCAGTTCGAAATGGAACTCCGAGCCCTTGCCGAGTTCGCTTTCCACGCCGATCTCCCCGCCCATCGCCTGGACGAGCCGGCGGCTGATCGCAAGGCCAAGTCCCGTCCCGCCGAAGCGGCGCGAGATCGACGAGTCCGCCTGCACGAAGCTGCCGAAGAGCTTGGCCTGCGCCTCCTTGGAAATCCCGATGCCGGTATCGCGGATGCCCACGCGGACATGCGCCACGTCGGCGCTCTGCGAGGGCATGCTGCGGACCGCGACCGTGACGCCGCCCTTCTCGGTAAACTTGACCGAGTTGCCGATCAGGTTGAGCAGGACCTGCCGCAAGCGTCCGGGATCCCCGCGCAGATAGGTCGGCAGCGCCGGATCGATCTCCGCGGCGAGCGTGATCCCCTTCTCGCCCGCCTTCGAGGCCATCAGTGCCACGGCATCCTCGATCGCGTTGCGCGGATCGAAATCGATGCTTTCGACGTCGAGCTTTCCGGCCTCGAGCTTCGAATAGTCGAGGATGTCATTGAGGATCTGGAGCAGCGACTGGCCGCTTTCCAGCACGATGCGCGCGTTGTCGCGCTGCTCGCCGTCCAGATCGGACTGCAGCAGCAGGCGCGACATGCCGATGATTCCGTTCATCGGCGTGCGGATCTCGTGGCTCATCATCGCGAGGAATTCGGATTTCGCCTTGGTCGCCAGTTCGGCGCGGTCGCGCGCCTCCTTGATGTCGCCCATGGCCTGTTTGAACACCGACATCGCGCGGGCGGTGTCGCCAAGCTCGTCGCGCCGCTCGAGATAGCGGATATGGACGTCCTCGTCCCCGCGCGCGATCTTGCGCATCTTGCGATTGAGGCTGTCGAGCGGAAGCACGATGTTGCGTACGAGCAGCACACCGACGACGAGCAGCACGATCGCGGCCAGCACGATGACGGCGACGAGCACGTTGCGCGTCGCCTCGATCGTTTCGCCGGCGTCCTCGCGGAACACGTACCCGTTGTCGGCGGCGATCTGGGTCAGGACCTCGAGATCCTGCCGGATGCGCACACCCAGCTCGGTCCGCTCGCGAGCGGCCGTCGCGTCGCCAGTCCGTGCCTGCGCCGCGGCTTTGCGCCATTTGTCGACATTGGCCCGGATGTCGGCGGCGAGGGTCGTGATGTCTTCGGACTTGCCGCGCTCGGCCGCGACGTCGAGATCCTTCAGGAAGTCGTCGACCAGCTTGTAGAGCCTGGACATGCCGTCCATGCCGATCGCGTCGCCGGCCTCGCGGTCGGTGCGTTCGATCACGGCGAAATCGGTCTGTGCGAGGCGGGCGAAGTTGATCGTCTGCAGCGGCCCGTCGAACATCTGGACGGTCAGCGCGCCCAGCATCCGCGACGCCACGTAGGCCGTGAAGCCCAGCGCGGATGCCGCGAGCAGCGCGAAAAGGAAGGCGGCGATGAGCTTGGCGCGGATCGACAAGCGATACCCTCTCCCGCGACCGGATTACTGGACGACGACCTGCATGGCCATGCGGGGATGGATGCGGCACAGTACCGCGAAGGTCCCCGCACGCCGGAACGGCACGCCGATCTTCGAGTTCGGCCCCTGCCGGCCCACGTCGAACTCGCCGCCGGCCGTTTCGGAATAGACATTGTGACCGAACCGGTCCTCGTTGACGAAAAACACCTGCCCGCCAACCCGGATGCGCACTTCTTTCGGCTCGAAATCGATATCGCGCTGGATGACGGTCGCTTCGGCATCGGTGCCTTGCGCGAACGCCAGATGCCCGGCGGCGAACGAGACGGCCGCCGCAACGATCATCAGTGCAAGTGGTCGCATCGAAACACTCCTGAGCCTAGGATCCCAGTATAGCAAAGCCCGTCCGCGGCGCCGCATGGGCGTCGCCATCGGACGATTCGCAAGATTCACCAGAAGGTTACGGCAGACCGGCTATTTCCAGAAGGGCCGTTGCCCTTCGAATCGCCGCCAGAGCTCGGGAAGCTGCCCGAGATCGCTGCGCACGCGCGCCGCGATCCAGCCCGTGACGATGCCTTCGGCCCGAGCGAGCAGTTCGGGCGGCAGTCCGGCGGACTCCTTCCCGAGTTCGGCCAGCAGCGACTTCGCCACGACCGCGTCGTTCAGCGCGCCCAAATGCTCCTGCACTTCAGCGAGCGCCGCAAGATAGGTCGCCGCTGGCTTGCGGCCAAACGCTCCGCGGAAGAATTCGGCCGCGTAACGCAGCTTCTTGCAGCGGATGCGAAGTTCGTGGAGCTCCGCCTCCGGAAGCCGGGCGATGTCCTTGCCGAGCTTCGCGACATGGCGGTGAAGACGGCGCAACACGACGCGCGCGAACTCGCGTACCGGCGCGTTGCGCCACTCGCCCATGCCTTCCGCCCATCCGCCATTCTCCCACCACGCCTCGACGTCGAGCAGCGCATGGGTAAGGCGCGGCGTTCCGAGCATCGACTGGACGTCGCGGTATGCGCGCCGGCGGGCCGCTTCGGCGGCGCGCGTCACGCGGGCAAGTGCCGGCTCGTCCTCGAGATGGCGGCTCAGCGGCTTCAGAAGCTGGTTGCGGAACACGTCCCAGTCGCGTGCGGCACCGCAGCTCGACGCGACCCAGCGCAGGTCGGCCGCCTTCGAGCGGCGTTCGGGAACCGGCAGCACGTCGCGGAACGCGGCCAGCGCCGAACGCATGCGACGCAGCGCCACGCGCAGCTGGTGCACGCCTTCGACCGACGGCTTGCTGCGCACGAGGGATTCGTTGGCTCGCGCATGTGCAAGGCACGTCCGGCCGACTTCGCGAAAGGCGCTTTCGACCGTCGCGTCCTTGTCGATGCCGACCGACGCGGCACGCACTGCACCGCGGGCCGGCAGCAACAGCGCATAGCCGCGCTCGGCCTTGCTGCGCGATTCCACCACCGCCGGCACGATCCCGACGATCTCGCGCGCAAGCCAGTAAAGCTCGTTCGGATCTCCGGATTTGAGCTCGAGTTCGACTTCTGAAATCGGGGAAAGCCCCTCCGGCCCTTCGATCGTTCCCCTGTCGATCGCGATCTCGATGACGCTTCCCGCACGGCGGATGCGCCAGGAGTGGCGGCGGAAATCCGTCGAGAACATCGGCGCCAGCCGTGCGCGGACCTTCGACTTTGCCAGCAGCTTGCGCGCATCCTTGTCGCCGATCTCGGCGAGCCACGCGTCGTCGAGCACCGGTCGCTCGCCGACGATCTCGCGCTCCCATTCGCCGCGCGCGAGCAGGCCGAGCGTGGGATGCCCTGCAGTCTTGAGCGTCTGGATGCGTCGCCGCCCGTCGCGCCGCACGCGCAAGGCCAGCTCGGCCGACAGCAGGCGCCGGTCCGGAGTATCGAAATAGGTGGTCCTGAGATGCTTGCGCGTGCCGCCGCCGCTTACCAGCGCCCTAAGCCGCGGATCGCGGGCGAGCCTGGTCAGGGCTTCGGACGGAACGGCGAGCTTCAGCTCGATTTCCGCCTTTTCGTCCTGCCTGTCCATCGTGCCGACCCGCCTGACCTGCCGCGACCGCCCGCAACCGAGCCTCGTCGGAAGACGAGGTCAGCCGCAGCGGACGGCGGAGGTTAGACAGGGCCCGGCAAGTGCTGCAAGCGACGATCTGTTGCCGTTTAATGACAGCAATCCAGACCTATCATTCAGAAGCTATTTCAAGGGCTTTGGCGGAAGTCCTGCCGGATATCTTCGCTCACATCGTCCCGTTGAATGCGCCGCCGTCGAGCACGATGTTCTGCCCCACGATGTATCCCGCGTGTGCGCTGCACAAGAACGCGCAGGCAGCACCGAACTCCTCGGATGTTCCGAAGCGCTCGGCCGGGTTGGCCTTGCGCCGGGCATCGGCGATCTCTTCGAGGGGCTTGCCCGCAGCCTTCGCCCCGATGGCGAGGTTTGCCCGCAGGCGGTCAGTCTCGAACGGACCCGGCAGCAGGGCGTTGATCGTCACGTTGTGCTTGGCGACCTGCCGCGACAGGCCGGCCACGAAGCCCGTCAGGCCGGCGCGCGCGCCGTTCGACAGACCGAGATTCGGGATCGGGTTCTTCACGGCCGCCGACGTGATGTTGACGATGCGCCCGAACTTGCGGGCGATCATGCTGTCGACCGTCGCCTTGATCAGCATGATCGGCGTGATCATGTTGGCCTCGACGGCCGAATGCCACATCTTCTCGTCCCACTCGCGGAAGTCGCCGGGCGGCGGGCCGCCGGCATTGTTGACGAGGATGTCCGGGTCCGGGCAGGCGGCGAGAAGCTTCGCGCGCCCGTCGGCCGTCGTCACGTCGCAGGCGACGGCGGTCACCTTCACCGAGAAGCGTTTGCGCAATTCGGCGGCTGTCGCCTCCAGTGCCTCGACGCCGCGCGCGTTGATCACGAGATTGACGCCCTCGGCCGCGAGCGCTTCGGCGCATCCCTTTCCGAGCCCCTTGGATCCGGCGCATACGATCGCGGTGCGACCTTTGATTCCCATGTCCATTGTCGGCGACTCCCGTGCTTTCGTTTTCAGGTTTCAAGACCCTCGGCGCGCAGGACGTCGCGCGCGAGGGGAATTGTCAATGGCCGTTTCGCGGCGAGTGCCGCCGCGTCGAGTGCCGCCGCAATGCGCCCGACCGCGGCGAGCGATCTTTCGAGGCGCGTCGCGACGTAGCGCACCGTGTCGGGCGGTACGCGCAATTGGCGATCAGCGAGCTGTTTGACGAGGACCGCCTCGACAAGCTGTTCGTCGGGTGCGGCGATGCCGACCGCCGGCAAGGCCCGCAGGCGCGAGTCCAGATCCGGCAATCCGCTCTGCCAGCGCGCCGGCGCCTCGCGCGCGGTGAACAGCGCCCACTGGCTGCGCTCGGCGAGCAGGTTCAGCAGGTGGAACCAGGCGCGCGCATCCGGCGGATTGCGGTCGACGTCCTCGATCACGAACGCCGGGGCAGCGGCGATCCGCTCGGGCAACGATGCGGTTTCGATCTCGACCGTACGCAGTTCGCGCGCCTGCGCGCGAAGCCTCCACGTTTGCGCAAGGTGGGTCTTTCCGCTTCCTGCCGGGCCGTGGACGAAGAGTGCTGGCGCCGACCAATTCGGCCATGCGTCGATCCAGGCAACGGCGTCGGCGTTCGCCGGAGCGACGAGGAAATCCTCGCGCTCGAGCGCCGGTCGATGCGGGAATTCGAGAACGAGCTGTCCGCCGCTCACGGCGGATCGCTCCCCAGATAGAGGGAGCTTTCCATGTAGCGCTTCATCGCGAAGCGCAGCAGTACGCCGAGCGCCGCCGCAACCGGGATCGCGATCAGCACGCCGACGAAGCCAAACAGCGCGCCACCCGCGAAGATCGACAGCATCATCCAGACCGGATGCAGGCCGACCCGGTCGCCGACAAGCTTCGGCGTGATGAAATTGCCTTCGAGAAACTGCCCCAGCAGGAAAACCGCCAGCACGAAGCCGACATCGATCCACGATGCGAACTGGAATACCGCGATCGACATGCCGGTCGCCATGCCGACGAAGACGCCGACATAGGGGATGAAACTGAGCACGCCGGTCAGGATCCCGACGAGAAGCCCGTAGCTGAGATCGACCAGCGTCAGCCCTGCCGCATAGAAGGCTGCCAGGAAGAGGCATACCAGCGCCTGTCCGCGCAGGAACCCGGCGAGCCGTGCGTCGATCTCGCTGAGCAGGCCCCGGATCGTATCGGCATGGCGGCGTGGCAGCCAGCTGTCGATCTTGGACTGGACCAGCGTCCAGTCGCGCACGAGGTAGAACACGACAACCGGAGTGATGAAGACCAGCGCGAACATGTTGACGATCGCGAGCCCGCCGCTGAGCACGCCGCCGAGCGCGCGCGCGATCCAGCCCAAGGCCGTTCGGACCGCATCGCCCGCCCCGCTCAGCTGCTGCACATCGACCGCACCCACATGTTCGAAAATGTCATTGAGATAGGGTCTGGCCAGTTCGAACAACTGGCGCGAGACGACCGCGAGCCTGTCGCCGAGACCGACGAGCTGGTGCTGGAGGACGGGTGCAAGCAGCACCACGATCGTCGTCGAGACCGCGAAGAACGAGATCGTCACGATGGCGGCAGCGCCCACGCGCGGGATGCCGATGCGCACGATCCGATCGACGAGCGGATCGATCAGGTAGGCGATCGCCGCCGCCACGACGAAGGGCAGCAGCACGCCACTGAGCGCATATATCACCACGCCGAAGCCCGCGACGATTGTCACCCACGCGACGGGATGGTTCCACAGGAAGGGGCGTTTGGCTTCCGGATCGGTCATGCGGCATCCTCTTCCTCGGAAAGCCGCCTTGTCCAGCGGACAAGATAGGCAAGGCCGGACGCGAGCGTCGTCACCGCGGTGACGTCGACGAGCAGCCAGCGCCAGCGCTCGAACTCGAATCCGACGCCGAGTTCGGCAAGCACGGCGGCGGCGAGCAGAATCTGGAGCGTCGTGTTGAGCTTGCTGATCCACATCGGATCGGACTTGAAACTGCCGGTGATCGCCACGACGACGAGCGCCCCGCCGACGATCAGCAGGTCGCGGAAGATGACCATGATCGCCAACCATGCCGGGATGTGCCCGGTCCAGCCGAGAACGAGAAAGACCGAAACGAGCAGCGCCTTGTCCGCCAGCGGGTCGAGATAGGAGCCGAGTTCGGTTTCCCATCCGAAACGCTTGGCAAGGAACCCGTCGAGCGCGTCGGTGGCGCCGGCCGCGATGAACAGCCAGAACGCCGCCTCGAAATGCGCGCCGAGCATCAGCCACACCGCGACCGGAACCGCGAGCAGGCGAGCGAAGGAGAGGAAGTTCGGGACGTTTATCACGGGCGCTTGCCGCCGCGTTCGACGAGTTGCAGTCGCCAGCCGCCCTCTTCTTCCTCGAGCGCCAGATCGCGCTGTGCCAGCGCGGTGCGAAGCGCCTCCGTGCCGCCCTCATGCTGGATATCGACGATAGCTCCGCCGCGTCCCAGGACCAGGATATCCAGCCGGCGCACGCTGGCCACTTCCGCCAGCCGGCGGCGCATTGCGACCCATTCGGAAAGATCGCTTACCGGGATCGTCGTGCGCAGCAGCACGACGTCGCTGCCTTGCACGAGGACTTCCGATTTCCAGCGTTCCTCGATCAGATCGGCAGCCGCGCGCGCGATGCGCGGCCAGGCCGTTTCGGCCGTTTCGCCGGCGGCCAGCCGGAACACGTGCGGCCAGTCCGCATCCGGGGCCGGCGCACCGACCCGCGAGAACTGCACCTGAACGGCCGCCCCCGCAACGCCCGCTTCGTCGGTCTCGGCGCTGACGACGATCACGCCTTGCGTGCTGTGGCGTGCGGCAAGCGCACGCAGGCGGGCGCGATCAAGTGTCGCCGCCTGTTCGGCGCCGATCAATCCGGCATCCTCGATGTCGGCCTGCGGCAGAACCCATGGCTGGAGGCCGGTGGGTGCGGGCAGCGCCGACCAGGCGAGCCGCCATGCGTTGTCGTCTTCCCAGAGCAGCGCCTGCCCGTCGCGAATCGCGACCGGCACGACCAGCACGCGTCGGGCCGGGGTTTCCGCGAAAGCAATATTCCGGCTGCGGAAAAGCTGGCGAACCTCGCTCGACCGGAACCGGAAACCCAACGCGCCGATCCAGCGCGTGCCGGATCCGCGTTCGGTCTCGACTTCGAAGCTGTCGATCAGCGGGACGATTTCGGCGACCGGAAGTGCCATGACCGGGCCGCGCGCGTCGGCCGGTACCATCCGTTCGACGAGCCGGCGCCAGGCCAGCCGCTGGCCTTCGGCGATGGCCTGATCGCGCGCCTGTGCTGCGGTAGCGGCACTCCGATCGACCTCGACGCCGCGCACGGCGAATACGTCGACCGCTGCCGGTGCCGGAACCTGGGCAAGTCCGGCCGTACCGGCCGCGATCGCCGCCGCAAATCCCAGAACCAACGCCCGAAGCGCCATTGCAAACCGTTCCGAATCCTTTATTTTCCGCCCGTCGCCGGGGGTTCGACCACCGTTATAGCCAATCCGGCAAAGGGGCGCCAATGAGCACGAATCGTTACGCGGAAGCCGGGGTAGATATCGACGCGGGCGAGGCCCTGGTCGAGGCGATCAAGCCGATGGCCAAGTCGACCCGCAGGCCCGGCTCCGACGCCGGTCTGGGCGGTTTCGGCGCGCTTTTCGACCTCAAGGCGGCCGGCTTCAAGGACCCGATCCTCGTCGCCACGAACGACGGCGTCGGCACCAAACTGAAGATCGCCATCGAATCCGGGCGTCACGAGACGGTCGGGATCGATCTGGTCGCGATGTGCGTGAACGATCTGGTCGTCCAGGGTGCCGAACCGCTTTTCTTCCTCGACTATTTCGCGACCGGGAAGCTCGACGTTGCGGCGGCAAAGTCTATCGTCGGCGGAATCGCCGAAGGCTGCCGGATCGCAGGCTGCGCCCTGGTCGGCGGCGAGACGGCGGAAATGCCCGGCATGTACGCCGCCGGCGACTACGACCTTGCCGGCTTCTCGGTCGGTGCCCTCGAGCGCGGCTCCGGCATCGACGGCACGAAGGTCGCGGCCGGCGACGTCGTGCTCGGACTTGCCTCGTCGGGCGTCCACTCGAACGGGTTCTCGCTCGTCCGCCGGGTCGTCCATACGGCCGAGCTTTCCTGGCAGGCCCCTGCCCCGTTCGCGCCCGAGAAGTCGCTGGCCGAAGCGCTGCTCGCCCCGACGCGCATCTACGTGAAAAGCTGCCTTGCCCTCGCGCGCGCCGGGCACGCCAAGGCGATGGCGCATATCACCGGCGGCGGACTGGTGGAAAACGTGCCGCGCGTGATTCCCGACGGACTTCAGGTACGCATCGATGCGCGCGCGTGGAAGCTGCCGGCGGTCTTCGCATGGCTTGCCAAGGGCGGCCAGGTCGCGCGCGCTGAGATGGTGCGCGTGTTCAACTGTGGCATCGGGATGGTCGTCGTCGTGCCGGCAGACCGCAAGGATGCGGCGCTGAAGCTGCTGCGCGAAGCCGGCGAGACGCCGATCGAGATCGGCCGCGTCGTTCCGCGCCCCGGCGCCGATGCGCCGGGCTGCATTGTCGACAATCTCGACAGCTGGTCTCTCTAGCGTGGCGCGTCTGCGCGTCGGGATCCTGATTTCCGGTCGAGGAAGCAATATGCGCGCGCTGGTCGAAGCCGCGCGCGCACCCGGCTATCCCGCCGAAATCGCGCTCGTCGTCTCGAATGTGCCCGATGCGGGCGGGCTTGCCTTTGCACGCGACGCCGGCATCGCGACGGCGACCGTCGACCATCGTGTATACAAGGGACGCGAGCTGTTCGAGCAGGCTCTGGACGCGACATTGCGCGCCGCCGGTATCGAGTTCGTCTGCCTCGCCGGTTTCATGCGCCTGCTGACGCCCGGTTTCGTCGACGCCTGGCACGACCGGATGATCAACATCCATCCTTCGCTGCTGCCGTCCTTTCCCGGGCTCGACACGCACAGACGGGCTCTTGCGGAGGGCGTGCGGATCGCCGGATGCACGGTGCATTTCGTCAGGCCGAAAATGGACGCCGGACCGATCGTCGGCCAGGCGGCTGTCCCCGTGCTGCCGGACGACGACGAGGACAAGCTTGCCGCGCGCATCCTAGCGGCCGAGCACAGGCTATATCCGGCCGCCCTGCGTCTGATCGCCGCCGGACAGGCGCGCGTCGAAGGCGAGCGCGTGATCGTCGCCGGAACCGGCAACCCGGTTCCGCTGATCCTCAATCCGGCCGTTTGAAAAAGCGGGCCGGATCGCCTATTGTTCCCCCTCAATTCGGAGGAATCCATGGCCGGCGGATCGCACGACAAGTTCGACAAGGAATTCAACTACGACATGACCCAGAATCTGGAGACATGGTCGGACTTCAACCGGCTCGCAAAGTGGGTGTCGATCCTGACGATCCTGACGCTCGTCGGAATGTACGTGTTCCTGGTCCCGCACGGCTGAGCCGGACGGACGACCGCACCGACGAAAAGGGCCGCGCCGGTCTCCGGCGCGGCCCTTCGCGTTTCGGGCGATATGCCCGGATCAGCCGACGATTTCGAGACCCGAGAAGAAGAACGCGATTTCCGTCGCGGCGTTCTCGAGGCTGTCCGAACCGTGGGCCGAGTTCGCTTCGATCGATTCCGCGAACTCCTTGCGGATCGTGCCCGGAGCGGCGTTGGCCGGGTTGGTGGCACCCATCACTTCGCGGTACTTCGCGACGGCATTCTCGCCTTCGAGCACCTGGACGACGACGGGGCCCGACGTCATGAACTCGACCAGCGAACCGAAGAACGGGCGCGCCTTGTGCACGCCGTAAAAGGTCTCGGCCTGCGCCTTGGTCATGTGGATGCGCTTCTGCGCGACGATGCGCAGACCCGACTTCTCGATCAGCGCGTTGACCGCACCGGTGAGGTTGCGACGCGTCGCGTCGGGCTTGACGATGGAAAAGGTGCGCTCGATGGCCATAGGGAAATTGCTCTCTGGTCTGGATTGTCGGAAACGGGGTGGCGGGGCTTATAGCGGCGCCCGCTCCGGATGGCAACCGGGCACGGCCGTCAGCCGGCCTTCTCCCAGCCGCCCTTGTCGCCCTGCCGCCAGTAGGTCAGCGCATGGCCTTGCGCCTTCAAGGTCTTCCAGCGGCCGCGAGCGGCCTCGACGGCCGCCTCGTCGTTGCCGTCGAACACCTCGCAGATCAGCTTCCAAGGTTCCGGATCCTCGGTCGTCTGCCCGTCGAGCAGGACCAGCAGCGTGGCGCCGTTCGGGTTCTCGATCCGGGTCGAGATCCAGATGGGCTGATCGGACGCAAACGGGTCGTTGCCGTTTGCTGGCGCCATCGCGTGCGGCAGGAACGAGCGCTCCTCGTAGGTCCACAGCGTCGCGTCGACTGACGCCGCACGCTCGACGCTTCCGGCAACCACCACTGCGCGGTGCCCCTGCCCGACCGCCTTCTCCAGAATCTTGGGAAGTGCGGTTTCGAGCGTGGAGCTGCGCAGATGGTAGAAACGGATTTCCGTCACGCTTCCTCGTAGTTGTCCGCGACGAGACGATCGAGCAGGCGCACGCCAAACGCCGTGGCGCCCTTCGGGCACGTCGCCGTATCCTTGCCGCTCCAGGCCATGCCGGCGATATCGATATGCACCCACGGCACGTCGTTGACGAAGCGGTGCAGGAACTGCCCGCCGATGATCGAACCGGCGCCGCGGCCGGCAGCGATGTTCTTGACGTCGGCGGCCGGGCTGTCGATGTCGCGGTCGTAGGCTTCGCCGAGCGGCAGGCGCCAGACCTTCTCGCCCGTCGCGGTACCCGCGGCGATCAGCTTGTTCGCGAGTTCGTCGTTGTTGCCCATGATGCCGGCGTACTCGTGCCCGAGTGCTACGATCACCGCGCCTGTCAGCGTTGCGAGATCGAGCATCGCCTTGGGCTTGAAGCGGTCCTGCACGTACCAGAGCACATCGGCCAGCACGAGGCGGCCTTCAGCGTCGGTGTTCAGCACCTCGATCGTCTTGCCCGACATCGACTTGACGATGTCGGACGGACGCTGTGCGTTGCCCGACGGCATGTTCTCGACGAGGCCCACGGCGCCGATCGCGTTCACCTTCGCATGGCGCGCGGCGAGCGCTTCCATCGCGCCGATGACGGCGGCCGAACCGGCCATGTCCCACTTCATGTCTTCCATGCCGGCCGACGGCTTGATCGAGATGCCGCCGGTGTCGAAAGTCACGCCCTTGCCGACGAACGCGATCGGGCGCTTGTCCTTGGCCTTCGGTGCGCCGTTGTAGTGCATGACGACCATGCGCGAGGGCCGGGCCGAACCCATGCCCACGCCGAGCAGCGCGCCAGCACCCAGCTTCTCGAGCTGCTTCTCGTCGAAGATCTCGACCTTGACGCCGAATGCGGTCAGGCGCTTGCAGCGCTCGGCGAGACTCTCGGGATAGAGGACGTTGGGCGGTTCGGAAACCAGATCGCGCGTGAAGCCAATCGCGTCGGCGACGCGGTCGAGCGGCCCGTGCACCTTGCGCGCGGCCGCGACGTCGGTCACGAGCAGGTTGAGCGCCTTCAGCGTGGGCTTGGCGTCTTCCTTCTCGCGCGTCTTGTACTTGTCGAAACGGTAGGCGCGCAGCTTGGCGCCGAACGCCAGGTGCGCCGCCATGTCGCCCGGATTGAGCGAAGCGCCGGGGATGTGCTCGACCGAAACGGTCGCGAGTGTCTCGCCGACATGGTTGAGATGCGCGACGAGCTTGCCGCCGGACGCTTCCGCACCGGCCTTGTCGAGCTTGTCGAGCTTGCCGAGACCGGCGAGCACGATGCGGCCGAAAGGCACGCCCTTCGGCGCCACGATGTCGAGGAACTCGTCCTTCTTGCCCTTGAAGCGGGTCGAGGCCATCGCCCGGGTGACGACGCCACCCGTCTTCTTGTCGAGCGCGGCGGCAGCTGGGGTAAGCTTGCGCTCCTCCATCACGCCGACGACATAAGCACCGCTTGCGGGAGGTTCGGGCTTCAAGAACGCGATTTTCATATTGATTTTTCCTCGGAACCATCTGCGCCGGACACGCGCGGGCGGTACAATAGACATTCCTTAATGAAAGAAAAGTCCGCACCGCTGTCGTTCGCGATGTGTTCTCGATATTGCATTGCAAAATCAAACGGCTGCGCCCGGGTACCCGGTCACGTATAATCGTCGGACCGCCATGAACCGAATCACGATCTACATCCTGCGTCAGGTCCTGGTCACGACCGTCTTCGTGCTCGTGACGCTGACGCTTGCCATTTGGCTGACGCAGTCGCTGCGCTTCATCGAGCTCATCGTCAATCGCGGGCTCGGACTTGGCGCGTTCTTCTACCTGACGATCCTGCTGATGCCGAACTTCCTGTCGCTGGTCACACCCATCGCGTTGTTCATGTCGACGCTGTTCGTTTACAACCGCCTGACGGTCGACAGCGAGCTCGTCGTGATGCGCGCCGTCGGCTTCGGGCCGGGCCAGCTCGCCCGGCCCGCGATCCTGCTCGGCGCGCTAGCGACGCTGCTGGGATACGGGCTTTCGCTCTATCTCGTGCCGATGGCTTTCGGCCAGTTCAAGGAACTGCATTCAGATATCCGCTCGGACTATTCCGGCCTCCTCCTGCAGGAAGGCGCCTTCACGAACATCGGTAGCAGCCTGACGGTCTATGTGCGCGCGCGCGAGGCGAACGGCGACCTGCGCGGCATCCTAGTCCACGATTCGCGGGACCCGTCGAGCCCCGTCACGCTGCTGGCCGAGCGCGGCACGCTGGCGACAACCGAGGACGGCCCGCGCGTGATCCTGCTCAACGGGAACCGCCAGCAGGTCGACCGGGCGGCAGGCAAGCTCTCGCTGCTTTATTTCGACCGATATTCGGTCGAAATCGGCCAGACTGCGACATCGCGCGAGTTTCGTTGGCGCGAACCAGGGGAACGTTACATTGACGAACTTCTCTGGCCTGATACTTCTGAGGCGAACGATCGCCAGTATGCGCCGCGCCTGATCGCGGAAGGCCATACGCGCCTGTCGGCACCGCTTTATGCGCTTTCACTCGTTCTTGTCGGACTTGCCTGCCTGCTGACCGGCGATTTCAACCGGCGTGGCTTGAGCAAGCGCCTGCTTGTCGCCGCCGCCTGCGGTCTCGGCGTCGAAGCTATCTCGATCGCGATCCCAAATCTCGCGGCACGCACGCCGGCGGCCATCCCGTTCCTCTACGCGACGCCGCTGGCAATCATGGCACTTTCGGCTTGGGTCCTCTCGAGTCCCGCCCTGCGCCGTCGCCGATCGGCCGACGGCGCTCTGCCGTCAGCTGTCTGAGGCGCAATGCGTCTATCTCCGACCCTTCTCGGCTATATCGGACGGCAGTTCGCGCTCGCTCTCGTGGCATTCCTCGGGATGTTTCTCGCGATTGTCTACATGTTTGATGCGATCGAACTGCTCCGTCGCGCCTCCGGACGCCCCAACATATCGACGCAGATCGTCCTGCAGATGGCGCTCTTCAAACTGCCCCAGATGGCCGAAGAGCTCGCACCGTTCGTCGTACTTTTCGCTTCGATGATCACTTTCTGGCGGCTGACGCGCACGCATGAACTGACAGTCACGCGCGCCGCCGGCGTTTCGGTTTGGCAGTTTCTGCTGCCGATAATCGGCTTCGCCGTGCTGTTCGGCGTGTTCAAGGTCGCGGTACTCAACCCGGTCGCCTCTGTTCTCTACGGGCATTTCGAGCGCCTGGAAGCCCAGCTGATGCGCGGCGGTTCCAGTCTGTTGGCAATGTCAAACAGCGGATTCTGGCTGCGCCAGATCGACCCGAACGGCAACTCGGTGGTATATGCACGCCGCGTAGCTTCGCAGGAGATGCAGCTCTTCGACGTGATCATTCTCAACTTCGAAGGCCAGGACAAGTTCATCGGCAGGGTCGACGCGGCGAGCGCGCGCCTCGAAACCGGACACTGGGTCGTGACGGACGCCTGGTTGACCGCTCCGGAGAAACCCGCCCGGTTCGAAGCGAGTTATCGCATCCCGACGGCGATGACGGCCGAGCAGATCCAGGACTCGTTCGCCTCCCCGCTGACCATCTCGTTCTGGGAACTTCCCGGCTTCATCCGCATGCTCGAGGCGGCAGGATTCTCGGCGACGCGCCACAGGCTCCACTGGCACCAGCTGATCGCGACACCCATCCTGCTCGCTGCGATGGTCCTGATCGCGGCGACTTTCTCGCTGCGCCCCCACCGCCGCGGCGGGACGGGCCTGCTGATCGTTTCGGGCGTCGCCGTCGGGTTCGTCCTCTTTTTCGCTTCCAGCCTCGTCGGCGCGCTCGGCCAGAGCGCCACGATCCCGGTGGCTCTCGCCGCGTGGACCCCGGCGGTGGTTTCGACGATGCTGGGCATCGCGATGCTGCTCCACCTTGAAGACGGATGAGGCCGGCGCCGATTTGCGCAGCTTCGCCATTCGCCCTATAAACCGGTCCGCCATGCCATTCATAAATTCCATCCGCCGATTCGCCGTTTCGCTCGCCGCAGCCGCTATCCTTGCGCAGATGCCTGCTGCTGCGCAGGAACAGCGGATCGTCGCCGTGGTCAACGACGACATCGTGTCGAACTTCGACATCGACAGCCGCATCTCGCTAACGCTCGTCTCAACCGGTGCGCCGGATTCGCCCGAAGTGCGCCAGCGGATGCGCCCGCAGGTGCTTCGCACGCTGATCGACGAGCGGATCCAGATGCAGGAGGCCAAGCGCCTCGGGCTGACGGTTCCGCGCTCCGACATCGAAGCGGCCGTCAGGCGCATCGAGCAGGCCAACAAGTTGCCGGCAGGCGCGCTCGACCAGATATTCCGGCGCGCCGGCGTGCCGCGTAGCGCCATCGACCGCCAGATTGAAGCCGGCATTTCCTGGCAGCGGCTGATTTCCGGTCGCCTGCGCTCGCAGGTCGAGGTCAGCCGGGACGAAGTCGACGAGGCGCTCGCACGCTATACCCAGGGCGAGCCGGTCACCGAATACCTCCTGTCGGAAATCTTCGTCGCGATCGATAACCCCGATCAGGAAGAAGACGTGCGCCGGATGGTCGACGATCTCGTTCGCCAGATGCTGGCAGGATCTCTACCCTTCGTCGTCGCAGCCCAGCAGTTCTCGCAGGCCGCCTCCGCCGCCGAAGACGGCGACATCGGCTGGGTCCAGCGCGGGCAATTCGACCCGGAAACCGAGGAAATCCTCGCGGCTACCGAGCCTGGCCGGATGACCCAGCCGATCCGTACCCCTGCCGGCTTTTATCTTTACGGCATGCGCGACAAGCGCACCCTCGCTCCAGCCTCGCCGGACGATGCGCGCGTCGATATCGCCCAGATGGTTTTCCCGATCCCGGCCGGTGCCACTCCCGCCGATCGCGAGTCGGTCCAGGCGTTGGTCGAAACCGTCCGCGAGACGGTCCAAGGATGCGCGGATCTCGAACGCGTGGCGGGCGAACTGCGCATGCCCGCTCCGGTTCGCGTGCCGGATGTGCGCATCGGCGATCTTGCCGCTTCGACACGCGAGCGCATCCGGCCCCTCAAGGTCGGCGAGATGACGGAACCGGCTGCCACGGATGCCGGCATCGGCATTGCCATGGTCTGCGTGCGGACCGAGCCGCAATCGAACCTGCCGACCGCTTCCGACATCGAGGACAATCTGGTCCGCCAGCGCCTCGACAACGCGGCGCGGCGCTACCTGCGCGACCTGCGGCGCGTCGCCGTGGTCGACATCCGCGCGTGAGCGGACCGGCCGACGGCCTTCCGCCACTCGCCGAGGTCGTCCGCAAGCACGGCCTTGCCGCACGCAAGTCGCTCGGCCAACATTTCCTGTTCGACCTGAACCTGACGCGGCGTATCGCACGCGCGGCCGGTGATCTTTCGACCGGGACCACGATCGAGGTTGGCCCCGGTCCCGGCGGGCTGACGCGCGGCCTGCTGGCCGAAGGTGCGGCCCGCGTGATCGCGGTCGAGCGCGACGCGCGCGCCCTGCCCGCCCTCGCCGAGATCGCGGCCCGCTACCCCGGCCGGCTCGAGACGATCGAGGCCGACGCGTTGGAAATCGATGCCGCGTCTCTGGGTGACGCGCCACGGCGCGTGGTCGCCAACCTTCCCTACAATGTCGGAACGCCGATGCTGCTGGGCTGGCTCGCCCGGCCCGACGCGTTCGAGTGCCTCGTCGTCATGCTCCAGAAGGAAGTCGTCGAACGGCTGGTCGCCGCACCCGATGACGACGCCTATGGCCGGCTGGCGGTCGCCGCACAATGGCGATGGACCGCGCGCCGCCTGTTCGACATAGCACCCGGCGCCTTCTCGCCGCCGCCTGCGGTCGTCTCGGCAGTCGTCGAAATGCGCCCGCGTGGCGAACCGCTCGCACCGGCCGATCCGATCGTCTTGGAGCGCGTAACCGCCGCGGCCTTCGGCCAGCGGCGCAAGATGCTCCGCCAGTCGCTGAAATCGCTCGGCCACGATGCCGGGGCGTTGTGCGCCGAAGCCAGCATCGACCCGACGCGGCGGGCGGAAACGTTGTCGATCCCGGAATTCTGCGCGCTCGCGCGCGCCGTCAGCGCCCGTCGCGCAGGCGCCTGACGAAATCTCCAAGCCCGATCTGGCGCTCGCGGCGCGTGCGCTCGGCCGTCAGGATCGCCTGTACCTTGGCGACCGACGCGTCGAGATCGCGGTTCACGATGATGTAGTCGTATTCCGGCCAGTGGCTCATCTCGTTGGCCGCCTGTCCCATGCGCTGGGCGACAACATGGGCGGGGTCCTGCGCGCGCGCGTTGAGCCGGCGTTCGAGTTCCGATGTTGACGGCGGAAGGATGAAGACGGAGACAACGTCGCTCCGGGCAGTGTCGCGCAGCTGCTGCGTTCCCTGCCAGTCGATATCGAACAGCACGTCGAGCCCGCGGGAGAGTTTCTCTTCGACGAACTTGCGCGGCGTTCCATAGTAGTTCCCAAACACCTTCGCATGCTCGAGAAGTTCGCCGCGATTGACCATCAGGCCGAACTCGGTCGGATCGACGAAGTAGTAATCCTGCCCGTGCGTCTCGCCCGGCCGCTTCGGGCGCGTGGTCGCCGAGACCGACATGCTGAGCGAGTGCTCGCGGCGCAGCAGTTCGCGGCTGATCGACGTCTTGCCGGCACCCGAAGGCGACGATAGGACGAGCATCACGCCGCGGCGGTTGATGTCCGGATCCACGCCCGTCACTCCACGTTTGCGGCCTGCTCGCGCAGCCGGTCGATGGCGGTCTTCAGCGCCAGCCCGATCCGCGTCAGCGCGATGTCCGACGATTTCGAGCAGAGCGTGTTGGCCTCGCGGTTGAATTCCTGACTCAGGAAATCGAGCTTGCGACCGACCGCCCCGCCCTTGGCGAACAGCTCGCGTGCCTGCCCGATATGCGCGCGCAGCCGGTCGAGTTCCTCGCGCACATCCGCCTTCACCGCGAGCAATGCCGCTTCGTGGGCGAGCCGATCGGGGGCAATGGCGTTCTGCGCGCCGAGCAGATCTGCGATCTGGGATTCAAGGCGTGCCTTGATCGCGGCGGGCTGGGTCGCGGCATTGGCGGCCGCCTCGGCGGTCAGCGTGGCGATTTCGGCAAGCGTGGCATCGAGGATCGCCAGCAATGCCCGCCCCTCGTCGCGGCGCGCGGCAGCCAGACCGTCAAGCGCCTTGTCGAGCGACGACAGGATTGCCGCATCGATCTTCGCCTGCTCGTCGTCCGCGAGCGGCGTTTCGGCGACCGTCTCGATCACCCCGCGCACGCCCAGCAGCCCGTCGAGGCGCGGTGCCGCGGCATCGAGCCGGCCGGAAAGCTCGCCGATGAGTGCAATGACCTGGTCGAGGGCTGCCCGGTTGATCTGGAGGCGGGGTGCCGACGCCGGTGTTTCGAGTGTCAGGTTCAGCGAGACATTTCCGCGATCGAAGCGCTTGGCCGCCCGTGCGCGGATTTCATTCTCCAGCCGGTCGAAACCCGGCGGCGTGCGCAAGCGCACATCGAGGCCCCGTCCGTTGACCGAGCGGACCTCCCACGTCGCCGTCCGTCCGAGCGCTTCGGCACCGGCGCGCGCGAAACCTGTCATGCTGGCAATGGTCAAGACGCGTCTCCGGAAAAGGCGAATCGCGGCGGGGGACTGGAAAGAGTTATACAGGCCCCGGCAAAGGGAACAACGGCATGTGGAACTGGCGCAGCATTTTGATCACCGGCGGGTCGTCCGGCCTCGGCGAGGCAATGGCTCGTGCACTAGCACGCCCGGGAACATTTATCGCCCTCACCGGCCGCGATCTCGGGCGCCTTGCCGGCGTCGCGGAAGCCTGCCGCCTGCAGGGCGCAGAAATCGTCCACGAGGCCGTTGATGCCACCGACAGCGCGCGGATGGCGGATTTCATCGCACGCACCGATGCCATGCGTCCGCTCGACCTCGTCGTCGCGAATGCCGGAGTTTCGGCAGGCACGCAGGGCGGTGCGGAAGGTGCCGACCAGACGCGCGCGATCTTCGCGGCAAATGTCGATGGCGTCGTCAACACCGTGATGCCCGCACTCGCCGCGATGGCGCCACGCGCGGCCGGGCAGGTCGCCATCGTCTCGTCGCTCGCTGGCTTCCGCGGCCTGCCGGGCGCGCCCGCCTATTGCGCGAGCAAGTCGGCGGTGCGCGTTTGGGGCGAAGCGCTGCGCGCCGACTGGGCGGGTCGCGGGGTCAGGATCAACGTGATCTGCCCCGGCTACGTGACCACCCGCATGACGGCGAAGAACGATTTTCCGATGCCGTTCCTCATGCCC
Source organism: Tagaea sp. (assembly GCA_965279565.1). Lineage (GTDB taxonomy): Bacteria > Pseudomonadota > Alphaproteobacteria > CACIAM-22H2 > CACIAM-22H2 > Tagaea. The sequence continues at coordinate 3,168,873 of OZ257249.1, read as the reverse complement.
GCCGAAAAGGCCGCGCGGATCATGCTGGACGGGCTGCGGCGCGACAAGGCGCGCATCGCGTTCCCCTGGCCGCTCTATGCCGTCGTGCGCCTGATCTCGGCGATCCCGCCGGGCATTCTCGATCCGATTCTGCGCAGGCTGCCGCGCAAGTAGTAAGTTCCCGCTAGGCCGTCCGAACCGCGCGCATGAAGGCGCCGAGCCGGTCTTCGTCTAGGACGCCGTCCTTGCGAACGCCCGTGCACAGATCGAGACCGTAGGGGGCGACTTCGCCGATCGCGCGTGCGGCATTGTCGGGCTTCAGCCCGCCCGCGAGAAATACCGGGATGCCGACGGCCCGTACGATCGCGGCACTCGTCGCCCAGTCGTGCACGCGCCCTGTCCCGCCGAGTTCCTTGACCGCGAGATTCGGATTGCCGCTGTCGAGCAGAAGCGCGTCGACATGCGCCGCGATGTTCCGCGCCTCGTCCACGCTTCGCGGGCCCGTCACGTGGATCACCTGCACCAGCTTCAGGCCGGGGCACGCGTCGCGCACGGTCGGATAGACCGACGCATCATCGACGGCATCGACGATCTGCAGCGCGGTCGGCCGGCATGTCTGCGCCTGCTCGATCAGCCCTTCCGCGCCGGTTTCGCTCGACAGCAGGAACGTCGCGACCGGCGGGGGAACCGCGCGCGCGATCCGCGCGACGTCGGCAAGATCGATCACGCCCGGTCCGCTCGGCATCGGCCCGACAAGACCGAGCGCGTCGGCTCCGTGCTTGATCGCGAGCAAGGCCTCATCCATCGACGAGATGCAGCAGATCTTGACACGCGTGCGCATGTTCACTCCTTCGGTACCGCACGCGCGCGCTCGATCTCGCGCAGACGGCCCACATTGCGGTTGTGCTCGGCGAGCGTGCGCGCGAAAACGTGCCGCCCCTCGCCGTCCGCGACGAAATATATCTCGTCCGTCTTCGCCGGGTTGAGAACGGCTTCGATAGATGCGCGCCCCGGATTTGCGATCGGCGTGGGCGGCAACCCCTCGTGCGCATAAGTGTTCCAGGCGTGGCGGTTCTCGAGGTCGGCGCGGCTCAATGGCCGGCCGAGCGGCCCGGTCGGATCGATGCCGTAGGCGACGGTCGGATCGGCTTGCAGGCGCATGCGCTGGCGCAACCGGTTGACGAAGACGCCTGCGACGCGCGCGCGCTCGTCGGCATGCGAGGTTTCCCTTTCGACGATCGAGGCAAGGACGAGCGCTTCCTGCGGTGTGGCGAACGGCAGATCGGGTGCACGCTTCGGCCAGAGTTCAGCCAGCGTCTCACGCATCGCCCTCTGCGCACGCTCGATCGTTCGCGCCCGCGCGTCACCCCAGCTGTAGAAATAGGTTTCCGGCAGCAGGCTGCCTTCCGGCGGCGGCTCGATCTCGCCTTCCATGCCTTCGGCCGTACGCAGGAGTGTGGCCGCCTGTGCCGCCGTAAGGCCTTCGGCAAACGTCACGCGACGCTGGACCGTGCGTCCGCTCGCCAGCAGTTCGGCCGCCGCACGTGCGGAGACACCCGCGGGGAAAAGGTATTCGCCGGCTTTGAGGCGTGCCGACAGGCCGTCCACCCGCGCACCGATCGCGAAGGCAAGCGGACTGGCGATCACGCCCTTCGATGCGAGCAGCGCTGCCGTCTCGTCCCCGCCGCTCGCGCGCGGTATCACGAGCTGGACGGGTACCGTCGAAGGGCCGGGACCGGCATAGAGCGTCCATAGCCGCCACACGCCGAAGCATGCGCCCAGCAGGACGACCGCGAACGCGAATGTCAGGAAACGGGCCGGCCGCGACGGCACGGCCGGTCAGTCGAGCGCTGAGAAGATCACTGCCGCGTTCGTGCCGCCGAAGCCGAAGGAATTGGACAGCGCATGCTTGATCTTGCGCTGCTTAGCATGGATCGGCACGAGGTCGATGTCGCACCCGTCGGACGGGTTCTCGAGATTGCGCGTGGGCGGTGCGACCTGATCTCGGATCGCCAGGACCGAGAAGATCGCCTCGACGCCGCCGGCGGCCCCCAGCAGGTGCCCGATGGCCGACTTCGTCGACGACATCGACAGCTTATAGGCGTGATCGCCGAACAGGCGCTTGACCGCACCCAGTTCGATCTCGTCGCCCAGCGGCGTGGAGGTGCCGTGCGCGTTGATATAGTCGATGTCTTCGCGATTGCGCTTTGCGTTGCGCAGGGCGCCGGTCATCGCGCGGAAACCGCCGCTGCCGTCTTCCGACGGTGCAGTGATGTGGTGCGCGTCGCCCGACAGGCCGTAACCGGTCAGTTCCGCGTAGATCTTTGCACCGCGCTTTTTCGCGTGCTCGTACTCTTCGAGCACGACGACGCCGGCACCCTCGCCCATCACGAAACCGTCGCGGCCCTTGTCCCAGGGGCGCGAAGCGCGCGTCGGCTCGTCGTTGTAGGACGTCGAAAGCGCGCGTGCGGCCGCGAAGCCCGCAATGCCGAGACGGCAGATCGCGGCCTCGGCACCGCCCGCCACCATCACGTCGGCATCGCCGAGCATGATGAGACGGCCGGCATCGCCGATGGCGTGCGCGCCCGTGGCGCAGGCCGTCACGGCCGAATGGTTCGGACCGCGGAAGCCGTACTTGATCGAGAGGTGACCCGACGCGAGGTTGATGAGCGCCGCGGGAATGAAGAACGGCGAAATTCGCCGCGGTCCCCGCTCCTTCAGCGTGATCGAACCTTCGTAGATCGTCTGCAGGCCGCCGATGCCCGAGCCGATCATCACCCCGGTGCGATCCTGGCCTTCCTCGTCGGTCGGCTTCCACCCGGAATCCTCGACCGCCTGCTGTGCCGCCGCCAGGGCGAAGATGATGAACTCGTCCATCTTCTTCTGGTCCTTGGGCGGGACCCAGTCGTCGGGATTGAACTTGCCCGAGGCCGTGTCGCCGCGCGGTACGCTCGCGGCCACCTTGCACGGCAGGTCGGAGACGTCGAACGCCTGGATGCCGCCCAGACCGGACTCGCCGGCGATGAGACGCTTCCAGGTCGTATCGACGCCGCAGCCAAGCGGAGTGACCAGACCGAGGCCCGTTACGACGACGCGGCGCATCAGGTTATCTCCGACCGGGCCTGGCTCAGGCCTTCGCCTTGCCGATGAACTCGATCGCGTCCTTCACGGTCGAGATCTTCTCGGCGGCGTCGTCGGGGATCTCGATGCCGAATTCCTCTTCGAACGCCATGACCAGCTCGACCGTGTCGAGGCTGTCCGCGCCCAGATCGTCGACGAAGCTGGCATTCTCGGTGACCTTGGCATCTTCGACGCCAAGATGCTCGACGACGATCTTCTTAACGCGTTCGGCGATGTCGCTCATTTTGTTCCTCTCGTTCGGCTCGGCAGCGGCCCGGTGCGGATTCTCGATCCTTCGGGCCGACACCCTCTAGGCTCCGTCTTCCCGGTCTTCCGGTCAAGGCGGAGTCGATTGCGTAAGGCGCGGTTTGGTAACACGGAATTCGGTCCGTTGACTAGCCCGCGAAACGGTTTGCGATCAACCGCTTGCGAGGGCCAGCCGGCGTCAAATCATGGCCATGCCGCCATTGACGTGCAGCGTCTGGCCTGTGACGTAGGCCGCCTGTTCGCTGGCAAGATAGACGACGGCGGCTGCGATCTCTTCGGAAGTTCCCATGCGGCCGAGCGGGATTCCGCCGAGAAGGCGCGTCTTCTGGTCGTCCGTCAGCGCGTCGGTCATCGGCGAAACGATGAAACCGGGCGCCACGCAATTGACCGTGATGCCGCGCGAGGCGACTTCCTGTGCCAGCGCCTTCGACATGCCGATCATGCCGGCCTTGGCGGCGGCATAGTTCGCCTGGCCCGGATTGCCGGTGACGCCGACGATCGACGTGATGCCGACGATACGGCCCCACTTGCGCTTCATCATGCCGCGCAGTGCCGCGCGCGACAGGCGGAAGCCGGCCGAGAGATTGACGTCGATGACCTTCTGCCAGTCGTCGTCCTTCATGCGCATGGCGAGGCCGTCGCGCGTGAGGCCGGCATTGTTGACGAGGATGTCGATCTGGCCAAGTGCGGCCTCGGCATCCTTGAAGAGCTTCTCGGTTGCCGCCGCGTCGCCGAGATCACCCGGGCAGACGATCGCGCGTTCGCCGATCTTCGCCTTCAGCGCTTCGAGCGGTTCGACGCGCGTGCCCGACAGCGCCACCTTCGCACCCGCCGCGGCGAGTGCCTGCGCGATGGCACCGCCGATGCCGCCGGAAGCGCCCGTCACCAGCGCGCACTTGCCTTCAAGACTGAACATGCCGGTCACTCCCTAGAGCGTCTTCGCGAAGGCTTCGATGTCGGCCGGGCCGTTGAGGGCAATACCTGTAACATCCGGCTCGATGCGCTTGGCGAGGCCCGAAAGCACCTTGCCCGCACCCAGCTCGTAGGCCTGCGCCACGCCCTGCCCCTTCATGTACGACACGCATTCGCGCCAGCGCACGCGGCCCGTGACCTGGCGGACCAGCAGCTTGGCGATCTCGCCTGCGTCCGAAACGGCCGAGGCCGTCACGTTCGCCACAAGCGGGACGCGCGGCGGCGCCATCTTCACGGCGGCGAGCGCTTCCTGCATCACGTCGGCGGCCGGCTGCATCAGCGAGCAGTGGAACGGCGCGCTGACGGGCAGCAGCAGTGCGCGCTTGGCACCCTTGGTCTTGGCGATCTCGAGCGCGCGCTCGACCGCACCCTTGTGGCCAGACACGACGACCTGGCCCGGCGCGTTGTCGTTGGCGCACTCGCAGACTTCCTCTTTTCCGTCCGGTGACGGGCGCGCGGCGGCGGCGACTTCCTCGGCGGCCGGAAGGTCGAGCCCGAGCAGGGCCGCCATGGCACCGGTCCCGACCGGGACCGCCTTCTGCATGGCATCGCCGCGCTTGCGCAGCAGGCGTGCCGCATCGGCGATCGCAAACGTGCCGGCCGCGGCGAGGGCCGAATACTCGCCCAGCGAATGGCCCGCGACGAACGCGACATGCTTGCCAAGGTCCAACTTCGCTTCGCTCTCCAGCACGCGCATGACGGCCATCGATACAGCCATCAGGGCCGGCTGGGCGTTGGCGGTCAGCGTCAGCTCGTCGGCCGGGCCTTCGAACATCAGCTTCGACAGCTTCTGGCCGAGCGCCTCGTCCACTTCCTCGAACACGAGGCGGGCGGCGGGAAACGCGGCGGCGAGATCCCGGCCCATGCCGGGCACCTGGCTGCCTTGGCCGGGAAATGTGAATGCGCGCATCGTCTGGGAAATCCTGTCGAATTCTTGGGCATGCGGAGCGCTCCCGTAACCGTCACACATTCGCAAGTCAAGCAGCGGCCACGCGACGATATGCGCGATTGCGTTCGTCTGCAGGTTCGCTAGAATCACGAGCTATACCTTATAACCCATTGAACTGGAGTATTTATGCTTCGCTCTATTGCCCTCGCGGCGGCACTTGCCCTGACGGCCGCGACCGCCCTTGCCCAGCAGGCCCCGATCCGCGTCGAGACGGCCTGGGCACGCGCCAGTGCAGGCGAAGCAAAGAACGGCGCGGCCTACATGACGCTCCATAACCTCGGTGCCGGCCCGGACAAGCTGCTGTCCGTCGCGTCCCCGGTGGCCGGAAAGATCGAGCTCCACAATCACATCATGGTCGGAAACGTCGCCCAAATGCGGCCTGTCGATGCGATCGAGGTGTCGCCGGGCTCGCCGACGGTCCTGCAGCCGGGCGGCCTGCATGTGATGCTGCTCGACCTGAAGGCCCCCCTTAAGGCCGGGCAGAGCTTCCCGGTGACCCTGAATTTCGAGCGGGCCGGCAAGGTCGAGGCCAGCGTCGCCGTCCAGGCCATCCGGGCACCTGCCCCGACCGCCCCCCGGCACGGTCACGGAAGCTGAAAAAGCCCCTTCCGGACCCCGCTCTTGCGGGGCCAGGGGATTGCGTGTATACCCCGCGACCTCAAAGACGGACGGGGCCATATCCCGTCCGTTCTCCTTGCCGCCTTCCCCGGCCCCCGATGGGCACAGATTGCGGCTTGGACCCGGGCCCGTGGCGGCAATCGGCCGTCGCGGGTGCTTTGGGTCCGAAACCCGAGAGGAGCTGCCGATGGCGTTCTACGAGAACGTATTCATCGCGCGTCAGGATCTGGCTCAGCCCCAGGTTGACGCGCTTGCCGACCAGTTCACCGCCACGCTCAAGGAGTTGGGCGGCGAAGTGAAGAAGCGGGAATACTGGGGTCTGCGTTCGCTGACCTTCCGCATCAAGAAGAACCGCAAGGCCCACTACGTGCTGCTGTGCATCGACGCGCCCGCCAAGGCGATCGCCGAGATGGAGCGCACCATGGGTCTCAACGAAGACATCCTGCGTCACCTGACCGTGCGCGTCGAAGCGATCGACGAAGCGCCGTCAGCGATGATGCAGAAGCGCGACGAGCGCGAAGGCCGCGGCGACCGCGAAGGCGGCGGCCGTTACGGCGACCGCGACAACTTCCGTCCCCGCCGCCGCGACGCGGATGCCGGCGAGCCTGCCGCCGCTATCGAAGGAGCGATCTGACCATGGCAAGTCCCTCGAACGAACGTTCCTCGGGCGAACGCGGCGAGCGTGGCGAGCGCGGTGAAGGTGGCGGCGGCTTCGGTGGCCGTCGTCCGTTCTTCCGTCGCCGCAAGTCGTGCCCGTTCTCGGGCCCGAACGCGCCGAAGATCGACTACAAGGACGTCCGCCTGCTCCAGCGTTTCGTCTCGGAGCGCGGCAAGATCGTCCCGGCGCGCATCACGGCCGTTTCGGCACCCAAGCAGCGCGAGCTGGCGCGTGCGATCAAGCGCGCACGCTTCCTCGGCCTGCTGCCCTACGTGCTGAAGTAACAGGGTCCGCACGGGGCCTCGTGCCGCAAGCACGGGCCCCGGACGACCCGGCAAAGGACGGCAGATGCCGACGACCTTCGCGATGATTGCGGTCGCTGCGGGTTCGGCGAGTGCGCTGGTTTACGCCTCGCTGCTCACCGCCTCGCCCGCCGCCTTCCTGCTCGCGTACCTGGCGCAGCTCCCGCTTTTCGCGGTCGGGCTGTGGATGGGGACGGGTGCGGTGGCGCTCGCCTCCGTGGCGGGCATCGTCGTGACGTTCATCGCAGGCGGCTTCGTGTTCGCGCTTATCTACATGGTGGTCAACGCGGCTCCGGTCATCGTCATCGTCCGCCAGTCGCTCCTGTGGCGTCCGGCGGCCGACGGCACGGCCGGCGGTGTCGACTGGTATCCGCCGGGCGGCCTCGTGGTGGCGCTGCTCGGGCTGACGAGCGCCCTGTTCGCCGGCGTGGCGATTTCGTTCGCCGGCCAGCCGGGCGGCCTCGAAGGCACGCTCGAGACGTTCATCGTCGAGACGTTCCGCAGGCTGCGCGGTCCTGCAGGCCTCCAGATCGCGAATCTCGAGGAGTTCGCCACGCAGATCGCGCGGCTGTTCGCCGGGATCGTCGCGGTGTCGTGGATGATCATGACGCTGGTCAACGGCGTCCTCGGCCAGGCGATCGTACGTCGCGCGGGCGTCAACCGGCGTCCGTCGCCGCAGATGGCGGACATCGAGCTTCCCGGCTGGCTGATGGGCCTTACCGCGATCTTCGCGGCGGGCACGTTCCTCGACGGCTCCGGCGGGTTCGCCTCGCGCAACATGATGGCGATCCTCGTGGCGGTCTACGCGCTCGCGGGCCTCGGCATCGTGCATTCGCTGGTGCGGAACCTGAACTGGCGCGGCATGGCACTGGGTGCGGTCTACGGCTCGGTCGTCGTCTTCGGCTGGCCGATCGTCGTGCTCGCGGTGCTCGGTCTCGTCGAACCCTACGCAAACCTCAAGGCGCGCGGGCCGAAGGGCTCGCCGCCCAATTCGTAACCCAATCGAACGACGGCAAGGTCAAGGAGACAAGACATGTCCCAGATGGACGTAATTCTGCTGCAACGGATCGAATCGCTCGGCCAGATGGGCGATGTGGTCAAGGTGAAGCCCGGCTTCGCGCGCAACTTCCTGCTGCCGCAGAAGAAGGCGATGCGCGCGACGAAGGAGAACATGGCGTTCTTCGAGAAGCAGCGCGCCCAGCTCGAGGCCCAGAACCTCAAGCAGCGCGCCGACGCGCAGGCCGTGGCCGACAAGATGGGCGACAAGTTCGCCGTCGTGATCATCCGCCAGGCCGGCGAGACCGGCATGCTCTACGGCTCGGTGTCGAGCCGCGACGTGGCCGTCGCCGTCACCGAAGCGGGCGTGACCGTCACGCGCGCGCAGGTGCTGCTCGACCAGCCGATCAAGGCGCTGGGTCTGGTCAAGACCCGCATCGCCCTCCACCCGGAAGTCGCCGTCGCGATCACGGTCAACGTCGCCCAGACGCCGGAAGAGGCCAAGCTCCAGGCCGAAGGCAAGGCGCCCAAGCCGACGGCCGAAGCCGCCCCGCCGGCCGAGCTGACCGCCCCGGCCGAAGAGCCGGCCGCCGAAGCGGCACCTGCCGCCGAGGAAGCGACCGCCGAGAAGCCGGCGAAGAAGCCGCGCAAGACGAAGGCGAAGGAAGAGGCGTAAGCCCCTCACCTTCCGTTTACTTCGTCGATCTTGCCGATCAGCGGCGCGCGTCTTTCCGACGCGCGCCGTTTTTCGTTTCTTGCGCAGCGCCCGCGGTTGTCCACACAATCCACTGGATAACTTTCAAATCGAGTCGATCCGTCGCAATTCGTTTGTTGCCCGAGAGCAGACGCGCCTATGGTCGCGACCCCGATGGAAACTCCTCTCCCCAGCAACGTCGCACCCTTCCCGAACCGCACCGGCGACGAGCCGGCACCGCGCGTTCCGCCGCACAACTTCGAAGTCGAGATGGGATTGCTGGCGGCCCTGCTCGCAAACAACCGCGCCTTCGAAAAGGTCAGCGAACTGCTGCTGCCCGAGCATTTTGCCGACGGCCGCCACGGCCGCATCTACGATGCGGTCGGCAAGCTCGTGCAGAAGGGCCAGCAGGCGAACGCAGCCACGCTGAAGAACTATTTCGAGCACGACGGCGAGTTGGCCGAGATCGGCGGGGCCGAGTATCTGGCCCGCCTGCAGGCCGCGGCCGTCACGATCATCAACGCGCAGGACTACGCGCAGCGCATCTTCGACCTCTATCTTCGTCGCCAGCTCATCGATATCGGCACTGACGTCGTCAATGAGGCGTTCGCCTTCGACGTCGAGAGCGACGCCAACCAGAAGATCGAAGCGGCCGAACAGAAGCTGTTCGATCTCGCCGAAAAGGGCCAGGTCGAAGGCGGCTTCAAGACCTTCAACAAGGCGCTGACCGCGGCCATCGACATGGCCACCCTCGCCTACAAGCGCGACGGTGCGGTAACCGGCGTCACGACCGGTTTCGCCGACCTCGACGACAAGCTTGGCGGTCTGCACAAGTCGGATCTGGTCATCCTTGCGGGTCGACCGTCGATGGGCAAGACCGCACTTGCCACGAAGCTCGCCTTCAACGCGGCCCTCGCGCGCCAGAAATGGCTGGACCGCGCCACGCTCGAAGGTCTCGACAAGGACAATCCGGACGCCGAGGGCGGCACGGTCGCGTTCTTCTCGCTGGAAATGTCAGCCGAACAGCTCGCCAACCGACTTCTGTCGGAGCAGGTCGAGGTGCCGTCCGACAAGATCCGTCGCGGTGAAGTGTCGGGCGAAGATTTCCCGAAATTTGTCGAGGCGGCCCAGCGTCTCGCCACGCTACCGCTGCATATCGACGATACGCCGGCCCTGTCGGTCTCGGCCGTGCGCACGCGCGCGCGTCGCCTGAAGCGCACGCACGGGCTCGGGCTGATCGTCATCGACTACCTGCAGCTTCTCGCACCGCCGCCGGGCAGCCGCGCGGAAGGCCGCGTGCAGGAAATCTCGGCGATCACCCGCGGCCTCAAGGCGCTGGCAAAGGAACTTGACGTGCCGGTCGTGGCGCTGTCGCAGCTCTCGCGCGCCGTCGAGCAGCGCGAAGACAAGCGCCCGCAGCTCTCCGATCTTCGCGAATCCGGCACGATCGAACAGGATTCCGACGTCGTCATGTTCGTCTACCGCGAGGAGTACTACCACAGTCGCGCCGAACCCTCCCGCCGCCCCGAGGAAGACGAAAGCAAGTTCAACGAGCGGCACCAGAAGTGGCAGGAGCGCGGCGAGCAGGTGATGAACATCGCCGAGGTCATCCTCGGCAAGCAGCGGCACGGCCCCATCGGAACGGTGCGCCTGCGCTTCGACGGGCAGTTCACGAAATTCTCGGACCTCGCCGCGTCGGACTACCTGCCCGACATGCATGACTGACGCGCGTCCCGCTTCGCTGCTCACCGTCGATCTGGCCGCCCTCGTCGCCAACTGGCGCGACCTCGCCGCGCGCGTCGCACCGGCGAAGTGTGCGGGAATCGTCAAGGCGGACGGCTACGGGCTGGGGGCCGGTCCCGTCGGCCGCGCGCTCTATCGCGCAGGATGCCGGCACTTCTTCGTCGCACGTATCAACGAAGGGCTGGAACTGCGCGACTATGTCGGCGAGGACGCGTCGGTCTGCGTGCTCGACGGGCTCGGCCCCGACGAAGCCGCCCTCTTCCGCCGCCGCGATCTCACGCCCAGCCTCAACGACCTCGGCGAGATCGAAGCGTGGGCGAAGGCCGCGCGCGCGGCGGGTGAGAAGCTTAAAGCCAATCTCCATTTCGATACCGGAATGGCGCGCCTCGGCCTCAGCCCGCGCGCGACCGATGCGCTGATCGCCGATCCGTCGATCCTCGCCGAGCTCGACGTGCGCTTCGTGATGAGCCACCTCGTCAGTTCCGAAGAGCGCGACAGTCCGATCAATGCCGACCAGCTCGCCCGGTTCCGTCGGATCCGCGCGGCCTTTCCGAAGGCGGCGGCGAGCTTCGCCAATTCGTCGGGCGTGTTCCTCGGGCCGGACTACAACTTCGATCTCGCGCGGCCGGGTTGCGCCGTCTACGGCATCAACCCCACGCCGGGCCTCGCAAACCCGATGCGGACCGTCGCGCGTCTGGAAGCGCGCATCCTTCAGGTCCGCGAAATTGACCACCCCCAGACCGTTGGCTATGGTGCCACGTGGCAGGCGACTCGACCGACGAAAGTCGCAACGATCGCCTGCGGTTACGCCGACGGGTGGCTGCGTTCGCTTTCCGGTCGGGGAGCTGCCTATATCGGCGAAAAACGAATCCCGTTCCTCGGTCGCGTCTCAATGGATCTGATCACCCTCGACGTCAGCAATGCACCCGAGGCCCTTCCCGGCCGGATGGTCGAACTCCTCGGCAGCCGCATGACCGTCGACGAGGTCGCCGACATCGCCGGGACGAACGGCTACGAGGTGCTGACGCGCCTGGGCAAGCGCTTCGCGCGCGGCTATCTCGAGCCCGCCGCATGAACCCGCTCGCGACCGTCGGCCGTTTCTTCCTGGGATTCCTGCAGCAGGTCGGCGAGATCTCGCTGTTCAGCGCGCGCGCCGTCTCGCACTGCTTCCGCCCGCCCTTCTACGTGCGCCACATCCTGCGCCAGATGCTCGATATCGGGTATTTCTCGCTTCCCGTGGTGGGGCTGACCGCGCTGTTCACGGGCATGGTGCTTGCCCTGCAGAGCTACACGGGCTTCGCGCGCTTCTCGGCCGAAGGTGCGGTCGCCACCGTCGTCATCCTGTCGGTCACGCGCGAGCTTGGCCCCGTCATCGCGGGCCTGATGGTGGCCGGGCGCATCGGCGCCTCGATCGCGGCCGAGATCGGCACGATGCGCGTCACCGAGCAGATCGACGCGCTCCACACGCTGTCGACGAACCCGATGAAGTATCTCGTCGCACCGCGCCTGATCGCGGGTGCGGTCACGCTGCCGATGCTCGTCGTCGTCGCCGACATCATCGGCGTGTTCGGCGGCTATATCGTGGGCGTCTACAAGCTCGAGTTCAACGCGGCGGTCTATCTCAAGCAGACTTTCGACTATCTCGAATTCATGGACGTGTTCTCCGGCCTCGTGAAGGCGTCGGTGTTCGGCTTCATCATCACGCTGATGGGCTGCTACCACGGCTACAAGTCCGAAGGCGGCGCCCAGGGCGTGGGCCGGGCGACGACGAACGCCGTGGTGTCTGCCTCCATCCTGATCCTGATCTTCAACTACGCGATCACCGAAATCTTCTTCGCGACACGCTGAGTGGGGACTCGCATGGCCGACACCCCGAAAATCCAGATCCGCGGCCTGAAGAAGCGCTTCGGCTCCAAGGTCGTGCTGAACGGCCTCGATCTCGATGTGGGCGACGCGGAATCCGTCGTCATCATCGGCGGCTCGGGCACGGGCAAGTCGGTGCTGCTCAAATGCATCCTGGGCCTGCTCGATCCCGAAGAAGGCTCGATCAAGGTCGACGGGCAGGAAGTGATCGGCATGCCGACGCGCGAGCGCGAGGCGGTCAATCGCAAGTTCGGCATGCTGTTCCAGTCCGCCGCCCTGTTCGACTCGCTGAGCGTGTGGGAAAACGTCGCCTTCGGCCTGATCGCCGCACAAGGCAAGAGCAAGCGCGAGGCCAAGGTCATCGCGATCGAGAAGCTGGCGCAGGTCGGCCTGCCCGCACAGGTCGCCGAACTGCAGCCCTCCGAGCTTTCAGGCGGCATGCGCAAGCGCGTGGGCCTCGCACGCGCGATCGCCACGCAGCCCGAGATCATCTTCTTCGACGAGCCGACGACCGGGCTCGACCCGATCATGTCGGACGTCATCAACGACCTGATCGCCGACTGCGTGCATCGCCTGGGCGCCAGCGCCCTCTCGATCACGCACGACATGGCGAGTGCGCGCAAGATCGCGCACCGCATCGCCATGCTCTACGAGGGCAAGATCATCTGGCAGGGTCCTGTCGCCGAGATCGACCGGTCGGGCAACGCCTTCGTCGACCAGTTCATCCATGGCCGCGCGGATGGCCCGATCCGCATGCAGATCCCGGTCTGAGGATGGCCAAGGCGGCCGCCCGCTTCGTCTGCCAGGAATGCGGGGGCGTGCATCCGCGCTGGTCCGGCCGCTGCGACGCGTGCGGGGCATGGAACACCATCGTCGAGGAAACCGTCCCGGACGTGGCGCCCAAGGGCGTGTCGGCCAAGGGCGGCAAGCGCGTCTCGTTCGTCGACCTCGAAGGCGAAAGCGAACAAGCACCGCGCCGCAAGACCGGTATCGCCGAACTCGACCGCGTGCTCGGCGGCGGGCTCGTCAAGGGATCGGCCGTGCTCGTCGGCGGCGATCCGGGCATCGGCAAGTCGACGCTGCTCCTCCAGGCCGCCGCCGCCCTCTCGAAGACCGCGCGCGTCGCTTATATTTCCGGCGAAGAAGCGGTCGACCAGATCCGCATGCGGGCCACGCGCCTCGATCTCGCCAAAGCAAAGGTCTCGCTCGCCTCGGCCACGAACGTGCGCGACATCCTCGCCACGCTCGACGCGTCCGACGCGCCCGACCTTGCGGTCATCGATTCCATCCAGACCATGTATATCGACCAGCTCGACAGCGCGCCCGGCACGGTGGCGCAGGTGCGCGCGTCGGCAGCAGAGCTGATCCGGCTCGCCAAGCGGCGTGGCGTGGCGGTCATCCTCGTGGGCCACGTCACGAAGGAAGGCACGATCGCGGGACCGCGCGTGCTCGAGCACATGGTCGACACGGTCCTCTATTTCGAGGGCGAGCGCGGCCACCAGTTCCGCATCCTGCGCGCTGTCAAGAACCGTTTCGGTCCGACCGACGAGATCGGCGTTTTCGAGATGACCGACGCGGGCCTCACCGAAGTTCCCAACCCGTCCGCCCTGTTCCTCGCCGAACGGCGCGGCGAGGTTTCGGGTGCCGCCGTCTTCGCCGGCATGGAGGGAACGCGCCCTGTGCTGGTCGAGATCCAGGCGCTGGTGGCGCCCAGCGCCTACGGCACGCCGCGCCGGGCCGTGATCGGCTGGGACTCGGGCCGCCTCGCGATGGTGCTGGCCGTGCTCGAAACACGCTGCGAGCTCGCTTTCGGCGGAGCGGACGTCTATCTGAACGTCGCGGGCGGCCTGCGCATCGCGGAACCGGCGGCGGACCTTGCCGTCGCCGCGGCCCTCGTCTCGGCCCTGACGGACACGCCCGTTCCGGGCGAATCGGTCGTTTTCGGCGAAATCGGCCTGTCGGGCGAGGTGCGCGCGGTCGGCCAGACGGAAGCCCGCCTCAAGGAAGCCGCAAAACTGGGGTTCGGTCGGGCCTACTGCCCGCCGCGCGGCAAACGCGGCGGCACTGTCGCCGGGATCGAGGTGCGCGAACTGCGCCTGCTTGGCGACCTCGTCGAAGCGCTCGGCAATCCCGCCCCCCGGCGCATGGCCCGCCCCGGATAAACCCTGTTATTCTCGGCCTTAGATGCTCGATTCGCTCCCGATCAACGCTTTCGACGGTGCCGTGGCCCTTGTGGTGCTCGTATCGGCGCTCGTCGCGCTGATCCGGGGCTTCGTCAAGGAAGTGCTCAGCCTCGCCGCCTGGGCCGGTGCGGCCCTCGTGACGCTGTGGGGATTCGCGTTCGCCCGCCCCTATTTCCGCGCCTTCATCGAAAGCCAGCTTCTGGCCGACGTCGCGGCCGGCATCGCCCTGTTCGTCGCCAGCCTGATCGTGTTCGCGATGATCGCGCATGGCACCTCTGCGCTGGTGCGACGCTCGTCGAGCCTGTCGGCCGTGGACCGGTCGCTCGGCTTCGTTTTCGGCATATTCCGCGGCTTGGTACTGCTCGGCCTCGCCTGGCTGGCGCTGGCCTGGGCGATCCCCGAGGAAAAGCGCCCGGACTGGATATTCGAGGCCCGGACACGCCCGCTGATCGAGCAGATTGCCGAGTATCTGGTCGGGCTCGCACCGCCCGAATTCCGGGGACAGGTGCGCACCGCCGGGGACCAGGCCCAGCGCGGCACGGAGGCCATACGGGCCCTGCAGCGGCTGCAGCCGAATCCCCCTTCACAGCCCGGCGAAACGGGATATAAACGCGACGAGGTGCAGGGCATGGAACAGCTCATCGACCGCGTCCGCCCGGCCGCACCCAGCCGTTAGTCCGTCGAGTTCGCGCGCCCTCCGGGCCGGGGACGCATTGGGGGTTTCATGGACCGCTCACCGGTGACGACCGATCCCTTCGACGACGACAAGCTCAAGGAAGAATGCGGCATCTTCGGCATTCTCGGGCACAAGGACGCGGGCGCGCTCGCGGCACTCGGCCTGCATGCGCTCCAGCATCGCGGGCAGGAAGCCGCCGGAATCATCGCCTTCGACGGTAAGCAGTTCAACACGCACCGCGCGGTCGGCCTGGTCGGCGACAATTTCGGCGAACAGAAGGTCATCGCGGCGCTGAAGGGCGACACGGCGATCGGACATGTGCGCTACTCGACCAGCGGCGGCACGATCCTTCGCAACATCCAGCCGCTTTTCGCCGAGTTCGAATTCGGCGGCTTCGGGCTCGCCCATAACGGCAACCTCACCAACGCCGAAACGCTGCGCCGCAGCCTCATCAAGCGCGGATCGATCTTCCAGTCGACGAGCGACACCGAAGTCATCGTCCACATGATGGCGCAGGCGCAGGGCGACGTGACGACGCGCCTGATCGCCGCCCTCAACCAGGTCGAAGGCGCCTATTCGCTGACCTGCATCGCCAAGGACAAGATCATCGCCGTGCGCGACCCGCGCGGCGTGCGCCCGCTCGTGCTCGGCAAGCTCGACGATTGCTGGGTGGTCACGTCGGAGACCTGCGCGCTCGACATCATCGGCGCGGACTACGTGCGCGACCTCGAAGCCGGCGAGATGGTCGTCATCGACCGCAACGGCATCCGCTCGATGAAGCCGTTCCGCCCCGAGGTGAAGCGCTTCTGCGTGTTCGAGTACATCTACTTCGCGCGTCCCGACAGCGTGACCGAGGGCATCTCGGTCTACGAGGCGCGCAAGCGCATCGGCGCCGAACTCGCGCGAGAGAGCGGCCTGCCGGCCGATCTCGTCGTGCCGGTCCCCGACAGCGGCGTGCCGGCCGCACTCGGTTACGCACAGGAATCCGGCATCCCGTTCGATCTGGGCATCATCCGCAACCACTATGTGGGCCGCACCTTCATCGAGCCGAGCGACCAGATCCGCCATCTCGGCGTCAAGCTCAAGCACAACGCCAACCGCGCGGGCCTCACCGGCAGGCGCGTGATCCTCGTCGACGATTCGATCGTGCGCGGCACCACGTCGAAGAAGATCGTCGAGATGGTCCGCCAGGCGGGTGCGACCGAGGTGCACATGCGCATCTCCTCGCCGCCGACGAAGCATTCCTGCTTCTACGGCATCGACACGCCGGAAAGCAGCCAGCTCCTCGCCTCGAAGAACGACGTTGCGGCGATGGCGCGCATCATCGGCGTCGACAGCCTCGCCTTCATCTCGATCGACGGTCTCTACCGCGCGATGGGCGAACCGGGCCGCGATCCCAAGGCGCCGCGCTTCTGCGACGCGTGCTTCACCGGCGAATATCCGACGCGCCTCACCGACATCGAGGAACGCGGCGAGCATCCGGTGCAGGCGAGCCTGCTCGAGATCGCCTGAACGTGATCGTCGCCGGTCTGCGGCGCCTGTGGGATGCGCTTTTCGCCGTGACGTTCGCAATTTCCGGGATGCAGGTGCCGGCTTTTCTTGGCGTCTACCGCCACCGGCTCGACCAGAGTGCGCTCGAACTCGACCGGCAGCTTTCTGCGATGCGCGCGTCACCCACGCCCGACGCTTCCAGCATCGCGCGCATCGAGGCGGCCATTCCTGAACTCCGGCAGGCGGTCGTCGAACTGGGCGGCAACGGCCTCGGGCGCCTGCGCGCATTCCTCGCGAATTTCGACTGGCCGGTCGTCGAAGCCAGCCTGCGGCTGCACGAGCCGGGCCTGCCGCTGACGCTCGAGGCGGCCGCCTATGGTGCGGGTGCCGCGATCCTGGGCCTGATCTTCGCTGCCGCGACGGCCGGCATTGCGCGGGGCCTTTTTCCATCGCGCCAAAGAACCTTGAGGGATTTATGAAGCGTCTGCAGGGCCGTATTGCCGTGATCACGGGCGCTTCGCGCGGCATCGGCCGCGCGGTCGCCGAACGTTTCGCCGCCGAAGGTGCCCATATCGTCGCCCTCGCCCGCACGGTGGGAGCACTCGAGGAACTCGACGACGCGATCGTGCGCGCGGGCGGCTCCACCACCCTCGTGCCGGTCGATCTTGCGGAACTCGACAAGCTCGACGCGCTCGGCCCGTCGCTTTACGAGCGCTTCGGCAAGGTCGACGTCTTCGTCGGCAATGCCGGCGCGCTCGGCACGCTGGGCCCTGTCACGCACCACGACGCGAAGGAATGGGAGGACGTGTTCCGCATCAATGTCCACGCCAACTGGCGGCTGATGCGCACGCTGGAGCCGGCCCTGCGCCTGTCGGATGCCGGGCGTGCGATCTTCGTCACGTCGGGAGCGGCACAGAAGTTCCGCGCCTACTGGGGAGCCTACGCCACCAGCAAGGCCGCGCTCGAGATGATGGTCAAGACATGGGCGCAGGAACTGGCGCCGACGGCGATCCGCGTCAATCTGCTATCGCCCGGCCCCGTCGCGACGCGCATGCGCGCATCGGCCTTCCCCGGCGAGGATCCCGCGACGCTGCGCCAGCCCGCGAGCGTGACCGAGGCCTTCGTCGACCTTGCCGTACCCGGCTGCCAGCGCAACGGGGAGACCGTGGAGGCCTATCTGTGAGCGCCCTCGGCCCGATCGAGCAGATCCACCTGTCGGTCTCCGACATCCTCGCCGCGAAGGACTTCTATTCCGGCAAGCTTAAGCTGCCGCTGATCGCCGCCGGCGACGATCTGGCAATCTTCGATACCGGTCAGGCCAAGCTGATCGTCGCGACGGGCGAGGGCTCCGGCAAAGGCGTGGAGCTCTCCTTCACGGTCGCCAGCCTCGAAGCGGCACTCGCCGACCTGATCGCGTCCGACGTGCGCGTCGCGGTGCCGCCGCGCACCGAGCCGTGGGGCGGACGCGTCGCCAAGATCGCGGACCCGGACGGGAACCTCATTTCGATCGTCCAATACCCGTAACGCGACAATGGTTGCGGACGGCCGTGCGGAGTGGTTCGATCCCCGACCTCAAGAACGCAGCCGGAGAAACACGCATGACGATTTCCATGTACCAGATCACAGTCCCCGTCTTCACGAAGATGCTCGGTGCCCTTTCCACCGTCCTCGACAAGGGTGCGGCCTTCGCCGTCGCCAAGAAGGTCGAACCGGGCGTTCTGCTCGCTTCGCGCCTCGCCCCCGACATGTTCCCGCTGACCCGCCAGGTCCAGCTCGCCTCGGACTTCGCCAAGGGCCCGATGGCCCGCCTGTCGGGTGCGGAAGTGCCGAAGTGGGAAGACAGCGAGACGACGTTCGAAGCGCTCAAGGCTCGCATCGCCAAGACGGTCGACTACGTCAAGTCGTTCAAGCCCGAGCAGATCGACGGCAGCGAGACGCGCAGCATCACGCTGCCGATCGGCGGTCAGCCGACCACGATGAGCGGGCAGGAATACCTGCTGCACAACGCGCTGCCGAACTTCTATTTCCACGTGACGACAGCCTACACGATCCTGCGCCACAACGGCGTCGAGGTCGGCAAGCGCGACTTCCTGGGGCGTAGCTGAGCTAGCGCTTCTTCTTGTCGTCGTAGGGGTTGTTGGACGCCCGCAGCTGCAGGCGGACGACGACCCCTTCGAGACCGAAGGTCTCGCGCAGCGAATTGACCAGATAGCGCTGGTAGGAATCCGGCAGCGAGACGAGCTTGTTGCCGAAGATCGCGAAGGTCGGCGGGCGCTGACCGACCTGGCGCATGAAGCGCGGCCGCGGCCGGCGGCCCGACACGATCGGCGGCGGATGCGCCTGCACCACGCCTTCGAGCCAGCGGTTGAGCTGCGGTGTGGACAGGTCCGCGTTCCAGCGGTCGTGCATCGTGACGATGCCTTCCATCAGGTCGTCGAGCTTGCGGCCCTGCAGCGCCGAGATCGTGACGAAGACGACGCCCTTGATCTGCGGCATCGAGATTTCCATGCGGTCGCGCAGCTTGCGCAAGGCCACCTGCGCATCGTCGATCAGGTCCCACTTGTTGACGCACACGACGACGGCGCGCCCCTCGTCGGCGGCGAGCCGCGCGATCTGCAGGTCCTGGTTCTCGAGCATGTTCGTCGCGTCGATGACCAGCACGCAGACATGCGAATCGCGGATGTTGCGGATCGTGTCGCCGACCGACATCTTCTCGAGCGTATCGTCGATGCGCGCCTTGCGGCGCAGCCCCGCCGTGTCGATCAGGCGGAACTTGCGCCCCTTCCATTCGAAGGGCGTGGAGATCGCGTCGCGCGTCGTGCCCGGCTCCGGGCTCGTCAGCATGCGTTCGTCGCCGAGCAGGCGGTTGACCAGCGTCGACTTGCCCACGTTCGGCCGCCCGACGAGGGCCACGCGGATGTCGGGCTTTACCTTCTCGCCCTCGCCCGCTTCCTCTTCGACCGCATCGGGATCCTCGACCGCCTCGGGCGGTGCGTAGACCATCAGCGCCTCGTGCAGGTCGGCGAAGCCTTCGCCGTGCTCGGCCGAGACGGCGATCGGCTCGCCCAGCCCCAGCCCCGCGGCCTCGGCCACGCCGAAGCCGGTGCGCGCCGCGTTCTCGGCCTTGTTCGCGACGACGATGGTCGGCTTGCCGGTCTTGCGCAGCCAGTTGGCGAAATGCTGGTCGTGCGGGGTCAGCCCCTCGCGCGCGTCCACGACGAAAAGGGTGACGTCGGCGTCCTTGACCGCGCGCTGGCTCTGCGCAGTCATGCGCGCGGCCATGGTCTTGGGTGCCGCATCTTCGAGGCCGGCCGTGTCGTAGACGGCGAAGTTGAGATCGCCCAGACGGCCCACGCCTTCGCGCCGGTCGCGCGTCACGCCCGGCGTGTCGTCGACGATCGCGCGCTTGCGCCCGATCAGACGGTTGAACAGTGTCGACTTGCCCACGTTCGGGCGGCCGACGATCGCCACGCGCCACACCATATCGGCTCAGCCTTTCAGCGGACGGCGGCGATGTCGCCGTCGTCCGTAAGTACGAAGATCGTCCGGCTGGCCGCGATCGGCGCGATTTCGGCCGGACCCGGCAGGGACACCCGGGAGAGGACCTGTCCGGTGAGCGCGTCGAGGATCACGCCCGCACTCTGGTTGTTCGCGACGAACACGCGCTGGCTGGCCACGACCGGTGCCGTCCACACGATGCGCCCGCGCTTGCGCTTCTCGTCGGTGAAGGCGCCCAGCGGCGTGACCCACACGGGCCGCCCGTCGCGGCGCTGCAGGCAGGCGATCTCGCCGTCCACGCCCATCACATACACGTAGTCGCCCGCGATCCAGGGCTGGCCGAGCGAGCCGATCTCCTGCTCCCACACGCGTGTACCCGAGCGGATGTCGATGGCGACGGTGCGGCCCGACTGGGTCGACACGATCGCGAGCCCCTTGTCGACCGCCGGCCGGCCGCGGATGTCGGCCATGCCGGACACCTGCCCGGTGCGGATCACGCCCGACAACGTGTCGGACCACAGCACGCGGCCGCTTTCCGCGCGAAGCGCGAACAGCTCGCCCGACGAATAGCCGACCAGCAGCGTCGAGCCGTCGATCACCGGGCTCGCGGCCCCCACGAAGCCGGCGGATTCCGAAATCCCCGAATGCTGCCAGATGCGCTTGCCGTTCGTCGCGTCGACTGCATGGGTCTGGTTGTCGATCGTCGCGACGAAGATGCGGCCGTTGGCAACCGCCGGGCCCGAGCGGGCCGGCGCGCTCATCTGGAAGCGCCAGTGTTCCTTGCCGGTCTTCGCGTCGAGCGCCACGAGCTGGCCGTAGCCGGTCGCGAAATAGACGCGATCGCCATCGACCGCGGCGCCGCCGCCCGAACCGCCGCCGCTGCGATCCTCGTCCGGCTCGCCGTTGAAGCTCCACAGCCGGCTGCCCGACGCGACATCGACGACCGTCAGGCGCGAGCCTGCGTCGGCGGCGAACAGGCGGCCATCCGCGACGACCGGCGAGCCCGTTACGCGGCCCGTGCGGCTGTTGCCCTGGCCAACCGACGTGCGCCACGCATAGGAAAACCCGTCGACGCGAACGTTGCCGATCGATGTGCCCGGCAGCCCCTGCGGCAGCGGCCACTGGGCGAGGTCGAGCGCCTCGGGAAGCTTCACTTCATGGCCGCGCAGGCGTTCGTCCGGTTCGAGCTTGCGGTCGACCGACAGCACGGCCAGCCGTTCGCCCGGCAGCGGCGGCTTCGAGGCGCCGTCCAGCCAGTCGCAGCCGCCGAGCCCGGCAAGCGTCGCGATCAGGACGATGTGGTGCCAGCGCATGCGCGTTGCCTCAGCCGGCCAGTGCGGCAGAGATTTCGGTCGCACGCTGGCGCAGACCCGCGGGCGCGCTCAGGTCGTCGGCGAGCGAACGGTAGATTTCCAGCGCCTTGGCACGGTCGCCGGCGCGCAGATGCGCCAGCGCCTCGACCTCGCGCGCGGCATGGCGCCACGCGCTTGCCGGCGTTTGGAGCGAAGCCACGCTACGCGCCACGTCGGAAGCCGCCTCGCCGTCGACCGCGAGCAGGGCCGCGACGATGGTGGCCCCGTCGCGCAGTTGCGGATCGACGCTCGCGTCGGAAGCGATCTGGCGATATAGGGTAAGCCCCTGCGCGCGGTCGCGGTCAAGCGTGAGGGCGGCTTCCTTGAGGCGGGCAAGCGAGGCGTAGCCGGCCTTGCCGTCGCGCGCGAGGGCGCGCAGCTCGACGATGGCGCGTTCGGCGTCGCTCGCGGCGATCTCGCTGGCGGTCACGAAGCGAAGTGCATCGGCCTCGGCGCGCTTGCGCTGGTGGTCCTGCCACATGACCCAGGCGGCCGTACCCACGACGATCGCCACGGCGACTGCGGCGATCAGCGGGGCGAATTTCTTCCAGAGCTTCAGGGCGTTCGCCTGCCTGATCTCCTCGTCAACTTCATCGAATACGTCGGCCACGGTGCCTCGACTCTCGGGGGGTCCTGAAAGGAGCGACAAACTAGCCCGTCCCGCCGCAGGGCGCAAATCACCTTTGGCGCGCGGCGGAAGGTCCAATTCCGTTATGGATTAGGCAGTTAACGGCTGCTTTTCAAGGCCTGCAGCCGTTCGAACGCATGGACGTACGGCTCCATGTTGACCCGCCGGTCGACCGCCCCTGGCCCGCCCATCGTCGTCAGCGACATTTCCAGCGCCTTGAGCAGCAGTTCGGCGCAGTCGAGCGCGTTGGTCTCGCACGCCTGGTCGAAGGCGAGGATGATCTTGTCGCTCAGGCGTCGCGTGTAGACGGTCATCGGCCGGTCTCCGCAGGCTCTTGGCCTAGGATGACCATACCGGTGCCCGCCTTGTCAAAGCAGGCGAATGTAGCGTGCCTCGCGCCCGCGCGGCGTCGTCACGTACGACGCGCGCACCGCCTGGTCGGTATCGACCGACGGGACGCCCGACCTGCGGAGGCACGCGGCATTGACGAACACGTCCTTGCCGCCGTCGCTGGTGGCGACGAAGCCGAAGCCCTTCTCGGGCGAATACCACTTGATCGTGCCTTCGACGTCGACGGCACCGGCCATGTCGACTTCGTCGCGGAAATTGCCGCCGGTCGGACGCGGCGGACGCGGGCTGCGCGGCGCACCCATGCCGCCACCACCACCGCCACCCCCGCCGCCCGTACCCGCGCGGCCGTCGACCTCGTGCACGCGCACGACCTGCGGACCCTTCTTGCCGGGACCGATCTCGCACTTGATCTTGGCACCCTCGCCCGGCGGCGGAAGGCCGGCCTGTTCGAGAGCCGCGGCATGCAGGAATACGTCAGGCGACCCGTCCGTCGGTGCGACGAAACCGAAACCCTTGGTCGTGTTGAACCACTTGACGACCGCCTCGATGGTCTTGGTCGGGCCGGGATTGAATGGGGGCATCTTGACTTCGGTACTCCGCGGTGGGGACGATTGGCCGCACGCTACTTAAAACGCGGCCGGAACGCCACATCCGATTTGTCGCGTTCCGGCCCGTGCCCCCGGCTCCGCTCAGCCGTCGAGAAGTGTCGAAAAACCGCCGAAGATCATGCGCTTGCCGTCGAACGGCATCTCCTTGAACATCTCGCCGTGCTGCGGGTCGGCCATCATCCGCTTCATCGCGGCGTTGCGCACCTTGCGCGACGGCCACTCGATCCACGCGAAGACGATGCTCTCGGTCTTCTTCGCCTTCACGGACCGGTAGAAGTCGGTCCACTTGCCCTTCGGCACGTCGGCACTCCACGTCTCGACGATGCGCAGCGCGCCGAGCTTGCGGAACATCTTCACGCTCATCTTCGCCATCTTCACGTAGGCGGCCTTGTTGCGCGTCGGCACGGCCAGCACGAACCCGTCGACATATTTCATCGCTTTAGCCATCGCATTCCTCTCCCGAATCCGGCCGCACGACGCGGCCAATTGCTTGACGACATACCAACCGGTTGGTATGTCGTCAAGCATGTCCGCCACCCCTTCCCCGTTCGCGGCCGCCCCGACCGCGACCGCCCGCGAAAAGCTCCTCGCCGCCGCGATCGACCTGATCCGGCGCGAGGGCTTCGCGGCGACCAGCCTCGACGATCTGTGCAAGCAGGCCGGCGTCACGAAGGGTGCGTTCTTCCACCATTTCGCGGGCAAGGAAGATATCGGCGTGGCCGCCGCGGACCACTGGCGCGAGATCACGAGCCGCCTGTTCGCTGACGCCGACTATCACCGCCACCGCGACCCGCTCGCGCGCTTCCTCGCCTATCTCGATTTCCGCAAGGAGCTGGTCCAGGGCGGCGTGCCCGAGTTCACGTGCCTGGTCGGCACGCTGGTGCAGGAGATCTACGAATCCCACCCGCGCATCCGCGACGCGTGCGAAGCCTCGATCTCGGGCCACGCACAAACGCTGGTCGCCGACATCGCCGCCGCGATGAAGGCCCGCCGCATGGCGCCCGCGGACTGGACGGCCGAAAGCCTCGCCCTGCACACGCAGACGGTGCTGCAGGGTGCCTTCATCCTCGCCAAGGCACGCAACGAACCCGCCATCGTGTTCGACACGATCGACCACCTCAAACGCTATGTCCGTTTCCTGTTCAAACCGAAGAAGGCCGCATCGCCATGAGCCACGATCTGCAGATCGACCGCACCTTCAAGGCCCCCCGTAAGGCGATCTGGCGCTGCTGGACCGAGACCGACCTGCTCAAGCAGTGGTTCTGCCCGAAGCCGTGGGGCGTGGAACATGCCGAGTTCGACCTGAAGCCCGGCGGCAAGTCGATGGTGATCATGAAGGGCCCGAACGGCGAGCGCTTCGAGAACCCCGGCTGCTGGCTGGAAGTGGTGCCGATGGAACGGCTCGTCTTCACCGACGCCTTCACCGCCGGCTTCGTGCCCACGGCGAAGCCCTTCATGGTCGGCTACGTGAATCTCGCCGACGCTCCCGGCGGCGGCACGCATTACGTGGCCGGTGCCCGCCACTGGAACGAAGCCGACATGAAGCAGCACGAGGCGATGGGGTTCCACGCGGGGTGGAACAAGGCGGCGGATCAGCTGGAGGAGTTGGCGCTGGGATTGCGCTAGCGCGAGAGACGGTCAGCGATCTGCGCACGCAGCTCGGCGTTTTCCTTCTCCAGTTCTTCGAGCCTCGCAGTCACGGGTCGGACGGCGTCCGCGATCTCCGCTTCCGAGAAGCGCGGCAGGATGTGCTGCGGACAGTTCCAGTCAAACGCGGCAAGCCGTAGGCGCAGAATGCGCTCCGGCTTCGCCTTGTAGCCTCGGTCGACGACACGCGCCGCAAGTTCCGGATCTGCGTCGAGCGCGACCGCTTCGGCATGCGCATACAGCTTCAGCCGCCTGCGCGCCGCATAATCGACGAAAATCAACGCGGTCCGGCTGTCGCCCCGGAAATTGCCGACGCTTATGTACTGGCGGTTTCCCCGGTAGTCCGCGAAGGCAAGCGTGCGGTCGTCGATGACCTTGACGAAGCCCGGCGGCCCCCCGCGATGCTGAACATAGGGCCAGCCGGACTGCGATACGCTTGCCATGAAGAAGCTGTCCCGTGCCGAGACGAACGCCGCTTCGTCGGGCGAGAAGCGGTCGAAGGCACGATCGACATCGCTCCAGGATCGGGCACTTCCCATTTCCGCCTGCACCGCACGCACGTCTGGCGTCGCGGCAATCTCCATGAATCCGTATGCCATCGCTTGCCCTCCGAAGTGGGCGGGCCGGAACATCAGAGGATTGGCCCGTCAGGAGCAGGATTACGGAGTTTCTGAAACAAGGATAATCTGCTAATTTATAGAAATATACTCTCGAATTATGGAACTATCATGGACCGCATCGAAGCGATGTCGATCCTCGCAAGCGTCGTCGACAACGGCAGCTTTTCGGCGGCCGCGCGTAAGCTCCGCGCGCCGCTCGCGACGGTGAGCCGGAAGGTCGCCGATCTGGAACGCCGTCTGGGTGCGCGCCTTCTCGTGCGAACGACGCGGCGCCTCGCCCTGACGGATGCGGGGACCACGTACCTTGCGGCGGCACGGCGCATCCTTGAGGCCGTCGACGAAGCCGAGCGTACGGCGACCGGCGAATTCCGCGCTCCGCGCGGCGAACTCGTCCTCACCGCACCGATCCTGCTCGGGCGGCTCCACCTTCTGCCCGTCGTCGCGGAGTTCCTCGCGCAGTATCGCGAAATCGATATCCGCCTCGTCCTTTCGGATCGGAACCTCGATCTCGTCGACGATCATGTCGATCTTGCCCTGCGCATCGGCTCGTTGCCGGACAGCAGCATGGTTGCGACCCGTATCGGAACGATGCGTACAGTTGTCTGCGCCAGTCCGGGGCTCCTCGCTTCGTACGGGACCCCGAAGCTGCCGCACGATCTGGCGAAGATTCCTTGCGTCGATTTCGCCATGCCGTCGCGCAAGGCGACCTGGGCATTCCGGCGGACCGGCAGCAGGCGCCCCGTCGAGGTGCCGATCAAGGCGCGCCTTTCGGTCTCGACGGCGGAAGCTGCAGTGTGGGCAGCGGCCGGAGGCGTCGGCGTCGCCCGCGTGCTCCACTACCAATGCGCCGCCGCGCTTCGGGACGGTACCCTGCGCATCGTGCTGGCACGCGACGAGCCGGAGCCGATGCCCGTTCACCTGCTGCATGCCGCTCGCGGCGAACTGCCACCGAAGATGCGGGCATTCCTGGATTTCGCCGCTCCGCGCCTGCGCAAGCGGCTTTCCGAAATCGAACGAACCCGGCGCTAGCCGCGCGCGGGCTTCACTCCCACTCGATCGTCCCCGGCGGCTTCGACGTCACGTCGTAGACCACGCGGTTGATGCCGCGCACCTCGTTGATGATGCGCGTGCACACGCCGGCAAGGAACGCGTGTTCGAACGGATAGGATTCGGCCGTCATGCCGTCGGTCGACGTCACGGCGCGCAGCGCGCAGACGTAATCGTAGGAGCGCGCGTCGCCCATCACGCCGACGGTCTTCACCGGCAGCAGCACCGCGAAGGCCTGCCAGATCTTGTCGTAGAGGCCGGCCTTGCGGATCTCGTCGAGATAGACCGCGTCGGCCTTGCGCAGGATGTCGAGCTTCTCGCCCGTGATCTCGCCGGGCAGGCGGATGGCGAGGCCGGGACCCGGGAACGGGTGGCGGCCGACGAGCGATTCCGGCAGGCCGAGTTCGCGGCCGAGTGCACGCACCTCGTCCTTGAAGAGTTCGCGCAGCGGCTCGACGAGCTTCATGCGCATGCGCTCGGGCAATCCGCCCACGTTGTGGTGCGACTTGATCGTCACCGACGGGCCGCCGGTGAACGACACGCTCTCGATCACGTCGGGATAGAGCGTGCCCTGTGCCAGGAAATCGGCACCGCCGACCTTCTTCGCCTCTTCCTCGAACACGTCGATGAAGGTGGCGCCGATGATCTTGCGCTTCTTCTCGGGGTCGCTGACGCCGTCGAGCTTGCCGAGGAAATCCTGCTGCGCGTTGCGGTGGACGAGCGGGATGTTGTAGTGGCCGCGGAACAGCTCGACCACCTGGTCGGCCTCGCCCATGCGCATCAGCCCGTGATCGACGAGGATGCAGGTGAGCTGGTCGCCGATCGCCTCGTGCAGGAGTACTGCCGCGACGGAGGAGTCGACACCGCCCGACAGGCCGCAGATCACCCTGCCCTTGCCGACCTGCTTGCGGATCTTCTCGATCGCGTGCTTGCGGAAATGCGCCATCGTCCAGTCGCCCTTGAGGCCGGCGACGCGCGTCGTGAAGTTCTTCAGCAGAGCGGCCCCGTGCGGGGTGTGCACGACTTCGGGATGGAACTGCACGCCGTAGAAGCGGCGCGTGTCGTCGGCGATGGCGGCGAAGGGTGCCCCGTCGCTGGTGGCGACCGTGCGGAAGCCGGGCGGCAGCGAGACGACGCGGTCGCCGTGGCTCATCCACACCTGCTCGCGCGTGCCCTTGGGCCACACGCCGTCGAACAGCGTGCAGTCCTGGAAGATGTCGATGAAGGCCTTGCCGAACTCGCGGTGGTGGCCGCCCTCGACCTTGCCGCCGAGCTGGGCGCACATCGTCTGCTGGCCGTAGCAGATGCCGAGCACGGGCACGCCGGCCTCGAACACGTATTGCGGGGCACGCGGCGTGTCGCTCTCGGTGACCGAGGCGGGCCCGCCGGACAGGATGATGGCGTCCGCACCATAGGCCTTGAGCCGTTCTTCCGGCGCGTTGAAGGGGAGGATCTCGCAGTAGACGCCGCTTTCGCGCACGCGGCGCGCGATGAGCTGGGTGACCTGGCTGCCGAAATCGAGGATCAGGACCTTGTCAGACAATGCGCGCCACCCTTGCGAAAGAGATCGAGTTGACTAACCGAAACGCGACTGGCGGACAAGGCCCAGACGCGACTGTGCGGCCGCCAGATCCGGCCATCCGTAGGCCACCTGCGAGACCGCCACGCCCCACAGGTCCTCGTCGCGGTCGGCGATGTAGCGCCCACCCATCCGCTCGTAGAAATACCGGGCCGGATTGCTGTCGAGCACCCAGACATAGGCCTTGGCGAGCCCGCGTTCGCGCAGGCCCGCGAACGCCGCCCCCATCAGCTGGCGGCCGATGCCCCGGTCCTGGTGGTCGGGATGGACATAGAGCGTGAACACCTCGCCCGACCCGAAATCGGGATTGCCGCTGAGGAACGGGGCGGAGGCCGGCCGGTCCTCGATGCGCGACTTGCCGAAGCTGGTCATGCCGACGACCCCCGCCTTGTCGTCGAACGCGACGAGGATCGGGCAGTGCAGCCCCTTGTGGCGGATCTGGTGCGCCCATTCGACCGTCTGGCGGTCGTACGACATGCCCGTCAACGCGCGCGCCGGCAGCAGCCCCGCATAGGTCGTGCGCCAAGCGTCGACATAGACGCGCGCGATCCCCCTTGCGTGGGCGATCGTGGATTTGAGGAGCTGGACCGTCATCGTGGGAGTAACCCTAGCCGCTCCGCCGGAATGCGGCGACGAAGAATCCGTCCGTCCGGTCGCGCGCCGGATTGAGCAGCAGGTACGGCCCCGCCGTCGGGCACGGGGCCGGCGACAGCTTCGCCCACAGCTCGGGCACGGGGAGCACGGCGAAATCCGGGTTCGCGGCGGCGAAGGCGTCGGCCTGCATCTCGTTCTCTTCCGCCAGCAGCGAGCAGGTCGCGTAGACCAGCCGCCCGCCCGGCTTCACGAGGCGCGCGGCACTCTCGAGGATGCGCTTCTGCTTGTCGACGAGCTCGGCGATCTCTTCCTCGCGCAGCGTCCAGCGCGCGTCTGGATTGCGCCGCCACGTGCCCGTCCCGGTACAGGGCGCATCCACGAGCACGCGGTCGAACGCCGCCTTGTGCTTCTTGACCCAGTTGTCGCGCTCGTCCGACAGCGTCGTGCGCTCGACATTGAACACGCCGGCGCGGCGCATGCGCTGGCCCGAAGCCTCCAGCCGCTTGGCCGACACGTCGCACGCGGAAATCTGGCCCTTGTTGCCCATCGTCGCGGCGATGGCGAGCGTCTTGCCGCCGGCGCCTGCGCAGAAATCGCACACGCGCATGCCCGGCTCCGCACCCGCGAGCAACGCGACGAGTTGCGAGCCTTCGTCCTGCACCTCGACGAGGCCTTCCTTGTAGGGGGCACTCGCCATCAGGGCCGCGCGCGTGGCGGCACGCAGGCCCCACGGCGACAGGCGCGTGGGCTCGGTCTCGATGCCGATCCCGGCAAGGAGGGCGCGCAGCTTCTTGCGGTCGGTCTTCAGGATGTTCGTGCGCAGGTCGAGCGGCGCTTCTTCCGTGAAGGCCGCCATCTCGCGCAGATGATCCTCGCCGAAGCGCTGGCGCAGCCTTCCGAGAATCCAGGCCGGCACGTTGGCGCGCACGGCCTCGGGCTGGTCGGGATGCTCGATCGAGCGGCCGGACAGCGCTTCGGCCGCCGCAAGCTCGCCGCGCGACAGCGGCGGCGGGTCGTAGTTTTCGCCCGAGAATGTCGTCGCGATCTTCTCCGGCGGCACCTTCTGCAGGATCGCCAGATACGCGATCGCCCACGCCCGGCCGTTGGGGGCGAAAGGCTCGCGCCGTGCCCCGTCGCGGATGCGGGCGAGCCACCATTCGAGCTGGGCGCGATGGCGCAGGCAGCCATAGACGATGGCCTGTACGGCGGTGCGGTCCTTCGAGCCGATATAGCGGCGCGAACGGAAATAGTCGTTGGCGAGCCGGTCGGCCGGCGTGCGGTCCGCGATGACCTTGTCGAGGATTTCGATCGCCGCGGCCGCGCGCCCGCCGGGCGTCATACGCCGGGGCCGCCGCTGTAGTTTGGCGCTTCGCGCTCCATCGTCACGTCGTGGACGTGGCTTTCGCGCAGGCCCGCACTGGTGATCTTCACGAAGCGCGCGTTGCGCACCATGTCGGCCAGCGTGCGGCTGCCGGTATAGCCCATCGACGCGCGCAGCCCGCCGACGAGCTGGTGGATGACCGCACCCACCGGCCCCTTGTAGGGAACGCGCCCCTCGATGCCCTCGGGCACCAGCTTCAGCGAATCCTTGATCTCCTGCTGGAAATACCGGTCGGCCGAGCCGCGCGCCATCGCCCCGACGGAGCCCATGCCGCGGAACGACTTGTACGAGCGGCCCTGGTAGAGGAACACGTCGCCCGGCGCTTCGTCGGT
This sequence comes from Tagaea sp., assembly GCA_965279565.1. Lineage (GTDB taxonomy): Bacteria > Pseudomonadota > Alphaproteobacteria > CACIAM-22H2 > CACIAM-22H2 > Tagaea. The sequence continues at coordinate 3,138,725 of OZ257249.1, read as the reverse complement.
GCCCGCGAACAGCGAGCCGATCATCGCGCACTCGGCACCCGCCGCGATCGCCTTGGCGAGATCGCCCGAATACTTGATGCCGCCGTCGGCGATCACCGGAACGCCGGCGGGTTTCGCCGCTTCCACGCAATCGAGCAGTGCGGTGAGCTGCGGGATGCCCACGCCGGCCACGATGCGCGTCGTGCAGATGGCACCCGGCCCGATGCCGACCTTGATGGCGTCGGCTCCGGCATCGATCAGCGCCTTGGTGCCTTCCGATGTGGCCACGTTGCCGGCGATGATCTGGCTGTAGTTGGAAAGCTTGCGGATCTGGCGGACCGTGTCGATCACGCCCTGGCTGTGGCCGTGCGCGGTGTCGACGACGACGATATCCACTTGTGCATCGAACAGCGCCTCGGCGCGCGCGATCCCCGCGGCGCCCACGCCGGTCGCGGCGGCCACGCGCAGGCGGCCCTTCTCGTCCTTCGACGCGTTGGGGAAGCGCTGCGCCTTCTCGATGTCCTTGACCGTGATCAGGCCGATGCAGCGATACGCGTCGTCGACGACCAGCAGCTTCTCGATGCGGTGCTGGTGGAGCAGCCGCTTCGCCTCGTCCTTCGACACGCCTTCCTTCACCGTGACCAGACGCTCGTGCGTCATCAGCTCGCGCACTTTCTGGCGCGGGTTGGAAGCGAAGCGCACGTCGCGGTTGGTCAGCACGCCGACCAGCTTCTTGGTGCCCGGTTCGACGACCGGCAGGCCGGTGATGTGGTTGGACGCCATGACCTGCAGTGCGTCGGCCAGCGTCTGGTCCGGGCCGATCGTCAGCGGATTGACGACCATGCCGGATTCGAACTTCTTCACCTTGCGCACTTCGTGCGCCTGCGCCTCGATATCGAAATTCTTGTGGATGACGCCTAGACCGCCCGCCTGCGCCATCGCGATGGCGAGCGAGCTTTCGGTGACGGTGTCCATCGCGGAGGAGACGAGCGGGATGCCCAGCTCGATGTTGCGCGTCAGGCGCGTGCGCGTATCCACGTCGCCGGGAAGGACGGCCGAGGCGGCCGGTTCCAGAAGGACGTCGTCGTAGGTCAGTGCGTCGCGGATTTGCATGCCGCCTCCGTTGTCGGGAAGTGGCGCGCATCAATACACCAGTCGGGCGGCTGCGGGAACCCCGTTCGAGGTGCCCGGAATCGTTGCCTTTTCAGCCCTTGAAGCCGATGGCGACGATGTAGAACTCCGACGACTCGGATCGCGAGGCCGGCGGCTTGACACGGACCACCTTGTTGAAGCGCGTCTGGGTCGCCTTGAAGATGTTCACCTCGTCCGGCCCCTGGCGGAACTTGGCCACGAACGCCCCGCCCTTGCGCAGCGTGTGGGCCATGAACTCGATCGCCGCCTCGACCAGGATGACGATGCGCATGTGGTCGGTCTCGCGATGGCCGGTCGTGGACGGCGCCATGTCGGACAGCACGACATCGACCTTGCCGCCGAGCACGGCTTCGAGCTTCGCGGGCGCCTTGGCATCGAGGAAGTCGGCCTGCAGCACGGTGGCACCTGCGATGGGCGCCATCTCGAGGATGTCGAGGGCCACGACCATGCCGCAGCCGCGCTCGACGGCGACCTGCGTCCAGCCGCCGGGGGCGGCACCCAGATCGACGACGCGCGTGCCCTTCTTCAGCAGCTTGTACTTGTCGTCGATCTCCATGAGCTTGAACGCGGCCCGGCTGCGATAGCCCTGGTCGATCGCCTTGCCGACATAGGGATCGTTGAGCTGGCGCGAGATCCACTGCTGCGAAGCGGTCGAGCGGCCCTTCGCGGTCTTCAGCTTCACATGCAGGCGACGTTCGGTCATACGCCGGCCTCGCGCATCATGCCCAGCAGGATGCCCTCGCGCAGGCCGCGGTCGGCCACGCGAAGCTGGCCCACCGGCCAACGCCGGCAGATCCCTTCGAGCACAGCACAACCCGCGACGACAAGATCGGCCCGCTCGCGCCCGATGCACGGGTTCAGCGCGCGCGTCTCGAAATCCTGTGCTGCAAGCTCGGCCGAATGGCGGCGCATCGCGTCGAACTCCAGCGTCGAACCGTCGACGCGGTCGCGCTGGTAGCGCAGCAGCCCCATCGCGAGACCGGACAGCGTCGTGACCGTGCCCGACGTGCCGAGCATGTCGACGTTTCCTGCCGCCACCTGGGCCGCGATCGAATGGCGCCGGTCGAGTTCGGCGAGCGCTTCGGCGATCTCCAGCACGACGGCCTCGTAAAGCTCGTCGGCGACGGCGCCGGGACCGAAGCGTTCGGACACCGGCACCACGCCGAACGGCATCGACACGAAGTCGACGATCCGCCAGCCGGTTTCCGTCTGGTCGAGCCACATCACCTCTGTGCTGCCGCCGCCGATGTCGAAGACGATGGCGTGCGGGCGCGACGTGTCGAGCAGCGGCGCGCAGCCGGCAAGTGCGAGATCGGCCTCCTCGGCGGGTGCGATGGGCTCCAGCAGCAGGCCGGTCTCCTCACGCACGCGCGACAGGAACGACATGCCGTTGTCCGCGCGCCGGCACGCCTCGGTCGCCACGCCGCGGAAGCGGATATTGTCGCGCCGGCGCAGCTTGGACGCGCAGACCTGCAGGGCTTCGAGCGAGCGCAGCATCGCGGCTTCGGTCAGCACATTGGCGCGCGAGAGCCCTTCGCCCAGCCGCACGATCCGGGAAAACGCGTCGACGACGCGGAATCCGTCCGGCGACGGCCGCGCCACGAGAAGGCGGCAGTTGTTGGTGCCGAGATCGAGGGCGGCGAACAGACTGTCCTCCACCCGACCGAACTCCGGCGACGGCCGGTCATCGCGCCGACGCGCGCCTGCGTAGACCACGCCAAACTCCCCATCGCCTCCAGCCCTGGCTCCCCCGAGCCCGGCTTCCGGCGAAAACGCTTTTCGGCAAGCACTCTAGACCCCGATCCGAGCACGCGCAATCCGCACCCCGGCACCTCGAATTGACGCGCACGCCGAACGGGGATATACGACACCCCGCTCGCCGAACGGCCCTGCTGGGGGATCGTCTAACGGTAGGACCGCTGACTCTGACTCAGCTAGTCTAGGTTCGAATCCTAGTCCCCCAGCCAACCGCCCTTCCGCCGCCTAATCCATCCAGACGACGTCGTCGGGCACGAGGTCTTCCGATCTCAGATAGCCAGCGCGCTGCGCCGGCAGGTCGCCGATCGGGAAATAGAGCAGCAGCAGGACCTGGCCCTCGGCGCTGCGCATCGGCAGGCCGAGCCTTCCGAAATGGGCGCGGAAATTCGCGAACAGCATGTCGCCGTGGAACCAGAAGGCGCGGCTCGTGTCGAGCGACTGCAGGATCATCCGGTAGCGCGAACTGCGGAAGTTCTCCGGCGCGTAGTCGAGCACGTGCCGGCCGCGCGGGGTCGAACCGTAGAGGAACGCCAACTCCTCACCGACGATCCGGTATTCGAGCGATGCCGGCCCCGTGCGTCGCAGCGTCATCGCCCACGGCAGCAGGGCGGCCGGAACCCGGAACGGGGCGAAGTCCACGATTTCGGGCACGCCGTCCGCAGACGCCCGCGCTTCGCGCCAGCGGCCGAGAACGGCACGCGCCTGGTCGGGCAGCAGGTCGGTCGGTCCCGTTTCCATTCGGACGGCAACCTCGACGGCAACGATATCTATGTGGTTCCGGCGCATGGTCGCATGCGGCATGGATCGACGGAACATTTTGCGGGGCATTGCGCCGGCCCCTATGGCTGCAAAAACGGAATATCTAAAATTATCTCATCTTAACAAGATATTAGGTGAAATACGAGTTGTTAACTTTCAGCCTGTAGTTATTGAACAAATGTACCCGCGTCCGGACAAGGTCTCCCTGCTCGAACGGCTTGCATCGCCCAACATCGCGGCGATCGGCTTTGCCATCCTCGTCGCAGCCGGAATCTGGGCGGTCGCGCTATGGCAGATCGTCACCGACCGTCGCGACACCTACGAAGCCGCGACCGCCGAACTGCTCGGCGCGCAGGATCTGCTCGCGGCCCAGGTCGGACGCACGCTCGAATCCGCCGAGAGCATCGTCGAGACGGTCGATGGCTGGCTCGGCGACCATCCGGTCACGGCGGACCTTGCCGATCTCGCCGCACTTGTCGAGCGTCGCCAGCGCCGGCACCAGAACCCGGTCAATATCCGCCTGTTCGACGCCGTCGGCGACATGATCCCGTTCGGCCATTTCGGAACCGAAGGGATCAATGTCGCCGACCGCGAATATATCCGCGCCCTCGACGACCGGCCGATCGGCGAAATCCGCATCGGCGCGCAGATCGTCGCGCGCAACACCGGCGTCGCCTCGATCCCGCTGGCGATGAAGGCACGCCGCAACGCCTTCGGCGTCGTCCATATCGTCACGTCGATCCCGGTCGCCCCGCTCGCCAACCTCTTCCGCGACGTGTTCGTCTCTGCTCCCGGGCTTGTCGGCATCGTGCGCGACGACGGACATGTCCTGTTCCGCAGCCCAGACCGCGAAGGCATGGTCGGACGGCAGATCAATATCGACCACTATGCCGGCGTGCCCGGCCAACGGCGCGAATTCGGGCTCATCGAGAACCGCAGCGGCTTCGGCGGGGAACCGATCGTCGTTGCATTCAAGCGCATCGACAGCCACAGGGCCTTTGTCTATGCGAGTTTCCGCAAGGCCGACATCGAAGCGAAGATCGACGCGCGCAAGCCGCGCATCCTGATCTTCGGCTTCGTCGCGACGTTCCTCGCCGCGGCGATGGCGGCCCTCGTGATGCGCTTCACCACCCTGCGCGAGCGCGAAGCCGACCGCGTGCGCGCTGCCCTGATCGAAGCGGAGGCGGCGAACGCCGCCAAGCGCGAATTCCTCGCCAATGTCAGCCACGAGTTGCGCACGCCGCTCAACGCGATCATCGGCTTTTCCGAATTCGTCGTGATGCAGGTCTACGGGCCCGTGCCCGAGCGCTATCGCAACTACATCTCCGACGTGCTGACCGCCGGCCGCCATCTGCTCGGTGTCGTCGACCAGCTTCTCGACCTCGCCGCGATCGAGGCGCGCCGGCTGGTCCTGCGGCCGGAGACGATCTATGCGGAGGTCGCCGTGCGCGACGTGATCGAGATGATGCGTCCCATCGCCGTCGAACGGCGCGTGAAGCTGTCCGCCCTGCCGCCGTCCGAGCCGGCCCGCATCGTCAGCGATACGGGGGCCTTGCGCCAGATCCTGGTCAATCTCGTCGGCAATGCGGTCAAGTTCTGCCGGGCCGACGGCGCCGTGCGCGTCGGCTTCGCGCAACTGCCCGACGGCGGGCTGCGCATCGCCGTCGAGGACGAGGGCCACGGCATTCCGCCCGAAGACATCGGGCACATCTTCGAACCGTTCTGGCGCAAGGAAAGCGCGCATGTCAGCCGGCGCAGCGGTACTGGCCTCGGCCTGTCGCTGACGCGCCAGCTCGTGCAGCGTCTCGGCGGAACCGTCGGCGTGGAAAGCGTGCCGGGCAAGGGCAGTGTCTTCACCGTCCTGCTGCCCCCGCGCGTCGTCGCCGAACCCGACGCAGCGATCTGAATCCCCGCGGCCGCTGGCCACCGCACGTCGCCCGTGGTTCAGTGTCTGGCATGATCGACCGCATCGAATCCCACTATGCCAGCGACGGCATCGCGGCACGCCTGCTGACGGCCCTGCGCGCCGCGAAGGGCGCCGACGCGCCCGTGACGCCCGAAGCGCTGGCCCCGCTCGACCATTTCCACAATCGCGGCGTCGTCGCCACGCGCGAGATGCTGGCCCTGCTCGCCCCCCTGCCCGGCGACCACGTGCTCGACATCGGCTGCGGGATCGGCGGGCCGGCGCGCTGGATCGCGAAGGCCGCCGGCTGCCGCGTGGCCGGCGTCGACCTGGTGCCGGAATTCGCCGCTGCGGGACGCGCACTGTGCGAGGCGACCGGCCAATCCGACCGCGTCGATATCCGTGCCGGCGACGCGCTCGCCCTGCCCTTCGCCGATGCGACGTTCGACCGGGCTTACTCCCAGAATGTCGCGATGAACATCGCCGACAAGCCGGCCATGTACCGCGAGGCGCTGCGCGTGCTGAAGCCCGGCGGCGTCCTGGCTCTTTCCAATCTCGGCGCAGGCCCGGCGGGTGAGCCGCACTATCCCACGCCATGGGCCGCCGACGCCGGATCGAGCTTCCTTTCGACAGCCGACGACACGCGCCGCGATCTGGCGGCCGCCGGCTTCGACGTGGTGTCGCTCGCCGACACGACCGCGCACACGCGCGATACGCTGGCCGCGATGCGCGCGAAGATGGAGGCCAACGGCCGGCCGGCGCTGTTCACGCACGTGCTGATGGGCGAACGGATGTGGACCTATCAGGACAACGTCTTCCGCAGCCTCGACGATGGCCGCCTTTCGACGATCGAAGCGGTCGCACGCCGGCCGCAGAATTTATAGGTTTATTTTCGTGACAACCTGCACGTGCCGTGCTAGCTTCGATGCCAGTACCGCCGTGCTCTTTGACAAGTGAATACGGGAATACAGTGAAAAACGCGCGGAGGTTACCTTCGTTCGTTTTCAAAGGGATAAATGCGTTACCGTAACCTGTCGTAACCCATTGTTCTTGCGGTTCACGCGGTCGGCGCGATTTCTTCCGGGTCGAAATCCAGCTCGACCTTGGCACCGTTCGGATCGTCGAAGAAGATCTGCCACACGCGCGTGCCGACCTGGCGCGACAGGCGATAGTCAATACCATTTGCCTTCAGCTTCTCCAGCGTGGCGCCGAGGCCGGTGGCGCTGAAGGCCATGTGGTCGATGACGCCGGCCGGCGGGCTCGGCATCTTCCGGCCGGCGACGACATGCAGCACCCACTGCTCGCCGACATAGAACCAGATGCCGGGAAAGCCCATGTCGGGCCGGTAGCCTTCCTCGAGGCCAAGGATGTCGGCGTAGAAGCGGCGCGTCTCGTCGATGTCGCGGGCGAGGATCGTGAAGTGGTTCATGCCGGTGAGTTTCATCTGGCCTTCGCTCCCTCAATGATCCGCGCCATCGCGCCGAACCCGCGCCGCTTCGCGTGTTCGAGCGGCGTGGTCCCGTCGCGGTCGGCGATTTCGGGGTTTGCCCCCTTGTCGACGAGCAGCCGCACGATCTCGGTGTACGCCGCCCCGCCGTCGCCGAGGATGACGGCTTCGAGCAGCGCCGTCCAGCCCAGCCGGTTCACGTGGTCGATGTCGATCGCCGTGCCGAGAAGGATGCGCACCGTCTCGACATGGCCGTGGTGTGCCGCCGGGATCAGCGCCGTGCCGCCATAGCGGTTGACCGAACGCAGGTCCGCCCCTGCAGCGAGCGTCAGCTTCAGGATCTCGTTGCGGCCCTCGGCCCCGGCATAGAGATAGGGGCTGTCGGAAATCGAATCCTTCGCGTTGACGTCGGCCCCCGCTTCGATCAGCACGCGCGCCGCCGCCACGTGGTCGGCATGCGTGGCGAGCAGCAGTGCCGTGCGCCCGCCCGCGTCACGCGCGTCGATCGCGGCACCGAGCGCGAGCAGCCGCGTGCAGGCGGCCACGTCGCCGCTTGCGGCGGCAGCGAGAAGATCGCGGTCGAGGGCGCTTCGATCCTGTGCCGCGGCCATTGCGCCGATACTCCCGAACCCGACCGCCAGAAGGAATCGCCGACGATCCATGCGCGCAGGATAGCACCTCCCCTTGCGCCGAATCGCCTTATGTCGGTCTACTCGCGCATGGTCGATCTGCACCCCGACGAATGGCTGCTCTCGCTTGCCGGAAACGTCCGGCTCGTCGTGCCGGCCGACATCGGCGGCATCTCGAGCTTCGTCTTCCTCGAGCAGGAAGACTGGTTCGAGGACGAAGCGCCCTTCGTGCGCGCGCTGGCCCCGCACCTGCGCATGGCGCTCGATATCGGCGCCAATCTCGGCTTCTACGCGGCCACGCTCGCCGCCGCGCGCGTCGCCACCCTCGCCTTCGAGCCCCAGCCCGCACTCGCCGACAAACTGCGCCGCTCGGCCGCCGCGATGCCCGGTGTGCAACTCACGGTGTTCGAGATCGCGCTCGGCGACACCACGGGCGAGGTCGAGTTCGGCGGCCACCAGTTCCACGAAGGCGCGCGCATCGGTGCCGGCGGCGGCCTTCGCGTGCCGGTCCGCCGGCTCGACGACCTGCTGCCGCCGGCCTACGTGCCGGCCATCGACTTCGTGAAGATCGACGTCGAGGGTGCGGAGGTCAGCGCGATCCGCGGTGCCGCGCGCCTTTTCGAGGCCGGCGATCCGCTGGTGATGGTCGAGATCCGCGACGGCAACGCCTACGACTTCGCGGCACTCCAGATACTCGAGGCGCAAGGCTATGCGCGCTACAGGCTGGTCCCCGCCCTCAACGCGCTGGTGCCGATGGGCGACGGTCCGGACTCGCCCGACCAGCTCAACGCCTTCGTCGCCAAGCCGTCGCGCGTGGCGAAGCTCGCGGCGGCGGGTCTGCTCGGCGGCGCACGATACGACGAACTGCTCGGCGCGCACGCGAAGCACGAAGCGATGCAGCCTTCTCTCGCCCGCGACCTGTCGCTCGCGCGCTTGTCCGCCGATCTCGGCCGCAAGCAACGCGCCTCGCAGCTTCTGGCCCCGCACGTGCCGGCCGCCCTCGCCGGCACGCTCGCGGTCCCCGACGAGCCGTTCCTGTGCCCGCTCGAACGCTATGCCGGGCGCGCGTCGCCGAACGGCCCGCAGGCGTGGCTCTGCGCGCTCGTGCTGGAGGCCTTCCACGAACTGGCGGCACCCTCGTCGCTGTTCGCACCTGCAGACGGGCGCGAAGCCGCACTCGAAGCGGTCATCGCCGCGGGCCTCGCCACGCCGGCGACCTTGCGCCGGCTCCATCTCTATCGCCTCGCCGTCGGGCGCAAGGCCGCGGGCGGACCGCATCCTCTGTTGATCGACGCGGGGCCTTCGAATCTCAACGCCTTGTTCTGGCGCCAGCCGCAGCTCTACGGCTAGGCCGCGTCCTCGCCCGAGCGCGAGATCGTCCGGTCGCGGCCCACGAAGCAGCTCATCGCCAGGCCCATCGCGATCAGGCTCGCGATCATCGCCGAGCCGCCCAGCGACAGCAGCGGCAGCGGTTCGCCCACGACCGGCAGCAGCCCCGCCACCATCGCGACATTGACGAAGACGTTGGCGAAGAACATCGCCGCCACGCCGATCGCCAGCAGCCGCGCGAACACGCTGCGCGCGCGCGCCGCGATCGCCAGCAGGAAGACGAGGATCACCGCATAGACGCCCAGCAGCGACATCGACCCGACGAGGCCGAATTCCTCGGCGAGGACCGCGAAGATGAAATCGGTCTGCTTCTCGGGCAGGAACTGCAGCTGGCTCTGCGAACCCTGCGCGAAGCCCTTGCCCCAGATGCCGCCCGAACCCAGCGCGATGCGCGACTGGATGATGTGGTAGCCGGCCCCGAGCGGATCGCTCTCGGGATTGACGAAGGTCAGCACGCGACGCTTCTGGTAATCGTGCAGGAAGCTCCACGCGACCGGCACGGCGCCCGCCACGCACGCGCCGAGCAGCACGAACTTCCACAACCGCACGCCCGCCGCGAAGAACACGACCAGCCCGGTGAAGGCGATCAGCAGCGCCGAGCCGAGCTTGGGCTGGACCAGGACGAGGACCGCCGGGACCAGCACAAGAGCGGCCGGCCAGACGAGGAACAGCGGATTGGCCATCCGTTCCTGCGACATGCTGTGGAAATAGCGCGCCACGACGAGCACGACGCCGATCTTGACGAACTCCGACGGCTGCACGCGCACGATGCCGAGGTCAAGCCAGCGCTTCGCACCCATTCCCACCACGCCGGCGATCTCCACGCCGACCAGCAGCAGCACGCCGAACGCGTAGACCACATAGGCGAAGCGGAACCAGTCGCGGATGTCGACGAGGGCGGCGGCCAGCATCATCGCCAAGCCGATGCCCACGAACACCGCCTGGCGCTGGGCCCACGGCTCCCAGTCGCCGCCGGCCGCCGAATAGAGCATCGCGCAGCTTACAGACGTGAGGAGGACGATCAGCAGCACGAGCAGCCACGGCACCTCCCGGAGGCGCCCGAAAACGCCCGGACGCGCGCGCTGCGTGGTAAGTCCGATCGCCATTCGCCCAATTCCCCGAGAATCCACCCCTAGGATACACCGCCGGCGATCCACATGAAGTTCTGCCGCTCAAGCTCCTATGACAGCTCGATAATTCTCGATCATAGGTGCCTTAAATGGCGAAGCTTTACGATTAACATTTCTTTTACTATAATTGTCGGATTGAACTGAACCTCGGAGAATCCCGATGGCATTGACGATCTCTTCGGCCGCCCAGCCGATCCTCGACTTCCGGAACGCGAAGACGGAAGCGTTCAACGACGTGACCACCGACTTTGCCGACCGCACCAAGCAGCGCGTGCTGACGCAGGTGTCGCAGGGCAACCAGATCGCGAGCAACGCGCTGGCGGCCATCAACGGTCGCGGCAACAACGTCGATATTTCGGCCTAACGACCGAAGCCGTCCAAACTGCCGGAATTGAAGGCGCCGCCCCGTTCGGGCGCGGCGCTTCTGGCGTTCGGCAGCTGTGGTAGGATTCGACCACTGCCTGCGAGTCGCTTCTCCAGCCCCTGCGAGGCCACGATGGCCGGTCCCGTCTACTCCCTGAAGGTCACGGCCGACGAGGCCAAGCTGATGGTCTATCTGCTGCGCCAGGCGCAGATGAAGGGCGATTCCGCGATCGCCATGGGGATCGCCGAGAAGGACCTGCTCGCGCTGACGATGGACAACTACAAGAGCCTCGCCGACAAGCTCGAGGAAGCCACCGTCGGCAAACGGCCGGCGCGCCCGCAGAGCGTCAAGAAATGGCTGCCCGGCCAGACGGTCGCGGCGAAGAAATATTCCAGCGGCGCCAAGCGCTAGACGCGCTCGCGCATCTCGAAGAACGCCGCCTCGATCGCGCGGGCCAGCCCCTTCCCGTCACACAGTTCGCTTTCCCGCATGCGCGGCCGCAGCCCGGCGCGGACGGCCGCAAGCGCGTCGAGATCGCCCGCCGCGGCGACGGCCCGCTCGACATAGGCGTCGGTCGTGTCGCAGCACCAGTCGTCCATCGAAAGCGCGCCAAGCAGGCAGTCGCCGTAACGGCCAAGCGGGGCCCGATCACGCTTCGAGACGAGCGGCGCCCCCATCCAGAGCGCTTCGAAACTGGTGACGCCGCCATTGTGGACGAACGGATCGAGCGCGATGTCGACCTCGCGGTACGCCATCCATGTCGCCGGTTGCGGGCGCGTATAGCGTAGCTCGAGCCGGCGCGCGTCGATCCCGCGTGCGGCAAAACGCGCGGCCATGCGTGCGCGGGCCCCCTCGTCCACGAACGGGATCGCGTTGAGGAACAGGCGCGATCCGGGAACGCGCGCGAGGATCCGCGACCACGCCTCGACCACGCCGTCGTTGATTCGCACAAGTCGCGAGAAGCTCGCGAAAGTCACATGGCCGCGCTTTCGGGCCGGCAGCGGCCCCGGATCGGGCATCCCCGCCGGCGGATCGTAGGCGAAGCATGCGCGCGGCAGACGCCACGCACCTTCGACGAGGCCGGCCTCCGCGCCGGGCGGCAGCATCCGCCGGTCGCCGAGATACCAGTCGATCGCGGACAGGCCGGTAGTGCCACCATAGCCGAGCCACGTGACCTGCGCGGGTGCCGGCCGGTGCGCGAACACCTTCAGGCGCGTGCCCGCAGTGTGCCCTCCCAGATCGACGAGGACGTCGATGTCGTCCGAACGGATCGCGTCGGCAAGCTGCGTGTCGTCGCTGTGCGCGACGTCGCGCCAATTGGCGAAGCTGCCGCGAAAGCGCCCGGTCTCGGCATCGGGTTGCGGGGCGGCGCTGTACGCGAACGTCTCGATCCGCAACGCATCGTGATTGTCGACGAGCGGGCGCAGGAAGTGGCGCAGCGAATGCGCGCGCATGTCCTGCGAAACATAGCCCACGCGCAGGCGGCGCGAAGCCAGGGCCGGCGCCGGAAACTCGCGGTGCGGCTGCGACGGCGCGAACCGCGCAGCCCACCGGAGGTAAAGCTCCTTCAGCGCTTCCGCCGAAAGTCCCGGATCGTAGTTGGCGGCGAACAGGTCGTCCGTCCAGGCCTGCTCGAAATCGGGTGCGTGCGCGACGGCTGCCTGGAACGCGGCGCGCGCTTCGACGATGCGCCCCTCCTGCAGGAGCACGGTTCCGAGCAATTGCTGGGCGCGAGCCGGCTCGGCCGCACCGTCGACCGCCGCGCGGGCCTCGCGCTCGGCCCGCGTGATCTCGCCGAACGCCATCGCATTGACGGACCGGCGCTGGGCCAGTTCCGGCGAGCGCACGCCAGCACGCTCGGCCTCGTCGAGCGACGCGGCAACGGCCTCGAAGCGGCCGAGCCGGTGCAGCAGATCGACATGCACCAGTCGCGCCTCGAGCGAATCCGGTGCCAGCTTCAGGCAGGTCTGGAGATCGGCGATCGCCGCCTCGCCGTCCCCGACGGTCGCGGCCGCCCGGGCGCGAACGAGATAGGGACCAGGCAGGTTGTCGGCGAGCGCAACGGCTTCGGCTGCCGTGCGCCGTGCCTCGTCGACAAATCCGGTGGCAAGGTAGACCTGCGCACAGACGAGCTTCGCGTCGGCGTGCGACGCGGCATCCTGTTCATGGTCGAGAGCGCGGGCGTGCGCCAAGGCTTCTCGCCACGCGCCCGCATTGGCATGCCGGGCGATCGCGGCGATGGACGCGAAAATCTGGTCGGTCACGCAGCCGGCTTGGAGGCGATGGCCTCTTCAAGCTCGTAGAAGGTCGGCTGCAGTTCTGAAGGAACGCTCTTGCGGCCGATCTCGGTCGAAATCTGCGGGGCATTGCCCTGCAGGTGCGCGACGAACGTGTCGCGGATGATCTCGTAGAACTTGAACTCGTCCTCGTAGACCTGCTTCAGGCGGGCGGCCATCGGCCCGATGATGCCGTACGACAGAAGCACGCCGAGGAACGTGCCGACGAGTGCCGAACCGATCAGACCGCCCAAGATGATCGGCGGCTGGTCGATCGACGACATGGTCTTGATGACGCCCATGACGGCCGCGACGATGCCGAGCGCGGGGCACGCATCGGCCGTGGTTGCCAGCGCGTTGCCGCCGCGCATGACCTCGTGATGGTGCTTCTCGAGTTCCTTGTTGAATATCTCTTCGAGCTGGTGGGCATCTTCCACGCCCATCGACAGCATGCGCATGTGGTCGCAGATCAGCGAGATCGCGTACTTGTTGGCCAGCACCTTCGGGTAGGCCATGAAAATGTTGGACTCGTCCGGCTTCTCGATATGCGGTTCGACGGCCAGAGTGCCTTTGGAACGGGCAAGCTTGAGGATCGTGAAGATCAGGCAGAGAAGGTCGATGTAATCCTCGCGCTTGTATTTAGGCCCGCTGAATACGCGGCCGAAATCCTTGAGCGCGTGGCTGATGACAGAACCCGAATTGCCGACGAGAAACGACCCGGCTGCCGAGCCGCCGATGATCAGGAATTCGAACGGGAGCGCCTTGAGAATGATGCCGATCTTGCCGCCGGCGATGATGTAGCCGCCGAACACGCAGAACAGAACCAGCAGCAGGCCAACAATCGCGAACATTCGTCCCTCCTTGGGACCCCGAACGACAGAAACCGAATCGACACTTTAAAGGCGATTGGTTAACGCTTGGTAAGTTGCCGGAAAACCGGAGGTTTTCCAGTCAGTTGGGATCTCGCACGCCAAGACTGTACAACAATGAACCGCCGAACCGCCGCGATCAAGGGCCTTCCCCGCCCACCCGATCGCCGACAACACTCAGCACGGGCTTGGCCGACACCGGTGCTGCCTCGGCAGGCTGGGGAACCGGCTCCGCTGCGCGCATCCGGCCCTGAACGACGAACGAGACGGGGATCGCGGAAAGATAGATCACACCTAGCGCCAGCAGGGTTGCCCACGGCGCGCTCGCCAGGACGGCGAAGAAAAGCCCCACCATCACGAGCGTCGGCACCATCCATCCACGCGGGATGTGGACCTTCTTGCCCGAGAACGTCGGGAGACGGCTGACCATCAGGAACGCGACCGTCGCAAGAGTCAGCGCACCAACGATCGGCTTGTCGACCCAGCCGGCGCCGACCTCGAAATGCAGCATCATCGGCAACAGGGCGAGTCCGGCACCGGCAGGTGCGGGCACGCCCGTGAAGAAATGTCCCGACCAGCGCGGCGGATTGGGATCGGCGAGTGCCGTGTTGAAGCGCGCCAGCCGCAGGGCGCAGCAGACCGCGAAGCCCAGCGCGATCACCCAGCCCACGCCGCCCCAGGAACCGAGCACCCACAGATAGACGATCAGCGCGGGTGCCGCGCCGAAACTGACGAAATCGGAAAGCGAGTCGAGTTCCGCGCCGAACTTGGAGGTGCCGTTCAGCAGTCGCGCCATTCGCCCGTCGAGCCCGTCGAGGATCGCCGCCACGACGATGGCGCCGACGGCCATTTCCCAGCGCTCGTCGATCGCAAAGCGGACACCCGACAGGCCTGCACACAGCGCGCCGACCGTGATCGCGTTGGGAATCAGGCGGTTCATGTGGCCGCCGCCGATCCGCTCTCCGCGCTCGCGCTGGCGGCGCTTGCGTGCCTTGCCGAACATCAGCGTGTCTCCCCTTCCCTGCGCGCTTCGCCCGACGCGAAATCAGCGATGACGGTTTCGCCGCCGACCGTCGTCTGCCCGACGCACACCAGCGGCGCCACGCCGTCGGGAAGATAGATGTCGCAGCGGCTGCCGAAGCGGATCAGGCCGTAACGCTGTCCGGTGCGGACCTCGTCGCCGTCCTTGATGTCGTAGAGGATGCGCCGGGCGACAAGCCCGGCGATCTGGACGAACGCGATCTCGCGCCCGTCGGACATCGCGACGCGAACCGACATGCGCTCGTTGTCGTCGGACGCCTTGTCGAGGGCGGCGTTGAGGAACAGGCCCGGCCGATAGCGTGCGCGCACGACCCGACCGCCCGCCGGCACGCGGTTGACATGCACGTTGAACACGTTGAGGAACACCGAAATGCGCGTGAGCGGCTGGTCGCCCATTTCGAGTTCCGGCGGCGGAACCGCCGGCACGATGAGCTGGACCATCCCGTCGGCAGGACTGACGATCAGGCCGGATCGGGTCGGCACCACGCGGTCCGGATCCCGGAAGAAATAGATCATCCACGCGGTGACCAGCGCCAGGATAGCGGCCAACGGCGCCCAGGCGAACGCCGCCAGAAACGTCGCGACGACCCCGCCGACGACGAACGGAACGCCCGCCCGGTGCATGGGCGCAGACACTGACTTCCACATGTCGCTCATAAACTTAGCCGCCGTATTTGAAGTTTATCCGTAACAATTCGGGCCGAGTTTAGCGCCTCGCCCCGGAATCCGCCACTGGTGCCCGGATCAATTCGTCTTGGGCAGCGCGAATACCTGGCCAGGATAGATCAGGTCAGGATCGCCGATCTGGGCGCGGTTCGCCCCATAGATGGTCGTGAAACGCAGCCCCTCGCCGTAAACCCGCCGCGCGATGCGCCACAGCGAGTTGCCAGGCTGCACGACCACGATCTGCTGGCCAGGCAGCGGCGTGGTCATGGTGTCACGCTGGAAGCGCGTTTCGGCGCGCGCGACGACGCGGCCGTCGGGGCCGATCGTGTCTGCACGCAGCGTGTAGCCGCCGGGGGCCAGCTCTTCCACCCGCATTTCCCAGCGCCCGTCTGGCCCCGCGACGGCGTTCGCGACGGGCTTGTTATCGACATAGAGGCGGACGGTTGCACCCGGATCGGCGCGGCCCGCGACAACGACCTCGCCCTTCTCGCCATAGTCGAGCGCGTCGATCGCGACGCGCTGACCCGGAACCGGCGTGCCGGGAACCTGGATCACATTCGGGGCACGCCCCGGCTCGGTCGGAAGCAGGGCGGCGAGCGGGCCGCCGCCCGGCGCAAGCGTGCCGCGCGGCGGCACGACCATCGCCACGCTCTGGTCTGACGTCAGCACGTTGCCGTCCGGGCCGGGTGCGCGCAGGCGCAGGTCGTGCGGGCCGGGTGCAAGCGGCTCGACCGTGACGAATACCCATTCGCCGCGACCGTCGGCGGTGACCTGGCCAATTTCCTTGTCGCCGTCGAGGATCGTGACGGTCGCGTTGGGGGCCGCACGTCCGGCGATCACCGCATCACCCGACGGGCTCACGCGCACGACGTCGAAGCTTGGCCGAACGGCCTGGGACGTGGCCGTCGAAGGTGCTGCGGGCGGCGGCGCAACGGCCGGCGGAGGCGGCGGGGCCGAGATCGGCGGTGCCGCGGCGACCGGGCGGGCGGGCGGGCGGGCCTCCTCGACCTGCCAATTGCGCAACGCAATGACGCTCGCGACGATGAGGAAAATCGCGCCGATCAGGGCGAGAAGCGAATTGCGGTTCATGCGCGGTTTACGACTCGGGGCGAGTTGAAATCTATTCCGGCAGACTATGCCTGCCCGCCCCGGCTCGCAATCACCGCTCCGGCAGACAACGTCAGGGACCGCCGCCGCGTACCCGGTTCTGGATCGGCTTCAACTGCCGCAGATAGGCGATCATCGCCTTGCGGTCTTCGGGCGTCAGTTTGGACGTGGATTTGGCGACCACCTCGCCCATTTCGCCGCCAACGGAATCGCCGTCCGGCGTCATCCCGCTGCCGAGCAGGTCTTCGAGATCGCCGTCGGACCACTTGCCGATGCCGGTTTCGGCATCCGGGGTGATGTTCGGCACCCGGCCGCCACCGGGCGGTTTGCGATCGCCGGCAAAAAGCATCGCCGTGTCGAGTCCGCCGAGCGGATTTCTCGGCGAGTGGCACTCGGCGCAGTGGCCCAGCGCCTCCGTCAGATAGGCGCCGCGATTGACCTGCGCCGACTTCGCCGGGTCGGACCGGAACGCGCCGGGCGTGAAATGCAGCAGCTTCCAGCCGAATTGGAGCGGGCGCAGGTTGAAGGGAAAGCCGATATCGTGCGGCCTGTTCGGACGGTCCGATTGCGGCAGCGCGAATATGTAGGCCTTCAGGTCGACGAGATCGGCGTCCGAGATTTTCGTGAACGACGTGTAGGGAAAGACCGGAAAATAGTGCGCGCCGTCCGGGCGGCGGCCCTGCCGGACCGCCCGGATGAAGTCCGCATCCGACCAGGTGCCGATACCAGCCGTCGGATGGGCGGTGATGTTGGGACCGTAGAAACTGCCGAACGGCGTCTTGAGTTCGCGTCCGCCCGCCAGAAGCTGGCCGCTGTTCTTGGTGTCGGTATGACAGCCGGCGCACCCGCCGGCCGCGAAAATGTATTCGCCGCGCTGGGCATCGCCGCCTTGGGCGGATGCCGGTCCAGCGAACGCGAGCAGCAGAACGAATGCGCCCGCAAGGCGGGATGTCGCCACCTTGCGGGCGCACCACATCATCGGCGCGATACTCAGTTCGCCGGACGGCGGAACGGCGTGTGGCAGGCGCCGCACGTCTGGCCGAGTGCCGGGAATCCAGCCTTGAAGCCGGCTTCGTTGTTTGCAGCCGCCAGCGTGACGAGATTGCTTGCGGCCGCAATCTGGCGGTCGAAAATTGCCTCGAACTCGGCCTTGCGTTCCCAGATCGCGGGAAGTGCAGCCGTCTGGCCCTTGTCCGGGCCGGTGCCGACCGGGAAAAGCGCCTTGGCCTTGGTGGCCGCATCGCGCGCGCTGGCGGCAGCCTGACCGGCGGCCTGCGCGTTCCAGGGCGCTTCGCCGCGGACCATCGGCGTCAGCACGCGCATGGCGCCGCCGTTTGCCTTCATGAGTTCCTGACGCTGGGCGATCTCGGCCGGATTCTGGGCCGCAGCGCCGAACGACGTGCCGGCAAACAGAATGCCGACGCCGAGGGCGAATGCAGCTTGGCGGACGAAATACTTCATTGGGGAAAATCCTTTTTTCAGGTTTTTTGGCTAACGTCAGGCGTGTGCATGCTGATCGCATGCCGCAGCGCTTGTGATGCGACGCGGCCCGATTTAAGCATTCGCCCGATCAATGCGGCAAGACGGTCAACAATGTCCAAGCAGGCAACACACTGTTTGATTTCGGGTAATAATCCATGACGAACCTTCGCTCAGTCTGCGTCTATTGCGGCTCGTCGAACGACGGAAAGCCTTCCCACAGGACGGACGCCCGGCGACTCGGCGAGCAGCTCGCTGCGGCCGGAATCGCCCTCGTATATGGCGGCGGCCGCGTCGGACTGATGGGTGCGGTCGCCGACGGCACCATCGCGGCCGGCGGGAACGTCGTCGGCATAATCCCGGAGCATCTGATGAAGGCCGAGGTCGGCCACGGCCAGGTGACCGAACTTCACGTCGTGCCGTCGATGCATGTGCGCAAGGAGATGATGTTCGCCCGGTCCGACGCATTCGTCGTGCTTCCCGGCGGGCCGGGCACGCTGGACGAAATGTTCGAAATCCTCACCTGGCGGCAGCTCGGCCTGCACGACAAGCCGCTCGTGATCGTAAATCTCGACGGGTATTGGAATGGACTGATTGCAATGATCGACGGCATCATCGCGGCGCACTATGCCCGTCCGTCGTTCCGTGCGTTCTACGAGGTCGTCGACAGCATCGACGCCGTCCTCCCTGCCCTGCGCGCCGCGCCGCCCGCCCGGACGGCGCCGCAACCAGAAAAGCTGTAGGTCGCGCTGGATTTCCCGGTGCGCGTATCGTATCCCTCCGCCATGGCATTGCGTCTGTCTCAGGGGAGTTCCCGGTTATGAAAAAGATCAAGGTCGCCAACCCGATCGTCGAGCTCGACGGCGACGAAATGACCCGCATCATCTGGAAGATGATCCGCGAGCGGCTGATCACGCCGTACCTGGATGTCGACCTCAAGTATTACGACCTCGGCGTCGAGTACCGCGACAAGACCGACGACCAGGTCACGGTCGACGCGGCCCACGCGATCAAGAAGTACAAGGTCGGCGTCAAGTGCGCGACGATCACGCCCGACGAAGGCCGGGTCAAGGAATTCAACCTGAAGCAGATGTGGCGCTCGCCCAACGGCACGATCCGCAACATCCTCGACGGCACGATCTTCCGCGAGCCGATCATCTGCAAGAACGTGCCGCGCCTGATCCCGGGCTGGACGGCACCGATCGTCATCGGCCGCCACTCGTTCGGCGACCAGTATCGCGCGACCGACTTCATCGTTCCGTCCGCCGGCAAGCTGTCGATCACCTTCACGTCGAAGGACGGCGAGACCAACATCCGCCACCAGGTGTTCGACTTCCCCGGGCCGGGCGTGGCGATGGCGATGTACAACGTCGACGAATCGATCCGCGGCTTCGCGCGCGCCTGTTTCAACTACGGCCTAAACCGCGGCTACCCGGTCTATCTCTCGACCAAGAACACGATTCTCAAGATCTACGACGGCCGCTTCAAGGACATCTTCCAGGAAGTGTTCGACGCCGACTTCAAGGACCGCTTCAAGGAAAAGGGCCTCACCTACGAGCACCGTCTGATCGACGACATGGTCGCCTCGGCGCTCAAGTGGCCCGGCAACTTCCTGTGGGCGACGAAGAACTACGACGGCGACGTGCAGTCCGACACTGTCGCGCAGGGCTACGGTTCGCTCGGCTTGATGACCTCGGTGCTGACCACGCCCGACGGGCAGTGCATCGAATCCGAAGCCGCGCACGGCACGGTCACCCGCCACTACCGCGAGCACCAGAAGGGCAAGGAGACGTCGACCAATCCGATCGCGTCGATCTTCGCCTGGACCCGCGGTATCTGGTATCGCGGCCAGTTCGACAAGACGCCCGACGTGTGCGACTTCGCCAAGAAGCTCGAGCGCGTCTGCATCGACACCGTCGAGTCCGGCTTCATGACCAAGGACCTCGCGACGCTGATCGCGCCCGACGCGCCCTTCCTCACCACGTCGAAGTTCCTCGAAAAGCTCGACCAGAACCTCCAGCAGGCGATGAAGTAGCCTGACCAGACCACCGGGGCCGGCCATTGCGCCGGCCCCGGCTTTGGCGCACGTTATGGACGCCGTTCACCGCGCCGAGTTCGACCGACCTTGCTGCGTCCATTCATCCAAGACAAACCGCTGACACGTGCCGCCGACGCCCCGGCGGGCGTGGTCAATGGCGCCGATCTCGGCGAACACATCGTCGTCGATCTCGGTACGCCGCTGTCGACGTTCGACCGCCCCGGCGCCAAGGCATATGCGGCGATCGACCGGCGCTTCCCCGAAGGCCAGCATCTGGCGTTCGTGTGCGAGCCCGACCGCTCCGTCCGGATCCGCGCCGCCCAGCGCCAGCGCGGCCTGTCTCGCTCCGGATTGCTTTCGCTGCTCGATGCCGGTGTGCTCAAGCGCAACGGCGCGCGGGACGCCTACGCCTTCGTCTACGAGAAGCCCGTCGGTCCGACCCCGCCGCGGCGCATGTGGGGCGGCTGGGCCCCGCGCACGCTGATCCAGAACTTCCTGAAGCCGATGTGCGCGGCCCTTGCCGAAATCGTCGAGCGCGGCGAGATCCACGGCTCGATCCGCCCCGACAACGTCTTCAGCCAAGACACGAAGGGTCAACTTTTCGCGCTCGGCCCGTGCGTGCTTGGCCCGGTCGGCTACGACCAGCCTGCCCCGTTCGAGCCGATCGAGCGGGCGCTGGCGTCGCCCGACGGCAAGGGGATCGGCGGCTCGATCGACGACATGTTCGGGCTCGGCATGACGCTCTACTGCTTCTCGACCGGCAAGTATCCCGGCGAAGGCCAGGAGTTGGACGCGCTGATGGCGCGACGCCTCGCCTATGGCTCGACCAGCGCCATGATCGACACCTCGCAGATCCCGAGTGAGCTGTTCGATCCGGTCATGGCGCTCATCGACGACGACGTGAAGACGCGCTGGTCGCTCGCCGCGATCACCGACTGGACGAACGGCCGACGCCCGCAGATTCCCTCGAAGCGTCCCTCGGCGCGCCGCGGCACACCTCTGCAGATCGGGCCGGTCCAGTGCCTCGAGCCGCGCGAACTCGCCTTCGCCGTCCACAAATATCCCGATCCGGCTTCGACGGCGCTCGAGCGTGGCGAGATCGCGAACTGGATCAAGGCCAACGACATCCAGCTTGCACTAGCACTCAACATCGACGACAGCGGCAGCCCGAGCCAGCTGCTGGCCTCGAAGGAGGTCCTGCTCGCGCGCGAGGCCGTCCGGCTCGATCCGGTCGGTCCGATCCGTTACCGCGACCTCGCGTTCTTCCCCAACGGGGCCGGCGCGGTGATGTACGCGGCCCTTCTCGACGGCGGCAAGCGCCAGCAGTTCGAGGAACTATTTAGCGCGCGCCTCGTCCATCTCTGGGCCAAGGCCGCCAACCCGCTCGGCCTGATCGACGAAGCCGCCAAGGAGCTTCTTGAACTCGAGGACCGCGTCTCGAACGGTCTCGAGAAGCTGGAAAGCGCGCTCTACAAGCTCAACCCCGACGCGCCGTGCCTGTCGCCCGAAGTGCAGGGCCGCTGGGTCGACACGCTGGGCGACCTGCTCGACGTGTTCGAGGCCGGCCTCGCGCGCGGCAACTTCGAACCTGACGCGCACATCGTGGCGTTCCTTGGGGCCCGCGGCGGAATCACGGCAGCCGATCTCGGCGCGCTGCGCACCTTCGATGGGAAGGACCCGAGGCGCGCGGCCGCGATCCTTAAGCTCGGCGTGCGCATCGTCGTCGAGGCGAAGGGCAAGCAGCTTCCGAACCTGACGAATGTCTGCCATTCCGCGGCGCGCGCACTGATCGAAAGGCTGCGCAATCCGACGGTCCGCGAGCAGACGCTGGCGAAGGCGGACGCGGCCGCAGCTTCGTTCGATATCCAGAGTCTTGCCGACATCGCGACAGATCCCGAAATATTCGGCGCCGACAACGCCGAATTCATGCGCGCCAAGCAGGAATACGACGCGAACCAGCGGATCCTCAACATGCGCGATGCGATCGTCGAGACGACGGCGCGGATGGGCAGCGAGAAAGGCCAGGAGATCGCGCTGATGATCCTGTCCGGCCTGGCGGTCATGACCGTGCTGTTCCAGCTGTTCTCCCAGATCGGCAAGGTGGGAAGTTGAGTTTCCGCACGCTCCTCTTCATCTTCGCCATCCTCGCGGCCACGCTGCTGATCGCGGCGGTGTTCGTGCTGAAACCGTCGATGATGGTTTACGTCTTCGGCATTTTCGCTCCGTGCGCCGTCGTGGCGCTGCTTGAAGGCGGCGGCAAGCGGTTCGTCTCGCTTGGCGGCGGCGCCATGACGCTGGCTGCCGCAGGCCCCGTGATCCTCGTCGGGCTGCTCGACCCGGTCCGCAACCCGTCGGCCGATCCGATGGCCTGGATCATTCCGCTGTGTGCCGCCGGCATCGGGTTCCTCGTTGCGTTCGCGGCACCGGCGATCGGGCGCGCACTCCACCGCCGGACGCAGGGCGACCAGTTCCAGGTGCTCGAACAGCGTCAGGAAGAGTTGCGCGCCGCATGGGGCGATTCGCTCGACGATCCGAAGCCCGAGGATCAGGCCCAATGAAGTACGGGAGGCATCGGATGGGAATGACGCTCCGGCTGTCGGCATTCGTCGCGGCACTCGCACTCGCCGCCTGCGGCGGCGGCGGATCGGAAGGCGGAGCCCTGCAACTCGCCCAGATGGGCTCATTCCATGTCGGCGGCCGCGACGTGACGATCACTGGCCAGCCCGTCCGCGAGGTCGTGTTCACGCCGGGCGGCGTTCCTGCGCGCGTGGACCCGAACGGGACGTTCTCGGTCGAACATGCCTATGTCCAGTTCTTCATCCCGAGCTACCGGCGCTCGACCGTGCCGCTGCTGCTCATGCATGGCGGCGGCCTGACGGGCGTGACCTACGAGACGACGCCGGACGGTCGCGAAGGCTGGGTCAACTATTTCCTGCGGCGCGGCTGGTCGGTCTACAACGCCGATGCCGTCGAGCGCGGACGCGCCGGCTGGGCGCAGACCTTCGAGGGCGCGCCGGTATTCCTCGCCAAACACGACGCCTACGAGCGCTTCCGGATCGGTGGCGGCCCGGGCACCTACGCGCGTCAGGAGGTGCTTCCCGGCAGCCAGTTCCCGGTCGATGCCTACGACAGTTTCGTGAAGCAGGTCGTGCCGCGCTGGACGACGACCGACAACGCGAGCGTGGCGGCCTATGTCGCGATGATCGATCGCGTCTGCCCCTGCGTGCTGCTCGCGCACAGCCAGGCCGGCCAATTCGTGTTCCGCGCGGCGGAAGCGCGGGCCGACAAGGTGCGCGCGATCGTCGCGGTCGAACCGGCCGGCTTCGGCGATCCGGCCGACGTCGAGAAGCTGAAATCCATCCCGGTTCTCGCGATCTACGGGGATTTCATCGACCAGGATGCCCGCTGGCCGACGATCAAGGGCAATGGCCTGCGTTATTTCGACGCCATCAGGGCCGCCGGCGGCAACGTTTCGGTCGTCGACCTCCCGCAGATCGGCATCAACGGCAACAGCCACATGCTGATGATGGACAAGAACAATGCCGAGATCGCCGGCGTGATCAATCGCTGGCTTGCCGAGCGCGGGCTCTGGCGCTGAACCGCTCGCGGAGCAGCGCGTAGAGGCCGGCTGCGACGATCAGGCAGATGCCGGCGACCGTGGCGCCGTCGGGCAGCGTGCCCCAGACGACGAAACCGGACACGACCGCCCACAAGATCGCGGTGTAGCGGAAAGGCGAGATCACCGAAACCTCGCCCGAGCGCATCGACTGGATCAGCAACTGCATGCCCGTGCCGACGAGCAGGGCCGAGGCAATCACGCAGCCGATCTCTCGCAGTCCGATCGGGTCCCATCCTGCACCCGCAACGCCGGTTGCACCCGCCATCGTGCCCGCAACGGCGCCGCCGAGCAGGACCACGATCGACGGCACGCGCGACGGGATCGTCCGGGTGAGCGTGTCGCGTAGCGCGAACAGCACGGCCGACGACAGGCTGACGACGAGCCACACGTCGATCCCGTCGAGCGTCGGCCGCAGGACCAGAAGCACGCCCGTCATGCCGACGGCTACGGCCAGCACCTGCCCCAGTCCGATCCGCTCGCCCAGAATCCACCGCGACAGCGGCAGGACGAAAAGCGGTGTGGCCATGTGTATCGCCAGCGCCGTCGCGATCGGGATGTAGGCGAGCGAGAGTATGTAGGTGAACGTCCCCGCCCCTTCGCAGAACGTCCGCAGCAGCGTGCGCGGCTGCAACAACCCACCGACCTGCGCCAATGCCCGCAGACGCCAGACGAGCACGAGGATGACGGAAACGAGCAGGATCCCGCGCACGAAAAGGAGCTGTGCGGGGTTGGTCGCCTCGCTCGCCGTCTTCATAAACGTATCGGAGGCGACGAACAGTGCCATCGACATCGACATCGCGGCGATGCCGCGCGTATTGGCCGCGCTCATGCGCCGCGCGCGCGTACGCGCTCGCGATGCAGGGCATAGAGCCCGGCACCGAGGACGAGCGAAATCCCGATCCAGGCGACCGGGTCCGGGATTTCGCGCCAAAAAACCCAGCCCAGCATCGTCGCCCACAATAGGGCCGCATAGCGGAACGCGCCGGTGAAACTCACTTCGCCCTGACGCATCGCCTTAACGACGAGCATGTAGCCGAATCCGACCATCACCGAAGCGAGCAGCAACTTGGCGAAAACGATCGCATCGACGGGGTGCCACCCCTCGACGGCGCTCCATGCCGCGGTTGCGACCGTCACCGTACCTGCCATGGTCAACGCGATCAGGAACGACGGGATGTCGTGCGATATCCGCCGTGTGGACACGTCGCGCATGGCGAAGAATATCGACGAACTGAACGACAGAAGCAGCCACGGATCCACGCCGTCGACCGTCGGTCGCAGGATCAGCATGACCCCCATGAAGCCCACGACGATCGCCGCGATCCGCCGCCAGCCGTAGCGCTCGCCGAGAAACAGCGCCGCAAGCGGAAGGATGCATAGCGGCGTGGCCATGTTGAGGGCGACGGCAGTTGCCAGCGGGATCTGCGGCAGGGCGATCATGAAGGCGAACGACCCGACGGTCTCGAAGCCGGCACGGCCCATGACCATCGGATCGGCCAGACTCCGCCAGCGCGCCAGCGCGCCGGTCATGTACGCGGCGACGCCGAGACCGACGGTAACGAGCGCGCCACGGATCGCCATCGCCTGGAGGATCGGCAGTTCTTCGGCTACCAGCTTCATTGTCGTGTCATTGATGATGAAGAAAACCGTCGACAGGACCATGAACCCGGCGGCGCGGACATTGTCCTGCTTGAGTTCGAGCGGCGTTCGGAGGGGGCTTTCCATCTCGGTGAGACTAACCTAGCGGCCGCTCTGCAAGACGGCGGACATTCGCTTGGCAGCCTCGCGTTCGACGCGGTCCTTGAGCTGCGGATATTCCGCGCAAACGCGCTTGAATTCGGCACTGCCAAGTTCGAGCAACTCGCAGTCGGTGGCAGCCACGACTGTGGCCGAGCGCGGAACGTCCATCAACAGGGCGATCTCGCCGAAATATGTCCCGGGTCCGAGCTGTACAGTCTGCGGTTCCACATGGACCTCGGTCTGGCCCTTGAGAATGAAATACATGGCAAGCCCCGGTTCGCCCTTTCTCACGATGACGCTGTCCTTGGGCATCGCACGCGGCTGCAGGAGCCGGGCGATCGAGGCAATGACGGCGGCGTCGAGATCGGCGAACAGGGGCAGCTTGGCAATCAGCCGCCAAGTGACGATGAACTCGCGCTTCTTGAGTTCGACCGCAAAACCATTGGCGAGAATGCCGGCTGGAACTGCAAATAGCGCGATCCCGACAAGCAGCACGACGCCGGCCGCAAGCTTGCCCCAGAGTGTAACTGGCGCCATATCGCCATAGCCGACAGTCGCGATCGTCACGATGCCCCACCACATTGCGTGCGGGATCGAGGCGAACATCTCGGGCTGGGCTTCCCGCTCGAGGTAGTACATGCCGCTCGACGCGAGCAGCAGCAATGTCAGCATCGCAGCCAGAGCCGCGCCTAGCGGACGAATTTCGGTACGGAGCACGGAGAAGACCAGATCGAGGCCGGGGAAGTACCGGGTGAGCTTGAACACGGCAAGTAGTTCGCAGACCTCCGCAACCGCTCCTCCCCACCCGAAGAGTCGGTCGCCGACGAAATAGACCATCGGAACGCCCGCATCGATCCATCCGAGCGGCGACACGATGTAGAGAAGCCGCGCCTTGGTGTCTGACATCGCGCCTGCATGGTATCGGTCCGGCGCCGTCCATACCCGCAGCATCCATTCAGCGACGAAGATCGTCCCGACGGACAGCTCCAGGAAGCCGAACGTGCCGAGAACGTCGCGGCCGAGCGTCGGGACGGTCCGCAGCACGCCTTCGGCAAGCCACAGAAAGATGGCGGAGGCAAAGACGAAATCGCAGATGCGACGAGTCCATGACGGCACACCGTCGTTCTCGATCGCCGAAAATACCGCGGCACGCAACTGGTCGGCCCCCCCTCGGAACTGCGATCGAGACTGCCTGCCATGCCCCTACCGATCAAGCGTCAATCCATCCGCCAGGGCGCATGCACGAACCGGCGGACCATGAAATCGACGAAAGCGGCGGTCTTCGGGACCTTGTGGCGGCTCTGCGGATAGACGACGGCGATCGGTACGGATTCGATCTTGTGATGCTCGACGAGAACCGGGATCATTCTTCCGTCGCGGACATACTCGGAAAACACGAAGTCGGCGAAACGGACCAGTCCCATGCCGCGCAGCCCCATCTCGAGCACGGCGTTGGCGCTGTCGGCGGTCGCCGGACCGCTCACATTGACCGTTCCGCTGCGGAACGGCCACAGCGCGAGGTTCGGCATGCCCGCCATCGTGATGCAGTCGTGACGTGCGAGATCTTCGGGCCTGCGCGGGGTTCCGCGCCGGGCAAGATAGGTGGGTGCCGCACAGATCATGCGCTTCAGATCGCATATCTTGCGCGCCACGAGCCGTTCGTCGCCGACGCTGCCGATCCGGATGGCGAGATCGGCACCGGACTCGATGAGATCGACGCGCTTGTCGTCGAGCGACAGCTCCACTTTCAAGTCGGGGTAGCGCTGGGCGAACTCCGGCAGCGCCGGTACGAGCTGGTGGATCGCGAAGGCGTTCCCCGAGTTGATCCGCAACAGGCCGCGCGGCCGCTCGCGGAAGCCGGCAACTTCGGTCTCGGCACTGCGGATGTCTTCGAGGATCCGCCGTGCGCGCTCGAAATATGCTTCGCCTTCCGGCGTCAGCGAAAGGCGGCGCGTCGTGCGCTTCATCAGGCTCACGCCAAGTCGCGCTTCGAGGCGCGCGACAAGCTTGGAAAGTGCCGAGGGCGACAGCTTCAGCGCGCGAGCGGCAGCGGAGAAACTCGCCCGCTCCACCGTCTCGACAAAGGCCATCATCTCGCCCGTGCGGTCCATCCGGGTTCAACTCCATTTATGACAAGAATTCACAAATAATAGTCCAATTAGACGGATTATCGCCAGCGCGAATCCACGCGACGATGCCTCATCAAAGCGGAGAGATCGCCATGACCCACATCACGGACGAAACGATGCGATTTCATATCGCGAACGCGCGCAGACTGAGGGCCGAAGCCTATTCGTCGGCCTTTGCGGCGCTGGCGCTGCGGATCGAGGCCATCCAGAAAGCGATCGCGGCAAGGCTGCAGACCCAAAGCAGCACCCACAGCACGGCAGCATAGCCACCCCATCCCCAGATCGCGGCTGCGGAAACCGGTGCCACGGCGCGCGCCGTATTCGCGGGAAAAGCGAGCGCGCCATTGATCGTGGCGTAACCGCGCGGGCCCATCAGTTCCGGCACGATCGTCCCCCGCACGATCGTCATCATTCCGTTCGACGCCCCGTACAGGATCGCGAAAAGGAAGAGCAGCGGTGCGACCGCATCGACGTAAATCAGGAGCAGGACCGACGCCGGCAGGATCGCGATGGCGAAGCGCCCGGTCGAGCGCGCGTCGATCCGGTGCCCGAGCATCATCAGCGCCACGCGGCCTGCGACCTGCATGGGCCCGATGGTCGCCCAGACCGCCACGATCACGGCCGAACTCACCGACCGTTCGTTCAGCAGCGGGATCAGGTGGAAGACAACCGCAGCACCGGCGAAGTTGTAGCCAAAATATGCGATCGCGATGCCCCAGAAGGCGGGCCGCGCCATTGCTGAGCGCAGCGCCGACGGCCCACCAGCGGAAGCGGCGTCCGCCGCCTGCGCATCCTCTCCCCTGGCGCGCGTTCCCGGCAGGATCGCGATATGAATGCCGCCGCCGACGACCAGCACGATGGCACCCAGCACGCGCAGCGATATCCGCCAGTCCCAGATTTCGACCAACCACTGCGCGAACGGGATGAAGACGGTGCTCGCAAGCCCGCCGACGAAAGTCAGGTAAAGGATTCCGCGCTTCCATTCGCCGACATTGGCCTTGATCACGGCGAATGCCGGTTCGTAGAGCGTTGCCGCGAGCGTGACACCGAGCAGCGCCCAGACGACGTAAAACTGCCAGGGCGCATCGACGAACGACCAGACAACGAGCAGCGCGCCGCCGACGACCGAGCCGAGCGTCATCGGCCAGAATGCGCCGTGCCGGTCGATCCACTGTCCGACCGGAACGGCCGCCACACCCGCGACAAGCAGCCCAAGCGTCAACGCGCCGTTCGTCTCCGTCTTGGCCCAGCCGAGATCGGCTTCCATCGGCGTGACGATGACGGCAAAGCCGTAATAGAGCGCCCCCCAGACGACCAGCTGCCCGACCGACAGGATTCCGACTAGCCGCCACTCGGCCATAAGTCCCCGCTTGCGAGCCTTCCAATTGCAGCCCGCGACATGCAACATGCCCGCTCGGCAACCGGCGAGGCAAGACAATGGCCGAAGAAAAATTCGACTTTGCGACGCGGGCGATCCATGCGGGCGCGGCGCCCGACCCGACCACGGGTGCGCGCTCGACCCCGATCTACCAGACGACGGCCTATGTCTTCGACGACGTCGACCACGCTGCCTCGCTCTTCAACCTGCAGACCTTCGGCTATATCTATTCGCGCCTGACGAATCCGACCGTCGCCGTGCTCGAGGAGCGCATCGCCAATCTGGAGGGCGGACGCGCGGCGGTCTGTGCCGCCTCCGGCCATGCGGCACAGCTCCTCGCCTTCTTCTCGATCATGGAACCGGGCGACGAATTCATCGCGAGCCGTAATCTCTATGGCGGGTCCATCACGCAGTTCATGCACGCATTCAAGAAGTTCGGCTGGGTCTGCAAATTCGTCGATCCGGCGGATCCCGAGAATTTCCGGCGTGCGCTGACCGACAGGACGAAGGCGATCTTCTGCGAAGTGCTCGCGAACCCCGGCGGCACGATCGTCGACCTTGAGCCGATCGCCGCGATCGCGAAGGCGGCGAAGGTGCCGCTGATGGTCGACAACACGCTCGCAACGCCGTTTCTGTGCCGCCCGTTCGACTGGGGGGCCGACATCATCCTGCATTCGACCACGAAGTTCCTCGCCGGCCACGGCAATGCGATGGGCGGTGCGGTCGTGGAAAGCGGTCGCTTCGACTGGTTCGCGACGGGCGGAAAGTTCCCGTCGATGACGGAATCCGACCCGGCCTATCACGGCCTCAAATTCGCCGAGACGTTCGGCGATTTCGGCTATTCGATGAAGACGCGGGCCGTGGGCCTGCGCGATCTCGGCCCGACGATGGCGCCGCTCAACGCGTTCCTGACGATCACCGGCATCGAGACGCTGCATCTGCGCATGGCGCGCCACGTGGCGAACGCGCAGGCGGTGGCCGAGTTCCTGGAAGCCCATCCTGCCGTCGCCTGGGTGTCCTATGCCGGCCTTGCGAGCAGCCCCTATCGGGCGCTCGCGCGAAAATACATGCCGCAGGGACCGGGTTCCGTCTTCACATTCGGCGTCAAGGGGGGCTACGACGCCGGCGTGGCGCTCGTCGAGGGCGTCGAACTGTTCAGTCATCTCGCCAATGTCGGCGACACGCGCTCGCTCGTCATCCATCCGGCCTCGACCACGCACCGCCAGCTCACGACCGAACAGCAGATCGCCGCCGGTGCCGGTCCCGACACGATCCGACTTTCGGTCGGCCTCGAAAGCCCCGACGACCTTATCCGCGATCTGGCACAGGCGCTGAAGCTGGCGGCGAAATAGCCACCTACTCGGCAGGCTGCACGCCCGCGCCCGACGGGCGCGCAGCCCCGGATGGCTTGTCGTTGGGCAGGAACATCCCGAGCAGCGCCACCAGACCAGCGCCGATGCCGAGCAGGATGAAGAGCCAGAAGAACCCGCCGGTCTGGTCGTAGATCTGTCCGACCAGCGGAACGCTTGCGGCCGCGACACCGATGGCGAGCACGAATTTTGCGCCATAGGCCGTGCCGCGCCACTTACCAGGCGTGAAATGCGCAAGCATCCCGTTTTCCGACGGGAGCGCCCCGACATTGACGAAAACCATCGCCACGGCAACGACGAGCAGCGGCCATGATTCGAGGTAGGCCGCACCGGCCAGCACCGGCGCCTGGATCAGGAAGGAGACGACGTAGACGTGCTTCATCGCGTACCGGTCGGCGAGGCGACCGCCGAAATACTGTGCGCTGGCCGCGAAAAGATAGACCAGCGTCACCAGCGCGCCCGTCCCCAGAGCGCCCCCGTCCGTGATGTCGGACAGCCGCTCGGCGAAAAGCTTGGGCAGCATGATCATGAAGCTCGAGCCGATGAGGCCCACCATCGTCATCGTGAACGTCAGCAGCACGAACGCCCGGACGGCGTCGCCCTGCGAAGGCTCCGGCGTGGGCCGCACATCGCGCGCGGTATCGACAACCAGCCCCTTGCGCGCGCAGACGAGAAGACCGAACCCGATCGCGACGGACGTGAGGCCCGGCACGATGAAGGCGGCGCGCCACGAGATCATGTCGGTCAGCGCGCCGGCGATGAACGGCCCGAGCGCGATCCCGATCGCGCCGTACACGCCATTGACGCCCAGCGCGCGCCCGCGATTGATCGCCGCGCGCACCAGCCACGCCATGCCGACCGGATGGTAGATCGACGCGAACAGGCCGATGGCGCCCAGACCGACGGCGACTTCGAGGGGCGAGCGTGCAAGGCCGGTTGCTACTGTCGCGGCACCCGTCCCGATGAAATAGACGATCATCATGCCGACGGCAGACCAGCGGTCCCCGAGCCAGCCGGCCGGAAGTGCCGCAGCGCCGAACAGGATCTGGCCTGCGAGCATCAGCGCGATGAGTTCCCCGTAGCTCAACCCCCAGATGCGCTCGAGCGCGATCACGACGGTCGGGAACAGCATCGTCAGCAGGTGGGAATAAGCATGGCCGACGTTCGAAAACGCCTGCGCAAGCTGCGGCGAAGCGGCAGTCTGGATTGCGGGGGTCATGATCCGGCGAGGATGCGGCGCGCCCCCGTCGCGGGCAACACCGGAAATGTCGCCAGACAAGCGTCGGGCCGGACGAACCTTCGAAATCCCCTAGAAATCAGAAGGTTCGTCCATGCCGCCCGGCGTCGATTCAGCGCCTGTAGTAGGCCAGGATCGCCACGCGTACCTTCGATGCGAACCGGCTGCGGCCATGGATTCGCTCGATGTCGAGCAGAACGCCGGAAATCGTCGAACGCTGCTCGCGCGCGATCTCGCCAAGCGACGTCCAGAATTCGGGTTCAAGCCGGATCGACGTGCGTCGCGATCCGATCCAGACACTGCGCGGCGTTATCTCGATACACGGATATTGCGGCTTGGCGCCCTTGCCCGCAGCACCGACCTGCGGATCGATCGGTTCGGCCACCGCCGGCGGCCGCACGGGCACCGGACGGATGGGTACGGCTTGCTGTTCGGATACGCCGGTATCGACGTTGGGATTTCTCGGACGAAGCGCGCGGGCGATGTTTTCGGGTGCCATTGTATTGGTTCTCCTGTGGGTACCGCCGGGTCGGGTAAAATACAAACGATCCGCCCATGCAGTTCCACCGCCTCGGAAGTGCAGTTTTGCCAATCCGGCTAAATAGTTACTTCATGTGTCAAGTTGTTCGGATGGGCGCAATTTTGCGGCACCGAGAATCCTTTGATTTCACAAATGTAGGCAATCAAAGCACCGCATTTGCCGGCGAAACTGCGGCCGCTAGTGTCGGATTGTCTGAGGACACTTCGTGCAGTTCGGCACGTGTTGACCCGTGACGCTTCGGCGGAATCGCGTCTAAATTTCTCCCGAAGTGAACTGTGAAACTTCGTATCGGGGAAATACAATCTAAGAACGATCCGGTTTCACCGGACTCATGGAAGCATGAATGTCGGACACGCGACTCATCGACAATCTCCGGACCGCCATGGCCCGACGCGGCATCAGCATCAAGGACGCCGCACGGATGTGCGGCATCCATGCCGACACGCTCGAGCGCCTGTTCAACGGCCGGACGCGCAAGCTCGACGCGCAGATGATCGATTGTATCGCCAATTGCGCGGCCGTGCGCCGGAACGACAGGCACGACCGGCACCGCTTCATTGCAGAGGTCTTCGATCTTCCACTGGCGCCGGAATCAACCC
Source organism: Tagaea sp. (assembly GCA_965279565.1). GTDB lineage: Bacteria > Pseudomonadota > Alphaproteobacteria > CACIAM-22H2 > CACIAM-22H2 > Tagaea. The sequence goes on along the minus strand of OZ257249.1, from coordinate 3,106,126 downwards.
GCAAACTGGATTTTCAGATCGAGGTGCTGATGGCGCGCGTCGCCCAGCTCGAAGGCGGACTTCCGCCGGCGGCGGACGCCCCGCAACGCAAGGCCGGCGTCGCCTCCCTCTTCGAACCCGAAAACGACTAGCCGGCCGGCATTACTTGGCGGCGAGCGCCGCCAGCATCGTCTTGAGACGCTTCTTAAGCCGCTCGTCCTGAATCGACGCGATCTTGCGCGCGATCTTTGCGGTTTCGTCGTCGATCTTGCGCTCCGCCTTGCTCGGAACCGAGCCCTTCATCTCCGTCTTCGGCGAGCCGAGCCCGTCGAAGAAATAGACGACCTGGACGCCGAGCACGGCCGCGAACTGCCACAGGCGCGAGGCCGACACGCGGTTGGCGCCGTTTTCATACTTCTGGATCTGCTGGAACGTGATCCCGCAAGCCTGCGCGAGCGCGGTCTGCGACATCCCCAGCTCGATACGCCGGCGGCGGACGTTGCGGCCGACCTGGACGTCGACCGGCGTGGTCCTGCGTGTCTCTGCGCGCGAACGGCGGCGTTTCGGCTTCACGCGAGAGGGCATGTCAGAACTGCTCATCGGTACGCTCCTTGAGATCGAATCAAACGAGGGATACAGCACTCATACCCTTCTTTGTATCCTCGAGACAACAAATTTGACCCACAATCGTAGTACCCGCTTTGGATGCGAACCTGTTGCGTTACAGAACCCCCAATTGGGTTCAAACGCGTCGCGGGGTCTCGAAGCGCAAAAAGGCCGGATATTGTTCAAAGCACGATTCTGGCGATATTCCCGCCGCTCGAAGCGCCCGCAGAACGCACCACTTTGGCGCTTTTGCCGCGCACGGGATCGAACGCAATATACGACTACGAATCTGCTCCACCCTAGGCTGTTTGTCGAACACTATCGTTCGGACCGATGAGCAACTTTGAAACATTCGCTTGCCCCGAGTCTCCGGGGTGAACTTGGCGAAAATAAGGATCGGGTCTAGAGTGCCGCGAAATTGGCAGAACGAAGGCCCGATGAACTCCTCCCCCATTCCGTTTCCGGTGCGCCGCGTGTCCGGTTTCGACGATCCACCTGCTCCGCCGCGCGACGGCGACAGCCGCCCGAAAGGCCTTCCGCCGGCCCCCGGCGAGCCGACGGCTTTCCAGCGGGCATGGCTCGAGCGCGGCCTGCGCCAGCCGGGCGGAAAACTCCCGCTGTTTCTCGATGAGGCGAAGCGGGTCGATCCGCGCACCGTCAAAGCATGCATCGACAAGGGCTGGTGCGAACCCTGGTATGCAAATCCGACGAAACCCGACTGGCTGGTCTGCAAGCTTACCGACAAGGGGCGCGGTCTCTTCGACGCGGCCTGATCATTTGAGGACCGCTCCCGACAGTTTTGCTGCGCGCGTCGCCTGCTGCTTCCTGCCGTTCGCCGCCGGCTATTTCCTGTCCTATGCCTTCCGCGCGGTCAACGCGGCGATAGGTCCAGACCTGTCGCGCGATCTTGCACTCGATCCCGCGACATATGGCGCAATCACGTCGGCCTACTTCGCAACATTTGCACTCGCCCAATTGCCGCTGGGCGTGGCGCTCGACCGCTGGGGGCCCCGGCGCACGGAAGCTGTACTGCTCTGCGCGGCAGCATTGGGTGCCGCCATCTTCGCGGTCGCGGACACGGCCCGCGAACTCTTGATCGGTCGGGCGCTCATCGGCCTCGGCGTATCGTCCTGCCTGATGGCCGCATTCAAGGCCAACACGCTGTACTGGCCGATCCAGCGCCTGCCGCTCGCAAATGGCCTGTTGATGGGATTTGGCGGTCTCGGGGCCGCAAGCGCCACGATTCCGGTCGACTGGTTGCTGGCCGTGACCGACTGGCGCACCGTGATCGCGATGATGGCCGTCGCGACGATGGCCGTCGCCGCCTGCATCTGGCTCGTGTCCCCAGATCCGCCGCCGCCCGCGACGAAAACGCGGCTGTCGGAGCAGGTGCGCGGGATCGTCGACCTGCTTGCCAGCGGCCCGTTCTGGCGCGTCACGGCGTTGACGGGCATTTCGCATGGAACGTATCTCGCCTACCAGACCCTGTGGGCCGGACCATGGCTGCGCGACGTCGCCGGGCTCGACCGCGCCGAGGCGGCACTCGGCATGGCTCTCGTGACAGGTTCAATGGCGTTCAGCTATCCGATGCTGGGCGCTCTCGCCGACCGGCTCGCCGCGCGCGGCATCTCCACGATGGCGACGTTCGGTTTCTACTCGGCAGCGTTCATCGTCCTTCAGGTGCCGCTTGCGGCCGGATGGACAGGCGCCCCGCTTCTGCTCTGGGCCGCGTTCGGATTCGTTGGCTGCGGAACCGTCGTCGGATATGCCGCCCTGACGCAGCAGATTCCGTCTTCGATGGCCGGCCGCGCAAACGCCGCGATAAACCTTGTGGTATTCTTTACCGCATTCGCGGTGCAGTGGTCCGTCGGCGCGATCCTGAACTTTTACGGTCCGACTCCGGAAACGGGGCATACTATTGCGCTTTCCATCGCGATCGGGTTGCAAGGATTGGCTTGGCTGTGGTTCATACAGGGAAGTGATCGGCGAGGATGGCGGCGGCGCGGGAACGCCGCCTGATCCGGGCGCCGGACGCAGATGGACGGAGCTGCGATGTTCAAGCGAAACAAATACGAGTTTGCCATATTCAACGAGCAGGTCCGCGCCGCCGTGGCGCGCGGCGAACAGCACAAGATCTACAAGGACGAATGGCAGAACCAGCACTTCATCGAAATCACGGCCATGAACGAGAAGGATGCGACAGCACGCATCCGCTCGCGCTATCCTCAGGAGCAGGGATTCGTGATTCTCGCATGCAAGGAAATTCCTTCGGACTGAGACTGCGCGCCCTCCTTGCCGCCGCATGGCTGCTGCTTGCGGGCATTTCGCAGGCGCATGCGCAAGGCTCGCCGCTCGACGATCCGACCGGTTTCTGGCTCGTCGCGGAAACCGGCCCACCTGTAAATCAGGGACTCGCGGCAATACCGTTGCTCGGACTCGCCGTCCGCGCGCAGATCGGCAATCCACGCGCGATCTGGGAAATCCGCCGCGACGGCGCCACCTTTACGATCGACATCCAGCCGCGCGGCATCCTGTTCCAGGGACTTGCCTTCAGCGACGGAAGATTCCGCGGCGAGATTCCAGATCCGAACTCGACCTCCGGCCGCATCGCGCTCGATGTCCGCATCGTCGAGGGCCGGCTGTCAGGAAAGCTCGCATTCGCGACGCACGCGTTCGAGCTCGATGGACGGCCACCCGGCTCGGTCGAAGCGCTCCGACAGGCCTACGCGGCCACGCAGGCACGACTGTCCGAACTCGACGGTCCCTATGTCGTGCCGGAGATCGAGCGGCTGCGTCAGGAAAACCTCGTCCTGATCGAGCGCATCCGTCGCGTCGAAAACGAACTCCGCCAACGCGGAGCGGCACCTGCCGCACGGCCCGCTGCCCAGGAAACGCCGGCAGCGCCCCGGATATCGGTCCGTGGCCTGACCGGCGATCTAGCCGCGACCCGTGCGACCGCATTGCGCGCGGCACCGGACGCCGCCGCGGCGATCGTCGCGCCCGTCGGCACGGGGCAAGCCTTGATCCGTCTTGCCGACGCCCCGGTTGCCGGGTGGGTCCTCGTCGCCGACGCGCGCGGCGTCGTCGGCTATGTCCAGTCTTCGCAGACGGGCCAGGTCACTGCCGCGGCATCGCCGGCCGCCGCGCGCGCGGTGCGGGAAGTGACGATCAGCTTTCCCGTCTGGGATCCCGGTCGAGCCGGCCGGCGGATGACGGTCGCCGATCCGGGATTCGTCAGCCTCGTCGGTCGGGTGCGCGGAGACGCGGCGTTGCGCGACGTCCGGATCGCCGACGCCCAGACGGTCTTCAATCCGGACGGCAGCTTTACCTCGGTTCTGCCTGTGCCGCGCGAGGGTCGCAAGGTCCGGGTCGAGGCGATATTCGCCAACGGCCCGCCGACGGTTCTGGAGTTCGAGATCGGCGTCAGTCGATAGATTTATTTTCAATGGTTTACGGGCCGTTTTTTGTGATCTGCTGCAACCTGTGCTATGGTTGCGTCATGCCTCTCGCTCCTGTCTTGCCGCCGATGCCGGTGCAGGTCGCAGTCGCGCATCACCAGCCGCCCGCTGTGCCGCTTCCGCACGCGGCCGCCCCCGGCGTGCGCGGGCAGACAGCGAAAGCGATCAAGCACGCGGGCGAGACCGACTCCGCCCGCCGGAGCCGCTCCGGCAGCGAGACCGATGCGACAGTCGACGAGGATGCCAACGCATTGGGTGCCAAATCGCAGCGCAAACCCGGACGGCACGCGCTGGACGTCGAGGTCTAGGCGACCGACAGGGCCCGTTCGACGCGCAGCGCGAGGACCTCGGGCGTCACAGGCTTGACGATATATCCGTTCGCGCGAAGCTCCCGCGCCCGCTGGGCTAGGTCGCCCGTTGCCGTCGCGGTCAGAAGCACGACCGGAATGCGCGCACGATGGATTTCGGGCATCGCCCGCAGCGCTTCGAGAAAACTGAGGCCGTCCATCGGCTTCATCGCGATGTCGCAGATGATCAGGCTGGGAAGCCTGTCGGCCGAACGGATCGCCTCGAGTGCCGCGGAACCGTCGGCGGCCGCGTCGACGAAGCCGAAACCGAGCTTCTCGAGCATCTTGAGCAGCATCGTCCGGACAACCGCCTGATCGTCGATGACCATGGCGCCGAGTTTTGAGTATTTCCCGTCTGTCATTCTCGGGGGACTTTAGCGCAACGCGCCGCCGGCAGGCGATAGCGCCATGAGGAGATTTGCCCTCGCCGTCTCGAATTTCGAGCGGGCAGGTTCGATCCCTTCCGATACCGCCATCCAGTCTCCGGCCGAAAACGCGGTTTCGAGCGCGCTTGCGGCTTCGCCCACGCCGAGGGCGCCGATCGTTCGTGAAGCACCCTTTAGCGCGTGCGCCGCATCCTTGCCCGCTTCGGCGTCGCGCGACGCGGCGGCGGCCGACATTTCGTCGACGAGCCGGGCGCCATTCTCGAAATAGAGGCCGATTACCTGCCGCAGATCCTCACTGTCGCCGCCATAGAGCTGCTTGAGGGCTGCGAAGTCGAACTCGCCTCCGCCCGCAGCAGCCGGATCGTCGTCCGCAGCCGGCGCTTCGCCGCGTCCCAGCACGTTGGCGAGCGCCCTACCGAGTGCCGCCAGCGTCGCCGGCTTGGCGACAAAATCGTCCATTCCGGCCGCAAGACAGCGCTCCGCCTCGCCAGCCAGCGCGTTCGCGGTCAGCGCCACGATCGGCGTTCGCGTCGCCTCCCCTTGTTCGGCTGCGCGTATCTGACGCGTCAGTTCGAACCCGTCCCAGAGTGGCATATGGCAGTCGGTGAGAATCGCGTCGAGCCCGCCCTTGCGCCAGCGCTCGAAGGCCGCCTTGCCGTCCGCGACGACCTCGTGCGAATAGCCGAGCTTGGCAAGCTGGCGCGTGACGACCGCGCGGTTCGTCGGATTGTCCTCCGCGACCAGCACAAGTCCGCCGGCTGCCGGCTTGACCGAACTCGCCGGGCGCGGCGTGATTTCGGGTACACCGCCGAGGATGGCCCTCAGGAGCGCGTCGCGCCGGACCGGCTTCAGCAGGAACGCGTCGAGCCCGCGCTCCAGCGCCTTCTTGCGCAATCCCGACTGGTCGACCGAGCTCGTCAGGATCAGGCGCATGTCGAACAGGCTTGGCGTACCCCTGAGCGTTTCGCCGAGGACCAGCCCATCGATCTCGCCGAGACCGAAATCGATGATTGCCGCATGGAATGGCGTCCCGGCTTCCGCGGCGCGCTCGACGAGATCGAGTGCGCCGCGCGGATCGTCCACGCATGTGGTTTCCGCACCGGCAGCGGAGAGATACGTCTCGAAAATCTCCCGCGATGTCGCGCGCGGCTCGACGATCGCGATGCGGCGCCCGGCGAGCGAAATCGGCAGTTCGGTCGAGAGCGCAGTGTCGAATGCGATCGCGAAGGCGAATGTCGAGCCGCAGCCGGGCTCGCTTTCGACAGTCAAGCGACCCCCCATCAGTTCGACGAGGCGCGTCGAAATCGAGAGGCCGAGCCCCGTTCCGCCGAACCGTCGCGTCGTCGACGTGTCGGCCTGGCTGAACGGCTGGAAGAGCCGGCTGACGGCTTCCGCGTCGAGACCGATCCCGGTGTCGCGGACCGAGAACCGGAGCGTGGCCAGCGGCCCATCGCCCTGGCACGCGACGGCGACAGCGACCTCGCCCATCTCCGTGAACTTGATGGCGTTGCCGACAAGATTGAACAGGACCTGCCGGAGACGGACGGGATCGCCCTGCACCGCCGGCGGCACGCGTGGATCGATCCGCGACGTGAGTTCGAGCCCCTTGCGGCGCGCCTGGGGGGCGAGCGTTTCGACGACGCTTTCGACGATCGTGCGTGGAGAAATGTCGATCCGTTCGAGGTCGAGCTTGCCGGCCTCGATCTTCGAGAAATCGAGGATGTCGTCGATGATCTTCAGCAGCGACGAGGCACTCTCGCGCACGATCTCGACCATCGAATCCTGCTCGGCATCGAGACCGGTGTCGTGCAGGAGTTCGAGCATCGCGAGCACCCCGTTCATCGGCGTGCGGATCTCGTGGCTCATCGCGGCGAGGAAGCGCGACTTCGCGTCGTTCGCGGCCTCGGCGAACTGGCGCATCCGGACGAGTTCGGCCTGCGCGCGCTTGCTGTCGGTCACGTCGATGTAGGTCGACACGAACCCGCCTTCGGGCAGCGGATTGGAATGGACTTCGAGGACGCGGCCGTCCGGCCGGGACACTTCGAATGTCGCCCCGTGCGATCCTTCGCGCCAGGTACGGAATGCGGCCTGCACGTCGAGCGCGCCGCGTGCGACCATGAAGCGGGCCATTTCGCGCTGGGGATCGGCGGCTTGCGTGACCTCGGGAGGGACCGCGTAATACTCGACGAAACGCTGGTTGTAGGCGACGACCTTGAACCCCGCGTCGGAGACGACGACGCCTTCGTCCATGTTGTCGAGGACGGCGCGCAGCAGCGCGCGCTCGCGCGCAAGCTCGCGGCGGAGGCGCGCGATCTCGGCGGCGTGCGTGTCTTGCGGATTTTCCGGGGGCATGTCGGAGACGCTCAGCCGATCCGACCTGCGGCGCCGTTCAGCGTCGCTGGGGCGCCGGGGGCGCCGCAGACGGGTTCTTGCAATCGCCGACCGAAGGGGTCGAGCAGCGCTTTCCGTCCGGCATGATGGCGCCGGAAAGATCGGTATCGGTGCGGATGTCCTGGAAGCGCAGGCCTGCACCGGTCAGATCCGTATTCATGAACTGCGTGCCGAAGAGCGCCGCCCCGGCAAGATTCGAGAAGCGCATGTCGGCATCGCTGAAATTGGCGCCGCCGAGATCTGCGCCGGTCAGGTTGGCACCGCGAAGCTTCGCACCCTTCATGTTGGCGTCGCGAAGGTTGGCGCCGCGCAGGTCCCTGCCTTCGAGATTGGCGCCCTCGCACTTCGCGGCACGCGCGATCCGGCACGAAGCCGACTGGGCCTGCGCATCCGACGGCACCGCACAGCACAATGCGAAGAGTGCCATTCCGAAGAGTGCGCATGACGATGCTTGCCGAATCATTGGGCGATTCTGATTGAAAAAACGGAGTCGTCAAGGCCCACATCCTTATATTCATTCGCATTTTGCGGATCGTCAGGATTAGAAATCCATCTGATCTGTTGACCGACTCGATCCCGTCGCTGCATACAACGAAGACCCTCCTCCGGCGTCAACAGATGCAAAACGACATCGTGCTCCGCGCAATGGCTTCGGTGCTTGGTCCAGACGACGCGATCGTCCGCGATGTCGAGAAGGCCATGCGCACGGATGACGGGCTCGACTGGCTGATTGCCAAGGCGGCGTTCGACGGCCTGTCGCGGGTCAAGCGGCAGGAGATTGCCGACATGGCCCGCTGGATGGCCGAAGAGTCCATCCGCGAGCAGCGTGCGACTGAAATTCCGATGCGACGTCGCTGATACAACCTCCAAGCATTTGGAATATATAATCTATTCTCCTGAAATCGGCTTCTTGCCTTGCTCGCCGGGCCACGCGAAACTCGCCATGCGACAGATGAGACGCAATTTGCGCGATACGTCGACGGCCAGAAGAACCGGACAATGACTGAGGCAACCGAAGGCGTCGACGGCAAGGCGGCTTCCGAGGAAGTGGCGGAAATTCCGCCGCCCAAGGACTACACCAAGAGCACGCACTTTCTTTTCGACCACAAGATTTTCGCGATCCCCGACTGCTGTATCACATCCGATCCGAACACCGGCGATGCCGGCCTGTCGCTGCCGCTCGGCGAAGTCCGCGCGTTTCTTCCGCTCGGCCCGCTGATGAAGATGTTCAAGGATTTTACCGAGGACGACACGCGTCTGCTCAACGTCGCGATGCGCGGACTCACGCACGTAAAGGAAATCCGGCCGGGTGACTCAATTCCCGCGGAAATCCTGGATGGTTCCGCATCCTGGAGTGTCGGCCCGGAACAGCTCGATCGCGCGCGCGGACGCATGCTTGCCGCACTCGTCGCCATCGACGGCACGCCCTTCGACCCTACGCGTGCCGAGATCGGCGCTGCCGCAATGTGCAACGATCCCGAATTCGAGGAACGCCGCAAAGGAGCGTTCGCAATCGTCAAGGAGAAGCTCGGCGATTCCCTCGGCAGCCAGAAGAACGTGCAGGACATCGTCGACCGGATATCCCGCGAGCTTTCCTACATCGAAGGCCTGCGCGAACGTTACGGCTTGGTCAGCCGGATCTCGGCGCGAATCCTTTCGACCGCCCGCATCTACAAGAATTCCGGCGCGCTTTCCGAGGAAATCTACCGCGTGCGTATCCTGATGCGCACGCCGATCGAGGATTACAAGAGTGCGTTCGCCAATATCGACGCGCAATTCGCCGAGATACTAAACGTGCTGCGCAAGCCGGCGGAGATGGTCTCGTTCATCCGCAAGAACCGCGATCACCTCCACCAGCGCCTGATGATCTGGGATTCGCTAATCGAGCAGTGGAAGGACGAGGAAGCGGCTTCCCGTTCAAAGCGGCTGGAAGTACTGATGCGGGCGACTTACCGGTTCGTGGCGCGGCGCTTCCCGGTCGACCAGGACTGGACCCTGACCCGCTAGACCGGCGGATACCCGATCTCAATCACTTCGAGCTGGTCGGTGCCGATCGGCGTGCGGACATCGACAGTGTCTCCGACGCTTGCCCGAAGGAGTGCGCGCGCTACCGGCGATATCCAGGCGATGTCGCCTTCGTCTCCGCGCGTCTCGTCGATGCCCACGATGCGCACGGTCTTCGTCTCGTCCCGCCCGTTCACGAACGTGACGGTGGCGCCGAAATACACCTGCCTGCGGTTCTTCTGAAGCTTCGGATCGACGATCTCGGCGATCTCCAGGCGCTTGGTCAGGAAGCGGATCCGCCTATCGATCTCGCGCAGCCGGCGCTTGCCGTAGATATAGTCGCCGTTTTCCGACCGGTCGCCGTTACCCGCCGCCCACGATACGGTCTCGACCACCTTCGGCCGCTCGACGCGCAGAAGGTTGCGAAGCTCGTCCTGCAAGCGCTGCCAGCCGGCCGGCGTGATGTAGTTACGCGTCCCCGGCGGAAGCGGTGGAAGTGCTTCGTCTTCCGGGCCGTCGTCCTGATCGGATTCCTTCGTGAAAGCCTTGCTCATGCGCCGTTATCGCGTCCGGTCCTTGTCCCGGCGAGTGTACGCTTTATCCGCCCGAGACGCTCGTGCACCTGCGCACCCAGGCCGATCGCCAGCCCCGTCATCAGCACGTCGATCAGCGCGAGCTGCACGATGCGCGAAGCCATCGGCGTGAAAATCTCGGCGTCTTCCGCCGGCTCGGCGAGGACGGCGACCGTCGCGCGCTCCGCGACCGGCGAACCGGGCGCACTGAGCGCCACGACGTCGATGCCACGCGCGCGCGCCGCCGCGACGATGTCGATGATCGCGTGGGTGCGGCCCGTATTCGAGATCGCGAACAGGATGTCTCGCGGTTCGGCGGACTCGATCGCCATCAGCGCCAGCAGCGGGTCGGAAAGCTGCCGGCACGGGATCGGAAAACGCGACAGCTTGTGCACCGCATCGACCGCCGTCGCGGCCGAACCGCCGAAGCCGCAGACCATCACCTGGCGCGCGCCTGCGAAAAGCTCCACGGCGGCGGAAACCCGGTCGGTGTCGATCCGATTGCGCGCGCTGCGCAATGCGGCGGCGGCGGCGTCGAGTACCTTCGGCGCGTAGGCCGCCGCGTCGTCGTCGGCTTCGACATGCGCACTGACATAGGCCACGCCGGAAACGAGGCTCTGCGCGAGCGCCACCTTGAACTCTGGGAAACCCGAATAGCCGAGCGAACGGCAGAAGCGCAGCACGGTCGGCTGGCTGACCGACGCCTGCCGGGCCAGTCGCGCGATCGCGACATGGAGTGTGGCGTTCGGATCGGAAAGCACGGCACGCGCGACGGCCGCTTCCTGTCGCGGAAGGTGCTTCAGGCGCACGCGAAGTTCGTCGATCAGGCCGGACATGTCGCCCGCACCGTTTCTGTGGGCCCCGGCGGGAGGATCGTTGCCCCTTCCTCCGCCCCGCCCACGCCCTGCCGGAAAACCGAGAACAGCTCGCGACCATAACCCCAGTGGTTGGCCGCCGGATCGAGCGTCGCCTCCGGCCGCGCGGCCAGCGAAGCGGCATCCAGCAGCACGTCGACCGTGCCCTTCTCGGCGTCGAGACGCAGCATGTCGCCGTCGCGGATGCGCGCGAGCGCGCCGCCGACCGCCGCCTCCGGCGAAAGATGGATCGCCGCAAGCACCTTGCCCGAAGCGCCCGACATGCGGCCGTCGGTCAGCAGCGCCACGCGCTGTCCGCGATCCTGCAGCACGCCCAGCAGCGGCGTCAGCTTGTGGAGTTCGGGCATGCCGTTCGCGCGAGGTCCCTGGAAACGCACGACGGCGACGAAATCTCCGGTCAGTTCGCCACGCGAGAATGCCTGCTGGAGCTCGGCCTGCCCTTCGAACACGCGGGCCGGCGCTTCGATGCGTCGATGCGAGGGTGCGACAGCCGAAACCTTCACGACTGCGCGGCCGAGATTGCCCGAAATCGTGCGCAATCCGCCCTGCGCATCGAAGGGACGTGCGACCGGCCGCAGCACCTTGTCGTCGCCGCTCGCAGCTGCAGCCTCGCGCCAGGAAAGCCGGCCCGCGTCGAGCCACGCCTCGCGCGTGTAGGCGTCGAGACCGTCGCCCGCAACCGTCCGCACGTCGCCGTGCAGCAGTCCCGCCGCCAGGAGTTCGCGCACGAGAAAAGCCATGCCGCCGGCGGCGTGGAAATGGTTCACGTCGGCCGTTCCGTTCGGGTAGATCCGCGTCAGCTGAGGTACGACGGCCGACAGCGCGTCGAAATCGTCCCAACGCAGCACGATGCCGGCAGCCCGCGCCATCGCGATCAGGTGGATCGTGTGGTTCGTCGAGCCGCCGGTCGCAAGCAAGCCGACGATTCCGTTGACGAACGCACGCTCGTCGAGGATCTCGCCGATCGCGGCTTCGCCTGCCCGGGCAAGCTCGACCGCGCGCATCGCCGCTGCGCGCGTGAACGCCTCGCGCAGTTCGCTGCCGGGATTGGGGAAGCTGGCGCCCGGAAGATGGAGGCCCATCACTTCCATCAGCATCTGGTTCGAGTTCGCCGTGCCGTAGAACGTGCAGGTCCCGGCCCCGTGGTAAGAGGCTGCTTCTGCCTCCAGCAGATCGGACCGGCCGAGTTTGCCCTCGGCATAGAGCTGGCGCACCCGGCTCTTCTCGGCATTCGGCAGGCCGGACGTCATCGGACCGGCCGGAATGAAGACGAACGGCAGATGGCCGTAGGCCAGAGCACCCATGACGAGGCCGGGCACGATCTTGTCGCATACGCCGAGGCATACCGCGGCATCGAACATGTCGTGCGAGAGTGCTATCGCCGTCGACAGTGCGATCGTGTCACGGCTGAACAGCGACAGTTCCATTCCCGTCTGGCCCTGCGTGACGCCATCGCACATGGCGGGCGTGCCGCCGGCGAACTGCGCCACGCCGCCCGCATCGCGCACGGCGCTGCGGATCGCGGCCGGATAGGTCTCGAACGGCTGGTGCGCCGACAGCATGTCGTTGTAGGCCGAGATGATCCCGACATTCGGCGCGGTGCCGCTCTTGAGTTCGGCCTTCTCGGCCGGCGCGCAGGCCGCGAAGCCGTGCGCGAGATTGCCGCACGACAGCGTCGAACGACGCGGCCCCTTCGCGCGCTGTGCGGCAAGGCGTTCGAGATACGGCACCCGCGTCGCAGCACTCCGCGCCCGGATCGCGTCGGTGACGGTACGGATCGCGGCGGCGGGCATCACGCAAGCTCCTCGTGCCACGTGCGGCCGTCGCGCTCGATCAATGCGGTCGCCGCCGCTGGGCCCCAGCTTCCCGCGACGTAGTTTTTCGGCGACTCGCCGGAGCGTTCCCAGTGCCGGATCGTCGGCTCGATCCAGCTCCACGCGGCCTCGACCTCGTCGCGGCGCATGAACAGCGTCGGATTGCCGCGTACGACATCCATCAGCAGGCGCTCGTAGGCTTCCGGGAAGCGGGTCGAGAACGTCTCGGCGAAGCTCAGATCGAGCGGAACCGAGCGCAGCCGCAACCCGCCGGGGCCCGGCTCCTTGGTCATCAGGCGCAGCGTGATGCCTTCGTCGGGCTGCAGGCGGACGACGAGCCGGTTCGCGACCAGCGCCGCCCCCGCACCGCTGCCGAAAATGGAGTGCGGAACCGGCTTGAACTGCACGACGATCTCGGACGTCTTGCGCGCCATGCGCTTGCCCGTACGCAGGTAGAACGGCACGCCCGACCAGCGCCAGTTCGCGATGCCGAGCTTGATCGCGACAAAGGTCTCGGTGCGGCTGACGGCACCCTCTCCGAGTTCCTCGCCATAGCCCGGCACGGCCGAGCCGTCGATGGCGCCGGCGACGTACTGGCCGCGCACGACGTGCCCGTCGCGCGCGCCGTCGTTCAGCGCATCGAGCGAGCGCAGGACCTTCAGTTTCTCGTCGCGCACGGCATCGGCCGTCAGCGCCTGCGGCGGTTCCATCGCGACAAGACAGGTAAGCTGCAGCAGATGGTTCTGCACCATGTCGCGCAGCGCGCCGGCGGTTTCATAGTAGCCCGCCCGCCCTTCGAGGCCTACCGTCTCGGCGACGGTGATCTGGACATGGTCGATCCACATCGAGTTCCACAGCGGCTCGAACAGTGAATTCGCGAAGCGCAGCGCCAGCAGGTTCTGGACCGCCTCTTTTCCCAGATAATGGTCGATGCGGTAGATGTGCAGTTCGTCGAAGACGGCGCCGATCTCGTCGTTGATGCGTTGCGCGCTCGCAAGATCGCTGCCGATGGGCTTTTCGACGACCAGCCGCGCCCCGTCGCGCGCGAGGCCGGCCGCACCCAGATGGCGCGCGATGGGGCCGTAGAAATTCGGCGAAGTCGCAAGATAGAAGACGCGCACGCGCGATCCGGCGGGTCCGAGTGCCGCGACAAGTCGCTCCCACCCGGTATCGGCTTCGGCATCGAGCGTCACGTGATGCAGGCGCGCGCAAAACCGCGCCCAGGCCGCCGGGTCGGGCGCGTCAGGCCCGAGATGGCGGCGGACCTGCGCCTCGACGAACGCGAGATAGGCCGCATCGTCGTAGGCGCGGCGCGAAATCGCGAAGATCCGTGCGTCCTTCGGGATCTGTCCGTCGAGTTCGCGATGGAACAGCGCCGGCAGCAGCTTGCGCGTCGCAAGATCGCCGGTCCCGCCGAACACCACGTAGTCGAATGCCGCCACAGGAATGATCTGCGCCATCTGCCCGCCCTTCTTTTGTGTAACTTTACTACCTATTGATTGGTTTCGGTATGTTTATCTGAGTATCCGTAATTAAATTATCACGCAGGCTGCGATCCGGACCAATTGCCGCAACGCCGGTCCGGTTCTTGAAGCGCTCCGGGCGCACGGCGACAATCGACGCGACAAGCCATCATTGCGCGAAGGAACGAGATCCGATGCACGACGCATCACCTGCATCGCGACCGAGCTTCGCGGAAATGTTCACGCCCAAGCTCGTCACGGTCCTGCGCGAAGGCTACGACGCCCGCGCGCTGAAAGACGACGCCGTCGCCGGATTGACCGTCGCCATTGTCGCCATCCCCTTGTGCATGGCAATCGCGATCGCCTCCGGACTGTCCCCGGATCGCGGTCTGTTCACGGCGATCGTCGGCGGTTTCCTCATCTCGGCATTCGGCGGTAGCCGCTTCCAGATCGGCGGACCGGCCGGCGCATTCATCGTGCTGGTCGCTTCGGTCGTCGAGCGCCACGGTTATGACGGCCTCGTCGTCGCCACGCTCATCGCCGGACTCGTCATGCTCGCGGTCGGCTTCCTGCGTCTGGGTACCTACATCAAGTACATCCCCTATCCCGTCACGGTCGGATTCACGTCGGGCATCGCCGTGATCATCTTCGCCAGCCAGGTCCGCGAACTGCTCGGCCTCGACATCCAGAGCGAACCAGCGGCACTCCTGCCGAAGCTCGCGGCCATCTGGGCGGCGCTGCCGACATTCCGCTGGCAAACCGTGGCCATTGCCGCCCTCGCCCTCGCGACGATCCTGATTCTGCGCCGTTTCCGGCCGACCTGGCCTGGCCTGCTCATCGCGGTCGGTCTTTCGGCGGCGGCCGCTGCACTCCTCGGTCTCGACATCGCGACGGTCGGCACGCGCTTCGGCGGAATCCCCGACCGGCTGCCGGCACCCTCATTGCCCGAGATCAGTTTTGCAAAGATCCGCGCCGTGCTGCCGGATGCGCTGGCGATCGCGTTCCTGGGTTCGATCGAATCCCTGCTGTCGGCTCTCGTCGCCGACGGGATGACCGGCCGACGCCATCGATCGAACTGCGAACTCGTGGCGCAAGGTGGTGCGAACGTCGCGGCGGTCCTGTTCGGCGGCATGCCGGTCACCGGCACGATCGCGCGGACGGCCACGAATGTCCGTGCAGGTGCGCGCGGGCCGGTTTCCGGCATCCTGCATGCGCTCTATATCCTGCTGTTCATGATGTTTGCTGCTCCGCTCGCGGCCTATGTGCCGCTGGCGGCACTCGGTGCGGTGCTCGCGATCGTATCGTGGAACATGGCCGAGCGCGAAGAATTCGGCGCCCTGCTGCGCGCGTCGCCGGGCGATGCCCTTGTGCTTCTCGCGACGTTCCTGCTGACGATCTTCGAGGACCTGACGACAGGTATCGGTGTCGGCGTCACGCTCGGCGCATTCCTGTTCCTGCACCGGATGGCCGAGGCGATCGAGGTCGAAGGCGGCGGCCCCCTTATCGCGAAGGACGTGGCGGACGGTCCGGTCGACACGCGCACGCCCTATCCAGGGTCCAGCGCGCTCGATCCGGAAATCGTCGTCTACAAGATCAGCGGTGCTTTCTTCTTCGGGGCAACCGCCAGCGTGATCGCCACGCTCGACCGGATCGGGCGTATGCCACGCGCCTTCATCCTCGATTTCGACAATGTGCCGCTCGTCGATGCGACGGCGGCGAAAAGCCTCGAGCGGTTCGCCGAGAAGCTCGTTGCCAACGGCACGATCTTCGTCATCGCCGGCGCACGGCCGGTCGTGCGCAAGAGCCTGCTGACAGCCGGCTTGCGCGAGCCCGCGATCCGCTATGCGGCGACCGTCGACGACGCACGCACGATCGTCGCCGGCATCGCACGCTAGCGATCACGCCTTGGGCGGTTTGGGCCTGTCGTCGTCGAACAGGATCCGGCTGGCAGCACCCTCCATGTCCTCATACTGGCCGCTGCGCAGCGACCACAGGAAGGCCACGAGTGCCGCGGCCGCAAAAAAGAGCGACACCGGGATCAGAACGATCAGAGAATCCATCAGGCCTCCTTCCTGCGCGACAGGCGCAGCGCGTTTGCGACGACCGCGATGGACGAACTCGACATCAACGCCGCCGCGATCGGCGGCGTAACCATGCCGAGTACCGCGAGCGGTACTGCCAGCGCATTGTACACGATCGACATGGCGATGTTCTGGCGGATCAGCACTTTCGCCCGTGTGGCGACGTCGAGAAGTTCGACGACGGCACCAAGACGGCTGCCCTGGAACACGGCGTCGGCCGCAACCTGTGCCACGTCGGCGCCACTTGCCGGCGACAACGACGCATGTGCCGCCGCAAGTGCGGGCGCGTCGTTGAGACCGTCACCGACCATCAGCACCCGCCTGCCCGCGGAAGCAAGCTCGGCCAGTCGCGCGGCTTTCCGGGCCGGCGACACGCCGCCTTGATGGACCGCAATGCCGACGCGGTCAGCGATGTCCGCCACGATCTCGGCCCGGTCGCCCGACAGGAGCTCTACGTCGATGCCTCGCGCGAAGAGGCTTTCGATGGCCTCGGCCGCATCGGCACGCGGCATATCGACGAAAGAGAAGCGCACTTTGCGGCCTTCGGATACGGCGAGCCAGATTTCCGGTCCGGTCGCGAGCGTCCCGCCATCGATCACTCCGCAGAAATCACGCGAACCGAGCCTGATGTCTTTCCAGGCGAGCCCGGCGCCGGGCGTTTCCACGACACCTTCCACCGCCCGGATATCCGGACAAGCCCGGCACAGGGCACGAGCCAGCGGGTGACGTGAGTTTGCCGCGATCGACGCCGCGAGGTGCAGATCGGCGGCCGACCGGTCCGGCTCGCTGCGCAATACCGGCTGACCCTGCGTCAGCGTTCCCGTCTTGTCGAAAACGACGGTGTCGATCTCGGCCAAGCGTTCGAGCGCCGTCGCGTTCTTGAGCAGGATGCCGCCGCGCATCAGCCGTCCCGATGCGATCGTCTGCACGGACGGAACCGCGAGCCCAAGCGCACACGGACATGTGATGATGAGAGTTGCAACCGCGTAGAGGAGCGCGACCTGCCACTGCGCGCCGGCAAGGAAGTGCCAGCCGAGAAACGTCGCCAACGCCGTGACATGGACGACCGGAGCGTACAGACGCGTCACGCGCTCGGCGATCGCCACGAAACGCGAGCGGCCATGTTCGGCGGTCTCGACCAGCCGGACGATCTCGGCCAGCAGCGTGCGCTCGCCCGTCGCGATCGTCTCGATGCGCAGGGCAGCACCCAGATTGACCAATCCGGCGAATACCCGGCCCCCAGGGCCTACATCGCGCGGCAGCGTCTCGCCGGTCACGACGGACTCGTCGACGGCCGACACACCGTCGACGACGAGGCCATCGACGCCGATCCGCTCGCCCGATGCGGCAAGCACGATGTCGCCAACCTTCACCGCATCGGCGGACATGCTGCGCGAGGCTCCATCGGCACCGATCACGGTTACCGGGCGCGTCGAAAGCGCGATCAGGTGTGCGGCACTCGCGCGTGCGCGGCCGCGTGCCCGGCGGTCCAGATAGCGCCCCGCCAGCAGGAAGAACAGCAGTGTCAGTGCCGCGTCAAAATAGGCGTACGGACCGCCGCGAATCGTCTCGGAAAGGCTCATTGCGGCCGTCATGGTCACGCCGACGGCGATCGGCACGTCCATGTTGAGTCGTCCGGCGCTCAGGGAAGCCGCTGCCGACCGGTAAAACGGCAGGCCTGCGTAGAAGATGCACGGCAGGCCGATCAGCGCCGAGACCCAGTGCAACAAGTCCTTCGTTGCCGGACCCATATCGACGCCGACCCACACGGCGACGGACAGCATCATCACGTTGCCGGCGGCGAAACCGGCCACGCCGGTCGCTCGCAGCAGATCCTGCTCCTCACGCGAATGCGCGTCGTCGAGACAACCCGGGTCGAATGGCACGAGACGGAATCCCAGACGAGTCACCAGTGCCGTCAGCGCCGACGCCCGGTCGGCGCCCCCTTTCCATTTGAGAACCAGACGGCCGGTGGAGAGGTTGACGCGCGCGTCGCGCACGTCGGGCTCGCGCGCATAGACACTTTCGATCAGCCAGACGCATGCGGCACAGGTCAGTCCTTCGACCATCAGATGCAACTCGGCATTTCCGTCGGCGCCAGTCCGGGTGCGCCCGGCATAGTCGAAAGTGACCGTTTCGTCGGGCTTCAGATTTCGGGAGCTGTCGTCCGTACGGCGACGCGCGTAGAACGCGTCGAGCCCCAACCCGGCTACCGCTGCATAGGCCGCCTCGCAGCCCGCACAGCAGAACCGCGCGCCATCGGCGACGGGCAACGCGCAATGCGCGCATCCCGCCCGATTTCCGCCGGCGATGCCGTCGAAGGGCGCCATGGCAGGCCTATCGGGTCATGATGCGCGCGGCGTCGTGCGCGCGTTCGCCCATGCGCTCGGCGAGCAGGCGGACCTCCCATTGCCCTTTCAGCGGCAGATCGGCGATCGCCTCGTAGCGGCCGGGCCCGCTGGGCCGGAACTCGAGCCTGCGATTGGCGACCCCGCCGAGCGGCCGCACGAGAGTTCCGCTCAACTCGAGATCGGTCAGCGAACGGCCGTCCCTGTCGAGTGCCGCGACGACGACCCGGCCGCCGGCGTAGCCGATGTCGAACCGCCAGCCGAGCGCGCTTTCCTTTTCTTCCTCCGCGAGGACCTGGTTGAACTTGCGACCGCGCTCGGATGCGTTCTCGTAGGCGAGCCCGGGCCAGCTCGACAACGCGAAATAGACGAGCGCGCCGTTCGCGGCCATCACGACGAGGAACATCAGCGGAAACACGATCCACAAGTAGCGGTCGCGCAGGGCCTTGTCGGCGAACAGGGGGATCATCGTCGATCTCTCTTTCAGCGTCCGGGGGCGATGAAGACGGAGCGGTATTCCGCACGGTCGCGACCGCCGACCGCTTCGAGCTTGAACTCGATCCTGGTCGAGGCTTCGCCGCGCGGACCAGCCGGCGGGGCCGTGATGAATATCCGGTTGTTCGAAACGGAATCGGGTTTCGCGACGATGCGCAGGGAATCCCCCGGCGTGTCGTCGCCGATCGCCGTCAGGACGGCGCCCGGCACGCCCACGACGCGCAGGGTATAGCTTCGCTCTTCGTGCGTCTTGTTGAGCACATGGATCGTGTAGGCGTTGCGGATCCGTCCGTCGACGAGCGTGGAGTACAGCGGATTTCGGTCGCGCAGGACGCTCAACTCGACGGTCGTACGCATCAGGAGCGCCGCAAGCATGATCGACCCCACGACGGCCAGCACGGCCGCGTAAAGGATCGTACGCGGCCGTACGAACTTGTGAGTCGCCGGCCCGCCGCAGGCGCGCGCCTGCTGGTTGGCGAGCGTGTCGAAGCGGATCAGCCCGAGCGGACGGCTGACCTTCGCCATGACGGCGTCACATGCATCGACGCAAAGGCCGCAGCCAATGCATTCAAGCTGCTGGCCATCGCGGATATCGATGCCGGTCGGGCACGTCGCGACGCAGGAGTTGCAGTCCACACAGTCCCCGCGACCGACCCATGGATCGACGCCTTCGGCCTTCTTGGCGAGTTTCCCGCGCGGTTCGCCGCGCCAAGATTCGTATGTGACGACATAGGACTGGTCGTCGAGCATCGCGCTCTGGAACCGCGGCCACGGGCACATGTAGGTGCAGACCTGCTCGCGGGCGAGCCCGGCAAGCGTGTAGGTCGTCGCCGTGAACAGACCGATGAAGAAGTACTCGGTCATGCTGGCGCGGCCGGTGAATATCTCGCCGACCAGCGTCGGCGCGTCGCCGAAATAGAGGACCCAGGCGCCGCCCGTCGCCATCGCGATGGCAAGCCAGCTCGCGTGTTTGGCCGTGCGCTTCGCAATCTTCGACACGCTGTTCGGTGCCGCGTCGAGCTTGATGCGCGCGTTGCGGTCACCCTCGATCCAGCGTTCGACCAGCATGAACAGGTCGGTCCACACCGTTTGCGGGCAGGCATAGCCGCACCACAGGCGCCCGAACAGCGATGTGACGAGAAACAGCACGATCGCCGCGATCACGAGGAGTCCGGTCAGGAAGTAGACTTCCTGCGGCCAGATCTCGATCATGAAGAAATAGGCCTTGCGGCCTGGCATGTCGATCAGGATCGCCTGATCTGGCGCGTTCGGGCCGCGATCCCAGCGCAGCCACGGCGCCAGATAGTAGACCGCAAGGCAGAACCCGAGCACGATCCACTTGATCGTCCGGTAAAGGCCCGAAACAGACTTGGGATGGACCTTGATCCGCGAGGTGTAAAGCGGCTGCGCCGCCTTCTGGATCTTCGTCGATACCGCTTCGTCCACGGCAACGGATGGCGGTACGCGCGTCTCGCTTGTCGATCCGCCATCCATCGTCGTCGGCCTTACTTTCCGCCGCCCAGGGCGTGGACGTATACGGCCAGCATCTTGATCGTCGCGTCGTCGAGACGGTCGACCCAGGCCGGCATCGAACCCGCGCGCGCGTTGCGGACAGATTCCACGAGTGCCGCCTTGTCGCCACCGTAGACCCAGATGTTGGCGGCCAAGTTGGGCGCCCCCATCTCCGGGTTGCCCTTGCCGCCTTCCTGATGGCACGCCACGCAGTTCTCGGCGAATACGGCTTCGCCGCGCTTGGCCGCGACGGCGTCCTTCGAACGGCGCGAAAGCGACAGGACATACTCCGCGACGTCGTCGATCTGGCTCGCCGTCAGCATGCCGTCGGCGCCAAAACGCGGCATCTGGGAAAGCCGCGACTTGTCGTTGGCGTTGCGGATACCGTACTGGACCGTCGTGTAGATGTCGTCGAGCGAGCCACCCCAGATCCAGCTGTCGTCGACCAGATTGGGGAATCCCTTGGCCCCAGCCCCACCGGCACCATGACACGGTGCGCACTGGACGCCGAAGGCCGAGCGGCCGCCGGCCATCGCATATGCCTGCAGGTCGGTCGACTTGCGGATGTCGTCGAGCGAACTGGCGGCGATCCGCCGGAGCATCGGCCCCTGCGCCGCCTTCGCCGCTTCCATTTCAGCCGCGATCTCGCCGCGCATCGTCCAGCCGAGCACGCCCGGCGTATGACCCGAAAGCGACGGCCAGGCCGGATAGAGGACGAAGTACGCGAGCGACCAGACGATCGTCGCGTAATAGCTGTAGAGCCACCATTTCGGCAGCGGCGTGTTCAGTTCCTTGATGCCGTCCCACTCGTGTCCGGTCGTTTCGGTCCCGGTGACGGCGTCTTTCTCGATCTTCGTCGGCATGTCTATTCGCTCCCCCTGGGGGCCTCGTTCAGCGTTCGTCGTCCTGCAGCGGAATCCGGGACTGGTGGTCCATGTGCGACTTTCGCGATGGCCAGAAGACCCAGAGCAGCATTCCGACGAAGAACAGGAAGAACCAGACGGTCGATACCGTTCCGAGGATCTGGCTCAGTTTCATGGGATCCATGGCGGCGTCTCCGTTACTGGCGAAGCTGTTCGGGCTTGACGTTGCGGAAGTCGACGAGCGTGCCGAGCATCTGCAGGTAGGCGATCATCGCATCGAGCTCGGTGACCTTGCCGGGCATGCCGCCGAAGTTCGAGACGACGGCCTTCGGGTAGCGCGCCGTCAGGCCCGCCGTGTCGCCGTCGGGATCCTTCTGCGCCTCGAGATCGGCTTTCGCGTTCGCGACCATCTCGTCGGTGTAGGGAACGCCGATCAGCTTCAGCGTCCTGAGATGCGCCTGGATGTCGGAATAGTCGAGCGGCCGGCTCGCCATGAACGCGTAGGCCGGCATGATCGATTCCGGCACGACCGCGCGCGGGTCGATCATGTGGGCCACGTGCCAGTCGTCTGAATACTTGCCGCCGACGCGCGCGAGGTCAGGGCCGCTGCGCTTCGAGCCCCACTGGAACGGATGGTCGTACATCGATTCCGCGGCAAGGCTGTAATGGCCGTAACGCTCGATCTCGTCCCGGAAGGGCCGGATCTGCTGGCTGTGGCAGTTGTAGCAGCCCTCGCGGACATAGATGTTCCGGCCCGCAAGTTCGAGCGGCGAATAGGGGCGAACCCCCTCGACGCGCTCGATCGTCTGCTCGATCGTGAACAGGGGAACGATCTGGACGAGACCGCCGATCGCCACGGTGATCAGCGTGCACACGGCCAGCAGGACGACGTTCTTCTCGAGTATCGCGTGATTGAAGGACATGCTCCGCCCCTCCCCTTAAGCGGTCGCGACGGCGGCATTGGCATGCGCCGGCGCCGTCGATGTGATCGTTTTCCAAAGATTGACGGCCATGATCAGCGCGCCCGCGAGATAGAAGAGCCCGCCGAGCAGCCGGATGACATAGAACGGATGCATCGCGTCGACAGTCTCGCCGAACGAGTACTGCAGGAAGCCGTACTCGTCATAGGCGCGCCACATCAGGCCCTGCATGATGCCCGACACCCACATCGACGTGATGTAGAGAACGATGCCGAGCGTGGCGATCCAGAAGTGCCACGCGACGAGCTTCTGTGACCACAGGCCCTCGCGCTTCCACAGCTGCGGCACCATCCAGTAGAGCATGCCGAACGTGATGAAGCCGACCCAGCCCATGGCGCCCGAGTGCACGTGTCCGACCGTCCAGTCGGTGTAGTGCGACAGCGCGTTTACGGCCTTGATCGACATCATCGGCCCCTCGAAGGTCGACATGCCGTAGAACGCGACTGCCGTGACCGAGAAGCGCAGCGACGCGTCGGTACGCAGCTTGTCCCACGCACCCGAGAGCGTCATCAGGCCGTTGATCATGCCGCCCCATGACGGCATCCACAGCATGATCGAAAACGTCATGCCAAGCGTCTGCGCCCAGTCGGGCAGCGAGGTGTAGTGCAGATGGTGCGGACCGGCCCAGATGTAGAGGAAGACCAGCGACCAGAAATGCACGATCGAGAGCCGGTACGAATAGACCGGACGGCCCGCCGCCTTCGGAATGAAATAGTACATCATGCCGAGGAAGGCCGCGGTCAGGAAGAAGCCGACCGCATTGTGGCCGTACCACCACTGGATCATCGCGTCCTGGACGCCGCCGGGAACCGTGTAGCTCTTCCAGCCCGTCCACGACACCGGCACCTGCACGTTGTTGCCGATGTGCAGCATCGCGACGGTGATGATGAAGGACAGGATGAACCAGTTCGCGACGTAGATATGCTCTTCGCGCCGCTTGATCAGCGTGCCGGCATAGACGACGAGGTAGAGGACCCAGACGACCGTCAGCCAAAGATCAACGAACCACTCGGGTTCCGCATATTCCTTGCCCGACGTGATCCCGAGCACGTAACCGAGCGCCGCGAGAACGATGAAGAGCTGGTAGCCCCAGAACACGCACCAGGCGCCGAGCGATCCGAGGAACAGGTTCGTCCGGCAGGTACGCTGCACGATGTAGAACGACGCCGCGATCATCGCGTTTCCGCCGAAGGCGAAGATGACTGCCGATGTGTGGACCGGTCGCAGCCGCCCGAACGACGTCCACTCGAGCCCCAGGTTCATGACCGGGAACGCGAGCTGCGAGGCGATCACGTTCCCCATCAGGAATCCGACCACGCCCCAGAAGACCGTCGCGATCAGTCCGGCGCGCACGACATCGTCGTTGTATTGCGGAATGGCCTGCGCATGCTCGGATGCGTCGGACGCAAAAGCGCTGCCGGCGGCGACAGAAACGGATGCCATGGGACCCCCTTCGTGATCTAGACTTGCGGCGGACTCGACTTACTGCACTGCACTATGCTCACGTGCCTCGACAGGCGACATTGATGCATATCAAGGCGCTGACGGCAGGTTCGATGCGACAAATCGGACACCTCAGGAGACCCGAATGACCCAAGCCGTACCGGTATTTAGAGGGCCGACGCCCTTTGTGCGAAAAGCGGCATTGGATCGTCCGTGGGTCTGGCTGGCGCGCGGATGGGCCGATTTCCAGGCGGCTCCGACGGTCGGCCTTGCCTATGGCGTCGCGTTCGTCGCGGCGAGTTACACCATTGCCTTGTTTCTGGTTGCAACCGAGTCAGTTTATCTGCTTTTGCCACTCGCCGCAGGCTTTCTTCTGCTCGCTCCCCTGCTCGCCGTGGGCCTCTACGAGGCGAGCCGGCTGATCGGCATCGGCCACGCGCCGACGCTCGCGACGTCACTGTCCGCCTTCCGCGCAAACCCCGAGCACATGGCCTATATGGGCTTCGTCCTCGTGCTCGTGAACCTGTTCTGGACGCGCATGGCGATGCTGCTTTTCGCGCTCTTCTTCGGCAGCCCGCGCGGAACGCTGCAGGACCTTATCGACCTCACGCTCTTCTCGCCGGCATCGCTGCCGTTCCTGATCGTCGGCACGCTCGTCGGATTCGTTCTTGCGGCGGTCGTGTTCGCGATCTCGGCCGTGTCGATCCCGATGCTGCTCGACCGACCGGAAACGCCCGTCTGGGTCGCGATCGCGACATCATTCGTCGCCGTTCGCGAGAATTTCAGGCCGATGGCGCTGTGGGCGGCACTCATCTGCGCGTTTACCTGCTTCGGGATGGTACCGTTCTTTCTGGGCCTTGCCGTGACGATGCCGCTGATCGGCCATGCGACATGGCATTGCTACAAGGACATCGTCGAAATCGCCGAGCCTAGCTGACGACGCGCCATGCGATCATCAGCAGTGCAGCAGCGTTGAAAAGCATCAGAAGCGGTGCCAGCGCGCCAAGCGCCGCCCGCCAGCGCCGGGCCGCCATGGCGCCGGCGACCTGGACCACGAGCAGCGCTGGCAACGTGCCGGCGACGAACCCCGACATGGCGGCCGCACCGCGCAGCGCATCCCCGCTCCCGGCCGCAGCGGCGAACGCTCCGTAGAGAAACCCGCAGGGCAGGAACCCGAGCGCCACACCAAGCGCATAGCCGCGCAATCCCGTCGGTGCGGCTAGCAGCGGGCGTACGCGCGATCCGATCCAGGCGCCGAGTGCTCCGCCCGCCGCGGGCGCACGACCGAAGGCCTGCAGGACAAACAGGACCGCCGCGACGACGAGGAAGACGGCCAGCAGCTGGCGCAGGCCGGGAAGCGAGGCGACTGCGCCGCCGATCGCGCCGAAGGCCGCACCAAGCGCCACATAACTCGTCGCACGTCCCAGATGATAGGGAGCGAGCAGCAGTCCCTTCAGTCGCTCGATGCCAAGCCCTTCGATCCGCGCCAGCGACTGGGCCACGACGAACGGGCCGCACATCGCGGCGCAATGCGTGAAACCGCCCGCCAGCCCGGCAAGGAACAGCGCGAAGGCAAGCCCCAACATGTCGGCGTTCGCCGCAAGTGCAAGTTCCGTCGGATGGTCGAGCATCGCCGTCAGTATTCGCCGACCGGCACGCGCGAAGTCAACGCCGCTTCGGGCTCAGACGATCCGGACGGTGAGATCCGGAAGCCGGTCGATCTTGCAGACGATCGTGTCGCCCTTCACGACCGGGCCGACATTGTCCGGCGTGCCGGAATAGATGATGTCTCCGGCCTTGAGTTCGAAAGCTTCCGAGAGCTTCGAAATCTGCTGCGCGACGGTCCAGACCATCTGCTCGAGCCGGGCGTTCTGCTTGAGCACGCCGTTGACAGACAGCGAGATAGCGCCCCTGGCGAAATGCCCGACGATGTCGCTCCGGTGGATAGGTCCGATCGGGGCCGAACGGTCGAAACTCTTGCCGACCTCCCAGGGCTTCTTCTCGTCGCCGAGCGCACGCTGCAAGTCGCGGCGAGTCATGTCGAGGCCGACTGCGTAGCCGTAGACATGTCGCAAGGCGTTCGCGACGGAGATGTTGGTTCCGCCGGATTGCAGCGCGCAGACGAGTTCGACCTCGTAGTGGTAGTTTTTCGTCAGGCTCGGGTAGGGATTTTCGCCGACGGTTCCCGCCGGCACGTGCTGGATGGCGTCGGTCGGCTTCTGGAAGAAGAACGGCGGCTCGCGGCTGGAATCCGATCCGGCTTCGATGTAGTTCCGCCCGATGCAGTAGATGCGCCGGACCTGGAACACCTCGCTGGCACCCGCGATGGGAATGAAGGTCGGCGCCACTTCGAATGCCGGGCGGGCGGACTGCGCGCGGGATGCGCCGGCGAGCGGCGGTGCGGCAAGACCGGCGGCCGCCGCAGCGGAGGCCGTAACGAATGTCCGGCGCGAGTGCGTCATCCGATTCCCCCAGATCAATGGTGTCCGGAATTGCCGGTTCAACGCGACTGTTACCTACTATGCCAAATCCGGCGGTGCGCGTCAGCAGGCGAAGCAGGGCGCTCCCCTTCAGGTACCGCAGAACGTCGCGCGGACGACTTCTTCCGGTTTTGGCGGCTCGGCCAGATGCGAATGCGCAGGCCGGTCGTCGTAAGGATGCTTCAGGACGGCCAGCAGCTCGTCGACCGGGCCGTCGTCGCCGGCCTCGGCCGCCGCCAGCGCCGCCTCAACCCGGTGGTTACGCGGAATGAAGGCTGGATTGGCCTTTCGCATGCGGGTCTGCCGCTCGGCATCGACGGATCCGTCCCGCGCCAGCCGGGCGCGCCAGCCCGTCGCCCACACATCGAAGGCCGTCGGATCGGCGAACTGTGCGCGGACCGGTTCATCGGCATCCGCGCCGAATGCCGAACAGAGATGCCGGAAGGTCAGCGTGAAATCCGCCCTGCCCGCGGCCATCCGCTCGAGAAGATCCTGCACCAGCTCGCCGTCATCCTCTTCCGCCGTCGCAAGACCGAGTTTCAGTCGCATTCCAGCCAGGAACGCGGCCTCGAAATGTGACGGAAATGCGTCGATCGCTGCCTGCGCGGATTCCACTGCCGAATTCTCGTCGGCACCGAGCAGCGGAAGCAGCGACTGCGCGAACTGCCCCATGTTCCAGTGCGCGATCCGCGGCTGGTTGCCGTAGGCGTAGCGCCCGCCGCTGTCGATCGAGCTGAACACCGTGCCGGGAAGGTAGACGTCCATGAAGGCGCAGGGGCCGTAATCGATCGTCTCCCCGGCGATCCCCATATTGTCGGTATTCATCACCCCGTGGATAAATCCGACCAACTGCCAGCGCGCGACAAGTGCCGCAGTGCGCGCAACTGTCGCGTCGAGGAGTGCACGATAGGGATTGTCCGCCTTCGCTTCGTTCCCGCCCAGCCTTTCGATGACATGATCGGCAAGAGCACGCAGCGCGTCCGTGTCGCCGCGCGCTGCGAAATACTGGAACGTCCCGACGCGGACATGGCTGCGCGCGACGCGCGTCAGCACGGCGCCCGGCAGGGTGCGCTCGCGGTAGACCGCCTCGCCCGTCGCAACGGCGGCAAGCGAACGCGTGGTCGGGATTCCGAGCGCCGCCATCGCGTCGCTGACGATGTACTCGCGCAGCACCGGGCCGATCGCGGCACGGCCATCACCCTGGCGCGAGAAGGGCGTCGGACCGGAGCCCTTGAGCTGGATATCGCGCAGCATTCCGTCGCGCGCGCGCACCTCGCCCAGCAGGATCGCCCGCCCGTCGCCGAGCTTCGGCACCCAGTGGCCGAACTGGTGGCCGGCATATGCCATCGCCAGCGGATCGGCCCCTTCCGGCAGCCGGTTGCCGGCAAGCATCGCGACGCCGTCGGCCCCGCGCAACCAGTTGGCGTCGAGCCCGAGTTCGCCGGCCAGCGCTTCGTTGAGACGAAGCAGACGCGGTGCGGCGACGGGCGTGGGCGCGAGACGCGCGAAGAAATGCTCCGGCAGGCGCGAGTAGGTATTCTCGAAGGCGACCGGTACGGCGGGCAATGCGACCTCGGGGGGTGCGGAAGTCCTGTCCGCCAGACTACCCGACTTCGCCACCCTCGCGCGAGGGCATCGGCGGAACGAAACCGCGCAGGCGCAGCGCGTTCGACAGGACGAACACGCTCGACAGGGCCATCGCACCCGCCGCGATCATCGGCGAAAGCAGAATTCCGAAACCGGCATGCAGCGCGCCGGCGGCCACCGGGATGAGCGCCACGTTGTACGCGAACGCCCAGAACAGATTCTGCTCGATGTTGCGCATCGTCGCCCGCGAAAGCCCCAGGGCCGAGACGACGACGCCAAGGTCGTTCGACATCAGCACGACGTCGGCACTCTCTATTGCTATATCGGTTCCCGAACCCACGGCGATGCCCACATCGGCCTCCGCAAGTGCCGGCGCATCGTTGATGCCGTCGCCGACGAAGGCGACCGGGCCGTAGGCCGCGCGCAGCGCCTTGAGTGCATCGAGTTTCCCTGCGGGCAGCACCTCGGCCAGCACCTCGTCGATGCCGAGTTCGGCGGCGACCGCGCCTGCCGTCCTCCGGTTGTCGCCGGAGATCATCACTGTGCGCAGTCCCATGGCCTTCAGTGCCGCAACGGCGGCCCGGCTCGTCGGCCGGATCGGGTCGGCAACCGCGACAAGCCCGGCCAACGCGCCGTCGATCGTGGCGTAGAGCGGTGACTTGCCCGTACCGGCGAACCCGGACGCTTCGCGGGCGAACGGAGCGACATCGATCCCGAGACGGGCCATGAAACGATCCGCACCGACCGCGATGCGGCGCCCTTCGCACCGGGCGGAAACGCCGAAGCCGGCCTCGGCCGAAAATCCTTCGACCGTCGAAAGGACTTGCCCCGCCTCGCGGGCATATCTGGCGATCGCGGCAGCGACCGGATGTTCGGATAGCGCTTCGACCGACGCGACGAGCCGCAGGACGGTATCGCGCTCGAAACCCGGTGCGACGACGATATCCGTCAGCGCCGGACCGCCCATCGTCAGCGTGCCCGTCTTGTCGAACGCCACCGTCTTCACGTCACGCAGGGCCTGCAGTGCGTCGCCGCGCCGGAACAGGACACCAAGCTCGGCGGCGCGCCCCGTCCCCACCATGATCGATGTCGGCGTCGCCAGACCCATCGCGCAGGGGCAGGCCACGATCAGGACCGAAACCGCATTGACGAGACCCAGGGCGAGTGCGGGCTCCGGCCCGGTCAGCCACCACGCCACGAACGTGATCGCCGCGACGGCAAGGACCGCCGGCACGAAATAGGCCGTGATCCTGTCGACCAGCGTCTGGATGGGCAGTTTGGCCCCCTGTGCGCCTTCAACCATCCGGACGATCTGCGCCAGCAGCGTGTCGGCGCCGATCCGCGTCGCGCGTGCCACGAAACTGCCATTCGTGTTCACGGTGCCGCCGATGACTTCGTCCCCGACGGACTTGAGAACCGGAACCGGCTCGCCCGAGATCATCGCCTCGTCGACATGCGAGCGGCCCTCGAGCACGATGCCGTCGACCGGGACCCGCTCGCCCGGCCGCACCTGCACGCAATCGCCGATCCTTATGTCGCCGAGCGGCACGTCGGCGACGACGCCGCCGTCGATCCGGCGCGCCGTCTTGGGCTGCAGCCCGACGAGCCGGCGGATGGCCGCACTCGTCCGGCCGCGGCTGACCGCCTCGAGATACCGGCCGGCAAGAATCAGCGTCACGATCACGACTGCCGCCTCGTAATAGACGTTGGCGGTCCCTTCCGGCAGCAGGAAAGGCGCGAACGTGGCAAGCGTCGAATAGCCGTAGGCGCTGAGCGTGCCGATGGCGACCAGCGAGTTCATGTCCGGCGCGCCGCGAAACAGGTTGGGAATGCCGACACGATGGAACCGCAAGCCCGGTCCGAAGAGCACGACGGTCGCCAGCACGAAGAAGGCAACATCGAGCCCGCCATGCCCGAACAGCACGGCGACCCAGGAATGGATCACCGGAATGGCGTGACCGCCCATCTCGACAACGAAGATCGGCAGCGTCAGCACGGCGGACAGGACCGTCGCGCGACGCAAGCCTTCGAGCTCCCTGGATTTTCCTTCTTCCACCGTATCACGGTCGGCCGCGTCGGCGACGAGACGGGCTTCGTATCCCGCACGCCGTGCCGCGTCCTCGATCGCGCCGACAGCCAGCCGGCCAGCCTCTGTGGTCACGCTCGCGCGTTCGGTCGCGAGATTGACCGCCACGCCCGACACGCCGTCGACCTTCGCGATAGCCTTTTCGACGCGCGCGACGCACGAGGCGCACGTCATGCCGGTGATCGCGAATTCCTGAATTGCGGCCGTCCTCGATGCACGTTCCATGCGGAATCTCCCGTCAGGCATGGACATGTGCGCCTTGCCGCCACGGCAAGGTCAAGGGGGCTGATTCCTATGGGTTCAGAGGGATTCCTGCCCCTGCGGCCAGATCGAGGAACGTGTAGCGGTTGCGGATCAGCCGCGCGCGCGCGACGGCCTCGGCATAGAACGTCGCCGGCCAGCCGAGGTCGCGCGACGTGGTCGGGGCACCAGTACGCCGCAGCACGGCTTCGAGTTCCGCCGCCGGCCGGATCACGCCCGCGATCTCCGCACGGATCGCATCCCAACGCCCGGCGAGCACGGCGTTGACCTCGTTCGCCTTCGCCCTGTCGAAGCGCTTCCTCCTGAAATCGTCCCAGCATTCGCCGCCAAGACTGTCGCCGAAAATGTCGACCAGTTCGTTGCGGTCGGTCGGGTCTGCGGCGACGCGCAGCTTCGTCTCGCCGAGCACGCGTTCCTGCAGGCGCGCCAGTGTCAGCGTCGTGACGCCGACCTGCTCGCCGTGGAAGGCCGCCGGCCAGTTCGGATCGGCGAGCATGTCGGCATAGTGGCTGACGAGATGCTCGCCCTGGCTTGCCGGATGGCTGCTGCCGCAGATCGCCGTGCCGAAGCCCGACAGGATAAGCGTGCGGACGAGCCGTTCCATCGCCGGAAGGTCGCCGCGCATCAGCGCTTCGGATTGCGCAAAAAGCGCGTCCTCGTCGTCGGCCAGCAGGACGAACGGCATCGTCCGGTAAGGTTGGCCGAGCAGGCGGTGTGCGAGCAGCCAGTCGGCCTGCGCGGTCGAACGGCACAGGCTGTCGCCGAGACCCGAGCGGATCATCCGCTGCGGGGCCGCCGCCATGACCGAGAGGTCGACGAACACCGCGAGCGGTGCCTGCGCCGGCAGCGATTTCTTGTGGCCGTGCACGGTGATCGCGGCGGTCGTCGACACGTAACCGTTCATCGACGGTGCAGTCGCATACGACACATAAGGTTTGCCCGTGCGGACGGCGGCGTACTTGCACAAATCGTTGATCGTCCCCGACCCGACCGCGACGAGCGCGTCGGCCCCGTCCGTCGCCTCGATGAGGCGGGCGACCGTCGGTTCGTCGGCGTGCGGATCGGCGTCGAGGCGCACGCCCATGACCGACCATCGGCCGGACAGCGCGCGCTCGACCGCCGCACCCAGCACCCTATATGTGGTCGGATCGCTGACAACGGCGAGCTTGCGGCCGAGATCGAGCCCGTCAAGACAGACGGCGAGATCGTCGGCCAGCGATTTCGCGATGACGACGCGCTTCGTGGCGACGCTCAGGTTCGCCCCGCCGTCGGGGTCCGGGCAGGTTCCGGCAAGGAGGCGGTCGATCACGTCGCTATTCGGCATTCGGGAATCCCACTCCATTGAGCGGATGAAGCCTAGGCCGGAAGTTGTTTCATTATCAATCATAATAATGATTGTTAATGATTGATTTTGCCGGCCGGTGATCTATCATCCGCGCATGAGCGAAAGCACGCACCACCGCAACCCGAATGCCCGTCGCGCCCTGCTCCGGCGCGAACTGTCGGTGCGCGGGTCGGTCTCGGTCGCCGAACTCAGCGACATCCTGGGTGCGTCGAGCGCCACGATCCGGCGCGATCTCGACATGCTGGCGCGCGAGGGCAGCGCCGTGCGCGGCTATGGCGGGGCGACGGCACCGGCCTCGCGTCCGGCCGAGGAAGCCTTCGCGATCCGCGAAGGCAAGGATG
Organism: Tagaea sp.; assembly: GCA_965279565.1. Lineage (GTDB taxonomy): Bacteria > Pseudomonadota > Alphaproteobacteria > CACIAM-22H2 > CACIAM-22H2 > Tagaea. The sequence continues at coordinate 3,074,409 of OZ257249.1, read as the reverse complement.
TGGCCGCCAAGCAGGCCGTCGCGCGCGCGACCGTGCGGCTGATCGGGAACGGCGAGACGCTCTTCCTTAACGATGGTTCGACCGTTGCGGCCCTGGCGCGCGAGCTTGCCGCCTCGCAGCTCGAACTCTTCGTCGTCGTGTCCGCCGTCAACGTCGCGCACATCCTCGTCGAGAATCCGCGCATCACGGTCTGCCTGCTCGGCGGGCTGATGCGCAGCACGTCGCTGGCGACCGGCGGGCCGTTCGCGGAGACGATGCTCGAGCAGTTCAACGCCGACAAGGCCGTGCTGTCGGCCGACGCGTTCAGCGTCGCGGAAGGCATGAGCTACACGAACGCCGACGACGCGAACATCGCGCGCAAGATGGCGGCGCGCGCGCGCGGCTGCGTCGCGATGGTCACGGGCGGCAAGTTCGGCTGGAACGCGCGCATGGCGGGGGTCGCGACCGCGAAGATCGGCACGCTCGTCACAGATAGCCTGCCCGAAGGACAGGCTGCGGGCCTCAAATCGGCCGGCGTGAAGATCGTCGAGGCCGGCACGTGAGCGACGCCGTCGCCCGCCTCGCTTCCCTGCCGATCTGGTCGGGGGCACCCGCGATCGCGCCCATTCCCGGCGGACGGACGAACGAGAATTTCCGCGTCGATGCCGGCGGGCGCACCTATTTCGCGCGGATCGGTGTCGACCTGCCGCACCACAATATCAGCCGGCGGACCGAGATCCGCTGCATCGAACTCGCGGCTGCCGTCGGCGTATCGCCGCCTGTCCTGCATGCCGGCGACGGCATCCTGATCACCGAGTTCGTGCCGGGCACGACCCTCGTGCAGGGCAATCCGGTCGCCGACGACGTGCTCGTCCGGCTCGCCAGGGCGCTGCGCCGGCTGGCCGACGCGTCCGTCCCCGCCGACCTGCCGCCGTTCGATCCGGCCGACATCTGCCGGGGCTATGTCGCGGCCCTGCCCGCCGGCGCGCTGCCCGCGGCGCGCGCGGCACGCACCGAAGCGATCCTTGCCGCCACGCCGAAGCTCGGCGACAGGTCGCTGATCCATGCCGACCTGATCCCCGAGAACGTCATCGTCGCACCCGACCGGCTCTCGGTCGTCGACTGGGAATATGCCGGGCGCGGCGATCCGGCGGTCGATGTCGCGGCCGTCGTGATGAATTTCGGACTCGACGAGCGGCAGGCCGCCCTTTTCGTCATGGCGCATGGCGGTGTGGCGCCCGCACTGGCCAAGGCGCTCGAACCTGTCATGGCGCTGCGCGAAGCGCTCTGGTGCGAAACGCAGCGCCATTTCGTCGGCGTGCGCGGCGATCTCGAGGAGTACTCGACGCTCTGCTGGAAGCGCATCGACGCGCCGCCAGCATGAGCGCCAGCTACGACATCGCCATCGTCGGCGCCGGCGTCGTGGGATGCGCGATCGCGCGCGAGCTTTCGCGCTACGAGCTGCGCACGATCCTGATCGAGGCGCGCAGCGATCTTGGCGACGGGGCAAGCAAGGGAAACTCTGCGATCCTGTCGACCGGTGCCGACACGCCCTTCGGCACGCTCGAGTGCCGCCTCGTCACACGCGGGCACGCGCGCTATCTCGCCGAGGCGCCGGCGATGGGGCTGCCGTTCCTGGCGACAGGCAGCCTGACGGTCGCGTGGAACGACGAGGAACTCGCCCGCCTGCGCGCGATGCACGACGCGACGCACGCCGACGGCTTCCGGTCGGGCGAGCTCGTCGGCGCCGATTTCATCAGATCGCGCGCACCGCATCTCGCCCCCGGTGCTCTCGCCGCGATCTGGGAGCCGGAAGAAGGCGTCATCGACCCGTTCTCGACCCCCTACGCCTACGCGCTCGACGCCCTGACGAATGGCGTGGCGTATCGCGCGTCCGCACCCGTCACCGCCGCGACACGCCACGACGACGGCTGGATGCTCGATACGCCGCAGGGAACCGTCTCGGCCGGCATCGTGATCAACTGCGCCGGCCTGTGGGCCGACCGCGTCGAGACGATGGCCGGCTACGCCGACTTCGTCGGCAAGCCCCGCCGCGGCCAGTTCCTCGTCTATGACAAGGCGGCGCGCCCGCTGCTCGACACGATCATCAAGCCGGTCCCCTCGCCCACCTATCGTGGCATCCTGATTGCCCCCACGGTCTTCGGGAACATCCTCGTCGGCCCGACGGCCGAGGAGATCGACGACCCCGACGACTGGCGCACGACGCGTGAGGGCCTCGCCACGCTCGAAGCGGCGGCGCATCGCCTGCTTCCCGCACTCGCCGGCCACGAGATCACCGCGACCTATTGCGGCGTGCGGCCGGGCACGGAGCGGCCAGAATACCGCATCATCCCGCGCCCGGCCGAGAACTGGGTGACGGTCGGCGGCATCCGCTCGACCGGCCTGTCGGGCGCACTCGGCATCGCCGAACACGTTGCCGGTCTCGTCGTCGGGCCGATGAAGCGCGCGACGAGGAAGGCAAGCATCGTTCCCGTCCGCGTACCGAGCCTGTGCGCCGGCGACGCGCGCCCCTGGCAGGCGATGATGCCTGCCGACAAGGCGATGCACGAGATCGTCTGCCACTGCGAAGGCGTCACGCTGGGCGAGATCCGCGCGGCGATGGCATCGCCCCTGCCGCCGCGTTCGCTCAAGGCGCTGAAGCGACGCACGCGCGCGATGTTCGGCCGCTGCCAGGGATTCCATTGTGCGGCCCGCGTGCAGGCGATTTTCGACGGAGCCGCCCCATGAGGAAGTTCGACGCCCCCGTCGTCGTGATCGGCTCTGGCCCGGCCGGCCTTGCGGCCGCCAAGGCGCTTGCCGACGGCGGTGCAGGCGGCGTGCTCGTCGTCGAGCGCGACGATGCCCCCGGTGGCCTGCCGCGCTTTTGCCGCCACCCGGGATTCGGCTGGGCCCATACGCATCGTTTCGAGAATGGCCCTGCCTTTGCACGACGGATGCTCGCCGCACTCGACCCGGCGATCGTCACGGTCGAGACGCGTACATCCGTACTGTCGCTCGAAGCGGGCCCGACCCTTCAACTCCTCAGCGCCGAGCACGGGAACCTGCGCCTGCGCCCGCGCGCGGTCGTGCTGGCGACCGGCATTCGCGAACGGCCGCGCAGTGCGCGCCTCGTGCCCGGCCGCCGGCCGGACCGCGGCGTGCTGACGACGGGCCAGCTCCAGCAGATGGTCGCGCGCGGCTTGGCCGTCGGCGGTACGCGCGCAATCGTCGTCGGCACCGAGCACGTGTCGTTCTCCGTGCTGCTGACCGCGCACCATGCCGGCCTGAAGATCGTCGCGATGGTCGGTGCCGAGGATCGCGTCATGTCGTACGCGGCGGCGGGCCTGCTTGCACGCGCGGCCGGCATTCCGGTCCATCTCTCGACCACGGTCGAGGATATCGAAGGTTCCGCGCGCGTCGAGGCGGTCACGCTGCACGGCCCCGCCAGCACGCAGCGCATCGCCTGCGACACCATCATCTTCACCGGCGATTTCGTGCCCGACTGCACGCTGATGGGCGCGGGCGATGTAGACGCCGCAACCGGCGGCCCGCTCGTCGACCAGTACGGGCGCACGAACCTGCAAGGCGTGTTCGCGGCTGGCAACGTGCTGCGCGCGGTCGAGACCAGCGGCTGGGCCGCGAACGAAGGGGCGCGTGTCGGCTCAAACGCGGCCACGTATCTGCGCGAGCCTTCGGCGTGGCGAAACGAGGCCACGCGCATCGCCGCCGGCCGGGGTGTGGCCTATGTCGTGCCGCAGTTCCGGACATCCGCGAACGGCATGGCGGCCCTGCCCGTCAGCCTACGCGCCGAGCGCGACATGCGACCTGCCCGCCTGCGGCTCGACGCGGAAGGCGCCGAATGCTGGCACAGGGATCTGTCATCGGCTCTCCGCCTGCGCCGCATCGCCGTCGATGCCGACGCATTCGCTCGAATTCCCGCCGGCCGACCGGCGACGATCCTTTTCGACTGATCCCGATTTCCCCGAGGAGCGAGACGATGGACTTCATCATGATGCTGACCCGCAGCGACCGGACAGTCGAGGATGCCGACGGGCTGGTCGACGCGATCATCGCGCTCGGCGTGCGCCATATCGGCTTCAAGGATGTGGGCGTGCCGTTCGAGACGATGCAGCGGCTCGTCGCGAAGATCCGCGCGGCGGACGCCGTCTCGTATCTCGAAGTGGTCAGCACGTCGCCGCAGACGGTCCTCGGCTCGCTGACGGCCGGAAAGAAGCTCGGTGTCGACCGCATCCTCGGCGGCACCGATCTGGTCGCAGCAAAATCCGTGCTGCACGACCTGTCGAACTACTACCCGTTCCCGGGCCGGCCGGTCGGCCATCCCACGAAACTCGGCGGATCGCCCGAACTGGTCGCGGACCATTGCCGCGAAGCGCGCCGGCACGGCTGCGGCGGCGTCGACCTGCTCGCCTACCGCGCCACCGAAGCCGATCCGTTGGTACTTGTGCGCGCCGCGCGTGCGGCCCTTGCCGGCGGCAAGCTCATCGTCGCGGGCAGCGTCAACTCGGCCGCCCAGATCCGCGATCTCGCCAAGGCCGGGGCCGATGCCTTCACGGTCGGGTCGGCCGTGCTCGACGGCTCGTTCGCCCCGACGAAGGGCGCGCTGTCGAGCCAGATCGGCGACATCCTCGCGGCCGCTAGCTGAAATCCACGCGCGCGGCATTGCCGGTGCGGATCGCCTCGCGCACGGCCGCGACGACCTTCAGCGTGGCGAGCCCTTCGCGGCCGGAGACGAGCGGCGCTTCGCCGTCGCGGATCACGCGGCAGAAATGCTCGATCTGCAGGCGCAGCGGATCCTGCGGCGGCACGAATGTGCGTTCGGCCTGCAGCGGTTCCCACCAGCCGCGCTTGCCCGCATTCGACCAGGTTTCGAGGCGCGGAACCGACAGCGAGCCGTGCGTGCCGCCGATGTGGTAGCAGGCCTGGTCGGTCTGCGGATAGGCGGGGTTCTCGCCGGCGGTCTGCTCCCAGCTCCACGGGCCGACGATCGTGTCGGAAACCGAGACGGTACCCAGCGCGCCGTTGGCGAAGCGCAGCAGCACGACGCACGTCTCCTCAACTTCGTTTCCGCGCACTGCGTTCGACGACAGCGCCTGCACGAGTTCCACCTCGCCGCACAGATGGCGCAGCAGGTCGATGTCGTGGATGAAGTTGAGCAGCATCGGCCCGGCACCGGCCGAGCGGCGCCACGCGACGTCGAAATACTCGTCCGGCTTCATCAGCCAGAAGAATCCGTGCACGGCGACAATCCGGCCGAGCCGGCCGGAATCGACCGTCGCCTTGGCCGCGCGGATCACCGGATTGTGGCGGCGATGATGGCCGACGAGCAGCGGGACACGCGCGGCTTCGGCCGCCGCCACGAGCCGCGCACCGGACTCCACATCGTCCGCGATCGGCTTCTCGACGAGGACGGGAACGCCGGCCGCCACGGCTTCCAGCCCGTTGGCGACGTGCATCGTGTTGGGCGTCGCGACGACGATCCCGTCGGGCCGATCCGCCGCGAGCAGCGCCGAAAGGTCGGCAAAATGCCGGGCACCCATCCGAGCGGCGAGTTCGGCGCCGGCCGGAGCAGGATCCGCGATTGCGCACAACTCGGCGTCCGCCGCGGCAGCGATGTGCTCGGCGTGACGGCGACCGATCAATCCGGCACCCAGCACCGCAAGCCGGATCTTTCGTCCCATGGTTTCCCCCGTTTGTCGCATGCGTCCGGATATCTTGATGGAAGTCGGAAAAAGTGACAATTTCGTTACGAACGACGGCACCCCCCGAACAGCCGCCGAAATCCCACGCCGGAGGAACCTATGCCCCGCAACACGCGCCGCCAGATGCTTGCTGCCGCAGCCCTCGCCCCCCTGCTCTCGGCTTTCCCCGCCTTCGCGCAGAGCCTCGAGGAAAAGCTCGTCATCGTCACGTCGTTTTCGCGCGACGTGACCGGCCCGTTCGTCGAGGCCTTCCAGAAGAAGCATCCCGGCACGAAGGTCGAGATCCAGAGCCGTTCGACCACGGCCGGCGTCTCGTTCATCCGCGAGACGCGCAGCAACCCGCCCGACATGTTCTGGGCTTCCGCACCCGACGCGTTCGAGGTGCTGAAGAAGGGCAGCCTGCTGCAGAAATACACGCCGGTCGCCACGGGCATCGCGCAGCGCGTCGGTCCGTCGCCGGTCAACGATCCGGAAGGCTTCTATTTCGGCTTCGCGGCGTCCGGCTACGGCATCATGTACAACACGCGCTACATGCGCGCGAACGGCCTGCCGGTGCCCAAGGAATGGGACGACCTGAAGAAGCCCGCCTATTTCGGCCATGTCGGGATCTCCGCGCCGTCGCGCTCGGGCACCACGCACCTGACGGTCGAGACGATCCTGCAGGGCGAAGGCTGGAACAAGGGCTGGGCGACGATACTGGAAATCGCCGGCAACTTCGCGTCGGTCTCCGACCGCAGCTTCGGCGTGCCGGATGCCGTCAATTCCGGCCAGTACGGCGTGGGCATCGTGATCGACTTCTTCGGCCTGTCGGCCAAGGCGTCGGGTTTCCCGGTCGAGTTCGTCTACCCGACGATCACGACGATGGTGCCGGCGAATATCGGCATCGTCGCCGGTTCGCGCAACGCCAACGCCGCGCGCGCCTTCGTCGAGTTCCTGCTGTCGGACGACGGCCAGACGCTGCTGCTCGACCCGAAGATCCAGCGCCTGCCCGTGCGCACGTCGGTCTACGACAAGGCGCCGGCCGGCTATCCCAATCCGTTCAAGGACACGAGCCTCGGTTCGCGCGTCACCTTCGACAACGACGCGTCGGAAACGCGCTACGAGCTTCTCAATTCGCTGTTCGACCGTCTCATCACCTTCCGCCTCAAGGAGCTGACCGAGGCGTGGAAGGCGATCCACGCGGCATCGGCTGCCGTCGCGCGCAGCAAGTCGGCCGAGGGCACGCGCCTTCTCGCCGAGGCCCGCCGCCTCGCGACGAGCGTGCCGGTGAGCGAAGCGCAGGCGAAGGACCCGCAGATCGCCGGCGCGTTCCAGGAGAAGAAGCCCGACAGGCCGGTGGCGGCTCGCCAGGCGGAGTTCGAGGAACAGTGGGACGCCTTCGCGCGCCGCAACTACGCCGAGGCGAAGTCACTCGCCGAGCGCGCCGCCAGCGCACGTTGAGCGCGTCCGTCGCGACCGCGGTCCCCCTCCGGCACGCGAGCCTGCTCGCGCGCTGGCGGGCCACACCGTTCCACCTGGTCTGTGCGGGCATCGTCGCGGCGTTCCTCATCGCGTTCCTGATCGTGCCGGTCGCGAGCGTCGTGTTCATCGCGTTCTGGGACGGGCAGTCCTTCACGCTCGTCCATTTCGCCGATTTCTTCCGCACCTCGATCATGATCGAGTCCACGTGGAACTCGATCTATGTCGCCGTCATGACCGTGGCGTTTGCCACGCTGCTGGCCGTCCCGCTCGCCTATTTCACGGTCCGCTTCCGCTTCCGTGGTGCCGCCCTGATCCAGACGCTCGGCGTGATCCCGCTGGTAATGCCGCCCTTCGTGGGGGCCGTCGCCATGCAGCTCGTCTACGGCAGGAACGGCTCGATCAACCTGCTGCTGATGGACTGGTTCGGCTTCCGCCTGCCGTTCATGGAAGGGCTCAACGGCGTCATCTTCGTCGAAGGGCTGCACTATTTTCCCTTCATCCTGCTCAATCTCTCCGCTTCGCTCGCCAACATCGATTCCGCGATGGAGGAATCCGCGCAGAACCTGGGCGCTTCGGGCTGGCGGCTGTTCTCGCGGATCGTCTTCCCGCTCGCGATGCCCGGCTACATCGCGGGAGCCGCCCTCGTCTTCGCCAAGGTGTTCGACGATCTGGCCACGCCGCTGCTGCTCAACGTAACGAACATGCTGGCGCCGCAGGCCTATCTGCGCGTCACGTCTGTCGGCCTCGCCGACCCGATGGGCTACGTGATCTCGACGATCCTCGTCGTGCTGTCGGTCGTGGCGGTGTGGCTGTCGATGCTGTCGCTGCGCAACCGCGACTTCGCCACCCAGCAGCGCGGCGGCGGCGGGCTGGCGCGGCGCGATCTCGGCCGCGGCGAGTCCGTGCTCGCCTACGGTTTCATCGTCTTCGCCCTGCTGCTGGCACTCAGCCCGCATCTGGGCATCCTGCTGCTGTCGTTCGGCACGATCTGGTCGTTCAGCGTCATTCCGGACGCGTTCACGCTCGCGCACTACACGACCGTCTTCCGCGAAGCCGGCGGCTTCATGGCGAACACGGTGATCTATTGCGGGATCGCCGCGCTGATCGACGTCGTGCTCGGCACCATGATCGCCTATATCGCGATGCGCACCGGCCTGCCCGGGCGCAACATCCTCGACCAGGTCGCGATGGCGGCGGTGGCGGTTCCCGGGCTGGTGCTGGGCATCGGCATCCTGCGGACCTACTACTCGGTCGACCTGCCCTTCGGCGGCGGCTCGCTGGCGACCTTCTGGCTGATGCTGGCCATCGCCTATTCGGTGCGCCGGCTTCCCTATGCGCTGCGCTCGTGCACGGCCGCCCTCCAGCAGCTCCACCACAGTCTGGAAGAAGCGGCCGAGAATCTCGGCGCCTCGAAGGCGTCGACGCTGACGCGCATCGTCGTGCCGCTGATGGCCGGCGGCATCCTCGCCGGTTTCGTCACGAGCTTCGCGACGGCGGCGGTCGAACTTTCGGCCACGCTGCTGCTGGTCACGCGCGACGCGACCGCACCGCTCTCGTACGGGATCTACGTCTACATGCAGTCTCCCGCAGGCCGCGGGCCGGGGGCGGCCCTCGGCGTGGTGGCGGTGGTCGTCGTCGCGGTCGCGACATGGCTTTCCTACCGCGTGGCCGAACAGGACCGCGCCAAGCGCACACGCAACGGAATGGCGATATGACAGGCGTTTCGATCGACCGGGTTTCCTTCGACTATGGCGGCGCACCGATCCTCGACGCCGTGTCCCTCGAAGTGGCGAAGGGCGAGTTCTTCGCTTTCCTCGGCCCTTCGGGGTCGGGCAAGACGACGCTGCTGCGTCTCGTCGCGGGCTTCGGCATCCCGTCCGCCGGCACGATCCGCGTGGGCGAACGCGACGTGACGTCGATCGCGCCGTGGAAGCGCAATGTCGGCATGGTCTTCCAGAGTTACGCGCTTTGGCCGCACATGACGGTGGCCGGCAACGTGGCCTTCGGGCTCGAACAGCGCGGCATGGCGCGCGCCGACATCGCGGCCAAGGTGCGCGAAGGCCTCGATCTGGTGGGGCTTACGCATCTGGCCGACCGGCGGCCGGCGCAGCTTTCGGGCGGCCAGCAGCAGCGCGTGGCGCTCGCCCGCACGCTGGTGATCGAACCCGAGGTGCTGCTGCTCGACGAGCCGCTTTCCAATCTCGACGCCAAACTGCGCGTGGAAATGCGCCAGGAGATCGCCGCCCTGCAGCGCAAGCTCGGCCTGACGACGATCTACGTGACGCACGATCAGGAAGAGGCGAACGCCGTCGCCGACCGCATCGCCGTGCTCGACGGCGGCAGGATCCAGCAGATCGGTGCACCCATCGATCTCTACGACAGGCCCACCAACCGCTTCGTCGCCGCGTTTCTCGGGACCGCGAACATGATCGAGGGCACGCTCGGAACCGGCGGCCGGTTCGCGGCAGAGGGCTTCGCGCTCGATGGCGTTGCCGGCGAGACCGGGACGGCGTGCCTGTCGTTCCGTCCGCAGGACGTGCGGCTTGCACCGGGCGGTGCCGGCCGCATCCTGCATCGCGAGTTTCTCGGCGGGACGATCCGCTATGCCGTGGAACTCGGGCCCCACCGGATCGTCGTGGACACGGTCCACCATCGCGAAGCCGCCGTCTTCGCGCCGGGAACGAACGTCTCCGTGACGGTCGATCCCGGGCGCGTCGTCGTGCTGCGCTAGCCTTTCAGGCCGGCCAGCTTCTCCAGCAGCGAACCCCAGCCGCCGGCATGCTTGCCCGCCGCATCCGCGTCGGGGAGCATCTCGTGCGTGATGACGATCTCGGTCGAATTGCCGCGCGCGTTGAACGCAACGGTCACCAGCGATTCGCGCTCCTGCGTGTGCACCGAGATCCACGTGAAGACCAACACCTTCGGCCGGTCGATCTTGCGATAGATGCCCGTATGCAGGATGCCGTCGCCGCAAGCGCTCTGCATGCTGATCTCGAACGCCCCGCCGACGCGCGGATCGTTTTTCACGCGGGCCGGCGCGAAATCGCCGGGGCGCATCCACTGGGCCAGCAGCTCCGGATCGAGCCAGGCGTCGAACAGGTCGGCCGCCGGGGCCTTGATCTCGCGGCGGACCATGATTGCGGGAACGGTATCGATCATCTCTTTCGTCCTTTCCTGGAGCGTTCGGTCATCAATGCGTCGAGGGCCGCGAGGCGGTCTTCCCAGAACCGGCGGTAATGGTCCATCCAGCGCGCAGCCTCGGCCATCGCCTCGGCGTTCAGCGCCAGCACGTGCTCGCGCCCCGCTACCGTCCTTCGCACCAGTGCGGCCCCTTCGAGCACGCGCAGATGCTTGGAGACGGCGTTGAGCGACATCGGGAAGTCCTTCGCGATGTCGGTGACGCGGGCGTCGGCGTTCGCGAGGCGCGCGAGGATCGCCCGGCGCGTGGGATCGGAGACCGCCTTGAAGACCGCATCGAGCTGCGTGGACTGATATTCAACCATATGGATTAATATCTAGGAGGCACGCTTCGCCGTCAAGCGTCTTCGTGCTGCGATCGTATTAGGCTTATTTTCTTTACTCGCGGACCGTGTTTTGGCATTCTCCGCCATCGGTCGGACGTGCTCTTTGACAAGTGAATACGGGAATACAGCGACAAGCACACGGAAGTTACCTCCGTTGCGCTTCAAGCGGTTAAACAGGTTACCGTAACCTGTCGTCGCCTATTTCCTAGAGCGCGATGCCCGGATTCCCGTCGACGCCCGACAGCGTCGGCAAATTCAGCTTCGGCGGCGCCACCGTCCTGCGGGCGCGCAGATGGCGGGCAAGCAGATCCCAGATCGGTTCGCCGCCGGCATCGCGGGCGGATTCCGCGACCGGCGCCCAGCCTGCGACCTTGTAGCTCTTCGACGCTTCGAGCGGTCGGCCGCGCAGCGTCATGTCCCGGATGCGTCCGCCCATCGCGGCCGTCGGATCGCAGCGATAGGCAAGCCCGCCGACGCGGACCATGTCCCCGCCCTGCTGGTAATACGGATCGGGATTGAACAGGTTGTCGCCGACATCCTCGAGGACCAGGCGGATCTGTTCGCCCGTCATCTCGTTGAGCGTGACGTAGGGGTACGTGATCGCCGTCTGGTCCATCACGTGTTCCATCGTGATGGCCTCGCCCGGCAGCAGGCTCGTTCCCCAGCGGAAGCCGGGCGAGAACGCGATCTCGGCGTCCTTCTCGGCCATCAGCGCGTCGAGGATCAGCTGGTCGAACGTGCCGTTGAAGTTGCCGCGGCGATAGAGCAACCCCTCGCTGACCGCGAGCTTCTCGCCGAGCTTCGCCAGATGCGGCGCCCGCACCTTCGTGATGTGCGCGTCCATCGCCGGGTCGGCCGGCAGCAGGTCGGCGAAGACCGGCAGCAGCCGATAGCGGAAATCGCGCACGCCGCCCGCGCCCACATCGAGGTCGAGCACGCCGAGGAACTTGCCGTTCGACCCGGCGTTGGTGACCAGCGTCTTTCCGCCGGGATTGTCGACGACGACGGGTACCGGCACGCCGTCGTGCGTGTGGCCGCCGAGGATCGCGTCGATGCCGCGCACGCGCCCGGCGAGCTTCAGGTCCACGTCCATGCCGTTGTGCGACAGCAGCACCACGGCGCGCGCACCGGCCGCGCGCGCGGCGTCGACGGTGGCCTGCATGTTCTCTTCCTGGATGCCGAAGGTCCAGTCCTGCATCAGGTAGCGGGGATTGGCGATCGGCGTGTAGGGGAACGCCTGGCCGACGATCGCGACCGGCACACCGTTAATCGTTCGCAGTGTATACGCATCGAACACCGGATCGCCGAAATCCGCCGTCTTGATGTTCTGCGCCAGGACCTGGATCCTGCCCGCGAAATCCTTCTCGGCGATCTCGCTCACCCGCGCCTGCCCGAGCGTGCATTCCCAGTGCAGCGTCATGATGTCGACGCCGAGCAGCAGGGCCGCGTCGGCCATGTCCTGGCCTTTCGACCACAGCGCCGTCGCCGAACCCTGCCACGTGTCGCCGCCGTCGAGCAGCAGCGATCCCGGCCTTGCCGCGCGCACGCGCTTCACCAGCGTGGCGAGATGCGCGAACCCGCCGACCTTGCCGTAGAGTCCCGCCAGCCGCTCGAAGTCGAGATGGGAGAACGCGAAGGCCGCGCGCGATCCGCCGGCAAGGCCGTAATTGCGCAGCAGCGCCTCGCCGACCAGATGCGGCGGCCGGCCACGCATGGCGCCCACGCCGAGATTGACGCTCGGCTCGCGGAAATGCACCGGCAGCAGCTGCGCGTGGCAGTCGGTGAAATGCAGCAGCGACGCGTTGCCGAAAGCCGGCGCGTCGTAGATGTCCGCGGCCTGCTGCTGTGCCAAAGCGCCGCCGGCCGGAAAACCGAAGCCGGCCGCCGCACCCGCCGCAAGGACGTTCAGGAACTCGCGGCGATCCATGTGGCGGTCACTTGTTGACGGGCGAGTCCGGGCTCAGCAGCAGCGCCATCAGGTCCTGGATATCCTTTTCCTTGATGATGCCCATGTGGCCGGCACGCGGCATGTTCGAGCACGCGTTGAGGGCCTTCGAGTTGTAGATCTTCGCCCAGGTCGAGCGCACGACCTCGTCCGAATTCCCCTTGAGCTTGCCGTACTGGTAAAGACTCGGACCGATCGTGCCGAACGAGATTTCGGCCGCCGATATCTGGTGGCAGTTGTAGCAGTTGCCGCCGTTCGCCTGGTTGGGTGCGTCGGTCCAGGTCAGGCCGCGCCCGCTCTGCGCGATTCGCTCGCCCGCGCGCCAGTCGCCCAGCCACTTGCCGTCCGACGGGTACTTCACCGTGGCGAGATTGGCCGCCTCGATCGCCTCGGCCTTCTTGACGTTCGCGGCAGACTGCGAGGCGACCGGATCGGAGCAGAACGCCTGCGTCTCGTCCTGCTTCAGCCGCTCGAGCGTGACGGCACCTGCATTCCTGAATCCGGTCCGGACCATCTCGGCGAAGCTCGCGTCGTCGGCGGCACTGCTCCAGCCCGCCGACTGCATCTGCGCGCAGCCCCACAACGCGGTGCTCGCGACGAGGATGGCGACGACGATGTTCGTTTTTTTCATGTCCGCCTCCCTAGCGCTTGATTCCGGGTGTGGCGACCGTGGCGCCGTTCGACGTGGCGGCCATGTACAGCGACAGGGCCACCGTCATGTCCGAAGCGTAGACCGGCTCGGGGAAACGCTGCTGGCGCATGCAGTCGTTGATGCGCCACTGCATCGACCACATCTGGCCGGAACTGACACGATAGGCCGGCCAACTCGTCCAGCCGGCGGCAGCACCTTCCTTCGACGGGATGTACGGCAGATCCTGCAGGCGGATGCGCTTGCCTTCCTGCCCATGGCAGGTTGCACAGGAGAAGTCGTGCGGGCCCGCCTGGAAATAGAACATGCGCTTGCCGAGCTCGAACATCTTGCGCTCCATCGCATGCGCGAGGGAGACCTTGACCGGCCTGCCCTTGGACTCGCCGGAGACATAGGTGGCGAGCGCCACCAGATCGTTCTTCTTCGGTGTGTTGAAGCGCGCCTCGACATGTTCGCGCGTGTCGATGCCCTGCAGCACCGACATGCAGGTCAGCAGGCGCGATTCGACGTCCTGCACCTTGCCGGTGTCGGGGAAATAGCGCGGCATCTGCGCGAAAGCGCCGGCCACGACACCCGGCCCGAGACCGAGGTCGCACTGCTCGAGCGACGCGTTCTTCGGACCGGCCCGCTTCTTCCAGATCTCCTCGCCCATCGCCTCGAAGAGTTCGGCCGGGTTCCCGTCCTTGAGCGCCTCGCGATACGCCTCGATGCTTTCGATCGTCTTGTCCTTCTCCTGCGCGACGGCGCCGAAGGCGGCGATGCAGAAGACGGCGGCCAGCACGGCCGTCCGGGGGATGACGTTCATCGGGATTTCCCCTCCGGCTTTCAGGTGATCGTCGCTTCGTCGGTGCGCGTGTCGCCCTTGTTGTCGACCCACGTCACGCTGACTTTCTCGCCGGCCGCCCCGCCCTTCACCTTGAAGGCGAAGTACGGGTTCTTGGCGATCGACGGACCCCATTGGGTCTGCATCACCTTCTTGCCGTTGAGCGTGGCGGTGACCTCGGTGATGAACCAGGCGGGAACCAGGGCGCCAGCCCCATCGCGGCGCTGGCCGGTCTCCATCTCGTGGTTCATCAGCACCCGGACCTCGGTGACGCCGTCCTTGGTGGCGGCGCGGATGCGCATCGGACTTCCCATGATTTTCTCCCGCTACCGGTGTTGGACTTCAGCCGCCGCAGCCGCCGAGCGTCACCTTGATTTCCTTGGTCGCCGTCGCGAACCCGCCGGCCGTCTTCACGAGCACGACGACGTTCGACGATTCCGCCATCTTGACGCGCGTCGTGAAGTCCGCCGCTAGATCCGGACCGACGTCGAAGACGGCAGCCAGCACGTTCGGGTTCTTTTCGACCAGTATCGCGATCTGTTGCGTGTTCGCCAGGCGACTGATCACCTGGACCGGAACGACCGCCCCGTTCTCGGCGATGTCGGACGCGATGATCTGCACGTCCGCACTCGTCGTCGCCGATGTGGCGCCGAGCGCCTTCATCGCGTCGGCAACGGACTTGCCCTCGAAGGCCGCCTTGTTCCACTCGGCGAGCGCCGCCTTCGGCACGAGAAAGCCCGCGGCCGAAAGTGCCGCCAGCAGGCCGAGCCCGCCGCCGGTCCGCAGGACCTGGCGCCGCTGCGTCTGATGAATGTCCATGTTCCGAATTCCTTCCAGATACCTGCCGTCAGTCGATGTCCATTCTAGCAACCTTTATGTCCCCGCGTCACGGGCCGGTTCCGACCCCGCGGACGGGCCCGATCGCGCGATGCTGCTGCGCAAGATCGCCGTGCGAGCCTCGCGCCCGCTCCGGGATCGTCGAGGCGGAAGTGGCCGGCTCGCGGCAGTCGGCCATGCAGGCCGTGTTGCCGGCATCGGCCGGCGGCCGCTTGCCGAAGCCCGACCCGGGCCACAGGTCATGGTCGGTGGTCATTCCGTTCCGGTTCGGCATGCGCGCCTGCACCTGCCGGATCGACCGGTCGTCGAGGACGAAGTCCTCAGGAACGACATCCGCAAGGTTCAGCATGAAGGCGAGCACGGCATAGACCTCGTCGACCGTCAGGCTCTTCGGCGCGTCCCACGGCATCGCGCGGCGGATGTAATCGAACAGCGTCGAGACCGTCGGCACCTTCATCATCGTCGTTCGGTGCGGATAGTCGGGACGGGTCAGGCTCTCGACGAGTCCCTTCGCAATGTCGGTCGGCGTCGTTCCGCCGACGAGCGGCGCGAACACCCGGTTGCTCTCGCCGAACGTGCCATGGCACGCGACGCACTTCGCTTCCCACAACTCCTGCCCGCGCGCGACGCTGCCGCTGCCTTTCGGCAGGCCGAGGAAGTCCGGCCGCACGTCGATGTCCCACGCCGCGATCTCGGCCGGCGTCGCCGGTCGTCCCACGCCTGCAAAGCGTTCATCGGCACCGGCAGCGTTGGCGGCCACGAGCACGAACGCCAGCGCGAGCCACTCAGTCCACCTGGACATTGCTGACCTCGCCGTCTGCCGCGACCTGCCAGGACTGGATCGCGTTGTTGTGATAGACGGAGCGCGTTCCGCGCACCGCGCGCAGTTGCGTATAGGTGGGCTGGACATATCCGGTCTCGTCCACCGCGCGCGACTGGAGGATCGCCGGCTCGCCATTCCAGGTCCACGGGAAGCCGAACCGCGTCAGGCACTTCGACAGGATTGGCGTCTGGAGCGTGGCCGGCTGCCAGTTACGTCCGCCATCGACCGACACGTCGACCCGCCGGATGCGCCCGCGCCCGGACCATGCAAGCCCGGTGATGCTGAAGAAACCCCGGTCGATCAGGTGCTGCCCGCCGGACGGGGTCGTGATCACCGACTTGCATTCCTGCACCGACGTGTACTGCCGCAGGCGACCGTCCGGCATCAGGTCGGTGTAGAGCGTGGACTCGTCCTTGGTTCCGTAAGGCCGATCACCCAGTTCGATCCGCCGCAGCCATTTGACCCACGACACCCCCTGCACGCCGGGCACCACGAGACGCAGCGGATAGCCGTTCTCGGGGCGCAGCATCTCCCCGTTCTGGCCGTAGGCAACAAACACCTCGCCCGACAGGACTAGATCGAGCGGGATCGTGCGCGTCAGCGACGAACCGTCAGCCCCCTCGGCCAGCACGAAGCGGCCGCGCTTGAGATCGGCGCCGCAATCCTCGAGCAGCGTGCGCAACGGAACGCCCGTGAACTCGCTGCACGACAGCATCCCGTGCGTGTACTGGACCGTCGGCACGGCCGTACCGCCCCATTCCATGCCGGTGTTCGCACCGCATTCGAGGAAGTGCATGCGCGAGACCGACGGCAGGCGCATCAGGTCATCCATCGTGTAGATCTTAGGCGCGCGCACCATGCCGGACGTCGATCCGGTAATCATGAAACGATGGCGTGACGGATCGATGTCGTGCCAGCCCTGATGGTGCCGTTCGAAATGCAGGCCCGACGGCGTGACGATGCCGAACCCGCCCTGCAGCGGCGTGAACGACACGCTCGACTCGCCGACCTGGGTCAGCCCCGGACTATGGCGGCGGACCAGATTGCGCTCGTACTGAGACGGCAGCCCGTAAGGCGTGTCGGCAACCGGCCGGCCGAGCGTCCGGCTCCACGGCGGCGGTTCGAGGATGTCGGGATCTCCTGCCCGCGTCTGCGCGCTGGCCCCGCCCGCCATGCCGGCAAGAGCCGCGAGAAATCCGGCACGCAGAACGTCACGACGCCCAAGTGAGACCTCGCGTATTTCCTCCGCATCCAGAAAGCCCTCCGGTGCCGGACGAAGTCTCCCAATTGAACCTCGAAAAGGGATCGGCATGCTTCTGGCGCCTCTGCTATCCTGCCGGGTGCCAGCGTCGCTCAACGGACCGGAGTTCGCAATGTCGGCAATCCAGTACGCGAAAATCCTCATGCTGGGCGCCCTCGTCGCCCTTACGCCGGCAGATTCGCAGGCTCAGGACGCGACGTTCGCGACTCGCTCGCTCACACCGGAAACCGCACTGAAGGCGTCGCAGGCGGCACTGAATGCCTGCCGTGCGCGCGGCTTTCAGATCGCAGTCGCCATCGTCGACCGCGGCGGCACGACACAGGTCTTCCTGCGCGACCGCTTTGCCGGCCCGCACACCGTGGCCATCGCGACCGACAAGGCTTGGACGGCGTTGACGCTCCGGCAGGACACGCTCGCCCTAGCGCAGATGACGGCAAGCGGCGAGATGGCGGGCCTGAGGCAGTTTCCCCGGATCGTCGCGGTTGGCTGCGGACTGCTGATCGAAGGCGCCGGATCGATTTTCGGCGGCATCGGCGTATCGGGTGCGCCCGGCGGCGCCGCGGACGCCGAGTGCGCCAAAGCCGGCATCGACGCGATCATCGACGATATCTCGTTCTAGCCGCGGAATCTTGCCCGGTCGGCCGAATTGTTCCAGACTTGACGCGATCATGTTGGAGTTGCGGATGCCGAACGAAGTCGCGTTTTCGAATTTCACGGGGATCGATCTCGACGCGATGCCGTCGATCGCGCGCGGCGAAGCGCGCGTCGTCGATGCCCCGCTTGTGCGGGCGACCGCCGCGAGCCTCGAGGGCTATGGCAGCCTCGTCGGGAACTTTGCGACCGGCAAGGTGACCATCGTGACCTGGCCCCAGCCCGGCTGGCGGCCGATCGTCGATGGAACGGGCAACGAAGGCGGCGTCGTCGAGGACACGTTCGAGATGATCCGGCGCGGGCAGGTTCAACACGCGGTGAATCACGCAGTCGGCCGCGGATACATCACCGGATGGTTCGACGATCCCGCGACGGCGCGCGAGGACGTGGCGCCGAAGGACCCGACGCGGCTGTTCACGCACGAGGCGAATTACCATCCCGACGGCGGCCAGATTTTCTTTCCACGTGCCGGAGCGCCTTTCGTGGCGCTGCTCGCCAAGCCCGGCGACGACGTGAAGGCGGAAGACTTCGTCGCCTTCCATTTCGACGGGACCTTCGGCGTCCATATCGACCCGGGCGTATGGCACCAACCGGTGTTCCCGATCAGCTCGACGGCGACGTTTGACGACCGGCAGGGCCGCGTGCATGCCTGCGTGTCATGCGACTTCGTCTCGGAGTTCGGTGCCTATATCGGCGTTCCGCTGCGCAATCCCTGAGCTTCGCTAGACCGGCAGAACCGGTACGGCGTCGAGCAACTCCCGGCATTCGGGCGAACGAGGCGCCCCGAAGACCGCGCCCGTCGCTCCCGTCTCGACGATGCGTCCGCGCGACATCACCGCAACCCGGTCGGCGACCGCGCGCACCACGCCCATGTCGTGCGAGATGAAGAGATAGGCCAACCTCTCGGCGGCCTGAAGATCGAACAGCAGGTTGAGTATCTGCCCGCGGACCGACACGTCGAGGGCGGAAACCGGTTCGTCGAGAACGAGGATAGCCGGCTTCGTCGCGAGCGCCCGCGCGATGGCCACGCGCTGGCGTTGACCGCCCGATATGTCGCGGATCGAGCGTTCGGCGATGGTCGCCGGCAAGCCGACCTTGTCTAGCAATGCGGCAACCGCACTTGCCTGCCCATCCGATCCGACGAGCGCCTGGACGCGAAGCGGATCGGCGATCGCGCTGCGGACGGTCGCGCGAGGGTTTAGCGCGGATGCCGGATCCTGGAACACCATCTGGATTCGCCGCCGTTCGACGCGAAGCACGGCGCCCGACATCCGGCCGAAATCTTGTCCGCCGACATGGATCGTTCCGGCATCGAGTTCGACGAGGCGCAGGATTGCCCGCGCAAGAGTCGTCTTGCCGCTGCCCGATGCGCCGACGACCGCCAGCGTTTCGCCGACGGCGAGGTCGATATCGATGCCATCAAGCGCCGTCACGACACGCCCGCCCGTACGGTACGTCTTTGCGAGCCCGCGTGCAGAGAGGATCGGAGCTGGCGTCATCTGGGCGCTCCTGCCGGAAGGATGCATGCGGCACCGTCGTCGCGCGACCCGGCCCATGCCGGCACGGATCGCGTGCATGCGGCGATCGCTCGCCTGCATCTCGGTGCAAAACGGCAGCCGGGCAACGCAACGGCCGGATCCGGCGGCTGTCCTTCGATCGTGTAGACGCGGCGATCTCGCGGAGCATCGCGCCCGAGATGGCTCAGGGCGAGTGCCTTCGTATAGGGGTGTGCGGGATCGGAAAGGACCCGCGTTGCCGGTCCGATCTCGACAAGGCGGGCCGAGTAGACAACCGCGATCCGGCTGCCGAGACCGGCGGCGAGTGCGATGTCGTGCGTCACGAACACGAGAGTCAGGCCGTTCGCGCGGCAAAGCCGCACGACGAGTTCGACCAGCTTCTTCTGGACCACCGGATCGAGCGCACTGGTCGCCTCGTCCGCGATCAGTATCGAAGGACGCCCCGCGAGTGCCAGGGCAAGTGCGATCCGCTGGCGCTGGCCGCCGGACAGTTCATGCGGATATGCACGGGCCGTGCGGGCTGGATCCGGCAATTCGACCTGCCTGATCAATTCGATGGTCCGCGTGCGCGGATCGGCATCGTCGTGTACGGCAACGACTTCGGCCAACTGGTCGCCAACCCGCATGACCGGATCAAGGCTTCCCGAAGGATCCTGAAAGACGTAGCCGATATCGCGCCCGGGCTTCGGGCCGGCGCCGAACTCCGGCCACACGATCCGGCCCTCGGTCGTCGAGCCGGCCGGGAGCAGACCGGCCAGCGCAAGCGCAAGCGTCGTCTTTCCCGATCCGCTTTCGCCGATCACGGCCAGCCGCTCGCCGCGCGTGAGCGACAGCGACACGCCGGAGATCGCAGCCGGCGAACCGGCGGAGTAACGCACGCCGAAATCTTCCAGATGGACAAGCGTCGGTGCCGTCATTGGAAGTTCCGCCGTCCGGCAAGCGCCGCGGCGATACCCTCGCCGACCAGATGCACGGACAGCACCGTCGAAAGCAGCGCCAATCCCGGCACGATGGAGAGATAGGGTGCGCTGCGCAGGACCGAGCGGCCTTCCGCGATCAAACCGCCCCACGTCACGCGGTTCGGGTCGCCGAGCCCAAGAAACGAAAGTGCGGCTTCGGTAAGGATCGCGCCCGCGACGATGACGGACGCGAGTGACACGACCGGCGGCAACGCATGCGGCAGGACTTCGCGCCACGCGATCTCGAGCGGATGCATCCCGATCACCCGGGCGGCCGCCACGAAGTCGCGCTCGCGGATCGACAGGACTTCGGCGCGTACCACGCGTGCCGGGCCAGTCCAGGCACCCAGCGCGATCGCAAGCACGACCATCGACAACGACGGACCAACGACGCTGATGAAGGCGAGCGAGAGCAGGAAACCCGGAACCGTCTGGAAGGCTTCGGTGACCCGCATCAGGGCTTCGTCGATCCAGCCCCCGGAAAGACCGGCCACGACGCCGATGGCGGCACCGAGCGCTATCGCGACGACGGCGGCAAAGATTCCGACTATCATGGAGGTTCGTGCACCATGCAGCAGCCCGGCCAGCAGATCGCGCCCCAGCCGGTCCGTCCCGAGCGGCGTGGCCCAGTCGACGAAGGGGCGCACGAGCGGTCCTCCCACGATCGACAATGGATCCCCGGGATAGACGAGCGGCGCAAGGATCGCGACGGCTACGAACGCGAACAATAAGCCCGCACCGAGCATGCCATCGGCCGATCTCGAAAACCGGTGCAGGACGTTCACGCCGCCGTCTCCGGTCCCGCACCGACGCGCGGATCGAGCCAGGCATAGACGAGATCGACGAGCAGATTGACCGCTATCACGACGACGGCTCCGACGAGGATCACGCCAAGTAACAAAGGCGTGTCGCGTTGGCCGACCGCCTCGTGCGCCAGCCGGCCAAGGCCGGGGACCGCGAATACGCTTTCGATGACGACGCTCCCACCGAGCATCGAGGCAGCCTGCAGTCCGAGCATCGTGACCAGCGGCAAGAGTGCGTTGCGCGCGATATGCCGCCACACGATCCGGCGGCGCGGCAGGCCGCGCGCGAACGCGGCACGCACAAAATCCTGCCGCCAGGTTTCGGCCATGCCGGTCCGCATCATCCGCAGATAGAGTGCCAGATAGACCATGCCGAGTGCGGCGACAGGCAGCACGAGATGCCTTGCGATGTCGCCTGCCCGCTCCAGCCCATGCTTGCCGGACGCGATCGTCTCGATCCCGCCGCTGGGAAGCAGCCGCAGCTGCACGGCGAACACGACGATCAGCACGAGGCCAAGCCAGAATCCCGGGATCGCATAGACGGCCAGCGACCCGAGCGAGAGCGCCCGATCGACAGCGCTTCCCGGCCGGTTCGCCGCGGCGACGCCGAGCAGCGAACCGACACCGAAGGCGAGGGCGATCGACATGCCCATCAGCAGCATCGTGTTGGGCAACCGCTCCAGAACCACGTCGATGACCGGGCGCGAAAACGCGACCGACCAGCCGAAGTCGAGATGCGCCAGCGATACGACGAAGAACGCCAGCCGCGACCAAGACCCCCTGTCGAGCCCCCAGTCGCGACGAAGCTGGTCGGCAAGCCCCTTGTCGCCACCCGTCGACACGAGATACGCATCGACCGCATCGCCCTGCGAAGCCTCAAGCAGGAAGAAAGTGCCGACGATGACGATCGCGAGAACCGGGACGACGCCGAGCAGCCGTCGCGAAACCAGCCGCGCCGCGCGCATCAGGCCTCGAGCCAGACGTCGGCCCAGTTCGAGACCGCCCAGCGTGGATTGGTATCGACGTTGTGCAGCTTGCGGCTCGCGACCGACGTGAAGCCCCATTCCGCGACATTCACGAACGGAAGGTCCGAGAGAACCTTGCGCTGGAACTCGTGATAGAGGCCCGTGCGCGTCTTCTCGTCGAGCGTGCCGGCCGCCCGCGCGATCAGCGCGTCCATGTCGGCGGACCGATAGCCACCCTGGTTCGCAAATGGCACGCCAGCCGGCAGACCGCCTTGCGCCAGAATCGTCGTCGAGATCGCCGGATCGCCGCGATAGACGGGCGAACCGACCGAGATGTCGAAGGCGTGATCCGTATAGACCGCCTTCAGGTGCGCGGCCGCATCGTTGTTGACGAGTTCGGCATCGATGCCGATCGCGGCAAGCGCCTGCCGCAGATAGGCCCCGAACTGCCGGGTTTCGTTGAAGAATGGTGCGGGCAGCAGGCGAAGCTTGAACCGCATGCCGCCTGCCCCGCGCCGGTGGCCGGCCTCGTCGAGCAGCGCGTTCGCCCGCGCGACATCGAAGCCCGGCGCGCTAAGGCCGGGTGCATGGAACTGCCCATCGTATTTCGGAACGGGGCTGTCGGAGGCCGTCGCATAGCCGAGGAAGACGGTCTTCACGACGAAGTCCCGGTCGATCGCGTGCGCGATGGCGCGGCGCACGCGCACGTCGGCCAATTCCGGCCTGCGATGGTTGATCTCGACAATCAACTGGTAGGTCAGCGCTTCGTAGCCTTTCGTGACGACCGACAGGCCGCGCACGGATCCGATCCGCGGGAGGTCCGCCAGCGGAACCTGCGAAAACGCCGCGAGATGGACCTCGCCGGCTTCGAGCGCGCCGGCGGCGGCGGCGCGGTCCGGCAGCACCCGGAACACGATCTCGTCGAGATGCGGTTGCCCCGCCGCCCAATAGGCCGGATTGCGGACCAGCCGCGTGTATTCGCCGGGCCGCGTTTCCGCGAACCGGAACGGGCCCGTCCCGACCGGCGCCGCGTTCGCGCGGTTCGCTGAAATGTCCGTCCCCTCGTAGACATGTTTCGGCACCACGGCGGTAAGTGCCGGCAGCGCGTTGCGGATCAGCTGGAAGGGCGTGGGTTGAGAAAACCGGAAAATCGCCGTCAGCGGATCGGGCGTATCGACCGCAGCCAGATCCTTGAATACGACGCGCCCGAGATTCTGGAGCTTCTTCCAGATCTCTAGAGCGGAGAATGCGACGTCGGCCGACGTGAACGGCTTCCCGTCGTGCCATGTCACGTTGGGGCGCAGGCGGAACGTGACCGAAAGCCCGTCCGCGGACCCGGTCCACGAGAGCGCCAATCTCGGCGCCAGTCCGTCCGGCGTGCCGAACGCCGCTTCGGCCAGCGGCTCGACGATCTTCGAGGAAACGTGGAAGACGCCGTTCGAGGCGACGATCGCCGGATTGATGTTGCGTGGCTCGGAATCGGCGGCCACGACGAGCCGTCCACCGCGCCGCGGCGTCTGTGCGGATGCGGCGCGCCCGAGAACAGTCGAGGCGACCAAGGCGGTCCCGGCGGACAGAAGTGTCCGGCGGTGGATCGCATCATGCCTTTCGGCGGTCTGGTGTGGCATCTTCATGGGATTGGCCTCCGGCCGGTTTTGACGACGCGGCTATCGGGAAAACGGAGCGAAACAGGAGCACGCATGCTATTCGCCCGTCGCCGAGCGCTTCAAGTGCCGTCTGTCGTGCGATTGTCCCGGTTGTCCCGGTCTTGAAACGTTCAGCAGGCGTTGCGCGCCTATCACCGAACTCAGCTTGAGGCTCTTTTCGCCAGGATCCATGCCGCAACCGTATCGCGATAAGGCGCAATCACCGCCTCAACCGCCGGATTGGCACGCAAAGCCGCCTGCCATCGCAGCGTCCGGGGCCCAAAGGCCGGCTTCCAATCGAAAAGCGGAATGAATGCTTCGACGATCGCGAATGTCGCCGGGAACGCGCAATCGGCAAGAGTCGGCATCGCGCCCATCGCGAATGGTCCGTCCGGATCGAGATTTTGCTCGATCGCATCGAGTTTTTCCTGGATCGTCGCACGTGCGCCGTCGGACATCCGCCCGTGCTGGACATCGGCAAAAAGCGCGCGGACGCGCGGCTCCAGATGCAGGTCGTGAAGCCTTCCGAGAAACCGGGTCCGCGCACGCGCCTTCGGATCGGCAGGCAGCAGCGGCGGCTTGGGAAACACCTCTTCCAAATATTCGAGGATCGTATCGGACTCGGCGAGCACGAAGTCGCCGTCAACAATGGCGGGGATCGTTCCGCTCGGAACGATCGTGCGGTATTCGGGGCTTTTGTAAGTGCCGCCGGGTGGTTCGCGAACCTCGATCATCTGCCCCTTCAGGGTCAGGCAGAGCCGCACCTTGGCGCAATAGCTGGACAAAGGGACGGCATAGAGGATCATTGCTGTTACTTCCGAGGCGGTGGGTTGCGCATCGTACGCTACCCTCCGCCGGCGACGCAAAGGAGCGTTCGATGCGGTTGGAACTCCAGACTTGGCCGAAAATCGAGGCCTATCTCGCGCGCTCGAAGGGCATCCTGGTGCCGCTTGGGTCGACCGAACAGCACGGCCCCGATGGCTTGCTCGGCACCGACCATCTGTGCCCGGAAGCGATTGCTCGGCGCGTCGGCGAGCGCGGCGACATCCTAGTGGCGCCGACGATCCAGGTCGGCATGTCGCAATTCCATCTCGATTTTCCGGGCACACTCTCGCTGCGACCTTCGACCTTGATGTCGGTCGTGCAGGACTATGTCGCGTCACTCACGCGGACCGGCTTCGAGCGCATCTATTTCATCAACGGACATGGCGGAAACGTCGCGCCAGCCAGGGCCGCATTCCAGGAATACTACGCGTTGCTTTCGATGGCGGCGCGCGATACCGACGTGCGCGTGCGTTGCAAGCTCAGAAACTGGTGGGATCTTCCCCGCGTCGATGCGCGACGAAAGGCGCTATATGGGTCCGGCGAAGGGTTCCACGGCACGCCATCCGAAATCGCGATCACGCAGGCGGCGCATCCGGCGTCGATCGCCGAGTTCGACCGCTCGCCCCCACCCTCTCACGGACGCAACGACCTGCTCGAGCATTCGGGCGACAACTATTTCGAAGCTGCCGACTATCGACGGCGCTTCCCGGACGGCCGCGTGATCTCCGACTCGGCGCGCGCCACAAAGGCGGCAGGCGAGGAACTACTGGAACTCGCCACGGGCGATCTCGTGGACGACTATGCCCGCTTTCTCGCCTTCACCTGATCGGCATCAGCCGCGATAGAGCGTCAAGTTCCAGCGCTTGGCAATATCCGTGAAGAAACCCGAGGTCTGGTGGAGCATGACCCAGTTATTCATGAAATTGAGAAAAATCGGATCATCCACCGGAACCATGAAGCAGAGCGGGATCGTGTTGCGCGCCTGATCGGCGAGGATCATCTGCAGCTGAGGATACTCACGCTGGAGATGCGATCCTTCGACGAGGCTGGTGATCGTCACATTGACTCGGCCGGCGAGCAGTTCCTGGAAATCCCGGACCGGGGATTCCACACGCCGAATCGCGGCATTCGGGAGTGCTCCGCGCGCGAACTGCTCCATCGTCGTGCCAAGATTGAACGCAACGGTGACGGAGGGCTGGTTGAGCGCATCCCAACTCGTGAAGCGCGCCGCCTCGTCGCGGCGGACAAGCGGCGCGAACGCGTTTATGCCCCACGGATTGGTGAAGGCGGCGGCCTTCATTCGC
Source organism: Tagaea sp. (assembly GCA_965279565.1). GTDB lineage: Bacteria > Pseudomonadota > Alphaproteobacteria > CACIAM-22H2 > CACIAM-22H2 > Tagaea. Next base: position 3,048,717 of record OZ257249.1, on the reverse strand, counting down.
GCGACGGATACCGACGTTCCCGTCGCGACCAGATCGTACTGGTTGGCGGTAAGACCGCTGATGAGCGTCGGCCAGGTCGTCGGCACCCACTCGAGCTTCACGCCGAGTTCGTCGGCCAACTTCTTCATGCAATCGATCTGGTGGCCGGCCAGTTCGCGGGTCGCCGGGTCACGGAAGCTCATCGGATTGAAATCGCCAGTCGTTCCAGCACGTAGCACACCGTTCTGCTGAATCGTCTGCAGGCGCGACCGGGGAGCAGCCTGCGCATGGGCTTCGCCCATTGCCAGCTGGACGAGTGCTGGAGCCGTCAGGCCTGCGGCAATCAGGGAACGGCGATCCATGCGACATCTCCTTCCGAAAAATGGTTGTACAGTCTTGACTTTGACTGCAGTGGGGTCAAGCCTGTCCTGCATTTCCGAGGCCATTCCGGATTCATCCTCGCGCGCGGATTTTTCATGTCGAAACGACGAAACCTGATTACCAATCGCCCATGGGAAGCGCAGTGCGGCTTCGCTCGTGCCGTGCGGATCGGAAACCTGATCGAGACGAGCCTCTGCTCGCCGGCCGACGACAGCGGCGGCATCAAGTTTCCCGGCGACGTCTATCACCAGACGCAGGTCTGCCTCGGAATCATCGGTGGGTTCCTGCGCGAGTTGGGCATGGACTATGCAGACGTCATCAAGACGCGCATCTATCTCGCCGATCCGCCGCGTTGGGTCGATGCAGGCAAGGCACATGCCGAAGTTTTCGGCACCATTCGCCCTGCCCTCGGTTTCGTGTACATGAGCGGCTTCTTCCATCCCGACATCGCCGTTGAGGTCGAATGTACCGCCTATCGCCCCGACTGACCGCATCTCTGCCGGTCCTTCTGTTGACCGGCTGTGGCGGCGGGGGTGGCGGGTTCGCCTGGGGGTGGCACGTCATCTCACCCTCGACCGTGCAGGGTCAGACGAATCTCGGATTTCTCATCGAAGGCTTCCAGTCGACAGTACTCCTGTCGCTGGCCACACTCTTCGTCTCGATGTTGCTCGGCCTCATCGTGGCGCTGCTCGGCATGTCGACCTGGACACCGTTTGGAAGGATGTTCCCGAGCTTCGACATGAGTTCCGGCCGCCCGGTCCGCGCGACGAGCCTGGCTGGGTGGCTGTCACGCTGGCGCCCGCTTGCCTGGATCAACCGCGGTTATGTCGAGATATTCCGGTCAATCCCGATCCTCGTGATGCTGCTGTGGGTCTTCTACGGCGTGCCGACGCTGACCGGCCTCCAGCTTGGCGTTTTCGGAGCAAGCCTGCTTGCGATCGCCGTCTGCGACAGCGCGTTCGAGGCGGAGATATTCCGCGCCGGAATCCAGTCGATCGAGCGCGGCCAGCGGGAGGCGGCGCGCGCGCTAGGCCTGCATCCGTGGCAGGAAATGCGACTCGTCGTCCTTCCGCAGGCGATACGCCGCATCCTTCCGCCACTCGCGAACCAGTTCATCTACATCGTCAAGATGTCGTCGCTCGCGTCGGTCATCGGACTCGGCGAGCTTACGCGCAAGGCGAACGAACTGAACGTGACCGTGTTCCGGCCGCTCGAGATCTACACGTTCCTCGTGATCGAGTATCTCGTCCTGATCCTGCTGATTTCGGCGCTGGTGCGCCGGCTCGAACGCAGCCTCGGCTCCGACGAGAGCCGCAGCCACGAACGCTGACGCGACCTAATCCGGCAACGACATCGACCGCGGTGGCCGCGCGAAGACGCGCCGGACCATCGGTTCGAACGCATCGATCGGAAGCTCGCGTAGGCCGGGATCAATCGTGTTCTGGTCGTACTTGGCGACGAACTCGGCCGTCATCGCGAAATGCGGATGCCCGCGCCACTTCTCGCGCGCGAAGCGGTCAGCGTCCGGATGGTCGTGATAGTGGATCGCCTGGAAGTACATATGCCGTTCGAGCATCCAGACTATGTCGTCGCCGACGAAAGGCGCCAGCAGCCGCGCCGAGAACGCGCCGTGGGTCGGCTGGCAGGTGATGAATCCGATGTCGTGAAGGAGTGCTGCGACCACGTATTCTTCGGACCGGCCATCCGCCAGCGCTAGCGTCGCCGACTGGACGCTGTGCCGGTAATTGTTGACCTGATAACCGAAGGTCGGATCGTCCTTCGAAGCGACGAGCAAACGCAGGGCCTGGCTCGCCTGCTGTTCAACCATGTAAGGCGCACGCTGTGCCTTCAGGAGCTCCCACTCCGCGGCACGGAACTCATCAAGCGAAGCCTTCCCGACATAGCTCCATCCCGGATCGAGCAGCGGCGATTGCGGCCTGTCAGCCATTTTCCACCTATCCCTTGCGACGACAGCATTTCCTATCCAGCATCCGCCCTGCAAGCGGAACGCCAGATGGCTATTGCGCACCGTCTGCGAGCAGTGCTTCGGCGATCATCATGACTTCGGCATCGCACGGTCCGGTCGCGGACGGTTTCTTGGCCCGGCGATACCAGTATCCGGCATTGCCAAGATCGCCCTCGATCCGATGCAGACAGGCATGGACCCAGTCGTGCGCCGGTTCGCCCTCGTCCATCTGGACAAGAGCATGCGCGGCGTCCCAGTTGCCCTTGGCGGCATGCCAGAGTGCCTGAAGCGGTCGCGAAAGACCGTCTGGCGGCGCCTTTTGCGCAATAGAAGCCTTGAAGGTCCGGATATCCATTCCTGCATCCTCGCATTCCGGCCCGCCCCGCTCAATATCCTTCAGTTACAACGGGCTGGCGACATCCGCGGATACGGCTATCATGCGGTCTAGTATCCGCCCACACGAGAAGGCAGCCATGAAATTCAAGGTCGGTATTTCCCGCGACGTGCTCGACGCCAGAGGCGAGCCCAGCTTCGGCCGTGCGGCTCTCGAAGTAATGAAGGAGAATCCGGACCTGGAGTGGGAGTACCTACCGGAGCGGATTTCGGAACTCACGCCCGATATGGCCAGCCGCTACGACGGCATCTATATCAGTTCGCCGAAGGTCACCCGGGCGTCGCTGTCGCGCGCCGACCGGCGTGTGAAGATCCTTGCCCGGCATGGCGTCGGCTACGATTCCGTCGACGTTCCGGCGACCGTCGAATTTGGCGTCGTGCTCACCAATACGCCGATCGCGATCCGTCGACCGATGGCGGTCGCCGCACTCACGCTGATCTTCGCGCTTACATCGCGTCTCATCATCAAGGATATGCTCGTCCGGGAAGACCGTTGGCTCGACCGGACGAGCCACATGGGTGTGGGGTTGACGACACGCACGCTCGGCCTGATCGGGGCCGGCGGCATCGGGCAGGAGATCATGGGGCTGGCCCGCCCGTTCTTTCGCCGGATGATTGCTGCCGATCCGCATGGCGATGCGGCGCGCGTCGCTGGCCTGGGAGGCTCGCTCGCGCCGATCGAGACCGTGATGGCCGAAAGCGACATCGTCGTCTGCTGCTGCCTGCTCAACGAAGAGACGCGCCATCTCGTCAACGCGACGAAGCTGGCCCTGATGAAGCCGACGGCGTTCTTCGTAAACATCGCGCGCGGCCCGGTCGTCGACGAACCGGCGCTGATCGCCGCGTTGCAGGCCGGGCGCATCGCCGGTGCCGGCCTCGACGTCTTCGAGCGGGAACCGATCGCGACCGACAATCCGCTGAAGGGCCTGAAAAACGTGATACTCGCCCCGCATGCGCTCGGCTGGACCGACGAATGTTTTCACGACATGGCCTCGACCGGCCTGAAGAGCATCGTCGACTTCTCGCTCGGGAAACGGCCAGTCCACGTCGTGAATCCGGCAGTCCTTGCCGGACGCTGACGGGGTATCCGGACCCCTAGTACCTTGGCCTGAACCATGCAATGCTCGCGCGATGTCGCTGGGCCGTCGGAAGTAGCCGTACCATGGCGTTGCTGGAAATCGAGAACGTCACGCGCAGTTTCTACGGCGTCAACGCGCTGAACGGCGTATCCCTGTCCGTCGCCGGGTCGGGCATTACCGGCCTGATCGGGCCCAACGGCGCCGGCAAGACGACGTTGTTCAACTGTATTTCCGGTGTCATCCCGCCCGACGGCGGGCGGATCGTATTCGACGGCGCCGATATCGCCGGCAAGCGGCCCGACCAGATCACCAATGCCGGCCTCGTGCGCACGTTCCAGATCGCGCGGGGACTCCAACGCATGTCGGTTCTCGACAACCTGATGCTCTACGGCGCGGACCAGCCAGGCGAAAGCATCTGGCATGCGCTAGTTCGCACGCCAGCAAGCGTCGCCCGCGAAAGGGCGCTGGTCGACCGGGCGATGGCGATCGCGGAGCGATTGAACCTGATGCGCGTGATCCGGAATCCGGCATCGGACCTGTCCGGCGGGCAAAAGAAGCTTCTCGAGATCGGGCGCGCGCTGATGGCCCAGCCGAAGATGATCCTGCTCGACGAACCGGTCGCCGGTGTCAATCCGACTTTGGCGCGGGAGATCGGCGAGCATCTCATTTCGCTGGCGCGCGACGGCCTCCCCATCCTGCTCATCGAGCATCACATGGACATGATCTCGCGGCTCTGCGACCACGTGATCGTCATGGCCGAAGGCCGGCATCTTGCCGATGGCCATTTCGAGGACATTGCGAACAATACCCAGGTCCAGCAGGCGTATATGGGTCGCCGCTGGAAGAGTGCGGGCTGATGGCCGAACTGTCCGCACGCAGCATCGTCGCCGGATACGGGGCGGCCGACGAGATTCTCAAGGGTGTCGATTTTTCAGTCGGCCGGGGCGAAATCGTCTGCATCATCGGTCCGAACGGTGCAGGAAAATCCACACTGCTGAAGACGATCTCGGGTTTGCTGCGCCCGAAATCCGGAACCGTACTGCTCGACGGCAACGACATCACCGGACGGCTGCCCCGCGAAATCGCGCGTGCCGGCCTCGCCTACGTGCCACAGGAGCACAACATTTTCCCGTCGATGAGCGTGCGCGAAAATCTCGAGATGGGCGGCTATATCGATCCTGGCGCCGTTCCGAAGCGCATTGTCCGAGCAATGGAGCGCTTCCCGGTCCTCGGCACCAAGCAGCGCCATGCCGCACGGACACTCTCGGGCGGCGAACGGCAGATCCTCGCGATGGCGATGGCCCTCATGGTCGAACCAAGCGTGCTCATGCTGGACGAACCGTCGGCTGGACTTTCCCCACTTGCAGCCGAGAAGCTTTTCGACGCCATCGTCGAGATCAACCGCGAAGGGCTTTCGATCGGGATGGTCGAGCAGAACGCGAGCGAGGCCTTGGCGATCTCGAGCAAGGCGTACATTCTGGTCGACGGACGCAACAGCCGGACCGGGGACGCGGCAGCACTGGCGGCAAACCCGGAAATCCAGCGCATCTTTCTCGGCGGCTGAGAGCGCGAACAGGAATACAGCGAAAATCCGAACGGATGGAGAGAAGAATGAAGGGCATGAACCGGAGAAAAGTCCTGAAAATGGCTGCCGCGACGGCGGCCGTCGGTACGCTTCCTGTCCGCGCGTACGCCCAGGCGGAACCGCTGCGGATCGGCATCCTCACGCCCCTTACAGGCGCTGGCGGCAACGATGGCCCTCGCATGCTGAAGGCGATGCAGGCGGTGTTCGACGAGGTCAACAAGGCGGGCGGCCTACTCGGGCGGCGGATCGAGACGGTCGTCGAAGACGACCAGACGAACCCCGAAGCGGCGGTTCGTGCAGCGCGCAAGCTCATCGAGGTGAACAAGGTTCCCGTCATCATGGGAACCTGGGCGTCGGCAGTGACCGCCGCGGTGGCGCCGGTCTGCTGGGAATCCAAGACGTTCCTGATGACGGTCTCCGGTGCCGATACGATCACGCTCCTCCCGCACCAAGGTTTCCTGATCCGCACGCAGCCGAACAGCAAGCTTCAGGCGACTGCGCACGGCGAGTTCGTCGCCAGCCTCGGCAGCAAGCGGGTCGCCGTCATTGGCATCCAGGCGCCGTTCGCCTTGCCGACGAAGGAGCATCTCGACACGCTGCTCAAGGCCAAGGGCGGGTCGGTCGTCACGCATGTGATCTACGAAAAGGACAAGACGACCTACCGCTCGGAGATCGACCAGGCAATGCGCTCGAACCCAGACTTCCTCTACCTGAACGGCTACGCGCCGGACACGGTTGTTCTTCTTCGCGATCTCTACCGAGCCAACATCAATCTCGGAAAATTCTGCCAGTCCTACGCGATTCCGCAAGCCACGCTCGACACGATGCCGCCCGAGGTTTCGGAGGGCGTGATGACAGGCCAGCCTTCGGCCGACATCGAAAGCACGGCATATCGCAGTGCATGCGAACGCCTCGGCCTCAAAGAGATAGACGGCTACGAAGCGCAGGCAACCGACTGGGCGTCGCTCGCCGTGCTGACGATCGCCAAGGCAAAGGAAGCAACCGGCGTTGCACTCAAGGAGAATGTGCGCAAGATCTGCCAGGGTGGCGGCGAGAAGGTCTACACCGCGATCGACGGCCTGAAGGCGATCGCGGCCGGCAAGGAGATCAACTACGAAGGTGCGTCGGGTCCGTGCGACTTCACGGACATCGGCGATATCAGCGGTTGCCGCTTCCGCTACATGAAGGTGGCGAAGGGCAAACTCGAGTTCCTGAAACTCGTCTGATGAACAAGGGCGGCGACCAAACCGGTCGCCGCCCTTCCGATTTCCGCGAAAGGTCGCCAGTCAGCGCATGGAAGTTCTCCAACTCATCCTGAACGGCCTAATGGCCGGCACAGTCCTCGCGATTCCGGCGATCGGGCTGACCGCCATCTTCGCGGTCCTGCGCTTCACGAACTTCGCGCTCGCATCGCACATGACGATCGGCGCTTTCGCCGGCTTCATCGCGAACACGACTTTCGGCCTGCCGATCGTGCCAGCTCTCGCGGCCGCATTCGTCGTCGCCGGGATTATCGGCTGGATGTCGGACGAGTTCGTCCTCCGGCCATTGCGCGCCAGCGGCTTCGTCACGACCGCGATCGGTTCGATCGCGCTGACGATCGCGCTCGAGAATTTCGTCCGCTTCGGCTTCGGGAACCAGATGCGCGGCTACGACCTGCCGCTCCGCCGGGACTGGGTCATATCCGGCCTGCGCGTCAGCCCGCAGCAGTTCGAGAACCTGCTGATAGCGATCGTCGTGGTGGCAATGCTGTTCGCGTTCCTGTCGCTGACCCGGACGGGCAAGGCGATGCGCGCCGTCGCCGACAATCCCATGCTCGCATCCATCAAGGGGATCAATTCCGACATGGTCGCCCGGCTCGTCTCGTTCATCGCCATGGGCTTGGCCGGCCTCGGCGGCATGCTGAGCGGGCTTGATACGACGATCGATCCGCTGGTCGGCTTCCGCACGATCCTGTCGGTCTTCGCCGCCGCCGTGGTGGGCGGACTGGGAAGCATCCCGGGTGCGGTGATCGGCGCGCTGGTGATCGGCGTCGGCGAAGAACTGAGCCTGCTGGTTCTGACCCCGGCCTACCGCACGGCCGTCGGGTTCATCGCGATTCTGCTCGTGCTGACATTCCGGCCGCGCGGCATCCTCGGCCAGCGCGCCTACTGAGGAGACGGGACATGGAGCATTATCTCGTCGCAATGGGCGTTACCGCCGGGATCTACGCGCTGATGGCGCTCGGCATGAATGTCATCTGGGGCATGGCCGGCCTGATCAATCTCGGTCTCGTCGGGTTCTTCGCGGTTGGCGCCTACACGTCCGGGATCCTGACGCTGAAGTTCGGCTGGCCGATCCTCGTTGGGATCGCCGCGGGAACACTCGTGGCGTCCGTGTTCGGCGTTTTCGTGGCGCTGATCACCGTCCGTCTCCGGGGCGACTATCTGGCCATCGTCACCCTCGGTTTCGCCGAAACGATGCGCATCATCATGTCGAACGAACTCTGGATCGCGAACGGGACGGATGGGCTGTCTGGCATCCCCGGGCCATTCCGGCAGGCGCTCGGACCGCACGCTTTCAATCTGCAGTTTCTTGTGATCGTCGTCGTCGCCGTCGCGCTCCTCTTCATGCTGCTGCAGAGATTGACGCGCTCGCCCTTCGGACGCGTGCTGCGCGGAATCCGCGAGGACGAGCAGGTCGTTCAGGTCGCGGGTAAGAACGTCGTCATGTTCAAGGTAAAGGCGTTCGCCGTCGGCACGGCGGCACTCGGCCTGTCCGGTGCACTCTATGGACACTTCACCAGCTACATCGCGCCGGACCTGTTCGCGCCTCTGCTGACACTCTACATCAAGCTGTCGCTGCTTTCGGGCGGGCTTGGAAACAATATCGGCGCCGTGGTCGGTGCGGTGCTGGTCGTGTTTTTCCTCGAATCGACCCGCTTCGTCATTCCGTATGTTCCCGAGCTTTCCGCCGTGCAGGGTGCGGCCTTGCGCGAAATTCTCATTGCTGTCGCACTGTTGCTTATCCTCCGGATACGCGCGCGCGGCCTCATTCCCGAGAAGATCGGAGAAATTCCGCTTCCCGATCCGACCCGGGCCTTGCCGCCCCTCAAGCCCTGAAAGCAGCCGAGATGACGAAGAAGTTCCGGGAACTGACACTGCAGGACGTCGCGACAGTTGTGGCCCTGACGAACGAGAAAGCGGACCGCCAGATCGTCTACAAGGCTGTCGAGAAGATCGCGGCCGAGACATGCGGCTGGGTCCTGCTGACGACGCTCAAGTACAACGAGGCGGAGCAAGTCGTCGAGCGCGTGCATTCGAGCAACGAGACGGCCTATCCGCTCGGCGGCAAGAAGCCGCTTTCCAAGATCACCAAGAGCCATCAGCAGATGGAGTCCGGCGAGGTATTTCTGGCCCCGGACCGCGCCGCCGTGAAGGAGACGTTCTTCGACCACGAACTCATCTTCTCGCTCGGCATCACCGCCATCCTCAACTCCCCGATCCGCCATGCCGGCAAGCGTCTCGGTTCGCTCAATTTCTGCGGCGAGGAAGGCATGTACGGCGAGACCGAGACCCGCAACGCCAAGATCCTCGCCGGCCTGCTGGTACCCAGCCTGCTTCAGGAGATAAAGGCCTGACGACACAGGCAGATATTGACGTGGCGGGTCGGAAAGTTAACATTCGACAGCAGACAGGCTGCAACCGGGGACGATGAAGGCCATGGCGCTCTATCATTTCAAGAACTTCGAGATGCTCGACCCCGAAGCCGGTTCCCTGAAGGGCGGCTACGAGCTGGTCGTCGAGAACGACAAGATCCGGGAAGTCTCATCGAAGGCGATCAAGATCAAGAACGCCGACGTCGTCGACTGCGGCAAACGTACACTGATGCCCGGCCTGATCGACAGCCACGTGCATGCCGTCCTGTCGGAAGTCGTCATCCGCAACATGGAAAGCGTGCCGCTGACTCTGATGACGGCGCGCGCGGCCGACCTGCTGAAGCGCATGCTCGACCGCGGCTTCACGACGGTCCGTGATACGGGCGGTGCCGACTGGGGCCTGAAGGAAGCGACCGACAAGGGACTGATCCCCGGCCCGCGCCTGTTCATTGCCGGCAAGGCGATCGGCCCGACGGGTGGACACAGCGACGGGCGCCGCCGTACCGATGCGGGCACGCGCTGCCACTGCTGCAACGCCCTCGCCTTCTCGATGGGAGTCGCCGACGGCGTGTCGGGCGTGCGCCGGGCCGTGCGCGAAGAGATGCGGCAGGGTGCCGACCAGATCAAGATCATGATGTCGGGCGGTGTCGCCTCGCCCTACGATCCGCTCGACAGCCTCCAGTTCTCGATGGACGAGGTACACGCCGCCGTCGAAGAGGCGCACGCCTTCGGCCGCTATGTCTGCGCGCACGCCTACACGCCGGAGGCGATCACCCGTGCCGCCAAGGCCGGCGTGCGGACCATCGAACACGGCAACCTGATCGACGACGCCTCGGCCAAGCTGATGGCGCAGAAGGGCATGTTCCTTGTCGCCAACCTCGTCACCTACTTCGAGATGAAGAAGCGGGCCGCCGAGTACGGGATGAGTGCGGACATGCTTGCCAAGAACGATCTGGTGATCGACGGCGCGCTCCGCTCGCTCGAAATCTGCAAGCGTCACGGCGTTCCGGTCGCCTACGGGACCGACCTGCTGGGCCAGCTGCAGACCGAACAGTCGCAGGAATTCACGATCCGCGCGCAGGTCGTGTCGCCGATCGAGATCATCCGTTCCGCAACGACGATCGGCGCGCAGCTCCTGCGCATGGAAGGCAAGCTCGGTTGCCTCAAGCCCGGCGCCTTTGCCGACCTGATCGTCGTGAACGGCAACCCGTTGAAGAATCTTGCCCTGTTCCAGGATCAGGGCAAGCACCTGTCCGCGATCATGAAGGGCGGGAAATTCCACAAGAACACGCTGCACTAGGATCCCGACGCCATGAGCGCACAGACACTTTTCACGAACTTCGCACTGCTCGAACCGACGTTCGGCGAGATCCGCGGCGGCTACCAGCTCCTCATCGAGGACGACAAGGTCAAGGAACTGTCCGAAAAGCCGATCAAGGCCAAGGACGCGGTCCGCATCGACTGCGGCAAGCGCACGCTGATGCCTGGCCTGATCGACAGCCACGTGCACGCGATCCATTCCGAAGTGAACATCCGGTTCATGGAGAACCTACCGCTGACGCTCGTCACGGCACGGGCGGCAACCCGCCTTACCGCGATGCTCAACCGCGGCTTCACGACGGTCCGCGATACCGGCGGTGCGGATTGGGGTATCAAGACGGCGATCGAGACCGGCCACATCGTCGGCCCCCGTCTCTTCATTGCCGGCCAATCCATCGGCCCGACCGGCGGCCATTCGGACTCGCGCCGGCGCACCAGTTCCGGCGACGAATGCATGTGCTGCAACGGCCTGCAGTTCAAATCGGCCGTTGCCGACGGCGTCGACGAGGTCCGCAAGGTGGCGCGCGAACAGATGCGCCAGGGTGCAGACCACGTGAAGATCATGATGTCGGGTGGCGTGGCTTCGCCATACGACCCGCTCGACAGCCTCCAGTTCTCCGACGGCGAGGTCAAGGCGGCGGTCGAGGAAGCAACGGCGTTCGGGCGTTATGTCTGCGCCCATGCCTATTCCGCCAAAGCAATCATCCGCGCGGCCAAGTTCGGCGTGCGGACCATCGAACACGGCAACCTGATCGACGATACGGCCGCCAAGCTAATGGCGCAGAAAGACATGTTCCTTGTCGCCAATCTCGTCACCTACTACGCGATGAGGGAACGCGCCGCGAAGTGGGGCATGACGGCGGAGAGCCTCGAGAAGAACGAACTCGTGATCGACGGTGGGCTGAGATCACTGGAGATCTGCAAGCGTCACGGCGTGCCGGTGGCCTACGGCAGCGATCTGCTCGGCGAACTCCACTGGGACCAGTCGAACGAATTCACGATCCGGCAGGCGGTGATGTCGCCGATCGAGATCATCCGCTCCGCGACCCTCATCGGCGCCGATGTGCTGCGGATGCCCGGCAAGGTCGGGACGCTGAAGGCGGGTGCCTTCGCCGACCTGATCGTGGTCGACGGCAATCCGCTCAAAAATCTTGCCTTGCTCGTCGATCAGGGCAAGCATCTGTCCGCGATTATGAAGGGCGGCAAGTTCCACAAGAACCGGCTGACCTAGGACCGGGCGGACAGGATGGCGGCTTGGAGAACATGACAGGGCGGATCGGCATGCGATCGCTCGGCCGCCTCGCCCTGAACGGGGCTGCGGCCCTGTCGATGGCATATCTCCTGCTGCCGCTTTTCTTCGTCACCTGGCTCGCCTTCTTCGCGCAGGAAATCCCGTCCTTCCCGCCGGACGGTTATTCGCTCAAATGGTTTCGCGCCGTTCCGGGGAACGACCGCTTCGTCTCGGGCTTCATCCTCAGCCTGCAGGTCGCTTCCGTCGCTACGTTTCTCGGGATTTCCATCGGTGTTCCGGCAGCGGTATGCCTCGTACGTTCGAAGTTTCCCGGGCGGGAAGTCGTCAGCAGCCTGCTCCTCCTGCCGCTCGTGGTTCCGGGCATCGTTCTCGGGATCGCGCTCTACGTCTTCCACGTCGAGACGGAGATCATGACGGAGATCCCGATCCTGGGATCCATCGGCGGCCTCATCGCCGGCCATGTCCTAATCGTCATTCCCTGGACCGTCAGGCTCGTCACCGCCAGCCTCGTCGGCATGGATCGGGCGATCGAAGAGGCTGCCCAGAGCCTTGGTGCCGACCGCCTCACGACGTTCCGGCGGATCACCCTGCCCTCGATCCTGCCCGGCATGGTCGCGGCCGCCATGTTCGGCTTCATCTCGTCGTTCGGGAATCTCGAGATGAGCCTGTTCCTGGTCGGCCCGGGGCGGACGACGCTGCCGATCGCGATCCTCCAGTATCTCGAATGGAAGATCGATCCGACGATCGCGGCGGTCTCGGTCTTGCAGATCATTTTCATCGGCGCGGCGATGCTGCTGACCGACCGGTTCGTGAAGATCAGCAGGGTGGTCTAGGAATGGCGCGGCTGCAACTCTCCAACGTGACGAAGCGGTACGGCGACATGATGGCCGTCGACGACGTGTCGCTCGACGTCGCGAACGGGGAGTTCCTTGTGCTGCTCGGTCCGTCCGGATGCGGCAAGACGACGACGCTGCGCACGATCGCGGGCTTCGTCGAGCCCACCTCCGGCTCCGTCCGGCTCGACGGCAACGACGTCACCGACCTGCCACCCTGGAAGCGGAACGCGGGCCTCGTGTTCCAGAGCTACGCGCTGTTCCCGCATTTGACGGTCAGCCAGAACGTCGCCTTCGGGCTCGAGATGCGCAAGGTGCCGAAAGCGGACATGCCCGCGCGCATCGCCGAGGCGCTGCGCCTCGTCCGCCTCGACCATCTCGGCGAGCGGCTGCCCCGGCAGCTTTCCGGTGGCCAGCAGCAACGGGTCGCACTCGCCCGGGCACTGGTCTTCCGCCCCGATATCCTGCTGCTCGACGAACCGCTTTCGAATCTTGACGCGAAGCTCCGACAAGACGTCCGCGTCGAGATCCGGGAACTCCAGCGCACGCTCGGCCTGACGACCGTCATGGTCACGCACGATCAGGAGGAGGCCCTGACGATGGCCGACCGCCTCGTCGTCATGAGCGAAGGGCGCATCCGTCAGATCGGCACGCAGCACGACCTTTATGAACGCCCCGCCGACCGCTTCGTCGCGGATTTCGTCGGTCGCTCGAACTTCATCGAAGGCACGATCGAAGCGCCCGGCCGTTTCCGGTCAGGCGGTGGGCTGGAAATCGCCTGCGGCGACGGCCGGACGGGAGCCGCCACGCTGGCGTTACGACCTGAACGGCTGGCGGTTCTCGGGCCCGATGCGGCCGCGACCGACAACCGCTTCGAAGGCCGGGTCGAATTCCTTTCCTATCTCGGTGCCGCGATCGACCTGCATGTCCGGCTCTCGCCGGCGGAGCGGTTGATCGTCCAACTGCCGAACCGCCCGGAGAATGCCCCGCCGAAGATCGGCGATGCGGTCCGATTGGGCTGGAACCGGGAAACCGCACGCGTATTCCAGGACTGAATTTCGAACGAGCAACCCGATATCCGAAGGAGACAGAAAAATGGAAAAATCGAACAGGATCTCCCGCCGTACAGTCCTCGCCGGCACCGCAGCGGCCGTCGGCGCATTGTCGCTGCCGGCCGGCGCGCGCGCCCAGGCCAAGGGCAAGGTCGTCGTCGGCACGTGGGGCGGCGACTATGCACGCCTGCTCAACAAGAACGTCGAACAGCCGATCCTGATCAAGGAAGGCTGGGAGGTCGTGCAGGATCAGGCCGGCGATCCCCAGCGCCGCTCGAAAATGCTCGCCGAGCAGCGCCTGCCCCGCGGCACGACCGACCTGCAGGCGCTTTCGTCGATCAACATGTTCCAGATGCACGACGCCGGAACCGTCCTGCCCGTCGACTATTCCAAGCTCAAGAATGCGAAGAACCTGCTTCCGTCGATGAAATATCCCTACGGCATCGGCCACATCTATTCGGGCAAGGTCGCCGTCTACAATCCGAAGCTGATCAACCCGGCGCCGACCAGCTACAAGAACGTGTTCGATCCCAAGCACGGCAACAAGCTCGGCATCATCGACATCCAGTACCAGTACACGATCGCGGCGGCCGCACTCGCCGCCGGCGGCTCGATCACCAATTTCGAGCCCGGCAAGAAATTGCTGCTCGAATGCAAGAAGGCCGGGATGCGCATCTATCCGACAAACGAGGCCTTCGCGCAGGGCCTGCAATCCGGCGAGTTCGGGATCGGCGTGATGTGGAAGGCGCGCGTCGTGCAGTGGCAGAACGCCAACATCAGCGTCGAGGCGGTCGCACCCTCGGAAGGCACGCTCGCCTACATCTCCGGCTTCGTGATCCCGAAGAACGCGCCGAACAAAGATGGCGCCTACGCCTATCTCGACGCGATGCTCGCCAAGGAAGCGCAGGACAATTTCGCGATCGACATGGGCTACAACCCCACGGTCACCAACGCCGTCGTGTCGCCCGAGCTCAACAAGCGCATCGGGTTCACGCCGGACGAGATCAAGAAGATCGTCGATCTCGACTACGAGTACATGACCAAGAACGACGTCGCCCTGAAGGAATGGTGGGACAAGGAACTGAAGGGCTGACGCGAAAATGGCTCTAGCGACGGCAGCAGGACAGCGGGACGAGGACGGGAGGACGTCGATCCTCTCGGCCTCGTCCCTCGTCGGACCGGCGACGATCTTCGTCTGCGCCGGCCTGCTGCTGCCGTTGCTGATCCTTTTCCGTTACAGCCTGAACCGCTTCGAGCCGCGTCGGATGATGGTCGAAGCGCTTTCCCTTGAGAACTATCTGAAGTTCTTCTCCGACCCCTACTACACGGGGATCTTCTGGACGACGCTCTATGTAGCCGGTCTGTGCACGGTCATCTGCCTCGTCCTCGGCCTTCCGCTCGCCTATGTGCTGGCGCGCACGCAGACGCGCTTCAAGAACATCCTGATCATCCTCGTGGTCCTGCCTCTTTTCGTCGGCAATGCAGTCCGCGCGGCGGGCTGGATGACGCTGCTCGGGAACAAGGGGTTCCTCAACGTCACGCTGATGGATCTCGGCATCATTGATGCGCCGATGCAGATGATGTTCACTGAAGGCGCGGTCATCGTCGGTATTGTCGCCGTCAATCTCCCCTATATGGTGCTGACGCTGCAGAGCGTTATAGAAGGCATCAACCGGGCGCTCGAAGAGGCCGCCTTCAGTCTTGGCGCCGGCCCGTATGAGATGACGCGGCGCGTGCTGTTACCGCTCGCCCTGCCCGGCCTGCTCGCCGGAACGATCCTGACCTTCATCCTCGGCATGAACGCCTACGCCACGCCCGTCCTGCTCGGCGGCCCCAAGTTCAAGATGATGGGCCCTCTGGTCTTCGGCCAGTTCCAACTCAACAACTGGCCGTTCGGCGCCGCGACGGCGTTCATCCTCATGTCCGCCACCCTTATCCTGACGGCGACGGCGAACATTCTGGTTCAACGGCGCTACCGGCGCTGAACACACGGAGACGTTACGATGACGATCGGCGTAGGCGGCTCGACCGCGGAGAAGGAACTCGCGGCACTGACGAACATGCGGGGTAGCGTCCCGCCGATCGGCGTGGACGAGCGCCTTCGTCGGATCGACAAGGCCCAGCGGCTCATGCGCGAGCACGGCATAGACGCGCTGTGGCTCGACGTGTCGTCGAGCCTGACCTATTTCACCGGCCTCAAGATGCGCCGTACCGAGCGCGCGCACGGCGCGGTGCTGCCGGCCCGCGGCGACATCGTCTATCTCTCGCCCGCCTTCGAGGTCGAGAAACTCCGCACGATGATCACGTTCGGCGACAAGATCGTGCAGTGGGAAGAGGACGAGGACCCGACGGCCCTGGTGGTCGAAACGGTCCGTTCGCTCGGAATCGACAAGGGCACGATCGGCATCGACGAAGCCACGCCATTTTTCACCTTCGACGGCCTGCGGCGCGCGGGCAACGCGTTCACGTTCGCCAATGGCGTCGACGTGACGGCCGGCTGCCGGTCGACCAAGTCCGACCACGAACTCGCCCTCATGCAGACCGCCAAGAACATCACGCTGGCGGCGCACAAGGCGGTAGCCCGCATCATGCGGGAAGGCATCACGACGACCGAGGTACAGGCTTTCATCGTCGCCGCACACCGCAAGCTTGGCTCCGAGGCCGATCCGCCGTTCAATGCCGTTCTGTTCGGCGAAGCGACCGCCTATCCGCACGGCGTGCCGTATCCGCAGGTACTGAAGGACGGCGACATGATCCTTATCGATACCGGTGCACCGATCGACGGCTACTTCTCCGACATCACACGCTCCTACGTGTTCGGCACACCGTCCAAGCGCCAGCGCGACGTCTGGAACCTGGAGAAGGAAGCGCAAGCGGCGGCCTTCAAGGCGGCGAAGCCCGGTAACCGATGCGAGGATATCGACATCGCCGCGCGCGCCGTCATCACGGGCGGGGGGTTTGGCCCCGGCTATGCGACACCGGGCCTGCCGCACCGGACGGGTCACGGGATCGGCCTCGACGTCCACGAATGGCCCTATCTCGTGAAGGGCGACAAGACGATCCTGCGCCCCGGCATGACGTTCTCGAACGAGCCGACGATCTGCATCTACGGCGAGTTCGGCATCCGGCTCGAAGACCACATGTACATCACGGAAAAGGGCGCCAACTGGTTCACGCAGCCGGCCCATTCCGTCGACGATCCGTTCGGGCAGGATATCGGCTGAACGGCGAGATATAGTAAAAAAGACCAAGAAAATAATATCGGGAGAACTGAAGTGGCGTTGAAGCAGCATGCGGCCGTCCTGTCGCCTGTCCGGATCACGCGGATCGAGGCGGCCCCCCTCTTCGGGGAAAGCCCGAAGGGCGGATGGTCCGCGGAGATCCGGCCCCAGGATTCGATCCACGCGATCGTCGCCGTCCACACCGATCAGGGACTGACGGGGTATGGAAGCGTATTCACCGACGGGCGGCTGGTGCAGGCAGCACTGAAGGTTCTCGAACCGCTTTTTGTCGGCGAGAACGCCCTCGAGCCCGAGCGCGTGACCGAAAAGCTCCATCAGAACACGTTCTGGATGGGGCGCGGCGGCACCCTCACGCACGCGATCAGCGGCATCGACATCGCGCTATGGGACATTCTCGGCAAGGCGACCGGAATGAGCGTCGGTCGCCTGCTTGGCGGCGTCTACCGGAACCGGGTCCAGCCCTATTGCTCGCTGCTGATGGAAGAACCCAAGGCGATGTACGACGTGATCGCCTCGTTCCGCGCGAAGGGCTTCACGGCCTTCAAGATCGGCTGGGGACCCTTCGGGCGCGGGCTCGATACCAAACTCGACGAGGCGATCGTACGCGCGGCCCGGGAAGCCGCCGGCGAGAAGTCCCGCCTGTTCGTCGACGCCGGTGCCAGCGACGCGCTGTGGCCGCTCGGCTTCAAATGGGCGAAGCGGACCGCCGAGATGCTCAAGGATTACGACGTAGGCTGGTTCGAGGAGCCAGTGAAGCCGGACGCGATCGAGGAGTACGCCGAACTGCGGCGCTGCTCGCCTGTCCCGATCGCCGGCTGCGAGGTCCTCACGCGCCGGCAGGCATTCATCCCCTGGCTCACGCGCGGCGCGGTCGATATCGTCCAGCCGGACGTCACGAAGGTCGGCGGCATTTCCGAACAGCGCCGGATCGCGTGGATGGCTTACGATTTCGGGGTCAAGTACGTCGGACATGGCTGGAACACGGCCCTTGGCGTCGCCGCCGACCTCCAGATGGCGGCAGCCTTTCCGGATGTCGATCTCGTCGAGTTCATCGGCGGCAGCGCCTATGTCGACGGGATCCTGGCCGAACCGTTCGTCCTCGACCGCGATGGCTGGCTTTCGATCCCCGACCGGCCGGGTCTGGGCATCGAGATCGATCGCGCCAAGCTCGGGCGCTATACTCCAGATTCCGCCCCTCTGTTCGCGTAAAATCCATTCCCTTCCAGATCCGGGGACATTCCATGGCCACGATGCAGGCAGAACCAGAAGTCGACGGCACGACGCTCGAAACCGTCGCGGCCTATCGGCGCGACGGCTTCGTCGTCGTCCGCAACCTGATCGGCCCGAAGCTGATCGAGGCCTGCATCGACGGAATATCGGGTCTCGCGAGCGGGCGGATTCCGAAAACGACGACCGAGATCGCGTTCGAACCGGGCGTCGATCCAAGCCGCCTGCGCCCGGAAGACCGGGAGGATCACATCCGGAAGTTCGCCTGGTACGTGGAGGACTCCCCGCCCTTGTACGCCGCCGCCATGTCGCGGCGTCTTCACGCCCTGCTCGACCGGATCCTCGGCACGGGCCGCGTCCTTTTCCAGGACATGGCGCTGATCAAGCCGCCGAAGATCGGCGGCGCCAAGCGCTGGCATCAGGACGCCTCCTATTTCCGCGTCAGCGACCCGGGATTGATCACCGGCGTCTGGATCGCGCTCGATGAGGCCACGAAGGAAAACGGTTGCATGGAGGTCATTCCCGGCTCGCATCTCGCGGGCCCGGCGATCCATATGCCCGACCTCGACGTCAACGAGTGCACCATCCGGCCGGACCTGCTGCGCCTGCAGGATCGGCTGGCGATCGAACTCCGGCCGGGCGACGCGCTGGTCTTCCACTCCCTGCTCCACCATTACACGGCGCCCAACCGCTCGCTTCACCGCCGCCGCGCGATCCAGTTCCATTTTCACCAGCTCGGCATGCAATGGACGTCGCTGGAGGAGCACCGCCGCGCCTTCCACGACGAGACGGGTGCCTATGCGGGCTGCACCGTCCAGAAGGGGCCGGTACCGGCGGGCAAGGAATTCAAGTATGTGGGCGGCGGTAGAACCCACGAAATCCGGCCGACCGACTGGAACTGAACGCCGGCCTCAGACCGAAGCCGCGACGCCCGAGAGGCTGAGTTCCTTCGCGCGATGGCAGGACACCATCCCGCCGCCTTCGACCGGCTGGAGCGACGGCGATTCGACCTTGCATCGTTCGATGGCGTACTGGCACCGCGGATGGAAGGCGCAGCCTGACGGCACGCGTGACGGGTCGGCCACCTCACCTGCCAGCACGATGCGCTTGGCGCGCTTGCGCGGATCGGGAACCGGAACCGCCGACAGGAGCGCTTCCGTGTAGGGGTGGCGCGGCGACTTGAACAAGGCATCCGTCGACGCCAGTTCGACGATCCGCCCCACATACATGACCGCGACGCGGTGGCTGACATGCTTGACGACCGAGAGGTCGTGCGCGACGAAAAGATATGAAAGCCCGATCCTGTCCTGGAGTTCCAGAAGCAGGTTGATGATCTGCGCCTGCACCGAAACGTCCAGCGCCGACACGGGTTCGTCGGCGACGATCAGGGCCGGATTGAGTGCCAGCGCTCGCGCGATGCCGATGCGCTGGCGCTGGCCGCCGGAGAAGGCGTGCGGATACCGGTTCATGTAGGCGAGCGGCAGCTGCACGACGTCCAGGAGTTCCGCCACGCGACGCCGACGCTCCCCCAGGTCGCCGACACCATTGACGAGGAGCGGTTCGCCGATGATATCGGAAATCGTCATTCGCGGATTGAGCGATGAATAGGGATCCTGAAAGATCATCTGCATCTGCCGCCGGAGCGGGCGCAGCTCCGTCCGTGAAAGGCCGGCCACGTCGACCGCGCGGCCATCCTCCGTCCCGAAACGGATGGCGCCCGCAGTCGGCTGGACCGCGCGCAGGATGCAACGCGACGTCGTCGTCTTGCCGCAGCCGGACTCGCCGACGAGGGACAGCGTCTCGCCCTTGGCGATCGTGAATGAGACGTCGTCGACGGCCTTCACGTTGCCGACAAGCCGGCGGAGAATTCCGCGCCTGATCGGGAAGTATTTCTTCAGTCCCTCGACCGAGAGAGCGATCTTATCCGAATTCACGCCGCCGCTCCTTCGCCGTAGAGGAAGCAGCGGACCTCGTGCTCGGCGCTCAATGTCGTGATAGGTGGCGCCGACCGGTCGCACTTCCCCGGCATGAAATTCCCGCAGCGCGGATGGAACGGGCAGCCCGGTGGCCGCGCATAGGGATGCGGAATGCTTCCGGAAATCGTGGCAAGCCGCGACCGCGGCTCGGCCAGAACCGACGGGATCGAACGAAGCAGCGCCTGCGTGTAGGGATGCTTCGGTGCATGGAATATCTCGTCGACCGGTCCGGATTCGACGATCTTGCCGAGATACATGACCGAAACAGTGTCCGCCATCTCGGCAATCACGCCCATGTCGTGCGTGATCAGGACGACGGCGAGCTTCCGTTCGTCCTGGATCTTGCGGATGAGTTCGAGGATCTGCGCCTGCGTCGTCACGTCGAGCGCCGTCGTCGGCTCATCGGCGATCAGGATGCGCGGCTCGGCCGCGAGCGCAAGCGCGATCATGACGCGCTGGCGCAGGCCGCCGGAAAGCTCGAACGAGTACGAGTCGACACGCTGCTCGGGTCGCGGAATCCCGACGAGGTGGAGCAGCTCGATCGCGCGTTCCCTCGCCTCCTTCTCGGACACCTTCTTGTGGAGGTGGATCGCCTCCATGACCTGATTGCCGATCGTGTAGAACGCCGAAAGCGAGCTCATCGGCTCCTGGAACACGTAGCCGATCTCGCCGCCCCGGATGTCGCGCATCTCGGCGCCTGACTCGTCTATCCCAACGATGTCGACGAGGCGATTGTCTTGCCTGCGCAGGATGATCTCGCCGCCCTCGACCTTCCCTGGGCGGTCGACGATGCGCAGGATCGATCTGGCCGTCACGCTCTTCCCGCAGCCGGATTCGCCGACAATGCCAAGCGTGCGGCCGGGGTAGAGATCGAAAGACGCGCCGTCGACGGCGCGAACGATACCTTCGTCGGGCCGGAAATAGGTCTTGAGCTCGCGGACGGAAAGGATCGGTTCAGCCATAGGGATCCGCCGCGTCCCGCAGGCCGTCGCCGAGGAAGTTGAAGGCAAGGATGACGATGACGACCGGAACGGCCACGAGAAGCAGCCACGGCGCGATCGCAATCGCTTGGAGATTCTGCGCGTCCTGCAGCAGGACGCCCCACGAGATGGCCGGCGGGCGCAGGCCGAGGCCGAGGAACGACAGCGTCGTTTCGCTGATGATCATCGCCGGCAGGGCGAGGCTGACGGCCGCGATGATGTGCGACAGGAACGAGGGAACCATGTGACGGAAGATGATCCGCAGCCGCGACGCGCCGGCAAGTTCGGCCGCCGTGACGAAATCCTCCTCGCGCAGCGCCAAGAATCGTCCGCGTACGACGCGCGCAAGCTCGGTCCAGCCGATCAGCGAGATGATGACCGTGATCGCGATATAGACCTGGGTCACCGACCAGTCATTCGGGAGAGCAGCCGCGAGCCCCATCCACAGCGGAATTGTCGGGATCGATCGCAAGATCTCGATCAGTCGCTGGATTGCCGTGTCGATGACTCCGCCATAGAGACCCGAAACGCCACCTAGCAGGATGCCGAGGAATAAGGACAGCCCGACGCCTATGAGGCCGATCGACAGCGACGTACGCGTCGCGAGCATCAACCTGGACCAGACATCCCGACCCAGCTGGTCGGTGCCGAGGAGGAACAGCGCATCCTCGGGAACACCGCGGTCGAGCCCGATCAAATGCCGCTTCGTCTCGAACAGGCCGAGAAGATTGTACGAATAGCCTTCCGCGAAAAGCACCAGATAGCGCCGATCACTCGGGTCCGGCGCGTAGATCAGCTTGAACGTCCGCATGTCGCGCCGCCCCTTCAGCGCGTAGACGTGCGGCTTGAAGCTGCCGTCCTCCTCGAACCAGTGGATCGCCTGGGGCGGGATGTAGCTGCGGGCCGCGTCGGTGGAATGCGGCCCGGTTACGGCCAGGAAATCGGCGAACAGCGCCATCAGATAGAACATGATCACGACGATGCCGCTAATCACCGCGACGCGATGCTTGCGAAACCGCCACCAGGTGAGCTGCAGCTGTGTTGCTGCGGCAACCTTCTCTTCTGCGGCAGTCACGAACGGCGTGCCTGCCTTTGCCACCTCGCTCATCCGTGGATACCCGCCCTGATCCTGGGATCGATCCACATCAGGATCAGATCGGAGATGAACGTGCCGATGACCGTAAGCACGCCGAGCAGCAGCACGATCGTGCCTGCGAGGAACATGTCCTGCGCCACCAGGGCACGCAGCAGAAGCGGGCCGACCGTGGGCAGCGACAGGACGAGCGACACAACGATCGACCCTGACACAACGAAGGGCAGCAGATACCCGATCGTACTGGCGAACGGGTTTAGGGCTGCCCGCACCGGGTATTTCACGATGACGCGCCACTCGGCGAGGCCGCGGGCGCGCGCCGTCGCCACGTAGGGGCGGCGCAGTTCGTCAAGCAGGTTCGCACGCATGATGCGGATGAGCTGGGCCGTGCCCGCGAGCGCCAGGATCAGGGCCGGCAGCGGCAGGTGCGCCATCAGGTCCATCACCTTGCCCCAGGACCAGGGGGCGAGCTGGTACTCGGCCGAGAAGAGCCCGCCGACATTGATGTCGAACAGCACGAACCCGAAATACATGATGATCAGGGCGAGCAAGAAGTTCGGCACGGCAAGGCCGACGAAGCCGACCAGCGTGAACGCATAATCGGCCATCGAGTATTGCCGGACGGCCGAGTAGATGCCGATCGGAAGTGCGATCCCCCAGGTCAGGAAGATTGCCGCGAGCGAGACCGCGACGGTGAGCCACAGGCGGTCGCCGAGCACTTCGGTAACCGGACGGCCCCATTCCATCGACGTGCCGAAATCGCCCTGCATGACGCGGCTCGACCACTTCCAGTACTGGACCCAGATCGGCTGGTCGAGGCCATAGAGCTGGCGCAGCGCCTGCGCTTCCTCCTGGCGGACCATCGAACCGGATGCCGAGAGGCTGGCGATGTACGCGTCGACGAAGTCGCCCGGCGGAAGCTGGATGATGACGAACGAAATGACGGAGATCGCCCAGATCGTGACGAGGGCAAGGCCGAAACGCTGAAGTGTATAGGTAAGCATGCGAACTCAACCCCCGGAGCTGGTCCGGGGGTTGAGCCGCAATACGACGCTAAGAGTGTTCCCGATCAATTCTTGTAGAACCACGTTTCCGGGTGCGCGCCGCCCGGCGTACGGCAGTGCTGGGCGATGCAGTTGCGCGACGGGACGTTCCCGAGACGCTCACTGACGAGACGCACGCCCATCAGTGCCGGCGATTGGCCGACCGTGCCGATCGCGTACTGCTGGTCGATCAGGATCTTCCAGACTTCCTGAGCCGTCTTGATGCGGTCCTCGGTCTTCTGCCCGGCAGCCGACGTGAAGAGCTCGAGCATCTTGAGGATGTTCGGATCTTCCGGCTTCTTGCCCTGCGTTCCGCCCGAGGCGTACCACTTGGCGTGTTCGGGCCCCATGAAGGCCTCGGTTGGGTCGACCGGGATCGCATGGCGCGGGAACAGGTAGAGAAGTTCCGTCCCGCCGTTGTTCCACACCATGATGTGGTGCTCGTTGTTCTGCGTGCGCGTGAAGGCAAGGTTGCGTTCCGTGTCGCGCACATCGGCCTGGATGCCGACCTTCGCCCACTGGTCGGCGACCATTTCGCTGATCTTCGGCCAGGGCAGGAACGCCTGCACGGCCTGGATCTGGATGCGAAGACGCTGCCCGTTGTCCGTACGGACCCGGAAGCCCTGCGCGTCCTTTTTCGAGAGGCCGATCTTGTCGAGCATCTCGTTGGCCTGCTTCTGGTCGAAGGTCGACCACTTCTCGCGCCAGCCCGGACCGGGGAAGTACGGAAGCGCTTCGCCCGGCGCCGTCGAGCCCGGCACGGCGACGCCGAGCCAGAATGTCTCGTTCAGCTGCTTGCGGTCGATCGCGAGCGACAGCGCGCGGCGGAAGTCCGCGTTGCGCAGCCACTTGGCGATCTCGGCGTCGGCGTCGAAGCTCTGGTTGAAGTGGTAGATCGCGTCCGTGCCGTTGAGGGCCAGGTCGAGATGGACCTTGTACTTGCCGCGGGCCTGGTTCTCGAGAAGGACCGGCAGCTTGCCGAGATCGATGTGACGTTCCTGGAGGTCGTAGTCGCCCGCCATCGCGCGCAGGTTCAGGACCTCGAGGTTCTCGACGACCGTCATCTGGACGCGGTCGATATAGGGCAGCTGGTTGCCCGCCGTGTCGACGGCCCAGTAGAACGGGTTGCGTTCCATGACCCACACGGCGTTGTTGATCGGCTGGATCGTGCGGTACGGCCCGAGCACTGGAAGTTCCGGATTGAGCGTCCAGTCCTTCTTGAAGTGCAGGCGCGCGATCCAGCTGTCGAAGCCCTCGGCTCGGGCCGCGGCATTCGCCGCATCGGCACCGCCCGTCATGAACTTCGGCAGGAACTTCTTGAGATAGTGCGCCGGCGCGTAGGCGCCGTGGCTGCGCTTGTTCGACTGGCGCACCGCCTGCCCGCCGCCGATGAGCGTGTCGCCGCCCATCAGATCCTCGAACAGGAAGAACGGGACCTCGAACACGAAGTTAACGGTGTAGTCGTCGACCTTGACGATCTTGCCGGGCTTGCCGGCCGGCGTCATGTCGGGGATGCCGACCGGGAGGATCTCCTTGTTGGAGTAGATCTCCTCGAACCAGAAGACGAAGTCGTCCGCGGTCATCGGCGCGCCGTCCGACCAGCGCAGGCCGCGACGCAGGTTGAGCGTGAAGACCTTGCCGTCGTCGCTCATCTTCCACGACTTGGCGAGCGAAGGATTGACCTTCGCGCCCGTATGGTCGACCAGCATCGGACGGTCCGACGCGTTGATGCGGTTGCCGTTCTCGTCGTCGCCGGGACCGGTGAAGCCGCGGCGCCAGGTGCCGCCGTACTTGCCGATCTCCCGGACCGGCTTGATTACCATGAGGTCCTGCGGCAGGCGGTCCTTGACCGCCGGCAGCTTGCCCTGCTTCACGAGATCGGCGAGCTGGGGCGCCTCATTGAAGGTTTTCGGCCACTGGGCCTGATCGGTGACGATCGTGATGCCCTCGGGCGTGCCGACGAGCCCGGATTGTCCGAGCGAGGACTGCGCCGATACCGGCGACATCGCCCCGACCGCGAACACGAAACCCAGCGCCAACTGGATCAACAACGGCGATCTGAATGCCATTTTTCCCCCCTGCTATCAGGTCAGCATATCTGCCCGACTTATTCCGGATAGTAGAACACACTTGGTCCATACCGAGTCAAGCACGTCCGGCCCCTCCCCGTTCCTGCGCCTGCCCGGAAATAGTGCAACCTGATGAACCTTCTTGCGTCCGGCGCCGGCCGACGCTCGAATGTCGGCCCCGCTCGGGCTCGGCCCGACGCGGCAGTCCCGTCCACCGGAGAGCGAAGATGAAGCGGATCCTTGTCGTCGAGTGCATGCAGGAAATCTCGTCATTCAATCCCCTCCAGTCGGGTTACGAGGATTTCCACATCCAGCGCGGCGCCGCCATCTTCGGCCAGCGCGGCACCAACCAGGGCGTGGGCGGCGCGCTTGCCGTGTTCGACGCGGCCGGCGACATCGAGGTGATTCCGACGATCTCGGCACGCGCGGGCAGTGCCGGCCTGCTGTCCGCCGCCGGCTGGAAGCGGCTTTCCGGCGAGATCCTCGACAGCGTGCGGGGCAGTCTCGACCGGATCGACGGGATCTATTTCTCGATGCACGGCGCCATGGGAGCGGACGGCGAGCTCGACCCGGAAGGGTACCTGCTGGAGCAGGTGCGCGCGATGGTCGGCCCGAAGCTGCCGATCGTCATCTCGCTCGACCTGCACGGCATCCTGACCGACCGGATGCTGCGCCATTCGACCGGTTTCGCGATCTACCGGACCTATCCGCATGTCGATTTCGCCGACACCGGTGCGCGCGCGGCGCGCCTGCTGCTGCGCCTGATCGCCGGCAAGATCCGGCCCGAGATCGTCCGCGTCACGATCCCCGCCCTCGTGCGCGGCGACGAGCTGATCACCAAGAACGGCTGCTACGGCGAACTGCTGCGCGAATGCCTGCGTCTGGAACGCGACGGCGTGGCGCTCGCCGCCGGGATCATGATCGGCAACCCGTTCACCGACGTACCCGAGCTGTGCTCGCAGGTACTGATCATGGCCGACGGCAACCGCGCCGCCGCCGAGCGCGAAGCCGCCCGCCTCGCGCGCGACTTCTGGAACCTGCGATTCCGCATGCAGGGCAAGCTCATCTCGGTCGAGCGCGCGATCGCGCAGGCCAAGAGTATCGAAGGCCCCGTGATCTTCACCGACGCGGCCGACGCCACATCGTCGGGCGCATCCGGCGACAGCGCGGAGATCCTGCGCGCCCTCAAGGAGGCCGGCTACGACCGCCGGGTCCTCGCCCCTCTCATCGATGCCAAGGCGGCACTGGCCGCGCACAAGGCCGGCGTAGGTGCCACGATCGAGGTCGATCTCGGCGGGACCGTCGATCCCAAGCGCTTCAAGCCGATGCGCGTGAAGGCAGAGGTCAAGCTCCTGTCCGACGGCAGCGCGCGGCTGGAGACGATGAAGGCGCCGCTCGCCGGCGGCCCCACGGCGGTTCTCCAGTTCGGCAGCTTCACGGTCGTCGTGATGAGCCTGCCGGTCTTCCTGTTCGACCGGGCAATGTATTTCGCCAACGGCCAGAACCCGACGGATTTCGACCTGATCGTCGTCAAGTCGCCGCACACCGAGAACCACATGTTCGACGCGTGGACGGACGCGAACTTCAATGTCGACGCGCCGGGTGCGACGTCGGCGAACCTGAAGAGCCTCGGCCACACGATCTGCGCGCGGCCGGTCTATCCGCTGGACGAGAACGTGACATTCACGCCGGCAGCGAAGATCTATTCGCCGCAGATGGTCGGCTGAACAGGAGACGACAGGTTACCGTAACCTATCCAAGTGCTTGAAGCATAACGGAGGTAACCTCCGTGCGCTTTTCGCTGTAGTACGTATTCACTTGTCAAAGAGCACGTTCGCCAGAGCATCGAACGATAGGATTACGCCCTCCGATTGTCAAGAAAATAAGCCCATAACGCGGCGGCCTTGGCCCGGGTGAAGTTTCCAATCTAACCTCGCCGCAAACAGGACATGTCCGGAGGAACACGCCGATGAAAGCCGCCAAGATCGCCGCGGTGCAGGTGAACATCCGCCACCTCGCCACGCGCGACAACGTCGCGCGCCATCTCGACCTGATCGACGAGGCAAAGGTTCGCGGCGCCTCGCTCGTGCTGTTTCCCGAACTGTCGGCCACGGGGCACAACGGCAGCCCCGACGTGGTCCGCGATGCCGAACCGGCCGACGGCCCGATCTTCGCGACGATCGCGAGACGCGCGGCCGAACGCGAGATCTTCGTTTCCTACGGCTTCGCCGAGCTTCACCGCGGCACGCATTACAATACGCAGGCACTTGTCGGCCCGGACGGGCTGGTCGGGCTGCAGCGCAAGACGCACGCCTCGTACGACGAGTTCTTCGTCTTCCGGCAGGCCTACGAATGGGCCGTCTACGATCTGGGCTTCGCGCGCGTGGCGACGGCCATCTGCCACGACAGCGACTTCTTCGAAAGCTGGCGCGTGCTCGCGCTCATGGGGGCCGAGATCGTCCTGCTGCCGCACGCGATCCGCAAGATGAACGCGCCCGACGGAACGCTGACCTTCGACGGTGCCGAGGCCAACCGGCCGGAGAAGGACATCCTGGCCGCCCAGCGCGAACTGCTGGCCTTCCCGAGCATGAAGTTCCACGACGTGATGGCGCGCACCAACTGCGTCTACGGCGTTCTGTCCGACCATGTCGGGTTCGACGGGCACTCGACGCATGTCGGGGGCGCCTACATCCTCGGGCCCGACGGGCTGCCGAAGGCGGCGACGGCGCCCTCGCTCGACGACCAGATGATCGTCGCTGACCTCGACCCGGCCCTGTTCGAGCGTGCGCGGACCAACCCGTGGTTCCAGCTGCGCAAACGCCGTCCGGAAATCTACGGCGAGTTGACCCGGACGGTCTGACTAGAGCGTCGCCTCGATCGACTGGCGCAACTCGGCCGTCACTTCGGGCAGCACGCCGAACCACGCCTTGAAGGCAGGCCGCGCCTGATGCAGCAGCATGCCGAGCCCGTCGACGGTGGGGTTGCCTCGCATGCGGGCGGCGGCCAGCAGCGGCGTTTCGAGCGGCGTGTAGACGATGTCGGAGACGAGTGCCGTTTTCGGGAGTGCGTCGAGCGAAAGATCGAGTGCGGGCTGTCCGACCATGCCTTGGCTGGTCGTGTTGACGACCATTGCGGCCCCATCGAGCGCACGGTTCCGGTCGTTCCAGCCGATCGTCGTTATCGAACCGCCGATCTGCTGCACGAGTGCGGCCGCCCGCTCGGGCGACCGGTTCACGAGGCGGATTTCCCGCGCACCGCGGTCCTGCAGGCCGACGATGACGGCGCGCGCACCTCCGCCCGCCCCGACCACGACGATCGGGCCCGCGTCCGCGCGCCAGCCCGGGACGCGATCGACGACGTTCTCGATGTAGCCCCAGCCGTCGTTGTTGAAGCCGTTGAGCGAGCCGTCTGGCCCGACGACGATGCAGTTGGCGGCCCCGATGCGCTTGGCGAGCGGATCGAGATTGTCGACGATCTTCAGCGCCTCGACCTTGTGCGGGATCGTCAGGTTGCAGCCGGAGAAGCCGAGGGCCGGAAGTGCGCGCAGGGCGGCGGCCAATCCCTCGATCTTGATCCCCAGCGGCACGTAGACGCCCGCCAGCCCGTGCTTCTGGAGCCAGTAGTTATGCAGCTTGGGCGAACGCGAATGCATCACCGGCCAACCCATCACGCCGGCCATCAAGAACCGTTCCTGCGCCATCTCGGACTTGTCCCTTCTCGGATTACTTGCTGCGGGCCGCGATGGCGGCCACACCGGCCTGCGCCAGGGTGATGTCCTCGGCCTCCGGCAGGCCGCTGACGCCGACTGCGCCCACGAACTGGCCGTCGCGTTCGACCGGAATGCCCCCGCCCCACCCGACATAGCGCGGGTCGCCGTAATAGGAAATGTCGAATCCCTGCACCGGATCGCGCGACTTCTGGCCGACCAGGGCGCTGGGCCGACGCAGGCGCACGGCGGTATAGGCCTTGTTCGTCGCGACGGCGATCGAGCTCAGCGCCGCACCCGAATAGCGCAGCACGCCGAGCGTTTCCCCGTGGGAGTCGACGACCGCGATGACGGCGGCCTTCCCCGCCGCGTCCAGTTCCTTGCGGATCGCGTCGATCGCCGCGGCGGCATCCAGATGGTCGAGTGTCGTTTCGTTACGCATTTACGCCCGTACTCCCGTGCTGGCTCGTTCCGCCAAGGAAGAGCTCGCCCACGCGCGGGTCGACAAGCAGCTTCGATGCATCGTCGTACATCCGGGTCTGTCCCTGCTCAAGCACAAGTCCGCGATCGGATATCTGCAGTGCACTGCGCGCATTCTGCTCGATCAGCAGAATCGTCGTGCCGCGGTCGCGCAGGGCCAGCAGGATGTCGAACGTCTCGCGCACCATCAGCGGCGACAGGCCGATGGACGGCTCGTCGATCAGCAGCAGCTTGGGATCGAGCAGCATGCTGCGAGCGATCTCCAGCAGCTTCTGCTGGCCGCCGCTGAGCGTGGAAGCCTGCGCCTTCGCCTTGCCGCGCAGGACCGGGAACCGATCGAGAGCCGTCTCGATGCGCGCGGCGATGTCGATCTCGGGCGGGGCCGCGATCCCGCCGAGCTCGAGATTGTGCAGGACGCTCAGCTCCGGAAAGATGTTGCGGCCCTGCGGTACGTAGCTGATGCCGGCGGCGAGAAGCTGGCGGGGCGCGAGATTGGTGATGTCCGCCCCGTCGAACGCGATCTTGCCGCTGCGGACCTTCAGCAGCCCGAACACCGTCTTGAAGACGGTCGACTTGCCCGCCCCGTTCGGGCCGATCACGGTCGTGATCTTCGCACGCTCGATCGCGAAGGTCGTGCCGTGCAGGATCGTCATCGGCCCGTATCCGGCGACGACGGAATCCAGCGACAGGATCGGCGCTCCGGTCTCAGGGGCCAAGGTAAGCCTCGATGACTTTGGGGTCGTTCCGGATGCTGGCGGGATCGCCCTCGGCGATGATCCGGCCCTCGGCGAGCACGAGGACCCGCGTGCACAGCGACATGACGAAATCCATGTTGTGTTCGATGACGACGAACGTCGCGCGCATCTCGCGGTTGATCGCCCGCAGGCGTTCGCGCAGATCGGCGAGCATCGTGAGATTGACCCCGCCCGCCGGCTCGTCGAGCAGCACCAGCCGCGGGCCGCCCATGAACGCCATCGCGGCATCCAGCAGCTTCTGCTGGCCGTAGCTGAGGCGCCCGGCACGTTCGCCCGCCACGTGCGACAGGCGGAAGAACTCGATCATGCGGTCAGCCGCGGCACCCAGCCCCGCATCCGTCGGCCCGAACAGGCGCGACAGCATCGAGCCGCGATGCTCCTGCCCCGCCGCGATCAGGTTGTCCTTCACCGTCAGTTCCGGGAAGACCTGCAGCAGCTGGAACGTGCGGCTCACGCCAAGTGCGTTCAGGTCGCAGGGCCGCATCCCGGTGGTGACCTTGCCGTCGACGCGCACCTCGCCCGACGTGGGCTGGAGCTGGCCGAGCACGCAGTTGAACAGCGTCGACTTGCCCGACCCGTTCGGGCCGATGATGCCGACGATCTCGCCCTCGTCGACCGAGAACGACACGCCGTCGACCGCGACGATGCCGCCGAACGACTTGTGGATGCCCTTGACCTCCAGGACCGGCGCCATCAGCGCGTCTCCGCGGATGCCGCGGCGCGCCGACGCAGTGCTGCCCGGATCTGCTCGACCATGCCGATCAGCCCTTGCGGGCAGAAGGTCATCAACAGCATGACCGCGCCGGCATAGAGCAGCAGGTAGTAACCTTGCGTGAAACGCAGGAACTCAGGCAGCAGGATCGCGACCATGGCGCCGACGAGCGGACCCAGCAGATGGCCCGATCCGCCGACGATGACCATCAGCAGCAGGCTCAGCGAATAGCCGAGCGAGAACGAGCCCGGTTCGAGGAACTGGACGAGCGGCGCGAACAGCCCGCCGGCGAGCCCGCCAATCGACGAGCCGATGGCGAAAGCCAGCAGCGTGTAGCGGCGCGTGTCGACGCCCAGCGACATCGCGCGGACGGGATTCTCGCGCAGCACCATGAAGGCGCGCCCCCACGGCGATCGGATCATCCACCACATGGCGCCGAGGAACAGTGCGAGCATCCCGAGACAGAAATAGTAGTAGTCCGCCGATTTCGCGAACGAGATGCCGAACAGCACCGGCCGCTGGATGCCGGAAATGCCGTACACACCGTTCGTCAGCCACTGCTCGTTGCGCAGCAGCAGATAGACGAGCGTGGTGAAGGCGAGCGTGACGAAGGCCAGATAATGGTGCTGCACGCGCAGGGCCGGATAGCCGAGCAGCCAGCCGACGGCAAAGCAGATGGCACCCGCCGCAACGAACGCGATCGGGAAAGGCACGCCCTGCTGCATCAGCAAAGCCGTCGCATAGGCGCCGATCCCGACGAAGGCGCCCTGCGCCATCGAGATCTGCCCGGCATAGCCGAGCGTCAAGTTGAGGCCCATTGCCGCGATGGCCGTGACGGCCCAGAGGCTGACCAGATAGAGCGACGACGGCCGCAGGAACTGGGGCCCGAGTGCGAGCGCCAGCACGATTGCAGCACCGACGGCGAGCGGGACGAGACGCGCGCGTTCCATCAGACCGACCGCTCCTCGACCCGTCCGAGCAGCCCCTGCGGCCGGAACAAGATGACGACGACGAGCACGATCAGCGGAACGGCCGCCCGGTACTGCGCCGACACGTAGGACGCGGCGAGATTGTCGAGCACGCCGAGGATCAGGCCGCCGAGGACGGCACCGCGCACGTGGTTGAAGCCGCCGACGATCGCCGCGACGAACGCGGCAAGGCCCAGCGTCTCGCCGTTCGTGAATTTCGCCAGATAGATCGGCGAGATCAGGAACGACGCGAGGGCCGTCAGGAGGCCGTTGATCAGGAACGTGTAGAGGATCATCCGGTCGACATCGACGCCGAGGATGCGCGCCACGGCGCGGTTCTGCGCGGTCGCCTGCATCGCGCGCCCGGTCAGCGTGGAGGAAAGGAACCAGTTGAGGAGTGCCACCGCCCCGAGTGCGACGAAGAAGATCGCGATGCTCTGCGTCGAGACGACGGCACCGAGGAACTCGATGTCGGTCCCCTCGACGATGGGCGGAAACTGCTGGGCCTGCGAACTGTAGAAGTCCTTTACCGACTCCTTCATGAAGATGGCGAGTGCCACTGTGGAGATGACGAGCGGAAGCACGCCGTGCTTCAGCATCGGTTCGACGATCAGCCCTTTGAACGCCGCCCCGAGAAGCAGGGCCGAGACCGCGAGGCCGACCGCGATCGATGGCCAGTAGCCGAGCCCCCAGACCTTCATCGCGACGAGCACGAAGAAGGCCGGCACCATGACGAACTCGCCCTGCGCGAAGTTGATCGTCTGCGAGGTCTGCCAGAGAAGCGCGAAGCCCACGGCGACGAGGGCGTAGATCGCCCCCGTCGCCAGGCCGGACACGACGAGCTGGATGAAACCGGACATCGGTTCTCCGTCGGTTGCCGGGGGCGGCCTTACAGGCCGGCCTTCGGCAGGATCTCGACGATCTTCTGCTTTCCGGCGACGACTTCGCCGAGGAAGCTCTGACGGTCGATGTCGCCGTTCTTGTCCCAGGTCGCCTCCATGAGGATGCCAGGTTCGTCGGACGGCTTGATCGTCATGCCATGCAGTGCCGCGGCAAACGCCTTGCTGTCGAACTTCCCGATCTTTTCGGTGACGTGCTTGATGACGTAGACGGCCGTGTAGCCCTTGATGCCGTTATGGTCGTTGGCGTAGTTGAAGCGCTTCTTGAACTTCTCGCCGAACTCCTGCAGGGCCGGGATCGGCGCGTCGGCGGTCAGGCCCACATGGCCCTTCACGCCGTTGGCGGCTTCACCGGCCAGTTCGATGACCTTCTGGCCGAGCAGCGTCGTCTCGCCGATCAGCGGGGAACGAATACCCTGCTTGCGCGCCTCGCGCAGGAAGCGAGCACTTTCTTCCTCGTTCGTGTAGACGAAGATCGCGTCCGCGTTGGCGTTCTTGACCTTCACCACGTCCGAAGCGAAATCGACCTGCCCCGATTCCGTCGACACGTCGGCGACGACCGGGATCTTGCGCTTGTCCATCTCGGCCTTGAACGCGTCGCGACCGCCCTTGCCGAAATCGTTGTTGACCCACACGACAGCGACGGACTTCGCCTTGACGCCGTCGCGCATGTAGTTGGCGATCTTAGGCATGCTGACCTGCTGCCCGAACGCCGTGCGGAATATGTAGGGATTGCCGCGCTGCGTGATGGCGGCGGCCTCGCCGCCCATGATCTGCGGGATCTCGGCCTGCTTCGTCAGTTCCATGCTGGGCAAGACAGAGCCCGAGAAGACCGGGCCGAGCACGACATAGGCCTTGTTGTCGATCATGCGCTGGATCTGAGCGCGCGCGATGCTCGCCTCGCTCTGCGTGTCGACATGCGGGACGTCGAGCTTGCGCCCGAGAATGCCGCCCTTGGCGTTGATCTCCTCGACCGCGAGGATGATCCCGTCGCGCCAGTTGGTGCCGGAAACCGCACCGGCCCCCGACAGTTCGGCGAGGTTGGGGATGTAGATCGTGGACTGCGCGCCTGCCGCGACGGGCGTCAGCGCCATGGCGGCAGCAAAGAATGACTTCATCACGTATTTCATGTTTCGCTCCCTTTTTCTCCGAACTTTGCCGGATGTCGTATTTTTAACTTACCCGAGGCGCGAAGATATCGCGCATCCCGGAAAGTAACGTCAAATACCAAGTTCTTCCGTTCCTCTAACGTCGTGTTATTTCGTTCCCGTTGCGATCCGCCATCGGTCCCACGCCGGAGGATGCTGAATCAAATTATTTGTTTGCCGGGTTTAGTGAATTCGGTGCACCAATCACCCGGGGGCACCAATGCGGATCGATTTTCTCGGACTCCAGACTTTCCTGAGCATCGCCGAACGCGGCAGCTTCCAGCGCGCGGCGGCACATCTGAACCTGTCGCAGACAGCGCTGAGTCACCGGATGCGCAAGTTCGAGGCCGATCTCGGCGTCCGGCTGCTGACCCGCACGACGCGGCAGGTGACGCTGTCGCCGGCCGGTCTCGAACTGCTGCCGAAGGCACGCCGCATCCTCGACGAGATCGAGACGTCGTTCGAATCGCTGCGCCAGGGCGGACGCCACCGGCAGGAGCGCATCGCGATCGGCTGCCTGCCGACGATCGCGCACCACTACCTGCCGCGCCTGCTGCAGCAGTTCAGCGCGCGCCATCCCGACATGACGGTCAAGATCCACGACAACTCGGCGACCGAGATCGCCGATCTCGTCCAGTCGGGGGCCGCGGAGTTCGGCATCACGATCGTGTCGGCGAACCGCGTGGATCTCGACATCAAGCCGCTTCTGAAGGAGCCGTTCGTGCTGGTCTGCCCGGCGGCGCACGCGTTCGCACGACAGAAGGCCGTCAACTGGTCGGAACTCGGCGGCATCCCGCTCGTGCGGATAAGCCCGCAGGCCGGGAACCGCGCGCTGATCGACGACGCGCTCGGCAGCCGGCGCGACGCGCTGCTCTGGCGCTACGAGGTCCAGCACGTCGCCACCGCCGTCAGCATGGTGATCGCCGGGCTCGGCCTGACGATCGTGCCGCGGCTGGCCATTGACGTCGCCGGCACGCCCGGCGTTGCGGCGGTCCCGCTGCGCAATCCCGGCATCGCCCGCACGCTCGGGATCGTCCAGAAGCGCGGCACCGTGCTTTCGGCACCGGCCGAGTTCCTCGCCGGGCTGATCTCGACGCGCCTGAAATCCGAAAAGTGATGCATCGTTTTCACCAATAGCCCCATATCAATCATTTGATTCATGGCCAGCATTGCCGGAGATTCCCCGGCAGAACGCGACGGGGAGGAACGTGAAATGCAGCAGCGCGTGCGGTGCATGCTGATGCGCGGCGGCACTTCGAAAGGTGCCTATTTCCTTGCCGAAGACCTGCCGCGCGATGTCGCTTCACGCGATGCCGCCCTGCTCGCGATCCTCGGTTCGCCGGACCCGCGCCAGATCGACGGCATCGGCGGCGCGCATCCGCTGACCAGCAAGGTCGCGATCGTCTCGAAATCGAAGGATGCCGGCAGCGACATCGATTTCCTTTTCTGCCAAGTCTCCGTCGACCGCGCGATGGTCGATACCACGCCCAACTGCGGCAACATCCTCGCCGGCGTGGCGCCGTTCGCGATCGAGCGCGGCCTGATCGCGGTCCAGGAGCCGACGACACGCGTGCGCGTGCGCACGATCAATACCGGCACGCTCGCCGAACTCGTCGTCGAAACGCCGGGCGGCCGGGTCAATTACGACGGCGACGCGCGCATCGACGGCGTGCCGGGCACGTCGGCCCCCATCGCCGTGAATTTCCTCGATGCCGAAGGCTCGGTTTGCGGCAAGTTGCTGCCGACCGGCAACGCCGTCGACATCGTCTGCGGCATCGAAGCCACACTTGTTGATAACGGCATGCCGGTCGTCGTACTGGCGGCCGAAGCGCTCGGGCGCACCGGCTACGAAAGCCGCGAAAGCCTCGACGCGGACACGGAACTCAAGGCGAAGCTCGAGGAAATCCGCCTTGCGGCCGGTCGGCTCATGGGGCTCGGCGACGTCAAGGACAAGGTCATTCCGAAGATGGCCCTCGTCGCTCCGCCCGCCGCCGGCGGCACCGTCTCGACACGCAGCTTCATCCCGCATGTCTGCCACGCGTCGATCGGCGTGTTCGCTGCCGTGTCGGTCGCGACCGCCTGCGTCCTGCCGGGCACGCCAGCAGCATGTGCGGCGAAGATGCCGGTTGGGCGCGTGCGCACCGTCACGGTCGAACACCCGACCGGCGATTTCGCCGTGCGGCTCGAAGTCGGCGGCACCGACGCCGCCCCGGTCGTCGAACGTGCCGGCCTGCTGCGCACCGCCCGCGCACTGTTCGACGGCATCGTTTTCTACAAAGCCGCCGCGCAATCGACGGCAGCCTGAGGCTAGGGAAAATGAGCAAATCCGCACTGGTCGTTTCGGCGCATCCCGGCGATTTCGTCTGGCGCGCGGCAGGTGCGATCGCACTCCACGTGGCCAAAGGCTACCGCGTCAAGATTGTCTGCCTTGCATATGGCGAGCGCGGCGAAAGCCAGTGGGCGTGGAAGAAGGCCGGCGTGTCGCTCGCCGACGTGAAGGCGCAGCGCCATGTCGAATCCGAGAGGGCCGCCGCCGTGCTGGGTGCCGAGATCGAGTTCTTCGACGCCGGCGACTATCCGCTGCGCCTGACCGAGGCGATGCTCGACCGCCTCGTCGATATCTACCGCGAGGTGAAGCCGTCTTTCGTTCTGACGCACGCGATGGAAGACCCCTACAACGGCGACCATCCGGAAGCCTCGCGCTTTGCACAGGAAGCCCGCGTCATCGCGCAGGCCGCCGGCCACAAGCCGGATCCCACGCGCGGCTACAGCGCACCGGCCGTGTTCCTGTTCGAACCGCACCAGCCCGAGCAGTGCAATTACAAGCCAAACGTCATCCTCAACATCGATCCCGTCTGGGAAACCAAGCGCAAGGCGTTCGAGGTGCTCGCGGCCCAGCAGCATCTCTGGGAATATTACACGCGCGTGGCGCTCAATCGCGGCATGCAGGGCGGTCGGAACTCCGGCAAGCCGATGACCTATGGCGAGGCCTATCAGCGCGTTTTCCCCGCCGTCGTCGAGGAACTGTCGTGAAATCGGTCGTCGTCCGCGACGTCGCGCGCGCCGACACCGATGCCGTGCGCGCACTCGGCGAATGCGGTGTCTCGACCGTCCACGAGTCCTTCGGCCGCTCCGGCCTGATGAAGCCGTACATGCGCCCGGTCTGGCACCGCGCACGCGCGGCCGGAACTGCCGTGACCGTTCTCGCCCAACCCGCCGACAACTGGATGCTCCATGTCGCGGTCGAGCAGTGCCGGCCGGGCGATATCCTCGTCGTCGCCGTCGCGTCCGACAACGAAGACGGCATGTTCGGCGAATTGCTCGCCACATCGCTGCAGGCGCGTGGCGTATGCGGCCTTGTAATCGACGCCGGCTGCCGCGACGTCGCCGCACTCGAGGACATGGGATTCCCGGTCTGGTCGCGCGCAATCTCGGCCAAAGGCACGGTCAAGGCGAGCCTCGGCAGCGTCAACGTGCCGGTCGTCTGCGCCGGTGTCGCCGTCACGCCGGGCGATGCCGTGGTCGCCGACGACGATGGTGTCGTTGTCGTGCCCGCGAAGAAAGTACCGGAGGTGGCAAAGCGCGCGAAGGCGCGCGCCGCCGCCGAAGACGCCAAACGCAGGCAGCTTGCTGCCGGCGTGCTCGGTCTCGATCTCTACGCGATGCGCGACGCGCTGGCGAAGGCCGGTCTCGTCTATGTCGACACGCTCCACGAACTCGACAGCTAAGGAAACGCCGGATGGCACGCATTATCGGCGCGATCGCCGCCTCGCACACGCCGACGATCGGCTTCGCCTTCGACAAGAAGAAGCAGGACGACCCCGTCTGGGCGCCGATTTTCGAATCCTTCGCGCCCGTCCGAGCCTGGATCGAGGCGAAGAAGCCCGACGCGCTGGTCTTCATCTTCAACGACCACGTGACGTCGTTCTTCTTCGACCATTATTCCGCCTTCGCGCTCGGCATCGGCGAGCGCTATGCGGTAGCCGACGAGGGCGGCGGCCCGCGCGACCTTCCGCCGGTCGACGGCCACACGCGCCTTGCCCAGCATATTGGCGCGTCGCTCGTCGCCGACGAGTTCGACATGTCCTTCTTCCAGGACCGCCCACTCGACCATGGCTGCTTCTCGCCGCTCAGCATGATGATGTCGAGCGCGCCGAAATGGCCCGTACCCATCGTCCCGCTCCAGGTCGGCGTTCTGCAGTTTCCCATCCCGTCGGCCGCGCGCTGCTTCCGGTTGGGCAAGGCGCTGCGCCGCGCGATCGAGAGCTATCCCGAGGACATCGCCGTCGCGGTCGTCGCGACCGGCGGCCTGTCGCATCAGGTGCATGGCGAGCGCGCAGGCTTCAACAACACGCCGTGGGACATGCGCTTCCTCGACATGATCGAGAAGGATCCCGAGACGCTGGCTGCCATGACGCACGTCGAGTACGCCAAGCTCGGCGGCTTCGAGGGGGCGGAAGTCATCATGTGGCTGATCATGCGCGGCGCCCTGTCCGCCCGCGTGAACCGGATC
Source organism: Tagaea sp. (assembly GCA_965279565.1). Lineage (GTDB taxonomy): Bacteria > Pseudomonadota > Alphaproteobacteria > CACIAM-22H2 > CACIAM-22H2 > Tagaea. The sequence goes on along the minus strand of OZ257249.1, from coordinate 3,010,429 downwards.
CACCAGACCTACTACCTGCCGTCGATGGCAGGGATCGCGACCGCCATCTACGAGAATGCCGGCGAACCGCCGGCAGATGCGGAAGCGGCCCGGCACCGCGAGCATGTCGGCCGGCAGCTTGCCGGCGTCGAAGCGCTGTCGGGCACCTACCCGTTCACGCTCGAACGCAGCGTCAAGGGCTACCGGATCAACAAGTTCCTCCATGCACTCATCGAACCTTCCGTCCGAGCAAGGTTCCTCGCGGATCCGGAAGCCTGCTTCGCCGAGGCCGCACTCTCCGACGAGGAACGCGATCTGATCCGGCGCCGCGACTGGCGCGGCCTGATCCGTTACGGCGCGATCTTCTTCATGCTCGAGAAGCTGGGTGCGGTCGTCGGCGTGTCGAACCTGCACATCTATGCCGCGATGCGCGGACAGACGCTGGAGGAATTCCAGAAGACACGCAACGCGCCGGGCGCGCTCTATTCGGTCGCCGGCACCGACAAGGGAAAGACGGACTGGGCCGCACCGCCGGGCCGGTCCTAAGCAGGCCCCACAAGATTGCACATCAGCCGCAGCGCGCCGTGCGTGCCGAATTCGATTTCGTTGTGGAGTGCGAGCGCCACATGCGTGTGCCGCCCCTTTTCGAAACGGCCGGAAAGCAGGGCGCCGCGATGCGGCGCTTCACCCGGATCGGTCACGCGCAGCAGCGGCACATAGGCCGGGTCCCAGGAACTCGCGAAATAGAGGCCGCGTTCGCGCCGCCAGCCATGCCAATCCACCGATCCGATCCGGTTGGGGAACGACATCAGCTTGTGATCGGGGTCCACGATTTCGACCGGTGCCTGCGGATCGCACGCGCGCCAGCGGATACTCGGCCGGCCGATCTCGATGCGGGCGGGCGGCGTGTGCTCCGGCAGCCAGCCTTTGCCGCCGCGGTGATACAGCGTCACGAGATGGCCACCCGCGCGAACGAATTCGTGCAGTACTTCGACACTCGCGCGGAGATCGTCGCGCCGCTCGAACGCACGGATGCCGACGATTGCCGTCGTGAAGCCGCCGCGCGCGAATGCGGCCGGGTCGAATGACGGCACATCGACGACATCGATCCCGAGTGCGGCAATCCAGTCGCCGACCGTGTCGAGCCCGCCGCCGAGATAGGCCACGCGTGCGCCTTCGGGTCTCGCGATCCCCTCCTTCGGCACATTGCGCACGATCGCCGGCGCCGGTACGTGGACCGGGAGCGGCGGGCATCGGGCGAAATCCTCCGCCGCAAGATGGATCGCGTCGCGCAATTGCACGTCTTTGCGCGCCAGTCGGCCGGCAATCGGCTCCGGCGCCCGGAGCGACCCGAGGATGCGCCGTGCGGCTTCGAGATGGCGAATGACGGCCGCCCTGTCCGGCATCTCGGCGCGCGCACGTTCGACGGCATCCTGCGCCCTGCCGAGTTCAGCGATCCCGGCTACCTCGCCAAGTTCGCGCAACGTAGCGGGAAGCAACTGGCCCAGCCTGCCGGAGATGTGGCTCCCGCCATCATTGCGCGCGACGAGCCGGAGCGAGACGACGCGCGGTCCCGCCTCGACCCACTGCCCCATTTCCTGCGTGCGATGGCAGGCGCGCGACCATTCGCCGATCCGCGCGTACGGGACGTCATTCGCCGGATCGCATTCGCCTGTGTCGAATTGGACGTGCCCCGGGGGCGGCAGCACCTCGTCGTCGTACGATCCGTCCGCGCCAGACCAGGCGGGTTCGTAGAGCAACGACGGCGCCCAACCGGTCGCATCGCCCGCGAGACGGAACGCTTCCGCCGTCAGCCGCGACATTGCCCGGTGATGTCCGTGCTGGCCGCCGACGTCGCGAAACGCGGTGCACAGGATGTCCGGGCGCACTTGCCGGATGCAGCGCACGAGCCGATTCAGCGCATGCGCATGGCCCCAGCGGCGCAGCGTATCCTCCGCACTCTTCGAAAATCCGAAATCGCGCAGCGCATCGTCGTCCGGCTCCGCAAGCCAGTGCATCGAGATGCCGAGCCGTGCGGCCGCGGCTTCCATCTCGCCGGTCCGCAGGGTGCCGAGGGCGGCACCGCGTTCCGGACCCAGCGCGTTCTGCCCGCCTTCGCCGCGCGTCGCGCACGCATAGCCGACCGTCACGGCGTGCATGCGCACGAGCGTCGCGAGCAGCCCGCTGGTTTCGTCGTCCGGATGCGCGCCGACCTGCAGGAACGACAGCGTGCCGGACAATCCACGAAGTGCGAGTTCCAGCCCCCAGGTGCGGTCGGCGGCCGCCTCGGATTCCAGCCGCAGCGCGTCGCCGGTCATGCGCGCGACATTGCTGCCCGCGTCGCCAGATGCGGCGCTTCGCGGCCGTAGAGCGGCAGCGAAGCGGCACCGCGCGCGGCACTGTAGGGGCCACACTCGCCCTGCAGGACACGCGGACCGGGCCGGGGTGCGAGCGGCGGCGGCAGGTGGCGGAGCCTTGCGACGATCCCTTCGACCAACAGCGGAGAGAGTCCCGCGACGAGGATCGTATCCGGATCGAAGAGATTCTCGATCATGACGACCGCGTCGGCGAGCCGGACTGCCGCGGCGTCGAGCCAGCGACCCAACGCGCCAGCATCGACATTCGTGTCCAGGACGGGCACGCCGAGATCGGCGAGCGCCGCGTCGAGCGAAACATAGCGTTCGAGACAGCCGCGCTGGCCGCAGAAGCACGGCCGCCCGCCGGGCTCGACGACGACATGGCCGATCTCGCCAGCGTTCCCCGTCGCACCGCGATAGAGCCGGCCGTCGAGCACGAGGCCGAGACCGAGACCGCGTCCCATATAGAGGCAGGCGACCCGGGCGAAGCGGCGGCCGGCACCCAGCAGGTGCTCGCCAAGGGCGGCGGCGGCGGCGTCGTTCTCGATCACGACGTCGTATCCCAGCGCCTCGGTCAGGACGGCGGCCGGATCGGCGAGGCTTTCCCATCCCGGAAGCTCAGTGCTGCGGCGGGCGCCGGAGGCACCGCCGGTCGGCCACGGCGCCACGATGCCGATGCCGACGATCGGCCCGGCCGATTTCTGCGCGGCGAGTGCCGCGAAGCTGCGGATCACCTTGGGCAGCGCGCGGGCGACGGTCGCGGGGTCGGCCGACGGCAACGCAACCGTTTTCTCGCGCAGCGCCGAACCGCCTAGGTCGGCAAGCACGACGACCATCGCGTCGTGCCGCAGCTCCACTCCGATCGTGGCGCCGCCGGCGGGATCGATGGCGAGATCGAGCGGCGGCTGTCCGCGCCCGCCGCGTCGGCGTCCGGCATTGCGCACGAGGCGGTCGCGCAGCAGTTCATCGGCGATGTTCGTGACACCTTGCGCCGACAGTCCGGTGAGTCGCGCGAGATCCGCCCGGCTCAGCGTTCCATGCCGGCGGAGCGCCTGCAGCACGACGCGGCGGTTGTGTTCGCGCGTGTCGTAGACATTGGAAGGCATGTCGCGCATGCGGCAAGCCTAGGAGGCACGCCCGATTAGTTCAACGGATTTGAGTTATTGACTTGCCGATGCCCCCATGCGCTACATAATCGCGGATTCATTGGCATTCGCCGTGGCGCGCGACGCATGCCGCCCGGCATAACGCGAGGGAGATCAGGATGCGGATTCTGAAGAGCCTTGCCGCGGCAGCGCTGCTCGCCGTCGGCTTTGCGGGTGGGGTCAAGGCCCAGCCCGTCGAGATCGAGTACTGGCAGTACACATTCGAGACGCGCGTGCGCGCGATGGATGAACTGATCAAGCGCTTCGAGGCCGCGAATCCCGGCGTCAAGGTCAAGCACGTCAATTTCCCCTACAACGACTATCGCACGAAGGTCTCGGCCGCGATGGCTGCCGGCCAGGGTCCGGACGTCGTCCAGCTCTTCTACGGCTGGCTCGACGACTTCCACGCGAGCAAGATCCTGCAGCCGCTGCCCGCCGCCGCCTTCCCGGCCGCGAAGATCGAATCGGAATTCTTCCCGATGGTCCGCGAGATGAAGCGCGACGGCGCCTACTACGCGCTGCCGACCGCTGTGCGCTCGCTGTCGGTCTTCTACAACACGCGCCTGATGAAGGAGGCCGGCCTCGACCCCGCGAAGCCGCCGGCGACCCTCGATGCACTTCTCGACGCCGCCAGGAAGATGACCAAGCGCGACGCGTCTGGCAACATCACCCAGGTCGGCATCGGCGCCGGAGTGGAATGGCAGGACCAGCATTGGTGGCGCGAAGTGCTCGTGCGCCAGTTCGGCGGCACCCCCTATTCCGCCGACGGCAAGCAGGTCACGTACAACTCCGAGGCCGGCCTGAAGGCGCTGACCTGGTATGTCGACATGTTCCGCACCCACAAGGTCACGGCGCGCAACTTCATGGACGAGCCGCAGGCCGCCTTCCGCGCCCAGCGCGCGGGCCTGATGGTCGACGGCAACTTCCGCATCGGCGCGCTCGAGCGCACCCGCGGGCTGGAATGGATCGTCGCCCCGCTGCCCAGCCACAACGGAATCCGTTCGAACTACGGCTCGTACTGGGTGAACGGCATCACGGCGTCGTCGAAGGGCGCCAAGCTCGACGCCGCGACGAAGTTCCTCGCCTTCGTGACGACCCCGGACGCGATGCAGCACTGGCTGGAAGTCACCGGCGAATTGCCGGCGCGCGAAGCGGCGGCGAACTCGAAGGCCGCAACCGAAAGTCCGATCTACGGCCCGTTCGTGGCCGGCCTCAAGGAAGCGCACGCCACGCGCTTCGTCGACGAGTCCGCCCAGCGCCAGATGGTGATGGACGCGGTCAGCCGCATCCTTCTCGAGAACCAGGATCCGGCCGTGTCGCTGAAGATCATGGCGGAAGCCGAGCAGAAACTGCTCGACGGCTTCTACAAGAAGTGACGGAGACGGCCCCGCGGACCGGTCCGCGGGGCCATTCCCGACTGCGATGAGCTGGTACGCGAACAGGACGATCGAGCAGAAGCGTGTCGTCTGGGCCTGGACGTTCCTTGCGGTTCCGCTCGCGTTCTACGTTCTGGTCCGCTTCTATCCCACGCTCGAATCCTTCTACGTCTCCCTGCATTCCTGGCGGCTGATCGGCGAACGGCACTGGGTCGGCCTGGACAACTATGTCCGCCTCGCGACCGATCCGGTGTTCTGGAAGGTCTTCGCGAACACGTTCATCTACCTCATCATCGGGATGCCGCTGTCGATCGTGCTGTCCTTCGTCGTCGCCTACCAGCTCGATCGCGTTCGCTTCATGCACGGACTCATCCGCGCACTCTACTTCCTGCCATTCCTGACGACAGCCGCCGCGATGGCCTGGGTCTGGCGCTGGTTCTACCAGCCCGTCCCGATCGGCGTGATCAACAACGCGCTCGCCAGCCTCGGCATCCCGCAGATCACATTCCTCGCATCGACCACAAACGCGCTGCCCTCGATCCTCGCGACCGCGATCTGGCACGGGCTCGGCTTCCAGGTGATCATCTTCATGGCCGGCCTTCGGGCGATTCCGATCAGCTACTACGAGGCGGCCCGCATCGACGGCGTTTCGGACTGGACGATCCTGCGCGAGATCACGATCCCGCTGATGCGGCCGACGGTCATCTTCCTTGTCGTGTTCTCGTCGATCGGCTATCTGCGGATCTTCGATCAGGTCTACAACATGACGACGAACGATCCGGGCGGACCGCTGGATTCGACCAAGCCGCTCGTGCTGCTGATCTACCAGACCGCGTTCCGCTCCTACGAACTCGGCTATGCGGCGGCGCAGACCGTCGTGCTGTTCGTCGTCCTGCTCGTCATCTCCCTGCTCCAGCTCCGCCTGATGAAGGATCGCTGACGATGGCGACCGCACGGCAGCTTCCCGCCTATCTCGCCGACGTCCGCCCAGGCCGCGTCGTCGCATGGACACTGCTGGCGATCGGCGGCGTGCTGATGGTCACGCCCGTCTTCTACATGCTGATGACGTCGCTCAAGCATCCGCACGAGGTCTACCAGCTCACGCTCATCCCGCGCGAACCGACGCTGGAGAACTACATCTACGTCCTCAAGGACGGACGGTTCATGCGGTGGTTCCTGAACTCGCTCTTCATCGCGACCGTCGTGACGCTGTCGAACGTCTTTTTCGACAGCCTCGTCGGCTACACGCTGGCGAAGTTCAACTTCCGCGGCCGCTATCTCGTTTTTCTCGCGATCCTGTCGACGCTGATGATCCCGACCGAGATGCTCGTGATCCCATGGTACATGATGTCGGCCACGTTCGGCTGGCTCGACACGACTTGGGGCATCATGTTCCCCGGCGTGATGACGGCTTTCGGCACGTTCCTGATGAAGCAGTTCTTCGAGACGGTCCCCGACGATTTCCTCGACGCCGCACGCATCGACGGCCAAGGCGAGTTCGCGATCTGGTGGACGATCGCGATGCCGCTGGTCACGCCGGCGCTTTCGGCACTTGCGATCTTCGTCTTCCTCGGCAACTGGACGGCGTTCCTCTGGCCGCTGATCGTGACGACGTCGCCCAAGCTCTACACGCTGCCCGTCGGCCTCACGACTTTCTCGGTCGAACAGCAGATCGACTGGGAACTGATCATGACCGGGGCGAGCCTCGCGACGATCCCCACGCTTCTCATCTTCCTGATCTTCCAGCGCTACATCATCCGCGGCGTCGTCCTCGCCGGGCTGAAAGGATAATCCGATGTCCGCTTCGCACGCCGGTTCCGACGACCGGTTCCCCGCCCCCGTCTTCAAGGACACGGTGCTGGCACCGCTCTTCGAGGGGGCAAAATCGACTTTCGTCGACGCTTTCCGCCGCATCGACCGCGCGCATTGCGTCATGCTCCACGAAACCGGGATCCTGACGGATGCGCAGGCGAGCGCCATCGCGAAGGCCCTTGCCGACATCGAGAAGTCGCTCGACCTGAAGTCGATCCCCTACACCGGCGAAGTCGAGGACCTGTTCTTCCTGATCGAACACGCGCTGCGCGCGCGCCTCGACCCGGACGTCGCCGGGCGCCTGCATACCGGACGCAGCCGCAACGACATCGACCACACGATCTTCAAGATCGTGCTGAAGGAGCGGATCGACGGGCATCTCGTGAAGATGCGCGCCCTGCTCGACGCGACGATCGCCAAGGCGGCGGCCGAAGCCGGAACGCTCGTCGTCGCCTACACGCACGGCCAGCCAGCCCAGCCGACGACGTTCGGGCACTATCTGGCCGCCTATATCGAAATCCTGATCGCCGACGTCGAACGCCTCGCCGCCGCACGGACAATCGTCGACCAGAGCTCGATGGGGGCCGGAGCGATCACCACCACCGGGTTCCCGCTCGACCGCAACCGCATGGCCGAACTGCTCGGTTTCGCGCGCATCCGGCAGAACAGCTACGGATGCATCGCGGCCGCGGACTATGTGACTGCCCCCTACTCTGCATTGCGCATTTCGATGCTGCATCTCGGCCGCATCGTGCAGGATTTCCAGTACTGGTCCGGCTTCGAGGTGGGCCAGCTCCACGTGCCCGACGGCTTCGTCCAGATCTCGTCGATCATGCCGCAGAAGCGCAATCCTGTACCGATCGAGCATACGCGCCTTCTCGCGTCGCTCGCGGCCGGTCGCGCGGAAACCGCGGTCTCGATCGTCCACAACACGCCCTTCACCGACATGAACGACATCGAGGGCGAGGTGCAGGCCGCCTGTCACGCAGCCTTCGTCGACGCCGGCCGCGCCACCGACCTGCTCGCGGGCCTGATCCGCGCGGTGCGGATCGATGCCACGCGCGTGTCGGCCAATCTCGATCGCAGCTGCGCAACCATCACCGAACTCGCCGACAGCGTCGTTCGCGAGGAAGGCCTTTCGTTCCGGCAGGCGCACGAAATCGCCGCCGCAACCGCCCGCGCCGTCGTCGCAGCCAACTCGTCGCTTGCCACCGCCGGCTATGCGCCGTTTGCCGCGGCGTTCCGGCATGCGGCCGGCCGGCCCGCGAAGATGGACGAGGCGCGCTTCCGCACCGTCGTGTCGCCCGAGAATTTCGTCGCCGTGCGCACGCGCTCCGGCGGCCCGGCGCCGGAACCGATGCGCGAAGCCCTTGCCGGCTATCGCGCGCAAGCTGCCGCCTTCGCGCGGCAGGCCGAAGATATCGCAACGCGTGAGAACGCACAGGCGAAGGCGCTCGACGCGGCCTTCAGCCGCCTTGCCGCACGCGGATAGGACCAGTCGAATGGCCGAAATCACCCTCACGAAAGTGGTCAAGCGCTACGGCAAGGTGGAGGCCGTCAAGAGCATCGACCTTGCAGTCACGAGCGGCGAGTTCGTCGTGCTGGTCGGGCCGTCGGGTTGCGGCAAATCGACGACGCTGCGCATGATTGCTGGACTGGAAGACGTCACCGAAGGCGACATCTCGATCGGCGGGCGGATCGTCAACCGCGTCGAGCCGAAGGACCGCGACATCGCGATGGTCTTCCAGAACTACGCGATCTATCCGCATATGACGGTGGCCAAGAACATCGGCTTCGGCCTGCGCGCGCGGACGATGCCGGCCGCCGAGAAGGAACGGCGCGTCGCCGACATCGCCGGGAAGCTCGGCCTGACCGATCTGATGCATCGCCGTCCTTCCGAGCTGTCCGGCGGCCAGCGCCAGCGCGTGGCGATCGGGCGTGCGATGGTGCGCGATCCGGCCGTGTTCCTGTTCGACGAACCCCTTTCAAATCTCGACGCACAGCTTCGCGCGCAGATGCGTCTGGAGATCAAGAAACTCCACCAGACGCTGGGCCGCACGATCGTGTTCGTGACGCACGACCAGGTCGAGGCGATGACGCTCGCCGACCGCATCGTCATCATGAAGGATGGCGAGATCCTCCAGATGGGCATGCCCGACGAGATCTACAGGCGCCCGGTCGACATGTTCGTCGCGCGGTTCATCGGATCGCCGTCGATGAACATGCTGGCGGCCCGGAACGTCGCCGGCCGCATCGAGATTGACGGGCTGGCAACGCTCGCGCTGCCGGCGCAGGTCCCGGGCGAACTCACCGTGGGCGTCCGGCCGGACGATCTGCGCGTTCTGTCCGATGGTGCCACCGCACCGATTCGCGCCGAAGCCGTGGTCAAGGTCGTCGAGCCGCTGGGGCACGACGCGCTCATCTACGGGCAGATGGGCCCGCACGAAGTCGTCGCCAAATGCGCGGATCGCGTCCTGCCCCGGCCGGGCGACCGCGTGCAGCTCGGCGCCGATCCCGCGAATCTCCATCTGTTCGAGACGGCGAGCGGGCGCGCAATCCGCCATGGACTGCCGGCGTGAAAACGAAAGGCTCCATCGTCTGCGTCGGCCGTCTCTACGCCGATATCGTGATGACGGGCCTCAAGGCGATGCCGCAGATCGGGCGCGAGCACTATGCCGATGCCGTCGTCGTGACGCCCGGCGGCGGCGCGCTGATCTCGGCCGCCTTCCTTCGCAGTCTCGGCCGGACAGTTGAGCTTGCAGCCGCCCTCGGGACCGATCCGGTATCGTGCACGATCGAGCCGCAGCTGAAAAAATCTGGCGTCGGACTGTCGCTGCTCGAACGCTTCGACGGCGGCCCCCAGCTGACGGTGGCGCTGGCGGTCGGCGACGACCGCTCCTTCGTCACGCACCGCGCGGGCCCGGCCGTGCCGGAAAGCCTCGCCGGCCACCTGCGCCGGGGCGGCGTGCGGCATCTGCACGTCGCAGAACTCGCCACGCTGCTCGATGCGCGGTGGCTGATCGACGTCGCGCGCGAATGCGCGATCACGATCTCGCTCGACGTGGCATGGGACGACGCCGCGATCCGGTTGCCGGGCGCGCTGGCGCTGGCGCGCGCGGTCGACCTGTTGATCCCCAATGCGCCCGAGGCCGCCGCCCTGACCGGGCTGCCGGTCGACCGGCCTGGCGCCCTCCTCCAGATGCTTGCCACGAACGGGCCGACGGTCGTTCTGAAGCAGGGCCGGCTGGGAGCAATCTGGTCGGACGGCTCGCGGCAGTTCGCGTCGAAGGCACTGGCCACCGACGTCGTCGACGCCACCGGTGCCGGCGACGCGTTCGCCGCCGGATTCATCGACGCATGGATCGACGGCGCGTCGCCGGCAACGTGCCTTGCCCGCGCCACGGCCTGCGGTGCATTCGCGGTCTCGCATGTCGGCGGTGCGCGCACCGTTCCGACTCGCGCCGCCATCCTCGATCTCGAAGCGCAGGTCGCCGTCCGGCCGTATGCCGGTGCTCTCGACGCTTCCGCGGTCTGAACCGCCGGTCAGAGGGTCTCGGTCACTTTCGACAGATGCGGCGGACGGTCGGGATCGTATCCCATCATCCGCGCCGCCCGCTCGATCATCAGATACGCAGGTGCGAGCATCGCGATCGCGTCGGTCGCGGGATGGTCGTCGCCGATCCAGGGCAAACTCGACGCTGTACCGCCTGCAAGGAACAGCGGAACCTTCGACGCAAGGAGATCGCGGGACAGCGCATCGATCCCGCCTGCCGTGGCGTCGTCCAGACGCAACGCGAGAACCGGCGTTTCCTTCGTGACCGCGGCGCGTGGACCGTGAAGCAGTTCCGCGGCACTGTAGGCGAGTGCGGGCAATCTCAGCGTTTCAGCACATTTGAGGGCGATCTCGCGGACGGGGCCGAGGCCGAACCCACGCGAGGTTGCGTAGAAGCATGGCGCGTTGCACAGCGCTTCGCTCACGCTTCCCCAATCGAGGTGCAACGCGGATGCCGTCCGATCCGGCATCCGGTCAAGCGCGCTCCGGAGTCGGGAATCGTCGGCAAGTGCCGCAACGAGTTCCGCAGCCGCGAACATCGACGCGGCGACCGACTTCGTGGCGGCGACCGATTTCTCGCGCCCGGCCTGCAGCGGGATCACGTGCTCGGCCGCCAGCGCGACGGCCGATTCCGCCTCGTTGACGATCGCGACCGTCTGCGCGCCCGCCGCCCTTGCCGCCTTCGTCGCCGCGACCAGATCCGGGCTTTTCCCGGACTGCGAGATGACGATGAACAGCGCGCCGGCAAGCTTGAGCCTGGCGCCGAATACGGTCGAAACGGACGGTGCGGCGGAGGACACGGGGATTCCGAGGCGCGTTTCGATGAGATAGCGCAGATGCGTCGCCGCGTGCCCGGAACTGCCGCGCCCGCAGAGCACGGCGACCGGTGCCGAGCGCTGGTCAAGGCGGCCAGCCAGTTCGGCGATCGACGCGCGCCGGGCGGCGATATCCGCAAGAGCGCGGGGAATTTCGGCGGTCTCGGCCGCCATGGCCGAATTGCTGTAAGTCATCGATGCGTATCGCCTTTGCCGGAGATCTCAAGCCCCGACGATAGTGCCAATTCGACCGTTACAGCGAATGCAGTGGCCGGATCGCTGCCCCGATATCGAGCTTGACTCTATATTTTATAAAAAATAATTTATGTGTATGAAAATCGCCCGCATCGACGTCGTTCCGCTGGAAGCCACCTTCGCCCGCCAGTATGGCGGGATCGACAAGGTCCCACCGCAACTCCTTCGTCCGGCTGCACATTTCCGGAAAATCGTACGGGCCGGCCAATACGCCACGCTGGCCTTTGTGCGCGCCGAGGACGGCACCACCGGTGTCGGCGAAGCCTTCGGCCTGCCCCACCCCGGCCCGACCGCGATGCTGATCGAACGGGTCATCGCACCCGGCCTGATCGGCCTGCCGATCGGCGAACCCACGCAGATGCTGGCGGAATACAGCGAGTATTTCGCCGCAATGGGCCATGGCCGCGGCATGCCCGCCGAGGCGATGAGCGCCATCGACATGGCGCTCTGGGACCTGAAGGCGAAGCTCGCCGGCAAGCCGCTGTGCGAGTTGCTCGGCGGCACGCCGGGCCCCGTGAAACTCTACGCAAGCCCCGTCCCCTTCCTTCCAACGCTCGACGCGTCGGCCGCCGCCGCGAAGGCGCTGGTCGCGCAGGGCTACAAGGCGATCAAGCTGAAGGTCGGCCGCGGGGCCGGCATCGATCTCGACCATATCGAAGCGGTGCGTGCCGCGATCGGCCCCGGCATCGGCCTGATGCTCGACGTCAATTGCGGTTACGACGAAGCGACCGCGATCGAAGTGGGCAAACAGCTGTCGCGCCATTCGGTCACCTGGTTCGAGGAGCCGATCCCGCCGGGCGATCCGGCGGCGCTTGCGCGCGTGCGCGCCAAGTCAACGGCACAGATCGCGGCCGGCGAAAACGAGTTCGCCCTGCACGATTTCGCGGCACTGGCCGAAGCCAAGGCTGTCGACGTGCTGATGCCGAACATCGCGCGCGCCGGCGGCGTCAGCGGGATGATGGCGCTGGGCCGGCTCTGCGCGAAACACGGCATCAAGCTCGGGCCGCACGGCGTGGGAACCTGCGTCGCGGTGTCGGCGGCACTTCATACCTGCCGCGCGATGGAAGGCTTCGGAATCTACGAAGCCAACCGCCTGCTCAACCCGCTGCGCGACGAGATGCCCAAGCAGAAGCCCGTCCTCGTCGATGGCGCCCTCCTCACGCCGATCGGCCCGGGCCATGGCGGCGATCCGCGGCTCGACGTGATGGACAGCTACCGCCTTTCGATCTCCATCGCGTCGAGTGCGGCCTGAAGATGGATGTCGCGTCGATCAAGGCACCGGACGAACTGGGCGAACTCGTCGGCCTGCCCGGCGAGACGTTGACCGCGACGCTCAAGCGCACGATCCTCGAGATGATCCTGTTCGGCTATTTCGCCGACGAAGCGCGCCTCTATCCGCACGAACTCGCCGAGCGCTTCGGTGTCAGCCAGACACCGGTGCGCGAGGCGCTGATGCAGCTCTCCAGCGAGGGGCTGATCGAGGCCACGCCGCGGCGCGGTTACCATATCAAGACGCCGACGGCAGACCAGGTGACCGATCTCTGGCAGGTCCGCTGCGGGCTCGAGACGACAGCGGCCGAACGCGTGATCGCGCGGCTGATCGCCGGCGATCTCGCCGACGCTGATCTCGCGTCGCTCGAAGCCCTGCAGCGCCGGCGCGACACGCTGGGCACGCGCATGACGACCAAGGAACATATCGAGACGAATTCCGCCTTCCACCGCACGATCGTCGAACTCAGCGGCAACCGGCTTCTGATCGCCGTCTTCGGGTCGATACAGCAGCAGCTGATCGCGGCCTGGGTGCAGCGCGGGATCGACTCGTGGCGCGCGCGCCTCACAGACGACGCTGCCGAACATCACGCCATCGTGGATGCGCTGAAATCCCGCGATGTCGAGAAATGCCGCACGGTGCTGGCCAAGCATGTCGGCCGTTCACTCGGCGGCGCGCTTGCCGATCTCGAATTCAAACGTGCTGCCGCAAAGACCTGAACCGAAGGACCGGAAAATCCGGCAATGGGAGGAAACCATGGAATTCTCTAAGACGCTCAGAGGTGCCCTGCTCGGCCTTGCGACCCTCGCCGCAGGGTTCGCCACGACCGCGGCCGAAGCGCAGACGATCCGCATGTGGACGTTCCTCAATCCCTCGGGCAACGCGCCGCGCGAAAAGGCGCTCGCCGAGATGATCCGGAAATTCGAGAGCGCCAATCCGGGCGTCAAGATCTCGGTCGAGCCACAGGTCTGGGACCAGATGACGCCGAAGTTCCTTGCCGCACACCGCGCAGGCAACGCGCCCGACATCGTCTGGGTCGTGACAGACCTGCTCGGCGACGCGCTAAAGACCGGCTCGCTGGCCGATCTCGGCGAGCTTTTCGTCAACAAATGGCCGGCCGCCGCGCGCGACGAACGCAAGGACGGATACTGGTCGCGCTGCGCGCAGGGCAACAAGGTCCACTGCCTGTTCCACTCGCGCAACTACTACGGTGTCATCTACCGCACCGACTTCCTCAAGGAAGCGGGCGTCGATCCTGCAAAGCTGACGACGTGGCCCGCCTTCATCGAGGCAGCCAAGAAGCTGACGGTCAAGGACGCATCGGGCAACGTCACGCGCTGGGGCTTCGGCCAGCAGTTCAGCGAGGACCGCGCGGACTCGCAGATGATGACGTCGCTGATGCTGTCCCGCCAGGGTGACCTGTTCGATCCCAAGGGCAGCGCCAAGTGGGCCAACGCGACGGGTGCCGAAGCGCTGAAGCTGCAGACCGACATGGTCACCGTGCATGGTGTGACGCCGCGCCAGGCCGTGACGTGGAGTGCGGAAGACCTCTACGAGCAGTTCGCCGCCGGGCGCATCGCGATGTTCACCGGGGCGGTCGTGCGCATCTCGACCATGCAGGCCAAGGTCGGCAACGACAATGTCGGCTTCATGATCTGGCCGGGCATCGACGGCAAGCCGCATTCGCCGGCCGTGATGGCGGGCTGGGCGGTCGGCGTCTGGTCGGGCGGCAAGAACAAGGCGATGGCCGGCAAGTTCCTCGAATACATGTCGACCGGCGAATCCGACAAGCTGTGGGTCGAGGTCGGCGGCCAGCTTCCGGGTGCGCCCTCCACGCTTGCGAGCATGAAGGCCTTCACCGACCTGCCCGCGAACGCGTACCTGACGACGTCCGCACTCGGCGTGGCGAAGTACGGGTGGATCCCCTCGGTCGAGTACGGCGTGGGCGGCTATCGTCAGGCGCTGAACAAGGCGGCACAGGACGTCATCGTCGGCAATGTCGATCCGATGGCAGCACTCGTCGCGGCCGAGAAGCGCTTCAACCAGCAGAACAACCGCTAGAACGACGGCGTGCGCGCGCACCGCATCGGATAGAAACGCATGCGGGACACGCGCACGCCCTTCCTTCTCTTCGCCCCAGCCTTCGCGCTGCTGGGGTTCGTGCTGCTGTCGCCGGTCGTCTATGCCGGCTGGTTCAGCCTTCAGCGCATCGAGTACGGTGCTCCGACCGGCTTTGCCGGCCTCCACAATTTCCGCCGCCTTTTCGACGGTGAGACTCTCGCCGCCACGTTCGGCCGCACGGTCCTGCACACCGGCCTGTCAGTCGTGCTGACCATCGTCATCGCGCTTGCGCTTGCAGTGTGGATCGACAGGCTCCGGCCGCGCATCGGGTTCATCGTCCAGACGATCGTCATCGTGCCGTGGATCGTCTCGACGGTTGTCGCCACCCTCCTTTTCCGCTGGGTGTTCGTCAACGACATCGGCATCGCCGCCTACCTGATCGGCACGGTCACCGGTGGGGTCAGCGGGCTGCTGACCGAGCCCGGCGGGGCAATGGGACTGCTCGTCGTCGTCTCGGTGTGGAAGCGCATCGGCTATGCGGTCATCGTGCTGCTCGCCGGCCTCAAGAGCATTCCCGGCGAACTGGAGGAGGCCGCGCGCATCGATGGGGCGAGCGGCTGGCAGGTCTTCCGGCGCATAACGCTGCCGCTGCTGAAGACGCCGCTGCTGCTGACCGCGGTTGTGCTGACGCTGTCGAACATCAACACGGTCGAGACACCGCTGATCCTGACTGGCGGCGGCCCGCGCGACGCCACGCGCGTGCTGGCGATCGACGTCTACGAACGCGCCTTCGCGATCTTCGATCTGGGTTCGGCGACCGCCCTGGCCCTCGTGATGTTCGCAGGCAACATCCTGCTTGTGCTCGCCTATGTGAAGCTGTCGCGGTGGCGCGCATGACCGCCCCGGTCTCCCGCCTGAAGATCGGCCGGACCGCACGCGCCGCGTTGACCGGGTTGCTGTGCCTGCTCGTCCTCGCCAACCTGCTGCCGCTCGTCTGGGGCATTCTTACTTCGTTCAAGGGCGACGCCGACCTGTTCCGCTTCCCGCCGACCTTCTTCGGATTCACGCCGACGCTCGAACATTACGAACGCGTGATTGCCAGCGGTTTCCTGGGCAGCATGGGTGCAAGCGTGTTCTATGCGGCCGTCACCGTCGCGGCGACGCTGGCGTTGGCCCTGCCCGCCGCCTACGCGTTCGACCGGTTCGAGTTTCCGTTCCGCCAGACGCTTTTCATGCTGGTCGTCGCCAGTATTCCGCTGTCGCTTGGGGCGGCCGCGCTGCTGATCCCGAACTACGTCTATTTCGTCCAGATCGGCCTGACGAACACGTGGTTCGTGCTACCGCTCATCTACACCGCACACCAGCTTCCGATGGCGATCTGGATCGTCAAAGGCGTGATCGAAGGTATCCCGCGCGAGCTCGACGAGGCGGCGATTGTCGATGGTGGCACGCATGCCGATATCCTTCGCCATGTAATGCTGCCGCTGTCGCGCCCGGCGCTGGGTGCTGCCGGAGTGCTCGCCTTCGTCGGCACTTGGAACGAGTTCGTCGCTGGCTCGGTGATGGTTGACGCACCCGACCTCAAGCCCGTGCAGCCGATGATCTACAGCTTCATCGGTTTCTTCGGGCGCGAATGGGGGCCGCTGACGGCCTCGGCCACGCTTGCGATCGTCCCGATCCTGATCGCGTTCGCGTTCCTCGGCAGGCACATCGTCTCGGGCCTGACCAAGGGCGCCGTCAAGGGATAGTGGAATGGACGAGATCGAGGATGGCCGCTGGGACTTCATCGTCGTCGGCGGCGGCAGTGCGGGATGCGTACTCGCCAGCCGCCTGTCGGAGAACCCGGCGCGCCGCATCCTGATGGTCGAGGCGGGTCGCGACGTTCTTCCGGGGCAGGAAGGATCGGCCATCCGCGACATGTATCCCGGCCGCGCCGCGTTCGATCCGACCAACCATTGGAGCGACATCGCTGCTCACTTCATTCCGGTCGGCCACAACGCGCCCGAACGGCCCGCTCCGCGCCACTACGAGCAGGCGAAGCTGGTGGGCGGCGGTTCATCGATCAACGGGCAAGTCGCCAATCGCGGAACACCCGACGATTACGACGAATGGGCCAGCCTGGGAGCGGCGGGCTGGAACTGGCACGAAGTCCTGCCCTATTTCCGGAAGCTGGAGCGCGATCTCGATTTCTCCGGTCCGCTGCACGGCGCCGACGGCCCGATCCCGATCCATCGCATCCCGCGCGGGAAATGGCCGCTCTACTCGACGGCCGCGGCGCAAGCGCTCGAGACGCTCGGCTTTTCCGACATCCGCGACCAGAACGGTAACTTCGGCGACGGATACTTCGCACAGACTCTTTCGAACGACGGAACGCACCGTGTTTCCGCCGCAATGGCCTATCTCGGCACGGAAGTCCGCAGACGGCCGAATCTCGCGATCCTCACGGAAGCTAGCGTCATCGGGCTGATCGCAGACGGACGGCGCATCCGCGGGATCGAGGTCGCAAAGCATGGTCGTAAGGCGCGCATCGAAGCGGCCGAGACGATCCTGTCGGCCGGCGCCATCCATACGCCGACGATCCTGCTGCGCGCCGGCATCGGGCCGGGCGATGCAGCGATAC
Source organism: Tagaea sp. (assembly GCA_965279565.1). Lineage (GTDB taxonomy): Bacteria > Pseudomonadota > Alphaproteobacteria > CACIAM-22H2 > CACIAM-22H2 > Tagaea. The sequence goes on along the minus strand of OZ257249.1, from coordinate 2,993,186 downwards.
GCATGGGCGTTCCGGTCGTCGCCGACCTTCCCGGCATCGGACGGAACCTGCAGGAGCATCCCGGCATATCCGTCTCCGCCTACCTGAAACCGCGAGCTCGGCTGAAGGCCACGCGCCGGCACATCCATCTTTCGCTGCGCTACAGCTCGGGCCATCCGGACTGTCCGCCATCAGACATGTACATGATGGTTGTCGCGAAATCTGCATGGCACCCGCTGGGGCCGCGCATCGGGTCGCTCGTCTCGTGGCTAAACAAGGTGCATTCGCGCGGCACGGTTTCGCTGCGCGCACCCGATCCTTCGGTCGGGCCACTCGCCGAGTTCAACTTCCTCGCAGATCCGCGCGACGCCGCGCGCCTGATCGACAGCGTGCGCTTCATGGCACGCGTGATGGACGCCTCGCCGCTCGCCAGACTTGTCGAACATCCATCGCCCTCGAGCTACTCCGGCTTCGCCCGCGCGCTTGGCAGGCAGAACCTGCGCAATCTCCTGCTGACCGCACCTGCCGCCCTTGCGATCGATGCGCTTCCGCCGGTGCGGAAATTCCTTTTCGACAGGTTCATATCTGGCGGCCGGACGCTACCGGAGATCGTCGCCGATCCTGACGCGCTCGAAGCCTATGTGCGCTCGAAGGCGTTCGGACAGTGGCATGCCTGCGGCACCTGTCGGATGGGATCGCAGACGGATCGCGACGCTGTCGTCGACCCGGCAAGTGCGCGGGTGCATGGCCTTGCAGGGCTTCGCGTCGTCGATGCATCCGTGATGCCGACGGCGCCGCGCGCGAATCTCAACATTCCAGTGCTGATGATCGCCGAGAAATTCGCCGCCGCGATCCGAACTCAGACCCAGCCGCCGTCGACGATATAGTGCTGGTTCGTGCAGGCTGACGCTTCTTCCGAAGCAAGGAACAGCGCGAACCGCGCGATTTCATCCGGCTGCAGGCGGCGTTTGAGGCACTGGCGCGACATGAGCTCGGCTTCGGACTCTGGCGTCAGCCATTTCTCGATCTGGCGCTCTGTCATGATCCAGCCGGGCGCGATTGCGTTGACCCGGATGTTGAACTTCCCGTAGTCGCGCGCCAGCGAACGGGTGAGCCCCAGCACGGCGGATTTGCTGGCCGTATAGGCCGCCATGCCGCCCTGCCCGACCATCCACGACGTCGAACCGAAATTGACGATCGAGCCGCCGCCACCGGCCTTCATGCCCGGCAACACCGCCTGCGCCGCGAAGAACTGGTGCTTCAGATTGACTGCGATCCGCTCGTCCCAATATTCGGGCGTCACGCTTTCGGTCGCGTGTCGTTCGTCGTGCGCGGCATTGTTGATCAGGATGCGCACCGGTCCGAGTACACGGCCGATCTCTCCGATCTCCGCCTGCATGGCGCGTGTATCGGTCAGGTCGACGGCGGCAAAGCGCACTGACAGTTCCCTCGCCAGCCGTTCGCCCTCGGCTTTCTTCACGTCCAGGAACGCGACCTTCGCCTTCTGCTCGGCGAACCGGCGCACGATCGCTTCGCCGATGCCGGAAGCACCGCCCGTCACCAGCACGACCTGGCCAGCCAGATCCGGATATATCGCAACCATTTAGCGTTCTCCCCCCGGAGCCTTCATTTCACTTGAAGTGTATATATCAAAATTTGAGTTGCGTACCTCGAAATTGACAGGCACTGTTCCTGCCACGTCCGGCCTTTGAATGCCGGCATGGGGAGGATCGCAATGAACGCATTGAATCGGTCGCTGCTGGCAGCCGTCGCACTGTCGTTTTCGGCCGGCGCTTCGCTGGCCCAGACGACGGTCAAATGGCTCCATCTCGAGGTCAATCCGGCCCAGATCAAGATCTGGGAGGAAGTCGCGCGCGAGTTCGAGGCAAAGAACCCGGGCACCAAGGTCGAGATGCAGTTCCTCGAAAACGAGTCCTACAAGGCCAAGCTGCCCACGCTGCTCCAGTCGAACGACCGCCCGCATATCATCTACTCGTGGGCCGGCGGCGTGCTGAAGGCACAGGTCGAGGCCGGCGTCCTGCAGGACATTTCCGGCCAGATCGGTGACGTCCGCGACACGATCTCGCCGGCGGCACTCGCCGCCTTCACTGTCGGCGGCAAGACCTATGGCCTGCCGCACGCGCAGTCGCAGGTCGGCTTCCTCTACAACAAGGACCTGATGGCCAAGGGCGGTGTCGACGGTTCGGCGATCAAAACTTGGGATGACCTGCTCGGCGCGGTGCGCAAGCTCAAGGCGGCCGGCGTCACGCCGATCACCGTCGGCGGCGGCGACAAGTGGCCCCTCCACTTCTACTGGACGAACCTCGCCGTGCGTATCGGTGGCAAGGCGGCGTTCGACGCGGCACTGCAGGGCAAGGACGGCGGCTTCGAGGGTGAGACCTTCCAGAAGGCCGGCGATTACATGAAGCAGCTCGTCGACCTGCAGCCGTTCCAGAACGGCTTCCTGGGCTTCAAGAACCCCCAGTCGACCGGCTTCTTCGGCGACGGCAAGGCCGCGATGTCGCTGGTGATCAGCACCGTCTACCACCAGCAGAAGGCGCTGGCGGCCGACAAGGTTGGAATCACCGACGACAAGCTCGGCTGGTTCGACTTCCCGTCCGTTCCGGGCGGAAAGGGTGCCGCGAGCGACACGCTTGGCGGCATCAATGGCTGGCTGCTTACGCGCGGTGCACCCAAGGCCGCACTTGACTTCATCAAGCACTTCGTCTCGAAGGACGTGCAGATGCGGCTCGCGGGCGCCAACTTCCTGATCCCCGTGGTCAAGGGAGCGGATGCCGGCATCAACAACGCGTTCATGCGCAACATCGCGCAGAACCTAGCGCGCTCGGGCTACCATCAGAACTTCTACGACCAGGATCTTGGGCCGTCGGTCGGCCGCGTCGTCAACGACGCCACGGCCGAACTCGCCGGCGGCAGCATGACGCCGCGACAGGTCGCAAAGGCCGTGCAGGACGCCTGGAAGCAGGGTAACTGAGACTCGTGCCGGACGCGGGGAAGTGCTGCATGCAATTGCGCTTCCCCGCAACCGACGGAGATAGCAAGCGATGCTAGCCTCGTCCGCCCGCCGCCAGACGGGCGCCGGACAGATGACTGCGGTCGTCCTGTTCCTTCCACCCGCAATCCTCCTGTTCACGCTGTTCGTCGTGTTGCCGATCGTCGAGGCGGCCTGGTACGGCAACTACAACTGGAATGGCTTCGGCACGCCGACGAACTGGGTCGGCTTCGACAATTACCGCTTCGTGTTCGAGACGCGCGCCTTCGGTCTGGCGTTGCGCAACAACGTGCTGATCATCGTCGTGTCACTGCTGATCCAGCTGCCGCTGGCGCTGACGTTGGCACTGATGCTCGCCGAAAAATTCCGCGGTGCCGTGGCGCTGCGCATGCTGTTCTTCCTACCCTACGTCCTCGCCGAGGTTGCGACCGGCCTGATCTTTAGCTTCGTTTATGACGGCGACTACGGCCTTTTGGCATCGATTTACCGGATGTTCGATGCCGAAGCGCCCCATCTGCTTGCCAGCACGCAGACTTCGATGCTGGCGATCCTCATCGTCGTCGTGTGGAAGTATTTCGGCTTCCACATGATGCTCTTCATCGCCGCCCTGCAGGGGCAGGATCGTAACCTGATCGAGGCCGCACGCATCGACGGCGCGTCGCGCTGGCAGGCGCTGAGGTACATCTCGATCCCTCTGCTCTATCCCACGATACGACTGTCGATCTTCTTCGCCGTCGTCGGCTCGTTGCAGCTCTTCGACCTCGTCATGCCGCTGACACGCGGCGGCCCAGCCGATTCCTCGCAGACGATGGTCAGTTTCCTCTATTCGCACGGCGTTACGCGCATGCGCATTGGGTATGGCAGCGCCATCGGTGTCATCCTGTTCGTGATCTGCGCCACTTTCGCTGTCACCTATAAGCGCTGGTTCATGCGCGATGAGTGAAGCCGTCCGCATCGGCCGCCGGCCGCCCGAACTCGCGACGCTCTACCGCGTCCTGTTCCTGACCTTCGTCGCCACGTTCGTGGCCGTTCCGCTTCTCGCCACCGTTCTCGGCGGCTTCAAATCGCTCGGCGAACTGCGCACGAATCCGTTCGGCTTGCCGCGGGTTTGGGAATGGGAGAACTACGCCGACATCCTGATGTCGAAACGCTACTGGCGGATGCTTGGGAACTCCTTTGCCATCTCGACGATGACGTCGGCGCTGGCACTGATCGTGGCGTCGATGGCGGCCTTCGTGTTCGCGCATCTGCGCTTCTTCGGCAGCACCATGCTGCTCAACTACTTCACGATGGGCCTGCTTTTCCCGGCAGCAACTGCGATCCTGCCACTGTTCATCAAGGTGCGCGATCTCGGCCTGCTCGACACCTATTTCGGCGTCGTGCTGCCGCAGGTGGCCTTCGCGCTGGCGATGAGCATCCTGCTGTTCCGCCGCTTCTTCAAGGACCTGCCGGCCGAGTTACTCGAAGCGGCATTGGTCGACGGCTGCACATATCCCAAGTTCTTCCGCTTCGTGACCCTGCCGCTGTCGCGCCCCATTTTGGCGACCGTCGGGACGATCACGTTCGTCCACAGTTGGAACGCCTATCTCGTCCCGCTCGTCATGCTGAACAGTGATTCGATGTATCCGTGGCCGCTCGGCATCATGGTCTATCAGGGCGAGTACACATCCGACTGGCACCTGATCCTCGCGTTCATCACGCTGACGATCCTGCCGACGTTCCTGCTTTTCGTTTTCGCGCAGAAGCATATCGTTGCCGGCCTGACGGCCGGTGCCGTGAAGGGTTGAAACGGGCTTTGCCCAAACGACGGAGCTGATTCGTGCAGAAGGTCGGTATCGGAATCATCGGGTGCGGCGTGATCAGCGCCGCTTATATCAAGGCATCGAAGAACTTCCCGATCCTCGAGATCCGGGGCGTGGCCGACATGCGCACGGAGGCGGCCGAGAAGCGTGGTGCCGAGTTCGGCCTGCCGGTCATGCGCGTCGACCAGATGCTCAAGCGCGACGACATCGAGATCGTCCTGAACCTGACAGTGCCGCTCGCGCACACCGACATCGACCTCGTGGCGCTCAAGGCAGGCAAGCACGTCTATTCGGAAAAGCCGCTCGGCGTGAACCTGACCGAAGCGCGCAAGGTCATGGACCTTGCCAACGAGAAGGGGCTGCGCGTCGGCTGCGCACCCGACACGTTCCTGGGTGGCGGCCATCAGACCGCCCGCGCATTGATCGACCAAGGTGCCATCGGCACGCCGGTCGCCGGAAGCGCCTTCTTCATGTGCCCGGGCCACGAACGCTGGCACCCGGCACCGGGCTTCTACTATCTGCGCGGTGGCGGCCCGATGCTCGACATGGGCCCCTACTACATCACGGACCTCGTCCAACTACTCGGGCCAGTCGCCAGCGTGATGGGTTCGACCGCCCGGCCGCGCCAGCAGCGCATGATCACGAGCGAGCCCCTGAAGGGCACGATGATGCCGGTCGAGGTATCGACCCACGTGGCGGGAATGCTCGAGTTCCACAGCGGCGCCGTTATCTCGATCGCGATGAGCTTCGACGTCCCCAAACACAGGCACACACCAATCGAGATCTACGGCGATAAGGGCGCCATGCTCGTGCCCGACCCCAACCGGTTCGGCGGTGAAGTCAGCGTCGCGATGACCGGCGGCGACTGGGAATCCAAGCCGCTGACACATGGCTATACCGACGGCGAGTTCCGTTCGATCGGCCTTGCCGACATGGCGACGGGCCTGCGCGCCGGCTGGCCGCACCGCGCGAACGGAGCGTTGGCATTCCACGTGCTTGAGGTTATGGAAGCGTTCCAGAAGTCCTCCGACGAGGGGCGCAGGGTCAAGATCGAGAGTACGGTCGAGCGTCCGGCAGCCCTTGCGGCCGGTCTCTCGGGCGGCAAGTTGGAGTAGCGGACATGGCACAGAAGAAACCAAGCGCGATGATCGTCTGGGGCGGCTGGAACGGCCATGACCCCGATCTCTGCGCTTCGATCTACCGCACGTGGCTGACCGCCGCGGGCTACGATGTCCGCGTCGAGACGACGACGGCGGCCTTCGCCGATCCGGCCATACATGATCTGTCGCTGATCGTGCCGATCTACACGATGTCGAAGATCGAGAAGGCCGAGGCGCTGAATCTGTGTGCGGCGGTCCAAGGCGGCGTCGGGCTCGCCGGCCACCACGGCGGCATGTGCGACGCGTTCCGGGATTCGGTCGAGTACCAGTTCATGTGCGGTGGCCAGTGGGTGGCCCACCCCGGGAACATCATCGATTTCCGCGTCAACGTCACGAAGCCCGACGATCCGGTCATGAAGGGCCTCACGGATTTCGACTACCGGTCGGAGCATTACTACATGCACGTCGATCCGGGCATCGAGGTGCTTGCGACGACGAAGTTCTCTGGCGAGCATGCCCCGTGGGTCGAAGGCGTCGTCATGCCGGTCGTCTGGAAGAAGATCTACGGCAAGGGTCGCGTCTTCTACTGCACACTCGGCCATCGTGCCTACGAGCTCGACATTCCCGAGATGAAGCAGATCATGACGCGCGGCATGGCGTGGGCCGCACGCACGTGAGAATGCCGGCGACCATCGTTACCGGAAAGATCACGCTCGAGGACGTCGCGCGCGAGGCTGGCGTTTCGCTGGCGACGGCCGACCGCGTCGTCAACAAGCGACCGGGCGTGCGCGACAAGACCGTCGCACGCGTCGAAGAGGCGGTCGCGAAGCTCGGCTACCGGCCCGATCTCGCCGCCGCGAAGCTCGCCCGCAACCGCAGCTACCGGTTCGCCTTCATCCTGCCCGTCGGCGACAACACCTTTATGGCCGATCTCGCCGAGCAGGTCCGCCTTTCGACTCCCCTTCTCGCTGCACAACGGGCTTTCATCGACATGCACCGCGTCGATGTGTTCGATCCCGAGGCGCTGGGGCGTGCACTCGAAGGGCTCCCGCCGGTCTATGACGGCGTCGCGGTCGTCGCACTCGACCACCCGCGCGTCCGTATCGCGATCGACGACCTTGCCGCGCGCGGCGTCGCGGTGGTCACGCTTGTCTCCGACGTGCCGGCATCGCGGCGCCTGCATTACGTCGGCATCGACAATCCGGCAGCGGGCCGTACGGCGGGCACGCTGATGGGCAAGTATCTGCGCGGCCGGGCTGGCAAGATCGGCGTCGTGGCCGGGTCACTTGCGCTGCGCGACCACGCCGAGCGCCAGTTCGGCTTCAACCAGGTGCTTTCGGGCGAACACCCGAATCTGACGGTCCTGCCCGCACTCGAAGGACGCGACGACAGCGCACTCACGCTGCCCATGACGGCTGCACTACTCGCCGAGCATCCCGACCTGATCGGCCTCTACAATGTCGGCGCGGGCAACCGCGGCATTGCGTCAGCGCTCGAGAAATCCGGCCGCTCGCGCGACATCGTCTGGATCGGCCACGAACTGACGCCGCACACGCGGCGCTTCATCGTGGAAGGAACCCTCGATACGCTTATCAGCCAGAATGCGGGCCATGAGGCACGGTCGGCGGGCCGGGTCCTGCTCGCGCACTGCGGCGGCGATTCGATCCTGAGCGATCAGGAAACAATCCGGATCGACATCTTCGTGCGCGACAATCTTCCCTAGTGGACTTCCACCGTCTATTTACTGCCACCCGAAAACTTCGACCGTGCAAGTTCGGGCGTCAGTGCCTTTGCCTTCACGGCCTTCCAGTCAACCACGATGCCGTGGCCCGGCCGGCCCGGCGGCCTGCCGACCCCGCCCTCGACGACGATCGGCTCCTCGAGCAGGCCAAGCTCGGTCAGGCTGCCGCCGACGACGTTCTCGAGCATGAAGGCGTTCTGCACGCCGCACAGCAGGTGGACCGACAGTTCCATCATGAAATGCGGGGCGACGGGGCGGCCGAAAGCGCTCGCCAGATGCGCGATCTTGAGCCATTCGGTGATGCCGCCGACGAAGGCGACATCCGCCTGCACGATGTCGATCGCGTCGGCATCGAGATACTGCTGGAACTGCTGGCGGCAATAGAGGCTTTCACCCAGTGCTATCGGCGTGTGGATCGCGCGCCTCAGTGCCGCGTGCCCGGCAATGTCGTGATAGAGGATCGGTTCCTCGATCCAGCCGAGATCGAATGCATCGAGCCGCGTGGCCTTCGAAATCGCCTCGGCGGCCGTCCATTTCTGGTTCAGATCGACGAAGAGCTTTGCACCCCGGCCGAGACGTTCCTTCACCTTCGAGATGCGCTCCACGTCGATCTCGGGTTCGTCGTGGCCGATCTTAATCTTCACTGCCCGATAGCCGCGGGCGACATAATCGTCGATCCGGCGGACGAGATCGTCGACCGTATCGGAAGCGCTCAGGTTGATTTCGCTGATATAAGAAGGGATCGAGCCGCGAGCACCACCCAGCAACCGATAAAGCGGCTGCCCGCAGTGCTTGCCGATCACATCCCAGACGGCGATGTCGATCGCGGCGATGGCCATCGAGTTGACGCCGAGCCCGAGGCGGCGCGACTGCCGGTTGAGCCGGTTCCATATCCGCTCGTAGTCGAGCGGATCCATGCCGATCGCGAGGTTGACGAGATAGTCCTCGATTAACGCCTTGATTGCCGTACCGCCGATATCGACCGTGTAGCTGATGCCGGTCCCTTTCAGGCCGGTATCCGTCTCGATCTCGACGAAGATCAGTTCGAGGCCGTCCACACGGTTGGTCGCGTCTTCCCACGGCGAGGCCGGCGGAACCCGGCAGGCATGCACGACCACGCGTTCGATTTTCATCTCGTGGTTCCTTGATCCCCAAGTGTCTTCCGCAGCACCGCTGCAAGGTCGGCACGCACGCCGTCGATATGCTTTGCCAACTTTTCGCCTGCCGACCGCGCATCGCCCTTTCGACACAGGGCGAGGAGTTCACGATGCTCGCGGCCGGCCTTGGCAAGCGCTCGCGTCGATGAAAGCTGCAATCGCGTATAGCGTTCGCTGGTTTGGAGTAGGCCTGCAACGATCGACATGGTTTTGGGCAGTCGCGATGCCGCGTAGAGCGCCATATGGAAATCCGCGTTGAGTTTCCCCAGTCTAGCGATCTCGCCGGATTCGATCGCCGCATCAAATGCGATCCGGGTAGTGTCGGCACGCTCGAAATCAGCTGCCGCCATGCGCGGAACTGCGTCGGCAAGAAGCCGGCCCTCGAGCACGACACGAAGGTCGAACACGTCATCGATCTCGTCCATCGACAGGCCCGTGACGATGGCACCCTTGTGCGGAACGATCTCGACCAGACCTTCAGCTTCAAGCTGGAATAGCGCCTCTCGCACTGGAATCCGGCTGACGCCGAACTCGGCTGCAAGCGCATCCTGCCGAAGTTGAGTCCCCGCCTCCTGTACCCCACCAAGGATCGCGGTGCGGATTCGGTCCGCGATCGCGGCCGACAAGGTACGATAGGCAATCGAGGTCGACATGTGGCGCAGTATAGCCGGGAGCGGGCGACGCGGCCATTGACTTGTACATTTTATACAATGTACGTTTTGGAAGATTCGGCATACCGCTTGGTCCCCGACTGCAGGAAGGCCCACCCCAATGAAGACGGACGTTTTCCACGGCACCATCCCCGCCCTGATGACGCCCTGCACGAAGGCGCGCGAGCCCGATTTCGACGCGCTCGTGCGTACCGGAAAGCACATGATCGCGTCCGGCATGAGCGCGGTCGTCTATTGCGGCTCGATGGGTGACTGGCCGCTGCTGAGCGACGAGGCGCGCATGCAGGGAGTCGAGCGTCTGGTTGCGTCCGGCGTACCGGTCATCGTCGGCACGGGCGCCCAGAGCCCTGCCCGCGCGGCTGCGTTTGCCGCTCACGCGAAGAAGGTCGGCGCATCCGGCCTGATGGTCATTCCGCGCGTGCTGTCGCGCGGCTCGTCCGTGGCGGCACAGCGCGCCCATTTTGAAGGCGTACTCGAGGCCGCTGTCGACCTGCCGTCTGTCATCTACAACAGCCCCTACTACGGTTACGAGACCAAGGCGGACCTGTTCTTCGAGTTGCGCGCACGCCATGCCCATCTCGTAGGCTTCAAGGAGTTCGGCGGGGCCAGCGCATTGACCTACGCCGCCGAACACATCACAGGCCGCGACCCGTCTCTGACGCTGATGGTCGGCGTCGATACACAGGTATTCCATGGCTTCGTGAATTGCGGGGCGATCGGCGCCATCACCGGCATCGGCAATGCGCTTCCCGCCGAGGTCCTGCATCTCGTCGCGCTGTGCCGCACGGCCGCCGAAGGCGACCCGATCGCCGAGCGCCGCGCCCTGGAACTCGACCGTGCACTGCACGTGCTGTCGACCTTCGACGAAGGCGCCGATCTGGTTCTCTACTACAAGCACATGATGGTGCTGGCCGGACATCCCGAATATGCGCTGCATTTCATCGGCACGGACGCGCTGTCCGCCAGCCAGCGCCACTACGCCGAGACGAGCTGGAAGCGCTTCAAGGCATGGTACGCGAACTGGAAGCCGACAGGCCCGTGAGTGCACCGGCCGGATCGGGACGTAATGCGATCGTCATAGGCGGCGGATTCGTCGGCGCAGCCTGTGCCTGGCGTCTCGCACGCGACGGCTGGCGTACCGAGCAAATCGACCCCGGTGATGCCCGATTGGCAGCATCCTGGGGCAATGCCGGCCATCTCGCGATCGAACAGACCGAGCCGCTCGCCTCGCTCGCGACGCTGCGCTCCCTTCCCCGCCGCCTCTTCGCCTGCGGCGGTCCGGTCGGACTGCATCTTCGCGATGCAGCGGCATGGCTGCCTTTCGGGCTTCGTCTGGTCGCCGCGTCGGCGCCTGCGCGCTTCGCGCGGGCGAAAGTCGCGCTCAAGTCACTCCTGGCGCTGGCGATGCCCGCCTGGCGTCGCCTGACGGCCGAAACAGGCACGAGCGCGCTCATCCGCTCCGACGGCCATTTCGTCGTGTGGGAAAGTGCAGCCAGCCATGAAAAAGGGCGAAGCGCGTGGCTCGACGCCGATCTTGGCGATGCATCCGCGCGGGACGCGTCCGACGATGAACTGGGTCAATTGCGTGCTTTGTTCGCCGGAGTGCCTGCAGGTGCACTTCGCTTCTCGAACACGGGCCAGGTCGTCGACATTCCCGCCCTGCGCGATGGGATTTCGGCCGCGTTCCGCGCCACCGGCGGCACGATCCGGACGGCGCGCGCTGCAGCCTTCGAGATCGAAAGCGGGCGGGCAGCACTGCGCCTTTCGGACGGCACGCGCCTTGTCGCCGACCTTGTCGTGGTCGCGGCCGGCATCGGGTCGGCCGATCTTCTGCGCCCGCTCGAAGGCCCGGTACCTCTGATCGCCGAGCGTGGCTACCATGTCGAGACTGCGGATGGGATCGATGGCTGGCCCACCGACCTGCCTCCGGTCGCCTTCGAGGACCGCTCAGTCATCCTCACGCGGTTTTCGAAGACGCTGCGGCTTGCGGGCTTTACCGAGTTTGCGTCCGTCACGGCGCCGCCCGACACGCGCAAATGGGACCGGCTCGACCATCATGCCGACGCGCTCGGCCTGCCGTTGTCCGACGGCCGTGCACGCTGGACAGGTGCGCGCCCTACCCTGCCCGACTATCTTCCAGCCATCGGCCGCTCGCAGGCGGCATCCAACCTGATCTACGCTTTCGGCCATCAGCATCTGGGCGTTACGCTCGCGGCGGCGACGGGCGAACTCGTCGCCGTCCTTGCCCGCGGCGACATGCCGGGTGTTCCGCTCAGCCCCTTCAACCTCCGGCGCTTCGCATAAGGACATCTCGACATGCGCGTTATCGACTCGCACACCGAAGGGGAGCCGACCCGACTGATCGTCGAAGGCGGTCCGGATCTCGGCAATGGTCCGCTCGCATCACGCCGCGAACGCTTCGCCGCCGAGTTCGATGCTGTCCGCAGCTTCGCCGTCAACGAGCCGCGCGGCAACGACGCCGTCGTCGGCGCGCTGCTGTGCGAACCGGTGGACCGTAGCTGTGCCGCCGGCCTCATCTTCTTCAACAATGTCGGCTATCTCGGCATGTGCGGTCACGGCATGATCGGGGCCGCCGTCACGCTCGCGCATATGGGTCGGATCGGTCCTGGAACGCACCGGTTCGAAACGCCCGTCGGAGAAGTTTCCGTCGATCTCCTCGGCCGCAACGAAGTCGAAATAGAGAACGTACCCAGTTATCGCCACCGCAAGGACGTCGCCGTTGCAGTCGACGGTCTCGGCACCGTCATCGGCGACATCGCTTGGGGCGGCAACTGGTTCTTCCTTGTCGGGAGATCACCGCTCACGCTGACCATGTCGCGAATTGCCGACCTGGGTCGTGCAGCTGACGCCGTGTCGAAGGCGCTCGCCGACGCAGGCATCACCGGGACTGATGGCGCGAAGATCGACCATATCGAGTTCTTCGGTCCGCCCGCCGACCCGAAGTCCGATAGCCGGAACTTCGTCATGTGTCCGGGCGGCGCCTATGACCGTTCTCCGTGCGGCACGGGGACGAGCGCGAAGCTCGCCTGCCTCGCAGCCGACGGTATACTCGCACCGGGTGCGGTCTGGACCCAGGAAAGTATCGTCGGTAGCCGCTTCTCCGCCCGCTACCGACCGGGGGACGACGGTCGAATCATTCCGCGCATCAGGGGTCGCGCCTATGTCGTCGCCGAGGCGACATTGCTGCGCGATCCGGAAGACCCATTCGCCGATGGAATGCGGGGATCCTGACGCACGTTCCGGTCAGTACGGCAAGCCAACGTAATTTTCGGCAAGCGACGCCGCAGCATTCCTGGATTGAGTGATATACGAGAACTCCGCCCGGCGGATCCGCTCGCCAAACTCACCTTCGTCGGGGAAGCGGTGCAGCAGCCCGGTCATCCACCAGGAGAAGCGCTCGGCCTTCCATATGCGTGCCAAGGCTCGCTCGGAATAGGCATCCAGTCCGCGGTCGGTTCCGTCGCGGTAGCGCTCGCGAAGTGCATCGAAGAGATAGCGGACATCGCTGGCGGCGAGATTGAGACCCTTTGCACCGGTCGGTGGCACGATATGGCCGGCATCCCCGGCCAGAAACAGCCGGCCGAACCGCATCGGCTCTACGACAAAGCTCCGCAAGGGCGCGATGCTCTTCTCGATCGAGGGTCCTGGAACGACCGCTGCCGCTACATCGGCCGGAAGCCGGCTGCGCAACTCGTCAAAGAATTTCCCGTCCGTCCAGCTCTCGACGACTTCATCCGCAGGCACCTGGACGTAGTAGCGACTACGCGTCGGAGAGCGCATCGAGCAAAGAGCGAAACCCCTGTCGCCGCTGGCATACACAAGTTCGTGCGAAGGAGGTGGCCGGTCCGTCAACAAACCCAGCCAGCCGAACGGATAGACGCGCTCGAACTCGCGTTTCGCGTCGACCGGAACGGATCGGCGCGACACGCCGTGGAAGCCGTCGCAACCCACGATGAAGTCGCAGCGGATTTCCCTACTTGCGCCCTCCGTACGGAAACTCACCCGCGGCGACATCCCGTCGAAACCATGCAGTTCAACATCCTTGGCTTCGTAGAGGGTCAACGCTCCAGCGCGCCTGCGCGCTTCCATCAGATCGTGTGTGACCTCCGTCTGGCCGTACACCGTCACGGTCCGTCCGCCCGTCAGGCTTTTCAGGTCGATACGGTGGGAAGCCGAACCGAACGAGATCGTGAAGCCGTCATGAACCAGGCCCACTTCCCGCAGGCGGCTTCCGACCCCCGCCTCGTCGAGCAACTCGACCGTGCCCTGCTCGAGAATACCAGCGCGAACCCTCCCGAGCACGTAATCCGCGCTGCGGCGCTCGACGATCACATTGTCGATGCCAGCATTGGTCAGGAGCTGACCCAGCAGCAGACCCGAAGGGCCCGCGCCGACGATGGCAACCTGCGTTCGCATGAAGCACCTACCTCCTGTCTATCGATCCATTCGACACATCCAACTTGCATAGGATGCCGCCTTGAGCACAATGGAGCATTCGCGCAAGGTCTTGGACAGATCGAACACGAGGCTTCTGAACATGTCGGCCCCCCCGGTACCCGCCTATTGGCTCTACGGTGAGCGTCGTGACGACCGCTTCCCGGACGCGTTGCATATTGAAACCATCAAGACTCGCAGTTCGATCTACGACTGGACGATCCAACCGCACCGGCATCACGACATGTTTCAGTTTCTGCTGATCGAGTCCGGCGGCGGGAACACCCGGATCGACGGCCAGAACGGTAAGCTTGAACCCGGCGTCGCGATCCTGCTACCGCCGCTGGTCGTTCACGAATTCAGCTTCACTGTTGGGACGAACGGATTTGTGGCAAGTGTCGCAAAGAGTAGCATTCACAGGCTTCTGAGAACTGAAACTGGCGCTGAAGCTTCGCTTTTGCAGCCAATGCTTTTACGACTTTGCAGATCGGATGGGAAACTCGGCTCCCTCAAAACTCTCATGCGTTCCGCACACGAAGAATTCGTAAAGAACCAGACCGGGCGCGAGACCGCGTTGTCGGCCCACGCCGAGCTGATCGCAATCTGGTTCGCGCGTGCTTTCAGTTCCCAGACGACGGCACGAAAGGATCGAGGGCACCTGCGTGTCGATATCGTTCGACGATTTATTGAAATGGTAGAAATCAACTATCGGGGCAATCTGCCACTCAGCGACTACGCACGCGAACTTGGGATTTCTGTGCCGCATCTGACACGCGTCTGCCGTCAGGTGATCGGCCGGCCAGCAGCCGGCATCGTTCAAGACAGGTTGATGATGGAGGCGCGGCGTGATCTCGTTTATACGGCCATGCCGATATCGCAGATTGCGTTCCGGCTCGGTTTCTCCGATCCGGCCTACTTCTCACGATTTTTTACGACCCGTGCCGGGTTATCTCCATCGGCATATCGGGCAAGTGGCTAGCGGACGGCCAACAATCTAAGTCGACTCAGATGCCGGTTCGGACACCACTTCGGATCGCCTCGTAGGCCTTGAAGATCAAACGCACCGACCGTAGGCCATCTTCCAACGTGACTGGCGGCGGCTCTTTTCGCAGCAATGCATCGGCAAACGCGATGGCATTCTGGTGATGGAACTGGCCGAGCTTGAAGCGCGGCACAATAGGGGAAATCGTCCACACGCGTTCACTCTGGGCACGACTGAAGGTCTTCAGATGGCCCGACGGGGTAATGTCGCGTGACGCGAGATCAACGCCGCTGACTAAGGCGGTTCCTTCCGAACCGTAAATCTCGATCGACGCGTCGGCCGCGGCGAAAGTGAAGCTCGCCGTTATCTCCGCCAGCATCCCGCCGACATAGTCGAAGATCGCGATCGCCTGGTCTTCGACCTTCAGACCCAGCGACGACGATGCGTTCGCCGTAACACCCGCCGGCATGCCGAACAGCCAGCACAGAAGATCGGCCGCATGCACGCCTTCGTCAAGAAGTGCACCCCCGCCCGAAAGAGCTGGATCGACGTACCAGCGTTCACGAAAATCTGGATCGAGTCCATAAAAATGGCCATGCCGGATGCGCACGAGCCGAATCTTGCCGAGTTCCCCAGTGTCGACCAAACGCTTGAGTTCGTGAGAGACCGGATCAAATCTCTTGGGGAAACTTTGCATGAACGGAACGCCTGCAGCCCGTACGGCCTTCTCGATACGTGCCGCCTCGGCAAAATTCGCAGCGAGCGGTTTTTCGCACAGCACGGCTCGTCCGGCTGCCATGGCTCGCTCGATCAGGGGGGCATGGCTAATCGTCTCGCTGCAAACCGCGACGGCATCAGCCGCATCGATTGCCTTCTCCAGATCAGGCTCGAAGCGCACCTTGAAGCGGCTGGACGCCTCGCGGCCGCGCAGGATGCTGTCGTCCCAGATCGCGATGACTTCGACATCCGGCAGGGTACGAAATGCCTCGACCCAGAAATTCGCGTGGTAGTGCGCGAAGCTCAGCATCGCTATGCGGATCATACAGCCTCCACGGGGACGCGCATCCCGCCTCTGGCGCTCGACCGCTCGATCGCCTCGGCAACGAGGATGCCAGCCAGCGCGTCCTGCGCTGTTCGCTCGGGAGGCGCCGCACCAACGAGGCCGTCGATCCAGCTCTGGTGCTGACGCTGCCCGAAGGGCGGTGCCGGCACATCCGGCGTCTCCCAACCTGCCCCGCCGGCACGGTTTACGGCCAGCGGGCCAAGCTCACTGCGCAACCAGATCGTGCCCTTGGTCCCGTAGATCTCGAAACGGAATCGGTCACAGCCTTTCGCCTCGATCATCGACATCTCGTGCGACGCCGCGACGCCAGTAGCCAAGGTATACATTGTCCATGCGCTGTCCGGATTCTCGACCGTCACACGTCGACCATCGGCGAGCACGCGCTCGGGTCTTAGTATCGCTGTGGTCGCCGCCACCTGCACCACTGCTCCGCACATCTGCAGCAGCAGGTCGATCCCGTGCACGCCGAGTTGCAGTACAACACCTCCGGCGACGCGTGATTTCTTGAAAAACCAGTCGGCCCAATCAGGGCCCGGGGTCGCGTTGCGGATGCGTACGCTCGTCACGTCGCCGATTTCTCCTGCCGCGACCAGCTCCTTCGCGATCCGGAACTCCTCGAAGTACCGGTGCATGAAACTGATCTGTAGGTCGACCTTGGCGCCTGTCGCTGTCTTGATTATACGCCGGCAAGCTGCACTGTCTGCCGCCATCGGCTTCTGCAGCAGGATCGCCTTCCCCGCGGCAGCGACCTGTGCGGCCATTTCCTCGTGCATATCGTCGGGCGTCGCTATCACCACCGCATGGATATCGCGCCGTGCGAGCGTGCCGGCAAGATCGGCACTCCCTTCCGGAACGCCAAAGCGGGTCGCGAGCGCAGCCGCCTTGGCGGCGTCGCGCCCCACCACCACGCGCACGTCGGCACGCGGGACCGCGTTCAATCCAGCTAGGTGGTAGTCGGCGATGAAGCCTGTGCCGACGAACGCGATCCCGACGCGATCCATGCTCAGGCCTTCCACCGCCCCGGCAGCTTCACGAGGGTAGCGTCCGCTGCGGCGACCGGATCGGTGAATGTGTAGTCGAGCGGGTGCTTGGGTGACTTCAAGCGACCCGAAGCGACGAGATAGCCGCTCATCGACTCCATGTCGGCCACATAAGCGCTGTCGAACGTCGGATTGAAATCGTAGTCGCCCCAGATCGCATCGACCAACGCCTTGTCCTGCTTGGTCTGGGCAGAGACGAGATCGAGCACTTCCACCCGGTTTGCGGGGTTGGCGACATATTTCTGGCCGCGAACCAGCGTGGCCATCAGGATGCGCGTCGCGTTGGGATTCTTGCGCACGAACTCCTCGCTCGCCACGAAGATCGAACGCGTGGCCGAGACGGCCGCCGCGGCCCCCTTGTTGGCCGCGAAGCCGCTGTTCGTGCCCGAATGGAGCATGGTCGTGTTGCCGAGTTTCAGCGCGTTATGCGCCCAAGGCTGCCAGCACAGCAGTGCTTGGATGTTGTTGCTGGTGAGGCCCGCGAGCTGTTCGGGCGGTGGCATGTTGACGACCTGCAGCTTCGCCTCGTCGAGATTATAGCGCTTGGCGAGGTTGTGCAGTGTAGCACTGGCTGTCGAGCCGGCGAGCAGGCCGATCTTGATGCGATAGAGATCCTCGGGCTTCGTCACGTTCGCATCGTTGCGCACAATGAGCTGTTCAGCCTTGGTCGCGATGCAGTTGGTGCCCAGCACCACTGCCGGCACGCCAGAATTGGCCATCGAGATCGGCGGCAGGTTCCCCGGTGTCCACAGATGGATCTGGCCCGCGATCAGCGCTTCGCCGGCGAGCGCCCCACTGGTAAAGCTCGGCGTCACTATCTCGGTGAACCCGGCTTCGCGCAGCCAGCCCTTCTGCATCGCGACGATGTGCGGAGCGAACACCGGGTCGAGGCCGAAGCCAAGACCCAGTTTGGAGATTTCCGGTCGCGCCTGGGCACGGACGATGGCGGGCGCCAGAGCGGCCGCGGCGGTAGCGGTTAGGAACGTGCGACGACGCATGTGAACCTCCTTCTTTCACTATTATTCAGAAACGGTGCCAGCGCCCGACGGTCCGGCTAATCGCCGCGGCGAGCTGCTGGTCGGCGACCAGATTGACGAGTCCGATGAGGAAGATGCCGAATACGGAAATGCCGAGCTGCCCGAGTTGGCGTGCTTCCATGACGAGATGGCCCATGCCGCGCTCGGCAGCGATGAGTTCGGCCGCGACAAGCACGCCGAAGCCGAGACCGAATCCGATGCGCAGGCCCGTCGCGATGTCGGGCATCGCGGCAGGGATCGCGACCTTGGCCAGAAGGCGCAGGCCGTCAACATCCATCGTGCGCGCGGCTCGCAGGATCGAAGGATGGATCGATGCCATGCCACGCGCGGCACTGGTAAATACCGGAAAGAAGGTGCCGAGGAAGATGACGAATATCTTGGAAGGCTCGCCCAGCCCGAACCACACGATCGCGATCGGGATCCACGCGAGCGGCGGGATCGGTCGCAGGATCTCGACGAAGGGCCGGCTGACCAGTGCCACAGGCCGGTACCAGCCGGCGGCGATGCCGAGCGCGATACCGGCCGAAGCGCCCAATGCGAAGCCGGCTAGGATGCGCCACAGACTGATCGCGACATGCTCCGCCAGTGTCCAAAGCGGAATGGTTGCAAGCGCGGTCCACACCGCCTGGCTGGGAGCAGGCATGATCGCCGGGTTGCGCCAGCCGAAGCGCGCGGCGGCCTCCCACAGGCCGAGGAACAGAACGACGCCGATCAGGCCGGCGAAGCGCTCTACGGTCCTCATTGCTGCTGCGCCTCCTGCTTCGCCTGCCAGGGGACGAGCCGGGCCTCAAGGCACGCCAGCGCGAACGTGACGCCGAGTCCGAAGGCACCGATGCACAGCATGCCGACCATCGTGATGTCGGTTCGGTAGAAGGTGCGCGCTTCCATGATCAGCGAACCGAGGCCGCGGATCGTCCCGATCATCTCGGCACCCACAATGACCATGAAGCCCACGCCCAGCGCCACGCGCGCGCCCGACAGCAGGCGCGGCAGCGAGGCCGGCAGGACCACCTGCCGGAAGATCGTTTTCGCGTCGGCGTCCATCGTACGCGCCGCTCGGATCAGCACCGGATCGACGAGCTTCACCGCCGCGATCGTCGCCGACAGCATGACCCAGAAGCAGCCGTAGCCGATCAGGAAGATCTTGGCCCCCTCGCCCGTGCCGAACCAGACGATGGCGAGCGGCAGCAGGCTCAGCGTTGCGACCGACCGGCAGAAGGCGACAATGGGGGCCGTCATCCGGTCGAGCAGCGGCTGGCTGCCGATCAGAAGGCCGAGCGGGACTGCGAGCGCCACGGCGAGAATATGGCCCGCAAGGATGCGCTGGATCGTGATGCCCGCATGCACCCACAGCGTGATGCCCTCCGGAAATCCGTCGACGGCGAGCGTGACGGCCGTGCGCGCGAGCTTGCTCGGCGGCGGGAACTGGATCGGGCGTAGCCAGCCGGCTGCCGCGGCGAGTTCCCACAGCGCCAGGAACAGCGCCAGCACGCCGAGCGGCACCAGCCATTCGGCGAGGCGGCGCCTCACGGTTCGCCCCTGAGGCACGCCCAGATCTCGTCGTAGAGGGCGACGAGCGTGGGGTCGCTGCGTCGGCGCGGGCGCGGCAGGTCGATGCGCCGCTCCAGCACGAAGCGGCCGGGGCGAGGGGCCATGACCAGCACGCGGTCGGCGAGGATCAGCCCCTCCCAGATCGAGTGCGTGACGAAAACCACCGTCTTGCGCCGCTGCGCCCAGACGCGCAGCAGTTCATCCTGCATCTCGTTGCGCGTGATCTCGTCGAGCGCGCCGAACGGCTCGTCCATCAGGAGGATCTTGGGATCAAGCGCAAGAGCCCGCGCGATCGCCACGCGCTGCTGCATGCCCCCCGACATCTCGAATGGATACTTGTGCTCCGAACCTGCCAACCCGACGAGCGCGAGGAGTTCGCCGGCAAGCGTCGCGGCGTCACCTGACGCCATACCTCGGTTGACGGCCGCGAACTCAACATTGCGACGTGCTGTCAGCCACGGGAACAGTGCGCCCTGCTGGAATACCATGCCCTTGCCGGCCCCCGGGCCGGTCACCGGTGTACTGTCGACACGCACGGCTCCGGCACTGGGCCGCTCGAGTCCGGCGACGATGTTGAGCAGCGTCGTCTTGCCGCAACCCGAACGACCGAGCAGCACGACGAATTCGTTCTCGACGATGGACAGGTCGACCGCGCCGAGCACAGGCGGCCCCGCATCGTTCGTAAACTCCTTCGTCAGTCCGGTGATTTCGATCGCTGCCGCCATTGCCCGTCCGTCAGGAAATCGAGATGGTCTTGGAGCCGGACGCAGCCGATTCGAATGCCCCCTCAACGATCTGCACTGACGTCAGCGCGTCGGAAAAATTGCACGAGACGGGTGAACCGGTACGGATCGCGGCCAGAAATTCGCTCGTGATCATGCCTTCGTTAGGCCCCGCCGCGAGTTCCTCGCGCGCGACGCCACGCTTGCTCTGCCAGACCATATGCCAGCCTGTCGGCATGTTCAGCGGCCTGCGCAGTTCGATCATGCCATCCTCGCCAAAAATTCGGACCTCGTCCCACATGTGCCAGCCTTCCTCGATGCACGAGATCTGGCACTCGACCCCGGGAAACGCGATCTCGATGAATCCGCCGAGATCGGCGCGCCCTTCGGGACCTGCGCGCAGGCGGCTACGCACCTGCGTGGGTCTGCTGTCGATGAGCCACGGCACGATATCGGCCATGTGCGTGCCGCGCCCGGTATAGGCACCGCCACCACCGAGAGCCGGATCGAGAAACCAGCCGGCCTTTTCGTAACCGAGCTGGATCGTCTGGACGAAGCGCACGGCGCCGATGCCACCGCTGCGGATGATCTCGCGTGCACGTCGGCAGCCGGCGTCGAGCCGGCGGTTGAAGGCAACGGCGTTGAGCAGCTTTTTCGACGCGGCCGTGGCGATCAGGCGGCGCGCGTCCTCGGACTTCATCACGAATGGCTTGTCGACGAGCGTGGCCCAGCCGCGCGACAGCGCGTAGTCGCCGTGCCCTGCATGCAGCGTGTGCGGCGTGGTGATCAGCACCGCATCGGCGTCGGGAAGGTCATCGAGGTTCTTGACGAGCTTGGCGCCGGTCTTGCCGGCAAGCTCCATCACGGCCGGTGCCGGGATCGGATCGAAGATGCCGACGAGCTTCACGCCCACGTCGGCCAGCAACGTGGGTACATGGTAGCGGCGCGAGAAGCCGCCGCAGCCGATCATCGCGAAACGTGTCGTCATCCTCGTTGCGTCCTTCCCTAGGCGTTCGTCTTGTGCAGATTTCGGCGGAACATCGCGAACAACCGCGCCCAGACACGCTCGGCCGCCACCTTGTGGTAGCAGTAGCGTTCCGGGAACGTGAACCCGTGCTCCGCCCCCATGTGGAGCTCGACGCGATGCCGCCCGCCACGCGCGGCAAGGGCAGCCTCGATCGCATGCCTGTGCTCGGGCGGTGCCGTCGGATCGTTGTCGGCCCAGCCGAAATAGGCCTCTGCAGCCGCAGTGTTCGGGATTAATAGATGCGGCGAGTCAGACGCGTCCTTGACCAATCGCCCGCCATGCAGCGAGGCGAAGGCCAGCACCTTCTCCGGAAACGATGCCGCCGCACCCAACGCGTGGCGCCCGCCCATGCAGTAGCCGACGGCCGCTGCCGGCAAGCGCGCCGCCGGATCGGCCATCGCATGCGCAAGCAGCGCGTCCGTGTCGCGTGCCGTCATCGTCATGCTCAAGGCGCCGTTAAGCTCGATCATCTTCGGATCGAGGATGCCCTGCGCCAGCGGGGCGGGGTCAAAGCTGGGCCCGCCCCAGCGATAGAACAGGTTCGGCAGCATCGCGTAGCAGCCGGCCGACGCGAAGCGCCGCGCCATGTCGTGCAATTCCTCGCGGATGCCGAGCGCGTCCATGTAGACCAGCACGACCGGGTGCGGCCCGTCCTCGTCAGGATGGACGACGAAGACCGGCATGCGCCCGTCGGCCGTCGCAAGATCGATGGTCTTCTCGATCATCGCTGCGCCATATCCGGCAGCCGCACGAAGATCGGGCTCGACCAGGCGAAGGCGCCGTTCCACTGGCGCACGCGCACCCAATAGGCGTTCCAGCCCGGTTGGCCGGCCGGATCGCGGAACTGTCCGGCCCACGACGATGGGCCGGGATCGACTGGCAGGCGACTTATCTCCAGCTCGCGCAGCGGCGTGTCGTCGGCAAGGCGGGTCGGCCCGTCGGCAAGCGCACCCATCGGCACGGTCGCCGAGATCTGCGCGGTCTGCACCGTCAGCACCGCGTCGGCTGGGGCGACGACGCGCGCGACCACGCCGTCCCAGTCGCCGCCGGTCGCGGAGCACCACTCGAGGCGGCTCCGCTCGATCAGCGTCAGCCCCTCGTCCGGCGTGTCGAAGGCGTAACCCTCGGCGTCGGCAAAGGCGCCGGCCGACAGCGTGGCGCTGCCATCCCAGCGCATGCGTGCGCGAGAAAAATTTCCCGGCGCCGTCGCGCCCTTCCAGGCGATACGCACGCGATCGGACAGCGGTGCCGCGGTCGGGCGCAGCGACACCGAATGGATCGGCTTCGAGCCGCGGAAGATATCAACTGATTCCAGCGGCCCCGTCCCCTCGATCGCGATCGACAGGGCCGGCGGAATCGGCGCGTCGTACTCGCTGCCCATCGGCTTGCCGTCGGCCGTGAATTCGAGGCGGATGCGCTCGCCGTTGGTGGCATAGCAGTTGCGCGCCATCAGTGCTTCCCATAGCCCCTCGCGGGAAAGCGCCGTCAATGGCGCGGCGACGAGCCCGCCGCGTACGTTGCGTACCGCTTGATGGCCCGGATGGCTGGTACCGGGCCTTCCGTCTACCCCGTCGCTGCCAGCCGTAACGCCCATCCTGTAGCCGCGATCGAGCGCTTCGAAGATGAACCATTCCGACGTCGCGTGCGTCGAATGCACCTCGATCAACCGTTCGAGCGACGGATCATGTCGGCGCAGGTCGGTCGTGCGACCACCGACATGCAGGCCGATGAGGGTATTCGTGCCCCGGTACTTGGCGTGAAGATCCTCGGCCTGCGGCAGGTCGGACGACAGGTCCGATTTGTCGTCGACATATTCGTGGCTGCAGCGCGTGATCGGCGACGTATCGCCGGGGAAATAGAGGTTCCGGTCGCCGCCCTTGGCGGTGTCGGCCGACCATTCGAGCCCGAGCAAGGCCGCGAAGCGGCCGGGTTCGTCGTGGCGGGCGGTCACTTCCTCGGTCTCGCGCCATTCGGGGCCGGAGACGAGGAAGCAGTTCGCCTGATGGCTGGCGAAATCTAGCCGCGCGAAATCACGGGCATGGCGGAAGAATGCGTCGATGGTGCGCGCGCCGCAACCGATCAGGCATTGCGCATGAATGTCACCCCAATGGATGCGGCGTGCAGGTGCGGCCGCATGGATGCGAACCGGGTTTGAAATCGCCGGCAGTGCGCCCTTTGCGGCAAGCCGCACGATCCCTTCCCCGTCGATGCGCGCGGTCCATCGCAACACGCCGGGCAGGTCCGGCAGCGGCTCGATCGAGGCTCCCTCAATCGCCGGACGCGCGGGTGATTTGGCGGGGTTCCCCCATTCGTCTTCGACACGGAATGCAAGTTCGAAGCTCTCGCCGCGCATGACATCGCTCGGAGCAACCAGCACTCCGCGGTGCGCGGCTGCCCCAACGACTTCGACGACAAGCTGCCCGACCTCCGTCCACTCGCCAGATCCGGCGCGCGCGCGCACGGCCATCGCTGAGGCTTCCTCGATGAAGGTCTGTGCTCGCGAATTGAAACGCATAGCCACTTCGGCGCCCGGCAGGAGCGCGTCGAGCAAGTCGATCTCGAACACATGATCGAACGGATGCCATTCAATCGACCGGCGCGTGCGCCAGCGGTGGCGGCACGGATGGCTGAAGGACAGCACGGTGTATCCGGGCTGGCCGGGTGAATGGCACTGCGAGATGTCCCAGTCGCTGGGCCAGCGCCGCACGAACGCGACGGCGCTGCCGGCGGGAAGCCCCGCGGGGCCCGCGCGGAACGTCGCGGTCCACGTGCCTTCCATGCCGGCGACGACCGGGTTCGGGCCGTCGAGCGCGGCGGAGCCGGACCGGCCGCTCGGATCGATGTGGATCGCAAGGCCGCTCATCGCAGGTCTAGCCGGTAGCGGTAGACGTCGCCGCGCATCACCGCGCGCCGGAACTCGCCGATGCGGCCGTCGGCCAGAAAGGTCCGTCGCTCGATCTGGAACACTGGCGAACCGGCCTTGATGCCCAGATGCTTCGCGTCGTGCTCGTCGGCGATCGCCGGCTCGATCAGTTCCTCGGCGCGGGCCATCGCCACGCCGTACTCCTGCAGCAGGATGTCGATAAGGTGACGCTCGTCGAGATTGTGCTTTTGCAGCTCGGGGCACAGCGCGACGGGCAGATAGCTCGTCTGGAGCGTGACCGGCACGCCGGCGGCAAAGCGCAGGCGGCGCAGGAAATAGATCGATCTATCCGCGGCAAGGCCAAGTATCTCGGCAACATTGGCATCGGCCTTGCGCCGCGTCAGCGACAGCACGCTTCCGCCGGCGTCGAGCGGTGGTCCTTCGACGCGGAACTGGCGGTAGGAGCCGACAATGCTGCCTTCGATCTTCGGGTGGCGCAGGAATGAGCCACGCCCGGCCTGCCGGTCGATCAATCCGTCACGTGCAAGGTCGGCGAGCGCGTGTCGGATCGTGCCGCGGCTGGCACCGTAGTGCTCGCACAACGCCGCCTCGCCGGGCAGTTCCGCACCCGGCTGGAACCGGCCGGAATTGAGATTGAGCACGAGATCCTCGCGGATCTGGTGATGCAGCGGAATGCGCGCGACACGTGCGAATGGCGAAAGGACCACCGGACCGGGCCCGCCTGGTCCCTCGGCGGTCTTCGCCGTTTCCAAGTGCCGCATCGAGCCGGTCGCGTCGCTCATCGAGGGGATCCATCCTTGCCTGTCCAAATGTATAAACATTTGAACAGGAGCGTCAAACATTTTCAGCGTTCGGCCATTTCAAGCCATGCCGACCGGTTGCGGCGGCGGGTCGCGGACGTCCGCCGGACGGCTGCGGATCATGTCGGTCAGTTCGCGCTGGACCTTCGCAATAGCGGGATCACCGAAGCGGTTGTCCATCTCCGACGGATCGCCCGACAGGTCGTAGAGTTCGCCGGCACCGGAATCGAGCTCGAGCGTCAGCTTGTGCGTACGTGTGCGTACCGTACGCAGCTTCAGCGCCACACCGCAGCGCGAGGGGTGCAGGTCCCATTCGTTGTACGAGAAATCCCGCGTCCCATCGCCTTCGATCAGTGGCCGAAGGCTGCGCGAGTGGAGATTGCGATTCGGCGCCAGATTCGCGTAGTCGTAGAAGGTCGAAGCAAGGTCGAGCGTCGAGATCGGATGCGGCACGATCTTGCCTTTCGGCACACCTGGTCCGCGCACGATGAAGCCAACTCGCAGCAGGCCCTCGTAATGGATCGGGCCTTTGAGCAGCAGGCCATGGTCGCCCAGCCAGTCGCCGTGGTCAGTCGTGAAGACGACCAGAGTATCTCGGTCAAGCCCATACTGCTCGAGCGCCAGCAGGATACGCCCGACATTGTGATCGATCAGCGAGATCATGCCGTAGTAGTTCGCGATCAGATGCCGCAGCTGCAGATCGCTCTGTACCGGCGTGCGCGACTGTTTGGCACGGAACGCCTGAAGTTCGGGATCGGCGAGCTGTGGCACGCCTTCAAGGCTTGCCTTGTGCCACCAGGGCCGCCGCTCCAGATCCATCGTGCGGTGGACCGGCAGATCGACGTCGTCGGGATGATGCAGATAGCTCCACGGGGCCGGCGCATCGAATGGATGGTGCGGATCGGGGAATGACGCCCAAGCGATCCATGGCCGGTCCTTGTTCTCGCGCACGAAGTCGATCGTGCGGTCTCCGATCCACGTGGAATTGTGGAAGGCTGGCGGCAACGCCGAATTCCAAGTCTGCGCCGCGCCGACATCGGGAGCCAGCTTGGTCGAGAATAGCCTGTTCAGCATCTCGCCGCGCCCGTCCTTGTGATACCAGGCCTCGTACTGCAGGCCCTCCGGCGGTTTCTGCGGCAGGAACATGTTATGACCGGCGATCATCATGTCGACGTGCTGGAAGCCCATATAGGGTCCGTTCCAGTCGGCGCCGTAGTCCTGCGAACTCGACCGGCATTCCGGCCGGCCCGTCGGTTTGAAGGTATGGAAGGTCGAGAAGTGTGCCTTGCCAATAAAGCCCGTGCGATAGCCGGCCTTGGCGAAGGTACCCGCGAAACCGGCCTCGCCGACATCCTGATCGAGATCGATGCCGTTGTCCCACACGCCATGTGTGCGCGGCAGCAGGCCCGTCAGGATCGACGCGCGCGAGGGCTGACAGACGACATTTGGCGTGATGCAGGCGGAAAAGCGCGTTCCCTCACCCGCCATCATGTCGAGATGCGGCGTGCGGACCTTGCGGCCTTCGAAGCCGTAGCAATCGCCGCGTTGCTGGTCGGAGGTGATGAGCAGGATATTCGGCTTGCGGGGCATTGCGTTAGGCCTCGATGCGGGTCGCGAAGATGGGTTTCTCGCCGGGGGCGGGCGAATATCCGAAATCACCCCGCTTGATCAACGCCTCGACGCCGCCGAACTTGACGATTTTGGCTTCCTGGTCGGCAAAGGCGCGTGCGTTGACGGCCTCCGGATCGACGATCTTGCGCAACTCGGCCTCCATCATCGCTAATGTGTCGCGATGCGCCGGGCTCTCGCCCAGATCCTTCGTCTCGCCGGGATCGATCTCAAGATCGAACAACTCGGCCCGGTAGCCGACGTGATGGATGTACTTCCAGCGACCTTTGCGAACCATGTACATCGCCGTGATCGAGCCGGCGGCGTGGTACTCGCCGAACGCGACACGGTCGACTGGCGGAGAATTTGCGAGATCAACCAGCGAGCGGCCGGGCAGTTTCTTCTCGACCGCGTCTGGCACGATACCCACGCTTTCAAGGATCGTCGGATATACATCGACGAGCGTGGTCGGCGTCGGACATGACTTCCCGGCTGGAATTCCGGGGCCGGCGACGATCAGCGGAACGGCGGCCGACTCCTCGTAGTGGATCGACTTGCCCCACATGTGGCGGGTTCCCAGATTGTCGCCATGATCGGTCGAATAGATGATCCGCGTTGTGTCGGCGAGCCCTGCCTGCTCGAGTGCCGCGAGAACGCGGCCGATATTGTCGTCGAGGAAGCTCACCATGCCGTAATAGGCGGCGAGTGCCACGCGTACCTTCTCGGGCGTGAAGAAGTCGTCGTAACTCATGCAGCTGCGCAAGGCGGCGACCGAGGGATGCTTGGGATAGTCGTCTGGCCCGTAGAGCCGCGGCATCGGCAAGCTTTCGGGCGGATACATCGCAAAGAATTCCGGCGGTGCGATCAGGGGAAAATGCGGCTTCACGAACGATACGAACAGGCACCAGGGTTTCTTTTGCGCCCCGGCGTGCTTCGTCAGCCACTCAACCGCACCGTCGCGGATATTCCGGTCGTACTTCGCGTAAGTCGACTCGCCCGGTCCGGCAGCCTTCGCAAGATCCGGCATGCCGCCGCGCGTGGCCGCCTTCGGACGACGGATCAAGCCGAGCAGATCACCCTGGCCATCGACCACGTGCAAAGGGATCACTTCTTCGTCGAAACCGTTGTCGTCCTTCGTCGAGCGGAAGTGCAGCTTGCCGATCGACATCGAGAAATGTCCGGCCGCCTTCAGGCGATGCGCCCAACTACGAATCGAGCCGTCGTAAGGATGCGCATTGTCCCAGCAGGCATTCTCCGCAACATATGTGCCAGTGTGCAGAGAGGCGCGCGCCGGCACGCAGATAGGACAGTTGGTGTAGGCGGACGTGAACTTTGTCCCGCGCGCCGCAAGTCGATCGATATTCGGCGTCTTCACGATCTTGTGGCCGTAGCACCCGGAGACGTCGCGTGTGTGCTCGTCGGACAGGATGAACAGGATGTTGGACGGCTTCTGATTCATCGGATCCTCGGGAGCGTTGCGACGAATGGACCGCCCGGCGGCTGGTCGATCCGCCTCGGAAACTCGTCGGTCGATGTGGGATGGATGCTCTCGACGCGCGCGTCGAGAGCGGCGATGTCGGCAGCTCCGTGCAGTACCGAGAGTGTTGTCGCGTAGTTGCGCGACTCGCCGTGCTCGAGCCAGACGATCTCGTCGCGCCTCTCGGCGTCCGCCCTGTTTCCCCATCGGGTTGTCGCTGGTTCGATGCCGAAGCCGTAAACGCCTTCGCCGAAGGCCTGCCATTGCTGAAGGCAGATGAACTGACGCGCGTCGTAGTCGACGAGAAATCCGAGTCCGATCCGGTCGTTGACGAGGGCGGCCGGAATCCGGCTGTGCTGGTCCGCGACGGCGTCATGATCGAATACCTGCTGGACGAAGCGCTTTGATGGATCTGCTTGCGTGCGCCACCCGGCCTGCTGGCTTTCACGCGGAACGTTGGCGGCAAATGTTCCGCGCACAGGCGCGACGAATCGCGCTCCGGCCTCCAGCAGCGGCCATCCGACATTGATGTGGTATAGCAGCATATGGGGCGTGCGGGAGAACCCCCGGTTGGTCACCGTATCGACGATGCGGACATCCGTTGAACCGACACGTACCTCGATCCTCCGAACGAAGGTCAGGTTCTCGCCCATGACCTGCACCTGCCCGACTGAGCCCTCGCACCACAGCGTGCATTCGTCTCCGTCCCATGCCTCACCGTATCCGTCGAGGCGCGCTGGCTGGAAAGCGCCGCGCCCATGCATCGGATAGGCAATCTCTTTGCGCAGCGGCAGGTCGAAATGACCAGAATCACCCCTATCCGACTGGCGTACATGATCGAAGCCGCATGTACACAGCAAGCCGGAAAATCCACGCATGAAGCCGTTACCGTCGTCGCCCATCGGGTCCATGTAAGCTGGATTCCGGAATCCGGTATCGGACTGCCATGCGAACGGCACGCCACGATAGTCGAACCGCCCTATATCCATCGTCCGGTCGACGAGCACCGAGAAGTCAAGCCCCGCACCGGTGCGGAACTCGAGTGCTCGCACGCCACGCTCTGCTCCGTCCGCGAGCGTGACCAATTCGACCCCCGCGATCTGCCGCGTGGAGCCTACGCGACGCTCGAACTCGTCGCGCGTCAGTTTCTGTCCATAGATCGTCGGCATACCTACTTCACGGCTCCCGTCGTCAGTCCCTTCACGATGTAGCGCTGCCCGAACAGAAGGAATGCAAGCGCGGGCACCAGAGCGAGTGCGGCGGTTGCCGCCATCTCGCCGTATTTTATTTCGTAACCCTGCGCGAACTTGGCGATCGCGACCGGAATGGTCGCGGTCTGCTTGGCCGTCAGGTTCAGCGCAACAGCAAACTCATTCCAGCTGAAGATGAACATCAGGATCGCCGTTGCCGCGAGACCGGGAGCGACGAGTGGCACGACGATTCGCCAAATCAGGAACGGCGTCGAGCAGCCGTCGATGCGCGCGGCCTCCTCCAGCTCAACCGGAACGTCGCGCACGAAGTTTGTCATCAACCAGAGCGCCATCGGCAGGTGCACGGCAACATGCCCCAGCGTCAGACCGATATAGGTGTTGTCGAGCCCGAACTCGCGATAGAGCGGGAACCACGCAGCAACAAGTGTGATCGGCGGAACCATGTGGAAAACCACCGCCCAACCGAGCAGCGTATGAACCATCCAGCGCGGCGTTCCGAGGCGCTCGATCGCATAGCCACCGAGCGTCGCCGCCACGAGAATAACCAGCGTACTGGCTGCGGCGACGATGAAACTGTTTGTCGTGTTGTTGAGGAACTCCGTCGTTTTCGAGAAGAGGACCTCCCGGAAGCTCGCAAGCGTCGGAGTGAAAAATATCTCGCCTTGCAGCAGGGATATCTGAGTCTTGAAGCCGGCTGCGACGATCCAGACGAACGGGACGAGCACGAACACCGCGACGAGGATCAGGAATGCCTGGAAAAGCCAGTTTACGTTGCGCGAAAGCGGAATCATGCCCGGCCTCCGTTCCGGCGCGATGCAGTCAGTGCAGCGACGATCAACAGCGCGATGACAAACAGGACGGTGACGGACATGGCCGATCCGTACCCCATCCGGTCCTGCGCAAAGAACGTTCGGTAGATCGTGTAGCTAAGGACTTCCGTCGCGGACCCGGGTCCGCCGCCGGTCAGCAGATAGATCTCGTCGAAGACCTTCAACGACGTGACGAACCGGAACAGGAAGGTCACCACGATGACAGGCATCATCATCGGGATCAGGACGTATCGCAGTTCGTTCCAGGTGCCGGCACCATCAACGCGCGCCGCTTCTTGGACGTCCTGCGGAAGCGATTCGAACCCGGCAAGGAGCAGAAGGAAGCAGAACGGCGTCCAGTGCCAGATGTCGACGGCGATGACGGACGGCAGGGCCAGTGCGGGCGTCCCGAGCCAATCGAGCGGATGGATACCAAATACTTCAAGCGCACCGTTCACCAGCCCGAAATCGTAGTTGAGCATCAGCTTCCAGATCGCGCCGATCAGGATCCCCGGCACCAGGATGGGCAGGATGAAGATCGTCCGGTACACGATCCTAGCGCGCCGCAGCCGACTAACGGCCCAGGCGAGCAGAAAGCCGAGAACGATCTGCACGGCAACCCCGCCGATCGCAAAAACCATCGTATTGACGGCACCCGCCCGAAGCAGCGTGTCTTCGGCGAGCCGTCGATAATGCGCAGAGCCCACGAAGGTCCAGACAGACCGTCCGTCGACCCACGTGATCTCGTTCACGCTCATGGCGACGAGATTGAGCACCGGAAGGATGGACATCACTACGAAGATCGCGATGGCGGGCGACAGGGCGATCGCACGCCACTTTGTATCGATCATTACATTTCGGCTGTTCATTGTGCTTTCCGGTTCCGGCGCATGGGGCACCGGACAGCCGAAGCCGTCCGGTCCCACTCCCGCTTCGGCTTCAGAGCGGTGCGATCTTGCCGGTCTTGTATCCGGCGCGCTGCATGATCGCGTGCGTCTCGTCCGCGATCATGTTGAGCGCCTTGTCGCTCGTCAGTTCGCCGATGACGGCCTGATTCAGCCGCAGTTCGAGCACGTCTCCAATCTGAGCTCCTTCCGGCACGCTCCACATGAGTTGGACGAAATCCGAACTCTGCGCCATCGCCGGCATCCATCGGTTCTTCGGGTCTTTCCAGAGATTCTGGTCGGAAAGGACGTCCTGACGGACAGGCGGCGCGCCCGCCGCCATGTACTTCATCTGGGCATCGCGCGTCTGGAACCAGTTCAGGAACGTCAGCGCCGCTGACTGCCTTTCCTTCGGTACGTTCTTCGGCACGCCTGCGAGCCAATGGCCGAGGACAGGTGCTGGCTTTCCCTTGGCCGAGCCGGGAACGCGAGCGGCGTTGATCTTGCCAACCACCGCCGATTTCGTCGGGTCGTCCAGCTGCGACCACGCGGCAATCACGAGCAGAGCATGCGCCGCCCTTCCCGTCGCAAGATTCTGGATGATCTGGGCCTGCGCAAGTCCACCCGTCTGCGGATGCCCCGCTTCCTTCGCCATGCGGATGTAGAAATCAAGAGCGGCCTTGCCTTCGGGACTGTTGATCGTGACGGTGTAGTCGCTTTTCGGCTCGTCGCGGAAAAGTTTGCCACCGTGGCTGTAGAGATACGGCCACCAATCGTACGAAATGTCGTTCGGGGAGCCGCGTGCGCCGCGCTGAACGATACCGTAGATGCGCGGCGGATTGTGGAGCTTCTTGGCGTTGGCGAGAAGTTCATCCCACGTCTCTGGAACCTTGAGCTTGTTCTGCTCATAGAGATCGGCCCGATACAGAAGCAACGGGATATTGCCGTTGACCGGCACCGACATCAGCTTGCCTTTCGGGTCGTGGGTCTTGGTGGCCTCGTCCCAAAACACCGTGTTGTCGTACCGGATCATCTGCGGGTCGAGCTTGAACGACGGATCGATGTCGTTGATCGGTGTCAGGAAACCACCATGGTACATCTCCTGATAATAAAGGCCGTTCATGATCAGGAGATCGAACAGGCCATCGCGCGCGCGCACTGACGCCCGTTGCTTCTCGAGGCTGCCTCCAAACGGATTGACGTCGAGATTTACCTTGTTGCCCGACTCCTTCTCGTAAGCCTCGACGGCTCCACGGAAGCCGTCGAACCACGGCGAGTTATTGATGACGATCGTGAACGGCGCCGCCTTCGGCGTCTGGGCACGTGTCTGGGGAACCCAGGAAATCGTCCCGAGCGCTCCCAGTGCGGCCGCACCGGCGAAGACATCGCGGCGGCCAGGACCTTTGTCTGTCATTTGATTCTCCCTGCTCTTTTCTTTTCCCGTCAACCCGCCGTGACGTTGTTGCGCTCAGCGAGCTTCTTCATTCCCTCGTATTGCCGGGCAATCTCGGCTTCCAGTTCCGGCCCCTTCAGGAAGGCCGGGCTCATGTTGAACTCGGCAAATTTCTGGACAACCTCGCTGTCGGACATCGACGCACGCAGCGCTTCGGCAAAGCGGTCGACCCGGTCGCGGGGCGTTGCCTTGGGCATCCACCACCAGTAATTCAGGTTGAGCAGCAGGTTGGTTCCCTGCTCGCGCGCCGTCTTGAGATTCGGCCAACTCGGGAGACGCTGGGGTGCAAAGATGCCAGCGATCGTGAGGTCGCCGGAGTCGACCAGCGGCTTCGCTTCGTTCACCGTCAAGAATGCGCAGTCGACATGGCCGCCAGCCAGTGCCGTGCGCGTTGGGCCGCCGCCGCCGGTATTGACGTAGCGGAACTTGACACCCGTCGCGTCGCCCAACGACAGGAAAAGGAAGTGATTGATGGCACCGATCTGGACGCCCGCCTTCAGTTCGCCACTCTTTGCTGCTGCAAGAAACGACGGCAGATCCTGATAGGGTGCCTTGCGATTGACGATGACGGCGACGTACTCGGTGGCAACCTGTGCCACCTGCGCAAACGCTTCGGGGCCAAAGTCCATCACCTTCAGAGTTGCCGCCGTTAGCAGCGCCTGATGAACAGCCAGAACGGTGTGCCCGTCGGGCGCCGAATCTCGCACCTGCCGGTTGCCGACGGCGGTACCGGCCCCGACCACGTTCGCAACAGCCAAAGGCTGTCCGAGCACACGCTGCAGCGGCGACTGGAAAAAGCGCGCGATATAGTCTGCGCTGCCGCCTGGCGGGTTCGGAACGACAATGCGGATCGGCTTATCCGGATAGGATTGCGCAAGCACTGGTGTGGCCAATGTTGCGGCTAAAGTGCCGGCGACGAACTCTCTGCGACGCATGGGATGTCCTCCGTGTACGGGATTCAAGCCGCGGCGACGATTCGCCGCTTGCGGTACCAGTCGCGCCAGATCGGCCAGATGAACATGAGCGCGGAGACGATCAGGAAGAAAAGGGTGATCGGCCGCTCGAATAGTGGCTGGAGCGAACCGTTCGAGGCCATCAGTCCGGCCCGCAGCTGTCCTTCCGCAAGCGGCGCCAGAATCAGACCTATGACGAATGGTCCGAGCGGGGCGCCGACCATTTCAAGCGCGAAGCCGACGAGACCGAAACCGATCATCGTCCAGACGTCGAACATTCGGCCGTTCTCGGCGAGCCCGCCAATCACACACAGGACGAGGATAATCGGCAGGATGTAGGCCCGCTGCACGTACATCAACCGCGCGATCATCATGCAACCGGCAACCATCATGATGAACATCACGACATGGGCAGCAAGATGGGTTGCCATCAACGCATTGACGACGTCCGGCGAGTTTGTGAAGAGAGTCGGACCGGGCTGGATATTGTGCATTAGCAGTCCTGCCAGCAGAATCGATGCGGCAGGGCTGCCGGGAATACCGAGAGTGATCATCGGAATCAGCGCGCCGCCCGTGTTCGCGTTGTTCGCTGTTTCGGATGCGACGATGCCGTCCTCGAAACCTGTTCCGAACTTTTCCGGAGTCTTCGACATATTCTTCGCCGTCGAATAGGCGACAATCGAACTGATGCTTGCTCCGACACCGGGTAGAATCCCAATCCAAATGCCGATTACAGCGGATCGGACGATGTTCCATGCCTGCCGAGCATAGTCGGCCGGCGATAGAAATATCCCCTTGATGCTGGGATCCAGGCGTTCGAATCGCTGGCGAGCATGCATGGCGTCCGCGAGCACCTGACTGATCGCGAAAATCCCGAGAATCACGGCAAGGCTGCTGAAGCCCGCGTCGAGGCTCTCGAATCCGAATGTAAGCCGCTTCTGTCCCGACGTCTCGTCGATACCCGGGAAAGAAACGAGCATTCCGAACAGGCCAGAGAGCAAACCCTTGATGACTGATCCCTGACTAAGTGCCGCGATGAGCACCAACGCCATCAGCACGAGCGCGAAGTTCTCGAACGGGCCGAAAACAAGGGCCAGACGCGCCATCATCGGTGACAACGTGACCAAGGCAATCCAAGACAGCGCGCCTCCGATCAAGGACGCCGATATGCCAAGTCCGAGAGCCCGTCCTGGACGGCCGCCGCGCGCCATCGGAAACCCGTCGAGCGTCGTGACGACGGACGCCGGTTCGCCAGGAATCCGCATCAGTGTCGCCGTGATGAGGCCGCCGGAAATCCCCCCAACATACATCGATGTCATCAGGATGACGCCATCGACGCTGCTCATCCGGTAGGTAAATGGCAGCGACAACGCAAGCAGCGCGCCACCCGTAAGACCCGGCAATGCGCCGACGACGATGCCGAGAAGCGTGCCGATCATTAGCAGGGAAAGCGGCCCGGGCGTGAGCAAGTGAAGGAAGCCCTGAAGCAGATCCATCGCGCGCCTCTATGGAAGATCGATGAGAAGCGCGCGAAACCCAAGATCGAGTCCCACGCCACCCGCGATCGCGATTACCGTCACGGTCGCAAGTGCGCGCGGCGTCCGATCACCGAGTACCCAGCCGGCAAGGATCATGTAGGTAACCGATGCTGTCATGAATCCAAGCAGCGGGATCGTCACGGCATAGAGAACTGAAAGTCCTGCCGCGTAGAATGAAAGCCTGAAAGAAACTGCGTAGCTGTCGTCGATGGCGTCGGACGACGTGAAGAGTTGGATCGAGTTCCCGCGCGTCGAATGACGCATTAGCACACGCGCAAGAAGCACGACGGCCAGTGCCAGGACGACCGTCGCCGTCCAGAAAGGGATCGCAGCCGCACCGACGGGATCGTAGGGCGCTTTGGGCTGGTTGCGCAGGCCCCACATCGTCAGCAAAGCGACGGCGATCATCGACACGGCGAAGGCGGCATCAGACTTCGCAATCCGAGGGGATTCCTCCGGCTCGCTCACGGAGTGGAAATTCCAACGCTCTGGTAGGATTGGATGAACAAACTCGCACCTCCTCCGCCGGCCGCGCGTTATGCCGCTGCGGTCCGGAATGTCCAAAAACTTGACACTTCCACGAGAATGGAACAACTACCATCTGGTCTCCAATCCATAACACTTGGATATACCTATGCAACTCCAGCAGCTCCGTCACGTGGTCGCCCTTGTCGAACACCGCAGTCTCGTCCGCGCCGCCAAGTCGCTAGGCATCTCGCAGCCCGCTCTCAGCAAGAGTCTGCGCCGTCTCGAAGCTTATCTGGGCGTAAAGCTGTTCGAACGAACGCCGCGCGGTGTTCTCGCGACCGAGTTCGGGCGCGAGTTCGCACAGCACGCTCGCACAATTGCGGTCGAGGTCAGCGAAGCAGAGCGCGCCGTTGGAGCGATCCGCGAAGGCCGCGAAGGCCGCATCGTCATCGGTTCGGCTCCCAGTGTCATCGCCAGCGTTCTACCGATCGCCACCGCACGCCTGCTGAAGGGGCGCAACGACCTGAAGCTCACGGTAATCGGCGGCCTGCATGACCGGCTGTTCGAATGGCTGCGCGCCGGCGAAATCGATGTCGTGATTTCCAATCTGGTCGAACAGCCTGACGAATCCGATCTCGTGCAGGAAACCCTGTTCGTCGACCGCGTCGTCGTCGCCTGCCGTCCAGGGCATCCGCTACTCGAACTTCGAAATCCGCCGAAAAAGGAGATCGAACGTTATCGCTGGGTGCTGCCTGCCACCACCATCGTGACTCGACAGCATCTCGAGATCGCACTGAATTCGCACGGCCTGACAGCACCGCGCCTTGCAGTCGAGACGAATGCGCTCGCATTCATGCGGGCGATGATCCTTGAAACCGACTGCCTCGGCTTCCTGCCCTCGGTCACCATGGAGCCGGGCCGCGAGTGTGCCGGAGTGGTGCCGGCGGGTATCGGCTGGCTCGACTGGGACCGACCGGTTGGCCTCACGCTGCGCCGGAGCGGTGTGCTATCGCCGGCCTGCAGACGACTACTTGGCGAACTTCGCAAGGTCTGTGCGGAACGTTTCCCGGCGCCCCGGAGTTCGACGGCGTTGAAGGCCATGCGGCCGTCCGGAAAATCAGCTGACCATCACGGTTTGGTGTGATCAGGTTGTCGAACTTTTGCACGATTGCTGACGACATTGTGCACGTGCACATGCTGCCCGACGGAAATCTCCATCCGCGCATTGGCAATGACATCGCCGTACTTTAGCACATGCTCCCCATTCCTGATCGCACGGCGCGCAATCTTGTGACCGAGCGGTACGGCTTCCACCGCGACCAACCGTTCGTTTGCCGTACCACTACGAATTTGAACCTCGTCGCCGGCGGCAACATCGCGCAGCAGAATAGCGACGTTATCGCGCGGATCGACAGCTATGGCGTTCCAACTTGATCGACCGGCCATTCCGTTCATTTCCCCTACATCGAACCGTTCGCGCGATAGATCGCTTCGGCACCCTCGCCGTGGACTTCGCCCCAGGTCGCGGCACCGGAAGCGATCTCCAATACCAGCTGGAAAAGCCGGCCACCCGCGGTCGCGATATCCTCGCGACCCTCGAAGACTGGACTGGCGTCGAAATCTATCTGATCCTTTAGCCGCACAACTGTATCGGGCCGCCCAGACAGCTTCACTGTCGGGGCGATAGAATTGCAGAAACTGTTCCCTGCCCCGGTCGTGAACAGCATGAGCTGCGCGCCGGACGCGGCGAACCCGGTCAGAGATTCCGGGGAAAAGCTTGGCCCGTCCATCAGATGGAGACCGTTCCGGGTCGGCCGTTCGGCAACCTGAAGGACGCCTTGGATTGGCTTGGTGCCGGTCTTCGCGATTGCACCGAGCGACTTTTCCTCGATCGAGGACAGGCCGCCGCGAATGTTCTCCGCACCCGGGTTGTTGCCGGTCAGGTCATGACCACCTGCCGATATTTCGGTTTCCCGGCGCAGCACCGCTGCGATGATCGCATCTCCAACTGCGACATTCGCGGCGCGCTTGGCGACGATGTGTTCAGCCCCGAGCCATTCGACGGTTTCGCCGACGACGGCCGTGCCGCCGGCATCGACGATCCTGTCCACGCAGTTGCCCGCGACCGGATTCGCGACGATGCCTGACGTCGCGTCGGAGTGGCCGCATTCGACGCCAAGAAACAGGGCAGAAGCCGGTCGCTCCGAACGTCGCATCCGCGATGCGGCGTGGACGAGTTCCCCTGCGGCCCGGATGCCGCGAGCCGTCGTATCGAGCGCATCCTCATGCGTGTCGTCGAGCGCGACGCTCCGGACAGGCCGCCCACCGCGGGCAGCAGCCGCAGCGATGTCGTCGACCATCTTCCTGTCCGCACCAACAACCAGCACGCCGGCAACGTTCGGGTTGAGGCACAGGCCGATCAACTGATCACGATGGAGGGTCTTGTCGGCACCGTAGTGTCCTCGTCCGTAAGGAGTCGTCACCGGAAGCGTGCCTGGTACGCATTGTGCGATCCGGTCGGCAATCCGGTTCGTAAGTCCGAGTATCGAAACGACGAGGACATGGTTGCGCGTACCGACAGAACCGTCTGCCCGAAGAAACCCCATGAACGTCGTCGATCCAGGAATCACCATGCCGTCCTCCCGCGACGTCGACGTCGCGGACCGGCGCGCATCGCGTCAGGACGATTATTGACTCGCACCGGGCGTCGTGTGCCATTGTTTTCGAACGAGAGCCGATGCGATCTGGTGGAACATCGGCCCATCCACGACGAGGAACCACGAATGAGCGCGTCGATCCGGAACGTTGACGCGTTCGCCGCCACCATCAGTCCGAAGACAATCTGGGTATTCCTGCGCGTAGCCGATAGCGACGGAATCGAAGGATGGGGCGAAGCCACGCTCGCCGGTCAGGAATCGGAGCTGTCACTGGCCGCCGCGCGGATCGGCAGCGCCATGATCGGCCACCCCGCATTTCCCGTCGACTATCCGCTTGCTGCCGCCGGCATTTCGCATAGCGACCGACATGGTGCGGCTATCGTCAGCGCGATCGACCAGGCGCTTTGGGATATAGCCGCGCGACGTGCAGATACTCCACTCCACGCGTTGCTCGGCAACGCCGAACGGACCGAGGCCGCGATCTATGCGAACATCAATCGGAGAACGGTCGATCGAAGTCCCGGATCCTTCGCGGCGAGCGCCCGAAAGGCCGTCTCGGACGGATACGATACGATCAAGATCGCCCCGTTCGACGAGGTGATTCCCGGCAGTCCGCCGGAGATCGCTGCAGGCGTCGCGCGTGCAAGAGCCGTACGCGACGAGATCGGACCGTCTCGGAAGCTCTACGTCGATTGTCACTGGCGGTTCGACGAAGCCGGCGCGCGCCGGGCAATCGACGCGCTTGCGGCGTTCGGCCTCGATTGGTTCGAATGCCCGATTCCGGAGATCCCAGCGTCCTATTCCGCATTGAGCAGACTGAAGGCGCATGCGAATTCCGCCGGCGCGTTGCTGGCCGGATGCGAGACGGGAACCGGTCTCGAGAGCTTCCGGCCCTATGTCGACAGCAATCTCTACGACGTCCTGATGCCCGACGTTAAGTACGCCGGAGGGCTTTCCGAGTTTCGCAGGATCGCCGCCTACGCCGCCCGAAGAGGCGTGCAGGTCGCGCCACACAATCCAACCGGACCCGTCTCGCATGTCGCGAGTCTGCATCTTTGCGCAGGACTACCGGGCTTCACGATCCTCGAGCACCAGTATGATGAAAGTCCGGCGTTCTTCGCGATGGTAGCTGGCAGCCTGTCGAAACCACGATCGGGAAAAGGGAAGATCCCGAATTCCGCCGGCCTCGGTATCTCGCTCAACATTTCGTATCTGACTTCTCTCGGATCGGCCGTCCGTCGATGATATCAGCGAAACGCCCGAATCTGCTCTTCCTGTTTTCGGATCAGCACGCCAGATCTGTTGCAGGCTGCTACGGAGATCCGGTCGCACGCACGCCCGCCCTCGACCGCCTCGCGGCGGGTGGCGTGACGTTTGACAACGCCTACTGCCCGTCGCCGATCTGCGTGCCCAGCCGCATGTCGATGTTGACCGCGCGCTATCCTTCGGCGCAGGACTGCTGGACAAACGATGATTTCCTCGCCTCGGACAGGGCGACATGGCCGCACGCGATGGGGGCCGGTGGCTATAGACCCTTCCTGGTCGGCCGCCTGCACGCGATGGGGCCGGACCAGATGCATGGATTTGCCGAGCGCACGGTCGGCGACCATAGCCCGAACTGGGCCGGCGTGGCGCGTCACGGAATGGGCGTTCTCGAGAACGCCAACGATCCGTTTCGCGAGAGCCTGACCGCTTCCGGTATCGGGCAAAGCGCCTATCAACTGAAGGACATAGACGCGACGGCTGCGGCACTAGACGAACTCGATGCGATCGGCGTCCGTCGACGAAACGGAGACGACACCCCATTCTGCCTGAGCGTCGGCTTCATCCTGCCGCATCCACCGTACGTTGCCTGGCGGGAAGACTACCTCCCCTACGAAGGCAAGGTTCCGCCGGCACGCCTGCCCGTACCGCCAAACGAGCATCCCTGGCTGGCCTGGTGGCGCAAAGACCGTGGCATCGTCGATGCCGATCCGGCGAACGAACTGCGCGCCCGTACCGCCTACTACGGCCTCGTGACGCGTCTCGATCTGCTGATCGGCCGGATCCTCGATCGGCTCGAGCAGCTTGGTCTCGCCGACGACACACTTGTCGTCTACAGCTCCGACCACGGAGACCAATTGGGCGAGCGCGGATTGTGGTGGAAGCACACATTCTACGAGGAGTCTGTAAAAGTTCCGCTCATTCTTCGCTGGCCAGACGGTCTTCCAGTGGGCCAGCGACGGCGGCACGTGGTCAATCTGATCGACGCAACCGCGACGATACTCGCCGCGACGGGTTGCAAACCGCTTCCGAACGGACAGGGCCGGAGCTTTCTCGACGTGGCGCGCGATCCGGAAGCGACATGGCTCGACGAGACCTATTCGGAGTATTGCACGGACTCGATTCCTGCCTGGACTGGTGGTGATGCTGTGCGCCAGCGCATGATCCGGAAAGACGGCTGGAAGCTCGTCTACTACTACGGCCACCGACCGCAACTATTCGACCTGACATCCGATCCCGACGAGATGACGGATCTGGCCGATAGCGCGACACATAGAGGTATCCGAGAGGATCTCGAACGGCGCCTGCTTGCCGACTGGGATCCCCTCGCCATCGACGCGCGCATGCGCGCGCGCCGTGCTGACAAGGACGTCATCGGCGCGTGGGCGCGCGGCATCAGGCCGATCGACCAGCACCGCTGGGACCTGCGCCCCGAACAGAACAGGTTGGACAAGGAGCAGGCATGACGAGATTCGTCGGAATCACGATCTTTCCGGAGTTCTTCCAGAACGAGGGGGTCGAAGCGGCACTCGACAATCTTGTGAATCGAGCCGACATTACCGCGATCGCGACGTCGCCCTACGTCATGGCACCTGCACAAGACGGAACAGGATCGCGCGAGCCGCCCGCCGATGCCGGTGCAGGCAAGGTCCGTCTTTTGGACCGCCCTCTCTGGGGTCGCCGCGAACTATTCGTGCGAACGTCGCCAAGCTTCGTGCCGGACGCAACGCTCTACGACGGCTTGCGATATCGCCCTGCGGTCGCCGATGAACTCACGATCTCACAGGGACGCGTCATTGCGGACAGCATCCGGGCCGCAAAGGCACGCGGCCTCGAGGTCTATCTCCAGATACAGGCGGCCATCCCGCCCGGTTACCGCGTGCAGTTCGGCGGCCCGGAAGAGGACGACCGACCACGCCTGCCGGACGGCACGTCGCCGACTGTCCGCGTCGACAACAATGCCTCGCTCGCAAGCCCGCATGTTCGCGCCTATGCGCGCGCACTTGTCCGGGATCTCGTACGCGCCTATCCCGAAATCGATGGATTGCGCGTCGACTGGCCGGAGTACCCCCCCTACTCACTCGAGGGCGCCTTCTTCGATTTCGGCTCGCACGCTGAAGCGGCTGCGCAGAGGCTCGATTTCGACTTCCCCGTCATGCGAGCCGCCGCGGCGGACCTGCGCGCGCGCCTTCTGGGCGGTCTCGTACCCAAGTATCTCGCCGACTGGGCCGCGGGGCGGACGTCGGTTGAAGCACTCTTCGGCGGCACGCCGGCGCTGGCGGCATGGCTACGATTCAAGTCGGTGCTGTCCGGCGAGATCATCCGGACCTTCCGCGACGCGCTCGACGATGCCGGTGCCGGCCACATCAAGCTTGTGCCAAATTCATTTCCGCCGCCATGGACACAACTTAGCGGGTTTGACTTCGGGTCGCTCGACGGCATGTGTAATGGCGTGTCTGTCAAGCTCTACACCATGCACTGGCCGATGATGGTGCGCGCCTGGGCCGACACGATCGCCGCTGCGAACCCTTCTCTGGCAGGCAATCCCAATCTGGGTCGCGGCATCGCACGGCTCTTCGGAATAGGGGACGGCCCAGGACCGGCACGGCTGGAAGACTGGCGATACCCCGAACCCGACGAAGCGCATCCAGTCGGAGAAAGGGCGCAAGCAGCGAAGATTGAAACGGCACGCCGCGCGGCCGGCCGCGTTCCCGTCTATGCGCTGGCACACGGGTACGGGCCGGTCGCCGATTTCGAGGAGCGCTGCCGGGTCGCCTGGAACGCATCCGGAGGCCGGATCTGGGTCAACAGGTACGGATATCTCGCCGACGCCAAGCTTGATGCGATCGGCCGCGTATCGAGGCTTGCTTGACCGCCTGCCGCCAAAATCCAATACTCGCAATCAAAGTCACAAGGGGAGGAAGTCCGATGCTGCTCCGAATCGCCGCCGCGATCGTCGCCGTTTTTGCATCCGTCGTGCCTGCGATGGCGGCTTGGCCGGAAAAGCCCATCCGCATCGTCGTGCCGTTCGGGCCCGGTGGCACGACCGACATCCTCGCCCGCACGCTCCAGAAGGTGCTGGACGAGCGCAAGATCGTCTCCCAGCCAGTCGCGATCCAGAATGTGGGCGGTCACTTCTCGGTCGGCGCGCGCCAGGTCATGACGGCCCAGCCCGACGGCCACACGTTTCTTGCCATCCATCTCGCCCTTCTGTCGGGAGAAGTCGTCGATCCCGCGCGCGGCGTCTCCTATCGCAATTTCGAACCCGTCGCGCTGACCGGTGGCTTCTGCTTCCACCCGATCGTCCGGGGCGATTCGAAGTTCACGACCCTCAAGGACCTACTGGACGCGACGAAGGCACAGCCCAACACGATCGTCGCCGGCGTGAATATCGGTGCGCTCAACCACATGATGGCGCTGTTCATGGAACAGGGGTTCCCCGGCGCCAAGTTCCGCTACGCGCAGATCGGCGGTGGCGGCGAGAATTTCGCGGCGATCATGGGCGGGCACACGCAGGTCACCGTCCTGTCGAGCTCGGAGTACCAGACCTACAAGGCGAACGGCATTCGCGCACTCGCCTATTCGGGGCCTGAGCGGCTTTCGCTCGAACCGGGAATCCCGACCGCACGCGAACTCGGCCTTGGATTCGACTACTGTGCCGAGAATTTCTGGTTCGCCCCCAAGGGAACTTCTCGCGAGGCGATCGAAGGCATGGC
The DNA here is from genome assembly GCA_965279565.1 of Tagaea sp. GTDB lineage: Bacteria > Pseudomonadota > Alphaproteobacteria > CACIAM-22H2 > CACIAM-22H2 > Tagaea. The sequence continues at coordinate 2,950,125 of OZ257249.1, read as the reverse complement.
CGATGCGCTGGAGAAGGCGAACGGCTCGCCCGACATGAAGGAGTTCTTCCAGAAACAGGCGCAGACCGGGCAGTTCATGCGCGGGCCTGCCTTCGCCAAGCGGCTCGATGACGTTTTCAAGATGATCGAGCCTGTCGCCAAGACCGCAGCACCGGCACGTTAGGGCACGGCGCTTGGCAAGTTGGAAGCCGCCCGAGGGCGAACACCGGAACGATGCGCTCGCCGCGTCGGTCGTAATCGTCGTCGGCGGCGTCGCCTTCGTCGCCGGCTGGCGCGAGCCGCCTGCGGTCTACGATCCGCTCGGTCCCGGCGCCGTTCCGATGGCGGCGGCGCTTGCCCTGCTCGCGTTGGGCTTCGCACTTCTCGTGCGAGCACTGCTGGGGCTGCATATCGGTCAGGCGACGCAGTCGCTGATTGGCGGGCTGGATGCTTCGGCCGGAGATGCCGGTTATCCGCTGCGCCCCGGGCTTGCGGCATTTGCATTCGCGGCAACAGCCGCCTATGTCGCCGCGATCTGGCTCAACGTCCCCTTCTTCCTGTCGACATTCGTGTTCCTTGCAATCCTCGGACTTGCGATGGCACGCATGCGCCGGCCGCTCATCTATTGGGTTATCGGCGTGGCTCTGACTGCGACAGCGGCGATCGAGCACGTCTTCCGCAAGATCCTGCTGGTGGCCCTGCCATGACGCTTGCGGACGCTTTCTTCAATCTAGCAACGCCCCTCCCCTTCCTCATCATGATGACGGGCGTGACGATCGGCATCGCCGTCGGCGTCATGCCGGGTATCACGGCTGGCATGTTGATGGCGCTCACGCTGCCGTTCACCTACTCGATGTCGCCGACCAATGCGATCGTGCTGTTGATCTCGATGTTCGTGGGCGGTATCTCGGGTGGTCTTGTCACTGCGACACTGATGCGCATCCCCGGCGAGCCGAATGCGGTGATGACGACGCTCGACGGCTATCCGCTCGCCAAAAAGGGATTTCCCGGGCGGGCACTGGGCCTCGGAAATGCCGGTTCGATCGTCGGCGGATTCGTGGGCTGGCTCTTCCTTGTGTTGCTGACGCGCCCTGTGGCCGATCTCGCCGTATTGCTGGGGCCTTGGGAGAATTTCGCACTCGTGCTCACCGCGCTCGTGCTCGTTTCCTCCCTCAGCCGCGGTTCGTTCCTCAAAGGTATGATTTCGGCATTGCTCGGCGTCCTCGTCGCGATGCCGGGCGTAGACCAGACTTCCGGCATCGTACGTCTGACATTCGGCGTCGAAGCGCTGACCAACGGATTCCAGCTTTTGCCCGTCGTCATCGGCCTGTTCGCGATGTCGCAGCTCGTCGCCGACACGATGCACATCGAACAAGGCAACGATCATGTCCGCGCGTCGATGCGTGGCGTCTTTCTCCGGCTCAGCGATTATGTCGTGCATGGCTGGAACATGCTGCGTTCTTCGCTGATCGGCGTGTGGATCGGGATCCACCCAGGCGTAGGCTCGGCAGTGTCGTCGATCGTCGCCTACACGGTCGCGAAGAACGTGTCGAAGACCCCGGAGGCGTTCGGCACGGGCAGCGAGGAGGCGATCGTCGCGGCGGAGAGCGCCAACAACGCGACGACCGGCGGCTCGCTTATCCCGCTCCTAGCACTGGGAATTCCCGGCGGGATCGCCGACGCGATCCTGCTGGCGGCCCTCGTCATGCACAACCTGCGGCCCGGCCCGCTGCTGTTCTCGACGAATCCCGAAATCGTCAACACGATCATGGCGACGCACCTTGTCGCGCATGTCGCGATGTACGTGCTGATGACGGCAGGCGTGCTTCTCTTCGCCAGGCTAATGCTCGTACCTCGCGCGATTCTGTTCCCGACCGTTGTCGTGTTCTGCATTGTCGGAGCGTTCGCCGTCGATGGGCAGGTCTCCGACGTCTGGATCATGCTTCTGTTCGGACTGGTCGGATTGGCGATGGAATTCGCACGCTTCCCACTTGCCCCGTTCGTGATCGGCTTCGTCCTGGCACCGATGGCGGAAGCGAAACTTCGGTCGGCACTCATGATATCCGACGGCTCGATGTGGCCACTCGTGACCCGCCCGGGATCGCTTGGCCTGCTACTTGTCGCGGCCGCATGTTTCGTCTGGCCGTTCTGGCGGGAATGGAGATCACGGAAGCCGTGAGCCTTCCGAATTTTGAGTACGGCAATGCAATTTTCTCGAAAAGCCCGTCGATCAGATCTCTGATCAACGAGTTCTGTGCATGCAGGTCAGAGAAAAAAGGTTTCGGCCCTTTCGCCGCACTGGCGACGGCGTTCCTTGCCCTGACGGGCTACAGCATGTTCACGAAGATGCGGCTCCAGATCGAATGGCGCGCATCGATCACCACAACCGGCCCGTCTCCGACTGGCTCGCGCAGGGACGCAATGCCGAGCTTGCGCGTCGCGATCGATGAACTTGATCGTGCGGGATGAGCCGACCCCGCAGTAGCGCAAGGCAGAACGAACAACGCCAGTCGATCCTGTGACCGGCTGGCCTGTTTGTTTGGTCGGAGCGACAGGATCCGAATCTACGCCCCCAGCCCTCAAAACTGATAATTATTCAGTGATTTCAACGGCATTTCTACCGTTTCTCGCATTTGAACGAACTGAGTGGAAATCAAGGAACCGAGGTTACGAAAATTGGCATTCTGGTCCCCGACCTCCTCAGCAACTTGGCCGACAATGAAGTGCGAACAGTTAGACATGCTCGACCCGCATTCTGTTCCAGCACCATTGCGCCTGGAACCCTAGTTCGAACCTAGCCCGGGTGGTATCGAACAACGCATCACCCGATGCTAAAACATCCGACAATCCATCAACTTCGCCATAGGAAACTCTTAGAATTACGGCCGCATCAGTAAGCTCGAATGGCCGGCTTGCGCCAATGTTGTATACGCGATGAGGATGGGTGAGCGTTACCTCTGACACAAGCCGGCACGCAGTGGCGGCGTCGCGCAGGTCGACATAGGCCCATTGGCTCTTAGCTGCCTGGACCGGATCGTCGAGTCGCTTGCGCGTGTGCGCCTCGAAACGTTCGTGCGACCAGATGACCGGGAAGCGCAGCGCCACGCTCGTCATGGCCGACCGCGCGGACACCATCTCGCAAAGCTGTTCGCCCACGCGTTTGCTCAGCCCGTAGCCTTCGACCGGCCGGCAGGGATGCGTCTCGTCGACCGGCAGCCGGTCGGGAGGCACGATGCGCGGCGCATAGGCGAAACCCAGGGCCGACTGGCTCGACGCATAGACGAAACGGCCGATCCCGGCGCGTTCGGCCGCAAGCAGCATGTTCGCGGTCGTCGTGACGTTCGTCGCGAAGACCGTTTCCTCGGGGGCCGCGTGCAGCCTGGCGATCGCGGCGCAATGGACGACGGCGTCCATCCCGTTCATCAGGCCCGCGAGCCGCCCGACATCCGACAGGTCGTCGCGCACGAAGGCGCCCGGCGGGTTTCCGTCGGGCGGGCGCCGGTCGATGCAGGTCAGCTCGTGTCCGGCCCCGGCAAGCTCACGCGCGACGGCCGCGCCGAGATGGCCGAGCGATCCCGTCAGCAGGATTCGGCGCTTCGGGGCGGCCATGCGGCGGCGCTCAGAACTGGCCGAACTTCGTGTAGAGATCGGCGAGCGAGGTGTTCCCGTCGATCGCGTCGCGGATGCGGTTCTCGCGCGCGCAGACGGTTTCCGCCCTCTCCAGCACCTCGATCGTGATCGCGCGCGGGATGATCATGATGCCGTCCTCGTCGCCGAAGACGTAGTCGCCCGGATTGACGCGCACGCCGCCGATCGACACCGGGCAGTTGAAATCGACGATGTTGAAACGGCCGACCGCGTCGCCCGGTGCGGTGTGGCGATGGTACATCGGGAAGCCCGCGCGCCGGATATAGGCCGTGTCGCGAATGCCGCCATCGACGACGGCACCCACGCAGCCGCGCTTGGCGGCACCCACGCTCCACAGCTCGCCCCACACGCCGGTGTCCTCGTTGCCCATCGTGTCGTAGCAGGCCACGACATGCGGCACGAAGCTGTCGATGACGCGCGGCCCCATGCGCTTGGACTTGTCGCGCGTCGAGTTCGACATGCCGACGATCGTGAAGGCGGGGCCTGCCAGCATCAGCGTGCGGTCGAGCGGCCGGATGCCATGGTGGACGTACTGGTGGCGCAGCTCGTAGTCGTCGAGCACGTCGCAGACCGCCGGCGTGTAGAGCCGCTTGAAGCGCGCCGCGATCGACGGCCAGTCGTGCTTGTCGAGATCGATCATCCTGTCCCCTGCTTGTCTCACCAGGTCGGGCTGTGCGGATGCCAGCCCGGCCTTGCACTATCGGCCAGCGTCGGATCGAGGAAGCGGTCGCTCGCCGAGCCCGAACGCGCGAGTTCCGCGTACTTCTTCAGCTTCACCTCGTCGATCTCCACGCCCAGCCCCGGGCCGTCGGGCGGCGCGATCGTGCCGTTCTTCGGCACGAGCTTGCCGCCGACGATGATGTCGTCGACGAGATGCAGGTTCATGCAGTCGATGGCGAGCTTCAGGTGCGGCATGGCGCTCGCGACATGGATCATCGCGGCCCAGCCCACGCCCAGCTCGGCGCTGGAATGCATGCCGAGATCGATGCCGCTGGCATGGCACATCCGGTCGACCGCCATCGTCGCGCGCGCTCCGCCCCAGTACCAGAGATCGCTGAGCACGACGTCGACCGCCCCGATCGACGTCGCGGGATGGAACTCCTCGAACTGCGTCACGCACATGTTGGTCGCCAGCGGCGTGGTGACCGACTTCTTGACGCGCGCCATCCCGGCGGCGTTCCAGCACGGATCCTCGTAGTATTCGAGGTCGATCGCGTCGAGCTGACGGCCGATGCGCACGGCCGTGACCGGCGTCCAGCAGCCCTGCGGATCGAGGCGCAGGCGCATGTCGCGCCCGAACGTGTCGCGAAGTGCGACAAGCGCGTCGCGATCCGTTTCCGGCGAGAAATAGCCGCCCTTGAGCTTCAGCGCGCCGAACCCGTACTGCGCGACCTGCGCCTTGGCGAAGGCCACGACCTCGTCGACCGTATGGATCTTGCCCTGCCCGGCCGCGTTGGCGTGGCGATAGAACAGGTAGGAGGCGACGGGCACCTCCTTGTGGATCTTGCCGCCGAGGATGCGGTGCAGCGGTTCGCCGATCGACTTGCCAACCAGGTCGAGGCACGCAAGCTCGAGCCCGGCCATCAGCGGCTCGGGCTTCTGCCAGGGATAGTAGTTCCAGTGCTTGATCCGGCTGATCAGCCGCGTCGACTCCCAGGGATTCGATCCCTTGAAGATCGACTCGAACATCCGGAACGTCTCCGGCTTGTAGCGGGCCGCCGTCTCGCCGTAGCCGACGAGGCCGTTCTCGGCGACGATCTTGACCAGCACGCGCGGATAGGCCGCGAGCGAGCCGTAGCAGGTCAGGATCGGCGCCTCGATCGGCACCGTGACCGGGATGCATTCGATCGCTTCGATTTTCAGGGATGCCACGTTCGTGCCCTCAATCCATGTGCAGTCCGCCATTGACGTCGATGAGCTCGCCGGTGATGTAGCGGGCCCCGTCAGAGGCAAGGAAGACCACGGCAGGTGCGATGTCGTCCGGCACGCCGCGGCGCGCCAGCGGGATCGTCGCCTTCAGGACTTCCGGATCGTTGTTGAGATCGAAGCCCTTCGAGAAGGCCGTTCCGATGACCGAGCCGGGCGCGATCCCGTTGACGTTGATGCCGAACGGCGCGAACTCGTGCGCGGCGGCCATCGTCATGGTCCACACAGCGGCCTTCGACGAGGTGTAGTGCGCGTAGGGCAGCTTGCCGCCCGTCTTGCCCGAGATCGAGCAGGTGTTGATGATCCGACCCCACTTGCGCTTCTTCATGGCGGGCACCGCCGCCTGCATGCAGAAAAGCTTGCCCTTCACGTTGACCGCATAGATGCGGTCGAACTCCGATTCGGTGATCTCTTCGATCTTCGCCAGCGCCACCACGCCGGCATTGTTGACGAGCACGTCGACGCCGCCCGTCGCATCCACGACCTTGCCGATCGCGGCGAACACGTCCGCGCGCTTCGTCACGTCGAGCGCCATGGCGGTCGCACGGCCGCCGGCATCGCAGATTTCCTTGGCGGTCTGCTCGGCCGCAGCACCACTGATGTCGGTGACGTAGACGTTCGTCTTCTCGATCGCGAAATGCTTCGCGATCGACTGCCCGATGCCGGCACCGGCGCCGGTGATGAAGACGGTCTTGTCGGCAAGCTTGGTGTCCACGTTCTCGTTCCTCTCGGGTTGATGCGGACCGGGGCGGCCCGACGGCCGCCCCGCCGCTTGTCGTCGTTACTGGGCGTCGTTGAACTTGCGCTCGGCTTCCCTGAGCGCGTCCATCGGGTTGGCGTTCTGCAGCACCACGCGGTGCACGGCCTCGTTGAGGGCGGCCTGCATCGTGCGGGTGTTGCACTCGGTGGGCTCGATCCAGCTGCGGGCCGACCACGCCGCGACCATCGTCTGGATCCACTCGTTCTGCGGCTCCTTGAAGACGGGTTCGGCGAGGACGGACTTGCGCGTCGGGACCTGTCCGCCGACCGTCGACCAGAGCTTCACGCCCTCGGCCCCGGTCATGTACTCGACAAACTTCCCGGCTTCGGCCTGGCGCGGCGACTTGTTCCACATCGCGACCCACCAGCCGGAGACCGGCATGGGCCCCGTGCCCTGACCCGTCCAGGTCGGCCACGGCAGGACGCCGATGTTCGAGCCGCCGAACGCCGCGGCGCGCGCCACGGCGCTGAAGCGCAGGTTCGCGGTGATCGCCATCGCGTAGCGACCGGCCGTGAACTGGTCGGTGATGTCGTCCACGTGCTGGGCCAGCGCTTCCTGCGGCGTGACCTTGTGCTGGGTGATCAGCGAGGCGGTGAAGTTGAGCCCGCGCACGCCGGCCGGCGTGGCGAAGTTCGCCTTGCAGCCGTTGAAGATCTGCCCGCCGGCGTCGATCATGCCGATCAGCAGCGGCGTGCTCTCCGTCTTGGTGGGGGCGAGCGGCATGCCGAAGCCCCACACGTCGACGCGGCCGTCCTTCGTCTTGGTCAGCTTCTTGGCCGCCTCGGCGATGGCATCCCAGCTCTTCAGCGTCGCCGGATCGATGCCGGCCTCGCGCAGCAGGTCCTTGCGGTAGTAGATCACGCTCGCACCGTGGAACAGCGGCAGGGCGTGCAGCTTGTTGCCCTGCTTGGCCGCATCCCAGCCCGCACCCACGAAGAAATCCTCGCGCTGGCCGGCCGGCCATTTCGAGACGAGCGTCTGCTGCAGGTCGGTCGCCGCACCCGACTGGATCAGGCCGCCGAGATTCTTGGCGTCGATCCACACGATGTCGGGATTCTGGCCCGTACCGTGGCCGAGGAAGAAGCGCGGCGGCATCTGCGCGAAGTCCTGCGGCTCGACCTTGATCTTGATCGACGGGTTGGCCTTCTCGAAGCCCTCGATCATCTGCTTGAGCGCGATCTCGCGCGGCGACGTGCGCAGCGGATCGAGGAACGTCCACATCGTGACGGTCGTCTGCGCGGAAGCGGCCCCGCTTCCGATCGTTGCCAGCGCCAGCAGCGCCGTGCCCGTAAGGCTCCTGAAATGTCCCATCGTTCCCTCTCCTTCGTTATGACGGTTGATCCGCCTAGTGTGTTCCTTCGAGAATCGCCCCCTGCGAAGCCAGGCGCTCGCGCAAAGCGGGCACCGATAGCTGCCGCAGGGATGTTCCATCCGCCGCGCACAGGGCCGCGGCGGTTCCCGCCGCCTGCCCCATGCCCATGCATGTGCCCATCACGCGCGCCGACCCGTGCGCCTCGCGCGTCGCCGACAGGCAGCGCCCCGCGACGAGCATGTTCGCCGTGCGCTTGGGCAGCAGGCAGCCGAACGGCACGTCGTAGGAGCCGCCTTCGGCGATCATCTCGCGGCGATGCGCGCTGCCGGCCCCGTGCACGTCCAGTTCGTGCGCGCCCTTGCAGATGCCGTCGGCGCGCTTGCGCCCGGCGAGCACGTCGGCCCCGGTCAGCACGTATTCGCCGAGGATACGCCGCGTCTCGCGGATGCCGATGCGCGGCGCGATCCCGCTGAAGGCGGCCTTCTCGAAGCCAGGCACGCGCTTCGTCAGGAAGCTCGCGCAGGTCCAGACCTGGTCGAGGAGCTGCGGCAGGGCCTGGCTCAGCACGTCGGTGCGCGTCGCGTCGAGATTGGCGATGCGCGTGGTGTTGAGGCTGACCTCGCGCCGCTGGGTGGAAAGCGGGCAGACCGCGAGGATGCCGCACGGATGCAGCTCGCCCCGTTCGATCGCGCGCGCCACGAACGGCGCCTTGCCGTCGAAGAACACCGACGGCACGCCCTGCCGGTAGAGCTCTTCCGCGCAGTCGGATTTCGAGCGCGGCTCGAGCAGGCATTCGCCCAATCCCACGTTCTCGGGATGCTTGCGCACGAAATCGAGCAGCGGCTCGGTCTCCACGCCCATCATGCGGAAGATCAGCGTGACGGGCTGCAGTTCGCCCTTCTCGCCGCCCTTCTCCCACGGGGCACCCGCCATCGCCGCGATGTCGCCGTCGCCCGAGCAGTCGACGAACAGGTCGGCCTCGACCAGGTTGCGGCCGTTCTTGTTGAGCACGAACACGCCGGTGACGCGGCCGTCCTCGACGACGACGTCCTCGGCGAAGCTGTAGAGCAGCAGGTCGACGCCGGCATCACGCAGCAGGCGCGCGACCGCGATCTTCATGATCTCCGGATCGACGCAGACGAGCCACAGCGAGCGCCAGTCGAAATAGGGCTCGACGAGCCCGCCCATCGCGCGGCACGCCTCGACCAGCTCGCGGCAGATGCCGCCCGCGACCCATTCGCCGCGCGCGTTCAGCACGGCGTTGAGCGGCAGACCGCTGACCAGTTCGCCACCCGCCATCGGGCCGGCATCGACAAGGACCGTCCGCGCGCCGTTGCGCGCGGAAGCGACCGCCGCCGCCACGCCGGCACTGCCGCCGCCGATCACGGCGACGTCGTAGTGCAGCGAACGGATGGCGCGCGCCATCGCCTAGTTCCCGGACCTAGTAGGTTCCATCGAGCACCGCCCCCTGCGCGCGCAGCACGTCGCGAAGCTGCGGCACACGCACGTCGCGGATGTCGCCGCTCCATGCGTTGGCGCTGGCGCACATCGCACCGGCCGTACCGGCCGCCTGGCCCATCGCCATGCACGTACCCATCACGCGCGCCGAACTGTGCGCCACGCGCGTCGCCGACATGCAGCGCCCGGCGACGAACACGTTGGCAAGCGTGCGCGCGACGAGCGTGGCGTAGGGAATGTCGTAGGACCCCCCGTCCTTGACCGCCTCGCGCAGGTGCTTGGTGCCGCTGCCGTGGACGTCGACCTCGTGCGCACCCTTGGCGATCCCGTCATCCTTCTTGCGCGCCTGATAGACGTCGTCGTCGGACAGCACGTAGTCGCACATGATGCGGCGCGTCTCGCGGATTCCGATGCGCGGGGCGAGGCCCGAGAAATGCGCGTTCTCGAAGCCGGGCACGTATTTTTTCATGAAGGCGGTGCAGTTCCACACCTGGTCGAGCAGGTCGGGCAGTGCGCGGCTCAGCTGCTCGGTCTTCGTCGCGTCGATGTTGCCGATGCGCGTCGTGTTGAGGCTGACTTCCTTGCGCGCGAGCGACACCGGCGTGACCGCGATCATCGAGGATTTGTAGAGATCGCCCGCCGCGATCGCCTGGCGCATCAAGGGCCCCTCGGAGACGAGGAAGACCTTGGCGAGACCCTGCTTGTAGAGCGCGTCGGCGCATTGCTGGCGCGTCATGTTGAGGCCCGGATACTCGCCAAGGCCGCAATTCTCGGGATTGTCGCGCACGAAGCGCAGCAGCGGCTCGGTCTCGATCCCGACCATGCGGAACACCATCGAGATCGGCTGGAGATCGCCCGCCGACGCGTCGCCGAGTTCGAAGGGCGCGCCCGCCGCGACCGCGATGTCGCCGTCGCCCGAACAGTCGACGAAGACCTTGCCGGTGACGAGCGTGCGCTGGTTCTTGTTGAGGACGACGATGCCCTCGACGCGGCCCTTGTTCACGACGACATCCTCGCCGAACGTGTAGAGGAGCAGCGTGACGCCCACCTTGCGCACCTCGTTCATGATCGCGATCTTCATGATCTCGGGATCGATGGCGACGACGTTGAGCGAGCGATAGTCGTTGACCGGGCCGATATAGCCGCCCAGGCGCTCGCACTCGGCGAAGATGTCGCGGATCACGCCGCCGACGACCCATTCGCCGCGGCTGGAGAGGCACCCGTCGATCGGGATGCCGCTGACCATCTCGCCGCCGATCATCGGCCCGGCATCGATCAGCACCGTGCGCGCCCCGTTGCGCGCCGCCGCGATGGCGCTCGCCACGCCCGCGGCACCGCCGCCCAGCACCACGACGTCGAATTCGATCCGGTTGAGTGTCTGTGCCATCTGGAAAGGTTCCGCCCCGTCTTCAGGAAGCTTTGGCGAGGGTCTCGCCCGTCGCCGGATCGAACGCGTGCAGCAGGCTCGCGACGAACTCGATCGGCACCGTGTCGCCCGGCCGCGCGATCGTCGCCGGATCGGTCCGGCAGCACAGCTCGATGCCGGCCGCCGTGCGCACATAGAGGATCTGGTCGGGACCGGAGAGTTCGCTGAGCGTCACCGTCGCGGGCAGGGCGCCGCGCGATCCGCCTTCGGCCAGTCGCACGCTTTCGGCGCGCACGCCCAGGCGTACCGGCCGGCCCATCGCCGACGGGAAGCGCGTCTGCGCGCCCGCGATCGGGATCGCCGCCCCGCCGGCCTCGAACGTGGGCACGCCGCCGCGCTCGACGAGCGTGCCGTCGATGAAGGTCGTCTCGCGTTCGCCCACGAAGTTCGCGACGAACTGGTTGACCGGCTCGGCATAGATCTGGCGCGGCGTGCCGTACTGCTGCAGCCGCCCCTTGTTGAAGACCGCGATGCGCGAGGACATGCTCATCGCCTCGGCCTGGTCGTGCGTGACGTAGACGATCGTCGACTTGATCGACTGGTGCAGCGCCTTGATGTCGTGGCGCATGCGGATGCGCAGGCGCGCGTCGAGGTTCGACAGCGGCTCGTCGAGCAGGAAGACCTTGGGATCGCGCACCATCGCGCGTCCCAGCGCCACGCGCTGCTGCTGCCCGCCGGAAAGCTCCTTGGGATAGCGGGCGAGCAGGTCGCCAATGCCCATGGCGCCCGCCACGCGGTCGACGCGCTGGACGATTTCGGCCTCGCCCACGCGGCGCTGACGTGCGCGCAGCGGGAAGGCGATGTTCTCGAACACCGTCATGTGCGGATAGAGCGCGTAGTTCTGGAACACCATCGCGATGTCGCGCTTGTCCGGCGGCAGGTCGTTGACGACCTTGTCGCCGATGCGGATCTCGCCGTCGTCGATCGGCAGCAGGCCCGCCAGCAGGTTGAGCGACGTCGTCTTGCCCGAGCCCGACGGCCCGAGCAGCGAGACGAACTCGCCCGCCTCGATCTTGAGGTCGAGGCTTTCGAGGGCCACGACGGTGCCGAAGCGCTTCGTCACGCCGCTGAAAGTCACGTTGGTCATGCGCGTTGAATTCCCATCCGAGCTAGCCCTTCACGCTTCCGCCGGTCATGCCGGACAGGAAGTAGCGCTGGAACGCGAGGAACACGACGATCACCGGGATCGTCGCGACCATGGCCGAGGCCGTCAGTGGCCCCCATTCGCGCCCGAAGAATCCGAGATAGTTGTAGATCGCGAGCGGCAGCGTGCGCGTCTCGGCCGACGAGACCATCGCCACCGCGACGACGAAGTCGTTCCACGCGAAGGTCAGCACGAACAGGCCCGAGGCGATCAGGCCGGGGCCCGACAGCGGCACGACGATCTTGCGCAACACCTGCAGGCGCGAATAGCCGTCGATCATCGCGGCGGATTCCAGTTCGCGCGGCAGCGTGCGGAAATAGCCGTAGAGGATCCAGACCGTGATCGGAAGCTGGTAGGCGGTGTAGAGGATCGTGAGGCCGACGAGCGTGTCGTTGAGGCCGATGAGGGCGAGCAGGATGAAGGTCGGCACGGTCAGCGAGGGCAGCGGGATGCTCATCACCGCGACGATCGCCATCATGACGCCGCCCCGGCCGCGGAAGTCGTAGCGGGCGAGCGCGTAACCCGCGAGCGTGCCGAACAGCAGGCTGAACGCGACCGAGAAGAACGACACGATCAGGCTGTTGACGATCGGGCGCGTGATGCCGGTCTCGAACAGGTAGAAATAGTGCTCGAGCGTCGGTGTCGACGGAATCAGCTCGGGCGGATATTCGAGGATCCGGTTGGCGGGCTTCAGCGACGTCGACAGGCCCCACAGGATCGGGAACAGCGCCACCGCGCAGATCGCGAAGCCGATCGCGGCGTTGGCAAGGCGGCGGTGCAGGACGCGCTTGCGCCAGGTCATGGAACCCCCTGCTTTTCCTTGAACAGCCGCAGCAGGATGAAGATCAGCACCAGGTTGAACAGGAACACCATGAACGCCATGGCGCTGGCCTGGCCGATGCGGAAATCGACGAAACCGATCCGGTACATCGTCAGGCCCAGCGTCTGCGTCGCCTCGTTGGGCCCGCCGCCGGTCAGGATCAGCGCGAAGGTCAGCACGTTGACGAAATGGATCGCCAGCCGGATCGTCGTGATCAGGATCGGCGTGCGCATCAGCGGCAGCGTCAGCGTGCGGAAGCGCATGATCGCCCCCGCCCCGTCGACGCGCGCGGCGGCGTAGAGCTGCGGGTCGATGCCCTTGAGGCCGGCGAGCAGCAGGATCATCGCGAAAGCCGAATCCCGCCACACCGCGTTGAACACGAGAGCGCCCATCGCGGCGTTGGGATCGGCAAGGATCGTCGTCTGGCCCAGCCCCATCGGACCGAGCGCAAAGTTGAGGATCCCGGAATCCTGCCCGAAGATCCACTTGAGCAGCATCGAGCCGACCAGCATCGCGATGATGTAGGGGATCAGCACGACCGCGCGCAGGAACATGTTGAAGCGCGTGTCGCGCTCGAGATAGAGCGCGAGCGCGAAGCCGAGGATGAAGGTGAAGAACAGCGCGAAGATCGAGAAGATGCCGGTCACCATCAGCGAGTTCAGCACCATCGGCGAATCGAGCATCCGCTCGTAGTTGCCAAGGCCGCGGAACTGGGTGACCTGGAAATAGTCCGCGCGGTGGAGGCTGTAGTAGAAGCCGAGCACGAGCGGGACCGCGACGAACAGGATCTCCAGCACGAGCAGCGGCGCCACGAATGCGTAGGGCTGGGCGTCAAAGCGTCGTGCGGCGGCCATCATGTTCGTCCGATCTTCCGCTGTTGCTACTGGCGGCCGAGGAAGGCGCGCTCGGCTTCCTGCATGGCGGCCGCCGGCGCGATGCCGCCGACGAGCACGCGCTGGACCGCACGGTTGAGGTCGGCATCGAACTGCGTGGTCGTGCACTCGGTCGGGATCTGGAAGCTCCACGCCTTCCACGCGTCGACGACCGTCTCCATGAAGGCGAACTTGGCGTCGCGGAACTGCGGCTGCTGCCAGACCGAGAAGCGCGTGGGCACCTGCCCGCCCACTTCCGACCAGAGGCGCACGGATTCCGGATTGATCATGTGCTCGAGGAATTTCGCGGCTTCCGGCAGGCGGCGCGACTTGCTCCAGATGCCGGCGTACCAGCCCTGGACCTGCTGCGGCCCGACCTTGTCGGCCGTCCAGTTCGGCCAGGGCAGGATGGCGAGCTGCTGGCCGTCCCACTTGGCCTGCGCGCGCACGTTCTCGAAGCGGGCGAACGGCATCACGGCCATCGCGTAGCGCCCGGCGGTGAACTGGTCGACGACGTCGTCGACATGGTTGGCGATCGTCTCGCGCGGCATGGCACCCGCCTTGGCAATCAGGTCGGTGTGCCACTGAAGCGCACGCAGGCCCGTGGGCGACGCGTAGAGCGGCTTGCAGTCCTTCCACATCCCCTCGCCCGCGAACATCATCGCGGAGAAGGCGGTGGTGCCGCCGGTGCGTTCGGTCGACAGCGGCGTGCCGAAGCCCCACACGTCGACGCGCCCGCCGGCGTCCCTGGCACCCGTCAGCTTCTTCGCGGCGTCGGCAAGCTGGTCCCACGTCTTGATCGACTTGGGATCGATGCCGGCCGCGGCGAGCAGGTCCTTGCGATAGAAGATGCTGGTCGTCGCGTGGAACAGCGGCACGGCATATCGCTTGCCGCCGACGAGCCCGGCATCCCAGCCGGCGCGCACGAAGAAATCCTCCTGCTGGCCGCGCGGCCACTTGTCGATGAACAGCGCGTTGAGGTCGGCGCCCGCACCCGACTTGGCGAAGGCGCCCATGTTCTCGGTGTTGACGAGGATCAGGTCGGGGGCCGTGCCGGTGTTGTTGGCGGCGAGGAACTTCGTCATCAGCTCTGAGAAGATCTGCGGCTCGACGCGGACCTTCACGCCGGGGTTCGCCTTCTCGAAATTCTCGATCATCGTGCGCAGCGCCACTTCGCGCCCGCTGGTCTTCGCCGGATCGAGGAAACTCCACATCGTGACGGTGGTCTGCGCGTTCGCGGCCGAAACGCCGAGGGCGGCGCAGAGGCCGAAGGACAGCAGGCTCGCCTGCACGGATGCGGACTTCATCGCGATTTCCTCCCTGGCGTCCCGCCTTTGCCGGCAGGATCGCGTTGAACCGGACGGCCGACGATCCGGTCATCTGTTGGTAAGACCAATCTATTTTTTCACTACTGGAGAGTCAAGCGACGCAATGCCGGAGATTGAATTCAATCAAATAACTGAAATTACTTGTATATTATGAGCTATCCACGAAACTTCGCCCAGCAAACAGGCAGATCGACAAGCTGATAGGTCAGGCCATTAATCGAAGAATCGGCGCTCGGCCCGCTGCAGGTAGCGCACCATCACGGCCTTCGCGGTGGCGCCGTCGCGCCGGCGCAGCGCCTCGACGATCTCGCGCCGGTCGGCGATCACTTCCATGCGGTGTTCGGGCAGCACGACGCGCGCGCGCAGCTTGAACCACATCTCGCCCTGGCGCAGGTCCCACAGGTGGCGGATCAGCATCGCGAGCACGGTGTTGCGCGAGGCTTCCGCGAGCGTCACGTGATACGTGTAGTCCTCCGCCTCGGCGAGCTCGCCCTGCGCGAATTTCGCGGCCGCCGCATAGACGGCCTTGTGCAGGATCTCGATTTCCTCGGGCGTGACGAACTCGGCGGCGAGGAAGGCCAGTTCCGGCTCGATCAGCTTGCGTGCCTCGAACTGTTCGCGCACGCCCGGGCCCGGATCGCCGGCGCGCGCCCACGGCAACTTGAAGCCTTCGGGGGCGAGGGCGCGCACGAACGTGCCGCTGCCGACCAGCACTTCGATCAGACCTGCGGTCTCGAGCGCGATCATCGCCTCGCGCAGCGACGGGCGGCTGACGCCGAGCTGCTGGGCAAGCTCGCGCTCGGGCGGCAGGCGATCGCCGGGCTGGAAATTCTCGCTGCGCAGATGCTGTTCGATGCGCGCCGCGATCTCTTCGTAGAGACGCTTGCGCTGGCCGATCTGGGCCACGAAGAACGGCCGCGAGCCGCCCTTGCCGGCCGTTTCGCCACCCGTCGCCTCGCCGCGTTCGAGCTTCTTGAGGGGCTTGACCGCCAACTGGACCTCGCTGCGCAATGGACAGATAACTTGACTAAATAGGTCTGACCTATTCTAAGGGATGCTAAGTCCGCCCGGGCAATGCGTCAAGCCGGGAAAGGCTCCAGTTCGGGAGGTAAAGCGCATGGATCGCGTCATTCTGGTGACGGCCGGCAGCCGCGGCATCGGGGCCGCCATCTGCCGCAAGGCCGGCAGCGAAGGCTACCGCGTCGCGGTGAATTACAACCAGTCGCCGATGGAGGCCGACAAGGTCGTCGCCGATATCCGCGCGGGCGGCGGCAAGGCGGTCGCGATCAAGGCCGACGTGACGAGGGAAAACGAAGTCGTCGCCATGTTCGCGACGATCGACCGCGAGCTGGGCCCGGTCACCGCGCTCGTCAACAATGCCGGCGGCGGGAAGATATCGCTCGGCCCCGATGGCTGCCGCACCGAGGACGCGAGCCTCGCGCAGATCGAGGCCGTGACGGCGCTCAATCTCTATTCGACGATCATGTGCACGCGCGAGGCGATCAAGCGCATGTCCACGAAGCGCGGCGGCAAGGGTGGTGCCATCGTCAACATCTCGTCGGACTGCGCGCGCCGCGGCGGCCCGACCAGCCGCAAGAACGGCGTGGGCGGGCTCGTGCTCTACGCCGCGGCGAAGGCGGCGGTCGACGGCTTCAGCCTCAACGTCGCGGTCGAGGTGGCACCCGAAGGAATCCGCGTCAACGTCATCCGCCCGGCGACGATCATGACGCCGGCGCACGACGTCGACGGGGCCGACCACTACGCCAACATGGCGAAGATGATCCCGCTCAACCGCCCCGGCCGCCCCGACGAGATCGCGGATTTCGCGCTGTTCCTGCTGTCGGACAAGGCCGCTTTCGCGACCGCGGCCTTCGTCGACGTGACGGGCGGGCGCTAGCGGCGATGGATGGCCTGCGCGACAAGGTCGTTGTCGTCACCGGCGGTGCGTCGGGCATCGGCGAAGCCACCGTGCGCGCGTTCCTTGCTGCCGGTGCGCGCGTCGCCTTCACGTTCCGCACCAGTGCGGCGAATGCCGCCCGGATCGAGCGCACGGCCAAACGCGCCGGGCAGAGCTGCCTGGCGGTCCGCGCCGACCTGACGCGCGAGGCCGACACGAAGCGCCTGTTCGCGACCGTCGTACGCCGCCTCGGTACGCCCGACATCGTCGTCGCGAACGCGGGCGATCTGCTCGGCCGCGTGCGCGTGGCCGACGCGGACCTCGCCCACTGGTACAGTACGTTCGACACGAACCTGATCTCGGTGTTCCTCACCTGCCGCGCCGCGATCCGCGCGATGGCGGGCCGCAAAGGCACCATCGTCGCGATGAGCTCGATGGCCGCGTTCGACGGCGGCGGCCACGGCGCTTCGGCCTATGCGGCGGCGAAGGCCGCGGTCGCTTCGTTCGTGCGCTCGCTCGCCAAGGAAGTCGGGCCCGACGGCATCCGCGTCAACGCCGTGGCCCCCGGCCTGATCGACACGCCGCTCCAGACGCGGCGCAACAACAAGGCCGCGCGCGCCAAGACGTCGGCGCGCGTGCCGCTGCGCCGCGAGGGAACTCCGGACGACGTCGCGCGCACGATCCTGTTCCTCGCCTCCGACGCGTCGGCCTATGTCAACGGCGAGATCGTGCGGATCGACGGCGGACTTTGCATCACTTGAAATTCCCCGCCATCTGCGGCGGAAATTCGACGATTTTAGGCATTTAAGGGAAGCGAGTGGAAACCAAGAGCATTGAAGCTCCATCGGATGGCGAGCCCATCCCTTCCACAACGGCTTTCCGTCATCGCCACCCCAAATAGCCTCATTGAGCCCCAAGCGAGATTTGGAAGTCGACGGGGAAGGGTGCAGGATTCGAAGCCGTCGAATGCCTTTGTGGCTACTCGCCAGCGCCCCAAAGGCAATCAAGGAACATCGATGCTCAGTCGTTCGGCATTTGCCGCACGGTGGCATAGATGGCATAGCCGCCGAGAAGCGATTCCGTACGAGACACAAGGCCGTCTCTGGCCGCCTTGACCGCGAGTACCCGTGCGAGATCCACCCGCGGCTTGACCGCAAAGGCGGCAAGCCATCTCCCGAAACCGCATCGCAGCGGCCCGGGCAGCCGCTCCATTTCGCCGAAGTCGACGATCAGGAGCCGTCCATCCGGTTGCAGTGCCGCCATGGCCCGATCGAGCGCAGCCCGCCAATCTGGAATCATCGAAAGCGCATAGGAGATGAATATCCGGTCGAAGCTCCGGCGCCCGAACAGGGCCATCGGTTCGAACGTGCCGGCATCGGCCTGCGCGAACGCGATGCGCGCACCGTACTTCGACATGCGGGCAGAAGAACGGGCGGTTTCGAGCATCACGGCACTGACATCGATCCCGAAAAGCTCTACGCGCTGGTACATCCTCGAAACGGAAAGCAGATTCCGGCCGGTGCCGCAGCCGATTTCGAGAATCGAGCCATCCGGCGGCGGGTCGAGTTCGCCGATCAACCGATCCCGCCCCACCAGATAGTATTTACGGGTCAGATCGTAGATTGGCACCTGCCAGCGATAGATGCGGTCCATCGCGTCGCCATTCGAGGTCGCGAGTATCGGATTCATGCGGCTTCGTCGAGACGGTAGAGATGGAAGCCGCCATAGATCGCCGAACGGTCCCTGTTGGTCCAGTCGCGGCAGCGCTCGGCATCGTAGCGCCATTTTCCGAGGATCCTTGGATCGACGCGCCCAGGGAGCAAGGACGGCTCGGCGGCGGTTCGGAAAATGACGCGCGCACCCAGCCTCGCGGTCCGATGAATCGCGGTCCAGAGCCGGTTCAGGACGGCATTCGTCATCCAGTCCTGCGCATCAAGCAGAACATAGGCGTCTAACGACGCATTCTCGGCGCGCTCAAGTTCGTCAATCAGATTGCCGTGGCGAATTTCGATCCGCTCGATCGTCGACTGGATCCGGGCGTAGTTGGCGCGCGCGAGATATGGCGGCACGGTCCGGTCCACTCCGTCCGGATAGCGCCGTCCGAAGGCTTGCCAAGCAAAGTAGTTGTCGGCGACCGGAAAGGCGCAGGCCAATCGCCGTAGGCGCTGCTCCAGAACATCCGCCATCTTCATCCCTTCGGATGCCGACGAGAGCAATGCCGCATACTGAGCTGGTGGTATCCCGAGTCCGTAGAGCGAGAATGGCTGGTCGGCCAGAAACCGGACGACGCGCGAACGCAGGATTGGCTGGATCTCCGCCTCGAAAAACTCGCGCTGTTCGCGCAAGGATCTCGCGGTCAGCAATCGGGACGGATCGCATCCGTGAAGCCGCGCGATCGCATGCCCGGCGCCGATGAATCTGCCGAGAAGGCCCTTGCGGTAGACATTTCTGGCGAACATCCCGATCCGGCGGCGCCCTAGGATGTCGCGCCCGTCCCAGTATGCGCGCGAGTCCGGATCGAGACGGCCACGCAGATGGCTGGCGTAGAGCTCCAGATTCTCGGGCGAATCGGCCTTCCCGAGAAATCGGAAAAGTTCGTCATGGTCCGGGAGATACCGGATTGCCGAAATCTTCAGGCGGTTGAGCGCGACGTGATGGAAATTTAGATCGACAGCCGTGATTCTTGCGGGAGCCGCGGAGAGATAGCTGAGTGCATTGCATCCGCCCGATGCAATCGCGATGACCCGGTCGTTGGGACCAAGATTCAAGGCTTCGAGATCGATCGCCGGATCTTCCCATATCTGGGAATAGACCAGCCCGGAAAACAGGAGCGAGAAGAGCCGTTCCTGAAGACCGACTTTCGACAGCACAGCGCTCCGGTTCACCGCCGCATTGATGTTCCGCAGCGTGGCGGACCCGGATTCGATTCGATCTGCAAACACGTGCGTTCTCTTTTCCGTAAACTTGGGCAATACGCCTGCGTAGGCTGATTCTGTGAGCCGGGCGTGATTGCATTGTTACGTTTTGGAGAACTTCCTGGCGCACCGCCTAGCTGCAGGCAGCTCCGCCGAGAACACAGAACTTGGCGCAGTGGCGGTGATTGAGCGGGACCGGCCCCGTGGAATCGGCAAGCGTCGGCCCAAGATCGAATGCCTCGTCATAGGGCAGCAGCGTGCAGGCGACGACGCTTGCCCGGCTCGATCCCCTGCGGCGCACGACCATCCTTGCGCTCGAACACATGACGTCGTCGGGAGATTTTCCGAGTATGCCCCAGCAAGCGTCGCTGATCTCCGGCACGTCAGCGTTCGCGTCCATTTCGGGAAAGAGGACGAGGCGCTGGCGATCCGCAGCATCGACCGGGATGACTTGCGCTTCGAAGAGTCGCGCAAAGCCGGCACGCAGCGCCGGCTCGCCTTCCGGTCCGATCTTTCGCGCGGCGACCGCAAGCGCGACACCGGCAGAGGCCAGCCATTTCAGCCCTTCGATCGCGGGTTCCCACGTGTCGGCACCGCGCACCTGCTC
This sequence comes from Tagaea sp., assembly GCA_965279565.1. GTDB lineage: Bacteria > Pseudomonadota > Alphaproteobacteria > CACIAM-22H2 > CACIAM-22H2 > Tagaea. Next base: position 2,930,033 of record OZ257249.1, on the reverse strand, counting down.
GTGCTGTTCGCGCGTGTAGTGGTCGAGCGAGACGCGCAGCATAAGCCGATCCGGATGGTCGCGCAGCAGCGCGCCGAGAGCTTCGCGCCGGTTCCACATCGGCTTCATTGCGTTGGTCAGCACGAGCACGCGCAGGCCCGCGTCGAGGGCGTCGGCAAGCATTCCGATGATGTCGGGATTCATGAATGGCTCGCCGCCGGTGAATCCGATTTCGGCAAGTTCGGGGGAAAGCGCCACGCCTTCGGTGACGAAGCGAGCCGCTTCGTCGCGCTGCAAGTAGGAAAGGCGGTCGTTGCGCGGCGAAGACTCGATGTAGCAGTTGGCGCAAGCGATGTTGCAGAGCGTACCGGTATTGAGCCAGAGCGTGCGCAGCGCTTTCAGCCGCACCTTCGCTCGACTCTGTCCGGAAAGCGTGAATTGCGGATCGACGAACTTCATCGTTGGCTTCCCTATCTCCCCTGACCGCATGTCTCCACCTTCCGCCAAACCCCGTATCTGGTTCGCGCACGCAGAAAAAATGGTTTCATGCCGTACGCCTCCGCCACGCCAGAAGATCGCTTCGATCGTCGATGTCGTCCAGAACATGGGCAAAGGCCATGCGCCGGCCCCGAAGATTGGCAAGGCAGTCGGCCAGAGCATGCGGACTCGACCAGCGTACGCCTGCGAATGCCCTGCGGGCCAGCCGACCGTTGCGGAAGCCGGCGAGCCAGAAACCTCCGTCCTTGGCCGGCCCGAAGACCGCGTCGCTTGCTCCCAGCAGCAATGCAGCAGAGCGCAGGTGGCCGACTGTCATCTCAGGAATGTCGCAGCCGACCAGAAGCGTCGGTCCGCAACGGCGGGCAAACGCGCGGACCATCCTCGCGCCAAGATCGCCGCTCCCCTGCGCGATCGGACGTGTGCGCCCGACACGTGGCCAGAGGCGTGGGAAGCGCGACGTGGCGTTTGGCGTCACATGGAGTTCGACGCGCCACGGCAGGCGCGTGGCCATCCGGCATGTGCGCTCCAGCGTCGTCCGATGGAAGGCGAGCGCGGCGGTGTCGCCGATGCCGGCGGCGAGACGGGTCTTGACGCGGCCAAGAGCCGGGAATCTTGCGAAAATCACGAGAGTGGGCCTCATCGTCTTCCCCGGTAGAAGCCGACCAGCCGTTCGGGCGGTACGCCGGCCATCCAGAGCGCGAGGCAGATCAGGTTTCGGACCGGCCGGAGCCACCAGCCTCCGCGCCGGTAGCGGTCTGCCGATGTCGTCGCGGTACCATCCATTTCGACGAGACGCGCGCGCCCGATCCGCCGGACGAGGTCGACGTCTTCCATAAGCGGGATCGGCCGGTATCCCCCGACCGCCCGATAGAGTTCCGCCGGCACAAGCAGCGTCTGATCCCCGTATGGCAGGCCGAACGTACGCGACCGCCAGTTCGCAAGCCGAGCAACTCGCGCCGCTTGTGGACCGGCGTCGTCGAAGGCGAGGCAGAAATAGCCGGCTCGATTTGCTGTCGCGTTCGCGTCGATGAACTTGCGGATCGTGGCAATCCAGCCGTCTGGAAGGCGTGTATCCGCGTGGACAAACAGGAGCCATCGACCGCCTTGCTCGAGGGCCGCTGCCGCTCCGGCGGCGAGTTGATTGCCGCGGCCGCTCGGCGCGGCGAGGACGCGTGCATTCGCCCGGCGCGCGACTTCGACCGTCGCATCGACGGATCCGCTATCTACGACGAGCATCGGAATTTCCGCCGTCCGGATTACGGCAAGCGTCGCCTCCAGACTTGCCGCCGCGTCGAGAGTGGGAACGACCGCGAAAAGCCCGCTTCCGGCCAATGAATCCATATCCGCCATGCCGGGACTTTGCGCGGACGCGCCGCCGGACGCAACCCGCCGTCACGTGAACCACATCGGACTGAAACGGCATCTTCATTCGACCAAAGCATTTCCGTCACCGCTTGCCGACAGAGTCCGCCCGGTAATGTCGGAGGAGCGATATGGCCGGGGTCAGTGTCCAGAACATCGTCAAACGCTTCGGTGACTTCGTGGCGCTCGGAGGGGTCTCGCTCGAGGTCGATGAAGGCGAGTTCGTCGCCCTCGTGGGGCCATCGGGCTGCGGCAAGACGACCCTCATGCGCATCGTGGCCGGACTCGAAACGCCGGATTCCGGTGCGGTTCGGATCGACGGCATAGACGTGACCGAACGACGGGCGGCCGAACGCGATGTCGCGATGGTTTTCCAGTCCTATGCCCTCTATCCGCACCTGACCGCCCGCCAGAACATGGCGGTTCCGCTGGTCATGCGCCGCCTCGACGCGTTCCAGAGGCTGCCGTTCGTCGGGCGGATGCTTTCCGGCACGAGGGCCCGGCTGGCCGAGATCGACGCCGAAATCCGTCGGACGGCCGATCTGCTCGCGATCGGCCCCCTGCTCGACCGCAAGCCGGGCCAACTCTCCGGCGGCCAGCGTCAGCGCGTGGCGCTGGGGCGCGCGATCGTCCGCCACCCCAAGGCGTTCCTGCTGGACGAGCCGCTGTCGAATCTCGACGCGTCCCTGCGTGTCCAGACGCGCAAGGAGATCGTCGACATCCATCGCCGCGTCGGCGCGGCGACCATCTATGTCACGCATGACCAGACGGAGGCGATGACGATGGCCGACCGGGTCGCCGTGATGATGAGTGGCGAGATCCTCCAGATCGGCCGCCCGGAGCAGGTCTATCTCGATCCGGTCGACCTGCGCGTCGCCGCCTTCGTCGGCTCGCCGAGCATCAACGCACTGCCCGCCCAGGCCGGGCCGGACGGGCTGGTCCGGTTGGGCTCGGAGCCGACGGATCTCGTCGCACCTGCCGCCGGCCCCGTGACACTCGCGATACGCCCCGAGGACCTGCAGGTCCTCGCACGCGGCGGTTTCAAGGCGCGGCTCGAGCATGTCGAGTTCCTCGGGGACTCCGTTCTCGTGCATGTCCGCCACGATGCGACGGGTACCGCCGCGATCGCGCGCCTCGAAGGCCGTACCGATCTCGACGTCCGGACCGGCGAGCCGATACGACTCGGTTTCGATCCCGCGCGCGCCCTCCTCTTCGGGCCGGACGGAAGGCGCGTTCCCTGCCGCCGCGTCCATCGCGGCGTCGCGGAGCTAGTCAGTGGCTGACGCCGCCGCCGTCGGGCGGACAGGCCGCCGGCGCATGGCGATGACCGGCGAGGCGATCGCAGGTTGGCTGCTGTGCGGCCCGGCGATCCTCGCATTCGCGGGCTTCCTTCTCGTGCCGACTCTGGCCGTCTGCCTGCTGGCGCTTACCGACTACGAGTTCGGCCTTCCGTCGCTACGCTATGTCGGGTTGGAGAATTTCGCCGAACTATTGCATGACCGCGGCTTCGCGACATCCATACGGAACACGGCGACCTTCGTCGCGATCGTGACACCGGCCTCGATCGCGGCAGGGCTGCTTCTTGCGTTGCTCATCGAGGCGAACGCCCGAGGACGCGCTATCTTCCGCGCCGCATTCTTCCTGCCCGTCGTCTCGCTCGTCGTCGCCATGGCGACGGCATGGCAGTACCTGCTGCACCCCACGATCGGTCCGGTGAATGCCGTCCTGCGGAGCTTCGGGATCGCGGGCCCGAACTGGCTGGGAAGCAGCGACTGGGTGCTCATCTCGCTCGGCCTGATCTCGATCTGGGAGAACGCCGGGTTCAATCTCGTGCTCATTCTCGCGGGCCTCACCGCCATTCCGCGCGAACTCTACGCCGCGAGCGAGATGGACGGGGTTCGTTCGGTCTGGGAGCGCTTCCGGCTCGTGACCTGGCCGCTGCTCGGGCCGACGATGTTGTTCGTCGTGCTCATCACGACGGTCCGCGCCATCCGCACCTTCGATACGGTTGCCACCCTGACGCAGGGCGGACCGACGAAGGCGTCGGAACTGATCGTCTACACGATCTATCAGGAGGGCTTCACGTTCCTGCGCATGGGCTACGCGTCGGCGATGACGGTCGTGTTCCTTGCGGTCGTGCTCGCGCTGATGCTGGTCCAGCAGCGCCTCATCGAAAGGCGGGTGCATTATGGCTGACCGCACCAGTCTGCGCGCGGACCTGCCCCGGCTCGCCCTGCTGGGCACGCTCGCCCTCCTGTTCCTGATGCCATATGTGTGGATGCTCGCGGTGTCGGTCAAGCCGCGGTCGGAAGTCTTCAGCGCCACGCTTTCACTCTGGCCCCAAGTCTGGTACGCGGCAGAGAACTACGGCCGCGTCCTCGCCGAGGTACCCGTCGGCCGCTACATCATCAACGGCCTGATCGTCTGCGCGCTGATTCTTGCCTTCCAGCTCGCCTTCGCGCTTCCCGCGGGCTACGCGCTCGCCAAGCTGCACTTTCGCGGACGGGAGACCCTGTTCGCCTTCGTCATCCTCGGGTTGCTGATCCCGACGCACGTGCCGGCTATTCCGATCTACATCGCGCTCGCCGGCACGGGAATGCTGAATACCTACTCCGCGCTCGCGGCACCGTTCACGATCTCCGTCTTCGCGATCTTCCTGTTCCGGCAGTTCTTCAAGGCGCTGCCCGACGATCTCGTGAACGCGGCACGGATCGACGGCATGGGCGAAGCGTCGATCGTCTGGCGCGTCGCGGTACCGAACGCGTGGCCTGCCGCGACGGCCTTCGCGATCTTCTCGATCGTCGCACACTGGAACGACCTGTTCTGGCCGCTGATCGTCGTCACGAAAGGCGACCTCTACACGCCTGCACTCGGTGTCCTCTATTTCCGCGCCGAAGAGGCGGGTGACGATTATGGCGCGCTGATGGCCGCCGCCACGCTCGTCACCGCACCGCTGGTGCTGGCGTTCCTGTTCGCCCAGCGGCGCTTCATCGAAGGCATCACGATGACCGGCTTCAAGGGATGAGGCCCCGTTTCCAACCGAGAAGGAGATACACATGAAAATCGAAAGAAACCTGTCCCGACGTTCGGCGCTGGCCGTCGTGGCCGGTGCTACCACCACCGCCCTGTTTGCCCCGGCCGTACGCGCGCAGGCCCCCGTCGCGATCAGCGTCCACTATTCGATGCCCGCGATCTTCAAGCCGGCGAAGGACGCCGTGATGGAGGCATTCGCGAAGCGCTTCCCGAACATCCAGGCGACCTATGCCAACCCGTCGCCGACCTACGAGGACGGCGCCCAGCTGCTGCTGCGCGGGGCTGCCACGCAGAACCTCCCCGACGTGTCGTTCCAGGGCCTCAACCGCCTGCGGCTGTTCGCCGAGCGCGGCATCGCGGTCGACCTGCGCCCGCTGCTGGCGCAGGAGGGCGATCCGGCGAAGCTCGGCTATTCGCCGGCCCTGCTCGGTCTCGGCTTCCACGGGAGAATGCAGGCGGGCCTCGCCTTCGCGACCTCCAACCCGATCTCCTACTACAATGTCGATCTGTTCAAGCGGGCGAACCTCGATCCGGCGCGCTTCCCGAACAACTGGGATGACGCCATCGCCGCATCGAAACGCATCCGGGCGCTGGGTGACGGCACGGAAGGTATGTTCTTCCGCTGGCCCGGCGACGACTGGATGTTCTCGGCCCTGCTCTACGGCCATGGCGGGCGCATGCTGAACGATCAGGAGACCGATGTGGCGTTCAACGGCCCCGAGGGCCTCGCCGCGTTGCGTCTGCTCGACCGGATGGTCAAGGAAGGCGGCATGCCCAACTACGCGGGCACGGCCGACCTGCAGGCGTTCGCAGCCGGCAAGCTCGGCATGATGTTCCGCACGACCGCACAGGTGCGCGGCATTTCCGAATCGGTCGGCAAGAACTTCGTGCTGCAGACCACGACGATGCCGGTCATCGATCCGCAGAAGGGCCGCCTGCCGACCGGCGGGGCCGGCGCCATGATCGTGACGAAGGATCCGGCCAAGCAGCGCGCGGCTTGGGAGTTCGTCAAGTTCGCGACCTCGGCCGAGGGCACGACGCTGATGGCGATCAACACCGGTTACGTGCCGTGCAACCAGATCGCGATCGACGATCCGAAGTATCTGGGTGCCTTCTACCGCGAGAACCCGCTGTTCCAGGCGGCGACGAAGCAGGTCCACCTGATGGTCCCCTGGTACGCGTTCCCGGGCGCCAACTCGGTGCGCGTCACCAACGTGATGGTGGACAACCTCGCCCGCATAGCCGAACAGCGGGCGACGCCCGAGCAGGTCCTGGCCGACATGGCGACCGAAGTGCGCAAGCTCGTCCCGCGCGGTTGAGTTCCAATGCGGCGCCGCACGGATCGTTCCGTGCGGCGCCCTATCGCCGATGGAGAACCCCATGACGTTCCGGATCGCTCAGATATCCGATACGCACCTTTCGCCCTCGAAGCCGCATTTCGTCGGAAATTTCAGGGCAATCGCCGCAAAGCTCCGCAGGGATGAACCCGATCTCGTGATCAACACCGGCGACATCTCGCTGGATGGCGCCGACAGCGCCGAGGATCTCGCCTTCGCCCGCGACCTGCATTCCGGGATCGGGCTCGACTGGCTCGCCGTTCCGGGAAACCACGATGTCGGCGACGATCCGTCGGTCGCCCGCAAGCAGCCGCTCGACGCGACACGCCTGGCGCGCTATCGCGCCCATTTCGGCGACGACCGCTTCGTGCGCGACGTGCCGGGCTGGCGGTTGATCGGAATCAACACGCTGCTGGCCGGGGCCGCAGGGCCCGATACGGAGGCGCAGTTCGAGTTCCTGTCCGCCGCGGTGCGGGAGGCAGGCGATCGCCATATCGCGCTTTTCGCGCACAAGCCGCTTCGCCTCGGTGCGATCGTCGATCCGGATGGCACCTACTGGCGAGTCGGGAACGTCGCACGGACGCGCCTTTGGGAGGCGTTCGGCGCGAAGCACCCCACGCTAATTGCGAGCGGCCACATGCATCAGTACCGACGATTCGAAGACGGCGAGACGGTTCATGTCTGGGCGCCGTCGACGGCATTCATCGTCGGTGACGGGCACCAGGAGCGGTTCGGAACGAAACTCGTCGGCTACGTGACGCTCGAGCTCGATCCCGGCGGCGCATTCCGGACACGTCTCGAGACGGTCGACGGGCTGGCTCTGGACGACATTTCGGCGATGCCGGAGGTCTATGGCCGCATTGTGCCGGTCGCGGCGGCTTGAAAAGCGATGGTGGGCGCCGTAGGGCTCGAACCTACGGCAATGCTCACCGAACGGTCACCCGGCGGCGGACTTCTTTGACGGTCTGAGCGTCAGGATTCGAACCTGCAACCCCCAGTCGCCCCCGGTTTCCAGAAGTTCAATGATTTCAATGGCGGTTTCCACAATTTCCGGCAACGAAGGGAAAGGAGTGGAAACCAAGGGGAATGAATACACTCCGAGAGCCGTGCCATCGAAATGCCAGCAAGAAGGTCAAGCCACCGTTGTACATACCGATGTGCATACCGACGGTATCCTGTCGTCCGACGCCAGATAGGATGCGCGGCGCGACAGAAGCCCCGGCACGATCGAATGTATACGGGCGATCAGTTCGTGAATGTCGGCCGTCACGAGCATTCCACCATCGACGCCGTAAGATCGACATCGCCGCCCTGAACGGCGTGCACGAGATTGTGATGGAGATTGACGTGCGGGCCTCGCCCGATCAGCGGCGTCGCGGGGGGCGTGTCGGTTAGGTCGACGACGGAGGCACCGAAGCGCTTAAGTTATTGAATCCCACCCGGAACGGGGGGAAGCTCTCTCCCTCCATCCACCTGAATGTCAGCGGACAGGTAGCGCCAGAATGGCCTTGCGACTGGAATGACCGCCTCGGCCGACAATACCTCGATCACATTCGGGGCGCTGGACGAAATGGTGCGCCGATCTCCGTTTCACCAATGGCTTGGTGTGCGCCTTCACGCCTTGTCAAAGGAAGGAGTCGAGTTACTGATGCCTTGGCGGCCCGAATTCGTTTCTGTCGCCGGGATCGGGTATACGCATGGCGGCATTCTCGGCGCGCTCGTCGACATCGCCGGCGACTATGCGATAGCGGCTCGTCTCGGCCATGGCCTGCCCACGGTCGACATGCGCGTCGACTTCCATCGGCCGGCCATGCCTGGCCCGCTTCTGGCAAAGTCCTGTATTCTCAAACTCGGGCGCACACTATGCACAGCCGAGGCCCGCATCCACGACGAGGCCGGGGCGCTTGTCGCGAGCGGACGCGGCGTCTATCTCAGCAAGACCTGAAGGAAAGTGCGGGTGAAGGTGGAACTCGATCACATTCTCTGGGGCGCACCCGATCTCGAAGCCGGCGAGCGACTTTTCACGGTGCTGTCCGGCGTGAAGCCGGCGCGCGGCGGCGTGCATGCGGGCTTCGGCACACGCAACAGCCTGCTGTCGCTCGGTGACGGCCTATATTTCGAGATCATCGCGCCGGATCCGGCGCAGGATCTCGCCGGAACGCGCGGCGCACGCATCGCGGCCCAGCCGCGCCCCGGACTGACCGCTTTCTCCGTGCGCAGCGACGATCTCGCGGCGATACGCCTTGCGGCGCAATCGGCCGGCATCCCGATCCGCGGACCGGTCTCGATGGGCCGAACGCGGGCCGACGGCGTGCGGCTCGACTGGTCGATCCTCTATTTCGGCGACGAGTCTTTCGGCGACTCGGTCCCGTTCGCGATCGACTGGGGCAACTCCCCCCATCCATCCGGCTCGACACCGCGTGGCCTCCGGCTGCTGAATTTCGTCGCCCTCCATCCCGACCGCGAACGGCTCGAGGCGATCTATGGCGCCCTGAGTGTTCCGGTCCGCGTCGAGCGGGCGCTCACCCCAGGTTTCCTTGCCGAACTGGAGACGCCGCGTGGCAAGCTGGTTCTCACTGGTCCGTAGATAAGGAGAGCCGATGCGCGCCGTCGTCATCCGCGAACATGGCGGCCTCGAGAAGCTGACATTCGAGGCGGGCTACCGCGATCCGCAGCCCGGTCCCGGCGACGTGATCGTGCGCGTGCGCGCCTGCGCGCTCAATTACCACGACGTCTTCACGCGAAAGGGCATGCCCGGGATCAAGATCCCGTTCCCGCTCATCATGGGAATCGACGCGGCCGGCGACATCGAAGCGGTCGGCAGTGCGGTCACGGACTTCCGACCCGGCGACAGGGTCCTGATCGATCCGATCAACCGCGCCGAGCGCGGCTTCATGGGCGAGACTTTCGATGGCGGCCTTGCCGAACTCGTCCGCGTCCCGGCGCACATGTGCGTCCCACTCGATCCGGCGATCGGCTATGCCGAAGCGGCAGCGCTGCCCACGGCCTATGGCACCGCGCATCGCATGGTGCTGGAGCGCGGAAAACTGCGCGCCGGCGAGACCATCCTGATCCTCGGCGCTTCGGGCGGCGTGGGAACCTGCTGCGTGCAACTGGCCCGCCGCGCCGGCGCTCGCGTGGTCGCGTGCACGTCCAGCGAGACGAAGCTCGAACACCTGCGTGCCCTGGGTGCCGATGTCGGGATCAACTATGCGACGACGGATTGGGTGGCCGAATGCCACCGGCTGTTCGGCCGCGCGCGGACGTCGCGGCGCGACGAAGGCGGCATCGACGTGGTCGTCAATTTCACCGGCGGCGACACATGGACCAAGGCGCTGCGCGTGCTGCGTCGCGACGGCCGCATGCTGACGTGCGGCGCCACGGCCGGCTACGACCCGCCCGAGGATATCCGCTTCATCTGGACATTCGAGCTCAACATCGTCGGCTCGAACGGCTGGGCCCGTGCCGACGTGCTTGCCCTCCTGGCGATGGTCAAGGACGGGAGCTTGAAGCCCGTCCTCCATCCCGAGCGCTTCCCTCTGGAGCGCGCCGGCGAGGCGATGCGGCTCCTCGACGAACGGGGCGTTTTCGGCAAGGTGATCGTGGCGCCGTAACCTTCAGGAGCTCGTTGACGCACCGCACAATAGGACGCAGTATTTGTGATCAACGAGTTTCCGGCGCCTCCGTGCCGGACGCGCAAGGAGAACGGCGATGAAGTACATCAGCAGCGCGTTTGCCGTCATGCTGGCGGCCCTGGCCCTGGCGACCCCGGTCGACGCGAAGACGCTCCGGATCAACGTCACCGGCGATCCGGCAATGATGGATCCGATCACCTATTCCGAGATCATCGCCGGCCGCGTCATCCGCAACGTCTATGAAGGTTTCACGGACTACACGCCGGACGGCAAGATCATCAACGTGCTGGCCGAATCCTGGACCGCGCTGCCGGGCGAGCACGGGTTCCGATTCAATCTGCGCAAGAACGTCAAGTTCCATAGCGGCCGGACCTTCACGGCCAAGGACGTGAAGTACACGATGGAGCAGCTCGCCGCCCCCGACACCAAGGCGGGCCTGGGTGCGGGCTACGTCGCCAACATCGTGGGGGTCGCCGCCGTCAAGGCCGGGACGACCAAGGAGCTTTCCGGCATCAAGATCGTCGACGACCACACGATCGAAGTGCGCTTCACGAAGCCCGACGTGCTGTTCCCGATCTATCCGATCTGGTTCATGGATTCCGGTATCGTCGCTGAAAAAGGCGTGGACTGGGTCCGCAGTGTCTCGGCCGGCACCGGCCCCTACAAGTTCAAGGAATGGCGCCGCGGCGTGCATGTCGAGATCGAGGCGAACAAGGCGTACTGGGCCGGTTCGCCCAAGATCGACGGGATCCGCTTCCTCGTCATCCCCAGCGGCGACACGGCCCTGTCGCAGTACGAAGCCGGCGAGCTGGACTTTCTCGACGTGCAGGAGAACACGTTGCGCCGCGTGATGCGCGACGCCAGCAAGCAGAAGGAGCGCCATGTCGTGCCGCGCGCGCAGTCGCGCTATCTCGGCATGAACGCCAACGTCTACGCGCCGTTCAAGGACAAGCGCGTGCGCGAGGCGATCTCGATGGCGATCAACCGCGACGCGATGATCCGCGGCTTCTACGACAACGCCGCCTTCCAGCTCCATGGCGTCACGACGCCGGGCGTGGCCGGCTATTTCGCCGACCTGCCCAAGCCGAAATACGATCCGGAAGGCGCCAAGAAGCTGCTTGCCGAGGCAGGATATCCGGGCGGCCGGGGCCTGCCGCCGATCGACATCACCTGCACGGCCGTCTTCAAGGACGAGCTCACCTACTATGCCAACGAGCTGAACCGCACGCTGGGCATGCAGGTCAACGTCAACGTGGCGGAGCGCGCCACCTTCATCCGCGGGATGAACGCCGGCGAGATCGCGTTCTTCCCCTGGGGCTGGACGTCGGGCTATCCGGACGCGATGTACTATCTCCAGCAGATGTGGCACTCGAAGAGCCCGTATAACCGGGGACGCTGGAGCAATGCCAAGTTCGATGCGCTTATCGACGAAGCCGTCGGCACCGTCGACAACACGAAGCGCTTCGCGCTCTACCGGCAGGCCGAGATGGTCTATATCGAAGACATAGGAGCGGCCCCCCTTCCCATGCCGGCGAACGTAGCGCTCATCAAGCCCAACGTGACTAACGCGTCCGTCACGCCTTTCGGATTTGACCGCTTCATAGCGACGGAGATCAAGTAAAGGCGTAACCCACACATGCTGCGGTTCGTCGTCTGGCGGCTGGTGATGATCGTGCCGGTGCTTGCGGTGGTGCTCATCGCGACCTTTCTTGCCACCTATGCGCTGCCAGGCGATCCCGTAATGGTTATGCTGGGCGACCACTCCTCGAACGAGGAAATGGCCGCCCGGCTGCGTGCCGAATACGGCCTCGACCGGCCGATGTGGGAGCAGTTCGCCGTTTATGTCGGCGGCGTCCTGACCGGTGATTTCGGCATGTCCTACCGATATGTCCGTATTCCCGTCGTCGAGGTGCTGCAGGACGGGTTGAAGATCAGCCCACTGCTCGCGCTCGCCGCACTCGGCCTCGGCGCCTCGATCGGCACGCTTGCTGGCGTGATTGCGGCGATCCGGCGCAACACGGCGACCGACACAGCGATCATCCTGATCCTCGTCGCCGGCCTGTCGGTCCCGAATTTCGCCGTCGCGACGTTTCTCGTCTATGCGTTCTCGATCAAGCTCGGCGTGCTGCCGGTCGCCGGCTGGGGCCGTCTCGACCAGGCCGTGCTGCCGGTTCTGATCCTGACGATTCCGAGTGCGGCCTATATCGCCCGCCTCACCCGCACCTTCATGCTGGAAGTGCTCGGGCAGGATTACATCCGCACGGCCCGGGCGAAGGGCCTGAGCGAGCCGGTCGTGATCCTGCGCCATGCGCTGCGCAACATAATGGTTCCGCTGCTCACCTCGATGGGCATCATTTTCGGCGGGCTCATCAGCGGCACGTTCGTCGTCGAGACGATCTTCAACATTCCGGGGCTGGGCCGGATGGCCATCGATTCGGTGTTCGCGCGCGACTATCCGGTCGCGATGGCCATCGTCATGCTGTTCACCGCTTTCTTCGTGCTGATCAACCTGCTGGTCGACGTCGCCTATGCGATCATCGATCCGCGCATCCGCCAGCGCATGGTCCAGGCATGAGTTCGACCGCCATGGCACCTGCCCCGGGCCTCGACTGGCGCCGGTTGACACGCCGGCTCGCCCGCCAGCGAAACGTGGTCATCGGCGGCACCATCGTCGCGTTCGTCGTCGCGGTCGCCCTGCTGGCCCCGCTGCTGACACCGCATTCGCCGGAAGAGACCGACCTGTTCAACACGTGGGCCGTGCCCGGCAGCCCCAATCTCCTGGGAACGGACAAGCTGGGACGCGACATTCTCAGCCGCCTGATCGCCGGTGCGCAGACATCGCTGCTCGTCGCAAGCGCGGTGCTCGCGATAACGCTCGCCGTGGGAACGACCCTGGGGATGCTCGCGGGCTATGTCGGCGGGCGCACGGACTCGATCCTGATGCGCATCGTCGACATCATGCTCGCCTTCCCGGAAGTCGTCATCGCGATCCTCGTCGCTTCCGTCATGGGGGCTGGCCCGCTCACCGTCGTCGTCTCCCTGGCACTCGTCTGGTGGCCCGGCATCACGCGCCTGACGCGTTCGTTCGTGCTGGTGATCCGCGAGGAGCTCTATATCGATGCCGCCATCGTCGCGGGCACCTCGACGGCGATGATCTTCTGGCGCCACCTCCTGCCGAACATCGCGGCACCGCTGCTGGTGCGCGCGTCGGTCGGCGTGGGCTTCATCATCATGGCGGAGGCGACGCTCTCCTTCCTCGGCCTCGGCATCCAGGAGCCGCAGGCAAGCTGGGGCGGCATGATCCGCGACGGCCTGCCCGCCCTGCGCACGGACCCCTACCTCGCCTTGTTCGGCAGCCTGGCCCTCGGCACGACGATCATCGGGTTCAACCTGCTGGGCGACGGGCTGCGCGACGCGCTCGATCCCAAGCTGCAGGGGCGCTAGATGGCTGCCCCCCTTCTCGCCATCGACGGGCTGTCGGTATCGTTCGACACGGAGGCGGGCCGGCGCGAGGTGCTGCGCGACGTGTCGTTCTCGATCGCGCCCGGCGAGGTCGTCGGCGTTGTCGGCGAAAGCGGCTCGGGGAAATCAGTGACGGCGCTGGCGGTCATGGGGCTGCTCGGTCCGCAGGGCAGGATCACGCGAGGGTCCATCGGTTTCGACGGCACCGACCTGGTGCGGCTCGACCGGTGCGCCATCCAGTCCGTGCGCGGCCGGCGCATCGGCATGATCTTCCAGGAGCCGATGACGAGCCTCAATCCACTCCTGTCCGTCGGCTTCCAGGTGGCCGAGGTTCTCGCCAGGCACCTCGGGATGTCAGCCAGCGCGGCACGCACCGAAACGGTGCGCTGGTTCGACCGTGTCGGCATTCCCAATCCGGGGCAGCGCTTCGACGAGTATCCGCATGCGCTTTCCGGCGGCATGCGCCAGCGCGTGATGATCGCGATGGCGATGGCCTGCCGGCCGGCCCTGCTGATCGCCGACGAACCGACCACGGCGCTCGACGTGACGATCCAGGCCCAGATCCTGGCGCTGATGAACGAGCTACGGCGCGAGCACGGAACGGCGATCATGCTAATCACGCACGACATGGGCGTCATCGCGCGCATGTCGACGCGCGTCGCCGTCATGTATGCCGGCGAAGTGGTCGAGGTCGGAACCCTTCGCGACGTGCTGGGCGCGCCCGAACATCCGTATACGCGCCTCCTGCTGGCGGCAATGCCGACCGCACGCCGTCGCATGGAGCGCCTACCCGTCATCCCCGGCGTCATGCCAACGCCCGGCTCGCTTCCGGCCGGCTGCCGTTTCAATCCGCGCTGTCCGGACGCCGTCGCGGCGTGTACGGCCGACGAACCGCCGCTGGCGCCGAGCCCGACCGGCCGCGCGGTGCGCTGCTGGGTCGCTGCGGATGCATCGGCACGGCACGAGACCGCGTCGTGAGCGACGTGCTGAAGGTTAGTGGCCTCGGCCGCACGTTCGGCAGCGGCGTGCGGCCGCTTGTCGCCGTCGAGGACGTCAGCTTTTCACTGGCCGAGGGAGAGACCCTCGGCGTGGTCGGCGAGTCCGGCTGCGGCAAGAGCACGCTTGCCCGCATGATCCTCAAGCTCCTGCCAGCCACCGCCGGCCGCATCGAGATCGCGGGGCAGGACGTGACGGATCTCGACGAATCCCGTATGCGGCCGCTGCGTCGCCAGATCCAAGCGGTGTTCCAGGATCCCGTTTCCTCGCTCAATCCCCGCATGCGCGTGCGCGACATCGTCGCCGAACCGATGCGCGCCGCCGGCGTCGACGCCGGCGCGCGCGCCGGGCGCGTGGACGAGATGCTGTCGATCGTCGGCATGCCGGCGGATGCGGGCGAACGCTATCCCCATGCCTTCTCGGGCGGACAACGCCAACGCATCGCGATCGCGCGCGCTCTCGCCTCCAATCCGCGCATCGTCGTCTGCGACGAGGCGACGTCGGCGCTCGACGTGTCCGTCCAGGCCCAGGTCCTGAACCTGCTGCGCGACCTGCGCGCACAGTTCGGACTCAGCATGCTGTTCATCTCGCACAACCTCGGCGCCGTCCGGCATGTCGGCGACCGGGTCGCCGTGATGTATCTGGGCCGCATCGTCGAACTTGGCAGCGAAGCCGACATCTTCGAGCGGCCCGCCCACCCCTATACCCAGGCGCTGATCGCGGCCGTCCCCGAGCCGACGGCGGATTCCATTGCACCGCCGCCGCTTGCCGGCGAGATTCCGAGCGCGCGGGACCGGCCGACCGGATGCCATTTCCATCCGCGCTGCCCCAAGGCGCAGGCGCGCTGCCGCATCGAGGATACCGTCCTCGTCGAGCGCCGTGCCAGCCATCTCGTCCGCTGCCATTTCCCGAACTGACGGAAACCCGATGCTGATCGAACGCACGCACTACTTCGCCAAACCCGGACGGGCCGAAGCCGTCCTTGCGACCCGCCGGCGGGCCTGCGCAGTGCGCCTTTCCATCGGCCTGCGTTCCGGTCGCGTCTTCGTGCGCGCCGAAGGCAGCACCGGTCGCGTGCCGGACGTGACTTGGGAATGCGATTTCCCGGACAGGGCCAGCCATGCCGCCGATCTGGCAGCGCGCGCGGCAAGCCCGGCGTTCGAGGTGGTTCGTAAGGAAATGGGCGCGAACATCGACGCGTTCGACCGCGTGGTCGTCGTCGAGGACGATGCACCACTCGCAAGCGGCATCCGGCCGGTCGAACTGCACGGCCTGCCCATCGTGCCGCGCGAGGTGAAATTCACGTCCGACGGGCGCGAGCTTGCGGGCTATCTCTACCTTCCGCCCGGTAGCGGCCCGTTCCCCTGCCTGATCCGCAACCATGGCAGCGGCATCCAGCAGGGCTCGCTCGACGTGAGCCGGCCTGAAGGTGCGGC
Source organism: Tagaea sp. (assembly GCA_965279565.1). Taxonomy (GTDB): domain Bacteria; phylum Pseudomonadota; class Alphaproteobacteria; order CACIAM-22H2; family CACIAM-22H2; genus Tagaea. The sequence goes on along the minus strand of OZ257249.1, from coordinate 2,914,295 downwards.
CCTGCTGATGTCGTGGGGAATCGCGTCGTTCCTGCCGCACCGGCGCGGCTACGGGAATTCGCCCGGCCCCGCCTGGCGCGAGGAGGCGAGCGCCCCGTTCGGCACGCCCGAATACGACCAGCAGGTCTCCACCCGCCTCGATCGCGAAAGTTCCGACGTGCTGGCCGCACTCGACTGCGTCGCCGCCATGCCGGAGATCCGCGCCGATCACATCGGTGTGATGGGCTCGTCGTTCGGCGGGACCAACACACTCCTCGCCGCCTCGAAGACCGACCGCTTCACCTGTGCGATCGACTTCGCCGGTGCCGCGATGAACTGGGACAACACGCCGAAGCTGCGCGAACTGATGCTTGGTGCCGCATCTCGCGTGACGATGCCGCTCTTCCTGATCCAGGCCGAAAACGACTACAGCATCCGTCCGACCAAGGAGCTGGCGGCATCGCTTGCCGGCAACGGGCGCGTCGTCTGGTCGAAGATCTACCCGCCTTACGGCTTCCTGCCCTGGGAAGGCCATCTGTTCGAAAGCACCGCCCAGCATATCTGGGCACCCGACATCCGCCGCTTCCTGGAGCTTTACCTATGACCGTCACGCCCGGTGCCTGGATCGAAGACCTGACCTGGCCGGAAGTCGCCGCCCGGATCGAGCACGCGACCGTCCTGATCCCCATCGGCGCGCGGGCGAAGGAGCATGGGCCGCATCTGCCCATGCAGACCGACTATCTCGTCGCCCGGGCGCTGTGCGACGGTGTCGCAAAAGAGCTTCCCGTACTGGTGGCACCCGTCGTCGATTTCGGCTACTACCCCGCCTTCGTCGGCTACCCTGGCAGCCAGCATCTGCGCCCGGAAACTTTTGCCGCCGTGCTGCACGACATCGTCGACGGCCTGATTCGGCACAAGGCGCGGCGCATCGCCATCGTCAACACCGGCGTGTCGACCGAGGGGCCGGTCACCGTCGTCGTGCGCGAGACTCTCGAGAAAAAAGGCGTGCGCATTCCCGTGGCCAATATTCGTGCGCTCGGGAGCGCCAATCGCGGGCTGATGCGCCAGAAGCTGGGCGGGCATGCCGACGAGATGGAAACGTCGGTGGTCATGGCGATCGCGCCCGAGCGCGTGCATCTCGACCGGGCGATCGAAGACTACGGCAACATGCTGAGCGAGCCCAACACGGTCTTCTACGTACCGTCGATTTTCCGCGACGATCCCGCCGCGGGCCCCGACTACAGTGTTTCGGGCGTGCGCGGCGATCCGCGCGCGGCGACCGCCGAAAAGGGACGGACCGTGCTGGCGACCATGGTCGGCGAGCTCGTCGCCGGCCTGCGGACGCTGGGAACTTGACCGGATACGACGTCATCGTCGTCGGCTACGGCTTTGCCGGCGGCGTGGCGGCGATCGCCGCGCACGATGCCGGTGCGCGCGTGCTGATCGTCGAGAAAGGCAATGTTCCCGGCGGCATCTCGGTGTGCTCGGCCGGCGGCCTGCGCATTGCCGAAAACGCGGACGAAGCACTTGCCTACCTCGTCGCAACCAACGCCGGGACCACGCCGGAAGCCGTCCTCGCCGAGCTGGCGAATGGCATGGCCGGGCTTGCCGACTTCGCGCGCACCCTGTGCGAATCGGTCGGTGCCAAGCTCGACGTGCGCCCCTCGCCGGCGAATTATCCGTTGCCCGGCTACCGGACATTCGGGTTTGCCTATGTCGAGGATTTCCCCGGCTTCGATCCCGCCCGGAGCTACCCGGACGTCCGCGGATCGCCGGCCGGTGCACGCATTTTCGAAGTCGTGCGCCGCAACGTCGAACGGCGCGGCATCGAGGTATGGCTCGGCACGCCCGCCCAGCGGCTTGTACTGGCCGGTGGTGCCGCCGCTGGCATCGTCGCCGGCGGGACATCGATCCCGACACGCCGCGTGATCCTCGCATGCGGTGGCTTCGAAGCCGACCCGGCGTTGCAGCTCCAGCACTGGGTGCTGAAGCCCGTCCTGTCGGCGGCCGTCGCGTTCAACACCGGCGACGGCATCCGCATGGGGCAGGCCGCCGGCGCGCAGCTCTGGCATATGTGGCACTTCCACGGATCGTACGGCTTCCGCCATCCCGACCCAGCCTATCCGTTCGGCGTGCGCGTCAAGCGTCTGCCCGACTGGAACCCGGCGGACGGATTGCGCGAAGACATCGCGATGACTTGGATCCTCGTCGACCGCGACGGGCGGCGCTTCATGAACGAGTACGATCCCTACATGCAGGATACCGGGCATCGCGCGCTCGAGCATTTCGACCCGGTCTGCCAGCGCTTCCCGCGCGTTCCGTCCCTGATGCTGGTCGATGCCAAGGGCCGCGAACGCTATCCGCTGAGCGCGCCGACCTGGAACGACGCCGGCGTGGCCGCCAGGTATCGCGACAACACGCCGCGGGATTTCGATGCCCGCATCCTGACACAGGCCGACACGCTTTCGGAAATCGCTGCCAAATTCGACATCGATCCGGCCGTACTCGAACGGACGGTCGCCGCATGGAACGATGCATGTGCCGACGGCCGGGACGACGCCTATGGCCGCCCGCCGGGCAGCATGGTGCCGATCGCGACGCCGCCCTTCTCGGCGGCTGCCGTCTGGCCGATCGTCTCGAACACGCAAGGCGGGCTTGCCCACGACCCCCAGCAACGGGTCCTCGACGCGTTCGGCAGCCCGGTCCCGCATCTCTATGTCGCGGGCGAACTGGGCAGCGTGTTCGGCCACCTCTACATGTCGGGTGGCAACATCGCCGAAAGTTTCGTCGGCGGGCGGATCGCCGGTCGCATGGCCGCTGCCACATAACGGAGAACACGATGCCAATCCCATCCCGCAATCTCGGCCGCTGCTTCGACGCCTCCGTCTCCCCCGACAAGATCGCGCTGATCGAGCTTGCCGACTGGAACGCGCCGCGCGAGGCGACCTATGCGGCTTTCGATCGCGAGTGCGATGCCGTGGCGCGCGGACTCCTGGCACAGGGGTTCGTGCGCGGAGATGCCATCGGGATTATGTCGCTGAACCGGCTCGAACTGCTCTACGCCTATTTCGGCATCATGCGTGCGGGCATGGTCGCGGTCCCGATCTCGTTCAAGCTCGCGCGCGAGACGGTCGACCATATCGTTTCCGACTCCGGCCTGCGTGCGGTCTTCTACGACCGCGACCGTGCCGCGCTGCGGCCGGCCGGGCTGCCCGGCTTCGGTTTCGACGACGGGGGTTATGCCACACTCCGCGATCCCGGCCCCTTCGATACGGTCGAGCCCGATCCGCGCGAACTTGCGATGATCCTCTACACGTCGGGATCGACCGGCATGCCCAAAGGCGTGCTCCTGTCGCACGATTCGCAACGCTGGTCGCTGGAGACCTCGGCGAAGCTCTACGGCGACCGTTCGCACCACCGCTATGTCGTCGGCGCGCCGATGTTCCACATGAACGCAACGATCAGCATCAAGGGTGCCCTTGCTGCCGGCTCGAGCATCGTCCTGCTGCCTGCGTTCGACGCCAAACTCTACGCCCGGGCGATCGAGCGGTTCGCGGTGACATGGCTGACCTCGGTGCCGACGATGCTGGCGCTCGTCGCGCGCGAGCGCGACCTCATCGGCGGTCTAGATTTTTCTTCGGTTACCAACGTCACGATGGGCTCAGCGCCGCTCACGCAGGCCCTGATCGACAAGGTCCAGTCAATCTTCTCCAAGGCGCTGATCAACAACAGCTACGGCACGACGGAAGCGGGGCCGGCCCCCTTCGGCATCCATCCCGCCGGCATCCCGCGCCCGCCGCTGGCCTGCGGCTATCCGGTTCCGGGCAGCCAGGTCGAACTGCGCGAGGGCCCCGGACCCGACGAGGGCGTGCTCTACATGCACAACCCGATGATGATGGAAGGCTACAAGAATCTGCCTGCGAAAGCCGCGGAGGTCCTGAAGGATGGCTGGTACAGGTCGGGCGACATCTTCCGGCGCGACGCGAACGGTTTCTTCTATTTCGTCGGACGCGCGGACGACATGTTCGTCGTCGGCGGGGAGAATGTCTGGCCAGGCGAAGTCGAACGTCTGCTCGAACGAATGCCCGGAATCCATCAGGCTTGCGTGGTGCCGGTGCCCGACGACGTAAAGGGGACCCTTCCCTTCGCCTTCGTGGTCCGCACACCCGGCACGGCGGCGACGGAGGCCGACGTGAAGGGATTCGCCCTCGCAAACGGGCCGGCCTTCGCTCACCCCCGTTTCGTCTCGTTCAGGGACGAGATTCCGCTGGCGGCAACCAACAAGCCGGATCGCAAGCGGCTTTCGGCGGAAGCCGCAGCAATGGCCTTCGGAAAGCGGCCGGGCCTCTGAGGGAGCAGCGAATGGCAATCCATCTCGACGTCGACGGCGCCTATGCCGATACGAGCTTCGCGCAGCGGCTGGCGGCGGCACTCGACCGCGTTGCGGCACCCGACAGCTACGGCGAGGGGCCGCTCGTGCGCGAATGCGAAGCCGCGCTCGCAAAACTCCTCGGCAAGGCGCGCGCCGTCCTCTTTCCGACCGGGACACTCGCGAACATGATCGCACTCGACCGGCTATGCGGACCGCGTGCACGCCGCGTTCTTGTGCATCCCGACAGCCACGTAATGAACGACACGGGCGATTCGCTTGCGGCCGTTAAGGGCTTGACCGTTGTCGCGGCGACGCCCACCGGGGCGGGCTTCTCGGGCCGGGCGGTGCGCGATGCCGCCGCGAGCGCCCGAACCGGCAAGGTCGCCCAGTCGCTGGGCGCGATATGCATCGAAACGCCTGTCCGTCGCCGCCGGAACGAGGCATTCCCGGCCGATCTCCTCGCCGACACGATCGCGGCGGCGCACCAGCTCGGGATCGGCCTGCATTTGGACGGCGCACGCCTTCCGATCGCCGCAGCGGCAGCCAGCAGGTCGATGGCAGAATTTTCCGCCGACTACGACACGATCTACCTGTCGCTTTGGAAAATGTTCGGTCTGCCCTTCGGCGCCGTCCTCGCGGGACCGATCGAGCTGCTCGACGGAGTCGAACATGATCGCCGCCGCCACGGGGGCGCGCTGCCCCAACTCTGGCCGATCGCCGCCGTCGTGCTGGCGGAAATCGACCGGCTCGAACCGGACTGGAAACGCAGCCTCGAATGGCGCGATGCGTTCGCGCAGTCGCTCTCGATGACAGATGGCCCGACATTGATCCCCGTGGGAGATGCCCCGACAAACTGCGTCTGGCTGAAACCGAAGTCCGGCGTCGCGACCTTCAAGGTGAAAGCCCGGGAATCCGGCATAGTGCTTGGGGACGTCGATGGAGATCGTGTTCTGATACGCGCGAACCCTACGCTTCTTGGAAAATCACCCGCGGATGTCGCCAGGACGCTCGTCGAGTTAGACTCGAATATCGTTTGAAGATTTTCATCGAAGACTTCGAAGCCCGCCGACCGGCGTTCCGATCGGCGGGCTTCTTTGATGGCCGGAGCGACAGGATTCGAACCTGCGACCCCCAGTCTCCCAAACTTCTATTTATTCAATGATTTCAACGACGGTTTCCATAATTTTCGGCAACGAAGGGAAATGAGCGGAAACCAAGGAAAACGAACTGCCCTTATAGAATCCTTACGCCTCGATCCCGAGTTCCGCATCGAACCTCTACGCCAGCCGGATCCATAGTCCCGACCTCAACGCTGGAGGCGGACATGGAAGACCTTCTCTATTTGGTACTCGGAAGTGGACTGTTCGCCGCGATGGCACTGTTCGCGCGCGCCTGCACGCGGCTGTGAGGGCGCCCCGATGTTCGAACTGATCCTGGGCAGCGCCGTCGCAATCGCCCTTTTCGCCTATCTCGCGGTCGCCCTGCTGGCGCCCGAAAAATTCTGAAACACACGAGAGAACCGGAGTACCCGCCATGACCCCGATGGGATGGCTACAGATCTTGCTTGTCGTCGGCCTGGTTCTCGCCAGTGCTGTCCCTCTCGGCGTCTATATGGCGCGCGTTTTCGCCGGCGAGCGGACGTTCTTGTCCCCGCTCCTCGGACGCATCGAGGTGGATCTCTACCGGTTCGCCGGCATCGACGCGACTCGCGACCAGGGATGGCTCGGCTATGTCGGTGCGATGCTCGCCTTCAATGCAGCCGGTTTCGTTCTACTCTATGGGCTGCTTCGCCTGCAGGGCGTTTTGCCGCTCAACCCGAACGACCTTGCCGCGCTCGACCCGCATTTGGCATTCAATACGGCGGTCAGCTTCGTCACCAACACGAATTGGCAGTCTTATGGCGGCGAATCGACGATGAGCCATCTGTCGCAGATGTTCGGTCTCGCGACGCAGAACTTCGTATCTGCGGCGACGGGCATCGCGTTGGCACTGGCTTTGACGCGCGGCTTTGCGCGCATTGAATCACGCGGGGTGGGAAATTTCTGGGCGGACCTGACACGCGGAACCCTCTATGTCTTGCTGCCATTGTCACTTGCTCTGGCGATCTCTTTCGTCGCACTCGGCATTCCACAGAGCTTTTCGGCCAATGTCGAGGCGACAACGCTCGAAGGCGCCTCGCAGTCGATCGCGCTAGGCCCTGTCGCCTCGCAGATTGCGATCAAGCAGCTCGGCACCAACGGCGGTGGCTTCTTCAATGCCAACTCCGCCCACCCATTCGAAAATCCGAACGGATGGACGAACCTGCTTTCGTTATGGGCGATTCTGGCTATCCCCGCCGCACTCACCGTGACGTTCGCCCGGATGGTCGGCGCATCGCGCCAGGGAACCGTCCTGCTCGCAACTATGACTGTGCTGCTGCTTGTAGGGCTTGCCGCCTGCTACGCCGCGGAGGCTGCCGGCAACCCGATCCTGATCGCACTTGGCCTCGACCCTGCCGACGGCAACATGGAAGGCAAGGAAGCCCGCTTCGGCATTGCCTGGTCGGCTATCTGGGCCGTAGTCACCACTGCCGCCTCCAACGGCTCAGTCAATGCAATGCATGACAGCTTCACGCCGCTCGGTGGCCTCGTGCCGATGTTCATGATCCAGCTTGGCGAGATCGTGTTCGGCGGCGTGGGCTCGGGGTTGTACGGCATGTTGGTCTATGCAGTGATCGCAGTGTTCGTTGCCGGCCTGATGGTCGGGCGTACGCCCGAGTATCTCGGCAAGAAGATCGAGGCGCGCGAGGTCAAGCTTGCCAGCCTCGTCGTACTTGTGCCACCGGTCTTCATCCTGGCGTTCACGGCCCTTGCCCTGCTCTGGCCGGGCGCTCTCGGCGGGCTCAACAACGACGGTCCGCACGGCTTTTCCGAGGCGCTCTATGCCTACACGTCGGCCGTAGGCAACAACGGCTCGGCCTTTGCCGGGCTCACCGCCAGCGTGCCGTTCTGGGACACCACGCTCGGGATCGCGATGCTGGTCGGACGCTTCGCAATCATCGTGCCGGTGCTCGCACTCGCTGGCGCGCTTGCTGCCAAGAAGCGCGTGCCTGCCTCCGATGGCACCTTCCCGACTGATGGCCCGCTGTTCGTCGTGCTGCTTGCCGGCACAATCCTAGTCGTCGGTGGCCTCAGCTTCTTCCCGGCCCTCGCTCTCGGTCCGATCGTCGAGCATTTCGCGATGCTCGCCGGCCAGACCTTCTGATCGCGCAGAAAAGGAACAACGACCATGGCACGCGCCAAGGAAATCTCGCTTTTCGACCCCGCGATCCTGCTGCCGGCCGCCCGTGCGGCCTTCGCCAAGCTCGATCCGCGCGGCCTCGTCCGCAATCCGGTCATCTTCGTAACCGCCGTGGTTGCTGGCGTCGCAACCCTCACCTTCGTCCGGGATCTCGCCGGCGATCACTCGGCGGGATTCTCTGGCCAGATCGCGGCATGGCTTTGGTTCACCGTCCTGTTCGCCAATTTCGCCGAAGCCGTCGCCGAAGGGCGCGGCAAGGCGCAGGCCGACGCGCTGCGCAAGGTGAAGACCGAGACCTGGGCCAAGCGGATCGTCTACGGCCCCGGCGACATATACGAGAAGGTGTCCGCGACCGAGCTAGAGGTTGGCGACGTCGTCATGGTCGAGGCGGGCGACACGATCCCGGGCGACGGCTCCGTCGTCGAAGGCATCGCGTCGGTCAATGAAAGCGCCATCACCGGCGAATCCGCCCCGGTCATCCGAGAGTCGGGAGGCGACCGGTCGGCCGTCACCGGCGGCACGGTCGTCCTGTCGGACTGGATCAGGATCAAGATCACGGCAGCACAGGGATCGAGCTTCCTCGACCGGATGATTGCCCTCGTCGAGGGTGCCTCTCGGCAGAAGACGCCCAACGAGATCGCGCTGAACATTCTTCTCGCCGGGATGTCGTTGATCTTCGTTGTGGTCGTCGCGACCCTGCCAGCATTCGCGGCCTACGCCGGAGTTGCCCTGTCGTTGACGGTTCTGGTCGCGCTGTTCGTGACGTTGATCCCTACCACCATCGGCGGTCTGCTCTCGGCGATTGGGATAGCTGGCATGGACCGGCTGGTGAAGTTCAACGTGCTGGCGACGTCGGGCCGCGCGGTCGAAGCGGCCGGCGACGTCGATGTGCTGCTGCTCGACAAGACCGGGACGATCACGCTGGGCGATCGCATGGCGACGGCTTTCGCGCCCGCACTGGGCGTATCGGAGCGGGAACTCGCCGAGGCGGCCCTCCTCGCTTCGCTCGCCGACGAGACGCCCGAAGGACGCTCGATCGTCCGTCTCGCCCAGGAACGGCTTGGAGCGGCCCCCGCCGGCGACCCTGCGGCCGTGTTCGTCCCTTTCACTGCGCAGACCAGGATTTCCGGTGTCGACCTGCCGGGGCGACGTATCCGCAAGGGGGCCGTCGATTCAATCGTGCGGTTCGCGGGCGTCCCGCTGCCGACGGCGGTGGCTGAACAAGTCGAACGCATCGCGCGCAGCGGCGGCACGCCGCTGGCTGTCGCAGAGACCGGTACCACAGGTACCCGTCTCCTCGGCATCATCTACCTGAAGGACATCGTCAAAGCCGGGATCCGCGAGCGCTTTGCCGAGCTTCGCCGGATGGGCGTGCGCACGGTGATGGTCACTGGCGACAACAAGCTGACAGCCGCGGCCATCGCCGCCGAGGCTGGCGTAGACGATTTCATCGCAGAGGCGACGCCCGAAGACAAGCTCGCCTTCATCCGCGCCGAACAAGCCAAGGGCCGGCTGGTGGCGATGTGCGGCGACGGTACGAACGACGCGCCTGCCCTTGCCCAGGCCGATGTCGGGCTTGCCATGCAGACCGGCACGCAGGCTGCGCGCGAGGCCGGCAACATGGTCGATCTCGATTCGAACCCGACCAAGCTGATCGAGGTCGTCGGCATCGGCAAGCAGCTCCTCATGACGCGCGGCGCGCTGACGACGTTCTCGATCGCCAACGACGTCGCGAAATACTTCGCGATCATCCCGGCCCTGTTTGTCGCCGCCTACCCGCAGCTCGGCGCACTCAATGTCATGGGGTTGGCCACGCCGCAAAGCGCCATCCTGTCGGCAGTGATCTTCAATGCCCTGATCATCGTGGCGCTGATCCCGCTGGCGCTGAAGGGCATCGCCTATCGCCCGATGCCGGCCGGCGAACTTCTGCGCCGTCACCTGCTCGTCTACGGGCTGGGCGGCATCCTCGTTCCGTTCGTTGGCATCAAGGCCGTCGACATTCTCGTTTCCGCCCTCGGGCTCGCGTGAGGTTAGCCATGTACGTCCATATCCGCCCCGCCTTCGTTCTGCTGATCGTGTTTTCGGTGATTTGCGGCGTGCTTTATCCGCTGCTAGTCACCGGAATCGGCCAGATCGCGTTCAGCCATGCCGCCAACGGCTCGCTGATCGAACGCGACGGCCGTGTCGTCGGATCGGCGCTGATCGGCCAGAGTTTCGCCAGCGACCGATATTTCCACGGTCGGCCCTCCGCCGCCGGCAGCGCCGGATATGACGCGACCTCTTCTGGCGGTGCCAATCTCGGGCCAACGTCGGCCAAGCTTGTCGAGCGCGTGAAGAGCGACGTCGAAACGCTTGGGGGGCCGAAGCCGATCCCCGCGGATGCCGTGCTGGCATCCGCATCCGGCCTCGACCCGCATATCTCGCCCGCAAATGCCGAGCGCCAGGTGGCGCGGGTTGCCGCCGCACGCGGGGTCCCGGAGGACCGGGTCCGGAATCTTTTGGCGCAGTTCACGCACGGCCGCGAACTCGGCATACTGGGCCAGCCACGGGTCGATGTTCTCGGCCTCAATCTCGCCCTCGATGCACTGCGGCCCTAGCCGAAAGTCCGTATGACCAACGCCGACGACCGCCCGGATCCGAATGCGCTGCTGGCGGTCGCCAAGTCCGAAGGGGCCGGCCGCCTGAAGGTGTTCCTGGGTGCAGCCCCCGGCGTGGGCAAGACCTATGCGATGCTTGAAGCAGCACAGGCGCGCAAAGCCGAGGGGATCGATGTCGTCGCCGGCATCATCGAAACGCATGGTCGTGACGCCACCGCTGGCAAGCTCGACGGATTCGAGGTCCTGGCCCGTCGCAGACTCGCGCATCGCGGGCACGAAATCGAAGAATTCGATATCGACGCCGCCCTCTCCCGCCGGCCGGGCCTGCTGCTCGTCGACGAACTCGCTCATACGAACGCGCCGGGATCGCGTCACCCCAAGCGCCATCAAGACGTCGAGGAATTGCTTGCCGCCGGCATCGATATCTGGACGACGCTGAATGTCCAGCACCTCGAAAGCCTCAACGACATCGTCGCGAAAATCACTGGCGTGCGGGTGCAGGAGACGCTGCCGGATTCCGTACTCGAGCGCGCCGACGCGATCGAACTCGTCGATCTCACGCCGGATGACCTGATCAAGCGCCTCAAGGAAGGCAAGATCTACAAGGGCACCAATGCCGAACGGGCAGCCGAGCATTTCTTCCGACCCGGCAACCTGACCGCCTTACGCGAACTGGCACTTCGCCGCACCGCCGAGCGCGTCGACGACCAGATGGTCGGGCTGATGCTGCGCCAGGCGATTCCGGGGCCGTGGCCGGCGGGCGAGCGCATCCTCGCCTGCATATCGGCTTATCCAGATCCCGCCCCTATCGTTCGCGCAGCGCGGCGGTTGGCGGACCAGATCGGTGCCAAGTGGATGGCGGTGAATTTCGAGACCCCGCACCACGCCAGCCTCGACGAGGCCGCAAAGACGCGCATTGCCGATGCGCTGAAGCTTGCAGACCGGCTTGGCGGCGAGGCGCGCGTGATCCCCACGTCCGACGTCGTCGTCGAAATCCTCGATCTCGCGCGCAGCCAGAACATTACCCAGATCATCATCGGCAAGACCCGGCGACCGCGCTGGCGCGAATGGTTCGGACGGTCTCTCGTGCACGAGCTGATCCGCGCAAACGATGCCATCGGGGTGCATATCGTGCCGTCGGATGGCCCGTCGGTGCGCGAACGGCTCACCGCCGCATTGCGTGTCCGGCTTGCTGCACGCGCGGCCCGAGGGCCACAACCATTCATCGAGGCGACCGGTGCCGTTTTCGCCGCGGCCGGGCTGTGCTGGCTCCTTCGCCTGCAGTTCGACACGCCGAACGTCGAGCCGATCCTGCTGCTCACGTCGATCATCTACACGGCAGTGCGCTTCGGCCTGTCGCCATCGCTCTATGCCTCGCTGCTGGCCACACTGGTATTCGACTTCTTCTTCGTCGAGCCCTACCTGACGCTGACGATCGGTGACCCGCGCGACATCCTGGCGCTGGCGATCTTCGTCGTCGTCGCCGTCCTGCTGTCGAGTCAGGCGAGCCGCGTTCGCGAGCAGGCGACAGACGCACGTCGGCGCTTCCGGACGACCGCGGCCCTCTACGACTTTGCGCGTAAACTTGCTGCCGCCGCCGCACTGGACGATCTCATCTGGATTGTCGCCCACCAGGTTGCGACGATGCTGGGCGTAGGCACCGTCGTACTTCTCGCGCAGGACGAACGGCTTGTCGTGCGAGGCGGCTATCCACCCGAGGACGACCTGCCCGCCGGCGACTGGGCGGCCGCCCATTGGGCCCGCGACAAAGGCGAAGCGGCGGGCCTCGGCTCCGGCACGCTGCCGTCGGCAGAACGGCTCTATGTGCCGATGCGCACGGCCGCCGGCCCGGTCGGAGTACTCGGGATCCGACCGCCGAAGGACAAGTCGCTCGATCCCGACGCGCGCCGGCTGCTCGACGCGCTCGCCGACCAGGCCGCAATCGCAATTGGCCGCATGCGACTCGACGCAGAAATGCGCGAAGCTAAGGTGCTCGCCGAATCCGAGAAGCTGCGAGCCGCACTGCTTTCCTCGATCAGCCACGATCTCGGCACACCGCTTTCAACGATCACCGGGGCCATTTCCACGCTGCGGACCGGCAGCAGCCTCGACGAACATTCTCGGCGGCAGCTCCTCGACGCGATCCACGAGGAATCCGACCGCCTCGCGCGATTCGTCGGCAACCTGCTCGATATGACGCGTCTGGAAGGTGGTGCCCTTGCACTTCGGCGCGACTGGACGGATGTGCGCGAACTTGTCGGTACCGCCGTGGCCCGACTGCGCAAACGACTTCCCGCACGCGAAGTGACGGTATCCGCCAGCCCGAACTTGCCGCTGCTGCGTGTCGATCCGACACTGCTCGGTCAGGCTCTTTACAATCTTCTCGACAATGCGACCAAATACTCACCGGACGGTACGTCAATCTCCGTCGCGACTTCCGTAACCGGCTCGCGGCTGCGAATCGCCATCGAGGACCGCGGCCGAGGCGTGCCTGCCGCCGATCTCGAGCGCGTCTTCGACAAGTTCTATCGCGTGCGTGGCGGGGAGGACGGGCGCTGGGGCGACCGGCAGATCGCCGGAACCGGATTGGGGCTTGCGATCTGCCGTGGCCTCGTCGAGGCGCACGGCGGGACGGTCCGGCTGGAAAGCCCGATCTTCGACGGCTACGGTACGCGCGCGATCGTCGACCTGCCGGTCGATCCGCAGCCCGACGAAGCCCGGCCGGAGCCGAGATGAACTCATCCAAGCGCCGCGTCCTGGTCATCGACGACGAGCCGCAGTTGCGCAAACTGCTACGCGTGGCGCTGGAGGCCGAGGGCGACACCGTGATCGAGGCCGCGACCGCCCGCGAAGGCGTTGCTGCCGTCGCACGCGAGAAGCCGGACGCCGTACTCCTCGATCTCGGCCTGCCGGACGAGGACGGGCACACGGCGTTGACGCGCATCCGCGAGTTCTCCGCCGTACCGGTGATCGTGCTGTCGGTGCGCGCCGGTGAAGACGAGAAGGTTGCCGCACTCGATGAGGGCGCAGACGACTACGTCACCAAGCCCTTCGGCATGCCGGAACTTCTCGCGCGCCTGCGCACAGCCCTCCGGCACCGACTCCAAGAATCCGGCGCCGAGCCGATCATCCGCAGCGGTGATCTCGAAATCGATCTGGTGCAGCGCCGCGTCCGCCTAGCCGGCGCGGAGATCAAGCTTACGCCCAAGGAGTATGATCTGCTGAAGCTGCTTGCTCAGGCGGGCGGCAAGGTCCTGACACACCGCATGGTCCTCGAGCGCGTTTGGGGGCCGGCGCACGTCGCCGATACGCAGTACCTGCGGGTCTATGTACGGCAGCTTCGCGAGAAGCTTGGAGACGACCCTGCCGCGCCACGCTTCATTCTGACCGAACCCGGTGTGGGCTATAGATTCATATTGGGCACCTGAACGACAAAGCCCGCGCCGGTTGCCCGGCAGTGGGCTTTTTTGACGGTCGGCGCGACAGGATTCGAACCTAAGATCCCCGTCCTTTGGACTGCTGCTTATTCAAATATTTCAACGTCAGTTTCCCTCCTTTTCGGCAGCAAAGGAAACCGGATGGAAACTACGTGGAAACCAGAGGCAATCCCGAAACCGTGAAGCCCGCTAAATCATTGATTTAGCGGGCTTCTTTGATGGTCGGAGCGACAGGATTCGAACCTGCGACCCCCAGTCCCCCAGACTTCTGCTTATTCAATGATTTCAATGATAGTTTCCACAATTTCCGGCAACGAAGGGAATTGAGCGGAAACCAAGGGCAATTAGGGCGGCCATCATTCGCAGCTAGCCTTGGCCCATCGGTACCTCACCCTTGCCCTGCGAGGCGGCAAGGGCGAGCCGTGCAAGTGCGGGCAACGATCCTGCCCCCGTCTTCTTCATGATTGCCGCACGATGGTTCTCGACCGTGCGCTGGCTGATGCCAAGATCCACTGCGATATTCTTGCTGGGATGGCCGGCGAGGACCATGTCCATGATCTGATGCTGGCGCCGGCTGAGGCCGGCGATCTGATCGCCGGCACTCGCCTGCCACGCGGCAAGCTTGTTCGAATCCTTCGACCGATCGAGTGCCCGTTCCACGCTGGCGGAAAGATCGGCAGCACTGATCGGCTTTTCGACGAAGTCGACGGCACCCGCCTTCATAGCCTCCACCGCCATCGGAACGTCGCCGCCGCCCGTAATCATGATCGCCGGCAACCGGCCGCCGGCCGCGCGAAGATGCTGCAGAAGCTCAAGCCCGCTCATTCCGGGCAGATGGGCATCCACCAGCAGGCAGCCTTCACCCCCGGGGTGGAATGCCGCAAGGAAGGCTTCGCCACTTGCGTAGTCTTCGACAGCGTGCCCGTCCGCCTCTAGGACGCTTCGCAGCGCTCCACGCACGCCGTCGTCATCGTCAACGATATGAATGATCGTGCGCTGCGATGCCCCACCACTCTCGCTCGCCAGTTCCGCTAGATCGGCACCAGGCGGATTCTCCATGAGCAGCCGTTCAATGACCTGGACCAGTTCCCTTGTCTTGATCGGCTTGTTGAGGAGAACGCAGTTGTGTCGCGCGATTTCGCGGAGCGCGTCCGTCGAAATGTCCCCGGTAAGGATGACGACCGGAACGAGCCGGCGAAGGCTCTCGCGAACCTTCGCGACGGCCTGCAATCCATCGAGGCCGTTCGGCAAATTATAGTCCGCTAGGACGATATCCGGGCGCACCTTTCCGCTCTGGACAAGGCCGACCGCGACAACTCCATCCGATGCCGTAACGACGCGATGCCCTTCTTCGGCAAGCAGGAGTTCAAGCAGTCCACGCACCTCGGGATCGTCTTCGACGACAAGGATCGTGCCGGTGTGTCGCGAGTTCTTCGATGCCTCGGCATCCGCCCCACGCACACTCGATGCCGGCACTCCCAGGGCCATATCGCCCTTCTCCGGGATGTCGATGGCGAAGACGGAACCCTGACCTAATTTTGAATCGATGCGAACCCTATGCTTCAAAAGCGAGCTCAGGCGCTTGACGATCGACAGACCGAGACCGAGGCCAAGGCTTCGTTCCCGCGCCACATTTCCGAGTTGGTGATACTCCTCGAAGATCGCCTCGAACTCGATCTTCGGGATTCCGATGCCCGTGTCCCAGACCTCGATGCTCAGCATTCCCGCCCGGCGCCGGCAGCCCACCAGCACCTTGCCGCGCTTGGTATATTTGAGCGCGTTCGACACGAGATTGCGAAGCATCTGCTCGAGCAGGTGCCGGTCACTGGCAACCGACAGCCCGCATCCGACGACTCTCAGCGTCAACCCCGCAGATTCCGCCTGGTCGGCATACTCCTCCCGGACCCGGTCGAGCAGATCGTCGATCCGGAACCGGACTATCTTGGCCTTCACGATACCGGCCTCGATCTGGTTGATGTCGAGGAGCGTATTGAGCATTGCCGACATGGCGGCAAGCGTCTCATCAAGCCGCACGACCAACTTCTGGATCTTCGCCGCATCGACGGTCTTTGCGAGCAATCCCTGGAGCAATGCGAGCGTCTGCAACGGCTGGCGCAGGTCGTGGCTTGCCGCGGCAAGGAACCGCGACTTGGCGACATTGGCCTGCTCGGCCTGATGCTTGGCCGCTTCCAGCGCGAGCGCAATATGCTTGCGCTCGGTCACGTCGGTGAAGGTGATTACGACACCCTCAACCGCGTCGTCCTGCGCGCGACACGGCAGGATGCGGCGGATGAACCAGACGCCGCTTGTGGATTGTATTTCTCGCTCGATCGGCAGCAGATCCCGCAGC
Source organism: Tagaea sp. (assembly GCA_965279565.1). Taxonomy (GTDB): domain Bacteria; phylum Pseudomonadota; class Alphaproteobacteria; order CACIAM-22H2; family CACIAM-22H2; genus Tagaea. Next base: position 2,898,281 of record OZ257249.1, on the reverse strand, counting down.
ACGTCGTGCGCGTCGGCCAGAAGCGTCACGTCCGAAGCAAGCGACTGCAGGTCGGCAAGCGGGCGGCCGATATCGCCGGGAATTACGCGAAACAGCGACTTTGTCGCAGGCGTAAAGAGGCGGATGTTCAGCCGGGTATCCAGAAAGATCGTGGCGACATCCGTGCTGTAAAGAACGTTCTGGAGGTCGCTCGCCAGGCGGCGCTGCAGCGACGGTGCTTTCCCGGTCGATGGCGACTTGGTTCCGCGCATTGTGATTGTTGCTCCTCGAAGGGCATCGCGCGGAATGAACTCGGAAGCGACCCTATCACGCATGCCTGCTCCAAGGTCGTAATTCGCCGGGTCGGCTCCACCTGAATTGAAAATGAGTAGTTTCCGAATCTGGCCCGGGCAGTGCTTCGGCAGCTAGATGTGGCTTGGGTTCGGCGAACTGCGATGTGGAATCGCCGTCTGCGTGCACGATTCGAGGGTAATGCCATGCAAGAATCAGATTCGGTCATCGCCGTGTTCGCCGATCAAGGAGCCGCCGAGATGGCCGTTCGGCGCCTGACGGCGGGCGGATTCATGGTCGAATCTCTCAGTGTTCTCGGTAAAGCCTACGATCGGGACGAGAAAGTCGTCGGCTTCTACAACACGGGCGGACAAGTCCGCTTCTGGGGCGAACGGGGCGTCTTCTGGGGACGCATGTGGAGCCTGTTTTCAGGTGGCCTGTTTGTCACCGTCCCCGTCGTCGGCCCGGTCATCGTGCTCGGGCATCTCGCGACGACGGCAATGTCGGCTGTCGAAGGTTTGACCGATAACGGCGGCATGAATGCAATCGGTGTCGCTCTCGCCGGCATCGGCATCCCGAGAGACAGCGCGATCCAATTTGAGTTTGCCGTAAAGGCCGACGGATTTGTCGTCATGGCGCATGGCGTCGGAACCGATATCGGCCGCGCGCGCGCGATTCTTGCAGACACTGGTCCGGCGCACCTCGACACGCATCTTGGCGATTCCTCATCCGAACCTATCGTTCATCTCGCCGCTGTCGGGTCCTGAGTAGTTTCCGGGGCTGACCGCTGCCGCATGCATCGCGATACAACCGCGAATCGCGCCCGAATGGCAGGTGCGGCCACCTTCCCAACCAAGGATTCAACACCATGTCGCTCGGCACCATTCTCGTCGTTCTCCTCGTCATATTCCTGCTCGGTGGCTTCAGCGGTCGCTTCGGAGGTTATGGCTACGGCTTTGGGCACGGAGGTGTCGGAGTTCTAGGCACGGTCCTGATCATCGTCGTCGTGCTGATGCTGCTCGGGCGCATCTGACTTCATTCTGAGTAGTTTCCGATCCTATCGGGCCCGTCGACGGCATCCTAACGTCGCGCAATCCGAGCCCGCCGGATTTCCGGCGACCCGCTCGCACAACAAGCAACAATGAAAGGGAGAAATCCCGATGTCGATCAAATCGGATCGCCTGCGTACCGCAGGTGCCTTCGCAGCCATAGCCCTGACCGCCGTCTCCATCGTGGCTTGCGCGCCCCAGTACGTGGCACCCCAGCAGGTCAAGGCGAGCAACCCGAGCGTCACCTACACCTACCAGAGCGATCCCGAGCTCATCCAGGCGAACCAGAACGCCGCCACGTTCTGCAGCCGCTACCAGTCGGTACCGCAGACCGTCCGTTTCGGCGCCGAAGCGAATGGCGCACGCAGCGTCGTGTTCGATTGCGTACCGGCCGGCCCGCCGGTTGCCCAGATCGCGCAAGCCAACCCGAACCTCTCCTACACCTACCGCACCGATCAGGAACTGCTCGATGGTTCGCGCAGCGCCCAGCTCTACTGCTCGAGCAACGGACAGCAACAGACGGTCTCCAACATCGGCATGAACGCGAACGGCTCGAAGACGGCCACGTTCCAGTGCACCCCGCGCTGAAGCGCCACAACATATTCCCCGGAGATCAATCATGAAACGGATCACTCGCTCGGCAACATTGTTCGCTGCCTTGCTGTCGCTCGCCGCCTGCGGCAACACCACCGGCGACCGTGCGGCATCCGGTGCCGGAATCGGTGCCGGCGTCGGCCTCCTCGGCGGCCTGATGGTCGGAGCTCCCCTTGAGGGCGCCCTGATCGGTGGTGCCGTCGGCGGCGGCACAGGTGCGCTGACCAACGAAAAGCAGGTCAATCTCGGACGCCCGATCTGGCGCTAAGCCAGCCGGCCCTCAACATCAGGAACTGGAGAACCCCATGACGACATCATCCACGATCGCACGCGCCTTCGCCGCCACCCTGGCACTCGCCATGGCGGCCGGCTGCACCCAGCAGTCCCCCGCCTCGCCGCCGGTCGCGGCCGTCGCCGGCCCCGAACTCGCCGGCGCCTGGTACGAGGTCTTCTTCGACACCAACAGCACCGAAATCGGCGACCGCGGCCGGACGATCGTCCGCAACGTCGCCTATGTCGTGGCGAACAACTCGACGACCCGCGTGAACGTCATCGGCAAGACCGATCGCGTCGGGTCGCAGTCAGCCAACATGGTCCTGTCGCAGCGCCGGGCGGACACCGTTCGCAGCGCGCTGATCGCGGCGGGCGTTCCCTCCGGCCGCATCGACACGAGCTGGACCGGCGAGAACAAGCAGGAAGTCGTGACCGCCGATGACGCCGCGGATCGTCGCAATCGCGTGGTCGACATCACCGTCGTCAAGCTGTTCAACTGATCGAAATCGCCGGCCCGTCCTTCAAGCGGGTCGGCGAAACGCTACCGCGACAAGAAGAAGCCCGGCACAATAGCGTGCCGGGCTTTTCTCGTTGCCGCCGTGTCGGCCGGCGTTACTTGACGATCAAGTTGTTGTGGACCTGCTTGACGCCATTGACGCTGCCCGCAACCCAGCCGGCGCGGGTTTTCGCTTCTGCCGTATCGACGAAGCCGCTCAGCTGGACGACGCCCTTGTAAGTCTCGACGTCGATCTGCGTGAGCTTCAGGTCCTTGTCGCCGATCACGTGCGAGCGGACCGTGTTGCTGATCACCGAATCATCGATGTATTCGCCCGTACTCACGCTGGTGCTTGTCGCGGCGCATGCCATCACCGAAACGGCAAGCAGTCCGACGAAGGTGGCGTTCAGAATGGTTCGTGATTTTCTCATGTCTGTCTCCGATAGCTTTGACGTTGCGCCTGTCGGCGTTACTTCTTGCCCATCGCTTCGCGGATGGTGTCCTTCATCCCGCCGATGGCGTTCTGCGCCGCACCGCCGGCCTTCTCGATCTGGCCGTCGGTCTCGATTTTCTTGTCGCCGAGCATCTTGCCTGCCGCTTCCTTGATGCTGCCGGCCATCTGCTTCAACGATCCCTTGATGCGATCCTTGTCCATCGTCAACTAACTCCCTGTTGTATGAGCGTGCGCGAGATTCAGCCGAAAGCCCGATCGCGTTGCCCCGTCATGAACCAGATGGCGTATGCCATCGCCGGGAATGCGGCGAGCAGCAGGATCCACATGAACCTTTCGCCACCCTCGGCGACTCTCCAGGCGGCAGTGAAACTGCCGTATGCATCGACAATCAGATTGGCGATGCCGAACGGGCCATATTCCATTTCCATCTGGTGCCCTTTCCCGGGCAATGCGCCGATTTTCGTTTCGGCGCGTGCTTGAACTCGACGAGTTCATCCGAGCAACCATAGGCGCCGGTGGCGGATAGCCGATAGGCTCGGAAACTACTCACCGAGATGCGCGTGAGTAGTTTCCGAGCCTATCGGGCGCCGGCAACCGACGGTTAGTGTTCTTCCAAGCAAACGAAGGAACGCGACAATGACCGAGGACACATCGATAACCACCGGGACCCTGATCGCCGCCGACAAGGTCGAAGGCACCAACGTCTACAACGTCGCCGGCGAGAAGCTCGGCAGTGTCGACGACATCATGATCGACAAAATCAGTGGCCGGGCGATCTATGCGGTGATGTCGTTCGGCGGCTTTCTCGGCATGGGTGAAAAACACCATCCGCTGCCTTGGGCGACGCTGAAGTACGACGCGCAGAAAAGCGGCTATGTGGTCGATCTCGACAAGGAACGGCTGATCGGCGCGCCGACCTATTCGACCGGCTCGGATTTCGAGTGGACACCCGACTACGGGCGCGCAGTCGACGACTACTACAAGGCGCCGAGCTACTGGGGCGAGCGCCCGCCGTCGGCACCGCCCGTAGTCTGATTTTTTGAAACAATGCCGGCATGCAGCTTCCTTCGAAGCCGCACCGAGTCAACAACAAGGAAACCGTCATGAACACCACCCAGATCGCAGGCGGCGCCATCTTCGCGCTCGGCGCCGTCCTTCTCTGGCTCGCCTACGGCGAGTCGAATGCCCCACTCGACGAAGTAACCCTTGCTCTGACCGGACGCCATACCGACCGGATCGTGTGGTACCTGGTCGGCGGAACCGTAGCGGCAGCCGGCGGCGCGCTGATGACGTTGTTCGGCCGGCGCACGATTTGATGCGGCAACCGGATGCCGTTTGGCCGACACTGACCGAGGTCGAGGCCGCGCGTGACGACGCGGCTCGACTTCTTGACTGGAGCCGTTCGCTGCCTGCGGCCGACAGTAGCGAGCGGCACGGCCTCATCGGCCGGATCGTCCGCTACCTGCCGCAGGCCGTTCGCGGCATCGCAGCCAAGTGACGGCCTGCATCGACTCACCGGCGGCAGACATCCCGCCCGGATCTCCGCTCCTGCGGTTCTGGCGGATCGGCGGTGCGGTCTTCACCGGCGAACGCCGCTGGCGCATGCGCGGCCTGACGCTGCTGCTTGCCGTCCTGGCGATCGCGCAGGTCGCGGTCCAGCTGCTTTTGAACATTTGGAGCGGCTCGGTGTTCAATGCGATCGAGCAGCGCGATACGGCAGCCGTGCTGCACCAGGTCGGCGTCTTCGCCGCACTGGCGACGGCGTTCCTTGCCCTGGCGGGCTACAACATGTTCACGAAGATGCGGCTCCAGGTCGAATGGCGCGCATGGATCACCAACCGGCTCGTCTCCGACTGGCTCGCGCAGGGACGCAATGCCGAGCTCGCGCAGATGGGGCCGGCGCACAGCAACCCCGAACAGCGGATTTCCGAGGACGTGCGAATCGCCGCTGAGGGAGCCGTCGACTTCGCCGAAGGCATCTTTCGTTCGACCTTGCAGCTCATCAGCTTCGTGGGCGTGCTCTGGACGCTTTCCGGCGCACTGAAGGTCGCATATCCGCCCTATGTCGACATTTCGATCCCCGGCTATCTCGTCTGGGCGGCCATTGCCTATGCGGCCATCGGAACGGCGCTGACATATTTGCTCGGGCGACCGCTCGTGAAGCTAAACCAGGACAAACTGAGCAACGAGGCCGATTTCCGCCTCGGCCTGCAGAAGATCAGCGAAACCGGCAACGACGCAGCCCTGCCCGACTGCACCGATACGGATCGGCGCAATCTCGGCGACAGCTTCGCACGCGTGATCGTCACTTGGCGCCGACTGATGCTGCGCACCCGGAGCCTCAGCTTCATGACGTCCGGCTACTCGATCCTCGCGACCGGCTTTCCGGTCCTGATCGCGGCACCCGACTATTTCGCACACGTCATAACGCTCGGCGGCCTGATGCAGGCGACCGCCGCCTTCATCACGGTCCAGGAAACGTTGAGCTGGTTCGTCAACAACTATGCCCGCTTCGCCGACTGGTCAGCGAGCGTGCGCCGCATTTCGACCCTGCGCGTCGCGATCGATGAGTTGATCGTGCGAGATGAGCCGGTATCATCTGCGCAGTAGCACCAACAAGGCGGTGCAGCCAATCCTGCGACCGGTTGGCCCGCTTGCCTAGTCAGAGCGACTAGATTCGAACCCACGCCCCCAAGTCCTTTGGACTGCTACTTATTCAATTATTTCAACGCCGGTTTCCTTATTTTTCGACCGTAGAGGAAACCGGATGGAAACTACGTGGAAACCAAAAGCAAGTTTGAAAAATGAGAAGCCCGCTGAATCATTGATCCAGCGGGCTTCATCGTTGGTCGGAGCGACAGGATTCGAACCTGCGACCCCCAGTCCCCCAGACTTCTGTTTATTCAATGATTTCAATGGCAGTTTCCATGATTTCCGGAAACGAAGGGAAATGAGTGGAAACCAAGGGAAGTGAGTGACCCCTCTGAACATTGGCTCCGGTGGTTCATAGTTTGGTTGAAATTAAGCCTAAAACTGATGAAAGATCGTATCTAGCGGAAGGTTCCCCCGAGACTAGCAATCTCCGCATATCAATCGCCGCCAACAAGCTGAATCAATGATAGAATCGTCTTAAAGCACTAGAGGCACTTAGGGGGCCTGCGGATGTTGGAGCGCATAAATCTAAAAGATTTCGGTGACTTTTCGATGGAGGGCTTGTGCACAGCCATTCTTGCACAACACAACCAGACGATCAGGATCCGCAAACCCAAAGTCGCCGTCGCCAAGCTGGTAAAGATCGTAGAAACAATCCTGAAGCTGTCAAACAAGCAGGGCTTTCACGCCACTTCGCTGCGCGAGATTTCCGCCGTTTCCGGCGTCAGCATGGGCAGCCTGTATTCCTATTTCGACAGCAAGGACACGCTGTTGATGATGATCCTGGGTCAGGTCGCATCGTCGGTAACGTCAGTTCTCGGCAGCGCGCCACCCTCCATCAAAGACGCGCCGGTCGAGCATCTTCGCTGGCTCATCGAGGCGCACATCGCTCTTACCGAAGCGATGCTGCCCTGGTTCGTCTTCGCCTTCATGGAAGCGAAGTCGTTCCCGCCGACCGGCCGCAAGATGGCGATCGAAAGCGAAGAAGCGACCGAAAAGATTTTCTCCGACGTCCTGGAGAAGGGCGTCAAGGCGGGCGCGTTTTCCATCGAGCGGCCGGGATTCACGGCGGCGCTGATCAAGCCGATGATGCAGGACTGGTACGTGAAGCGCTCGAAATGGCGGCGGCGGAACATTTCGGCAGCCGAGTATTCCGACTGGGCGTGCGCCTTCATCGAAACGGCGATCGGCGTGAAGGCCGATGTGCGTGCGCCTGCGCCCGCCTGGAAGATCGCCTGACGCCGCACCGGCGTTCGCGCTATCCGACGCTCAGGACGATCTTGCCCGTGTGGGCGTCCGTTTCCATCAGGCGGTGCGCCTCGGCGGCCGCAGCGAGCGGGAACGTCGCGTGGATCGGCGGGCGGATCGCGCCTCGCTCGATCAGCGGCCACACCTTGTCGCGCAGGGAGAGCGCGATCGCCTCCTTCTCGGCCGTGCTGCGCGGACGCAGCGTGCTGCCGGTCAGCACGAGTTGCTTGACCATGATGTCCGCGAGATCGATCTCAACCTTGCTCCCGCGCAGGAAGTATATCTGCGAGATCCGGCCCTTAGGGCGCAGGAGTTTCAGATTGCGCGCGGTGTAGTCACCACCGACCATGTCGAGGATGACGTCCACGCCTTCGCCGCCGTTGCGCTCGCGGATCTCTTCGACGAAATCCGCTTCGCGGTAGTTGACCGCATGTACGGCGCCGAGCCGCACGCAGGTGGCGCATTTCTCGGTCGAACCGGCCGTCGCGAAGACCTTCGAGCCCAGCGCCGCGCACATCTGGATCGCCATGGTGCCGATACCGCTGGCGCCGCCATGCACGAGGAACGTCTCGTCGGGCCGCAACGCGCAGCGGTCCATCACGTTGGCCCAGATGGTGAAGCAGGTCTCCGGCAACGCCGCCGCTTCCACCATCGAAAGCCCGCGCGGTACCGGCAGGCATTGCGGCGCGGGCGCAACTACATACTCTGCATAGCCGCCGCCGTTGACGAGCGCGCAGACCCGCTCGCCGATCTGCGGCCAGTCCACGCCAGCGCCGCACGCCACGACCTCGCCCGCGACCTCCAGCCCCGGAAGGTCGGATGCGCCCTTGGGCGGCGGATATTTGCCCATCCGCTGCAGGACGTCGGGCCGGTTGACGCCGGCGGCGGCGACGCGGATCAGCACTTCGCCGGGCCCGGCCACGGGACGCGCCCGATGCTCGGGCGTCAACACGTCCGGCGGACCCGGACGTGCGATCGCGACTGCGATCATCGACGCATGCGCTTGCTCAGGCGGCAATGCGGAACAGCCCGTACTGGAGGTCATAGAGGCTTCGCTGCACCGGCCCTTCAGCGCCGGCGCGAGTCAGCGCGGCATCGGTCAGCAGCGCGCCGGCCGCCTTCTCGAGCGCCGCGGCATCCCGGCTGCCTTCGACGAGCACCGCCCATTCGGGGCCGATCTCCTGCCCCGGCATGACGCGGAACGGCGGCGACTGCCCTGCCGTCGCATCCATCGCCCGCTTGTCGATCCGCAGCAGGTGGCAGCCCGCGATGCCCGGCTCGTCCACCAGCTTCGGCAGGAGATCGTGCGCCAGAAGCCGCCGCACGTCTTCCTCGCGACCCGTCGCGACTGGGAACCGCAGCGTCAGCATTGATCCGCCCTGCCCACTGCCGAGCGAGAACAGTACCCGGAAGATCGCGCGGCTGTTGTTGAGAAGGACCATGCGGCCCGACCATTCGGATCGGAAACGCACGCAGTTCAGATACTCCGGGCCCGAGATCGTGTCGGGGCTCCTCGTTTCGTAGAGCACGAAGAACTGCCGGGTCGCTTTGATCGCGCCGAAACGGCGGCCGCAGCGGAAGCCCGCATTGCCCAGCCGCTCGGGCATATGCTCGCGGTTGTGCCATTCGAAGAATTCGTCCATCTGTTCGGGCGCGACGTCGAACCAGAGTGCGAGTGCACCATCACCGGCCAGAGCCATTTAGTCCTCCTGTGTAGATTTCAGTTGGCGGTCCGAGCATCGAGAACGTCGCGCAGACCATCACCGACGAAGTTCAGCGCAAGAACGCTGAAGAAAATGACGGCGCCCGGGAACAAGCTCATCCACCAGGCGTCCCAGTACTGCATTCCGGTCGACAGCATCGAGCCCCAGCTCGGCGTCGGCGGCTGCGCGCCGAGCCCGAGGAACGCGAGCGAGGATTCCGTGATCAGCGCCGTCGACGCGCTGAGCGAGGCAAAGACCAGCACGTCGCCGACGACGCTGGGCCAGATATGGCGGAACATGATTCTGATGTTGCTGGCGCCGACCCCGCGCGCCGCAGTGACGAAATCCATACTCCGGATCGTCAGCACCTGCGCGCGGACGAGGCGGGCGAAATTGGGGATGTTGACGATCGTGATGGCGATCATCGCGTTGACGAGCGTCGGCCCCAGCACCGCGACGATCCCGAGCGCCAGGATCAGCGTCGGGAACGCCAGCATTGCGTCGACAATCCGCATGATCAGTTCGTCTACCCAGCCCCCGACATAGCCCGAGACCATGCCCACGGCGCTTCCCACCACGATGGCGCCGGAAATCGCGACGACCGTGACCTGCAACGAGACCTGCGCGCCCCAGATGATCCGCGAAAGGATATCCCGCCCGAGATCGTCGGTGCCAAGCAGATGCGCGAGAGAGGGCGACGCGAGGATGGCGTCGTAGTCGCTCAGGGTGGGATCGTAGGGAGCCAGCCACGGCGCGAAGGCGGCCGTCAGCGCGACCAGGGTGCAGACGGCGAGCCCCATCACGCCGAGCCGATGGCGCAGCAGAGCACCGATCGCCACCCGCCACGCGGGCGCCGACGCCGCGGCGCCGTTCTCCGGCGAAGCGCTCATCGCGACACCCGCTTGTCGATCCACGCATACGCGATGTCGATCAGGAGATTCAGGGTGAGGATCAGAATCACGATCACCAGGATCGCCGCCTGGACGGCCGGGAAATCCCGGTTGAAGATCCCGTCGACGACCATCTGGCCGAGGCCGGGGAGCGAGAAGATCGATTCCGTGATCGCCGCACCGCCCAGAAGCGTGCCCATCTTCAGTCCGATGACGGTGACGATCGGGATCAGGGCGTTGCGCAGCGCGTGCCGAACGATGACGCGCCGCTCCTTCAAACCCTTGGCCCGCGCCGTCCGCACGAAATCGGCCGAGAGCACCGCCAGCATGGATGTGCGCGTCTGCCGGAGAATCACGCCCGCCAGGATCGCCCCCAGCGTGACGGACGGCAGGATCATCAGCCGCATGCTTTCGAGCGGCGCCTTGAAGAAGGGAACGTAACCGGACGGCGGAAGCCATTTGAGATGGATCGAGAACAGCATGATCAGCAGCATGGCGAGCCAGAAGCTCGGCATCGCCGTCGCGAACATGCCCACGAACGTCGCGCCGACGTCACGCGCGGAATTGCGATGCAGTGCTGCCGCGATGCCGAAGGGCACGCCGATCAGGATCGCCAGCGTGATCGACATGAAGCTGAGCTGGAGCGTCGCCGGGATCCGCTGGACCAGCATGTCGATCACCGGCTCGCCGTTGCGCAGCGAGCGGCCGAAATCCCCGGCCAAGACATTCTGCGCCCATCGCATGTACTGGGTCGGCACCGGAAGGTCGAGGCCCAGCCTGCCGCGCAGAGCGGCCCGGTCGGCGGCCGTCGCGTTCTCGCCCAGCATCGAGAATGTCGGATCGCCCGGCAGGAGAAGCGTCATCGAGAAGACGACGACGCTGACGATGAAGATGACCGGCAGCATCTGCATGAGCCGCGAAGCGATGTACCGGATCATGCCGTCTCTCCCGCGGGAGCGCTGCGCCCGGCTTGGGCCGGAGCCGCCTCCGGCTTGAAGATCACGTCGTCCCGAATGCAGGCGACGAAATGGGCCCCGCCGACCGGGCGCAGCGGCGGCACGGTCTGCGCGCAGGCGGCGACGGCATGCGGGCAGCGCGTCTGGAAGACGCAGCCCGGCGGCAGGCGCATCGGGCTCGGGATCTCGCCCGTCAGCAGGATGCGCCGCTTGCGCGCTTGCGGGTCCGGTATCGGAATAGCGGAGAGCAGCGCCTCGGTATAGGGGTGTCGCGGCCTGATGAAGAGTTCCTGACTCGGAGCGATTTCGACCAGCCGCCCCAGATAGAGAACGGCGACCGTGTCGGCAATGTTCTGGACGACGGCGAGATTGTGGCTGATGAAAAGCACGGTGAGGCCCAACTGGCGCCGCAGGGCGCTCAGCAGGTTCACCACCTGCGCCTGGGTCGAGACGTCGAGCGCCGAAACCGCTTCGTCGGCGACGAGGAATTCAGGCTCGACGGCAAGCGCACGCGCGATGCTCAGGCGCTGCCGCTGCCCGCCCGAGAATTCGTGCGGGAAGCGGTCGACGAGCGCGGGCGAGAGGCCGACAGAGCTCATCAGCCCGTCGATCTTGTCACCCAGCTCGCGGCGCCCGGCGGCGAGGCGATGGATCTTGAGCGGCTCGGACAGCATCTCCCGGACGCGCATATGCGGGTTGAGCGACGCGAACGGGTCCTGGAAAATCATCTGCACGCGGCGGCGGAACGCGAAAGACTGCCGCCGGTCGAGCTTCGCGATATCGGCGCCGTCGTAGAGGATGCTACCGCGCGTCGGCGTCTCCAGACGCGCGACCATCCTTCCCAGCGTGCTTTTCCCGGACCCGGACTCGCCGACGAGGGCGAGCACCTCGCCGCGCGCGATGTCGAGGGAGATGTCGCTGACGGCGTTGATCCGCGCGGCTTTCGCGAACAGCCCCTTTTTCACCGCAAACTGCTTGTTCAGTTCGCGAAGCTTCACGAGCATCATGTGGCGGGCTCGGCGTGCCTAGAAATCCGTCCGTCGGCCCACCGGATTTCCCGCCAGCGGAAGCACCGGACCTCGCTCGTGTCCGTGGCCTGCTCGAGGGCCGGGACCGTGCGGTCGCAGAGCCCGGGCTGGGCGTGCGCGCAACGCGGATGGAAACGGCAGCCTGCGGGTATGCGCGTGAGGTCGGGAACCCGGCCCGGAATGGAGAAAAGCTCCGTCCCGCGCGGCTGCGGCCGGTCGATGCGCGGCACCGATGCGACGAGGCCCTGCGTATAGGGGTGACGGGGACGGAGCAGGATGTCGGCCACGCGGCCGGATTCCACGACCTGGCCCGCATACATCACATGGACATGATCGGCGATCTCGGCGATCACGCCGAGATCGTGGCTGACGAAAAGCATGCCGCTCGACCGGCCCTGCAGCGCGCGGAGCATGTCGAGGATCTGCGCCTGGATCGTCACGTCGAGGGCGGTCGTCGGCTCGTCGGCGATGACCAGCAGCGGATCGCACGCGATCGCAATGGCGATCATCACGCGCTGGCGCATGCCGCCGGACAGCTCGTGCGGCACCGCCGCCAGCCGGGTGTTCGGTTCCGGGATGCCGACCCGCTTCAGCATCTCTTCGGCATGCTGCAGGGCAAGGGCCCGGCTCTCGCCGCGATGGACGATGAACATCTCCGCGATCTGCTCGCCAACCGTGAGCAGCGGATTGAGGCTCGTCATCGGCTCCTGGAAGATCATCCCGATCTCAGCGCCGCGAATGGACGTCATGTCAGGCTGTGGCACCGTCAGGAGATCGACAAGGTCGCCCGTGCGCCGCCGGAACATGATCCGGCCACCGGCTTTCATCACTCCAGACTGCAGCAGCCTCATGATTGCGAGGCTGGTGATCGATTTTCCCGACCCAGACTCGCCCACGAGCGCCACGCACTCGCCGGCAAGGATCGTCAGCGAGACGTCTTCGACCAGCGTCAGCGAGGCGCCGCCGCGGTCGAGGTGCACGCTCAGCCCATCTACTTGGAGTACGGTCTCGCCTTGATCCTGCATTTCCTATCCGCACGGGCCCGGCAACAAGCACCGATCCGTCTTTACCTTGATCTCAGGTCGCCGCGGCATCCGGCGCACGCCGGGCGGGTGGCTTTCGGCCACCCGCCCGCGTCAGACGGTCAGTCTTTCAGCCACGCGGTTTCGTAGATCAGAGCTCGAATTGCATCGATCTCGATGTTTTGCATGCGTTGGGATGCCGCATACTCAGTTGGATTGCGGAAGAGCCAGGTGAAGAAATAGTCCTTGGTCGTGATGTCCGAGATCTGGTTGTAGAGGGCGCGCCGCTTGCTCTGGTCGAGTTCGAGGCGCGCCTGTTCAACAAGCTTGGTCGTCTCGGTGCGATCAAAACCTGTGACGTCGAAGAAGCCCTGCTTGTGGTAGAGGGCCGAATACGTGTAGTCCGGATCGACGAAATGCCCGAAGCGCGCGATGAAGAAATCGTGCTTGGGCGGCACGACCTTCGCCATGAAGGCCTGGCGTTCCAGCAGCTCGATCTTCACGTCCATGCCGATGTTCTTCAGCATGGACTGCACCAGCTGGGCGATCTGGACGTCGGGATCGCGCTGGATGATGCTCACCGAAACCTGGCCGGTATGGCCCGACTTCTTGTAGAGCTCGCGCGCCTGGTTCAGGTCGTACGTGTGGCCCGGCACGGAATCGTCGTAGACCCACATTTCCTGCGGCGATTCGAAATACCGCAGCACGCTGCCGGCGCGCGGCGAGATGACCTTCACCAGTGCCTGACGATCGATCGCGAGGGACACCGCCTTGCGCAGGTCGCGGTTGTCGAACGGCGGCTTCGTGATGTTGAAGGCGATGTACTGGTGGTCGCCCTTGCCCGTGTTGACGATCTTGAGGTCCGCGCTCTGGCTGATCTGATCGAAGTCCTTCGGCAGGACTTGATCGATCAGGTGCACGTTGCCCGAACGCAATTGCACCAGCCGGACCGCAAGGTTGCTGACGACGTTGACTTCGACGCCGTCCAGATAGGGAAGCGGTTTCCCGTCTTCGCCGTTGCGCCAGTAGTTCGGGTTGCGCTTAGCGAGAAAGCGGTTGCCGGTCCACGACACCATTTCGAACGGCCCCGTGCAGGACGGCTTGCGGCCGAAATCGTCGCCGAGCTCGGCGATCGCCTTGGGCGAGCAGATGGCGCCAGCCGCGCTGGCCAGTCGCGACAGCGACAGCGCGCTCTTCTCCTTGAAGTTGACCCGGACCGTGTATTCGTCGATGAGGTCGATCGACGACAGCAATGCTCCCGTGTCGCGCTTCGCATGCACGAGGGTCGGGTTCATCAGCCTGTCGAAATTGTATTTGACCGCGCTTGCGTTGAACGGCGTGCCGTCGTGGAAGCGGATCCCCTTGCGCAGGTCGAAGCGGATCGACTTGCCGTCATTCTCGAACGCCCACTTGTTGGCGAGTTGCGGCTCGAATTCGTACTTGCTGTTCTGGCGGATCAGCTTCTCGGCGAAGAGATTCTGGAAATGGCCGTCGCCGCCAAGCGCCTCGCCCTTGAGAGGATCGAGGCTCGCCGTCGTGAGCTGCAGCGCGATCGAGAGCGTCCCGCCGCGCTTGGGAGTTTGGGCACTGCCATCCGCCGGCAGGCCCATGACGGCGGCGAACGCCAGCGCCGACGCCACGAGGATCCTTTTGCGGAAATGCGCAACTTGCCCCTGTCTATTGTCGGTCATTGCTTTCCTCCCAAGATTTTTTACGGACCAGCTTTTTAACAACCGGATACCCCAAAAGTCCCATGACTACATACGACAGTCAACAAATATCAAGCGAGCGCTCGTAATTTTCATATCCACTTTTCCTAAGTAATTGGATCATTTTAGCCCCTCCCCAGCTTTCGCCTTTTCCCTCTGCCGGGAAGCTTAGGCGAGCGTATTTCCGCCATCGATGACCCAGGCCGCGCCCGTCACGTGCTTCGCCTGGTCGGAAAGCAGAAACGACACGGTATTCGCCACGTCCTCCGCCTCGCCGCGCTTGCGGGTCTGGCCGGCTGGCCGCCCCCGCTGGCGGTGCATGTCTTCGAAGGACTGGATCATGCGCGTTTCGATCGGACCAGGCAGGACCGCGTTCACCCGGATGCCCGCCGACTGCATGTCCAGAGCGGCCACCCGCACGAGGCCGAGGGCGGCGTGCTTCGAGCTGACGTAACCGGCGACCGATCCGCGCCCCCGTATGGAGGAAGTCGAACACGTCACCACGATCGCGCCCCTGCCGCGCGGCAGCATGCGCTGGGTGACGTGCTTGAGGCTAAGAAACACACCGCGGACATTGACCGACAGCACACGCTCGAAGACGTCGTCGGGGTATTCGTGGATCGGCGCCACGACGCCTTCGATCCCGGCATTGGCAACGAAGGCGTCGATCGGGCCCAGCTCGTCTTCGGTGCGGGCCACGAAGGCGGCCACATCCGCCGCCTTGGTGACGTCGGCTGAAATCGCCAAGGCGCGGCGGCCCATCGCGCGGATCGCGCTGGCGGTCTTCTCGGCAGCACCTGCATCGATGTCGACGACGCCGACATCCAGTCCGTCTTTCGCCATGCGCAGCGCGATCGCCTGCCCGATCCCCGCGCCCGCACCGGTGACTAGTCCTACACCCATCTCACGGCTCCGATCGATGTTCGAGCTTCCCGTTCGTCCTCATCCCTTGCGGGCCGCTAGGATCTCGCGGATGCGCCGGCCGCGGCCCTGCGTTGGATCCCACGACCCGCCAACGCTCGCACCGCCGTCGACGACCAGCGCGTGGCCCGTCACAAAACTCGCCTCCGAAGACGAAAGCCATGCGGCGGCGGCGGCGATATCCTCGGGCTGACCGGCCCTGCGGATCGGCTGCAGGTCGGCGAAGGCCTCGGTTGCGGCTTCGACGGACGCGCGAAGCTCTTTCCCCTTCAGTCCCATGTTATGCCCGAAGAGCGTCGTCGCGATGAAGCCCGGGCAGATGCAGTTGACGCGGATACCCTTCGCCGCGACTTCGAGCGCCGACACTTTCGTCAGGTGCACGACGGCGGCTTTGGCCGCGCTGTAGATATGGCCCGAGTTGATATGCGTCGAAATTCCGGCGATGCTGGCGATATTGACGATCGAGCCCGACCCTCGTGGCAGCATGCTTCGAGATGCATACCGGATCCCGAAGGCGACGCCGTTGAACAGCACACCCATCGTCCGCTGCAGGCGCTCGGCGTCGAACTCGGTCACGCTCGGGTTGCCGTCGCCGATGCCGGCATTGTTGACCATGACGTCGAGCTGGCCGAAGGCGCGCACTGCGGTGGCGACCAACTCTTCGACATCCGCTTCCTTGGAAACGTCGGTCCGCACCAGCACGCTGCGCGCAGGATCGATGCCGAGATCGCCCGCGGAAACCGTGTCGCCGTCGAGGCTGCCGATCACGACCCGGTCGCCGTCCGCCAGATGGCGCTGCGCGATCGCAAGGCCGATCCCACTCGTTCCGCCCGTGACGGCGACGACGCGTCCTCCGCTCATTCCTTCCTCCCCTCGGATAATTCCGTTGGTCCGCATCTTTCACCCGTTGCCGGCGAAAGACAACGGCTCATAGAGCGAGCGCTCGAAATGTTTCTGAACATCGCGGCGCTCACGTGATGCCCGCCGCGTCCACCGCGCGCCGCGCGAATTGCCGCGCCAGCATGCCCACCCGGCCCGCGTCGCCCGACGTGGCGTTTCCCGCCCGCGCGCGGTCGGCGATGCCCACGAAGATGACCGCGAAGCGGAACAGCGCGAAGGCGACATGGAAGGGCGCGAGCTTCCGCACCGTCCCCGCCGCCGAATAGTAGCGATCCACATACGCCTGCTGGCTCGGCACCCGAAGACTTTGAAGATCGAGCCCTAGGATCCCGCCGTACTCTTCCGACGCGATGTGCCAGGGAATGCAGCTGAACCCGAGATCCGCTAGCGGATGGCCGAGCGTCGACAGTTCCCAGTCGAGAACGGCGACGACCTTCGGCTCGGTCGGATGGAACATCAGGTTGCCGAGCCGGAAATCGCCGTGCGCGATCGACAGCGCGCCGTCGTCCACTGGCATGGATACGTTCAGCCAGTCGATCAGCCGGTCGATTTCGGGAATGCGCGCGCCGGACGATTCAAAATACTGCCCGGACCAGCGCGCGAGCTGGCGCTGGAAATAGCCGCCGGGCCGCCCGAAATCGGCGAGCCCGACGTCCGACGGCCGGATCGCATGAAGAGTCGCCAGCGTCTCCGCCATCGCGAAATAAATTGCCCGGCGTTCGTCCGGGACGACGTCGTCAAGCGCGCAATCGTGGAAGACCCGGCCCTTGACCCGCGCCATCAGGTAGAACGGCGTTCCCAGCACCGCATCGTCTTCGCACAGCAGTAGCACTTCCGGCACCGGCACCGGCGTGTCCGCCAGCGCGCGTAGGACCCGGTATTCCCGCTCGATCGCATGCGCGCCGGGCAGGATCTTACCCGCCGGCTTCTTGCGCAGGACCATGCGCCGGTCCCCGTGATCGACAAAATAGGTCGGGTTCGATTGGCCGCCGCCGATCCGCTCGACGCGCACCGGTGCCGTACCGAACCGCGCGTCGAGGAACGCCCCGAGCCGCTCCACCGATATTCCGCACTCCACCACTATTCGGCGAGAGGCCACGACCAGAAGCCGCGCCCTTCCTCGTTCAGCCGGTCGTTCAGGACCATCTTGTGGACTTCGTCCGCGCCGTCGACGAGGCGCGCCTGTCGCGCATAGCGATAGATCCACTCCGCGACCGTGTCCTTGGAGTAGCCGCGCGCGCCGTTGATCTGGATGGCGACGTCGGCCGCTTTGTGGAGAAGGTTGGCGACGTGGATCTTCGCCATCGACACTTCCTTGCGCGCGAACGATCCCTGATCGAGCGCCCACGCCGCCTTCATGACGAGCAGACGGCCGACTTCGATGTCCATCGCCAGTCCACCGAGGACGACCTGCGTCGACTCGCGGTCGGCGAGCCGCTTGCCGAACGTCAGCCGTTCGCTCGCGTATCCCTGAGCGATTTCCATGCAACGCTTAGCGAGGCCGAGCCAGCGCATGCAATGCGTCAGCCGCGCCGTGCCGAGACGAATCTGCGTCACCTTCAGTCCGTCGCCTTCGGCCATCAGCATGTCCTTGGCCGGGATCTCGAGCCCGTCGAACGTGAGCTCACAGTGGCCGCCATGCTCCTCGGGGCCCATGATCGGGATGCGCCGCTCGATGGACCAGCCCGGGGCGTCCCGGTCGAAGAGAAGGGCCGACAGTCCGCGCCTTGGATCGGTCGACGTCCGCGCGACGAGGATGAAGTGCCGCGCGACGCCCGCGCCCGTGATGAACCATTTGCGCCCGTGGACGACGTAGCCGTTGGCGCTCCGCTGCGCCGACGTCCGGATCGCCGAGGGATCCGAGCCGCCGCCCGGCATGGGCTCGGTCATCGCGAAGGACGAGCGCACGCGGCCCGAGGCGATAGGTTCGAGCCAGCGAACCCGCTGCTCCGGCGTCGCAACCGCCTCGAGCAGCATCATGTTGCCGTCGTCGGGCGCGGCGGAGTTGAACACCACCGGCCCGAAGATCGACCGGTTCATGGCCTCGTAGCAGACCGCCATGGAAACCCGATCGAGGCCCTGCCCGCCATTCTCGGGCTTGAGCTGCAGGCACCAGAGCCCTTCGCTCCGCGCCTTCGCGCGCAGTTCCCCGAGCAAGTCTTCGCGAATGTTCTCGTGCGCGTCATAGCTCGCCAGATCGGCTTCGCGAGGCATGACGAACGCCTCCACGAAAGCCGAGATGCGCTTGCGGTAATCTTCGGTTCGCGGGGAAATTCTGTAGTCCATGTGCTTTCCCGATGTATTGAGGGCTCAAAGAGACGAGATGAGATGGCCGCCGTCGACCGCGAGTGACGTGCCGGTGATGAAACTGCCGAGATCGGAGGCGAGCAGCATCAGCGCGCCGTCCAGTTCCTCGGGCCGTCCGAGCCGCCGCTGCGGCACGCGCCGGATCAGCGCCTTGCCCGCTTCGCTTTTGAAGAATTCGCGGTTCAGGTCAGTCTCGACGTAGCCGGGGCAAAGCGCATTCACGCGGATGCCATGGCGCGCCCATTCGAGCGCGAGTGCTTCGGTCAGCCGCACCACGCCGCTCTTGCTTGCCGCATAAGCCGCGAGGTTGCCGGCCACGCGATGGCCGAGGATCGAGGCGATGTTCACGATGGCGCCACCCTGCCGCGCGTCGATCAGTCGCCGCGCGGCGGCGCGCGCGACCAGGAACACGCCGCGCAGGTTGGTCGCGATCGTGTTGTCCCAGTCCTCGATCGTGATATCGATTGCCGGCTCGGCCAGGCTGATGCCGGCGTTGTTCACCACGATATCGACTGGCCGCTCCAGCGCCGCGAAGGCGGCATGGACCGAACCTGCGTCGCTCACGTCGAGTTCAATGGCGTGCGCAACGCCGCCTTCACCGGCGATCTCGGCGCACAGTGTGGCGAGCCGATCGGTGCGCCTTGCGGCGACGACGACTTCTGCGCCGCGCGCCGCGAGCAGTCGCGCGAAGTGCCGTCCCAGCCCCGATGACGCGCCGGTGACCAGCGCGCGCCTCCCCGTAAGGTCCATCTTTTTCTGCCAATTATAGAGCGAGCGCCCGCTTTATATTAGTTGAGTGCAGGCTTGGCAAGGCGTTAGTCTGCTTCGCTTCCGGCTTGCGCTTCACATGCCCGTCCGGAAGTCTCTGCCGTCGCAATCCCATCTGGAGCGAGTGACACCCTGACATGGTCAACGCAGATCCCCAGACCGACTGGCCCCGCTATCGCGCAGCCGAACTCGCTGGCTTCGCCGCCGGCCTCTTCCGCCACGCCGGCCTCGCGGCCGACCGCGCGAAGACGGTCGCCGACATTCTCGTCGAAGGCGACCTCATGGGTCACACGACGCATGGCCTGCAGCTCCTCGCACCCTACCTGAAGGAGATCAAGGCCGGCCGTATGCGCACCGAGGGCACGCCGTCTGTCGTCGCGGACTACGGCGGCGCGCTCACATGGGACGGCGGATTCCTCCCTGGCCCCTGGCTGGTAGTCGAGGCGATGGAAGCCGCGCTCGTGCGGCTTGCGCATACACCCGTCGTGACTGTCGTGATCCGGCGGTCGAGCCACATCGCCTGCCTTGCCGCCTACCTGAAGCGCGCGACCGACCGCGGCTATGCGATGCTGCTGACCTGCTCCGATCCGTCCGTCGTGTCGGTCGCCCCGCACGGCGCCATCGCGCCTCGCTTCACGCCGAACCCGTTCGCGGCGGGATTCCCTACCGACGGCGATCCGATCCTGATCGACATCAGCGCGTCGACGACAACCAACGGGCTGACCGGCCGCATGTACCGCACCGATCGGGAAGCGCGCCTGCCCGGTCCGTGGCTGGTCGACAGTGACGGTAAGGCAAGCAACGATCCGGCCGTGCTGTTCGCCGACAGACCTGGCTCAATTCTCCCGCTGGGCGGAATGGATCTTGGCCACAAGGGCTTCGCGCTTGGCCTGATCGTCGAGGCGCTGACATCGGCGCTCGGCGGCCACGGGCGCGCCGATAAGGAGACGAACTGGGGCGCCAACGTGTTCCTGCAGCTCATCGACCCGAACGCATTCGGCGGTGGCGATGCCTTTCGGCGCGAGATGGGCTGGCTTGCCAATTCCTGCCGCACAGCACCTGTGGCGCCGGGCAAACCGCCCGTGCGCATTCCGGGCCAACGCGGACTTGCCTTGCGCAAACGGCAAATCAAGGAGGGCGTCGCCCTCCACCCGGAGATCGCGCCTGCACTGAAATTCTTCGCCGACGAAGCGAAGACGGCGATGCCAACGGCGCTTTAACCGTTAGGCTGATATCGGGCATTGAACGATAGAGCCCGCCGCCGGTTTCCCGGGGCGTGCTTTTCGTTAGTCGGAGCGACAGGATTCGAACCTGCGACCCCCAGTCCTATGGACTGCTACTTATTCAATTATTTCAACGTCGGTTTCCCTATTTTTCGGCATCTACGGAAACCGGATGGAAACTACGCGGAAACCAGAGGCAGGTCCAAAAACGACGAAGCCCGCTGAATCATTGATCCAGCGGGCTTCTTTGATGGTCGGAGCGACAGGATTCGAACCTGCGACCCCCAGTCCCCCAGACTTCTGTTTATTCAATGATTTCAATGTCAGTTTCCATGATTTCCGGCAACGAAGGGAAAGGAGTGGAAACCAGAGGCAATGAGCGCACTAAGCCAGTCAGTCGCCGGAGGTCACGGTCGAAATAGGTACATGCAGTTCAGGCCGCCAAACCCTACCAATGACTATGCTGATCTTGGCGCGAACAGAATGATCGCCATGCCGGAAAGGCAAACTGCGGCGCCAACCACATCCCAGCGATCCGGCTTCGCGCCTTCGACGGCCCAGAGCCAGATCAATGAAGCGGCGACATAGATCCCGCCATAGGCGGCATACGCCCGCCCGGCGAACTCGCTGTCGACCAGCGTCAGCAGATAGGCAAACAGCGCCAGCGCCGCGATGCCGGGGACCAACCAGGCGGCCGAGTGGCCCATGCGCAGCCAGGCCCAGAACGCGAAACACCCCGCGATCTCGGCGACGGCGGCACCGACGAAAGCCAGAATGTTACCCATTGCGGCGGCGCTTGCGCTTTGTCGTCGGTTTCGACAGGTCGTCGATCATCGCGCAGTTCGATGCGGAACTTCCGGCACAGGCATCGAAGCACTGCTTCACGAAACCGTCGAGGTGCCGCCTGATCTCCTTGAGCTCTGCGATCTTCGCGTCGACGGCAAGCAGATGCGTCTGGGCGATCGTGCGGGCATCGGCGCATGGCCGATTGTCAACGGTAACCGCCAGCAGCGAACGCGTCTGCTCGATCGTGAATCCGAGATCGCGACAATGCGCGATAAAGGTCAGGCGGCGAAGTTCGCCTGCACCATAGGTGCGATGGCCACCTTCGCGGCGTCCGGCCTGCCGCACCAGGCCGATCTCTTCGTAGTAACGGATCGTGGGAACCGAAAGGCCGGTGCGCGTTGCAACTTGGCCGATGCTTAGGTCGCGGGCAGGCTGCATGCAGGCTCTCCGAATAGTCTTGAATCTCAAGTTACTTGATGTTGTACGGTCCCGCAATCGTCTCGAAAGGAACAACAGATGAAGCCGATTCTGGGCCTTGTCCTTGCATGTGGCGCTTGCTGCGCCGTGCCGTTCATTGCGGCTGGTCTGATCGGTGTGGGAACCGCCGGCGCAGCGCTGTCGTTCTGGCAGTGGGAGCTTGGTGCGGCAGTTGCCGCACTCGCCGCAGCGGGCGGGATTGCGATCTGGTACAGACGCATCCGGGCCGGTGCATCCTGCCGGATTGCCGACGCTGACTCGAAGATCGAGGGTAGATGCTGCCCAACCATTGTCCCGAAAGAAGTTCATCAACCGGGCCGATAAACTTCACCCGTGACGCAATCGGTGAACACGACGCTTCCCACTCAGGGCAAGAGACGCCTGATCTTCTCCAAGGCCGTCGCCTGCTCCATGTGAAAATCCAACAGGCCGGCGAAGCGGAGATCCCGATCGAGCAGGTAGACGCCAGCAGTATGATCCATGGTGTACTCGCCGCCTTCCACCGGGACTTTGCGATAATATATCCGGTAGGCTTTCGCGAACCTGGCGAGCTGCTCGGGCGTGCCGGTCAATCCGATGATCCGGCTGTCGAAACTACCGAGATAGTTCGCCATGCTCTTTACGTCATCCCGTTCGGGATCGACTGAAACAAAGACTGCGGCAATGTCGTTTCCGGCGGGGCCTAAAGCGTCCAGCCAATCGCTTAAATCCGCAAGCGTGGTGGGACACACGTCGGGGCAAGCCGTAAACCCGAAGAAGATCATCGATGGCTTCCCGCGAAGATCGGCATCGGTAAATGGCCGTCCACGATGATCGGTCATTGCGAACGGGCCGCCGATTGACTGATTTGCGGTGATCGAACCGGATCCGGCACCTGATAGAGGTCCGTCGGTCACGAACCAGCCCGCACTCACGGCGATTAAAAGAAAGCCAGCGACAAACACGGCTCCCCATGCTGCCCAACGAAATGCACGTAGAAACGACACGCGCGTCAATGCCCTGCATGATCGGCCGCACGCGCCCGGGCGGACTCGACCGCCAGCTCGACGTCGACCTTGCCGGCTTTCTCGAACTCCAATGTCATCGGGATCCGGGCGCCCTGTACGAAGTTGTCGTCCGGGCCGATGATCATAAGGTGCAGCCCGTTCGGGGCTATTCGCACGGCTTCGCCAGGACGAATCTCGATACCGCCTGCCACGGGACGCATCCGCATCACGTTATCGGTCATGGTCATTTCATGGATTTCGACGGCACGGGCATGGGGCGTACTGGCTCCGACGAGACGATCCGGCTCCTTGCCGATATTGTGGATCGCCAAGTAGCCGGCTGCCGTGGCCGCCTTCGCTACGACCGCTCGCGACCATGGATGCTCGATCCGCAGATCCCCGATCTTGAATTCGTGGGCGACGGCATTTCCCGAAACCACGCCGCCCAGAACGAAGGCGACGATGACGGACGCCGAAATCCGAATGAACGATTCGCGAATCACGATCGATTGACCTCGCTTTGGACAAGTTCCAGAAGCTGCTGCGGTCCGAACTCCCCGAGCGGCTTGCCATTGACGTAAAAGGTCGGCGTTCTCCGAATACCAAGTGTGGCGACGTCAGCCGCGTCGAAATTGAGGGCTGCGGCAATATGAGGCATCAGGCGCTCGCGGCGGGCTCTTTCGACATCGAGGCCGGCCTGCCCTGCCGCGCTCCACGCGATGTCCAGGCGCGGGGCGTCGTGGGCAGCCCATTGCGGCTGTGCAGCCAGCAGAGCCTCGAGAACCGGCAGGAACAGCCCCTGAAGCCTTGCCGTCTCGAGAATTCTCACCGCTTCGTCAGATCCGCGGTGGAAGGCCGCATAGCGGATGACGACGCGGACCTTGCCGGGGAAACGATCCATGATCTGTTTGACGATGGGGTGGAACGCCCGACAGGCCTCGCAGGACGGATCGAAAAACTCGACGATCGTGAC
Source organism: Tagaea sp. (assembly GCA_965279565.1). Classification (GTDB taxonomy): domain Bacteria; phylum Pseudomonadota; class Alphaproteobacteria; order CACIAM-22H2; family CACIAM-22H2; genus Tagaea. The sequence continues at coordinate 2,874,596 of OZ257249.1, read as the reverse complement.
GGGCGCACCCGTCGGTCCGAGGATGGGGGAATGCGGACGAATGAGCGCGATCGAATCGGCAGGCGGTGACGCTGATTCGCGCGCACGATTTCCGGTCGCGAAATAGGTTCCCGCGCCGAATATCCCGAGCGCGGCGGCAGCCGTCGTCGCGACCAGAATTTTGCGTCTATTCATGTGTACCTCGTCGCGCGACAAGATGAAGGAGGCCGAGAATGGATACGAAGGCCACGAGCGATAGAACCGGAAGCGGCACGACGCCGAGGACGGTCATGTCGGATCCGCGGCAAGAGGGACCTTGCCCGCAAGGTTCGATCGCCGTCGGAACGACTTCGTAGAACACAAGAACGTGCCAAGCCGCCAGAACCGCGCCGATTGCCGAGAGGGGCGTCGCATAGCGAGCGATCCGGCCGTCGTTATTCAAGCTGGCGATCCCGAGCAGTACGGCGAGGGGAAACATTGCGATACGCTGATACCAGCAGAGGAGACAAGGCGTCTGTCCGAGTATCTCCCCCACGAACAAAGCGCCGAGCGAGGCCACAAGGGCCAGAAGCCACGCGGCATACAGCGCCGGGAACATGCCACGGTCTGAAGATGACACCGAACTCATGGCAGTTCCCCCTTCGGCTGGACCGGCGCAGGGTAAAACGACTGGATCAACAGGATCGAGAATCCAGCGAAAATGGCCACGTCGGCGAAGTTGAACGCGGGCCAGTGTAAGCCGGCCAAGTGAAAATCGAGAAAGTCGGTCACGCCGCCCTGGCGCCATCGATCGGCAATGTTTCCAAGGGCTCCGCCGCAGATGGTCCCAAGCCCGATCCTTTCGAAACGGATATCCGTTCGCCAGGCCCAAGCCAACAACCCGGCCACGATCGCCGAATTGAGGGCAATCAGAATAATCTGCCGATCCGCCATGGACCCGCCCAACATTCCGAAACTGACGCCCGTGTTGTAGAGCAGGACGATATTGAAGTAGGACGTGATCTCGATGATGCGTGGCGGCTGCATGATCACGTTCACAATCAGCCATTTGGAGGTTTGATCGATCCCGAGTGCGAGCGCTATGGCGAGCGCCGGAACAACGAGCGTTCGGACTCGGCTCATGTCCTCGTCTCCCGAACCGCGGTGAACCGGAAGCCGAGGACGAGAACAACCAGCCCGACGACAAGCAGTGCGATGCTTGCGATCCCGAAGTTCACTTCCACTGCGTCCGCAATTGCAGAACCGAGAACATAGCCCGACCCGACCAGAAGCACGGCCCAGACCAATGCCGAAGCCGCGTTCAATAGCGTGAATTTGATCCAGAGGATCGACGTCAACCCGATTGGGAACGCACCGACGGTCCGCATGCCTTTGGGATATCGATACAAGAAGATATACCAGTGTCCGTAGCGGCCGAGCATGGCGGTCGCGCGATCAAAGTAGCGTGCCAGCCAACCGTACCTCGCCACGATGCGGTCGCCATACCGCCGCGAAGCCCAGAACCGTGCTTCGTCCCCGAGATATCCGCCGGCAAAAGCTGCCGAACCTGCGGCGACCGGATCGAGGGCGCCTGCCTGCGCGGCAATTCCTGCAAACAGCGGGAGGCTGCCGCTCTTTAGCGCGGCATACGCGAACAAGATCGCGTAAACGAGGTATCCGTACTCGCGGACAATTTCGAGAATCTGGGTCATCGTCGTTGCAGAAAATTCAAAGCCATCGCCGGACTTTGCGCTTGTACTCGAGATAGGGCGATCCGAGGGAGACGGCAAGAGCACGTTCTTCGATGCGAACCTGGATGATCGCGGCCGCAACGAGTGCAACCGTCAAGACAAGCTGCATCCCATCCGGGAAAAGGGCGAGAAGTCCGACAAACATCAACATCTGGCCGAGAAAGACGGGATTGCGGGAAACCGTAAAAAGGCCCGCTGCAACGAGCGGCCCGCCCTGTCCGGCGGCCGCTCCGACACGCCACGACTTGCCCATCTGGAACTGGGCAACCAAGGCGACATAGACCCCAATCACGACGAGCGCCCCGCCGACAATGTCGAGATCGATCCCCCATATCCGGTCTTCTATCACCAGTCGACTCGGATCGCCATCGGGTGCCGCGCGAAACAACGGGCCCAGCAGCGTTCCGGCAAAAGCGAACCGGAACAAGGCAGCCGGAACGCGCTGTTCGCGGGTCCCCGTACCGAACAGCCATACGTTCGATCCGACCATCCGTGCGGCAACGGCCGTCCGGATTAAGAACACCAGCAGGTAGCCGGCGAACAACGCAAACCCGAATGTCTCGGCCTTCGACATCACGTCAGATCCGCTCTATCGAGTGCCTGAATCGTGGCGAAGCAGGCGGAGCGCGTTCAAGGTCACCAAAACTGTCGCCCCGGTATCGGCGAGGATCGCGATCCAAAGCCCGGTCAACCCAAGAACGCTGGTGACCAGGAACACCGCCTTGAGGCCCAACGCCATCGCGACATTCTGCCGGATATTCGCCATCGTGGCGCGAGCAAGCCGGATCAGGCGTGGGACGTCCGCGACCCGATCTCCCATCAACGCGCCATCCGCCGTCTCCAGCGCCACTGCCGTGCCGGAACCCATGGCGATGCCGACATTCGCGGATGCGAGGGCGGGCGCATCGTTGATTCCATCGCCGATCATCATCACGTTCGCGGATTTCGCGAGCTCGCGGATCGCTTCGACCTTGGCATCCGGCAGCAACTCGGCACGCACGTCAATCCCGAGGGCTCCCGCGATCGCGCGTCCGGTCGCCGCATTGTCGCCCGTCAGCATGACGGAGCGAACACCAAGTGCGCTCAACTCGTCGACGGCAGACTTCGCATCGATACGGGGCTCGTCCCGGAAAGCGATCAACCCGGTCGCCATGTCGTTGCGGACGATGACGACGACGGTCTTGCCGTCGCCTTGCAGCGTTGCGAGGACCTCCGCGACAACCGCCGGCAGTGCACCAAGTTCCGCAGCGTAGCGCGGCGAAGCGACCGTAACCTTGGTCCCTGCTACGAAGGCTTCGACGCCGCGACCGGGAATCGCTGCCGCTTGAGAAGCCGGCGCAATCATTACGCCGCGGCGTAACGCCTCGGCGGCCACCGCTTGAGCAAGGGGATGGGACGACTGCGCTTCGACGCTGGCGGCGAAAGCGACATTTTCGCTTTCGCTACCGTGGAAGGCGCGCACATCGGTGACAACTGGCTTGCCTTGCGTCAGCGTACCCGTCTTGTCGAACGCGACCACCTGCGTACGCGCAGCGGCCTCGATTACGGCTCCGCCCTTCAGCAGCAGGCCGCGGCGCGCACCCGCCGATAGCGAGGACGCAATCGAAGCCGGAACCGATATGACCAGTGCGCACGGGCAACCGATCAGAAGCAGCGCCAGCGCCCGATAGACCCATGTCTGCCAGTCGCCGTCCAGCACGAGCGGAGGAAAAATCGCGACGATCGCCGCGAGGGCCACGATCGCTGGCATATATGCACGGCTGAAACGGTCGATGAAGCGCTCGGTCGGCGCCTTCTTGTCCTGCGCCTCTTCGACAAGGCGGATGATGCGCGAGATCGTGTTGTCTTCGGCGCGCCGCGTAACGCGGATCTCGATCGCCGCCTCACGGTTGATCGATCCGGCATACACCGGCTCTCCGACGGATTTCGGTTTCGGAACGGATTCGCCCGTAACCGGCGATTCGTCGATGCTGGTCGATCCGCTTGCGATCTCGCCGTCGGCCGGGATGCGGTCGCCTGGTCGGGCAAGCACGATCTGGCCCGGTGCGAGGGTCGCGGCGCGGACCTCGCGCGTCGCGCCCTCGAATACGACAAGAGCGGTTTGCGGAATAAGGTCACCGAGTGCGCGAATGCCCGCGCGGGCGCGATCGGCCGCAACGCCCTCGAGGACTTCCCCGATCGCGAACAGGAAGACGACCAAGGCCGCTTCCTCGGATGCCCCGATCGCCAGCGCGCCGGCGGCCGCGATGGTCATCAGCATCTCGATCGTAAAGGGTTGCCCCATCGACAATGCCGCAAAGGCTCGTCGGGCAACCGGAACGACGCCGATCACGCAGGCGAGTGCAAAGGCCCAGCCGACGACGGAGCCAAGTTCAAGGAGCTTCGCGAGCCAGGCGAATCCCAGGAGAGCACCCGTCGTAACGACCAGACGGCCCTTCGATGTCTCATACCAGCGCAACTCGCCGTCTTCCGGCCTGGGATCAGCCTTGTCGGCATGCTTATGACCGTGGTCATGCCCGTGATCGTGCCCGTGATCGTGATTGTGGTCATGGCCATCTTCATGCGCATGCGCTGCCGGGCTTGCGCCAACGGGCGCCGAGGGTGCCGACTGGCGAGCTATGTCGTAGCCGAGCAAACTCACCCGCCTTTCGATCTCGGCGGCCGGATTGCTGCCTGCCCCGACATCAACCGTCAAAGTCTGCCCCATGACGGAAACCGAGACGTCTTGAACTCCTGATACAGGTCCGATCGCACCTTTGATCTTGATCGCGCAGCTCGCGCAATCCATCCCCTTGACAGACCAGTGCATTTTTTCAATGGGTTGCGCGGCCCCTGCGGTCTTCATGAGAAAAATCCCTTCGGTTCAGATGAAGTCACCGTAGCTGCTATAGTTACTGTAGCTTCAAGCTCTATTTTTGCCGGTTGGGTGGGAAGTAGCTGCGCAAAAACGTCGGCGCAAATCGAGCAGCCGATGCACCGATCAGGATCAGCAGGACAAGCACGAGAACCGGAAGGCTCCCGACGATCGAATAGAAGGTTGGAGTGGCGAGCTGCCGTGGCAACTCGAAGTCGAGGATACCGGTTTCCTCGATCGGGATCTGCTTCAGTACGCGCCCAAATGGATCGATAAATGCCGAGATGCCGGTATTCGCCGCGCGAACCATCGGTAGGCCAAGCTCTACAGAACGGAATTTGGCGATCTCGAGATGCTGATAGGGGCCTGCCGATCGGCCGAACCAGGCGTCGTTCGTGACATTCAGTATCCACTGCGGTCGTCCGGACTCCGTATCGCCGGGCGGAAATATCGCCTCATAACAGATCAATGGAACGACAGGTGGAAGAGACTGGACCTCAAATGTGCCCGTCACGTGCCCCGGACTCAGGTCGCTGGACCCGACCGTAAGTTTCCCGACGGACAGAAACGATCTAAAGGGGACGTATTCGCCGAAAGGCACCAAACGGACCTTGTCGTAGACCATCTGAATTCCGGTATCGCGTCCGAATGCCACGATGCTGTTGAATATCTCATTCGAGCCATCTGCTCCAATCCGAAGTGTGCCGGCAAAGAGAATGCTGCCCTCCGGAATTGCCGCTCCGATTCGCGCGCGAACTCCGGTATCGGCAAAGAGATCGAATGGAACTGCCGTCTCCGGCCATATGATTGCCGACAAGCGCCGCGATGCCGGCTGGCCTGTCAATTCGATGTATCGGGACAGAATTTCCGTACGCTTGTCGGCTTGCCACTTTATGGCTTGCGGGACGTTGCCCTGGACGATCCGGACATACATGCCCGATCCGCCCGGATTGGCGGTGAAGAAGAGCCTCAACTCGCCTGCAATCAGAACTGCGAGGATGATGGCCCCGGAATAGGCCATGCGCCGTAGCCAGCCCGATGAAACGGGTCCAGGCATGCACATGGCGGCCGCGAGCACGGTGACGAACGTCAACCCGGATGCCCCGATGAACGCAGCAATCTGTATTGCCGGATCGTATACCGACCAGATATGTCCGATTAGGTTCCAGGGAAATCCGCCGAATAGCACCGAGCGAAGCATCTCGCTGGCTGTCCAGGTTGCGGAAATCAGAAATGCATTCGCCGTTGTCGAACGGGTCCGCAGCGTGCGTGCCATACTGCAGGCGACCGCCGGGAAGATCGCCAGCAAGCCGGACAACGCGAGCACGGCAGGTACCGCATAGGATCCGAACCGCTCGGGATCGACGGAAAAGCTCTCCGCAAGCCATTGCAGCCCGATGGCGAAATGTCCGAAACCGAACGCCCAGCCAAGCACGAAGGACTTTCGGATCGAACTGGCTTTAATCACCAGGCTCGACAGAAGCGAAAGCGCGACGATCGCGACGGGAACAAGGTGGATGGGCGCAAATGCCGTCGCCGCCATTCCGCCGAGAATAAAAGCGATCAGGATTTCGCCAAAACCGGACTGAAATGCCGTTATTCCTGGAATTCGCACTCGTGACACGAGTTGTTCCGCTCAGGTACCGTTCCGCGAAGCGCTGGAATGTGTCTGCATCGTCAGCCTGTCCATAAGCGCAAGCAGGACGCCGGAGGCGACGAAAGTCAGGTGGAGCCCGACAAGCCATGCGAGCTTCGTGTCGCTCATCGTGTCGACATTCATGAAGGCCTTCAGAAGCTGGATTGCGGAAATTGCGACGATCGAAGTGATCAACTTCTGCTTCAGGCCGCTGAAGTCGATCTTCCCCATCCATTCGGGTCGATTCTTCCCGTCTGCGCCGTCGATTTTTGAAACGAATGACTCGTATCCGGAGAACACCACGATGACGAGCAGGTTCGCCATCAAGGTAAGGTCGATCAGCGAAAGCAATCCCAAGATCGCGGCCGTATCGGTAAATGAAAGAAAATTCAACGTGAAATGGGCGAACTCTTGAACGAACTTGACGAGCAGCAGCAGGACGCTGGTCGCGAGCAAGGCGTAAAATGGGGCGATAAACCATCTGCATGCGAACAGGTACTGTTCCAGATATTTCTCGATCACTTCGTATCCTCCAACGGTATGCGCAATCCACAAGTGCGTTAAAAAAGCCGACCTCAAGATGCCGGAAGATGCTCAGGCAGACCCTGCAGTTTGACGATCGTGACGAAATAGAACAGGATGATGAGGGCGAAGATCCCTATAGCGATTGCAAGATTCTTGCTTCGCAATCGAGGCGAGATACCTCGGCGGCTTTTACCGAGAGGGATCGGCTGAGACGGTTCGGTCATGGCTCTTCCGATCTAATTTCTTCCAGCGAAGCGTTGCATTGAAAGCAAGATTGCATCCGGGCAGGAAGCTCGATTCTGCAGTTGCTACATCTGCGGACTTCCAGCCGACCCGGCACTGTTCGCTCGGGACGTTCCATTTCCGGTGGGACGGTTCGCGGTCCGCCCTGTCCGGCGTTTTCACGGCTCGATTCGAATTCCGACTTGTCGGATGTTGATCGATTCGTTCTCGCATCGCGGCGGCCAAACACTTTTGCGAATTGGTCGTCGAAATTCATCCACTCCCCCTTTGTCGCATTCGATCCAAGCTGGAGATCGGAAATTGAAGCTTGAGGGGTGGCCAGGCCGCCACCAGCCGCGCCTGCGCTTGGCCAGCTTCTTCAATAGTTCCGGTCACTGGGGCGAGATTCTCTGTCGACATCGATGACCATTTCCCATTGGGCAAAATGACGATAGAAGCTATAGTTACTGTAGCTACAAGAAATTTCCGTCCCTGGTTGCCAAGATCTATCTATTTGAAGAGGTAGACTTATATGCAAATCACAATCGGTCGCATCACCGAGGCGGCGGACTGCAAGGTGCAGACGGTCCACTACTACGAGCAAGTCGGGCTGCTGCCCTGACCCGAGCGTTCCAACGGTAATCAGCGAATCTATGGCAGAGCCGATACGGATAGGATTGCCTTCATCCGGCACGCACGCGATCTCGGATTTCCGATCGAAGCAATCCGCGACCTGTTGAGCCTATCCGATCTCCCCGACCAGTCTTGCGAAGCCGCCGATGCCATCGCGCGCACGCGCCTCCAGTGCGGGATCGGCGAGCATCTCGTGCGGCAGCACGGCCATGGCCGGGCCGCCAAGCAGCGAGACGAGAAGCGCCAGCACGTATCTCATGACTCGCGCCGCAGCTTCTGGACGAGCGGCATCAGCGTGCGCTCGAGCACGTCGGGCGTGATGGCGCCCACATGGCGGTAGCGGATCGTGCCGTGCCGATCGACGACGAAGGTCTCCGGTGCGCCATAGACACCCCAGTCGACGGCCACGCGGTTCTCGAAATCCCAGCCGATCGCGCGATAGGGGTTGCCGAGATCGGCGAGCCAGCGCGCGGCGTCGGCCGCCTTGTCCTTGTAGTTGATGCCGTAGATCGGCACGTCGCCGCCGCGTGCCAGGCGCATCAGGATCGGATGCTCGATGCGGCATGGCGGGCACCACGACGCGAACACGTTCACGAGCGACACCTCGCGCGCGAGGGCGGACGACGCGAGGCCGGGACGGTCCACGCCGGCGACCGCCGGCAGGTCGAATGTCGGCACGGGCCGGTCGATCAGCGCGCTTGGGAGGTCCTGGGGATTGCGCGTCAAGCCGAAGCCCAGATAGGCAGCCAGCACCGCGAACAGCGCCAGCGGCAGGAAAAACAGGACCCGCTTCATTCCGCCGCCGACGGCAAGGCCGCGCCGTCGCCGGTGCGGCGCGGGGCCCCCACGCGGTGGCGCCGGTCGGTCAGCGACACGATGCCGCCCAGCACCATCGCGCACGCCCCCAGCCAGATCCACGGGACGAGCGGGTTGTGGTAGATGCGCACGGTCCACGCCGTTTCGGGCGTGACGGGTGCAAGGAACGCCGGTGTGTTGCCCGCCGGGGCGGCAAGCTCGGGATCGCCGATGGTCGCGTAGAGATCGGCGAGCAGGTTGGTGCGGATCGCCGTCTCGGTCGTCGCCGTGCCTGCGACCGGGAACCAGCGCCGCTCGGGGGCGAGCACGGCATAGAGCCTGTCGTCGAGATAGACCTCGAACGTGCCGCGCACGGCGAGGAAGTTCGGCCCCTCGACGCGCGTGGCACCCTTGAAGACGAAGTTGTAGCCCGCCACGTCGAACGCGTCGCCGGCGCGTGCCAGCCGGATCACTTCGGTCTGCCAGGCGGTCACGCCGGCGATGCCCATCACGGTGAGGCCCATGCCGGCATGCGCGATGGTCATCCCCCAGCTCGCGCGCGGCAGGTTGAGTGCGCGCGACAGCACGGTGCCGGCGGGGGCGCGGAACAGGCGCACGCGTTCGGCCCATTCGACGGCGGCGCCGAAGAACAGCCAGGCCGCCAGCCCCATCGCGAGGGCGGCGTAGACGGAGCGGCGGTCGTCGGTCCAGTAGACGGCCGCGACGATGGCGATCGAGATGAAGATCGCCGCGCGCAGGCGCTGGAGTGCGCCGCCAAGATCGCCGCGCTTCCAGCCCATCATCGGGCCGATGCCCACGGCGAGCAGCAGCGGGATCATCAGCGGCACGAACGTGGCGTTGAAGAAGGGCGGGCCCACCGAAACCTTGGCGCCGCCCACCGCTTCGAGGAACAGCGGATAGAGCGTGCCGATGAAGACGGTCGCGGCGGCCGTGGCGAGCAGCACGTTGTTGAGGACGAGGGCGCCCTCGCGGCTGATCGGCTGGAACAGGCCACCGCCCTTCAGCATGGGGGCTCGCCACGCGTACATGGCGAGCGAGCCGCCGATGGTGATGACGAGGATGGCAAGGATGAACACGCCGCGCTCGGGATCGACCGCGAAGGCGTGCACCGACGTGAGCACGCCCGAGCGCACGAGGAACGTGCCGACCAGCGACAGCGAGAAGGCGAGGATGGCGAGCAGGATCGTCCAGGTCTTCAGCGCGTCGCGCTTCTCGGCGACGATGGCCGAATGCAGCAGCGCGCAGCCCACCAGCCACGGCATGAAGCTCGCGTTCTCGACCGGGTCCCAGTACCACCAGCCGCCCCAGCCGAGCTCGTAATAGGCCCACCACGAGCCAAGCGCGATGCCCAGCGTCAGGGCCGCCCACGCGGCAAGTGTCCAGGGCCGCACCCAGCGCGCCCACGCGGCATCGACGCGCCCCTCGATGAGGGCGGCCATCGCGAAGGCGAAGACGATCGAGAAGCCGACATAGCCGAAATAGAGGAACGGCGGATGGAAGGCGAGGCCGGGATCCTGGAGGAGCGGGTTGAGATCGTTGCCGTCCGCCGGCGGCGGCATCACGCGCTCGAACGGATTGGACGTGAACACGATGAAGGCGAGGAACGCCACGCCGATCATGCCCTGCACGGCGAGCGTGCGCGCCTTCAGCCCCGGCGGCAGGTTGCGCCCGAAGGCCGCGACCATGGCGCCGAACAGCCCGAGGATCAGCGACCACAGCACCATCGAGCCTTCGTGGTTTCCCCACGCACCCGACACCTTGTAGAGCATGGGCTTGGCCGAGTGCGAGTTCATCACGACGTTCTTGACGGTGAAGTCCGACACGACGAACGAATAGACGAGGCAGCCGAAGGCGACGGCGACGAGCGCGAACTGGAGGAGGGCGGCCGGCTTCGCGATCGCGGTCAAAGCGGGCTCGCCCGTCTGGGCGCCCACGAGCGGCAGCACCGACTGCACGAGCGCCACGCAAAGCGCCAGGACGAGCGCGTAATGGCCGAGTTCCGCGATCACTTGGCCGTACCCGTCGTTTCCTGCCAGCGGCCCGAGCGCTTGAGCGCCTCGGCCACCTCGGCCGGCATGTAGTTCTCGTCATGGCGGGCCAGCACTTCGCCCGCACGGAACGTGCCGTCGGCCGAAAGCTTGCCGTTGGCGACCACGCCCTGTCCTTCGCGGAACAGGTCGGGCAGCACGCCGACATAGGCCACGGGGATCGCGTTCTCGAGATCGGTCACCTTGAAGCGCACCTCGGCCGTGCCCGCGACGCGCTCGACCGAACCGACCTCGACCAGCACGCCGATGCGCATCTGCCGGTCGACGGGCACCTTGCGCGCGGCGACGTCGCTGGGCGTGTGGAAGAACACGAGATGGTCGTCGAAATTCATCCACTCCCCCTCTGTCGCATTCGATCCAAGCCGGAGATCGGAAATTGAAGCTTGGGGGGTGGCCAGGCCGCGACCAGCCGCGCCTGCGCTTGGCCAGCTTCTTCAATAGTTCCGGTCACTGGGGCGAGATTCTCCATCGACATCGATGGCCAATTTCCTGTTGGGCGACATGACGATAGAAGCTATAGTTGCTGTAGCTGCAAGAACTTTCCGTCCCTTGTTGCCGAGATCTATCTATTTGAAGAGGTAGACTTATATGCAAATCACGATCGGGCGCATCGCCGAGGCGGCAGGCTGCAGGGTGCAGACGGTCCGCTACTATGAGCAAATCGGGCTGTTGCCGCGACCTGAGCGTTCCAACGGCAATCAGCGAATCTACGGCAGAGCCGATATGGAAAGGCTCGCCTTCATCCGGCATGCGCGCGATCTCGGGTTTCCGATCGAGGCAATCCGCGACCTGCTGAGTCTCTCAGATCGTCCCGACCAACCTTGCGAGGCCGCCGATGCAATCGCGCGCGCGCAGCTCGTCCATGTCGAGCGGCGCATGGAGCAACTTAAGGCGCTGAAGCTTGAACTTCAGCGCATGGTCGCGCAGTGCTCCGGTGGTCGAATCTCGGACTGCCGTGTGATCGAAGTATTGGGCGATCACAGAAAATGTGTCGCGCATGGGGACAAGCTGGAAGGATCAGTGTTGTCGACTTGATGCAAGCAGCATCGATTCGGAGGTAAAATCGACGACAAAAACTGGCGCGAAGCCCAACGATCCGCAGCTACCGCGCCGCATGGCTCCAACGAACGCGCTCTTCGTCCCCCAGCGCGGGCATCTGCTCCGCGACTTCACGAATGAGTTTGTTCTTGATCGCATAGGCAAAGCTCGAAAAATCGTCGGCCGATATGACAAAGGCGCCCAGGCCGCAGATCACGTTCTCGCGGTAGAATTCATCAAGGGGAATGTCAAATGTCGGCGACAGGCCTAGATTCAGCCTATCATTCATGATGACAAGGCCATTGATTGTTACGTTGGCAGCCGCAGCCTGATCGCGAGCTGCCTTGGCTGGTCTACCGCTATTATTGACCCCGTCGCCAGACACATCGATGACACGCCGAATGCCAGTATGCGGACTCTGGGCGAGTACCTGCATCGAGAAGTCGATCGCACCGCTTATCGACGTGCGTCCGTAAAATGACCTCTGTTCGCGCAGAATTGCTTCAGACAGGAGGGCGCCACTTTCCCGGTCCTTTATCACGGTCCATGGCACGACAAGTTTCTGAAATTCGACGCCCGCCCACTCCACATAGGCAACCGCTATTCGCCCATGCTTTCCGCCCTGGATCGCCTGAATGACTGCCGGGTGAAGGAATGCGTCTGCGTAGCCTTGCCTTTGTAGCTTGAATTCTTCCTCGTCGATGCTGCGAGAGACGTCGACTGCCAGCACAAGTTCGACATCAACCTCTTCAGCCCAAGCGCCGCACATCGCTGTGATGCCATATACGAGTGCAGCGAATATTGCGCGAACGATCATTGAGTGTCGGCAAGATCAAGCAATAATTTGCCAAGAATGAGCTTCACAATCCACCACAATTCTGGTTTCACGGCCGCGCGTAGCGAGCTAGCTCGGAGAAGCTGAACAACGGACTAAGTGGCGTAGCATCTAAGCAAACAATCCACTAAATGCCAAAGAAGACGATGCCGACGCCGAGGAACAGAATTAAGATGCCGAGGATACCGCTTTCGTATCGCTCCAGAAAGCCAAGACGCATGCTTTCAAGCCCCATGAGGGTCAACCAGGTAAATGCCATCATTCCGACGACTGTCGCTACAGCAAGAATCGCGCTAAGAAAAACGAAGCCCATCCATCCATATGAAATCCCAGATAGATAGACAGGAAGGAAGCCCTCGCACGGGGAGAACGTCAGAAGCGTCAGCAACCCGACAATCACTGCGCGATCTGACTTTCGATCCGTCGCGCCCGATGTTGCCGTAGCACCCGTCGAATTCGTCAGAAGCTCCCCTTCCTCATTACGTTCGTGCTCCTCGAATTTGAGCTCGTGAGTGTGTACATGTCCGCCATGGGACAGGCTCACCATTGCCGAGAACTCATGTGGTTCAGGGACCTCCTCGTAGGTTTCCAGAAACCCGTCACGAGCGATGAATGAGAATGTCTGTTTCGTTTGATCGGGCCGGATCGTCGCGAGCGACAACGTTGCCGCACGTGGCAGTTGATCAGTGGCGCCATCGGCTCGAATACGAAACCGTGGCCGGACGCCGTCCTCGAAAATCTCGAGAAAAAGGACACCGTGCCCCGTGTTGATGCTCTTTATTTCGCCGTGATGCTTGTGCCCTGAATGGTCGTGGCTATGCCCATGTCCATCCCCGCGCGCTTGCCGCACCAAGTAATAGATACCGAAAGTGATCATTGCGCCGCCGGCAATCCATGGAAACAGATCACCGGTCCACTTGCTCGTCTCGATACCGAGCCAGACGAGAAGGATGCCCAGAACAGTCGTGAAGAGAACGTGACCGGCTCCGCAAAGCGCCACGACAAGTAGCGTCTTGGGCTTACTCCAGCGCTGCCCTCGCCCAGCAAGCACAAACGGAAGCCAGTGTGTCGGAATCGCGGCATGGGCGAATGCAACGACAAAGCCCGTCGTCGCGATCGACAGTAGGAACGTTTCGTTCATCGGATCAGCCCACTCAGAGATACTTCGTAATTTCCTTGAATTCGTCGATCGAGCGGCGGCGCTCCTTGGGCAGCGGCCCGACCGTCTCCTCGAGACAGTTATCGAGGTGATCGCGGATCAGCGCCTTCTTGGCCTCGCCGACAGCCTTCTCGACAGCATGAAGCTGTTGGGCAACATCGAGGCAGCCGCGCCCGGCCTCGATCATCTCAACGACACCGCGCAGATGGCCGCCCGCCCGCTTCAGGCGCTTTACGATATCGGGGTGGGATTGATGCTTGTGGATTTTGCTCATGGTTAATTACTATCCTCCTGGAGGGGATATAATCAACAACATCCTGCGTGGTTTTCTTGCCTTTGTTAAGCCTACTTCAATGCACTCAAGTCCAATCGCTGGACGCTCAATCAATGTCGATGCTCGACAACGATTTATCTGCGAGTTGAAACCTGTAAAATTTTTGGGGTGAACCATCCCGGGATTTTCGGAGGCCCTAACGCAGCATGGCCTTACCGACATTCTTCATTTCACCAAACAGGCTGCCCAGCCCGGCCAGAACGCTGACGCGCTTCGGCTTTGCGGCAACCACAATGCGCAAACATCGCTTCCCTATCACCCGTGCGTGTCGAACCCCGTAGACTTTCCTCTGGTCGAGACGGATAATCGCGGCGCTCTGAATCGTCCTCTTTGCTCGCCAGAGACTGCTCAGGAGGCACTCAGGGACTTGATTGAGTTGCGCACCTTGAAGAGGGCAGAGAGATATGCCCCAACAAGCCTCGAGCTTTCCGCCCCGGCGGGCCTCAGAAGGAGTGCCTTGAAGTAGATGCCTGGTTCGAATGCGACGATACGAATGCCGGCCGGCAAAGGATGCGGCAGAGAACTCGGGTTGACGAGGCCGATCCCGGCTCCCTCGGAGACCAGCGAAGCGATCGTCGATGAAAACGGCGTTTCGGCGACGATCTTCGGCACAGCATCGACAGAGTTCAAAAGCTGATCGAGCGAGATTCTTACCGTGTCTTGCGGCGCCAGCGCCACGAGACGTTCGTTGTGCAGATCTTTTGGTCCGATCTTCTTGCGAGAGGCGAAGCGATGTGCGGCCGGCACAAGACACACTGCCCGCGGCGTGGCGAAGGCCTGGTGCTCAATCCCTGCCGTGCTGATTTCGTCCGCCGCCAGACCGATATCGACCTGACCTGAAGCGACCAAATCGCGGACCGCGCTTGATGTCCGGATCTGCAGCGAGACTCTTGCGTCGGGGTGCTGGCTCAAGAATTGGGCCGTCGCCTTCACGACGATCGTGTTGCCGAGCGCAGATAGGCTGGCAACTCTAACGGTGCCGGCGCCGAACTCCCGGATACGGGTCGCCGCCTGCCGAAGATGCTCGATGCCCAAGAAGCTGCGCTCCACCTCCCCGTGGAACACCCGACCTTCACGGGTCGGCACAAGGCGACCACGGATGCGGTCAAACAGGTCGAAACCGCAAGCATGCTCCAAAGCCGAGATTGCGCGAGAGACGGAAGGCTGCGAGGTCTGCAGCAGTTCGGCCGCCCGGCCGACACCGCCAACACGCATTACCGCTTGAAATATTTCGAGGTCGCGCGCCCGCATGAGTATCCATATCAATTATGAATGAAGTTGTCTATCAGCGTTATTGTTCGATATGGGATGCTTGGATACCCTACTTCCCGATGAACCTGCACAAATCTTCTACACTCTGCGTTCACGCCCCCGATGCTCCGGCCGGATTTGCGGCGTTGTCACCGCCGATCCACCGCGCATCGACGGTCATCTTCGATTCGCCGGCCGCATTCAAGAGCCGTTCGACTCAGCTCTACGACGGCTACGCGTACGGGCTCTATGGCACGCCATCGACCCGCTCCCTCGAGGATCAGATCGCGCGTCTGGAAGGCGGTGTGCGGGCTCTCGTTCTGCCGTCAGGCCTCGCCGCCATCGCGGTTGCCACAATCACCTGTGTCAGCGCCGGCGACTCAGTTCTGCTTCCGGAAGGGTTCTACGGGCCGGCGCGCGCGATGATCGAACAGCTACTGTCGCGCTTCGGCATCGGCGCGCAGTGCTATCGCGGCGATGCTACTTCGGAACTTGCCGCCACTGCGGATTCGTCGCATCGCGTTCTGTGGATCGAAAGTCCGGGTTCATCGACATTCGAGGTCCGTGACGTCGCTCGCATGGCGGATATGGCGCGTGCGCGAGGCATGTGCATCGCGATGGATAATACGTGGGCCACCCCGCTCGGCTTCCAGCCATTGAGTCGGGGCGTGGATATATCGATGCAATCATTGTCGAAGTACGCCGGCGGCCATTCGGACGTACTGATGGGCAGCCTCGCCTTCGCGGACGAAGGGCTCTATCGCCGCTCAAAGGATGTAGCCCGGTTGCTCGGATACGGGACTTCTGGTGAAGACTGCTTTCTTGTGTCACGAGGCCTCGCGACGATGCCGCTGCGACTGGAGCGCTCGGCTAAAACAGCCGCTGTCCTGATGGAACGGCTTGGTGATCGCCCGGAGATCCTCCGAATTGTGCATCCGTCCCGGCGCAATCATCCAGGTCATGAGATTTTCACGCGCGACTACGCCGCTGGAGCTGGGCTGTTTGGTATAGTCATCGATCCCAAACTCGGATCTGGCCGACGGTTCGACGCGGCATTCGAAGATCTTGAACTCTTCAAGATCGGCGCTTCGTGGGGCGGCGCGCACAGCTTGATCGCACCAAGTGACCCGAAGGCGGAGCGCACCGATCTCGCTTGGTTGCCCGACGGACCCTATCTGCGAGTGGCCATCGGACTGGAAGATCCTGATGATCTCTACGCCGAACTCGTCCGCTTTCTCGATGCGCTGTCGCGTGGTGGCCCTGACGCAAACGAGCAGCACACGCCGACCAAACAGGAGGATTAGATGAAAAAACGGACGCTTGCGACGCTTGTCGCCGTTGTGGCCAGCGGTCTCCTTCCCGGCCAGCTTGCCGCCCAGTCGGTGGTCGACAAGATCAAGCAGCGAGGGTACGTCCAGTGCGGCGCAAGCACCGGTGTTCCTGGGCTGTCGCGCGCCGACGAGCGCGGAGTTTGGCGTGGAATCGATTCCGACATTTGCCGCGCATCGGCCGTCGCTGTATTCGGAGACAAGGAAAAAATCCGCTTCACGCCACTTGTCACCGCCGCACGATTGCCGGCTATTCAGACCGGCGAAATCGACATCCTTTCGCGTACCACGACCTGGACGTACTCGAGAGACGCGGCAGTCCGGTTCGTCGCGGCGACGATATACGACGGCGATGCCATTCTTTTCCGGAAATCGCTCAATTTCAAGGATATGAGAGATTTCAACGGCGCAACGTTTTGCGTCACTGGTGGCGGCGGTCTACCGGCTCAGAAGTTGAGCGCATTGGAAGAGACTGCGAAGATCACATTGCGACGCGTGGTCTTCGAGAATCCCACACAAGCGCGCGACGCATACATGGCAGGCCGCTGCGACGCCTACATAACCGACGGAACCGCGGCAGCGGGCGCACGCGCAACGATCGCAACGAATCCCGGCGACCACGAGCTCGTGTCGATCGACAATCGCCCTGAACCGCTGGGCGTAGCGATCCCGCGCGGCGACGACCGGTGGTTCGACATCGTGCGCTGGTCCATTTTCGCGCTGTTCTGGGCGGAAGAGAACGGGATTACGGCAGCAAATGCGAGCGAAATGGCGAAATCCGGCAATCGTGAAGTACGACGGGTCCTGGGTGAAGATGGCTTCGGCCGGCCACTCGGCCTCGATGACAAATGGGTGCTAAATATCGTCACCCAGCTCGGCAACTACGGCGAGATATGGCATCGGAATCTCGGTGACGGTAGTCCGATGCGGTTGCCGCGCGGCAAGAATGCATTGTGGAGCGACGGCGGCTTGATGTTCTCGCCTCCTTGGGATTGAGTGGCCGTCTGAATGGCTCAGTCGGACTGATAAGATTTCGCTCCAGCGATACCGAGAAAAGATGAAAATCGTTGGAGACAGGCGCGTGCGAAACTGGGCTTTTCAGTTTCTGGCGCTGGCGAGCATGGCGGCAGTCGTCTACGTCGTGGCGGACACGACTGTCGCCAATTTGCGGCTACGAGGCATTCCACTTGGCTTCGAGTTCCTGTCGATGCCGTCGGGCATGCCGATCGCCGAGTCCCTGATCCATTACACGCCCGAAAGCCCATACTCGCGTGCCATCGCGGTTGGTATTCTGAATACAGCCTTCGTTTCCGCAATCGTCATTGCTGCATCGAGCGTGCTCGGCCTGATTTTGGGGCTTATGCGGCTTAGTACAAATCCGGCGGTCGCCGGAATGGGCCGGATCTGGGTCGAAATCGCGCGCAATACGCCGCTCGTCGTAATCTTGCTTTTCGTTTATGGGCTGTGGACGGCTATGCCGACCGTCGCCAATGCACTCCAGTTGCTTCCCGGCACGTTCGTCTCCCAGCGCGGAATCGTCATGCCCGCCATAACTCTCGGCATCGATCCTGCGGCGCTCATTGCGTTACTGATCCTTGCATCAGCGCCAATCGTACTGGCGGCGCAGATTGCAAAGAAGCGACAGGAAAGAACCGGGAAGCGCCCACCGGCCGTCAGCTGCGTCGTGGCCGCTGTCGCGGCGGCTATAGCGGTCGCATACGCTTCCGGAACGTTCGACGTCCATATTGAATGGCCGGAAAGACGTCGCTTCAACTTCGTCGGCGGCAGAGAAATATCGCCCGAATTCGCGACGCTGGTTGTCGGACTTGTATTCTACACAACGGGGTTCGTTGGCGAGATTGTCCGATCCGGTATTCTCGCGGTCAAGAAAGGTGTTTGGGAGGCGGCGTCGTCGCTGGGACTGAGACGCGGTCAGACTCTGCGGCTTGTCGTCATTCCTTTGGCACTGCGTGTCATCTTGCCGCCGCTGAATAGCCAATTCATCAACGTCGTGAAAAACAGCACGCTCGCGATCGCCATTGGGTATCAGGAGTTCTTCACCATTGCCGGCACGATGATCAACCGTACGAGCCACGCAATGGAAGGAATCGCCATAATTCTTGCGACTTACCTGGTTATCAATCTTGCATTGTCCATGCTGATGAATTGGTACAATCGCCGAATTGCGCTGGTCGAAAGATGATCGCGCCCGTTGCCAAGAGTGCCCTGCTGTCCATCAACGGCGTGCTTCGACCGTATTTCGGCACACCCTTGAATGCGATCTTGTCGTTGGGCTTCATCGGTCTCGTTGCGGCGACTTTGCCGCGCCTCTTCACATGGGCCGTGACGGACGCTGCATTCTTCCCGCCCGTGCCCTCGACTTGCGCTGGGATCAGTGGAGCGTGCTGGAGCTTCATTGCCGCAAAATCAAGCCAGATCCTGTTTGGCATCTATCCCCCGGACGAGCGATGGCGTCCGGCCTTGGTCTGCGCAATTCTCCTTGCGACGTTGGGCTGGTCCGTCCGGCCTTCGGGATGGAACGCCCGTCTCGTCATTATCTGGGCGATGAGCATGGTTGCCGTACTGTGGCTGATGGGCGGTGGCATTGGCTTGTCACCCGTCCCGACGTCAGCTTGGGGTGGGCTCCCGATCACGCTGATTCTTACAGTGTTTGCAATCGGCATCGGATTTCCGATCGCGATTCTTCTCAGCCTCGGTCGCCGTTCGGATCTGCCGATCGCCCGAGTGGCGTGTACGCTGTGGATCGAAGTGATTCGTGGCCTGCCCCTGCTTTCGTTGCTGTTGGTCGCGTCGTTGATGCTGCCCATCTTCCTGCCTGAATGGTTGCTTCCCGACAAATTGGTGCGCGCGATAATCGCGCTGACCGCATTTGCTGCCGCATATCTCGCAGAGGTAATCCGCGGCGGACTACAGGCAGTACCGCGCGGTCAGATCGAAGCAGCGACGGCGCTCGGCCTTGGTTATTGGCGCACGCAAGCGCTAATCGTCCTGCCCCAAGCAATCCGGATCGTCATTCCCGCACTGGCCAACACGATCATCGTCATGGTCAAAAATACGTCGCTGGTACTCGTCGTCGGTCTATTCGACCTGATAAGTTCGGGCAAGGCGGCACTGGCCGATCCCGATTGGCCCTCACCGACGGTAGAGACATACGTCTTCATCGGAGCACTCTATTTCTCGCTGGCGTTTGCATTCGCGCGCTTCGCCGACTTTATCGAATCGCGGGGAGCTGCTTCATACAAATGAACCGCATTGGAATTCCCCCGGGCTGATCTAACCCGGCAAGCCACTGCGCGCGCGCGAGGTGAAGATTGCTGACAATGAACGGACAACAATGCACAGCAGGTAGCCATCCAGTTGAGTGTCGACGCTTAAATGGACAGCCAGGCCTCTCCGCACCCACAGCCGGGACGGTAGACGATCAATTCGGGTATTCCCGCTATTCGCCGAAGTGCGCTGCAGGGCAAATACGGAATTCAGATTTGGAGCTTAGTTGCGGTCAAAATGAGCCGGCACGTATCCAAGCTCGAAGCATCGTTCGATCGACTGGGTTTAAGTGAAGTTGTCCGAGTGGCCGCAGATACCCCGATCTGGAAACGCACAAGATCGCTGGAGCCGTCCGAGCACCTGATGCCTGCCCCGTCGGTGATCTGTGAAACGCCCAGAAGTTCTTTTCGGCCATGAGAGGTTGAAGACCAAACGCCGGGACGGATGGTTGACCACAGTCTTCTGATATTCCCGACGGGACGGGGCCAAGACAATTAATGTCACCAGATCTCGACGGGTACGTTCCAAGCCCTGTTGCTGGCTAATTTCTGAACAATTCGCGTTCCTCCAAAGAGACGCCCAACACCTCCTCGAACACGCGCCGGACAACGCGCAGGTCCCGGCGTCGGTCAAGCAGGGCGCGCATCATGTCGTCGACCAGCGGGTTCAGCGGCGGCAGTGCATCGACAGGCACTTGGTAGGATCTTGCAATTTCATCCAGCAGGGTCTCCCGAACCATTGTCCAGTCTCTGCCATCCGGACGCTCGACTTCGACCACATGAAATCTTGAGAGCAAGGGTGGCGGTAGCCCCTTCAGCGAGTTTGCACCGGCGATCCAACTGACGTGGCTGAGATCGACCTCGACCTGCAAAAGGGGATCGTGGAATCTACGCGCCGTCTCGGGCTCCAGCATCGTCAAGATCGCCGAGATCGGATCGCCGTTGTGGCTGGCTTGAGACTTCTCGATTTCGTCGATAAAAACGATGGGGTTTGCCCGCTTGTGCCGCAGGATCAAGTCGACGATCACCGTCGGGCTGGCAGTCGACCACCCGCGAGCGGTGCCGAGAAGCGCCCGCGCGTCGCTCTGTCCTGCAAAGCAGAGCGGCAGCAGCGGTACGCCGAGAACATTTGCGAGATCCGCGATGAACCGACTTTTGCCAATACCCGGCAGCCCTACGATCAGCAGCGGCGAGAGCCGAAAAGGACGGTTCCGAAGCGCCATGAGGCGCCGGTCCACCAGGTCGATGACAGGCTTGAACCAACGCGGCTCCACGAGTCGACGACGCCAACCTGGATCGACCACGACACGAGCGGTCGGATCCTCCAGCTTGCGGTACTCCCTCAGTTTTGAAACGGTCTCACGGTCCCCTGACAGAGTCAGTCGTCCCAATAGAACTGGAACTTTGAACTGCGGGATCGAAGGCTCGACCGGGACATCGTCGCCATCGGTTGACACCCTGGCAACATCAGGACCGTCTGCATGCGCTTTTTCAAGCCTACGATTCCTTTCTTCTTCAAGGCCGCTCGCGACATTTTCCGCGTCAGTCCTGTTTTGCTCGAATTCACGCTCGATGCCGGCAACGGTCATGCTCATTTCGGTAATCAACGCGGCACGGAGCAGCAGATTTCGAGATCTCTTCTCGTCCCTTCGGGCGCGTGCGACGAGCCGTGTAACCAGAAACTTCGCGGCCAGGTCCGATTCCGACGCGGCCAGAGCGAGCCAGATCATGGATTCACGGAGATTGAATTTTCGTTCGGCAGACAGCCAGTAGAAGGTCGCCCTGTGCGGCCAGCCGGAGGTAAGCTTTCGAACGCTTTCGTCCACCAGGCGGAGTTCGAGCTGGGCCACGAGCTCCAGGCGCTGTTCCTGTCGCAGGGCCCACGGGCGAATGCGCGTCCACAAGGTTTCCAGGTTGTCGAGACTGATCACAGCACACCGCCTTCATGCGGCGAGCCAGATCTCGCCGCCGCTATTTGAGAAAGAATCTTTGTGGTGGCAGCCCGATGACCGGAGCCGAAGTCGGCAGAGTCGATCGGCCACCTACCGAATGGCACGAGTGCCTGACATCCCGCTTGGTCAGGTGCCGTGTTCGGAGGCTCGGCATGTCAGGCGCGCTTCGGCGCCAAACCGCGGCGGGCCTCGGCGGTTATTCGTCGGTGGAGTTTTCGCTCGACGATGCGCAATGTTGCCCGCGTGAAATGGTAGTCAGCGAAATCCGAGACCATGGCCGGATCCGCAAAGCGTCGTCCGGCCGCCCCGTCCTCGAAGCCGTGGATCTCGACGTCCGAGGTCACGAGCTGCCGCTCGTGCACGAAGGCTTCCAGGATGGAGGAGAAATCCCAGGGCAACTCGTGGTCGACATCGCAACCGCAAAGCGGCAGCAAGTCACCGGTGATCGCGCAGTTCACCCTCCCCTGCGGATCGGCGGCACGGGCCTGTTCTTCCCTGCGGAACGCCTCGATCTGTGGCCTGACGGCCTCACGCGCGGCACGGACGAAGTCGGCGTAACCCTTCTCCGGGGTCTCGGGCTCATTGTCGTTTGCCGGACGCCCAATGCGGGCGATAGCCGCAATGTAGGAGACGTCGGTCTCGGAGCCGTCATGTCGCTCGATCACAACAACGGGCGTTCGAAACACAGGGTGCAGTTCGACCCGAAGGGAGCGAATACCGGGGCCGATCTTCTTTGCTGCTTCGGGATGCCAGTAGATTACCGCTCGAACGAGCACATCACCCTGCTGGTCCAGAGGGACACCCGGCGGCTGCGCCTGGATCAACGAAGTGAGAGTGTTCCGAAGCGCCTTCTTGTTAGCAAACGTAAGGCCGGCAAGGATCACAGGTTGGCTGCTCATGACGAAGGGCTCCTTCTTCCCTTTATGGGCTCAATATATGTGCCTTTAATGTGCCTGTCAAGGAGTGGTTGTGCGTTAGAGCGAAGCCATTTAGGAGTCGCACCTATGATTACGCCCTCCCAAGCCCGCGCAGCACGCGCCCTGCTCGCAATGAAGCTTGAGGATGTTCGAGCAAAAACGGGCCTCTCGACTCAAGCGATTTCAGCATTCGAAACGGAGAAATCGGATCCGAGAGCATCGACCCTTGAAAGGCTTCGGGCGCATTACGAAGGCGAAGGGCTGGAATTTTTGTCGAATTCGGAAGTCTCCGGCTTCGGTGTCCGCTGGCGGAGGCCGACCGAAATGTCCGTCCTTCAAAAGAAGTAGCGCCGGCACCATCGCAGTCACCATTCGATATGCCGTTCTTAAGGCCTCTGATCGGCTAACAGCGCTGGCCTTTACCGAAGCCGTCTACCCGGGACGCGGGCTTGTGAAATCTCCGGCCGCGCCAATAAAGCTATCGTTCATATTGTCCGTCGGAATGAGTTCGCTGAGATAGTCGTCCCTTTCTTCTTCATCGCCGTAGACAACCTGCCCGCCCCAAACTTCTGCTTTATGAGCCTTGAACTGGGCCGGTTGCATTTTGGCCTTTTGATGAGACTTGGCTTTCGGTGCAGGTGCTTGCAGAAGCCGCTGACGTTCCGTCAGAAGTCGGTAAAGTTCCGCCGCCTCGGCTTCCACTCGCGTACGCTCCTGCCGCGCTCTAAGAATGGCATCTGGCAAACCTCCGTCAACTCGCGCGCGACGCCATTCGGCGGGGTGGGCCTTCGGCTCGGGTTCGCGGTGAAGCGAATGGCAAGCAGTCTCGATCGCAATCGCTTCTGCCTCCGAGACGCACGCCGTGTCCAAAATATCTTCATACGCGGCCCGCTGCCTTTCGAGCGAACGATGGTCTACGACCTGATCAACGCCAGCCATCCTGAGCGCCATATTGACCGCGGCCGCCCAGTCTGCCCGAAACCGCTCAACGTCGGACGGGCGCGCAAGGGTTGTTCGGTCCTTATGGGCTGAAAATCCATGTGCTGACAGCTTCCGGAGGGTAACGATCATATGCACGTGCGGCTGCCTGCCGCCGTCGCTTGCGAACTTGTCGTGAATCGCATAGTCGACCGCCAGTCCACGATCCAGAAACTGGTCTTTGATGAACTTCCGAACCAGCCTCTTCATTTGTCTAAGCGTTAATTCTCGCGGAATTGCCAGTCGGACAATTCGGGCTGTCTGAGCATCCCTTCGCCTCTCGGCGCGCTCGACGGCATTCCAGAGATCGCTGCGGCCCATTCGCGGAGCGTCTACAGGCACGAGAACTTCTGCTTCGACGACCTCTTCGCCCGCGCGCCCCCGGTAACTGAACGTCAAGCCTTGCCTCTCGTCCACGACGACGTCTTTGGCTTGGTACGCTGCAGCCGCACAGGCCTGTCGACCCTTCGACCTCGCGACGATCTTGATGTTGCAAGAATAGAGCGCCATCGAACTTCTCCTTACCCGAGAATCATATCGAAGGATGTCGGGAACGAGAAATTCGATCTTCAGGTTTCTTGAGGAAACCCCGGTAGAATTTCGGGAATGCGCGCTTATGCATTGAGGGGAGTCACGTCATGCAATCTGATCAAAATTGACCGGCCATCGCTGGACAAACTCAACACGGATCAGAAATTTTCCCATTCCCGACAACCGCCGCTACGCTAACGGCATGGAGGTGGAACATGTCGAAGAATCAAATCGAAATTCTGAACGCGCGGATATCTCAGCTTCGGGAGCGTCGGAAAATCGCGACCCAGACGGAGAGGTACGCAAAACTCAAACTGCAGAAACGCCAAGCTTCGTTGGTTGGGCACGCACTTCTTCAGATGTGCGGCAGCAGTGGCACGGGAAGCGAAGCGGCTCGCGCCGTGCTGTCCTCGATCATAGGGATGCTCGATCCCGACCAAGGCACAAAGATCAGGAGGGAGTATCTGAAACCGAAGGCGCCGACGAGAAATCCGGCTGCAGAAGTAAGGCACCCGCCAGATGAGCCATTCGCTCACCTCTTCCCCGGAAAGCAGTGACGAGCCGCTCGACGCGTGTGGAAATCCTGACCAACTCTATGCAGAAAAAATGAAGGGCTACCGGGACGACGTGCGCCCAACCATCTGCGCACGGCCAAGCGGGCCACGATAAATGCCTCCACCGATGAACCGATCAAAGAGAAGTTCCCTCCGAACAAGTTCGCCCCGCATGCCAAATCTATGTGGCGATCGGTTGTCAGGTGCCGACACCACAATGGATGGTAGTTAGAGTAGCATTAGACTGCCGCTACCACAGGATATAGGCGTTTCACACGGCAATTTCCGCTCTTACCGGCGACCATTTGCTTCAAACGAGCAAAATTCACATGTTGATTGTGCAGGAGCCGTCAACGTGCCGTTTGAGCCAAATGCCAAGTCCCAATACCAAAGCATTTCCATCCACCCATACGCGGTGGGACGGGCAGTCAAGACTTGGCTCGCCCAAGACATGAACTTCGGAACCGGGGACGGCTGACATGTTCACCGATGGCCTCCGGTATGAAACTGACGAGGATCCGCCTGACAGGCGTTCAACGGAAAAAAGACACCGTAACGACCGCCGGACTCCGCTGAAGCAGCTTCAGTCGCTCATTGAGGCCGAGTACGACGGGCAATTCCAGGCGATCACCCAAGACTTGGCCAAGGTCATCGATAGAAGGTCGTTGGCTGGTACGATGACAACACTGGAGGCCGCCAACTACTTCAGGGTCTCGGCCAAGACATTTTTGAAGCGCTATTCGCCGCTACTCAGTCCTATTCCAACGTCTTCCGAAAATGCTGGGCGGAAGCACCGACGCTGGAGCAGATTTGAAATCGAGAGGCTTGCTGGCAATTCTTCAGGCTCCGGGCACCAGGATCCTCATTCGGCGGAGGACGACACATTTATCAGAGCCCAGATGGAAAAGCGTCTTGAGTAATCCGCTCGTACGCATCGACGGCACCCTCGGCGAGCTCCTTTGTCCGGACAATGTATTCGTCGAGGATCTTCTGGGTCACTGAGATCGAGTGGCCGGAGAGCCCAGCAATTCTCGGCGTGCTGACCCCTGCCTCCGCGAGCCACACCATGCCGCTGCGCCGGAGTGCATGGAAGTTCAGGCCACGGATCTTCGCGGCCTCAAGCCAGGTCCGGAATTTCCGGCTGAAGTTCCGGTCGTCGAACATCGCCTTGCTCTTCGTCTGTACGAGAGGACGCTTCTGCTCGGGCATGATCTTCTGGCGCTCGATCTCGTCGCGCAGGATCTTGTGAACGGGGAACTCGACCTCGGCCCCGGTCTTGCCTTGCGTGAGTTTCATCCACCAGCGACCACGATTATCTGCGCGAATCTTATCCGCCGTGATTTCGAGGACGTCGCCGCGTCGCTGCAGCGTGAATAGCGCCAACAGGAAGGCGAGACGCATGTCATCCGGGACTGTTTCTGTCCGGGTTACCTTCTCCGTGATGAAGGCCGGGTTGCCGCCGGCATCGACCTTGCGCTTGGCCGACAGGAACGCTTCGACCTGGTTGGGCCGCCAGATTGGCTTCGCCTTCTTGGTCTTCTTGCCCTTCGAGAAGGAGCCGGGCGACCCGAAGGGATTCACGACATCGAAATGCCCGTTCTGGATCCCCCAGTTCCATACCCGCGAATAGCATTTGAAGCGGTTACGCGCCGATCCCGACCCGTGCTTGGCGATCAGCGTCGCCTTGAACTTGCTGGCCATTGCACGGGAGAACATCTTCGGTGCCCAGTCGCCGACCCGTTCCTCAAGGTCGGTCAGGAAGGGTGACCAGAGCGTCTTGGTCCCCTCGGCAAGCCCGACATACTCGGGCGAGACCTTGAACTTGGCGATGACATCGTTCAGTGAACCGACCTGTCGGCTCCGCGGCTCTGGACTGGCGAGCGCTTCGACCTCGGCTGCACGGGCGATCGCGCGGGCCCGATCCGAGCCAAGGGCGAGCTTGGTGGCTCGGTGGTAGTAGAAGGTCTTCACCGTCCCGTCGGCGAGCGTCTTCGAGACGATCTTGATTCCGGGCAATACGGGCAAAATCGCGCTTTTGGGCATCCAACCAGCCTCCAACGGGAAGTCCGCTGGAAACTGAGTGGAAACTACGTGGAAACCAGAGGCAAGCCCGAAAAACACGAAGCCCGCTAAATCATTGATTTAGCGGGCTTCTTTGTTGGTCGGAGCGACAGGATTCGAACCTGCGACCCCCAGTCCCCCAGACTGATGCGCTACCGGGCTGCGCTACGCTCCGTCAGGTCGCCGGGCCTTGGAAATGGCCCCCGGGGAAGGGGCCGGTCCGGACGGGCGCGGACTATGCCCGAGCGCTCCGCCCGATTCAACGGCCGGATTTGGCCGCCGTTTCGGCCGGAAGCAGGTGCAGCCGGCAGCAGCCTTCCTTACCCGGGGCCCATGTTTCGGCGCTGAATCCGATTCCGGCGGCACCGAAGCAGCCATTGTCGAAGCGTCCCGCGATCCGGCACATCAGCGCCTGCTGGCCGTCGTCGAGCCCGGCCTTGCGCCAGGCGTCCTGCAGCGGGCAACGCGACACCGCCACATGGACGCTGCCGTCCGGCGCGTTCGTCCGGGTATGGGGAAAGAGCCGGCCGTCGTCGGGGCTGACGGCAAGGAAGGCGTCTGCGACCTTGGCCGGGGTGGGATTCTCGATCCGCCCGAAGAGCGCCTTTCCGGCCGCTTCGCCCCGCCGTTCGATCGCCTGGCCGAGGATGTCGGCGGCCCGGGCCGGGCCGATCTCTTCCGCGAAGGCGTTGTAGATCTCCCAGTATAAGAGTGCGCGGTTGGCGAATGCGTCGTCGAGCTGGCGTACCAGAACGTCCCTGTCCATCGATTCTACCCCCAAGATATGGGACGACTTTAGCCCCTCCTGCACCGGGTCGGAACGGCAGCTTCGCCCCGGCAGGAATTGCCGGGCGGTCGTTTTGCGGCGCCAGTCCACCCACATAACTTATTGTTTCTTATTGGTTTTCCAAGTGGCACGTCGGCTGCTTAGGGAAGGCGTGCCCCGATAGAGGGCGATCGACAACGGACCCTGCGGAACCAAGACGATGGAAAACCCTTCATACCTTGCGATCTCGCACCAGCACGCGCTGCGCCGTCAGATGGAAACGGTCGCCAATAACTTGGCGAACCAGAACACGACGGGCTTCCGCTCCGAGCGCCTCCTGTTCGCCTCGTACCTGACGAACAAGGCCGGCAATCCGGGCATCGGTGGCGACGGTGCCGGCAGGCTGGCCTTCGTCGAAGGCATCGGCACCTTCCGCGATACGCGGCCGGGCCAGGCCGTCAAGACCGAAGCCCCGCTCGACATGATGGTCGCGGGCAACGCCTATTTCGTCGTCGATACGCCGGTCGGCCAGCGCTTCACGCGCGACGGCAACTTCCGCCTCGACAACAACGGCACGATCGTCAACTCGGAAGGCTTCGCCCTTCTCGACCAGAACAACCAGCCGCTGCGCCTCAACCCGAACGAGACCGACATCGAGGTCACGAAGCAGGGCGAGATCTACGGCGGCACCAACCGCGTGGGCCGCATCCGCCTCGTCTCGTTCCCCGACGAACAGGCGCTGACGCGTCTTGGCGGCGGTCTCTATTCCAGCACCGTCGATCCCGTTCCGGCCGATCCGCGGGCGGAAGTCCACCAGGGCATGCTCGAGGGCTCGAACGTCGTCTCGGTCAACGAACTCACGCAGATGCTCGACATCGTCCGCCGCTACGAGTCGGCACAGAAGATCCTCGACAGCGAACACCAGCGCGCGCTGAAGGCGATCGGTACGCTCGCCCGCGTCGCTTGAACCCATTGACCAGGAGATAGACCCATGCGCTCCCTCAACACCGCCGCGACCGGCATGCTGGCCCAGCAGCTGAACGTCGAAGTCATCTCGAACAACATCGCCAACCTCAACACGACCGGCTTCAAGCGCCAGCGCGCCGAGTTCCAGGACCTGCTCTACCAGGGCCAGCGCCGCGCGGGCACCGCCGCGTCGGACGCGGGCGGCACGGTCCCGGCCGGCATCCAGATCGGCCTCGGCGTCAAGCCGACGGCGGTCTACCGCATCCACGAGCAGGGCTCGCTGCTGAAGACCGACAACTCCCTCGATCTCGCGATCCAGGGCCGCGGCTTCTTCCAGGTGACGCTGCCCACCGGCGAAACGGCCTATACCCGCGCCGGCTCGCTGCAGCTCAACAACCAGGGCACGATCGTCACGGCCGACGGCTTCCCGGTCATCGGCCCGGGCCAGATCCCGCAGACGGCGACCAGCATCTCGGTCAACCAGTCGGGTCAGGTGTTCGTCCAGCTCCCGGGCCAGAACACGGCCCAGCAGGTCGGCCAGTTCACGATGGCGACGTTCGTCAACGAGGCGGGCCTCCTGCCGATCGGCAACACGAGCTTCATGCCCACCGCCGCCTCGGGCGACGCGGTCACGGGCACGGCCGGTACCGCCGGCGTGGGCACGCTGCAGCAGGGCTTCGTCGAAGCCTCGAACGTCAACGCGGTCAACGAGGTCACCTCGCTGATCACGGCCCAGCGCGCCTACGAGATGAACTCGAAGGTCATCCAGGCCTCCGACCAGATGCTGAACGTGGTCAACCAGCTCCGCTGACCGTCCCCGTTCCTGGAGAACCGCCATGAAGTCCTTCGCCTACTTCCTCGTCTTCCTCGCCACCGCGATCGTCGCCGCCGCGGCGCCCGCACCGGCGCAGAGCCTGCGCACCGACCTGGTCGTCGTCGAAAGCGATCTGGTCAAGCTCTCGGACCTGTTCGAGGGCGTGGCGAGCGACCGCGCCGTGCTGCGAGCCCCGGCCCCCGGCCGCCGCGTCTCGGTCGAGATCCAGCAGCTGATGGAAATCGCGCGGGCCAACGGGCTCGCCTGGCGCCCGCAGACGCGCTTCGACCGCGTGCTGGTCGAGCGTATGGGCAAGACCCTCGACCACACCGACATCGTGCCGGCGCTGCGTCGCGCCCTGCTCGTCGAAGGCATGCGCGCGAACGACGAGATCGATCTCGGCAGCCGTAACTTCACGATTTCCCTTCCCGTCGACGCGCCGGCCGACATCGACGTCCGTCAGGTCCAGCTCGACCGCGCGACGGGCCGCTTCACCGCCACGCTCCATGCCGGCGGCAACCATCCCGGCGCCCAGCGCTCGACCGTCCAGGGCCGCGTCTTCGCGACAGCCCGCCTGCCCGTGCTCCGCCGCACGGTTGCCGCCGGCGAGACGATCCGCGCCCAGGACATCGAGATGGCCAATGTCCGCGAGGATGCCGGCAAGTCCAGCCTGATCGCGAACCCCGACAAGCTGATCGGGCAGACCGCACGCCAGCGCCTGCGCGAACGCGAACCGGTGCGCGAGATCGACGTGCGCCCCGCAACGCTCGTCGCCCGCAACGCCAACGTCACGATCGTGCTTCAGTTCGGCAACATGAGCCTCAGCGCGCAGGGTCGCGCGATCGAGGAAGGTGCCCGCGGCGACACGATCCGCATCCTCAACACGACTTCGAACCGCCAGCTCGAAGGCGTCGTCGTCGGGCCCGACACGGTCGCCGTGTCGTTCGGTCCGCGCGTCGCCGCCCTGCTGCCCC
Source organism: Tagaea sp. (assembly GCA_965279565.1). Taxonomy (GTDB): domain Bacteria; phylum Pseudomonadota; class Alphaproteobacteria; order CACIAM-22H2; family CACIAM-22H2; genus Tagaea. The sequence goes on along the minus strand of OZ257249.1, from coordinate 2,844,408 downwards.
AGTGAACAGCCTTCAAGGAAGAATGGAGCCCGTCATGAAGTCCCTCGCCCGCCTCACCATCGTGGCGCTCGCCGCATCCGGCCTCGCGGCCTGCGGCAACACCTTCGACCGGCTCTCCGAGCTGGGCCAGGGTCCGGCCCTCTCGCAGATCAAGAACCCCGCAGACACCAACGCGAAGGTCACGATGCCCACGCCGCCGCGTCTCGATGACGACGGCCGGGCCGGCGCTTCGCTGTGGCGCACGGGTGCGCGTCAGTTCTTCAAGGACAACCGCGCGAACCAGATCGGCGACATCGTCACGGTCATCGTCGACATCACGAACGAGAGTGCGGACTTCAGCAACACGTCGACGCGCTCGCGCACGAACTCGGAATCGGCCGACGTCAGTTCGCAGATCCTCGGCTACGGCACGCAGAGCCTGCTCGAGCGCCTGCCCGGCAACAACCGGACGCCGATGACGGGCACCAGCGCCACCAACCCGATCTCGCTGGGCGGTCTCAGCTCGGCGACCTCGAACAACGGCACGGGCAGGATCCAGCGCGCTGAGACGGTCTCGCTGCGCGTCGCCGCGATCATCACGCAGGTTCTGCCGAATGGGAACTATGTGGTGTCGGCCACCCAGGAAGTCCGGGTCAACTTCGAAGCCCGCATCCTGAAGCTTGCCGGCGTGATCCGGCCGCAGGACATCACTTCGGCCAATACAATCAAGCAGGACCAGCTGGCCGAAGCCCGCATCGCGTACGGCGGCAAGGGCCAGATCACCGACTTCCAGCAGCCGCGTTGGGGACAGCAGCTTTTCGACATCGTTGCCCCGTTCTGACGGTACTGGATTGCGATACTCGAAAGCCCCTCGCCGGCGACGGCGGGGGGTTTTCAGTTTCGAGGGCAGACACACAAGTTATGGTAAAAATTTAGCTAACGAGTACTACATATTATAATCGTTTGACATTTGCAATTTGCTTCGCAAAATATCGTGTTATGGACAGAACAGATTACGCCCTCCTCGAGGCGCTGCAGGAAGATGCCCGCGCATCCCTTGCCGAACTCGGCCGCAAGATCGGCCTTTCAATCTCAGCAACCAACGAGCGGGTGAAGAAGCTCGTCACGGCCGGCATCGTGCGCGGCTGGCATGTCCGGCTCGATCCGGACCGGCTCGGCTACCCGGTGATGGCGTTCATCGCTACCGCGGTCGACCGGCCGGACAGCGCAGCCGGCTTCGCGGCTGCCGTCGACCAGATCCCGGAAGTGCAGGAATGCCATCAGGTCGACGGGACCTGGAGCTTCATGCTCAAGGTCCGCGCGCACGACACCCGCCATCTCGAAGACCTGGTGCAGCAGCAAATCCGGGCCATTCCCGGCGTGACCGGCACGCAGACCACGGTCGTCGTGCGCTCGCCGAAGGACGGGGCCTATATCCCCTGCCTGCCCGCCAGCGAACCCGCCGCCCTCGCCCAAGCCTGACGGCCGGGCGGCGGTGCCCCGGCCGCCCGAACCCGATCAATCCTCGCGCTGCATGCGCTCCATGCGCTCGTGGCGTTCCTGCGCCTCGATCGACAGCGTGGCGATCGGGCGCGCATCGAGGCGCTTGATGCCGATCGGGTCGCCGGTCTCCTCGCAGTAGCCGTAGGTCCCGTCGTCGATCCGGCGCAGGGCCGAATCGATCTTGCCGATCAGCTTGCGCTCGCGGTCGCGGGTGCGCAGCTCGGTGAACCGGTCGGTCTCGGTCGAGGCCCGGTCGGTGACGTCGGCCTCGGGGACCGTTTCTTCCTGCAGGTGCTGGAGCGTTTCCGAAGAGTCCTTCAGCAGGTCCGCCCGCCAGTTGAGCAGCTTCTGGCGGAAATACTCCCGCATCAGCGGGTTCATGAACTCTTCGTCTTCTGATGGCCGGTAGTCCGGCGGCAACAACGGAATCGACATCGCTTCCTCGTTCGAGGGACCAGAAGGGCTGGACGGTTTATTCTTTTGTTTCGGCACGGCTTTTACCGGAATACCCGTGGGTGACGCAAGCACGACTCGGGTACGGCGGACCGCCCCGTCGCGATGCGGGAGCAAATAGCGCGCCGCGCGGAAAATTTCACATCAAATTTAAGGGTCAGCGCGTCATGTCGAGCTTGGCCAGCTCGACGGCGGCCCGGAGCTCGATTTCCCCGAGGATTTCCTTGAGCCGCGGGTCGGCCCCCGCCTCGGGCCGGGCGCGGACCATCTGGGCGAGATCCATCAGGGCGCCGCGCGACATCGTGCCGGAAAGCAGGCCCGCGCGCAGCGCATCGAGCTTGTCGAGCATGTCGTTGGCGCGCTGCCGGGCGCGGCCGTTGCCGGGGCTCTGGGTCGAATCCTCGACCTCCTGGGCGCCGATGATGGCGCCGACGGCATGCGACGGGGCTGCCGCACCGACGGCATCGGTGCCCTTGCCGGCATCGTCCAGGAGCTTCGCGAAATCGCTGCCCTTGGCCCCGACCGCCCGTCCGCTGCTGCGCGCTCCGCCGACCGATCGCGGACCGCCCGTCTCGCCGATCTTCATGGCAACTGCTCCCGACCCGGCGCGGGAAGCGCCGGACACAGCTTCAAGATGCGGTCGAGCGCGCTTTTGCGCAATCGGCAATTTCTGCCGGGCAAGGGGGCCGAACGTGCCGGGTCGGGCACCCTTTTCCCAGCCATAAATATAACGATTTCAACGCTATGACGGATGGCATGGGACTCGCAAAGGATATCCCGGAACCCGAAGCACGGGCGGAAAGAAAGATCATGGCGAGCCGAACCAAAACCCTCCTCACCGCACTCGTCGCCGCAATGCTGGCGACAGGCGCCCTCTTCGCGACCGGCGATGCCCACGCGCAGGGCCGGGTCCGCATCAAGGACATCGCCGACTTCGAGGGCGTGCGCCAGAACATGCTGGTCGGCTACGGCCTGGTGGTCGGGCTCAACGGCACGGGCGACACGATCAACAACTCGCCGTTCACCCAGCAGTCGGTGATCGGCATGCTCGAGCGCATGGGTGTCAACACCCGCGACATCTCGAACACCCTTCGCACCAAGAACGTCGCCGCCGTGATGGTCACCGCGACGCTGCCCGCCTTCGCGCGGACCGGCACGCGCATGGACATCACCGTGGGCGCCATGGGCGACGCGACGAACCTGATGGGCGGCACGCTGCTCGTCACCCCGCTCCTGGGTGCGGACGGCGAGGTCTACGCGGTCGGCCAGGGTCCGGTGGCGATCTCGGGCTTCGCGGCGGCCGGTGCCGGCGCTTCGGTCACCCGCGGCACGCCGACCGGCGGTCGCGTGGCCAACGGCGCCATCGTCGAACGCGAGGTCACCTTCGAGCTCTCGTCGCTCGAGACGGTCAACATCACGCTGCGCAACCCCGACTTCACGACCGCCCGCCGCATGGCGCAGGCGATCAACGCGTTCGCCGGCGCCCCGTCGGCCCGTCCGCGCGATCCGGGCACGCTCATCGTCATCCCGCCCCCGGGCCGCCGCAACGACGTCGTGGGCTTCCTCACCGACATCGAGCAGCTCCTGATCACGCCCGACCAGATGGCCCGCGTCGTCATCGACGAGAAGTCCGGCACCATCGTGATGGGCGAGAGCGTGCGCATCTCCACGGTCGCGATCGCCCAGGGCAACCTGACGATCCGCATCACCGAGACGCCGCAGGTGAGCCAGCCCAACCCCTTCTCGACGACCGGCACGACCACGACGGTCAACCGCACCGACATCCAGGTCGACGAGGGTACTGGCCGGCGCCTGGCCGTGCTGCCCGGCAGCGTCACGCTGCAGGAGCTGGTCAACGGCCTCAACGCGCTGGGCATCACGCCGCGCGACATGATCACGATCCTGCAGGCGATTAAGGCCGCCGGCGCCCTCCAGGCCGAGATCTCGGTGCTCTGATGGATGCCTCTTCCGCCATGAACGTCGCCGTCGCCAGCGCCTCCGCGCAGGAGAACGCCGCCGCAAGCCGCCTCAATGCGATCAAGCGCCCCGGCACGCAGGCGGGTCTCGACCCGGCGAAGGTCCGCAAGACCGCCGAGGAATTCGAGACCGTGTTCCTCGAGCAGATGTTCAACCACATGTTCAACACGGTCGGCGTCGACGGCGTCACCGGCGGCGGCATGGGCGAGGAGAGCACGCGCTCGATGCTCGTCAACGCCTACGCCAAGAACATCACGAAGGCCGGCGGCATCGGGCTCGCCCCGGCCATCGCCAGCGAAATCATCAAGATCCAGGAGAAGGCAAATGGCACAGCTCGCTGACACCCCGAAGGTCCACGCGGCGCCCGCCCCGTCCTGCCGAGCGCAGATCGACAACCTCGTCACCGTCTCGGCGAGCCTGATCCACCTGCTCGAACGCGAGACCGCCCTGCTCATCGACATGAAGACGCCGGAAGTGGGCGCGCTCCAGGACGAGAAGAAGGAACTGGTGCGCCTCTACGCGCTGGCCGTGCGCCAGATGCGCGAGAACGCCGCCGCCCTGAAGGCCGCCCTGCCCGTCGTGCAGGAAGAGATCGAGGTCGCCCTCAACCGCGTGCACGAAGTGGCGCTGCGCAACGAGCGCGCGATCGCCTCGGCCCGCAAGGTCAACGAAGGCGTCATGAAGGCGATCGCCGAAGTGTGGAACGCCGACCGCTCGGCCGCCGCCGGCTACAACAAGGCGGGTGCCAAGCCGCAGCCGAACATGAAGAAGCCCGGATTCAGCTACGCCGCGGTCGTGCTCGACGAGAAATGCTGAACGTCGCACCCCTGCTGCTGCGCGCGTTGCTGGCGGCCCCGCCGCCGGCCTTCGCGCGCACGGCAGAGATGCAGGACAACACCCCTGCCCCGGTCGCGCCTTCCTTCGCGCTGGTCGCCGCCGGCTACGGCTTCGGCCCGCTCCGCGATCCGAAAAAGCCTGCCGCAAAACCGGCGGACAGGCGCCGGAAGCAAAAAAAATAGGCGACGACAGGTTACCGTAACCTATTTATCCCCTTGAAGTTGCAGGATTGTAACCTGTCCCGCACTTCGTCCTACATCCGCATATTCACTTTTCAAACAGCGCCCCGCCGGTCGTCTGGCAGTTGGCGATTATCCTATCATAGGAATTATTTTTCTACAACCGGAGAGTTGGAGAGTTGTTGCGAGCATCCCCTCACCCTAGCCCTCTCCCGCAAGGGGAGAGGGGATTCCAGTTTTGGTGACGCACGCACCATGCATCCACGCAAACGGTGTGATTCCCTCTCCCCTTGCGGGAGAGGGCTAGGGTGAGGGGTTCCCCATCTCCTTCGCCAGATCCGCTTCCGTCCACGGCGCTTCCAGTACGTAGCGGTGGCCGTGGATCGTGACGTTGAGGTCCTTGAACGGGCCTTCGCCGAACGACCGGAAGCGGCGGCGGTATTCCTCCGCGGAAATGTCGGGCGGGATCGCGCAGAACTTCTCGAACTCGGCGCGCAGGCGCGTGGGCCCGGTCCACCCCTCGCCGGTCGCCGGCAGCGGCGCGTCGTCCTTGGCGAGGTGCGCGGCCACGCCGGTGAACAGGCGTACGAGCGCCTGGAAGGCGAGTGTCGCCACCTTCATGCGGCCCCACGACACGTCGATGTCGAACCATTCGGTCGCGACGATCGGGCCGGCATCGACCTGCTTGACCATCTGGTGCGCGGTGGCGCCGAAGCGCGTGGCGCCTTCCCACACGGCGAAGCTTTCCGGATAGACGCCGGGATAGCTCGGCGGGCCGGGGTGGAAATTGTAGGCGCCGCATTCGCACGCCGCGATGTGCCGGCCGGGCACGACGACGTTGGTCGTGAACGCGATCAGCCGGCGGCGCCCGACCTTCTCGATGAAGGCCGCATCCAGCGCCTCGCGCGTCGACACGTGGATGACGCGCTGGTCGGGCGCGTGGATCTTCAGGTGTTCGGCGAGGTACGGGCCCTCGCGTTCGCCGGTCAGCAGGATGATCTCGCCGGGCATCGCCCCTCGCCGATGTCGCCGCACTGGGCGGCTTGCTTTCGATTTGCGGCCAGCGCACCCTCGCCACGTTGCGATTCCGCGCGGGAGTGTGCCGCCAGTGACCGATTCGAACCTGCCGCAATATAACGCCGACGGGCTGGCGACGTTCCACAATTGCGAGTTCCTTGCCGACCCGCGATTCCAGAATGCCTACCGTTTCGGCATGCAGGTCGGCACGCTGCGGCGGCTCGACCTGCATGTCGAATGGCGCGCCTGGATCGCGGTCTGGGCGGCCGAGCAGGCGCTGCGCGTCCCCGGCGATTTCGTCGAGTGCGGCGTCCATACCGGGATACTGTCCGGCACGATCGCGCACTGGACCGGCTTTGCAAAACGCGCCGACCGCGCGATGTGGCTGCTCGACACGTTCGACGGCCTGCCCGACGAGCAGCTTTCCGACGGCGAACGCGCCATCGGCCTGCAGGCCTACAACAACGACTATCGCAACCAGGACACGCTTTCGCAGGTCACCGCGAAGTTCCGCGACTATCCGAACATCCGCATCGTGCCCGGGGCCGTGCCCGGCACGCTGGCGCAGGTGACGGCCGAGCGCGTCGCGTACCTTTCGATCGACATGAACATCGCTTTGCCCGAGATCGCGGCGGCCACGCATTTCTGGCCGAAGCTTTCGCCGGGCGCCATCGTGCTGCTCGACGATTACAACTGGATGGCCCACATCCACCAGAAGCGCGCCTTCGACGCGTTCGCCGCCGAGCGCGGCCTGCGCGTGCTGGGCCTGCCCACCGGCCAGGGAATCCTGATCAAGCCGCCATGATCGTCACCCCGCTGAAACTTGAAGGCACCTACGAGATCGGCCTGTCGGCCCGGCGCGACGCGCGCGGCCATTTCGGCCGACTGTTCGACGCCGACATCTGGGCCGCCCACGGCTTGCCCGTCGCCTTCGAGCAGGAGAACGAGGCCTTCACGAAGGCAAAGAACACCGTGCGCGGCCTGCATTTCCAGCGCCCGCCGCATGCCGAGACCAAGATCGTGCGTTGTGCGGCCGGTGCGGTGCTCGACGTGTTCGTCGACCTGCGCAAGGGATCGCCCACCTACGGCCAGTGGGATTCCCACGTGCTGAATGCCGACGCACCCCGCTGGATCGTCATCCCCAAGGGATTCGCGCACGGCTACTGCACGCTGACCGACGACACGCTGTTCGTCTACAAGGTCGATGCGGCCTACGAGCCGACCGCCGAGGGCGGTATTGCGTGGAACGATCCCACGCTCGCGATCCCGTGGCCGACGCGCGAACCGACTTTAAGCGAACGCGACCGCGCGCACCCGGCCTTCGCGACGTTCGATACGCCCTTCGTCGCCGGGATCGACTGGTGAAGACCCGGCTGGTTGCCCTGACCGGTGCGACCGGCGTGGTCGGGCGCGGCATCCTTGAATCCCTCGTCGCGGCGGGGCACGGCGTGCGACCGCTCGAGCGCGGCGAATACGACCTGTCCCGGCCCGAAGGGGCGAAGTGGCTGGAGCTCGACGGCGTGGACGTGCTCGTCCATGCCGCCGGCATCACCGAGGAAAGTGCGCGCGGCCGGCACGCCGCCACGATCGCCGGCGAAGGCTTGCGCGCGTTGGCCGCGCGCGCGAAGGAACAGGGTGTGGCGCGGCTCGTCTATGTCTCCAGCGCCCATGTCTATGGCCCGCTCGAAGGGCACATCGACGAGGCGAGCAAGCCCGACCCGCGCGGCGACTACGCGCGCCTGCATCTGGAAAGCGAGCGCATCGCCGCTTCGTCGGGCATCGCGTGCGACATCCTGCGCCCGTGCAACGTCTACGGCATGCCCAAGGACCTGGCGCATTTCGAACGCTGGGCGCTGATCCCGTTCGGCTTCCCGCGCGATGCGGTGAACGACCGGCGGATCGTGCTGAGGTCGGCGGGCCTGCAGACCCGCAACTTCGTCGCCGCATCGGGCGTGGGCCGGGCGGTGGCGGCCCGGCTGGCCGAAGCGCCGGTCGCGGAACGTGTGCGAAATGTCGCCGGGCGCGATACCCTGTCGGTGCGCGATTTCGCCGCGCGAGTCGCCGCCGTCGCGGCACCGATCCTGGGCTACGTGCCTGCGGTCGAAGCGCCGGCGGCAGATACCCCTGCCCCGCGCGCCCTCGATTACGTGGGCAGCGACGGCCCGCAGGACGGCGATCTCGATGCGTTTCTTGCGGGCATGGTACGCGCCTGCCTGAAACTGAAAGACGGCCCGAAGGACGGAAGGACCGCATGAACTTCGATCTCGACCACGCCAGCGACCATGCGATCGCGAAGGCCTATGTCGCGTTCCTCGTCGCGAAGAAGATGAACGACGGGCACGCCGCGCGCGCCGCCTTCTGCGCCAAGGAGAACGTGGCGCCCAAGCTGCTCTATTCCAATCCGCACATCGCGGGCATCGCGTCGCTGTTCGCCGACCAGACGAACGTCGAGCGCGTGGCCGACATGACGGTGCGCGAATATCTGCGCTACCACTATTATTACATCCACCAGGCCTACAAGTACGGCATCCCCGAGATGCAGCAGACCTGGCTCGGCCACCACATCATCAAGTCGCCTTCGGACTGTTGGGCCTATCAGGAGCTGATCTGGCGCCAGAAGCCCGACATCGTGCTCGAACTCGGCGTCATGTTCGGCGGCGCATCGGTCTTCTTCGCGCACGTGCTGGACCTGATCGGCCACGGCGAGGTGCTGGGCGTCGACATCTCGCTCAAGAACCTCAAGCACAAGCCCAAAAAGGGCGGCCGCATCACGTATCTCGAGGGCGACAGCGGCTCGAAGGAAATGCTCGGCGAGGTGGCGCGCCGCTGCAAGGGCAAGAGCGTGCTGGTGATCGCCGACAGCGACCACGAGAAGGAGCACGTGCTTAAGGAACTGCGCCTCTATTCGCGCTTCGTGAAGCCCGGCGGCTATTACGTGGTTGAGGACACGCTCAACGACCTGATGGGCTTCCATCCCGTGCCCAACGAGGGCCCGCTTGCCGCGGCACGCCAGTTCCTGGCCGAGAACGACACGTTCGAGATCGACCGCCGTCTGCCGGAGAAGTACCTGATGTCGCTGTCGCCCGACGGCTTCCTGCGCCGCAAGGGAGGCAAGGCATGATCGTCGCGATTGCCGCCTCCCCGCTCGTCGACCGCGCGGCCTACGCGAAGAAGTGCGCGGGTGCCAAGGGCACCATCGTCGCCGACCCGTCGCGCGAGCTCGTGCGCGCGGCCGGCTTCCAGACTCTCTACGAAGTGCCGCGCGACCTGCAGACCGAACTGCGCATGAATCTGCTCGACCTGCACGCCAAGGCGCTCGCCAAAGGCGGCGATCTCGTGTTCGACCATTGCGCGGTCGAATGGATGGCCGACTGGATGCGCTGGCATTGGGCGGCCGTTTCCACGCGCGCGTGGGACGCGGCCCTCGCCAAGGCCGCGAAGCTCGTCGCGAAATACGATGTCGTGGCGCATCTCACCGCCGGCCCGGCGCGCTCCTACGACGGCTACGCCTGGCTCGACAAGCCGAACGCCGCACAGGTGGAGGAGCTGATGTTCATGCTCTACGGCCGGTTCGGCACGAAGGTCGAGAAAGTCCGCGGATGAGCGGCGATGCGCTCGTAATCGACCCGAGCGCCTACGTCTCGCCCGACGCGCGCATCCATCCTTCCACACGCGGCACGAAGATCCGCATCGGCGCGCATTCGCAGATCTACGATTTCGTCGTGATCCGCGCGGTCGGCGGCGCGGGCGATGTCGAGATCGGCCAGCACTGCTACATCAACCCGCACTGCACGCTCTATTCGGGCAGCGGCATTTCGCTCGGCAACTACGTGCTGGTCGGCCCGCATGTGGCGATCGTGCCGGCGAACCACGCCTTCGACCGGCGCGACACGCCGATCCGCAAGCAGGGCTTCGCCCCATCGAAGGGCGGCGTGGTCATCGAGGACGACGTGTGGATCGGTGCGAACGCGACGATCCTCGACGGGGCGCATATCGGCAAGGGCGCCGTGATCGCGGCGGGTGCGGTCGTCGAAGGCAACGTGCCGCCCTACGAGATCTGGGGCGGCGTTCCGGCGCGCAGGCTCAAGGCGCGTCCGTAAGCAGCGTGCGATAGGCCGCTTCGAGTTCGCGCGCGAGACGCGCACCGTCCATCAATGGCGAGGCTTCGAGCGACGCGCGAAGTGCGGCACGGTCGGTGCGTTCGGCCACGAGTGAAGCCGCGCGCTTCACATAGGCGTCTTCGTCTTCCGCGATCAGGTCGCTGCGCCCCAGATGCGTCAGGATCGAGGCGCCCACGCGCGCGGCATGCCGGTCGCCGCGCAGCGTGACGACGGGCACGCCCATCCACAGCGCCTCCAGCGTCGTCAGCGTGCCGTTGTAGGGAAACGGATCGAGCGCCACGTCGATGCGCGCATAGAGCGGCAGATGTCCGCCCGATCCGGCGACCCAGCCGATCAGGTCGAGCCGCTCGCTTGCGATCCCGTGTGCTTCGAACAGTCCGCGATAGCGCGCGGCGATGCCCGGGTCCTCGAAGCTCAGCCCCTTCAGCAGCAGGCGCGCGTCCGGAACGGCGTGCAGCAGTGCGGCCCAGCACGCCACGGTGCGCGGCCCTAGCTTCGCGACATTGTTGAACGAACCGAAGGTCGGCGGGCCTGCCTCGCGCGACGGGGTCGGACCTAGCGGCGGCTCGAAGGCGAGGAACCCGCCGGGCAGGCGCACGACGCGCTCGACGCAACCCGCATCCTCGGGATCGCTGGTCGCGTCGACGAGGCGCGCATCCATCGCCGGCAGGCCGGTCGTGGCGGGATAGCCGAGCCACGTCGCCTGCACCGGTGCCGGGCGCTTCGCGAACACGCCCATGCGATTGCCCTGCGTGTGGCCGGAAAGATCGACGAGCACGTCGATGCCGTCGGCAGCGATCTGTGCGGCCACGTCGCCGTCGCCGATGCCGACGATATGGCGCCACGTGTCGAACGACGCGCGCAGGCGCTGCGTGACCGCGTCCTCGCGCATCGTGTTGGAATAGGCGAACAGCTCGAACGCCGCGCGGTCGTGGTGCGGCAGCATCGCGGCAAGGACGAACGCGCAGGAATGGTGGTTGAAGTCGCCCGACACGTAGCCCACGCGGATGCGCGAAATGCCGGCGCGCTTCTTCGGTCGTGCCGCCGGGGCAACGCCCTCGCCCCACGCGCGGTGTGCTTCGACGACCGCATCCGCGGAAAGCGCGTCGTCGTAGTTCGTCGCGTAGAGGGCTGTCGATGCGGCGACGATGTCCGCGGGATCGAGTGCGCGCGCCGCCGCGTAGAGCGGTCGGGCGGCGGCGGCATCGCCGCAATAGAGTTCGGCGTTGGCGAGGTTGGACAGCGCCTTGACCGATGCGGGATCGAGCGCACGCGCCCTTGCGAACGCGTCGCGCGCAGCGGCATAACGGCCCCTGCCCGCCTCGGCCACGCCGAGATTGAGCCACGCCTCGAAACGCGACGGGTCCTGCGCCGTCGCTTCGGCCAGCATCGTCGCGGCCTGCGCATGGCGATGCGCCGAGGAAAGTGCCGCACCGGCGGCGACGCGCGTCTCGATGTCGTCGCCCGCATGGCCGTAGGCCGCAAGCGCCTCGTCGATGCGTCCGCGCGCGGCAAGCGCGATCCCCAGGTTGCGCCACGCCGCGGCGTTCTTCGGTTCGAGTGCGACGGCCGCGCGCGCCTTTTCCTGCGCCTCGTCCGGCCGGTCGAGCGCCATCAGGCACGCGGCGGCCCCCACGAGCGTGGCCGCCTGGCCGGTCACGCGCGAGAATACGGCCAGTGCCTGCGTCCAGTCCTTGCGGCGCGCGAGCAGGTTGCCGAGATTGAGTGCCGCCCCAGGATGGTCGGCGTGCAACGCAAGCGCCTTGCGCCATGCGGCTTCCGCTTCCGCCGGCTCGCGCTCGAACAGCGAATTGCCGAGATTGAAATGCGCGTCGGCATCGCCGGGTGCGAGTGCTGTCTGCCGCTCGAACGACGCGATCGCGTCGTCGAGCCGGCCGAGCCCCTTGAAGGCGAGTGCCAGCGCGCCGTGATAGGCCGCCGTCGAGGGCACGAGCGCCACCGCCTGTTCGAGCGCCGGCAGGGCGGCCGCGTCCTGCCCCATCTGCGAGAGCACCGCACCGCGAAGATAGTGTGCGTCGGCAAGCGACGGTGCGACGCGCGCCGCCTTCTCGAACAGCGACGCCGCCTCGCCCAGTGCCCCCGCCGCGTGGCGGCGCAGGCCCTGGCGCAGCAGTTCGACCGCGTCGGGATTCACACCCGGCATGCGCGGGTCCACATCGCCCGATAGAGACGTTCGTAGGCGCGCGCCTGCCCGGGCAGATCGCAGATCGACGAAGCCGCGATCGACGCGCGCTGCGCGGCGCGGTCCTGCTTCGGCGCTTCTTCCGCCAGGCGCGCGGCGACGGACGCGAAGCCGTCGATATCGTCGGCGCACCAGTGCTCGCGGTGCGCGCGCGCCAGGATCGCGGCGGTCCAGCGCGACGGCACGGTCGTGCCGCGCAGGCTCGCGACCGGAACGCCCATCCACAGCGCCTCGAACGTCGTCGTCGAGCCGGTGAACGGGAACGTGTCGAGCGCCACGTCGACATGCGAATAGAAATCGAGATGCGCGTCGCGCCCGATGGCACCCGTCTCGTACTCGATGCGCGCGGGATCGACGCCGCGCTGGGCGAGGCGCTTGGACACGAGATCGCGCATTGCCGCCTCGGCATAGGCGCGCATAAATTTGAGCCGCAGGCGCGCCGCGGGCACCGCCTTCATCGCGGCCGCCCACATGTCGTAGGTGCGGCCCGACATCTTCGCCGGATTGTTGGCCGAACCGAACGTCGCGTAGCCGTTCGCGATGCAGGGCGGTGCGGCCAGCGGCGGCGTTTCCTCCAGCGGCGGATGGACATAGACATGGCGCGTGCGCAGCATGCGCTCGACGAAGCGGTCGGCGCGGCCCGCGCACATCGTGGGGTCGAGGAAGATGCCGTCGACCGCTTCGGTGCCCTGCGTGCAGATGTCGTAGGCGGCGAGCTGCACGGGGGCCGGCCGGCGCAGCAGGATGCCCAGCCGGTTGCGGTCGAAATGGCCCGCGACGAGGACCAGCACGTCGATCCCGTCGGCGCGCACGCGCGCGGCGGCCGCGTCGTCGTCCATGCCGACGGTCGAGACCCAGCTGTCCGACAGGCCGCGGAAGATCTCGGTGAAGCTGTCGGGCCGCTCGATCTCGGCATAGACATGCGCTTCGAAGTTCGCGCGGTTCCGGTGCGCGAAGATGCCCAGCATGTTGCGCGCGACCGAATGCGCGCGCAGGTCCGACGTGACGTAGCCGATGCGCAGCTTGCGCTTCGGATCGGGATCGCGCGGGGCCGGCCGGCCGACGCCCGGCGGCGAGAACTCGGTCGCGTAGCGCATGTTCTCGGCGAGGATGCGCGCGGGCGACACGTCGTCCATGTAGTTCTGCGTGTTGAGATAGGCCCGCCAGCACAGCGCGCGCGTGGGTCCCTGCGCGCATTCCACCGCCGTCGCGAACGAGGTCAGCGCCTCGTGGTAGCGGCCCTGCGCCAGCAGCACCTTGCCCAGATGGTGGCGCGGGATCGGATCCTTCGGGCTGCGCGCGACGGTCTCGCGCCACATCGCCTCGGCCGCAAGCGGCCTTCCCGCCGCCTCGACCGCGCGCGCGAGATTGACCGTGATCGCCGGATTGCCCGGCAGGTGCTTCAGCGCCTTCTCGAACAGCGGGATCGCGTGTTCGGGCGAATCGGACATGAACAGCGTCACGCCGTAATCGACGAGCGTGGGCACGTGCTCGGGATCGACTTCGAGCTGGGCGGCGAAGTGGCGTGCAGCCGCCGCGAGATCGCCGGCGGCGAAGGAGGCCGCACCCGCTTCGTAATGCCCGCTCATGCACCACCGCCGACGCGTTCGAGGAACGCAGCCAGAGCTTCCGTCGACGAGCGGTCGCGCCAAAGAAGTTCGCGCCGCTCGAGCGTGCGCGCGCGGTAGGCGTCGAGCGCCGCGCGGTCGGTGCCGAAGCGCGCTGCACGCGCGACGTAGTCGTCGGGATCGGACGCGATCCCTTCGTCGAGCCCCATCATCTTCAGGATCGCGTAGCTGTGCCGGCCGCGCATCAGATCGCCCGGCCAGGTGAGTGCGGGAAGCCCCTGCGCCACCGCCTCGAGCGTCGTGTTGCCGCCCGACCAGCGCAGCGAATCAAGAAACAGGTGCGAGATCGCGTTGAGGCCCGCGTAATGCGGACCGTCCTGCTGCGGCAGCATGACGACATGGCGGGCAGGATCGAGCCCGCGCGCCGCGAACGCGGCCGACACGCGCGTCTTGAACGCCTGCGTCAGGTTCGTCGCGGTCGGATGGCCGAGAAAGACGAACTGGGAATCAGGCACGCGCTCGGCGATGCGCGCGAGAATGTCGTCGTCCTGCGGCAGATACTTGAAGATCGACTGGCAGCACAGATATCGCATCGCACCTCCGCGCAGTCCCAGTGCCGCTGCATCGAGTGCGGCCGGCGCCACCGTCGGGGCTTCGTAGTCGATCGAGATGTTCGGCAGCCGGTGCACGCGCTCGCTGTAGCGCGTCTCCTCGCCCGGCGGCTCCATCAGATCGCTGGTCAGGAACCAGTCCATCGTCGGCAGGCCGGTCGTTTCAGGATGGCCCCACGTGGTGCACTGCACCGGTGCGAGCCGCAGCGTGGCAAGCTTGTGCGAGACCGGGTCCATGCCGATCTCGGGATAGATCAGCACGTGCGGCGCGTCGGCAGCGATCGCGGCGGCCATCGCCTCGAAGCCGAGCCCTTCGACGAAACGTTCGCACGCCGCGCGCGCGACCGGCGTTTCGGCATCGGCGGCCGCCCCGGTCCAGTAGCCGTGCACGGCGAAGCGGCTGCGGTCGAGATTCTCCATCCAGCCGCGGAACAGCTTCCAGATCGAGTGGCGGCGGAAATAGGCCGTGACGAAACCGATGCGCAGGCGCCTGTCGCCCCCCCGCGACGGAACCGCGAGCGGGCGGGCCCATTGCGGATAGGTCTTCGCCATCGCGGCACACACGAAGCTGCCGTAGCGGCGCTGCGGCCCGACATCGTTGCGTGCCTGGTAGGGCAGGAAGAAAGGCTGGTGCTGGCCGACCGCGGCCGCGACGGCTTGCGCGATCCCCGGCGCATCGAGATCGAGGGTGGCGACCGTCGCGTCGAGGGCGGCGATGTATCGCGCGCGCGCCGCATCGATCGCTTCGGCGGAATCGTAGAGGATCGGCAACTCGGCGAAGCACGCACCCAGCCGCGCGCCGACATTGGCCGGATCGCATTCGAGCGCGCGCGCATAGGCGGCCTTGGCACCGGCACGGTCGTCGCGGTCGGCGAGCAGCGAACCGAGATTGGCGTGTGCCTGCGCCATCTCGGGTGCGAGCGACACCGCGCGGGAAAGCGCTTTCTGCGCCTCGTCGAGGGCGCCGCGCTCGTGGAGCACGGCCCCCAGATTGTTCCAGAGGTCGGCCGCATCGTCCTTGACGGCGACGCCTCGCCGGTAGCTGTCGATCGCGAGATCGAGCGCGCGGCGCCGGTGATAGGCGCGCCCGAGCAGCGCCCAGATGCGCACGTTGCGCGCGTCGAGCGCCGCCGCGCGCACGAAGCACGCTTCGCCCGCCGCCATGTCGCCCGCATGTTCGAGACACACGCCCTGCTCGACGAGCGCTTCGACGAAGCGCGCATCGAGCGCGACGGCCTTCGCGTAGGCGTCGGCCGCCTCGCGCCACTTTCCGGCGAGTGCGCGCGCGTGTCCGAGATTGGCGAAGACCGGTGCCGAATTCGGGTCGAGTCGAGTCGCCTCGGTCAGGGCCAGAATCGCCGCTTCGGCCTGCCCGAGGGCGAGCCGCGCCGCACCGAGCGACTGAAAAAGTATGGGCACCCGGATGCCGGACGCGACAAGCTTCTCGTATTGGGATACCGCATCTTCGAAACGGCCGGCCTGATGATGCCCGATGGCGGCTGCCAGAATCGTCGAAATCCCTTCCATTGCCGGAGCATAGCCGAGATATCGGAATCTGGCATCATCTGTCCCGACGGCCGCGCAGAGCACGCGCGCCGAGTGCACCGGAAACAATTATTCTAGAATTAACTCAAATTTTACATTTTTTTTCTAGCATACATTCGAGTGATGACTTACTGTACTTTTTGCGGGCAGAGTCTTCACGACAGAGGCTCGCCGGCAAGCCCAGCAGAACGCTGGGCCTGACCCTAGAAGAGGAAGGACAAGTTCATGTCGAACTCGATTAACACCAACGTCGGCGCAATGGTGGCCTTGGCCTCCCTGCGCACCACGCAGTCGGCCCTCAACACCGCTTCCAAGCAGGTCCAGACCGGTTACCGGGTCGCGGACGCTGCCGACGACGCGTCGACCTTCTCGGTCGCCCAGGGCATTCGCGGCAACCTGCAGGCCTTCCAGGCGGTGCAGGGCTCGCTCGCCAACGGCGTGGGCCTCGGCTCCGTCACCCAGGCGGCGCTGACCAACATCTCGAACCTCATCGGCAACCTGCAGGCCAAGATCACGCAGCTGGCCGACGGGTCGATCAGCGCCAACCAGCGCACGATCTACTCCGCCGACTTCAACGCGATGACCTCGCAGATCCAGAACTTCATCAGCCAGGCTTCGTACAACGGCACGAACCTCCTGTCGGCCGCCTCGGCCGCCAAGACGTTCCTTGCCGACACGAACGCCGTCACGCTGACGATGCAGTCGCAGTCCTCGGTCAACGCGGCCTTCACGACCTTCGCGGCCTCTTCGGTCACGTCGGCTTCGGCGGCCACGCTCGCACTCACCTCGCTCAACACGTTCTCGCAGGCGGTTGCCTCGTCGCTGGGCGCCAACGCCGCGGACACGCGCTCGCTGCAGCTGCAGTCGAACTTCGTGAACGCGATCGTCGACGCCACGACGACCGGCCTCGGCGCCATCGTCGACGCCGACATCGGCAAGGCTTCGGCCTCGGTGCAGGCGCTGCAGGTCCGCCAGCAGCTCGGCATCCAGTCGCTGTCCATCGCCAACCAGCAGCCTTCGGTCCTGCTGGGCCTGTTCCGCTAAACACGGACCAAGCACACCAAAGACGGACGGGGGCGGCCCATCGGCCGCCCCCGTTTCGTTTGTAGCGCCGGCCGCCGTCGCGCTTTGGTTTTGCGCGCTTGCGCCGACTCGGCTATTAATATCAAACGAGAAGCGGGCTTTTGCCCGAGTCGTCGGCCCCAGGAGGAATCGTGCAGAACCCGAACCCATCGGCGCCCGGCGCCACCGAGTCCGAACGCGAACGGGAATACCGGCTCCTGTCCCTGGTGACGAAGAAGCTGACCGACGCGAAGGCCGTGGTCACCCAGCTCGACCCCCAGTCGGTCGGCCAGGTGTGCGATGCGATCTTCCACAACCGCGACGTCTGGAACGCGTTCGTCACGGACGTGGCCGACGAGCACAACAAGCTCCCGAAAGAGCTGAAGGTGCTGCTGATCAACCTCGCGGCCTACGTGAACAAGAATTCGGACATGATCGTGAACAGCCATCCGGACGGCGATCTGGAGATGCTGATCGCGATCAACCGCCACGTCATGGACGGCCTGCGCGGCGCGACCGCGGCCTGACCGTCCGGACGACCACTTCCCGGCGCGCAAGGTACGGTCCCGGCGACCGGCCTGCGCGCCGGTTCCGTTTCCGGGGTCCGGTCGCATGAAATCCCGCCCGCCTGCCCCCACCCGCAACAATCCCGACGCGCTCGTCGCGGCCGGCTTCGAACGCCACCGGATCGGCGACGTGGCCGGTGCCGCCCCGCTCTATGCGCGCGCCCTCAAGCTGCGCCCCGACCATCCCGACGCGCTCCACCTGTCGGGTCTGGTCGACCGCGCGCACGGCGACCACGACGCCGCGCTGAAAAAGATCGAGCGTGCCTGTGCGCTGGTGCCCGGCAACGCGCATTTCGAAGCCAACCGGGCGGCGGCGCTGATCTCGGTCGGCCGGCCCGCCGAAGCGCTCGTCGCGGCGGCGCGCGCGATCGAAATCCTGCCCGGCCATGCGGCCGCGCACGCCAACCGGGCGGCGGCCCTGTCCGCACTCGACCGGCCCGACGACGCGGCCGAAGCCTACCGGCGCGCGATCGCACTCGATCCGGCCGGTGCCGACGCGTTCAACAACCTCGCCAATCTCGAGCAGCGCCGCGGCAATCTCGATGCGGCGATCGATCTCTATCTGAAGGCGCTCGCGGCCGCCCCCGGCCATCCGCACGTCCATTCGAACTACGGCACGGCGATCTACGCGCTGCACGTGGCCGGACGGCGCGACGAAGCGGCCACGCGCGCGCGCGACTGGCTCATCGCACACCCCGACAGCCCGACCGCGCGCCACTGGGCCGCCGCCCTCGCCGGCCAGTCCGCCCCACCGCGCGCCGAGGACGGCTATGTGCGCGGCGCCTTCGACCTGTTCGCCGCGACGTTCGACGAAACGCTCGCGTCGGTCGGCTACAGCGCGCCCGCCGGGATCCGCGAGATGCTCGAGACGCAGTGGGGCAAGCCGGAGCCGCGCTTCGCGATCCTCGATGCCGGCTGCGGAACCGGCCTGGCCGGCCTCGTCCTGCGGCCGTGGGCCAAGCGGCTGGAAGGCGTGGACCTGTCGCAGGGCATGCTCCAGCGCGCGCTCGACCGCTCGATCTACGACGAGCTGCGCGTGGGCGAACTCGTCGCCGACCTTTCGGCTCACCGGAAATCCTACGACCTGATCGTGGCGGCCGATGTGTTCTGCTATTTCGGCGTGATCGACGAAGCGCTCGCCACCGCGCGCGCGGCCCTGCGCGGGCCGGGCCATATCGTGTTCTCGACCGAAACGATGCTGCCGGAGGAGACGGGCGACTGGGTCGTGCGCCCGTCGGGGCGCTACGCGCACGCGCGCGCCTATGTCGAGCGGGCGGTCGCGGCGGCGGGACTGTCCCCGCTGCAGTGGCGCGTGGAATCCCCGCGGGCCGAAGACGGCAAGCCGATCCCGGGCCTTATCGTGCTGGCCGCGGGCTGAACCGAAGCCGTCTCAGCCGAAATCGCCGGCGGTGACGCGCGGCGCCATGTCGGAAACGAGCGAGTGGACCGCTTCGCGGCCATAGACGTCGACGAGCATCTGCAGGACGACCGTGAAGCATGCCACCGTCAGCGCGTCGCGGTGCAGGCCCTGGCGCATGCCTTCTTCCATCGCGTCGGCGATGACGCGCATCGCGGCCAGGCGCTCCTGGTCGGTGCTCGTGACGTTGAATTTGGAATCATCCGACGAATCGTTCGACATTTTCCCGTACTCCCGATTGCGCGCACACGAATCCGGTCGTGCGCGAATCGCCCAACCAGTTGCTTATCCTACCATGCCGGCAGGACGTTCCTAGTACCGGCGCTGGCCGAGCCCCTGCATCAGATCGAGGATGCCGCTCATGTCCGAGGTGCCACCGGCACTGACGAGCTGGAGCAGGCCGCTATACATCCCCGCCCCGGCCCCGTTCGACGTCGCCGTCTCCTGATCGCGTGTCGTCAGGTAGCGCTGGATGAAGGTCTCGACGAAGCGCTTGTCCTTGAACTTCTCGATGTCGACCTTGCTGGTCAGATAGGCCGCCTGCGCTTCCACGCCCTGGATCGCCAGTTCCTTCGGGATGCCGAGCGTCGTCGTGACGACCTCGCGCAGCACCTTGTCGCCGAGGATCGCCCACGGACTGTTGATCTTCGAGGCGTTCTCCTTGAAGTAGAGCGCCTCGCGCAGGCCCGGGCTGGCGTTGCCCTGCGACTTCTCGAACTCGTTCTTGATGTAGCGCGCGGCGAGGCCGTCCATGACGCCCGGCGTGCGCGGCCCCTCGACCCCGAAATCCTTGAACCGCAGGGTACGCGTCATGTCCTGGTAGCGCGCGTCGTTCATCCGGTTCGCGAGGGAGTCGATGTTGTTGAGATCCGACATCAGGACCTTCTTGAGAAGGCCCTTCTTGTCGATCTCGCTCTCCAGCCCGAAGGCCGACAGCGCGAATTCCATGAATTTGCGGTTGTTCAGAAGCTCGTCGACGTCCTTCGCCTTCGCGACGACGTCTTTCGCGTACGCAATCTTCTGCTGGACGCTGGCCTGCTTCGACCACTTTTCCTGCGCGGCATCGCCCGTCTTCTGGAGCTGCTTCCACGCAACAACGGCCGGCAGACCGCTTGAAATCGATCCCGCCATGACACTCTCCTTAATGCCGTTCTCGGCATTGCAAGGCCTGAACTATGGCACGCAACGCCCGCCCGGACAAGATCAATGTAAACTTAGAAAAATTATTACTTAAAATATCTAAAATTCAATTAATCAGTCGACTTCACTCTCCTCCTGAACCTGTTCGCTGACCTTGCCCCGCTTCTTCGGGCCGTCGCTGCCGAGCAGGAGTTGGCGGGCTCTTTCCGTAGTTGTTCCAAGGAGATCCCACTCGAACTTGATAAGTCGCTTCGCGTCCTTCAGGCCGGGGTAGAGCTCCCCCTTGTCGAGCCGGACGCGCAGCGCGTCGATGAGCGGCTTGGAGGTGGGTGCGGCCAACTCGAAGTCGGTCAGGAACTGTCGCAACGCGTCCGAATAGACCTTCGCCTCGTCCGGGAACAGGTAGACGCACTGCAGCGTGTAATAGACGCGCATGGCCGGCGTGGCGGCCTCTTCGAGCTGGAGAATATCCTTCTGCCGCAGGATGTTGCCGCGGTTCCGGATGGCCAGCATGGCGAGGCCCCCGGTGTTTTCGATGACCACCCCGTTGATGATGATCTTTTCGCCGGGGTTGAGACGCAGGACGAGAGGCATCGAGGATCCTTGGAAGGCGGAACGGGAGGACGGCAGAGGGTCGATTATACCATCGCGGGCGGAGTTACAACCCGCTGCCAGAGACGACGATAGAGCGCCTCGAAACCGCGCGCGAGACGTACGCCGGCGCACAGGGCGGACCCCGCCATCCGCGCGCGCAACCCGGCCCGGATCGCCGCAAGCCTGCCGGCATCCGCGACGAGCCCGGCGGCGATCGATGCGAAAGCGTCCGCATCGCGCGCCACCCAGTCGCTCGCCCCGAGATGGCCGAGCAGCGACGCGCCGACGCGCGCGGCATGCCGGTCGCCGGCCAGCGCCACGACGGGCACGCCCATCCACAGCGCCTCGCACGTCGTCGTCGTGCCGTTGTAGGGAACGGTGTCGAGCGCCACGTCGATGGCGGCATAGCGCGCGATGTGGTCCTGGACCGCGCCGACGAAACCGACGGGTTCGATCCGGTCGGCCGCGATGCCGCGCGCGACGAATCCGTCGACGAGCCGCCCGCGCAGATCCGGCTCGTCGAGCCCGCGCGCCTTGACGACCATCCGCGCACCCGGCACGGCACGCAGTGCCCCCGCCCACAGATCGAGCGTGCGCGCCGTGACCTTCGGCAGGTTGTTGAACGACCCGAATGTCGGATGGCCCTTCGCGATCATCGGCAGCGGGGCGACCGGCGGGGCGAAGGGTGGCGGCATGTAGGCGAGGAACCCGCCTTCGATGCGCGCCAGCGGTTCGCTCGCATGGCCGTCCGCGTCGCCCGGCGGATCGCTGATCGCGTCGACGATCCGCGCGTCGAACGCATCGAGCCCGGTGGTCCCCGGATAGCCGAGCCAGGTCGTCTGGACCGGGGCCGGGCGCGTCGCGAACGCCGCAAGCCGGTTGCCCTGCGTGTGACCCGCGCAGTCGACGAGAATGTCGATCGCGTCGGCGCGCACGCGCGCGGCGAAGGCGGAATCGTCGAGCCCGGCGGTTTCCCGCCAGTTCGCGCCGACGAGGTTGCGGAACGCCGCCGTCACGCCGTCGGGCGCGGGCACGTCGCTATAGGCATGGATATCGACCGCATTGCGGTCGTGTCCGGCCAGCAGCGGGACGAGGAAATAGCTGCACGAATGGCTGCAGAAATCGGGCGACACGTAGCCCACACGCAAGCGCCGTGCGGGATCACGGTCGCGGATGGCCGGACGTGCCGCACCGCGCGGTCCGGGCCAGGCTTTCGCATGCGCCAGCGCTTCGGCCGGATCGCCCGGCGGATCGTACTGCGCGCACATCAGCGCATTGGATGCCACGACCGTGTCGCCCGGTGCGAGTACCCGTGCTTTCGCGTGTGCTGCGAGCGCATCGGCGATGCGCCCCTGCCCCTGGAACGCGAGGGCCAGATTGTTGAGCCGGCCCGTCGTGGGTGGGGCAATCGACAGCGCGCGTTCGAACGAAGCGGCCGCGCGCACGGGCAAGCCGGCAGCCAGCGCCACCTCGCCATGAACGGCATGCGCGTCAGGCGAATTCGGGAACGCGGCGACGGCCGCCGAAGCGGCCACAGCGGCTGCATCGAGGTCGCGGACCGCGAGCAGCGTGGCCGCGAGGTTCACGTGTGCCGCGAGGGGTGCTCCCTTGCGCGCGACGAGCGTGCGATAGAGCCCGATCGCCGCCTGCGCATTGCCGGCGACGGCGGCGCGGTTGGCGGCGGCAAGCATTGCGGCGGAATCGGTCGAAGCGGTAGACATGGCGTGCGGCGTCGAGTGTATCGCGCCCTTGGGGATTCGGAATGGAAGAAACGCCGCTCGACACGATCCGGAGCCTGGAGTGCCGCGCCTTCAACGCGTGGCCTGCCCTGCAGACACTCGTCCATGACGGCTGGATCCTGCGGTTCGCGCGCGGCCACACCAAGCGTGCGAATTCGGTGAATGCCCTCTGGCCATGCGAAACGCCGCTCGACGCGCGCATCGCGCATGCCGAAGGGCTCTATCGCCGCCACGACCTGCCGCCGATCTTCCGGATCACGCCACTGGCGGAACCCGGCCTCGACGCCGCACTCGCCGAGCGCGGCTATGCGCGCATCGACCCGAGCCTCGTGATGCGGGCACCCCTTGGCGACGCCGCCGCGTCGGCCGACGGGGTCGAACTTTCGTCTTCGCCCCTGCCCGTCTGGCTCGGCGCGTTCGGCAAGGCGACCGGTGCGCGGCCCGCCGACGTGTCGACGCTCGGCGAGATGCTGGGCAAGCTCGTGCCGCCCGCGGCCTTCGCGCGCGTCGACGGGCCGGGCGGCACCCCCTGCGCGTTCGGCATGGGCGTGGCCGAAGCGGGCGAGCTGGGGATATTCGAGATGCTGACCGTGCCCGCGGCGCGCCGTGCCGGGCACGCGGCGCGCGTCATCGCGTCGCTGATGCAGTGGGGCCGCGCGCAGGGCGCACGGCACGCCTATCTTCAGGTGACCGGCGGCAACGCGCCGGCGCTGGCACTCTATGCGCGGCTCGGCTTCCGCGAGGTCTACGCCTACCACTACCGGCGGCGCCCATAAAAAATGGCCGGCGACGCTTTCGCGTCGCCGGCCTTCGAGTTGCGGAGCCGGAACTGCGTCGACGATCAGCGCTTCAGGTTCACGACTTCCTGGAGCATTTCGTCGGCGGTCGTGATCATGCGCGCGTTGGCCGAGTAGGAGCGCTGGGCCACGATCATCTTCGTGAACTCGGCGCCGATATCGACGTTCGAGTTCTCGAGGCTGTTCGGGTTGATGCCGCCGGCACCGCCCTGCTGGGACGCGTTGAGGCCGATGAAGCCCGCGGCCGGATCGTCGAGGAACGCCTCGCCGTTCTGCCGCACCAGGCCCTTCGGGTTGTTGAACGTGCCGAGCGCGATCTGGTACTGGATCAGGCGCTGGCCGTTCGTATACGTCGTGTAGATGTTCCCCGACGTGTCGATGCCGGTACCGTTGAACGTGCCGGCCGAGTAGCCGTTGGCCGTGACGTTCGAGATCGAGATCGACGTGCCGCCGAACTGCGACGTGCCGCCCGGCGTGGACAGGGTCGACGCCGTGGTCGGGCTCGACGTGTTGGGCGTGCCGAACTCGACGTTGATCGACTGCACCGGAGCGGCCGCAAGGCCGGGCGCGCTGTAGCTGACCACGAGGCGGCCGTCGGTGCCCGACGTGGCGGCCGACAGCGTGGCGGCGTTGGTCGTTTGGATCGGGCCGATGCCGGTCAGCAGGCCGGCGTTGGTGCCGACCGTCGTGCCGAAGGTGAAGTCGACCACGAGACTTTCCGCACTGTTGGCCGAGCTGGTCGGCGCGGTGAGGACCGCACGCCACTGCGGGACCGTGGCAGCCGCCGAGGCGGCAATGGCTGCCGTACCGGTTGAGGTGCTGGCCGCGAGGCCCGGCAGCGTGCCGCCGGCGGTGGAGCGGTTGTACCAGGTGACAGAGAACGGGCGTGCCGCACCGTTGGCGTCGGTCACGGTGATCGTGCCGCCGTTGTAGACCGTGCCCGGCGACGCGTTGGCCGGCAGGTTCGCGGCGTACTGGCCGATCGTCGTGGCGAGTGCGGGAAGCTGGCTCTGGTTGATCTGAACGGCGACCAGCGGACCCTGGTTGGGCGACGGGTTGGGCACCGCGGTCGTGGGACGCGGCACCGAGCGCGCGAACAGGAACTTGCCCGCACCGTTGACCATGAAGCTGTTCTGGTCGAGCGAGAAGTCGCCGCGGCGCGTGTACTGCGTGATGTTGTTGCCGGTGAAGCCGCCGGCCGACGTCACGCCGTCCTGCACGGGGAGCCAGCCCGCACCCGCGATCGCGATGGCGGTCGGCGAGGCGTTCTGGATGATCGTGCCCTGCAGGTCGTTGACGAACTGCGGACGCGCGGTCACGCCGCCGGGATTGAAGAAGCGCTGCGACGACGTCGAGACGAAGCTCGAGAAGTTCGCGTCGATGCGCTTGAATCCGGCGGTCTGCGAGTTGGCGACGTTGTCGGAAATATAGTTGATCGCGGTCTGGAACGAGTTCAGGCCGCTGATCGCGGAGTTCATTGCTACGGTAGCCATGGTTGCCGGACCCCCTCTATTGTCTTCGTTTGAAATTCGTCGTGTGGAAATGGATGCCTTTCGGCGGATGTATGACTTAAGAGCAATGCGGGTGCCAGACGGGTTTGTCCAAAAAATACACATGATTACAATTGGATAGTATTGGTTAATTAAAAATAAACCATACCGCTAGGCAATAATTTCTCCCTAGAACCGGCAGCAAATTCCTCGCCCCGGCAGAAGCTGCTTTGCGCGCCGGGCAGAACAAAAAAAGGGCCGGCGACGCACGCCGGCCCTCGAGTTTGCGGAATTGAAGTTGCGTCGACGATCAGCGCTTCAGGTTCACGATGTCCTGCAGCATCTCGTCGGCCGTCGTGATGACACGTGCGCTCGCCGAATAGGATCTCTGGGCCACGATCATCTTCGTGAACTCGGCGCCGATGTCGACGTTCGAGTTCTCGATGCTGTTCGGGTTGACGCCCCCCGCTCCGCCCTGCTGCGAAGCGTTGAAGCCGATGAAACCGGCCGTCGGATCGTCGAGGAACGCCTCGCCGTTCTGCCGCACCAGACCGCGCGGGTTGTTGAACGTGCCGAGCGCGATCTGGTACTGCACCAGCCGCTGCCCGTTCGTATAGCTCGTATAGACGTTCCCCGACGTATCGATGCCCACGCCGTTATACGTGCCGGCCGAGTAGCCGTTGGCGGTGACCTTCGAGATCGAGATCGACGTGCCGCCGAACTGCGACGTGCCGCCCGGCGTGGACAGGGTCGATGCCGTGGTCGGGCTTGCCGGATTGGGCGTGCCGAACTCGACATTGACGACCTGCGCGGGTGCCGCGGCCAGGCTCGGGGCGCTGTAGCTCACGACAAGGCGGCCGTCGGTACCCGACGTGGCGGCGTTGAGTGTGGCACCGTTGGTCGACTGGATCGGACCGATGCCGGTCAGCAGGCCGGCATCGACGCCGACCGTGGTGCCGAACGTGTAGTCGACCACGAGACTCTCCGGACCGTTGGCCGAGCTGGTCGGCGCGGTGATGACCGCTCGCCACTGCGGGACCGTGGCGGCGGCAGACGCGGCGATGGGGTTCGTACCGGTCGTGGGGCCGGCCGCAAGGCCGGGCAGAACGCCGCCGGTCGTGGTGCGGTTGTACCAGGTGACCGAGAACGGACGTGCCGCACCGTTGGCGTCGGTCACGGTGATCGTGCCGCCGTTATAGACCGTGTTGGGTGCGGCGTTGGCCGGCAGGTTCGCGGCGTATTGCGCGATCGTCGTGGCGAGTGCGGGAAGCTGGCTCTGGTTGATCTGCACGGCGACCAGCGGACCCGAGTTGGGCGACGGGTTGGGCACCGCGGTCGTGGGACGCGGCACCGAGCGCGCGAACAGGAACTTGCCCGCACCGTTGACCAGGAAGCTGTTCTGGTCGAGCGAGAAGTCGCCGCGGCGGGTGAACTGCGTGATGCTGTTGCCCGTCAGGCCGCCGGCCGTGCTGGTGCCGTCCTGCACGGGGAGCCAGCCCGCACCCGCGATCGCGATGGCGGTCGGCGAGGCGTTCTGGACGATCGCCCCTTGCAGTTCGTTGATGAAGGTCGGGCGCGAGGTGACGCCGCCAGGGCTGAAGAAGCGCTGCGAGGACGTCGAGATGAAGCTCGAGAAGTTCGCGTCGATGCGCCTGAATCCGGTCGTCTGCGAGTTGGCGACGTTGTCGGAAATATAGTTGATCGCGGTCTGGAACGAGCTCAGGCCGCTGATCGCGGAGTTCATTGCGATGGTCGTCATGGCTTCGGTACTCCTTGTTGCAGGTTCTGAACATTCTTGTTCAGTGTGTATTTTGTACTTATGATTGTATTTCAGGATGCGATCTTTGGCTGACTTGCTCCCACTTCACTTCAATTTCGGTGTGTGTATTTTATACTTACAGTTGTATTTACGAGCACAAAAAAGGGCGCTGAACGTCTTCTTGTTCAGCGCCCGCGTTTGATCAGCGCATGTACTTGACGAGCGACAGGTCGAGGATCTGCCGCGTGGTGATGTAGCTGGCTTCCAGCGAGGTCTGGATACCCTTGATGCGGGTCGATACCTCGCCGATGTCCACGGACTCGATCTTCGTGGCGCCGACGTCCGAGGCATTGATGACGTCGAGATGCTTGTTGCGGATCTGGACGAGCTGGTTCTGCCGGCCGCCGTTGACGCCTTCCAGCGCCGCCACGTCGAGCAGCGCCTTGTTGATCTGCGCCTCGGCCTGGTCGAGATACGGGATCGACGCGTTGACGCGGCTGATGTCCTGCTGGACGGCCGGCGGCACGATCGCGGCGTTGAAGTTGATCGCCTGACCAAGCGCAAGCTTGTAGTTGCGCAGGCCGTTGATCAGGTTCTGCAGCGCCGGGTCGGCAGCCGTGATGCCGTAATCGAGCTTGAGCTGGTCGTCGATGAACACGGTCGGCTTGGCGTTGATCGATTCGCCGGCCGTCGTCGTCAGCGTCGTGCGCAGCGAAGCCGAGATGTAGCCCGGCGCCACGTCGGTGGCGACCGTGGCACTGTCGGAACGGAACTGGAGCGTCACCGGCAGGGCATTGCTCGTCTGCACCGCCATGTACGGCACGGCAAAGCTGTCGGCAGCGGCCGTCGCGGCGGGTGCGGCCGGCGAGAAGGTCAGCGTGCCCGCGGGCAGGACCGAGGTGATCTGCGCCTGGAAGTTCTGGTTCGCACCGCTCGTGAAGCGAATGTTCTGGCCAACGGCGGCGGCCGGGAACGTGGTCGCGGTCACGACGGTCGTCGTCGTGCCGGCCGCGTTGGCGGCGAAGTCGCCGCGCGGCGGGCCGTTGCCGGGCGCGCCCGTGAAGCCGGCGAAGGCCGGCAGCACGCTTGGTGGCGAAGCGTCGAGATTGGCGATCGCCACGACGGGGCGCGTCGCGTAGGCCGAGCCGGCGAACAGGTTGCGCTGGCCGTCGGTCTGGCTGAGGATCGATTCGATGCGGTTGAGCGCGCCGTTGACGAGGCCGTACTGCGCCGCATAGGCCTGCGGCCCGAGGCTCTTCGTCTTGATCAGCTCGGCCTTCATGTCCTTGGCGATGGTGTTGAGACCGTCGAGCGACTTGGCATAGAGGTCGGTGCGGTACGTCGCGGAGTCGATCGCGCGCAGGTAGATGTTCGACTGCACCGACGTCTGCTTGTACTGCTGGATGCGGATCGCGTCCGAGGCGAGACCCTGCTGCTGCAGGCCCACCGCCGCGATGCCGACCAGACCGTCGCGGCGACGGCCCGTCGAGAGTTCCTGCTGCAGCCCGAAAAGCTCGCGCTGCTGTCCGAACAGCGAGCGCTGGATGTCGAGAAGCTGCGCGTAGTTCGCGACGGCGCTAACGGAACCGGCCATGGCTTAGTTCCTTCCCAGGTTGATCAGTGTGTCAAACATCGACCGCACGGTCTGGAGGACCTGCGCCGATGCCTGATAGGCATTCTGCAGCACGACGAGCTGCGACATTTCCGTGTCGACCGACACGCCGACCGCGTTGCGGAAGGTCTGGTCGGTCTGGTGGCGGAGCCGGTCGCTGTCGGCGGAGTTCTTGTCCGCGGTGGCGACGCTCTGGGCGGTGTACGAGACGACCGACGCCATCGTGTTGGCGATCGTCAGCGTGCCCGAGATGATGCCCGTGTTGTTGAGCGAGGCGGCCGACGCGGCGGCGAGCGGGATCGGATCGAAGGCGCCGTTCACGGTCAGGCTCAGCGCCTGCGTCACGTTCGAGGCCGACGAGCGCATCACGCTCGTGGTGCCGCCCGTGAGGCTTGGGTTGACCTGGAGCATCGACGAGACGGTCGGCAGGTTCCCCAGCGCCGGCTCGATGATGTAGGTGCTGCCCACGCCCGGAGCGGTCGTGAAGCCCGGCGTCAGCGTCAGCTGGTTGGCGGTGTTGCTGGCGATGCGGCCGACCTGGCCGGCACCCGTACCCGTCAGGATGCGCACCTGGTAGGCCACGCCCGACGCCGTCGGCGCGAACTGGTTGACGGTCCAGGTATTGTTCGCGTCCGTCAGAGTCGTCGTGGTCGATGCCGTCGTCGTGCCGGTCATCAGCGGACCGGTGACGGACTGGATCTCGTAGCGGCTGGTGGCGTCGGTCGGCGCGAGGCCGGGGGCGGTGATCGTCGTCGCGGTGTTCGCCGTGATGATCGCCGACGAACCCACGCCCTGCCCTGCCGTGATCGAGACGCGGTAGTAGAGCGTCGGCGTCGGCGCCATCGCCGCGAAGGCGGCCGCACCGTCCGTCAGGGTGCCGCCGGTCGTGGCTGCCGTCGCGGTGCCGTTCGTGATTGCGGTCGCGACCGTCGTCGCCGGCGGGAGAGCCAGCGTCGAGAAGGTGAAGAAATTGGCGGCAAGCTCGGTGCCGAACGAGTTGCTGGTGTTGTAGGCGTTGTTGACGACCGAGGCGACCTGGTTGGCGATCTGGTCGAGCTGGTTGACGAACTTGCGCAGCATGCCGTCCGCCGAGACCGACGACGTCATGACGGTCTGCGAGAAGGTCGTGCTGTCGGCGTAGCCGGCGCGCAGCTTGAGCAGCGCGTCGAGCTGGCCGGACTGGAAGGCCGTCGACTGCACGGCAGTCGAGACGCCGTTCGTCGTGACCTGGACCTGGTTGGTCGTGGCATTGAAGCTGAACTGCGGAGGCACGTTGCCGGCAACCAGCGTCTGGCCGCCCGACGTGATGATCTGGATCGCCGCCGTGCCCGTCCCGAGGATCTGGACCTTCGAGATCTTCGCCATCTGGCGCACGATCGAGTCCATCTGGTCCTGCAGGTCGCCGACCGGCTGGCCGGTCGAGGACTGGCTGATCAGCTGCGTATTGATCGAGTACGCCTGGTTGATCAGGTTGTTCATCGTCGTCAGGTTCGCGCCGATGTCGGCGAGAATCTGGCTGTCGATCTGCGGCGGGGTCGAGGAAAGCTGGTTGATCGCGGTGGCCAGCTGCTGGCCCTGGATGACGATGTTGCGCGACAGGTTCGCGTTTTCCGGGCTCGCTTCGAAGTCCGTCCAGGCCTGCTGGAAGGCCTGCAGCCGCTCGGAAAGCGCCGGCTTGTCCTGGTCGACGTCGAGAAGGTTGCCGATGCGCTCGAGATAGGTTGCCTTGACCGCGTCCGCCGCAGAGTCCGACGTGCGGCCGAGCAGGTCGTTCTGCAGCGTGATGTTCACCGTGCGGGTGATCGAGGCGATGTTCACGCCGGTCGGAAGGCCGCCGATCGCCGGGGTCGTCAGGTTGGCGATCTTGCGCGTGTACTCCGGCGACTGCGCGTTCGCGACGTTCGCCGAAACCAGGCGCGTCTGCTGCTGCAGGGTGAGCAGAGAGCTGAGCGAGGAGTTGAGTGCGGCGGACAACGACATCTGTTTGGCTCCGGTTCGGTCCCGATACGATTCGATCCCGTTCCGGATGACATTCGCAACCGCTGTGCCACGGGCGGAGGTCAATCAACTATCTGATATTGAATTAATATTTCATATGTAGGCCGGACGGCCGCGTGACCGAAATGCCCTTCCCGGCATGTTCGACCCGGCAGAAATTGCCGGCTGCCGGAAACGAAAAGGCCGCCGGCGCGGATGCGACGGCGGCCTCTGAACGCGGGAAATGGCGGGCGATCAGCCCGAGACGGAAAGGCCCGACCCGACCGGCTTGGCACCCGGTGCGGGGGCCGGGGCAGGACGCGCACCGGCCGCACTCGGCTGGGGTGCGAGACCTTCCATGATCGTCCGGTTGACGTTGATCAGTGCGTCGATGTCGCCGGTGCCGTCGAGCACCTGGATCGTCTCGCGACCAACCCAGAGGCCCAGACCGATGATCTGCGCCCGCAACTCTTTCGGAAGCTGGTTGCCTTCGCTGGACAGATCGATGATGAAGGCGTCCCACACCTTCTTGTTCCACAGCAGCGCATCGACGAATTCGGAGGTGCCGCGTTTGCCGTCGCGGGCCCGGGTCAGCGCGCCGCAGACCTGCGCAAGAAGCCGGTATTCCGTGGAACGCGGGCTTTCCGTCGTGTTCTGCGCCCGACCGTAGGCTTGATAACCGCTCATAACTGCTCCCTCGGGGAAACCGGGCCCGTCGCCGGCGCGGGCTTGCGCGAATCGTCGCAAACACTATGCGCCGAATTATTAACGGATAGTTTAATCCAGTCCATATCCGCTTGCACGCCGCAATTCGCGAACGAACCCCGGGGCGTTAAGCTCGGATCGAAATGGCCGATTCCCAGCTCCAGCAGGCGCTCGCCCACCATCAGGCCGGTCGCCTCGAACAGGCCGAGCTTGGCTACGCCGGGCATCTCGCGGGACAACCGCAGGATTGCGAAGCGCTGCACCTTCTGGGCGTCCTTCGCCATCAGCAGAACCGCTCGGCTGAAGGGCGCGAGCTGATCCGCCGGGCGATCACGATTGCCCCGACCGTCGGCGCCTATTACGCAAATCTCGGTCTCGTCGAAGCGGCACTCGGCGACAACGCCGCCGCGATCGCCGCGTTCGACATGGCCGGCCGGCTCGTGCCCGCAATCGCCCCGCAGATCCGCCCGCTGCTTGCAGGCGCGTGCCTTGCCGCGGGCGACAACGCGCGCGCCGAGATCGAGTACGCCGCACTCGCCGCCGCGAACCCGGACGACGGCGCCGCCTTCCGCGGGCTCGCACTTGCCCGGCATGCACGCGGCGACGCGGCCGGTGCCCTGCCCGCCTATCGCCGGGCCGCCCGGCAGCTGCCCGACGACCTGCCGACGCTGAACGGGCTGGGTGCCGCCCTGCTCGATACCGGATCGGCCGGCGAGGCGCTTGCCGTGCTCGAGCGCGCGGCCGCCGGTGCCGCGTGGGGCCCGCTCGTCGCCAATCTCGGCAACGCGCGACGCGCCACCGGCGACACGCGCGGCGCCGTCGAAGCGCTGAGGCGCGCGGTGTCGTGCGATCCCGGCAACGCGACGACACTTGCGAACCTAGCCGCCGTGCTGTCCGAAGAAGGCATGCTTGGAGAAGCCGCCGAATGCTGCAGGCGGGCGCTGGCGATTGCGCCGGACGACACGGCCGCACGCACGAACCTCGCCGCCTGCCTGTTCGATGCCGGCGAAGTCGGCGCCGCTGTCGATCTCTGGCGCGCGAACGCGGACGATCCGCGCGCAGGCTCGAACGCGCTCTACGCGCTCAATTTCCTGCCGACGACGACGCGGGCTTCAATGTGCCAGGCCGCGCGCGAATGGGCGCGCGCGCACGCCCCGCGTGGATTGGCCGCGTCGTCCGGCAAGTTCGCCAACCCGCGCGACGTCGCCAAGCGCCTGCGTGTCGGCCTGGTGTCGCCGGACCTGCGCTCGCACTCGGTCGCGTGGTTCCTGCTGCCTGTCCTCGAAGCCATCGACAGGACCTCGATCGAGTTCCACGCATTCGCCGAAGTTTCGGCGGAAGACCCGATCTCCGCGCGCATCCGCGCGTCGGTCGAAGGCTGGCATCCCACCGTCGGCGTCGGCGATGCCGACCTCGCCGAAGCGATCCGCGCCGCGCGGATCGACATCCTAATCGATCTTGCCGGCCATACGGCCGGCAGCCGGCTCGGCATCTTCGCGCATCGCGCGGCCCCTGTGCAGGCGAGCTGGCTCGGCTATCCCGAAATCACCGGCGTCGACGCGATCGACTGGCGCATCACGGATGCGGTGGTCGATCCGCCGGAAGAAGAGACATACGATGCGCAAAGCGAACGTCCGCTTCGCCTGGCGTCGGGCTTCCACGCCTATCGCCTGCTCGATGGCGCGCCCGACGTGGCGTCGCGCGGCGGGGCCGGCATCGTCTTCGGGTCGTTCAACAACTGGCCGAAGCATTCGCCCGAATGCCTGGCCGCTTGGGCAGAGATCCTGCGTCGCGTGCCGGACGCGCGGCTCGTCCTCAAGAACAAGGCGATGGCCGATCCCGCCGCGCGCGACGCGATGCATGCCGCTTTCGCCGCACGCGGCGTCGATCCTTCGCGCATCGAAGCCCTCGTCCGCGTACCCGACCCGCGCGGCCATCTGGCACTCTATGGCATGATCGACATCGCCCTCGATCCGTTCCCGTACAACGGCGTGACGACGACATGCGAGGCGCTGGCAATGGGCGTTCCGGTCGTCGCCTTGCGCGGCACGACATCGGCCGGACGGGTCGCCGCGTCGCTGATCGGCCGCATCGGCTGCCCCGAACTCGTCGCCGGCACGATCGGGACCTATGTAAGCCGCGCGGTCGAACTTGCAGGCGATCGCCAGGCTCTCGCGACATATAGGGCGTCGCTGCGCGAGCGCATGCGCCGTTCGCCGGTCGGCGATCCGACCGCGGTCGCACAGGCGCTTGCCGCCGCACTTCGAGACGTCTGGTCGGCATGGTGCCGGGAAAATCCTGCCGGGTGAAATCTGCCGACAGGAGATTTTGCCGAAGGTTTTGAAGCGCTGAATTAAGCTAGATCAATGGCTTGGGGAGTGGCCCCGACCTTGCTGATATCCACGGGACTTCACTCGAAGAACGAGTCCCGACAATGGAAATCAACGCGCTCGACCAACTCTTCCGCTCCGAACAGTCCGGTTCGTCGACAGGCCGTCGTCCGTCGGAATCCTCCGACAAGCGGTTCTCGAATCTTCTCGACGCCCAGTCGGCGCGTGCGCGCGTCGATCGCCCCGCACAGCGCGCGGCCGATGCCGTGCGTCGCCAAGAAGACCATTCCGCCAAGACGGTCCGCCCCGAGCGCCCGGAAGCCGAAGATCGTGCGGAGCGCAAGGAAGGCAGCGAACGCGCCGAACATACAGAGCGTGCCGAACGCAAGGGCCGCCCCGAGCGCACGCAGAAGAAGGAAGCGGCCGCCGAGAAGCCCGAAGCTTCCGAGAAGCCCGGCGTTTCCGAAAAGCCCCTGCCGGTCGAACAGGCCGACAGCGCCGAAGACAGCAAGCTCGCCGAAGCCGCCAAGAAGGCCGCCCCCGCCGATGCGCCCGTTCCCGCCGCCGTTGCCGAAGAAAAGGCCGCTGCCGATGCAGCCGTTGCCGATGCAGCCGTTGTGGCACTCGCCGCGTCGGCCGAAGTCGCGCCGGCCGAGCCCGTCGCGGCTCTCGTGGTCGTGAAACTCGACACGCCGGAACCGGTCGCCGTACCGGTGGCCCCCGTCGTCGAGACCCAGGCCGCGCCCGAAGCCGAGGCGGAAGCCGCCGAAGGCGATGCACCCGCCGCCGCCAAGGCCGCACCCGTCGCCGCCGCGAAGCCCGTCGATGGCGATGCCAAGACCGCTGCCGACGTGAAGGCCGCCACCGAGACGAAGGCCGCCGCCTCAGCGCAGATCGCCCTCCCCACTTCCACACTCGCCGAAACCGCCAAGCACGCGGAACCGACGACCGAAGACTATGCCGACTTCATGCTGCGCAACGCCGCCGCGACCGCCGCCCTCCCCGCAGCGGAAGCCGGCAAGGAAGCGGTCAAGGCCGATGCCGACGCGAAGGAAGGCAAGCTGATCGTCACGATCGCGCAGCCGACCGCCATTGCCGCGCCGGTCGCACCGGTCACCGCGTTCGCGGTCCAGGCCGTCGTCAGCAACGACAACGCCTCGCTCGACACGACGCTCGCCGCGCGTGCGCCGGTCGAAGTGGATGACGTCAAGGCCCCGGTCAAGAACACCGAGCCGACGAACCTCTTCGCGCAGAATCTCGACTCAGCGCGCGCCGCACAGGCAACCGAAGAACCCAAGCCCGTCGCCCGCACCCCGCTCGTGCCGCCGCACGAACAGGTCGCAGTCCACATCCGCAAGGCGGTGGCTGACGGTCTCGACCAAATCAGCATCCGTCTCAACCCGCTCGAGCTCGGCCGCATCGACATCAAGCTCGATATCGCCGCCGACGGTTCGC
Organism: Tagaea sp.; assembly: GCA_965279565.1. Lineage (GTDB taxonomy): Bacteria > Pseudomonadota > Alphaproteobacteria > CACIAM-22H2 > CACIAM-22H2 > Tagaea. Next base: position 2,809,772 of record OZ257249.1, on the reverse strand, counting down.
TGCGCGCGGCCTTCGCGGCCGACCGCCAGCACACGCTCGAGCTGCTGAAGAACGACTCCCGCCAGCTCGAAAACGCGCTCTCCGAGGCCGGCCTTCGCGCCGACTCCGGCGGGCTGAACTTCTCGCTGCGCGGCGACAACCGCGAGAACGCCCAGGCCTTCCGCGACATGGGCGCCCAGTTCGCCAACCGCCGCAACAACGGCGAAGAAACCGACGGCGCCGCTTCCGCGGTCGCGGCCGGCTATGTCCGTCCGCGCGCCGGCAACGGCCGCATCGACCTCAACGCCTGATCCGAACGCAACGGAGAACCAGCCATGTCGTCCTCCCTCCTCGCCACCCAGACCGCCGGCGGAACCAACAAGACCACCGGTTCGGCCGCCAGCAGCAGCTCGACCACGGCTGCCGCGCAGGCGACGTTCGGCAAGAACTTCGACACGTTCCTGAAGCTGCTCACCACGCAGCTGCAGAACCAGGATCCGCTGTCGCCGATGGACTCGACCCAGTTCACCTCGCAGCTGGTGCAGTTCTCGTCGGTCGAACAGTCGATCCGGCAGAACCAGAATCTCGAGACGCTGATCTCGATGCAGCAGACCTCGCAGTCGGCCAACGCCGTGAACTACATCGGCAAGACGGTCGAACTGACCGGCGACAAGGTTTCGCTGGTCGGCGGCGAAGGCATCATCACCTACACGCTGCCGGAAGAAGCCTCGCGCGTCATCGTCAGCATCTACAACAAGGACGGCCAGCTCGTCGCGCGCTCGGACGCCGACACGACGGCGGGCGACAACGCCCTCAAGTGGAACGGCTATTCGGACGCCGGCGTCAAGATGGCCGACGGCGAGTACCAGGTTGAAGTTTCGGCGATCGACGGCGTGGGCAACCCGATCAAGACGTCGAGCGCCGTCGTCGGCGTCGTCACGCAGGTCGACTACTCGAATGGCAACGTGTTCCTGACCGTGAACGGCAACAAGATCCCGCTGTCGCAGCTCACCGCCGTCCGCGCCTCGCCGACCACCTGATGGACCTCCGGACCCGCGCGGTCGAAATCGGCGAACAGCACACGCAGTCCGACGTCCAGGCCGCCACCTTGCGCGCAGCGCTTGGTGCGCGGCCGGACGGTCCGGCCTTCGAAACACTGCTTTCGCGAAACGAACCGCGGACGCGCGGCGGACTGGTCGGCATCTGGCGCGGCGACACGCAGTTCCATCTCTACGTTCCGGAGCGTGCGGAAGCACATGTCCTGGCCTGGCGGACTCAACACGGCCGACGCGCAAATTTTGCCGAACCTGTCGCGCTCGCCGACCTACGCGGCGATGCTGCCTGGCGCGCAACCCTGCTCCCGCCTTCCGGCATGGCGCCGCGGCCGGCACCGGTCAGCGGGTTGGCGGTCGTCGATGGCGACGGGCTTCAGGCGCGCTACGAATTCACGTGGTCGAAGGGACCCTCGGGATGGCGCGCGGACGACCCGCCGGACCGACCAAGCTTCGGCGAATCAAAAGAGAATCAGCGCGGACCGATCTCCCTCGATCCGGTTTCCCCGATCCTGCGCGGCATGTGGACCGAAAGCTGCGGGCGCTGCCTGCGCTACGCCCTCAGCCGACAACCCGGTACCCCGCACCTGGCCTTGTGCCGGCGCGACTGCCTGTCGACCTTTTCGGCATTCTGAGGCTGGAGGCCTTAACTCAATGTTTAAGAACGAAGCCGTAGATTCCGGGCGAAGTGCAATCGAAGGATTCATCCTCGACATGAATGCCGATCGGCAATCACCCGAAGTGCCGGCCCGTCTTCCGGCCGCTCCGCGCGACGTTCTGGGCGGGATCCTTCCCGCCCCGGGAACCAAGCGTTGGGTGATCCGGCGCAAGGCGGCCGTGGTCGATGCCGTGCGCAAGGGGATGCTCACGCTCGACGACGCGTGCCGGCATTACAACCTGTCCCATGAGGAATTCAATTCTTGGCAGCGCCTGATCGACCGCCACGGTCCAAGGGGCCTGCGGGCGACCCGGGTGAAGGAATATCGTGAAATTCCGCAAGCCGACGAACAGCCTGCGAAACCGCGCTAAACCTCAGATTCGACTCGAAGTTTCGGCTTAAACCCAAGAAGACTCGGCAATATTTTCCCGGTAACCGGGAAAAATCTGCCGGGTATTAATCTTTCGTTCACTCCTCTTCCCTACGATACGTATCAAGTTTTGGATAAAATTGCGCCAATTCGGGCGTGATCGGAACCCAGAACCGGGTCGATTTTTCAGGACTGGGGTCTTAGCCCCGAGGGAAGGTCCGAGTGAATAGTTTCATGGATACGCTCCGCCAGCTGGGGCCGATGCGACTGGGCCTTTTGGGCGCCGTCGCCGTCGGTCTGCTTGGGTTTTTCTTTTTCTTTTCAATGCGTTTGTCGCAGCCGCCGATGGCCCTGCTCTATAGCGAGCTGTCGCCGACCGATGCCGGCCAGATCACGACCCGGCTCGAGCAGCAGCAGGTTCCCTACGAACTTCGCAACGGCGGCAACACGGTCATGGTGCCCGAAGACCGGGTCCTGCGCCTGCGCCTGAGCTTCGCCGAAGCCGGCATCCCGCGCGGTGGCTCGATCGGCTACGAGATCTTCGACCGCGGCGACGTGCTCGGTCAGACCAACTTCATGCAGCAGATCAACCAGACGCGCGCCATGGAAGGCGAACTCGCGCGTACGGTCAGCGCGCTGCAGCCGGTCGCCGGTGCGCGCGTCCATCTCGTGATCCCGCGCCGCGACCTGTTCAACCGCGAACGCCAGGAACCGACCGCGTCGGTCATCCTGCGCATGCGCGATCCCAACAACCGCCTGCCCCGCCAGCAGGTCCAGGCGATCCAGTCGCTCGTCGCGGCGGCCGTGCCCAACATGCGTCCCGTGCGTGTCTCGGTCGTCGACGACCGCGGCAACCTGCTCGCCAAGGGCCAGCCCGAAAGCGACGATCCGTCGGCGACGAGCACTTCGGCCGAAGAACTTCGCCGCGCCTACGAACAGCGCCTCGCGCGCACGATCGAAGGCATCGTCGAGCGCACGATCGGCCCGGGTAAGGTCCGCGCCGAAGTGGCCGTCGATCTCGATTTCGACCGCATCGTCACGAACCAGGAGCTCTTCGATCCGGACGGCCAGGTCGTGCGTTCGACGCAGACCGTCACGGAAACGAACGAAGCCTCCGAGGCGGCAGCCCAGGTTACCGTCCAGAACAACCTGCCCGACGCCAACCAGGATTCCGGCGGTGCGCCGAAGACGACGAACCGCGGCAACCGCTCGGAGGAAACCACCAACTTCGAGATCAGCAAGACGGTGCGCCAGCACGTCCGCGAATCCGGCATCGTGCGCAAGCTCTCGGTCGCCGTCGTCGTCGACGGCAACCTGACCGGGACCGGCGCCGAAAAGCAGTACCAGCCGCGCTCGGAAGAGGAAATGCAGCGACTGACCGCACTCGTGCGTTCGGCGATCGGCTTCGACCAGCGCCGCGGCGATTCGATCGAGGTCGTCAATCTGCGCTTCTATGCGCCGGAAGAGATCATCGTCGATACGACCGAGCCCGGCCTGTTCGACTTCACGCGCGCCGACCTGCTGCGTCTCGCCGAAGTCTTCGTCATGGCGATCGTGGCCCTGCTCGTGATCCTGCTGGTCGCGCGCCCGATCATCAACCACGTGCTCAAGTCCGCCCAGGACCGCCGCGAACAGGAGCGCCTCGCCGCCGACCAGGCCGCCCAGCAGGCCCAGCTGATGCCGGGTGCGGCCCCGACGGGCCTCGCCTTGCCCGGCGGCCCCTCGCCCGGCATGGAAGGTCCCAGCGAGATCGAGCAGATGATCGACATCGCCCAGGTCGAAGGCCGCGTGCGCGCCTCGTCGATCAAGAAGATCGGCGAGATCGTCGAGAAGCATCCGGAAGAGGCCGTGGCCATCCTGCGGACCTGGATGTACCAAGAAACCTAAGCGTTGACGGAACGGAGCGAAGAGAGCCCCATGGAAACCCGTACGACACGCCAGCTGCCCGCGCACCACCTCGACGGCCGCCGCAAGGCCGCCATCCTGATGCTCGCGCTTGGCGAGGACGCCGCCGCGAAGCTCTGCGCCGAACTCGACGACCGCGACATCACGACCCTTGCCGTCGGCTTCGCCGATCTCGGTCGTCTCGACGCCAAGGAAGTCGAGCAGTTGATCGAGGAATTCGCGGCACACGTCTCGCTCTCGCTCGCCGCCTGAATCAGGGGATATCGAACGAATGCCCGCCATCAGCAAGTTCCTCTTCCAGGAAGAGTTCGCCCAGCCCGGGGTCGGGCCGGACGGCGAGCCGATGCCGGTGATCATGCGGCGCAAGCCCAAGCAGTACACCGAAGTCGAAGTCGAGATGGCCAAGCAGAACGCCCACGCGGCCGGTCGCGCCGAGGGCTTCGACGCCGGCCGCGACGAAGCGCTTGCCGATGCGGCGCACCTTGCCGCACAGGCGCTGGCCCATCTCGAACAGACCCTTCCACATGCGCTGGCTGCCGCCGACCGCGCGCGCGCCGAAGCCGATGCGGGTGCGGTTCAGGCGATGGGCGCCATCGCGCGCAAGCTGCTGCCCGCCCTCGCCGCCACGCGCGGCGTCGAGGAGATCGAGGCGCTGATGCGCGAGTGCCTCGAGCGGCTGGCCGAACAGCCGCGCTTCGTCGCCAAGGTCAATCCGGCCGTGGCCGACCTGATCCGCGAGAAATTCGAAGCGCTCGGCGAGACGCTGGGCTTTGCCGGGCGCATCGTCGTGCTGCCCGATCCGAACCTGCCTGCGACGGATGCCCGCATCGAGTGGCTGAACGGCGGCGTCGAGCGCAATCTCGCCGACGTCTGGAAGGAAATCGAAGACGCGATCGAACGCTACCTGGCGATGCAGCCGGGCAGCAACGGAACCAACTGAATCCTGGAAGGAGTCAACAGATGGCCGACGAAAAGGTGAATTTCGACGACCTCGACATGGCCAAGGCCATGGCGGGAGATGCCGCGATGGGCGGCGGCGGCGGCGGTGGAGCCGGCGGCGGTGGCGGCGGCGACAATCGTCAGGCGCGCACGGCCAAGGAACTCGAAGCCGTCTACGACATTCCCGTCACCGTCTCGGCGGTGCTCGGCAAGGCGACCATGCAGGTAAACCAGCTCCTCAAGCTCGGTCGCGGTGCCGTCGTGGAACTCGACCGCAAGGTCGGCGAGGCGATCGACATCTACGTCAACAACCGTCTCGTGGCGCGCGGCGAAGTCGTCGTCGTCGACGAACGCCTCGGCGTGACCATGACGGAAATCGTCAAGGTCGACCGTAGCTGACACGCCAGACACGCCGGAGTTCCAAAGAATGCGCCTGCTGATCATCGGTTCCCTAAGCGGCCAGGTCTCGACCGCGGCGAAAATCGCCATCGCGCGCGGCGCCAAGGTAAGCCAGGTCGACGACGTCGCCCGCGGCCTCGAGGCGCTGCGCGGCGGCAAGGGAGCGGATCTGGTGATGATCGACGTGGGCCTGGACATCGGCGCCCTCGTCGATGCGCTGCGCAACGAACGCATCCACATCCCGGTCGTCGCGTGCGGCATCGGGACGGATTCGGCCGCCGCAGTGCGCGCGATCAAGGCGGGTGCGAAGGAGTACATCCCGCTCCCGCCCGAGCCGGAACTGATCGCCGCGGTCCTCGCCGCGGTGACCGAGGAGAGTGCCGCGATCGTCTTCAAGGACCCGGCGATGGCCGACACGCTGCGCCTTGCCGACCGCGTCGCCGCATCCGACGCGTCGATCCTGATCACCGGCGAGTCCGGAACCGGCAAGGAGCTGATGGCGCGCTATATCCACGCCAAGAGCAAGCGCTCGGGTGCGCCGATCATCTGCGTGAACTGCGCCGCCATCCCCGACAACCTGCTCGAAAGCGAGCTGTTCGGCCACGAGAAGGGCGCCTTCACCGGTGCCGTTGCCCGCCGGATCGGCAAGTTCGAGGAAGCCAGCGGCGGCACGCTGTTCCTCGACGAGCTCGGCGAGATGGACATGCGCCTGCAGGCCAAGCTCCTGCGCGCGATCCAGGAGCGCGTCATCGACCGTGTGGGCGGCACGCAGCCGATCAAGATCGATATCCGCATCCTCGCCTCGACCAACCGCGAGCTGGAAGGCGAAGTGCGCGCCGGCCGCTTCCGCGAAGACCTCTATTTCCGCCTGAACGTCGTCACGGTCCGCCTGCCGCCCCTGCGCGCGCGCCCGCTCGACATTGACGTGCTGGCCGAGCATTTCATGCGCAAGTACGCCGAAGCCAACGGCACCGACGCGCGCGCCTTCGCCCCCGAGGCGATGGCGATGATGCGCGCCCATACGTGGCGCGGCAACGTGCGCGAGCTCGAGAACACCGTCCATCGCGCCGTCCTCCTCGCGAAGAGCCCGGTCGTTGGCCCCGAGGCCATCGTCCTGCAGGGCGCCACGCGCCCCGAGGACCGGCCGGGCGCCCCTGCCGCGGCTTCGGCCGGCGGCGCATCGGCGGGCGCGAAGGGCGGTCTCGTCGGCCGCACGGTCGACGACGTCGAGCGCGAACTGATTCTCGACACGCTGACGCATTGCCTGGGCAACCGGACTCATGCCGCCAACATCCTCGGCATCTCGATCCGCACGCTGCGCAACAAGCTGAAGATCTACAACGACCAGGGTTTCGCGCCGCCGCCGCCGCCTTCGGGCAGCGAACCGCGCGCCGCGTTCTGAACGTCTCCTTAACAAGCTAGGCGAACATGGCCGAACCGGCAGCTGGCCAGGAAGCACAAACGGGCGGATTCGACGCGATCGAGAGCCTGCGGGCACTCGGCCGCCAGGGCGAAGTGCTGCTCGCACTCGGCGTCTTCGGCATCCTGCTCGTCCTGCTCGTTCCGCTGCCGACCTGGCTGGTCGATATCCTGCTGGCGCTTTCGATCACGATCTCGGTCCTGATCCTGCTCGTCTCGCTGTTCATCCAGCGGCCGCTCGACTTCAGCTCCTTCCCCACCATCCTGCTGATCGCCACGCTGATGCGGCTGTCGCTGAACCTCGCCACGACGCGCCTGATCCTGTCGCACGGCCACGAGGGCATCGGGGCCGCCGGCGAGGTCGTGCGCGCCTTCGGCGGCCTGCTGATGGGCGGAAACTTCGTCATCGGCGTCATCATATTCGCCATCCTCGTGATCGTGAACTTCGTCGTCATCACGAAGGGCTCGGGGCGCATCGCCGAAGTGTCCGCGCGCTTCAACCTCGACGCGATGCCCGGCAAGCAGATGGCGATCGACGCCGACCTGTCGGCCGGCCTGATCGACGAGGCGACCGCCCGCAAGCGGCGTACCGATCTCGAGGACGAAAGCACCTTCTTCGGCTCGATGGACGGTGCCGCGAAGTTCGTGCGCGGCGACGCGGTCGCGGGCCTGCTCATCACATTCATCAACGTCATCGCCGGCATCATCATCGGCACGACGAGCCACGGCCTCACGGTCGCGCAGGCCGCCAACTACTACACGCTGCTGACCGTCGGCGACGGCCTGGTCAGCCAGGTCCCGGCCCTGATCACGTCGGTCGCGGCCGGCCTGCTCGTGACCAAGGCCGGTATCCGCGGCTCGGCCGACAAGGCGATGTTCGGCCAGCTCGGCGGCTATCCCAAGGCGCTGGTGCTGTGCTCCGTCCTGACTGCCGCGCTCGCGGTCGTCCCGGGCCTGCCCTTCGTGCCCTTCGCCATCCTGGCCGCGATGAGCGGCTACGCCGCCTTCGAGATGTTCAAGCAGAAGGACGCGATGATCGCTGCCGAGGCGGTGCAGAAGGCGATCGAGGAAGCCCCGCCGCCGCCGGCCGAAGAACCGATCCAGGCGTCGCTGCATATCGACCTGATCCGCCTCGAACTGGGCTACGGCCTGCTGCCGCTGATCAACGCCGACAAGGGCCAGCGCCTGACCGACCAGATCAAGGCCCTGCGCCGCCAGCTTGCCGGCGACATGGGCTTCGTCATGCCGTCGGTGCGCATCCAGGACAACATGCAGCTCCCCTCGACCGAGTATGCGCTGCGCATCAAGGAGATCATCGCCGGCCGCGGTGACCTGCGCCCGGGCTTGCTGCTGGTCATGGATCCGCGCGGCGAGGCGATCTCGATGGCCGGCGAGCCGACGAAGGAGCCGACCTTCGGCCTGCCCGCGATGTGGGTCGACGAATCGATGCGCGAGGAAGCGCTGTTCAAGGGCATGACGGTCGTCGATCCGCAGACGGTCATCACGACGCACCTGACCGAGATCATCAAGGACAACATGGCCGAGCTGCTCTCGTACACCGAGACGCAGAAGCTGCTCGACGAGCTGGGCAAGGAACACAAGAAGCTGGTCGACGAGATCGTGCCGACCCAGATCACCGTCGGCGGCCTGCAGCGCGTGCTGCAGAACCTGCTCTCCGAACGCATCTCGATCCGCGACCTGCCGGCGATCCTCGAAGGCGTGTCGGAAGCCACGAGCCAGACCCGCAACATCACCGCGATCACCGAGCACGTGCGCACGCGTCTGGCCCGCCAGATCTGCGAGCAGAACTCGGTCGACGGCAGCTTCATCCCGCTCGTCACGCTCGGGCCGGAATGGGAACAGACCTTCGCGGAATCGATCGTCGGCCAGGGCGAGGATCGCCAGCTTTCGATGCAGCCCTCGCGCCTGCAGGAATTCATCCAGAACGTCCGCGCCACATTCGAGCGTCACGCGCTGATGGGCGAGAACCCGGTTCTGCTCACCAGCCCCCTCGCCCGCCCGTTCGTGCGCTCGATCGTCGAGCGGTTCCGCCCGTCGACCGCGGTCATGTCGCAGAACGAAATCCACCCGAAGGCACGCATCAAGACCGTGGGGACGATCTAAGCCATGCGCCTGAAGGCCTATCACGCCGCCACCGCCGAGGACGCGATCCGCCAGATCCAGCGCGAGCTGGGCGACGACGCGCTCGTGGTCGCGACCGAAACCGACGGTGCCGGCGTGCGCGTCGTCGTCGCGATCGAAAGCGGCCCCGAGCTTCCCGAGCCCGTCTTCGAGCCGCAGATCGTCGGCGAGGAAGACGAGGACGACTACCGCAACGGCCCATCCCCCCGTTTCGGACGCGGCGGCACGCCGCCGGAGAGCGACGCGCTCGCCAAGGTCCTGTCGTTCCACGGCCTGCCCCCGATGCTTGCCGCACGGCTCGAAGAGGGCGGCCGGCTCGGCCGGCGCACGTCGTCGGACAGCATCGGCAGCACGCTCGCCCGGCGTCTGGCCGGAACATTCCGTTTTGCCCCGCTCGGCGGCCGCGCCACGGCCACGCCGCTGCTGCTCGTCGGGCCGCCTGCCTCGGGCAAGACGCTCGCGGTCGCCAAGATCGCCGCACAGGCCACGCTCGAAGGCATGACAGTGCGCATCGTTTCGACCGACCGCGCGTCCGCCGGCGGCGTTCCGGCCCTTTCCGCCTTCGCCCAGATCCTCGGCGTGCCGTTCGACGTCGCCGAACGGCCGGAGGACCTGCAGCGTTTTGCGCTCGGCAAGCTGCGCGGCGCCATCCTCCTTGTCGATACGGCGGCCGCCAATCCCAACAACGCGGCCGAAATCGCGGCGCTGGGCCGGCTTGCCGTCGCGATCGGCGGCGAACCGGTGCTCACGCTGCCCGCCGGTCTCGACGTGTCGGAAAGTGCCGAGACCGCCGAGGCCTTCGCGCGCGCCGGCTGCACGCGGCTGATTCCCACCCGTCTCGACGTCGCACGGCGCATGGGCGGCCTGCTCGCCGCCGCCGCCGCCGGGACCTATGCATTCGCAGAAGCGTCGGTCTCGGGAAGCCCCGCAGACCCGCTCGAAGCGCTCGATGCCGAGCGCTTCGCCCGCATTCTCGTCGCCGCCGCCGGTTCGCGCGCGGCACGCAACACGGAGGCCGTATCGTGAGCCAGATCCACACCCTTCCCTACGCCGAGGCGCATACGCGCGCGGTCGTGGAGACCGGACAGGATACGCGGCCGGCAAGTTCGCTGGGCCTCATCGCCGTCGCCTCGGGCAAGGGCGGGGTGGGCAAGACGTGGTTCTCGATCACGCTCGCCTGCGCGCTCGCACGCCGCGGGCTCAAGACGCTGCTGTTCGACGGCGATCTCGGCCTTGCGAATGTCGACATCCAGCTCGGCCTGTTTCCCAAGCGCGACCTCGGCCACTATTTCGCCGGCGCCCATCCGCTGGGCGAGTGCGTGACGCAGTATCCGGCCGGCGGCTTCGACATCCTTGCCGGGCGCTCGGGCTCGGGCAATCTCGCCACGCTCGCCCAGCCGCGTTTCGCCCAGCTCGTGCGCGACCTCTACGAGCTGTCGGCGGACTACGAGGCGACGATCGTCGACCTGGGTGCCGGCATCGAGGCACATACGCGCGGCCTCGCGGCCCTGTCGCGCACCTGCATCGTCGTGACGAACGACGAACCGACGTCGCTGACCGATGCCTACGCCTTCATCAAGGTGCTCACGACGAACCGCCAGCGGACCGACCTGCGCATCGTCATCAACAGTGCGGGCAATCCCACGCAGGGCCAGCGCATCCACGAGACGCTGAGCAAGGCCTGTCGCGAGTTCCTGCGCTTCGAGCCGCCGCTGCTGGGCGTGGTGCGCCGCGACGGCCGCGTGCGCGATTCGATCCACGCGCAGACGCCGCTGCTGGTCCGCCATCCCGGTGCCCATGCGGCGGTGGACGTCGAGGCGATAGCGGCCCGCCTCGCCGGCAAGGCGTGAGCGGATCGATCACCCCGCCCGGCGGCGGTGCGGCCAACCCGCCGCCGATCCAGAGCTTTGCGCAGGCGATCGCGCAGGTCACCCAGATCCCCGCGCAGTTGCGCAACCAGGTGTTTGCGGCCCTGCAGACGATGACGCTGGCCAACGCGCTGGCGAACGGCGGCCAGAACCCGCAGACGCAGGTGCAGGGCCAGGTCGTCGGCAAGGACCAGTCCGGCGCCACGCTGATCAAGACCGAGGCCGGCACCGTCGTCATCAAGACGCAGATGCCCTTGCCGCAGGGAGCGAGCGTGACGCTGCAGATCGGCGGCACGCAGCAGGCACCGCAGGCGGTCATCGTGCAGGTCCAGCCGCCCGTGCCGCAGGCCGCGGCGTCGCCGGCAGCCGCCCCGCTCCCTCAAGCATCGCAAGCGGCACCGGCGCCGATCCACCAGCCCGCCACGAACATCGCGCCGACGGCGCAGGCCCCGCAGCCCAGTGTCCAGACGACCGCGACCGTCGTCGGCCCGCCATCCGTGCCCGTACCGGCACAGAGCCCGACTTCAGCGCCCGCGCCCGCGCCCGTACCCGTGCCCGCGACGCCGGCGGCGGCTCAGGCCCAGGCCGTCGCGCAGGCCCAGACGGCCCCGCAGCCGCAGACCGCTCCGTCCGCCGCCACGCAGCAGACGCTGCAGACCGGGACAAGCGTGCAGGTGCGCGTGGTGCCCGAAGCGCCGCCGACGACGGCGCAGCAGGTGGCGGCCCAGCCGGCACCGCCCGCCCCGGCCCGCTCGCAGTTCGTCGAGACGCTGACCGCGCGCGTCGTCGCGCACACGCCCGGCGGCCAGACCGTGGTGGACAGCAGCATCGGCCGGCTCGCGATGACGTGGCCCGCCGGCGTGCCGCGCCCGCCGGAAGGAACGAAACTCGCCCTCGAAGTGACGATGCCCCTGCCGGTGCGCAATGCCGCCGCGGAACCGGCCATCCGCGGCAGCGTGCCGCTGGCCCGCGAGTGGCCGAACCTGAAGGACGCGCTCAAGGAACTCGCCGCAGCCGATCCGGGCCTTGCCCGGCGCGTCATGGACGAAGGGCTGCCGCGGCCGGGTCCGCGCCTTGCCGTGCAGGTGATGTCGTATCTCGCGACCGACCGCACCGACGCGCGCGCCCTGCTCGGCGAGAACGTCGCGAACACGCTCGAACGCGCCGGGCATGGCGACCTGCTGCAGCGTCTCGATTCCGACCTGCGCGAGATGCAGCGCCAGGCGAACGCCTCGAACGACTGGCGCGCCACTTACGTCCCGATCTATGACGGGCGCGACATCCGCCAGCTGCGCATCTTCTCGCGCCGCGAGGGCGAGCCGGGCAAGCGCGATCGCGAGAGCAAGCGCTTCATCCTCGAATTCGAGTTCAGCGAGATGGGCGAGGTCCAGATCGACGGGCTGATGCGCAAGCCCAGACTCGAGCTGATGCTGCGCACGCACCGCGAGATCCCGGCCGACATGCGCGACGAGCTCGAAGTCGTCTTCCTCGACGGCTGCACGCTTGTCGGCCTTGCGGGCCGTCTCTATTTCCAGGCGATGGAGCGCTTCCCGGTCTCGCCGCTCGACGATATCGCACGGCGCGACCGCGGCCTCACGGCCTGAAAAAGGAAACGGGGCGGAAGGTTTCCCTTCCGCCCCGCAACTTTCGTTCGGACCTGTTCGGCCGGACTTAGAAGTCCATGCCGCCCATGCCGCCGCCCGGCATCCCGCCGCCGCCACCCATCGGGGCATCGTCCTTCTTCGGACGATCCGCGATCATGGCTTCCGTCGTGATCAGCAGGGCCGCGACCGAAGCCGCATCCTGCAGGGCCAGACGCACGACCTTGGTCGGGTCGATGACGCCGTCCTTGATCATGTCGACATATTCGCCGGTCTGGGCATTGAAGCCCATCTTCTCGTTCTTGCCTTCGAGAAGCTTGCCGACGATCAGCGAGCCGTCAGCGCCGGCGTTCTCGGCGATCTGGCGGGCCGGAGCCTGCAGCGCCTTGCGAACGATGTCGATGCCAACCTGCTGGTCGTGGTTGGCGACCTTGATGCCTTCCAGCACGCGCGTGCCGTAGAGCAGGGCCGTACCGCCGCCCAGGACGATGCCTTCCTCGACCGCGGCCTTGGTGGCGTGCATCGCGTCGTCGACGCGATCCTTGCGCTCCTTGACCTCGACCTCGGTCGCACCGCCGACGCGGATGATCGCGACGCCGCCGGCCAGCTTGGCCAGACGCTCCTGCAGCTTCTCGCGGTCATAGTCCGAGGTGGTTTCCTCGACCTGCGCCTTGATCTGCGCGCAACGCGCCTCGATGTCCTTCTTCTTGCCGGCGCCGTCGACGACCGTGGTGTTGTCCTTGTCGATCGTCACGCGCTTGGCGCGGCCGAGCATGTCGAGCGTGACGCTCTCCAGCTTGATGCCGAGGTCTTCCGAGATGACCTGACCGTTGGTCAGGATCGCGATGTCCTCGAGCATCGACTTGCGGCGATCGCCGAAGCCCGGCGCCTTGACGGCCGAAACCTTCAGGCCGCCGCGCAGCTTGTTGACGACGAGCGTGGCCAGGGCCTCGCCCTCGACTTCCTCGGCGATGATCAGCAGCGGCTTGCCCGTCTGCACGACCGCCTCGAGCACCGGAAGCAGCGGCTGGAGGCTCGCGAGCTTCTTCTCGTGGATGAGGATGTACGGGCTCTCGAGCTCGCAGATCATCTTCTCGGCGTTCGTGATGAAGTACGGCGACAGGTAGCCGCGGTCGAACTGCATGCCCTCGACGACGTCGAGTTCGGTCTCGAGGCTCTTGGCCTCCTCGACCGTGATCACGCCTTCGTTGCCGACGCGCTGCATGGCCTTGGCGATCATCTCGCCGATGTCGCGCTCGCCGTTGGCCGAGATCGTCCCGACCTGGGCGACTTCGTCCGACGTCGAGATCTTCTTCGAGCGCTTCTTGAGGTCGGCGACGACCTTCTCGACCGCAATGTCGATGCCGCGCTTGAGATCCATCGGGTTCATGCCGGCCGCGACGGCCTTCGCACCTTCGCGCACGATCGCCTGGGCGAGAACGGTCGCCGTCGTCGTGCCGTCGCCGGCCAGATCGCCGGTCTTGACCGCGACTTCACGGACCATCTGCGCGCCCATGTTCTCGAACTTGTCGGCAAGCTCGATTTCCTTGGCGACGGTGACGCCGTCCTTGGTGATGCGCGGAGCGCCGAAAGCCTTGTCGATGACGACGTTGCGGCCCTTCGGGCCGAGAGTCACCTTCACCGCGTCGGCGAGGATGTCGACGCCGCGCAGCATGCGCGCGCGCGCGTCGCCACCGAATTTAACGTCCTTGGCTGCCATGTGATTTTTCCTTTTCGAATTTCAATGCGTGCGACGGGACCGGAAGCGGTCTTCAGTCGATCACGCCGAGAATGTCGGATTCCTTCATGATGAGAAGATCCTTGCCGTCGATCTTCACTTCCGTGCCCGACCACTTGCCGAACAGGATCTTGTCGCCGGCCTTCACGCCCATCGGCTGCAGCTTGCCGTCTTCGGTGCGCGCACCCGGGCCCGCCGCAATGACCTTGCCCTGCTGGGGCTTTTCCTTGGCGGTGTCGGGGATGATGATCCCGCCCTTGGTCTTGTTCTCTTGGTCAAGCGCTTCGACCAGGACGCGGTCGTTCAAAGGCTTGAATTTCATGGATAGTCTCCTCCGGAGGCATGTTCGGGTCAGTGCCCCGGGCAGGGCTGCTAGCAGTCTCCCGGGGCGAGTGCCAAGGGTTCTAATCCCTTGCCGGAGGCAAGTCAATTCAAAGAAATAATATTATTTTCCAGATATTTACGATCACTCGACGCGGCGGGCCAGCGTAACGAATTCGCGCCCCTTCATCGGCTGGGCCTTCGGGAAAAGGATCGTACAGCGCGGGTAAGGCGCACGTATTTCGGTCGGGCCGTCGCGCGCGATCAGGGCGCCCTCCGCCACTTCCTCGAAGCCGACGAACGGGGCGGCGAAGGAAAGTTCGTCGGTCTTGGCGACATACACTTCGGTGATTTCGTAGGTACCCGGCACTGCATCCGGAACGACCGGCCGGCGCGGGGCCGCCCAGTCCGCATCGATCGTGCCGGTGACGACCAGGAAGTCGAGCAGCGTCGCTTTCGCGGCCTCGACGCTCGCACGCAGGAAATGGGCGCCGCACTCGACGACAAGGGCCGTGCGCCGCCCTGCCGGATCGGCGAACTCGCCGTGCTCGATCAGCGTGCGCCCGTCGAAGCCGCCGTCGGACAGCAGCAGCGAGCGCGGGAAGCCGATGCGGGCCGCAAGGTCGCGAGCACGCGCATGCATGGCGCCGACATAGAAGGGCCGCACCGCGAAGGATGTCGAGTGGATGTCGAGCAGGTAGTCGGCTTCGAGCACGAAGGGCAGAAGTTCGCGCGCGCGATCGGCTTCGCGCGTCTTCTCGTTCGCCAGCCAATCGTCGCGCCACACGCGGTTCATGTCGCGGTCGAGGAAGCGGCTGTCGAGCGGGCGCGTCCGGTCGAACGAGCGATAGGCCGCGACATTCGAGAAGGCCACGATCAGGCTGCCGCGCACCGGCCGCAGCCCATCGGACAGCGCCCAGTGCAGCGCCTCGGCGCCGCAGAACTCGTTGCCGTGCGTGAGCCCGACGACCATCGTGCACGGCCCGTCGATGCCGCTGTCGAAGCGGTGGACGAACGGCGTGCCGGTGTTGCCCTGTTCCCACCGCGAAAGGTCGCGCGGCAGCACTTCGATGGGCGGCAGCTTGCGTGGCTTCATGCGCCCTTGGCCCTGCGATGGTCGAAGCGCGCACGGTCGGCCGGATCGAGCGCCACGACGACATGCATCATGTCGCCTTCGCTGCGGCTTTCGAGGACCTGACCGTGCGCGTGCAGCCACGCGATCGAGGCCCCGTCGCCCGACGGCAGGTCGTACTCGACCGTCTGGCGCGTGATCGCCAGGCGCCGGTCGATCTCGGCCAGCAGCCGGTCGCAGCCCTCGCCCGAGATCGCGGAAAGCGCCACGGTGTCGGCGTCGCGCGACGCGCGCGCAAGCAAGGCTTCCTGCGCGTCGGCCGGCAGCCGGTCGATCTTGTTGAGCACCTCGACGAACGGATTGTCCGCGTCGGCCGTACGGCCGAGTTCGGAGAGCACGGCGCGAACGTCGGCCGCCTGCGCCTCGGTGTCGGGATGCGAGACGTCGTGCACGTGCAGCACGAGATCGGCCGCGAGCACTTCTTCGAGCGTGGCGCGGAAAGCCGCGACGAGGTCGTGCGGCAGGTCGGAAATGAAGCCCACCGTGTCGGACAGGATGATCTTGCGTCCCGACGGCAGAGACAAAGCGCGCATCGTCGGATCGAGCGTGGCGAACAGCATGTCGGCGGCAAGCACGCGCGCATGGACGAGCCGGTTGAACAGCGTCGACTTGCCCGCGTTCGTGTAGCCGACGAGGGCGACGACCGGATACGGGACCCGCTCGCGCGAGCGGCGGTGCAGCGAACGCGTGCGCTTGACCTCCTCGAGGTCGTGCTTCAGCCGGATGATCTTGTCGCCGATCATGCGCCGGTCGCTTTCGAGCTGGCTTTCGCCGGGACCGGCAAGGAAGCCGAAGCCGCCGCGCTGGCGCTCAAGATGCGTCCAGGTCCGCACGAGGCGGCTCTTCTGGTAGGAAAGCTGCGCAAGCTCGACCTGCAGGCGGCCTTCCGCCGTGCGGGCGCGGGCCCCAAAGATCTCGAGGATCAGGCCGGTGCGGTCGAGCACCTTGACCGCCCACTCCTTCTCGAGATTGCGCTGCTGCACCGGTCCGAGTGCCGCGTCCATCACGACGACCGCGATGCGCTCGTCCTTGATGAGCTGCTTGAGCCGCTCGACGTTTCCCTTGCCGATCAGCGTCGAAGGCCGCCAGCCCTGCACGCGCACGACCTCTGCCGCGGCGATCGTCAGTTCGATCGCGCGGGCAAGGCCGGCCGCTTCCTCGAGCTTCGCTTCGGGCGACCGGGCCGCATCGGGCTTGGCGCCCTTGCGGACCGGATGCACCACGAGGCAGCGGCCTTCGGTCTTGCGATCGGCGAAATCGCCTACTTCCTCGGCGATCGCCTCGTCGCTCGGCGTATCGGGCGTCTTGGACCGGCGGCTCAGCCTTCGGCCCCTTCCTTGTCGCCGTCGAACAGCGCGATCGGGCCCGTCGGCATGACGGTGGAGATCGCGTGCTTGTAGACGAGCTGGCTATGCCCGTCGCGGCGGAGCAGTACGGAGAAATTGTCGAACCACGTCACGATGCCCTGAAGCTTGACGCCGTTGACGAGGAAGATCGTCACCGACGTCTTGTTCTTCCGGATATGGTTCAGAAACACGTCTTGGACGTTTTGCGACTTCTCGGCCGTCATGGCGTCCGTTCCTTTCTTGATTGGACTCCGGTTCGGGCCAGATGGTCCGCGCCGGGTCGGTTGCCGGTGGACCAAAGCCCGCCGCTCGACGCGCCGGACCGCCACCATGAGGGATACTTAGGTCATTTTTGATTCGATTGCAGGCCCCGCCATATGTCCAGAAGCTCGGGAAAGTTCCGGACAGTAAAAGTAGGTGGATACCGCTCCAGAGCCCCCTGATCCGCCTCATCCTTTCCGAAAAGGACCGGTGTGCACCCGAATGCATGCGCCGCTTGCATGTCTAATGCCGTGTCGCCGACGAACCAGATCGAGCCATATGACGGTATTTCAATACCGTCAAGTGCCAATACGATCGGTGCCGGATCGGGTTTGTCACGCACCGCATCAGTCGCACCGACAAGACGGTGGAAGCGTCCGGTCCAGCCCAGTGCGTCGGCCTCGCGGCGCAGGAGCCTTCCCTGCTTGTTCGAGACGACGCCAAGCACGGCATCCTGCGAGAGCTCCGCGAGCGCATCCCCTGCCCCGTCGATCGGCCGGAGCGTGGCAAGATGCTCGGCCTCGAAAGTCCGGTAGAAAATGTCCCGCGCCCGCGGCCACTCGCTGCCGAACAGTTCGGGGAAGGATTCGCGCAGCGACCGGCGGACGCGCGCGCGCGTTTCCTCGATCGTCCATGGTTCCATGCCGAAGGCGACGAGGGCGGCATTGAGGGCCGCGCGCACGCTCCCCCAGTTGTCGACCAGCGTGTTGTCCCAGTCGAAGAGGATTGCGCGCGGCCGCGAAGCGCTCACGCCGCGGTGCCGGCCTGCGCGGCCATGTGCTGGAAATAGGCGGCGCGCAGCCGCAGCGCGATCGTGCCGGGCTTCCCGTTCGCGATCGGCGCGTCGTCGAGCTGGGTGACCGGCATCGCGAAGGACGACGCCGACGTCACGAACGCCTCGCGCGCGCGGCGCATCTCTTCCAGCGTGAAAGCGCGCTCCTCGAAGGCGATCCCCTCGCGCCGCGCGATCTCGATGATCGCGAGCCGGGTGATGCCGTTCAGGATCTCGTTCGTCGCCGCACGCGTGACGAGCTTGCCGTCGCCGGTGACGATCCAGGCGTTCGACGAGCTGCCCTCGGTCACCACGCCGTTCTCGTCGACCAGGATCGCCTCGTAGGCGCCGTTTTCCTTGGCGACCTGCTTGGCCATGCAGTTGGGCAGCAGCGCAATCGTCTTGATGTCGCAGCGTCCCCAGCGGATGTCCGGTGCGGTCACCGCCTTGACGCCGTCCTCGGAATACGAAGCCGGATGCGGCTTGGCGTTGCGCGCGGTCACCACCACCTGCGTCCTGGGCGATTTCGGGAAGGCGTGGTCGCGGGGTGCCACGCCACGCGTCAGCTGCAGGTAGACGATCCCGTCGGCCACGAAATTGCGCCGGATCGTCTCGCGCATGACGATCTTCAGCGCGTCGCGCGACATCGGTGCGGTCATGCGCATCTCGCGCAGAGAACGCTCCAGCCGGTCGAGATGCGGATCATCGTCGATCATGACGCCGCTGCGGACGGCGCACACCTCGTAGATGCCGTCGCCGAACTGGTAGCCGCGGTCGTCGATATGGACGCGCGCCTGCGCATGCGGGACGTAACGGCCGTTCACATAGGCGATGCGGGACAAGGTCGGGTCTCCTGCCGGTTCAGGCGTCGAGCGTGGGGCCGCGCTCGCGGTCGACGCCGTGCACGCCCAGCGCCTTGAGCTTGCGGTGGAGCGCCGAACGCTCCATGCCCACGAAGGAAGCCGTGCGCGAAATGTTGCCGCCGAAGCGCGTGACCTGGGCGATGAGATACTGGCGCTCGAACAGCTCGCGCGCCTCGCGCAGCGGCAGCCCCATGATTTCGGCCCCACCGTCGCCGCGAAGGGCCGTCGGCACTGCCGCACCCAGATCCGGCGGCAGGTTGTCGGCACGGATCGCCTGGCCGGGATCGCCCGGTGTCATGATCAGCAGCCATTCGACGACGTTGCGCAGCTGGCGGACATTGCCCGGCCAGTCGTGCGTCTGCATCGTGGCAAGCGCGTCGTCGGCGAGCGTGCGCACCGGCATGCCGGTCGCCTGTGCCGCGCGCTGCATGAAATGCGCGATCAGCGACGGCACGTCTTCGCGCCGCTCCTTCAGCGACGGCATGCGGATCGGCACGACGTTGAGGCGGTAGAACAGGTCCTCGCGGAAGCGGCCTTCCTGCATCTCGCGCATCAGGTCGCGGCTGGACGAGGCGATGACGCGCACGTCGACCTGGACGCGCACGCGCCCGCCGACGCGCTCGAAGCTCTGCTCCTGCAGCACGCGCACGATCTTGCCCTGCGTCTCGAGCGGCATGTCGCCGACCTCGTCGAGATAGAGCGTGCCGTTGTGCGCCTTCTCGAAGACGCCGATCTTGGGCAGCGGCGCGTCGGGATCGTCGATCGGCGAGCCCGGCTCGATGCCGAACATCTCGATCTCCATCGCGTTGGGCCGCAGGCTGGCGCAGTTGAGCACGACGAACGGACCGCCCGCCCGGCGTGACAGCGCATGGATCAGCCGGGCGCCCGCTTCCTTGCCGGAGCCGGCAGGACCCTGCAGCAGCACGCGGCTGCCGGTGGGCGCCACGCGTTCGAGCTGCTGGCGGATCTGGTTGATTGTCGCCGACGCGCCGACGATTTCCGGCGGACCGCCGGCACGCAGGGTCAGTTCCTCGTTCTCGCGGCGAAGGCGCGCGGATTCGAGTGCCCGCTGGACGATCAGCAGCAGCCGGTCGGCCTTGAAGGGTTTCTCGATGAAATCGTAGGCGCCACGCCGGATGGCGCCGACCGCCATCTCGATGTTGCCGTGGCCGCTGATGATGACGACCGGCAGATCGGGGTGTTCGCGCCGGATTATGTCGAGCACTTCCAGCCCGTCGAGCGCGCTGCCCTGCAGCCACACGTCGAGGACGACGAGGCTGGGCCGGCGCGCACGGATCGCTTCCAGTGCCGTCGTCGAATCGCCGGCACCGCGCGTCTGATGGCCGTCGTCTTCGAGGATGCCACCGATAAGCATCCGGATGTCGGCTTCGTCGTCAACGATGAGGATGTCGTGCGCCATGGGTGCTGGTAGCGTTCCGTTCGGGCCGTTGTTGACTAAGGGGTCGACGCCGCCGCGCGTCTGGCGGAATCGTCAGGAGCGATACTATCCGCCCGTGCGTCCGAGGGGAATACCAGCGTCACGACAGCACCGCCGCCCGGCCGGTCGGCGAGCAGCACGGTGCCGCCGTGATCTTCCATGATCTTCTTGACGATCGCGAGGCCGAGACCCGTTCCCTTCGCGCGCGTCGTCATATAGGGCTCGGTAAGTCGGTCGCGATCCATTTTCGGAAGGCCGCGGCCATTGTCGCCGACGCTGACAAGCGTGCGCCCTTGCGCATCCAGAGAAACCTCGACCGCTATATGTGGTGCGGGAAGATTTGTTCCCTCGCGGCCCTCGATCGCGTCGAGTGCATTCTGCAGCAGATTCGTCAGTGCCTGCCCGATCTGCCCGGCGTCGAGCCGAAGGACCACGGTTTCCGCGGGCAGTACCGTGTCGAACTTTGCACCTGTCCGACCGTTCGCCTGCAGGAACACGGTTCGCCGGACGAGCTCGGCGACATTCTCGGGCCGCATGCGGGGGGCCGGCATGCGTGCGAAGGACGAGAACTCGTCGACCATCCGTCCGATATCTTCGACCTGCCGCATGATCGTTTCGGTGCAGAGGCGGAATGTTTCGGGATCGCTCTTGATTTCTGACAGGTACTTGCGCTTCAGCCGCTCGGCCGAAAGCTGGATCGGAGTCAGCGGGTTCTTGATCTCGTGCGCGATGCGGCGCGCCACATCGGCCCAGGCGGCCGTCCGCTGGGCGGCTTCGAGATCGGTGATGTCGTCGAACGTGACGACGTGGCCGATGCCGCCATCGTCGAGCCGCGTGCCGGCGATCCGGACCACGAACGTGCGCTTGCGGTCGTTGCGCACGAGCTGGATCGTGCCCTGAGCCGGCCGTTCGGGATTGGACTTCGCCGCCTCGATCAGGGTCGCCATTTCCGGAACGAGTGCGGCGAAACTCTGGCCCGTACGGGCGGCGAGGTCGGTTTCGAGCAGGACCGATGCCGACCGGTTCGGCAGATCGATGGCACCGTTCACGTCGAGCGCCACCACGCCGGCCGTGACGCTTGCCAGCACGGCTTCGGTAAAGCGGCGCCTGTTCTCGATCTGCGCGTTCGCATCGATCAGCTCGCCGCGCTGCGCTTCGATCTGCGAGGTCATCCTGTTGAAGGCGCGCGACAGCGTGGCAAGCTCGTCGTCCCGGCTGCTTTCCTCGACGCGCGCGGACAGGTCGCCCGACCGGATGCGCTCGGCGGCACCGATCAGCGCGCCGACGGGGCGAGCCAGGCGGTTGGCGACCGCGATTCCGATCCAGATCGCCGCCAGCAGCAGCAGCAGGGCGACAATGACGAAGATCATCGCGAACGTGACCTGCAGCCCTTCGCGGCGGCCCTCTAGCGATTCATAGAGCTGGACTGCCAGACGCGTCCGGTCGAGATGCTGGACGACGCGTGGCTCGACGAAACGGCCGATCAGCAGGAACGTGTCGTCGAAACCCTCGATGCGGGTCAGCGCGCGCACCCGGTCGTCGCGTGAAGCGCCCTCCGCCTCGCTGGCTTCCGGCGTGAAGACCACGACCTCCCCCGACCGCGCGCGGTCGAGCCCCCAGAAAGGCACTACAAGCTGCAGCGTGAAACCGACACGCGCGTAGATCCGGCCGCGCCCGTCGAACACCACGGATTCGTTCAGCGCTCGCACGCCGGTCTGGCTCTGGACGAGACGTTCGATCGCATCGCTATCGGCAAGCACGAGCGACCCCTCGCGCGAGATGTCGCCCGCCATCGCGATGATGTCGCCGCGGATGTTGCTGCGGTGCTCGTCGAGATAGGCTTCGGCGGCAGCCAGCGACTGTCCGACCGCCTGCCGGACGGGATCGGAGAACCACGCCTGGACCCCGAGATTGAAGAACAGCGCCGTCGCGATCGCCATGATCGCGGTGGGTGCGCCCGCGATGACCGTGAAGAGCGCCACGAGCTGGACGTGGAGCCGTGCCCCGGCGAGACCGCGCCGGCGTTCGATCCATAGGCCGACCAGTTCGCGCGCGACGACCGAGCCGAGGGCGAGGACGAGCACCAGATTGACGAGAAGCAACCATGTCACCGTGCGCGGGTCGGGTCCGTCGGCGCCGGTGATGACGAGGTAGCTGACGCCGCCGGCTAGGACCGACAGGACGGCAAGCAGGAAGGCGAGCTTGCGCGACAGACCGACGCGCGTCGCCCAGCGGCGCAGGCGCGCATAGGACGAGGCTGAATTCGGTGCCGGAAGGGCGTTGGCGGGGTCGTTCATCCGTTCATGCGCCGGCGCTGTGGAAGCGGAAGTTCCGCTTCCGCGCAACCGGGCATTACTTTAGGCCACGAACCACTTGGATGTCCAACTCGCGGATTTTCTTGCGCAAAGTGTTCCGGTTGAGGCCGAGAAGCTGGGCCGCCTTGATCTGGTTGCCGCGCGTGGCCGACAGCGTCAGCGACAGGAGCGGCCGTTCGACCTCGCGCAGGATGCGGTCGTAGACGCCCGCCGGCGGCAGGCCGTCCTTGTGCGCGCCGAAATACGCCTTCAGGTGCCGGTCGACCGCCGCACCGAGCGATTCGTCGGCCGGGGCCGACTCGCTCGTGACCGCGGGAGCCGCGTCGGCGAGTTCGGCCTCGATGATGTCGATGCCGATGACTTCCTGCGAATAGAGGGCCGACAGCCTGCGGATCAGGTTCTCGAGTTCGCGCACGTTGCCCGGCCAGCGATGCTGCTTCAGGCGCTCCATCGCCGCGGCGTCGATCGTCTTGATCGGCAGGCCTTCTGTCGATGTCGTCTGCAGGAAGTGGCGCACGAGCAGCGGCACGTCGTCCGCGCGCTCGCGCAGCGGCGGCAGACGGATCGGCACGACGTTGAGACGGTAGAAAAGATCTTCGCGGAAAAGCCCCTGACGCACGAGCTGGCGCAGGTCGCGGTGCGTCGCCGCGACGATGCGCACGTCGGCGCGGATGCGCGTGCGGCCGCCGACGGTCGTGTATTCGCCTTCCTGCAGGACGCGCAGCAGGCGCGTCTGCGCCTCGATCGGCATGTCGCCGATCTCGTCCAGGAAGAGCGTGCCGCCCTGACTCTGCTCGAAGCGGCCGGCATAGCGCGACGTGGCGCCGGTGAAGGCGCCCTTCTCGTGGCCGAACAGTTCGCTTTCGATCAGTTCGCGCGGGATCGCGGCCATGTTCAGCGCCACGAACGGACCGTTGCGGCGCTTGCCGTAGTCGTGCAGCGCGCGTGCGACCAGTTCCTTGCCGGTACCGGACTCGCCCGCGATCATGACCGTCAGGTCCGTGCCCATCAGGCGCGCGAGGACCCGGTAGATCTCTTGCATCGCCGACGAACGGCCGATCAACGGCAGCTTTTCGTCCGGATCGTCGGGATCGCCGTCAAACACGACCGGCGCCTTCGGTGCCGTCAGCGCGCGCTCGACGACCGAAACCAGTTCCTTGAGGTCGAAGGGCTTGGGCAGATACTCGAACGCGCCGCGCTCGGTCGCCTTGATAGCGGTCAGCAGCGTGTTCTGGGCGCTCATGACGATGACGCGCAGGTCGGGCCGGACCTTGCGGATGCGCGGAACGAGGTCGAGGCCGTTCTCGTCCGGCATCACGACATCGGTGATGACGAGGTCGCCATCGCCGTCGGCAACCCACTTCCAGAGCTGCGACGCGTGGCCCGTAAGCCGGACATCATGCCCGAGTCGGCCAAGCGCCTGGTTGAGGACGGTACGGATCGCCTTGTCGTCGTCGGCGACGAGAATTGTGGCCTGAGCCATTTGGACCTTCTATCCCTCGGTTCCGGCGCCGAGCCCCTGCTCGCCGCTGGTGACCGGTAGCCGCACCCGGAAAATCGTCCGGCGCGGCTGGCTGTCGAACTCGATGACGCCGCCGTGGTCGCCAACGATTTTGGCGACCAAAGCAAGTCCTAGGCCAGTCCCCTTCTTCTTCGTCGTGATGAACGGCTCGAAAAGATGCGGCCGGACATCCTCGGGTATGCCCTCGCCATTGTCCTGGACCGACACGACGAGCGGCAGCGAGACCCGTTGGCCCGAGCCCGGCACGGCAAACCGCACGCCCTGCTGGAAGCCGGTCGACAGGACGATCTCGCCGCCCGTGCGCGGCACGGCCTCGACCGCGTTCTTGACGAGATTCAGGAAGATCTGGATCAGCTGGTCGTTGTCGCCGAGAACCGACGGCAGTGACGGGTCGTAGTTCTCGGCGAAGCGGACGTGCCGGCCGAAGCCGCTCTGCGCCAGCATGCGGACATGCCCGAGAACGCGGTGGATGTTCACCGGGCCCATCTCGACCGGCATGCCGTCGTTGAAGATCTCCATCCGGTCGACGAGCGCCCGGATGCGGTCGGCCTCGTCGCAGATCAGCCGGGTAAGTTCGCGGTCCTGCGACTGGGCGGTCTGTTCGAGGAGCTGGGCGGCCCCGCGGATGCCGGAAAGCGGGTTCTTGACCTCGTGCGCGAGCATCGCGGCCATCGCGCTGACCGAGCGGGCCGCCTTGCGGTGGACGAGCTGGCGGCCGATCTTGCGGGCGATCGAGCGCTGCTGGATCGTGACGACGACGAGCCCGTCGATCTCGCCTTCGACCATCGCGGCGGCGCGAACCGACACGAGATGGCTGCCGATGCGCGGCGCGTCGATCGTGATTTCCTCTTCCGACACGCTGGCTCCGTACTGGCGGGCCTGCTGGATCGTGCCGAACACCGGATTGTCTTCCGGCAGATACTCCGCAAGGCGCCGGCCGAGCATCATGCTCGCACCCAGCTCGAAGAAGTTCTCCGCGGCCGGATTGACGTAGCGCAGCACGGCATCGGCATCGAGGACGATCACCGCATCGGGCAGTGCCGACAGGATCGCGCCGAGATCGGGCAGGCCAATGCGCAGCGGCGTGACGACGCCGATTCCGGATTTGGGCAGGGCGCGGGCCATCTACGCGGCCTCCTTGAGGCCGGCGACGGCGCCGCCGTCGTTGGCCGGCACGCATCCGGCCGCGATCGCGCGGCCCCAGACGGCGCGCACGAGATCCTTCACCTTCTCGGGCTCGGTCAGCGTCATGACGGTCGAGCGGAACTCGGCCGCACCGGGGAACCCCTTGGCGTACCAGCCCATGTGCTTGCGCGCCATGCGCAGGCCGGTTTCGACGCCGTAATGGACGAGCATGTCCTCGTAGTGTTCGAGCACGATCTGCATCTGCGTTTCGAGCGGCGGATCGGCGCGCCGTTCGCCGCTCGCAAGAAAATGGATCGCGTTGGCCGGGAACCACGGGCGTCCGCAGGCCCCGCGCCCGATCATCACGCCGTCGGCACCCGACTGGTCGAGCGCGGCGCGAACGTCGTCGTAGCGCACGATGTCGCCGTTCGCGAGGACCGGGATCGAGACCGCTTCCTTGACGTTGCGGATCCAGGCCCAGTCGGCCTTGCCTTCGTAGAACTGCTGGCGCGTGCGGCCGTGGATCGCGAGCGACTTGATGCCGCATTCCTGCGCGATGCGCGCGAGCTGCGGCGCGTTCTTCGTGTTCGCGTCCCAACCCAGCCGCATCTTCAGCGTGACGGGCACCTTCACGGCCTTGACCGTCGCCTCGAGGATGCGCGCGGCTTTGATCTCGTCGCGCATCAGCGCCGAGCCGGCATGGCCGTTGACGACCTTCTTCACCGGGCAGCCGAAATTGATGTCGATGATCGCGGCCCCGCGATCCTCGTTGAGGCGCGCGGCTTCGGCCATCACGTCGGGCTCGCAGCCGGCGAGCTGGACGGCCATCGGGAACTCTTCTGGGACCGAGCGGGTCATCAGCAGCGACTGGCGGTTCTCGCGGATCATCGCCTGGCTGGCGATCATCTCCGAAACGACGAGCCCCGCCCCATGCCGCTTGACCAGCCTACGGAACGGCAGGTCGGAGATACCGCTAAGCGGCGCCAGCACGACCGGTGCCGTCAACGCGATTGGGCCGATTTTGATGCTCATAAATTAGGCTGCTCGGTCCGTGTGTCTATAGTTTGAGCGGTTTTACCCCAGACCCGGCAGGCTGGCAAGTGCCTTCGATGGGTTCGATTCGCTGCGCCGCAAAACACTGTCGTTGCAGCGTTTAATTATATCAAAGAATAAATCTGCTGCGCCGCAGCAGAACCGCTATCCGATCAGGACATCGGTGACGAATTTCACCCCGGGATACGCCAAGGTGAGGAGCAAATAGGCGAACAGGACGTAGCGCGCCGCGCGCCGCCCTGAAAGTCCGCCGCGGCTATGGACCATCAGCAGCACGCCGATCGCTACAAATGTCGCGAGCGACAGCACCGTCTTGTGGTCAACGACAAGCAGGCGGTGCTGGCCGAACCACGACAACGTGCTGCCCGACAGCAGCGCGAAGCCGAGCACGGTGCCGCTTGCCAGAAGAAGCCGCGCCAAGAGTGCTTCGCCTTCGGCGACCGACGGCAGGCGGCGCGTGAACTCGGTCGGGCGCTTGGTGCGCAATGCGCGCTCCTGCAGGAACACGCCGAGTCCGGCGACCGCCGCCAGCGTCAGCAGGCCGTAGGCAAGGATCGCGACGAGGATATGCGCGATCAGCCACGCTTCGGGTGCTGTTCCGATCAACGGGCGCTCGGGCGCATGCTCCCAGACGGTCGCAAGCATGCCGAGCCAGACGAGATAGCCAACGAGCAGCGGCGCCAGCCGGATCGCCGTCCGTTCGATCAGCACGAGACCCGCGAAAGCGAGCATGCTGGCGAGGATCGCGAGCCACAGGGCCGACGCAAGCCCGGTGCGCCAGCCGTCGCCGATATTGTCTGCGATCCAGACGGCGGGCCCGGCGATGCCGACGGCCAGCATGATCCAGAAAGCCGGATGGCGGCCGCGCTCGTCCACCCGCACGCAACCGGCGGGAACGAGCGAGGCGAGAGCCGAAAGGGAGAGAATGAAACTCGACATTGCGAAGCGCAAGTCTAAGCCCGGTCAGAGGCCTTCGACCACCACCATGTTGAAACGCGACGTGGCCCCTGCCCGCGCGCGCCGCGCGGCCGTGTATTCGACGGACGTGTAGAACGTCTGCGCCCTCTCGAAGGACGGGAACTCGATGATGACGAGGCGCGAAGGCTTCCAGTCGCCTTCCAGCGTGCCGGACTGGCCGCCGCGGGCGATGAACCTGCCGCCATGCTTTTCGACCGCGCCCGGTGAAAGGGCCTTGTAGCCCTCGTACTTGGCGGGATCGGTGACGGCGATATCGGCGATGAGATAGGCGGGCATGGCACGTGCCTCTTGCAAGGGGGACTGCTAGATTGCGCGGACCCGCAGCATACGGACTTCGCGCAATCGCACAATGGCCAACACCGCCATACCGACACCGGTCGCCCCCGCCTGCATCGCCCTCGTCGTCGCCGCCGGACGCGGCGCGCGCCTTGGTGGACCCGTTCCAAAACAGTACCGCGACCTTGCCGGAGCACCGCTGCTGCGCCGGTCGCTCGCCACGCTCGCGCGCCATTCGCGCATCGATGCGGTGCGCGTCGTGTGCAACCCGGCCGATGCGGATTTCTATGCCGCCGCCGCCGACGGGCTTGCCCTGCTCGATCCGGTCGAAGGCGGTGCCGAGCGGCAGGATTCGGTACGTGCAGGACTGGAAAGCCTCGCCAGTCTGGCGCCGGCCAACGTGCTGATCCACGACGGTGCACGCCCCTTCGTCGATGCGGGCCTGATCGACCGGCTGATCGTGGCGCTCGAAGAAAGCGCCGGCGCCATCGCGGCCGTGCCGGTCGTCGACACGCTGTGGCGCGAGGACGGCGGCAATGCCGGCGCCATCGTGCCGCGCGACCGGCTGTGGCGCGCCCAGACGCCGCAGGCCTTCCGCTATCGCGACATCCTCGACGCGCACCGGCGTGCGGCCGGCGAAAAGCTCACCGACGATGCGGCCGTGCTGCGCGCGGCCGGCGGATCGGTGCGGCTCGTCGCGGCGAGCGAGCGGAACTTCAAGGTCACGACCGAGGACGATCTGGCGCGCGCCCAGCGCGAAGCCTTCCTCGACCGCGCCGACATCCGCGTGGGCAGCGGCTACGACGTGCACCGCCTCGGCCCCGGCGACGGCGTGTGGCTGTGCGGCATCAAGGTTCCGCACGACGCGGCACTCGTCGGCCATTCCGACGCCGACGTCGCGATCCATGCGCTGGTCGACGCAATCCTCGGCGCCGTCGGCGAGGGCGACATCGGCGCGCATTTCCCGCCCAGCGACATGCGCTGGAAGGGAGCCACGTCCGACCGTTTCCTGCGTCACGCCGCCGACCTGGTCGCCGCGCGCGGCGGGGCGATCCGCCACGCCGACGTGACGATCATCTGCGAACGCCCGAAGGTGGGGCCGCACCGCCCCGCGATGCGCGCACGCCTTGCGGAAATCCTCGGCATCGACGTGGCGCGCGTGTCGGTCAAGGCGACGACGACCGAAGGGCTCGGCTTCACCGGCCGCGGCGAGGGCATCGCCGCACAGGCGACCGCGACGATCGCGCTGCCCGTCGCATGAAGCTCCAGTTCACTTACGGCCGGCTGCCGCCCGGCCTGACGCTGAAGGATCCCGCGACGCTCGTCGCGACGTGGTTCGGCAGCGGGCTTGTCCCTTTCGCGTCGGGCACCTGGGGCACGCTCGCAGCACTCCCGTTCGCCTGGGCGATCTGGATGCTCGGCGGCTGGTCGCTGCTGGCCCTCGCCACGCTGGGCGTGTCCGCCCTCGGCGTGTGGGCGGCGGATGCGGTGTCGAAACGCACCGGCGTCAAGGACGCGGGCTTCATCGTCGTCGACGAGGTCGCGGGCATGTGGCTCACCCTCCTCGCCGCCCCGTTTTCGCCGCTGGGATGGATCGCCGCTTTCGTCCTGTTCCGGATCGCGGATATCCTGAAGCCGTTTCCCGCCGGCTGGGCCGACCGAAAGGTCGCCGGCGGGCTGGGCGTGATGCTCGACGACCTGCTTGCGGCCCTGTGGTCCGCGGCGGCCGTCTGGCTGCTCGCGACATACGGACCGGTGGAGATGGCGTTTGCCCAATAGTATGGAAATCGGCGCGGCGTTCGACGTGCTGGCGGCCTGTCGCCGCGCGAAGATGAAGGTCGCGACAGCGGAATCCTGCACGGGCGGGCTCGTCGCCGCGGCGCTCACCGAGATTCCCGGCTCGTCCGATGTCGTCGAGCGCGGCTTCGTGACCTACTCGAACGAGGCCAAGCAGGAACAGCTCGCCGTCTCGCCCGGCCTGATCCTCGCCTTCGGCGCCGTCAGCGAACCGGTCGCGCGCGCGATGGCGGAAGGTGCGCTCCAGCGCAGCCACGCGCAGATGGCGGTCGCGATCACGGGCGTGGCCGGCCCCGGCGGCGGGACGGTTGAAAAGCCGGTCGGCCTCGTGCATTTCGGCCTCGCGCGCACCGGACGTGCCACGAAGACCTCGCACCGCATCTTCGGCGGCGACCGCGCGTCTGTACGCCGGCAGGCGGTCGAGTTCGCGCTGACGCTGCTGTTCGACGGAGCGACGAAGCCCTAGTCCGGCAGCGGGATGAATTCGCTCTCGCCTGGAACCTTCGGGAACTTGCCGGCCTTCCAGTCGGCCTTCGCGCGTTCGAGGCGGGCCTTGTCGCTCGACACGAAGTTCCACCAGATCGTCCGCTCGCCGGGAAGCTTCGCCCCGCCGAGCAGCATGACGGTCGAAGCTTCCGTCGCGCGCAGCGTGACGTCCGCCCCTTCGCGCAGCACGACGAGATTGCCGGGCGCGTAGGCCGTGCCGTCGAGATCGATTTCGCCGGACACGACATAGAAGCCGCGCTCGACATGCTCGTCGGTCATCGCGAGCGAAGCGCCCGCCGGAAACTCGGCATGCAGATAGAAGATCGGCGAGTGGACCTTGACCGGCGCCTTGAGGCCGTAGGCGTTCCCGAGAATGCAGACGAGCTCCACGCCGTCGATCGTGCCGCGCGGCAGCGTGTCGGCCGGATGGTGCTCGAAGCCGGGCTCCATCTCCTCCAGCTCGGGCGGCAGCGCCACCCAGGTCTGGATGCCGTGCATGCGAAGCCCGCCATTTCGCAGCTCCGGCGCTGTACGCTCGGAATGCACGATGCCGCGCCCGGCGGTCATCCAGTTGACCGCACCGGGCCGGATCGGCTGAACGAAGCCCAGCGAATCCCGGTGCAGGATCTCGCCGTCGAACAGGTACGTGACCGTCGACAGGCCGATATGCGGATGCGGGCGCACATCCATGCCGGTACCCGACTTCAGCACGGCGGGCCCCAGATGGTCGAAGAACACGAACGGACCGAGATGGCGGCGCTCGCGCTTTGGCAAGGCGCGCTTGACCGTGAACGCACCGATATCGTGCGGGTTCGTCGTCAGCACAAGTTCGACCGCATCGCTCATGTTCCGCTCCCGTAGAGCTGCTTGGCGCGCCCCTCGAACGCGGCGACCATGCGCTTGACCGCCTCGTTGAACAGAACGCCCATGATCGACTGCAGCAGCTTCGAACGAAACTCGAAATCGACGAAGAAGTCGATGACGGTCGTCCCGTCCGGCTGGCGGTCGAAGATCCAGTGGTTGTTGAGGTAGCGGAACGGGCCGTCGGCATAGGCCACGTCGATGCGCGGGCTGCGGCCGGGTTCGGCGGGCGTCATCGTCACGCGGCTGGTGAAGCGCTCGCGGATCATCCGGAAGCCGATGACCAGATCCCAGACCGCGAGGCTGCCTTCGCGGCTTTTCAGGCGTGCGGCGATGCACCAGGGCAGGAATTCCGGATAGCGGTCGACCTGCGCCACGAGCGTGAAGAGCTGCTCGGGGCTGTAAGGCATGGCGCGCTTTTCGGCATGGGTCGGCATGTCCTATCGCCGATAGCGCGAAACCGGGGCGGGTGGCAACGCGTTATTGCGCTGCGGCGACCTTGGCTTCGCGCGCCGCACGCAGGGCCGCGAAGTCGCGGTCGGCGTGATAGGACGAGCGCGTCAGCGGGCTGGAGGCAACCAGCAGGAACCCCTTCGTGGTCGCCAGGGTCGCGTATTCCTTGAATTCGTCGGGGGTGACGAACCGGTCGACGGCGGCGTGCTTGGGCGTGGGCTGCAGGTACTGGCCGATGGTCAAAAAGTCGATGTCGGCCGAACGCATGTCGTCCATCACCTGCATGATCTCGAGCCGGGTCTCGCCCAGCCCGACCATCAGGCCGGATTTCGTGAACAGTGTCGGATCCAGTTCCTTGACCCGCTGCAGCAGGCGCAGCGAGTGGAAATAGCGCGCCCCCGGCCGGATCGTCGGATAGAGGCGCGGCACGGTTTCCAGATTGTGGTTGAACACGTCCGGACGTGCCGCGACGACGATCTCGAGGGCGCCGTCCTTGCGCAGGAAGTCGGGCGTGAGCACCTCGATCGTGGTGCCCGGGCAGCGTTCGCGGATCGCGCGAATCACGCGGGCGAAATGCCCGGCCCCGCCGTCGGGCAGGTCGTCGCGATCGACCGACGTGATGACGACGTGCTGCAGGCCCATCAGTGCTGCGGCGTCCGCCACCTTCTCCGGCTCGTGCGGATCGAGTTTGTCCGGCATGCCGGTCGCGACGTTGCAGAAGCTGCAGGCGCGCGTGCACACCGAGCCGAGGATCATCATCGTCGCGTGCTTCTTCTTCCAGCACTCGCCGATATTCGGGCACGCCGCTTCCTCGCACACGGTCACGAGACCGCGGTCGCGAACGATCTTCTTCGTCTCCATGTACTCGGGCGAAGTCGGCGCCTTGACCCGGATCCATTCGGGCTTGCGCACCTGCACCGGGTTGTCGGGCCGGTGGGCCTTCTCGGGGTGGCGAAGCTTCGGGACCGTCTCCATGCCCCTAGAAATGGATCGCGCGACCGTAGGCGTCAAGGACGCTCTCGTGCATCATCTCGCTGAGCGTGGGATGCGGGAAGACCGTATGCATCAGTTCCGCTTCGGTCGTTTCCAGCGTCTTGGCGATCCCGTAGCCTTGGATCAGCTCGGTCACTTCCGCACCCACCATGTGGGCACCAAGCAGCTCGCCGGTCTTCGCGTCGAACACGGTCTTGACCATGCCCTCCGGCTCGCCGAGTGCGATGGCCTTGCCGTTTCCCATGAACGGGAAGCGGCCGACCTTGACGGCGTGGCCCAGTTCCTTCGCCTTCTTCTCGGTAAGTCCCACCGAGGCGACCTGTGGCGTGCAGTACGTGCAGCCCGGAATATTCGTCACGTCGAGCGGATGCAGGCCCTTGAGGCCGGCGATCTTCTCGACACAGATCACGCCCTCATGGCTCGCCTTGTGCGCGAGCCACGGCGGCCCGGCGAGATCGCCGATCGCGTAGACGCCCGGTTCACCGGTGGCGCACCATTCGTCGATTACAACATGCGTGCGATCGACCTTCACCTTGGTGCCTTCGAGACCAAGCTTCTCGACATTGCCGACGATGCCGACCGCCGAGATGACGCGCTCGACGACGATCTCCTGCGTCTTGCCCGCACTCTCGACCGTCACGGTCACGCTGTCGGCGGACTTCTTCAGGCCCTTCACGGTCGCCGAGGTGAGGATCTTCATCCCCTGCTTCTCGAACGACTTGCGCGCGAAGGCGCTGATCTCCTCGTCTTCCACGGGAAGCACGCGGTCCATCATCTCGACCACGGTCACGGCTGCACCCATCGTGCGGTAGAACGACGCGAACTCGATGCCGATTGCGCCCGAGCCGACGACCAGCAGCGACTTGGGCATCGCCGGCGGCACCATCGCTTCCTTGTAGGTCCACACGAGCTTGCCGTCCGGCTCCATGCCCGGCACGACGCGCGCGCGGGCACCGGTGGCGAGGATCACGTTCTTGGCCGTCAGGTCCGCGACCGGCTTGCCGTCCTTCGTGACGGCGACCTTGCGGATGCCGCCGGTCCCGGTACCGGCGAGGGCGCCCTGCCCGTCGAATACGGTCACCTTGTTCTTCTTCAGCAGATGCTTGATGCCGCCCGACAGCTGCCCGGCTACCTTGCGCGAACGATCGACGATCTTCTTCACGTCGAAGCGCGCGTTGTCGGCCGCAAGCCCGTAGGCGTCGAGATGCTGCAGGATGCCGTAGATTTCCGACGTGCGCAGCAGCGCCTTGGTCGGAATGCAGCCCCAGTTGAGGCAGATGCCGCCCAGATGCTCGCGCTCGACCAGCGCCACGTTCATCTTGAGCTGTGCGGCACGGATCGCGGCGACGTAGCCGCCCGGCCCGCCGCCGACGACGATCAGGTCGAAATTCTGTTCGGCCATTTTCCGGGCCTCCTCAAAGCAGCATCGACAGCGGGTCTTCGACGATCTTCTTGAACGCGGCGAGGAACTCGGCCCCCACGCTGCCGTCGACCACGCGGTGATCGACCGAGAGCGTCACGCTCATCACCGTCGCGACGGCGAGCGCGCCGTTCTTGACCACGGCGCGCTGCTCGCCCGCCCCCACCGCCAGGATACAGCCCTGCGGCGGGTTGATAACGGCGGCGAAGTCCTTGATGCCGAACATGCCGAGATTGGAGATCGAGAAGGTGCCGCCCAGGAATTCCTCAGGCTTCAGCTTGCCGTCCTTGGCGCGGACGGCGAGGTCCTTCATCGTGTTCGAGATGTCGACGAGACCCTTCTTGTCGGCGTTGCGCACGATCGGCGTGATCAGGCCGCCCGGGATCGCGACGGCGACCGAGATGTCCACGTTGTCCCACAGCAGCATGCCGTCGTCGCTGTAGGAGGCGTTTGCGTTGGGTACCTGGCGAAGTGCGACGGCCACCGCCTTGATGATGAAATCGTTGACCGACAGCTTGAAGGCACCCGGGCCCTTCTCGGGGCTCTTGGCGTTCAACGACGCGCGGCCGGCGAGCAGCTTGTCGATGTCGCAATCGACCGTGAGATAGAAGTGCGGGACCTGCTGCTTGCTCTCGGTCAGGCGACGCGCGATGACCTTGCGCATCGTCGACAGCGGGACGAGCTTGTGCGGACCGATCGCGGCGAGTGCGGCCGACGAAACGGCGACGGGTGCGCCCGCCGAAGCGGTGGCCGGTGCGGACTTCCTGGCGCCACCGCCCGAGACGGCGGCTTCGACGTCGTGCTTGACGATGCGCCCGCCGGGACCGCTGCCCGAAATCTTCGAGAGATCGAGGCCGGCCTGGTCGGCCATGCGCTTGGCGAGCGGCGAAGCGATCACGCGCGCACCCGACGACGATGCCGCGGCAGGCGCCGATACTGCAATGGGTGCTGCCACCGGTGCGGCTGCCGCAGCCGCGGCCGGTGCGACCGCCTTGGGGGCTGCCGGAGCGGCACCGCCGGCGGCGACGGCCTTGGCGTCCTCACCCTCGCCCGCGATCAGCGCGATGACGGCATTGACCTTCACGCCCTCGGTCCCGCCGGGAACGACGATCTTGGCAAGAACGCCCTCGTCGACCGCCTCGACTTCCATCGTCGCCTTGTCGGTCTCGATCTCGCACAGCACCTGGCCGGACTTGACCGTGTCGCCTTCGGCCTTGAGCCAGCGGGCGATCTTGCCCTCGGTCATCGTGGGCGAAAGGGCCGGCATCAGAACGTTGATCGGCATGTCGCTGTCTCCCTCGCCCGGATCAGTTCTTGTAGAGCACGGCCTTGGCCGCGCTCACGATGTGGTCGGCCTGCGGCAGCGCCAGCTTCTCGAGATTCGCCGCGTAGGGCAGCGGGATGTCGAGGCCGTGCACGCGCTTGACGGGCGCGTCGAGCCAGTCGAAGCACTGCTCCATCATCAGCATGCCGAGTTCCGAACCGATGCCGGCGAAGGGCCAGCCTTCCTCGCAGCTGACGAGGCGGTTGGTCTTCTTGACCGATGCGACGATCGTCTCGATGTCGAGCGGACGGATCGAGCGCAGGTCGATGACCTCGGCGTCGATACCGATCTTGGCGAGTTCCTCGGCCGCCTGCAGCGCCTTGCCGACCATGATCGAGAAGGCGGTGATCGTGACGTCCTTGCCGGCGCGCACGACCTTGGCCTTGCCGATCGGCACGACATAGTCGGCCGACACGGGTACAGGCCCCGACGTGCCGTAAAGGATCTCGTTTTCGAGGATCAGCACCGGGTTCGGATCGCGGATCGCGGCCTTCATCAGGCCCTTCGCGTCGGCGGCCGACCACGGGCTGACGACCTTCAGGCCCGGGCAGTGCGCGTACCACGACGCGTAGCACTGCGAGTGCTGCGCGCCCACGCGGCTTGCCGCACCGTTGGGGCCGCGGAAGACGATCGGGCATCCCATCTGGCCGCCCGACATGTAGAGCGTCTTGGCCGCCGAGTTGATGATCTGGTCGATCGCCTGCATCGAGAAGTTCCACGTCATGAACTCGACGATGGGGCGCAGGCCCATGAAGCCGGCACCGACCGCGAGGCCGGCGAAGCCCTGCTCGGTGATCGGCGTGTCGACCACGCGGCGCGCGCCGAATTCCTGCAGCAGGCCCTGGCTGACCTTGTAGGCGCCCTGGTATTCCGCGACTTCCTCGCCCATCAGGTAGACGTTCTCGTCGCGGCGCATCTCCTCGGCCATGCCGTCGCGGATCGCCTCGCGGACCGTCTGCATCTTGGTCTCGCCCATGTCGGGCTCGTCGGCCGCGGGGGCCGCCGTCGCGATGATGGCCGGTGCGGCAGGTGCTGCTGCAGCGGCAGGAGCGGCGACCGCAGCGGGTGCCGGAGCACTCGCCGACACGCTTTCCCCCTCGGCCGCGATGACGGCGATGACGGCATTGACCTTCACGCCCTCGGTCCCGCCAGGAACGACGATCTTCGCGAGGACACCTTCGTCGACCGC
The DNA here is from genome assembly GCA_965279565.1 of Tagaea sp. Taxonomy (GTDB): domain Bacteria; phylum Pseudomonadota; class Alphaproteobacteria; order CACIAM-22H2; family CACIAM-22H2; genus Tagaea. The sequence goes on along the minus strand of OZ257249.1, from coordinate 2,773,777 downwards.
CTCGACCTCCATCGTCGCCTTGTCTGTCTCGATCTCGCACAGCACCTGGCCGGACTTGACCGTGTCGCCCTCGGCCTTGAGCCAGCGGGCGATCTTGCCCTCGGTCATCGTGGGCGAGAGGGCGGGCATCAGAACATTGATCGGCATTTTCGTTTTCCCCGTTCCCGCTGGATCAGCGCGCTTCGAGCAGCACGTCGGTATAGAGCTCCGACACCGGCGGCTCGGGGCTGTTCTGGGCGAATTCCGCCGCCTTGGTGGCGATGTCCTTCACCTCGCGGTCGATGTTCTTCAGCGCCGCCTCGTCGGAGAAGCCGCCGTCGAGCAGGAACTTCGCGTGGCTCTCGATCGGGTCGTGCTGCGTGCGCATCTTCTCGACCTCCTCCTTCTGGCGATACTTCGCCGGATCGGACATCGAGTGGCCGCGATAGCGGTAGGTCTGCATCTCGAGGATATAGGGGCCCTTCGTGCGCGCGTGTTCGACCGCACGGATGCCGGCTGCGCGCACCGAAAGCACGTTCATGCCGTCGACCGCCTCGCCCGGGATGCCGTGCGCGGCGCCGCGATGGTAGAAATCGGTGGTCGAGGACGCGCGCTCGATCGACGTGCCCATGCCGTAGCGGTTGTTCTCGATGATGAAGATCACGGGCAGCTTCCAGAGCTGCGCCATGTTGAAGCTCTCGTAGACCTGACCCTGGTTGACGGCACCGTCGCCCATATAGGTGAGGCTGACATTCGTTTCGCCGCGGTATTTCGACGCGAACGCGATGCCGGTGCCCAGCGGCACCTGCGCGCCGACGATGCCGTGGCCGCCGTAGAAGTTCTTTTCCTTCGAGAACATGTGCATCGAGCCGCCCTTCCCCTTGGAATAGCCGCCGATGCGCCCGGTCAGTTCCGCCATGACGCCGCCCGGCTCCATGCCGCAGGCGAGCATGTGGCCGTGGTCGCGATAGCTGGTGATGACCGCGTCCTTGGGGGTGATCGCCGACTGCATGCCGACGACGACCGCTTCCTGGCCGATATAGAGATGGCAGAAGCCGCCGATCAGGCCCATGCCGTACATCTGCCCCGCCTTCTCCTCGAAGCGGCGGATCAGCAGCATGTCGCGATAGTATTTGATGAGATCGGCCGCTTCCGGCACGTTCTCGTCGGCCCGGGATTTCTTCTTCGGCGGTGTGGGTGCCATGTTCACTCCCTCGAATACGCTCCGTTGCGCCATTACGTTGAGCTAAAGCACCGGATTGCCAGTTTTGCAATCCTTCGGATATTCGATATATTTGATTTAACACATTAAAATTTGTTTTAACCGAATTCGAGTTAATCTATCGCAACGCAACATTATTTCAAAATCCAAAGAGTCGATTCCGGCCCCGGAAGCAAGCGACTCCTGCATTTGAATCCCGGTGCCGCGACCTTCGCAGCCGCAACAGGCCGTACGGCTACGCTTCGCGCACGCGGCCCACTACACTCGCCCGATCATGGATCGTTTCGTCTCCCTCCGCACCTTCGTCGCCGTCGTCAATGGCGGTTCGTTTGCCAACGCGTCGCGAAAGCTCGGGCTGTCGCGCGCGATGGCGACCAAGCACATCCAGACGCTCGAGGAGCGGCTGGGTGCGCGCCTTCTTAACCGCACGACGCGCCGGCTGGCGCTGACCGAGGCCGGCCGCGCCTTCCATGCGCGCGCCGAACGCATCCTTGCCGATCTCGAGGAAGCCGAAGGTGCCGTCGGCGACGCCCAGGCGCTGCCCAAAGGCCTGCTGCGCGTCGCGGCCCCCATGTCGTTCGGCGTGCAGCACTTGTCGCCCGCGATCGCGGACTTCATGTGCGAATGCCCGGAAATGGCGATCGACCTGTCGCTCAACGACCGCGTGGTCGACCTGATCGACGAGGGCGTGGACGTCGCCGTGCGCATCGGCCGGCTCGCGGATTCCTCGCTGATCGCCAAGCGGCTCGCGACCGCGCGCTTCGCGATCGCCGCCTCGCCTGCCTATCTCGCGCGCAAGGGGACGCCCAAGCTTCCCGAGGATCTCGTCAAGCACGACTGCCTCGAATACACGCTGTCGAGCCGCGGCTCCGAGTGGGCCTTCGTCGGGCCTGGCGGGGAGATGCGCGTCGTTCGCGCCGCGGGGCCCCTCAAGGCAAACAACGGCGAAGTGCTGCTGGCCGCGGCCGTCGCGGGGCGCGGGGTCGCCTCGCTGCCGACCTTCCTGATCGGCCCGACCCTGGCGGCGGGCAAGCTCGTGCCGCTGTTCGGCGGCGACTGGCGGCCGGAAGAGATCGCGATTTCCGCCGTCTACCCGCCGACCCGCCATCTGTCGGCCAAGGTCCGGCGTTTCGTCGATTTCCTGACCAAGCGTTTTGCGGAGCCGTCGTGGGACGCCTGGGAAAGCAGCGCAAAACAGAAGTCCGCGCGACGTCGATAGTTTCATAAATACGAACAATATTTTTAAAACAACGCGGATTATCAAATCTGTTAGGTGGCGGCATCCTCCTTGCGTATTCGAAGCGGGAATTCCCCCGCCCGATCCGAAACAACGGAGTCCGAAAATGTCCGCCACCAACCAGGTCCAGACCGCCGCCCTCCTCCTCCGCCTCGCACTTGGCGCCCTGTTCGTCGCCCATGCCGGCCTGAAGATCTTCGTCTTCACGATCCCCGGCACCGTGCAGTTCTTCGAATCGATCGGCTATCCGGGCTTCTTCGCCTATCTGACGATCCTCGCCGAACTCTTCGGCGGCATCGCGCTGATCCTCGGCGTACAGGTGCGCCTCGTCGCGGCAGGCCTCATCCCGATCCTGATCGGCGCCACGATCCAGCACGCCGGCAACGGCTGGATGTTCGCCAGCCCGAACGGCGGCTGGGAATTCCCCGCCTTCTGGACGGTCACGCTGGCCGTGCAGGCTCTTCTCGGCGCGGGGTCCTACGCCGTGAAGTTGCCCTTCCTGCCCGAGATCGGCGCACCGAAGTCGATCGAAGCCTGAGCGGCCGGATACCGGAACGGCCGGCACGCCCCTCGCGGACGTGCCGGCCGTTTCCATTTTTTGTTCCCGCGGTGCTAAGTTCCCCCACCGACAAAACACCAAGCGGGGGACACCCACGATGAAACTGCTGCGTTACGGCCCGCCGGGCCAGGAAAAGCCCGGCATCCTCGATGCCCAGGGCAAGATCCGCGACCTGTCGCAGGTCTGCCACGACATCGCCGGCGCCACGATCTCGCCCGAAGGCCTCGCGCGCATCGCCAAGATCGACCCCTCCACGCTGCCCCTCGTCGCCGGCAATCCGCGCCTGGGCGCCTGCGTCTCGGGCATCGGCAAGTTCATCTGCATCGGCCTCAACTATTCCGACCATGCCGCCGAGACCGGCGCCACGGTGCCGCCGGAACCCGTGGTGTTCATGAAGGTGACCAGTGCCGTCGTCGGCCCCGACGACGCGGTCATCATCCCGCGCAAGTCGGTCAAGACCGATTGGGAAGTCGAACTCGGCGTCGTGATCGGCAAGGCCGGCAAGTACATCGACGAGAAGAACGCACTCGACCATGTCGCGGGCTACTGCGTCATCAACGACGTCTCGGAGCGCGAGTTCCAGATCGAGCGCTCCGGCCAGTGGTCGAAGGGCAAGGGCTGCGACACGTTCGGCCCGACCGGCCCGTGGCTCGTCACCAAGGACGAGGTCCCCGATCCGCAGAACCTGCCGATGTGGCTCGAAGTCGACGGCAAGCGCTACCAGGACGGCAGCACGAAGACGATGGTCTACGGCGTCAAGTTCCTGATCGCCTACCTGTCGCAGTTCTTCACGCTGCATCCGGGCGACGTGATCTCGACCGGCACGCCGCCGGGTGTGGGTCTCGGCCAGAAGCCGCCGGTGTTCCTGCGGCCCGGGCAGACGATGAAGCTCGGCATCCAGGGCCTCGGCGTCCAGACCCAGCGGACCGTCGCGGACGCCTAGACCGGACGCACGCGCGCCGCGGGCAGGTAGAGACGCGCCGTCGTCCCCTGCTCCGGCGCGCTTCGCAGCGTCAGTTCGCCCTCATGCAGTTCGGCGAACACGCGCGCCAGCGGCAGACCAAGGCCTGTGTCCTGCCGCCGGCGCGCCTGGACGCTGGATGCCGTCTCGAACGGGCGCAGGGCGCGCGCGATGTCCTCGTCCGTCATGCCGATCCCGCGGTCGGTGACGGTGAATTCCACGCCGCCATCATCCGTCCGCGTGCAAGCGATCGACACGCTGCGATCGTCGCCCGCGAACTTGATCGCGTTGATGGTCAGGTTGAGCAGAATCTGCACGATCGTGCGCCGGTCGCCGAACACGGCAATTGGCGGCGGCGGCTGCAGTTCGATGCGGACCTGCTCGCGCGCCGCGCGCGCATCCGCCAGCCGGCATGTCGCGTCCAGGAGGTCGCGGACGGGCACGTCGTCGGCCTCCAGGGTCCACTTGCCCGCCTCGACCTTCGACAGATCCAGCACGTTGTTGACGACCGAGAGCAGATGCTCGGCGCTGTAGAGGATGTCGCCGGCATAGTCGCGGTAGCGCGCGTGCCCGACCGGGCCCAGCATCTGGCCGTTGATCATCTGTGAAAATCCGATGATCGCGTTGAGCGGGGTGCGGATCTCGTGGCTCATGTGGGCGAGGAACTCGGACTTGCGCCGGCTCGCCTCGACGGCGGCCTCGCGCGTCTCGGCTTCGATCGCGGCCTGCGCTTCGGCCTGCAGTTTCGCGGTGAAGTCGCGGGTGCGGCGCTGGGCGAGCGAAGCGAGAGCCGTACAGAGGATCGCGATGACCGCGGTCGCACCGATGATGACGTCGCGGCGGCGCGACCAGTCCGCCAGCAGCCGGTCGCCGTCGAAGGCGACCTCGACCGCGACCGGTGCTGCCGCAAGCCGCCGGTGCGACACGAGGCGTTCAATGCCGTCGATCGGCGAAACGGCGAAGTGCGGGGTCGTCGCCAGATCCGGACGCTCCGGCAGCGCGGCTGCCGGAAGCTTCGGTGCCATCAGAAGGTCGATCGCCGGAAAGTGCGAAATGATCGTTCCGTCGAGGAGCGTGACCGCGACGGCATCGGCGCCGAGCGAGCGGAAGAACCGTTCAAAGTATTGCGGATCCAGCCGACCGGAAACGACGCCGCCGAACGAGCCGTCGGCCGCAATTATCGCGCGCGAGATCGGAACGCTGACTTCGCCGGTGGTGGAGGCGCGCGCCGGCGCGCTGATCGCGATATCGCGCGAACGGCTTGCCCGGAGCGACCTGAAGAACGGACGGTCGCCCAGATCGACGGGTGCCATGACCGTCGTCGATGAACCTGCGATAAGTCGCCCGTTCGCATCGATGAATCCCACGCCAAGCAATGCGCGCGAACCGAGCTGGATCAGGCGCATCCGCTGGCGCAGCACGGAAGGTGTCGCGAGTTCGATGCTGTCCTGCGATCCCGGATCGATGTCGAGTGCGCGGATGCTGACGTCGATCGCGGAAATGACCTGATCGACATGCGCCGCCGCGATTTCCGTGAACGCGGCCACCCGTTCGGTCGCCGCATTCATGGCGTTGCGCTTGTCATATTGAATCACCGCCGCCGCGGTGCCGACGAGTACGACGAGAATGATCGCAAGCATCGCACCGTTGGGAACGGCGAAACCGCGGAACTCCGGCAACCGCAATCTGCCGCCGTCAGGCATCGCGGGCCGCGCGAAAACACTGCCCGAGCGGCAGCATATTTAGCCAAATTTTACACATCTCTTGAAATTGTAAGACAGAAACCCGACCGACGATAGCGCCTGAACGCAGAAGTATTTGTCGAAAATTATAGTTACCGGCGGTTGCCGGGCGCTTCGAGGATGATGACCTCGTCCGGACGCGCGTAATTGAGAAGTGCGCGCGACTGTTCGTCGAGCATGTCGCGGTCGAGGGATTCGGCACGCAACAGGGCGACCCGCTTTTCGAGCGTGACGCGTTCGGTGCGGATATCGTCGCGGTGTTCGCGCGCGATTCGGACCTGTTCGGTCAGGCGCAGATAGGCATAGAGCCCCCGCTCGCCTTCGAACGAGTGGTAGGCGAAATACCCCACGACGCAGAAGCCCAGGACCGGACCGATGGCGGCGCGTGCACTGCGTTGAATCAACAGGAGAAATGACATCGCGACTCGAAGAGAATCACGTCGCGACTCGACACGTCAACAGCTTGTTAACGAGTTCCCCGCAAGCGATTCAAACGATTCGCTTTTTTCGCTTCAGCGCTTGAGCGCCGCCCGGCCCGGATAGCGCGCCTCGCCGCCCAGCTGCTCCTCGATGCGGATCAGCTGGTTGTACTTGGCCAGACGGTCCGAACGCGACAGCGAGCCGGTCTTGATCTGCCCGCAATTCGTCGCGACGGCAAGATCGGCGATGGTGGAATCCTCGGTCTCGCCCGAGCGGTGCGACATGACGGCCGTGTAGCCCGCGCGCTGGGCCATCTCGACCGCCTCCAGCGTTTCGGAGAGCGTGCCGATCTGGTTGACCTTGACGAGGATCGAGTTGGCGAGCCCCTTCTCGATCCCCATCGCCAGCCGCTTGGGGTTCGTCACGAACAGGTCGTCGCCGACGAGCTGGACCTTCGCACCCAGCGCATCCGTCAGCGCCTTCCAGCCGGCGAGGTCGTCCTCGGCCATGCCGTCCTCGATCGACACGATGGGGTAGCGCTTCACGAGGTCGGCATAGAAGGCGACCATGCCGGCGGCGTCGAGCGTCTTGCCCTCGCCCTCCATGTGATACTTGCCGTCCTTGTAGAACTCGGTCGATGCGGAATCGAGTGCGAGCACCACGTCGCTGCCGAGCTTGTAGCCCGCCGCCTCGACCGACTTTGCGATGAAGCCGAGCGCTTCGTCGGCACTCTTCAGGTTCGGCGCGAAGCCGCCCTCGTCGCCGACGTTGGTCGCGAGGCCGGCGTCCGACAGGCGCTTCTTGAGCGCATGGAAGATCTCCGAGCCGATGCGGATCGCGTCGGCGCCGGTCTTCGCACCGACCGGCATGACCATGAATTCCTGGATGTCGATCGGATTATCGGCGTGGGCACCGCCATTGACGATGTTCATCATCGGCACGGGCAGCACATGCGCGCGGGCACCGCCGACATAGCGGAACAGCGGCAGCTTCGCCGACGTGGCTGCGGCCTTCGCGACCGCGAGGCTGACGCCGAGGATGGCGTTCGCCCCCAGCCGCGACTTGTTCGGCGTGCCGTCGAGGGCGATCATCGCGCGGTCGATCTTGAGCTGCTCGCCGGCATCGAAGCCGGAGATCGCGTCGAAAATCTCGCCGTTCACGGCACCGACCGCCTTCGTCACACCCTTTCCGAGATAGCGCTTCTTGTCGCCGTCGCGCAGCTCGACCGCCTCGTGCGCGCCGGTCGAAGCACCCGACGGGACGGCCGCACGTCCGAGCGTACCGTCCTCGAGCACGACGTCGACTTCCACGGTCGGGTTGCCGCGGGAGTCGAGGATCTCGCGGGCGCGGATGTTGGCGATGGCGGTCATGTGCGTGGCTTCTCCGGTTCCTAGGCGCCGAGCATCTCGGCAAGGTGCACGAAATCGCGCGCGACGAACGTCCATTCGCCGTCGGGCGCGAAATCGATCTTCTGGTGCGGTCCGTACTCGGTCGGGCGCGCGACGAAAGCGGTCTTGAGGCCAAGCTGCTGCGCCGCGCGCAGGTCGGAATTGTGCGCCGCGACCATCATGACCTGTCCGGGCGGCAGGCCCAGCATCGCGGCGGCCCCCAGATAGGTCTGCGGCTGCGGCTTGTAGGCCTTGAACACTTCGGTCGACAGCACCGTGTCCCACGGCAGCTTCGCGCGCTTCGCCATGTCGACGAGCAGGCGCACGTTGCCGTTGGACAGCGGCGACAGGATGAATTTGGACTTGAGCCGGTCGAGCCCCGCGACCGTGTCCGGCCAAGGATCGAGCCTATGCCAGGCGAAATTGAGGACGTCGGTTTCGGCTTCCGAAAGCTTCAGCCCGTATTCGGCGCAGAGCTTCACCAGCGTCTCGCGGTGGAGCACATCGAGCGGTGCATAGGCCCGCTTGCCGGCACGCACCACTTCCATCGACGGCTGGTAGTTGGCCCGCCACGCGTCGGCGAAGGCGGCGGCATCGAGGGCGACACCCTTGGCCTTCGCCACGGAAGCCACCTCGCGCGCGACCGACGTGCGCCAGTCCACGCAGGTGCCGAAAACGTCGAACAGCATGGCGACATGCATGGGCAGCACTTTCCCGGTCGATCCGCACCGCCGAGGTAGCAGAACCCCACCCCCGCGACAAGGGCACAGGGCCGGCGCTAAGCTCGGGTCCGATGGAAGGATTCGCGATCCGCCCCGCACTACCCGCCCGCGCGCGGGACACCGCCCTGCTCCGGCTGGCCGAGGAAGCGCGCGCCCTTGCCGACCCGCCAATTTCGGGGTTCCGCGTGGGAGCCGCCCTCGTGGGTGCGCGCACGGGCCGCGTCTATCTCGGCGGCAATATCGAGTTTCCGGGTGCGGCCATCGCCCAGTCGGTGCATGCCGAGCAGGCCGCCTTCGCCAATGCCTGGCATCACGGCGAGACGGGCATCGCGGCCCTCGCCGTAACGGCGATGCCGTGTGGCCATTGCCGCCAGTTCCTTTACGAAACGCTCGCCCCACGCGCGCGGCCTTTCGCCGTGCTCGTCGGCAGGCGCAAGCGTAGCCTTGCTGCCCTGCTTCCCGACGCGTTCGGCCCTGCCGATCTGGGATTCGCCGGCGGTTCGATGTCGACGCGACCGGTCCGGCTCGCGTGCAAGGGTGACGCACTGGTCGAGGCGGCACGCAAAGCGGCGTGCGCCTCCTATGCGCCGCACACGCGAAGTCATGCCGGGATCGCCCTGCAGCTTGCCGACGACGATGTCGTCGCCGGGCGCTATGCCGAGAACGCGGCCTACAACCCGAGCCTTGCCCCGCTGCAGTCGGCCCTGATCCTGCGCGACCTTGCCGGCAAGCGGCGCGTGCCCATCGTGCGCGCCGTGCTCGTCGCGCGCGGCGGTGCGGTCGCGCACGCCGCCCAGGCCGACGAGCTTCTCGGCGTCGTTGCCCCGGGCGTGTCGCTGGAAACCGTCTACGCGCGTTAGTGGATCTCGTCGGACTCCGCGATCGCCTTGGCGAGCTTGGCGGCCGTGAAGCCCTTCTTCTTCGCCGCACCGATGATGATCAGCTCGCGGCGCACCAGCTTGTCGATCATCGCGGGCAGCGCCTTCACCGTTTCCGGCGGCACGATCACGGCACCGTGGCGGTCGGCATGGATGATGTCGCCGGACTTGACGCGCATGCCGAAGACGCTGGCTTCGGTGCCGAAATCGATCGCATGGACCCATGCATGGGCCGGCACGACCGAGCCCGACAGCGCCTGGAAGCCGTCGGCCCACACATGCGTGTCGCGGATCGAACCGTCGGTGACGCAGCCGAGGCAGCCCAGCCCCTTGTGGATGTTCGACTGCACCTCGCCCCAATAGGCGCCGAAGCCGGCGCGGTCGCCGTCGAGATCCTGCAGCACGCACACCGACGGGCGCGGGCCGCCGGTCTCGATGTACTGGTAATATTCGAGCTTCGCCTTCTTGGCGGCCTGCCCCTGCAGCTTGCTGGGCTCGGTCGACGCGATGCGCACGGTGCGCGCGTAGCCGACGATCGGCTTCAGATCGGGATAGCGGCAATACATCGGGCGCGTCGTGAAGCCGGACGTCCGCCAGCGCGGGTCCAGCACCTCCAGCGCGTTGCACATCGTCGGCGTGTCATAGTCCGCGAGCTTGGCGAGGTCGCGCGCGGTGAAGGCTTCGGCCATGTTTCTCTCCCGGGTTTTCGTTGCCGGCGAGGTTAGAATGTAGTCATGCGCTATGTCTATGCGATCCTGAACGCCAGAGGCACGATCTACACGGGCCAGACGACCGATCTCGACCGGCGTCTGGCACAGCACAACGGCGAAAAGCCGGGCGGTGCGAAATTCACGCGCGGGCGCGGGCCCTGGCGGCTGGTACATGTCGAGGAATTCGAGAGCGTGGGCGATGCGCTGCGGCGCGAGCGCGCGATCAAGCGCGACCGGAAATTCAAGGCGGGGCTGAAGCAGAAACGCCGAGGCAAAACCTCGACGGCATGACCGCAAGGCTTGCTTGACGCTTGTTGACGAGTGTTGACCGTCAACAAGTCATCCCTTTGAAAGACATCGAAATCCCGTGTTGACGTTGACGTCAGAAAAAACCGTCAAGCAAAGCTTGCTGCCGCAAATCCGCCGCGACGGGGGATCGTCCGGCTTCGACCTGCCGGCATGGGCGCCATATTCACTTGTCAAAGAGCACGCGGGAGCTGCCGAAATATATGAATGCGCGCGGGGATTGTCAAGAAAATAGACCTAATACACTTGCATTCCCTGAAACGCCGTCAGGCGTTCGCGCGCACCCAGGCCTCGGCGGCGTCGATCTCGCTGAAGTGGCGAAGCTCGGTCCGGGAACCGCCTTCGAGCGCGTCGACGATCAGGATCGTGGCGAGCTTGACCAGCTTCTCGGATTCCGGGTGCAGCGACACGATCGCATAACGCCGCGGGCGGAATGCCCGGAAGGCCTCGCCGTTGAGCGCTTCGCGGATGCGCAGCCTGTCCTCGTTCGTCGCGGGTTCCGTAAGACCGCGCGCATCGACCAGCGTCGGCATGCCGCGGACATAGGACGGATTCCGGACCGCTTCGCCGATCGTCCGCAGATACGCATCCGTGTCGAAAAGGCCGCTCTGGCCGATGCGCAGGATGCCGTCGTCGAAGTGGAAAGTGACCGACACGTCGAACCGGCCGCGCTCAGGCGTTCGCGCGCCGCTTGGCGATCGCGTCGTATTCCTTGAGTTCCGCAAGGATGGCACCAAGTTCCTTGAGCGGCACCATGTTCGGCCCGTCCGACGGCGCCTTGTCCGGGTCCTGATGCGTTTCCATGAACACGGATGCCACACCGATGGCGATGGCGGCACGCGCAAGTACGGGCACGAACTCGCGTTGGCCACCGGACGTCGTCCCCTGCCCACCCGGCTGCTGGACCGAGTGCGTCGCGTCGAACACGACCGGGTAGCCGTTCTCCGCCATGATCGGCAACGCGCGCATGTCGGACACAAGCGTGTTGTAGCCGAACGTGACGCCGCGCTCGCACTGCAGGATCTTCTCGTTGCCCGTGCTCGCGATCTTCGCGACGACGTTCTTCATGTCCCAGGGGGCGAGGAACTGGCCCTTCTTGACGTTGATGGCGCGCCCGGTGGCACCAGCGGCGAGCAGCAGGTCGGTCTGCCGGCACAGATAGGCGGGAATCTGCAGCACGTCGACCGCTTCGGCGACGGGCGCGCATTGCGACGCGTCATGCACGTCGGTCAGCACCGGGCAGCCGTACTTCTCGCGCACGTCGGCAAGGATCGGCAGGCTCTTCTCCATGCCGATGCCGCGTGCCGATCCGATCGAGCTGCGGTTCGCCTTGTCGAAGCTCGTCTTGTAGATGAGCGGGATGCCGAGCTTGGCCGTCAGCTCGACGAGTGCTTGGCTCATCTCCATCGCGTGCGCGCGGCTTTCCAGCGCGCACGGGCCCGCGATCAGCGCGAAGGGCCGGTTGTTGGCGATCTCGAAATTGCCGAGGGGGACGGTCTTGGACTGGGTCATGGACCCGACCTTACACCAGACGGCTCTGCGTGACCGCCGCCTTGACGAAGCTCGTGAACAGCGGGTGCGGCTCGAAAGGCTTGGACTTGAGCTCCGGGTGGAACTGCACGCCGACGAACCATGGATGGTCGGGAATCTCGACGATCTCCGGCAGTTCGCCGTCCGGCGACATGCCCGAGAAGCGCAGGCCCGCCTTCTCCAGCATCGGCTTGTAGTTGATGTTCACTTCGTAGCGATGCCGGTGGCGCTCCTGGATGCGCGACTTGCCGTAGATGTCGGCGACGATGCTGCCCCTGGCGAGATCGCAGTCGTAGGCACCCAGACGCATCGTGCCGCCCATGTTGTCGCCCACGCCGCGCTTTTCCAGCGAGTTCCCGCGCACCCACTCGGTCAGCAGGCCGACGACGGGTTCCGGCGTGGGGCCGAACTCGGTCGTGCTCGCCTTCGCCACGCCGCAAAGCGTGCGGGCCGCCTCGATGCACGCCATCTGCATGCCGAAGCAGATGCCGAAATACGGCACCTTCTTCTCGCGCGCATAGCGCACCGCGCGGATCTTGCCTTCCGCCCCGCGCTCGCCGAAACCGCCGGGAACGAGGATCGCGTGCGCGCCGTCGAGCGCGTCGAAATTCGGGTTGTCGCCCTCGAACGATTCGCTCTCGATCCAGTTGAGCTTCACGCGGACGCTGTTGGCGATGCCGCCATGCGCCAGCGCCTCGTTCAGCGACTTGTAGGCGTCCAGCAGGCTCGTGTACTTGCCGACGATCGCGATCTCGACCTCGCCCTCGGGCTGGGTCACGCGGCGTACGATCTCGGTCCAGCGGCCCAGGTCGGGTTCCGGCTGCGGCAGGCCGAAATGGCGCAGGACTTCGTGATCGAACCCTTCGCGGTGGTACTGGATCGGCACTTCGTAGATCGAACGCGCGTTGAGGGCCGGGATGACGGCCTCTTCGCGCAGGTTGCAGAACAGCGCGATCTTCTTGCGCGCCGAGACCGGGATGTCGTGCTCCGAGCGGCACAGCAGGATGTCGCATCGGATGCCGACGGACTGGAGCTGCTGCACCGAATGCTGCGTGGGCTTGGTCTTGAGCTCGCCCGCCGAGGCGATCCACGGCACCAGCGTCAGGTGCACGAAGCAGGCGCGCTCGCGACCCAGCTCGTTGCCGAGCTGGCGGATCGCCTCGAGGAACGGCAGGCTCTCGATGTCGCCGACCGTACCGCCGACCTCGCACAGCAGGAAGTCCGCGTCGCCCAGATCGGCGGTCACGAATTCCTTGATCGCGTCGGTCACGTGCGGAATGACCTGGACGGTGGCGCCCAGATAGTCGCCGCGCCGTTCCTTCGCGATGATGTTCGAATAGATGCGGCCCGTGGTGATGTTGTCGGACTGGCGCGACGGAACGCCGGTGAAGCGCTCGTAGTGGCCGAGATCGAGGTCGGTCTCCGCCCCGTCGTCGGTCACGTAGCACTCGCCGTGCTGATACGGGCTCATCGTGCCCGGATCGACGTTGAGATACGGGTCGAGCTTGCGCAGGCGGACCTTGTAGCCGCGCGCCTGCAGGACCGCACCGAGTGCCGCGGATGCCAACCCCTTGCCGAGAGAGGAGACCACGCCGCCGGTAATGAAGATGAACCGCGTCATGGGCCCCCCGTATAGCGCCTCGACGCGCGCAGCCCAAGCGGAACCGTCATACGGCGTGCGAAACGGGACGAAATTTCGGGATTGACGCGACTTCGGGATAACTCCCGAGTCGCGCGGGCTTTTTCAGCGCGCGACCGGCGGGGCCGGTGCGGCCGGCACTGCGGGCAGGGCCGGCATCGTCGGGATCGGGCTGGCGAGCGGGTCGACGGCACGCGACGTGTGGCCGCCGGCGAGAATCGCCAGCGAAATGCTCGTCACCATGAAGGCGCCGGCCAGAATCGCCGTGGCGCGGGTCAGCAGGTTGGCCGTGCCGCGCGCGGTCATGAAGCCGCCCATGCCGCCGCTCGAGCTTGCACCCATGCCGAGACCGCCGCCTTCGCTGCGCTGGATCAGCACGACGCCGACGAGGGCAAGGGCGACGAGGAGATGGATGACGGTGATGACGGTTGCCATGGCGGACGGGTCTTCTCGGGACAGCGGCGGGAGCAGGGTTCTATCGCGAACGGCCGGGGAAATCCAGCACAGGGCCATTTGCAGTTTGTTTCTTATAAAGAAATAATAAATAAGTTTATAGGTATATTGTTGTTTTTCTCGGTCGGGCCTAATTTCCCGTCATCCGATATCCCCCGAACCGAAAGGACACAAGATCATGACCGCCCCGAAAATCGTCGTCCGCCCGTCCGAAACGCGTGGGCCTGCCGATTTCGGCTGGCTCAAGAGCCGCCACAGCTTCTCGTTCGGCAGCTACTACGACCCCAACCATATGGGATTCCGGGCGCTGCGCGTCATCAACGAGGACCGCGTCGCCCCGGAAACGGGCTTCGACACGCACGGCCATCGCGACATGGAGATCGTCACCTATGTCCTCGACGGTGCCATCCGTCACAAGGATTCGATGGGCAACGGCGAGATCCTGCGCGCGGGCGAAGTGCAGGCGATGAGTGCCGGAACCGGCGTCATGCATTCGGAATACAACGCGTCGGACGAGGACCCGCTGCATTTCCTGCAGATCTGGCTGCTGCCGGACCGCAACGGCCATGCCCCGCGCTATGCCCAGCGTGCTTTCGACCGCTCGGCGAAGCTCAACCGCCTCGCCCTCGTCGTCTCGCCCGACGGTGCCGAAGGCTCGGTCGAGATCCATCAGGACACGCGCGTCTATGCGACGATCCTGGAAGCCGGCAAGTCGGCGGCACTGACCCTGCGCAAGGGCCGGCATGCCTGGGTGCAGGTCGCGCGCGGCAGCGTCGACGTGGCCGGGACCGTCCTCAAGGAAGGCGACGGGGCGGCCGTGTCGCAGGCCGAAGCGCTCGCCCTCACGGGTCTGGCCCCCGAGAGCGAAGTGCTCGTCTTCGATCTCGCCTAGATCAGGGGCGTGGCTGGGTGCTGTAGACCTTCTGCGCCACCCGCCACTTCCCGTCGACGCGCAGCAGGCACAGATAGTCGGTGAAATAGCGCGGCGGGATCTGGCAGGCGACCTTGACGAACGCCATGTCCGGACCCGCCAGATCGATCGACAGCACGCGGTCCTTGCGCTCGAGCCCCGCTTCCTTGGGCTTCGGGCGCGCGCGCACGTTCGCGAGCCACTCGGCGCACGGCAGCACGGTCACCTTGCCGTCGACGAGGAAGGTCAGCGAGCTTTGCGGATCGAAGATGCGCGCGAGCTTGTCCGCGTCGCCTTCGTAGAGCCCGTCGAGATATTCGGCGACCGTCGCGTGGACGCCGCCCAGCGTCGCGTGTTGCATCGATCTTCTCCCTATCGCCGCGGTGCGGCCTTGACGATCGCCTCGAACGCGTCGGCGCGCAGCGAAGCGCCGCCGACAAGTGCCCCGTCCACGTTCGCGATGGCGAGCAGTTCGAGCGCGTTGAGCCCGTTGACCGACCCGCCATAGAGGATGCGCATCTTCGCACCGTCCGAGAACTTCTTGGAAAGGCCGGCACGGATGGCGCCATGCACCTCGCCGACCTGGGCCGGCGTGGGCGTGCGGCCCGTGCCGATGGCCCAGACGGGCTCGTAGGCGACGACGAGATTTTCGGAATTCGCGTTCGCCGGCAGCGAGCCGACGAGCTGCGTGGCGACGACCGGGATCGTGCGGCCCTCGTCGCGGTCGGCGAGCGTCTCGCCCACGCACAGGATCGCGGTCATTCCGGCGCGGAGCACGGCGTTCGCCTTTGCCTGCACGACGGCGTCGGTTTCGCCGTGCAGCGCGCGCCGTTCGGAATGGCCGACGATGACGAAGCTGCAGCCGGAATCCTTCAGCATCTCGGTCGACACGTCGCCGGTGAAGGCACCCGCCGCTTCTGCGTGGCAATCCTGCGCACCGAGGCGCACGCGACTGCCGGCCAGCGACTGCGCGACGGGGGCAAGATAGGGATAAGGCGGGCAGACCAGCACGTCCGCCGAGTTCGGCGGAAGGGCGCGCACGAAGGCCGATACCGCGCCGGCCAGCTTCGTTGCGTCGGCCAGCCGGCCATTCATCTTCCAGTTTCCGGCGATCAGCGGTTTCGGCCCGGCCATGCGCGCATTCTCCTTGCGATCTTGCATCCCGATTAAGGCCTTAGCGTGCGTTTCGCAAGGGTTGCGGGGTGTGCCGCGCCGCCCTATTCTCCCCCACCTTTCGCCTCCAGCCCCGGAAACGACGAAACCCGCCATGCTCCAGTTCATCCGCGAAAAAGCCGCCGGCACCGTCTTCAAGGTGCTGTTCGGCATGCTTATCCTGAGCTTCGCGATGTGGGGGATCGGCGACTATGCCTTCCTGCGCTCGGGCGACGACACGGCGATCAAGGTCGGGGACCGCAAGATCGACATCCAGCAGGTCGACATCGAGTACCGACAGGCCCGCGACCGCATCAAGCGGATGCTCGGCAACGATCTCGACGAGAACATGCTGCGCCAGTTCGGCGTTCTCGACCAGACGGTCGAGCGGCTCGTCGGCCAGGCGGCTCTCGATTCCGAGATCGCGCGCCTCGGCCTCGTCGCGAGCGACGCGGTCGTCCGCCAGCGCATCGCGAACGACCCGTCCTTCCGCGGCCCCGGCGGCCAGTTCGACCGTTTCGTCTTCCAGCGCGTCCTCTACGAGAACGGTTTCACCGAGCAGCGCTTCATCGAACTGGTCCGCGCCGACATCGTGCGCCAGCAGATCATCGATGCGGTCGAGGCCGGCGTACGCCCGCCGGAATCGCTGGTCGAGGCGGTCTACCGCCACCGCAACGAGAAGCGCGCAGGCGAGCAGATCCACGTTCCGAACGGATCCTTCGCGGATGTCGGCATGCCGACGGATGCCGACATCGCGAAGACATACGAAGCGAATGGCGAGCGCTTCACCGCCCCCGAACTGCGCGCGCTTTCGGTCGTGCGCGTCGGTGCCGCAGACGTCGCGGCGCAGGTCCAGATCGACGAGCGCGCGCTCGAAGACGAGTTCCAGCAGCGCAAGCGCGAATTCGACAAACCCGAGCAGCGCGAGCTCAAGCAGATGCTGTTTGCCGACGAGGCTGCCGCGACCGCCGCCGCGACCGCGATCGCGGGCGGCAAGGGCTTCGATGCCGTCGTCGCCGAAACGCCGGGCCAGTCGCCCGACCGCGTCGGCCTCGGTCTCGTCACGCGCGACGAGACGCTGCCGGCGATCGCCGATCTCGCCTTCGCCGCCGAGCCCGGCAAGGTCGTCGGCCCGGTCAAGACCGCGTTCGGCTGGCACGTGATCGAGATCGTGCGCATCGAAGCCGGTACCGACGCCAAGCTTGCCGACGTGCGCGAGCAGATCGAACCGGAGCTCCGCCGCCGTCTTGCCGGCGACAAGGCGTTCGAGATCGCGAACAAGGTCGAGGACCAGGTCACGCGCGGACGCAGCCTCGACGAGGCCGCCGCAGCCGCGGGCGCCGATGTCGTCAAGATCGCCGCGATCGACGCGCGCGGGCGCGACGGCGCCGGCAATCCGGTGGGCCTGTTCGCCAACGCGCCGGAAGCCGTCCGCGCGGCGTTCGAGACCGTCCCTGGTCGCGAAAGCCAGCTCGTCGAGACGCGCGTCGGCGCGTTCTACATCGTGCGCGTCGAATCCGTCACGCCCGCCCAGCGTCGCCCGCTCGATGCGGTGAAGGACGAAGTCGCCGCCGTATGGAAGGCCGAGCGCCAGGCCGAACGCGCGGTCGCGCGCGCGCGCGAGATCGTCGAGGCGGTCGGCAAAGGCGAGACGCTCGAAGCCGCCGCACTTCGCTTCAACCTGCGCATCGAAGCCGTCGCACCCGTCCTGCGCACGGGCGACCAGGCGAACGTGCCAAGCCAGGTCGCCGCGCGCCTGTTCGCGCAGAAGCCCGGCGAACTTGGCGTGGCCGCCGGGATCGACGGCCAGTATGTCGTGCGCACCAAGGAAATCGTCACGGCCGATCCGGCAGCGGATGCGCCGGGTATGGAGCAGCTGCGCACTCAGTTACGCCGCGACATGGCGGGCGATCTGTCCGGCGAATACGGGCAGGCATTGCGCCAGCGCTACGGCGTCACGATCAACCGGTCCGTCGTAGATCGGCTCAACTGACTTCCGGTCAGGCCGCGCGGCCGGCGAACTCGAAACCGGCATCCTCGACGGCCCGGCGCACGCCCGGCTCGTCGAGGCCGCCGACCGTGACCAGCCCTTTCGGCAGGTCGACTGCGACCGACGCGGCGGGTGCTGCGGTGCGCAGCGCGTTCGTTACCGCGCGCACGCAGCCGCCGCACGTCATGCCCGTCACTCGATAGGAAACCGCTTCCATGGTGGCTCTCCGGTAAAACCCGGTGCGGCGTCGCCCGAAGGAATCGTCGCGACCGGCACCGACATCTGGACCGGCACGATGCGGCCTGACGCCGCTGGAACGTCAAGCACCCTGCCCTGCGCGATGCCGGGCTGCGACGACGGGACGCGGCGCTGGTGGCGGACGATGGCGGATACCGGCACGAGCTGGAGCCCGCGCGAGTTCATCGTCGGGATCCAGGCGGCCAGCGCTTCCAGCGTGGCGTCGTGCGGATGGCCGATGGCGATCGCGTTGCCGCGCCGGTTCGCCGTACGCTCCAGCTCCGCGAGCTGGCGGCGCACGTAGAGCGCGTCCTGCTCGTTGTCGAGGAAGACGTCGCGGCCCGCACTTGCCACGCCCATCTGCAGTGCCAGATCCCCGGCGATCGACGAGCCGGACGTCCGGCTGTCGACGAACAGCAGGCCGCGCGCGGCAATCTCGTCGAGGACGGGCCGCATCGCGCGCGCGTCGCGCGTGAAGCGACTGCCCATGTGGTTGTTGAGCCCCACCGCCATCGGCAGCCGGTCGAGCGAGGCGGCCACGCGCGCGCGGATGTCGGCGTCGGGCAGCCGCACGAACAGGGCGCCGGG
Source organism: Tagaea sp. (assembly GCA_965279565.1). Taxonomy (GTDB): domain Bacteria; phylum Pseudomonadota; class Alphaproteobacteria; order CACIAM-22H2; family CACIAM-22H2; genus Tagaea. The sequence continues at coordinate 2,755,154 of OZ257249.1, read as the reverse complement.
CCCAGGATCGTCGCGGCCCTCGGGTTCCATCGGCATGTGCAGCATGATCTCGTGGCCGACCTGCCGTGCGTCGCTTGCCTGCGCGCCGACATCGCCGGCATAGCTCATGAAAGCCAGCGTCAGCGGTCCCGGCAGCGATGCCGCGCGTGCCGCACGTGCGCGATCGAGCCCCAGATCGTCGATGATGATCGCGACCCACGCGCCGGCGCGCACGACGGGCGGGCGCACGGACCGCGCCTCCCAGCCGGCATCCGAAACGCGCGGAGCAGGTGCGGCGGGCTCAGCCGGAACTTCGCGGCGTGCCGTCGCCTCCGGCACGAGGACCGGCGGTGCGGCGGCGCGGATGCCGAAATACGGAACGACGGGTTCGCGTGCGGGCGGCGCCGGTTCCGCGACGGGTGCGGGTTCGGCCGCCATTTCGAGCGCGGCAACGACAGGGCGCAGCGGGCGGCGGGGCGCATCGTCGACAAGGAGCAGCCATCCGGCGGCGGCACCGGCAGCAAGCGGTACGACGACGAGTGCCGCGATCCCGAAATCGCGGGCGAAGCTCCGGGGCGGCTTGCGATGGGCGGATGCCATGCGGTCCAGTATACTGTGATTCGGTCTGCCTCAAGGTGTCCCATGCCCGTCCGACCGGCGCTGCTCGCACTGACCGTCGTCGCCGCCATCGGCGCTGGAGCACCGGCAACGCGCGCGCAGGTGCCCGCCTCCGATACGCTGGTCACCGTCCCGGTCCGCGGCCAGGACATCTCGATCCGGATCTGCCGCCCCGAGGGCCCGGATACCGCCCCGCTCGTCGTCGTCAACCACGGTTCGCCAGCCAAGCCCGAGCAGCGCCCGGCCATGTCGCCGACGGCATGCACGCACGAGGTCGCCGCCTGGTTCCTGCGCCGCGGCTATGTCGTGGCGTTTCCGCTGCGCCGCGGTTACGGCGCGAATGGCGGCGCATGGGCGGAGAACTACGGCCGCTGCGACAGTCCCGATTTCGTGCGTGGCGGTCTCGAAACGGCGGCCGACATCGATGCGGCCGTCCGGCACCTGCACACGCTCGCCTTCGTGCGCCCGAAAGGCACGATCGTCGTGGGCCAGTCGGCCGGCGGCTGGGGAACCGTGGCGCTGGCCAGCCGGACGCCCGAAACCGTCGCGGCATTCGTCAACTTCGCCGGCGGGCGCGGCGGGTGGGCGCAGGGTCGGGCCAACACCAACTGCGTGCCGTCGGCGCTGGTGCGCAGTGCCGGATACTACGGTGCTACGGCGCGGGCACCGATGCTGTGGATCTATACCGAGAACGACACGTTCTTCGCGCCCGACCTGTCGAAGGCCATGCATGGCGCCTTCGTCGCCGCCGGCGGCAAGGCGGAGTTCACGCTGCTTGCGGCCTTCGGCAACGACGGGCACGGGCTGTTCTTCGCGCGCAACGGCTCGCGGATCTGGGGCCCGCTGGTCGAGCCGTTCCTCGCGGCGAACCGCGCGACGGACTAGTGCTTCCCGCCGCCCGCGAAGTCCTCGAGGATCGGACAATCCGGACGGTCGTTGTTGTGGCACTTGCCGATCAGCGTCTGCAGCGTGCGCTTCATCTCCTGCAGTTCGGCGATCTTGCGTTCCATTTCCTGCACGTGCGCGTTCGCCAGCGAACGCACCTGATGGCTGGCGCGGCTGCGGTCGCGCCAGAGCGTCAGCAGGTCGCCGACCTCCTTGACCGAGAACCCGAGCGAGCGGGCGCGATGGATGAAACGCAGCTCGGCGACTTCCCGGTCGCCATAGTCGCGGTAGTTGTTCGTCCGCCGGTCGGCGGCGGCGATCAGCCCGACGCTCTCGTAGTAACGGATCGTCTTGGGCGTGACCCCCGCAAGAGTTGCGGCTTGTCCGATATTCATGTTCGCTCCCGAGCTTTGGCGACGTGCAATCTGTCCCGAAATCGAGCATTCTTTGTAAACCTATTCCTTACTGGAAGGTCAAGCCTCCACCGGCCATTGCGTTTGGCGGAACGCGGCTCGAAAATGACCGTCCTCCAGTGATTCCAATAAGGGCGCGACGTGGGCAAAGGCAGAGGCAGACGCACCGGATATCTCCTTGCATTCGCGGGGCTTTGCCTCGTGCTGGGCGGCTGCGACCGCGTGCCCGGACTGCGCTCGGCGCCGGTCGCGACGGTCGACGGGACCTATCGCGGCGAACTGTCCCAGCGGACGTTCGGCCGGCCCTCGCAATGCATCATGCGCGTCGAGATGGTCGTCACGCTGAAAGCCGGCGAAGCGCGCGGCGAGCTGCTGAGCGTCGAACAGCGCGGACAGCCGGTCGGAAGCTTCTACGCGTTCGTGGAAGCCGACGGCCGGGTCAAGACCACCGCTCGGGTCGGCGCACAGACGCTCGCCCTCGACGGAAGTTTCGGCGGCCGGGATTTCAGCGCCAATGCCGAAGGCGAGAAGTGCTCGATGTACGGGACCGCGCGGCGCGCAGATGGAAGCTGAAGGACCACGCTCCGGCGAATTGTCGACCACGGTACGCCGCGGACCGCAATCGCTCGGCTACTCGCGGTTCAAGTGGATACTCGTGGCGCTCGCGATCGGTCTCTCCGTCGCATTCTTCGCGTTCTTCGCCTACAGCTCGAAGCAGAGCGCCAACCAGGCGCTGAGAAACGCCGAGCACGAAACGCGCAATCTGGCGGCACTGCTCGCCGACCAGGCGCAGCAGGCTTTCGTCGGCGTGAAGATCACGCTGGCCGCCGCGGCGTCCGAAGCCGCGGACGCAGCCGAGTGGGACGACCGCGCGGCGATGCAGGCCCTGCTGCGCCGCTTCGTCGGCCTCGACGGGCGCATCCTGCACATGACGCTTGTCGATCTGGCCGGACAGGTCCGGGCCACGACGGCGTTTGGCTCGATGGCGGAATCATACGTCGAGCGCGATTTCTGGGAGACGCTGAAGCGACGAGAGTCCGAGGACGTGGCCATCGAAGTGCCGCGCCGCGATCCCGTGACGGGGCAATGGAGCGTCGGCGTCGCGATGGCGGTCCGCACGGCCGACGGCACGTGGCTCGGCGCCGTCGTCGCGGAAGTGCCGCGGAGCTTCTTCGAGCGGTTCTACCGCCGCCTCGATTCAGGGCGGCGCAGTACTTTCGGGATCGTCGACAGGCGCGGCGCCATCGCCGCGCGCTCGCCGGCTATCGAGAGCCTGTTCGGAGCCCCGCTCGCAGGCCATCCGTTCTTCGAGGCCGGCATGCGCGAGATCCAGTCGGGCGAGATCGGCGTCGCGCGCGTCTCCGGTTTCGATTCGGTCGAGCGCATTTTCGCCTTCTCGTCCGTCCCCGGACTTCCGTATTTCGTCTATGCGGGTGCCGCGGCCGACGACTATCTCTCGGACTGGCGAGACAACATCCGGATATCGCTCCCCTTCTCCGCCCTCGTCGTCGCCATCTTCATCTTCCTGATGCTTGCGCTGGCCCGCCATCTGGGAAGGCTCGAGGAAAGCGAGGCGTCGATCCGCCTCTCGGACTCGCGCTACCAGACGCTTGTGGCGAACATTCCCGGCATCGTGTTCCAGCGACGTCGCAACGCGGACGGCCGCGCCGAGATCACGTGGATGAGCGACGCGATCGAGGCGTTGCTCGGAATTCCCGCCGACAAGTGCGTTCGCGAGCGAGGACGTCCATTGAGCGACGCGACACACCCGGACGATCTCGAAGTCCTTCGCGAGGCCTACATTCGATCAGCGCGCGACATGGTGAGCATCAGTTGGACCGGCCGCGTCCGGCACGCCGACGGGCGGTGGCGCTGGTTCGAGCTGAGCTGCCGGCCACGCCATGCCGACGATGGCGCGATCGTCTGGGAGGGCATCGCGCTTGACGCGACCGACCGCATCGCCGCCGAGCAGACGCTCGAAAGCGTGCGCACCCAGCTCGACGCGAAGAAAGCGCAGCTCGAAACCGCGCTGTCGAACATGGCGCAGGGCATGTGCGTCTACGACGCCGACCTGCGGCTTGTCGTCTTCAACCGGCGTTATCTCGAACTCTACGGTCTCGAGAACGCCGGCATCCACGAGGGCTGCACGCTCGAGGAAACGATGCGTGCCTCGATCGCGCGCGGCAACTACACGGCCGAACGGGCAGAAGCGATCGTGCGCGACCGCCTCGCCGCCGCCCGCCTGCGCGAACCGCACAAGCTCGTCCAGCGGCTGGAGAGCGGCCGCACAATCGAGGTCGAGATCCGGCCGCTCGCCGAAGGCGGATCGGTCGCGAGCTTCACCGACATCACCGAGCGCGAGAACGCCGGCGTGGCCCTGCGCCAGGCCAAGGAGATGGCCGAGCTTGCCGACCGCGCCAAGTCCCAGTTCCTCGCCAACATGAGCCACGAGCTGCGCACGCCGCTCAACGCGATCATCGGCTTCGCCGAAATCATGACAGACAAGCTGTTCGGCCGGCTCGGCGACGCGCGCTACGAGGAATATGCCCTCGATATCCGCGAGTCCGGACGCCATCTGCTGACGCTCATCAACGACATCCTCGACCTGTCGAAGATCGAGGCGCGGCAGGCCAACCTGCGCGAGGAGCAGGTCGATCTGGGCGAGGTGTTCACCTCGTGCGGCCGTCTGGTCGCCGAGCGCGCGCAGCGCGGCACGATCGAGCTCGACATCCAGTCGGTGGGCGACATCCCGGCGATCTGGGCCGACCGCATCAAGATCAAGCAGATCCTGCTCAACCTGCTTTCCAACGCGATCAAGTTCACTCCGCCCGGCGGCAAGGTCACGCTTAGCGCCGTCCGCCAGGCCAACCGCGACGTGGCGATCACGGTGGTGGACACCGGCATCGGCATGCGCGCCCAGGACATCCCGATCGCCCTGCAGCCCTTCCGCCAGATCGAATCCACGCTCGCCCGTCGCCACGAGGGCACCGGTCTGGGCCTGCCGCTGACCAAGGCGATCGTCGAGATGCATGGCGGCACGCTGACCCTCCAGTCGGCCCCCGGCAAGGGCACCACGGTCACCGCGACGATGCCGGCCGAGCGCGTGATCGACCCCCACGGGGTCCAGGACGCCCAGCTCGCCGAGGCGATCCACGCGGCGCGCAACGCTTTGTGAGCGCTGGCATTTGCTGCTATAAGCGCCGGCAAATCGCGCCCCAACGATCCTGACCGGAGACGCCCCGATGGCCGGCGACATGACCCAACTGAAGACGCTGCTCGCCCGCGTCGCCGACGGCCACCGCCTGTCCGAGACCGAAGCGGGCGAGGCGTTCGAGATCATGATGTCGGGCAACGCGACGCCGGCGCAGATGGGCGCCTTCCTGATGGCGCTGCGCGTGCGCGGCGAGACCGTCGACGAGATCGCCGCCGCCGCGCGCACGATGCGCGCCAAGGCCCTGAAGATCGTGGCACCCGACGACGCGGTCGAGGCGGTGGGAACCGGCGGCGACGCGTCGGGCTCGTTCAACATCTCCACCGCAACGTCGTTCGTCGTCGCGGGCTGCGGCCTCAAGGTCGCCAAGCACGGCAACCGCGCCTTCTCGTCGAAGTCCGGTGCCGCCGACATCCTCACGGCTCTGGGCGTCAACATCGACTGCGACACGCGCCTCATCGAATACGCGATCTCGAAGGCCGGCGTGGGCTTCATGATGGCGCCGCGCCACCATTCGGCCACGCGGCACGTCGCCGGCGTGCGCGTCGAGGTCGGCACGCGCACGATCTTCAACTTGCTCGGCCCGCTTTCCAATCCCGCCGGGGTCAAGCGCCAGCTTGTCGGCGTCTTCGCGCGCAAATGGATCGTCCCGCTCGCCGAGACGCTCGGCCGCCTCGGATCGAGGCGCGCCTGGGTCGTGCACGGTTCGGACGGGCTCGACGAGATCACGACGACGGGGCCGACCTACGTCGCCGAGTTCGACGGCAAGGCGGTGCGCGAATTCGAGATCGCGCCCGAGGATGCTGGCCTGAAGCGCGCGACCGCCGCCGATCTCAAGGGCGGCACGCCGCAAGACAATGCTGCCGCGATGCGCGCCCTGCTCGACGGCGCCAAGGGCCCGCTGCGCGACGTCGTGATGTTGAATGCCGCGGCCCTGCTCGTCGTCGCGCAGGAAGCGGGCGACCTGAAGGCGGGCGTGGCCAAGGCCGCGCAGGCCATCGACAGCGGTTCGGCGAAGGCGGCACTCGCCGCCCTCGTCGAGATATCGAACCGGTCGGCGGCATGAGCGACGTTCTCGCGCGCATCTGCGACGACAAGCGGCGCGAAGTGGCCGCGCGCAAGGCTGCCGTGCCCGATCACGAACTCGCACTTCGCCTCGCGAAGGCGACGCGTCCGCGCGGTTTTGCCGGCGCCCTGCGCGCCCGGCGCGCGGCCGGCGACGTGGCGCTGATCGCCGAGATCAAGAAGGCCTCGCCGTCGCGCGGCCTGATCCGCGCCGATTTCGATCCGGCGACGCTCGCCGCCGCCTATCGCACGGGCGGGGCGACGTGCCTGTCGGTCCTCACCGACGAGCCCTATTTCCAGGGCAGAGACGAATACCTGCAGGCCGCGCGCGCCGCAGTCGGCCTGCCCGTACTGCGCAAGGATTTTGCGCTCGACCCCTACCAGATCCGCGAAACGCGGGCACTGGGTGCGGATTGCGTGCTGCTGATCCTCGCCGCCCTCGACGACTGCGAGGTGCAGGACCTGTGCGAGTTGGCGCTGGATCTCGGCCTCGACGTGCTGGCGGAAGTCCACGACGCGGACGAGCTCGACCGCGCGCTGAAGCTGCCGGCACAAGGTGCCCACGGCAACGAAACGATGATCGGAGTCAACAACCGGAACCTCAAGACGCTCGCCGTCGATCTCGCGACGTTCGAGACGCTGGCCGCGCGTGTACCGCGCGGGCGGCTGCTCGTCGCCGAGAGCGGCATCAAGACGCCTTCCGACATCGCGCGGCTGGAACGTGCGGGGGCTGCCGCCTTCCTCGTGGGCGAGAGCCTGATGCTGCAGGCCGACGTCGCCGCCGCCACGCGCGACCTGCTTGCCCGCGAGCGGGCGCGCGCATGAGCGGCCTCACCCATTTCGACGCGGCCGGCAACGCCGTGATGGTCGACGTGGCGGCCAAGGCGCACACGCAGCGCGTGGCCGTCGCGCGCGGCCGCGTGACCATGGCAGCCGAAACGCTGCGCGCGATCGAATCGCGCGGCTTCAAAAAAGGCGACGTGCTGAGCGTGGCCCAGCTCGCCGGCATCATGGGGGCGAAGAAGACGAGCGAACTGATCCCGCTCTGCCATCCGCTGGCGCTGACCTCGGTCAAGGTGGAACTGCGCACCGACGCCGCTTCCAATGCCGTGGAGATCGAGGCGACCGCCAAGCTCGTCGGCCAGACCGGCGTGGAAATGGAAGCGCTGACGGCCGTCGCCGTCGCGGCCCTTACCGTCTACGACATGTGCAAGGCGGTCGACCGCGGCATGCGCATCAGCGACATCCGGCTCGTCCACAAGGAAGGCGGCAAGTCGGGCACGTTCGACCAGGCCTGACGCGCATGATCTCCGTCGCCGAAGCCCGCACCCGCATCCTTTCAGCCTTCGCACCGCTGGGCGGCGAGACCGTGGCGCTGGCACAGGCCCATGGCCGCACGCTGGCGGCCGACCTGCACGCACGGCTCACGCAGCCGCCCTTGCCGGTCTCGGCGATGGACGGCTACGCGGTACGCGCTGCCGACATCGCGAAGGCGCCCGCGACTCTGACGATGATCGGCACGGCACCCGCCGGCCACATGTTCGCGGGCTCGGTCGGTCCCGGGCAGTGCGTGCGCATCTTCACCGGTGCCGTCGTGCCGGAAGGCGCCGACACGATCCTGATCCAGGAGAACGCCGACGCCGACGGCACACGCATCCTTGCGCGCCAGGCCGAACCGCTCGGCCGCTACGTACGGCCGGCAGGGCTCGACTTCAAGGCAGGCGATCTCGCGATCCCGGCAGGTACGGCGCTCGACGCGCGACACATCGGGCTTGCCGCGGCGACGAACCATGCGTGGCTCGACGTGCGCCGCCGCCCGCGCGTCGCGATCCTGTCGACGGGCGACGAGATCGTGCTGCCGGGAACAGAACCCGGCCCCGGCCAGATCGTGTCGTCGAACGGGCCCGCACTCGCGGCGTTCGTGGCGCAGGCCGGCGGCGATCCGCTCCTGCTGCCGATCGCGCCCGACAACGAGCAGGCGCTGCAGGCGATCGCGGCGGGTGCGCGCGGCTGCGATCTTCTCGTCACGACCGGCGGCGCTTCCGTCGGCGACCACGATCTCGTGCGCCAGGCGCTGGGCTCGACGGGCCTCAAGCTCGATTTCTGGCAGATCGCGATGCGACCGGGAAAGCCGCTGATGTTCGGCCATTTCGGCGACGTGCCGATGATCGGCCTGCCCGGCAATCCGGTATCGAGCCTCGTGTGCGCGGTGCTGTTCGTCGCGCCAGCGATCGCCGCGATGCTCGGCCGGAGCGAAACCGCGCCGACGACCGTGCGCGCAATCCTCGGCCGAGATCTCGAACCCAACGACCGGCGCGAGGAGTACATGCGCGCAGCACTGTCGCGCGATGCCGACGGCACGCTGCGCGCCACGCCGTTCGCCAAGCAGGACAGCTCGATGATCGCGCTGCTCGCGCGTGCCGATGCACTTGCGATCCGGCCGGCCAATGCGCCCGCCGCAAAGGCCGGCGATCCGGTGGATGTGATCCCGCTGTAGCACCGGCTGTGGATAAGCCTTGACGGCTTGTGCGAACCAAACTAGAACAGTTCGTGATTGTTGCGGGTTCGTTTACGAGATGTTGTGGGTAACCCCCACCATATCCGCGACCGGTTGGGGTTTTCCCCGGGTCGATGCGTACCCCGACACCCAATTCGCGAGGCCGGACACGGCCTCCCAACACAGGTGCCGCGCATGCTGACCCGCAAGCAATACGAACTCCTGCTGCTGATCAATCAGCGCCTTGCCGACGCCGGCGTACCGCCGTCGTTCGACGAGATGAAGGACGCGCTCGGCCTCAAGTCCAAGTCGGGCATCCATCGCCTCATCACCGGCCTCGAGGAGCGCGGCTTCATCCGCCGCCTGCCGCATCGCGCGCGCGCCCTCGAAGTCGTGCGCCTGCCCGACAATCTCCATGCCCAGGGCCACAAGCCCGCGTCCGGCCCCACGCTTGTCGCCGCCCCGCCGGTCGCGGCCGATGCCACGCGCGCCTTCCGCCCGCAGGTCGTGAAGGGCGAGTTCCGCGGCACGCTGCCCGGTGCCGCGATGGCCGCGAACTCGGACGAGGTCGTCAAGCTGCCGCTCTACGGGCGCATCGCGGCAGGTCTGCCGATCGAAGCGATGCGCGACCCGTCCAACACGGTCGACGTGCCGCCCACCATGCTCGGTCGCGGCGACCATTTCGCGCTCGAAGTGTCCGGCGATTCGATGATGGAGGCCGGCATCCTCGACGGCGACACCGTCCTGATCCAGAAGGTCGAGACGGCCGAGAACGGGCAGATCGTCGTGGCACTGATCGACGAGCAGGAAGTCACTCTCAAGCGCTTCCGCCGCCGAGGTGCGTCGATCGCCCTCGAACCGGCAAACAAGGCCTACGAGACGCGCATCTTCGGCCCCGACCGCGTGCGCGTGCAGGGCAAGCTCGTCGGGCTGATGCGCCGCTTCCACTAACCGTCGGCGCCCGGCCCGGCGCGCACCACGCGGCTTGGCGAGCGCACCGGCGGATCGGGCACCCACGGCCGTGCCCCGCGCCATTCGCGCACCGTTTCCACACGCATCCCGCCGTCCGCGATCCAGATCGCGTGCGCCCCGCCCTCCAGCAGGTCGAAGCGGTCGATCGTGCGGCCGGCCATCGCCCGGCATGCCGCACGCACCGAAACCGTCGCGACGACCAGATCCGCGCCGCCGCAGGCCGACGGCAGCACGCGCGCGTCGCGCACGATCGAAACCCGCATACCGCCCGCCCGATAGACGCAAACGCCGGCACGGCAGTCGAGCGTGCCGTCGCCGGTCGTACCAGTCCGCGGCCAGATTTCGGGCGGGTCGGCCGTCCCGTCGCGCCGCAGCCACGTCTCGCGCGCGAACTTGTCGCCGCCCGCCGACGACAGAAGAAGCCGCCCGCCTGAATCGCGCACCGCGATGAGCCTGCCGTCGCCCGAGACGAGGATGTCGGGCGGCACCTGCAACCCGACGGTCGCGAGGCCCAGGACAATCGCGACCGCACCGGCCAGCCGCACGGCACTTCGCCACAGGCACAGCCATGCAAGGCCGATGGCGATCGCCGCCAACCCCCAGGCGGGCATGCTCGGGAACAGCGCCACTGCCCCGTCCCAGCCGGCGACCCAGCGCGCGATCCACAGCAGCGCGTCCAGCCCCCAGCCCATCGGAACCAGCGCCCACGCCTCCAGCCCCAGCGGGAACAGCAGCCCCGCCGCGACCGCCCACGGCATGATCCACACGCCCGTCAGCGGCACGGCCAGCAGGTTCGCGACAAGGCCGAAGGCCGAAAACCGGTTGAAGTGGTAGAGCGCGAAAGGGGCGCTCGCGAAGCCGGCGACCAGCGACGTCAGCACCGTGCCGGCAAGCCAGATGCCGGCGCGCCCGACGGGCCCGGCCATTGCGCGTGCGCGCGACATCGGCGCACTCGCGACCTCGAACGCCGCGACGAGGGCGGCGACCGCCGCGAACGACATCTGGAAACTTGCCGACAGCAGGCTCTCCGGCCCGACGACGAGCAGCCCGCCCGCAGCCCATGCGACGAGCCGCAGCGTGATCGCGCGCCGGTCGATCAGCACGGCAAACAGCACGACCGACGTCATCAGCCAGCTTCGCTGCGTGGGCACGCTCGGGACCGCGAACAGCATGTAGAACGTGATCGCCGCGAACGATGCGACGGCCGCGATCTTCTTGGTGTTCCAGCGCAGCGCCGCGGGTGGAACCAGCGCCAGCGCCACGCGCAGGCCCGCGAACACGATGCCGGCGACCATGCCGATATGCAGGCCCGAGATCGACAGGATGTGCTGGAGCCCGGAATCCCGGAACGCGGCAAGCGCATCGGGCGGGACCGCGCCCTGCTCGCCGGCGATCAGGGCGGCCGCGATCGCACCCGCCGGATCGGGCAGTGTGGCCGCGATGCGCGCGACGACATCGGCGCGCATCGCGTTCATGCGCACGCGCCAGCCCGCCTCGCCCGGGCGGTCAACCAGTTCGACGGGCCCCCGCGCATAGCCGACCGCGCCCAGCCGCTCGAACCAGGCCTGGCGCGCGAAGTCGAAGGCACCCGGGGCACTGGGTGCGGGCGGCGGCGACAGGTAGGCGCGCGCGATGCGCACGTCGTCGCCCGGCCGCAGGCCAGGTGCCTCGTCGAGCTTCAGCCGGATCGTCTCGGGCGTGCGCGCCGGTACAAAGCCCGCGATGGAGAGCCGGTCGAGCAGCACACGCATCCCGTCGGCACGCGGCTCGATCGCGACGATGCGCCCCGTGACGGCAACGGGACCCTGCCGGCGTTCCACGACAGGGGCCGCGACATCGACGGCGCGGGCCTGGGCAAGCGTAAAGCCGAGCGCCATCGCCGCGAGGATCGCGGCCAGCAGGCGCACCGCACCCACGGCCCGCCCGGCAATTCCGAACGCGACGGCGACCGCGACGAACGCGGGTGCGATCCAGCGTTCGGGTTCGTCCGGCAGCGCGAAATAGAAGCCGATGCCGCCCGCGAGCATCACCGGCAACCACAGCACCAGCCGCGCCTGCTCGGTTTCCAGCGTACGAAGCCAGAACCCCGCATCCGCATCGCCCCTGCCGGACGACAGGGTGGATGCGGCATCGGCACGATGCATGCGGGGCGTGTCTCTACGCGTTCTTGTTTAATCTTAAGATGTACCTCTATCCGGCTTTTTCTTCAACCCGCCGGACACGATCTGGGCTGTCCACCAACAGGGCCGCGTGATAGGAAAAGCGCCTGTCCCCGCCCCCTCCCCGCAGCACGAAGTTCAATACAAAAAATGACCACTGAAACGTCGTCCAAGCCCGTCTGCCGCTTCGCGCCCTCGCCGACCGGCTACCTGCATATCGGTGGTGCGCGCACCGCGCTGTTCAACTGGCTGTTCGCCAAGCATACGGGTGGAAGCTTCCGCCTGCGCATCGAGGACACCGACCGCGCGCGCTCCACGCCCGAGGCGACCGAGGCGATCATCGACGGCATGAAGTGGCTCGGGCTCGACTGGGACGGCGAAGTCGTCCACCAGTTCGCGCGCATGGACCGTCATGCGGCCGTCGCCCTCGACCTGCTCGCCAAGGGCGGGGCCTACTACTGCTACGCCAGCCCGAAAGAGCTCGAGGAGATGCGCTCGGCCCAGAAGGCGGCCGGCAAGCCGATCCGCTACGACGGCCGCTGGCGCGACCGCGACCCGAAGGACGCGCCGGCCGACATCAAGCCGGTCGTGCGCCTGAAGGCCCGCCAGGACGGCGAGACGATCATCCGCGACAAGGTGCAGGGCGACGTCGTCGTGAAGAACGAGCAGCTCGACGACATGATCCTGCTGCGCGCCGACGGCACGCCCACCTACATGCTGTCGGTCGTCGTCGACGACCACGACATGGGCGTGACGCACGTCATCCGCGGCGACGACCATCTCAACAACGCCGCGCGCCAGATGCAGCTGATCGAGCGGCTCGGCTGGCCGTTTCCGGTCTATGCGCACATACCGCTGATCCACGGGCCGGACGGCGCCAAGCTTTCCAAGCGCCACGGCGCGCTGGCCGTCGATGCATATCGCGACATGGGCTACCTGCCCGAGGCGATGCGCAACTACCTGCTGCGCCTCGGCTGGGGCCATGGCGACGACGAGATCATCCCGACCGCCCAGGCGATCGAGTGGTTCGACCTCGACGGCGTGGGCCGCAGCCCGTCGCGCTTCGATTTCAAGAAGCTCGACAACCTGAACGGCCACTACATGCGCCACACGGACGACGCCCCCCTCGTCGAAGCGGCCCTACCGCTGATCGAGAAGGCGGCCGGCCAGAAGGTCGACGCGGCCGCCAAGGCGCGCCTCGTCGCCGGCATGGGCGGCCTCAAGGCGCGGGCCAAGACGCTCCTCGAACTTGCCAACGCGGCGGTCTTCTATGTCCGCTCGCGGCCGATCGCACTCGACGAGGCGGCACGCAAGCACCTCACGGGCGAAGGCCTCGCCAACCTCAAGACCGCGCACGACCTGTTCGCCGCCGCACCCGCCTGGGAGGCTGCTTCGCTCGAGACGATGCTGCGCGAAGCCGCCGAGCGCGGGGGCATCAAGCTCGGTTCGCTGGCCCAGCCGGTGCGGGCCGCCCTGTCGGGCCAGGGCACCTCGCCGCCGATCTTCGAGGTGATGGCGATTCTCGGCCGGGATGAGGCACTTGGCCGGATATCGGACGCGCTGGCCGGGGGCACGTAGCCGCACCGCCGGCGCAGACGGATGTCTTGCAAAACCACCCGCCCTAAGCTCCAATAACCTTATCGCATCTGCGAAGTCCCGAGACAGAGAGCGCCAATGACCCAGTCCAGCAGCAACGTCACCCTGATCGACAACCAGACCGGCAAGAAATACGACATGCCGGTGCTGTCCGGATCGGTCGGCCCGCAGGTCATCGACGTGCGCAAGCTCTACGGCGACACCGGCTTTTTCACCTACGATCCGGGCTACACCTCGACCGGGGCGTGCAAGTCCAAGATCACCTACATCGACGGCGACGTCGGCGTGCTGCTCCATCGCGGCTACCCGATCGAGGAACTGGCCGAACATTCCGACTTCATGGAAGTCGCCTACCTGATCCTGAAGGGCGAGCTGCCCAACGCCGGCGAGAAGAAGAAGTTCGAGCGCGACATCACGCTCCACACGATGCTGCACGAGCAGATCAACCGCTTCTTCTCGGGCTTCCGGCGCGACGCGCACCCGATGGCCGTGATGTGCGGCGTGGTCGGCGCGCTCTCGGCCTTCTACCACGACAGCCTCGACATCTCGGATCCGCACCAGCGGATGGTCGCCTCGTACCGGCTGATCGCCAAGATGCCGACGATCGCGGCGATGGCCTACAAGTACTCGATCGGCCAGCCCTTCATGTATCCGCGCAACGACCTGAGCTATGCCGAGAACTTCCTCTACATGACCTTCGGCGTGCCGTGCGAGCCGTTCAAGGTCAACCCGGTCCTCGCCAAGGCGATGGACAAGATCTTCATCCTGCATGCCGACCACGAGCAGAACGCGTCGACCTCGACCGTGCGCCTGGCCGGTTCGTCCGGCGCCAATCCGTTCGCCTGCATCGCGGCGGGCATCGCCACGCTCTGGGGCCCCGCGCATGGCGGTGCGAACGAGGCCGTGCTGAAGATGCTCGGCGAGATCGGCACCAAGGACAAGATCCCCGAGTTCATCAAGCGCGTGAAGGACAAGAACGAAGGCGTGCGCCTGATGGGCTTCGGCCACCGCGTCTACAAGAACTACGATCCGCGCGCCAAGGTCATGGCCGCGACCTGCAAGGAAGTGCTCGGCGAGCTTGGCGTCAGCGACCCGCTGCTCGAGATCGCCATGGAACTCGAGCGCATCGCGCTGCAGGACGAGTATTTCGTCTCCAAGAAGCTCTATCCGAACGTCGATTTCTATTCGGGCATCATCCTCAAGGCGATGGGCTTCCCCGTCGCGATGTTCACGGCCCTGTTCGCGCTCGCCCGCACCACGGGATGGATCGCGCAGTGGAACGAGATGATCGAGGATCCGGAGCAGAAGATCGGCCGTCCGCGCCAGCTCTACACGGGTGCCGCCAAGCGACCCTTCGTGCCGATCAGCAAGCGCGCCTAGAACGCGCCGAATATCCAAGTTCCGCTAGGGAGGCGGACGGAAATGGCCAATCCAGGGACCGGTTCGCTGCGCGAACAGGCCGCACCGCAGAGCTCGGTGCGCGGCTCGCGCACGGCCACGCTCGGCCGGCGCCGCCTGCCGCCGGCATCGAACGACAATCGGCCAACACTCCTGCGCCTGCTGAAAATGACGGCGGGACCGCTGCTGATCGTCGCGATCGCGGCCGCGGTCTACTGGCTCTAGGCCTATTTCTGGATCAGCTCGATCTTGTAGCCGTCCGGATCCTCGACGAAAGCGATGACCGTCGTGCCGTGCTTCATCGGCCCCGGCGGGCGCGTGATCTTCGCGCCGGCCGCAGCCAGCTTCTCGCACGTGCCGTAGATATCCTTGACGCCCAGAGCCAGATGCCCGAACCCGTCGCCGATCTGGTAGGGCGTATGCCCCCAGTTGTGCGTGAGCTCGATCACCGAATTCGTGTCCTCGGAGCCGTAGCCGACGAAGGCGAGCGTGAACTTGCCGTCCGGAAAGTCCTTGCGGCGCAGCAGCGACATGCCGAGCTTGCCGCAGTAGAAATCGATCGACTTCTCCAGGTCGAAGACCCGGATCATCGTGTGGAGCATGCGGAATTCGGTCGCGGCGGTGCGGGCATCGTCCATGGCGGTCTCCCTTTCCTTCCGCCCCAGAATGCCGCCGCCGGGAGCTTTGCGCCAGCCCGCAAAACCATGTAGGTAGCAGCCATGCGCAAGCTCCGCACCGCCGTGGTCGGCGGCGGCCATTTCGGCCGCTATCACGCCGACAAGTACGCCAGCCTTCCCGAATCCGATTTCGTCGGCATCGTCGATCCGAATCCGGCGACACGCGAGGCCATTTCCTCGAAGCACAATGTCGCCGGCTTTGCGGAAGCCGGCGAACTGGTCGGCAAGGTCGACGCCGTCTCCGTCGTCGTGCCGACCATCCTGCATTTCGACGTGGCGATCCGCCTGATCGAGGCCGGCATCCACGTCCTGATCGAGAAGCCGATCTCCGAGACCGTCGAACAGGCCGACCGGCTGATCGCGGCGGCGCGCGCGCGCGGCGTCGTGCTGCAGGTCGGGCATCTTCAACGCTTCCTGCTCGACCGGCTCGGCGTGGCCGACTATGTCGACCGGCCGCTCTATATCGAGGCGGCCCGCATCCATGCCTTCACACCCCGCGCGACGGACGTTTCCGTCATCCTCGACCTGATGATCCACGATATCGACCTTGTGCTTGCCCTGGTCGGCGCACCGGTCGAAAGCGTCATGGCGGTCGGCACGCCCGTCGTCACCGACGAGGAGGACATCGCCAATGTCCGCCTCGGCTTCGCGAACGGGTGCGTGGCGAACATCACGACCAGCCGCGTGAGCCTGAACACCGAGCGGCGCATGCGGGTCTTCGGGCACGAATGCTACGTATCGATCGACCTTGCAAAGCGCCGTCTCGTGGCGCTGACGCGCGGCCTTGGCGAAAGCACCACGCCCGGCATGCCGCCGATCGACCGGGTCGAAAAGGAATTCGCCGACGGCGACGATCTCAAGACCGAAGTCGCGAGCTTCCTTGCCGCCTGCAGGGGCGAGCATCCGCCGCGCGTCTCGGGGGCAGACGGTCGCAACGCCCTCGACGTGGCGCTGCGCATCGAAAGTGCCATCCGCGCGCACCGCGCGCGCGTGCTCAACTCGGGCGTCTGACCGAAGCGAGAACCGCCGCCGCCGCACGGTCCGACGGCAGGTGGCCGGGGCCCTTCGCGATTTCGGCGTTGCCCAGCGCATCGCAGATCGCCGCAAGGTCGGCGCGCATCCGCGCCGCCGCTTCCGGATCGTCGAGCAACCGCGCGAGTTCTTCCGCAAGGCGCGCCGGCGTGCAGTCTTCCTGAAGCAGTTCCGGGATCACGGCACGGCCGGCGATGACGTTGGGCATCGCGACGAACGGCACCTTGATGAGTCGGCGCGCCAGGAATGCCGACAGCGCGTTGACCTTGTGCCCCACGACCGTCGGCAGGCCGGCCACGGCAAGCTCCAGCGTCGTAGTACCAGAGATGCTGAGTGCAGCGTCCGCCGCAAGGAATGCCGCGCGCTTGTCGGCGGCACTCTCGATCCGCAGGGCCCCGCCGGGAAGCTCGGAAGCGAGCCTCTCCGACAGCTTCTCGGTATTGCGCACATGCGGCAGCACGAAGGTCAGGTCGTCACGCCCCCGTGCCAGCAGCCGGACGGCTTCGAGAAAGACCGGCGCCATCCGGCGGAACAGGCCCACGCGGCTGCCCGGCATCACCATCACGAGGCGTCGGCCGGGTGGGATGGAATGCTGCTTGCGGAAATCCTGCCGGTCCGAGGCGACCAGTACGTCCTCGAGGACCGGATGTCCGACATGCGTGCAGGCAAGACCGAGGCTCGCGAAGAAGGCCGGTTCGAACGGCAGCAAGGCGAGGATCGCGTCGACGCGCCTTCCCAGCTTCTTCGCCCGGCCCGGACGCCACGCCCAGAGCTGGGGTGCGACGTATTGGACGACCGGGATACCCGTGTCGCGGATGCGGTCGGCGACGCGCAGCCCGAAACTGGGCGAGTCGATCAGCACGACGACATCGGGCCGTGTGGCGCGGATTTCGGTCGCCGTGCGCCGCAGCCGGTCGAAGATCGTCGGCAGGCGTGGCACGACCTCGGCGAAGCCCATGACCGACAGGTCGCCGATCGGAAACAGGGTTTCAAGCCCCTCGCCCGCCATGCGCTCGCCGCCTATGCCTGCGAAACGTACGGCACCGCCCGTCGCGCGCCGCAGTGCCGCCATCAGCTTGGCGCCGATATTGTCGCCCGACGGCTCCGCCGCGACGAGGAAGACGGACGGTCCGTTCATGCCGGTCGTACGCCGGCCAGGAACAGGCCCGCAGCATCGGCCGCGGCGACCGTCGCTGCCCGGTCGAGGACGAGTGCTTCCCCCGCCTCGACCGCAATGCCCCGCAGACCGGCGCGCTTCGCCTGCGCGACCGTCTCGGGTCCCACGGTCGGAAGGTCGACGCGCCGGTCCTGCCCCGGCATCGCCGCCTTGACCAGCACGGCACCGGCCGCCGTCGCGGCGGCGGCATCAAGCAGCACGCTCGTTCCGGCGCGCCCTTCCTCGCCGATCGTACGGCCTTCGCGCACCAGCACCGCCTGCCCGAGCTGGCGACGCCCCAGCGCGCGCGCGGCGCGGAAGCCGGCATCGATATCGGCACGCGCGATCGCATCGGGGACGATCCGGCCCATCGGCCCCTCGTCCGCAAGAAGGCCCGGGAAAATCTCGTGCGCGCCGAGCGCGCGGAAACCCTGCGCCTCGATGATCTGCAGCACACGCGACAGCAGCGACGCATCGCCGGCCCAGACCGGAAGCAGGCGAAAGAGCGTGACGAAGCCCGTCAGGTCGCAGGCGAGCTGGCGCAGGCCTGGCCGGCGGACAGGCCCGGCGAGCACGACATCAAGGCACGCAGCAGCATGCATGCGTGCGAATAGCCGGCCGACCTTCGCGATCGGGACGATGTCGTGCGGCAGGCCCGCATAGGTCGCCGACTCGCAGAACCCTTCGAGAGCGAGGATATGGACCGGTCTGCCCTGCGCGATCGCGGCATCGGCGAGAAAGCGCGGCAGCGTTCCGCCGCCGGCGAGGATCGCGAGTTTCCGGGCCCCCGCCTCGGCCCGTCCGGGGCTGGCGAGTGCGGCGTTCACAATGTCGCGTCGGCTTTTGGCAGGCAGATGGCGCGGTTGTTGGCGCCGCGGATGAAGTCGACGATCTCCATGACCGCCGCCGCCTTGCCGTAGAGCGACGAGACGTCCTCGAGCCGTTCGGCCATCGTGCCTTCCTGCGCGAAGAGCAGCCGGTAGGCGGTCCGCAGGTCGTGGATCTGCTCGCGGCTGAAGCCGCGCCGCTTGAGGCCGACGATATTGAGCCCCTGCAGACGTGCGCGATCGCCCATGACGAGGCCGTAGGGAATGACGTCGCCTTCGACGCCGGTCATCCCGCCGATCATCGCGTGCTTGCCAATGCGCACATACTGGTGCACGGCCGAGATGCCGCCGAGAATCGCGAAATCGCCGACATGCACGTGGCCGCCCAGCGTGGCGCTGTTGACCATGACGACGCTGTCGCCGACATGGCAGTCGTGCGCGACGTGCGAGCCGGTCATGAACAGACAGCGCGAGCCGACGGTGGTCAGGAACTTGCCGCCGGCCGTGCCGGGATTCATCGTCACGTGCTCGCGCACGACGTTGTCTTCGCCGATGGTCAGGCGCGTAGGTTCGCCCTTGTATTTCAGATCCTGCGGCGGATGGCCGAGCGAGGCGAAGGGATAGATCTTCGTGCGCGCGCCGATTTCGGTCTGGCCGGCGATGACGACGTGGCTGATGAGCTCGACGCCGTCGTGCAGGACCGCGGACTTGCCCACGGTGCAGAACGGTCCTACGCGTACGCCTTTGCCGAGCGTGGCGCCCGGCTCGACGATCGCCATCGGGTGGACGAACGTCTCCGTCGATGCGGCACCGGTATCCATCAGCGATCCACGATCATCGCGGAAAACGTCGCTTCGGCGACGCGCACGCCATCGACCTTGGCTTCTCCGAGGAACTTCCAGACGTTGCCGCGCGAACGTTCCTTCGCGACATGGATGCGCAGCGAATCGCCGGGCGTGACCGGGCGGCGGAAGCGCGCCTCGTCGATCGTCATGAAGTAGACGAGCTTGCCTTCGGATTCCGGCCCGAGCGTGTGGACCACGAGAATGCCGGCCGTCTGCGCCATCGCCTCGACGATCAGCACGCCGGGCATGATCGGACGTCCGGGAAAATGGCCCTGGAAGAACGGCTCCCCCATCGTGACGTTCTTGATCCCCACTGCACTCCGATCGCGAACCGCCTCGACCACCCGGTCGATCAGCAGGAAGGGATAGCGGTGCGGGATCATGTCCATGATCCGCGAAATCTCGATCGTCTCGCCGGCTGCGGGCGGATTGGGATTGGCTTCGTTCATGGCTCGCTCTCGTCTTCTCCCGGACCCTTGCGCTGCGCCAGTCGCCGCATTGCGGCCGCCTGCCTGCGATACTCGTTGGCCGGGACCGCCGGAGATCCGCCGACGATCTCACCCGGTCCGATGTCCCGGTGCACGCCGGACTGCGCGATGATCCGCGCGCCGTCGCCGACATGCAGGTGCCCCGAGATTCCGGCCTGGCCGCCGGCCATGACCATCGCGCCGAACTCGGTCGAACCTGAAATCCCGACCTGGGCGACAATGACGCAGCCGCGGCCGAGTTTCACGTTGTGCCCGATCTGCACCAGATTGTCTATCCAAGTGCCGTCGCCGACGACTGTGTCCGAGGCACTTCCGCGGTCGATGCAGGCGTTCGCGCCTATCTCGCAGTCGGTTCCGATGCGCACGATGCCAAGCTGGGGAACCTTCACGTGGCCCGCCGGATCCGGCACGAAGCCGAAGCCGTCCTGGCCGATCCGGGCTCCCGGATAGATGGTCGTGCGCGCGCCGACGACCGCGTGGCTGACCGAAGCGCCCGCGCCCACGACGCACGCGTCGCCGAGTTCGACATTCTCGCCGATGGTCGCGTTCGGACCGACGCACACACCCGTCCCCAGCCGCGCACCGGCGAGCACCGTCGCGTTCGGCCCGACAGATACGCCAGCGCCGAGCGACGCGCCGGGATCCACGAAGGCCGTCGGATGCACCCCCGGGGAGGGAACAGCCGGGGGATGGAACGCCGCCGCAACGCGCGCATACGCGCGATACGCGTTCCTCGCGGCGAGTGCCATGCATCCGGCGGGGACGCGGCCGGCAAGCGAGGGATGGATGAAGCATGCGCCGGCAGCGGTACCGGCGAGAGCCTTCAGGTATTTGCGGTTGTCGAGGAACGTAATGTCCGTCGGACCGGCGTCGGCGAGGCCAGCCACGTCCCCGAACATGCGGCCGGCATCGGCACCAGCCGGCAGTTCGATCTCGGCGATCCGGGCGATCTCACCGAGTGCGAGCGCACCCGAATGGCGATGGAAGCGCCGGTCCGCCATCGCGGACGATCAGTTCGGCAGAGACGCGGTCGGCATACGACGGTTCAGGCGTCGGACGACCTCGCCCGAAATGTCGAGTGCAGACCGGGCGACGAAGATGAACGTGTTGGGAAGCACCATCTGGTACTCCTGCTCATTCATCACTTCGATCACGCTCTCCGTCAGCGCCTGCTGGACCTTGGCCGACGTGTCGCTGTAGTTCTGCTCGAGATTCCGCCGGCGCGTCTGCAGCTGCTGCTGGACCGTCGCGACGCGGTTCTCGAAGTCGCGGCGGCGCTGGGAGAATGCGTCGGCCGACAGGACATTCCGCTGGTTCGAAAGCTCTTCCTCGGCCTTGCGCAGTTCGCCTTCCTGGCGGGTCGCGTCGGCCTGCAGCGCGCTGCGCTGGCGCTCGGCCTGCGTGTTGACATTCTGCATGGCGGTCGACGTGCGCATCACCGCCTCGACGTCGAAGAAGACGACCGTGGTGCCCTTGGGCGGCAATTCCGTCGACAGTGCCGGCGCCGCGGCGGGCGCGGCTGGCTGGCTGCGCGGCTGTGCCGGTGCAGGACGCGGCGTGGCGGGCTGCTGGGCATTTGCCGCGGGTACGGCAAATGCGACGAGCGCCAAACTTGCAACGGCAAGGAATCGCGCGAACGCCGTGCGAGCCGGACGGATATTCATGTGCTGCCTTCCTTCAGGAACTAGAATCGCGAACCGAACGAGAACCGGAACAGTTCCGTCTTGTCGAATTCCTC
Source organism: Tagaea sp. (assembly GCA_965279565.1). Taxonomy (GTDB): domain Bacteria; phylum Pseudomonadota; class Alphaproteobacteria; order CACIAM-22H2; family CACIAM-22H2; genus Tagaea. The sequence continues at coordinate 2,733,598 of OZ257249.1, read as the reverse complement.
TTTGACGATCGCCTTGGCGAGCGCGACGCGCACGGGGCCGAACGGCGAGCGCCAGTTCACGCCGGCACCGACGGAGACGCGCAGCATCGAGGAATCATCGACGACCGACGTGGCGCCCGGCCGGCCGGCTGCCGGGCGGTCGAACTTCGAGAGCGAGCCGAAATCGGAGAACATCGTACCGCGCATGCCGAACTCGCGCGGCAACCCGGTCGGGAAGACGAACTCCGCCGAACCCGAATAGAGCATGTTGCCGCCCAGCGGGTTCCCTGTGGCACGGTCGCGCGGACCGAGGCCATGAGTGCGGAAGCCGCGGAAATTGTCACCACCAAGCTGCAGGCGATTCTGCAGGCGAACGATATCGCCGGAATAGCCGAAGATATTGGTGACTTCGCCGACGAGCGCGAAAACGTATTCCGGCGCGATCGGGAAATAGTACTGACCGGAAAGCGAAGACTTCAGGAACTTTGCGTCTCCGCCGACGCCGGCCACGTCGTTGGTCAGTTTGATCGCGTAACCGTCGGAAGGATCGATCGTGTCGTCGCGCCGATCATACGTCGTGGTGTGGCCGAAGCCCGACTGGAGCACGGCACCCTGCGCATCGAGGATGATCGGCGACGCGAGCGGATTGACCGACATGATATCGTCGTTGCGCAGCGTATAGCGGACCTGCTGCCTGAAATATTCCGACAAGGCGTATCCGTTGCGCAGCACGAAACCCGAAGACTGGAAGTCGTACCCCGCCTCGCGCTGGTAGTCGCGCCGCACGTGGAAAATATCGAAGCCCGCCGCCATGTTGCGATCGAGGAAGTACGGGCTCGTGAAGCTGAGATCGATCTGGTTACGGCGCCCAGAAATCGTGCCGCCGACCCGGATGTCCTGGCCGCGGCCGAGCAGGTTGCGCTCCCGGATCGACGCGTCGAGCAGCGGGCCGTCTGCCGTCGAGAAGCCGATGCCGAAGGAGAGCTCGCCTGTCGATTTTTCGGCGACCTCGACATTGACGACCGTGCGGTCCGGCGATTCGCCCGGGACGTTCGTCACCTCGACGCGGTCGAAGAACTGGAGATTCTGGATGCGCCGACGGCTGGTGCGCATCTTCGACGTGTTGAAGGCGTCGCCTTCGACGAGCGTGACCTCACGCCGGATCACCTTGTCGATCGTGCGCACGTTGCCCACGATGTTGATCCGCTCGACATAGACGCGCGGGCCTTCCTGGACCTCGAACACGATCGACACGGTGCGCGCCTCGCGGTCACGCTGGACGCGCGGACGCACTTCGGCGAACGCGTAGCCGGCGGAACCGGCGAAATCCGTAAGCGCCGTCACCGACCCGTCGACGAGGTCGGCGTCGTACCATGCGCCGGCAGAGGCGCGCACACGCGCCTTCAGGTCCTCATTCTTGAGGTCGCGGATCTGCGAGGAGACGTCGATGGTCCCGAACCGGTAGCGCTCGCCTTCTTCGATGGTGAAGGTAACGTAGAAACCCTCGCGGTCGGGGCTCAACTCGGCAATCGCGGAGACCACCCGGAAATCGGCATAGCCGTAGGATAGATAGTGCTTGCGGAGCAGTTCCCGGTCGTACGACAGGCGGTCGGGATCGTAGACGTCGTCGCTGGACAGGAAACGGTACCAGCGGGATTCACGCGTCTGGATCTGCTCGCGCAGTGTCCCGTCGGCGAAGTTCTTGTTGCCGACGAAGTTGATCCGCTGCACGCCGGTGACCTGGCCCTCTTCGATCTCGTAGACGAGATCGACGCGGTTCTGCGGAAGCTGGATGATCTTCGGTTCGATCGTCGCCGCGAAGCGTCCGGAGCGACGGTAGATGTCCTGCAGGCGCTTGACGTCGGCCTGGACCTTCGCGCGCGTGAACACGGTACGCGGGCGCAGCGTGATCTCGCCCGTGAGGTTCTCCTCCTTCATGCGCCGGTTGCCCTCGAAGGCGATCCGGTTGACGATCGGGTTCTCGACGACCCGCACGACCAACGCCGGTCCTTCCTGGCGCATCGCAACGTCGGCAAACAGGCCGGTGCCGAACAACGCCTTCAGCGACTTGTCGAGTTGCTCGGCATCCGCCGCCTCGCCCGGCTGGACGGTGACGTAGGCCCGGACGGTTTCCGGCGCGATGCGCTGGGAGCCTTCGATGCGGATTTCGCTGATCGGACCGCCCACGACGCCGCGCGGCGTGGCGAACTGGGCCAATGCGGGGGATGCGGGAAGCAGGACGGCCAGCCCGAGTCCCAGGAACAAGCCGATCGCGCCAAAGGTCTTCCGCGCCCTGCCTACGGTCGTCGCGATCGCGTTCATGCTGTTCCGAGTTCCGATCCCAAAAGCCCGATTCACGAGTAGCTTAGCCGATTATCCCTCGCAAATCACGAGATGCGCCGATCACGTGACGAGTCCGACCAGAAACCGCACCACGCCCGTATGGACGAGGTCGTTCCAGGTTGCGAACACCATCAGGCTTATTACCAAAGCAAATCCGATCCGGAAACCGTATTCGACGGTTCGTGGCGGTAATGGGCGACCGCGTACCGCTTCGGCGGCGTAAAGCAGCAGATGTCCGCCATCGAGCATCGGAATTGGGAAAAGATTGATAAGACCGAGATTGATCGACAGGACGGCCATGAACAGCAGCAGACTGCCTGCCCCACCCTGCGCGACTTCGCCGGACATCTTGGCGATCCGGATCGGCCCGCCGAGCTCCTCGGTGCCTCGGCTGCCGCCGATCATCTGGCCCAGCGCCTTGAGCGTGCCCGCGGTCTGGTTCCAGGTTTCCTGCGCCGCGCGCCAGACCGCCTCGGCCGGATTGTGCTTCTTGAAGGCCATGCCCTGGCCGCGGATGCCCAGACGCGCGATCCGCATCATGTTGCCGGAGCGGTCGGTTTCCTCGATCACGACCGGCGTCACGTCGAGATCGACGTTGGCGCCGCCGCGCTCGACCGTCATCGACAGGCGCCGGTCGAGATTGAGCTGGACGATTCGCTGGATGTCCTCGAAGCGCTCGATCCGAGCGCCGTCGATCGCCGCGATGCGGTCGCCCGCCTGGATGCCGGCCCGCTCGGCGGCCGATCCGGGCAGGACGGCGCCCACTTCGGGCGGCGTGAAGGGCTGCCCGACGAACGCGAACATGCCCGCCAGCAGCACGATCGCGAGCAGGAAATTGGCGGCCGGCCCCGCGATGACGATGGCAGCGCGCTGGCCGAGCGACTTGTGGAAGAACGAGCGTTCGCGATCCGCGGCCGACATGTGCTCGACCTCGGCCGACGGCGCCGACGCCACGTCGGAATCGCCGAACATCTTCACGTAGCCGCCCAGCGGCAGCCACGAGACCTTCCAGCGCGTGCCATGCCGGTCGTTCCAACCGAATATCTCGCGCCCGAAGCCGATCGAGAACACCTCGACCTTCACGCCGCAGCGCCGCGCCACCCAGAAATGTCCGAGCTCGTGCACGAACACGAGCACGCTGAGCACGACGAGGAACGGGACCAGATATTCGAGGATCGACATGATTGGCTGGGACTTTCGGGTAGCGGAAACGCTCGGGCGACGGTTCAGGCGCGGCGGCGGCCGTGGGTCGCCGCGACCAGGGCTTCGGCCCGCACGCGGGATTCGGCGTCGATCGCCACGACATCGGCAATGTCGGTCGGCGCGGGCGGCCGGTAGGCCGAGAGCGTCGCATCGACCGTGGCGACGATGTCGAGGAACCCGATCCGTCCGGCAAGGAACGCCGCCACCGCGATCTCGTTCGCGGCATTAAGGATAGTAGGGTTGGCGCCCCCCAGTTGCAAGACGTGCCGGGCCAAAGAAATGGCCGGAAACCGAACCGGATCAGGTGCTTCGAAGGTCAGGTTCGCGAGTTTTGCGAAATCGAGGCGTGCCCCGGGCGTCGCCATGCGGTCGGGCCAGGCGAGTGCCAGCGAGATCGGCATGCGCATGTCCGGCGTGCCGAGCTGGGCGAGCACCGAGCCGTCGACATAGGCGACCATCGAATGGATCACCGACTGCGGATGGACGACGATCTCGATGCGCGCGGCACCCACCGGAAACAGGTGGAACGCCTCGATCACCTCGAGGCCCTTGTTCATCATCGTCGCGGAATCGACCGAGATCTTGGCCCCCATCGACCAGTTGGGGTGTGCGACCGCCTGGGCGGGCGTCACACCGGCCATGCTCTCGCGCGTCCAGGTCCGGAAGGGGCCACCGGACGCGGTCAGGATCACCTTCTCGATGCGGTCGACACGCGCGGCATCGAACACCTGGAAGATGGCGCTGTGCTCGCTGTCGACGGGGATCAGCGCCGCCCCGTGCCGTGCGACCTCGGCCGTGACGAGGGCGCCGGCGCACACCAGCGTCTCCTTGTTGGCAAGCCCGATCGTGGCACCCCGCCGGATCGCCGCAAGCGTGGGCGCAAGCCCCGCCGCCCCGACGATGGCGGCCATGACGATGTCGGCAGGCATCTCGGCCGCCTCGACCACCGCCGCCTGCCCCGCCGCCGCCTCGATCCCGCTGCCGGCGAGCGCTTCGCGCAGTTCGGGCAAGGCGCTTTCGTCGGCGACGACCGCGCGGCGTGCACCAAGTGCGCGCGCCTGCTCGGCCAGCAGCTTCGCGTTGCGGTTGGCGACAAGCGCTTCGACCGCGAAACGCGCGCGGTCGGCGGCGACGAGTTCGACCGTGTTGCGCCCGACCGAACCGGTCGAGCCGAGGATCGTCACCCGCTTCACGGCCAGGCCAGCAGCTTCGCGTCGCTCGCCCACTGGAACAGCGCGAAGGCGACGGCGGCGGTCAGCAGCCCGTCCACGCGATCGAACAGGCCGCCATGGCCGGGGATCAGCGCGCTCGAATCCTTGGCGCCGAAGCGCCGCTTGACGGCCGATTCCAGCAGGTCGCCCGCTTGTGCCACGACGGCGAGGATCGCCCCGGCCGCGACGAGGGCGATTGCCGGCGGGCCGGCGGGCACGAGCAGGTTTGCCGCCCAGCCGACGCAGCCGGCGGCGAGCATCGCGCCGAAAAGCCCGGCCCATGTCTTGTTCGGCGAGAAGCGCGGGGCAAGTTTCGGCCCGCCGATCGCACGGCCGGCGAAAAAGGCGCCGATATCGGTCGCCCAGACAGTTGCCAGCAGCCACAGGATCGCGACCAGACCGGCATTGTCCTCGCCGCGCAGCCAGATCAGGCAGACGACCGGCACGCCGATATAGACCGGCCCGGCCGAGATCCATCCGCACTGCGACCGGCCGCGCACGCGCGCGAAAAGATAGACGCCCGCGATGCCCGCGGCGGAAAGCAGCAGCCCCTCGCCCGGCCGGTCGACGACGGCGAGCGCGCCGCTCGCCAGCACGACGGCCGCGACCGCGATGCCGCTGAAGCCGAAGCGCCCCGCCCCGACCAGCCGCGTCCATTCCCACGCGAGGATGGCGCCGGCGCACGCAACCATCAGTTCGAACGCGGCGGGTCCGGAAAACAGGCCGGCGAGCGCGATGGCCAGCATGACAAGCGCCGACAGCACGCGCTGCCGAAGACCCGACATGCGGCCGGCCGGAACCGGCGGCGCCGGGTCGGCGGAATTCACCCGACCACCGCGCCGTAGCGCCGGTCGCGGCGGCCGAACTCGGCGATCGCGGCTTCGAACTCGCGCCGGCCGAAATCGGGCCACAGCACGTCGAGGAACACGAACTCGGTGTAGGCACTCTGCCAGAGCAGGAAATTCGAGATGCGCTTTTCCCCGCTCGTGCGCACGAGCAGGTCGGGATCGGGAATGTCGGCCGTGTAGAGACGGGCGTTGAACGCCGCCTCGTCGATCGCGTCGGGCTCGATCTCGCCGCGCTTCGCGGCGGCGGCGAGCGAACGCGCGGCCGCGATGATCTCGTCGCGTGCACCGTAGGAAAGCGCCACGATCAGGTCGAGGCGCGTGTTGGCGCGCGTCGTCTCCTCGGCACCTTCGACCATCGCAACGACGTCGGCCGGCAGGCGCGTCCGGTCGCCGATCACGCGCACGCGCACGCCCTTGGAATGGAGCTCGGCGATCTCGCTGCGCAGATAGTGGCGCAGCAGGCCCATCAGGTCGGAAATCTCGTCGGCCGGCCGCTTCCAGTTCTCGGAGGAGAAGCCGAACAGCGTGAGGTAGCGCACGCCGAGTTCGCCCGCGGCCTGCACGGCGTTGCGCACGGCATCGGCACCGCGCCGGTGCCCGGCGACGCGCGGCAGGCCGCGCGCCTTCGCCCAGCGGCCGTTTCCGTCCATGATGATGGCAACGTGCCGGGGGGTGGTGCCCTGCGACATGGCGGGTTCCCTTGCCGTCCGAATTCTCGCGGGTCCTGCGATCAGACCGCGAGAATGTCCTTTTCCTTGGCCGCGACGGCCTCGTCGACCTTCTTGACGATCTCGTCGGTCAGGTTCTGGATGTCGGTCTGGCGCTTGCGGTTGTCGTCTTCGGTGATCTTGCTCTTCTTGAGCAGTTCCTTCAGCGCGTCCATGCCCTCGCGGCGCACGTTGCGCACCGAAACCCGCGCGGCCTCGGCGTAGTTCTTCGCGACCTTCTGCAGCTCCTTGCGGCGCTCCTCGGTCATCGGCGGCATCGGTATGCGCAGCATCTGGCCGTCGGCCATCGGGTTGAGGCCGAGATTGGCCTCGCGGATCGCCTTCTCGACCGACTTGACCAAGCCCTTGTCCCAGACCTGGACGGTCAGCATGCGCGCTTCGGGCGCGCTGACGGTCGCGCACTGCGAGAGCGGCATCTGGCTGCCGTAGGCTTCGACCACGACCGGGTCGAGCATGTTGGCCGACGCGCGGCCCGTGCGCAGCCCCGCGAACTCCTTCTTCAGGACGTCGAGCGAGGCGTTCATGCGGCGGCGGAGATCTTCGATTTCGGCGCTGGCGGACATGGTTCTTTATCCTCGAACAGGGAACGCGAACGGTCGAAACGGGATTGCCCGGATCAGTCGGCCACCGTCGTGTAGCGGCCCTTCCCGGTCATGACCTGAGCGAATCCACCGGGATTTTGGATCGAAAACACGAGAATCGGAATGTGATTCTCGCGGGCCAGGGCGATGGCCGCGGCATCCATGACGCCGAGATCGCGGTCCATGACCTCCCGGTATGTCAGGCGGTCGTAGCGCTTGGCCGTCTTCACCTTCTTGGGATCGGCCGAATAGACGCCGTCGACCTTGGTGCCCTTGAGCAGCGCGTCGCAGCCCATTTCCGAGGCGCGAAGGGCGGCGGCGGTGTCGGTCGTGAAGAACGGATTGCCGGTGCCGGCGCCGAAGATGACGACCCGGCCCTTTTCCATGTGGCGCATCGCGCGCCGGCGGATGTAGGGCTCGCAGATGCTCGCCATCGGGATGGCCGACTGCACGCGCGTCGGCACGCCGACCGCCTCGAGCGCGTTCTGGAGGGCGAGCGCGTTGATGACGGTCGCCAGCATCCCCATGTAGTCGCCGTTGGCGCGTTCGATGCCGCGCTTGGCGCCGGACAGGCCACGGAAGATGTTGCCTCCGCCGATCACCAGCGCCACCTGGACGCCGAGATCGCAGACCTGCTTCACGTCGGCGGCGATGCGGTCGATGGTCGCCGGATCGAGGCCGCTTTCGCCGTTGCCGGCCAGCACCTCGCCCGAGACCTTCAGCAGGACCCGCCGGTAGCGTGTCCGTCCGGCTTTCGACTTGTCCGCTTTGGCCATCGCCTCTTGCCTCCCTGTCGTCGCCGGTACCGGATCAGGCCTTGAGCTGGGCGGCGACTTCGGCGGCGAAGTCGGTTTCCTTCTTCTCGATGCCTTCGCCCAGCGCGTAGCGGCGGAAGGCGGCGAGCTTGACCGGCGCGCCCAGTTCCTTCGCCGCGTTGGCGACGACGTCCTTGATGCGCGATTCGCCGTCGACGACGTAGACCTGCTCGAGCAGCACCGTCTCTTCGTAGTACTTGCGCACGCGGCCTTCGACCATCTTCTCGATGACCTGCGCAGGCTTGCCCGACGCGGCGGCCTGCTCGGTGAGCACGGCCTTCTCGCGCGCCAGCATCGCCGGATCGACCGAGGCGATGTCGAGCGCCTGCGGGTTCGTCGCCGCGATGTGCATGGCGATCTGGCGGCCCAGGGCCGTCAGCTTTTCCTTGTCGCCCGTGCTTTCGAGCGCCACGAGCACGCCGATCTTGCCGAGGCCGGGAGCCGCGGCGCTGTGCACATACGTCGCGACGACGCCGGCCGAAACCTTCAGCACGGCAGCGCGGCGCAGCGACATGTTCTCGCCGATCTTGGCGATCAGGGTCGTCAGCGCGTCGGCAACCGAGCCGCCGCCCGGATAGGCAGCCGTCTTCAGCTTCTCGACATCCTCGCCGGCCGCGAGGGCCGACTTCGTGACGTTGCGCACATAGTCCTGGAACGCGTCGTTGCGCGCGACGAAGTCGGTCTCGGAGTTCACCTCGACCATGCCGCCCGAAGTGCCCTCGAACGCCACGCCGATCAGGCCTTCGGCCGCGACGCGGCCGGCCTTCTTGGCGGCGGCGGCGAGGCCCTTCTTGCGCAGCCAGTCGACCGCGGCCTCGATATCGCCGTTGTTTTCGGAAAGCGCGCGCTTGCAATCCATCATGCCAGCACCGCTCTTCTCGCGCAGGTCCTTGACGAGCGCCGCCGTGATCTCGGCCATAGATTCAGTCCCCGAAGTTCGAGTTCGTATCGTGTCGGAAGGAAGGAAACCGCCTCGGTCTTACTCGGCCGAAGCGGGCTTCTTCTTGCGCGGTGCGGCCTTCTTGGCGGGCTTCGCCTCGGCGGCGGCGGCGGCGTCCTTGTCCGGAACCACGTCGCCGGCCGGTGCATCAACCGCGGGCACCGCGAGCTCGACCGTCGGCAGCACGGCGGCCGAACCCACGTCGACGCCGGCGGCCTTCATTTCGGCCTGCAGGCCATCGAGCACGGCGTTCGCCATCAGCTCGCAGTAGGTCGACACGGCGCGCAGCGCGTCGTCGTTGCCCGGGATCGGGTACGTGACGCCCTTGGGATCGCTGTTGGAGTCGAGCACGGCGATGACCGGGATGTTGAGGCGGCGCGCCTCTTCCACGGCGATGGCTTCCTTGTTCGTGTCGATGACGAACAGCAGGTCGGGCAGGCCGCCCATTTCCTTGATGCCGCCCAGCGAACGCTCGAGCTTGTCGCGCTCGCGCGTCATGTACAGCAGTTCCTTCTTCGTCAGGCCGCCCGAGGCCGAACCGCCGGGCATGTCGCCCGCGAGGCGCTCGTCGATTTCCTTGAGGCGCTTGATCGAGTTGGAAATCGTCTTCCAGTTGGTGAGCATGCCGCCCAGCCAGCGGTGGTTGACGAAATACTGGCCACAGCGCTTGGCGGCTTCGGCGATCGGCTCCTGCGCCTGGCGCTTCGTGCCGACGAACAGGACGCGCCCGCCACCCGCACAGACGTCGCGCGCAGCCTGGAGGGCGCGGTCGAGCATCGGCACGGTTTGCTGCAGGTCGATGATGTGGACGCCGTTACGCACGCCGAACAGGAACGGCGCCATCTTCGGGTTCCAGCGACGGGTCTGGTGGCCGAAATGCACGCCGGCTTCGAGGAGCTGGCGCATAGAAAACACGGGCATCGCCATGGGCGATTTTCCTTTCTCCGGTTGATCCGCCGCGGGACGAGCACCGTTCGCCCCGAGGGGCTTGGGCACCGGAACGACCGTCGGCATATGGCGCCGGCGACCGCGAATGTCCCGCGTGAGGGTTTGCCGCAACGGAACCCGATGTCCCGTGCGCGCGGGGGTGTTACGCCACACCGCCCGGATTTGCAAGGGGAGCGGGGGATCCCGGCATCAACCCGCTGGAATATATGGGATTTACTCCGGGGGTATCCGCCGGCTGGCGTAGAAGACCAGCAACTCGCCCAACGTGCGCGTGAAGTCGTTGGAACTCTGCGACAGCGTACGGCCGAACTCGACGCCGCGCAGGAATTCGCGCATCTCGCCGATGCGTTCGGCGGCGGCGGCCGACGGCTTCGCGGGCTCGCCCGGATTGAAGGGGTCGGTCTCGCGCACGAACTGCAGCAGCTCGTTCATGATGTAGCGGGTCGCCTCGTCCAGCGCGTCGAGCTCGGCGACGAACTTCTCGCGGTCGATGCGGTGGACCTCGACCTCGGTCAGCGCGCGGGCGGCCGCCATGCGCGGTCCGCCGTCGAACAGCGCGAGTTCGCCGAAAAGCTGGCCGGCCTTGACCGTCGCGATCTGGATGTTGCCGTTGTCGCGCGGATGGTAGAGCTCGACGAGGCCCGAACGCACGAGACACGCGAACGTTCCCGGATCGCCCTCGCGGAAGATCAGTTCGCCGGTCGAGTAGCGCCCGATGAGTTGGTCGTGGGCCATCCCGTGTTTCCTTTGCTCCCGGGCGCAAGTCTAGCGCGAAAGCCGGGGATGGCAAACGCCGGGGCTAGCCGGCGAGCCCCTTGCACATCTCGTCCAGGACGCCGTCGAGCAGCTCCTGCACGAGCCGGTTCGCGGCCGGGCGCGCCGACGGCTTGGGCCAGACCGGACTGCCGAAACCGCCGTCGAGGGCGAGGGTCGCGAAACCGTGGATCGACGCCCAGGCGAGCGTCATGCGCGACAGCGACCGGCGGTCCATCAGCCGCCCGCTCTGCATGAGGGCCGCCGTCATCGCGCCGTAGATGCGCGCGTGGCAGGCCTCGTGCGCGCCGGCCAGGCGCGGTGCGGAACCGTCGATCACGTCGACGCGGAACATCAGCTGGAACTTTGCGCGGTTGGCGAGCGCGAACTCGATATACGCCGCCGCCATCGCGCGCAGGCGGGCGACCGAATCGCCGCCGGCCCGAGCCATGCGCCGCTCGATCGCGCGGCCGAGCTCGTCGAAGGCTTCGGCGGCGAACTCGGTGAGCAGCCCGGTCTTGTCGCCGAAATGGTGCGCGGGCGCGCCGTGCGAGATGCCCGCGCGCCGCGCGCACTCGCGAAGTGCAAACGCTTCGAGACCGTCGCGCTCGATCATCGTTTCCGCGACGTCGAGGATCTTCCGGCGCAGGTCTTCCGAAAACTCGGCCGGCGGCCGCCCGACGGGTCGGCCTGCCTTCCGGTTGCGTGCCGTTTTGGTCATTCGCACCGTCCGTGTGGATAAGACCGGTTAATAGACGATACTTGTCGTGCCGTGTGCTGTCCATCGACGCGCGGCATGACGCCTCAGTAGTCCGGACGCATCGAACGGATCGCGCGGGCCTGCCCCGGCGACACCGTCTCGAATGCGCGCATTCCCTCCGCCACCGTCGCCGCCGCCTCTTCGCGGCCGCGGCAGAGTGTTTCCAGCATCGCCGCGAACGTCACGCCGCCGATGTCGTTGGCGCGGCACATGATCGCGAGATCGCCGAACTCGGCCGCCCGGCATGCCCGGCGGACCAGCCGCAGCGGCTCCTTGAAGTATTCCGCCAGCGCCACCTCGAACAGGTCGCCCCTGCCCGCCTTGGCGAGCTGCAGGAACCCGATGATCCGGTCCTCGTGCCACGTGCCCCAGCTTCCGAGCATGCCTTCGAGAAGCGCGAAGGCGTGGCCGTCCTCGGCCATCCGCGTCGCGGCGTCGTCGACCGCGTCGGCGATGACCTTGTGCAGCGCGTCCGCGTCGACCGACAGGCGCTTGTAGAGGAACCCGTGCAGCGCCTCGGCGACCCAGTTCAGCATGTCGTAGGCGATGACCGCCGGAAGGTCTTCGCGCTGGCTGAGCGGGCCCTGCAGTTCCGGCCAGCCGCGCGCGAGGTCGGCGATGATCGCGAAGGTCTCGCGCGAGATGCGGGCCCCCTCGTTGGAGACCAGCGTGTGGATCACCTCGCGCTCGCCGAAGCTGGCGAGGCACTGGCTGATCGCGAGCGAGACTTCCGCGCGCCCGGCGATCGCCGTGCGATGGCCCGCGTCGCTGGCATTCGCGATGCCGATGAGGTCGGCCTCGCCGAGGACGAGCGACTTGGTCAGGATCGGCCAGGCGACGTCGATGTCGTCGTTGGCGAGCACGCGCAGGACCGAGGGCGCCACGCCGGGCTCGTTCGCCAGCCGCTCGGCGATCAGCCGGCGCAGCGGGACCTCGATCTCGCGGATGATCGCGCGGACGAGTTCGACCGCGAGGATCTGGAAGCGCGTCGCCGGCCCCTCGGCCGCGATCGCGGCCAGGAACTCGGCAAGATGCTCGACGGCCTCGCGCCGGTCGGCCTTACCGTTCGGGCCGAGCCTGTCGACGATCGACTGCAGGCGCTGGATGAGGGAATCGGGCTGCATCTTCAGGGGCGCGCTTCGCGATGCACCGAAGGTGCCAGCGCGCCGAGTTCGGCACGGAACGCGCCGAGGATTTCGCGCAGCGGCCGTTCGGCCGGTGCCGCACCGCGCAGGAAGCGGCCGGCGAGGCGCTGGGCGGCGCGGTTGACCGCGCGATGGTCGGCGGCCGGATCGCCACGCCGAACCGGGCGCTCGCCCGTCGACATCCAGAAGCACGACAGCGACGGACCGGCATCGGGCAGGTGCGCGATGATCCAGCGCCCGCGCGCCAGCCCGATCGCGCGTTCGAGCGGGACGACCAGCGGCCGTTCGTCGGTCAGGCGCACGCGCCAGCGCACGCGCGCACCAAGGCCCGGATCGAACAGCGTGTTGTGCGCCGCGACGACGAGGTGGCGGCTCGATCCGTCGGGAAAGACCGGCGTCTGCAGATGGCGCTGCTCGCGCACGAAGGCCGCCCAGTCGATCCGTTCGATCGACGCGCGCGCCCCCTGCAGGCCGAGGGCGGGATCGCGCACGGCAAGCCGGCTCGCCTCGATCGTCGCCAGCGCCTCGATGTCCACGTTGCCGACAAGCATCTGCGGCCCGCGCGCATCGTCCTCGACGAGGACGGCGACGGGCAGCGGGCGCACCGCATAGCCGAGGTGCCGCGCGAAGGCGCACGCGACGATCGCGTCGGTGAAGCCGACGCGCGCGTCGGCGCCGAACTCGCCGAACACCGCCTCGTCGAGTTCCGCGCGCAGGAACGCCCATACTTCGTCCGGAACGTCGGAAAGCGCTGACGTTTCGGCAAGGCGGCTCTGCAGTGGCGAGGACGGCATCCGGACCTGCGTATGTGGTGGGCGCATCCCGCGTTGCGCACGGGGCGGCCCGAATCGGCAAGCTACTTTAGCAAGCCGGATTTAATAGTCATCGTCTAAATTTCGCACCGCAACATATCCGGTCAGATTTCGACCACTTCGAGGATTCCGGAAACGTCGCCGAGCGCGCGGCGGATCTCCGGCGTGATCGCGTAGCTCTCCTTGAGGCGCACGTCCACTTCCTCGCCGGGGCCCGTCTGGATCTGGATGCGGATCGCGCCCCGCCCCTTGGGCGCCTTCGCGATGACCGATTTGAGCCCCGCGAGTGCCGCCGCATCGGCCAGCGACACGCGCAGGCCCGACGCCGTGTTGGCCACGGCCTCGTCGAGGGGCCTTATGTCCGACGCCAGCAGCTTGACGTTCTCCTCCTCGACGCGCGCGTCGGCCGAGACGAGCAGCGGGCGGTTGGACGCCAGCAGCTCGCGCGACTTGGCGAGGATCTCGGAGAACAGCATGACCTCGAACGTGCCGCCGGCATCCGACATCTGCACGAAGGCGAAGCGGTTGCCCTTGGCCGAGGTGCGCTCCTTCGAGCCGAGCACCGTGCCCGCCAGCTTGACGCGGCTCGACGCACCCGCCGCGATCGAGCGCGCGATGTCGACCGACCGGACCACGCCCAGCCGCTTGAGACCGACCGCGTAGGCGTCGAGCGGATGGGCGGTCAGGTAGAAGCCCACGCTCTCGAACTCGGCCTGCAGGCGCTCGTGCAGCTTCATGTCGGCGACCTGCGGCAGCGGCGGATCGGGAACCTTGCCGCCGGCCGGGCCGCCGAAGATGTTCATCTGGTTGGTCACGCGCTCTTCCGCGGCCGACTGGGCGAGGCGCAGGATCGTCTCGATCGCCGCCAGCACGCGCGCGCGGTTGGTCTCCAGGCAGTCGAACGCGCCGGCCTTGGCGAGATTCTCGAGCTGGCGCTTGTTGACCTGGCGTGCGTCCACGCGGCGTGCGAAATCGAACAGCGAGGCGAAGGGCCCGTTCGCCTTGCGCTCGGCGACGACCGCTTCCATCGCCGCGAGGCCCACGTTGCGCACGGCCGCCAGTGCATAGCGCACGCAGCCCTTGCCCTCGGGGCCGTCGGGATACTCGACCGAGAAATTCGCCTCGGAGCGGTTGATGTCGGGCGGCAGCGTCCTGTAGCCGAGCCGGTCGACCTCCTGGCGGAACAGGTTGAGCTTGTCGGTGTTCGACATGTCGAGCGTCATCGACGCGGCGAAGAACTCGACCGGGTGGTTGGCCTTCAGCCAGGCGGTCTGGTAGGCGACGATCGCGTAGGCGGCCGCGTGGCTCTTGTTGAAGCCGTAGCCCGCGAACTTGTCGACGAGATCGAAAATCTGCGAGGCCTTGGCGGCATCCACGCCGTTGGCGATGGCGCCGTCGACGAAGCTTTTCCGCTGGGCCTCCATCTCCTCCTTGATCTTCTTGCCCATCGCGCGGCGCAGCAGGTCGGCCGAGCCCAGCGAATAGCCGGACAGCACCTGCGCGATCTGCATCACCTGTTCCTGGTAGATGATGACGCCGTAGGTCTCCTTGAGGATGCCTTCGAGCGTGGGATGCAGGTAGTCGGGCTTCTCGTGCCCCTGCTTGACGGCGATGTATTTCGGGATGTTCTCCATCGGGCCCGGACGGTAGAGCGCCACGAGCGCGATGATGTCCTCGATCCGGTCGGGGCGCAGGCGGCGCACCGCGTCGCGCATGCCGGTACTTTCCAGCTGGAACACGCCGCCGGTGTCGCCGCGCGACAGCATCTCGTAGGTCTTCCGGTCGTCGAGCGGCAGGTGCGCGATGTCGATCGTCCCGCCCTTGCGCGCGACGAGCTCGACCGCCCGGCTCAGCACGGTCAGCGTCTTGAGGCCGAGGAAGTCGAACTTGACGAGCCCCGCCTTCTCGACGTCCTTCATGTTGAACTGCGTGACCGGCATGTTCGAGCGCGGATCGCGGTAGAGCGGGACCAGCTCCTCGAGCGGGCGGTCGCCGATCACCACGCCCGCTGCGTGGGTCGAGGCGTGGCGGTAGAGCCCTTCCAGATGCAGCGCGATCTCGACGAGGCGGGCGACCGCCTCGTCCGTCTTGATCATCTCCTGCAGCACCTTCTCGCCGTCGATCGCCTGCTGCAGCGTGACGGGATTGGCGGGGTTGTTCGGCACCAGCTTGCAGATGCGGTCGACCTGGCCGTAAGGCATGCCGAGCACGCGGCCCACGTCGCGCAGCACCGCGCGCGCCTGCAGCTTGCCGAACGTGATGATCTGCGCCACGCGGTCGTTGCCGTAGGTCTCCTGCACGTAACGGATGACCTCGTCGCGCCGGTCCTGGCAGAAATCGATGTCGAAGTCGGGCATCGACACGCGCTCGGGATTGAGGAAGCGCTCGAACAGCAGCCCGAAGCGCAGCGGATCGAGATCCGTGATCGTCAACGCCCACGCGACGACCGAGCCCGCCCCCGAACCGCGCCCCGGCCCCACCGGAATCCCGCGCCCCTTCGCCCACTGGATGAAGTCGGCGACGATCAGGAAGTAGCCGGGGAAACCCATCTTGACGATGACGTCGGCCTCGAACTCCAGCCGCCGGCGATAGGGCTCGGGATCGGCAATGCCCGTCTCTGCGATGCGCCGGGCAAGGCCCGCGCGCGCAAGCTCGCGCAGCGCGTCGCCTTCCGAGCTGTCCTTGGCGCGCGTCGAGGCCGGCAGGATCGGCTTGCGCCCGCCGACCCAATAGGAACAGCGCCGCGCGACCGTCAGCGTGTTGTCGACGGCCTCGGGCAGGTCGAGGAACAGCTCGCGCATCTCGTCGGCCGTGCGGAAGCGGCAGCCGGCCGACGAATGGCGCCGCTCGGCGTCCGCCACGTAGCGGCCCGACGCGATGCACAGCAACGCGTCGTGCGCGTCTGTCATCGTCTCGTCGGCGAAGAACACGTCGTTCGTGGCGACGAGCGGCAGGTCGCGCGCATAGGCGAGATCGACGAGGGCCGCCTCGATCTTCGCCTGCTCGGGCACGCCCGTGCGCTGGAGTTCGACATAGACGCGGCCCGGGAAGGCGTGAATCAGCCGGTCGAGTACCGCGTCCGCCGCCGCGTTCTGCCCTTCGAGGATCAGCCTGCCGACCGGGCCCGCCGGCCCGCCGAGGAGGCACAGCAGACCCTCGGCGTGCGCTTCGACCAGATCGAGGGAAACCTGCGGCGTCTCGCCGCCGGGCGTGTCGAGATAGGCCCGGCTCGACAGCTTCGAGAGATTGGCCCAGCCCTTCTCGTCCTGCACGAGCAGCAGCAGACGGTCGGGCTCGGGATTGCGGCCCTGCCGGTTGACGCCGCCGTCGGCCTCGCGCCGGATGCCGAGATTGCAGCCGATGATCGGCTGGATGCCCGCATCGGCCGCCGCATAGGAGAATTCGAGCGCCCCGAACAGGTTGCCGGTGTCCGTGATCGCCACGGCCGGCATGGCGTTCTTCTTCGCAAGCTCGACCAGCTTCTTGATCTTGATGGCGCCTTCGGACAGCGAATAGGCCGAGTGGACGCGCAGATGGACGAAACCGGCATGGGGCATGGCGGCGGCCAGCCTAGGGGCAATCGCGCGAGTCGATCCAGCGCCAAGTTGCGCCGCCCAGCGCCAGGTCGTCGTTGACCGTCAGGATGCCGAAACGCGCCTCGGCGACCCGCAGGATTTCCCGCTCCGACCACTTGTCCACAAGCCGGCCGAGTTCCGCGGCTTCATCCGCATCCAGCCCGTCGCGCAGGTGCCAGATGCCGGCGGCATAGAAGCGCGAACGCGGCCGGCCGCAGGCATCCTGCAGCAGGCCGAACGCGTCGTCGCCGTCCAGAATCTGCGGATAGAGCGGCAGATAGATACGCCCGTGATTGCGGTTGCCGACGAACGGCCCGCCCAGCCGGAACGCGACGGGACCGCGGCGCTTCAGGAACGCAGCCGTCGCCGCGGCCGCACGTTCCGCCGTCGCGGCATCGATGGGGCCGGCGACCGTCGCATGCAGCACGTCGCGCCGCCTTGCACCGACGTCCCACGCGATCTTGCCGGCAAGGGAACCAGTACGCATCGCGGCTTCGATTTCGCGGAAGGCGGGAGCCGCTTCGAGAAGGTCGGCCGGCAGGCGCACGCACAGCGCGTCGCGCGCCGCGGCATAGCGGCCGTTCAGATAGTCGCGCCCGTCAACCGACGCGATCGCTTGCGGGTGGCCGGGGGCGACGAGCGGCAGATGGGCAAGCCTGTAATCCGCCCCCAGCGCGAACGGCCGGCCGGGCGCGAACATGTGCCGGCTGCCCGCATAGCCGAGCGCTTCGTCGGTGCAGAATTCCAAGGAAGGCTCAGCGCGTGACGGGAAGCGGATTGCTTTCCACGGCCTGCCGGCGGACCGCCGGCAGCGGGGCCGCGGCGCGGGTGGGCTGCGGGGCGTTTTCGGGTTCCAGCGAGCTGCGCTGGCCCGGGGCCGCCCCGCCGCGCGGCGCCATCGTCATGTCGACCGTGGCCCCGCCGAGCAGGCCGCGGTTGGGCGCGATCTGGATGGTCGTCACGCGCGATCCCTGCAGGAAGACCAGCACGCTGTTGGCCGCACGCACGGTCGTGACTTCCTGCCAGCCGAAATTCGGCATCTCGCGGCGGTAGAACTCGTACATGTCCGCGACCGAGCTGCCCGAATTGATGACGAGCCGGCCGGTCCACTGCTGGTCGCCGCCCAGGATCAGCGACCGGTCGAGGTCGATCGTGTTGTTGGCCGGCATCGGGATGTCGGAGAACTTCGTGAAGCCCGGGCCGGGCGTGGCATTGCCGCCGCCGGAACCGCCGCCCTGCTGCGAGCCGGTCGACGCAGTCTGGCTGCCGCCGACGATGCCGCAGGCACCCAGCGAAAGAGCGAGAACGGTCGAGATGAGTGCGGCGCGCATTGCGTTTTGCAATTCCTTGATTCCCCGAGTCGCAAGCCTTCCCGACAGTGTTCCGGTATGGCGCGCCTACGTCAAGCCTGTGACAGCGCGCCGTCCTTCAGGACGAGCGTGCGGTCCATCCGGGCGGCGATCTCCGGGTTGTGCGTCGCGACGAGTGCCGCCAGACCGGTATTGCGCACGAGCCCCATCAGTTCGGCGAACACGCCGTCGGCGGTGCGCGGGTCGAGATTGCCGGTGGGCTCGTCCGCCAGCAACACGCGCGGCGAATTGGCGACGGCGCGCACGATCGCCACGCGCTGCTGCTCGCCGCCCGACAGGCGCGCGGGCCGGTGGTCGGCACGCTCGGCAAGACCGACGCGCGCGAGCAGCTCGCCCGCACGCTTGGCCGCCTCGGCGCGCGGACGGCCGGCGATCAGAAGCGGCATCATCGTGTTCTCGAGCGCGGAGAATTCCGGCAGCAGATGATGGAACTGGTAGACGAAGCCGAGCGAGCCCAGGCGCTCGCGCGTGCGGTCGGCTTCCGACATCGAGCCGCAGTCGCGCCCGGCGATGCGCACCTCGCCCTCGTCCGGGCGCTCGAGCAGGCCGGCGCAATGCAGCAACGTCGACTTGCCGGCCCCCGACGGGCCGACCAGCGCCACGCATTCGCCCGGCATCAGGCGAAGTTCCGCCCCGCGCAGCACGTGCAGTTCGCCCGCCGCGGTGCGGAAGCGGCGATGCAGGCCGACGATCTCGAGTGCGGGTTCACTCATAGCGCAGCGCTTCCACCGGATCGAGGCGGGCGGCTCGCCAAGCCGGATAGATCGTCGCGAGGAACGACAGGCCCAGCGCCATCGCGACGACCTCGGCCACCTCGCGCGGATCCGACTTCGAGGGAAGCTGGGCGAGGAAATAGACCTCCGGCGAGAACAGCGGCGTGCCGGTCAGCGCCTGCAGCGCCTGGCGGATCGATTCGATGTTCGCGTTGAAGACGAGACCGAGTGCGAGCCCGCCCAGCGTGCCCAGCACGCCCACGGCCGCACCCGCCATCAGGAAGATGCGCAGGATCGAGCCGCGCGAGGCCCCCATCGTGCGCAGGATGGCGATGTCGCGCGTCTTGTCCTTCACGAGCATGATCAGCGACGAGATGATGTTGAACGCCGCGACGAGGATGATCAGCGTCAGGATCAGGAACATGACGTTCCGCTCGACCTGCACGGCGTTGAAGAAGCTCGAATTGGCCTGCTGCCAGTCGTAGGTGCGCACGGGCTGGCCCGCCGCCTCGACGATCGCGCGCCTCGCGAGCCACACGCGCTGCGGGTCCTTCACGAACACCTCGATCCCAGTCACGTCGTCGCCGGTGCGGAAGAACAGGCTTCCCGCCTCCATCGGCAGGAAGACGAACGAGTTGTCGTACTCGTACATGCCGACCTCGAAGATCGCCGCGACGCGGAAGGCGCGCAGGCGCGGCATCGTGCCGAAGGCGGTGACGTTGCCCTGCGGCGAGATCAGCGTGATCCGGTCGCCGACATTGAGCCCCATGCGCGTCGCCATGCGCGCCCCGATCAGCGCCGCGTCGTCGCCCGCGAAATCGGCGAGCGAGCCGCGCTTGACGTTCGACACGATCAGCGTGCGGCGCGCGAGATCCTCGGGCCGGAGTGCGCGCACGAGCGCGCCGCCCGACACGTTGTTGGCCGTGGCCATCACCTGGCCTTCGATCAGCGGCGAGGCGTCGAGCACGTCGGGCAACGCGCGGATGCGCGCGGCGGTCGCCGACCAGTCTTCCAGCGGGATGCCCTGCCCGTAGACCGTGACGTGCCCATTGAGGCCGAGGATGCGTCCCAGCAGTTCGGCCCGGAAGCCGTTCATCACCGCCATGACGATGATCAGCGTGGCAACGCCCAACGCGATGCCGCCCAGCGAGAACCACGCGATGACGGAGATGAACCCTTCCTGCCGGCGCGAGCGCAGGTAGCGAAGCGCCACCGTGCGCTCGAACGCGTCGAACCAGGCCATCGCCGCCGCGCCCTCAGCCTGCCGACGCGGTCAGGCGGTTCATCGCCTCGTCGATCGACATTTCCACGCGCTCGCCCGTGCGGCGGCGCTTGAGCTCGACCTTGCCGGAAGCGATCCCGCGCGGACCGACGACGAGCTGCCAGGGCAGCCCGATCAGGTCCATCGTGGCGAACTTGGCACCGGCACTGTCCGACGTATCGGTATAGAGCGTGTCCTTGCCGGCCTTGCCGAGCTTTGCGTAGAGCTCCTCGCACGCCGCGTCGCACTTGGCGTCGCCCACGCGCAGGTTGACGAGCGCCACGTCGAAGGGCGCCACCGCGTCCGGCCACACGATGCCGGCCTCGTCGTGGCTCGCCTCGATGATCGCACCCGCCAGACGCGACACGCCGATGCCGTAGGAGCCCATCTCGACCGTGATCGGCTCGCCGTTGGCACCCGCGACCGTCGCACCCATGGGCTTCGAATACTTGGTGCCGAAATAGAAGATGTGGCCGACCTCGATGCCGCGCGCCTTGCGCAGGCGCTCGGCGGGCACGGGGCACTTGGCCGGGTCGTGCATCTCGCTGGTGGCCGCGTATTTCGACAGCCACTCGTCGACCAGCGGCTGCAGGTCGGCAGTGAAGTCGATGTCCTGCTTCAGCACGTCGGTATCCATCCACGCGGCGTCGCAATAGACCTCGGACTCGCCGGTGTCCGCGAGGATGATGAACTCGTGGCTGAGATCGCCGCCGATGGGGCCGGTGTCGGCGCGCATCGGGATCGCCTTCAGCCCCATGCGCGCGTAGGTGCGAAGATACGCGACGAACATCCGGTTATAGGACGCGCGCGCCTTCACGCCGTCGACGTCGAACGAGTACGCGTCCTTCATCAGGAACTCGCGCCCGCGCATCACGCCGAAGCGCGGGCGCACCTCGTCGCGGAACTTCCACTGGATGTGATAGAGGTTGAGCGGCAGGTCCTTGTAGCTCTTCACGTAGTTGCGGAAGATGTCGGTGATCAGCTCCTCGTTCGTCGGCCCGTAGAGCATGTCGCGCTCGTGCCGGTCGACGATGCGCAGCATCTCCTTGCCGTAGTCGTCGTAGCGGCCGCTTTCTTTCCACAGCTCCGCCGACTGGATGGTCGGCATCAGCATCTCGATCGCCCCGGCGCGATTCTGCTCCTCGCGCACGATCTGCTCGATCTTGCGCAGCACGCGGTGGCCGAGCGGCAGCCACGAATAGATGCCGGCCGCGGCCTGGCGGATCATGCCGGCGCGCAGCATCAGACGGTGCGAGACGATCTGGGCTTCGGACGGGTTTTCTTTGATCGTGGGCAGGAAGAAGCGCGAAAGGCGCATGAAACAAAGGTCCTCGGAGTCTGGGGAAAGGCGACGGCGGGCAAGCTACGGGAAGCCTAGCGCGGTGCCAAGCCTTGCTGGCGGCAGGCCTCGCGC
The DNA here is from genome assembly GCA_965279565.1 of Tagaea sp. Taxonomy (GTDB): domain Bacteria; phylum Pseudomonadota; class Alphaproteobacteria; order CACIAM-22H2; family CACIAM-22H2; genus Tagaea. The sequence continues at coordinate 2,712,199 of OZ257249.1, read as the reverse complement.
AGGGCCTCGAGCTCGGGATTCCCGAGAGGCTGGCCGTTATAGAGCACGCGGCCCGAGGCGAGGTCCATCCGCACCTCGCCCAGCTTCACGTTGGGCTGGAACAGCGGCGAGGCCGCCGGCACGCCGAAGCGCTTGAGGTCGACCGCTATGTCGAAGGCGACGGTCTCCGGCACCTTGATCTGCGGGGTGGGGTTGAGGTCGGCCGACGCGACCGGCCTGCCGTGCACGTCCACGCCGGGCTTGTACGCGACGTCGGCGGCCGGGCGGTGCTCGACGAACAGGCGGCGGCAGTCGATCCCGGTCACCTGGACCTTGGTCGACGGTGCTGCGGCCGGAGTCGTGGGCCGGGACGGCGTCTGGGCGAGCGCCGGCAGGGCAAGGCTCAAAAAAAGGGCAGCGATCGGTGGTGCGAAGCGGCGCATTTAGAAACCCTCCAGCCGTCATAACGCCCGAGCATTCTGGCTTTTTCCGGGCCGGCGGGCAAAGGTCCGTCGGATCGACGGTCTATTAGTAATTTCATTTCGTTCGTACACGTCTATTCTTGCAGAAAGCACTCGACTCCCCTTTTTCGGTCGATATACTCGCCGGCAACCAATGACCCCAAACGGGGCGACGGTTCGAACGCACCAAGATTCGCTTGAGGCATCACGGCCCAAGTTTGGGGAGACACCGCCGCCAAGCCCGGACGATCCGAAAAGGATCTCCGGGCTTTGGTTTTTCCGGGGCACCGCATTCGGTGCAGTTTTCAGTAACGGAAGCCCGCTTTTTGGGCGACGAGCCAAGGCGGCTTGGCGCGCGCGATGCGCTTGCCCACCGCACAATCTTCGGCGTGCGTGCCGGGCAGATAGCCGATGCTCATCAGGAATTCGCCGACGATCTCGCCGCCGGTGAACTTGAACGTCTTCTTGAAGAGCTTCACCCACTCCGCCTTCGTGCGCGGATGGTTCGCCGCGATCCACGCGGCGAACGTGCCGTGCTCGCGCGCGAGATCGAGGATCACGGCCGCGTTGTGGATCGCGGCGGCGACCTTCAGCCGGTTGCGCACGATGCCCGCGTCGGCAAGCAGGCGCGCCACGTCTTTGGCGCCGAAGCGCGCGACCTTCGCCGGATCGAAGCCGGCATAGGCTTTCCGGAAGCCGGTGCGCTTCCTCAGCATCAGGTCCCACGACAGGCCGGCCTGGTTGATCTCGAGGATCAGCCGCTCGAACAGCACGCGCGTGTCGTCGGTCGGGAAGCCGTGCTCGGTGTCGTGATAGGGCCCGTGGACGGCGTTGCCCTTCGCGTAGGCGCAATAGCCGCTCATTGCGAACGCGGAACCGGCGGGCCGAAGCCGAGTGCCGGCAGATCGTACTGGCTGGCGAAGCCGATGGCGGCCGTCAGCACCGCCGCGACGATCGAGGTCCAGACGATCTTCTTCAGCAGCATCGGCTTCTCGGGTGCACCCGCCATCTGGCCGCGGCCGAGCTGGTCCGCGTTTGGCTTGATGCCGATGGGCAGCGCCATGAACAGCACGATCCACCAGACGATGATGTAGGTCGCGACGAGCGTGAACGGCGTCATGCCTGTTCGAGCTCGACCAGCGTGCCGCAGAAATCCTTGGGGTGCAGGAACAGCACCGGCTTGTCGTGCGCGCCGATCTTCGGCGTGCCGTCGCCCAGCACGCGCGCCCCCTCCGCCTTCAGCCGGTCGCGCGCGGCGAGGATGTCGTCGACCTCGTAGCAGATATGGTGCATGCCGCCGGACGGATGCTCGGCCAGGAACTTCGCGATCGGCGAATTTTCCCCCAGCGGATGCAGCAGTTCGATCTTCGTGTTCGGCAGCTCGACGAAAACGGTCGTCACGCCGTGCGCCGGCATGTCGAGCGGCTTCGACACCCTGGCGCCGAGCGTGCCGGCATAGGTCTTCGAGGCAGCCGCGAGATCCGGCACGACGATGGCGACATGGTTGAGGCGTCCGATCATGGCCAGACAGATAGCACCGGGTCGGGTTTCCGGCGATAGGATTATTTTATTGACTTTCGCCGTCATTCCTATACTATCCAGGAATGTTCTGAGTCACCAAAACAACCGGAAATTTTCGTCAACATGAAATTCAACGTCAAATCGAAGCTGGATCAAGGGGTTGCGTGTTGACGGTCAACACCCGTCAAGCAAACTTTACGGCTTCAGATGCGAACGACATGGATTTCGGCGACCGGCTTCTTGCCGCGCCGCTGCGAGACGAGCTTGCGCACGGCACGCCGCGCGGCCTCGGCGATGGCATCGTCGGCCGCCTTGTCCGGGCAGCGGGAAACGGCGCCGCGCACGGCCTCGACCAGATCGTCGGCCAGTTCGTCGCTCGGGTCGGCCGGATCGATCAGGCCGGGCGCGGAGATGCGCGGGTCGGACAGCAGCCGCCCCTTGCGGTCGACGACCACGGTCGCGACGACGGCCCCGTTCCACAGCAGCTTGGCGCGGCCCTTCACGACGGCCCCGTCCATCGGCAGCATCCGGTCGCCGTCGACGGCCCAGCGGCCCGCCTGCACCTGCTCGACCACCTGCGGCCCGTCCGGCCCGTCGAGCCGGATGATGTCGCCGTTGGCCGGAACCAGCGCATGCGGCACCTGGCAGGCACGCGCGAGTTCGGCGTGCGCTTCCATATGCCGCTGCTCGCCATGCACCGGGATCGCGACGCGCGGCCGGATCCACTGGTACATCGCCGCCAGCTCGTCGCGGCACGGATGGCCAGACACGTGGATCGGCGCGTCGCGGTCGGTGATGACCTTGACCCCCAGCCGCATCAGCTGGTTCTGCATGTGGCCGACCGGCTTCTCGTTGCCCGGGATCGTGCGCGAGGAGAACAGCACCCAGTCCCCCTCCTCCAGCACCACGTGCGGGTGCTGGTCCTCGGCGATGCGCGAAAGGGCCGCGCGCGGCTCGCCCTGCGAACCCGTGCAGAGCATCACAACGCGGTCGCGCGGCAGGTAGCCGGCGTCGCTCTCGGTCAGGAATGGCGGCAGGTCGCGCATGTAGCCGTTCTCGCGCGCCGCCTCGTAGATGCGCCACAGCGAACGGCCGACCAGCGCGCATTCGCGTCCCGCCTTCTTGGCCGCGCGCGCGATCGTCTCGACCCGCGCGACGTTGGAGGCGAAACACGCCACCGCCACGCGCTGCGGGGCCTGGGCGATCAGCTTCTCGATCTCGACCGCGACGGACCCTTCCGAGCCCGACGTACCGTCCTTGATCGCGTTGGTCGAATCCCCGATCAACGCGAGCACGCCCATGTCGCCCACGCGGCGGAACGCCGCCTCGTCGGTCACGGGCCCCACGACCGGGTCGTCGTCGAGCTTCCAGTCGCCGGTGTGCAGCACGGTGCCCGCCGGCGTGCGGATCGCCAGCGCGTTAGGCTCCAGGATCGAATGGGTGATGTGCAGCAGCTCGATCTCGAAATCGCCGAGCTTCAGCGTCGAGCCCTGCCCGATCGTGTGGATCGGCACGGACTTGCCGAAATCCGTCTCCTGCAGCTTCAGCTTCAGGAACGTCGCCGTGAAGGGCGTGGCGTAGATCGGGCAACGCAGCATCGGCCAGAGATACTGGACCGCACCCAGATGGTCCTCGTGCGCATGGGTCAGAACGAGCCCGATCAGGTCGTCGCGGTTCTCGGAGATGAAGGTGGGGTCGGGCGTGATCACGTCCACGCCGCTCGCCGTGCCGTCGCCGAACGTGACGCCGCAATCGACCATCAGCCACTTGCCGCGATAGCGGTAGAGGTTGAGGTTCATGCCGATCTCGCCCGAACCGCCGAGCGGCAGGAAATAGAGTCCGTCGTCGCGCTTCATCGCCACGCTCAACGATTCAGCGCGTGGATATCCACGAGGCCCTTGAGCGTCAGGTCGGGATCGACATGCTGAATGAGCGGCGTGTGCTCCGCGACGATCGAGATGAGGCCACCCGTCCCGATGAAGGTGGGTGCGGTCCCCAGCTCGTCCGCGATGCGTTTGCCGATGCCTTCGATCAGGCCGACATAGCCCCAGAAGATGCCGGACTGCATGGCGCCCACCGTCGTCGTGCCGACGACCTTGGCCGGGCGGCGGATCTCGATGCGCGGCAGCTTGGCCGCCCCCATGTAGAGCGCCTCGAAGGCGAGGTTGATGCCGGGGCTGATCGTGCCGCCGGTGTAGTTGCCCGACGCGTCGAGCACGTCGAACGTGGTCGCGGTCCCCAGATCGATCACCACGCCGGGCATCCTGTAGCGGGTGCGCGCCCCAACCGCGTTGGCGATGCGGTCGGCACCCGCCTCTTCCGGCCGGTCGATCTTGATCTCGATGCCGTACTTCACGCCCTTCTCGCCGACGATGACGGGATCGGCCTTCGTGTAGCGCCGGCACAGGTCGCGCAGGTTGAACATCGCCTGCGGCACGACGTTCGAGATGATGACGCCGTCGATCTGGGAAAGATTCATGCCCTGAAGCGCCATCAGGTGCGTGAGCCACACCGCGTATTCGTCGGCCGTGCGCTTGGGGTCGGTCGAGATGCGCCACGAGGCGCGCTTGTCCTGCCCCTCGAAGGCGCCGAAGACGGTGTTGGTGTTGTTGGAATTGATGACCAGCAGCATGGCGTTCACATCCCCGGCAGGTGCACGTCGCCGGCCGTGATCGTGCGCCGGCCGCTTTCGGTGTCGAGCAGCAGGGCACCGGTCGCGTCGAGATCGGCGAAGGTTCCCGTCAGCGTCTCGTTGGGCAGGCGCACCTCGATGCGCTCGCCCTTGCCGGCCGCGTGGGCGAGCCACGCCTCGCGGATGGGTGCGAAGCCGCCGTCGAGCCAGCGGTTCGTCCAGGTCATGAAATGGCGCGCGAACCCGTCGAGCGCTTCCTCCGGCGACACGGTCTCGCCGGTGTCGGTCTTCAGGTCGGTCGCGGGGATGCGTGCCTCGGGCGGATGCGACACGAGATTGACGCCGAGCCCCAGGATCATGAAATCCAGCGTCTCGCCCTGGCCCTCGGCCTCGATCAGGATGCCGGCGATCTTGCGCGGACCCAGCAGGATGTCGTTGGGCCACTTGAAGCGCAGCGGCATCAGCGGCGGCACGTGCAGGCCCAGCATGCCGGCGGCACCCAGTGCGGCGACGAAGGCGAGCTGCACGGCCTCGCGCGGCGGGCATTCGGGGCGCAGCACCAATGACATGTAGAGATTGCCCGGCGGCGACGACCATTCGCGACCCTGCCGGCCGCGCCCGGCCGTCTGCTCGCGTGCCCACACCAGCGTGCCGTCCTCGGCCCCTTCGCGCGCAAGGATGCGCGCTTCGTCGTTGGTCGATCCGACGGACTCGCGCGCGACCAGACGATAGGCGGGCGGAAGTCGCAGCACCTCCGCCACGCCTGTCATCCGCCGAACAGGGCGGCCGCGGCCGTGCCGGCGGCGCGCACGAGCGGTGCCGGCCAGGCGAAGAACAGCAGCGTGAAGACGGCACCCGCACCCAGCACGGCGGCGGGGCCGGCCGCGAGCGTCTTGTCGAAGCCGACCACCGCGTCGTCGAAATACATGATCTTGACGATGCGCAGGTAATAGAACGCGCTGACGACCGAGGCGAGCACGCCAATGACCGCCAGCGCATAGAGCCCGGCCGAAACGGCGGCAAGGAACACGTACATCTTGCCGAAGAACCCGGCGAGCGGCGGGATACCGGCCATCGAGAACATCGCGATGGCGAGAGCGGCGGCCACCAGCGGCTGCGTGCGCGCAAGCCCGCCGAGATCGGCGATCGTCTCGACCATCTTGCCGTCGCGCTTCATGCACAGGATCGCGGCGAAAGCGGTCAGGTTCATGGCCAGATAGATCGCCATATAGACGAGCACGCCCAGCACGCCCGCCTCGTCGCCGGCGGCAAGGCCGACCAGCGCGTAGCCGACATGGCCGATCGAGCTGTACGCCATCAGCCGCTTGATGTTGGTCTGCGCGATCGCGGCGAAGGCGCCGATCGCCATCGAGGCGATCGCGATGAACACGACGATCTGCTGCCAGTCGTGCACCAGCGGCCCGAACGGGCCGACCAGGACGCGCGCGAACAGCACGATGGCCGCGATCTTGGGGGCAGCCGCGAAGAACGCGGTGACGGGCGTGGGCGCACCCTCGTACACGTCCGGCGTCCACATGTGGAACGGTGCGGCCGAGATCTTGAAGGCGAGTGCGGCCGACACGAACACGATGCCGAAGATCACGCCGATGGGCGTGGCACCCGCCTGGTCGATCATCGTGGCGGCGAGCGTGTCGAAGTTCGTCGTGCCCGAGAAGCCGTAGATCAGCGAAGCGCCGTAGAGCAGCAGGCCCGACGACAGCGCGCCCAGCACGAAATACTTGAGGCCGGCTTCGGTCGCGCGCACCGAATCTCGCCGGATCGCGGCAAGCACGTAGAGCGACAGGCTCTGCAGCTCGATGCCCATGTAGAGCGAGATCAGGTCGTTCGCCGACACCATCATCGCCATGCCGAGGGCCGCGAAGACCATCAGCACCGGATATTCGAAGCGCGCGAAACCCTCGCGCTCGTTGAACTCGATGCTGATGAGCAGCGAGGCCGCCGTGGCGAGGAACACCAGCGCCTTGGCGAAGCTCGAATAGGAATCCGACACGAAGAGGCCGGAGAAGCCGACAGCGCGTGCACCGTCGGGCGAACCGACCAGTGCCGTCGCGACCAGCAGGGAAGCGATGGCGAGCCACGAGACCAGCCGCGTCGCGCGTTCGCCGCCGAACACGCCGACCATCAGCAGGACCAGGCCGGCGCAGGCGAGGAAGATCTCGGGACGGGCGATGCCCGGAAGGAAGTCGGTCATCGGCGTGCCTCCGGCGCCAGCACGGCCACGGCCGGGGCGCCCGTCGTGCGGGCGTGGTTGTGATGGCCGCCGCGGTCGGCCTCGTAGCGCTCGACGATGCCCTGCACCGACGGGCCGATCATGTCGAGCACCGGCTTGGGCTGGATGCCGAGCCAGATCGTCGCGACGACGAGGGGCGCGAAGATCAGCTTCTCGCGCCAGTCGAGGTCGAGCATCGTCTTGAGGTCTTCGCGCGTCAGCTTGCCGAAGACGACGCGGCGGTAGAGGAACAGCATGTACGCCGCACCCAGGATCACGCCGGTCGAGGCGAGTGCCGCCGCCCAGGTCGAGGTCTGGTAGGTGCCGACGAGCACGAGGAACTCGCCCACGAAGCCCGACGTGCCGGGCAGCCCGACCGAGGCCATCGTGAACACCATGAACACCACCGCGTAGGCCGGCATGCGATGCACGAGCCCGCCGTAGCGCGCGATCTCGCGCGTGTGCAGGCGGTCGTAGACGACGCCCACGCACAGGAACAGCGCGCCCGACACCACGCCGTGCGAGATCATCTGGAACATCGCGCCTTCCACGCCCTGGCGCGTGCCCGCGAAGATGCCCATCGTCACGAAGCCCATGTGCGCGACCGACGAATAGGCGATCAGCTTTTTCATGTCTTCCTGCACCAGCGCCACGAGCGAGGTGTAGATGACCGCGACGATCGACATCGAGAAGACCAGCGGCGTGAAATACTCGCTCGCCTCCGGGAACATCGGCACCGAGAAGCGCACGAGCCCGTAGCCGCCCATCTTCAGGAGCACGCCAGCCAGGATCACCGAGCCGGCCGTGGGCGCCTCAACATGCGCGTCGGGCAGCCAGGTGTGCACCGGCCACATCGGCACCTTCACCGCGAACGACGCGAAGAAGGCGAGCCACAGCCACATCTGGACGTTCCGCGGGAAGCCGTACTCGAGCAGCTCGACGATGTTGGTCGTCTCGGTGTGCCAGTAGATCGCCAGCATCGCGACCAGCATCAGCACCGAGCCCGCCAGCGTGTAGAGGAAGAACTTGAACGCAGCGTAGACGCGCCGCTTGCCGCCCCACACGCCGATGATCAGGAACATCGGGATCAGGACGGCCTCGAAGAACACGTAGAAGAGCAGCAGGTCGAGGGCCGCGAACGTGCCGACCATGAAGGTCTCGAGCACGAGGAACGCGATCATGTATTCGCGCACGCGGTCGCTCACGTGCCAGCTGGCGAGGATGCACAGCGGCGTGAGGAACGTGGAGAGCAGGATGAACGGCGCGGAGATGCCGTCCACGCCCATGTGGTAGCCGATCGCGTAGCCCGGGATCCACACGCTGCGCTCGACGAACTGGAAGGCCGAGCTCGACCGGTCGAAATCGAACCACAGCACCAGCGACACGAGGAACGTCGCCAGCGACGTCCACAGGGCGGCCCAGCGCGCGTTGCGCGCCACGACGTCCGGCGTGCCGTTGATGCACAGGATGAACGCCGCCCCGACGAGGGGCAGGAACGTGACGAGTGAAAGGATCGGCCAGTCTGTCATGACACTCTCAATGGCCCGCGCGCAGCACGTACCAGGTGGCAAGGATCACGATGCCGATCAGCATCGCGAAGGCGTAGTGGTAGAGATAGCCCGTCTGCAGCCAGCTCGCGCGCTGCGCGAGGCGAAGCGTGCCGGCGGCGAGCGCGTCGGGCCCGCCGCGGTCGATGACGGCACCGTCGCCCTGCTTCCACAGGAAGCGGCCGATGACGAAGGACGGGCGGACAAACAGCCTGTCGTAGAGCTCGTCGAAGTACCACTTGTTGAGCAGGAACCGGTACAGGCCCGGATACGCCGCCGCGATCTTCGCGGGCTTCGACGGGTTGCGGATATAGAGCCCGTAGGCCACGCCGATGCCCGCGAGGCCGACCGCGACCAGCAGCGGCGGGATCCAGCCGGGTGCGTGGTGCGCGTGCTCGATCGTGTCGTTGAGCACCTTGATGGACTCGCCCCAGAACTGCGCGCGCCCGTCGCCGACGAACAGGTAGCTGAGGCCCACACCCGAGAAGAGCGCGCCGGCCGCCAGTACGTAGAGCGGGATCATCATCGTGGCAGGGGATTCATGCGCGTGATCGACCGCGTGATGGTCGGTCTGCGGCGCGACATGGAAGCTCATGAAGATCAGGCGCCAGGAATAGAACGCCGTCATCGTCGCTGCGGCGAGGCCGAGCCAGAACGCGTACTGGCCCGAGGCCGAGTGCGCGGCCCACGCACTCTCCATGATGATGTCCTTGGAGTAGAAGCCCGCGAAGCCGCCGATGCCGGGAATTCCCATGCCGGCCAGTGCCAGCGAGCCGATCCACATCATCGCGTAGGTCGCGCGGATCTTGGTGTGGACGTTGCCGCCCATCCTGCGCATGTCCTGCTCGTGGTGGAGTGCATGAATGACCGAGCCCGCCCCCAGGAACAGCAGCGCCTTGAAGAAGGCGTGCGTCGTCAGGTGGAACATCGCGGCCGAATAGGCCGATACGCCTGCGGCGAAGAACATGTAGCCGAGCTGCGAGCAGGTCGAGTATGCGATCACGCGCTTGATGTCGTTCTGCACGAGACCGACCGACGCGGCGAACAGCGCGGTCGAAGCGCCAACGACCGTGACGACGCCAAGTGCCGTCGGCGCGTATTCGAACATCGGCGACAGGCGGCAGACCATGAACACGCCGGCCGTCACCATCGTCGCGGCATGGATGAGGGCGGAGACCGGCGTGGGGCCTTCCATCGCGTCGGGCAGCCACGTGTGCAGGAAGAGCTGGGCCGACTTGCCGCATGCACCGATGAAGAGCAGCAGGCAGATCGCCGTCATCGCGTGGAATTCCCACGACAGGAAGTTCATGTTCCAGTCGGCCGCGGCGGGCACGGCCGCGAAGACCTGGTCGAACTGCACGGTGCCGAAGACCGCGAACACGGCGAAGATGCCGAGCGCGAAGCCGAAATCGCCCACGCGGTTGACGAGGAACGCCTTGATCGAGGCTTCGTTGGCGCTTTCCTTCTCGTACCAGAACCCGATCAGCAGGTACGAGGCGAGACCCACGCCCTCCCAGCCGAAGAACATCTGGATGAAGTTGTCGGCCGTCACCAGCGTGAGCATGAAGAAGGTGAACAGCGACAGGTACGACATGAAGCGCGGGATCGACTTGTCTTCCGACATGTAGCCGACCGAATAGAGATGCACCATCGACGACACGATCGTGACGACGCACACCATGTTGGCCGACAGCGCGTCGTACTTGAGCGCCCAGTTGGCGACGAACGAACCCGAGCTGATCCACGTGAAGAGCTCGACCGTGCGCGTCTGGCCGTTGATGCCGACCTGCACGAAGATGAACAGCGACAGCAACGCGGCGAGCAGGACGCAGCCGGTCGTGACGATCTGCGCCGCGCGGTCGCGGCTTTCGGCCGGCAGCGGCGAGACGAGCACGAGGCTTCCCAGCACGAAGCCCAGCAGCGGGAGGAGGATTGCAGCCGTATACATGCTCGCGATACCCCTCAGCCCTTCATCATGTTTATGTCTTCGACCTCGATCGTGCCGCGGTTGCGGAAGTACACGACGAGGATCGCCAGACCGATCGCCGCCTCGGCGGCCGCGACGGTCAGGATGAACAGCGCGAAGACCTGCCCCACAAGGTCGCCAAGATGCGTGGAGAAGGCGACGAGGTTGATGTTGACGGCGAGCAGCATCAGCTCGACCGACATCAGGATGACGATGACGTTCTTGCGGTTCAGGAAGATGCCGAAGATGCCGAGCGTGAACAGCACGGCTGCGACGGTCAGGTAGTGGCCGAGCGTGATCTCCATCAGACGTCGACCCCCTGGCGCGACTTGACGCTTACGGTCTCGGTCCCGCCTTCGCGCGTGCGCGCGACCTGGCGCGAGATCGACTGGCGCTTGACGCCCTCGCGCTCGCGCAAGGTCAGCACGATGGCGCCGACCATCGCGACGAGGAGGATGAGGCCGGAAGCCTGGAAGACGTAGGCGAAGTCGTCGTAGAGCACGAGGCCGAGGGCCCGCGTGTTGTGGATCTGCCCGGGATCGGGAATCGGGATGGCGATCGCCTCGGGCACCGAAGCCGAGAAGGCCCAGGGTGCCAGCACGAAGACGAGCTCGGCCGCGAGCACCAGGCCGACGGCGGCACCCACCGGCAGGTACTTGGCGTAGCCCTCGCGCAGCGCCACGAAATCGACATCGAGCATCATGACGACGAACAGGAACAGCACCGCGACGGCACCCACATAGACGACCACGAGGATCATCGCGAGGAACTCGGCCCCCATCAGCACGAACAGGCCGGCCGCGTTGAAGAAGCACAGGATCAGGAACAGCACCGAGTGCACGGGATTGCGCGCGAAGATGACCATGACCGCGGCGGCCACCATCACGGCAGAGAAGAGGTAGAAGACGATCGCTTCGAGCATGGAGCTACCTGGTTCCCGGTTCAGCGATACGGCGCGTCGGCGGCGAGGCTGTGGGCGATTTCCGCCTCCCAGCGATCGCCGTTCGAAAGCAGCTTGGCCTTGTTGTACATGAGCTCTTCGCGCGTCTCGGTCGAGAACTCGAAGTTCGGTCCTTCGACGATCGCGTCGACCGGGCAGGCTTCCTGGCAGAAGCCGCAGTAGATGCACTTGGTCATGTCGATGTCGTAGCGGGTCGTGCGGCGGCTGCCGTCGTCGCGCGGCTCGGCCTCGATCGTGATGGCCTGCGCCGGGCACACGGCCTCGCACAGCTTGCACGCGATGCAGCGCTCTTCGCCGCTGGCGTAGCGGCGCAGCGCGTGCTCGCCGCGGAAGCGCGGGCTGATCGGGCCCTTCTCGTAGGGGTAGTTCAGCGTGACCTTCGGCTTGAAGAAGTACTTCAGCGTCAGCGCCATGCCCGAGACGAGCTCGGTCAGCAGCATCGTGCGTGCGCTTCGGTCGAGAGTAGAGGCCATGGTCGTTTCCTTTTCTTCCCTTCCCGTTCAGCGCGGAATCCAGCCGGTGGCCATCAGCACGCCGGCAGTCAGCACGACCCAGAAGAGCGAGAACGGCAAGAACACCTTCCAGCCCAGGCGCATGAGCTGGTCGTAGCGGTAGCGCGGCATCGTCGCGCGGACCCACAGGAACACGAACAGGCACGCCGCCGTCTTCAGCGCGAACCAGACGAGGCCCGGGATCCAGTTGAGGGGTGCGATGTCGAAGGGCGGCAGCCAGCCGCCGAGGAACAGGATCGTCGTCATCCCGCTCATCAGGATCATCGCGGCGTATTCGCCCAGGAAGAACATCGCAAAGCTCATCGACGAATACTCGACGAAGTAGCCGGCGACGATCTCGGACTCGCCTTCGGGAAGGTCGAAGGGCGAGCGGTTCGTCTCGGCCAGCGCCGAGACGAAGAAGATGATGAACATCGGGAAAAGCGGGATGGCGAACCAGACCGTCTTCTGAGCCATCACGATGTCCGAAAGGTTCAGCGAGCCCACGCACAGCAGCACGGTGATGATCACGAAGCCGATCGAGACCTCGTAGGAGACCATCTGGGCGGCCGAGCGCATGGCGCCGAGGAACGCGTATTTTGAGTTCGACGCCCAGCCGGCCATGATGATGCCGTAGACGCCGAGCGACGAGATCGCGAAGAGATAGAGCACGCCGACATTGATGTCGGCCAGCACGAGACCGTAGCCGAACGGGATGACCGCCCAAGCGACGAGGCTGAGCAGCAGCGTGAGCATCGGCGCCATCATGAACACGACGCGGTTGGCGCCGGTCGGGACGATGGTTTCCTTGGTCAGCAGCTTCAGCGCGTCGGCGAAAGGCTGCAGCAGGCCGAACGGGCCCACGACGTTGGGGCCCTTGCGCAGCTGGATCGCGCCGATCACCTTGCGCTCGAAGTAGGTGAGCATCGCGACGGAAATCAGCAGCGGGACGACGACGAGAAGGATCTTCCCGATCTCGATGGCGCCGGTGAGGAGGATGTTGCCCATGTCGCCCTACCCGTGCGTTCCGGTCCGTGCGGCCGAGCCCTTGAGATAGGTCTCGGTGCAGGCCGCCATCGTCGCCGATGCGCGGCTGATCGGATCGGTCATGTAGAAGTTCGAGATCGGAGAGGCGAACGGCGTGCCGTCGACGGCACCCGCCTTGCCGAACGGCGCCCACGTGCCGGGCTGCGCCGCGTCGAGCTTGCCGAAGACCGGCGAGATCGCGGCCATGCGCGCGCGCACCTGCCCGATCGTGTCGAGCGGCAGCTTGCGGCCCGCGGCCTCGGACAGCGCACGCAGGATCTTCCAGTCTTCCTTTGCCTCGCCCGGCGGGAACACGGCAAGGCGCGTCTGCTGGACGCGGCCTTCGGTGTTCACGTAGGTGGCGTTCTTCTCGGTATAGGCGGCACCGGGCAACACGACGTCGGCGCGATGCGCGCCGCGGTCGCCGTGATGCCCCTGATAGACGACAAAGGCCTTGCCGAGGCGGTTCGTGTCGACCTCGTCCGCACCCAGCAGATAGACGAAATCTATCTCGCCCTTCGAGGCGCCGTCGAGGATGGCGTGCGTGTCGCGCCCCTGCGGGCCGGGCACGAAGCCCAGTTCGAGGCCGCCGACGCGCGCGGCCGCGATGTGCAGCACGTTGAAGCCGTTCCAGCCGTCCTTGACCAGGCCGAAGCGGTCCGCGATGTCGCGCGCGAGCGCCAGCACCGCCGCTCCGTCGGCGCGGGCGAGTGCCCCCTGCCCCAGGATCAGCATCGGCTTCTTGGCCGCCTTCAGCGTCTCGGCGAAAGCGATCTTGCCGGACGAGAGGTCGGCGAGGGTCGTCGGGCCGGCACCCAGATATTCGTACCTATACGTGAGATCGACCTGCGGGCCGATCGACGCGATCTTGACGCCGCCCGCCCGGAAGCGGCGGCGGATGCGCGCGTTCAGCACCGGGCTTTCCCAGCGCGGATTGGTGCCGACGAGCAGGATCGCGTCGGCCTCATCGATGCCCGCGACGGTCGAGTTGAACAGCCACGATGCGCGCGCCGATGCATCGAGCTTCGCCCCGTCCTGGCGGCAGTCGAGATTGGGCGAACCCACGGCGGCCATCAGGTCCTTGAGCGCCGTCATCGCCTCGCAGTCGGCGAGATCGCCGGCGATCGCGGCGACGCGGCCCGGGGCGGTCGCCTTCAGCTTCGCGGCGACGGCGCCCAGCGCCTCGCTCCACGAGACCGGCTGCAGCTTGCCGTCCTTGCGCACATAGGGGCGGTCGAGACGCTGGCGCTTCAGCCCGTCGACGGCGTGGCGCGACTTGTCGGCGATCCACTCCTCGTTCGTTTCCTCGTTGAGGCGCGGCAGCACGCGCAGCACCTCGCCGCCACGCGCGTCGACGCGGATGCTGGCACCGAGCGCATCGAACACGTCGACCGATTCCGTCTTGCGCAATTCCCACGGACGGGCATTGAAGGCGTAGGGCTTCGAGGTGAGCGCGCCGACCGGGCAGAGGTCGACGATGTTGCCCGAGAGCTCGCTGGTCAGCGCCTTCTCGATGTAGGTGTCGATTTCCATGTGCTCGCCGCGGAACACCGCACCCAGTTCCTCCGCACCCGCGACTTCGGTCGCGAAGCGCACGCAGCGCGTGCAGTGGATGCAGCGCGTCATCGTCGTCTTGACGAGCGGGCCGAGATCCTTGTCCGGAACCGCGCGCTTGTTCTCCTGGTAGCGGCTCTGGCCGTTCCCGTAGGCCATCGACTGGTCCTGCAGGTCGCACTCGCCGCCCTGGTCGCAGATCGGACAGTCGAGCGGATGGTTGATCAGCAGGAATTCCATCACGCCGTTGCGGGCCTTCTTGACCAGCGGCGTGTTCGTCTTGATGACCTGGCCTTCGGCGACCGGCATCGCGCACGACGCGACCGGCTTCGGGCTCTTCTCCATCTCGACCAGGCACATGCGGCAGTTGCCGGCCACCGACAAGCGCTCGTGGTAGCAGAAGCGCGGCACTTCCTTGCCGGCAAGCTCGCAGGCCTGCAGCACGGTGATGCCGCCCGGGACCTCGATGGTTTCGCCGTCGATCGTTACCTTCGGCATCGCTCAGCCCTGCTCTTTCGTCGCACGATATGCTGCCAGCATCGCCTCGACCGGCACGCCGTCGATCGTCATTCCCTCGATGCGGCTGCCCTCGATGGAGGCTCCCGCGAGATTGACCTTGGAGATCCGCGCACCGGACAGGTTCGCGTTGTGCACGCGCAGGCCCGAGATGTTCGCGTCGTCCACGTCCCAGCCCGACATGTTGACGTTGTGCAGGCTGGAGCCGGAGATGTTCACGTCGTCGAACTTCGAGCCGGACACGTCCGAGCCGCGCACGTCGAGCACCGTCTTGGTCTTGTGGAGATCCATCGACGTCACTCCGCAGCCGCCTTGGCGACCTGAAGGGCCGCCTTGTAGTTCCGGATGCGCGCTTCCATCTCCGGCCGGAAGTGCCGGATCAGGCCCTGCACCGGCCACGCCGCCGCGTCGCCGAGCGCGCAGATCGTGTGGCCTTCGATCTGGCGCGTGACTTCCTCGAGCATGTCGATCTCGGGAAGCTCGGCCTGACCCTTGACCATGCGCTGCATGACGCGCCACAGCCAGCCAGTACCCTCGCGGCACGGCGTGCACTGGCCGCAGCTCTCGTGCATGTAGAAGCGCGACAGGCGCGCGATCGCCTTCACGATGTCGGTCGACTTGTCCATCACGATGACGGCCGCCGTACCCAGACCCGAGCGCTGCTCGCGCAGCGCATCGAAATCCATCAGCACCGTGTCGCAGATCGACTTGGGAAGCACGGGCACCGAAGCGCCGCCGGGGATGATCGCCAGCAGGTTGTCCCAGCCGCCGCGCACGCCGCCGCAGTGCTTCTCGATCAGTTCCTTGAGCGGGATGCTCATCGCTTCCTCGACGGTGCACGGCTTGTTGACGTGACCGGAGATGCAGAAGAGCTTCGTGCCCGCGTTCTTCGGGCGGCCGAACGACATGAACCACGGCGCCCCGCGGCGCAGGATCGTCGGCGCCACCGCGATCGTCTCGACATTGTTGACCGTCGTCGGGCAGCCATAGAGGCCCATGCCCGCCGGGAACGGCGGCTTCAGGCGCGGCTGGCCCTTCTTGCCTTCGAGGCTTTCGATCAGCGCCGTTTCCTCGCCGCAGATATACGCACCCGCGCCGCGATGGACGTAGAGGTCGAAATCCCAGCCCGAGCCGCACGCGTTCTTGCCGAGAAGGCCGGCCTCGTAGGCCTGTTGCACGGCGATCTCGAGATGCGAGGCTTCGTTGTAGAACTCGCCGCGCACGTAGATGTAGCCGACATGGGCACCCATCGCGACACCGGCGAGCAGGCAGCCCTCGACCAGCTTATGCGGATCGTGGCGCAGGATCTCGCGGTCCTTGCAGGTCCCCGGCTCGGACTCGTCGGCATTGACGACGAGATAGTGCGGACGGCCGTCGAGCGGCTTTCCGTCCGGCGTGGTCTTCGGCATGAAGGACCACTTCATGCCGGTCGGGAAGCCCGCACCGCCGCGCCCGCGCAGCCCGGAATCCTGCATCTCCTTCACGATCCAGTCGCGGCCCTTCAGGATCAGTTCCTTGGTGCCGTCCCAGTCGCCGCGCGCGCGGGCACCCGTCAGGCCCCAGTCGCCGTCGCCGTAGAGATTCGTGAAGATGCGGTCCTTGTCCTCGAGCATCACTTGTCTCCGCCCGCTTTCGCCAGGCTCGTGCGTCCGCCTTCGGGCATGGCGCCCTGGCGGCCCTTCATCGATCCCTTCGGCGGCGGCGCGTCCTTGGCCAGCGCGTCGATGAGCTTCTCGGTGAGCGGGCCGTCGAGGTCCTCGTAGAAATCGTCGTTCACCTGGATGACCGGCGCGTTGACGCAAGTACCCAGGCACTCGACCTCGCGCACGGTGAACTTGCCGTCCGCCGAATGCAGGAAGCTCGCGTCGCCGCTGCCCTTGACGCCGAGCTTGCGCTCGCACGCGGCCATCACCTCGTCCGAGCCGCGCAGCCAGCACGGCGTGGTCGTGCAGACCTGCAGGAACCACTTGCCGACCGGGGCGAGGTTGAACATCGAATAGAACGTCGCGACCTCGTAGACGCGGATCGGCGCCATGTCGAGCAGGCCCGCCACGTAATCCATCGCGGCGCGCGGCAGCCAGTTGTGGTGCTGGCGCTGCGCGCGGTCGAGCAGCGGCAGCACCGCACTCGCCTGCCTTCCGGCCGGATACTTGGCGATGATCTTCTGCGCCCAGGCGAGATTCTCGGGGCTGAAGGCGAAGCTCGCCGGCTGTTCGACGTGGCCGTGTCCGCCGCTCATCGGTCGATCTCTCCGAAAACGATGTCGAGCGACCCGATGATCGCGACGACGTCGGCCAGCATGTGGCCCTTTGCCAGGAAGTCCATCGCCTGCAGGAACGCGAAACCCGGTGCGCGGATCTTGCAGCGATAGGGTTTGTTGGTGCCGTCCGAGACGAGATAGACCGCGAATTCGCCCTTCGGCGCCTCGACAGCCGTGTACGTCTCGCCCGCCGGCACCCGGTAGCCTTCGGTATAGAGCTTGAAGTGGTGGATCAGCGCTTCCATCGAGCGCTTCATCTCGGCGCGTGCCGGCGGGGCGACCTTGCGGTCGTCGACCTTGACCGGACCGCCCGGCATCTTCTCGATCGCCTGCTTCATGATGCGCAGCGACTGGCGCATCTCGTCCATGCGCAGCAGGTAGCGGTCGTAGCAGTCGCCGTTCTTGCCGATCGGGATGTCGAAATCCATCGCCTCGTAGGCGTCGTAGGGCTGCGACTTGCGCAGGTCCCACGGAATGCCCGAGCCGCGCACCATCGGGCCCGAGAAGCCCCAGGCAAGCGCGTCGGCCTTCGACACCACGCCGATGTCGACCGTGCGCTGCTTGAAGATGCGGTTCTCGGTCAGCAGGCTTTCGATGTCGTCGAGGATCTTGGGGAAATGGTCGACGAACTTCAGCATGTCGTCGGCAAGGCCCGCCGGCAGATCCTGGCTGACGCCACCCGGACGGAAATAGGCCGCGTGCAGGCGCGCACCGCAGACGCGCTCGTAGAACTCCATCAGCGTCTCGCGTTCCTCGAAGCCCCACAGCAGCGGGGTCATCGCGCCGACGTCGAGGGCGAAGGTCGTGACGTTGAGGATGTGATTGAGGATGCGGCCGATCTCGGCGTAGAGCACGCGGATGTACTGCGCGCGCGGCGGCGCTTCGATGCCGAGGAGCTTCTCGACCGCCAGCGCGTAGGCGTGCTCCTGGTTCATCGGCGAAACGTAGTCGAGCCGGTCGAAATACGGCACGGCCTGCAGGTACGTCTTGTACTCGATCAGCTTTTCCGTGCCGCGATGCAGGAGGCCGATATGCGGGTCGGCGCGCTCGATGACTTCGCCGTCGAGTTCGAGCACGAGGCGCAGCACGCCGTGCGCGGCCGGATGCTGCGGCCCGAAATTGAGCGAGTAGTTCTTGATCTTGACCTGGCCGTCGGCGAGGTCGGATGCGGGCGATGCGGCGATCGGGTCGGCCATGCGCGTCAAGCCTTCGGCGGTGTGGCGGGCGGTGCCGCCGGAGCGGCGGCCTTCTCGTCGCCCGGAAGCTGGCCGAGCTGGGCGAGGCCCAGCCCTTCCCACGGCGACAGGAAGTCGAACGAGCGGAAATCCTGCGTGAGCTTGACCGGTTCGTAGACGACGCGCTGCTGCTCGGCGTCGTAGCGGACCTCGACATAGCCGGTCAGCGGGAAGTCCTTGCGCAGCGGGTGGCCCTCGAAGCCGTAATCCGTGAGGAGGCGGCGCAGGTCGGGATGGCCGGCGAAGAACACGCCGTAGAGATCCCATGTCTCGCGCTCGAACCAGCCGGCCGACGGGAACACGGGCACGGCCGACGCGACGGGCGTGTTCTCGTCCGTCGCGACCTTGACGCGGATTCGCCGGTTGTGGCGCATCGAAAGCAGGTTGTAGACGACGTCGAAGCGCAGCGGGCGCTGCGGCCAGTCGACGCCGCACACGTCCATCAGCGCGCCGAAACGGCAGGCCTCGTCGTCGCGCAGGTACGTCAACACACGCAAGATCGCGTCGCGCGCGACTTCGATCGCGAGCTCGCCCTTTACGATCCCGGCCGAAACGACGTCGGCGCCGAGATCGGCTTTGATCTTGTCGGCGAGTGGGGCAAGCCCCTCGTCCACGTACCCGGCCATTCGTGTTCCCCAGACCCCTAGCGAAGGATGCTCGTCGTGCGCTTGATCTTCTTCTGAAGCTGCATGATGCCGTACAGCAGCGCCTCCGCCGTCGGCGGGCAGCCCGGAACGTACACGTCGACCGGAACGATCCGGTCGCAGCCGCGCACGACGGAATAGGAGTAGTGGTAGTAGCCGCCGCCGTTGGCGCAGCTGCCCATCGACAGCACCCAGCGCGGCTCGGCCATCTGGTCGTAGACCTTGCGCAGCGCCGGCGCCATTTTGTTGGTCAGCGTGCCGGCGACGATCATCACGTCGGACTGGCGCGGGCTCGGCCGGAAGACCATGCCGAAGCGGTCGAGGTCGTAGCGGCTGGCGGCCGTGTGCATCATCTCGACGGCGCAGCAGGCGAGACCGAAAGTCATCGGCCACAGCGACCCTGTGCGTGCCCAACTGACGAGCTTGTCGACCTGCGCGACGACGAAGCCCTTGTCCTGCATCTCGTCGGTCGCGGCCTTCAGAAGCGCGTCCTGCGCCGGGCCGGGCGGCAGCGGGCCGCCGCGGCCGTGGGCTTCGATCACTCCCATTCGAGAGCACCTTTCTTCCACTCGTACACGAACCCGACCGTCAGGACGGTCAGGAACACGACCATCGACCAGAAGCCGAACATCCCGATCTCGCCGAGCGCCACGGCCCAGGGGAACAGGAAGGCGACTTCGAGGTCGAAAATGATGAACAGGATCGCCACGAGGTAGAAGCGCACGTCGAACTTGCGCCGCGCGTCGTCGAACGCTTCGAAACCGCACTCGTAGGCGGAGAGTTTTTCGGCATCCGGGCGCTGGCGGGCGATGACCAGCGAGGCCACGACCATCGCCACGGACAGCGCGATGGCGAGGCCCAAGAAGAGCAGGATCGGAAGATACTCGCGAAGCAGTTCCGCGTGCGCGTCCATCAGATCCCCCAAAACCCCGCCCGAAATCGTCCCTGCCCCTTCGTATAGGCCAAACCGCCCTGCTTTGCCAACAATTTAGGGCGTTTGGGGGACTCGGGATGCACCGCGATTCGCTCTTAGGTGCCGCAATGCAACAACGCCCGCCATCCGGATGGGATGACGGGCGCTGGAACTTCAGCAATTCGAAGGTCGGGGGAGTGGCGCGAGCGACGGGACTTGAACCCGCGGCCTCCGGCGTGACAGGCCGGCGCTCTAACCAACTGAGCTACGCCCGCAAAGGACTCCGCCCGAAAAGCCCGGCGTATGTACCGGTCCGGGCAGGCCCCGTCAAGCGACTCCGGCCCCGCCCGCAGGCCCTATTGCGCCGCCGCGGGCTTTTGTCCCGGAAACAGGCCACGCAGGCCCGCCGGAGAGGCCTCGCACACGCCCCGCTCGGTGACGAGTGCCGTGACCAGCCGGGCCGGCGTGACGTCGAAGGCGTCGTTGCGGGCCGGGCTGCCCGGTGCGGCGATGTCGACCTCGACGACGGTGCCGTCGGGCAGGCGTCCGCTCATCCGGGTCACTTCCGCGCCGCTGCGCTCCTCGATCGGGATCTCGCGCACGCCGTCGACCACGCTCCAGTCGATCGTCGGGCTGGGGAGCGCCACGTAGAACGGCACGCCGTTGTCGCGCGCGGCGAGTGCCTTCAGGTAAGTGCCGATCTTGTTGCACACGTCGCCCTGCGCCGTGACGCGGTCGGTCCCGACGATGCACAGATCGACGAGCCCGTGTTGCATCAGGTGGCCGCCGGCATTGTCGACCACGATGTGGTGCGGCACACCGTGCCGGCCCAGTTCCCACGCAGTCAGCGAGGCGCCTTGGTTGCGCGGCCGCGTCTCGTCGACCCAGACATGGACCGGGATGCCGGCGTCGTGCGCCATGTAGATGGGCGCGATCGCCGTCCCCCAGTCGACCGTGGCGAGCCAGCCGGCGTTGCAGTGGGTCAGGATGTTGACCGGCCCCTTCCCGCCCCGCTTCTCGTAGGCCTGCCGGATCAGAGCGAGCCCGTTGCGCCCGATGGCCTCGCAGATGGCCGCATCCTCGTCGCAGATTTCGGCGGCGAGGGACCAGGCCGCCCCCGCGCGCGCGGACGGTGCGAGCGGCCGCAGCCGGTCGCGCACACGGTCGAGTGCCCAGCGCAGGTTGATCGCGGTCGGCCGCGTGACGACGAGCGTGTCGTAGGCGCGCGCAAGTCCGGCGTCGCTGGCGTCCGCATCCATGCCCAGCGCCATGCCGTAGGCGGCGGTGGCGCCGATCAGCGGCGCGCCGCGCACGATCATCGTGCGGATGGCGTGCGCCGCCGCATCGAGCGTCGTCAGCCGGTGGATCTCGAAATGATGGGGCAGCTTCGTCTGGTCGATCACCTCGACCGCGCCGCCACCGGCGGCCGGCCAGATCGTGCGAAAATGCTTGCCGTCGACCTTCATGCGCCAGCTCCCGCGATGGATGGTGGGCGGTGAGGGGATCGAACCCCCGACATCCTCGGTGTAAACGAGGCGCTCTGCCGCTGAGCTAACCGCCCGCTACTTGAGGCCGTCGCGCAGGAACTTGCCGGCCTTGAATTTCGGGCAACGACTCGCCTTCAGGCGGATCGTCTCGCCGGTGCGCGGATTGCGACCGTCGCTGGCCTTGCGCATGGCGACATAGAACGTGCCGAAGCCGAAGAGCTTCACGTCGTCGCCCTTGCGAAGCTGACGCGCGATGGTCTCGAGCGTGGCGTCGAGAGCCGACGCCGCCTGATCCTTCGACAGATCCGTCTTTGCGGCGACTGCCGCGACCAAATCGTTCTTGTTCACGGGCCGGCCTGGCTCCCGTCCTTGAATGCGAGCGTTGCGACCGGCGATCTCGCCATCCGCAAAACGGACCCCGTTCTAGGCGGGTCGCCCGCCGCCGTCAATCTCGCGACGCGAGAAACCCACAGGAATTGCGGCTTGACAAACCCCGCATGCGACAACGGCCGGAACGCATTCCGCGCTCCGGCCGCCGGTCGTTTGCAAACGGCAAATCGGGTCAGTGCGTGACGAGACCCGCCGCATCGTCGCCCGCCTTCTTCGGCGGCACGTTTTCGATTTCCGGCTCGATCCATTCGATCGCGACAGGTATCCGGGTCAGCGCCCGGGCCAGCACCTCGTCGACCGTGCCGACCGGCACGATATCGAGCGCCTTCTTCGCGTTCTCCGGAATCTCGGCCAGATCCTTCTCGTTCTCCTTCGGGATCAGCACGGTCTTGATGCCCGCATGCAGGGCGGCAAGCAGCTTCTCCTTCAGGCCGCCGATCGGCAGCACGCGACCGCGCAGCGTGATCTCGCCGGTCATCGCGACGTCGCGGCGAACCGGGATGCCGGTCAGCACCGAGACGATCGCGGTGATCATGCCCACGCCCGCCGACGGGCCGTCCTTCGGGGTCGCCCCCTCCGGCACGTGCACGTGGATGTCGCGCTTGTCGAACAGCGGCGGCTTGATGCCGAGGCTCGCCGCACGGCTGCGCACATAGGCGTGTGCTGCCTGCACCGATTCCTGCATCACGTCGCCGAGCTTGCCGGTGATCGTCATCTTGCCCTTGCCGGACGACAGCACCGCCTCGATCGTCAGCACCTCGCCGCCGACTTCGGTCCATGCAAGGCCGTTGACCAGGCCGACCATGTCGTCGTGCTCGACCTCGCCCCAGCGGAACTTCTTCACGCCGGCGTACTTCTCGAGATTCTTCGGCGTGACCTGGATCTTCTTCACGCCCTCGACGAGGATCGCCTTGACCGCCTTGCGGGCAAGGCCCGCGATCTCGCGCTCGAGATTGCGCACGCCCGCTTCGCGCGTGTAGTAGCGGATCAGGTCGCGCAAGCCTTCGTCGTTGATCGACCACTCGCCCTTCTTCAGGCCGTGCATCTCCTCCTGCTTGCGGATGAGATGCCCGCGCGCGATCTCGATCTTCTCCTCCTCGGTGTAGCCCGAGAGGCGGATGATCTCCATGCGGTCGAGCAGCGGCTGCGGCATACGCAGCGTGTTCGCCGTCGTGACGAACATGACGTCCGACAGGTCGTAGTCGACCTCGAGATAGTGGTCGGCGAAGGTCGCGTTCTGCTCGGGGTCGAGGACCTCGAGCAGCGCCGACGTCGGATCGCCGCGCCAGTCCGAGCCGAGCTTGTCGATCTCGTCGAGCAGGAAGAGCGGATTGGAAGCCTTCGCCTTCTTCATGCCCTGGACGATCTTGCCCGGCATCGAGCCGATGTAGGTGCGCCGGTGGCCGCGGATCTCGGCCTCGTCGCGCACGCCGCCCAGCGACATGCGCACGAAGTTGCGCCCGGTCGCCTTGGCGATCGACTTGCCCAGCGAGGTCTTGCCCACGCCCGGCGGGCCGACGAGGCACAGGATCGGGCCGCGCAGCTTGATCGTGCGCTCCTGCACGGCGAGATACTCGAGGATGCGCTCCTTGACCTTCTCGAGGCCGTAATGGTCGGAATCGAGGACCTTGCCGGCGTTCTTCACGTCGCGCTTGATCTTCGTGCGCTTCTTCCACGGGATCGAGAGGATCCAGTCCATGTAGTTGCGCACGACCGTCGCCTCGGCCGACATCGGGCTCATCGACTTGAGCTTCTTCAGCTCCGCATAGACCTTGTCGCGCGCTTCCTTGGACAGCTTCGTCTTCTTGATGCGCTCTTCGATCTCGGAGGACTCGTCCTTGCCCTCGTCGGTCTCGCCGAGTTCCTTCTGGATCGCCTTGAGCTGTTCGTTGAGATAGTACTCGCGCTGGGTCTTCTCCATCTGGCGCTTCACGCGGTTGCGGATGCGCTTCTCGACCTGCAGCACGCCGATCTCGCCTTCCATCGAAGCGTAGATCTTCTCCAGGCGCTGGGCGACCGTTTCCAGTTCCAGCAGCTCCTGCTTCTCGGGAATCTTGAGCGCCAGATGCGAGGCGACCGTGTCGGCGAGCTTGCCGGGGTCTTCGATCTGGTTGACCGAGACGAGCACCTCGGGCGGGATCTTCCGGTTGAGCTTGATATACTGCTCGAACTGGCCGACGACGGTGCGCACCAGCGCCTCCATCTCGGACGCCGTCCCGGCCTTGTCGGGCATCGGCTCGGCATAGGCCTGGAAGAAGTTGGTGTTTTCCGACCAGCCGGTGACGCGCGCGCGCGCTCCGCCTTCGACCAGCACCTTGACGGTGCCGTCGGGGAGCTTCAGCAGCTGCAGGACCGTGCCGATCGTGCCGACGGTGTAGATGTCGGCCGGCTGCGGATCGTCCTGGGCGGCGTTCTTCTGGGCGACGAGCAGGATCTGCTTGTCGTCCTTCATCACGTCCTCGAGTGCCCGCACCGACTTCTCGCGCCCGACGAAGAGCGGCACGATCATGTGCGGGAAAACGACGATGTCGCGAAGAGGGAGGACGGGATAGAGGGTGCCGCGTGTCTTTTCCATGTCGTGTGTCTTTCCTCGTCGCCGGCCCGTCCGATCATCCCCCGAAACCGGAGCGATCGTCGGACGTCCGTCTCAAATCGAACCCCTGAAACACGGGGTTCCGTCCGATCAATTTGGGCTGAGGGGCGCGCCCGATCAAGGGCGCGCCGCCGTCATGCCGAGGTACCGACCTGTGCCGGCTGTCGTTCGCCGTGCACATGCAAGGGCTTGGCGCGGCCTTCGACGACCTCGCTGTTGATCACGACTTCCTCGACGCCGGACATGCCCGGCAGTTCGAACATCGTGTCGAGCAGGATCACTTCCATGATCGAACGCAGGCCACGGGCACCGGTCTTGCGCGCGATCGCCTTGCGCGCGACCGACTTGAGCGCGTCGTCGGAGAACGAGAGCTTGATCCCTTCCATGTCGAAGAGCCGCTGGTACTGCTTGACCAGCGCGTTCTTCGGCTTCTGCAGGATGTCCACCAGCGCGTCTTCCGACAGGTCGGTGAGCGTGGCAACGACCGGCAAGCGGCCGATGAATTCCGGGATCAGGCCGAACTTGAGCAGATCTTCCGGCTCGACGTCCTTGAGGATCTGGCCCGTCGTCCGCTCGTCCGGGCCGCGCACGTCGGCGCCGAACCCGATCGACGTGCCGCGCGAGCGCGCCGCGATGATCTTGTCGAGGCCGGCGAAAGCGCCGCCGCAGATGAACAGGATGTTCGTCGTGTCGACCTGCAGGAACTCCTGCTGGGGGTGCTTGCGCCCGCCCTGCGGGGGAACCGAGGCGACCGTGCCTTCCATGATCTTGAGCAGCGCCTGCTGCACGCCTTCGCCCGACACGTCGCGCGTGATCGACGGGTTCTCGGACTTGCGGCTGATCTTGTCGACCTCGTCGATATAGACGATGCCGCGCTGCGCACGCTCGACGTTGTAGTCGGCGGCCTGCAGCAGACGAAGGATGATGTTCTCGACGTCCTCGCCGACATAGCCGGCTTCGGTCAGCGTCGTGGCGTCGGCCATCGTGAACGGCACGTCGATGATGCGGGCAAGCGTCTGCGCGAGGAGCGTCTTGCCGCAGCCCGTCGGGCCAACCAGCAGGATGTTCGACTTCGCGATCTCGACTTCGTTGCCCTTCTGGCCGTGCGAAAGGCGCTTGTAGTGGTTGTGCACGGCGACCGACAGCACGCGCTTGGCGTGATCCTGCCCGATCACGTAGTCGTCCAGTACCGTGCAGATATCCTTGGGCGTCGGCACCCCGTCGCGCGACTTGACCAGCGTGGTCTTGTGCTCTTCGCGGATGATGTCCATGCAGAGCTCGACGCATTCATCGCAGATGAATACGGTCGGGCCCGCGATCAGCTTGCGGACCTCATGCTGGCTCTTGCCGCAGAACGAGCAGTAGAGGGTGTTCTTCGAATCGCCCGAGGACTTGTTCATTCCTTCACCGCTCCGTCCGGGCAGTCCCTGAATTGGGACTCCGGACTTGCTTGGATGTTAGCCCTCACCCGCCGCTGCGGCAACCGCACCTGCCGGACCGTCCGGCCAAACCGAACGGGAACCCACGGGGAACGAATGCGCACCGCGACACAGAAAGAATAGGGTCCGTCCGGCAGCGATACAAGCCGCGTGCCAGAGGACAAAAACCGCGCCGGCTTCGGGGGGATCAGGCCGCCTTGGCTTCGTCCGGACGCGGCGGACGTTCGATCACGACCTCGTCGATGAGACCGAACGACTTGGCTTCGTCCGGGCTCATGAACTTGTCGCGCTCCAGCGCCGCCTCGATCGCTTCGACCGGCTGCCCGGTGTGGCGCACGTAGATCTCGTTGAGGCGCCGGCGCAGGTTCAGGATCTCGCGCGCCTGGATCTCGATGTCGGTCGCCTGGCCCTGGGCGCCGCCCGACGGCTGGTGGACCATGATGCGCGAGTTCGGCAGCGAGAAGCGCTTGCCCTTGGCGCCGGCACTCAGCAGCAGCGAGCCCATCGAGGCCGCCTGGCCGATGCACACGGTGGCGACGTCGGGGCGGATGTACTGCATCGTGTCGTAGATCGCGAGGCCCGACGTGACCACGCCGCCCGGCGAGTTCACGTAGAGCGAGATGTCCTTCTTCGGGTTCTCGCTCTCGAGGAACAGGAGCTGCGCGCAGATCAGGCTCGACACGGCGTCGTTGACGGGACCGACGAGAAAGATGATGCGCTCCTTGAGGAGGCGCGAGTAGATGTCGAAGGCGCGCTCGCCGCGCGCCGTCTGTTCGACGACCATCGGCACGAGGGTGTTCATCTGGACGTCGATCGACATTTGCGGTGCTCCCGGGATTGGCGCGGCGGTCTGGAATATATGTAGGCCGGTCGCGCGCGGGCGATCAAGTGATCCGGCAAAAAGAAAACGGCGGCACGAGCATGACTCGCGCCGCCGCAGGTTTTCCCACGAAACCGCCGGTCAGGCCGCTTCGTCTTCCTTGGTTAGCTCTTCGGACGAAACTTCCTTCTCGGTGACCTTGGCGAGTTCGACGATGAAGTCGATCACCTTGTCCTCGAAGATCGGCGCGCGAAGCTGGGCGAGCGCCTCGGGGTTCTTGCGGTAGAGCTCGACGATCTCGCGTTCCTGGCCCGGATAGCGGCGGGCCTGATCGGCGAGCGCGCGGTTGACCTCTTCCTGCGCCACCTGGACGTTGTTGGCGCGGCCGATCTCGGCGAGCAGCAGGCCCAGGCGCACGCGGCGCTCCGAGATGGTGCGATACTCCGCCTTGATCGCGTCTTCGGTCTTGCCCTTGTGCTCGGGATCCTCGTAACCGCGCTTGCGCTCTTCCTCGACCTGACCCCAGATCTGGGCGAACTCCGCATCGACCATGCCGGGCGGCACCGGGAAGCTGTGCGCGTCGGCAAGCTTGTCGAGGAGCTGGCGCTTGAGCTTGGCGCGCGCGTGGCGCGTCAGCTCGCGGCCGAGCTGGTCCTTGACGGCCTTCTTCAGCGTCTCGAGATCGTCGAAGCCGAGGCTCTTGGCGAACTCGTCGTCCTGCACCAGCGGGATCGCCTCGCGCAGTTCCTTGATCTCGACCTTGAAGGTCGCCGGCTTGCCCGCGAGCGTGTCGTTCACGTACTGCTCGGGGAAGACGATGTTGACGTCGCACTTGTCGCCGACCTGCTTGCCGATCAGCTGGTCCTCGAAGCCCTTGACGAACTGGTTGGAACCCAGCTCGAGGGCGTGATCGCTGCCCTTGCCGCCGTTGAACGGCACGCCGTCGAGGAAGCCTTCGAAGTCGATGACCAGCGTGTCGCCGGACTTGGCCGGGCGCTTTTCCTCGACCTTCTTGGCCTGCTTTTGCGAGCGCGCGAGGCTGTCGAGCGCCTTGGCGATCTCCGCCTCGCCCGGTTCCGCCTTCAGGCGCACGAGTTCGAGCGACTTGAAATCGACCGGGGCGATCTCGGGCAGCACCTCGATGGCGAGGTTGTACTCGAGGTCCTTGCCTTCGGCGAAGTTGACGACCTCGATCTGCGGCTGCATGGCCGGCTTCAGGCCGCGCTCGAGGATCGCCTGACTCGACGAATCCTGGACCGCGCGCTGCAGCACGTCGCCCATCACGGACTGGCCGTAGCGCTGCTTGAGCACACCCTTGGGCGCCTTGCCGGGACGGAAGCCGGGGAGGCTTACCTTCTTCGACAGGTCATCCAGTTCGATTTCGATCTTGGCGGCGATATCGGTGGCCGAGACGACGACCTTGTAGCCGCGCTTCAGACCGTCATTCAGTGTTTCGGTGACTTGCATGGTATCCCACCTGCGGGAATTTCGGGGACCGGCAGAAGCCGTCGGCACGTTTGCGGCAATGGTGGAATCTGGTGCGGGCGGAGGGACTTGAACCCCCACGACTTGCGTCACGAGAACCTAAATCTCGCGTGTCTACCAGTTTCACCACGCCCGCACGGCCGGCATTTCTGCGGCATTTGGGGCGCCCCTCGTACTCGGCTTGCCGGCCGCCGTCAATCCGGCAACGTCCGGCTCCGAAATTCGTCGAGGAATGCGTAAACGGCATATCTGCCATTCCCTCGGGGTTTCATCACTACGGCGTGTGTAACTCAATCTGGAATTGTCGTTTTGCGATCTCGACATCACCAGAATCCGCAATAATTTCAGATGCAGATAATCATACTAACGTATTGATAGATAATATTTTTTGAAAGATTTTTCATCGCGATTCATGGTTGTCTTTCCGTGTCAAACAGACAGCCGGCAGAAGCCGGTTCAATTCGGATCCAGAAGGAAAGGAACTTCCCATGTCGAATTCGATCAACACCAACGTCGGCGCAATGGTGGCTCTCGCCTCGCTGCGCTCCACCCAGTCGGCCCTCAATGTCGCTTCCAAGCAGGTCCAGACCGGTTACCGGGTCGCGGACGCGCAGGACGACGCGTCGACCTTCTCGGTCGCCCAGGGTATTCGCGGCAACCTGCAGGCCTATCAGGCGGTGCAAGGTTCGCTCGCCAATGGCGTGGGCCTCGGCTCCGTCACCCAGGCGGCACTGACCAACGTCTCGAACCTCATCGGCAACCTGCAGGCCAAGATCACGCAGCTGGCCGACGGATCGATCAGCGCAAACCAGCGCGCCATCTTCTCCGCCGACTTCAACGCGATGACCTCGCAGATCCAGAACTTCATCAGCCAAGCGAACTACAACGGCACGAACCTCCTGTCGGCGGCTTCCGCCGGCAAAACGTTCCTTGCGGATACGACGGGTGTCGCATTGACGATGTCGGGCCAGTCCTCGGTCAACGCGGCCTTCACGACGTTTGCAGCCTCGTCGGTTGCAACGGCATCGGACGCGACGGCCGCCCTCACCTCGCTGACGACGTTCCAGCAGTCGGTGGCGACCTCGCTGGGTGCGAACGCGGCGGAAACGCGCACGCTGACGCTGCAGTCGAACTTCGTGAATGCGATCGTCGATGCCACGACGGCCGGTCTCGGCGCCATCGTCGATGCCGACATCGGCAAGGCCTCGGCTTCGGTGCAGTCGCTGCAGGTTCGCCAGCAGCTCGGCATCCAGTCGCTGTCGATCGCCAACCAGCAGCCTTCGGTCCTGCTGGGCCTGTTCCGCTAAACACGGACCAAGCACACCAAAGACGGACGGGGGCGGCCCATCGGCCGCCCCCGTTCCGTTTTTGACGTTTCGAGCATTGCAAATTTTGCTGGGCTGCTCGTGGAGCCAATGCTGCCGTTAACGCTCAATTAAGCAGATTCACAAGTCGCCATGAAATTCCGTTGCTTATGAAATAACATTTTAATTGTGTGTTTATTTGGTGCCGCGCCAAACCGCTGTGCTGTAACAAATTTTGCCGTGACGCCCTACAGTTGTCGTGTTTCCATGATCGGGTCTAACGACCGACCGGCAGAAGCCGCTCGCAACCAGTTCCAGAAGGAAAGGTACCAATCCAATGTCGAACTCGATCAATACCAATGTCGGCGCAATGGTGGCTCTCGCCTCGCTGCGTACGACCCAGTCTGCCCTCAATGTCGCTTCCAAGCAGGTCCAGACCGGTTACCGGGTCGCGGACGCTGCCGACGACGCATCGACCTTCTCGGTCGCCCAGGGCATTCGCGGCAACCTGCAGGCCTATCAGGCGGTGCAGGGCTCGCTCGCCAACGGCGTGGGCCTCGGCTCCGTCACCCAGGCGGCGCTGACGAACATCTCGGATCTCATCGGCAACCTGCAGGCCAAGATCACGCAGTTGGCCGACGGGTCGATCAGCGCCAACCAGCGCACGATCTACTCCGCCGACTTCAACGCGATGACCTCGCAGATCCAGAACTTCATCAGCCAGGCCTCGTACAACGGCACGAACCTCCTGTCGGCCGCCTCGGCCGCCAAGACGTTCCTCGCCGACACGAACGCCGTCACGCTGACGATGACGTCGCAGTCCTCGGTCAACGCGGCCTTCACGACCTTCGCGGCCTCGTCGGTCACGTCGGCTTCGGCGGCCACGCTGGCGCTCACCTCGCTCAACACGTTCTCGCAGGCGGTCGCGAGCTCGCTGGGTGCGAACGCGGCGGAAACCCGCACGCTGACGCTGCAGTCGAACTTCGTGAACGCGATCGTCGACGCCACGACGACCGGCCTCGGCGCCATCGTCGATGCCGACATCGGCAAGGCTTCGGCCTCGGTGCAGGCGCTGCAGGTCCGCCAGCAGCTCGGCATCCAGTCGCTGTCGATCGCCAACCAGCAGCCTTCGGTCCTGCTGGGCCTGTTCCGCTAAACACGGACCAAGCACACCAAAGACGGACGGGGGCGGCCCATCGGCCGCCCCCGTTTCGTTTGTAGCGCAATACGCCGCCGGAACTGGGGGACTCCCCAATTCCCGCCGTTTCCGGTAATATCCGCGCATGACCGCTTCCATCGGCAACTCGATCAACACGAACGCCGCGTCGCTGCGCGCGCTGTCGTCGGCGCGCACCCAGCAGGCAGGCCTGCAGGTCGCGCAGAAGCAGCTCCAGACCGCATTCAAGGTCGCCGACGCTGCCGACAGCGCATCCGTCTTCGCGGTCGCGCAAGGCCTGCGCGGCGAACTTCAGGCATTCGCGGCCGTCCAAGGTTCCCTTGCCAACGGCGCCGGGCTCGGTGCCGTCACGCAGGCCGCCATCAGCCAGGCGTCCGACCTCACCAACCAGCTGCAGCAGAAACTGACCAGCCTTGCCGACGGATCGATCTCGGCCGATCAGCGGGCGATCTACTCGGCGGACGTCCAGGCGCTGACGAGCCAGCTCCAGAACACCGTGCAGCAAGCAAGCTTCAACGGCACCAATCTCCTCCAGACGACCTCGACATCGACGAACTTTCTCGCCGACACGACCGGCAACACGCTGACCGTGTCGAGCCAGAGCCAGGTCGGCACGGGTCTCGCGGCGTTTCAAGGCGCCATCGACACGAGCACACCGGCCGGAGCCGTCGCCACGCTTGGGGCACTCCAGACCTTCCAGACGACGCTCGGCCAGGCGTCCGGACAGAATGCGGCCGAGACGCGTACGCTCAGCCAGCAATCCTCGCAGATCAATTCGACCGTCGACGCGATCCAGGTCGGTCTCGGAGCGCTCGTCGATGCCGACATCGGGGCCGCATCGGCTCAGGCATCGGCCCGGGGCGTGGGCCAGCAGCTCGCATTTTCGAGCCTGTCGATCGCCAACCGCCAACCCAGCGCATTGCTCGGACTGGTTCGCTAAAGGGCATTCAGTAAAATTTCTGTCTCTCGCTTTATTGGTAAAATTTAAATTAAAATTACCTTAAAAATACAATAAACCCTTTGGGACCAGCTACTTGTGTAGCCGCATGTTTTTCGGTAGTGTGTAATTGCTCGGTAGTTCATGGGTCCGGCGTGACCTGTTTGCGATGTCCGGTCGTTTCCGGAAGCAGCACACGACATGAACTCCAGGTTCGACAGAAGTCGAAACCAAACTGACCAGAAAGGGACCAGAAAATGAGCGCTAATTCCGTCAATACCAATGTGGGCGCAATGCTCGCATTGTCGTCGCTGCGTATCACCCAAACCGCACTCAACGTCGCTTCGAAGCAGGTCCAGACCGGCTATCGAGTGGCGGATGCGTCGGACGACGCGTCGACCTTCTCGGTCGCGCAGGGTATCCGCGGCAACCTGCAGGCCTACACGGCCGTGCAGGGCTCGCTCGCCAACGGTGTGGGCCTCGGCTCCGTCACTCAGGCGGCTCTGACGAACATCTCGGATCTCATCGGCAACCTGCAGGCCAAGATCACGCAGTTGGCCGACGGGTCGATCTCGGCGAACCAGCGCACGATCTACTCCGCCGACTTCAACGCGATGACCTCGCAGATCCAGAACTTCATCAGCCAGGCTTCGTACAACGGCACGAACCTCCTGTCGGCCGCCTCGGCCGCCAAGACGTTCCTCGCCGACACGACGGCGACGACGCTCACGATGACGTCGCAGTCTTCGGTCAACGCGGCCTTCACGACCTTCGCGGCCTCCTCGGTCACGTCGGCCTCGGCGGCTTCGCTGGCACTCACCTCGCTCAACACGTTCCAGCAGGCCGTTGCGACCTCTCTGGGGTCCAACGCTGCCGAAACGCGTACGCTGACGCTGCAGTCGGGTTTCGTGAACGCGATTGTGGACTCCACGACGACCGGCCTCGGTGCCATCGTCGACGCTGACATCGGCAAGTCGGCCGCTGCGGTGCAGGCGCTGCAGGTTCGCCAGCAGCTCGGCATCCAGTCGCTGTCGATCGCCAACCAGCAGCCGTCCGTCCTTCTCGGACTCTTCCGCTAAGGCAACGTACGGCTTACGTCGACTAACCACCGAGCCAACAATAGAAGGGCCCCGCACGCCGGCGGGGCCCTTTTCATTTGGCACGCACCCGATCCACGAGCAGGCCCGCCGCCGCATCGAGGATCGCTTCGGCATCGATCCCCTTCAGGCGATAGAGATCCGGAATGTCGGCCGACTGGCCGAAGCTCTCGACGCCGAGCGCCCGGACGCGCTGGCCCGATACGCCGCCGATCCAAGAAAGTGCTGCCGGATGCCCGTCGATGATACTGACGATGCCGGCATCGGGCGCAAGCCTGCCGAGGAGGCGCGCGGCGTGGCAGCCGGCACCCCGCGCACGCCAGTCGGCGTGCAGCCTGTCCGGCGACGTGATCGCAAGCAGCCCCGCTCCGGGCACTTCTTCGCGAAGTGCCGCGTGCGCCTCGATCGCTTCGGGCGCCACCGGGCCGACATAGGCGATGGCAAGTTCGGCCCCCGCCTCCGGCTCGACGAGCCAGTAGGCGCCCGCAAGGCAATCGGCAATCCACGCCGCGTCGCGCCGCACGGGCTGCACCAGCGGGCGCGTCGAAAGCCGCAGATAGACCGAAGCGCCGTCCGGTGCCTGCATGTACCCGAACCCCCAGCGCAGGATGTGCGCGAGTTCATCGACATAGGCCGGTTCGAAATAGACGAGCCCCGGGGCGCCGATGCCGACCAGCGGCGTGCCGACAGACTGGTGGGCGCCCCCCTCCGGTGCCAGCGTCACGCCCGAAGGCGTAGCGACGACGATGAATCGCGCGTCCTGGTAGCAGGCATATGTCAGCGCATCGAGGCCGCGATTGATGAACGGATCGTAGAGCGTGCCGACCGGCAGAAGCCGCGCGCCAAAATGGTCGCCGGCGAGGCCGAGCGCTCCCAGCATCAGGAACAGATTGTTCTCCGCGATGCCGAGTTCGACGTGCTGGCCCGCAGGGCTCATGTTCCAGGATTGCGCCGAGACGACCTTTTCGGCCTTGAACATGTCGGTGCGGTCGTGCCGATCGAAGATGCCGCGCCGGTTCACCCAACCGCCGAGATTGGTCGATACGGTGACGTCCGGCGACGTCGTCGCGATGCGTCGCGCAAGCTCGCTGCTGCCGCCCGCAAGCTCGTAGAGCACGCGCCCGAAGCCTTCCTGTGTGCTCGTCGGCTTGTCTGCCTTCGGGATCGGGAAGTCATCGGGCACCGGAATCGGCGTCGTCGCCAGCCGGCGCGGAAATTTCTGCGCGAACGGAACCTGCGACAGGAAGCCCTCCGCTGCCTTGGGATCGTCGAAGCCGGACAGGCGTTCCCACTCCTCGCCCGGCGCGATCCCCATCGATTTGCGGAAACCGTCGATCTGCTCGGCGTTCATCAGGCCGGCATGGTTGTCCTTGTGGCCGGCGAATGCGAGACCATGTCCCTTGATCGTGTAGGCGACGACGACCGTCGGACGATCGGTCGAGGCGGCATCCGCATAGGCCTCGAGGACGCTTTCCATGTCGTGGCCGGCGAGATTCGTCATCAGCCGGTGCAGCGCGTCGTCGTCGTTGTACGACGCAAGGATCTCGCGGACACCGGGGACGTCGCCGAGATCGCGCACGAGGTACTCGCGCCACGCCGAACCGCCCTTGTAGGTAAGGGCGGAATAGAGCGAGTTCGGGCATTCGTCGATCCAGCGCCGCAGCGCGTCCCCGCCCGGCCGCTCGAACGCGGATTCCAGAAGCTTGCCGTATTTCAGCACGATGACGCGCCAGCCGATGGATTCGAACGTGCCGACGATGCGCTGGAACAGATGGTCCGAGACGGTGCTGTCGAGGCTCTGGCGGTTGTAGTCGATGATCCACCAGAGATTCCGCACGTCGTGCTTCCAGCCCTCCAGCATCGCCTCGAAAATGTTTCCTTCGTCGAACTCGGCATCGCCGACAAGCGCGATCATCCGGCCTTCCGGCCAGTCGGGTGCTGCAAGCCCCTTCAAGCGCACATAGTCCTGCGCGATCGACGCGAACAGCGTTTCCGCGACGCCAAGCCCGACCGAGCCGGTCGAGAAATCGACGTCGTCGATATCCTTGGTCCGCGACGGATAGCTCTGGGCGCCGCCAAGCGCGCGGAACCGTTCGAGCTTCTCGCGCGTCTGGTGGCCGAGCAGGTACTGGATCGCGTGGAACACCGGCGAGGCGTGCGGCTTGACCGCGACGCGATCCTGCGGGCGCAAGACCGAGCAATAAAGGGCCGTCATCAAGGTCGCCATCGATGCGGAAGATGCCTGGTGTCCGCCGACCTTTAGGCCGTCACGCGAAGGACGCAGCTTGTTCGCGTTGTGGATCGTCCAGCTCGAAAGCCACAGGACCTTGCGTTCGATCTCCTTCAGGATCCGGAGATCGCCGGCCGACGGCAGCGCACCCGGTGCGGCGGCGACGGGCCGACGCGAGTCCGGCACAGGGGTTGCGAACGGCTTCGTGATCGACATGTCGGCATGCTAGCCGATGTTCGTAGGACGCCGGAAGTCCGATTGGGTCGCGTGGAGCCGACGACAAAGTTATTCAGGACGAAGCGGCCGGAAAGTTCATTGTCGCACTTTCGTATCAATGCCATACGCGATATAATCTCTAAAATTGTAGTGCATATGTGCATACAATTGGAGGGGTATCGTGGGCACGATCATTGCCGACATAGAGGCAGCATTCGAAGATGTGCTCGCAGCGCTCGCGGAAAGTCGCAGCGGCATCCTCGAGAAATACACGCGGCTCGCGACGCCGATCGTATGCTGGGCGCCGGCAGCGGAAACAGTGCCGATACCGATCCTCAGGACCTGCCTGACGCAATGGCACGCGCTTCGCGGCGAACGGACGGTCCCCGACTGGCGCGACTTCCGGTCGGAAGAGTTCGGCGCGATCGTATCCCGGTCCTCTGTCGTCGACCCGATCCCGGGAAGCACCGACCTGCGCTACCGGATATTCGGGTCACGCCTCGCCGAAAGCGCCGGACGCGACTGGGAGGGCGCAACGGTTGGCGACATCGCGCGCGCTTGCCGCTGCCTTGGCCCCATCATGGCACGCGCGGTATACAACCTTGCACGCGACCGCAAGGTACCGGTCTATACGTGGCACGCACGGGCCCACAGCCGCCGCGTCGATGAATGGCACCGCATCGTACTGCCCTTCCATGCGCCGGATCGGTCGGATATCCGCTTCCTGTCGGCGGTCGAAGTCATCGAGGGCGAAGAGGTTGGCCAGCCGGAAGCCCGGGCGCTGCGCCTATCGATCCACAAATAATCCATAGGCCTCTTGTCGCGGCCACCGGGATATTTTAGACTTAAAATATATTGGCCCGGGAGGTTCCTTGCCCCAGTCGCCGAATGACCGTCCCTCTGCCGCGTCTCTCGCGGGTCGTCACGCGCTTGTGACAGGTGCCTCGCGCGGCATTGGCGCTGCGATCGGACGTGCTCTTGCCGGGCAAGGCGCACGCGTGACGCTGATCGCCCGGGACCGACACCGCCTCGCTCCGCTCGCGGCCGAACTCGACGCGCAAGCGATCGCCTGCGACGTGACAGATCCCATCGCCCTCGGGCAGGCTTTCGCGACGGCGGCCGGCATCCAGCATATCGACATCCTGATCAATAATGCCGGCGGTGCCGAAACCGCGCCGATCGCCCGCACGGAACCCGACCTCTGGGCACGCATGATCGCGCTGAACCTCACGGCGGCATTCACGGCGAGCCGGCTCGCGATCCCGGCGATGGTCGCCGACGGCTGGGGGCGCGTCGTCAATGTCGCATCGACGGCGGGGCTCAAGGGATATCCCTACGTGTCGGCCTACGCGGCCGCGAAGCACGGGCTGGTCGGCCTCACCCGCTCGCTCGGTGTCGAACTCGCGCGCACCGGCGTGACCGTCAATGCCGTCTGCCCTGGCTACACCGATACGCCGATGCTGCAGGATGCCGCGCAGAGCGTAGCTCTCAAGACCCGCTCCGATCCCGGCAGCGTCGTGAAGAACTTCGCGGCGGCCAACCCGATGGGCCGCCTCGTGCAGCCCGACGAAGTCGCCTCGCTTGTCGCGTATCTGTGTTCGGATGCCGCGGCAGGCATCACGGGTGCCGCCCTGCCCATCGCCGGCGGAGAGGTCTGAGTCCGATGGATCGCGAACGCGGCCACGAGAACTCGGAACATCTCCAGCTTCGCGCGTGGCTGCGGCTCCTGACCTGCGCCAACCTGATCGAGACGCGCGTGCGCGCCGGGCTGCGCGAGAGCTTTTCGATCACACTGCCGCGGTTCGACGTGCTTTCGCAGCTCGCGCGGGCCCAGGACGGCAGCCATCCCGATGGCCTGACGATGGGCGAGCTGTCGCAGCGCATGATGGTCTCGGCCGGAAACGTCACGGGCCTCGTCGACGGCCTGGTCGCCGACGGCCTCATCGTGCGGCAGGCACAGGTGCGCGACCGGCGCTCGGCAAGAGTGAGCCTGACACCCGCCGGCAAGAGCGCCTTCGAATCGATGCTGCCCACGCACGAACGCTGGATCGACGAAGCGTTTGCCGCCCTGGATACGACGGAACTGAAGCGCCTGCTCGCCCTGCTCGCCAAACTGAAAACGTCCGCTGCCGGAGACCGCGCATGAGCCTGACCCGTCACGATCCGCAGCGATTCAAGCCGGCGCATTTCGGCTGGCAGGTCGACGGGAAGGTCGCGACCGTCACGCTGAACCGGCCGGACCGCAAGAACCCGCTGACCTTCGAAAGCTACGCGGAGCTGCGCGACCTGTTCCGCGACCTCGTCTACACCGACGCGATCAAGAGCGTCGTGATCACGGGTGCGGGCGGGAACTTCTGCTCGGGCGGCGACGTGCACGAGATCATCGGGCCCCTCGTCGGCATGGAAATGCCGGACCTGCTGCGCTTCACGCGGATGACCGGCGACCTCGTCAAGGCGATCCGCGGCTGCCCGCAGACGGTCGTCGCCGCGATCGACGGAATCTGCGCGGGTGCGGGTGCCGCGATCGCGATGGCAGCCGACCTGCGCTTCGGCACGGCACGCGCGAAGGTCGCCTATCTGTTCGTGCGCGTCGGACTTGCCGGCTGCGACATGGGTGCGTGCAGCATCCTGCCACGGATCGTCGGCCAGGGGCGTGCGGCCGAGCTTCTCTATACCGGCCGATCGATGGGTGGCGAGGAAGGCGAGCGCTGGGGCTTCTTCAACCGGCTCGCCGAACCCGACGCGTTGCTGGCGACCGCACAGGCTTTCGCGCGCGATCTCGCCGACGGCCCGACCTTCGCGCATGCGATGACGAAGACCGCGCTCGACCACCAGTGGAACATGGGGGTCGATCAGGCGATCGAGGCGGAAGCGCAGGCGCAGGCGATCTGCATGCAGACCGAGGATTTCGCGCGCGCCTATCGCGCCTTCGTCGCCAAGCAGAAGCCGACTTTCGAGGGAAGCTGATGCCGGACCGCACGTTCCTCGGCTGGCCGTTCTTCGACGAGGCGCATCGCCGCCTTGGCGCCGATCTTTACGCGTGGGCGAAGCGGGAGATCGAGCCGCTCGCGCACGACGAGGACGACGTCGATGCCCTGACCGCGCGCTTCGCCCGCATGCTGGGCGATGCCGGCTATCTCGCCTATGCGGTGCCGAAGTCGCATGGCGGCGCGTTCGACGCGCTCGACGTGCGGGCCTTGTGCCTCGTGCGCGAGACGCTGGCCTACCGGTCCGGCTTGGCCGACTTCTCATTCGCTATGCAGGGGCTGGGGACCGGCTCGATCACGCTCTTCGGAACCGATGCGCAGAAGGACCGGTATCTGCCGCGCACGCGTGCCGGAACGCATCTGGCGGCCTTCGCGCTCTCGGAACCCGAAGGCGGATCGGACGTTGCCGCCCTTCGCATGACCGCACGGCGTGACGGCAACGCCTACGTGCTCGACGGCCGCAAGACC
The DNA here is from genome assembly GCA_965279565.1 of Tagaea sp. GTDB lineage: Bacteria > Pseudomonadota > Alphaproteobacteria > CACIAM-22H2 > CACIAM-22H2 > Tagaea. Next base: position 2,673,633 of record OZ257249.1, on the reverse strand, counting down.
TGGATCTCCAACGGCGGGATCGCCGGCCACTACGTGGTTTTCGCGCGCACCGGCGAAGCACCCGGCGCCAAGGGCCTTTCTGCTTTCGTCGTCGATGCCGATGCCGCAGGCCTGTCAATCGAAGCGCGCATCGAAACGATCGCACCGCATCCGCTTGCGACACTCGCCTTCGACGGCTGCCGCATTCCGGCTTCCGCCCTGCTCGGCCGTCCCGGCGACGGTTTCAAGATCGCAATGGCCACGCTCGACATCTTCCGCTCCACGGTCGGTGCCGCCGCCCTCGGCTTCGCGCGACGCGCGCTGGACGAAGCGCTCGCCTATGCGAAGCGCCGCGAGGTGTTCGGCGGGAAGCTTGCGGATTTCCAGCTCACACAGGCGTCGCTCGCCGACATGGCGACCGAGATCGACGCGGCCGCCCTTCTCGTCTACCGGGCCGCATGGACCAAGGACCGGGCGGCACCGCGCGTGACGCGCGAAGCGTCGATGGCGAAGTTCTACGCGACCGAGATGGCGCAGCGCGTTGCCGATCGCGCGGTCCAGATCCACGGCGGAACCGGCGTGGTCGCCGGCAATGTCGTCGAGCGGCTCTATCGCGAGGTGCGTGCACTTCGCATCTACGAAGGGACGAGCGAAATCCAGCGTCTCGTCATCGCCGGTCAGGCGCTTGCGGCCTTCGATGCGGAGGCGGCCCCGTGACGCAGGCGTCGGCAACCGCGAGCGAACTCGTCTGCGTGCGCTGTGGCGCGCTGTTTGCCTGCGATCCCAAGGGCGACTGCTGGTGCATGCATGTTGACGTGACGATGCCCGTTCCCGAAGCCGGAATGCAGGCGACCTGCCTTTGTCCCGAATGCCTAGCCGAGGTTGGCGAGAAATGAAGCTGCTCGAACCCGTCCGCATCGGCACGATGACGGCACCCAACCGGGTGCTGGTGCCCGCGATGGTCACGCGCCTGTCGGGTGAGGACGGATTCGTCAACCAGGGCATCATCGACCGCTATGTCCGCTATTCGGCCGGCCATGTCGGCCTGATCGTCGTCGAGGCGACAGCCGTCCATGAGTCGAAGTCCGGCCCCCTGCTCCGCCTGTCGCGCGACGACTTCGTCGCGGGCCATCGCGATCTGGTCCGGCAGGTCAAGGATGCGGGCCCTTCGAAGATCGTCCCGCAGATCATCCATTTCATGAAGGTGGCGCGCTCGGGCTGGCGGCAGACGATCGACATGCTGGAAGAGAAGGACATCGACGGCATCGTCGAAGCATTCGGTGCTGCCGCGGCGCGCGCGCGCGAAGCCGGCTACGACGGCGTCGAGCTCCATTCGGCGCACGCCTATACGCTGTCGTCGTTCCTGTCGCGGCGCAATCCGCGGCGCGACGCCTATGACGGGCGCACGCTCGAAGGCCGCCTGCGCATGTTCGGGCGCGTGATGGCCCGCGTGCGCCAGACGGTCGGCAAGGATTTTCCCGTCGGCGTGCGGTTCCTCGCCGAGGAGGCGATCAAGGACGGCTACGCGCTTCCCGACAGCCAGCGCATCGCGTTGCGCATGGCGCAGCTCGGCGTGGACTACATCTCGCTGTCTGTCGGCGGAAAGTTCGAGGATGCCGTCCAGAAAGAAGGCTCCCCGCTCTATCCCTATACCGGCTACTCGGGTGATCGCTGCATGCCGGGCGAGCAGTATCCGCCGCTTCCGCACGTCCATCTTGCCGCCGGCATCAAGGCCTATATCAACAGTCACGGCTTCGACGTGCCAGTCGTTTCGGTCGGCAAGATCAGCGATCCGGCGGACGCCGAGCGCCTGATCGCGGACGGCCGCGCCGACATGATCGGCATGGCGCGCCAGCTTCTGGCGGACCCGGCCTGGGTCCGGAAGGTCGAGGAGAAGCGCGCGGACGCGATCCTGCGCTGCATCTACTGCAATGTCTGCAAGCAGCTCGACGAGAACTTCAAGCTGGTGAGCTGCTTCCTGTGGCCCAAGGGCTTCACGCAGGCTCCCGTCGAGGACCTGTCGAAGGACGCGCCGAAATGGCCGGCGGCGGGTGCGGGCCTGAAGGCGAGCGTCGAGAGCGGTGTCGTGAAGCTCGTCTGGTCGCGCGCGTCGGGCGACATCGCCGGCTACGACGTGTTCCGGGCCGAGGCCGACGGCACGTCGTCGATCGTCGAAGCCGTCAAGGGAGCGAAATTCTCCGACAAGTTCGCGCTCGGCGGCGTCGGCTATACCTACCATGTCATGGCGTATGACGGGACCGGCCGGCACTCGCCGCCGTCCAATGTCGTGCGCGTCGATCCCGCCCTTCCCGTGTTCGAGGAAACGGGAGCCGCACATGCCTGACCTGCACGTCTTTGCGCCATCCGCCCATGTCGACGGCTTCGCGCGCGCCCATTTGCCGGCGCGCGAGGAATGGCCGGAGATGTTCTTTTCGCTTCCGGAGCTCTACTACCCGCCCCGGATGAATGCAGGCGCGGAACTGCTCGACGCGGCGGTCGCGCGCGGCTGGGGCTCCCGTGCCTGCATCCGCTTCGGCAAGGATGTCTGGACCTATTCCGACCTGCTCGGCCACGCGAACCGGATCGCGCGCGTGCTCGTCGAGGATTGCGGGCTCAAATCGGGGAACCGCGTGCTGCTGCGTGCCGCCAACAACCCGATGATGGTCGCCTGCTGGTTCGCCGTGCTGAAGGCAGGCGGCATTGCCGTCGCGACGATGCCGCTGCTGCGCGCCAAGGAGCTCGGCTACATCCTCGAGAAGGCCAAGGTCACGCTGGCCCTGTGCGATGTCCGGCTCGCCGAGGAGATGGAGAAGGCCAAGGCCGCCGCACCGGTCTGCCGCGACATCCTCTATTTCAACGGCGACGCGCCGGACGGGCTGGAAAAGCGCGCCGCCGCGAAGCCTGCGACCTTCGAGAATTGCCCCACGTCGGCCGACGACGTGGCGCTGATCGCGTTCACGTCGGGCACCACGGGCCCGGCCAAGGGCACGATGCATTTCCACCGCGACGTGATGGCGATCTGCGATGCCTTTCCCCGCTATGTCCTGAAGCCGGGCAAGGACGACATCTTCACCGGCTCGCCGCCGCTGGCCTTCACGTTCGGCCTTGGCGGTCTCGTCACGTTCCCGATGCGCTTCGGCGCCTCGACCCTGCTGGCCGAGCGTGCAAGTCCCGACGTGCTTCCGCAGATCGTTTCCGACGGCAAGGCGACGATCCTGTTCACGGCACCCACCGCCTATCGCGCGATGGCCGAGAACGCGCCGGCCAAGGCGTTCGCCTCGCTCGTCAAGGGCGTGTCGGCGGGCGAGCATCTGCCCAAGCCCGTGTTCGAGGGCTGGCAGCGCCACACCGGCATCAAGCTGATCGACGGCCTCGGTGCGACCGAGATGCTGCACATCTTCGTCGCCGCCGCACCTGAAGACATGATCGCCGGTGCGACCGGCCGCGCGATCCCCGGCTATGCCGCGTGCATCCTCGACGACGAAGGCAATCGCCTGCCGCCGGGCGAGGTGGGCCGCCTCGCCGTGCGCGGACCCACGGGGTGCCGCTATCTCGACGACATCGATCGGCAGCGCAAATACGTGCAGAACGGCTGGAACCTGACCGGCGACGCCTACCGCATGGATGAGCAAGGCTATTTCTGGTACCAGGCGCGCACCGACGACATGATCGTGACGGCCGGCTACAACGTGTCGGGACCGGAAGTCGAAGGCGTTCTGCTCGACCATCCCAAGATCCGCGAATGCGCCGTCGTCGGCGCACCCGACGCAGACCGCGGCACGATCGTGAAGGCCTTCGTGGTGCTGCGCGACCCAAGCCATGCGGACGCCGCGACCGCCAAGGAGCTTCAGGACCACGTCAAGGCGACCATCGCCCCCTACAAGTATCCCCGTGCCGTCGAGTTCGTCGAAGCCCTGCCCCGCACGGAAACCGGGAAAGTGCAGCGCTTCAAGCTCCGGGATGCGCCAAAAGCCTGACTTGCTTGAGCCATACGTGCCTGCGACAATCCGTCCATAAACGCCAAGAACAAGGGAGCCTTCGAGATGCTACGCAGAACCCTCCTCGCAGCACTTGCCATTGCGGTGCCTGCCCTCGCGGTCCAGCCGGCCGCCGCCCAGCAGGGCGTCAAGATCGGCCTGATCACGACCCAGTCCGGCCCGAACGCGGGTCTCGGGCGCGACATGGTCGACGGCTTCAATCTCGCTATCCGCCATGCGGGCGGCCGTCTCGGCGGCGCTCCGACCGAGCTGATCGTCGGCGACGACCAGTTCCGCCCCGACGCCGGCAAGGCGATGGCCGAACGCATGGTCCAGCGCGACCGCGTCGACATCGTCACCGGCGTGATCTTCTCGAACATCATGCTGGCGCTGTCGGACACGGTCCTCAAGGATCGCCGCGGCGTATTCCTGGTTTCCGGCAACGCCGGTCCGTCGGAACTCGCGGGCAAGGACTGCCACCCGAACTTCTTCGCCGCGTCCTGGCAGAACGACAACACCCACGAGGCGATGGGCCAGCACATGACGAACGCGGGCATCAAGCGCGCGTACATCATGGCGCCGAACTATCCCGCGGGCCGCGACGCGCTCGCCGGCTTCAAGCGCTTCTTCAAGGGCGAGATCGCCGGCGAGGTCTATACGCAGCTCGGCCAGACCGACTATGCGGCCGAGCTTGCGGCCCTGCGCGCGGCACGTCCGGACGCCACCTACATCTTCTATCCGGGCGGCATGGGCGTGGCGTACATCCGCCAGTATTCGCAGCTCGGCCTGATGCCGCAGGTTCCGCTGTTCGCGCCGTCGTTCACGGCCGATCAGACGATCCTTCCCGGCGTGGGCGATGCCGCACTCGGCATGTTCGCGTCGACCTACTGGTCGGAAAGTCTCGGCAATCCGGCGAACCAGAAGTTCGTCACGGATTTCGAAGCCGCCTATAACCGGATCCCCAGCCCCTACGCCGCGCAGAGCTACGATGCGGCGATGCTGATCGATTCTGCACTCAAGGCGACCGGCGGCAGCATCGCCAACAAGGATGCCTTCCGCAACGCCCTGCGCGCCGCGAACTTCCAGTCCACGCGCGGTCCGTTCAAGTTCAACACGAACCACTTCCCGATCCAGAACTACTACCTGACGCAGATCGGCAAGGACGAGAAGGGCCGCCTGGTGAACCAGATGCGCGGCATCATCTTCTCGGGTCACGCCGACGCCTACGCGTCGCAGTGCAAGATGCGCTGAAGCCTGATGCCTTCCCCGCCGGCCTGACCGGCCGGCGGGGAAGGCCTTCAATTCCGTGGCGGCACTTCTCTTCCTCGAGCAGACGCTGAACGGCCTTCAGCTCGGCGTCACGCTGTTCCTGATGGCGGCCGGACTCACGCTCGTGTTCGGCATCATGAACATGGTCAATCTGGCGCACGGCTCGCTCTACATGGTCGGCGCCTTCCTGACCGCGACGTTCGCGCAGTGGACCGGCAGTTTCGTACTTGCCGTTCCCCTCGCCGTGGCCGGGACGTTCGTCGTCGGCCTCGCGGTCGAGATCGTTGCCCTGCGCACGCTCTATGCGCGCGACCATCTCGACCAGGTCCTCGCCACGTTCGGTCTGATCCTGTTCTTCAACGAACTCGTCAAGATCGTCTGGGGCCCGGTCGCGATCTTCATCGATATTCCCGCGTTCCTGTCGGGCCGCGTCGAACTGATCCCGGGTGCCCCGTACCCGGTCTACCGGCTCGTCGTGCTGGCGGTTGGTCTTGCGGTGGCACTTGGCTTGTGGTGGCTGATCGCGCGGACCCGCGTGGGCATGCTGATCCGGGCGGGTGCCTCCAATCGCGAGATGATCGGGGCGCTGGGGGTCGACATCAAGCGCCTCTACACGCTGGTCTTCGCGCTGGGGGCCGCCCTCGCGGCACTCGCCGGCGCCATGGCCGGGCCCATCTATGTGGTCGAGATCGGCATGGGCGATTCGATGCTGATCAAGACCTTCGTCGTCATCGTCATCGGCGGCATCGGCTCGATCCGCGGCGCGTTCGTCGCGGCGATCATCGTCGGCATCGTCGACACGTTCGGGCGCATCGTGCCCGCACAGCTCGGCCTGCCGACGGCGATCGCCGAGATGGCGATCTATATCCTTATGGCCGCCGTCCTGTTCTGGAAGCCGGCCGGCCTGTTCGCGGCGCGGGCCTAGGCGATGAAGCTCGACCGACGCACCTGGTTCGTGATCCTGCTGCTGCTGGCATTGGTCGCGTTGCCGGTCGTCGCGACGCTGGCGGGTCAGGAATACCAGATCGCCCAGTTCCGGCGGATCCTGATCTTCGCGATCGCTGCCGTCAGCCTTGACCTGATCCTCGGCTATGGCGGCATGGTCTGTTTCGGGCATGCCGCGTTCTTCGGCGTGGGCGCCTATGTCGTCGCGATCCTCAACTGGCATGCCGGGCGCGAGGTGCCGCTGATCGGCACGTGGATGGGAACGAACAACGTGCTCGTCACGTGGACGGCGGCAATCCTCGTCTCGGGCGGAGCCGCCTTCCTGATCGGCCTGATCAGCCTGCGCACGACCGGCATCTATTTCATCATGATCACGCTCGCCTTCGCGCAGATGATCTATTTCTTCTTCGTCTCGCTGCGCGCCTATGGCGGCGACGACGGCCTGCGGTTCGATGGCGATACCATCGCCTTCGGCCTGATCGACACGCAGGACGACACGGCGTTCTACTATCTCGTTCTGGCCGTGCTGTGTGCGGTGCTTTACGCCGGAAGGCGCATGGTGAATTCGCGCTTCGGCATGGTCGTCCAGGCCTGTCGCGAGAACGAACGGCGCATGAAGGCGCTGGGTTTCCCGACGACGCGCTACAAGCTGGCCGCCTTCGCGATCGCCGGTGCGACCGCCGGCCTCGCCGGCGCCCTGTTTGCGGCGCACGAAAGCTACATCAGCCCCTCGATCATGCACTGGACGCGGTCGGGCGACCTGATCGTCATGGTCGTGCTCGGCGGCATGGGCACGCTGTTCGGCCCGGTCGTCGGCGCGCTCGCCTTCCTGTTCCTCGAGAAGACGCTTCCAGACTATACCGAGCACTGGATGGTCGTTTTCGGACCGATCCTGCTGCTGCTCGTTTTGTTCGCGCGGCGCGGCATATTCGGCTGGTTCCTGCCGAAGGAGGAGCGCGATGTCGACCGGCACTGACTCCCTCCTTTCGGTCGACCGGCTGGTCAAGCGCTATGGCGGCCTGACTGCGACCGACAATGTCAGCCTCGACATCCGGAAGGGCGATATCCACGCGATCATCGGACCCAACGGTGCGGGCAAGACTACGCTCGTCGCCCAGCTTGCCGGCGAGATCTCGCCCAATGGCGGAGAGATCCGCTTTTCAGGTCACGACGTGACGCGCCTTCCGGTCGATGCACGTGCGCGCCTCGGCATCGCGCGCTCGTACCAGATCACGTCCGTCTTCCGGACCTTCACCGCCCTCGACAATGTCGCGATGGCCGTGCAGGCCAAGGACGGCCATTCATTCCGTTTCTGGCGTGCCGCACGCGGCGAAAGCGCACTGCGCGAACCGGCACGCGCCATCCTCGAACGCGTCGGCCTCGGTGCACGCGCCGACGTGCGTGCGGTCAATCTGGCGCACGGCGAGCAGCGCCAACTCGAGATCGCGATGGCGCTTGCCACCCGCCCCCGCCTGCTGCTTCTCGACGAGCCGATGGCGGGCATGGGCAAGGACGAATCCGAGCGGATGACGCAGCTGCTCGCGCGCCTAAAAGGGGAGGAGACCATCTTGCTCGTCGAGCACGACATGGATGTCGTCTTCGCGCTTGCCGACCGCATCACCGTCCTCGTCTATGGCCGCGTCATCGCCTCCGACATTCCCGATGCGATCCGCGCCAATCCGGAAGTGCGGGCCGCCTATCTGGGAGAAGGCGATGCTTGAGGTCTCGGGCCTCGAAACGAGCTACGGCGCCAGCCAGGTGCTGTTCGGCGTGTCGTTCACGGTCGCCGCCGGCGAGGTCGTGACGCTGCTCGGCCGCAACGGCATGGGCAAGACGACGACCGTCCGTTCGATCATGTCCCTGACCCGTCCGAAATCCGGCACGGTCCGCCTCGACGGCGCCGACCTGACCGGTCAGCCGGCCTACCGCGTCGCACAGGCCGGGATCGGTCTTGTCCCCGAAGGGCGGCAGATTTTCCCGAACCTCACGGTCCGGGAAAACCTGATCGCGACCGCGCGCCCCGTCGCCGGCGGCTGGACGCTCGCCAAGGTGCATGCGTTCTTTCCGAGGCTCGCCGAGCGTGCCGGCAACATGGGCAACCAGCTTTCGGGCGGCGAGCAGCAGATGCTCGCGATCGGCCGGGCCTTGATGACCAACCCGAAGCTGCTGATCCTCGACGAAGCGACCGAAGGACTTGCCCCGCTTGTCCGGCAGGAAATCTGGCGCTGCCTTGCCGCGCTCAAGTCCGAACGGCAAGCGATCCTCGTCATCGACAAGAATCTCGACGCTCTCCTGAAGCTCGCCGACCGTCATGTAATTGTCGAGAAAGGCCGGATCGTCTGGGAAGGCCGCTCGGCGGCCCTTTCGGCAGCACCGGAAATTCAGCATCGCTATCTCGGCGTCTGATCTTTCTTGACCGCCTGACTCCGCCTCCCGCATGATTCGAGGGTCGATGGTCCGGACCGATTCGCCCGTGCATCGGGAGGCTCGGGTCCGGTTGGGTGGGCGGCCCTATCCGCCCTTCCGGCGACCGATACGACGTCCGCGCGGGATCGCGGGCCGGTCGCCGCCACGAAAGGAGGTGATCCAGTGCGCACAGGATCGTTCAATTCCGGCTTCGTGCCGGTGCTTGCCGTGACCGCTTTGGAGAAATTCGAAGCTGGCCATGCGGGGAAGACGACCTCAGCGATCGCCTCCGACGTGGAATGACGGGCCGCAAGGCTCCTTAACGGCATTCGATCCGACCCCCGCCGGGTCCCGCCCGGCGGGGGTTTCGATTCTGATATAGTGGAATCATGACCGACCAGCCCCCGCAATCCGACCTCCTGATCGACACGCCCGCCCCACGCGTGCGCCGCTTCACCCTCAACCGGCCGGCCGCGCGAAACGCGCTGTCGACCGCGCAACTCGGGCTCATCGGCGATGCGTTCGACGCGGCCACCGACGACGACGGTGTCAGCGTCGTGATCCTGACGGGCGGGGAAAAGCTGTTCGCGGCCGGTGCCGACATCAAGGAACTGGCGAGCCGCACCCCCGTCACGGCCCTGCTGGATGCGCGGGTCGCGCATTGGCAGCGCATCCGCCGGTTCCCGAAGCCCGTCATCGCGGCCGTCTGCGGCTATGCGCTGGGCGGCGGCTGCGAACTTGCCATGCATGCCGACATCACGATCGCCGGCGAAGGCGCCAAGTTCGGCCAGCCGGAACTCAATCTCGGCGTCGTCCCGGGTGCCGGCGGCACGCAGCGCCTTGCACGCATCGCCGGCCAGCAGATCGCGATGAAGCTCATCCTTTCCGGCGAAATGCTGACGGCCGCCGAAGCGCTCGCCTGCGGTCTGGTTGCCGAAGTCGTGCCGGACGGCGAGGTCGCGGCCCGCGCCGTGGCACTCGCCGTGAAGATTTCTGAAAAGCCCGCACTCGCGGTCCGGCTTGCGAAGGAACTCGTGCTCGCGGCGCGCGACGTGCCGCTCGAACACGGCCTCCAGTTCGAGCGGAAAGCCTTCACGACGCTCGTGGCGACGGAAGATTTCCGCGAAGGCGTCGGTGCGTTCATCGAAAAACGCCCTGCGGTCTTCAAGGGCAAGTAGCGATCAGGGCCGGCGCGGCGATGGCCCCTGCGAGGCCGGCGGCAGCGGCTTGCGGCGGTCCATCTCGATGATCAGGCGCCGCGCCCGGTCGGCGTCTCCGGGCGCGAAACCGATGGCGATCCGTGCGGCCGCAACGCGTGCGCGTTCGAAATCCTCGCCCTGAAGGATCCGCCCCGCACGCGCGGCATGGGCATAGCCGAGCGCCAGATCGCGCGGCACGCCGGCACCCTGCTCGTGCATCAGTGCCAGATTCAGCATGGCGTGCGGATCGCCCTGGTCGGCGGCACGCACGAACCATTGGGCCGCCGAGACGGGGTCCGGCGGCACGCCTTCGCCGGCACGATAAAGATGGCCGATGGAAAACTGCGCTTCCCGATGCCCCCGCTCCGCCGGGCCGAGCCAGAAGAACCAAGCACCCGCCGGATCTCCGTTGAGATACGCCTTGAGGCCAGCCTCGTAGGTCTGCGCGTCCTCGGCCGGCGTTTGCGCATGGAGCGGAACGGCGAGCCCGAACGTGAGGACGAAGGCGGCAAGAAACGCTCTCATCCCTCCCCCTTCAGCTTGCGCTCCCGATTGAAGACATAGAGGCCCGCCGCGATCACGATCGCGGTTCCCAAACTCGTCCACAGGCTCGGCACGTCGCCGAACAGGACGAATCCGAACATCGCGACCCAGACCATCTGGAGATAGACGTAGGGCGCGACGACGACGGCGCGTGCATAGATATAGGCCTGGCTGAGCCAGTAATGGCCGGTCGCGCCGAAAAAACCCATGCTCGCGAGCAGCAGCGTCGCTTCGAGGTCCGGCGTCTTCCAGACGCTCGGCACCACGAGCGAGAAAATCGCGGCACCAGCAAATCCGGCATAGGCAATGCCGACATCGGGACTGTCGGTCCGCGCGAGAGTGCGAGTCACGACATGAAAGCACGCGTTCAGCGCCGCGCAGGCAAGGCACAAAAGCGCCGCCCAGTGCATCGCGCCGCCGGTCGGCCGGATGACGAACAGCACGCCGACGAAGCCGACGGCAACGGCAATCCATCGGCGCACGCCGACCTTCTCTCCGAGAAAGAAAAAGGCGATCGCGGTCAGGATCAGCGGCATCGTGAAGCTGATCGCCTGCGCGTCGACCAGTGGAAGATAACTGAGCGTCGTGAAGAACATGAACGTGATGACGCTGATCAGGACCGCGCGGCCGATCTGGAGCTTCGGATTGGCGCTTGCGAAGGAGCGCCGAAGGCCCCGCCGCCAGAGGAACGGCAGCAGCAAGGCCGCATGGAAGAAATACCGCCCCCAGACGACCTGGAGGGGATGATACTCGCGCGTCAGATACTTCGCGACCGTATCGAGGGCCGCGAAAAACAGCGTCGTTCCGCAGATGAGCAGGATCCCGACCCAGGGCCGACCCTGCGGCGAATTCTCGATCGTCACGGACATTGACTCGGATGTGCCAGCATCCGGTCAATGTGCCAAATAATCGCCGCGAGGGGAAACTCCTCGCGGCGACTTGGGAGTTCAGGAACCGATCGTACCGCCGCCGCGCTTGGTGACCATCACCACCGAGGGGCGCGGCGGCATGCCGGCCTTGAAATCCGGCCAACGTGTCGGCGGGTCGTCGAAGGTCGGATTCCGCCCGAACGGCGGATAGTCCTTGGCACCGTCCGTACCGGGATGCTGGACGGCGACGGTCATCGCGCGCCCGTCCGGCATGAAGCACAGACCACAGACTTCCGCCCCGACCGGCACCCGGAAGAACATGCGCGATGTCCCCCGCAGCGGACCTTCGGTCTCCATCGCCCAGACACCATCCGATGTCCCCGATGCCGCCTTCCAGGCGTTGCCCTGATCGGTGCCGACCCACAGGCGCCCCTGCGGATCCACCGCCATATTGTCCGGGCACGCGAACCAGCCGTTGACGCTGGTCGCGACATTGTATGCGGCACCCACGGCGGCGACTGCCGGGTTGCCGCACTTCACCAGAATTTCCCAGCGGAAGCGCGTCGCCGTAAAGTCGCCGTTCGCATAGGACAGCTCGACGACGTGGCCCCAGTTGTTCTCCGCCCGAGGATTCGCCGGATCGATCTGGTCGGCCTTGCGATTGCTGTTGTTCGTTAGAGCGAGATACACCTTGCCGGTCTTCGCGTTGGCCTCGAAGTCCTCCGGGCGGTCCATCTTCGTCGCCCCCATGACGTCGGCCGCGCGACGCGTCTCGATCAGGATGTCGGCCTGGCTCGTGAAGCCATTCGCCGCCGTGAGCGCACCCTGGCCGAAAAGCATCGGCATCCACTCGCCGGAGCCGTCCGCGTTGAACTTGGCCACATACAGGACACCGTCGTCGAGCAGGTTCATGTTCGATGCGCGGTTCTGCGGATCGAACTTGCCGGTCGAGACGAACTTGTAGGCGTACTCGAAGCGCTCGTCGTCGCCCGTATAGACGACCACGCGGCCGTCGCGCGCGACGACGGATTCTGCACCTTCATGCTTCGTGCGGCCCAGTGCGGTCCGCTTCACCGGCATGGACTTGGGATTGTGCGGATCGACCTCGACGACCCAGCCGAAGCGGTTCGGTTCGTTGGGTTCCCGCGACAGATCGAACCGGCCGTAGTGGGCCGCCCAGTTGTACCAGCCGGAAGGTACGCCATAGCGCCGATGGTTGGCCGACTCGCGATGCCCGTCGGCGAGCTTGCCGCCGAAATATCCGTGGAAGTTCTCCTCGGCCATCAGATAGGTGCCCCACGGCGTCATTCCGCCAGCGCAGTTGTTGATCGTGCCGAGCACGCTGCGGCCGGTCTGGTCGGACGACGTTTTCATCCGATCATGGCCGGCGGCCGGGCCGCTGATCGTCATCACGGTGTTCACGGTGATGCGGCGATTGAACGAACTGTCGCGGACATAGCTCCACTTGCCGTTCGCGCCCTTGCGGATCTCGACGATGGAACCGCCATGCGCCGCCATCTCGATATCGACGATATCCTTGGTCATCTTCGACATGTCGGGGCGACCGTCCGCGCGCATCACGCCGCGGAACATCAGCTCGGGGCTGGTGTACTCGTGGTTGACGCAGAGGAGCCCGCGGTCGGAATTCCTGGAGCCGAGCGGAAGCGACGTGAACCCGACATAGTCGCAGTTGTACCCGAACTGCTGGGCCTGGGCTTCGCCGGACTGCGCTTCGGGGTTGAAGGCAGGCGCACCGGCGAGAACCGGATCGCCCCAGCGAAGCAGGACGTCGGCGTCGTAGCCGGGTGCCACATGGTGGCGCTCGTCCACACCGTGCTGGATCTCGGTAAAGCCGAAGCTCGGCCGGATTCCGACCGCGACCGACTGGGCCTGCGAGGCCGCGGACCCGAGGATCGACGCCATCGCCGTCGTCGCGAGCATGCCGCCGAGGACGCCGCGCCGCCCCATCCGCACGTTGATCACGTCGCCGATGGTCGGATTGGAAGTCGGGTTCGAGGGGATATCCTCGGAAATCTCGTAGAGTTCTCCGAGAGTAAGCCCCTTGTTCTCGGGTCGCGCCGCGAGGGTCGCGTAATCCTTGGCTGTCATGGCTGGCATCTCCGCGAAGTTGGCCGGCACCGGATGGATGCCGACCCGTCGCTAGATACCAGCGGCCCGTGACTCCTGTGTGACGCCCGCCCGACTTTCCGGTCAGACTTTCAGCGTGACGTAGAACAGCACCGCCAGCGCGATCGCGGCTGCCGGCATGATCCAGAGCCCTTCGTTCAGGCGGCCCTTGTTGCGCAGGTTGAAGACATGACGGATTCCGGCGCCGACGCACGCAAGCCCGGCGAGGATCGCCCAGTTCCAGTCATGCCCCCACGTGCTGGCGTAGTTCTTCGACAGCATGATGAACACGATCGGCAGCGTGAAATAGTTGTTATGGAGCGAGCGGAACTTCGCCTGCTTGGCGAAACGATACTGGGGTGCGCGGCCCTCGCGCGTGGAATCGACGAGTTCGCGCTGGTTCGGGATGATGATCATCCAGACATTCGCCGTCATGATCGTGCCGATCACGGCGCCGACATGGATGTACGCCGCATGCGGCGCCATGACACCGGTCAGAAACCACGCCAGAAGGACGAGGAGCAGGAACGTCACCGCAGTGGCCGCGAACGAATTGGCTTCCGCCCAAGCGGATCTCCAAAGCCTGTCGTAGACGGTCCACGAAACGGCGATGACAGCGAGCGAAAACAACGCCGCACCGATCGTCCCGAGCTCCGACAGCGCGGGATGCGTCAGGAACGATCCGCCGGAGCCGACATAGTAGACGACGGCGAGCAGCAGAATGCCCGAGATCCACGTGAATCCCGCTTCCCATTTGAACCAGTGAAGTTCCTTCGGCAGGACGGGCGGTGCGACCGCGAACTTCTCGACGCGATAGAAACCGCCGCCGTGGACGAGCCATGCCTCGCCTTCGATCCGGTCGCGCGGAACTTCCGGCGGAACGAATTTCGATTCGAGCCAGTTGAAATAGAAGGAGGACCCGATCCAGGCGATCCCGGTGATCACGTGCGTCCAGCGCACGACGAGATCGATCCATTCGTGAAACAGCTGCAGGAAGGCCATTGAATGGGTCTCCGGTCAGGAACCGCGATACGTGGTGTAGCTCCACGGGCTGACAAGCAGCGGCACATGGTAGTTGCCCGTCGGCTCGGCGATGCCGAAAGCGATCGTCACGACATCGAGAAAGGGCGGCTCCGGCAGTTCGACGCCGAGCGTGCGGAAATACGCGGCCACATGGAAGCGAAGCTCGTAGCGCCCTGTCCGGAACGAAGCCTTGTCCAGAAGCTGGCCATCGGTGCGGCCGTCGGCGTCGGTTCGATAGTCGCCGAGCTGTTCGGTATGCCCGTCGTCCATCCTGAAAAACTCGATCCGCATGCCGGGTGCCGGGCGCCCGTTCATCGTGTCGAGAACATGGGTGGAGAGCTTTGCCATCTTTTCCTTCCCGATACTGCGGTGCAGCATAGTTAGGCGTCCGGAATCCTACAAGGATCCCAAATACCGCCCACGGCACACGCATTTCGCCTTCAATTTAGGCAAAATGATTGCCTCGGCCGAGTCCACTGCTGCAGAGTCCCCGGCATGAAGCTTGCTGATCATAACCCCGAACAGGTTCCGAAATCGGCTGGAGGCTCGAGTTACGTGGCAGCGAACGGTACGAAGGACTTCGTCGACATCGACCGCGTCAGCCTCGTCTATCGCACCAAGGACGGCGATACGCTCGCCCTCAAGGATGCCGACATCAAGATCGCGAAGGGCGAGTTCATCTCGGTCGTCGGACCGTCCGGCTGCGGGAAGTCGACGCTGCTGAAACTTGTCTCCGGCCTCTACACCGCGACGACCGGCAACGTGATCGTCGGCGGTGAGGAAGTGACGGGGCCACTCAAGATCTGCGGCATGGCCTTCCAGAACTCGATCATGCTGCCCTGGCGCACGCTGATGGACAACGTGCTCCTGCCGCTCGAGATCGTCGAGCCGCACGCCAGCACGTTCCGGCGCGATCGCGCCAAGCACGTGGCGACGGCGAAAGAACTGCTCGCGACCGTCGGCCTGTCGGGCTTCGAAGACAAGTTCCCCTGGCAGCTTTCCGGCGGCATGCAGCAGCGCGGCTCGCTTTGCCGCGCGCTGATCCACAGCCCCGAGCTGCTGCTTCTCGACGAGCCCTTCGCCGCCCTCGACGCCTTCACCCGCGAGGAGCTCTGGGACGTCGTCCAGGCGCTCTGGATCAAGAAGCGTCCGACGGTCATCCTGATCACGCACGACCTGCGCGAAGCGGTCTATCTGTCCGACCGGGTCTTCATGATGAGCGCGCGCCCCGGCCGCATCATCTCGATCAATCAGGTCGATTTCGAGCGGCCACGCACGCCCGAAGTCGCGTTCCGCCCGGCATTCGTCGATATCGTACACCATCTGCGTGACGAGATTTCGGTCGTCCGCGCAAAGAAATAGGCCGGACCGGGCACTCTATTAACCACGATTCACTTGCCCCGGACGGCTGCCTGGGATTGAATCGCGCCATCATGGACGAATTCGCCAACGGCAGAAGCCATTCGGGAATTCGGGTGCCTTTTCCGGGGATCACCCGATGAACGCCATTTCCGTCGAAACGGCTCTCGACGCCCTCGCGGAGCGGGTCAACGACCCGGTCGTGCGGATCGGTGCGGGCAATCGCGTGGTCTTCGCGAATGCGGCGTTCGCGCGCGACTTCGGCCCCGCCCCCACCGACCTTGCCGAACTTGCCGGCGACGAGCGCTGCCGCCAGGAACTGGCCACGACGATCGCGACCGGCGGCGAAGCCGAACTTCCCATGATCGACGCGAACGGCCGTCTGCGGCTTGTCAGCGTCGATGCGATGCGGTGCGGCGGCGGGCATATCGTCGTGATGCGGCCCTACCTTCCCGAAAGCAAGCGCGCCGGCGACGTGTTCATCGCGACGGCCAGCCACGAGCTGCGCACGCCGCTCAACGCGATTCTCGGATTCACGCAGCTTCTGGAACGCGGGATCGGCGGTTCGGTCTCGCCCAAGCAGCGCGAATATCTTTCCTCGATCCAGACGGGCGCAGACCTGCTGGTCGGCATCGTCGAGGAACTTCTCGAAGTGGCCCGCGACGACGGTGCCGCGGACCGGCTGCACGAAGCGGCAGTCGATCTGTCGGCCCTCTCGCGCGCGCAGCGCGACCTGATGCGCGCCGATGCCGAGAAGCGCAACGTGGCGCTCGCATCCGATATCCCTGCCGAACCGCTGATGGTCCGGGCCGATGCTCGGAAGCTCGCCAAGGCGATGCTCGACCTCCTGTCGAATGCGATCAAGTTCACGCCGCCGGGAAGCACCGTCACGCTCGGATTGGGTCGCAACCCGACCGGCGCCATCGTGATCTGGGTTGCCGACCAGGGACCCGGAATTCCGCCGACGGACTTGCGGCGTCTCGGCGACCCGGCCGTCAATCTGGACAACGCCTACCTGCGACGCACGCCGGGCACCGGGATGGGGCTCGCGATCGTCCGCCGGTACGTCGAGCAGCATGGCGGCCATCTCGACATCGGGACCGCACCCGGCGGCGGGGCTTCCGTCACGATCCGCCTGCCGGCGGACCGGCTCGTCGGTGCGGCCGAAGCGCGCCGGACGGAACGCACCTAGGCGTCCGCCCTACTCGTTCGCGAGCGCTTCCAGGCAATCCGCCAGCACACGTGCACCTGCAGCCAGATCGGACGGCGTCGCCGCCTCGGCCTCGTTGTGGCTGATCCCGCGTTCGCACGGGACGAAGATCATGCCGGCCGGGCCGTGTGCCGCCACATGCATCGCGTCGTGTCCGGCCCCGGACGGCATGTCCATGTTCGGCAGCGAAAGGGCCGTCGCCTTTGCCCGCACCAGATCGACGATGCGCGGATCGAAGACTGTCGGCGGCACGTCCGTGATCCGCACGACTTTGGCCGTGCACGGCCCGACGCTTGCCGCGACGACGTCGCCCACGGCGTCGCCGAGCCGGGCAAGGACGGCCGCGTCGGGATGGCGGAAATCGATCGTGAAATGGACCTGTCCCGGCACCGTATTGGGAGAGCCCGGCCGACATTCGAAGCGCCCGACCGTAAAGCGGACGACGTCCGCCGGATCGTGCATGTGCCGCTCCAGTGCCTGGATGACGGCCACGGCGCTGCGCAGCGCGTCCTTGCGCACGCGAAGCGGCGTCGTGCCGGCATGGGCCTCCTCGCCGAATATGTCGATCGTGTAGCGGTGCGAACCCTGGATGCCCGTGACCACGCCAATCGTCCGCCGGTCCGCTTCCAGTCGCGGCCCCTGCTCGATATGCGCTTCGATATAGGCATGGAACCGGCGATCGAAACCCTGCACGACGCGGCACGGAGCGATTGCCAGCGTCTGCGCCAGCGCATCGGAAAGCCGGATGCCGGCGCGGTCCTCCACGGCCAGCATCTTCGCGAGTTCGTAATGCCCGGCCCAGACGGCCGATCCCATCGCGCCCGGCTGGAACCGGCTGCCCTCCTCGTTCATCCAGGCGATCACTTCGACGGGGCGCTTCGTCCGGATGCCCGCATCGTCGAGCGCTTCGAGCGCCTCGAAGCCGGCAAGCACCCCGTACATCCCGTCGTACTTCCCGCCGGTCGGCTGGCTGTCCATGTGGGAGCCGGTCAGCACCGGCAAGGCATCGTTCTCGATCCCCGCACGTCGGACATAGAGATTGCCGATCGGGTCGCCGCGGAGATCGTACCCGCGCGCCGCGGCCCAGCTTCCGAGAAGCCGACGCGACGCCGCGTCTTCCTCCGACAATGCCTGCCGGTTAACCCCGCCCTTCGGCAATCCGCCCAGTTTCGCCATGTCGACATGGCGCTGCCAGAGGCGGGTTTCGTCGATCTTTTCGGATGCAGGCATGTCAGCTCCAGGTCAGGCGCGCGGCGTCAGGCCGCCCTTCGCGACGATGAAGTCGGCGATTTCGGCGACACCCTTGCCGCCGCGGATATTCGTGAACACGAAGGGGCGCTCGCCGCGCATCTTCCTGGCGTCGCGGTCCATCACGTCGAGCGAGGCGCCGACATGTGGTGCCAGATCGATCTTGTTGATGACCAGCAGATCCGAACGCGTGATGCCGGGCCCGCCCTTGCGCGGGATCTTGTCGCCGGCCGACACGTCGATGACGTAGATCGTCAGGTCCGCAAGCTCGGGCGAGAACGTCGCGGCGAGATTGTCGCCGCCGGATTCGACGAAGAGGAGTTCAAGGCCAGGAAACTTGGCCGTCATCTCGGCGCATGCCGCCAGATTCATCGAGGCATCCTCGCGGATCGCCGTATGCGGGCAACCGCCCGTCTCCACGCCCATGATCCGTGCGGGATCGAGTGCGCCGGAGCGGGTCAGGAACTGGGCGTCTTCCTTCGTGTAGATGTCGTTGGTGATCGCGGCGACGTCGAGCACGTCGCGAAGGCGCTTGCAGAGCGCATCGACGAGAGCGGTCTTCCCGGAACCGACGGGGCCGCCGATTCCGACGCGCAGGGGGCCGGTCATGATCTGAATATCCTCGTGTACTGGGTTTCGTGGCGGAAGGAGAGTGTATCGACGACAAGGGCGGCACTGCCAGCCTCGTCGAGCGGACGGTCGAGTGCGGCGAGTGCCGCCGCCGCTACGCCGAGCTCAAGTGCAGCAAGCACACGCTGCCCGTCCGTCTGGCCGAGCGGAATCGCGCGCACGGCCGCCGACACGAGATTGGCAGCGAATGCATGCAGATAGGCGGTGACCGCATCGCTCAGAGGGATTCCGGCCGCTGCCGAGGCGCAGGCGACCGCGATCGGATAGGCCGGCCGCACACCACCCGACGCGAGGGCCGCGCGCCAGACCGCGACGTCCGCCGGCCAGGCGTCGCCAATCGCCTGGAAGAAGCTTTCGCCCTGCTGGGTGGCTTCAAGCGCCAGTTCTCCCGTTCCCCGCAGCGCGGCGGCGAGTTCGGCGACGTCGAGAAAGGCGGCCTCGTCGCCGCCGGCCACCGCCCGATAGGCGTGGCAGAAAAGCACCGCATCGGCGCGGGGCGATCCGCAGGCGACGAGATCGGCGATCCAGTCCTGCAGGCTGGCACGGTCACGGACCAGACCTTCCTCGATCGCGGTCTCCAGCCCATGGCTATAGGCGAACGCGCCGACCGGGAACGACGGCGACAGCCAGGCAAGGAGCTTCAGAAGCCCTTCAGTGGCCATGCGCCCCTCCGGCATAGGCGCCGGGCTCGGGATCGAAGGGCGCATTCCGGCGCTCGACGCGCGCCCCGAGTCTTTCGGCCATCTCCGCGATGACATGGTCGTCGAGCAGCCGCAGCGCGCCGTCGGGCAAGACCTGCACGGCGAGATGCCGGTTTCCGACATGCCACGCCACGCGGGCCAGATGCGCCGGATCCTTGCAGGAAATGTCCATTACCGGCTCGTCGGCGGCCTGCACCTCGACATAGGAGCCGTCCTCGAGGGCAAGCCCGTCACCACCTTTGAGGTAGGCGGCGTGGACGAGGTCGAGCAGGAATTCGAAACCCTCGTCGGCACGCAGCGTCATGCGGCGGCGATGTCGGGCATCCGAGGCGAGCGTGACGCTGCCCCGGCGGTTCTTCCGGTCCCAGCTTCCGGCCGGGTCGACCGCCAGTGCGCGCATCAAAACAGGAAGTACCGCTGCGCCAGTGGCAGGACCTTGGCCGGTTCGCATACGAGCGGCGTGCCGTCCGCGCGGACCTCGTAGGTCTCCGGATCGACGTCGACCTTCGGCATCGCGTCGTTGAGGATCATGTGCCTCTTGCCGATCTTGCGCGTGTTCTTGACCGGCAGCACGTTGCGCGAGAGCCCGAGCTTGCGGGCGATCCCTTCCTTGTGCGCGAGCTTCGATACGAAGGTCAGGCACGAAGCGCCCAGCGCCTTGCCGAACGTGCTGAACATCGGCCGATAGTGGACCGGCTGCGGTGTGGGGATGGAGGCGTTCGGGTCGCCCATCGGCGCCGCCGCGATCATTCCGCATTTCAGGATCATCTCGGGCTTGGCCCCGAAGAAGGCCGGCTGCCAGATCACGAGATCGGCATACTTCCCCTTCTCGATCGAGCCGACATAGCTGGAGATGCCCTGCGCGATCGCGGGATTGATCGTGTACTTGGCCAGATAGCGCTTGGCGCGGAAGTTGTCGTTCTCGCCCTTCTCCTCGGTCAGGCGACCGCGCTGCTGCTTCATCTTGTGCGCTGTCTGCCAGGTGCGGGCGATCACTTCGCCGATCCGGCCCATCGCCTGACTGTCCGAGCTCATCATCGAGATGGCGCCCATGTCGTGGAAGATGTCCTCCGCGGCGATGGTCTCGCGCCGGATGCGACTTTCCGCGAATGCGACGTCCTCGGGAATGCGCTGGTCCAGATGGTGGCAGACCATGAGCATGTCGAGATGCTCGTCGATCGTGTTGACCGTGAACGGACGCGTCGGATTCGTCGACGAGGGCAGCACGTTCGGCAGGCCGATGACCTTGATGATGTCGGGTGCGTGTCCACCCCCCGCCCCTTCGGTATGGAAGGCGTGGATCGTCCGTCCCTTGAATGCAGCGACCGTATCCTCGACGAAGCCGCTCTCGTTGAGCGTATCGGTGTGGATCGCGACCTGGATGTCGTACTTGTCGGCAAGCTTGAGGCAGACATCGATGGCGTTCGGGGTCGTGCCCCAGTCCTCGTGCAACTTCATGGCGCACGCACCCGCTCGCACCATCTCGACCATCGGACCCAGCGCCGAAGCGTTGCCCTTGCCGAAGAAGCCGAGATTGATCGGCAGGCCTTCGGCCGCTTCGAGCATCCGGTGCAGGTGCCACGGACCCGGCGTGCAGGTCGTCGCCGACGTTCCGGCAGCAGGCCCCGTCCCGCCGCCCATCAGCGTCGTGATCCCCGAATAGAGCGCGTCCTCGACCTGCTGCGGGCAGATCAGGTGGATATGCGCATCGATACCGCCGGCCGTGACGATGCGCCCCTCGCCCGCGATCACTTCGGTCCCCGGCCCGATGATGATGTCGACGCCGGGCTGGATGTCCGGATTTCCCGCCTTGCCGAGTGCGGCGATCTTGCCGTCCTTCAGGCCGATGTCGCATTTGACAATGCCCCACCAGTCGAGAACGAGGGCGTTCGTGATGACGGTATCGACGGCACCCTCGCGCCGCGAACGCTGGCTCTGCCCCATTCCGTCGCGGATGACCTTGCCGCCGCCGAACTTCACTTCCTCGCCGTAGACCGTCAGGTCCTTCTCGACCTCGATGATCAGGTCCGTGTCCCCGAGGCGCACGCGGTCGCCCGTCGTGGGGCCGTACATGCCGGCATAGGCGGCGCGGGAGATCTTGTGGGACATGCTACTTCTTCCCCGCTTTCTTGAGCTTGCCGTTCACGGCGCCGCGGAAGCCGTGCACGATCCGGCTGCCGCCGAACGCGACCATCGTGACCTTGCGCGTCTGACCGGGTTCGAAACGCACGGCCGTACCGGCCGGGATGTCGAGCCGCATGCCATAGGCCGCCTTACGGTCGAACGACAGCGCGGGATTGGTCTCGAAGAAGTGGTAGTGCGACCCGACCTGGATCGGCCGGTCGCCGGTATTGGATATTTTCAGCGTGACGGTCGGACGACCGGCATTCAGTTCGATCTCGCCTTCGCGGATAAAAATTTCCCCGGGCTTCATCGCCATCCCCTCAACGGATCGGATTGTGGACGGTCACGAGCTTCGTGCCGTCGGGAAACGTCGCTTCGACCTGGATGTCGTGGATCATCTCGGCGATCCCGTCCATCACCTGATCGCGGGTAATGACCTTTGCGCCGTCGCGCATCAGGTCGGCGACCGATCGCCCGTCCCGGGCGCCTTCGACGACGAAGTCGGCAATCAGCGCCACGGCTTCCGGATGGTTCAGCTTGACGCCGCGCTCCAGCCGGCGGCGCGCGACCGTCGCGGCCATCGCCACGAGCAGCTTGTCTTTCTCACGCGGACTCAAGTTCATGCGTCGCTCCCTCCGTCGGGTGCAATCCTAGCATCACACGTGCCACAAGCGGGACAGCGACGCGGGCAGCCCGAACAGCCCTGCGCGCAATGCCAGCCAGAGGCCCAAATACCGCTCCCGGAGGGCCGGGACGTCGGAATCGAGGAACCGGGCGATCAGGACGTTGCCGACCAGCCCGCACGAAATCCCGGCCTGACCGCGGGCGATCTCCAGCGCCTGCACCGGCGCTCCGCAGACGCACAGCATCGTCGCCGCGGCCCGGGCCCCGCCCAACAGGGCGGGACTGTCGAGGAGCGCGTCGTCGAGCGGATCGGCGACGAAGGCGTCCGCCCAGATCCGTCGCCCGCCGCGCCGGATCGTCCAACGGTCGCGCAGGGCGCCGCCGGTCATCGTTTCGCCGCGCGCCCTGCGGGCGAAGACGACGATCTCTCCTCCGAGGAACGAGGCGCCGTCGGAAAGCGAGACATCCAGCCGCCGCCTCAGTCGCGCACGGTCGAAAAGGATCGTCTCCTGCGGAAACCATTCAAGCCGCCCACCGGCACCGACGACCAGCGAATTGGAAATCTCGCTGTCCGGCCCCCAGCTGCGATAGACCTTTTCCGCAGCCTGACCAACAATCAGTGCTGCGGCCTCGACGCCGACATCGATCGCGGTTTCGAGACGATCGCCTCCGACGACGCCACCACCTGTATTCACCAGGACGGCGACCGGTTGAGGCTCGCCGAGAGGGTCGGGGAAGAGGATCTTCAGCGGATCTCGCTGTTCGAGGTCCGACAGGCGGACAACGCCGTGACGATCGCGCGCGAATGCCGCACCCGAGCGTCCCGAAACAGCGGGACGCACGAGCCCGCGCGTGGTATTTCCTGAATCCATATCGGGCAAGTGTAGCCGCCGACGACATGCGCTGCACAGGGGGGACCAACATGACCGACCAATCCTGCCGCGATCTTCGCGTTCTGGTGACAGCAGGTGCCGCCGGCATCGGCCGCGCAATCGCCGGCGCATTCGCCGGGGCGGGTGCGCGCGTCGTCGTGTGCGATGTCGACGAAGCGGCATTGGCGCGGTTCCGCCAGGAGTTGCCGGGCCACAAGGCGCTGGAGTGTGACGTGTCCGACGAGGACGATGTCGACGAGCTGTTCGAAGACGTAATCGACGTGCTCGGCGGGCTCGACGTGCTGGTCAATAATGCGGGCGTCGCCGGGCCGACCGGCCCCGTCGAGACGCTGTCCCCGGACGACTGGCGCCACACGATGGAAGTGAACATCGACGCGCAATTCCTCTGCACGCGGCGCGCGGTTCCGCTCCTGCGCGCAAGCGGCGGCGGAACGATCGTCAATCTGTCGTCAGCCGCCGGAAAATTCGGGTTCGCGCATCGCACGCCGTATTCAGCCAGCAAATGGGCGGTCGTCGGGTTCACGAAGAGCCTCGCGATCGAGCTGGGGCCCGACAATATCCGCGTGAACGCGATCCTGCCGGGCGCCGTCGATGGCCCGCGCATCCGGCGCGTCATCCAGGCGAAAGCCGCTTCAACCGGCGTGCCCGTCGAGGAAATGGAATCGCTCTACACGCGACAGGCTTCGCTCGGCCGCATGGTCGAGGCGGACGACATCGCACGCCTTGCCGTCTTCCTGGCAGGCGTCGGCGGTCGGAATATCTCGGGTCAGGCCCTGTCGGTGGACGGGGACACGCAGGCGCTGGTCTAGCGACCCGGGGCTACTTCTTCCCCAGATCGTGAACGAGCGCCAGCGGTGCGGCATCCCGGCCGGCGATAGACGCGTCTTCGATGCGCTGGATATGGCCGTCGACCTGCGCTTCCTGCTCGACCGTCAGCGTTTCGTAGCGGATGTCGCCGACAACCTGCGCCGAGCGGCCGAGATCGATCGACTTCGCGCGTATCGGGCCGAAGACCTTGCCCAGCACGCGGACGCGCTCGGCCGTGATCTCGCCGCGGACTTCGCCGGTGGCGCCGATGGTCAGCGATTTCGTGCGGATCATGCCTTCGACGCGACCGTCGAGCTGGATGTCGCCTTCGCACACGATATCGCCCTTGAGCGAAAGGCTCGCCGAAATGATCGACGGCACCGAAGGGCCACTCGCCTTCGGCGCGCGGGCTTCGATGGCGGGCTTATTCGACTTTCCGAACATGGCGGGCAGCCTCCAGGAAACGGGCCGGATCGACGGAACGTCCGTCGACGAGAACTTCATAGTGGACATGCGGGCCGGTGCTTCGGCCGGTCGACCCGAGCAGGCCGACGGTCTGGCGACGTTCGACCCGCTGGCCAACCCGGACATCGATCCGGGTCATGTGACCATAGCGGGTCGAAAGGCCGAAATCATGCTCGATCTCGACCATGTTGCCGTACTCGCCGTTCCAGCCCGCCGTAACGATCCGGCCCGCAGCAGTCGCAAGGACCGGCGTGCGCGGGGGTGCCGCGAGGTCGATCCCGCCGTGCATCGCCAGTTGGCCGTTGAACGGGTCGCGGCGCATGCCGAACGGGCTCATGACCGAAAATTCGTCGAGAGGTGCGCGCAAAGGAAGGCGACGCAAGGCCGCGCGCATGTCGCGAAGTCGCTCGAGATCCGTTCCGAGAGATGCAAGCTGGAGACTGGGATCGGCATTCTTCCTGTCTGCCGCCGGACCGACGAACGGACCACCGGCATTTCCGCCCCGCCCACCGAGAATACGTTCCGTCTGAAGTCCGGCAGCCCGCAGGACCCTGACGATTTCGTCGATCTGCGCGCGCGTGCTGCCTGAAATTTCGGCAAGGGCAGCATCCTGCGCGCGGGCCGCGTCGCGATCGACGGCACGAAGGCTCGCAAGGTCTCCGGTCGTTGCGCGGTGCTCGATAGCAAGGCGCCGCGATTCGACGGCAAGGCGTCCACGCTCGGCCAAGGCTTCGATCCGGACACGCTCAAGCGCTGCGACGCGGTCGGCGGCACTGGCCGCGTCCGGCGCCCGGCCGACGAGCCGCGCCTCGACGCCACGCAGGCGTTCCATGAGGCCATCGTGCGTCGCAAGCGCGCGTTCGCGCTCGTTCTCGGCCGCCGCTAGGCCCTGTTCGATCTCGACCATTCGCTCGGTCAGCCGATTTCGCTGCTCGATCAGGCCCGCGACCGCTTCGGCCGCTTCGGCGCGGCCACGCTCGGTCGCGCGCGCCAGTGCCTCACCGAGTTCCTCGAGCCGGGACCGGTGATCGTCCTGCAGGCGCACGACGTCCATCGCCCGCTGCTCGATTTCGGAAAGTGCGGTCCTGTAGCTGTCGACTGCAAGCCCGCCGGACGAAAGCGCGACCAGAAGTACGGCGGCGACGAAACGCTGGGTGCGCGCCGAAACCTGCACGAGACGAACCTGCCCGTCGGATCGCAGCAGCATCTCCCGCGGACGGAAGAGCCGTGCATCGATTCGGCCGATCCAAGTCTTCTTCCGACGGTTTCGTTCGTGCTGCATCGCCTCGGCTTCAACTTCCACTGTTCGTACAACCGGTTGATTTCCCGACTCTCGAAGGTCGGAACCGGATTCTTGTTCGGGACGGCGGATGATGCCGATTCACCCCAGCCCGTTCAAGCAAGCCTTTGGCCAAGTTCCGTGAAAGTAGTCGATCTGCTGTACGGCCGAAATCTTACGCGAACTCCCGCTCGCAACATGCTGAATCAATATCGATTCCAATTTTGCAAAAGACACACACTGTGGATAAGTGTACGGAAATTTAACTGCGATTTTGGGTCCGATACGTGCCGAAATAGGCAAGCACGGCGACGACGGCGATCATGACTGTCGCGAGTGCGTTTATCTGGGGCGAAAGTCCGAGGCGGACGCTCGAATAAACGAGCATCGGAAGCGTCGTGGCACCCGGACCGGAAACAAAGCTTGCGACGACCAGATCGTCGAGGGACAGCGTGAAGGCGAGCAGCCAGCCGGCGGCGACTGCCGGCGCCAGCAACGGCAATGTCACACGCGCAAACGCGCGCAGTGGCCCTGCGCCAAGGTCGAGTGCTGCTTCCTCGAGCGCGGAATTCATCCCCCGCAGCCGCGCTTCGACGATCACGGCGACAAAGGCGGTTCCATAGCTGGCGTGCGCCAGCGCTATCGCCACGAACCCCCTCTCGCCCGGCCAACCGATCGCCCGGTCGAGCGCGGAATACGCCATCAGCATCGAAAGGCCGAGAATCACTTCGGGCAGGACCATCGGGGCCAGCAGCAGCAGCGTGAAAACAGTCCGGAGGCGGAATCGCCCGAGGCGGCCAAGCGAGTATCCGGCGAGCGTGCCGACCACCGTAGAAACCGACGCCGAAGCGGCGGCGATGGCGAGACTTAGCCCAGCCGCCTCAAGCATCCGGACATTGCCGAGAAGCTCGGCGTACCAACGTGTCGAGAATCCGGCCCATACGGTGACCAGCCGGCTCTCGTTGAAACTGAAGACGACGAGAATCAGGATCGGGAGATAGACGAACGCGAAACCGACGCCGAGTGCCGTGGGAATCCAGGAAAGTGTCCGGACCCGCATCATGCGCCCCGGATCCGCAGACGGTCGAAAAGCAGGATCGGACCGGCAAGTGCCGCCGCAAGCAACGTGGCAATGGCACACGCGACCGGCCAATCCCGGTTCTGGAAGAACTCCAGCCACAGGACGCGACCGATCATCTGCGTCTCAGGGCCGCCAAGCAGGTCCGGGATCACGAACTCGCCGCTCGCCGGAATGAAGACGAGCAGCGCACCCGCGACCACCCCCGGGAGCGACATCGGAAACGTGATCCGCCAGAAGGTCCGCACCGGCCCCGCGCCAAGATCCTGCGCCGCTTCCGTCAGTGCCGGATCGAGCCGTTCAAGCGTCGCGTAGATCGGCAGGATCATGAATGGCAAGTAGGCATAGACGATGCCCAGATGGACGGCGAAGGCGTTCGCGATCAGGCCGAGCGGCTCATCGATGAGGCCAACTGCCTGCAGCGCCGAATTGATCAGTCCCGTCGGCCGGAGCAACCCCATCCACGCATAAACCCTGACAAGAAACGACGTCCAGAACGGGAGCACGACCAGAAACAGGAGCAGCGGACGCCGCTCAGGTCGGCTCCGGACGATCCCGAGCGCTATCGGATAGCCGATCAGGAGGCATATCGCGGTCGACGTGCCGGCAATGCGCGCCGACGAGAGGAACGCCCCCCAATAGAGGTCATCGTCGAAGACGAGCGCGTAGTTCGAAAGCGAGATTCCCCACTCGAACGGCGGTGCACCTTGGGTCGCCTCGCCCAAGCTTATCGCCGCGACAAGTGCAAGCGGTGCCGCAACGGTGGCGGCAAGCCAGACGAAGGCCGGCAGGATGAAAACGCGGCGAGCCTGCCTTGCCCAAGGTGCCGGTCTCATCGAGGGAGCCTGCGTTCGGCCACCGCGGGCCAACCGAAGGCGACTTCGGCACCGTTGTCGGGTGCCGGCCGGTCGCCTGCAACGCTTGCGGTGACGCGCCCGAGCGGGCTGTCGATGAAGACCAGCCGGCGCTCGCCGAGATAAGCGCACTCGCGCACGCGACCGCGATGCGGTCCGTCGCCGAGCGTAACCCGTTCGGGACGAACCGCCAGCCATCCCGTCCCGTCCAGTGCGGCGAAGATGTTTATCCGGCCGACAAACTCGGCGACGAACCGCGTCGCAGGCCGTTCGTAGAGCTCGCCCGGTGCCGCCACCTGGACGATCCGCCCGCGCTCCATGACGGCGATCCTGTCGGATATCGCCATCGCCTCGTCCTGGTCGTGCGTGACGAGGATGAAGGTGATCCCGAGCCGCGCCTGCAATTCGACGAGTTCAAGGCGCGTTTCCTCGCGCAGCTTCGCATCGAGTGCGGAAAGGGGTTCGTCGAGCAGCAGGACCTTCGGGTGCCGCGCCAGTGCTCGCGCGAGCGCGACGCGCTGACGCTGCCCTCCCGATAGCTGCGCCGGCTTGCGTCCTTCGAGCCCCTCCAGCCGCACAAGCCCGACCATCTCGGCCACCCGCGCCGAACGTTCGGCGGCGGAGAGGGCCAGAGTCTCGAGACCGAAGGCGACGTTCTGCGCGACGTCCATGTGTGGAAACAGCGCATAGCTCTGGAAGACCGTATTGACCGGCCGTTCCCAGGGCGGGGCCTGTGTCGCGTCCGTGCCGTCGATGAGGATGCGCCCCTCGTCGGGCGTTTCGAATCCGCCGATGCATCGCAGCAGCGTCGTCTTCCCGCAGCCCGACGGACCGAGAAGGCAGAAAATCTCGCCCGCCGATATCTCCAGATCGACGCCGTCGACCGCCGGGATTCCGCCGAAGCGCTTGGCGAGACCCTCGACGCGGATCAACGCGGCTTCCTTCAGCGCCCGGACGTGACGCGCGTCCAGGCGCGCGTGCGCAACCGTTCGTAATCGCGGGCAGCCGGCGTGATCGTATAGAGACGTGCGCGGACCTCCGGCGGCATGAAGACGGTCGGATCGTCGCGGACCTCCGGCGTCACGAGCGGACGCGAAGCCGGCACCGGGTTGGGATAGCCGACCGCGTCGGAATTCAGCGCCGCGATGTCCGGGCGGAGCATGAAGTCGACGAATTTGTGGGCCGCCTCGACATTCCGCGCGTCCGCCGGGATCGCCCACACGTCGTGCGACAGCAATGCGCCTTCCTGCGGGATGGCGTACTCGACGCGCACGCTGGCCTTCTTCGCCTCGACGGCACGGGCCGCCGCCTGCTTGATGTCGCCGGAATAGCCGAATGCGATGCATGCATCGCCGTTCGCCAGATCGTTGATGTACTCCGAGGAGTGCCATTTGCGGACGAACGGGCGGATCCGCATGATCAGATCGGTCGCCCGCTTCAGATGCTCGGGCGACTTCGAATCCGGCTCGAGCCCGAGATACGCGAGTGCCGCCGGAAACACGTCGGTCGGCGAGTCGAGAACCACGATCCCACAGGACTGGAATTTCCGGGCGATCTCCGGATCGAAAATCATGCGCAGCGAATAGACGGGCGCATCGGCCATCACGCGCCCGACCCTCTCCGCGTTGTAGCCAATACCCGTCGTGCTCGACAGGTGCGGGATGCCGAAACGGTTGCCCGGATCGAACCGGTCGAGCTGACGCATCACCGCCGGGTCGAGATTGGCGAAGTTCGGCAGACGTGCCCGGTCGAACTCGCGGTAGAGCTTTGCCGGGATCTGCTGCGCCAGGAACGGCGAAGCCGTCGGCACGACCAGATCGTAGCCGGACCGGCCTGCGCGGAGTTTCGCGTCGAGCGTCTCGTTCGAATCGTAGGTGTCGTAGACGACCCGGATGCCCGTCTCGCCCTGGAATTTCTCGATCGCCTTCGGCGACACGTAGTCGTTCCAGTTGTAGACGTTGAGGGTGCCCTGGGCAGCGGCCGGCACGATGCCGGCCAGCAGGGCGACGATTCCAAGCATCCAGTCTTTCCGCATTGTCGGCTCCTCCTCTGGCACCCCGATTAGAGCCCTGCCCGGCCCGGCGCTGTCAATGCGCCGCAAGGAGGGCGACGTGGAAATTCCCGTCGGCTTTGGCTACGGTCTTGCATCGAGCGGCGCAACAGAAAGCTTCCGAGTCGACATGCAGGACAGCCTCGATTTCGCCACCCTCCGGTCAGCCTATTCGAACGGGCGCGATCCGCGCGACACGGTCGCCGCCGTATACGACCGGATCGCCGCGCGCGGTGCCGATCCGACCTGGCTTCACATCGTGCCGCGCGAGCAGGCTCTGGCTGCTGCCGCTTCTCTATCAGCACTTCCCCGTTCGGCACCTCTCTGGGGCGTCCCGTTCGCGATCAAGGACAATATCGATCTTGCCGGTGCGCCGACGACGGCCGCATGCCCGGCCTTCTCCTACGTCGCCGAGCGTTCGGCCCGCGTGGTCGAGAAACTTGTCGCGGCGGGCGCGATCCCGATCGGGAAGACCAATCTCGACCAGTTCGCGACGGGTCTGGTCGGCGTCCGTTCGCCCTATGGCGTGCCGCAGAACACGTTCGACCGACGCTATATCCCGGGCGGATCGTCGTCCGGTTCGGCGGTGGCCGTCGCGGCGGGGCTCGTGTCGTTCGCGCTCGGTACCGACACGGCCGGCTCGGGCCGAGTGCCAGCCGGATTCAATAATCTCGTCGGCCTAAAGCCGACGAAGGGGCTCCTGTCGACGACGGGCCTCGTTCCGGCCTGCCGGACGCTCGACGTCATTTCGGTTTTCGCCCTCACGGTTCCGGATGCGCTGGACGCGACGAGATCGGCGGCGGGGTTCGATCCTTCCGACGCCTATTCGCGGACCGAGGCGAATTCGACGCCGTTGGGACTGGCCGCACCGCCGGGCCGCTTCCGTTTCGGCGTTCCGAGGGCCGAACAGTTGAAGTTCTTCGGCGACGCCGAGGCGGAGCGCCAGTATCGCAGGGCAATTGAACGGCTTTCCGCACTCGGCGGAGAACCGGTCGAGTTCGATTTTTCCCCGTTCAAGGAAACCGCGGACCTTCTCTATGACGGCCCGTGGGTCGCCGAGCGGTACGCCGCGATCGAGACCCTTATGCGCGAACGGCCCGGCGATATCCATCCGACGACGCGCGCGGTGATCGCCAACGCGTCGAAATACGATGCCGTCTCGACGTTCTGCGCGCTCTACCGGCTTGAAGAGCTGCGCCGGCGCGCCGCCGGTGTCTGGAATTCGATCGATCTCATGGCATTGCCGACGAGCGGGACGATCTTCACGCTCGAGCAGCTGGCCGCCGAACCGATCCGGCACAATACGGAACTGGGCTACTACACCAATTTCGTCAATCTGCTCGACCTCTCCGGCCTTGCCGTACCCGCCGCGATCCGGAACGACGGCCTGCCGACGGGGATCACGCTGCTTGGCCAGGCCTGGCGCGACGGCTGGCTCGCGAGCATCGGCCATGCGTTCCACCGCAGCACCGGGCTTGCGCTCGGCGCGACCGGTGCGGCACAACCTGCCTCGCCTGCCTTTGCGCCTCCTGCCCGATCGAGCTCGATCCAGGTCGCCGTCGTCGGTGCGCATCTTTCGGGAATGCCGCTGAACGGCCAGCTCACCGAGCGCGGCGGGCGCCTGGTCCGGCGCGCGAAGACGGCGCCGTCCTATCGGCTCTATGCGCTCGCCGGAACCGTGCCGCCGAAGCCCGGGCTGGAGCGGGTCGGCGACGGCGGTGCCGCCATCGAGATCGAAATATGGGAAATGCCCGTTTCGGAATTCGGCTCTTTCGTCGGCCTTGTCCCGCCCCCTCTTGCGATCGGCTCGGTCGAGATCGATGATGGCGGCTGGTGCAAGGGATTCGTCTGCGAGCCGGCCGCCCTGAAGTCGGCCCGCGACATCACCCGGTTCGGCGGCTGGCGCGCCTATATGCAGGATTCGGCACAGCAATGAATCTCGACGCCTATACACGTCACGAGCGCGTCAAGATATCCGGAGCGGAAGACGGGCCGCTGCGCGGAACGGTCTTTTCCGCGAAGGACAACTACGACATTTCGGGGCACCGGACCGGTGCCGGCAGTCCGACCTGGCTGCAGACCCACAACAAGGCGACGGTGACGGCGCCGGCGGTGCAGGCATTGCTCGATGCCGGCGCGATGCTGCTGGGCAAGACCCTGATGGACGAACTTGCGTACGGCCTGACCGGACGCAATCTCCACTATGGAACGCCGGCCAATCCGGCAGCCCCCGAACGCGTGCCCGGCGGGTCGTCGTCGGGATCCGCCGCGGCCGTCGCGGGGCGGGCCTGCGACTTCGCGCTCGGCACGGATACGGGCGGATCGATCCGGGTCCCGGCCAGCTACTGCGGCCTTTTCGGCATGCGGCCGACACACGGTCGGATATCCGCGGAAGGGGTCGTGCCGCTTGCCCCCTCGTTCGACACGGTCGGCTGGTTCGCGCGGGACGCCGATCTTCTCGAACGCGTCGGGCGCGCCCTTCTCGACGAAAGCGCGCCACCGCCGGAACCGGCCCGACTGCTCGTCGCCACCGACGCGATGCGGCTTGCCGACGGCGAGGTCTACGCGGCGCTCGTTCCTTGGATCGGCCGCGCGAAGTCGTTTTTCGATCTTGCCTACGATATCGAGATCGCAGGAGCCGGGCTGACCGACTGGGTCGAAACGTTCCGGATGCTTTCGGGTGCCGAAGCATGGGCGTGCCACGGTCAGTGGATCGGCGAAGTGCAGCCCAAGATGGCCCCGGACGTCGCCGCCCGGTTCGATTTCGGACGGTCCCTTTCACCGGCCGCTGTCGCCGACCATTCCGGCCGCCGGGAGACGATCCGCAAGCGCATGGCCGAACTCATGACCGACGGGACGATCCTTTGCATCCCGACCGCGGCAACGCCGGCACCGCTTCGCGAAGCGGACGACGCGACTTTCGATCGCGTGCGCCAACGCACGCTCCCGCTTACCTGCATCGCCGGCCTGGCAGGCCTGCCGCAGATTTCGCTGCCCGCTGGTTTCGCCGAGGATGCGCCCGTCGGAATATCCTTCATCGCGCCACCCGGCGAGGATGCGATGCTGCTCAACTTCGTGCGGGTTCTGACGTCGGCAAACGAACCGGAGCCCGAGGCCGATGCCCAGCCCCAAGCGTAAGATGCCGTCCTATCCGCGCGACCTGATCGGCTATGGGCGCAATCCGCCGCACGCGAAATGGCCGGGACAGGCGCGCGTCGCCGTCTCGTTCGTCGTCAATTACGAGGAGGGCGGCGAACGCTCGATCCTGCACGGCGACAAGGAATCGGAAGTCTATCTGCAGGAAGTCGTCGGTCTGGTTCCCCGCCAGCGGAAGCGCGACGAGAGCACCGAGAGTGTCTACGAATACGGCAGTCGCGCCGGCTTCTGGCGCATCCTGCGCGAGTTCGAGCGACGACGCCTACCCTTCACCTCGTGGGCGGTCGGCATGGCGCTCGCGCGCAATCCCGAAGCCGGCAAGGCGATGGCGGAAGGCGGGCACGAGGTTGCAAGCCACGGCTGGCGCTGGTTCGACTACCAGAACATGCCTGTCGCCGAAGAGCGGCGTCACTTCAAGGTGGCCATCGACGCGATCCGGAAATCGGCCGGCGTGGCGCCGGTCGGCTGGTACACCGGCCGCATGTCGCCCAACACGCGCGCGCTCGCCGTCGAATTCGGGATGCTCTACGACAGCGATGCCTACAACGACGACCTGCCCTACTGGACGAAAGTCGGGAAGAAGGACCATCTCGTCATCCCGTATACACTCGACGTCAACGACATGAAATTCGGGACAGCGCAGGGATTCAACACCGGCGACGACTGGTTCGCCTATGCGCGCGACGCTTTCGACGTTCTCTATGCGGAAGGCGGCGAAGCGCCGAAGATGATGTCGATCGGCCTCCATATGCGGCTCATCGGCCGACCGGGGCGGTTCCGCGCCTTGCAGCGCTTCCTGGACCATATCGAGAAGCACGACAGGGTCTGGATCGCGCGCCGCGTGGATATCGCACGACACTGGATCAAGACGCATCCCTGCAAAGGATAAGGCGCTTGGACAATCTGGCCGACTATTCGCGCTTCGTCGTCACGCTGCTGGCGATTCTGACGCCGTTCGCCGCGATCCCGGTATTCCTTGCCCTCACGGCCGGGCAGGACGACCGCTTCCGCGCGCGCACGGCCGACATGGCGGCAACGACGGTATTCGTCGTGCTGCTGGTATCGGCGCTGACCGGCGACGTCCTGCTGCGCATCCTCGGCACGAGCCTCGATGCGTTCCGCGTCGGCGGCGGCATCGTGCTCTTCCTTATGAGCCTGTCGATGCTCAACGCGAAGGTCTCCGCTGTCCAGCAGACTCAGGAGGAAGCCGACGAGGCCGGCCAGAAGCCCGCACTCGGCGTCGTGCCGATCGGCATTCCGCTGCTGGTCGGGCCCGGTTCGATTTCCTCGACGATTATCGAGGCGAAGCGCAGCATCGAGTTTTCGCACCTCGTCTGGGTTATCGCGTGCATAGCCCTGGTCTGCATCGTCGTCTGGACGACGCTTCGGTTGGCCGACCCGATCGGCAGGCAGCTCGGCCGCACGGGTCTCAACATCCTCAACCGGATATTCGGCCTTCTCCTCGCCGCGATCGCGGTCCAGATCGTCGCGGTCGGCCTGATCGGGCTATTCCCCGCGCTCGCGGGCCTGCGCGCGTAAGGCGAAGCGCTGGACCTTGCCCATCGCGTTGCGCGGCAACACCTCGACGAACCGGAACGCTTTGGGCCATTTGAATCGGGCGAGCCGTCTGTCGAGGAACGCGCGCAGCATTTCGCCGTCGAATTCCGTTCCGGGCCGCCGCACGACGAACGCGACCGGTACCTCGCCCCACTTCTCGTCCGGCATGGCGACGACGGCACAGTCCGCGACATCGGCGTACGAGCCCAGAACCGTCTCGATCTCGGCCGGATAGATGTTCTCGCCGCCGGAGATGATCATGTCCTTCTTGCGCTCGTCGATCCACCAATGCCCATTGTCGTCGATCCGCCCGAGGTCGCCGGTGCGGAACCAGCCGTCGGCGAAGCTCTCGCGCGTCGCTTCCGGATCGCGCCAGTAGCCTTTCGCGACATTCGGTCCGCGGATCAGGATTTCGCCACGGTCGAGCTTCGCCTCGCAATGGAGCGCCGGTTGGCCGGTCGAGCCTTCGTTGGCGAGCGCGTCGTCGCGCTTCTGGTAGATCGCGATCGGCGCCGTTTCCGTCGCGCCGTAGACCTGCGCAACCGGAATCCCCCGCGCATGGAAGGCCCGGATCAGCTTCACCGGCACGATCGACGAACCGGCGCCAAGCATGCGCAGGCTGGACATGTCCGTCGAGGCCCAGTCCGGATGCGCGATCATCGCCATCATCACGGCGGGAACGACCAGCGACAGCGTGGGCCGGCTCGTCGCGATGGCCGCAAGTGCCTCGCCGGGCTCGAACCGGCGCATCAGGACGATCTCGGCGCCAAGCGCCAGTGCCGGTAGCGACTGGATGTTGAGGCCGCCGACATGGAACATCGGCAGGAACGTGAGAATACGGTCGGCCGCCGTCATGTCGTGCATGTGCTGGCTGTTCACCGCGTTCCACGCCAGTGCATCCTGCGTCAGGACTGCACCCTTGGCGCGACCGGTCGTGCCGGACGTATAGACCAGAAGGACCGGATGGTCCGGCGTGCCTGCGCGATCCACCGGCCCGCTCTGCTGCGCATCCAGCTCGTCGAGCCAGAGCGTCGCTTGCCCCTGCAGGTTGGCGGCGAACGCGCGCTCGCCGATGGCGAGCTTCGGCTCCGCATCGGAAAAGATCTGGCCGTGCTCCGCCGGCGCAAGGCGCCAGTTCAGCGGAACGAGAATTGCGCCAAGCCGCGCGCACGCGAACAGCAGCGCGAGATAGTCGGGGTGGTTCGTCGCCAGCAGCGCTACACGGTCGCCGGCAACGATCCCCCGGGCTGCAAGGACGCCGGCCAGAAACGCGATCCGCGCCGCAAGCGCACGATAGCTGGAGGTGGCGCCTTCGAAGACGATGGCCGGCCTGTCCGGCGTACGTGCGGCGTGCCGCTCGATCCAGACCGAAATATCGCTCACGCGTCGGTCTCGCCGGCTTCGTAGAGCGCTTCGCGCCCGAGACGGTCGAGGCACAACTCGGCCGTCCAAGGCAGCATCAGCGAACCGCAACGGCTGTCGCGATAGAGCCGTTCGAGAGGCAGCGACTTCAGCATCGACTGGCCGCCACACGTCCGGATCGCGAGACGACAGAGGTCGTTCGCGTTCTCCATGATCGTGTACTGCGCGGCATAGGCATCCAGCCGCTCGCGTTTCGACGGATTGACCTTGGCGGCGTCGATCGTCCGCTCGAACAGGGCCCTCGTCTGCGCGAGTTTTATGTACATCTCCGCCACGGCGATCTGCTTGGTCGGATACATGCGCCGCTTGATCGGCGGCTGGCCGGGTGTTTCGCCGCGCAGATACTGGACCGTGAAATCGTAGGCGGCCTGCGCGATGCCCATATAGGTCGGCGAAAGCGTCATGAACATGTGCGGCCAGGCGGAGGCCGCCTTGAAATAGAGCCCGCGCGGGAGAAGCTGCGCGTCGTCCGCGACGAACACGTCCTTCAGGATCAACGTGCGCGATACCGTTCCGCGCATCCCGAGCGGATCCCAGTCGCCGGTGATCGTCAGGCCGGGCGCTTCCTTCGGAACGGCCATGTAGAGCGTGTCCCGCATCGAGCGGTCCGCGCGATCTTCGGTGCACAGGATGCCGTAGTAGTCGGCCGCGCCCGACAGCGACGCGAATATCTTCTTGCCGTTGATGATCCACCCGCCATCGGCCTTGGCAGCCAGCGTGCCGAACGGCGCCTTGCCCGCCGCCGCCGCGGAACCTTCGGAGAAAGGCTGCGCGTAGATGGCGCCCTCCTCGATGATCCGGCGATAGTGGCCGGCGCGAAGCTTCTCCAGTTCGGCGCGCTGCGCATCCGTCATGTCGAGATCGTCGGCAAGCGGCCCGGTCCAGAGAGCCGAACAGGCGTGCATATTGAAGGTCAATGCGGTCGCACCGCACCAGCGTCCCATCTCGGCCGCCACGCGGCAGTAGGTCGCGAAGTCCGCACCAAGGCCGCCATACCGCTTCGGAACGCAGAGGCCGAGCAGGCCGGCTTCGCGCAGATCGGCATAGTTCTCGAAGGGGAAGCTCGCCTCCCGGTCGTAACGCTCGGCACGCGGCGCGAATTTCTCGCGCCCCAGTGTCGCGACCCTGTCGAGCAGTTCGTCAAGCATGTCGGGGCTCCACTGAATCGAGAAACGCCAGGACCACGGCATCGAACGCGTCCGGGTCTTCTAGGTTGGCCAGATGCCCGCAGTCGGAGAGAACCTTGAACACCGCACCGGGGATCTTCTGGGCCATCTTCTCCATCATCGCGACCGGCGCGTTCGTGTCGTGCGATCCGGCCAGCAGCAGGGTCGGACAGGCGATCCGCGCCAGATCCGCCCTGCCGTCGAACGTGACGATCAGGCGGATCGCCGCTGCGAACGCGGCGACCGGAACTTCGCCGACGCAGGTCTGCGCGTAGGCGCGCGCCGCAGCACTCGCTTTCGGCCCCATCAGGCTCTCGACGGTCGCTTCGGCAAGATCGGCCATCTTCTTGCCGGTTTCGAGCGGGGCGAGCCGCTGGCGCACGAACTCGCGCTGCCATTCGCCGTCGGGACGCCCGAAGGCCGGGCTCGTCGCCGAAAGGATCAGCGAGCGCACCCGCGACGCATGGCGGACGGCGAAAACCTGCGCGACCATCCCGCCGATCGAATGGCCGAGAACATGCGCAGTGTCGATTCCGGCGCGGTCGAGCATGCGGGCCAACGCATCGGCGAGCCCGTTCCAGTCCATCGGATCGAGCGGCGGCGAGCATCCGTATCCGGGCATGTCCCACGCCAGAACGCGGAACCGACGGGCAAGGCGGATCGATTGCGGCCGGAATGCCCGATGATCGGTTCCGACGCCGTGCAGCAGCACGAGCGGCGCACCCTCGCCTGTCGCATAGACGGCTGGTATCGGAGTGTCTCCCATGCCGGAAATCATAACCCTTCTTTCGATTGCATGAAACGGCATATAATTCGGGCATGCCGAAATTCGTCGATGGATACCTGTCCTACCTGCTTGCCGCCGCCAGCGAGAGGGTCAGCCGGGAGTTCCACAGGCAGTTGCGCCCCTATGGATTTTCGGTCGCCAACTGGCGCGTCCTGGCCACGCTTTCGGACGGCGACTCGCTCAGCGTCGGCGCCCTCGCCCGGATCGTCCTTTTCCAGCAACCGACGCTCACGAAGCTGCTTGCCCGTATGACACGCGCCCGGCTTGTCGAGCTTCGCACGGATCCCGCAGACCGGCGGCGTACGCTTGTCCGCATCTCCGCCGAAGGGAAGAAGAAGGTGCGGCCGCTCCTCGTGCGGGCAAAAGCGCACGAACGCGCATGTCTGGCCTCCTATTCGGCGACGGAAGTCGTTAAGGTGAAGCGCATTCTCGAAGACCTATTGCGCCGGAGCGAAACACGATGAGACCGCGTCCCCACAGCGTCCAGAACCTGACGATCCGCAAGCCCGGCGCAGGATCGGCGATCGGCGGCGTCATTTCGGGGCAGGCCCGCGCCGCGATGGAGATCGGGGCCGATATCCTCGGACAGGGCGGCAATGCCGTCGACGCGGCCGTCGCGGCATCCTTTGCGCTCGCGACGGCGGAACCCTGGAACAGCGGCCTCGGCGGCATCGGCTTCCTGATGTACCGCCCAGCGGACACCGGAAAGGTGCAGGTCATCGATTTCGGGCCACAGGCCCCTGCCAAGCTCGACCCGAAGCATTTCCCGCTGACGGGACGGCAAGGCGGCGATCTCTTCGGGTGGCCGGAGGTCGAAGGCAATCGGAACGTCCATGGGCCGCTGTCGGTCGCGGTTCCCGGTCAGGTCGACGGCCTTGCCCTCGCTCTCGAGCGCTTCGGCACCATGCCGTGGGAAACGATCCTCGAACCGGCGGCGCGCCTCGCCGACCGCGGTCTCCCGATCGATTTCTGGACGACCCTGAAGGTTGCGGCCGGTGCGCGCGACCTCAATCGCTATCCGTCCTCGCGCGACATCTATCTGCCCGGCGGGCTGCCGCCGTCGACCGAGAGCGGCGTGGCGCAGGGTTATCTCGACATGGGCAATCTCGCCGCGACGATCCGGCGCCTCCAGCTCAAGGGTGCGCGCGATTTCTACGAGGGCAATCTGGCGGCCGACATCGCCGAGGACATCCAGGCGCTGGGCGGCGTGATGACGCGCGACGATCTTGCCGGCTATCGTGCCCGTCTCGTCGAGCCGTTCATGGCGCGCTATCGCGGGGCGGATTTCGCCTGCGCGCCGGCCGGGACAGCCGGTCCGACGCTTGCGCGTGTACTCGAACTCCTGAGCCCGATGCTGTTCCGCCCCTTCGGCGTCGATGCCGCCAGCTTCGTCGCCTATTCCGAAGCACTCCAGCAGGCCTATGCCGAGCGCCTCGCCGGCACGCCCGCTGCACAAGGCCCGGCGACGAGCACGACGCATCTCAACGTCGTCGACCGGCACGGCAATGTCGTGGCGCTCACGCAGACGCTGCTGTCGTCGTTCGGCAGTCGCCTCGTCCTGCCGCGGACCGGCATCCTGATGAACAACGGCATCATGTGGTTCGATCCGCGCCCGGGCCGGCCCAACTCGCTGGCGCCGGGCAAGCGTCCGCTCACGAACATGTGCCCGACGATCGTGTCGAAGGACGGCAAGCCATGGATCTCGATCGGCGCATCGGGCGGGCGGCGCATCCTTCCGTCCGTCGCGCAGCTGCTTTCGTTCGTCGTCGACCACGGGATGGATCTCGAGACCGCGTTCCACCAGCCGCGCATCGACGTGTCGGGCGGCGATCTCGTCGAGTATGACCCGCGCCTGCCGATCGACATCCAGACCGCACTCGCCGCACGGTTCCAGGTCCGGGCCGCCGAGCACACGGTCTTCCCGGCGAGTTACGCGTGCCCGTCGGCCGTGCTCATCGATCCGGCGACCGGCGGCCGGACGGGAATGTCCGACCCGATGAGCCCCTGGTCGGCCGCCCTTCCGGGCTGAGGGCGCCCGCATGAAGGACCTGCGTCTCTGGAAAACGCTGTCGTCGCGCGAGGTCTACGCGTCGCCGCCTTGGGTGCGCGTGATCGACGACCGGATCGAGTTGCCCAACGGTCGGATCGTCGAGAGCTTCCATCGCGTCCTGCTTCCGGACTATTCGATGCTGTTCCCGATTCTGGAAGACGGGCGCGTGCTCGCTATCCGGAGCTACCGGCACGGTGCGGGCGAGATCGTGATCGGATTCCCCGGCGGCGGCATCGATGCGGGCGAGACGCCCGCCGAAGCCGCGCGGCGCGAACTGCTCGAGGAAACCGGGCATTCGGCGGCGTCGATCGAGGCGATCGGCTCGTACCTGACGGGCGCCAATGTCCGGGGTGCCATGTGCCACATGTTCATCGCAAGGAACTGCCGGCCGGTTGCCGAACCCAATTCCGGCGACCTCGAGGAACAGGAACTGGTCCGGTTTACCCGGGCCGAGATCGCGGCGATCCTGAACGAGAACCGGTTTCATGTTCTCGCCCATGCGGCCATCA
Organism: Tagaea sp.; assembly: GCA_965279565.1. Lineage (GTDB taxonomy): Bacteria > Pseudomonadota > Alphaproteobacteria > CACIAM-22H2 > CACIAM-22H2 > Tagaea. The sequence goes on along the minus strand of OZ257249.1, from coordinate 2,633,327 downwards.
CGGCCCGCGCCCTGCTCCAATGGAGCCCCGAATGACGAATCCCCATGACGTGACGGACCTGGCGCGGCTGGAGGCCATCTACGGCAAGGCTGTTCCCCGATCCATCGACAAGGAAATCGACCATCTCAACGCGCATTATCGTGCGTTCGTCGAAGCGGCACCGTTCGTGGCACTGGCGAGTGCGGGAACGGAAGGTCTCGACGTTAGCCCGCGCGGGGATGTCGCCGGCTTCGTTACGGTCGAGGGCTCCCATACGCTCCTGCTGCCCGACAGGCGCGGCAACAACCGCATCGACACGCTGCGCAACATCGTCGCCGATCCGCGCGTCGCGCTGCTTTTCCTGATTCCTGGCATCGGCGAGACATTGCGCATCAACGGCCGGGCGAAGATCTCCGTCGATCCGGCGCTTCTCGATCGTTTCTCGGTCGACGGCAAGCCGCCGCGTTCCGTCCTCGTCGTGACGATCGAACGCGTCTATTTCCAGTGCTCGCGCGCCGTCGTGCGCGCCGATCTCTGGAATCCCGGCAAGCATCTTGCGCGCGAGACGCTGCCGAGCACGGGTGAAATCCTCGAAGCGCTTAGCAAGGACCGTTTCGACGGGCGCGCCTACGATGCCGAACTTCCGGCGCGGGTCGCGACGTCGCTTTACTGAAGCATCAGGCCGCCGGCAATCCGGCGGAGAACGAGCATCCCCGCCAGCGAAACGAGCGTGGCGACGGCACAGAGCGCGACGCCTGCCGCCGGCCCGCCCGCCTCGATGGCCGCGGCGATCACGAACGGTGCGGTCGCGAAGACCAGGTTCATCGGCAGCCCCATCTTCCCGAGAACCGTGGCGTAACCCGCGCGCCCGAAGACGACGAGCGGCGCCACCGCCCGGACGATCGTGTTCACGCCCGCCCCGAGCCCATAGCCGATCACCATCAGCATGATCGATGTTGACGTTCCGCCGAGCAGGAGCGGCAGCAACAGCGCGGCGGCGATCACCGCAAGGCTGATGGAGCCGATGTCGAGAATCGGGATCCGCTGGCCGAAGGCGGTCTCGATTGCGCGCGCGGCCATCTGGGCCGGTCCCAGAATGGCCCCGGCCGCCACCGAGACGGCGGCCGACTGGCCGAAGGCGCGCGATATCTCGACGAGGTGGAGCGGCAGCCCCCATGTGACGAACCCGATGCAGGAGAACGCCACGGCCATCGTCCAGAACGCCTGGCGCCGCAGGACAGGATCGCCGATGCCGCCGGCCTCGGCGCCGGGCGAGCTTCCCGGATCGTCCCGCGCGACCGGTCGCGCGGCGATCGCTGCATGCAGCGGCAGGCACAGGACCAGCTGGACGGCCGCGAACAAGAAGCAGATGCCGCGCCATCCAAGCGCCCCATCGAGCCAGGCCATCGCCGGCAAGAAAAGAACTGTCGTCAGGCTTCCGATCAACGTCATCAAGCCGATGGCGCGGCGTGCACCCCCCGGCACCAGAAGTGCGGCGGCGGCGAAGGGCGTCTGGATTAGGACCATCGGCGTGCCCAGCCCCATGATCGCCCAAGCCAGCACGTAGGTCGCGATCCCTTGGGAAAAGCCGAGGGCGCAAAGGCCCGCCGCCATCAGCGCCGAACCAAGAGCCATTATCTTCCGCGGTCCGTCGCGATCGACCTGGCGGCCGACCCACGGCCCGAGAAAGGCGCCGACGACGAGCAGGATGGTCACGCCCGAGAACACTACGGGCGGCCGGATGTCGAGTTCGGCCGAGATCGGCGCGACGAGCATTGCCGGAATGAAGTACGTGGACCCCCATCCGGCGATCTGGGTCGCGGCAAGCGCCATCACGCCGCGACGGCCTGTCAGCGGCGCCATGTCGAACCCTCGTTCACGACGCGGGCAGCTTCCAGGGTCGCGCACGCTCGAATGCCCGTGCGGCACGCATCACGAGACGGTCTTCGTAGTGGCGCCCGACAAGCTGGAACGCCATCGGCAGACCGTTTGAGTGCAGGCCGGCCGGAACGCTCGCCGCCGGCTGACGCGTCATGTTGAACGGGTAGGTGAAAGGCGTCCAGTCGATCCAGTAGCGCTGATCCGGGGTCGCCACATCCTGCCCTGCGGCGAAGGCCGTGATCGGCAATTGCGGAGTCAGGAGAAGGTCGTAGCTTCGATGGAAGCGCGCCATGGCTTCCGTCGCGCGTACGCGTGCGGCATCGGCCGCCAGATAGTCCTGCGCGGAAAGCGCCATCCCCGCTTCGGTCGTGGCGACCAGTCCGGGATCGCACTCGCGCCAGCGGTCCCGGGAATAGGCCTGGAGCGGCCGGGCAAGGCCGGCCGTCCACAGACGGTAGAACACGTCGCGGACATCGCCCATTTCGGGCTCCGCCGGCTCGACGATCGCGCCCAGTTCGGCGAACAGGCGCGCAGCGGCCTCGACCGCCGCCGCGATTTCCGGATCGACCATGGCGGTTCCCAGCCGCGGGCTGAATCCGATCCGGAGCCCCGCCACGCCCTTCTCGAGATCGAGCAGCCAGGAACCTTCGTCCGGCGGAAGCGAGAAGACGTCGCGCACGTCCGGTCGCGCGATCGCTTCCATCATCCGCGCGGCATCCTCGACGCCGCGGGTCATCGGGCCGATATGTGCGAGCAGGCCCGCCGGCGAAGCGGGATAGGCCGCCACGCGGCCATAGGTCGGCTTCAGGCCGAAAATTCCGCAAAATCCGGCCGGCATGCGGATCGACCCGCCGCCATCCGTCCCGATATGGAGCACGCCCATGCCGAGGGCCGCGGCGACGGCCGCACCTGCCGACGACCCTCCTGCCGTTTTCCCCGGATCCCAGGGGTTCCGGGTGATGCCGGTCAGTGGTGAATCCCCGATCCCCTTCCAGCCGAACTCCGGGGTCGTCGTCTTGCCGAGCAGAACGACATTGCGCTCGCGCAGCCGCGCGACCGCTGGCGCGTCTTCGGTCCATGCCTGATCGCGCTCGACAAGCCTGGACCCGCGCAGGGTCGGCCAACCGGCCGTCAGCAGCAGATCCTTGATCGTCGCCGGAACGCCGTCGAGCGTTCCTTTCGGCTCTCCGCGCACCCACCGCGCTTCCGATTCCCTTGCCGACGCGATCGCCGACTCTTCGTCGACGAGACAGAACGCGTTGTGGGCCGGATCGAGGCGGGAGATGCGCGCAAAACAGGCCTTCGCCACCTCGACCGGCGAGAAACGCTTGCGCGCATATCCGGACAGGAGCTCGGAAGCGGAAAGCAGGGCGAGATCGGTCATTTGTGACTCCGGACGGGGACGCTATGCTCGCACGTCCGCCGCCGATTCCGAAAGAGCCCGCTCGATGCGCCTCGTCCTCGCAATGCTCAAGCACGAAACCAACACGTTCTCGCCGATCGTGACCGATCTGGAACGCTTCGGGCAATGGGGCCTGCAATACGACGCGGATGTCGTCGGCGCCTACGAGAACACCTCGATGCCGCTTGCGGCCTACATGAAGCTCGCACGGGCGCGCGGTGCGGAGATCGTGACACCGGTCGCCGCCGAAGCGATGCCGGGCGGCCTCGTCACCGAGCAGGCCTACGAACACCTCGCCGGGCGGATTCTTGCGGCGATCGACTCGGGATGCGATGGAGCGCTCCTTGACCTTCATGGCGCGATGGTCTGCGAGCACACGATCGACGGCGAAGGCACGCTGCTGGCGCGCATCCGCGCACGACATCCCGATCTTCCGATCGCCGTCACCTACGACCTGCACGCCAACCTGTCCGTCGAGATGGTCGCGAACTGCACGGCAATGATCGGATACAAGACCTACCCGCATATCGACATGTACGAGGTCGCTGAGCGCGTCGGCAGGGTCGTGCTCGACGCGATCGACGGCAAATGCCGCCCGGTCATGGCCTGGGGACGCCTGCCCCTGCTTTCGCAGACGCTGCGGCAGGGCACGGCCGATGCCCCGATGAAGCAGCTCCAGGAACTGGCCGCCGAGATGGAAACCCGGCCGGGCATCCTGTGCGCGACGGTCTTCGGCGGCTTCCCCATGGCGGATATCCCGATCGCCGGAAATTCCGCGATCGTCGTCGCCGACGGCGACCGATCGAAGGCCGTCGCCGCGACCCAGACGCTTCTCGACGCGACATGGCAGGCCCGGGAACAGTTCACGCATGTCCATGCTCCGATCGCGGCGACCGTCGCGCGCGCCAAGGAAGTCAACGCATCGCCCATCGTCCTTCTCGACCATGCCGACAATGTCGGATCGGGCGGAACGTCCGACGTCATGACCGCGATCGCCGAAGTTCTGCGGCAGGAGCTCGACGACGTCGCGGTCGCGACGGTCTGGGACCCGGCCGCAGTCGCGGCGATGCAGGCGGCCGGGCTTGGTGCCCGCGTTGCGCTCGAACTGGGCGGCAAGTGCGACATGCCGTCGATTGGCCTTCCCGGCCGGCCGCTTCGGGTTTCCGGCACGGTCCGCAATCTTGCCGACGGCACGTGGCGCGTGGAAGGACCGATGTACACGGGCGTACTGGTCAATACGGGACCGACCGCCGTCCTCGATACCGGCCGCATGCGGATCGTCGTTGTTTCCCGCCATCACGAGCCTTGGGATACGGGCATCTTCACGGCGAACGGGATCGATCCGACCCGCCAGCGCTTCCTGCTGCTGAAATCGCGTATCCACTACCGGGCGGGTTTTGCGCCGCTGGCCCGCGCAACCTTTACCCTCGATGGTGAAGGCGTCACGACATCGGACAATTCGAAGCTCGTCTACCGGCATGTGGCCCGCCCGATCCATCCGCTCGATCCCGGTCCGTTCCGGCCGGCGGCCGCGCAAGTGGTTTGACGCGCCCGCGGTCTGTGGCATGCTTTTGGCACTTTGGGTGCACTTGATCGGCTCGCGTATCGCCCGATGAACGGCGAACGGGGCGACATCGGAGGACCGAAAACATGAAAAACGCATTCCAACGGCTCGCGGCCGTGACCGCGCTGGCGGCATTTGCCGCCGGCTTCGGCATGGTCGGAGACGCGAATGCGCAGCAGAAAGTGCTGCGCTTCATTCCGCACTCGAATCTGCCCGCGATCGATCCGGTCGCGACGACCGGATACGTCGTGCGCAATCACGGCTATCTGGTCTACGACACGCTTTTCGCGACAGACGCGAACTTCAAGATCCAGCCGCAGATGGTCGACAAGTGGTCGACCAGCCCCGACGGCTTGCGCTGGGAGTTCACCCTGCGGTCCGGCATGAAGTTCCATGACGGCACGCCCGTGCGTGGCGCCGATGCCGCCGCGTCGGTCCGCCGTTGGTCGGCGCGCGACAGCTTCGGCCAGACGCTTGCCGCGGCCGTCGCCGGCTATGACGTCGTCAACGAACTGACTTTCGCGATCCGCCTCACCAAGCCGTTCCCGCTGATGATCGACGCGCTCGGCAAGCTGTCGAGCCAGGTTCCGTTCATCATGCCGGAGCGCATCGCGAACACCGATCCGGCGACGCCGATCCAGGACGCGACCGGTTCGGGTCCGTTCCGCTTCCTGCGCGACCAGTGGGTGCCCGGCCAGAAGGCCGTCTACGAGAAGTTCACCGATTACAAGCCGCGCAGCGAGCCGCCTTCGTGGGCAGCCGGCGGCAAAGTGGTCAAGGTCGACCGGGTCGAGTGGCGCATCATTCCCGACGGTGCCGTCGCCGCCGCCGCCCTCACCCAGGGCGAGGTCGACTGGCTGGAACAGCCGCTGTTCGACCTGATGCCGCAGCTTGCGCGCAACCGCGACATCTCGCTCGAGCAGATCGATCCGATGGGCTCGATCGCGATGCTGCGCTTCAACCACCTCCATGCGCCCTTCAACGATGCGAAGGTCCGTCAGGCCGTGCAGATGGCCGTCAACCAGTCGGACTATCTGCAGGCGATTGCGGGCAGCAAGGAATACTACAAGGAGTGCAAGTCGGTATTCCCCTGCGGAACACCGCTTTCGAGTGACGTCGGGGCGGCCGCACTCGCCGGCAATCTCGACCGGGCGAAGGCGATGCTCAAGGAGTCGAGCTACAAGGGCGAGAAGGTCATCATCATCTCGCCGACCGACATTCCGACGAACCACGTCCAGAGCCTCGTCACCGAGGACCTGCTGAAGCGGCTCGGGATGAATGTCGAACTCGTCGCGACCGACTGGGGATCCGTTCTTGCCCGCCGGGCGAGCCGCAATCCGGCCGATCAGGGCGGCTGGTCGATCTTCCACACCTGGTGGGTCGGCCCCGATCTGGTGAACCCGGCGCTGCATGCACCACTGCGCGGCCACGGTGCGGCCGCATGGCCCGGCTGGCCGACGGACGCGACGGCCGAATCGCTGCGCGACCGCTGGCTCGCGGCCGCGACGCCTGCCGATCAGGTGGCGATCGCCCGCCAGATCCAGGAGAACGCCGTCAAGGAAGTGCCCTATGTCACGACCGGGCAGTTCCAGCAACCGACCGCCTTCAGGAAGAACGTGACGGGCATCGTCATCTCGCCGGTCCCGTTCTTCTGGAACGTCGACAAGCGCTGACGAAACGACGGACGATATAGATCGGGTTACGCAAGCGTGTTCGCCTATATCGTCCGACGCATTCTGGCCACCATCCCCGTCATGGGGGTGGTGGCCCTTTTCGTCTTCTCGCTGCTCTATTTTTCGCCCGGCGATCCGGCCGCGGTCATCGCCGGCGATCTCGCCACCGTCGACGACATCGAGAAGATCCGCCAGCAGCTCGGACTCAACGAGCCGTTCCTGGTGCGCTTCTCGACATGGCTGTTCGCCATTCTCCAGGGCGATCTTGGCGTTTCGATCTTCTCCAGCCTGCCCGTATCGACACTCATCGGGCAGCGCCTGGAAGCGACGATCTCGCTTTCGCTGACGACGATCTTTCTCTCCGTCTCCGTCGCCATTCCGCTTGGCGTGCTCGCCGCGGCCAGGGCCGGCGGCTGGCTCGACCGGGTCGTGATGATGTTCGCGGTGCTCGGCTTCTCGGTGCCGGTCTTCGTTCTCGGCTACGTGCTGATCTTTCTCTTCTCGATCGAACTGGACTGGCTACCCGTCCAGGGCTTCGTATCCATCCGCGAAGGTTTCTGGCCGTTCCTGCGCCAACTCATCTTGCCCTCGCTTGCGCTCGGGACGATCTACATCGCCCTGATCGCGCGCATGACGCGCGCCGCGATGCTCGACGTCCTCAGCCAGGACTATATCCGGACCGCGAACGCCAAAGGCCTCGGCACGGACAAGGTCCTGCTCCGGCACGCGCTGAAGAATGCCGCCGTACCGATCGTGACGGTCGTCGGCATTGGCGTGGCGCTGCTGATCGGCGGTGTCGTCGTCACCGAAAGCGTGTTCGCGATCCCGGGGCTCGGCCGCATGACGGTCGACGCGATCCTGCGGCGCGACTATCCGATCATCCAGGGCGTGATCCTGATGTTCTCGTTCGTCTACGTCCTCATAAACCTGCTGGTCGACCTCAGCTACTCGCTGTTCGACCCCCGCATCCGGTATTGAGGCCGGCATGGCGCTGACGCTCGTCGCACCGGCCACCGAAGCCCAGTTGCAGGGACGCCGCCGCGCGTGGTGGCGGCGCAATCTTTCGATCGCTCTGGGCGGCGGGCTCATCGCGGCGATGGTCGGCATCGCGATGCTCGCACCATGGCTCGGGACCGTCGATCCGGCCGCACTTTCCCCGATCCGCCGGCTGCGGCCGCCCTCCGACCAGTTCTGGTTCGGAACGGACGCGCTAGGGCGCGACGTCTACAGCCGGGTGATCTACGGCGCCCGGGCTTCGCTTTTCGTCGGGTTCGCCGTCGCGGCCGCCGCGGTCCTGTCCGGGCTGTTCTTCGGATTGGTGTCGGGCTTCAGCCGCTGGATCGACGCGATCCTGATGCGCGTCATGGACGGCCTGATGTCGATCCCGTCCGTGCTTCTCGCGATCGCGCTGATGGCCCTGACGAAGGCCAGCCTGGAGAACGTGATCCTCGCCATCGCGATCGCCGAAGTGCCGCGCGTGACCCGGCTCGTACGGGGCGTCGTGCTCGGCCTGCGCGAGCAGCCCTTCGTCGAAGCCGCTATCGCCGCCGGCACATCGACCCCGCGCATCCTGCTGCGGCACATCCTGCCCAACACGATCGCGCCCGTCCTCGTGCAGGCCACGTATATCTGCGCCTCGGCCATCATCACGGAGGCGATCCTGTCCTTCATCGGAGCCGGCCTGCCGCCATCGATCCCGACATGGGGGAACATCATCGCCGAGGGACGCGCCATCTTCCAGGTGCGCCCGCAGCTGATCCTGATCCCGGCCGCGTTCCTTTCCTTGACGGTCCTCGCCATCAACCTGCTCGGCGACGGCCTGCGCGACGCGCTCGATCCGCGCCTGGCGAGGCAGATGTGAGCGGAAAAATGGCCGAACCGGCACTTCTCGAGATCGAGGATCTCCGCACCTACTTCTTCACGAGCGACGGCATCGTCCGCGCGGTCGATGGCGTTTCCTACTCCGTGCGCGCGGGCGAGACGCTCGCCGTGGTCGGCGAAAGCGGGTGCGGCAAGTCGGTCACGGCGATGTCGGTGCTTCGCCTGCTTCCTTCACCGCCCGCGCGGATCGTCTCCGGTTCGATCCGCTTCGAAGGGCGCGACCTTCTCGCGGCGAGCGAAGAGGAGATGCGCCGGATCCGCGGCAACGAGATCTCGATGATCTTCCAGGAGCCGATGACGAGCCTCAATCCGGTTCTCACGGTTGGCAAGCAGATCGCCGAGACGCTCGAGCTTCACCAGAACCTGTCCGCGGATGCCGCACAGAACCGTGCGGTCGAAATGCTCGAACTCGTCCGCATCCCCGAGCCCGTGCGCCGTGCGAACGAGTACCCGCACCAGCTTTCCGGCGGCATGCGACAGCGCGTGATGATCGCAATGGCGCTGGCCTGCAATCCGAAGGTCCTGATCGCGGACGAGCCGACGACGGCCCTCGACGTGACGATCCAGGCGCAGATTCTCGACCTGATGCTCGAACTGAAGCGGAAGATCGGAGCCGCGATCGTCCTGATCACGCACGATCTGGGGGTCGTCGCCGAGACTGCGCAGCGCGTCGTGGTCATGTACGCAGGCCGCAAGGTCGAGGAAGCCCCGGTCGGGTCGCTCTTCGATCGCCCGCGCCACCCCTACACGCTGGGGCTGATGGGTTCGATCCCCCGGCTCGGCGGTGAGGAGAGCTCAGGCGGCAGCCGCCCCCGCCTGATCGAGATTCCGGGCATCGTGCCGCGCCTCACCCAGCCCATTGCCGGCTGCGCCTTCGCCGAGCGCTGCACCTACGTGTTGCCCAAATGTCGCGAAACCGCTCCGCCACTCGAACTCAAGGCGCCCGACCATCTTGCCGCCTGCTGGCAGAGCGAAGTCCTGCCGGAGCCGCCGCGATGACGGCCCCCCTTCTCCAAGTCGTCGATCTGAAGAAGCACTATCCGATCCGGGGCGGGATGTTCGGCCGCGAGGTCGCGACCGTCCATGCCGTCGACGGGATCACGTTCCATGTCGACGCGGGCGAAACGCTGGGTCTGGTCGGCGAGTCCGGCTGCGGCAAGTCGACGGCCGGCAAGGCGATCCTGAAGCTTGTCGATCCGACGTCGGGCACCGTCCGGTTGATGGGCAAGCGGATCGACTCGCTGAGCCGGTCGGCGATGTGGCCCCACCGGCGCGATCTTCAGGTCGTCTTCCAGGATCCCTATTCCTCGCTCAGCCCGCGTCTTTCGGCCGGCGAGATCGTCGCCGAACCCCTGACGAACTATGGCATCGCGACCGGGGCGGAAGCACGCGAGCGCGTCGCCTGGCTGTTCGGAAAGGTCGGCCTGCGGCCCGAGCAGATGTCGAAATATCCGCACGAATTTTCAGGCGGCCAGCGCCAGCGCCTCGGCATCGCCCGGGCGCTGGCCGTCCGCCCGAAGCTGATCGTCGCGGACGAACCGGTTTCCGCACTCGACGTTTCCGTCCAGGCGCAGGTCATCAATCTGCTGACGGATCTCCAGGCGGAGTTCGGCGTCTCGTTCCTGTTCGTGGCCCACGACCTTGCCGTCGTCGAGCATATCAGCCATCGCGTCGCGGTGATGTATCTGGGCAAGATCGTCGAGATCGCCGATCGGAAGACGATCTTTTCCCGGCCGCAGCATCCCTACACAGAGGCGCTGCTTTCGGCGGCACCGCAGCCGAACCCGCGCCTGAAGAAGAAGCGGATCATCCTGACCGGCGACGTGCCCTCGCCGATCAACCCGCCGCCCGGCTGCCGCTTCCATACACGCTGCCCCTATGCGGAAGCGCGCTGCAAGGTCGAGGAACCGCCGATCCGGGAACTTTCGCCCGGCCACCAGGTCGCCTGCCATCTGCGGCTCCCGTCGGCCGGATAGCCGGTTCCGCTCAGGCGGCGAGCTGCGCCTCGATCCACATCGCATGCGCGATGAGCGCATTGTCTTCGTTGTGCGGGCCGACCAGCTGGATCGCCAGCGGCAGCCCGTTGTCCGACTTGCCTGCCGGCAGGGCGATGCAGGGATTGCCGAGCAGCGTCCACATGCGGTTGAACACCGGGTCGCCGGTACGCTCGATCCCCTTTGGCGCGGCACCCGGTGCTGCCGGGGCCAGGATCAGATCGAAGTCCCGCCAGACCTGGGCCAGGCGGTTCCGGCACCTGGTCGCGAGCGCCTTCGCCGCTGTTTCCTCCTGGATCCCGACCTTGTCGCCGTCCTCAAGAAGTTCAGCCAGCCGGGCCGAAAGCAGGCCCGGATGTTCGGTCCTTTCCTTGGCAAGCGCCTTGGTCGCCTCGCGCATCATGATCGAAAGCTGCGCGTCGTTCAGCCCGTTCCAGGCCTCGTCCGGATCGAACGAACCGAACGACGCGCCCGACTTGATCAGCTTGCCGACGACGCGCTCGAAAAGGGCGTTCGTCTCGGCATCCGCTTCGGCCCAGTAAGGCGTGCGGCAGACGGCGATGCGCGGCGGCTTGCGTTCGCCCGTACCCTGCCCGTTCGGCGGAATGCCGACCAGTGCGCGCCGGACAAGCTCGAGATCGGAAACCGCGCGGCAGAACACGCCGAGCGTGTCGAGGGCCGGCGACAGCGGCTTGATGCCCGTCATGTCGGTCCAGCCATAGGTTCCTTTGTAGCCGACGACCCCGCAGAACGCCGCGGGCCGGATCACCGAACCGGCCGTCTGCGTTCCCAGCGCGATCGGGACCTGGAAGTCGGCGACGGCAGCCGCCGAGCCGGACGACGATCCGCCCGGCGTGTATCCCCGAAGATGGGGATTGTGCGTGGGGCCTGGCGAGAAATACGCGAACTCGGTCGTCACCGTCTTGCCGAGCGGCACCGCACCGCCGGCGACAAGCTTCTTCACGCAGGCGGCGTCGGATTTCGGCTGATGCCCCTTGTAGATCGGCGAGCCGTAGCTTGTCGGCATGCCGGCCGTATCGATCAGGTCCTTGATGCCGACCGGAATGCCGTGAAGCGGCTGCGTGCGGGGAATCCTGTCGAGGGCCGCCGCCCTGCCGCGGCTTTCCCTGCGTTCCACATGGACCCACGCGCGCACGTCCTTCTCGCGCTCGTCGATGCGCGAAAGGCATTCCCGGACGAGGGTTTCGGAATCGAGTTTTCCGGCCCCGATCGCGGCGCGCTGGGCCGTCGCGCTAAGTCGTTCGGGATTGGGCGTCAGATGCGGCTTCGTCATGCCGCATATCATATCGGGATACCCGCACTACGCCACCCAATTCAAAACCTCAGGCGTCGGCGCTTTCATCGAGCGAGTACCCGGCGGAACGGACCGTCCGGATCAGGTCGGAGTCGCCCGGCGAGTTGATCGCCTTGCGCAGCCGCCGGATGTGCACGTCGACCGTACGCGGCTCGACATAGATGTCGCGCCCCCAGACGGCGTCGAGCAGCTGCTCGCGGCTATAGACCCGGCCCGGCCGTTCGAGGAGGAAGCGAAGCAGGCGGAACTCCGTCGGGCCGAGATGGATCGGCCTGCCGGAGCGCAGCACGCGATGCGCCGAAAGATCCATGACAAGGTCGCCGAACGTCAGCAGATCCTGTGCCGTCGATGGCTTCGAGCGGCGGAGAACCGCGCGTACCCGCGCGATCAGTTCGGACGGGCTGAACGGCTTCGCGACATAGTCGTCGGCACCGACCTCGAGACCGCGGATCCGGTCGCTCTCCTCGCCGCGGGCCGTCAGCAGGATGACCGGAAGGTCTCTCGTATCGGCCTTGCGACGGACCTGCCGGCAGACTTCGAGCCCGGATACGTGCGGAAGCATCCAGTCGAGGATGACGAGATCCGGCTTGGCTTCCGCGACGGCGACGAGCGCCGCCTCGCCGTCGGTGGCGACGGAAACGCGGAATCCTTCCTTCTCGAAATTGTAGCGGAGGAGCTCGACGAGTGCCGCCTCGTCTTCGACGATCAGAAGATGTGGTTTCAAATCGTCCTCCCTATGCCTTCTTCGCGTCGGCCGTCACGACGGCGAAACTCGATGCGTCGCCCTTCGGGCGGGCCTCGCGAAGCGGAACACCCTTGACGAGGAAATGGATCGTTTCCGCGATGTTCGTCGTGTGGTCGCCGATCCGCTCGATGTTCTTCGCGATGAACAGGAGGTGCGTCGAACCGGAGATATTCCGCGGGTCCTCCATCATGTACGTCAGGAGTTCGCGGAACAGGGAAGAATACATCTCGTCGAGTTCCTCGTCCCGGTTCCAGACCGAAACCGCCTTGACAAGGTCCTTTTCGGCGAAGGCATCGAGAACGTCCTTGAGCATCTCGCGGACCATCGCCCCCATCCTCGGGATCGAATGGACCGGCCGCAACGGCGGCACTTGCGCCAGCACGCTCGCCCGCTTCGCGACGTTCTTCGCGTAATCCGCCGCACGCTCGAGATCGGCGCCGATGCGCAACGCGCCGAGAACGAGCCGCAGGTCGCTCGCCACCGGCTGGCGCAGCGCCATGACGCGCAGCACCTGATCGTCGATCTCGCGTTCGAGATCGTCGACCTTCACGTCGGTGCTGACGACCGTGGCCGCAAGCTCGGCGTCCCGCTGCACGACTGCCTGGATCGCCGTGGCGATCTGCGATTCGACGAGCCCGCCCATCCGCGCGAGCAGATTGGTGAGCCGCTTGAGTTCTTCGTCATAGGATTTGACGATGTGTTCGTTTGCCATGTCGGCCTCTCCTGCCTCGGTCAGCCGTAGCGGCCGGTGATGTAACCCTGCGTGCGCTCGTCGCGCGGGTTCGTGAAGATCGTCGCCGTATCGTCTTCCTCGACGAGCGTGCCGAGATGGAAGAACGCGGTACGCTGGGACACGCGGGCAGCCTGCTGCATGTTGTGCGTGACGATGACGATCGTATAGTCCGCCTTGAGCCCGTCGATCAGCTCCTCGACATGTGCCGTCGCGATGGGATCCAGTGCGGAACACGGCTCGTCCATCAAGATGACTTCTGGCGAAACCGCGATCGCACGCGCGATGCAGAGACGCTGCTGCTGGCCGCCGGACAGGCCGGTGCCCGGGTCGTCGAGACGATCCTTGACCTCTTCCCAAAGCCCGGCACCGCGCAGCGACTTTTCGACGATTTCCTCGAACTCGGACCGCGTGGTGGCAAGACCGTGGATCTTCGGGCCGTAGGCGATGTTCTCGAAGATGGACTTCGGGAACGGATTCGCCTTCTGGAACACCATGCCGACACGCGCACGCAATTGCACGACATCGATGGACTTGTCGTAGATGTCCTGCCCGTCGAGGCGAAGATCACCCGACACTCGGCAGGACGCGATCGTGTCGTTCATCCGGTTGATGCAACGGAGAAACGTCGATTTCCCGCATCCGGACGGACCGATGAACGCGGTGACCTGATTCTCCCGAATGCCGATATTGACGGCCTTGAGAGCATGCTTTTCCCCGTAATGGACATTCACGCCCTTCGCGACAACTTTCATCGTTGGCGATTTGTCCGGGATTGCGGCTTTGGTGACGATCTGTGTCGAGACTGTTGCGTCCATGGCCTACCACCGTCTTTCGAATTTTTTGCGCAGCCAGATTGCGACCGCATTCATCAGAAGGAGAAACACGAGCAGCGTCATGATCGCAGCCGACGTCTTCTCGACGAAGCCGCGCTCCGGATTATCCGCCCACATGAAGATCTGCACCGGCAACACCGTCGAGGGCGAAAGCGGGCCGGTCGGAATGTCGACGACGAAAGCGACCATCCCGATCATCAGGAGGGGTGCGGTTTCGCCGAGTGCGTGCGCCAGCGCGATGATCGTCCCGGTCATGATGCCCGGCATGGCAAGCGGAAGGATATGGTGGAAAATCGCCTGCATCTTCGAAGCGCCGATGCCGAGCGCCGCCTCGCGTATCGACGGCGGCACGGAGCGAAGTGCGGCGCGCGCCGCGATGATGATGATGGGAAGGCTCATCAATGCGAGCACCACGCCGCCGACGACGGGCGCCGAGCGGGGCATGCCGAAGAACTGGAGGAACACCGCCAGACCGAGCAGGCCGTAAACGATCGACGGTACCGCCGCCAGATTGTTGATGTTGACTTCGATGAGATCCGTGAACCGGTTCTTCGGCGCGTACTCCTCGAGATAGATCGCCGCGGCGACCCCCATCGGGAAGGCAAGCAACAGCGTGATGCCGAGCGTCAGGAACGAGCCCACGACACCGCCCCAGACACCGACAAGTTCCGGCTGCCGGCTGTCCGCCGAAGTGAAGAACCGGGCGTTGAAGCGCTTCTCCAGGCGCCCCTCTGCCGCAAGCTTGTCGAGCCAGCCGAGCTGGGCGTCGTTCACACGACGGGAACTTTCCGGCACATCCCGCGCGGAATGGCCCTTCTGGATCATGTCGACGTCGGACGACGTCAGAAGCCAGACCTCGCGACGCTGTCCGAGCAAGCCGGGATCTTCGGTGATCATCCGGAGAAGCTCGATCTGCGCGCCGTCGGACAGAAGCGCATCGAGATGACGCAGCGGCAATCGTCCGCGCACGTCCGGGAACTTCTCCTGCAGCGCCGCCCGAACGACTGCCGCCCAGTTCGCCTGCCGGAAAGCTGCCGGATCCCGCTTGCCGTCCGGATCGACGATGGCCGGATCGAAACTTACTTCGAGCCGGATGTGCGTCTGGACGAATGCTGTCGCGCCGTTGGACAGGATCGTCCACAGGAGAAGGAAAAGCGCGCCGATGGCGAACGAAAGGGCGGCCATCCCGAGATACTTGAACCGGCGCTCCGACGCGTAGCGCTTCTCGAGACGCTGGCGCGCTTCGACCGTGGTATGGCGCGAGGTCGCCACCGAGGGAACCGCAGTGTCCGTCATTCGTACTGCTCCCGATACTTGCGGACGATCCGCATCGCCAGAATGTTGAGGGCAAGCGTCACCGCGAACAGGACAAGGCCAAGCGCGAAGGCCGATAGCGTCTTCGGACTGTCGAACTCCTGGTCGCCCACGAGCAGCGCCGCGATATGCACGGTTACGGTCGTCACGGCATTGAGCGGGTTGGCCGTTAGATTGGCCGCAAGCCCCGCCGCCATGACGACGATCATCGTTTCTCCCAATGCCCGACTGAAAGCCAGGATGACGGAAGCCGCGATCCCGGGAAGTGCAGCCGGAAGAATCACTCTCGTGATCGTCTCGGATTTCGTCGCGCCCAGCCCGTACGACGCATCACGCATCGACTGCGGCACGGCGTTGATGACATCGTCGGAGAGCGAGGAAACGAACGGGATGATCATGATCCCCATCACGAGCCCCGCTGCGAGGCCCGATTGCGAGGCCACTTCCAACCCGACCGCGGCACCCACTTCGCGCACGAAAGGTGCGACCGTCAGGGCGCCGAAGAAGCCGTAGACCACGGTGGGAATGCCGGCGAGGATTTCGAGCAGCGGCTTGGCGACAGAACGGACTTTTGCCGGGGCATAGTCGGCCATGTAGACGGCCGACATGAGTCCGATCGGCACAGCGACCAGCATCGAGATCGTCGCGATGAGCAGAGTGCCCGTGAAAAGCGGAACCGCCCCGAAGGCGCCGGATGAGCCGACCTGATCGGCGCGGATGGCGGTCTGCGGACTCCAGGTGAGCCCGAACAGGAAATCCGTCGCGGGGATCGCGATGAAGAACCTTGCCGCCTCGAAAACCAGGGAAAGGACGATGCCGACCGTCGTCAGGACGGCGATGATCGAACAGACGATCAGGATGACTCCGATTATGCCTTCGACGCGATTGCGCGCCCGCATCTGCGGCGCGACGTGGCTGCGCGCCAAGAGAAGGCAAAGCATCGCGACTGCCAAGCCGATCAGCCACATCGCCGACTGCGCGATGCCGGCAAGATTGCGATAGGTGTCGACCGCAGCCTGCACTGCCGGAGTCGCCGCGGCAGACGCGATGTTGCCGGCCGCGATGTTGCGGATATCGGTGATGACGAGGCTGAGCTTGTCGGCCGGAAGCGAACGGAGTTCGTCGGGCAAGGCCGACACGACGAGGGATTTCACGATCCAGTCGGACGAGGCCGTCCACAGGACGATCATCAGGAGCGCCGGGAGGCCGCACCACAATGCGACGTAATAGCCATAGTAGGACGTCAGCGAGTGCAGGCGCACCACGCCGCCGTTCTGGCGGTCCACGGCGGTCGCCTTGCCCATCCGATAGCCGACGGCAGACAAGGCAAGAAGGACGCATAGCAGGAAAATCGTGTTCATCTGACCGTCTCGCGCTCCCCGCACTTGGCGACGGAGTGAAGTAGGAAGCGCGCCGGTCCCGATGCGCAGGGACCGGCGCGCCTGCCGTTACATCGTCAGCGGCTGGAGAGCCAGCGTGCTGGCGCGGACCTTCGCGGCTTCCGCGGCCGGAAGGACCACAAGACCCTTCTTCTCCAGATACCCGTTGTCGCCCATCGCGCGGGCACTCGTGTACTCCGTGACGAACTCCCGGATGCCGGGGATCACGCCGACATGCGCGCGCTTCACGTAGATGTACATGTCGCGGGCGATCGGGTACTTGGCGTCCGCGATCGTCTCCGGGTTCGGCTCGACGCCGCCGATCGTCTTGCCTTCGATCTTGTCCGGATTTTCCTCGAGGAACGAAAATCCGAAGATGCCCATCGTGCCCGGGCGGCCGGTGGTGAGGCGCTGGACGATCAGGTTGTCGTTCTCGCCGCCTTCGATGAACTTGCCGTCCTCGCGGATCGACTGACAGGCCTTGCCGCGTGCCGCGTTGTCGGCGATCAGCGTCTTCATCTCCGCGACCATGCCGCAACCGGCGAGCATGGCGAGTTCGTTGAACGAGTCGCGGGTACCCGACGTCGGCGGCGGGCCAATGACCTCGATGTCGAGAGCCGGAAGCGAAGCATCGATCTGGTTCCAGCGGGTGTAGGGATTGTTGACGAGCTGGCCGTTGACCGGAACCTGGCGCGCGAGTGCCAGGAACACGTGGCGCAGCGTCAGGTCCATCTTCTGTGAACCCTTCTTCACCGCCAGCACGATGCCGTCGAAGCCGATCTTCACTTCGACGATGTCCGTCACGCCGTTCGACTTGCACTGCTCGAACTCGGACTTCGTCATGCGGCGCGAGGCGTTGGTGACGTCCGGATGCTGCACGCCCACACCGCCGCAGAACAGGCGCATGCCGCCGCCCGTTCCGGTCGACTCGACGATCGGCGCCTTGAAGCCGCCGGTGCGCTGGAACTGCTCGGCGACGGCCGTGGTGAACGGGAAGACGGTCGACGATCCGACGATGCGGATCTGGTCGCGCGCCTGCTGGGCATCTGCCGGCGATGCCGCGATTCCGGAGAGAAGCGCAGTGGCCGCCGCAGCGGCGATGAATGTTGTTCTGTGGTTCAAAGGAACCTCCTCAAATTGTCGGGACGGGAGCGCCCGAGACGCAACCTAGTGACCCGACCAGACGAAAATATTGAGGTTCAGTTGCCGATTTATGACAGCCCCGGCGATCCGTACGCACGACTGCTTAGTCGCTGAAGAGGAATATGAATTTCGTGTTTCCCAAAAAGAAACCGCCGACCCCGTTTCCGGGGCCGGCGGCTGGAGAACCCGAATCGAAGTCCGTCGATTACATCTCGGCGTACTTGCCATCCTTCCAGATGTAGAAGACGTAGTTCGGCGCGGTGAGGTCGCCCTTGGTGTCGTAGGTGAGCTTGCCGATCACCGTGTCGAACGACTTGCCGTGCATGTTCGCGACGAGCGCGTTGACGCCCGTGCCGTTCGCGGCCTTGGCGGCACCCGCGAACACCTGCACGCCAGCGTACGACAGGAGCGTGTAGCCTTCCGGATCGTAGCCCTGTTTGACGAACTGCTCGACGACCTTCTTGGCGCCCGCCGCCTTGCGGGGGTCGCTGTCGAAGGTCATGATCACGCCGTCCGCCGCCTTGCCGGCGATCGACGCGAACTCGGCCGACACGATGCCGTCGCCCGACACCATCTGCGAGGCGAGGCCCTGCTCGCGCGCCTGGCGGACGAGAAGTGCGGCTTCGGTGTGCAGGCCGCCGAAGTAGATCGCTTCGACGTTCTGGCTCTTCATGCGCGTGATCAGCGCCGTGAAGTCCTTGTCGCCCACGCCCACGCCGTCATAGAGACGCTCGGTGAGGCCCTTTGCGTTCATCGCCTTCTTGGTCTCGTCGGCGAGGCCCTGGCCGTAGGTCGTCTTGTCGTGGATGACGGCGACGGCCTTGCCCTTGTACTTGTCGGCGAGCCAGGCGCCGGCGATGGCGCCCTGCTGGTCGTCGCGGCCGCAGGTGCGGAACACGTTCTTGAACTTCGCGCCGCGATCCGTGAGGCGCGGGTTCGTCGAAGCCGGCGTGATCTGCAGCACGCCTTCCTCGGCGTAGACTTCCGAGGCCGGGATCGAGCACGACGAGTTGAAGTGGCCGAGCACGAACGGAACCTTGCGGCCCGCGAGGCGGTTGGCCGCCGCGCGCGCCTGGTTGGGATCCGACGCGTCGTCCTCGAACACGCCCGCCAGCTGGCGGCCGGTCACGCCGCCCGCCGCGTTGATGTCGGCGATCGCCATGTTGAAGCCGCGGCGCAGCTGCTCGCCGAACGCCGCGTTCGGGCCGGTGAACGGACCCGCGCAGCCGATCGTGATCGGGCCGCCCTGGGCCAGGACGATCGACGGGGACACGGCCACGAATGCCGCGGCACCCGCACCCGCCTTCAGAAGGTCTCTACGCTTCATCGACATGTCAGTTTCTCCTTGTTGAGTGGAAGTCCCAAGTCTGCATCAATGCCCGCGCCGGTCCTGGGACCCGGCAGCAGGCGGGCCGGCCGACGCGTCCCGCGTCCGCCAGCCGAATAGTCCGTCCGGCTCGTACAGCCAAGGATACTGCCGCGTCATCGTCCGCGCGCGGGTAATCCTGTAGGCCAGCATCGCCAGACCGGCAATCACGGCAAAATCGAGAACGAGCAGCCCGATCGAGCGCATGTCGCCGCCGAAGAGCGCGTAGGCCAGGAACCGGTTCGCCGCCGCCATGAGGGCCGCATAGGGCATCGCGTGCCACCAGGGCCGCCAAGTCTGCGCGAGCGCCTGACCCATGAGGAATCCCGCACCGCCGAACATGATCAGCGTCATGAACAGGAACTCGGCCAGCGTGGCGCCGGTCGGCATCAGTGGTGCCCTCCCGCAAGATAGGCCTTCTGGACGTCCGGGTTGGCCAGCAGTTCGCTGCCCGCGCCGCTCATCCGGATCGAGCCGTTGACCAGCACGTATCCCCGGTGTGCGAGCCGCAGCGCGTGGTAGGCGTTCTGCTCGACCAGCAGCACCGTCACCCCTTCGCTCCGGTTGATTTCGCGGATGGTCGCGAAAATCTGCGCGACAAGCAAGGGGGCGAGACCGAGCGAAGGCTCGTCCAGCAAAAGCAGCCGCGGACGGCTCATCAGGGCGCGCCCGATCGCGAGCATCTGCTGCTCGCCGCCCGACATCGTGCCGGCGCGCTGGTCGCGCCGCTCGGCAAGGCGGGGGAACAGGCGCAGCACGCGATCCAGATCGCCGTCGAAATTCGCGGGATCGCCGGCGAAAGCGCCCATCTGCAGGTTCTCGATCACGCTCATGCGCGGGAAGATCCGCCGGCCCTCCGGCGACTGAGCGATGCCCAGCCGCACCATCTCGTGCAGCGGCGTGTTCGTGATCTCCGCCCCGTCATAGACGATGCGCCCCGCACTCGCGCGCGGATCACCGCAGATCGTCATCAGCAGCGTGGACTTCCCGGCACCGTTGGCGCCGATCAGCGCCACGATCTCGCCAGGGAAGACGTCGAGCGAAACGCCGCGCAGCGCTTCCACGGGGCCGTAGTTCGCCTTGACGTCCTGGACCGAGAGGAGCGGTTTGGCGGAAGTCACGAAGCCACCTCGTCTTCGGCCGCACCCAGATAGGCACGGATGACTTCCGGATCGTCGCGGATCTGGTCGGGCGTTCCCTCGGCAATCTTGCGCCCGTGATCGAGCACGACGATGCGGTCGGAAATCTCCATCACGACGCTCATGTCGTGCTCGATAAGCAGGATGGCGATCCCGTCCTCGTCGCGGATGCGCCGGACGAGTGCTGCCAACGCGGCGGACTCCGCCGGGTTGAGGCCCGCGGCCGGCTCGTCGAGGCACAGGAGCCGGGGGCCGGTGCACATCGCGCGCGCGATCTCGAGGCGGCGCTGCGCGCCGTAAGGAAGGCTCCCGGCCTCGTCGTTCGCGAGATGGATCATGCCGATCCGGTCGAGCCAGTGGCGCGCGAGCTCGATCGCGGCACGCTCGGCGGAACGATAACTCGACAGCCCGAGCAGGCCCGCGATCGAGAAGGCCGAGGCCGCCTGCAGGACGTTGTGCTGCGCCACGAGCAGGTTTTCCAGCACGGTCATCTTCGGGAACAGGCGGATATTCTGGAAGGTCCGCGCCACGCCCGCCTGCTGCGAAATCCGGAAACCTTCCATGCGCTCGAGCAGCCACTCCTCGCCGCCCTTCGAAAGGCACATGCGGCCGACATCGGGCTTGTAGAAACCGGTCAGGCAGTTGAACACCGTCGTCTTGCCGGCTCCGTTCGGCCCGATGATCGCGGTGATGCGGCGGTCGTCCGCCGTGAAGCTTACGTCGTCGACGGCGACAAGGCCGCCGAAGCGGATCGTCAGGTGCTCGACCGACAGCAGGCTCATGTGCCCGCCTCCAGCCGTGCACTGGGCGCGCGGTGCGCGACGAGGCCCTGCGGGCGCCACAGCATGATCAGCACCATCGCCATGCCGAACAGCACCATCCGGTACTGCGAGAAATCGCGCAGCAGTTCCGGCACCAGGATTAGGAAGGCCGCCGCGATGACCACGCCCATCTGGCTGCCCATGCCGCCAAGGACCACGATCGCGAGGATGACGGCGCTCTCGATGAACGAGAAGCTTTCGGGGCTGATGAAGCCCTGCCTTGTGGCGAAGAAGGCGCCCGCGAAGCCGCCGAACATGGCGCCAAGTGCAAAGGCGGAAAGCTTGACGTTCGTCGGGTTGATCCCGAGTGCTCGGCACGCGATCTCGTCCTCGCGCAGCGCTTCCCACGCGCGCCCGACCGGCAGCCGGCGCATGCGCAGCGTGAACCAGTTGGTCAGCAGCGCGAGGATAAGGATGAGATAATAGAGGAAGATGATTCGGTGCATCGGGCTGAACTCCAGCCCGAACAGTTCGTGGAACGTGGTCTGGCCCGGCTCGCCCTCGCGCGCGAAGGGAAAGCCGAAGAAGTCCGGCCGCGGGATCGACGAAATCCCGTTGGGGCCACCGGAAAATTCCTTCCAGTTGAGCAGCACGATCCGGATCATCTCGCCGAAGCCCAGCGTGACGATGGCGAGGTAGTCGCCGCGCAGGCGCAGGACGGGAAATCCGAGGATGACGCCGAAGATCGCCGCGAAGAGGCCCGCGATCGGCAGGCAGAGCCAGAACGAGATGTCGAAATTGATCGCGAGCAGCGCGTAGGTATAGGCGCCGACCGCGTAGAACGCGACGTAGCCCAGATCGAGCAGCCCGGCGAGCCCGACGACGATGTTCAGCCCCCAGCCGAGCATCACGTAGATCAGCACGGTGATCGCGATCTCGACCATGTAGCGGTCGGCGACCGGCAGCAGCGGCATCGCGATGGCGAGCAGCAGCAGCAGGCCGGCGATCGTCCGCCCCGTCCCGGCGGGGAATTTCGGCATCGCCGGCAGGCGCCCGAGAACGTCGCCGCGCGAGCCGCGCGACAGTGCAAGACCGAGACGGCCGAAGAACACGAGACCCACGCCCCACGCGACCCAGTCGAAGCGCGTCTCGATGCCGAGACCCTGAAGCCCTTCGGTCAGCCGGAACCCGATCAGCGGCACGGCGAGCAGGAGCGCCACAAGGGCCGCAAGGCCGGCCTCTTTCAACGCATTCCCGACCTTTGCGCCGTCCATGCGCTCAGACCTTCTCGATGTCCGGACGGCCGAGCAGGCCGGTCGGACGGAAAATCAGGACGATGACGAGAATGCCGAACACGGCGACGTCCTTGTAGGCGATCGGGAAATGCGCCGACCAGAACGCCTCGATCAGGCCGATCAGCACGCCGCCGAGCATCGCACCCGGCAGCGACCCGATCCCGCCAAGCACCGCCGCGGTGAACGCCTTGAGGCCGGCGAGGAACCCGATGAAGAAATCGACCGCGCCGTAATAGAGCGTGAAGATCAGCCCCGCGACGGCGGCGAGTGCTGCTCCCATCACGAAGGTCAGCGAGATTGTCCGGTCCACGTTCACGCCGAGCAGTGCAGCCATCTTGCGGTCCTGCTCGCACGCGCGCTGCGAACGGCCAAGCGAGGTGCGCTGGATCAGCAGCGTAAAGCCGGCCATCAGCACGAGCGTGGCGGCGATGATGCCGATCTGGAGATACGTGATCTGGACGACGAACCCGGCTTCCTCGGCGAGCACGAAGCCGCCGCGCACGACCGGCTGCACCGGCTTCATCTTGGCGCCCTGAAGCATGTGCACGTAGTTCTGCAGGAAGATCGACACGCCGATCGCCGAGATCAGCGGCGCCAGGCGGAACGAGCCGCGCAGCGGCCGGTAGGCGATCCGCTCGACCGTCCATCCGTAGACCGACGTGAAGACGAGTGCGACGATCAGGACGACGATGATCGCCAGGACCGGGCTCGCGAAACCGAACGGCCCCAGGATCGTGAAGGTGATGACCGAGATGAACGCCCCGATCATGTAGACTTCGCCGTGGGCGAAGTTGATCATCCCGATGATCCCGTAGACCATCGTGTAGCCGATCGCGATCAAACCGTAGATCGCACCGAGCGTAAGCCCGTTGATCAACTGTTGTAGGAAGTACTCCACCCGTCCAGCCCCGCTGAAACCCCGAATTGGACTATGTACCTGTTCCGCATTTTCTCGTTGGCCAGACCTTAGTCGGCACAAATTTGCAATGGAAGTCCTTTGTGCGGGGCGCGCCGACGTTAACCGCTTGCGTCGGCGGTCCCGCCCCGGACATACTTGGGGCGATGACGGAAGTTTTACCCACAGCAAGCGAAATCAAGGCCGCGACGCGTTCTTCACCGGCCATTCTGGTCGTCGAGGACTCCGAGGCGACGGCTGCCCTCTACGAGGAATACCTCCGGTCTGCCGACTACAGGGTCAAGGTCGCCGGGACCGTGGCGAGGGCGCTGGGGCTGCTTGGCTCCGAGCCATTCGATGCCGTGGTGCTCGACCTCAATCTCCCGGACGGAAACGGGCTGTCGGTCCTCAAGGAAATCCGCCGGCAGAGCCTGCCGCTCGAAACCCTGGTCGTGACGGCGACGGGTACGCTCGCCGTCGCGGTCGAGGCGATGCGCGAAGGCGCCTTCGACTTCATCGTCAAGCCGTTCGCACGCGACCGTCTGCTCGTGACGATGCGCAACGCCATGGAGCGCCGCCGGCTGCGCACGGCGGTCGACACGTAAGAGTCGGAATTCGGAAGGAACCGCTATTTCGGGTTCGTCGGCGCGTCGCTTGCCATGCAGCGCGTCTACCGGATCGTCGACAGCGCGGCACCCAGCCAGGCGCCGATCTATGTCAGCGGCGAAAGCGGCACCGGCAAGGAAGTCTGCGCCGACGCGATCCATCGCCGGTCGACGCGCGCGGCCGGCCCGTTCGTCGCCGTTTCCTGCGCGGCCCTGCCGCGCGAATCGCTCGAAAGCGAACTCTTCGGGCACCGGAAGGGTGCTTTCAACGGTGCCACCGAAGACAAGAAGGGCGCGCTTGCGCGCGCGAACGGCGGCACGCTGTTCCTCGAGGAAGTCGGCGACATGGATGCCGGCCTGCAGAGCAAGCTTCTGCGGTTCCTCGAAACCGGAATTGTCGAGCCGATGGGCGGTGGCGTCAACGAAGCCACTGATGTCCGCCTCGTCTGCTCGTCGACCCGCGAGGCACGCCAGGAAGTGAAGCTCGGCCGTCTGCGCGAGGACCTGTTCTTCCGCCTGCACGTGATCCCGGTCCAGCTCCCGCCCGTGCGCGAGCGCGAGGACGACGCCGTCCTGCTCGCGCGCCACGCGCTGCAGCGCTTCGCCAAGGACGAGGGCAAGGGCTTCCGCGACATCGCACCGGACGCCGAATACGCGCTGCGGACCTACGCATGGCCCGGCAACGTGCGCGAGATCGAGAACGTCATGCGCTCGATCGTCGTGCTGCACGACGGCGAGGCCGTGCGCCTCGACATGCTGCCGCGCCACATCAGCGAGAACACGCGCGGGTCCGGCGTTCCGACCATCGTCAAGCCCGCACCCATCGACGACGATCCCGCGACGACAACATCGAGCGGCAAGCCGCGCATCCGCCCGCTCTGGATCTCGGAGCGCGAGATCATCGAGGCCGCGATCGCCGCATGCGACGGCAATATCCCGCGCGCGGCCGCCTTCCTCGAGATCAGCCCGTCGACGATCTACCGGAAAAAACAGGCCTGGGAAGCGCTCGACCGGGGCGCGTGACCGTCGATCACGTTGTCCGATCGGCGATTTTCCATGGTATTCAAGTACTTGTTCCCGGCGTCGATTTCCCGCTCCATTAACCTTGATTAACAAAGACCGACGCCTTACTTTGGTCTTTATCGGATGCCCAGATGGGGTCCGGACAAGCCCGACGATCAAGCCTCAAGGAGGGTGATCCATGTCGTACGCCGCTACTTCGGCCGAACTGCCGGCCGTTTCGATCCCCCGCAATTCCGTCCGCGCGGAACTGGGCCGTTATCTGGCCGAGATCCAGCGCTTCCCCATGCTCGAGCCCGAGGAAGAGCGCGCCCTTGGCCGCGCCTGGCGCGACAATCAGGATGTCGACGCCGCCCACAAGCTCGTTACCAGCCACCTGCGCCTCGTCGTGAAGATGGCGTGGAAGTACCGCGGCTATGGCCTGCCCGTTCCCGACCTGATCGCGGAGGGCAATATCGGCCTCATGCATGCGGTCAAGCGCTTCGACCCGGAGCGCGGCGTGCGCCTGTCGACCTATGCGATGTGGTGGATCAAGGCTGCGATCCAGGAATTCGTCCTGAGCTCGTGGTCGATGGTCACGATCGGTACGGCCGTCGCGCGCAAGAAGCTGCTGTTCAGCCTGAACTCGGTCAAGCGCAAGCTCGGCATCGATTCCGACACGCGCCTGACGCAGGCGGACGTGACGAAGATCGCCAAGGCGACGCATCTGGGCGAGAAGGACGTTATCGAGATCGAGGTCGCCGCCCGCGGCGCCGTCGTGCCGATCGACGCCCCGATACGCACCGGCAACGGCGAGATGCTGCCGACCGAGATCGCCGATCCGAACGCCGACGTCGAAAGCCAGGTGCTGGCCGACGACGAGCGCCGCTGGCAGCGCAATCTGGTGGAACGCGCGCTGCTGACCCTCGACGAGCGCGAGCGCGAGATCGTGCGCGCGCGCAACCTGTGCGAGGAACCGGAAACGCTGGAAGAGCTTTCCAAGCGCTTCGGCGTCAGCCGCGAGCGTGTGCGCCAGCTCGAGGAACGCGCACTGGCCAAGCTCCAGGCCCGTACGCGCGAACTTGCCCGCGAACAGGCGCCGGCGAACGCCTAGATCCTAGAGCATCTCGAGCGCGGCCCGCCGCTTCGGCGGCGGGAATGCACGATCGAGATCGGCGAGATCCTCCGCCGTCAGCGCCAGATCCATTGCCGCGATGTTCGCGCGCAGATGTTCCGGCCGCGTGGCCTTCGGAATGACGATCGCATCGGGATGGCGTGCCACCCAGGCAAGCATGATCTGGGCGGGCGTGGCGCCGTGGCGTTTCGCGACCGCCGCAAGTCCCGGCGCACCCGGGATCCGTGCCTGATCGAGGGGCGAATACGCCATGATCGGCATGCGTCGCGCCCGGCACCAGGAAAGCAGCCCCGCCTCGATGCCGCGGCGGGCAAGATTGTAGAGGACCTGATTGGCCGCACAGGCCTTCCCACCGGCCACACCCTGCAGCTCGTCCATGTCCTCGACGTCGAGATTGCTCACACCCCAGGCGCGGATCTTGCCCGCTTCCATCAGCGCCTCGAATCCCGAGACCGTATCGGCAAGCTTGTGGCTGCCGCGCCAGTGCAGCAGGTAGAGATCGAGCCTGTCGGTGCCCAGCCGCTTGAGCGACCGCTCGCACGCGGCGACGACCCCTGCCCGGCTGGCGTTGTGCGGATAGACCTTCGACACGACATGGATGGCGTCGCGCCTGCCCTTGATCGCCTCGCCGACGATCGCTTCGGCCTCGCCTTCGCCGTACATCTCCGCCGTGTCGATCAGGCGCACGCCGAGATCGATGCCGGCGCGCAGCGAAGACACTTCCGCCTGGCGCGTCTGGGGCCTTTCGCCCATCCGCCATGTCCCGAGCCCGAATGCCGGCACCTTGGTGCCGTCCGGCAGCTGAACGGTTCGCGCCAATCCGGCCATCGTCGTCTCCCTGCAAAACACCGGCTGTAACCGTTCGCCGGATTGACCGCCTCCGCGACCTGTATCAGGATTTTAGGAAATGCAGGCAATTGCCGCAATCGGCCGGAGGGGCAGATGACCCAGCTCAGCGATTCCGAAATGGCGCAACTGGTACCGGCCGAAACAGCCGCGGCCCGCACGCCGATCCCAACGCAGGTGATCTCCTCCGACGAATTCATGCCGGTCGCCCAGACCGAACGGCAGGCGCGCGTTCAGGCGCGCCTCGAAGCGCTCGGCGACGAGCTTGGTGCAAAGAACAGGCTGTCGCGGCGCCAGTTCTTCAAGACGTCGGCCGGCATGGCGGCGGCCTTCGTCGCGATGAACGAGGTCTACGGCCCGCTCTACGAGGTCGGCCGCGCGGAAGCGGCAAGCGTCGACGTGGCGCAGCAGCGCGCGCAGGGGCTGGCCGGCCAGTTCGTCATGGACGTGCACACGCACTTCCTGCGCGACGACACGCGGCTGCAGGGATTCGTGCGGGCGCGCGAGGCGGTCGGACAGGCCGGCTGGAACCCCGCACTCGCCGGAAAGCCCCAGACGCTCGACGACCTCAAATATCCGAGCTGGTTCAAGGAAGTCTTCCTCGACAGCGACACCAAGGTGGCGCTGATCAGCGGATCGGGATCCGAGGATCCGCGCGACTGGTTCCTGACGAACGAGATGAAGCGCCGCGCGCGCGACACGGTCAACGGGGCGGCCGGCTCGCGCCGGTGCCTGTCGCACGCGATCTTCATGCCGGGCCTGCCCGGCTGGCTCGACAAGGTCGACGAGGACATCGCGCTGAACAAGCCGGACTCGTGGAAGGGCTACACGGTCGGCGACAACACGAACAAGAATCTCGCGCGCCATCCCTGGCGGCTCGACGACGAGAAGCTCCTCTATCCCTTCTACGAGAAGCTCCTGAAGGCCGGGCACAACATCGTGTGCGTGCACAAGGGCCTCTATCCGCCGTCGGTCGAGGCGCAGTTCCCGCACCTCACGCCCTATGCGCGCGTCGACGACGTGGGCAAGGCGGCCAAGGACTGGCCGCAGATCAACTTCGTCATCTACCATTCGGCCTATCGCTGGGGTTCCGGCAGCAATGCCGGGGCCGGCATGCGCCAGTTCGAGGAAACCGGACGGGTCGAATGGGTCAGTGATCTCGCCGACATTCCCGCGAAGTTCGGCGTGTCCAACGTCTACGGCGATCTCGGCCAGATCTTCGCGCAGAGCACCGTCGTCGAACCGCGCCTGTGCGCGGCGATGATGGGCATCCTCGTCAAGGGGCTGGGCGTCGATCACGTGATCTGGGGCACCGACGCGATCTGGACGGGTGCCCCGCAGTGGCAGATCGAGGCGCTGCGCCGGCTCGAGATTCCCGAGGACATGCAGAAGCGCTACGGCTTCGCACCGCTGGGTGCCGCAGACGGCCCGATCAAGACGGCGATCTTCGGGCAGAACTCGGCCAAGATGTACAAGTACGACGCGAAGAAGGCCGGGCTCGAGACCGACGCCGTCAGTGCGGTCAAGGCGGCGTATCTTCGCGAAGGTGCCGACCCGAGCCTCGCGCGCTACGGGTTCGTGCTGAAGGGGTAGAATACATAAGTACTTTTGATTGTATTTATTCCTCGCTCGACCTATGATCACACCATTGGTCGAGGTGACTACGGCCGTGCGCTGTTTGACAGGTGAATAGGCATGTTACCGATCCGGCCGTGGTTGCAGGTTCCAAGGAATTGGAATCGCACCACGATCGGGCGGAAAAATACATTCCGCGCAAAATGCGTGTTGCATGTTACCTGCGTTCCGGATCAACGGCTTAAATAGGTTACGGTTGCACGTCGTAACCTAATTCTGTCTCGCCCTACAATCTAACTAGGGCATGGCGACATGATCAGTAGATCAGGTCGTCCTCGCCGCCGGCGCCGCCCTTCGACAGGACGATCTCGTCCTTCGCGGCGAGTTCCTTGGCGACGTTGACCATCGCCGTCTGCGCCTCGGCCACGTCCTTGCCGCGCACGGGGCCCAGCGCCTCGATCTCTTCCTTCAGCATCTTGCCGGCGCGCTCGGACATGTTGGAGAAGAACAGGTCGCGCACCTGTTCGTTCGCCCCCTTCATCGCGATGGCAAGCTTGCCCTTGTCGACCGCGCGCAGCAGCGTCTGCACGCCGCCGGGGTCGAGACGCCCCAGATCCTCGAACTTGAACATCAGCGCCTTGATCTTCTCGGCACTGTCGCGGTTTCGTTCTTCCAGCGCGGTCGTGAAGCGCGCTTCCGTCTGGCGGTCCAGCGAGTTGAAGATTTCCGCCATCAGTTCGTGTGTGTCCTTGCGGCTCGTCTTGGCGAGGTTCGACATGAACTCGTTGCGCAGCACGCGCTCGAGATCGTCGAGCACCTCTTTCTGGACCGTCTCCATGCGCAGCATGCGCATGACGACTTCCATCGCGAAGGCTTCCGGCAGCGTGCCGAGCACGCGCGCCGCGTGGTCCGAGCGGATCTTGGCGAGCACGACCGCGACGGTCTGCGGATATTCGTTCTTGAGATAGTTGGCGAGCACCGCCTCGTTGACGTTGCCCAGCTTGTCCCACATCGTGCGGCCGGCCGGGCCGCGGATGTCGTCCATGATGCCGGCGACGCGGTTCTTGTCGAGCACCTTGCCGAGCAGGCGTTCGGTCGAATCGAACGAGCCGACGAGCGAACCGGTGGCCGCGATCTGGTCCGCGAATTCGACGATCAGGCGTTCGATGATCGAGGAGTTGACCGTGCCGAGGCCGGCCATCGACTGCGAGATTTCCTTGATCTCGTCATCGCTCATCAGCGCGAAGAGCTTGGTCGCGACCTCCTCGCCCAGCGACAGCAGCAGGATCGACGCCTTGTCCTGACCGGTCAGTGTCCGGTAATCGTCGCGTACGCGCATTTGACCGCTCTCCAACGGACGGTGCCCGATGCCCCGGGCCGGAGCCGATACGAATCGTTGCTCCCGGTTATTTTAGCAAATGTCGGCCGGACAACGCAAAACCGGGAAAAAGTCCGGTCCGGCTTGGACTTGAGCTTAGCGCTTCCCGCCGACCCGGCGGCCGCGGATAGCCGGCTTGCTATGCCCCGCCACGCCGCCATCGACATGGGCGCCGATCCCGGCCGTGATCGTCACCAGGGACCGGGAGAGTGCCGCCATGTCCGACTTGCCGAGCGTGCCGACGGCACTGCGCAGAAGATTGCGCGGATCCTGGTCGATCCGGCGAAGGGCCTTCGCCGTCAGGTCGAGGCGCTGCGCGCGCCGGTCGCCGGGGATCGACGTCTTGCGGACCATCGCCTTGCGGACCAGCGCGTCGATCGTCTTCGAGGCCGCCGGCTTGGTCGTCCGGTGATGGCGCGCGAACGCCGTGACGGTGCGCTCTCCGGCGGCAGCGGTCGAAAGATAGCGCAGCGCACTCCACTGCGCGGGGTTGAGCCCCTTGGCGAAAGCGAGATTGTGGAGCAGGCGTTCGACCTGGCCCAGAAGATCGGTGATCGAACTGCGGATGTCGGCCATTCTTCCCACTCGCATGCGTTGTCTTATCTGAGATTGTAAACAATATAATTTTCAACACTCAATATGACAACAGTTTATATCACCATGAGATAAACAAACAGTGTCGACTACAAGGATCGATCGTGTCTGCGCACCGCAATTCGCACGGTCGCGACGGAAACTAAAATTCGACCTTCCCGATCAAGGCGCTAGTCGGATACCGCGATTTTTCCGCCGAAGAATCTCAACCGTGGCGCATACAGTAGTCGTTCCACATGCCGCGAATGGCCGCCGCAAAATCACGCGCGAATGCGGTTCCGTCGCAAAGTGCCGTCCCCCGCAACCGCGCGCGCAACGTGCCGCGCAATCCGTCGAGCGCATCCAGATCGCTGGCCGCGGTGACGGCGCGATCCACATAGGCGCTCTCGTCGTCGACGATCCAGTCGGACAGGCCGCACGCGCCGAGGATCGAGTCACCGAAGCGGCCGAGCGGTATGCGATCACGCTTCGAGACAACCGGCACGCCCATCCAGAGCGCTTCGAACGTCGTGGCACCGGCATTGTGCGGAAACGGATCGAGCGCCACGTCGACGCCCCCATAGGCCGCCCATGTCGCCGGCTGCGGCGACGTATAGACCAGGTCGAGGCGCCCCGCATCGCCGCCGCAGTCGGCGAAATGCCGGGCGAACAGCGCGCGCGTTTCGCTTTCGCCGAAGACGGCGGCATTGAGCACAAGACGCGCACCGGGCACGCGCGCGAGGATCTTCGCCCAGGCGCGGAAGGTCGGCGCGTTGAGACGGACCGTCCGGCTGAAGCATCCGAACGTCACGTGGCCGGCCGACCGGGCCGGCAGCGCGCCGACCTCCGGCATCTCTTCGGGCGCGCCGTAAACGAAGGCCGTCTGCGGCATCCGCCAGACGCGTTCGACGAAGGCGGATTCCCCGCCCGGCGGCACGAGACGCGCATCGCCGATATACCAGTCGATGGCCGCAAGCCCCGTCGTCCCGCCATAGCCCAGCCAGGTCGCCTGCACCGGAGCCGGCTTGCGCGCGAACGCACCCAGACGGTTGCCCACGGTGTGGCCGGCGAGATCGACCAGCACGTCGATTCCGTCGCTGCGGATCGTCGCGGCCAGTCCGTCGTCGTCGATGGCGCCGACCGGACGCCACACATCGAACGCCGACCGATAGCGCGCCGTCCAGGCATCGCCCTCGCCCTGCAGCGAGGCGTAGGCATAGAGTTCCGCCTCGCCGCGCGGGAAATGCGAAAGCAGCGGCCACAGGAACGGCCGCACCGAGTGGGCGCGCAGATCTGGCGACACGAACCCGATCTTCAGGCGACGTGCCGGATCGCGCGGGTTGGCGTGCGGCGCCTGCACGTGCGTCCGCGCACTTCCCCACGCGGCATAGAGCGCCTTGAGGTCGGCCGAGGAGATCGCCGGATCGTAGTTCGCGGCGAACAGCCGGTTGCTTTCGATGTCGGCACGCCCCGGCATCGCCGCGAGTGCGCGCGCATACCCGGCACGCGCACCATCATGGTCGAACAGATCCTGGCGCACGGCCGCCGCGTCGCCGATCGAACCGGCGGCTTCGAACGCCGCAAGGGCGGCGACCGGACGTCCGGCCGATTTATAGGCGACCGCGAGGTTGTGGCGGATCATCGCGATGTCGGGCGCCAGCGCCGCCGCGCGTTCGAGATTCCGGATCGCTTCCGGGAAGTTGCCGAGATCGAGCTCGGCGAGACCCCGGTTGCAGAGGAAAAGCGGATTGTCCGGCGCCAGCTTCAGCGCCCGACCGAAGGCGGCAAGCGCATCCTTCGCGCGACCGAGTGCCCGCAGCGCGTTTCCCTCGTTGTGGTGCGCGTCGCCGAAGGCCGGCTGCAGGGTGCGCGCACGCACGAATGCGGCGAGCGCGTCGGCGAACCGTCCGGTGGAAAGCGCCACCTGCCCGGAAAGGTTAACGGCATTGACGTCCTTGGGATCGCGCGCGATCAGCGCGCGGTAGACCGCGTCCGCCTCGGAAAGCCGGCCCGCCCGATGGTGTTCGAGTGCCGCTTCCAGCGTGACCGTCATGGCCTATGTCGGGAGTGAAGTGGTGCCCAGGGCCGGAATCGAACCAGCGACACTGCAATTTTCAATCGCATGCTCTACCAACTGAGCTACCTGGGCACCGGGTAATGCGATAGACCCGCGCTTATAGAGAGGCCGACGGGGCGTGTCAACGCTTCGGCTTCGCCGCGCCAGCACGCCCTTTGCCTTTTCTGTCCAATGCCTTGGATGTGCTCGGCGCCTTCGCGCGAAGTGCCGCCTCGATCGCGCCGTTTGCCCAGGGACGCATCTCCAGCGGATCTTCCATCGCGTCGGGCGGCGCCTGCCGATAGGGCAGTTCGACGGTGCGCCCGCTCCGGCCTTCGTAGGTGAGTGCCGCCAGACCTTCGGCATCGAAGGCCGCGCGGTTCGCGTCGTCGACCTTGAGATAGAGCGTCTCGTCGAAGACCAGCGCGAACATCCTGCCCTGGACGAAGATTCCCCATCCGCTGAACATGCGACGCGGTTCGATCGCGCCGAAGCCGCGCAGCAGGTCGATGCAGTGGTGCACGAATTCGGGAACGGGCTTCACGCCCCCTCCTCGCCCTCGTCCGGCCTCTCCGGCGTGGGAATCCGATAAGCGCCTTCGATCCAGCGCCGCATGTCCTCGTCCTTGCAGCGCTTCGAGCAGAACGGGCGGAACTCCGTCTGCGTGGCGCGCCGGCAGATCGGGCATTGCGGCTTCGGGGCCTTTCGCTTGAGGGCGACGACCTGCGACATCCGGCTCCCCGCTTAATCCAGCGAGCCGCCGCGCGCACGCGCGCGCGTGAACTCGATCGTGCCGCCGGCGGTGTAGCCCAGCACGTCCACCCGCTTGCGGTCGGACGCCGACGCGCGCTTCAGCGCCTCGATCAGGCGCGCGCGCTCGCCCGGCTTCGACAGGCGCAGGAAGTCGACGACGACCAGACCGCTCAGGTCGCGCAGGCGCACCTGACGCGCGATCTCGCGCGCAGCGGCAATGTCGACCGAGACGGGTTCGGCCGTGGCGCGCCCGAGATTGACGTCGATCGCGACGAGGGCCGCCGTCGGCTCGATCGACAGCCACGCCCCGCTGTCGAGATTGACGCGAACCGAGCCGAGCGTGACCAGGACGTCGGCCACGCCGTGCCGCTCGAAGATGGCGCCGCCGTCGCGCAGGTGTGCCACGCGACCGGACACGTCGGGAAACAGTGTCTTGAGCCCGAGACGGGCGGCCAGCGCCGTTTCGGCGCGGTCGCAGAAAAAGTCCGGCGTGTCCTGCGGGGCGAGCGTGCGGACCAGCGTGGCGAACGGGTCGTCCGCCAGCAGCAGGCGCGGCGCATCCCCGCCTTCTGCGATCTCGCCGGCCTGCGCGCGCAGCCGCTCGAGTTCCGCTTCGACCGCACCGGGTTCGGCGTAAGCGGCACCGGCGCGCAGGACCAGCCCTTCGTTCTCGCGGTGGAGCCTGCCGGCCAGCGTCTGCAGCGCATCGCGCTTGGGCGCCGCCGTCCGCTTGGAAATGCTCGCACCCTTCCCGCCCGGGACGATCACGACATGGCGCCCCGCCAGCGTGATCCGTGTGGCCGCACGCGCCAGCTTGTCGCCAAACGGAGATTCGACGATCTGGACGCGCATCAGGTCGCCCTGTGCGGGCACGCGCGCGCCCGAGATGTCGAGCAGCGCCTTGAGCCCGTCGGCAAGATCGAGGAACGCGCCGACTTGCGGCACGATCCGCGCCACGCGCGCGAGATGGACTGTTCCCGGCACGAGACGCCGGTCGACGGGCTCGCGCGCCATGTCGGCAAGCTGGCTGCCGGCGACGGCAACAGCCCGATACTCGGTCGCGTCGCTTTCGAGCAGGATCTCGTCGACAGGAATTCTCATGCGCGTTCGGTTCCCGAAAGCATCTGTGCGACAGCAAAAAGATCGAGGCCGACGATATTGGAATAGCTGCCGGACACGAAGCGGATGAAGGCGGCCGCCCGACCCTGGATCGCGTATCCGCCGGCCTTGCCCTGCCACTCGCCGCTCGCGAGATACGCGTCCGTTTCCGTTGCGGTGAGGCGCTTGAAGGCGACGACAGAGGTCGAGAGCCGCACGACCGGCCGCCGGCCCGGCACGATCAGGCAGATGCCGCCATGCACGCGATGGCGACGGCCGCCGAGCAGCCCAAGGCAGGCCACGGCTTCGTCGCGGGTCTCGGCTTTCGGCAGGATGCGCCGGCCGCAGGCGACGACCGTGTCGGCGGCGAGCACGCGCGACGCCGGATGCAAGGCGGCGACGGCCTGCGCCTTGGCCAGTGCCAGGCGCCGGGCAAGCTCGGGGCCGGTCTCGCCGCGCTCGGGAGTTTCGTCGAGTTCGGCCGGCACGATGGCCGACGGAACGACGCCGATCTGGGCCAGCAGTTCGCGCCGACGCGGGCTCGCCGAAGCCAGGACGAGCGGCGGCGCCACGCCGGGCCTATTTGAAGCGGAAGGTGATCCGACCCTTGGTCAGATCGTACGGCGTCATCTCGACATTGACGCGGTCGCCGGCCAGGACGCGGATGCGGTTCTTGCGCATCTTGCCGGACGTGTGCGCAAGCACTTCGTGATTGTTGTCGAGCTTCACGCGGAACATCGCGTTGGGCAGCAGTTCCTGCACCACGCCCGAGAACTCGATAAGACCTTCTTTCGCCATGGGCCTCCGTTGGGGGTCGCCGCCCGACGGGCACGCGAAGCGGCCCGGAAAGCGGGAAAAGTCGCGGGAAATTGGCCCCGAATGGCCTCGGGGTCAAGCACTTAAGCTGTTCCCGGGGCCGGGAAGTCCTCCGCGACGTCCGGGAAGCGCTTCAGAATGCGGGCTTTGAGCTGGTCGCGAAGCTGGCGATAGCCTTCGAGCCGCGCTTCGCGGCTGCCTTCCTGGATCAGGGCCGGGTCGAATGTCGGCCAGTACTCGACCTCGCACGCCATGATCCGGGTGAGTTCCAGCGCCTTGTGGTGCGCTTCCGGGCTGAGCGACACGATCACGTCGAACGAACTGTCGTGCAGTTCGTCGATGGTCTTCGCCTTGTGCCGGTGGATGTCGACGCCGATCTCGTCGAGGGCCGCGATCACGAACGGGTCGACGCCGTCGCGCTTCACGCCGGCCGAGTCGACATAGACGCGCGTTCCCATCATCCGCTTGGCGATCCCCTCGGCCATCGGCGAACGGACCGCGTTCAGCGTGCAACAGAACAGGATGCTGCCGACCTTGCCGGTCATTCCGCGCGGCTAGGCCCGGATGTGGAGGACGCAGATCAGCGTGAACAGCCGACGCGCGGTGTTGAGATCCATCGCGATCTTGCCTTCGAGCCGTTCGCGCAGCAGCTGCGAGCCCTCGTTGTGGACGGCACGCCGCCCCATGTCGAGCGCTTCGATCTGCGAGGGTGAAAGCCGCTTGATCGCCTCGTAGTAGCTCTCGCAGACCGTGAAATAGTCCTTGATGACGCCGCGGAACGGCGACAGCGGCAGCACGGTACGGTCGAGCGGTTGTCCGATTTCCGAACGCACGTCGAAGGCAAGGCGGCTGTCTTCGATGGAAAGCGTCAGGTGGTACGGGCCCTGGACGTCGCCGGAAAGCTCAAACAGGTTTTCTTCGAGCAGGTCGAAGATCGCGACGGTCCGCTCGTGCTCGATATCCGCGTTGCGTCGGATACGGAGCTGTTCGTCGAGGTCGATCTTGCAGATCCTGTTGCGCCGCTCCGACGAGCCGTCCATTGGCTATCCTTTCCGGCGTACCGTGCGCAGCGCCATCGACTGCGCGTGACTAACGAGACCTTCCGCACGCGCAAGCGCCATGCCGGCCGGCGCCAGACGGGCAAGACCTGCCGCATCGGCGCCGATCAGCGTCGTGCGCTTGAGGAAGGCGTCGAGGCCAAGGCCCGACGAGAAGCGTGCCGCCCGCGACGTCGGCAGGACATGGTTCGGCCCGGCAAGATAGTCGCCAAGCGCTTCGGGCGTGTAGCGGCCGAGGAAGATGGCGCCCGCATGCCGCACGCGCGCGGCCAGCCGTTCCGGTCGGGCCACCGCAAGCTGAAGATGCTCGGGTGCCAGCGTATCGACCAGTGCGACGGCGTCGTCGAGCCTGCGCACCACGATCGTGGCCCCGTGATCGCGCCACGAAGCGCCGGCGATCGCGCGGCGCGGATGGCGTCTGAGTTCGTCCGTAACCGCCGCACGGACGGCCTTCGCGAAGGCCGCGCTGTCGGTGATCAGGATGGACTGCGCGTCGGCATCGTGTTCCGCCTGGGCAAGCAGATCGACCGCGATCCAGCGTGGATCGTTTGCAGCATCGGCCACGACGACCACTTCCGACGGACCGGCGATGAGGTCGATGCCCACCGTCCCGAACACCATGCGCTTGGCCGCGGTGACGTAGGCGTTGCCTGGCCCCGTGATCTTGTCGACCGGCGCGATCGTATTCGTGCCGTAGGCGAGTGCGGCGACGGCCTGCGCCCCGCCCACGCGATAGATCTCGTCCACGCCCGCAATCTTGCAGGCCGCGAGAACCAACGGATCGAGCTTGCCGTCCGGTGCAGGTACTGCGACGACAAGGCGCTCGACACCGGCGACCTTAGCCGGAACGGCGTTCATCAGCACCGACGAGGGATAGGCAGCCTTGCCGCCCGGAACGTACAGGCCGACGGACGAAAGCGGCGTCCAGCGCCAGCCGAGCAGCAATCCGGCGCTGTCCTTCCAGATCTCGTCCTTCGGCCACTGGCGCGCGTGGAACGCCGCGATGCGCGAGGCCGCGAGTTCGAGTGCCCGAACCGTCTCGCGATCGCACGTCTTGAGGGCTGCGGCGATCTCGCGCGGCGTCACACGAAGTTTACCGGCCGTCACCCGGACGCGATCGAAGCGGTTCGTATAGGCGACGAGCGCGGAATCGCCGCGTCTGCGCACGTCGGCGAGAATGCGCGCGACCGTCCCGTCGACCGAAGCGGCCTCGGCAGCGCGTGCCTTCGTCAGCCGGGCGAACTTCGCCGCAAAACCGGGTGCGCGCGCGTCGAGCTCAAGCGGCACGGGCGACCTCCGCGATGCGGTCGACGATCCCCTGCACTTCGCGATGGCGCGTCTTCAGCGCAGCCCGGTTGACGATCAGCTTCGACGTCACGTCGGCGATGTGCTCGACCTCGACCAGGCCGTTGGCCTTGAGCGTGGCACCGCTCGATACGAGATCGACGATGCGGCGCGCCAGCCCCAGCGAAGGGGCAAGCTCGATAGCGCCGTTCATCTTGATGCATTCGGCCTGCACGCCGCGCTTGGCGAAATGCTTGCGCGTGACGTTCGGGTACTTCGTCGCCACGCGGACGTGGCTCCACTTGCGCGGATCGTCCTTGCCGGCAAGCTCGGCCGGTTCGGCGACCGACAGGCGGCACTTCCCGATCCCCAGATCGAGCGGCGCGTAGATCTCCGGATAGTCGAATTCGACGATCACGTCGTTGCCGACGACGCCGAGATGTGCTGCCCCGAACGCGACCAGCGTGGCCACGTCGAAAGCTCGGCCGCGCACGATGTCGAGACCGGGATCCTCCGTCCGGAAGCGCAGCAGCCGGGTTCCCGGGTTGTCGAACTCGGGCTCGGGCCGGATGCCCGCCTTGCGCAGGAGCGGCATCGCTTCTTCGAGGATCCGCCCGTTGGGCAGGGCGAGAATTATTTTATCGTTTGCAGTCAAAGGCTTGTCTTTCGGATTCGACGCGGATCGGCGGCCCCTTGCAGGTCGCCGGCCTTGTCATAGCAGAGAATCGGATAGCGCGTGAGAGGCCGGAAATTCAGGCTTCCGGATGTCGCGGTTCGCCGGCGGCAGGCCACGGCTCGCCGATATCCCGAAGCCGGCAGCCGATCCGTTCGCCTTCGAGACACACGGCAAGATCGCCGGCGAACAGCAGCACGACGGCCCCCGGCTCGGCGGCGATCGTCAGGAGATCGAGGACGCGGCTGCGATCCCGCAGATCGATCCCCCGCCGGCGCACGGAAACCACGCCGGTGAAATGGACCGCGCAGTGGATGCGTTCGCCGGATTTCGCTTCCCACCGGAAGCGGTTGGCGACGAGAACGAACTCGCCGCGATCGATTTCGAACGACATGTCGCCCAGCGGAACCAACGCATCCTGCAGGCAGGCGGCGACGACGCGGAAATCCTCCGCGTCTTCCGCCCGCAGCCGGAGACTGGCGCCCGCGTCGGTCATGCCGCGTCTTTCAGCCTTTCGATCTCGGCGCCGCAGGCCGAGAGCTTTTCTTCGAGCCGTTCGTAACCACGGTCGAGATGGTAGACGCGCGCGACGGTCGTCTCGCCCTTCGCGGCAAGCCCGGCGATGACGAGCGAGACCGAAGCGCGCAGGTCCGTCGCCATGACAGGCGCACCCGTAAGCTGCCCCACGCCGCGGACCATCGCCGACCCGCCATGCAGGTTGATGTTGGCGCCCATGCGGCGAAGCTCCGGCACATGCATGAAGCGGTTCTCGAAGATCGTCTCGGTGATCATCGAAGCACCTTCCGCCTGCACCAGCAGCGCCATCATCTGGGCCTGCAGGTCGGTCGGGAAACCGGGATAGGGCTCGGTCATCACGTCCACGCCGGTCAGTGCCGCGTTCGCGCGGCTGACGCGCACGCCGCGCTCGGTCGGCGTGAATGTCACGCCGGCGCCGCGCAGGACGTCCGCCGCGGCCTGGATCAGCTCGAGCCGCCCGCCGACGAGCTCGACGTCGCCGCCGGTCGCCGCCGCCGCCATCGCGTAGGTGCCCATCTCGATCCGGTCGGGAAGGATCGTGTGCCGCGCACCATGCAGCGGCTTGCCACCGTCGATCGTCAGCGTGTCGGTATCGATACCCGAGATCGAGGCACCCATCGCCACGAGGCAGCGCGCGAGATCGCCCACTTCCGGTTCGCGCGCCGCATTGACCAACTTCGTCTGCCCGCGGGCGAGCGTGGCGGCCATCATCAGGTTCTCGGTCGCACCGACCGAGATGAACGGGAACACGATCCGCGCACCGTTGAGACCGTTGGGCGCCCGCGCATCGACATAGCCCTCGGCAAGATCGATCGTGGCGCCGAGCTGCTCGAGCCCCTTGAGATGCAGGTCGACGGGTCGCGCACCGATGGCGCACCCGCCGGGGAGCGAAACACGCGCACGCCCTTCGCGCGCCAGCACCGGACCGAGCACGAGGATCGAGGCGCGCATCTTTCGCACGAGCTCGTATTCCGCCGTCGTGCTCGTCAGCTTGCGGGCTGTCAGGGCCAGCGCCTTCCCGGCGTGACCGCCGTTCGGCGCATGCCCGTCGAGCGCGATCTCGACGCCGAGCGTGCCGAGCAGGTTGGCCAGCGTCGTGATGTCGGCCAGATGCGGGATGTTGACCAGCGTGAGCGTCTGGTCGGTGAGCAGGCTCGCCGCCATCAGCGGCAGGGCGGCGTTCTTGGCGCCGCCCACCGGGATCGTGCCCCGGAGTGGTCGGCCGCCGCGGATTCGGATTTTGTCCATCGACCTCCATTACTCCGCCCGGATGGCAAAATCCAGACGGGATGGCGGCAATGTCGGGGCTAGAAGCCTGCGCCGGGCGTCGAGAGGTATTCGGCTTCGGCCGGCGTGCTGATCCGGCCCAGGATCGCGTTGCGATGGGGAAATCGCCCGTAGAGCGCGATCACGTCGCGATGGGCGTGGGCATACCGGACGACTTCGGCCCGCCACGGCGCTTCGGGAAGCGACTCCATCAGGCGGACCGCCTCGTCCTGCATGGCCGGATCCTCCGAATGCTCGAAGGGCAGATAGACGAAGATCCGCATGACCGGCTCCACGACCTTGTCGAAGCCGCGCGCCACCATTCGCCTGGCCAGCGCCAGCGCCTGCGGATCCGTCACGAACGCATCCGGCGTGCCGCGGTGGATGTTCCGGGAAAGCTGGTCAAGCAGCACGATAAGGGCGAGGGCCCCGTCCGGCGTCTCGGCCCATCGGTCGAGCCGGCCCCGCTCGGCGTCGGCCAGCAGTCCGGCGAAGTGCGCGCGGCACGCCCCGTCGAACTGCGGCTGCTTGTCGAACCACGCCTGCCGGAACGTTCCGCGCTCAGGGTCCGTCTCGGGCGCGAACCAGAAATCCAGCACGGAGCGGATCGCGGCCTCGTCCTCCATCGCCTGCCGGCCACGGGCTTGCGCTTTGCGGCGCTTCAGGTTCTCGCGCAGGGCCGCGGCCTCGCTCTCCTTGCGCCGCGCCTCCGCGGCAAGTGCCTGCGGCCCCTTCTGGTTCTGCGACATCAGATCCGATCCAGCGGGATCTTCAGATAGCGGATGCCGTTCGCGGCCGGCGGCGGCAAGTGGCCCGCCCGGATATTCACCTGGATCGACGGAAGCAGAAGATTCGGCGCTTCCAGCTTGCGGTCACGCGCTTCGCGCATGGCGACATACTCGTCCTCGCCGACGCCGTCGCGGACATGGATGTTGGCGACACGCTGCTCGCGCACGCTCGTCTCGTAGGCAAGCTCGCGCCCGCCCGGCTGGTAGTCGTGCGCGGTAAACAGGCGCGTATCGTCGGGCATGGTCAGGATCCGCCGGATCGACCGGTAGAGCATGCGCGCCGAGCCGCCCGGAAAGTCGGTCCGCGCCGTGCCGTAGTCCGGCATGAAGAGCGTATCGCCGACGAAAGCGTGCTTGCGCCCGCCCCTGCCCTCGACGACCAGCGTGATGCAGGCCGGCGTGTGGCCGGGCGTGTCGAGAACGCTCGCCCGCAGGCTGCCCACTTCCAGTATCTCGCCGTCGCGCAGCAGCCGGTCGAACTGCGAACCGTCCTGACGGAACCCGGGCTCGATGTCGAGAAGCGGCGCCCACGCCTTCTGCACGTCGACGATGCCGGCCCCGATCGCGATGCGGGCACCCAGCCTGTCGCGCAGCCATTGCGCGCCTGAAAGATGGTCTGCGTGCGGATGGGTCTCGACGATCCACTCGACCCGCTTGCCGGCCGCGGCCGCCGCGATCGCCTCGACCGACTTCGTCGAGGTACGACCCGCCTTCCAGTCGTAGTCAAGTACGGGATCGACGATCATCGCGCTGTCGCCGGCAGGATCCGCAACGAGATAGCTCACGGTGCTCGTGGCCGGGTCGAAAAACCCCGTCACTTCCGGCTCTTGATCGGTCATTGCCCAGGCCCTTGAATAATTCAGTATTACCTAATATATATCGTCGAAGAGGCTCCGCACGCAAGCATGGTGGCAAGCATGACGACCGCGATCAAGGAAATCGATGCGAAGACGCTGAAGTCGTGGCTCGACCGCGGCGAGTGCCTGCTGGTCGATGTCCGCGAGCCCGGCGAGCATGCCCGCGAGCACATCGCCGGTGCCCGGCTCGTGCCACTCGACCGGCTCGACGCATCGGCTCTCGGCAGCGACTCCGGACGGCGGATCGTGCTGCATTGCGCGTCTGGCGCCCGCTCGGCGCGCGGCGCTCGGAAGCTTGCCGAGGCCGGCATCGATGTCGCGCATCTTTCGGGCGGACTGCCGGGCTGGAAACAGGCCGGAATGCCGGTCGTCGAGAACCGCGCGGCTCCGCTTCCGATCATACGCCAGGTGCAGATCGTCGCCGGCAGCCTCGTCCTCGCAGGCGCCGCCCTCGGCACCTTCGTCCATCCAGGATTCTACGCGCTGTCCGCTTTTGTCGGTGCGGGTCTCGTCTTCGCCGGCGCGACCGGTTTCTGCGGCATGGCCACGCTGCTCGGCCGCCTTCCCTACAACCGGGTCTAGTCGACCCGCCGGCCGCGCGCGCGCAGCTCGTCGATCAGGCGGCGCTCCTCGTCTTCCAGCACCCGTTGGTAGGCCTCGAACAGGGCCGGCGGGATGTTGTCGAACGTCCCGCGCCGGTTCTCGCGCAGCCGCAGAAGCCGCCGCTCCAGCCGCGATGTCTCGTTCGCCCGGTCGTCGTCCGTGCCCGCCTCGAGGCGGCTGACGAGCGGGGCCAGACGCGCACGCAACTGGTCGCGCTGCTCCGACTCAAGTCCGCGGTCGAGCAGCTGCTCGATCTGCGAGACGAGCCGCTCGAATTCCGCCCCCACATCGATCGCCGGTCGCGGCGCCTGCGCCAGTGCCGGCGCGGCACTCAGGATAAGGACCAGCGCCAGGCGCCTCATCGGCCCTTCGCGTGATGATAGATGTGCCAGAGGAACAGCGCGCCGGCGGACCGGTGCGGGCGCCATGCCTCGCCGAGCTTGCGCAGGCGCTTCTCGTCCGGCCGGGAGCGCAGGTTCTTGAGTATCCGCATGGCTTCCTGCAGCGCCAGATCGTTCGCGGGCCAGACATCGGGGCGCTGCATGGCGAACAGCAGGTAGATCTCGGCACTCCAGCGGCCGAGCCCCTTCAGGCGCGTGATCGTGCCGATCGCCTCCTCGTCGGGCGCCTTGTGGAGCGCGTCGAAATCGAGCGTCCCGCCGACCACCGCCTCGGCGAGGCCGCGGACATAGGACGTCTTCTGGCGCGACAGACCGAGCGAACGGAGTCTGCCATCGTCGCAGGAGAGGACGGCTTCCGGCTCGATGGAACCCAGTCCCTCTTCCAGTTTACGCCAGATCCCGTTCGCGGCGGCGACCGACACCTGCTGCGCCACGATCGCGCGCATGAACCCCTCGAATCCGCGCGTGCGGATGCGCGGCGACGGCAGCCCGATCTTGACCAGCCACTCGGCGACCTGTTCGTCCTTCGCGGCGATCGCGGTCATCGCCCGCGAGATGGCGCGCTTGGCCCGTGCTTCGGTCGAGGCGGGTAGCTGCGGAGGCACGGCGGGTCTGGATTCAGGCGACGGGCTGCTGGGCGAGCGTCTGCGTCAGCGTCGACAGCCGGGCCAGCAGATAATCGGCCGTCCCCGGGTCGGCGTCCTCGACCTTGGTCAGGACGCGCTCGATCATGCGGCGGCGATAGCGCTCGCGGTCGGACGGCCCGCCGTCGTAGCTGGTCTCCTGCGCCACTTCGAGGGCAGCCCGCACGGCCGGGTACAGGTCGAGCGGCATGTAGGCGCGCTCGTAGACGTATTTGAGCCCGCCGACCGGATCGTAAATCAGCTGGCGCGCGCGTTCGACCGGCACGTTGGCGCGTCGGGCAAGGCCATGCTCGAACAGGAACAGGTCGCCCATGCAGAGCGCGCGGATGACCAGCCCCGGTTCGAGACGGCCTGTCGTGTGCAGATGCGCCGCAAGCCGCGCGACGTCGTCTTCCTGCGAGGTCAGCGAGGAGCCGACGGTCGCGATCTCGCGCGCATGCATGGCGAGTTCGCTCGCCATCTCGCTCGTCATGTCCGGGCGCTCGAGCAGCTGCTCGCGGATGCGTTCGGAAGCGAGGTTGTAAAGCTTCTCCAGCACGCGCAGCGGCACGCGCTTGCGCGTGACGAGCTTCTCCTGGACGGGTGCGGCCTTGCCATGGCGGTCGACGAGACGTTCGACCGTCGCGTCCGACATCCGGGCACCCTCGTTGCCCGCAAGCGTCGCGGCGACGCGCGCATCGCCGTGCTCGACGAGCTTGACGGCGACGGCGTCGGAAACCTCGGCGCGGCTGGCAACCGCCACCTGCTTCTCGGGGCCTTGCGAGGCGACGATTTCGATCAGGTCTTCGTCCGTGAACGCCCGGCTTTCGACCAGCAGCGGCAGGGCGACCGCGTCGATATCCTTGGCGAGCAGCATTGCCATGCCGTCGGGAAGCTGGCTGGCATCCTTCAGGTGGTCGCTCAGCGCCTGGCGGACCGTCGCGATGGCGTCCTTCGCGAGCACGCGCAGAAGCTTCTCGGCCTCCGCGCGGACCGACTCGGTCAGCGTAGCGACCTTCCAGGTCTGAGCGACCTTCTGGGCCGTCGCGACCCGGGCGGCAGCGGACGGATCGGCCGCCAGACGCTCGATATCTTCTTTCGACAGCTCGGCCATAGGCCCACGCACACTCCTTGCAGCGTGAGGTCAGGATGCACCCGACGGCGGCAAGACGCAACCCTTTGACCGGTTTGACTATCGGGTGAGCCGCACCTACAAGGGCTGGGGGTGCCGGCGACCGGTCGCAGCACCCGAATGCCGGGGGCCGATCGCGACATGCCGATGGACGGGAGTACGGGCGGAACGATCGACACGTCGCCGAAGGTCTCGGACGAGGTCAAGTGCACCACCTGCTACATGTGCGCATGCCGGTGCGGCATCCGCGTACATCTGCGCGACGGGCGCATCCGCTATATCGAAGGAAACAAGGATCATCCGGTGAACCGCGGCGTGCTGTGCGCCAAGGGTTCCGCCGGGATCATGAATCATTACAGCCCGGCACGGCTCTCCAAGCCCCTGCTGCGGATCGGCGAGCGCGGCGCCGGCGATTTCAAGGAAATCGAATGGGACGAAGCGCTGGATCTTGCCGCCAAGTGGCTGGGCGACATCCGCGCCGACGATCCCCGGAAGCTCGCTTTCTTCACCGGGCGCGACCAGAGCCAGTCGCTGACCGGCTGGTGGGCCAACCAGTTCGGCAC
Organism: Tagaea sp.; assembly: GCA_965279565.1. Taxonomy (GTDB): domain Bacteria; phylum Pseudomonadota; class Alphaproteobacteria; order CACIAM-22H2; family CACIAM-22H2; genus Tagaea. The sequence continues at coordinate 2,588,416 of OZ257249.1, read as the reverse complement.
GCCGAACTTCGCCGCGCACGGCGGCTTCTGTTCGGTCAACATGGCGGCCGCTGGGCTCTACACGATCGGCGGTTCGTTCTGGGAATTCGGCGAACCGGACTGGGAACACGCGCGCTATTTCATGCTGTTCGGCGTCGCCGAGGACCATGACAGCAACCCGATCAAGGCCGGCCTCGCCAAGCTGAAGGCCAACGGCGCCAAGTACGTGTCGGTGAACCCGGTCAAGACCGGCTATCAGGCCATCGCCGACGAATGGCTCGGGATCGCGCCCGGCACGGACGGCCTGTTCGTCATGGCGCTGATCCACGAACTGCTCAAGGCAGACAAGATCGATCTCGAATATCTCGTCCGCTACACGAACGCGCCGTGGCTCGTGCTAAAGGCCGACGGCCTGTTCGCGCGCGACGCCGCCGGCAACCCGCTGTGCTGGGACACGAAGACCGACGCCGCCGCAAGCGCCCTTTCCGCCGACGTCTCGCCCAAGCTGGTCGGCGAGGTGACGTTGGCCGACGGCCGCAAGGCGACGCCGGTCTTCGAGCACATGGCGCTGCGCTATCTGGCACCCGAATACGCGCCGGAAGCGGTGGCCGAGCGCTGTGGCATCCCGGTCGCCACGATCAAGCGCATCGCGGCCGAACTCGCGCATGCGGCCTTCGAACAGCAGGTCGTCATCGACCAGCCCTGGACCGACTGGGCCGGTCGCCGGCACGAGAAGATGGTCGGCCGGCCGGTGTCGATGCACGCGATGCGCGGCATCTCGGCGCACTCGAACGGCTTCCACACCTGCCGTGCGATCCACCTGCTGCAGATGCTGCTGGGCGCCATCGATACGCCGGGTGCTTGGCGTTACAAGGCCCCCTTCCCGCGCCCCTGTCCGCCCGGCCCGAAGCCGACCGGCAAGCCCGCACAGGTCAATCCCGGCAAGCCGATGGGCGGCATGCCGCTCGGCTTCACGCTGGGGCCCGAGGACCTGCTGCTCGACGATGCCGGCAATCCGATGCGCATCGACAAGGCCTATTCGTGGGAAGCGCCGATCGCCGCGCACGGGCTGATGCACATGGTCATCGCCAACGCATGGAAGGGCGACCCGTACCCGATCGACACGCTGTTCATGTACATGGCGAACATGGCGTGGAACTCGTCGATGAATTCCGCCGAGACGGCGCGCATGCTGACCGACAAGAAGGCCGACGGCAGCTACCGCATCCCGCACATCATCTATTCCGATGCGTTCTATTCCGAGACGGTCGCCTATTCCGACCTGATCCTGCCCGACACGACTTATCTGGAGCGCTGGGACTGCATCTCTCTGCTCGACCGGCCGATCTGTTCGGCGGAAGGACCCGGCGACGCGATCCGCCAGCCGGTCGTGGCGCCCGACCGCGACGTCCGGCCGTTCCAGGACGTGCTGATCGACCTTGCCGCACGCCTGAAGCTGCCCGGCTTCACCAATGCCGACGGCAAGGCGAAGTTCCCGGGCGGCTATGCGGACTACATCGTCAATCACGAGCGCAAGCCCGGCGTGGGGCCGCTCGCGGGTTTCCGCGGGGCGGACGGCACGAAGGCGAGTGTGGGCGAACCCAATCCCAAGCAGCTCGAGCGTTACATCGAGAACGGCGCCTTCTGGCGCCATCATTTCGAACCTGACCAGCTCTATTTCAAGCATGCGAACCGGGGCTATCTGGAAGCCGCCGTGAAGCTCGGCCTGATCGACAAGGCCGAGCAGATCGTCCTGCAGATCTATTCCGAGCCGATGCAGAAGTTCCGCAATGCCGCACGCGGGATCGGCCCGATCCAGGCGCCGGCCGAGCATCGTGCACGCATCGAGACACATTTCGATCCGCTGCCGATCTGGTATCCCACGTTCGAGGGCACGCAAATCGACACCGGCGAGTTCCCGCTGCATGCGGTCACGCAGCGCCCGATGCCGATGTACCACTCGTGGGGCTCGCAGAACGCGTGGCTGCGCCAGATCATGAGCCACAACCGGCTCTACATGAACGTGCGCACGGCGGCAAAGCTCGGCCTTGCCGACGACGACTGGGCATGGATCACGTCGCATCACGGCCGCGTCAAGGCGCAGATCCGCACAATGGAAGGCGTCAATCCGGACACGGTCTGGACGTGGAACGCGATCGGCAAGCGCGCCGGCGCCTGGAACCTCGACGCCGACGCGCCGGAGGCCACCAAGGGCTTCCTGCTCAATCACCTGATCTCCGAGCTGCTGCCCGACAAGAACGGGTATCGCTACTCGAACTCCGATCCCGTCACCGGACAGGCAGCCTGGTACGATCTGCGCGTCCGCGTGGAAAAGGCCGATCAGGCCGAGCAGGGCGAGACATCGCCGCTCCTGCCCGCTCTCGGCCATCCGCCAAACATGACCAAGCCGCCGTCGATCCTGCGTTACGGCGCGCAGTGGAAGAAGCCATGACGAGCCTGCCTGCCATCCAGCCGGGTGCCAAGAAGCTCGGTCTCGTCATCGATCTCGACACTTGCGTCGGGTGCCATGCCTGCGCGGTCAACTGCAAGGAATGGAATACCGGCGGCCATTCGGCCCCGCTGCCGGATTTCGATCCCTATGGCGCCAACGTATCGGGCGTGTGGTTCAACCGCATCCACACCTTCGAAGCCGGCGAAGGCGATGCGAGCCGCACGGTCCATTTCCCCAAATCGTGCCTGCATTGCGAAACGCCGGCCTGCGTCACCGTCTGCCCGACGGGTGCCAGTTTCAAGCGGGCCGAGGACGGCATCGTGCTCGTCAATCCCGATACCTGCATCGGCTGCAAGCTGTGCTCGTGGGCATGCCCCTATGGTGCGCGCGAGTTCGATTCCGACGAAGGCGTGATGAAGAAGTGCACGCTGTGCATCGACCGCATCTATAACGAGAACCTTGCCGAGGACGAGCGTGTTCCGGCCTGCGTCTCGACTTGCCCCGCCAGCGCACGCCATTTCGGCGATCTCGGCGACCCGTCGTCGGACGTCTCACGCCTCGTCGCCGAACGCGGCGGCTACGCGCTGATGCCGGAAATGGAGTACGCGCCCGTCAACCGGTACCTGCCGCCGCGCGCAGCAAAGACAGCGGTCGGCTGCACGGGTGCCAAGGCCGAACTCGACAAGCCGGCACATTCCGCCGATCTCCATCCGCTGCTGCGCTGGATGGACAAGGTTCTCTCGCGCTGAAAGCCCATCGATGCATCCGGCCTTCTCGGTCATCTTCTTCACGACGTCATCCGGTGCCGGCTACGGCCTCCTCGCCCTCGTCGCGGTCGCCAGCGCACTCGGCCTCGTGCCCGCATCAGGCTGGTTCGCGGTCGTCACGCTCGGGCCCGCAACGGCGCTGATTGTCGCAGGCCTGCTCGCTTCGACCCTCCATCTCGGTCATCCGGAGCGCGCGTGGCGCGCCCTGTCGCAGGTCCGCAGCTCGTGGCTGAGCCGCGAGGGTGTGGCCGCAATCGTCACGTTCGCGCCGCTGGCGGTCTTCGGGATCGCCTGGGCGTTCTGCGGGCGCAGCGACGGCACGTTCGCGCTTGTCGGGCTGTTTGCGGCACTCTGTGCGGCCGTCACGGTGTTCACGACCGCGATGATCTATCGCTCCCTGAAGCCGATCCACCAGTGGCACAATTGCTGGACCGTGCCGAATTATCTGGCGCTGTCGCTCGCCACCGGCGGGCTGCTGCTGCATGCGCTCGTCCAGGCATGGGGTCGTCCCCAGGCGGTCGTCGGGATCGCGGCGCTCGTCTTCGTGGTGCTCGCCGCATATCTCAAGCATCGCTACTGGGTTTTCATCGACACGACGAAGTCCGCCTCGACGCCGGAAAGCGCCACCGGGCTCGGCGCGCGCGGAAAGGTCCGCTTCCTCGACGCGCCGCACACGGAAGAGAACTATCTGCAGAAGGAAATGGGCTTCAGCATCGCGCGCAAGCACGCCACGAAGCTGCGCGCCATTGCGCGCCATTCGGCCTTCCACCTGCCGTTCCTGCTGACGGCGGCGTCCCTGCTGCTCGACGGAATGCCGGCAGTCTTATCGGCGGCTTTGGCCGCCGTGTTTGGTATTGCGGGCACGCTGGTCGAACGCTGGCTGTTCTTCGCCGAGGCGAAGCACGCCGTGACGCTCTATTACGGAGCAACCGAAGTCTAGCGGCGGCTTTCCATCGCCATCCGTATCGCCAGTCCGCCCAGCACGAGGCCCATCAGCCAGCGCTGCACGAGCAGCCAGAGCGGCCGCTTGGCGAGGAACACGGACAGGGCGCCGGCGCTGACCGCGAACATCAGGTTGCCGGCGAAGCTCACGCAGATATGCACACCGCCGAGTACCAGCGATTGGACGAACACGTCGTCGCGCGTCGTATCGAGGAACTGCGGCACAAGCGCCAGATAGAGCATGGCGACCTTCGGGTTCAGCAGGTTCGTCAACAGCCCCATCGCGAACAGCTTGCGCGGCGGGTCGTAAGGCAACGCGTGCACTTCGAAGGGGGACCGGCCGCCCGGCTTCAGCGATTGCCAGGCAAGCCACCCGAGATAGATCGCTCCGCCGAACCGCACGACGTCGTACGCGATCGGGACGGCGAAGATGAGTGCCGTGAAACCCAGGGCCGTGCAAAGCACGTAGAAGACGAATCCGAGGATCACGCCGCCCAGCGAAATCACGCCGGCCATCGGCCCCTGACTGAGCGAGCGCGATACCAGATACATCATGTTGGGGCCGGGCGTGAGCACCATGCCCAGGCACACGGCGGCGAATGCGATCAGCGTCGAGGTTGTCGGCATGCTTCTCTCCGGCGGTCAGGTCGGCAGGCAATCCAGACGGCGTCTTATGTGGCAGTCCGCGCGCCCGTGCGCAACGCAGAACGTGCCGACGAAATCGTGGATCGACGCGGCCATGCGCTTCACCCCTTCGTTCGCGGCGTCGAGACGTGCGGCCGCCTCCTCCGCCTGCCGGCGCAGCTTCGCCTCGTCGATGGTCGTGAGCCTGCCGCCTTCGAACACGATCCGCCCGCCGATCATGACGCGGTCGATGGCGGAACCCGATTCGGCAAACACCATCTGCATCAATGGGCTGCGCAGCGGCACGTAATGCGGCTGGTCGAGCCGCAGGAACACGATGTCGGCGACGAAGCCCGGCGCGATGCGGCCCATCTTCTCGAACCCGAGCAGGCGCGCACTGCCGAGCGTGGCCGCCGTGAAGGCTTCGCGCGCGGTGACCCATCGCTCGTATTCCGGCCCCTGCAGGCGCGAGAGATACGCGGCGAGCCTTGCGGCCTCGAAGATGTTCTGCCCGTCGCCGGTGTTCGAGCCGTCGGTGCCGATGCCGACTTCGACGCCGGCATCCATCATCTCGCGCAATGCCGCCACGCCGGAGCCGAGGCGCAGATTGCTGCCCGGATTGTGCGCGATGCGCCCGCCGCGCTTCGCGATCAGGTCCATCTCGGCCCGGTCGATCCAGATGCCGTGGGCACCGCTGAAATTCGGCCCGAGCGCACCCAGCCCGTCGAGATGCGCCGTCATGCTCTTGCCGTACTTCGTGCGCGCGAGCACGGCCTGCATCTTCGTTTCGGCGAGATGCGTCTGGAACGGCAGGCCGTACTCCTTCGCCATGCGCGCGCAGGCGACGATGAATTCGTCCGAGCAGTGCAGCGGGATCGTCGGCGCGATACCCGGCCGGATGAAGTCCCGGTCGAACGGCCAGTCGTCGAGGATGGGCTTCAGATTGGCGAGGCTCGTTTCGTAGGGTGCGAGCGCCACCTTCGCGATCTGGCTGCGCATCGGCTCGGGGATCGCGTCGAGCAGGCCCGGCAGCGCCTGATAGAGCGTGCGGTCGGCCAGCATGGGGGCCACGACGGCACGCATTCCGACATCCATGTAGGCCTGCCCAACGACGCGCATCGCCTCGGCCGAGGGTGCCGGAAACTCGACGAACAGGTCGAAGCTGGCTGTGCATCCCCGGCGGACCATCTCGGCTGCCGAAAGTGCGGCGCTCAGATACTTGTCGTCGAGCGTGCGCTGGCCGTTGATCGCACCGGATGCATTGAGGAAGAGTTCGAGCGGCGCCTGATCGCCCACGGCCCCGCGGCCGAGCCCGCCATGGGCGTGCGTATGCGAATTGACGAGCCCCGGCACCAGCAGGCGGTCCGACGCGTCGACGACCGCCGCCCCCGGCGGATCGATCGAGCCCGGCGGCCCCACCGATGCGACGAAGCCGGCGGACACGAGAATGTCCGCCGGCTCCGCGCGATCCGTCGCCGGATCGAGTATCCGTCCGCCGCGAAGGACGGACGCAGGCGTATCGGTCAAATCAGTTTCCCATATAGACCAGTTCACGCTCGCCGCGCGGCGGCAGGAACTGGCGCGAGTAGACCTCGCTGGTTTCCGGCGTACGGGTCAGACCGTAACCCGAAACCACCATGCCGATCGAGCGCTTCAGGCGGTCGTCCTTGACGTCGCCCGCGCCGATCTCCTTCGCCTCGGCCGAGACCATCAGCTTCTCGTAGGCGAACTTGAGGCGGCGTTGCTCGACGCCGCGGTCGACCAGCGCGTCGAACTTCATGACCGAGTTCATCGCACCGGGGATGTCCTTGCCGACGTCGAGCGTCGCCTGGTTGACCGCACGCACGAGACCGGCGACGGCCTTCGGGTTCTCCTTGATCAGCTTCTGGGAGACCATCATGCCGTTCGAGTAGAGGTCCATGCCGTAATCCGCGAACGAGAACCACGTATAGTCCTTGTCCGGATCCTGGCCGAGGCCGATCAGGTTGAAGTAGCTCGTGATGTTGAAGACCATCGCGGCGTCCATGTGGCCCTGGATCAGCAGCGGCTCCTGCAGGTTGGGCGCCATGTTCGTGAACTTGATCTTGGAAAGATCCAGCTTGTTGACCGACGCGAAGACCGGCATCAGCCGCGTGGTCGGCGTGCCCTGGGCACCGCCCAGCGTCTTGCCCTCGAAATCCTTGATGGTCTTGATGCCCGCCGGATTGCGCGCCACGACCGCGAAGGGCGGCTGGTTCCACATCTGGTAGACCATGATCGGCTGCTGGCCCGGGTTGGCTGCGGCGTTCTGGATGATCGCGTTGATGTCGCCGAAGCCGGCCTCGTAGGCTCCGCCCATGATGCGCGTGACCGTCGCACCCGAGCCTTCGCCCTGGTCGATGACGACGTTCAGGCCCTCGCGCTGGAAATAGCCCTTGTCGCGCGCGACGAAGAACGCCGCGTCGCTGCCCTGGGTCTTCCAACCAAGCGTGAACTTGATCGTGGTGGGGGTCTGCGCGGCCGCAGGCCCTGCAAGGGCCGCAAATGCTGCGGCAAAAGCGAACGCGGTCAGGGACTTCGACATGCGGGGAGGCTCCTGTCTGGAGGGGGAAACGAAGAGGCCCGAAAGCTTCAATATCCGTGCCAGCCCCGGGCCAGACCGGTTGACGTGCACCACCTCGCCCGCTAGAAAGGTTCCATGTTCCGCCGGATCGACGAGCTCCTTCGACTTATTTGAACCGCGGCCCCCTTCCCCGGAAGGGCGCCCCAGCGGTCAGGTCGTCGTGTCGTCAAAGGTCTCATTCCCCGGAACCCGCCAATGAACCCGTTCTTCTGCATCCCGCGACTTAGGGCCGCGCGCCGCCAATCGGCGCGCATCGACCGCCTGCCCGTCGCCCCCTTCTCGCGGAGATCCGCACCATGAACGTCCAGAAATACAAGGCCTTCCCGCCCATCGACCTGCCCGACCGCAAATGGCCCTCGCGCCAGATCACCAAGGCGCCGATGTGGTGCTCGGTCGACCTGCGCGACGGTAACCAGGCCCTCGTCGAACCGATGGGGCCCGAGCGCAAGCGGCGCATGTTCGACCTGCTCGTGCGCCTCGGCTTCAAGGAGATCGAGGTCGGCTTCCCGGCCGCCTCGCAGACCGATTTCGACTTCGTGCGATCGATCATCGACGAAGGCGCCATCCCCGCCGACGTGACGATCCAGGTCCTGACGCAGGCGCGCGACGAGCTGATCGAACGCACGTTCGACGCGATCCGCGGATCGAAGCGCGCCGTCGTGCATCTCTACAACTCGACCTCGACCACGCAGCGCCGCGTCGTGTTCGGCCTCGACCGACCGGGCATCGTCGACATCGCGGTCAAGGGCACGAAGACGGTCAAGCGTCTGGTTCCGACGGTTCCGGGTACCGAGATCGTCTTCCAGTACAGCCCCGAGAGCTTCACGCAGACCGAGCTCGATTTCGCCAAGCAGATCTGCGAGGCGGTCATGGACGAATGGGGCCCGACCAAGGCCCACCCGATGATCTTCAACCTGCCCGCCACGGTCGAGGCGGCCACGCCCAACATCTATGCCGACCAGATTGAGTGGTTCTCGCGCAACGTGAAGAACCGCGACAGCTGGATCCTGTCGGTCCATCCGCACAACGACCGTGGTACTGGCGTTGCCGCCGCCGAATTCGCCGTGATGGCCGGCGCCCAGCGCGTCGAGGGTACGCTGTTCGGCAATGGCGAGCGCACGGGCAATGTCGACGTGGTGACGCTGGCACTGAACCTGTTCAGCCAGGGTGTGGACCCGCAGCTCGACATGTCGGACGTGCGCGAGATCGTGCGCACGGTCGAGTACTGCAACCAGCTGCCGGTCCATCCGCGCCATCCCTATGGCGGCGAACTCGTCTTCACCGCGTTCTCGGGCTCGCACCAGGACGCGATCAAGAAGGGCCTGACGGCGCAGGGCAAGTCGAATACCGGCATCTGGGACGTTCCCTACCTGCCGATCGACCCGCAGGATGTCGGCCGCTCCTACGAGGCCGTGATCCGCGTCAACTCGCAGTCCGGCAAGGGCGGCATCGCCTACCTGCTGGAGACGGATTACGGCCTCGAACTGCCGCGCCGCCTGCAGATCGAGTTCGCCGCCGTCGTCCAGCGCGTGGCAGACGCCACGGGCAAGGAGCTGTCGGCCAAGGACATCCACGGCGCGTTCGTCGCGGAATATCTCGCCGACGGCAAGTTCGCTTTCGTCGAGCATACGACGTTGCCGACCGGCAAGTCGGGTACCGAGCGACGCATCGAGGCGCGCCTGCGCATCGACGGCAAGGACACGGTCCTCACAGGTGAAGGCAACGGACCGATCGCGGCCTATGTCGACGCGCTGTCGAAGTCGGGCGTGACGGTCGATGTCGTCGACTATCGCGAGCATGCGATCAAGGGCAACCAGGGTGCCAAGGCCCAGGCGGCCGCCTATGTCGAGGCGAGCGTCGACGGCAAGGCGCTGTTCGGGGTCGGGATCGATTCCAACATCGTCGCCGCATCGCTCAAGGCGATCACGTCGGCGGTCAACCGCGCGCGCCGGCCCTAGCGGGTTGCGGCTGGCCGACCGTCCCGGACCGGGCGTCGGTCAGCCGCTTCAGCTTGCCCTCGGTCACCATCCGCTCGAGGATCGAGAAGACCTGCATGGTCGGGGCGCCGATCTGGTCGGCGATCTGGCCCAGCGAGAACGTGCCCTTGCCCTTGACCGCGGCTCGGACGAGCGGATCGGCCTGGTCGGGTGTCAGGGCTCTGGCGGGCGGCATGCCCGGCATTCTGCCCAAAACGGGGCCCCGAACCAAGCAAGTTGCGCGGGCGGCGCGTCTGTGGCATCAAGCGCGCGGTTTCGGCCCGGTTCGCTGCCTTAGCTCAGTGGTAGAGCGCGTCCTTGGTAAGGACGAGGTCCGGAGTTCAATCCTCCGAGGCAGCACCAGTTTCCCCTCCCTTGGGACACATGCGCGACGCAACCCGCAAAGGCGAAGTCGAAGTACCGCTCCCGCCGCGGGTCGACGCATCCGTCGTCTTCGTTGGCCGCATCCGGACACCCTTCCCCACCCGCGACGAATGCCCCCGGCAGGGTACCTCCGACGGCCCGCTCTGCCGGATCGAGATCGATCCGGAATGGCGCCAGGCGCTGAAGGGTCTCGAGGCCTATTCGAAAATCGAGGTGCTCTACTGGCTGCATCAGGCGCGCCGCGATCTGGTCCTCCAGAGCCCGAAATCCGACGGGCGCACGACGGGTGCGTTCGCGCTGCGCTCGCCCGTACGGCCGAACCCGATCGCGACGGCGCTCGTCGATCTCGTCGCGGTAGAGGACGGGGCGCTCGTCGTGCGCGGCCTCGATTGCGTCGACGGAACCCCGCTGGTCGACATCAAGCCCGACCGCTGCGCCTACACGCCGGTCGCACCGGCGAAGCCGGGCTGAAAGCCGGTCAGTTCGCGCGCGCGACCCAGATGGTCGCGCCCTCGTGCCCATAGACTTCCGAATGGACCGTGCCGCGCGGCACCTTGCAGGTGTCCCCCGCCGCGAGGCGACGGGTCGTGCCGTCCATCGCCAGCACGAATTCGCCGCGCGCGACGCGCAGGCTTGCGCCGAACGGATGCGTATGGTCGCCGGTCTCGGCGCCGGGCGCCCATTCGCGCACGAGAAACTCGTCGTAGCCCTCGGCGCGGGCAGCCGCCTCGAACTGTCCGAATGTCGGTTCGGCCATCGCGATGCCCCTAGCCGCAGCGTCTGCAGCGGATCGACATGAATATCTTTTCTTCGTCGGCGTCCATCATCGCGTGGTCGAGCGCCACGCGCAGCGCCTTGCCCGTGTCCTTGAGGCCGTAAGTGGCGGCCATGTCCTTGAGCCAGGCGAGCTGATCGGCCTCGATCTCGAAGCTCTCGACGACCTTTCCCTTGTTCATGCGCGCAACGGTTCGAGGATGGAGACATAGTTCGCCACTGCCGCCCCGCCCATGTTGAACACGCCGGCAAGGCCGGGTTTCGGGACCTGCATTTCACCGGCAAGACCTGCCGCCTGCATCGCCGCCATGATGTGCATGGATACGCCCGTCGCCCCGATCGGATGGCCCTTGGCCTTGAGCCCGCCCGAGGCGTTGACGGGCAACCGCCCTGTCTTCTCGGTGATCCCTTCCATCGCGATGCGGCCGCCCTGTCCGGGGGCGGCCAGACCCATCGCCTCGTACTGGATCAGTTCGGCGATGGTGAAGCAGTCGTGAGTCTCGACGGCCTTGAGGTCGTTCACCGTGACGCGCGCCTCGGCATAGGCCTTCTTCCACGCGGCGGCACAGCCTTCGAACGCGACGATGTCGCGCCGGCTCATCGGCAGATAGTCGTTGACCTGTGCAGTCGCGCGGAAAGCGATCGCCTTCTTCATCGACATCGCGGTGCCGAAATCGGCGAGCACCAGGGCGGCAGCGCCGTCCGACACGAGGCTGCAGTCGGTGCGACGCAGCGGCCCGGCCACCAGCGGGTTCTTGTCCGACACGGTGCTGCAGAACTCGTAACCGAGATCCTTGCGCAGCTGCGCGTTCGGGTTGGCGCAGCCGTTCCTGTGGTTCTTCGCGGCGATCTTCGCCATCGCGTCCGACGGGTCGCCGAAGCGCTGGGCATAGAGCTGGGCGATCTGTCCGAAGACGCCGGCGAAACTCATGCCGGGGCGGTCTTCCTCCTTCACGTAGGAAGCCTTCATCAGGATGCCGCCCACGACGTCGCCCGGCGTTTCGGTCATCTTCTCGACGCCCGCGACGAGCACGATGCGCGCCTTCTTCGCCGCGATGGCGTTCAGCCCCATGTGGACGGCCGCCGAGCCGGTCGCGCAGGCATTCTCGACGCGCGTCGACGGCTTGAAGCGGAAACCGTCGGCCGTCTGCAGCACGAGCGAGGCCGGGAAATCCTGCTTCACGAACCCGCCGCCGAAATGCCCGACATAGATCTCGTCGACGTCCTCAGGGGCGAGTCCCGCGTCGGCGAGCGCGCCGACGCACACCTCGGCGAGCAGCGCTTCGAGGTCCAGCCCCTCCCGCTTGCCGAATTTTCCGTGTGCCCAACCGACGATGCAGCCGCTCATCCGCGCTCTCCGCTTCCCGACAATTTCCTTACGTTACCAAGCCTTATGTGATGCCGCAAATCGCGCTCATCTGGTGCGAAAGGCCCGAGCCCGGAAGCCCCTGATTGACCTGTGTCAATACGGCCCAGCCCCGGCTGTCCTACATTGCAGTCTCAGGGGGTTACCTCACATGACCAAACCTCGCGATATCTGCTCGATCCGTGCCGGTCTTCATCGGGCTCTCGGCATCCTCAACGAGGAACGCATCGCCGCGGCGACCGGCAAGTCCGCCTCGCTGTTCCGCAAGTGCGCCGACCCGGACAATCCGCGCCATCGCCTCCAGGCCGAGGACGCGCTCGCCCTCGATGCCGCCTGCATCGTCGCGGGCGAACGACCGCAGATCTTCGAAGCCTATCGTCAGGCGCTCGACGCGCGCGTCGCGGCTCTCGGCGGCCCGCGACCGCATCGGCCGGTCGATCCCCACGTGCGGATCGTCGAGGTGGTACGCGATCTGGGGGCCGTCGCCGCCGCCATCGGCAGCGCGCTCTCCGATCGGAACGTGTCGCCGGAAGATGCACAGCACTGCAGCGGCCAGATCGACCGCACGCTCGACGCGCTCGCGCGCCTGAAGCTCGATCTTCGCGACATCGCGGTCCAGCCGGCGCGGCTTGCCGCGACCGGCGACTAGCCGACCGGACCGTCGAAGCGCCAGCCGAGATCCTGTCCGCCGAGATAGCAGACCACGTCGCCCGGTGCCGCCGGCACGCGCTCGGGTGCCTTCACGCTGGCACGCGACAGCGCGACCTTCCCTTCGTTGACCGGCAGCCCATAGAAAGCGGGGCCGTACAGGCTGGCGAAGCCCTCGAAGCGGTCGAGCGCGCCCTCCTCGTCGAACACGCGGACATAGGCTTCCAGCGCCACGGGCGCATTGAAGATGCCCGCACAGCCGCACGCGGCTTCCTTCGTGTGCACGGCATGCGGTGCCGTATCGGTCCCAAGGAAGAACTTCGGCGAGCCGGAGACCGCCGCCTTGCGCAGTGCGGTGCGATGGATCGACCGCTTGGCGATCGGCAGGCAGTAGAGATGCGGCCGGATGCCACCCTCGAAGATCGCGTTGCGGTCGATCGCAAGATGGTGCGGCGTGATCGTGGCCGCGAGCGTGGCCGGACCGGCGGCCACGAACTCGGCCGCTTCCTTCGTCGTGATGTGCTCGAAAACGATCTTCAGGGCCGGGAAATCCTTCACCAGCCGCTTCATCGTGCGCTCGATGAACACGGCTTCGCGGTCGAAGATATCGACCGCCTTGTCGGTCACCTCGCCGTGCACCAACAGCTTCATGCCGATGCGCTGCATGCGCTCCAGGGCGGGTGCGATCTTCGCGATATCGGTCACGCCGTGTGCGGAATTCGTCGTTGCATGCGCGGGATAGAGCTTCGCCGCGACCCACACGCCGTCCATGTAACCGCGCTCGACCTCGTCGGGCGAAATGCCGTCGGTAAGGTAGCAGGTCATCAGCGGCTCGAAGCCGGGGCCGGCCGCCTTGCGGATGCGCCCGGCATAGGCGCGCACGGCATCCACGCTCGAAGCGGGCGGCACCAGATTCGGCATCACGATGGCGCGGGCGAACTGGCGGGCCGTGTGCGGGGCGACCGCCTCCAGCATGGCGCCGTCGCGCAGATGGACGTGCCAGTCGTCGGGCCGGCGGATCACGAGGCGGTCGGTCAAGTCTTCCTCCCTGTCAGAACAGGGAAGACAACATGCGAAGCCCCACTCCCGCAAGCACGATGCCGAAGACCCGGCGAAGGGCCGGCTGCGAGATCGCGTGCGCGATCCGGGCACCCAGCCGCACGCACAGCAGCATCGCCGGCAGGACGGCCGCGAATCCCACGAGATTGACGTAGCCCAGCGACAGCGGCGGCAGGCCGGCGACCGTCCAGCCGCCGATCACGAAGCCCAGCGTCGCCGGGATCGCGACATAGAGTCCGAGCGAGGCCGCCGTCCCCACGGCAAGCCGGATCGGATAGCTGAACAGCGACAGGACGGGAACTGCAAGCGTACCGCCGCCGATCCCCATGATCGCCGAAAGCCCCCCGATGAGGGCCGCCATGACCGTGCTGCCCGCACGGCCCGGCAGGGCCGGGCGGATCGCCAGACCGCCCGGAAAGGCGATCATCTGGAAAGCGACCAGCATCGCGATCACACCGAAGATGCCGGCAAGCAACGTCCCCTTCACGCTGGCGGCGAACAGCGTGCCGACGACCGCCCCGGCAAGCGCCGGCGGGACCCATGCGCGCAGCAGGACAAGATCGACCGATCCGCGCTGCCGGTGCGCCTGCGCCGACAGGATCGAAGTCGGCACGATGGTGGCGAGCGACGTCGCGACCGCCACCTGCATGCGCACGGCTTCGTCCACGCCCAGATGGCCGAGCACGAAATAGAGCGCCGGCACGACGACGATCCCGCCCCCCACGCCCAGCAGGCCGGCAAGCAGGCCGGCGACAGCCCCGGTGGCAAGGCAGAATGCAACCAGCGTTGCCGCCAGCGGGGCGTCGATCTCGAAAGTCGGCATCCGTGGATATTCCGTCGGGTGAGGATTTCAGTTCGCGCCGCGGGCCGTGTCGAGCGCGTGGAAGACGTCTGCGTCCGGCGCCATGCCCAGCGCATGCCGCCGATGCCAGAGCGCGTAGAAAAGCAATGTCCATGCCGCGAAGCCGGCGCGCTTGTCTTCCGCCTTCGCGAAAAGCCGGATAACGGCGCCCGCGTCCGCGATCTCGGCCACACCGGCAGTGGCCGCGACAAGAGGACCTAGCCGCTTGCCCTCGCCCGCGATCCATCGCTGGACTGGCACGGTGAAGCCCTGCTTGGGCGCGAAGGCCCGTGCCGCAGGCAGCGTGCGGTCGAGCCAGCTGCGCAGCAGCCATTTGCCCCAGCGCTTGTGCACCTTCATTGCGTCCGGCAGCCGGAACGCGAATGCGGCGACCTGGCTGTCGAGGAAGGGCGTGCGCCCTTCCACCGCATGGGCCATCAGGCAGCGGTCGAGCTTGGCGAGCAGGTCGTTGGGCAGCCAGTCGGCGATGTCGACGGCCTGTGCCGCCTGCAGGCGCGTGCGCTCGCCGGCACGCGCCATCGTCTCGGCCGCGCCGATGCCGTCGCGCCAGCCGCGCGTGTCGGCGCGCAATACGCCCAGATTCTCGAACGTGCCGCGCCGGCGCATCGCCCGCCCGCCCAGCCACCAGGGCTTCAGCGTGCTGCGATAGCGTCCGTAACCGGCAAACAGCTCGTCCCCGCCTTCGCCCGAAAGCACGACCTTCAGTCCGTCGGCGCGCGCCGCACGCGCGAGCAGCCAGGTCGGCACGCAGGCATAGTCGGCGGCCGGATCGTCCATGGCCGCGGCGATCGCGGGAAGATGCGTCCAGAAGTCCGCGACGGTGACGGGCACCTCGGCGAGCTGTGCGCGGCACGCATCCGCCACGCGACCGGCGGCCGCACGCTCGTCCGCTGCATCGGTCTCGGGGAAAAAGGCCGTGAAGGCGCGCACCGGTCGCTCGTTCAGGCGCGCCATCATCGCCAGCACGGCCGAGGAATCGACGCCGCCGGACAGGAACATTCCGTACGGCACGTCCGAACGCTGGTGGATGTTCACGCTGTCCTGGAAAACGCGGTCGAAATCGAGCAGGGCGGCGTCGAGGCTGCGCGGTTCCGGCCCGCCGACAGGCAGTGCCGCGCGGTTGCGCCGCTCGATGATGCGTCCGCCCGACGCGACGATCGTATCGCCGGGGAGCAGGCGCATGATGCCGTCGAAGACCGTCGCGTCGCCGGTCTGGAACTGGAGTTCGAGAAGTTCCGCGCGCTTGTCGGCGCGCAGACGTCCGGTGCCGAAGCCGGCCGCGCGCAGCGCCTGCACTTCCGACGCGAAGGCGAGGCCGTCCGGTCCCTGCGCGTAATAGAGCGGCTTGATGCCGAACGGATCGCGCGCCAGCACGAGCCGCTTGGCGCGCGGGTCGTGGATCGCGACGGCGTACATGCCGCGCAGCTTTTCCGCGAAGGCAAGACCTTCGCGACGGTAGAGGGCGAGCGGCGGCTCGCAGTCCGACTGCGTGCGGAACGGAAAATCGCCGAGGGCTGCGCGCAGTTCAACATGGTTGTAGATCTCGCCGTTGGCGACGAGGGCTGCCCCGCCCGCCTCGCGCAACGGCTGGTCGCCCGTGACGAGATCGATGATCGCGAGCCGGTTGTGCACGAACGCGACGTCGGCCTCGCGGTAGGTGCCCGTACCGTCGGGGCCACGATGCGCGATCGCCTCGCCCATCCGCTCCAGGATCGTGGCGGAAGGGCCGCCCGCGACCGTCGCCATCATGCCGGCGATGCCGCACATGTCAGGCCTTCACGGCGTCGAAATAGTCGAGATAGCGTCGCACGACCGCCCCTTCGGTGAATTCCGCTTGGTACGCGGCTTCGCCCGCCAGCGCAAGGCGGCGCGCGAGTGCGGCATCGCCGAGCACGTCGCCCAGCGCACCCGCAAGCGCGCCGGCATCGTCGACGGCGGCAAGCAGGCCGTTCTCGCCGTGCCGGACAAGGGCCGAAGGACCGGCACTGGCGGCCGCGACGACGGGCTTGCCGTGCGCCCACGCCTCGATCACGACGTTCCCGAGCGGCTCGTGGCGCGATGGGCACACGACCGCGTCGCACGCGGCGATCAGCGCCGGCGCATCCTGGCGCCAGCCGAGGAAGCGCACACGCGGCGCAATGCCCAGGCGTGCGACCTGTGCCTTCAACTCGCCTTCCAGCGGACCGGTCCCGGCGATCCACAGATGCGCCTTCGGCACGCGCGCGAGCGCATCGAGCAGCACGTCGAACGCCTTGTTGGCGTGCAGCCGGCCGAGCGCCAGCAGCAGCGGCACGTCTTCGGGCGTGGCGACGTCGGCGCGCGCGGCGGCAGGCTGGCGGACGGCGTCGACGAAGTTCGGCAGATAGTCGACCTTCGCCGCTGGCCAGCCCTGCTGCACGACCCAGTCGAGGATGCCGCGGGTGTTGGCGATGAGCCGGTCGCAACGCCGATAGTATTTGAGGTCGTAATAGCCGCCGAGCCGACCGACGCGCACCGTGCGCGCACTGCCCATCCAGCGAGGCGGCAGCTTCGCGGCAGCCCGGCTCATGAACGCGAGCGCCACGTCGGGCGCGAACGCGCGCATCTGGGCAGCAAGGGCGAACGGCGTGGAAAGATCGAGCGGGCCACCGAAGGCGAGTTCGAGGGGTTCGATTCCTGCCGACCGCAGACGCCGGGCCCGGCCCGCATCGCGCCGGATCGCCACGCGTTGCTCGAGACCGGCACGCCCGAGGGCCGCGACGAGGCGCTCGAAGAATGCCTCGGCCCCGCCATGCGCGGCTCCCGCCATCAGGTTGAGCACGCGCGTCACGGGACCAGTGCTCCGAAATCGGCGGCCATGTCGGCCCAGCCGCGCGAGCGCTGCTGCGCAAGACACGCCCGATGCTGGGCGAGCCAAAGCGCGTCGTCGGTGAGCAGGCGCACGGCGGCGGCCGCGAAGTCCGCCTCGTCGTGCGCGACGAAGCCTGTCTTGCTGTCGATCACGCGTTCAGCGAGAGCGCCGCGCGCAAGCACGACGCACGGCACCCCCATCGCCTGCGCTTCGGCAACCGACAGGCAGAAAGTCTCGGTCGGATCGCCCGGATAGAGATAGACGCGCGCCTGGCGCAGCAGGGCCGGCAGATCGGCGCGCGGCACGAAGCCGTCGAGCGAGATGTTTGCGCCCGACGCCGCACGCGCGACGTCGAGAGAGGTCTGCATGCGAGCCTGCGTGCGCGATTTCGCCGCCTCGCCGTAGAGCCCCGTCCCGCTGCGCAGGTCGAGTCGCGCGGCCGGTGCCGCGGGCGCGATCCGCTGGCGCCACAACCGCACGAGTTCGTCGAGCCCGCGCAGCGGATTTGCCGCAAAGAGCGCCACGGGCGGCGGCGGCGCGCGTTCCGCCTCGCCGCGGAAGATGTCGTCGAGCCCGAGCGGGATCACCTGCCGGCCGCCGTCCGGGATCCAGCGCGGGGCCGAGGCCGCATGCGCGCGACTGACGAAGACCAGCGTCGGCCGGCGCCGCCACAGCCGCGCGAGGTAGCGGTACTTCAGCAGATAGCGTGCGTCGTTGTGCAGCCAGAACAGCGTGCGTCGCGCACGCGGAACGAGATCGAGCAGTCGATGGCCGCGATTGGCGACATAGAGGTCGGCTTCGTCCGGCAGGCCCGCGGACAGGTCGCCCCACGCCACGCCGCGATGCGAGAGCGTAGCGCCACCGCGCGTGAAGGCCTGCACCTCGTGATGCTTTGCCAGACCCTCGGCGAGCTTTGCGAACGCCGTTTCGGCCCCGCCTGCGGTCCCGGCTTCGGCCGAACGGCCGTCGAACGCGAGTCCGTCGTCGGCGAGGACGATGCGGGCCATGGGGTGCCGCTAGCCCTTCGTGTCCGCGCCGGTCTCGTGGCGCGCCTTCAGGTGCGACACGAGCGGGAACAGGCCCGCGAGGGCCGCGATGACGAGCCCGTAGCCACCTTCGCGATAGCCCTTTCGCGCGACATAGCATTTCCAGAAGCGCGAGAAGAAGCGGCGCACGTACCGCGACGTCGGATCTGGGTCGCCGTGCTCGCGCAGGTCGGCCGCGCGCGCCGAGCTGTAGCGGTCGAGCCGGCGGATCGTCTCCGACAGGTTGCGGTCGACCTCGTGGCGCAGGCGTGCCGTGAGTGGCGCGCCCGCCTCGCCCGTCAGCGTCAGGCGCGGGTGCACGCGCTCGCGGCCCCACTGCTTCGTGCCCTTGCGGAACAGGCCCCAATAGGCCGCCTTGCCGAACGATGCGCCCCAGCCGTAGCGCACGAGATGCGTGCCGATGAGGTTGTCGACCGGAATCGAATGGCGTGACGCGGTGCTCGTCGCGACGACGGCGCGGATCTCGGCGGCGAGCTCGGGACTGACGGCCTCGTCGGCGTCGATCTCGAGGATCCAGTCGCCGGCACAAAAGCCGATGCCTGCGTTGCGCCGGTCGCCTTCCCGCTCCCAACCGCCTTCGAGCACGCGGGCACCGGCATTCTCGGCGGCGGCACGGCTGCCGTCGGTCGTACGGTCGAGCACGACGACAATCTCGTCGGCGAAGGACAGCGCCGACAGGCAACCCGGCAGCCGCGCTTCTTCGTTGCGCGCGACGACGAGCGCCGAGAGACGAGGTGCAGTCATGCCGCGTTCCTCGCGCATTGGTCGTAGATGCGCCGCGCTGCCGCGACGGCCGCGTCGACCGGGATCGATTCCATCAGCGACTGCGCGCCGCGCGTCTGGTAGTCGATGCGCGCGAACAGCTCGTCCTTGCTTTCGGCCGTGCGCAGGAACGCGGCGTTCGCACCCCACGGCCGGAAGTGCCGGTCGTCGGACGGGCCGAACAGGCCGAGCGTGGGAACGCCCGAAGCGGCCGCGACATGCATGAGCCCGGAATCGTTGCCGACATAGAGGACCGCCTGCGCGATCGCGGCGGCGACGAAGCCCAGCGGCTTGGTGCCCACCAGATCGATCGCGGAGCCGCCGAGACGCGCCAGCAGCGGTGCCGCCCCGTCGCGCTCCGACGGGCCGCCGACGACCGCGACACGCGCACCTGCGAGGGGCGCGCCCGGTGCCGTCAGCGCTTCGGCCAGTGCGGCATATCGGTCGACCGGCCACATCTTGCCGGACCAGTTCGCCGTGGCGCCGAGGAACAGCACCGGCCCGTTGCCGAGCAGCACGCGTGCTGCCGCCTGGTCGCCGTCGTCGAGCCACAGGCGCGGTGCCGGTACGGCGGAAAGACCGAGCACCTTTGCCGCCGCCTCGACCCGGTGCAGGGCCGGATCGCGCGCGACGAGGATCGCCCGGCGACGTGCCGCAAGGAACCAGGCGAGGCCCGAGCCGCGCATGTCGACGACGAGATCCCAGAACGTCGCGACCGTCCGCGCCCACAGCGCGACCCAGTGCAGCTTGGCCGGCCCCTTGCGCAGTTCGATGGTCGCCGCGCGTCGCGGCAGAGCGGCGAAGAGCGGTGCCGCCAGCGGGCCGCAGGCGACGGTGAAACGCGCCGAAGGCATCGTATCGGCGAGATGGGCGAGCACGCCCGTCGTCAGCATCGCGTCGCCAATCCGGTTGGATGTGACGAACAGGACGTTCACGCGAACTTCTCTTCCCATTCCGCCGCGGCGATCGCCCAGCTGCGGCCGCGCTGGAGTTCGCGCGCGTTGTTCGCCATCGCGCGCCATGCTTCTTCCTGCGTCATAAGTTCGACGCAGGCCATCGCGAAGGCGGTGTCGTCCTCGCAGATGCGGCCAGTCTGGCCGTCGACGATGCGCTCGCGCGCCAGCGAGCCGCTGGCGAACGAAAGGGCCGGCAGGCCAGTCGCCTGCGCTTCCATCAGGTTGAGCGCCAGCGTCTCGTCGAGCACACCCGGATGCAGGAACACGCGCGCGGCGCGATAGGCGTCGGCAAGCTGCGGGTCGGGCAGCGGGCGCTGCACGAGCACGCCGGCGGGCGCGCGGGCGAGATCGTGGATCGCGCGCAGGTCGGCCGGAACATCACCACTGAGGATCGCCTTGTCGAGGCGCGCGGAATAGACATGCAGCTCGGCGGTCGGCAGCGTGACGCGCACGCGCTCGGTCCATAGCCGGATCAGCCGTTCGAGCCCGCGCAGCGGATGGCACACGGCGACGGCGCGCGGCGGAATCGACGGCACGGCGGTCAGATCCTCGAGATACGAGGGCGCGATGCCCGGCGCGATGACCTGCGTGGCGAGGCCTTCGAGGTTCGTCCAGCGCTCGCGCTGGGCGTGCGTATGGAACACCACGTCGGGGCGCAGGCGCGCGAGCACGGCGGAGCGTGCCCCCTGCGCAATCTCCGCCGGGTCGCCCGGCACCCACAGCAGCCGGCGCTTGGCGGTCGTCACCAGGTCGAACAGCGTCGCGTCGCCGACCGCGACCAGCAGGTCGGTCTCGATGGGCCGTTCGCCCGCCCAGCCCGGCCACGACACGCCGTCGCAGGTGATCGGATGGGCGGCCCGGTTCAGGACGGTGACCTGATGGCCGCGCTGGGCAAGCGAACCGGTCAGGTAGGCCAATGCCTTCTGCGGCCCGTCCAGCGGGCGGCTCGTCGGGCTGTAGCCGTCGAATTCGATCGAATCCTCGAGGAAGCAGATGCGCATTGTCATATCCGGCGTTATAGGCCCCGCCCCGGCCCTTGCCAAGCGCAGGCGGGGTGCTTAACTGCTGTAGCGACGCTGATTTTCCCCCCGGACCGGACCATGCCCGAACGCTTCCACGCCCTGCTGCCCGCCCGTGCCGCGCTCTGCGTGGCCGGCGACGACCGCCGGACCTTCCTGCAGGGCCTCGTGTCGAGCGACGCCACGAAGGTCGACGCGGCGCATGCCCGGCACGCGGGCTTCCTGACCGCGCAGGGCCGCTTCCTGCACGAGTTCTTCATGCTCGCCGTCGGCGAGGCGATCCATCTCGACGCCGAGGCGGCTCGCCTCGACGATCTCGCCCGCCGGCTCAAGCTGTACAAGCTGCGCGCCAAGGTCACGCTGGCCCCCTCTGCCGGGCTCGTTGTCGCCGCCTTCTGGGGCGAAAATGCGGCGGCCGCCTTCGGCCTGTCGGACGAAGCGGGCGCCGCCAAGGAGCTTGCCGGCGGGGCCGTCTATGTCGATCCGCGCCTGCCGGCCCTTGGCGTGCGCGCCCTGCTGCCGGAAGCCGGGGTGGCGGCCCTAGCCGCCGAACACGGCTTCGCCGCGGCCACGCCGGCCGACTATGACCGGCTGCGCCTGGCGCACGGCGTGCCCGACGGCAGCCGCGACCTGCCTATCGAGGGCGCGCTGCTGCTGGAGAACGGCTTCGACGAACTGGGCGGGGTCGACTGGAAGAAGGGCTGCTATGTCGGCCAGGAAGTGACCGCGCGCATGAAATACCGCGCCCTCATCCGCAAGCGCCTGATGCCGGTGCGCATCGACGGCCCGGCCCCGCCTGCCGGAACGCTCGTGATGCTGGGCGAGACGGAGGCCGGCGAGATGCGCTCGGCCGCCGGCGACATGGGCCTCGCCCTGCTGCGGCTGGAATCGGTCGAGAAGGCGGCGGCGGACGGCGTGGCGCTGATCGCGGGCGAAGCCAGGCTCACGCCGCACAAGCCCGGCTGGGCGAACTTCTAGAGCGCTTCGCGGATCTCGGCGGCGAGGGCCGCCAGTTCCTTGTGGTCGCCGGGGACGAGCCCCCAGTTCATCATCAGCCCGTCATTCATCTTCCGCGGCACGACGTGCATGTGGAAATGCAGCACCGACTGCGCCGCACCCGGGCCATTGGCCTGCAGCAGGTTGAAGCCGTCGGGCTTCACGACCTTCTCGATCGCTGCCGCGACACGGCGCACCGTCGCCATCACGGCCGCAAGATCGGCGTCGTCGCTGGCGACGAGGTTGGGCGCATGCGCCTTCGGAATCACCAGCGCATGGCCGCGATTGGCGGGGTTGATGTCGAGGAACGCGAAGCTGCGCGCATCCTCGCAGATCTTGTGGCTCGGGATCGTCCCGGCCACGATCCGGCAGAAGACGCAGGCGGGATCGGCGCTCACTTGCGCTTGCCCTTCTTCGCACCCTTCTTCTTGGGTGCGGCCTTGCGGACGGGCTTCTTCACGGGCGCCTTCTTCTTCGCGACCGGCTTCGCCTTCTTCGCGGGCTTCTTCGCCGCGACGGGCTTGGCCGCCTTCTTCACGCCGAGGCGTGCCGCCGGGGAAGAGAAGCTGCGGCCGGCCGACACGCGGGCCGAAGCGGCGCGACGCCCAGCACCCAGCCGCACGCGCGCATGGCGGTCGGTGACGGACGGTCCCGTCTTCTTGGCATGGAGCTTGGGCTTCGCCGGGGCCGCGTCGGCGGCGAGGGCTGCCTGTGCTGCCGCCAGCCGCGCGATCGGCACGCGGTACGGCGAGCACGAGACGTAATCGAGCCCGGCGCCCTCGCAGAAATGGATCGAGGCCGGATCGCCGCCATGCTCGCCGCAGATGCCAAGCTTGATGTCGCCGCGCGTGGCGCGGCCGCGCTCGCACGCGATCCTGACGAGCTCGCCCACGCCGTCCTGGTCGAGCGTGACGAACGGGTCGCGGGCGAGGATCTTCTGGGACTCGTAGGCGCCCAGGAAGCTTGCCGCATCGTCGCGCGACAGGCCGAACGTCGTCTGCGTCAGGTCGTTGGTGCCGAACGAGAAGAACTCGGCCGTCTCGGCGATCTCGCCCGCGCGCAATGCGGCGCGCGGCAGCTCGATCATCGTGCCCAGCGAGTACGCGATCTTGGCACCCGTCGCCGCCTCGACCTCGCCATGGACCTTGGCGATGTGGTCGCGCATCACGTCGAGCTCGCGCTTGGTCGCGACGAGCGGGATCATGATCTCCGGCTCGACCGCGCCGCCCTTCTCCTTCGCGACCGATACGGCCGCCTCGAAGATCGCCTGCGCCTGCATCTTGTAGATCTCGGGATAGGTCACCGCGAGACGGCAGCCGCGATGGCCGAGCATCGGGTTGCTCTCGGTCAGCTTCTCGGCGCGCGCGCGGATCTCGGCGACCGACTTGCCGGTCACGCGGGCAAGCTCGGCAAAATCCGCGTCGTGATGCGGCAGGAACTCGTGCAACGGCGGGTCGAGCAGGCGGATCGTCACCGGCAGGCCCGCCATGATGCGGAACAGCTCGACGAAATCCTCGCGCTGGAACGGCATGATCTTGGCGAGTGCGGCCGCGCGTGCGGTCGCGTCGTCGGCGACGATCATCTCGCGCACCGCGAGGATGCGCGAAGGCTCGAAGAACATGTGCTCGGTCCGGCACAGGCCGATCCCCTCGGCGCCGAACCGGCGCGCGGTGCGCGCGTCGAGCGGCGTTTCGGCGTTCGTGCGCACCTTCATGCGCCGGAAGCCGTCGGCCCATTCCATGATGCGCGCGAAATGGCCCGACAGTTCGGGCTGCACGGTCGGCACTTCGCCGAGGAACACCTCGCCGGTCCCGCCGTCGATCGTCAGCGCCTCGCCCGCCTTGATCGTCTGGCCCTTCACGACCATCGTGCGCTGCGCGTAATCGACGCGGATCTCGCCCGCGCCGGCCACGCAGGCGCGACCCATGCCGCGCGCCACGACGGCCGCGTGGCTCGTCATGCCGCCGCGGGTGGTGAGGATGCCACGCGCGGCGTGCATGCCGTGGATGTCCTCGGGGCTTGTCTCGATGCGCACGAGAATGACCGCCTTGCCGGCGGCGGCAAGCTGCTCCGCCTCGTCGGCCGAGAACGACACGATGCCGGATGCCGCACCCGGCGAAGCCGGCAAAGCGCGCGTCAGCAGCTTGCGCGGCGCCTTGGGGTCGAGCGTGGGATGGAGGAGCTGGTCGAGCGAGGCCGGATCGATGCGGCCCACGGCCGTCTTGTGGTCGATCAGGCCTTCCTCGGCCATCTCGACGGCGATGCGCAGGGCGGCGGCGGCGGTGCGCTTGCCATTGCGCGTCTGCAGCATCCACAGCTTGCCCTTCTCGACCGTGAACTCGATGTCCTGGATCTCGCGGTAGTGGCGTTCGAGCCGCTCGCGGATCGCGCAGAGCTGGCCATAGGTCTCGGGCATCGCCTCTTCCATCGAGGGAAGCTTGGCACCCTGCTTCTCGCGGCCCGCGACCGTCAGCTGCTGCGGCGTGCGGATGCCGGCGACGACGTCCTCGCCCTGCGCGTTGATCAGGAACTCGCCGTAGAACGCGTTCTCGCCGGTCGACGGATCGCGCGTGAAGGCCACACCGGTGGCGCAGTCCTCGCCCATGTTGCCGAAGACCATCGCCTGCACGTTGACGGCAGTACCCCATTCCTCGGGGATCTGGTGCAGGCGGCGATAGGTGATGGCGCGCTGGTTCATCCAGCTCGCGAACACGGCACCCACCGCACCCCAGAGCTGCTCATGCGGATCCTGCGGGAAGGGCCTGCCGATCTCGCGCTCGACCATCGCCTTGTAATCCGCGACCAGCGACTTCCAGTCGCCGGCCGACATCTCGGTGTCGAGCACGAAACCGCGGTCGGACTTGGCGGTCTCGAGCAGTTCCTCGAAATGGTGGTGGTCGACCTCGAGCACGACGTCGCCGTACATCTGGATGAAGCGGCGGTAGGAATCGTAGGCGAAGCGCGCGTCGCCGCTTTCCTTCGCCAGCCCTTCGACCGTCGCGTCGTTGAGGCCGAGATTGAGGACGGTGTCCATCATGCCCGGCATCGAGGCGCGCGCACCCGAGCGCACCGACACGAGCAGCGGCTTGGCCGGATCGCCGAAGCGGCGGCCGACGATCTTCTCGATCTGGCCAAGGGCCGTCGCCACCTGCGCCTTGAGTTCGCCCGGATAGGCGCGGCCGTTGGCGTAGTAATGGACGCAGACTTCGGTCGTGACCGTGAAGCCGGGGGGAACTGGCAGGCCGAGATTGCTCATCTCGGCGAGGTTCGCACCCTTGCCGCCGAGGAGATTGCGCATCTCCGACTTGCCTTCGGCCTTGCCGTTTCCGAAATTGTAGACCCACTTGGCCATGGTCGGTTCCCTTACCCTTCGATACGCGCGAAATCCGCCACCTGCGCAAGCGTGCGGCGGATCAGCGAAAGAAGCCTGAGGCGGTTGGCGCGCAGCTCGCGGTCGTCCGCGTTCACCGTCACCTTGTCGAAGAACGCGTCGACGGGTGCACGCAGGCTTGCGAGTGCGACCATCGCCGCGGCGAAATCTTCCTTGGCGAGTGCGGCACCTGCCGCCTTCTCCACGTCCGACAGACGCCCGGCGAGCGCCTTCTCTTCGGCCTGATCAAGACGCTTGTCGTCCGGCATTTCGTCGAAACTATGGCCGTCTTTCTTCGTCTCGATCGCGAGGATGTTCGAGGCGCGCTTCGCGGCGGCCTGGAGATTGGCGCCGTCGTCGGTCTTCAGGAACGCGGCGAGCGCGTCCACGCGCGCCAGCAGGCGCACCAGATCGTCCTCGTTGCCGAGTGCGAACACCGCGTCGATCAGGTCGTGGCGCACGCCCTTTTCCTTGAGCGTGACCTTCAGCCGGTCGGCGAAGAAGCCGAGCAGGTCGCCCGCGAGTGCGGCTTCCTTGTCCGAGCCGTGGAACGAAAGCGCCTTGGCGAAGACCGGCAGCAGCTTCACGCGCAGCCCGTTCTCGACGATCAGGCGGATCACGCCGAGGGCGGCACGGCGCAGCGCAAACGGATCCTTCGAGCCGGTCGGCTTCTCGTCGATCTTCCAGAAGCCGGCGAGCGTGTCGATTTTCTCGGCGAGCGCCACGGTGACCGACACGGGTGCCGACGGGCACTCGTCGCCGGGGCCGAGCGGCTGGTAGTGGGCGCGGATCGCGGCGGCGACCGTCTCGCTCTCGCCGTCGTGGCGCGCGTAATAGCGGCCCATGACGCCCTGCAGTTCGGGGAACTCGCCGACCATGCCGGACGACAGGTCGGCCTTGGCGAGCTTCGCCGCACGGACCGCGTCGGCCATCGAGGCACCGACCGACGGTGCGATGACTTCGGCGAGCGCTTCGAGGCGCGCCACCTTCTCCGCCATCGTGCCGAGCTTGGCGTGGAACACGCGCTGGGCAAGTGCGGGAAGTCGCGCTTCGAGGCGGATTTTCCGGTCCTGATCCCAGAAGAACTTGGCGTCCGACAGGCGCGCGCGCAGCACGCGCTCGTTGCCGGCGACGACCATCTTGCCGCCGTCGGTCGTCTCCATGTTCGCGACGACGACGAAGTGGCGCGCGAGCGAGCCGTCGGCGCCGAGCGTGGCGAAGTACTTCTGGTGCGCGCGCATCGACGTGACGAGCACTTCGGCCGGCACATCCATGAACTTTTCGTCGATGGCGCCGGCATAGACGACCGGCCATTCGACGAGACCGGTCACCTCGTCGAGCAGGCCCGGATCGTCGCGCAGCTTCACGCCCAGCTTCGTCGCGGCGGCGGTCGCGTCCGCCGCGATCTTCGCGCGCCGTTCCGCCGGATCGAGCAGCACCTTCGCCGCCTTCAGCTTGGCCGCGTAATCCGCAAAGCCCGTCACCGCGAAGCGCGCGGGCGCCATGAAACGGTGACCGACGGTCGTGTCGCCGAACTGAATCTCGTCTGCGTCGGCGCCAATCGATCCGGCGACGACTCGTCCGTTGAAAATGCACAGAACAGAATGAAGCGGACGAACCCAGCGCTCTCTAACTTCACCCCATCGCATTGACTTCGGCCATGCGAATTTGTCGACAGCTTCCGAAACAACGTCAGCGATGACTCGCTCCGCTGTCTGTCCCGCAACTAGCGTTACGAAGAACCATGTCTCTGCTTTGCCAACTAAGCGCTTCTCACATTCGTCAAGATTCTGGCGACCAATCTTGCGAAGAAACCCCTGAATAGCTTGATCTGGCGAACCGACTTTTGGTCCCTTCTCTTCATGCTTCTGATCCGGCTGGCGCTCGGGCAGGCCGTCGACGACGAGGGCAAGGCGGCGCGGTGTCACGAACGCGCGCGCATCCTTGAAGGAAAGGCCGGCGGCGGCGAGCTTCTCGGAAACGAGGCGCTTGAGGTCGTCCGCGGCGCGCGCCTGCATGCGCGCCGGGATTTCCTCGGACAGGATTTCGAGAAGCAGTTCAGACATTCGAGCCCTCGCCGGCGAGCCACGCTTCGCAGCAGGCCTTCGCGAGATTGCGCACGCGGCCGATATAGGCCTGCCGCTCGGTCACCGAGATCACGCCGCGCGCGTCGAGCAGGTTGAAGCGGTGCGAGGCCTTGATGCACTGGTCGTAGGCCGGCAGCGCCAGCTTCGCGTCGAGCAGCGCCTTGCACTCGGTCTCGGCCTCGGCGAAATGGCGGAACAGCTGCTCGGTGTTCGCGTGCTCGAAATTGTGCGCCGAGAATTCGCGTTCGGCGCGCAGGAACACCTCGCCGTACTTCACCCCGTCGGCGTTGAAGGCGAGATCGTAGACGTTTTCGACACCCTGAATGTACATCGCCAGCCGCTCGAGCCCGTAGGTGAACTCGACCGCCACCGGGTCGCACTCGATACCGCCGACCTGCTGGAAGTACGTGTACTGCGTGACTTCCATCCCGTCGCACCAAACTTCCCAGCCCAGCCCCCACGCACCCAGCGTCGGGCTTTCCCAGTCGTCCTCGACGAAGCGGATGTCGTGCAGCTTGGGATCGAGGCCGATCTCGCGCAGGCTGCCGAGATAGAGTTCCTGGCTGTCGGCGGGCGACGGCTTCAGGATCACCTGATACTGGTAATAGTGCTGCAGGCGGTTCGGGTTCTCGCCGTAGCGGCCGTCCGACGGACGGCGCGAGGGCTGCACATAGGCGGCCTTCCACGGCTTGGGGCCGAGTGCGCGCAGCGTGGTCGCCGGGTGGAACGTGCCCGCCCCCATCTCCATGTCGTAAGGCTGCAGGATCAGACAGCCCTGCTTCGACCAGTAGGCGTGCAGTTTCAGGATCAGGTCCTGGAAGCTGAGAACTGCCATGCGCGCGCCGACTCGTTCCGGGGTGGGTTTGTGGCGGCGCAACATAACCGCCGCACCCCCCAGCGGCAACGACGGAATCCTAGAGCGTCCGGTGCGGCCGGGCGCAGCCTTTTACGCCGCACCAGGGCGCCTTGGCGGGCACCCAGATCGAGCAGGTCCCGCACCATTCCACGTCGTAGCCGGCGAGCGAATCGGGCTTGGGCGGGGCCTCGCGGGGCTCCCGGTCGGCCATGCGGGCCATGGCCAGCAGATAGACGGTCACGACCGTCACCACGGCCACCACCCACCATTGCCCGGCGATCCAGTCGAACGCGTCCATGCGGGCGAGCTTAACCCCGCCGGCAGCCCGGCGGTACGGGCGTTTGACGGGGGCGGCTGCGTCCCCGATCATCGGCCGATGGAAGCGACTCGACGCCGATGACCGAGACTTGGACCTTCGCCCTGAAGGGCGTGCTGCTGGGCCTTTCGATCGCCGCCCCGGTCGGGCCGATCGGCGTGCTGTGCATCCGGCGCACGATCGCCTACGGCTTCTTCGCAGGGCTAGCGGGCGGGCTGGGAACCGCACTGGCGGACGCGGCCTATGCCGCACTCGCCGCCTTCGGCTTCGCGGCTCTGCTCGGCGACCTGATCGCCGGCAACGCGTGGTTCCGCCTGGCCGGGGCCGCGTTCCTGCTGTGGCTCGGCTGGTCGACCTGGAACGCCGGGCCCGCGCAGCAGGAAGCGAAGGTCGACGCGCGCACGCTGATCGGCACCTTCGTGGCGACCTTCGCGCTCACGCTCGCGAACCCCGCCACGATCGTCACGTTCGCGGGCCTGTTCCTGGCGCTGGGTCTTGGCGACACGGGCGGGTCGGCGGATGCGGGTGTCGCCCTCGTCGGCGGCGTGTTCGCAGGCTCGCTGCTGTGGTGGATAGTATTGTCCACACTCGTCGTCGCGGTGCGCGAGAAGCTCGGGCCCGCCGCGATGGTCGCGATCAACCGCGGGGCCGGCGCACTTCTGGTCGGCTTCGCGGTGTGGATCGTCGCGAGCCTGTTCTGAACTAGCGCTGCCGGAGGTCGTCCTCGTCGGCACCCAGGAAATCGCCCATCTGGCCCAGCGGATCCTCGTCGGGGATGCGCTCGTCGTCGTCGATGCCGTGCGCCTCGATCTCGACCTGGCTCAGGATCCCCTTGGCGGCGAGCAGGCGTTCGAGATTGCCCAGCCGGTCGCGCAGCCGTTCGATCTCCGACGCCATCGCGAGCAGCGCGCGGTCGCCGCCGCTGGCGGGAGCGACGGGCCTTCGCGCGCGCGCCTCGCCCGCGTCGTTCCACACCTCCTGCAGGATGATGCGGTCGGCGCGCAGCACGAAGCGGTCGACGAAGCGCACGCCTTCGAACGGCACGCCGTCTTCCCACGCACCGGTCAGCGTGCCGGTGCAGAAGACGATGTCGTCGCCGTCCATCTCGATGCGGTCGAAACGCTCGTAGCTCTTCGTCACGGTGCGGTAGCGCTCGCCCAGGAAGCGCACGATGTCGTCGAGGGAAGATGTCGTCGTCCCGCCCGGGAACACGAAGCGCGCGTTGCGCGCCACGTGGGCGCGCGCCTTGTCGACGTCCGTCGCCTCGATGTCGTCGAGGAAGGCGCGCACGCGCGCGATCGCGGGATGGGGCGGCAGGTCGCTCAAGAGCCCCCCCGCCTGGGTGCGATCATCATCGCGCTGAAGCGCCGCTCGGGCCGCGGCGTGACGGCGAGCCCGGCCTTCGAGGCGAAATCGAACGTCGGATAGAAGACCGGAATGACGGCCTGCTCGGCCATCGCGACCTCGACCGTCTCCGCGAGCCGTTCGGCGCGCACCTTGAGGTCCATCGTGGTCGCGGCGCGCGCCAGCAGCGCGTCGAAGGCGAGGTTGGAGAAGCGCGTGCGGTTGGCCGAGCCGTAGCCCTTGTCGGCATCGAACGTGGCGACGAGGGCGCGCAGCGGCTGCAGCGCCTCGTCCGTGCCGTACTGGGCGATGAAGGCCGAATAGGCCTGCCGGCTCGCCTGCGTGAAGAAGACCGAGCCCGGCACGCCCTCGATCGCGGTTTCCACGCCGGCGCGCGTCCACATCTGCGCCACGGCCTGCGCGATGTCGCGGTCCTTGGGATAGCGGTCGTTGGTGGCGTGCAGCGTGATCTTCATGCCCGTCACGCCGGCTTCCTTCAGCAGGGCGCGCGCGCGGTTGGCGTCGAACGCGTCGGCCTTCAGCTTCTGGCTGGTGCCCGCGAAGCTTGCCGGCAGGAACTGGCTGGCCGGCACGCAGGTCCCTTCCATCAGGCGCGCGCAGATCGCGTTGCGGTCGATGGCGTGCGACAGCGCCTTGCGCACGCGCCGGTCGCGCAGC
Organism: Tagaea sp.; assembly: GCA_965279565.1. Lineage (GTDB taxonomy): Bacteria > Pseudomonadota > Alphaproteobacteria > CACIAM-22H2 > CACIAM-22H2 > Tagaea. Next base: position 2,557,721 of record OZ257249.1, on the reverse strand, counting down.
GGATTGCCCCCGGCCGAGCTGGCGAAGGGCGAGGTGTCGCGCACGCTGTCCATCGCGATGTAGTGGACGACGGCCGCCGGGCCGCTCGCCAGCGCGAAGCGCTTGTCGCCCTTGATGCGCGGCTGGTCGGCGATGGGCGGCAGGTCGATCGCGTCGACCGCCCCCGACAGCAGGGCCGCCACGCGCGCCGCGTCCGACGCGATGACGCGCTCGGTCACCTTCGCCCAGGCGGGCTTCGGCCCCCAGTAGGCGTCGTTGCGCTGGACGACGAGCCGTTCGCCGTTCGACCACTCGACATGGCGGTAGGGGCCCGTCCCGACGGCGAGCTTGCCGGAGTTGAACTCCGCCGTCGTGCCGCCGGCATGGTCGCGCTTGACGATGAAGACGCGCGCCAGTTCCTGCGGCAGCGTGGGATTGGGCTCGCGCGTGCGGAAGCGCAGCTTGTGGTCGTCGATCTTCGTCGTCTGGACGATCGAGCGCGTGAAGGTGGAGAAGCTCGCCGGGCTGTTCGGCACGGTGGGCACACGCAGCAGCGTGGCGATCACGTCGTCGGCGCCGAAGGGCGTGCCGTCGTGGAAACGCACGTCGCGGCGCAGGTCGAACTCCCACGTCGTGTCGTCGACGATGCGCCACGCGGTCGCGAGGCCGGGCTGTGCCGCGAGCTTGGAGTCGAGATAGACGAGGCTTTCCCAGATATAGGCGTGGCTCGACGCCGGCGGGAAGCCGTTGAAGAAATGCGGGTCGAGCGTGTTGAGCTCGAGCTTGGTGCCGAGGGTCAGTTCCTGCGCCTGTGCCGGTGCCGCGAAGGCGACCAGTGCCGCGAAGATCGCCCGTCCTGCCGTCGTTGCCATCCGTTCAGTCCCCATCGCGTCAGTTGCCATAATCGAGTGCGGCGGCGTCGAGGGCGAGGCATCGGCCCGGCCGCCGGCCGGTCGGTGCGCCATCTTCCCACACGCAGGCCCCGTTGACGAAGACCCGATCGATGCCGGCGGCCGGGCGCATGGGGGCGTCGAACGAGGCCCGGTCGATCACGCTCGCGGCGTCGAACACCGCGATGTCGGCCGCGGCCCCGGCGCGCAGCACGCCGCGCCCGGAAAGCCCGAAGCGCTTGGCCGGCAGCGACGTCATGCGGCGGACGGCCTCTTCCAGCGGGAACAGCTTGAGGTCGCGCGAATAATGGCCGAGCACGCGCGGGAACGTGCCCCACAGGCGCGGATGCGGGTGCGAATCGTGCGGCAGGCCGTCCGAGCCGATCATCGCCTCGGGCCAGGACAGCACGCGGCGCACGTCGTCTTCCGACATCGCGAAATAGATGGCGCCGGCCGGCTGCAGCTTCGCGGCCATCGCGTTGATGTCGAGCCCGTGTTCGGCCGCAAGCACGGCAAGCTCGCGGCCCTGCGCCTCGGGAATCGCCTTCGACCAGGTGATGACCACCTTCATGCCCGCAAGCGGGCGTTCGGTCGTCAGCACGGTCGACGACGCGATATAGGGATAGACGTCGAGCGCGATGCGCTGGGTCTTGCGCGCCTCGTCGATCAGCGGGAGCGTGCGCGCGGTCTTGCCGTGATAGGGCAGCCCCGCCGCCTTGTGGTGCGACAGCACGACCGGTGCCCCCGCCTCGCGCCCGATCGTCAGCGCTTCCTCGACCGATTCCTCGAGGAACTCGCTCTCGTTGCGCAGATGCGTGGCGTAGATCCCGCCGGCGGCACCGGCGATCTTCGCCAGCGCCACGATCTCGCGCGTGGGGGCCAGTTTCGCGGGCGCATAGAACAGCCCGGTCGAAAGCCCGAGCGCGCCGTCGGCCATGGCGCCGTCGACGAGGCGTGCCATCGCGGCTTCCTCGCGCGCGTCGGCCGGCCGGGCCAGCCCCGACATCGTCTGGATTCGCAGGACCGAATGGCCGACCAGCCCGATCGAGTTGACCGCAGCCGGATCGGCCGCCAGCGCCTTGCGCCAGTCGGCAAAGCGCGGGAAGCGGTAGGTGTCGCGGTTGCCCAGCAGGTCGAGCGGCGGCGGCGGATCGCCGGGCAGCTCGACCGGGGCGACCGACACGCCGCAATTGCCGGCGACGACGGTGGTCACACCCTGGCTGGTCTTCATCGGCATGTCGGGAAATTCGAGCAGGGCCGCGTCGTCGTGCGTATGCGCGTCGATGAAGCCGGGTGCGACGATCCGTCCCGTGCAGTCGATCCGGCTGCCGGCCTCGGCGCGCGACAGGTCGCCGACCGCCGCAATGCGTCCGCCCGTGATGCCGACGTCGCCGCGTACGGCGGCGGAACCGGTGCCGTCGACGATCAGGCCGCCGGAAAGTATCGAATCGCAACGCATCAGGCTTCCCCCGGATTGGCGGAAACCCTAGCATGCGCCTTGCAGGCTTTCGACGATATCGACATACAGACCGCCACGCGAACACGGGAGCGCGACACGTGCAGATCAAGGCCCCTTACCTGCTTTTCCTCGGCGAGGCGCCCGACGCGCTTGCGGCCAAGACCTCGATCGGCGTGGGCCAGTGGCGCCCCGAGAAATGCGTGGGCCAGCTCCGCCTGCCCGGCTGCAAGACCGATGCGGGCTTCCCCGAGATGGACGTGGCCACGGCCGCGCGTGCGGGTGCGAAGACGATGATCGTCGGCGTGGTCAACCGCGGCGGCGTGATCTCCAAGGCGTGGAGCGACGCGCTGATCGGGGCACTTGCCGCCGGAATGGACCTCGCCAGCGGGCTGCACAACAAGCTTGCCGACGTGCCCGAGATCGCCGCGGCGGCGGCGAAATACGGCCGCACGCTGTTCGACGTGCGCCACCCCGACCGCGAATTCCCGATCGCGACGGGCGCCAGGCGCACCGGCAAGCGCGTGCTGACCGTGGGCACCGACTGCTCGATCGGCAAGATGTACACGTCGCTGGCCCTGGAAAAGGAGATGAAGGCGCAGGGGATGAAGGCGACCTTCCGCGCCACCGGCCAGACCGGCATCCTGATCGCCGGGTCCGGCTGGTCGATCGACGCGATCGTGTCGGACTTCGTCGCCGGTGCGGTCGAAACGCTCTCCCCCGCCAACGCGCCCGACCACTGGGACGTGATCGAGGGCCAGGGCTCGCTCTTCCACGCAAGCTACGCGGGCGTGACGCTGGCGCTGATCCACGGGGCGCAGCCCGACGCGCTCGTGATGTGCCACGAGATGGGCCGTCCGCACATGCGCGGCCTGCCGCATTACAAGCTCCCGAAAATCGAGGACTGCATCGCGCTGAACCTGCAGCACGCGCGCCTGACCAATCCGAAGGTGAAGTGCGTGGGCGTGAGCCTCAACACCTCGAAGATGGCGGCCAAGGCGGCCGAGCGCGCGATCAAGTCGCTGGCCGACCGGCTCGGCATGCCGGTGTGCGATCCGAGCCGCACGGGTGTCGCGGCCCTCGTCAAGAAGCTGGCGAAGATCAAATGACGCGCACGCTCGCCGTCGCGCGCGAAGTCTGGCCGATCCGCGGCACGTTCCGCATTTCGCGCGGCGCGCGCACCGAGGCGGTCGTCGTCGTCGCGCGCATCGCGCAGGACGGTGCCGCCGGAGCCGGCGAATGCGTGCCCTATGCGCGCTACGGCGAGAGCGTGGACAGCGTGCTGGCACAGATCGAGAGTGCGCGCGCGCTGATCGAGCGCGGGGGTACGCGCGCCGAACTGGCCACTGCACTGCCTGCCGGGGCGGCGCGCAACGCGCTCGACTGCGCGCTGTGGGACCTGGAGGCCAAGCGCGCGGGCAAGCGCGTCTGGCAGCTCGCCGGCCTGCCGGAACCCAAGCCCGTCGTGACCGCCTTCACGCTGTCGGTCGACACGCCCGCCAACATGGCGCTGGCGGCGGAAGCGGCGCGCGCGCGGCCGCTGCTGAAGGTGAAGCTCACCGGCGAGGGCGATCTCGAACGCGTGGCAGCCGTGCGGCATGCGGCGCCCGCCTCGCGCCTGATCGTCGACGCCAACGAGGCGTGGGACATCGGCGCCTTCGCGCGCTTTGCACCTGCTCTGGGCAAGCTCGGTGTCGACCTGATCGAGCAGCCGCTGCATGCCGATCGCGACGCGGCCCTCGCGGGCCTCGCCCATCCGGTGGCGCTGTGCGCCGACGAAAGCTGCCACGACCGCCATTCGCTTCCCCATCTTGCCGGCCGCTACGAGGCGGTGAACATCAAGCTCGACAAGACCGGCGGCTTCACCGAGGCGCTGGCGCTGCATAACGCGGCGATGGTCGCGGGCTTCAAGATCATGGTCGGGTGCATGGTCGGCACGTCGCTGGGCATGGCGCCGGCCCACCTGATCGCGCAGGGCTGTGCGTGGACCGACATCGACGGACCGCTGCTGCTGGACCGCGACCGGGTGCCCGGCCTTGCCTTCGACGGCAGCAATGTCAGCCCGCCGGCCGCCGCCCTGTGGGGTTGACGGCTGTTGACGGCTGTTGACCGTCAACAAGGCAACCCGTTGATTCAAAACGATTGTGGTGTTGACGTTGACGGGATTCTCCTGTCTTCGTATGTCGGTCCCGAACGGCACGCTTTTACACCTCCTTCAATAATATTTCCTATATATCACATTATAGGATAATAAGCTATAGGTGTTTGAGGCAACCGGATGTGATATAAACAATTTTAGCTATCCCGGGGGCAGGCAGAAGTACCGCCCCCTTCCAACTGCGGAGAACCGCGATGATTGGCCCGATTGCCGGCTTGCCCGGCCCGTTCGTGAATCCGTTTTCGCCCGCCAGGTCCGCACCCGATGCGGGCCTCGCGAAGATGCGCGAAGTCATCGACACGCTCGAGCGCAGCCAGTTCGAATCCCGGCTCTTCGGACGCCAGCTCCGCCAGGCCGCCAACGAGGCGTCGGCGCGCATGATCAAGATGCTCGCCGAGTTCGGTGCCGGCACCGACCAGCTCGCTCGCATGGCGAAAGATCTGTCGCGCCGGATCTTCAGCGATCTGGACACGCAGGGGCCCGACGCGATCCGCGTGCCGCAGAGCTTCGTCGCCGGCCAGAAATTCACGTTCTCGCTCGAGATCGAGCGCATGAGCTTCTCGGCCGGTTCCGACGGCAGCTTCTCGTTCAGCTACCAGAAGACATCGATCTCGATCGTGGCGGAGAGCTACGTGTCCGGCCTCGGCGCCACGCAGGACCAGGTCGCATCGTATTTCGGCGGCGGCTCGGGCAACGGCCTGCTGCTGCCCGAGAAGGGCGAGAAGGGAAAATTCCGCCTGCTCGTGCCGATCGATCCGCCGACGGGAGTGTGGAACCGGACGGTCTAGAGCGGCCGGCCCGGAATGGACTGCGCGCCGTAGCGCTTGTCCCACTCGTCCTGCACGGCCTGCAGCACGCGCATCGCCGGCAGCACCGACGGGCCGGCCGTGACCGGCGGGCGGCCTTCGCGCACGGCGGCGAGGAAATCGTCGATGACGCGGGCACAGTTCTTTTGCTCGGCCTCGATCGCGACAGCACCCGCTTCGGTCTTCAGCGTGCCGCCGAGGATGTCGTAGAGATACGTCTCCTTGTCGGTGACGATCAGCTTGTCGTAGAGGCGGAAGGTCGCGTGATACGAGCCGTGGACCAGCAGCGTCTGGTCGGCTTCGGTCTCGACCAGCACCGTGCATTCCATCGGGATGCCGGTCGTCGGGTGCAGGGCGCCCATCTGGCTCTGGATGCGCCGGATCGGCGCGCCGTCGAACAGGTACATGCCCAGATCGACGAAGTGGCAGAAATGGTGCCACAGGATGTTGTCGATCCAGCTGCGCTTGTATCCGGTGGCGCCGATATTCACGAGCCGCTTGATGAAGAAACGTCCGGCGATGTGGCGGATCTTCTCCTCGCCTTTCGCGATGCGTGCGCGCAGCGCCTCGCGCTCGTGCCGGTAGCGCATCGGATGGCACAGGCCGAATATCTTGCCGCTGCGCTTTCCGGCCGCGACGACGCGCTCCGCCCCCGCCATGCTGAGCGCGATCGGGATCTCGATCAGCGTGTGCTTGCCCGCTTCCAGCGACTTGATCGCCTGCGTCTCGTGCTGTTCGCTGGGGCTGCCGATGATGACGATGTCGACTTCCGGATCGGCAAGGGCCGCTTCGAGCGAGATCGTCCATTTGCGGTAGCCGTAGCGCTTCGCGAATTCCTCGGCCGCCTCGATGCGACGCCCGACGACCGTGTGCAGCGTGGCCCCGGCGGCGATCAGCGCCTCGGAATGCCAGTTGCCCATCATCCCGTAGCCGACCATGCAGATATTCATCGCGCGCCCTCTCCCTGTCGCGGACGCCTATCCGACTCCGCAGCGGCGAGAGGATAACCCCGTTCGCCGGGCGAGCAAACGCCGGCGCACGCGCGCGATTCCTACCACTGGAACTTTTCGACGCCCTCGAAGGTCAGTTCGCTGCCGTCGGACATGACGACCGTGCCGGACGAGTCCGCCGCCAGGTCGATCGAGCCGTGCGCCGAGGCGTCAGTCAGCACGGTGCCGTCGTCGAGCGTCAGCGTCCAGCCGCCCGCACCCGGCCCGCCGGTCACGCCGTCGATGAACACGGTGTCGGTCCAGCCGCCGGCCGCACCGCCCTGGAACACGTCGTTGCCCCAGCCGGCGCCGAAATAGGCGAGGTCCGAACCGTCGCCGCCGACCAGCAGGTCGTTGCCGTCCCCGCCCATCAGCGTGTCGTCGCCGGCACCGCCCGACAGCGTGTCGTTGCCGAGGCGGCCGTCGAGCAGGTTGGCGTTCGCGTCGCCGGTCAGCGTGTCGTTCTTGGTGCTGCCCGCAAGGTTCTCGATCGACGAGAACACGTCGCCCGCCGCGTCGCCGCCGCTGACCGCACCCGTCGCGAGATTGACGCTGACGGCCGCCGTGGAAGCGCCGTAGTCGGCCGTGTCGGAACCCGCGCCGCCGACGAGCGAATCCGAACCCGCGCCGCCGAGCAGCGTGTCGTCGCCGGCACCGCCGGACAGCGTGTCGTTGCCGGCCATGCCCGACAGCACGTTGGCGCCGTCGTCGCCGGTCAGCGTGTCGTTCTTCGTGCCGCCCGTCACGTTCTCGACGCCCGACAGCACGTCGCCGGCCGCGTCGCCGGAAACGGCACCCGTGGCGAGGTTGACCGACAGCACCGACGTCGAGGTCGAATAGTTCGCCGTGTCGGTGCCAGCACCGCCCTGCAGCGTGTCGGCACCCGAGCCGCCCGTCAGCGTGTCGTTGCCTTCGCCGCCGACAAGCAGGTTCGCAGCCGTCGTGCCGGTGATCGCGTCGGCATAGGCCGAGCCGACCGCGTTTTCGATCGTGGTGTAGGTGTCGCCCTGCGCGTCGCCGCCCGAGCCGGTGCCGGACGTCAGGCTGAACGTCACGCCAGCACCCGAGGCCGAATAGTCGACCGTGTCGGTGCCCGTCCCGCCGATCATCGTGTCGGCACCCGCACCGCCGAAGATCGTGTCGTTGCCGGTCCCGCCGTCGATGCGGTTGGCGGCTGCGTCGCCGGTCAGCGTGTCCGCACCCGAGCCGCCGATCAGCGTCTCGATGCCCGACAGCACGTCGCCTGCGGCATCGCCCTGTGTGCCGGCCCCGGTCGTCAGATTGACCGTGACGGCGGCGGTCGACGCGGCGTAGGTCGCGGTGTCGTTGCCTGCCCCGCCGGTCAGCGTATCCGCACCGGCACCGCCGGCCAGCGTGTCGTTTCCGGCACCGCCTTCCAGCACGTTGGCGTTCGCGTCGCCCGTCAGCGTGTCGGCCAGACCCGAGCCGACGACATTCTCGATGCCCGACAGCACGTCGCTCGCCGCTTCGCTGCCCGTACCCGACCCGGCCCCCGTCGCGAGATTGACCGTGACGGCGGCAGTCGAGGACGCGTAGTTCGCCGTGTCGATGCCCGCACCGCCGGTCAGCGTGTCGGCCCCGGTCCCGCCGGTCAGCGTGTCGTCGCCGGCACCGCCGATCAGCACGTTGGCGGCCGTGTCGCCGGTCAGCTTGTCGCCGCCCGAACCGCCGGTGATGTTCTCGAAGCCCGATATCGTGTCGCCTTCGGCGTCGCCGCCGGTTTCGACGCCCGTGCCGAGGCTGACGGTCACGCCCGTCGTGTCGGACGCGTAGCTGAGCGTATCCGTGCCCGATCCGCCGATCAGGATGTCGGCGCCCGCACCGCCCTCGATCGTGTCGTTGCCCGAACCGCCGTCGATGCGGTTCGCACCGTCGTCGCCGGTGAAACTGTCGTTGCCCGAACCGCCGATCAGGTTCTCGATGCTGGTCAGCACGTCTCCGGCCGCATCGCCGCCGACCGTGCCCGCGGCGAGATTGACCGTGACGGCGGCCGTCGAGGTCGAATAGCTCGCCGTGTCGGCGCCGTCGCCGCCGGCGAGCGTGTCGGCACCGGCACCGCCGAGCAGCGTGTCGTCGCCGGCACCGCCGGTCAGCAGGTTGGCCGCCGTGCTGCCCGTCAGCGTGTCGGAATTGGCCGAACCGACCAGGTTCTCGATGCCGGACAGCACGTCGCTGGCCGCGTCGCCGCCAGTACCCGTGTTGCTCGTCAGGCTCACGTTCACGGCCGCAGCCGATGCCGCGTAGCTCGCCGTGTCGATGCCGGCGCCGCCGGTGATCGTGTCCGCACCCGCCCCACCGGTCAGCGTGTCGTCGCCGGCACCGCCGTCGAGCGAATTGGCGGCCGCGTCGCCCGTCAGCGTGTCGGCATGAGCCGAACCGACGAGGCTCTCGATGCCCGACAGCACGTCGCCTTCGGCATCGCCGCCCGAATGGGTCCCGCTCGCAAGATCGACATTCACCGCCTCGGCCGATGCCGCATAGCTCGCCGTGTCGGCGCCGGCACCGCCGGTCAGCGTGTCCGCGCCTGCGCCGCCGGACAGCGTGTCGTTGCCGCTGCCGCCGTCGAGGACGTTGGCGTTCGCATCGCCGGTCAGCGTATCGGTGCTGGTGCCGCCCGTCAGGTTCTCGATGCCCGACAGCACGTCGCCGGCCGCGTCGCCGGAAACCGCACCCGTGGCGAGGTTGACCGAGAGTGCCGCCGTCGAGGTCGAATAGTTCGCCGTGTCGGTGCCTGCCCCGCCGGTCAGCGTGTCGGCGCCAGAGCCGCCCGTCAGCGTGTCGTCGCCTTCGCCGCCGACCAGCAGGTTCGCGGCCGTGGTGCCGGTGATCGCGTCGGCATGGGCCGAGCCGACCGCGTTCTCGATCGTGGTGTAGGTGTCGCCCTGCGCGTCGCCGCCGGAACCCGTGCCGGACGTCAGGCTGAACGTCACGCCAGAGCCCGAGGCCGAATAGTCGACCGTGTCGGTACCCGTCCCGCCGATCATCGTGTCGGCACCGGCACCGCCGAAGATCGTGTCGTTGCCCGCGCCGCCGTCGATCGAATTGGCGGCGGCGTCGCCGGTCAGCGTGTCCGCACCCGAACCGCCGATCAGCGTCTCGATGCCCGACAGCACGTCGCCGGCCGCATCGCCCTGCGTGCCTTCGCCCGTCGCGAGATTGACCGTGACGGCGCCTGTCGAGGCCGCATAGGTCGCCGTGTCGTTGCCCGCCCCGCCGATCAGCGTGTCGGCACCCGCACCGCCAGCCAGCGTGTCGTTCCCGGCACCGCCTTCGAGCACGTTGGCGTTCGCGTCGCCGGTCAGCGTATCGGCCAGATTGGAGCCGACGACGTTCTCGATGCCCGAGAGCGAGTCGCTGGCGGCATCGCCGCCGGATCCGGCTCCCGTCGCGAGATTGACGGTAACGGCCGCGGTCGAGGCCGCGTAGTTCGCCGTGTCGATGCCGGCGCCGCCGACGAGCGTGTCGCCGCCCGCACCGCCGGTCAGCGTGTCGTCGCCCGAGCCGCCGTCGAGACGGTTCGAGGCCGTATCGCCGGTCAGAGTGTCGTCGCCCGAACCGCCGACGAGGGTCTCGAAGCCCGAGACGACGTCGCCTTCGGCGTCGCCGCCGCTGCCCGTTCCGGTCGCGAGACTGACATTCACGCCCGCCGTGTCGGCCGCATAGGTCAGCGTGTCGGTGCTGGACCCGCCGATCAGCGTATCCGCACCCGCACCGCCCGCGATCGTGTCGTTGCCCGAACCGCCATCGATGCGGTTGGCGCCCTCGTCGCCCGTGAACGTGTCCGCACCCGAGCCGCCGATCAGCGTCTCGATTCCGGTCAGCACGTCGCCGGCCGCATCGCCCTGCGTGCCCGCACCCGTCGCGAGATTGACCGTGACCGACGCGGACGACGTCGAATAGCTCGCCGTGTCGTTTCCGTCGCCGCCTTCCAGCGTGTCGGCACCGGCGCCGCCGAGCAGCACGTCGCTGCCGTCGCCGCCCTTAAGGATGTTGGCGGCCGTATCGCCGGTCAGCGTGTCGGCGAAGGCCGAGCCTTCGAGATTCTCGATGCCGGAATAGGTGTCGCCCGACGCTTCGCCGGCCGTGCCCGAACTCGTGGCGAGGCTCGCCGTCACGCCGGCCGTCGCGCTCGCGTAGCTTGCGGTGTCGATGCCCGTTCCGCCGATCAACGAGTCGGAGCCGAGGCCGCCGACCAGCATGTCGTCGCCGGCCCCGCCGTCGAGACGGTCGTTGCCCGCGTTCCCTTCGAGACGGTTGGCGTTGCCGTCGCCGGTGATCGTGTCGGCGCTCGCCGAGCCGACGACGTTCTCGATGCCCGACAGCGAATCGCCCGCCGCGTCGCCGCCCGATCCCGCACCGGTCGAAAGATTGACCGTGACGCCGGCCGCAGAAGCCGAATAGTTCGCCGTGTCGATGCCCGCACCGCCGACAAGCGTGTCGGCGCCGGCACCGCCGGTCAGCGCATCGTCCCCCGCACCGCCTTCGAGACGATTGGCCAGCGCGTCGCCGGTCAGCGTGTCGTCGCCCGAGCCGCCCGTCAGGTTCTCGATGCCCGACAGCACGTCGCCGGTTGCGAGGCCGCCGGACGCGGTGCCCGCCGCGAGATTGACGTTCACGCCGGCGGTGTCCGCCGCATAGCTGACGGTGTCGCTGCCCGCGTCGCCCTGGAAGGATTCGCGCAGGCCGCTCGCGGCGAAGCCGTCGTTGCCCGACGTACCGGCAACCGTCAGCGGGGCCGTCGTCAGGTTCGCGGCGGCGGTCGCCGTCGTCGACATCGTAGCGGCATTCGCTTCGGCACTCGTCGCCGTCAGCTGGAACTGGCCGGACGCATCGACATCGATCTCGTCCGCCGCGCGCACGCCGATCGTGACGTCGAGCAGGCCGTCGTTTCCGATGACGCCGCCGAACGAGATTTCGCCGCCCGTACCGTCCGCGCCCGGCGTCCAGACGCCGCCGGCCGCATCGGTGACGATCAGGCCGTCGGGCACGGCGAGCGTGGCGCCGTGCGTCTGCGAGCCGTCGTTGTCGCGGAACTGCGCCACGACCGCGACCTCGCCGGTCTCGCCGTTGGCGAACGTGGAATCGTTGCCGACGGCGCTGCGCACGTCGATCGACAGCGACGTCGGCGCGTCGGTCGTCGCCGCGACGTCGACCGCGATGTCGGCGGTGCGCACGCTCGTCGAACCGTTCGCCTCGCTTGCCGTCGCCACGACATGCAGCGTGAAGCTGCCCGACGCGTCGGTGCCCGGAACATAGGCGAGCCCGGCGAGATCGCCGGGTGCCAGCGTCCACGAGCCGTCGCCGTTGTCGATGCCGGCCGTGAGCTGGCCGTCGAGCGGCACGCCGGAGACGGTGATCGACAGCGCTTCCGAGCCGTCGGCATCGCCGAGCGTCGCCGAGATGTTGAGCGGAACGGCCGTATCTTCCGTGCCGGCGGCGTTGTTGGCGGAAAGCGTCGGCGCATCGGCAACAGCCGCAACGTCGACGGCGACGGTCGCATTGCGCACGCTGGTTGAGCCGTTCGCCTCGGTGGCGGTCGCGGTGATGGCGAGATTGAACGCGCCCGAGTCGTTCGCACCCGGAACATACGCGAGCCCTGCGAGATCGCCGGGTGCGAGCGTCCAGGTACCGTCGCCGTTGTCGATGCCGGCCGTCAGGTGGCCGTCGGCAGGCACGCCGGAGATCGTTATCGACAGAGTCTCGGAACCGTCGGCGTCGCCGAGTGCTGCGCTGATGTTCAGCGGGACGCTCGTGTCTTCGGTGCCGGTCGCATTCGTTGCCGTCAGTGTCGGCGCGTCGGCGACTGCGGCGACGTCGACCGAAAGCGTCGCGTTGCGAACGCTGGTGGAACCGTTTGCCTCGGTGGCGGTCGCCGTGACGCCGAGATTGAACGTGCCGGAGTCATTCGCACCCGGCACATAGGCGAGCCCGGCAAGATCGCCGGGTGCGAGCGTCCAAGTGCCGTCGCCATTGTCGATGCCGGCCGTCAGATGGCCGTCCGAAGGCACACCCGAAACGGTGATCGACAAAGTCTCGGAACCGTCGGTGTCGCCAAGTGCCGTCGAGATGTTCAGCGGAACCGCGGTGCCTTCCGTACCCGTCGCGTTCGTCGCCACCAGCGTCGGCGCGTCGGCGACGGCAGCGACATCCACCGACAGCGTCGCATTGCGCACGCTCGTCGAGCCGTTCGCTTCGGTGGCGGTCGCGGTGATGGCGAGATTGAACGTACCGGAATCATTCGCACCCGGAACGTACGCGAGCCCGGCGAGATCGCTGGGTGCAAGAGTCCACGTGCCGTCGCCGTTGTCGATGCCTGCAGTGAGATGGCCGTCGAGCGGAACGCCGGAGACGGTGATCGAAAGCGTTTCCGAACCGTCGGTGTCACCAAGCACTGCGCTGATGTTCAGCGGAACGGAAGTGTCTTCGATGCCCGTCGCGTTCGACGTCGTCAGCGTCGGCGCGTCGGCGACAGCGGCAATATCCACCGACAGCGTCGCGTTACGAACGCTGGTCGAACCGTTCGCCTCGGCCGCCGTCGCCGTGATGCCGAGATTGAACGTGCCCGAGTCATTCGCACCCGGAACGTAGGCCAGCCCGGCGAGATCGCCAGGAGCGAGCGTCCAGGTACCGTCGCCATTGTCGATGCCGGCGGTCAGATGGCCGTCGAGCGGCACGCCCGAAACGGTGATCGACAGAGTCTCGGAACCGTCGGCGTCGCCGAGAGCCGCCGAGATGTTCAGCGGGACGTTCGTGTCTTCGGTGCCGGTCGCATTCGTCGCCACCAGCGTCGGCGCGTCGGCAACGGCAGCGATATCGACCGCGAGCGTCGCATTGCGCACGCTTGTCGAACCGTTTGCTTCGGCCGCCGTCGCCGTGATGCCGAGATTGAACGTGCCGGAATCGTTTGCGCCCGGAACGTAGGCAAGCCCGGCGAGATCGCCGGGTGCAAGAGTCCACGTGCCGTCGCCATTGTCGATGCCGGCCGTGAGATGGCCGTCGAGCGGCACGCCGGAGACGGTGATCGAAAGCGTTTCCGACCCGTCGGCGTCGCCGAGTGCAGCTGAGATGTTCAGCGGGACGGCGGTGTCTTCCGTGCCCGCCGCGCTCGATGTCGTCAACGTCGGCGCGTCGGCGACAGCAGCAACATCCACCGACAGCGTAGCACTGCGAACGCTCGTCGAGCCATTTGCCTCGGTGGCGGTCGCGGTGATACCGAGATTGAACGTGCCGGAATCGTTTGCGCCCGGCACATAGGCGAGCCCAGCAAGATCGCCCGGCGCCAGAGTCCACGTACCGTCGCCATTGTCGATGCCGGCCGTCAGGTGGCCGTCGGCCGGAACGCCCGAGATCGTGATCGACAAAGTCTCGGAACCGTCGGCGTCACCGAGAGCAGCACTGATGTTCAGCGCAACTGCATTGTCTTCCGTGCCCGCCGCATCCGTCGCCGACAGCGTCGGCGCGTCGGCGACTGCCGCAACATCGACCGACAGCGTTGCGTTGCGCACACTCGTCGAACCGTTCGCTTCGGTTGCGATCGCCGTGATGCCGAGATTGAACGTGCCGGAATCATTGGCACCGGGGACGTACGCGAGCCCGGCGAGATCGCCGGGTGCGAGCATCCAGGTTCCATCGCCATTGTCGATACCGGCGGTGAGATGGCCATCCGAAGGCACGCCAGAGATCGTGATCGACAGAGTCTCGGAACCGTCGGTGTCGCCAAGTGCAGAATTGATATTCAGTGGGACGGAGGTGTCTTCGGTACCGGACGCATTCGTCGCCGACAGCGTCGGCGCGTCGACGACGCCCGCGATGTCGATCTGCAGGTCGGCCGTGCGCGTCGCCTGCGCGCCTGAACGGATTTCTGTCGACGTCGCGGAAACATGGAGGGCGACGGTGCCCGACGCGTTCGCGGCGGGCACGAAGGCGAGGCCGGCGAGATCGCCGGGCGCCAGAGTCCACGTGCCGTCGCCGTTGTCGATGCCGGCCGTCAGGTGTGCGCCCGTCGGCACGCCCGAGATCGTGATCGACAAGGTCTCGGAACCGTCGGTGTCGCCCAGAGCGGCGCTGATGTTCAGCGGGACCGCGACATCTTCCGTGCCCGTCGCGTTCGCCGCCGAAAGCAGCGGGTCGGCAGCGAGCGTGTCGGGTGCTTCGACCGGAGTCGCGATAGGTGTCGGGGCGATGAACGGACCCGTGTCGATCGAGGCGGGCTGGAATTCGACGGGCGGCGGTGCGGGCGGCGGCGCGTTCGGCGCGACGGACGGCGCGCCGGCAGGTGCGGCGACCGGCTCGCTGCGCAGCGAAGCGGCCTGCAGCGGTGCGGTTCCGCTACCGGCGGGATTGCTGCCGAGGCCGATCGCGTTCGTGGCGGCCCCTTCGAGAGAGCCCGATACGGTTCCCGTCAGCACTTCGCCGCCGCGCGCGGCACCGGCCGCACCTGTTGGCGCGACAGGACCGGAACCTGCAGCGGCGCCCTCGGCGGATCCGGCCGCGCCACCCTCGCCCGTCGCGGCCGTGACGGGCGTACCGGGTATGTCGGCCGGCGCGCCGGGCGCACCTGCCGCGGCGTTCGCGCCAGCCCCCGGTACCGCGACATCGATGCCGCGGACCGTGAAATTCGCGTTGGCCGTCTGCGTGCCTGCTTCGCCGGCGCGTTCGCCGCCGAGGCTGCCGGCTGCGGCGGTCTCGCCTGTCGCCGACGACTGCGCGTCGGCAGCCGCGTCGACGCCTTCACCCGCCCGGGCGGTCTCGATCCTGGGGCCGACGGCGACCTCGATCGCCTGATCGGCGGCGGGCGTCTGCGGCTGGAAACTGCGCTCGTCGCCCATCAAGGTGCCGTAGCTGACGGCACCCATCGTGTTGGCGGCTTCCTGGGCACCGCCGGGCGTCTGGGTCTGGGGCTGGCTCAGCCCGGTTTCGGACGCAGGCGCAGGTGTGGGCGCGGCAGGCTTTCCGTCCTTCGGAAGCGCCGTCAATTCGTCGGCCAAAACCTCACGTGCGTCGTCTGCCATGACCCTATTCGCATTCTGCAAATTTGTTCAATAACAACTACTTAATGAGATATATAAAATTATGCATTCTTTTTAGATTTGAGTCCACAGTGAAGTTTTCGCGCTATACTCTCCATCGTGGAATCTTATCTTCGACTCGCCCCGAACCGGGGTAAGCCGGAGCCCCGCAACTCCCCCCGACCGGCCGACGGCCATACTAGGCGAGACGACACCCTACCGATGGCAAAATTCGACCGGATACCCGTCGGCGCCGGACTCCGCATGGCGCTCGACCCGACGCTGCTGCTGGCTTCGCTCGCCCTCAACGTTCTGGGGACGGCCCTGCCGATCTTCACGCTGCAGGTCTACGACCGCGTCATCCCGAACGCGGCGGCGGATACGCTTGTCCTGCTCGTGGTGCTGCTCGCCACGGTGCTGGTGGGCGAAGGCATCATGCGCGCGACGCGCAACGCGCTGGCGGGCTGGGCGGGTGCGCGCTACGAGCACGCTGCGGGCTGTTCGGCCATCCAGCGCCTGATCGAGGGCGATTTTTCCGCCGTCCAGCGCGACTCACCCGGCATGCATCTCGAACGGCTCGGCGCGGTCGATCGGCTGCGCGAGTTCTACGCCAACCAGGGGGCGACGATCTTCGTCGACCTGCCCTTCGCGCTGGTCTTCGCCGGCCTCATCTGGGTGATCGGCGGCCCGCTGGTCTGGGTGACGGTCGCGGTCTTCGCCGCCTTCGCGATCGCGGCCCTTGCCGTCGGCGGGCGCCTGCGCGACGCGATCGGCGAACGCGCCCGGTCCGACGACCGGCGCACCAGCTTCATGATCGAGGTGCTGACCGGCATCACGACGGTGAAGGCGCTGACGATGGAGCGCCAGATGATGCGGCGCTACGAGCGCCTGATGGACACGGCCGCCGCGGGTGCCCACCGCGTGACCAATCTTTCCAACCTTTCCCAGACGCTGGGCAGCCTGTTCTCGAACCTCGCCGTCGTCGCGGTGCTCGCATACGGCGCCACGCTGGTGCTCGCCGGCGACATGACGGTGGGCCAGCTCGCCTGCTGCTCGCTGCTGGCGGGCCGCACGCTGCAGCCGCTGATGCGCGCGATGGGCATCTGGACGAACTTCCAGGGAATCCGCATCGCGCGCGAACGGCTGAAGGCGCTGGCCGACATCCCGTTCGAGCCCGGCCGCGGCAAGACCGGCGGACCGCGCCTCGACCGCGGCGAGATCGAACTGCGCAACGTCGACTTCGCCTATCCCGGCGGCAAGAACATCCTGCACGGCGCCAACCTGAAGGTCGCGGCCGGCGAATGCGTCGCGATCGTCGCGGACAACGGCAGCGGGCGGTCGACCGTGCTGTCGATGCTGGCCGGGCTCGTGCGCCCGAAGGCGGGGGCGATCCTCTATGACGGGCAGGCACTGGGTGCCGGCCATCCGCGGCCCGGCCCGACCGAGATCGGCCTGCTGCCGCGCCAGGGCACCGTGTTCCACGGGTCGCTGATCGACAATCTCACCATGTTCCGCCGCGGCCCGATCGTCGACGCCGCACTCGACCTGTCGGCGCGCCTCGGGCTCGACCGCTATGTCGCGGCCCAGCCGCAGGGCTACGAGACCGAGATCGGCGAAAGCGAGACCCTGCCCGGCGGCGTGCGCCAGCGCATCGCGATCGTGCGGGCACTGGCCGACGAGCCGCGCGTCGTGCTGTTCGACGAGGGCAACAACGGTCTCGACCACGATTCCAACGACCGGCTGCTCGAACTGCTGCGCGACATCAAGGGCAACAGCACGCTGGTGCTGGTCAGCTACCAGCCTTCGGTGCTGCGCCTGGCCGACCGGGTCTACGAACTTCGCGACGGCCGCTTCCACGAGCGCGAGGCGGACAAGCGATGAGCGACCCGCTTCCCCCCGCCCTGCCCGGCCCCGCCGGCGGCGGGCGTCCGCGCATCGAAGTGATGCGCAACGAGACGCTTGCCGACGAGTTGCGCCGAGGCCATCTCGAGGCCTTCCAGGCCGCCTCGCCCTTCGCCGCATGCCTGATGCCGCTGCTGACGGCACTGGGCTGGCGCGGCGATCCGCGCGTACTTGTCGAAGCGCTGCCGCACTTCACCTCGCATCTCGATCTCGACGGGCTGCGCAACGTGCTTGCCGAGCTTTCCTACGCGACGCGGCCCTACGACCGGCGCGTCGCCGTTCTCGATCCGCGCCTGCTGCCGTGTCTCGTCGTCGACGGCGGACGGCCCTGCGTCCTGCTGTCGCGCGACGGCACGCGTCTGCGCGTGTTCGACGGCGTGGCCGCCGTCGAGCGCGACGCGCACGAAAGCACGGTCTCCGGACAGGTCTTCCTCGTCGAGGCGATCGAGACGGCACGCGACGAGGCCCTCCAGCAGGGATCGTTCGTCGAACGCCTCCTCCAGCGCTTCCGGCCGATCGCCGGGCAGCTGGCGCTCATCACGCTGTTCACCGACCTGCTGGCACTCGCCTTCCCGCTCTTCTCGATGGCGGTGTTCGACAAGGTGATCGGCAACCAGTCGCCGGCCCTGCTGCGCGACCTGACGATCGGCGTGGGCGTCGTGTTCGTGTTCGACTTCCTGATGCGCAGCGTGCGCGGCCGGCTGCTCGCCTATGTCGGTGCCAGAGTCGAAAGGCTCGTCTCGGTCGCGGTCCTGCGCCATCTGCTGCGCCTGCCGGTCGGATTTCTCGAAGGTGCGCCCGTCGGCACGCAGCTCGCGCGCCTCAAGGAGTTCGAGACGGTGCGCGAGTTCTTCACCGGGCCGCTCGCCGGCGTGGCGCTCGACCTGCCCTTCCTGTTCGTCTTCCTCATCGTCATCGCGTGGCTCGGCGGGCCGCTCGTCGCCGTCCCGTTCGTGCTGGGGGCCTTGCTGCTGCTGATCGGCTATGTCGGCAGCCACGTCCAGCAGGCGGGCACCCAGCGCGCCAGCCGCGCGCGTGCCCAGCGCCATGCGCTGGCCGTCGAGATCGTCTCCAACCTGCGCGCGATCAAGCAGATCGGCGCCACCGCCACCTGGCTCGAACGCTTCCGCGCGGCGTCCGCCGCAAGCGTGGGCGAAGGGCGCAAGGCGCAGGAAGTCGGCGCGCTCCTGCAGACGGTCGCGCAGGGGCTAACGATGCTCGCTGGCGCCCTCGTTCTCGTCTGGGGGGCCGCGCGCATCATCGACGCGAGCATGACGGTCGGCGCACTCGTCGGCGTCATGGCGCTGACCTGGCGTGTGCTCGCGCCGCTGCAGCTCGGCATCGCCACGCTGTCGCGCCTGACCCAGATCCGTCAGGGGCTGGCGCAGATCGACGGGCTTCTCCGGCTCAAGCCCGAACTTACGGACCGCGCGGCACCGGCCGTCGTCCAGCGCGTGTTCCGCGGCCAGATCACGCTCAATCGCGTGTCGCTGCGCTACCGCGCGGAGGCCGAGCCGGCCCTTCTCGGCGTCGACCTCGCGGTCAAGCCGGGCGAGATGGTCGGCCTCGCCGGCCATTCGGGTGCGGGCAAGTCGACGGCGCTCAAGGTGATGGCCGGCCTCTACCAGCCGCAGGCCGGCACGGTGATGCTCGACGGGCTCGACATCCGCCAGATGACGCCGGCCGAGCTTCGCCTCGCGGTCACCTACGCGCCGCAGAACCGCCATCTCTTCTACGGCACGATCGCGCAGAATCTGCGTCTGGCATCCGCGACCGCCAGCACGCAGGACCTGAACACGGCGCTTGCTGACGCGGGCGCGCTGGAAGACGTGATGGCGCTCAAGCACGGGATCGACACGCAGCTCGGCGATCGCGCGGAGCGCGAAATTCCCGCCGGACTCCTCCAGCGCCTGGCGCTGGCGCGCGTCTATCTGCGGCCTTCTTCGGTGCTGCTGCTCGACGAGCCGGGCCAGTGGCTCGACGAGCGCGGCGACGCCGCCCTCATCGAGACGCTGCGCCGGCGCAAGGGCAAGCAGACCATCATTCTCGTCACCCACCGCCCCAGCCATCTCGCGATCTGCGACCGCGTGGCGACGTTCGACGGCGGGCGCATCGCGCAGATGCGCGCCGCCGGCGACAATGCCGCGACCTCCTTCCTCGGAGCCATCAGATGACCGCCAAAGTCCCGGCCCTGCCGGCCGACCCTTCCCGCATCCGCTACCTGACGCTGGCGATCCATCTCGAGGAAGGTGGTGCACCCTGGCTGATGCGCGCGGCCGTCTGGCTCGCCGCGGCGATGATCGGTCTTGCGGTCGCGTGGGCCGCGACGACGACAGTTCCGCAGGTGGCGCAGGGTGCGGGCGAGATCGTGCCCGCCGGCAACGTGCTGACGATCCAGCATCTCGAAGGCGGCATCGTCGCCAGGATCGGCGTGCGCGAGGGCGACATCGTCGAAGCGCGCCAGATGCTGGTCGAGATCGACCGGACCGCGGCGACAGCCGAGCGCGACCAGCTCGCCTCGCGCGAGGCGAGCCTGCGCCTGCAGGCCGAGCGCCTGCGCGCCTTCGCCGACGGACGCGCGGCGAAGCTCGCGGAAAGCGGCGAGCTGGGCCTGTCGGCCGACCAGGCCGCGATCCTGCTGACGCAGGAGCGCGCGCGTGCCAGCCAGCGTGCCGTGCTCGAACGCCAGCTCGCCGGAAGGCGCGCCGATCTCGAAGCGCTGCTCGGCCAGCAGCAGACGCTGCAGCGCCAGATCCGGATCACCGGCGAGGCGCTCGACATGCGCCAGCGCCTGACCGATCAGGGGCTCAATTCGCGTATCACGCTGCTCGACGTGCAGCGCGAGATGAACCGCGTACAGGGCGAACTGTCGACCGTGCTGGTCAATATCGGCCGCGCGCGCGAGTCGATCGGCGAGGCCGAGCAGCGTCTCGTCGAACTCGACACGCGCCTGTCCGCCGACGCGATGCGCGAACTCGGTACCGTCACGTCCGAGCTGCGCCAGGTCGAGGAGGCGCGCGTGCGCCTCGACGACCGCGTGGCACGCACGACGGTGACCGCCCCCGTACGCGGCGTGGTCAAGGAAATGCGCGTGCGCACCGAAGGCGGCGTCGTGCCGCCCGGCGGGCCGCTGCTGGACCTCGTGCCGATGGGCCGCGAGCTGATCGTCGAGGCGCGTCTGCAGCCCTCCGATATCGGGCAGGTCCGCATCGGCCAGCCGGTGTCGGTAAAGGTCTCGACCTACGACTTCGCGCGCTTCGGCTCGGTGCCCGGCACGCTCACCTATCTTTCGGCCTCGACCATCGTCGACCCGCAGGGCCGGCCCTTCTACAAGGCGCTCGTGGCGCTGGAGAAGGACCATGTCGGCGACGATCCGAAGCGCAATCTCGTCCTGCCGGGCATGACCGTGCTGGCCGACATCAAGACGGACGAACGCACCGTGCTGCGCTATCTTCTGAACCCGGTCTACAAGGCGCTGGATTCGGCGTTCCACGAGAAATAGCCGTCGCGCTCGCACTGCTGGAGGAAACATGAAGATCACGAAACTGCGTGCGTTCATGACGCGCGACAAGGACCGCCCGCGCGTCATCGTCGCGATCGACACGGACGAGGGCATCACCGGCTGGGGCGAATGCTACAACCACGGTCCCGACCGCGCGCTGCTGCCGCTGCTCGAATATCTCGCGACGTTCCTGGGCGGCCAGGACCCGCGGCGGATCGAGTACCTGATGCTCTACCTGCTCCAGCAGACGCGCTTCCCGCCGGGTGCGCTGCATCTCGCCGCCTTCTCGGCGATCGACCACTGCCTGTGGGACATCTCGGCCAAGGCGCTGGGCGTGCCCGTCTACATGCTGCTGGGCGGCAACGCGCGCGACAAGATCCGCGTCTATGCCGGCGTCTACACCGCCCCGGATCCGGCGATCGCGCGCGAGCAGCTCGACGCGCTCAACAAGGGCTGGGGCATCACGGCCTTCAAGCTGAGCCCGTTCCGCGGCGACATCCACACCCAGCGCTGGGGCGAGGTCGTGCGCACGAGTGCCGAGTATTTCCGTCAGGTGCGCGAGACCGTGCGCTCGGACTACGAGATCGCCTTCGACGCGCATGCCAAGATCTTCGAGCCCAAGCAGGCGATCCAGCTCGGCAACGCGCTCGCCCCCTACGACCCGCTGTTCTTCGAGGAGCCGCTGCGCCCCGAGAATGTCGAGGTGTGGGGCGAGGTGCGCCGCCAGCTGACCTGCACGCTCGCCACCGGCGAATCGCTCTACAGCCGGTTCGAGTTCCTGCGCCTGCTCAGCGTCGGTGGTGCCGACATCATCCAGCCCGACATCTGCGTGGTCGGCGGACTGCTCGAGATGCGCAAGATCGCCGCGATCGCCGAGGCGCACTACGTGACCGTGGCGCCGCACAACCCGATGGGTCCACTCGCCACGGCCGTGAACGTGCATTTCAGCGCGGCGCAACCCAACTTCCGGATCCTCGAATATCGCCTGCCGCACGGCGTCAACTACGACGACCAGAAGGCCAAGTCGGAAGGCGCGCCCTACGTGCGCGATCCCTACCTGCCGAAGGACGGTTATCTCGAACTGCGCCCGGACCGTCCGGGCTGGGGCGTGGAGATCGACGAGGAAGTCCTCAAGAAGGACGGCTACATCCACTGGGAACGCAAGGTCACGAAGAAACCGGACGGCTCGACGGCGTACGTCTAGCTCAGGGCCGTTCCCAGCTTCCGGTCTCGGCCGAACGGTAGAGGGCGTCGATCACGCGCATGTTCGCGATCGCGTCCTCGATCGGCCATTCGAGCGGGGCGAGCCCGCGCACCGCGCGCGAGAACGCCTCGCCCTGCAGACCGTACTGGTCGCACGGATCGATCGTCTCGGTACGCAGGCCGCCGCCGAAGAGATCGCGGCAGTCGTCGACCAGCACCTTGGTCGGCAGGACCGAGCCCGTGTTGAACGGCACCGGCAGCTCGATCCGACCCTTGGTGCCAAGGATCTGAACTCGTTGGCTGAGCGCCGTCTGCGTCGAGACGGTGAAGACGAGCTGCCGCCCGCCGGCGAACTCCGCCATGCCGCCGGTGACGCGGTCGATCTTCGTGGCCGGATCGCGGTCGATCAGCGAGACGACGCGCGACGGCTCGCCGCCGAAAACGAAACGCGCCGTCAGGATCGCGTAGCAGCCGATGTCATAGAGGCCCCCACCGCCGATCTCCGCCATGTTGCGGATGTTGGCCGGATCCGGATTGTTGTAGCAGAACTGCGTGGCGATGCTTCGCAACTCGCCGATCTCGCCGCTGCGCACGATCTCGCGCACCCGCAGCCACTGCGGATGGAAGCGGACCATGAAGGCCTCGGCGACGAGCTTGCCGGTCCGTGTCCGCGCGTCGACCAGCGCTTCGGCTTCCGCCGCCGTCAGCGCGATCGGCTTCTCGCACAGCACGTGCTTGCCGGCTTCCATGGCGCGGATCGTCCACGGCACGTGCAGATGGTTGGGCAGCGGGTTGTAGATCGCCTCGATCTCGGGATCGGCGAGCAGCTCTTCGTAGCTGCCATAGGCCTTCGGCATGCCCATCGCGGAACTTGCCGCCCGCGCGCGCGCAAGGTCGCGTGCGGCGAACGCGCGCATGTCGCACAGCGCGCTGGTCTTCATGCCCGGAACGACCCGCGTGGTCGCGATGCGCGCGGCCCCGAGGACGCCCCAGACGACCGGGCGGACCGTCACCTGCCCTTGGCCTTGCGCCAGACCGCGAAGTCCGTCTTCGACTTCTCTTCCGTCGGCGGATAGAGGCCAAGGATCGAACGACCCTGCTGGACCATGTCGATGACGAAATCCTCGAACACGGTCATCTCGGTCGCCTCGGCGGCGATTTCGTCGGCGAGGTGCGCGGGAATGACGATCACGCCTTCGCGGTCGCCGACCACGACGTCGCCCGGCCACACGGCCGCGTCGCCGCAGCCGATCGGCACGTTGATGTCGATGGCCTGGTGGAGCGTCAGGTTCGTCGGGGCCGACGGGCGGCTGTGATAGGCCGGGAACGTCATCTCGCCGATCTCGGGCGAATCGCGGAAGCCGCCGTCGGTGACGACACCGGCCGCCCCGCGCTTCATCAGGCGCGTCACGAGGATGCCGCCGGCCGAGGCCGCGCGCGCGTCCTTGCGGCTGTCGATGACCATCACGCTGCCCGGCGGGCATTCCTCGACCGCCTTGCGCTGCGGATGGCTGCGGTCCTGGAACACGGTGATCTGGTTCAGGTCCTCGCGAGCCGGGATATAGCGCAGCGTATAGGCCTCGCCGACCATGTTCGGCAGGTTGGCGTTCAGCGGACGCACGTCCTGGATGAACTGGTTGCGCAGGCCGCGCTTGAACAGGGCGGTGCACAGCGTGGCGGTGCTCACGCCCATGAGCGCCTTGCGCGTGGCATCGGAAAGCTTCTTCGTCATGGTTCAATCCTTCGCGAAATAGATCCCGCGGCGCACGCGAGTCTGCACGTAGACGTGCTCGTCGGACGTACCGGCCGCATAGGATGCATCGGTCGACTTACCCGGGTTGGAAACGTTGCATTCGCTGGGATAGCGCGCAACGAATTCCTCGTCGATATCCACGCCGAGACCCGGCTTGTTCGGGACTTCGAGATAGCCGTCCTTCTGGACCGGATGCGGGACGACGGTCTGCGCGCGACCCGCCCAGTCGTCCTCGATGCGCTCGAGGATCAGCGCGTTGGGGATCGCGGCAAGCACGTGCAGCGCCGCATACTCGGCGACCGGTCCCAGCGAGCCCGAGTGCGGCGCCATCATGATGTGGTGTGCTTCGGCCATTGCGGCGATCTTTTTCATCTGCGTGATGCCGCCGGCCCGGCCCGTGTCGGGTTGGACGACGTCGACGAGATCCTTCTCGATCAGGTCGCGCAGCCCGTAGATCGTCGCCATGCGCTCGCCGCCGGCAAGCGTCACGTTGGCCGCGTCGCGGATGCGGCGGTAACCGTCGAGATTCTCGGGCGCGATCGGGTCTTCGACGAACATCAGCCTGTAGGGCTCGAGTGCTCGAGCGACCTGGGCCGCGTCTGCCGGCGTCAACCACGGCGGACCGTGCAGGTCGATCATCAGGTCCATCTCGTCGCCGATCGCCTCGCGCAGTTCCGCGACCTTGCGCACCGGATTGGAGACGCCGCCGCACTTGATCGCCGTGATTCCGCGCTTCTTGAGGTCGAGCGCCACCTCGACGGTGTTGGCATGGGCGTAGATGCGGATCTTGTCGCGCAGCTTGCCGCCAAGCAGATTCCAGACGGGCGTGTTCAGCGCCTTGCCCTTGATGTCCCACAGCGCCATGTCGATGCCGGTCATGGCGCCGCCGCCGACCGTGCCCAGCATGCCGTGGGCCATCAGCGCGCTCATCATCTTCTGCCACAGGCGCTCGATATGCATCGGGTCCTGCCCGACCAGGATCGACTTCAGGTCCTGCACGGCCGTCTCGATGACGCGCGGCCAGCCGCTGCATTCCCCGATGCCGACGATGCCCTCGTCCGTATAGACCTTGACGAACAACCAGTTGCGCGTGCCCGTCAGCCCTTTCTTCGACTTCTCGTGCCCGAACGAGCCGTCGGAAGCCCAGCTTCGGAGATTGGGCGCATCCACCTGCATCAGGAAGGTGCGGATATCGACGATCTTCATGGAGGCTCCTAGCCGGCGTAGCGGAAGCGCGCATGGATGCGCCGGTTCCGCGGGTCGGGCCGCGGGATGGCCGACAGCAGCGCCTTGGTATAGTCGTGCGTTGGCGCGTCGCAGACCTGGTCGGTGGCACCGGTCTCGACGACGCGGCCGCGATACATGACCGCGACGCGGTCGCACATGTAGCGGATCACGCCGATGTCGTGGCTGATGAACACATAGGAAAGGCCGAGCTCGTCCTGAAGGTTCATCATCAGGTCGAGCATCTGCGAGCGGATCGACACGTCGAGGGCGGAGGTCGCCTCGTCCGCCACGATGACGCGTGGCTTGAGTGCGATCGCGCGCGCGATGCCGATGCGCTGGCGCTGGCCGCCCGAGAAGGCGTGCGGATAGCGCTCGCGCCAGGCGGGCTCCAGCCCGACCTGTTTCATCAGACCCGCCACGCGGTCGTCGAGCTCGGTGCCCGTCGCCAGACCGTTGACGTAGAGCGGCTCGCCGATGATCTGGGCGACCGTCATGCGCGGATTGAGCGAACCGACCGGATCCTGGAAGATCATCCGGATCTCGCGGCGCATCTGCTTGAGCGTATCCTTGTCGGCCGACACGAGGTCGACGACGCTGCCGTCGGCGCGCCGGTAGTCGATGGCACCGCCGTTGGGTTCGTAGACACGCAGCAGACAGCGCCCCATCGTCGTCTTGCCCGAGCCGGATTCGCCGACGATTCCAAGCGTTTCGCCCGGCCGGACGATCAGCGAGACGTCGTCCACCGCCTTCGTGACGTTCGCTCCCTCGCCGAAATGCATGCGCAGGCC
Organism: Tagaea sp.; assembly: GCA_965279565.1. Lineage (GTDB taxonomy): Bacteria > Pseudomonadota > Alphaproteobacteria > CACIAM-22H2 > CACIAM-22H2 > Tagaea. The sequence continues at coordinate 2,532,039 of OZ257249.1, read as the reverse complement.
GCGTACCTCGATGACCGGCGGAGCTTCCTGTTTGATCGGCTCGCGCTTGAGGCGGATCTCGGCCTTCTGCTCGAGGCGCAGGACCGAACCGATCAGCATGCGCGTGTACTCGTCCTTCGGCGCATGGAAGATCTGCTCGACCGGGCCGCTTTCCATGACCTTGCCGCGATACATGACGAGCACTTCGTCGGCGATCTCGGCGACGACGCCCATGTCGTGCGTGATGAACAGCACGGCCATGCCGAACTTCGTCTGCAGGCGCTTGATGAGATCGAGGATCTCGGCCTGGGTCGTCACGTCGAGCGCCGTGGTCGGCTCGTCGGCGATCAGCATCGACGGATTGCAGGCAAGCGCCATCGCGATCATCACGCGCTGGCGCATGCCGCCCGAGAACTCGAACGTGTAGCGGTCGACCGCGCGGTCGGGATTGGGGATCTCGACCTGCTTCAGCAGCTCGACCGTGCGCGCGCGGGCGGCGATCTTGTCCATGCCGAGATGCAGGCGCAGCACCTCCATGATCTGGTCGCCGACCGTGTGGACCGGCGACAGCGAGGACATCGGCTCCTGGAATATCATCGCGATCTCGGCACCCCGCACGGCGCGGATTTCCTTGCTGCGCGGATGGAGCATGGCGAGATCGACCGAGCTTCCGTCGGGGCGGTGCAGGACCATCGAGCCCGACACGATCCGGCCGGGTGCATCGACGATCTGCAGGATCGAGCGCGCCGTCACGCTCTTGCCGCTGCCGCTTTCGCCGACCACGCATAGCGTCTTGCCGCGCGCGACCTGGAAGGATACGCCGTCGACCGCCTTCACCGTGCCGGTGCGGGTGGCGAAGTAGGTGACGAGGTCGCGGACGTCGAGGACGACGTCGCCGTCTTTGGGGGTTGTGCTCATTTGTTGTACGGGTCCGCCGCGTCGCGCATGCCGTCGCCAAGGAAATTGAGCGCCATGACGGCGATGACGACCGCCGCACCGGGTGCAAACAGCCAGGGTGCGGTCGCGATCGACCGGATGTTCTGCGCCTCGCGCAGCAGCACGCCCCACGAGATCGTCGGCGGCTGCAGTCCGAGGCCGAGGAACGACAGCGACGTCTCGGCGAGGATCATCGCCGGGATCGCCAGCGTGATGCTGGCGATGATGTGGCTCATGAAGCTCGGCAGCATGTGGCGGAAGATGATGCGCCCTTCCGACGCGCCGTCGAGGCGCGCGGCGACGACGAACTCCTCGGTACGCAGGCTGAGGAAGCGGCCGCGCACGACGCGCGCGAGCTGCGCCCAGCCGGTCAGCGAGAGGATCAGCGTGATCATGAAATACTGCGTGATCGCCGGCCAGTCCTGCGGCAGGGCCGCCGCCATCGCGAGCCAGATCGGGATAGTCGGCAGCGACAGGATGAACTCGATGACGCGCTGGATGACGAAGTCCGATTTGCCGCCGTAATACCCAGAGATTCCGCCCAGCACGACGCCGATCGTCAGCGACAGGAACACGCCGACCAGGCCGACCGACAGCGAGATCTGGGCGCCCTGCATGATGCGGCTGTAGACGCACCGGCCAAGGCGGTCGGCACCGAGCAGGAACAGCGGCTGGCGCGCCTCGCCCGACGCGAACATGTGGATGTCGGTCTCGAACAGCCCGAGCACCGAGTATTTGTAGCCGGTGCCGAACATGCTGACATAGACCTTGCGGTTCGTGTCCTCGACATAGACGGCGGCCAGCGTCTGCGGATCGCGGCGAAGCTGGTAGGGATGGATGTACGGCTTGATGCGCCAGCTCCCGTCGGCGTCCGTCTCGATGAAATGGAGCGCCTGGGGCGGATGGTAGGCCGCGCGCGCGTTCTGCATGGCCGGATCGTTGATCGCGAAGAAGCCGGGAACGGCAGCGACGACGTAGAAAACGACGACGATGACGAGGCCGATCATCGCGAGCTGGTGGCGCTTGAACGCCCACCACACGAGCTGCCACTGCGAAGCGACGGCAAGCCGCTTGTTGTCGACCGTGGCGGCGACGGACTGGATATCGCTCATTGACTACTCCAGCCGGATGCGCGGATCGACGAGGGCGAGAAGGATGTCGCTGATCAGCGAGCCGACGAGCGTCAGCGCGCAGATCAGCAGGACGAAGGCGCCGGCAAGGTACATGTCCTGGCTCATCAGCGACTGCAGCAGCATCGGGCCGGCGGTCGGCAGGCTCAGCACGATCGCCACGATGATCGAACCGGAGACGAGGTTCGGTAGCAGCCATGCGATCGTCGAGATGAACGGGTTAAGCGCCACGCGCAGCGGATACTTCACCAGCAGAGCGAACTCCGACAGGCCCTTGGCGCGCGCGGTCGTCACGTAGGGCTTGTTGAGCTCGTCGAGCATATTCGCGCGCATGACGCGGATCAGGCTGGCCGTTCCGGATACCGCAAGGATGATGACTGGAACCCACAGATGCGCGATCAGGTCGACGACCTTGGCGAAGCTCCACGGCGCGTTGACGAAGCGCTCGGAGAACAGCCCGCCCACTTCCTGGCCGAGCTGGACGGCCGCCACGTACATCAGCACGAGGGCGAGCAGGAAGCTCGGGATCGCGAGGCCGAGAAAGCTGAAGAAGGTCGCGACATAGTCGCCGAACGAATACTTCTTCACGGCCGAGAAAACGCCGATGGGCAACGCGATGCCCCACGTGACGATCAGCGTCGAGACCGTGAGGACGAGCGTGAGCGCCATGCGCTCCCAGATCAGTTCCGAGACCGGCTGCTGCCACTCGAAGCTGAGGCCGAAATTGCCTTCCGAGAGGATCCCCACGATCCACTTCAAGTACTGGACTGCCATCGGCTGGTCGAGACCGAAGCGCGCGCGCAGGTCGGCGGCGGTGTTCTGGTCGACGACCTCGTTCGAAGCCGCGAGCGTGGCGATATAGGTGGTGACGTAATCGCCCGGGGGAAGCTGGATCAGCACGAAAGCAAGGAAACTGACCGCGACCAGGGACGGAACCATCCAGATCAGTCGCAGGACGATGAAACGCAGCATTTATCGGGTGCCGTGGGTACGTGTTGGCCGGACGGTCGCCGGCGCCCCGGAAGGGCGCCGGCTTTCCGTCGGTCGGTCAGGTGCTGAAGAAGAACTGCTGCGGCAGCGACGGCCCGGGGTTGGGCCAGCTCCACGCGTTCGGCATCTTCGCCGGAACGTTCTTCAGGTTGTTCTTCGCGATGCCGAAGGAATTGACCGCGAGGCACACGCCGATCGTCTCGAAGGCTTCGGCCGTCAGGTCGAGAAGTTCCTTCGCGATCGCCGTGCGCTTGGCGATGTCCGGCGTGGCGCGCGCGTCGTCGAACAGCTTCATGCGGCGCTTCTGGCTCTCGGGCGGTTCCTGCCCTTCCTTGCCGCCTGACACGTACCACTGCGTCCACGGGATCGCGTAGCGCGAACCCTGCGGATGCTGGGCGAGGTAGTCGCGCGGGTCGAGGATCGGATCGAGACCGCCCGGGCCGGGCCACGTCGCCGCATCGTGGTCGTTGTTGTCGCCGCGCGTGTAGTAGAGCGCGCGTTCGATCGTGTTGACCTTCATGTCGATGCCGATCGCCGCCCAGTGGCGCTTGACGAGCTCGAGCGTATCGACCGCATCCGGGTACAGCGTCGGGATGACGTCGATCGAGAAGAATACCTTTTGCCCGTCGGGACGAAGGCGGATGCCGTCAGCCCCGCGCCGGTAGCCGAGGCGATCGAGAATCGCGTTGGCCTGCGCCGCATCGTGCTGCGTGAACTGGCGCGAGAGCTTCTCGTTGTACCAGGGATGGCCCGGACGCGGGCCGGTCTGGTAGGGCTCCGACTGGCCGAGATAGACGAGATCGATGATCTCCTTGCGGTCGATGCCCAGCGAGAGCGCCTGGCGGAACTCCTTGTTGGCGAACATCTCGCGCATCTTCGGGTCTTTGTGCGTCATGTTCAGGTAGATCTGGCACTGCTGGGCGCCCGAAGCGACCAGCTCGACCAGGCGGTAGCCGCCGCGCTGCATGTTCTGCGACAGCGTCGGCTTGTTCTGCAGCGAGTCGATGTGCCGGTCCTGGATGTCGATGCGGCCCGAGATCGTGTCGAGCATCAGCGATTCGACGTCCTGCGAGATGTTCATCGTGATCTGGTCGATATAGGGAAGCTGCGCGCCCTGCGTGTCGACCTGCCAGAAGTACGGATTGCGCCGCATCACCACACGGGTGGCACCGCCGGTGTAGGCTTCCGTCACGACCCACGGATCGAGCGTCGGCTTCTCCGCGTTGCCCCAGCGCGACGGGATTTCGATGTCGCCGCAGCGCGCGCGGAACAGCGTCGGCCAGTCGGACATGTTGGCCGCCTTGACCTGCGCGTCGAGGCCCGTGTTGTACTTCGGGTGGAACTGGCTGCAGTAGTGCTTGGGGAACAGCGTCGGATGCTGACCCAGCGGCGTGGCGAGGTTCTCGAGGAACATCGCGTAGGGTGCCGCGAACGTGAACTTCACGGCCGAGTCGCTGACCTTCGTGACGACAGCCGGCTTGCCGCCGATCGTCAGCACCGACGGGACCGAGCGGTAGAGTTCGGAATTCTTCGTGCAGTCCTCGATCGCGAAGACGACGTCGTCGGCCGAGAACGGCTTGCCGTCCGACCACTTCATGCCGGCGCGCAGGTGGAACGTGAACTCGGTCGCGGTGGCATTGACTTCCCAGCGCGCGGCGACGTTCGGCAGGACTTCGGTGAAGGCGAGATTCCAGCGCACGAGGCCCTGGTTGCCGACCATGCGCAGGATGCCGTTGTGGTCGCTCGAGCCGCGCAAGCCGCGACGCAGCGTGCCGCCGTAGCGGCCGACCGTCTCGTGCGGCTGGATGACGAGTGCCGAAGCCGGAAGACGCTGCGCCAGCGGCGGCAGCTTGCCTTCAGCGACGAGCTTGGCGAGTTCGGGCGCTTCCTTGGGTGCGGCCTGCGCGAGCACGGCCGACGGCGCCATCGCCGCCGCGGCGACGCCCGCGAAGCCCTGGAGGACCGTGCGCCGGTCGAATGCGTCGGGACGTACCGAGTTCGGGTGCTTGCTGTCTGTCATCGTTTCCCCCTCGTCATTGGCCGTCTGAGCGGCGATTTCGGTCGTGCGTTCCCGGTTGAACCGGGTATCGCCCGAGCGGCAAGATTTACGCACTAATATATCAGGGTGTCAACCCGACTGCAGCCCCCTCGACCGGCCTGGAGACCTCGGAACTGCGCATGTACTTCGGGAAGCGCGCGCTCAGCGCCTCGATATTGGCGAGCGTGCCCGCCAGATGCTTGCGAAGGAATGCCTGTGCTAGTTCCGGCTGCCGGTCGGCAATGGCATCGACGATCGCCTGATGGTCGGCGAGCACCGTCTCGATCTTGCACAGGTCCGGCAGGTTGAGGCGCCGCAGCCGGTCGAGCTGGCCGCAGTGCCGATGCATCAGCAGCCACATGTCCGGCACGCCGGCGGCTTCGTACATGATGCGGTGGAACGCCCGGTCGGCATCGGAAAAGCCCTTGAGATCGCTTTTGCGCGCGGCCCCCCGCTGGCCTTCGATGCTGTCGCGCAGCCGCGCGATCGTCTCGGGTTTGTGCTCGAGCGCAAGCGCCCGGACGACCTCGAGCTCCATCGAGCGGCGCAGGAAATGAGCCTGGCGCGCCGCCGTCAGGTCGATGAGGCTGACGACCGTGGCGTGCTGCGGGAAGATCTCGACGAGGCCTTCGGCCGCAAGCCGCATCAGCGCGTCGCGCACAGGGGTCTGGCTGACGCCGAACTGCCGCGCGAGCGTCACGCGCGAAAGCACGGCTCCCGGTGCGAGCACAAGCGACAGGATCATGTCGCGCAGCTGGTCGAAGACCTGGATCGCCGCGAGGCGGCCGCGTTCGAGCGAGCGCCCGTCAGGCCGGCGCGCGCGGACCGGCCTTCCCGTTCCTCCCCTGACTGCTGCCGCCTTCGCGGTCTGTTTTGTCATGGCGCGAGGTTAGCCGAATTCGCCGGAATGTCACGCACTAATATATTAGCACTTTGCCGCGAGCCGCCACGCGGCTATTCTCCCGGCCACCGAGGGAGAGACGACCATGAAGCGCCCGATCGCAGGAGCCGCCGCGACAGTCTCGCGGCGCCCGCGGATTGCAGACGTCCGAGTGACCCCCATCGCGTTCCGCGATCCGCCGCTGCTGAACGTCGTCGGCGTGCACGAGCCGTGGGCGCTGCGTTCGATCATCGAGATCGAGACCGACGACGGCCGCATCGGGCTTGGCGAAAGCTACGGCGATCTCGAAACGCTCGGCAATCTCGCCAAGGCGAAGCCGCTTCTGATCGGACTCGATCCGTTCGACCTGAACGGCCTGACCGCGAAGGCCCACGAGGCGGTCACGGGCCAGAGCTTCGCCGGCCAGAACTTCCCGCCTGCCGGCGACAAGGCGCTGGCGAGCGCCATCGGCGCATTCGAGGTCGCATTCCTCGACCTGCAAGGCCAGATCGCGGATCGCCCGCTCTACGAAATCCTCGGCGGTGCGGTGCGCGAGCGCGTCTCGTACAGCGCCTACCTCTTCTACAAGTTCAAGCAGCACAAGGAAGATCCGGGCTATCCGCCCGACGACTGGGGCGAGGCGCTGACGCATGCGCAGATGGTCGACCAGACGCGCCGCATGGTCGAGGAATACGGCTTCGGCTCGATCAAGCTGAAGGCCGGCGTGTTCGAACCGGATTTCGAGATCGACACGCTGCGCGCCATTGCGAAAGCATTTCCGGGATATCCGCTGCGCATCGATCCCAACGGCGGCTGGTCGGTCGAGACCACGCGCCGGCTGATGCCGCAGTTCGAAGGCCTGCTCGAGTATCTCGAGGATCCGGTCAACAGCCTCGACGAAGCCGGCGAGGTCGCGAAATTCTCGACGCTGCCGCTCGCCACCAACATGGTGACCGTCGCGTTCGGGCACATCCCGAAGACCGTGCGCCTGAACGCCATGCAGGTGATCCTGACCGACCACCACTACTGGGGCGGACTGCGCGCGACGCAGACGCTGGCCCATTACGGCCGCACGTTCGGGCTCGGCATCTCGATGCACTCGAACTCGCATCTCGGGATCAGCCTTGCCGCGATGACGCATGTCGGCGTGACGATCCCCAACCTCGCCTATGCCTGCGACACGCACTATCCGTGGCAGGTCGAGGAGGTCGTCGAGGGCGGCCGCGCGAACTTCAAGTTCGAGAAGGGCGCGCTCGCACCACCGCCGGGCCCGGGCCTGGGCGTGCGGCTCGACCGCGCGGCCCTCGCCACGCTGCACAAGCAATATGTCGACTGCGGAATCCGCAAGCGCGACGACGCAAAGGAGATGCGCAAATACCGACCCGACTGGAAATCGGACCGGCCGCGGTTCTAGAGCTTCGCTCCGAACCGGCCGACCGGCGCACCCGCGACGTCCACCCGGAACGAGATCAGCGTGCCGGGCTGGCGGATGCCGAGCCGGTCGCTGTCGAGCGAGGTGACGAACAGCGTCTTGAGGTCGTCGCCGCCGAAGCACGGCATCGTCGGTGCGGCGAGCGGCAGCTTGACCTTGCGCTCGATCGTGCCGTCGGGCGCCACGCGGTTGAGGCATCCGGCCGACACGCCCGCACTCCAGTAATAGCCCTCGCTGTCCATCGCGGCGCCGTCGGGCCGTCCCTCGTCGTCCTCGAAGCTGCGGACCTTGCGGCGGTTCGAGACGCTGCCCGTCGCGACGTCGTAGTCGAACGCCTGCAGGAAGCGCTGGCGGCTGTCGGAATGGTAGAGCGTGCGGCCGTCCGGGCTCCAGGCGAGACCGTTCGACACGATCAGGCCGTCGATGATGCGGGTCGCCTTGCCGTCCCAGTCGATGCGATAGAGGGCCGCGACGGGTTCCTTGGTGCTCCGGTCGTCCATCGTACCGACCCAGAAGCGGCCGTCGGGCCCGACCTTTCCGTCGTTCAGGCGGTTGGTCGCGGGCGTCGGCTCGGGATGGACGACGAATTCAAACTTTCCGGTGCGGAAATCGAACATGTGCACGCCGTGGCGCAGCGCCACGATGGCGCGCCCGTCGGCCGCAAGGCCGAAGCTGCCGATCGTGCCCGGCATCGCGAAGCGGTCGATCCGCTTCGTCGCCGGATCGAGGCGGTAGAGGGCCGGTGCCGGAATGTCGATGAAGTAAAGCATGCCGGTGGCGGCATCCCAGCACGGGCCTTCGCCGGTCCCGAGCGGGAAGTCGATCAGCGACTCAATCTTTGGCGTCTCGATACGCATGGCGCTATCCTTGGGTCAAATCCGAACCGGCCGCCGGTATAACTCGGAATCAGGAAAAACTGGAGGACGCAATGTCGATCGAGAAGATGCGCAAGGCACTGACCGGAATCTCCGGCGTGCATATCGTTCCCTACGGCAAGGACGGCGCACCCGATGGCGCCACGCTCGACCGGGTGATCGACCGCGTCGCGGCCGCCGGCATCCACAACATCGTCTCCGCCGGCAACACGGGCGAGTTCTACGCCCTGTCGCCGGACGAAGTGCGCTTCGTCCACGACCGCGCCATCGCGGCCAATGCCGGGCGCAGCAAGGTCACGGCCGCGATCGGCCGCTCACTCGTCGAGGCGATTGCACTCGGCAAGCGCGCCAAGGCCGGCGGTGCCGACGCCGTGATGGCCCACCAGCCGCTCGACCCGTTCGCGGCACCGCAGGCCCAGGCCGCCTATTTCCGCGAGATCGCCGAGAAGGTCGACCTGCCGCTCGTCGCCTATGTGCGTTCCGACGCGATGAGCCTGAAGGACCTGATGGGCATCGCGAACCATCCCAACGTCGCCGGCGTGAAGTTCGCCACGACGAACCTGATGATGCTTTCCGAATGCGTGCGCGCCAGCGACGCGAAGACCGCGCTGTGGGTCTGCGGCCTCGCCGAGGGTTGGGCCGGACCTTTCTATGCGGTGGGTGCCCGCGGCTTCACGTCCGGCCTCGTCAATGTCGATCCCGCTCGCTCGCTCGCCATCCATGCGGCACTCGAGAGCGGCAACCTCGCGAAGGTGCGCGAGCTCGTCGATACGATCTCGGTCTTTGAGACGCTGCGCACGCGCTATGGCAACGGCGCCAACGTCACGGTCGTCAAGGAGGCGATGGGCGAGATCGGCTTCACGGTCGGACCGGTCCGCTTGCCCGGCCTGCCGGCCCTCGATCCCGCCGACCGCGCCACGCTGATCGGCATCCTGCGGAACTGGAACGTGCTGCCGGAGAAGCGGTCGGGCTCCGCGGCCTGACCGGCGGACGGAGCGGATTTGATCGGGATTTTAGACAACGATTCCGATGAAGATTTCGCGCGGGCATGGCGCCGATGCGTCAGGCGCATGCCCGCGCGGGAATCCGATTCTTCCTAGTATTTGCTGGATTACTCTGTTGTCGGTTGCCGCTGTTTCCCGGTGAAGTTGGCTAAAATCCGAGCCAATTCTTCAGTCCTTGGTAAGGCACCGCTGCGAAACTCGACCCATCGAATCTCGCGAAGGGTCGAAGCCAAATGTCGGTCAGCCTGCTCAACGGTCTGGACAACTATGGGAACCTCGCCGAGCTGCTCGGCGGCAACGAATCCGGGCAACGTCCCGATCCCAATCTCGACCTTCTGTCGCCCGAATCGAACTCGGTCGATCCCAACGCAGCCGGTGCACGCGCGCAGACGGCTTCCGGCGTCACGGCGTCGGCGGGCGGAGATTTCGGCGGCAATGCCGGCGGTCGCGGCTACAACGGCGGCGGCTACAGCGGCGGCTTCTCGCGCAACAACTTCCCGCCTCCGCCGTCGGATTCCGGCCGCGGCCAGCTTCTCGACATCGCTGCCTGACACGATCTAGGACGGGCGAGACAGCAGACCGCCCGTCATCGGTTCCGGCACGCCAGTCGTCGTCGGCAGGCTGAGCGGCAGGCCGCGCAGCGACCGCACCGCCAGGAACCCAAACAGCTCCGCCTCCAGCGCATCGCCGTTCCATCCTACCGCCTCGACCGGCTCGACCGGCACGCCGAAGGCGCGCGTAAACCCCGCCATAAACGCGGCATTGAGCCGCCCCCCGCCGGTGACGAGCCAGCGCTTCGGCGCCGCCGGCACGTGCCGGAGCGACGCGCGCGTCGCCTCGACCGTGAAAGCGGCAAGCGTGGCCGCCCCGTCGGCGTCGCCGAGCACGTCGACGATCTTCGCCCGCACGTGGAAATCGTTGCGGTCGAGCGACTTGGGCGGCTTCTGGTCGAAGAACGGATTGTCCATCAGCCGGGCGAGAACGCCGCGCTCGACCGTGCCGGACGACGACAGCTTCCCGTCGACATCGAATTCGAGCCCGCGCCGGCGGCGAACGAAGTCGTCAAGCAAGGCCGAAGCCGGCCCCGTGTCGAAGGCGAGCGTCAGGTCGCGTGCAAGATACGTGACGTTGCCCACGCCGCCGAGATTGAGGACCATCAGCGGCAGCCCGAGGTCGGCGGCGAGCGCGCAATGGTAGAGCGGCGCGAGAGGCGCCCCCTGCCCGCCTGCTTCGACGTCGGCATGGCGGAAGCGCGTGACGACATCGAGCCCCAGCCGTTTCGCGGCCCTTGCTCCGTCGGCGAGCTGGCGGGTGAATCGGCGCTCCGGGCGGTGATAGACGGTCTGGCCGTGCATGCCGACGACGGAAACGTCGCTTCGCGCGATCCGGCATTCTTCCATCATGCGCAAGACAGCATCGGCGTGCGCATCGGTGATTTCGGCTTCGAGATCTGCCAGCGGATCGCGCTCGGCGCCGGCCGGATCCTTCAGCAGGCCCAGCAGGCGCGCGCGCAGCACCGGTGCGTACGGATACGCGCGGAAATGTGGGGTGCGCGACACGCGCTCGCCGTCGGTGCGCACGAGCGCCACGTCGATCCCGTCCATCGACGTTCCGCTGATCACGCCGATCGCGGCTACGGCTGGTCCGGTCATCGACGCACCGCCGGCGCTTCGAGTGCCGCACGGAGATTCCCGCCATGCAGCGCCAGCCGTTCGCGTGCCGTGCCCGCGTCGAGCCCGCTGCAGACGAGGACCGCGACCTTGATGTCGTCGTCCGCCGCCGCCAGGGCCGCTTCGGCCGCCGCCGGCGCGCAATGCGCGATGCGCGCGACGATCGCCACGGCGCGGCGCCGGAGCTTGGCGTTGGTCGGCGGCATCGCCACCATCATGCCGCGATAGACGCCGCCCAGCCGGATCATGATGGCGCTCGAAAGCAGGTTGAGCACGACTTTCTGCGCGGTCCCGGCCTTCATGCGCGTCGAGCCGGCGATCACTTCCCCGCCGGTCTCGGCCAGGATCGGATGGACGGCAGCGGCAAGCAGCGGTGCTCCGGCATTGTTCGCGACCGCGATCGTGACGGCGCCGCGCGCCGCCGCCGCGCGCAACGCGGCAAGCGTATAGGGCGTCGTCCCGCTCGCCGCGACGCCGATCACGACATCGGCCGAGCCCACCGCCATCGCGTCGATCGCGGCGGCACCGGCGGCCGCATCGTCTTCCGCGCCTTCGGCGCTCGCGACGAGCGCATCCGACCCGCCGGCCGTCGCATAGGCGAGCCGTTCGGCCGGCCAGCCGAAGGTCGGGGGCAATTCGACGCCGTCCTGGACCGCGATCCGGGCCGACGTCCCGGCCCCGGCATAGACGATCCGCCCGTGCGCGCCGAGTGCGGTTGCGGCCGCATCCGCCGCCCGCGCGATCGCCGGCAAGGCCGCACGCACAGCCGCGACGGCCTGCACTTGGCCGTCCCACATCGCGTGCACGGCATCGAACGTGGGCCACGCGTCGAGGTCGTCGTATTTCGGATCGTTGAGTTCTGTCGTCATGATTCGCCGACAGCGAGGATATCACCGTTCGTCGCGATTCGGAGCCAGCCTATCGCCCCATGACGAGCTTCGGCAGCCACAGCGTCAGCGGCGGCCAGAACGTGATCGCGATCAGCACGCCGACGAGCGGTGCAAGCCACGGGATGATCGCGCGCGACATCGCCGCGAACGAAATGCCGGCAATCCTCGACGTGACGAAGAGCACGACACCCACGGGCGGGGTGATCGTGCCGATCATCAGGTTAAGCACGAAGATGAGGCCGAACTGGATCGGATCGATCCCGAACTGGCCCGCGGCCGGCGTCAGGATCGGGATCAGGATCAGCATGGCGGCAAGCGCTTCCATGAAGCAGCCGACGACGAGGAGGAGCACGTTGACGACGACGAGGAACACCCACGGATCGCCGACCAGCGCCACGATGGCGGGGCCCGCGGTCTGCGGGATGCGCGACAGCGACAGGCACCAGCCCATTGCCGAGGCCGCCATGACGAGCGCCAGCACCACGCCCGTCGTCTCGACCGTATCGACGATCAACTTCGGAAGGTTGCGCAGGTCGAACTCGCGGTAGACGAAAAGGCCGAGCACGAGCGCGTAGACCGTCGCCACGCCAGCCGCTTCGGTCGGCGTGAAGATGCCGGCGATCATGCCGCCGAAGAGGATCACCGGCGTCATCAGCGCCCAGTGCGCGCGCTTGTAGGCCCGCCAGAGATCGCTCAGTCCCGGGAACGGATGGCGCGGCAAATTGCGCCGGCGCGCCAGGACGGAAACCATCGCCATCAGGGCGCCGGCCATCAGCAGTCCCGGAATGACGCCGGCCAGGAACAGGCCGCCGATCGACACGTCGGCGCTGACGCCGTAGATGACCATCGGCAGCGACGGCGGGATGATCGGACCGATCGTCGCCGAAGCCGCCGTGATCGAGGCGGCCGTCTCGGCGTCATAGCCCTCGTCCTTCATCGCCTTGATCTCGAGCGTGCCCACGCCGCCGGCGTCGGCGACGGCAGATCCCGACATGCCGGCGAAGATCACGCTCGCTAGGATGTTCGCATGGCACAGCCCGCCGCGCATCCAGCCCACGCAGGCCGTGGCGAACGAGAAGATCCGGTCGGTGATGCCGCCGGAATTCATGATGTTGCCCATCAGGATGAAGAGCGGGGCGGCCAGCAGCGGGAAGGAGTTGGCTGCCTGAGCGATCTTCTGGGCGATGATGCCCGGCGACACGCCCGACAGCCAGACGAACGCGAACGACGCGAGCCCCATCGTCACGTAGAGCGGCACACCAAGCAGCAGTACGACGAACCAGACCGCCATGATGATCGACATGGTCTCGATCACAGCGGCTGGTCTCCGGGTGCGAGCGGCGCGGCAACAGGCCCGCGGAAGGCTTCGAGCAACTGCACGGCTGCATTCGCCACGATGGCGGCCGCCGCGATCGGCAGCGGGATGTAGAGCAATGCTGCCGACAGCGGCACGCTGATCCATTCGACGTCGAGATTTCGTTCGATCAGCGCCGGGCTGTAGCGCAGCAGCGCCAGCGCGAAGAAGATGATGCTCGCCTGGATGACGATCTCGACGACCCGCCGAGCGAACGGCGGCAACCGGTCGATGAACACGTCGATGCGGATGTGGCTGCGTCGGCGGGCGGCCAGGATCATCCCGGCAAACCCCGTCCAGACGAGCAGGTACTGGGCGGCCTCGTCGGTCCAGCTCAGTGGATTGCCGAGCTGGCGCGAGACCACCCCGGCAACCACGCAACCGAGCATCCCGAGGAGAAGGATCACCGCCGCGACGCGCAGTGCACCCTCCGTCGCGGCGGCGATCCGTCCCATCAGAGCTTGCGCAGGGCGTCGAACGTGCCCTTGCCCCAGCGCTCTTCGAACATCGCCGGAACCTTCGCCAGCACCGGATCGCGGAACTGGGCGAGGTCGGGCGTGATGACCGTCATGCCAGCCGTCTTGAGCGTGTCGATCAGCGACGCTTCCTGGCCAAGCAGCTCCTTGTCCTGCCATGCGGCAGCCGAGGTCAGTGCTGCTTGCACGATGTCGCGGTCGGCCGGGCGCAGCCCCTTCCAGAACGCCTCGTTCACGACGACGAGGCGCGGCGTGATGATGTGCTCGGTCAGGACGAGGAACTTCTGCACCTCGAAGAGCTTGGCGCTGTGGATGGTCGGCAGCGGGTTTTCTTGCCCGTCGACCGCACCCTGGTTCAGCGCTAGGTAGAGCTCGTTGAAGTTGACCGGCGTGGCGCGCGCACCCCACGCCTCCGCCATCGCGCGGAACACGTCGACGGGCGGCACACGCAGCTTGAAGCCGGCCATGTCCGAGACGCCGCGCACGGCCTTCGTGCCCGTCGTCAGGTGGCGCTTGCCGTAATAGGTGACGGCAACCATGCGCATGTTGCGGCGCGCGGCCATGTCCTCGTTCATCTTCGCGAACTGCGGCGAGGCGGCGCACTTCGCCATGTGCGCGGCATCGCGCCACAGATAGGGCGATTCGATCACCGAGAGCTGCGGCAGCAGGGCCGCGAGCGCGCCCGCACCGTCCGTCGTCATCTGGAGGGCGCCGGACGTGACCGCCTCCATCATGTCGCGGCCCGAGCCGAGCTGGCCGTTCGGGAAGGACTGGATGTCGATGCGGCCGGAGGTCTTCTCCTTCACTTCCTTCGCGACGCGCTCGACCATCTGCACCTGCGGATGGCTCGGGGCGAGCATCTCGCCCCAGCGGATCGCGGTCGCCTGCGCGCGCAGGATCGTGGGCGCGCCGAGCAGCGCGCCGACGGCGGCCGTTCCGGCCAGAATCGTACGTCGAGTGATCTTCGTCATCGTTTCCCCCTTGGTTGGTTCTCTTGAATGCGGCTCAGCCGCCTTTGACGCCGCCGGCCGTCAGCCCTCCGACGATCTCCTTCTGGATAAGGAGCGTCAGCAGCAGGACGGGCAGCGTCACCAGCAGGGCCGCCGCGGCGAGCGGGCCCCAGGCGACTTGTTCGAAGGTCAGCATGTTGAACACCGCGACCGGCAGCGTGCGCGTCTGCCGCCCGCCGAGGATCGCGGCGAAGACGAAGTTGTTCCACGAGAAGATGATCGACAGGATGCCGCCGACCACGATGCCCGGTCGCGCCAGCGGCAGCGCCACGTGGCGGAAGGCCTGCCACAGCGTGCAGCCATCGATCAGCGCCGCCTCTTCGAGCTCCTGCGGCAGGCTCTCGAAGAAGCCGATCATCACGTAGATGAAAATCGGCAGCGTGATGACCAGATGCGTGATCGCGATGGGCCAGATCGTGCCTGTCAGGCCGATCCACTGGAACAGGATATAGAGCGGGATCAGGTACGAAAGTGCGGGCGTGATGCGGGCGATCAGTGTGAGCACGGCCAGCTTGTGCGCCTGCGCCTTGGCGATGCCGTAGGCCGCGGGCACGCCCACCGCGATCGCCACCAGCGTGGCGAATCCCGAGACGATGATGCTGTTGATGAAGTAGAGGTCGAGCCGGTTGCGCTCGATCACGTCGAAAAAGTTCTGGAAGTTGAACGTGGTCGGGACGAACACCGGCGGATAGGCCATGTTGTCGACCTCGTTCTTGAGGGCGAGCGACAGCATCCACAGGATCACGAGGATCGCCGGCGAGACGATCACGAACAGGGCGAAGCCGAAGGCGAGCTTCCTGCCGAAACGGCGCAATGAACGGTTCACGACCATTTCGCCTTCTGCCGCAGCCAGAGCAGCACGATGGCGAGCGCCACGATGATGACGAAGAACACGATCGTCACCGCCGATGCGTAGCCGATGTTGTAGAATGAGAACGCCTGCAGGTAGAGGAAGATGTTGATTGTCTCCGACGCGGTGCCGGGACCGCCGCCGGTGATCACGAAGATCGTATCGAAGGCCTTGAGGGCGTCGATCGTGCGGATGACGGCCGCGACCAGCAGGAAAGGCATGATCAGCGGCAGCGTGATATGGCGGAAGATCTGCCAGCCGTTGGCACCATCTATCTTCGCGGAATCGTAGGGCTCGGTGGGTGCGGCCGCGAGCCCGCCGAGCACGATCAGCATCACGAGCGGCGTCCAGTGCCAGACCTCGACCATCACGAGGCTCGGGATCACGGTCTGGGGCGAATAGACCCAGAGCTGCGGCGGCAGGCCGACGGTGGAAAGCAGGTAGTTGAGGACGCCGAGCTGGGGGTGGAACATCATCGTCCAGACCAGCGCCACCGCCACGGGTGTCGCCATCATCGGCAGGATGAAGATCGCGCGGAACAGGCCGCGCAGCGGAAACCGCTCGTTGAAGATCAGGGCCGCGGCCGTGCCGAGCACCAGCGGCAGTGCCACGGCGAGCGCTGTGAAATAGAGCGTGTGGCCGATCGATTCGATGAACCGCGCGTCCTTGGCAAGCCGGGCGAAGTTCGCGAGGCCGACGAACTCGCGGTCCTGGCCGATCTTCCAGTCGTGCAGGCTCATGTAGACGGTGAATATCCACGGGAAGACGATGACCGCCGCCGTGATCACCAGGGCCGGATAGGCAAACGGAAGATAGCGGTGCCCGAACCCCCGCCCGCGCGTCGCGAGCATTTCGCCCGGAACCGCGTCCCGCTCCATCGATTCATTGCTCATGCGCGAATGGTCCGCAGCTCCCTTCCCCGCGACGCGGGGAAGGGAGTGCCGGCAGTACCTGCGAGATGCAGGTCGTTCGTCATGCTTCCGACTTCTGGAGGACCGGCGCGAAAGCCTCGGTCGCCTTCACGAGCTCGGCGCGGGCATCGGCCCCGCCGATCGTGTTGGTGAGACCGACGCCGAACACGTCGCGGAACTCCGTCACCGGCGAGATCTCCGGCAGGCCCGGGCGGCCGATGGCCGTCGATTCCTGCAGGCAGGTCAGCCACTCGCGCGGCAGCTTCAGCCCCGCGATGACGTCCTTGTCGCTGTACGACGAGCCGCGGCAGGGCGAACCGCCGCCCGACTGCAGCAGACGCGCGCACATCTGCTTGCTCGTGGCCCACTGCGTGTAGAGATACGCGGCTTCGCGCTTCTTGCTGGCCACCGGGATGCCGATGCCGTCGCCGAAGGTCGCCGAGTGGCGGGCCTTCGGGCCGGCGGGCATGATGCCGTAGCCGACCTTGCCGACGACGCGCGACTTGGTCGGGTCTTCCAGCGGCGGGGCGAAGCCGATGCCGTCGAGCCACATGCCGATCTTGCCCTGGCTGAACGACGTCTGGGATTCGTTCCAGTTGAAGCCGACCGTCCCCGGCGGGGCGAAGTCCCGGTTGAGCTTCTTGTAGTATTCCGCCGCGGCGACCGCCTCGGGCGTCGTCGTCTGGAGCTGGACGGTCTTCGGATTGACCGGATCCATGTCGTGGCCGATCATGAAGCTCGTCCACACCGGCACGTTGGCGTTCTTGAGACCGCGCGACACCCAGCCGTATTGGCCCGACGCCTTGTCGGTCAGCTTCTCGGCCGCCATCATGATTTCCTCGAACGTCTTCGGGAACGCCAGACCCTTCGCGGCGAAGAGTTCCTTGTTCCAGTAGATCATCCAGGGATCGATGTTCAGCGGCAGCGTGTCCATGCGGCCGTCGCCCTGCACGGCCCAGCGCAGCCCGCCGGCCGTGAAATCCGAGAAGTCGTAGTCCGGCGCCGTGAGCGCGCGGTCGGCCAGCAGCGGCTTCATGTCGACAAGCCATTTCGACTTGCCGAACAGGCGCTTCTGCACGTGCCACGAGATCGTGATGACGTCGAACTGCGGATTGCCCGAATTGAACTGGATCACGGCCTGCTGGCGGTGCTGCTGCTCGGGCACGATCTCGGAGCCGACCTTGATGCCGGTCAGTTCCGTGAACTCCTTCTCGTGCCTGCGCAGCAATTCGCCGCGCGGGCTGAGCGTGAGCGAGACTTCGATGCTCTGGCCGGCGAACTTCTTCCAGTTGAAGGCGCCCGACTGCGCGTAGAGCGACTTGATGTTGAGCATCGGGGCGGCAAGCGTCCCGAGTGCTGCCGCCTTCACGAACCCGCGGCGTGAAAAGGAATTGGACTTCATCGCGTTCTCTCCCCTTGTTGATCCTGTTGGTCGCGGGCTTGTGCCCGCTTTGTCGTCCGTCCCGAACCGGTGGCTACAGTCTATACCCCCATCGCGCGGTTGCGCGCATCGACAATGTGGGCGCACAGCGCGTCCTGCGAGCCCGCGATGTCCCGCTTTTCCATCCGCTCGACGATGCCCAGATGCTCGCGCATCACGGACTCGACGCGCGTCGGATCGAGGCGGACTTCGGCCTGGCGGATGAGGCGAATCTTGATCGAGTTCACCCGGTAGGCGCTCGACACGATCTCGTTGCCCAGCGAGTCGACGACCGTATCGTGCAGGTCCCAGTCGGTGAGCTGCGCCCGGCGGATCACGTCCGGCGTGATTCGCCTTGCCGCATCCTTCAGCACGCGCTCGTGCGCCTCGCGCAGGCGGGCGATCGCGGCGTCGGGCGCTTCGCGCACGAACGTCGCCACCGCCTCGCGTTCGAGCATCAGGCGGAACTGGAACGCGTTACGGATCAGGTTCAGATCGACATGCGCCACCTGCATGCCGCGCTGCGGCACGGTGACGATCAGTCCCTCCGCCTCCAGCCGCGGCACCAGTTCGCGGATGGCGCCGAGCGGCAGGCCCGTGATCTCGACGAGTTCGCGCTGCGAGACGAACTGTCCCGGCACGATCTCGCGCGAAAGCAGGCTCTGCGTGAACGCGTCGTAGGCGCGCTCGCGCAGTTTCGGCGTTTCTGTTCCCGATTCCGCCATCGGCCTCAGGCGGCCTTGGCCTTGTCGGCGGCCTCGAAACGCTCGATCAGCGCGCGCGCCTTGGCTTCGTCGAGCGCTTCCAGCGGCGGACGCATGCGGCGCCACTCGACGTCGCCCGTGCGGTGCGCGATCAGCGCCTTGACGGCCGACATGAAAGGATCGGCGATGATCGCCGTGACGAGGGCCGCGATCTTCGGATCGTCCTTGCCTTCCCACGCCGCCGGACGGAGCACGTCGGGACGGAGATTGGAAAGTCCGCAGATCGTGCCGCTGCCGCCGTTCTGTACGGCGCGCGCGAGTTGGCGCTCGTCGCCGACGAGAATCTGCAGGTCGCGGTGGCGATCGAGGAAGCCCTTGCTGGAATTCCAGTCGCCGGTGCTGTCCTTGATGCCGAGGATGGCACCGGGGAACTTGTCGCGCAGGCGACCCATCAGGTCGGGCGTCATGACCGAACGGGTCATGCTGGGAATGTGATAGAGCAGCACGTCGCGCAGTTCGCCGCCCAGCGCTTCGAACACCGAAGCGAACCAGCGGAAGACGCCCTCTTCGGACGTGTTCGGGAAGTAGAAGGACGGAGTCATCAGCAGGCCGCGGCAGCCGGCGGCATAGCCCGCGCGCGCCTGCTCGACCGCGTCTTCGATCGTCGAGGCGGTGACGCCCGCGATGATCTTCTTCTTCATGTCGAAGCCGGCGGCCGCGAAGGCGCCGAGCACGTAGTGGCGTTCGCGCGTGCCGATCGAAGCGCCCTCGCCGGTCGTGCCGAACACGGCCAGGCCGTCGCCGCCGTTCTCGAGCACCCAGCGCCCATGCGCGACCATGCGCGCGAGGTCGATCCGTCCGTTCGAATCAAATGGCGTGGATAGCGCGCAGCTCAGTCCGATACGCTCGGCCTTGGTCGACATTTCGGTTTCCCCCTTGGACGCTTTTGTGGGCGTAAGTTGACCGCGCGAAGCCATCGAGTCAATACTGACATGTTAGTCTGTTGAAGAATCGCGGGGGAAACGCAGGATGACGCTCGCACGACGCGCCCTCGGGCGCGTGGCACTCGACGTTTCGGTACTCGGATTCGGGGCTGCCCCGCTCGGCGATCTCTATGCGCGGCTCGACGAGGCCACCGCCGTCGCGACGGTCGAGGCAGCCGTCGGCATGGGCGTCACGCTGATCGATACCTCGCCGCTGTACGGCCACGGGATGTCGGAATTGCGCGTCGGTGCGGCCCTGCGGCGCGCCGGCGCTTCCGGAATCGCGATCTCGACGAAGATCGGCCGGGTCATGGATCCGTTCGGCCCGCCCGGCGACGGGTCGGGCTATGTCGGCGGCCTGCGGCATGCCGCGCGCTTCGACTATTCCTACGACGGCGCGATGCGCTCGCTCGAACAGTCCATGCTGCGCCTCGGCGCCGACCGGATCGACATCGCGCTGATCCACGACGTCGACGTCTGGACGCACGGCAAGGACGCGATCGACCGCCGCTTCGGCGAGGCGATGGAAGGCGCCTACCGCGCACTCGACACGCTGCGGCGCGCCGGCACGGTCCGCGCCATCGGCGTGGGCGTCAACGAGGCGGACATGTGCCTGCGCTTCGCGCGCGCGGGCGACATCGACGCGGTCCTGCTCGCCGGGCGCTATTCGCTGCTCGAACAGCCGGCGGCCGCCGAGTTCCTGCCCGTGGCGATCGAGAAGCGCATCGGCGTCATGCTCGGCGGCGTGTTCAATTCCGGCATCCTTGCGACCGGTCCGGTCGCCGGTGCGAAGTACAATTACAAGCCGGCACCGCCCGAGATTCTCGCCAGAGTCGCGTCGATCGAAACGATCTGCAAGCGGCACAAGGTCCGCCTCTACGAAGCCGCACTCCAGTTCGCCCTCGCGCATCCGGCCGTCAGTTCGGTCGTGCTCGGTGCCGTCAAGCCGACGGAAGTTTCCGAGCAGCGCGAAGCGCTGACGCGCCCGTTGCCCGGCGCCCTGTGGCAGGAACTGAAATCTGCCGGCCTTCTCGCCGCCGAAGCACCCGTTCCGGGTTGAGCAGAATGCGCATCGACTCCCACCAGCATTTCTGGAAGCTGTCGCGCGGCGACTATGGCTGGCTGACGCCGGACAAGGGTCCGATCTACCGCGATTTCGGGCCGGCAGACCTGGCCCCGTTCCGCGCGCGCAACGCGATCGCACGCACGATCATCGTGCAGGCGGCACCGACGGTCGCCGAGACGCGGTACATGCTGGAGATCGCCGCCGCCGACCCGGGCGTGGCCGGCGTCGTCGGCTGGGTCGACTTCGCCGCCGGCGACGCGCCGGCCACGATCCGCGAACTCGCGCGCGATCCGTTGCTCGTCGGCCTGCGCCCGATGGTGCACGACATCGCCGACGACGACTGGTTGCTGCGCGCGGACATCGCACCGGCCTTGCGCGAGATGGCCGCCTCCGGGCTCGTCTTCGACGCGCTCGTCCAGCCGCGGCATCTGTCGCGCCTGCTCGCCTTCGCCGACCGCCATCCCGAACTGCGCATCGTCATCGATCACGGCGCCAAGCCGTTCATCCGGGCGCGAAAGCTCGATCCCTGGCGCGCCGACATGGCGGCCCTCGCCGCGCGCGCGCATGTCGTATGCAAGCTGTCAGGCCTCGCGACCCAAGCGGTGGAGGACTGGCGCACGGCCGATCTTGCCCCTTATGTCGAACATCTGGTCGCGACGTTCGGTCCGTCCCGCCTGCTCTGGGGCAGCGATTGGCCGGTCGTCGACCTCGCGGGCGGCTACGACAGATGGTTCGACGCGGCCGGCGAACTGACCGCGAGCCTTCCGCAATCCGACCGGGACGCGATCTTCGGCGGCAATGCCGCACGCGTCTATCTCTCCAGCCGGGGGCGCAAATAGCCATGCTCAAGGGTATCGATCCGATCCTGACGCCGGACCTGCTGCAGTGCCTCGCCGCAATGGGGCACGGCGACGATCTCGCGCTCGTCGACGCGAACCATCCGGCCGCGCGGATCGCCCGGTCGACCGCGAGCGGAAAGCTGCTCGAACTTCCCGGCATCTCGATGGCGCGCGCGGCACGCGCGATCCTGAGCGTCCTGCCGATCGACGATTTCACGAACGACCCGGTCCGCCGCATGCAGGTCGTCGGCGATCCGGCCGCGGTTCCCGACGTGCAGAAGCAGGTGCAGGCCGAGATCGACCGCGCGGCCGGAAAGCGCATCGAGCTTGCCGGGATCGAGCGCTTCGCGTTCTACGAGGCGGCGAAGGCGAGCTACGCGATCGTGCAGGTCGGCGATCCGCGCGGCTATGGCTGTTTCCTGTTCCGCAAGGGCGTGGTGTTCGGCGAGGCGCCGCCGTCCTAGCTTCGCGTCGGGATCGGGATGCGTCCGTCGGACTTCACTTCTTCCATGACGACATAGGTCCGCGTCTCGCGGATATGCGGCACTTCGGCGAGTGCTCGGCCGAGGAAGTCGCGATAGGCCTGCATGTCGCTGACGCGCACTTTCAGCAGATAGTCGAACCCGCCGGCCACCATGTGGCATTCGGCGACCTCGGCCAGCGCCTTGGCCGCTTGTGCGAACCGGTCGAACGCCTCGTGCGAGGTGCGGTCGATCGCGACCTCGACGAACACGATCAGTCCGGCATCGAGCGGTGCCGGATCGAGTTCCGCGCGATAGCCGCGGATGACGCCGTCGCGTTCGAGCCGGCGCACGCGTTCGAGACACGGGGTCGGGCTCAGCCCGACGCGCCGCGCGAGTTCGACATTCGTCAGGCGGCCGTCGGCCTGCAGTTCGCCCAGAATCTGGAGATCGATCGGGTCGAGACGGGTATCGAGCACGCGGGCACCCTCATGTTCAGGATTTAACTCTGAAAACTATCTTTAAAATAGCATTTTTCACTGTCTTGACCAGAATTGAAAGAGCGTTAGCCTTATAAAACATCAATCCGCAGAGACATGATCATGCAGAACCCCAATATCGCAGCATCGATCGGCCCCAAACTCGCGGGGGAGGCCGATATCCTCGAACGGCTGCACGCGGCGGCAATGCTGCCCGAAGGACAGGGCGCGCGCATCGATGCGGACGCGCAGGCACTTGCCGGCCGGCTGCGCGAGCGCGTGCCCGGGCAGATCGGGGTCGAGACGTTCCTTGCCGAGTTCGACCTGTCGACGAACGAAGGCGTGGCGCTGATGTGCCTTGCCGAAGCGCTGCTGCGCATCCCCGACGCCGCGACCATCGACGCGCTGATCGGCGACAAGCTTGGCACGGCCGACTGGGACCGGCATCTGGGCCATGCGGACTCCGTGCTCGTGAACGCGTCGGCCTGGGGGCTGGCGCTGACCGGGCGCTTCGTCGAATGGACCGGGCGCGACAGCGGCGGTGCCGCCGAACTCCTGCGCCGCACGCTCGGCCGGCTCGGCGCACCCGTCCTGCGCAGCGCCATCGAAGCGGCGATGCGCATCATGGGCCAGCAGTTCGTGATGGGGCAGACGATCGACGCCGCCCTCGCACGCGCGAAGAAGGCGGGGCCCGGCTACCGGCACTCGTTCGACATGCTTGGCGAGGCCGCGCGCACGCGCGGCGATGCCGAGCGCTATTTCGAAAGCTACGAAGCGGCGATCGCCGCGATCGCGTCGGCCTGTACGGGCAAGGATCCGCGCACGAACCCCGGCATCTCGGTTAAGCTCTCGGCGCTGCATCCGCGCTACGAAGCGACAAAGCGCGCGCGCGTGGCAAGCGAACTCGTCCCGCGCGTCGCGGCACTGGCATTGCGCGCGGCCGAGGCCGGCATCAATTTCACAATCGACGCCGAGGAAGCCGACCGGCTCGTCCTGTCGCTCGAAATCCTCGAGGCGCTCGCCGGCGACCGGCAGCTCGCCGGATGGGACGGGCTCGGCCTTGCCGTGCAGGCCTACCAGAAGCGCGCGCTGGGCACCGTCGACTGGGTTTCCGATCTGGCGCGCGCCAAGCGCCGGCGCTTCATGGTGCGGCTGGTCAAGGGCGCCTACTGGGACAGCGAGATCAAGTGGGCGCAGGAGAAGGGCCTCGCCGACTATCCGGTCTTCGTACGCAAGGCGGCAACCGACCTTTCCTATCGCGCATGCGCCGCGCGGATGCTGGGCGCGCAGGATGCGATCTTCGGCCAGTTCGCCACGCACAACCCGCGCTCGGCACTCGAAATCCTCGCGATGGCCGGCAACCGGACCGATTTTGAGTTCCAGAAGCTGCACGGCATGGGCGACGGGCTTTACAACCTGCTCGCCGAGCGGTTGGGCGAACGCTTCGCCGTGCGCGTCTATGCACCCGTCGGCGCGCATCGCGACCTGCTGCCCTATCTGGTGCGCCGCCTGCTGGAGAACGGCGCCAACACCTCGTTCATCCACCAGGTCGCCGACCGCGACATTCCGCTCGCGCGCATCGTCGCCGATCCGGCAGCCGCCCTTGCCGCGGCCACGCCGTCGGTCCGCCAGCCGACCGCGATGTTCGCCGACCGTACGAACGCACGCGGGCTCGACCTTGCCGACGACGCGCTGCGCGCGCGCGTCGTGGCGCGCATCGCCGCCGACCGGAACGCGGTCGCCTCGGGCAACGTACGCGAACCGGCCGACACGCGCCGCGCGGTCGGCGAGTGCCGCAACGCCACGGTCACCGATGTCGCCGCGGCAGTCGGCAGCGCAGCACGCGCGTTTGCCGATTGGCGCCGGATGCCGGTCGCAGAGCGCGCCTCGATCCTCGAGCGCGCGGCCGGCCTGTTCGAGGCGAACGACCACGAACTGATGTCGCTCGTCGTACGCGAAGGCGGCCGCACGATCCCCGACGCGCTCTCCGAGCTGCGCGAGGCAGTCGACTTCCTGCGCTATTACGCGGGGCGCGCGCGTCTCGATTGCGGCCCTGCCCTGCTGCCGGGCCCGACGGGCGAGCGCAACACGCTGACCCTCGAAGGGCGTGGCGTGTTCGCGTGCGTTTCCCCATGGAACTTCCCGCTCGCCATCTTCATCGGCCAGATCGCGGCCGCACTTGCGGCCGGCAATGCGGTCGTCGCGAAGCCGGCGGAACAGACACCGCTCACCGCCGCGCGCGCCGTCGCGCTGCTGCACGCCGCCGGCGTGCCGACCGAGGCGCTCCAGCTCGCCTGCGGAGGGCGCGATGTCGGGGCCGCCCTTGTCGGCGACCCGCGCATCGCGGGCGTGGCCTTCACCGGCTCGACCGCGACCGCCAAGTCGATCCAGCGTGCGCTCGCCTCCAAGGACGGACCGATCGTGCCGCTGATCGCGGAAACCGGCGGCGTCAACGCGATGATCGCCGACAGTTCCGCGCTGACCGAACAGCTCGTCAACGACGCGATCGTCTCGGCCTTCCAGAGTGCGGGCCAGCGCTGCTCGGCCCTGCGCGTGCTGTTCGTGCAGGAGGAAGCCGCGGACCGCACGATCGAGATGCTGCGCGGTGCCATGGCCGAACTCCAGATCGGCGATCCCGCCGATCCAGCGACCGACATCGGCTCGGTGATCGACGCGGCCGCGAAGCGGATGCTCGAAGCCTATATCGACGAGAACCGCGCGCATGTCGTCGCGCGCGCGAGCGTGCCTGCCGGGCTTTCCGGCGGCCACTTCGTCGCCCCGGTGGCGCTTGAGGTGCCGATGGCGGCAGCACCGATGCACGAGATCTTCGGGCCGGTCCTGCATGTCGTGCGCTGGAAGGCCGATGCGCTCGACGACGTGCTCGCACGCGTCGCGGCGACCGGCTATGGCCTGACGCTCGGTATCCACAGCCGCATCGACGGATTCCAGCGCCGCATCGCGGCCGCACTGCCGGTCGGCAACGTGTACGTGAACCGGTCGACGATCGGTGCGGTCGTCGGCGTGCAGCCCTTCGGCGGGCAGGGCCTGTCGGGTACCGGGCCGAAGGCGGGCGGGCCGTTCTACCTGCCGCGCTTCGCCGCCGAGAAGACCGTGTCGATCAACACGGCGGCGGTCGGCGGCGACGTGGCGCTGATGGCGAGCGGCCGGACGGCCTGAATCCGGCCTTCGATAGCCCCGTAACAAATCTAAAGACCGGCCCAAGAAATTCTCGTTTGATGGGCCTGCGGCGCGCCAGCACTGTCCACTTCCACACCTTGGAAAGCGGGCGATGGCAAAGGCACAGGCAACCGGCGCACTGGCGGTCACGGCGAACGATCTTCGCAGCGGGGCGGTCGTGTTCCGGCGTCCGGACGGGCGCTGGAGCGAGGAAGTTCTCGACGCCGAGATCGCGCTGACGGCGGAGGCGGCCGATGCGCTGCTGGCCGGCGCCAGGGCCGACCACGACGCGTGCATCGTCGTCGAGCCGGTGCTGGTCGAGATCACGATGACCGGCAACCGCCCCGCGCCCACTCGCCTGCGCGAACGCATCCGCGCCGAGGGGCCGACGGTCGCGTATGGCCTGACTCCGGGCAATTAGGAAACAGCATGTACCGGTACGACGAATTCGATCTCGGCTTCGTGCGCGAGCGCGTGGCCGAGTTCCGCGACCAGGTCGCGCGCCGCCTGTCGGGCGAGATGACGGAGGACCAGTTCAAGCCGCTGCGGCTGATGAACGGCGTCTACCTGCAGCTCCACGCCTACATGCTGCGCATCGCGATCCCCTACGGCGTAATGTCGGGCCGGCAGATGCGCAAGATCGCCCACATCGCGCGCACCTACGACCGGGACTACGGCCATTTCACCACGCGCCAGAACCTGCAGTTCAACTGGATCAAGCTTGCCGACATGCCGGCAATCCTCGAGGAACTGGCCGGGGTCGAGATGCATGCGATCCAGACCTCGGGCAACTGCATCCGCAACGTCACGGCCGACCATTTCGCGGGGGCCGCCGCCGACGAGGCGGTCGATCCGCGTCCCTATGCCGAGATCCTGCGCCAGTGGTCGTCGCTGCATCCCGAGTTCTCGTTCCTGCCGCGCAAGTTCAAGCTTGCCGTGACGGGCGCGGCTGCCGACCGCGCGGCCATCCAGGTGCACGACATCGGGCTGGAAGCCAGGCGCGACGCGACGGGCGCCATCGGTTTCGCCGTGTGGGTCGGCGGCGGCCAGGGCCGTACGCCGATGATCGCCAAGAAGCTGCGCGACTTCCTGCCCGAGGCCGACCTGCTCGCCTACTGCGAGGCGATCCTGCGCGTCTACAATCTGGAGGGACGGCGCGACAACAAGTACAAGGCGCGCATCAAGATCCTGGTCCACGAGAAGGGCACCGACGAGATCGCGGACGCGATCGAGACGGAGTTCGCGGGCCTGAAGGGCAAGACACTGGACCTGCCGGCGGCCGAGATCGCGCGCATCGCCGCCTATTTCGCCCCGCCGGCGCTGGCCGATCTGCCCGCGCGTTCGGCGAAGCTCGACGCGGCGAAAGCCGGGGACGCGAACCTCGCGCGCTTCGTCGCGCGCAACGTGTCGGCCCACAAGCGGCCCGGCTACGGCATCGTGACCGTGTCGCTGAAGCCCGTCGGCCTGCCGCCGGGCGACGCCACGTCGGCGCAGATGGACGCCATCGCCGCCCTCGCCGAGCGCTTCTCGGCCGACGAGATCCGCGTCAGCCACGAGCAGAACCTGGTGCTGCCGCACGTGCGCCTCGACGACCTGCCGGAACTGTTCGCAGGCCTGACGAAGGCCGGCCTCGCCACGCCGAACGCAGGCCTCGTCACCGACATCATCGCGTGCCCGGGGCTGGACTATTGCTCGCTCGCCAACGCGCGCTCGATCCCGGTCGCCCAGCGCATCTCCGAACGCTTCGCCGATCTCGACCGCCAGCACGACATCGGCGATCTCAAGCTCAAGATCTCGGGCTGCATCAACGCGTGCGGCCACCACCATGTCGGCCATATCGGCATCCTCGGCGTCGACCGCAAGGGCGACGAGTTCTACCAGATCACGCTCGGCGGTTCGGGCGACGAGACCTGTTCGATCGGCGAGATCGTCGGGCCGGGCTTCTCCGCCGGTCGCATCGTCGATGCAATCGAACAGGTGGTCGACGCTTATCTCGAGCTGCGCCGCGATCCGGGCGAGACGTTCCTTGCCGCCTATCGCCGCGTCGGCCTCAAGCCCTTCCAGGAAGCGCTCTATGCCGACGCTTGAAACTGCCCTATGGCGCGCCGGCGCCTTTGCCGCCGATGACTGGATTTTCCCCGCCGCCGGCGAACCGGTCCCTGCAGACGGGAAAGTGGCCCTGCCCAAGGCGCGCTTCCTTGCCGGGCGTGCAGCACTCGCCGGACGCAACGGACCCATCGGGATCGTGCTCGAATCCGGCGAGAGCCTTGCCGACATCGAGGATGACGTGCCGCGCTTTGGCCTGATCGTGCTGCGCTTCGCGCGCTATGCCGACGGGCGGAACTATTCGACCGCGCGCATCCTGCGCGACCGTCTGGGTTTCCGCGGCGAACTGCGCGCATCTGGCGACGTGCTGCGCGACCAGGTGCTGTTCATGCTGCGCGCGGGCTTCGACGCGCTCGAAATCGCGCATGCCGGCACTGCGGCCGCCCTGAATGAAGGGCGCATCGTCGGCGTGCATCGCCACTACCAGCCGGCTTCAAACGAGATAGGCGAGTCCGCGACAGGCCTGCGCGGTTGGCAGCGCGTGTCGAGAAGGTTTGCGGCGAATTAGGTTACGACCGGTTACGGTAACCTGTTTATCCCGTTGAAACGCAACGCTTGTAACGTCCGCGCGCGCGGCACTGTATTCTTGTATTCACTTGTCAAACAGCACGCTTTCGCTGTTTCGACAATGCGCGTACACGTACCGATTGTCAAGAATAATAGCCTAGACACACCAGGCGGATTGCCACAGGCAATCGTCGGCAAGTACCGGCACTGCGTCGCCCTCGGCGGCATAGCGCACGACGAGGAACGGGCCGGAAGCGACGCCGGCCGCGAGGCCGGCCGCATCGCGCGCCGTGCAGAGCACGACCCGGCCGGGTGCGGCATCCACGCCGCCGATCCCGCCACGCCAGCCGAGGAACACGATCGCGACCTGCCCGTCCGTGCCGGCAAGCAGCGGCTGCGTTGCGCCCCGGCTGCGCCAATAGGCGGATTCCGCAATCCGCGACCGCCCTACCGCAGCGGCAATGCGCGGATGCAAGGCGACCAGCCCGAGCGAGGCGATCTTCGCGTGTGCGCCGGAAAGCGGGCCGTTCCCCGTGCCCAGCAGAACGGCCTGCACGTCGGCGTCCGCACCGACCCAGCCGATCTCGTCGGCCGCGAACATGTCGCGGACCACAAGGGCGGCTTCGGGGCGTTCGGCGAGGCTTTGCATGAACAATCCATAGCCCCGGGCGCGCGCATGACCGAATCAGAAGTTCTTGCGCCCGGCTCAAGTTTTCCTCAGTTCCCGCGCCGACGCGTCGGGCGGATATTTGCCGCGACGCAACCCCCATGGACGGCACGCCGAATGCTTCCGATCCTCCTCGACGCTTCCCGCCTGCGCATCGCCCTGTTCGGCGACGGACCGCGCGCCGCGCGCCGGCTCGCCCTGCTGCGCGAAGGCGGGGCACGCGACGTCACGGCGATCGCCGGCGATCCGGAGGCGGTCGACCTTTCCGCCTTCGATCTCGTCTACGTCGCCGATCTCGCCCCCGGTGCGACGAAGGCCATCGCGGCGCGCGCGCGCGCGGCCGGCCGCCTGGTCAATGTCGAGGACGTGACGGAGCTGTGCGACTTCCACACCCCGGCCGTCGTCCGCCGGGGTGCGCTGACGCTGACCGTATCGACCGGCGGGCTCGCACCCGGCCTGTCGGGCGTGCTCGCCGCCTATCTTGGCCGGATTTTCGGGACGGTGTGGTCGATCCGTCTCGGTCTGCTGGAAACGAAGCGGCGCAACTGGCGCAACCGGGGACTGACGCACGGCGAGGTGCGCGACGCGCTGGGCTGCGAGATCGAACGCAATGGCTGGTTGCCCGAGCTCGCCGAACCCACAAGCGACGCGCCCGCAAAATTTCGCGACGCGGCGGGCGCGAATATTCGTTAATCTGATTTACGACTTTTCCGGCGACGTATTCACCGCCTGCAATTGTCACGGCGGAAGGTTTCAGGATAAGGTGTACACCAATCGGCATCTTGTCGCGGGCGGCGACGGAGGGACCGGCATGGTTGCGCTACTCGAAGAAGACGACGTCTCGTTCATCTGCAAGGCGGACCACATCCACCGGTGGTCGCACAAGCGCCCGGACATGTTCCCGCAGGCGCGCCGCCTTTCGCTGCTGCTCGACGCCTGGCACGCGACGCTGCGCAAGCCCAATCTCGGTCGCGACGTGCTGTTCGAGACGCTGGCCAAGACCGGCAATATCGGCTTCACGACGCTCGTCGACGTGACCCAGGACGATCCCGGCCAGTTCCGCTCGAAGCTGTGGGGCAGCCATCTCATTTCCGGCAGCCAGTTCACGCGGGACGTGCTGGTCAAGGACCTGCCGAAGGTCCTCTCGAAGTGGGTCCAGGCCGAGTACCTGACCTGCAAGGTGACGGGTGTGCCGAACTTCCAGGAAATCACCTGGAGCGTGAACGGCGAGCAGCGCGACATGTACAGGCTGCTGCTCCCGCTGTCGCTGGACAGCGGGAGCATCGACCATCTCGTCTCGTCCGTCGTCTACAAGAAGCCGGCCCTGTACGAGAGCCTCGCCTACGTCAAGGCGTAGCGAACTGGCGCAGCATCTCGGCGCGCGAGATGTACTCCAGGTAGACCGTCTCCTTCGTCTGCGTCTCCTCGAAATAGCCGCTGACGACCTTGAGCGTGCCGACATATCCGTAGATGCGCGTCGGATACTGCTTCTCGTAGAGATTCTGGAAGACCGTCCCGACCATCCAGTCGAGCTCGAAATGCGGCAGCGCCACGGCGCGGCACGTCCGCATGATCCGGCCGGCCAGCCCATGCTTGCGCCAGTTGGGATGGATCCACAGGCCGCCGTGATGGCCGATCCGCCCGGAGATCAGCAGATTCGAGCCGAGCAGTTCGGGCGACCATTCGGTGGTGCTCTCCAGCTTGGGATGCCGGCCCCACCACATCCGGTTTCCGACGAACGCGGCGAGGTAGTTTTCCGAGACGAGATACTTGTGGGCGAGCGTGGCGACGGTCTCGCCGTTCGTGTCGCTGAGCGACAGCCAGAAGCTGTTGCCCGGATGCAGGTCGCAGAACTCGGGGTCGTAGGCCGGATTGACGCCGATATTCTCCGGCGCGGTCTTCAGGAACTGCGCCCATTCCGAAAGATGGGCGTTGACCGTCAGGCGCAGGCCGATGCCCGACAGATAGTGGATCTGGTCGGCGACATAGTTCCGGCACTGCAGGACGTCGTTGATCGAGAGCATGTGGTCCTCCGAATATTTTGCGGTGGCATTCGCGTTCCCGTTCCAACTTCTGGAACGCACAATTAATGGCGAAGTGTCCGGAGAGGTGCACAGGCATCTGTCCGGCAACCGCCTGTCGCGGCCGGGATATCCACAAGACTTTGGCTTGGCGCAATTTTCGCAAAGCCATCGTATGCGTCAGAAGCAGAGAGTCTGATGAACGACAATTTAGACAATGGTGAGCGAATACCTCTGGCGGCCGATCTCGCCCCCGAGATCGCGTTCGCCGGCACGCTTTTCGACCGGCTGCGCGAGGGATCGCGCGCCCGGCTCGGCGTGACGCGCGACACCTATGGTGCGGGCGAGCAGATGGCCCACGACCTGATCGCCGGCGAGGCGGCACGCCTTGGTCTCGAACGGCGCGTCGATGCGGCCGGCAATCTCTACGTCACGCTCCCGGGCCGCGACCGGTCGCTGCCGGCGATCCTGACGGGCTCGCATCTGGATTCCGTTCCCGAGGGCGGCAACTACGACGGGGCCGCCGGCGTCGTCGCCGGGCTCGCCCTGCTGGCGCGCTGGAGGCGCGCCGGGCGCCGGCCGGAACGCGACATCGCCGTGATGGGCGTGCGGGCCGAGGAACTGTCCTGGTTCCCGGCACCCTATATCGGCAGCCGCGCCGCACTCGGGCGCCTGGAAGCCGCCGCTCTCGACGACTGCGTACGGCCCGATACCGGCCGCAGCCTCGCCACCCACATGGCCGAGGCGGGCTTCGATCCCGAGGCGATCCGGCGCGGCGAACGACAGATCGATCCTGACCGCCTTGCCTGCTTCCTCGAACTGCATATCGAGCAGGGCCCGATCCTCGTCGAACGCAACCTGCCGGTGGGCATCGTCACCGGGATCCGCGGCAACCTGCGCTACCGGCACTGCCGCGTCCTCGGCCGCTACGGCCATGCGGGTGCCGAACCGCGCGAGACGCGCCAGGACGCGCTGATGGCCGGCGTGGCGTTCGTGGCCCGTCTGGAAGAACTCTGGCTCGAACACGAACGCGCCGGGCACGACCTGGTCTGCACGGTCGGCGAGTTCCAGACCGACGCGCGCGTCCACACGATGACGAAGATCCCCGGCGAGGTCCGCTTCACGATCGACGTCCGCAGCGACGACAACGCGGTGCTGCTGGCGCTCGACGCGAAGCTGCGCGCGATCGCCGCCGAGATCGGCGCGGCACGCCGTGTCACGATAGATCTCGGCGCCTTCACCAACGCGCTGCCCGGCCCGATCGCGCCAAACCTGCGCGGACGGCTGTCCGGGATCGCCCGGGCACTCGGCATCCCGCACATGGAGCTGCGCAGCGGGGCCGGCCACGATGCGGCCGTCTTCGGCACGTCCGGCGTGCCGACCGCGATGATCTTCGTGCGCAACGCCCATGGCAGCCACAACCCGGACGAGGCGATGGAGCTGGCCGATTTCGGTCAGGCCCTGCGCCTGCTCGTCGCCGCGGTCGAGGATCTCGACCGCCCTGCGTGACGGCAGGGCGAAAGCCCGTGCGCGAGCCTCCCCGGATCGCCTATCCTGCCCTTCGTGGGGCGGGGCCCGGGGCGAAGGAAACGCAGGTTCGATGCGGCTGGAACGGCAGTTCATGGTGGCACTGGCCGTCGCGATGGTCGCGATGGCGATCCTGGCCGGGTCGGTCGTGCTCAACCAGTGGCACGACTATCGCCGCAGCATCGCGGGCATCGACGCCACGCGGACCTTCTCCAGCGTGCTGCGCGCGATGGAGAAGATCTCGGTTGAGCGCGGCCCCACCAACGCCACGTTCGGTGCCGACGAAACGACCGCGGCCGACTGGCGCACTCGTCTCGCCCGCGCGCGCGCCGAGACCGATGCCGCCTTCGACGCGATGGACGGCGAGCTTGCCGCCGGCGGGGCTCTCGCTCTGCGGCGCGACCTGCCCGCCCTGTCGCGCGACATCCGAGCCCGGCTGGCCCGCGCGCGCGGCGACGCCGACGCGCTTGCCGCACGCCCCATCGCCGATCGCGCGACCGAAGCGATCCGCGATCTGGTCACGCGTCTGGTGGCGCTCGCCCTCGACCTCGCCCCGATCGTCGACGAAGCGGAGGCCGCCGTCGGCCGGGCCGACCCGGCCCTCCTGAAAATCGCGACCGTGGCAAGGCTCGCCGCGGAGGCGCGCGAGTTCGCCGGCCAGCTCGGCAGCGTATTCTCTGCCCCCCTCGCCCGCCGCGCGCCACTGGTCGAGACGGAGTCCTTCGCCATCGAGCGGCTGCGCGGGCGGATCGCCGCACTCGCCCAGCAGCTCGCGCGTGCCAGCGATGTCGCGGAAACGCCGGATGTCGAAGCGCCGCTCGCGAAGATGCGCGCGGACTATCTGGACGGCGCGATCGCCATGGTCGAGACGCTGGCCGCGTCCGGGCGCGCCGGCGGCGACTATCCGATCGCGGCCGGTGCGTTCGTCGAGCGCTATGTGCCGGCGATGCGCAGCATCCTCGACGTGCGCGACGCCGCACTGGGTGCGGCCGTCGCCCTCGCCGAGGCGAACCGCGCGGCCGCTGCCGGCGCGCTCGCGCGGATCGGCATCCTCGTCGTCGCGATCCTCGCGATCGTCGCGGCGATCGGCATCTTCATGCGCCGGCGGGTCGTCGGGCCGCTGCTGCGGCTGACCGACGCCATGGACCGGGTGGCGCGCAAGGCCGATTTCGACCTGCCCGACATCGCGCGGCGCGACGAGATCGGCAGCCTCGCCCGCTCGCTCAAGGTCGTGGCCGAGAGCATCGCGGAGAACGAGCGCCTGCGCCGCGAGCAGCGCGAGGCCGACGTCGCGTTCGAGGAGCAGCGCGCGTTCCTGGATGCGACGTTCGAGAACATGGCGCAGGGCGTTCTGCTGATGGATGCCGACCTGAAGTCATTCGCCTGGAACGGGCGGATGTGCGAATTCATCGGCCTGAAGCCGGAAGCCATGCGCCGCGGCCTGTCGATGGTCGACATCCTCGAACTGCAGATCGAGGCCGGTGCCTTCGCCGACATGGAAATGGCACGCGGCTGGCTGGCGCGCCGGCGCGCCGGCTACAACTCGGTCGATCCGCTGTCCGAACGCCAGCTTGCCGACGGTCGCTGGATCGAGGTGCGCACGACGCGCACGCCCGCCGGCATGTACGTTCGCACCTATACCGACATCACCGACGCCAAGCGCCTGCAGACCGAACGCGAGGAAGAGCGTGCCTTCCTCGACGCCACGCTCGAGAACATGGCCCAGGGCGTGCTGCTGCTCGACCCCCAGCTTCTGCCCGTGGCGTGGAACGCGCGCTTCTACGATCTGATCGGCCTGCCGCAGGGCTCGATCCGGCGCGGCATGCCGATGGTCGATATCCTCGAACTGCAGATCGCCGCCGGATCGTTCGCCGATTCCGACCTGCCGCGGCGCTGGGCGCAGGACCTGCGCGAGGGCAAGGTCTCGCTTTCGCCCTTCTCCGAGCGGCGCATGTCGGACGGGCGCTGGATCGAGGTGCGAACGACGCGTTCGCCCGCCGGCATGTACGTGCGCACCTATACCGACGCGACCGAGCGCAAGGAGTTCGAGGAGGCACTCGCGCGCGAGAAGGGCGTGCTCGACGCGACGTTCGAAAGCATGGGCCAGGCGATCGTCGTGACCGACGCGGACAAGGGCGTGGTCGCGTGGAACCGGAATTTCGAGACGTATCTCGACCTGCCCGACGGGCTGATGCGCCGCGGCGTCACGCTCGACGAGATCGCCCACTACCAGATGGCACAGGGCGAATTCCGCGGCCGCGAGGAGGAGATCCGGCGCCGCATCCTGCTGACCGGCCGCGAGAACCTGCCGGCGACCGACACCTACGAGCGCCAGCGCCCCAACGGCCGCTGGCTGGAGGTGCGCACCGACCGCATGCCCGACGGCGGCTACGTGCGCGTCGTGACCGACATCACCGAGCGCAAGCAGGCCGAAGCGGCCCTGCACGCCGCCAAGGAAGACGCCGAGACGGCGACGGCCGCCAAGTCCGCCTTCCTCGCGACGATGAGCCACGAGATCCGCACGCCGATGAACGGCATCCTCGGCCTCGCCGAACTGATGCGGCAGACCGAGCTCGACGCCGAGCAGCGCGAGATGGCCGTGCTGATCGACCGCTCGGCGCGCGCCCTGCTGGCGATCCTCGACGACGTGCTCGACTTCTCGAAGATCGAGGCGGGCCGCCTCGACCTCGAGCATGTGTCGGTCGATCCGGGCGGCGAGGTCGAGGCGGTCGCCGAGCTTCTGGCGGCGGGTGCGCGGCGCAAGGGGCTCGAGCTCGACTGTTTCTTCGATCCACGCCTGCCCGCGCGCGTATGGGGCGATCCCGTGCGCCTGCGCCAGATCCTGGTCAATCTCGCGGGCAACGCGATCAAGTTCACCGAAACCGGCCGCGTGTCGCTGGCGATCCGCGTGCGCGGCCTGCGCGACGGCCGGGTCGATTTCCAGATCGACGTCGCCGATACCGGCATCGGCATCGCCGAGGCCGCGCGCAAGCGGCTCTTCGTTCCGTTCGAACAGGCCGAGGAATCGACCCGCCGGCGCTTCGGCGGCACGGGCCTCGGGCTTTCGATCGCGCGCCGGCTGGTCGAGGCGATGGGCGGGGAGATCGGCGTCGACAGCCAACCCGGCTCGGGCGCTACGTTCTGGGTGCGCCTGTCGCTCGAAACCGCGCCCGCGGAAGACGTCGAACCGGCGATCGATCTTTCCGGCCGGCGCGTCGCACTCGTCGGCACCGACACGGTGCTGGGCGATACGCTGGCCGCCTATCTCGAAGCGGCCGGCGCTGCCGTCGTGCGGACCGACGATCCGGCCGTCGCAAAGGCCGCCGACTGCGTGCTGGTCGACGACCGCTCGCCGATGGCCGGCGTTCCGGGAGCGCGCAGCGTGCTGCTGGCCGGCGACGACGCGACCCGCCGCCGCCTGCGCGCCGCCGGTTCCCACGCCGCCGCGGTGCTCCGCCCGCCGCGGCGTGCCGCATTGCTGCGCGCGGTCGGCGTGGCGCTGGGCATCGCGAGCCCCGAGGTCGTCGCCGTCGGCGACGCGGCCGGCAGCTACATGGCGAGCGCTTTCGCGGGCGACCCGCAGGCGGCACGCCTCGCGGGCCTCGTCGTGCTCGTCGCCGAAGACCAGGACACGAACCGGACCGTCATCCGCCGCCAGCTCGCCAAGCTCGGCTATGCCTGCGACCTTGCCGAAGACGGGCTTGCGGCCCTCGCGGCCTGGCACGCCAACCGCTATGCGCTCGTGCTGACCGACATGCACATGCCGCGCATGGACGGGATCGAGCTCGCGCAGTCGATCCGCGCGGCCGAGGCCGGCGA
Source organism: Tagaea sp. (assembly GCA_965279565.1). Lineage (GTDB taxonomy): Bacteria > Pseudomonadota > Alphaproteobacteria > CACIAM-22H2 > CACIAM-22H2 > Tagaea. Next base: position 2,495,838 of record OZ257249.1, on the reverse strand, counting down.
TCCGGAACGGCCGCGCACGCCGATCGTGGCGCTGACCGCGAACGCGCTGCAGGGCGAGGACCAGCGCTGCCGGGCCGCCGGCATGGACGATTTCCTCGCCAAGCCCGCGAGCCTCGACCGGCTCGGCCGCGCGATCGCGGCCTTCATGCCCGAGTATGCGCGCTGTGCATCCGTCACCGCCGAGACGGCGGTCCGTGCGGCCCTGCCGGCCGACACCGCCGTCCCGCCGCCGGTCTCTTTCGACCGGCTTGCCGCGATCCTCGGCGACGACGATCCGGCGACCCTCGTCGAGGTGCTTGCCGATTTCGTCGCCAAGCTGCCGCCCTCGATCGCGGCCCTCGATGCGGCCCTCGCCGCCGGCAATTCCGCCGATGCCGCCGCCGCCGCGCACGCCGTCAAGGGGGCGGCCGCCAGCGTCGGGGCCGGCGGGCTGGAAGCCGCCTGCGTGCGCATCGAGGCGCTGGCGCGCGCCGGCGACGTTGCCGCCGCCGCGGAAGTCGGTAATCTCGTGCGCGAGGCGTTCGAACGAATCCGTACCTTCCTCGAGGCACAGCGCACGGAGATGGCCCGATGAGCGAGTCCGCCCCCCTGCAGGGCCGCGCGTTTCTCGTCGTCGACGACGAGACCTTCGTGCGCAGCCTCGTCGCGCGCCTGCTGCGCGGGCTGGGTGCTTGGGTCGTCGAGGAGGCGGCCGACGGGGCGACGGCGGTCGCCCTGTTGAAATCGAGCGAGTACCAGTTCGACTGCGTGCTGACCGATTTCGCGATGCGCCCGCGCAACGGGCTGCGCCTGCTCGCCGATATCCGCACGGGGGCCGAAGGGCTAAAGCGCAACCAGCCCGTGCTGATGCTGACGGCGCATGCCGACGCCGGACTTGTCTGGGCAGCCTTCCAGCTCGATACCAACGGCTTCCTCGTGAAGCCGCCGACCAAGGCTTCCCTCGCCGAGCGGCTCGAGAAGATCCTGTCTCGCCCGCAGCCGGTGAAATCGGCGGAAGCCTACCGGCAGATCGCCACGGTCGTGGCGCAGGCGGAGGGCGGCGATGCCCCCTCGCCCGCCGTCGAACCCGCACCCAACACCGTCAATGCAGGTACCCTGCTGACGCAGGATCGTGCACGCCCAGGCACGGCACCGGCCGAGCCTGCCGCGTCGATTCCCGAATTCCAGGTGGCCCTCGACCAGGTGCGCGATGGCGCCATCCTGTCGCGCAACCTGCTGGCGACCGGCGGCGGCCTGCTGCTGGCGAACGGAACGCAGCTCACCGGCCGCCTGATCGAGCGGCTGCGCGATCTCGCCGAGGTCGATGCCAGCATCGCGTCGCTCTGGGTCCGGGCATCGGCCGAATGAACGACCGAACCTCCCGCGTCCTCCATCGCGCCGTCGCCGCCCCGCCGGTGGCCGCGCGCGCCGAGGGCAACTACCTGATCGACGAAGCCGGCAAGCGATACTTCGACGGCTCGGGCGGGGCGGCGGTCAGCTGCCTTGGCCACAACCATCCGCGCGTCGTCGCGGCACTGCGGGCACAGCTCGACACGCTCGACTACGCGCACACGTCGTTCTTCACGAACGAGCCGATGGAACGGCTCGCCGACCTGCTGGTCGAGGCGGCTCCCACGCCGATGGCGAAGGTCTATTTCGTGTCGGGCGGGTCGGAGGCGATGGAGGCAGCGCTCAAGCTCGCGCGCCAGTATTTCGTCGAGAAGGGCGAACCGCAGCGCACCAAGTTCGTCGCGCGCCGGCAGAGCTACCACGGCAACACGCTGGGCGCGCTCGGCGTGGGCGGCAACGCGTGGCGGCGCGCGATGTTCGCCCCGCTGCTGGCGGAGACCGAACTGGTCTCGCCCTGCTACGCCTATCGCGACCGCCGGCCGGACGAGAGCGAGGAGGCCTATGGGGTGCGCCTTGCCGGCGAGTTCGAGACGACCGTCGAACGGCTCGGCCCCGGCAACGTCATCGCCTTCGTCGCCGAGACGGTCGGCGGCGCCACGCAAGGCTGCACGCCGCCTGTTCCGGGCTATCTCGCGCGCGTCGATGCGGTCTGCAAGAAGCACGGAATCCTGCTGATCCTCGACGAGGTCATGTGCGGCATGGGCCGCAGCGGCACGCTGTTCGCGTACGAGACCGAGAACGTGGTCCCCGACATCGTCGCGATCGCCAAGGGGCTCGGCGGCGGCGCCCAGCCCATCGGGGCAATGCTCGTCGCCCCCGGCATCGTCGCCGGTATCGAGAACGGTTCGGGCGGCTTCATGCACGGCCACACCTATCTGGGGCATCCGATGGCGTGTGCCGCCGCCCTCGCGGTGCAGGAGACGATCCGCGACGGGGATCTGCTGGATGCGGTGAAGGTGCGCGGTGCGGAACTGGAAGCAGCCCTCGTCGAGCGGCTGGGCAACCACGCGCATGTCGGCGACATCCGCGGGCGCGGCCTGTTCTGGGCGGTCGAGCTCGTCGCCGACCGCGCGACGAAGGCGCCGTTCGATCCGGCGAGGAAGCTGCACGCGAAGATCAAGAAGCAGGCTTTCGCACGCGGCCTGCTCTGCTATCCGATGGGCGGCACGATCGACGGCAAGGCAGGCGACCACGTCATCCTCGCCCCGCCCTATGTCTCCACGCCCGCCGAGATCGCGTTCGCCGCGAAGACACTGGGCGACGCGATCGACGCGGCGATCGCCGAGGGCTGAGCGCTACCAGTGCCGGTGACGGTGGTGGCGATGGCGGTGATGATGGCCACCGCCGAGCCGGATATGGAACGACGACCCGTAATAGGGCCGCGGGTAGTAATAGGGTTGCGGATAGTAGATCACCTGCGGCGGCGGCGCGTAGACCGGCATCGGCGCCGGCACGTGTCGCACCTGCGGTGCTTCGGCGACATCGGCACGCTGGAGCTTCCACGACCCGTCCGACTGTCGGCAGGCCGTCCCCCACGCTTCCTGCTGACGCTCGCCGATCGTGACGGTCTGGGTGAATTCGCGGCAGATCCGGCCACCCGAATCCTGGAAGGCGGGCTTGGGCACGAAGGTGCCGGCGATCCCGTCGTCCGGATTGCGCCATTGCACCACAGTGCCCGAACGCGCGCGTTCCAGCGCATCCTGCCCTGCCGTGCCGATTTCCTGGGCGACCGCCGGGGCCGCGAGCGACAGGACGCAGGCAAGGGCGATGACGGCTGGTTTCATTGAAGCCTCCGTTCGGCCGGATCGAAAATCCCGTACGCGACAACGGCTGCGACGGCCGGGCTATTCCGCCGGAATTTCCCAGCCGCCGCCGAGCGCCTGGAAGAGCGCGATCAGCGCCTGATAGTAGCCGAGCCGCGCCTGCGCCAGCGCGTCCAAGGCCGTGAAATAGCTGCGTTCCGTGTCGCGCAGTGTGACCGAGTCGATGGATCCCACCCGGTATTGGGCCTGCGCCGCCTCGAACGCGATGCGCGACGCGGCGGTCGAGGCGACCTGCGCTTCGAGCTGTTCGCGCGTGCGCCGCGTGCCCGAAAGTGCGGTCTCGACGTCGGCAAAGGCCTGCACGACCGCCTTCTGATAGACGGCGGCCAGCTCCTCCATGCGCGCGCGCTGCAGCTTCTCCTGCCCTTCGAGCGCCCCGCCCGCGAAGATCGGTGCCGTAAGCCCCGCCGCGATCGAGAAGATCTGCGAGGTCGGATCGAACAGCCGGCTCAGGTCCGTCGACTGGAAGCCGGCAGCTCCGGTCAGGCTCAGGCTCGGCCAGCGCGACGCGATTGCGTTGCGCAGGCTCGCGTTGGCGGCGATCAGGTTCGCCTCGGCCGCCGCGATGTCGGGCCGGCGGCGCAGCAGTTCGGACGGCACGCCCGGCCCGACCGCCGGCACATGCAGGTCGGTGAGTGGGATCGCGACGATCTCGGGCCGGCCGGCGGCCCCCAGCAGCACGCCGAGTACGTCGGTCTGCTGGGCAAGCTGGCGGGCGAGCGAGGCGATCGCCGCCTTCTGCCCCTCGACGATGCTGAGCTGCGGGGCGATGTCGATCAGGCTCGCGGTCCCCACCGCGGCGCGCGCGCGCACGGCCGCCAGGATGTCTTCCGCGTCGGCCAGCGACTGGCGGGCATAGTCGAGCCGTTCGGTGAGACCGAGGACCTGGAAATATGTGTTGGCGACGTTCGACACCGTCGTCAGCGCCACCGTCGCAGCATCGTGGCGGCTGGCGACGAGCGAGGCCTGCGCGGCTTGCGCCGCCGCGCTGTTCTTGCCCCAGAAATCGATCTCGTAGGTCGACGAGAGCTGCACGTCGAAGCGGTTCGACCAGACCGGCCGGCGCGTGGCGCCGGTACTGGTCGTCGTGCTGCCGGGTGCGGTCTGCTGGCGCGTCGCACCGCTCGACAGTTCGAGATCCGGATACCGGGCGGCTCCGGCGATCTCGGCCTGCGCGATCGCCTGGCGGATGCGCGCCGCGGCGGCGGCAAGATCGAAGTTCGCCGTCTGCGCCTTCGCGACCAGCTCGTCGAGTTCGGCCGAGCCGAACCGCGTCCACCAGTCTGCCGCCGGCCACACGCCGGGTGCCGGTGCCGGCGGCACGCCGGGCTTCGGGTCCTCGGCCGGCCGCACGCCCATGAGCTCGCGGAACTGTGCCGGCAGCTCGACGATCGGGCGCAGATAGGGCGAGCTCGTCTCGCACGCCGACAGGGCAAGCACCATCGCGAGCGCGGCAACCGGACGAAGACGGCTCATTGCGCCGCCCCGGGGGCAAGGACGGGTGCTGCCTGCCGGCCACGCAGCAACAGATAGATGACCGGCGTGGTGAACAGCGTCAGGAGCTGGCTGAAGGCGAGACCGCCGACGATGGCGATGCCCAGCGGACGGCGCAGCTCCGCCCCGATGCCGTCGCCCAGCGCCAGCGGCAATGCGCCGAGCATCGCGGTCAGCGTCGTCATCAGGATCGGGCGGAAGCGCACGCGGCAGGCCTCGAGGATCGCGTCGGCCGGCGCCATGCCGTCGCGCCGTTCGGCGACGAGCGCGAAATCCACCATCATGATCGCGTTCTTCTTGACGATGCCCATCAGCAGGATGATGCCGACGATGCTGATGAGCGTCAGGTTGGTGCCCGTCGCCATTATGGCCAGCAGCGCTCCGACGCCAGCCGACGGCAGCGTCGAAAGGATGGTCACCGCCTGGACCCAGCTTTCGTAGAGGATGCCCAGCACGAGATAGATCGCCACGATGGCCGCCAGGATCAGCAGCGGCACGCCCGAATTCTGCTGCTGGCTCAGCCTTGCGAATCCCGTCGCCTCCACGCGCATGTCGCCCGGCATCCCCATCTCGTGCGCGACCGCGCGCACCCGCGCGATCGCGTCGTTGAGCGCGCCGCCTTCCGCGAGCGTGAAGCTCACCGTCGTCGCGGGAAACTGCCCGTCGTGCGCGATGCTGAGCGGCGAAGCCACGATGTCGACCTTCGCGACCGCCGAAAGCGGCACCAGTGCGCCGCCCGGCGACTTGACGTGGATCTGCGCAAGATCGAGCGGACCCCGCTGCTGCTCGGGAAGCGCCTCCAGCACGACCCGGTACTGGTTCCGCTCGCGAAACATGGTCGAGACGAGGCGCTGCGCGAAGGCATTGTTGAACGCCGCATCGATCTCGGACGGCTGGATGCCGAAGCGCGCGGCGGCGTCGCGGTCGATCGTCGCGCGGGCGTCGAGCCCGGCGCGTTCCAGATCGCTCGATACGTCGAAAAAGCCGGGCTCCTGCTGGAGCCGGCGCACCAGAGCCGGAGCCCATGCCGTCAGATCGTCGGGCTTGGCCGCCAGCAGCACCACCTGGAACTGGCCGCGCCCCGCCCTGCCGCCGGCCTGGATGTCTTGCTCGGCCCAGAGGAATACCTGCGCGTCGGTCAGACGGGCAAGCTGCGGACGCAGCCGCATGACGACCTGGTCCGCGGTCGCGTCGCGCTCGGCGCGCGGCTTCAGCGCGATATACATCTGGCCGGTATTGGCCGCACCGAAGAATCCGCCTCCGGTCACGCCGCCGACGCTCGCCACTGCCGGATCCCTGCGCACGATACGGACCGCCGCATCCATGTGCTGTGACATTGCGCGAAATGAGGTGTCGGGCGACGCCCGCGCGAAGGCACGCAGCAGGCCGGTGTCCTGCTGGGGCACAAATCCACCCTTCGGAACGTAGACATAGAGCGCGACGGTGCCGCCGATGGCGCCAAGCGTGAGAAGCAGCATCGTCCAGCGCCAGCGCACCGCGACCGAAAGCGCGCGCGAATATGCATCCACCACGGGATCGAAGAGGCGGTCGAACAGCCGGTCGAAACGCGATGGTGGACGTTCCGCGCCGGCGAAGCGCGCGCACATCATCGGCGTCAGCGTCAGCGAGACCACGCCCGATATCAGGATCGCCGCCGTAAGCACGATGGAGAACTCGCGCAGGAAGCGGCCCTGGACGCCGCCCAGGAAGTACATCGGCACGAACACGACCACGAGCGAAAGAGTCATCGACACGACCGTGAAGCCGATCTCGCGCGCCCCTTCGAGAGCGGCCGCCATCGCGGACAAGCCCCGTTCCCGGTTGCGTGCGATGTTCTCGATCACCACGATCGCGTCGTCGACCACGAACCCGACCGAAATCGTCAGCGCCATCAGCGACAGGTTGTTCAGGCTGAAACCCAGCCACCACATCGCCGCGAACGTTCCGGCCAGCGACAGCGGAACCGCGACTGCCGCCGCAAGCGTCTGGGCGATGCGCCGCAGGAAAATCCCGACGATGCCGATCACGAGCACGACGGAAATCGCCAGCGTGTGCTGCACGTCGGCGACGGAGGCGCGGATCGTCCCGGTCTGGTCGTACATCGTCGTCACGTCGATTCCCGCCGGCAGCCAGCGCGACATTTCCGGCAGAAGTTCCTTAATCCGATCGACCGTTTCGATGACGTTGGCACCCGGCTGCTTCAGGATCTGGACGAGGACGGCGCGCCGGTCGCCGAACCACGCCGCCTGCCGTTCGTTCTCCACGCCCGCGAACACGTTGGCGACGTCGCCGAGCCGGATCGTGCGGCCGTTCCCGGCCCGCAGCAGTATCGCGGCGTAGTCGTCGGCGCTGCGCAGCGTGTCCGTCACCGAAATCGTGACGTTTCCCTCCGGGCCGTCGATCCTTCCCGTCGGCTGCTCGACATTGGCCGCGACGATCGCCGCACGGACATCCTCGAGCGACAGCCCCATGGCCGCAAGGCGTAGCATGTCCGCCTGCACGCGGATCGCCGGCTTTTCCGCGCCCATCACGTTGGCCTGCGCCACGCCGTCGATCTGCGACAGGCGCTGCGCAAGGACAGTGTCGGCGGCATCGAAGATCGCCTGCGTCGTCATCGTGCGCGACGTCAGCGCAAGGATCAGGACCGGTCGCGCGTTCGGGTTCGCCTTGCGGTAGGTCGGCGGCTGCGGCATGCCCGCCGGCAGATCCGGTATCGCGGCATTGATCGCGGCCTGGACGTCCTTGGCGGCATCGGCCGGCCGTCGCGAAGGATCAAACTGCAGCACGATTGTCGATCCGCCCAGGGCGCTGCGGCTCGTCATCTCGTTGACGCCAGCGATGGTGCCCAGGTGCCGTTCGAGCGTGGCGGTCACGGTACTGGCCATCGTGTCGGGATCGGCCCCCGGCTGGTTGGCGCGCACGAACACGACCGGCAGGTCGGTGTTGGGCAGCGGGGCGACCGGCAGATGGAAATAGGCGACGGCCCCTGCGAGGAACACGCCGAGGGCCAGCAGGCTGGTGCCGATGGGCCGGCGGATGAAGGGCGTCGAGATCGACATCGTCCCTACTCCGCCGCCGCGGGTGCGCGCGGCGCGAAGCGTGCGCGCAGCCGCTCGAAGGCGAGATAGATGACCGGCGTGGTGTAGAGCGTAAGCAGCTGCGACAGCGCCAGCCCGCCGACGATGGAAATGCCCAGCGGGTTGCGCAGTTCCGACCCCGTGCCGCTTTCGAAGGCGAGCGGCAGCGCACCCAGCAGGGCCGCCATCGTCGTCATCATGATCGGCCGATAGCGCAGCCGGCATGCCTCGCGGATCGCGTCTTCGGGCGACTTGCCGTCGTTGCGTTCGGCGTCGAGCGCGAAATCGATCATCATGATCGCATTCTTCTTGACGATGCCCATCAGCAGCACGATGCCGATGAGCCCGACCAGCGACAGGTCCATGTCCGCCAGCCACAGCGCCAGAAGCGCGCCGATGCCGGCCGACGGCAGCGTCGACAGGATCGTCGCGGGATGGATCAGGCTTTCGTAGAGAACGCCGAGCAGGATGTAGATCACGACGACCGCTGCAAGGATCAGCCAGGGCTGCGAGACGAGGGCGCGCTCGAATTCCGCCGCGTCGCCGGCGAAGGCGCCGGACAGCGAGGGCGGCAGGCCGAGCTCGCCTTCCGCCCGCACGATCGCGGCAAGCGCTTGGTCGAGGCTTGCGCCCTGCGCCAGATCGAAACTGATCGTGACGGCAGGGAACTGTGCCTGCCGGTTGATCGCGAGCGGAGCCGGCGCACGCTCGATCCGCGCCAGCGACGCGAGGGGCACCTGCACGCCGCCTGTCCCGGGAACGCGCAGCGTACCGATGGTCGCCGGGTCGCCCTGCAGCTCAGGCGTGAGTTCCATGACGACGCGGTACTGGTTCGTCTGCGCGTAGATCGTCGAGACCTGCCGCTGGCCGAACGCATCGTAGAGCGTGTCGTCGATCGCCTGCAGGCTGACGCCGAGGCGCGAGGCCGCGTCGCGGTCGATGGTCAGGCGCAGCTGCCGGGCCCCGGTCTGCTGGTCCGACGCGATGTCGCGCACGGCCGGTTCGAGGCGCAGCATGTCGACCAGACGCGGCGCCCATGCGGCAAGCTCGGTCCCGTCCGGACCGGTCAGCGTGTACTGGTAGAGCGTGCGGCTGGCGCGCGCACCGATCTGGATGTCCTGCACCGGCTGCAGGTAGCTCTGCGCCGGAAGTACCGCAAGTGCCGCACCTAGCCGTCGCGCGATGGCGGCCGCACTTTCGTCGCGTTCGCGCCGCGGCTTCAGCACGGCCGTCAGCCGCACCGTGTTGCCGGTACCCGCGAACGTGCCCGCACCCGAGAATCCCGTCACCGTCGCGACATCCCGGTCGGCACGCACGATCGCGACGGCCTGGCGCTGGATTTCGGCGATGCGCAGGAAGCTGGCGTCCTGATCGGCGTCGATCGTGGCGACGATCACGCCGGTGTCCTGCTGCGGCAGGAACCCCTTCGGGATCCAGTTGTAGAGGGCGACCGTCAGCACCAGCGTGCCGAAGGCGAACAGCAGCGTCGCCTTCTGCCAGCGCATGACCCAGTCGAGCGACGCCATATAGGCGCGCAAGGTCGCGTCGAAGCCGGCTTCCAGCAGGCGCGCCACCGGGCCGGGCTTCTCCGCCTCGGCGGGCTTCAGGATGCGCGCGCACATCATCGGCGTCAGCGTCAGCGACACGAAGGCCGAGATCACCACCGCGATCGACAGCGTGACCGCAAATTCGTGGAACAGCCGGCCGACGATGCCGGTCATGAACAGCAGCGGGATGAAGACCGCGATCAGCGACACGGTCAGCCCGACAATGGTGAAACCGATCTGCTCGGCCCCCTTGTAGGCCGCCGCCAGCGGCTTCTCGCCCTTCTCGACATGGCGTACGACGTTCTCGATCATCACGATCGCGTCGTCGACGACGAACCCCGTCGCCACCGTCAGCGCCATCAAAGAGAGATTGTCGAGCCCGAAACCGCACAGCTTCATCACCCCGAATGTCGCGACTAGCGAGACCGGCAGCGCCACCGCCGGGATCGCCGTCGCCCGCCAGCTGCGCAGGAACGCGTAGATGACCAGCACGACCAGCACGGTCGCGAGGACCAGCGAGAACTGCACGTCGGCCACGCTCGCGCGGATCGTCACGGTGCGGTCGGCGACGACGACGATGCGGATACCCGGCGGGATCGCGCGTTCCAGTTCCGGGATCGCGCGCTTGATGCGGTCGGCGGTCTCGACAACGTTTGCACCGGGCTGGCGCTGCACCTCGATCAGCACCGCCGGCCTTCCGTCGACCGTGGCCATGACCTTGCTGTTCTCCAGCCCCTCGACGACCTCCGCCACGTCGCGTAGGCGCAGAGGTGCCCCGTTGCGGTAGGCGACGATCACGTCGCGGTACTGGCCGGGCTCGGTGATCTGGTCGTTGGCCGTGATCGTGAAGGCCTGCGACGGGCCGTCGAAGCTGCCCTTCGACTGCTTGGTGTTGGCGCGCACGAGCACGGCGCGCACGTCCTCCAGACCCAGCCCGTAGGCGGCAAGACGCTGCGGGTCGATCTGGATGCGCACCGCCGGCTTCTGGTCGCCTTGCACGCTGACGCGGCCCACGCCGGCGATCTGGCTCAGCTTCTGCGCGAGGACGGTATCTGCCGCATCGCTGATGCGCACGACGGGCAGCGTGTCGGACGTCAGCGCCAGGCTGATGATCGGCGGATCGGCCGGATTCACCTTCGCGTAGGTCGGCGGATAAGGCAGGCTGCGCGGCAGGAAGCCGGCGGCGACGTTGATCGCGGCCTGCACGTCCTGTGCGGCCTCGTCGATGCTGCGGCCGAGCACGAACTGCAGCGCCACCGCACTGGTGCCGTAGCTCGACGTGGACGTCATCGTCGCAAGCCCGGAGATCTGCCCGAGCTGGCGTTCGAGCGGGGCGGTGACGAGTGCCGCGATCGTCTCGGGATCCGCACCCGGCAGGCGCGTGGTGACCTGGATGGTCGGGAAATCGACCTCCGGCAGCGAGGAAACCGGCAGCACGCGATAGCCGAGAATCCCCGCCAGCACCGCCGCCAGCGTCAGCAGCGTCGTGGCGATCGGGCGCGCGATGAAGGGCGCGCTGATCTTCATGGCGTGGGCCGGCGGCCCCCGCCACCGCCGCCGCCCGGGCGGCCCGGCCCCGTACCGGGCTCGCCTTCGCCGGCCACCGTCACGGCCGTTCCGGCGCGCAGGCGATCCTGCCCACCCAGCACAACGCGTTCGCCCGCACGCAGGCCGCTCGCGACCGCCGTCACGTCCCCTTCCGTCTGCACCGGCTTGATCGGGCGGACCTCCGCCGTCATGTCGGCACCGACGACGAAGGCGAACGGCCCGTCCGGCCCGTACTGCACGGCCGACGCCGGGATCAGCACGCTGTCGCGCACCGTGCCCATGCGCAGGCGCACGTTGACGAAGCTGCCCGGCCACAATTCCATCGCCTGGTTCGGGAACACGGCTTTGAGCTTGATGGTGCCGGTCGTCGGGTCGACCTGGTTGTCGACGAACTCGACCGTGCCGGTATCGAGCGCGGTGCCGTCGGCGCGCATGGCGCGCACTTCCAGCTTCTCGCCCGCGCGCATCTTGCCCGCGATCTCGGGTAGGCGCTGCTGGGGCAGCGTGAAAATGACGGAGACCGGCTGGAGTTGCGTGATGACGACGATGCCGGTCGTGTCGTTGGCGCGTACGATGTTGCCGGCATCGACCTGCTTCAGGCCGAGCCGGCCGGAGATGGGTGCCAGGATGTTGGTGTAGGAAAGCTGGATGCGCGCGTTCGAGATCGCCGCGTCGTCGGCCTTCAGCGTCGCCTCGATCTGCGCCACCTGCGCGCGGGCGGTATCGAACTGCTGGCCGCTCGCGTAGTTCTGCTTGACCAGCGCGCCGTAGCGCTCGAGATCGCGCCGCGCGTTGTCGAGCTGGGCCTGGTCCTGCGCGCGCTTGGCCAGCGCCTGGTCGAGCTGCGCCTGGTAGATGCGCGGATCGACCTGCGCCAGAAGATCGCCTTCCTTGACGTCCTGCCCCTCGCGGAAATTGAGCTTTACGAGCTGGCCGTCGACGCGGCTGTTCACAACGACCGAGTTGTAGGCCTGCGCCGTGCCCAGCGCGTCGAGCAGGATCGGCAGTTCGCCCATGCGCGCGGCCGCGACGCGCACGACCGGCGCCGGCGCGCCTGCGCCGCCCGGCCGGCGCGCGCCGGCCGGCCCCGTCGCGACGGGTGCCGAGGCGCCGACAAAGGGAACCGGAAGGTCCATGACCTTCCAGATTCCGGCGCCGGCAGCCAGGACGATCGCAAGGCCGATGAAGAATGTGCGGGCACGCATGTTCGTCAGAAATCTCCAGATTCCGGGCCCGATGGCCCGTGCCGGCCGATCCGCCGGTCAGGCAAATAGTACGCGAGAACGAAGGTGGCCCGAGAATCGTTCTGTTTCAATCGGTAACCGCCTGTCACAGGCTCCGAATCGGCACGCCTTGACGGTCCCGGAATCCCGGCCGCAAAGTCCGCACATGCGCATCGCGCTGATGGGCGACATCCACTCGAACCGCGAGGCCTTTGCCGCGTGCCTTGCGCATGCGCGCGACGCGGGCGCCGTACGGCATGTCCTCCTCGGCGATTACGTGGGCTACGGCGCCGATCCAGAATGGGTGATCGCCACGGTGATGGCGCTCGTCGCCCAAGGAGCCGTCGCGATTGCCGGAAACCACGACCGCGCCATCGCGGACGGTCCCGGCGGCATGAACGTGAATGCCGCGAGCGCGATCGGCTGGACGCGCGACCGGCTGGATGCCGGTGCCCGCGACTTCCTCAGCGGGCTTCCGCTGAGCGCGGAGGACGAGGACCGTCTCTATGTCCATGCCGACGCATCGGCCCCCGGACACTGGCGCTATGTCGAGAATGCGGCGATGGCCGCTTCGAGCCTCGCCGCGACGCGACAGCGCGTGACGTTCTGCGGCCATGTCCATGTACCGACGATCTACGGCGAAGCGACGACGAACGGCGTGCACCCGGTCGCCGGGATCTCCGTCCCGCTCGCAATCCCGCACCGGTGGTTGGCCGTCGTCGGCTCGGTCGGACAGCCGCGCGACCGCAATCCGGCGGCGGCCTATTCGATCTACGACACGTCGAGCGCGGAACTCACCTGCATGCGGGTACCCTACGACGTGGACGCCGCGGCCGCGAAGATCCGCGCGGCCGGCCTGCCCGAGATGCTCGCCGCGCGCCTGTCGCTGGGCCGCTAGCGGTCAGAAGACGAGCTGGACCTTCATCGCCTTGTTGCGGTCGCTCGCCAGCTCGAATGCCTTGATCGCGTCGGTGAACGGGATCGAATCCGAGATGACCGGCTTCACGTCGATCAGACCTTTGCCCATCATTTCGACCGCAAGCTCGAACTCGGCATGGAAGCGGAACGTGCCGCGCAGGTTGAGTTCCTTGGCGACGATTACGTTCATCGGCAGCTTCATGTCGCCGCCCACGCCGATCTGCACGACCGTACCGCCCGGCCGGACCAGATCGAGCGCCCCGCGCAGCGCCGCCTCGTTGCCCGACGCCTCGAACAGCACGTCGAACGAGCCCTTGTCCTTGGCATAGGCGGCGAGCGCGTCGGGTTCCTCGACCGGATTGATCGCGCGTGTCGCACCCAGCTTGCGCGCCGTTGCCAGCGGCTGGCTCGCCACGTCGGTCGCGACGAGTTCGGCGGCACCCGCGTTGCGCGCGACGAGAACGGCGAGTGCGCCGATCGGGCCGCAGCCGGTGACCAGCACGCGCTTGCCGAAGAGCGGGCCCGCCTGCTTGGCGGCATGCAGGCAGACCGACAGCGGTTCGGCCATCGCCGCTTCACCGAGCGTCAGCGTATCGGGAATGGGGACCGCCTGGCGCGCGTCGATCGTCACGCTCTCGCTGAAGCCGCCCTGCACGTGCGGGAAGCGCATGGCGCTGCCGAAGAAATGCATGTCGAGGCACTGGTTGTGCATGCCCTGATGGCAGTACTTGCACTCGAAGCAGGGCCGGCTCGGATTGACCGCCACGCGCATGCCCGGCCGCAGGTGCGCGACTCCCGCCCCGACCTCGTCGATCGTGCCGGAAATCTCGTGGCCCAGCGTCATCGGCTGCTTGATGCGCACCGTGCCGAAACCGCCGTGATGGTAATAGTGCAGGTCCGACCCGCAGATCCCGCCCGCCCCGATGCGGACCTTCACGTCGCCGTGGCCCGGGGGCACGGCCGAAAGGCTGTCGATCCGGAGATCCTTGGGGGCGTGGATGACGACGGCGCGCATGGCTTTCTCCCGGGTTTTTCCAAGCATACCGCGAAGGCGGACCGCCGTCACCCCGGCCAGAGCTGGCCGCCGCCGTCGATGCGGATCACCTGCCCCGACACGAACGCGCCGAGCGGACCGGCAAAGAACTCGACCACGCGGGCAACCTCGTCGACCGTGCCGATCCGGTCGAGCGTGCCCGTCTCGACCAGCCGTGCGGGATCGACGGCACGCGTGTTGAGGAAGCGTTCGGTGCGCGTGTCGCCGGGCGCGATCACGTTGACGGTCACGTCGTAGGGACGCATCTGGTCGGCAAGGCAGCGCGAGAAATGCAGGGCGCCGGCCTTGGCAGTCGCGTAGATCGACCCGTTGGTGCGGCCCTTGAATGCGGCGACGGACCCCAGCGTCACGATGCGCCCGCGCCGGCGCTCCATCATGCGGCGCGCGACGGCCTGGCAGACGAACACGGTGCTCAGCAGGTTGCGGTCGAGCACGGCGCGCACGTCTTCTTCCGAAATATTCACGACGTCGTTCGGGTCAGGCTTGCCGCCGCGCGCCGCGATGTCGCCGCCCGCGTTGTGGACAAGGATGTCGATGGGACCGAGTTCGGCCGTCGCCTCGGCGACGACGAGCTCGACTTCGGCCATCTTCGTGAGGTCAGCAAGCTTGCGGATCGTGCGCACGCCGTGCGTCTTGCCGATCGCTGCGGTCACCTCGGTCAGCGTCTGCGTGCCGCCATACTCCGACGGCCCGTTCTCGCGCATGCCGTGGACGACGATTTCGGCGCCCAGCGAGGCGAGGCGTTCGGCGAAGGCCCGGCCGAGCCCGCGGCCCGCCCCCGTCACGAGGGCGACCTGTCCGGCAAGCATGCGCTGCGTCACTGCGTTTCTCCTTCGGGATGCGGCTAGAAACCGGCCGCATCCTACATCGTCCGCAGGCTATTTCAGCGTCCGTAAATAGGCGATGACGTTGGCGCGCTCGGCGTCGTTTTTCAGGCCGGCATAGGCCATCGACGTGCCGGGCATGAATTCGCGCGGGTTCGCCAGATAGGGGTCGAGGCGTTCGGCCGTCCAGAACAGGTCCGGGTCGCGCTTCGCGGCCGAGAACCGGTAACCGTCGAGCGTGCCCGCCTTTCGGCCGACGACCCGGAACAGCGACGGGCCCAGCTTGGCCGGCCCGTCAGGCGTCGGGTTATGGCAGACGGCGCAGATCCGCCGGAAGGCGGCTTCGCCCGCGGCGGCATCCTGCGCGCCGCCCGGTGCCGGGAAAGCGGCGGCCGCAGCCGCCAGAAATCCGACGATGGCCCTGCCGAAATTCATCTGACCTCCGTATCGCATGCGCCCGCCCGGGACTCGCGTCCCAGCCGGCGAAGGTCAGATTGCTACGAAACACCCTTTCCGGGTAAGTCGAATTGCATACACTATACAAGTGTATGCTACGCAATGGCCGACATGCGCCCCGCCAGCAACGTGTCGACTTCCGCACGCGTCGGAATTCCGTTGCGCCCGCCCGTGCGCGTGCATTTGAGCGCAGATGCCGCGTTGGCGAAGCGTGCCGCCGCGCGCACGTCACGCCCTTCGGCGACGGCTAGCGCGAACGCGCCGTGGAATACGTCGCCAGCACCCAGCGTATCGACGGCCGCGACCGCGAAACCCGGCTCGTGCTCGATCCGGCCCTCGGCGAGCCACTTGAAGCCCTGCGCGCCCGTCGTGACGCCGACCATGCCGCGCGCGAGCTTCGTCGCCGCCTGCAGGCCCGCCTCGACCGACTCTTCGCCCGTCAGCTTGCGCAAGGCAGGTGAGGAAAACACGACGCTGTCGGCGAGCGGCACGAGCGTGCGCGCGATGTCATCGGTCGTGAGATCGGCGTCGAGCACGCTGGGCACGCCGCTTTCGCGCGCCTTGCGCAATGCAGCTTCCGCCGCGCGCGGCCAGCGCAGGTCGGTCAGCACGGCATTGGCCCCGGCGATGCGCTCGAGCGGCAGCCAGGCCGGATCGGGGTCGAGGGCCGGATCGGCAAAGGCGAAGATCAGGCGCTCGCCGTCCTTGGCGACCGCCACGCACGACACGCCCGACCGGCCCTTGGGGTCGTGGCGGATCGTCGTGGCGACCCCCCACTCTTTCAGTTCCTCGACGATGCGCCGTCCGACCGGATCGTCACCGACGCGCGCCCAGAGCTCGACCGCGCCACCAAGCCGCGCGATGGTGACCGCACCTGTCGCCGCCGGGCCGCCGCCGACCTCCAGATACGATTTCGCGAAGACTTTCGTCGCCTCCGTCGGGATCGCCTCGACCCCGAAGATCTTGTCCATGACGGCGATGCCGACGGCGACGACGCGCTTCATGGCTTGGCGCCGTCGGACTGCATCTGTCTTCGAATGGCGCTGACGGCCGCGACGACGGCCAGCAGCAGCAGGACTGCCGTGATCGGCCGCGTGACGAAGATGCCGAGGTCGCCCTGCGACATCGCGAGCGATCGGCGGAAGTTCGATTCCGCCATCGCGCCCAGGATCTGGGCGAGCACCACCGGCGAGACCGGATAGTCGTAGCGCTGCATCAGATAGCCGATGAATCCGAAGATCAGGCAGACCCACACGTCCATCGGGTTGTTGTTGATCGCGTACGAACCGATCAGGCTGCACAGCATGATCGCGGGCACCAGATAGCGCCGGTCGAGATTGAGGACCTTGGCGAACTGGCGCGCGCCGACGAGGCCGATCACCAGGAACGAAATGTTCGCCACGATCAGGCCGGCGAACAGCATGTGGACGACGTCGGGGTGGTCGCGGAACAGCAGCGGGCCGGGCTCGAGATTGTGGATCGTCAGCGCGCCCATCAGTACGGCGGTCGCCGCGTCGCCCGGCACGCCAAGCGTGATCATCGGCAGCACGTCGCCGCCGGTGGACGCGTTCTCGGCCGTCTGTGCCGCCACCACGCCGCTAGGATGACCCTTGCCGAACTCCTCGGGTTCCTTCGAGTTCCGCTTGGTCTCGGAATACGAGACGAACGCGGCCGTCTCGGGCCCCATGCTCGGGATGATGCCGACGACGATGCCGATGACGCAGGCGCGCAGCATAACCCAGCGGTGGACGATGAGTTCGCCGATCGTCGGCAGCACGCGACCGATCTTGGCGGTCACGCGCTCGGTCGTCTCGATCAGCTCGATCTGGCGGAATGCTTCCGACAGCGAGAAGAGCCCGATCAGCATCGGCACGAAGCTGATGCCGCCCGTCAGCTCGGTGACGCCGAACGTGAAGCGCGGGAAGCCGCCGATCGGGTCGAGCCCGATCATCGCGATAAGCAGGCCCAGCGATGCCGATACCGCCCCTTTTAGCGGCGAGCGGCCGGTCAGGGTGATCGTCACCGCAAGACCGAGGACGGCGACGGCGCAGTACTCGGGCGCGCTGAAGCGCAACGCGAAGGCCGCGAGGATCGGCGCAAACAGCGCGAGGCAGATCGCGGAGAACAGCCCGCCCGTGCCCGACCCGATGGTGGCAAGACCCAGCGCCTGACCCGCCATCCCCTTCTGCGCCATCGGATAGCCGTCGAGCACCGTGACGACGGCCGCCGGCGTGCCGGGCGTGCGGATCAGGATCGACGCGATGCCGCCGCCGTAGATGCCCGCCGCATAGACCGCCAGCAGCATGCAGATGCCCGTCGTGGGATCCATGCTGAAGGTGAACGGGATCAGCAGGGCGATCGCCATCGTCGCGGTCAGGCCCGGCAACGCGCCGACGATGATGCCGCCGATCGAGCCGAGGATGATCGCCAGCAGGTTCGGCCCGCTCAGAACGGTCGAGAAGCCTTGGAGAAGGAGACTGAAATCGAGCATCGGCGTGCCGGATCCTTCAGGAAAGCCAGGCGATCGGCGGAAGCGGAACCTTGAGGGCGAGATCGAAGATCGCGTGGAACCCCGCCGTCAGCAGGACAGAGAAACCGACGATCGAGACGCGGTTCGTGGCACCCATGACGTGGAGGAACGCGACGAGGAAGACGAATGTCGACGGGAGGAAGCCCACGGGTTCGAGCGCCACGGCATATGCCGCCGTAAGCCCCAACGTCAGCGCGATGCGCCGGATCTTGGTCGCGTCGAGGGGCTTCTCGACGACGTCGGACCGGCCGCGCAGAGCGTTCCACGCCAGCGTCAGCGCGACGACGACGAGGATCGTCGCGACCGCACGCGGCACGATCGCCGGCCCGCCGATGAACTCGGGTGCGGGCCAGCGACCGGATTCGTGGAATGCCCAGCCCGCGAAGACCAGCGAGATGGAGGCCGCCGACAGGTCCGCGATCGTCATGCGGACCTGCGGCGACATTCCGTTCGGGCTCATTTCTTGAGGAGCCCGACCTCGGCCAGCGCCGGCTCGAGCGACGTTTCCATGCCGGCAAGGAACTTGGTGAAGTCCGCCCCGTTCATGTAGACGCGCGCGAGAGCGGCCTGATCCATCAGCGCGATGAAGTCCGGGTCCTTCGCCATCTTTTCGAAGCCTTCCGACAGCGTCTTGGAGATCGCCGGCGGCAGGCCCTTCGGCGCGCCGATGCCCCGCCAGTCGTAGACGATCTCCTTGTTGGGGAAGCCCGCTTCCGCGATCGTCGGCACGTCGGGGAAACTCGGATGGCGCTGTTCGCCGACCATCGCGAGGATGCGGACCTGGCCGGTCTTGACGTACTGCAACACTTCGTCGGGACCCGACACCAGCGACGTCACATGGCCGCCGACCATCGCGGTGCGTGCCGGCGCACCTCCGTCGAACGGCACGAAGCTGAGCTTGATGCCGTTGTTCTTCGCGAGGATCGCCGCGGAGAGATGGGTATTCGCACCCGCACCGCTGTTTGCAACCGTCACGACGCCCGGATTTGCCTTGGCGTAGTCGACGAGGTCCTTGAGCGTCTTGAACGGCGAGTCCGCCTTGACCGAGAAAGCCGCCGGCGTGCGGTTCAGCAGCGCGATCGGCTCGAAGTCGCGGTACGAAAGGTCGCTGAGGCCCATCAGGCGGTAGGCGCTGAGATGGAACGTGATCAGGCCGATCGTGTAGCCGTCCGGGCGCGCGGCCGAGACCGACTGCATGCCGACCGCACCCGTCCCGCCCGTGCGGTTCACGACGTTGATGCCCACGCCCAGATACTGCTTGGCGTTCTTGACGAGCGTGCGGGCGAGCGTGTCGGTGCCGCCGCCGGCGGCCCACGGCACCACCATGGTGATGTCGCGCTGGAAGGTCTGCGCGATCGCGGGCGAAGCAAGACCGGCAGCAGCCAGCCCCGCGGTGAATGCGCGACGAGTGAGTTTCATGGGTTCCTCCTCCTCAAGGGATGGTTTCTTGTGTTTCTTGTCGGACGGCGGCCGGTTTTCCCGGCCACCGGTACGCACGTCCTAATGCTACTTCGCGACGATGCCGAGCCCGGCAAGCGCCTTCGTGATTGTGGCCCGCTGGGCGGCCGAAGCGACCGGCATGGGCTGGCGGGGGAACATCGCCGGAATGCCCTGCAGGCCCTGCGCGAACTTGGTGCAGGCCGGCAGGTTGTCCGCGATGATCGCGTTCCACAGCACGAGCAGCTTCCTGTGCAGGTCGAGCGCGCGCGCGTGGTCCCCGGCCTTGACCGCGTCCCACAGGTCAACCGACGGCTTGGGGGCCGCGGCCAGGATCGCAGCGATCGAACCGGCCGCACCCAGCGTGTACGAGGGATACATCAGCGCGTCGACGGCCGAGAAGATCAGCTTGTCCTTCGGCGCGGTCAGCATCAGGTCGGCGAAGAGCTTGAGGTCGCCCGCACTCTGCTTCACGCCGACGACCAGCGGCACTTCCGTCATGATCCGCACGAGCAGGGCCGGCGACAGGTAGCTCCACGGCACGACGTTGTAGATGATGATCGGCACGCCGGCCTCGTCGGCCATCGTCTTGAAGTGGCGGACCATCGCGTCGTCGTCAGGCTTGAAGAGATAGTGGACAGGCGTCACCTGCAGCGCCGCGACGCCGAGATCGCGCACCGCCTTGCCGCGCTTCACCGCATCGCGCGTGGAATCGACGATGATGCCTGCGATGACGGGGATGCGGCCTGCGGCGGCATCGACGGTTGCCTGCATCAGGTCGCGATATTCGGCAACGTCGAGCGTGTGGCCCTCGCCCGTCGACCCGCCGGCGGCGAGACCGTGCGAGCCGCACTTCACCAGGAAGTCGACCTGGGCCTTGACGGCGTCGAGCGACATCTCGCCATCCTCGCGAAAGGGCGTGGTCATGGGCGGAATGACGCCGAACAGTTTCTTGGACATTGGCTGTTTCCTCGATTCCCGGATTATCATCTGTACCGGATTGCGGAATTGAACACCGGCATATGGTTTACGTCAACCCCTATCACCGACGCAAGCCGGACTCAGACCATGAACTGGCCGCCGTTCAGTTCCAGCGTCTGGCCGGTCACGTATCCGCTCATCGCGTCGCTGGCGAGGTAGAGGAACGTGCCGACCGCATCCTGCGATTCGCCGATCCGCGCCTGCGGGATGGTCTTGCGCATCGCTTCCAGCCATTCGGGCGTGGAAAAGCGTTCGTGGAACGGCGTCATGATCACGCCCGGCGAGACTCCGTTGACGCGGATCCCGTCGCCGGCGAACTCCTTGGCCATGCTGCGGGTGACGTTGAGCACGAAGGCCTTCGCACCGGCATAGAGGGCCGCGCCCGGCCCGCCGCCGTTGCGTGCGGCGATCGAGCTCATGTTGATGACCACGCCCTTGCCCGCCTTCTTCAGGTGCGGCAGGGCGGCCTTCGTCGTCATCACGACCGAGCGCACGTTCGTGTCGAGTACGCGGTCGTAGAGATCGTCGTCGACCTCGGCAAGCGGCGTGCGCTTGATCATGGCGCCCGCGTTGTTCACAAGGATGTCGATGCCGCCGAGTGCGGCCGCACTTTCGGAGACAAGACGCGACGCATCGGCTGTGCGCGCAAGATCGGCGCGCACAGCGTGCGCTTCCCCGCCCGCCTTCGCGATGGTGGCGACGACCGCGCGCGCTTCCTTTTCGCTCGCGTTGTAGTGGACGACGACGCGCACGCCGTATTTCGCGTACGCGACGGCGATCGCCGCACCCATGCCCGTGCTCGCCCCGGTGACGATCGCGCGCTTGCCCTTGAGATCTGTCAGCATTCTCGGAATTCCTTCGTGTCAGACGGCCTGTTCGAAAGCGGGATAGGCGGACGGGAACTCCTGCCCGGCGGCGGCAAGCTCGACGCTGCCGCCCACGGACGGGGCCTGCATCCAGGGGCGCGCCAATTCGGCCGTCAGCCGGTTGATCTCGGTCATGTAGCCGCGCGCCTGCGTATCGAGCTTCGCCGCCATCGCCGCGCGATCTGGGAACAGCTCGAAGGACGGCCACCAGATCGCCCGACCCGCAAGATAGCCATTCGCCCCCGCCCGGTAGGCGAAGGTCAGCACGCGGCGGAACACGTCCATGCTGGCACCAGCACTCAGCATCACCCAAGGTCGGTCGATGATCTTGGAGATCGCGTCGAACTGCGCCTGTGCGGCGCGCGTCTCGGGCGAATCCTTCGCCGGGTCCGGCAGGTCGCCCGCGACGAGCGGGCTTTCGAGCTTGTAGATGTCGACGCCGTATTCCGGACCGGCGAAATCGCGCAGGCTCTGCAGCACGAGTTCGGGGTACTTGCGACTGTCCTCGGTATAGTCGGTCGTGTGGCCGTCGGCCCCCTTGAACGGGTAGACGAGCAGTTCGAGCAGCAGCGGAAGATCGTATTTGCGGCAGGCGTCGCCGACATCGCGCACGAGCTTCTGCTGGTGGGCGACGACGTCCTTCGCCGCATCCGGGCGGTACCAGAGCAGCAGCTTGACGCCGTCCGCCCCCATCCGCTTGATCTTGCCCACGCTCCAGCCCTTCATGATGCTGGTCTTGCGTCCGCCGGGCGTGTCCTCGAAATTGAAATCCTCCAGCGTGATCAGCATGCCGCGGTCGGCCGGGATCACGCTTTGCGCGAGGCTATAGCCGTAATCCGGATCGACGAGGATCGCCGAGCCGTCGGCGGCGAGCTTCGACGCGAGAAGCGATTTCACCTCGGCCAGGTCGGCATAGCCGGGGGCCCGCGGCGCCAGCTTCGGGGCGAGGCCCTTCAGCAGCGGCGGGCGCTGGTCGATGGCGACCATCTTGAACCGCCCGTCCGGCCCCGCAAGGCGGCGGATGCCGCGCAGTTTGCCCGCCGATAGCTTCATGTCGCGTTCCTCGCTCGAAAATGCCCGGCCCGATTCATTCGGACCTTTATTCCGTATTACGGAATTGCTATCTATGTAGGGCCGGGTCGGCTTGTCAATCCGATTCCGGTTTCCAACGTGTGGCGGCCTGCGCTATAGGGCGGCGCGCGACGTCAGGCAGGGCAGCGGGAATTATACGTATGGCAAGAACGCCGAAACCGAAGAGCCTTCCCGAACGCGCGGCAGCGCCGCCGCGGCGCGTTCAGCGCGCCGACAGCGGCTCGCTAAACGTCATGCACAAGCTGATGGCTGTGCTCGACTGCTTCTCGCGTTATGACCGCACGCTGACGCTGAACGAGATCTCGACGCGCTGCGCCATGCCGAAGACAACGGTGCACCGGCTCGTCAGCAGCCTGCGCGAGGCGAAGCTGCTGGAGCAGGACCGTGGCCGCGAAAGCTACCGGATGGGAATCCGCCTGTTCGAACTTGGCAGCATCGTGCTCGGCAATCTCGACATCTACCGCGAAGCGCGCCCGCTGGTCGAACGCCTGAAGAGCGCCACCGGCGAGGGATCGCACCTGTGCGTGTTCGACGGCACGAACATGGTCAATGTCGAACACCGCGCCCCGAGCGGGGAATCCGTCAACTGGACGACGACGCTGTCGATCTCGCCTTCCTACTGCACGGGCGTGGGAAAGGCGGTCCTCGCCTTCCAGGAGAAACCCGTGATCGACAAGATCGTCCGTGGCGGCCTGATGCCCTATACCGCGACGACGATCACCGATGCGGCGAAGCTGCGCAAGGAACTGGCCCTGACCGCGAAGCGCGGCTACGCGATCGACGAGGGCGAGCACCAGCCCGACGTTCGTTGCGTGGCCGCCCCGATCCGCGGGCCGTCCGGGCGCGTCTTCGCGTCGATCAGCGTGACCGGCCCGCGCGCGCACTTTCCCGACGCGCGCCTGCCCGCCCTCGCCAGTCTCGTCGTCTCCACGGCCGACCAGATCTCGCGCCAGCTCGGTTACACGAAATAGCGCAGATCAACAGGCGAGACAGGTCTCGACCTTCCAGCCATAGAGCCACTCGAGCGCGTCGTAGAAGCGCTCGGGTGTGCGGCCCTTCCAGAAATCGTTGCGCACGAGCCGCTCAACGCCTTTGGCATGGTAGAGCCGACCCATCTCGCGCGACGACAGCACGATGCGCGCCGTACGCGCGACACGCGAACGCTGATAGAGATCGAACGCGGCGGCGAAATCGTCGCCTGTCTCGCGCAGCGCCTCGCCCAGCGTCACGGCATCTTCGAGCGCCATGCACGCTCCCTGCGCCATGTACTGCGTGGTCGGGTGCGCCGCATCACCCAGCAGCGTGGCGCTGCCGAAGCTCCAGCGATCGATCGGATCGCGGTCCGCTGTCGCCCAGCGTCGCCAGCTTTTCGGCAGATCGATGAGCTGGCGCGCTTTCGGGCAGACATCGCCGAAATAGCTGCGTACCTCTTCCGCACTGCCGTCAGTGACGCTCCACTCTTCCTGCTTGCGGCTGTGGAACGTGACGACGACGTTGTACTGCTCACCGCCACGTAGCGGATAGTGCACGAGGTGGCAGTTCGGCCCGACCCAGATGCTTGCCGCGTTCCAGCGCAGGTCGGCGGGAAACTCGGCCCTGTCGACGACCGCGCGATAGACGACATGGCCCGTCACGCGCGCAGGATCGCCGACATATTGCTGGCGTACGACCGACTTGACGCCGTCCGCGCCGATCAGCGCCACACCGCGATGCGTCTGGCCCTGCCGATCGAACACCGTCACGCCGCTTTCGTCCTGCTCGACGCGTTCGACGCGGGTCGAGGTCAGGAACTCAACCCGTCCGCTTTCCCGCACGCCTTCGAGCAGCGAGCCATGCACGTCCATGCGGTGGATCACGGCATAGGGATTGCCGAAGCGCGCGCGGAACGCCTCACCCGTCGGAATCATGCCAATCCTGTATTCGTCGATCGCATCATGCATGACCATGTAGTCGGTATAGACAGCCCGCCCGCGCGCTTTCTCGCCCACGCCGAGTGCGTCGAGTGCCGCGAACGCATTGGGACCAAGCTGGATGCCGGCGCCGATCTCGCCGAGCTCAGGCGACTGTTCCAAGACCTTGACCGCGAAGCCGCGCCGGACCAGCGCCAATGCCGCCGCAAGGCCGCCGATACCGCCGCCGGCGATCAGCACGGGTGCTTCGCCCGATTTCATCGACTCCGGTCCTTCATGCGCTTCCTTCCCGATACTCCGGCATTGTGCGAACGTGTCGGCCGCAAAGCAACAACGTGCTAGGTTCGATCCATGACAAGCCCTTCCCCGCTCCGCATCGGAGTCCTCGGTGCCGCCGCCATCGCGCGCAACTTCATTGCCGGCGTGGCACCTTCGAAGACCGTCAAGGTCGTCGCCGTCGCCAGTCGCGATCTTGCGAAAGCGGAGGCTTTCGCGAAGGAGACCGGCCTCGCCAAGGCGCATGGCTCCTACGACGCTTTGCTGGCCGATCCCGCAATCGACGCTATCTACAATCCGCTGCCCAACACGCTGCACGCGCACTGGTCGATCCGCGCGGCCGAGGCCGGCAAGCATGTGCTGTGCGAGAAGCCGCTTGCGACAACCGAAGCGGATGCCATCGCGATGTTCGCCGCGGCCCGCCGGTACAAGGTCCATCTCGTCGAGGCCTATCCCTACCGCGCGCAGCCGCAGACCCTGAAGCTCGCCGAGCTCGTCGCGGCGAACGCGATCGGGAAGATCCAGCTGATCCGATCGAACTTCGGCGTGCAGTTCACCGACCCGACGAATATCCGGCTGAAGCCGGATGTCGGCGGCGGTGCGCTGTTCGATGCCGGCAGCTACGCGGTCAGCCTCGTGCGCCTGGTCGCCGGCCGGCGGCCGGTCCGCGCCAGCGCAGTCGCGCAATGGACCGCGACCGGCGTGGACAACACGGTCGCCGCGACGCTGGAGTTCGACGGCGGCATGATGGCCCAGGTTTCGTGCAGCTTCGCGACCGGCTACCACCGCCATGCGCTGATCTCGGGCGACGCCGGCACGATCGAGACGACCTATCTCAACCATCCTCCCCTGGGCGGGCCACCCGTCGTGCGAATCAAGCGCGGCATCCTGGTCGCCGATCCGGTCGAAACGATCGAGGTCGCCGGCACGAACGGGTTCCTTGCGGAAGCCGAATCGTTCCGCGAACTCGTCCTGCACGGTCCTTCGCACTGGACCGGCGCCACGCCGGAAGAGTCGGTCGATATCGCGGCGACCCTCGAAGCGATCCTGGCGAGCGCACGCTCGGGCAAGATCGTGACGGTTACCCCCGCGCCCTGACCGGGACCGGCTCGGCTGGCCGAGCGACGCTCGGGACGGTTTCGAACGTGATATTGGCGTCGGCGAGCGCCTTGTGCTCGTCCCCGCGCTCGACAATGTCGGTCAAGCACACGACCTGCTTGCCGGCACGCGCAAGTTCGACGAGCCACGCGCTGATCGAGCCGGGAGCAGAACGGATGCGTTCGGCATCGCGACGCGCAAGATCGAGCACGCGCGGATCGAACTGAAAATCGCAGACGAGAACGTCGGCCTCCTGCAGGCGGCGCAGCGCCTTCAGCGTCAGAAGATCGGGATCGCCGGACCCGACATCGATGAAACTCACATGTCCGGCACCGGCGCAGACGCCGAGCAGGGCCCGGTCGAGCGCCCGGCCAGCCTCGTTCTCCCGGCCGGCGAGGACGAGCGAAGCGACCTGCCCGTCGAACACGCTTTCCCAAAACAGCCGTCGGCGGCTTCCGTCCGGTATCGCACGCGCCACGCGCGCGCGCAGCGCGCCGGCGAACGCTGCAAGACGCCCGAACGCGGACGGAACGGCGGCTTCGACGCGCATCCGTAGGCGACGCGCAAGAACTGGCGACGTGCCCGCCGTGGAAATCGCGATCGTGACCGGATCGCGTTCGACGATCGCAGGCCACACGAAGTCACACAGTTCGGGCCGGTCGACGACGTTGACGGGAATGCGCGCCGCGCGCGCGGCGGCGGCCACCGAAACGCCAAGTGCGTCGTCGGCATCGGCGCATATCACGAGAGCGACATCACCGAGTTCGGCCAGCACCGGCTCGCGCCGAACGCGTGCACCCGCACGCGAAAGCTGTTCGGCCTTCGTATCGGCGGCCGGTGCCGTGCCGAACACGACGACCGGCTTGTCGTGCAGATCGAGGAAGATCGGGAAGTGGCGCATCACGCAGCCGTCCTCTGCCCGGCGGCAAGACGCGCCGCGAGTTCGGAAACGCACGAGCCGCAGTTGGTGCCCGCACGCGTCGCGGCACCGATCGCGTCAGGGGTCGCGCAGCCCGCCCGGATCGCGGCATCGATCGTGGCTTCGCGCACCCCGTGGCAAGCGCACACGACAGAACCGAGATCGACCGAAGCGGCAGGCCGGCCGGCCAGCACCGTCCGGCGGAGATCAGCCGGCAGCGCATCGGCGGCGAAGAGACCACCCAGCCATTCGCCGTCGGGAAGCGTGTCGCGGGGACCGACGAACAGGCAGGCGGAAAGGCGACCGTCCGCGAACGAAGCTGCGCGTCGCCGGCCTCCATTGAGATCGGCATAATCGAGCCGGTCCGGCGCTTCGCCGACAAGGCGGGCCAGCAGCTGGCCGTCGAGCGGCGTTCCGTTTGCGATTTCGTAGCGCGTGTGGCCGTCGCCCGCACTCGACACCCAGTAGTCGAGCATCGACGGATCGACCGGATCGCGCGTCAGCAGGAAGCCCTGCCAGAGCGGCGTCCATTTCACGACACGCACCGGGCTGTGCTTCAGCTCAGGCTGGCCGGACAGCGGATCGGCCGCCGGATTGACCAGCGCATTGATCCGGCCCGTGCGGGCGTGCGTTGCGGTCCAGTGCATGGGCGCGAAGAGCGTCCCCGCCGTCTGGCCCGCATCGATGCGCACGCGCAGCACGGCCCGCCCCCACGGGCTGTCGAGCCGCGCGAAATCGCCGTCGGCAAGTCCGGATGCAACGGCATCGCCCGGCGCCATCGCGACAAAAGGTTCGCCGACATGGCGCGCGAGGCGCGGCGACTTGCCGGTTCGAGTCATCGTGTGCCAGTGGTCGCGCACGCGCCCGGTGTTGAGGACGAATGGATAGGTCTCGCCCGGCGCGTTCGCCGGCCCGCGCGCCACGACGGGTAGGAATCGCGCCCGTCCGTCCGGCGTAAAGAAGTCGCCATCGGCGAACATGCGCTCGACCGGTCCCGCCTTGCCGACCGGCCATTGCACCGGCTCAAGCGCCGCATAGTCCGCACCCGCCAGACCCGACAGGTCGAAGTCTCGCGTCCCGTCATTCTCGAACGCCGATAATGCAGCATGCTCGGCGAACACCTCGCCCGCGCTCGTCCAGGCGAACGCGCCGCCCGCTCCGAGGCGGCGGGCGACTTCGGCGACGATCTTCCAGTCGGCCAACGCTTCGCCGGGGGCATTCAGGAACGCACGCTGGCGCGAGACGCGCCGCTCGGAGTTCGTGACGGTGCCGTCCTTCTCGCCCCAGGCGAGTGCAGGCAGCTTCACATGCGCGTGGCGCAACGTGTCGGTATCGGCCACGCAGTCGGAAACGACGACGAAAGGGCATTTCGCCAGAGCCGCGGCGACACGGTCGGCATCCGGCATGCTTGCCGCCGGGTTCGTCGCCATGATCCAGACGGCCTCGATCTCGCCGCGCTCGATCGCCGCGAACAGATCGACGGCCTTGAGGCCGGGCCTGCGCGCGATGCGCGGGGCCTTCCAGAAACGCGCGACGCGATCCACGTCGGCTTCGGCGAAGTCCATGTGGGCCGCGAGCTGGTTGGCAAGGGCCCCGACCTCGCGCCCGCCCATCGCGTTGGGCTGGCCGGTCACCGAGAAGGGTCCCATGCCGGGCCGGCCGATCCGGCCGGTCGCCAAATGGCAGTTCACGATCGCGTTGACCTTGTCGACGCCGACGGACGACTGGTTGACGCCCTGCGAATAGACCGTCACGACCTTCGTCGTCGCCGCGAACTCGGCGTAGAAGTTCCGCACGTCGGCTACGGGAAGGCGGCAGGCGTTCGCGACGGCTTCGGGATCCGCAAACGTTTCCGCAGCCGCCAGCGCCTCCGCCCAACCGCTCGCGTGCGTCGCGAGATACGCCCGATCCGCGGCACCGACGCGATCGAGATGCGCGAGCAGGCCCGCGAACAGCGCCACGTCGGAACCGGCCGCAAGCGGCAGGTGCAGTTCCGTACTTTCGCACGTCGCAGTGCGCCGCGGATCGACGACAATCACGCGCGGCAGGCCGCCGCGCTTAGCGCGCGCGGCAAGAATGCGCTGGTGGAGAACCGGATGGCACCAGGCAAGATTCGATCCGACGAGCACGACAAGATCGGCCTCTTCGAGATCGGCATAGTTGCCCGGCACCGTGTCGGAGCCGAACGCGCGCTTGTGGCCTGCGACGGACGAGGCCATGCACAGGCGCGAATTCGTGTCGATATTCGCAGTCCCGAGCCAACCCTTGATGAGCTTGTTGGCCGCGTAATAATCCTCGGTCAGGAGCTGGCCCGACACGTAGAATGCCACGGCATCCGGTCCGCGACGGCGAACCGTGTCGGCGAAACGCTCGGCGACCAGATCCAGCGCCTCGTCCCAGCCGGTACGCCTGCCGCCGATCTGCGGATGCAGGAGACGGCCGTCGAGCGACAGAGTCTCGCCGAGTGCGGAACCCTTCGAGCAGAGTCGACCGAAGTTCGCCGGGTGTGCGCGATCACCGGCGATCGCGGCGCCGCCCTTGCCGTCCGGCGTGGCGACGATCCCGCATCCCACGCCGCAATAGGGGCAGGTCGTGCGGACTGCCGCGACCATCAATAGACGTCCCGCTGGTAGCGCTTGTCGGCGGCAAGCCGCTGGACGAAGGCCTTTGCGGCTGCCGCATCGTGACCGCCATGCTCCGCGACGACGGCCTGCAAGGCCGCGTCGACATCCCGCGCCATGCGGCTGGCGTCACCGCACACGTATATGTGCGCGCCGTCCGCGATCCAGGCCCACAGTTCGGCACCGGCCGCGCGCATGCGGTCCTGCACGTAGACTTTCTCGGCCTGATCGCGCGAGAAGGCGAGATCGAGGCGCGAAAGCGTGCCGTCGGCGCGGAACGCGTCGATCTCGTCGCGATAGATGAAATCCGTCGCCGCGCGCTGGTCGCCGAAGAAAAGCCAGTTTCGGCCCTTGGCGCCCGTCGCGCGCCGCTCCTCGAGGAAAGCGCGGAAGGGGGCAATCCCCGTTCCGGGGCCGATCATGATTACCGGCCGGTCGCCGTCGGCCGGCAGGCGGAATCCGTGTGCGGGCTGGATGAAGGCCTTCAGTCGCGCACCCGGCGCCATCCGCTCGGACAGGAAGGTCGAAGCCACGCCCGACCGGTCGCGCGCATTGCGCGAATAGCGCACGACGCCGATCGTCAGGTGCACTTCACCCGGATGGGCCTTGGGCGACGAGGCGATCGAGTAGAGACGCGGCTGGAGGAGTTCGAGGGCGCCCAGCAGCGCGTCGAGGTCGGGCCGGATGTCCGGGAACGTGCGCAGCAGATCGAGCAGGTCGGGATCGGCGAGCGGCGCATCCGCGGCCCCGTCGAGGATCTTGCCGAGCGCCGTGCGCGCGGCGGCATCGCCGGCGTGCTTCATCAGGAGCTCGACGATGTTGTCGCCGGGGCGCGCGATGTCGAGCCGGCGCGTCAGCGTCTCGCGCAGCGTGGCGCGCTGGCCGTCGAGTTCGACGATGCGCTCGGGATCGGCGCCGAGTTCGGCGATCGTCGCTTCGACGAGGGCCGGGTCGACCTCGACGAACAGGCCGAACGCGTCGCCGACCTGGTAGTCGAGCCCCGTTCCGGCGAGATCGAACACGACGTGCCGTGTATCCTTGGACGAACCCTTGCCGTTGAGCGGCGTGGCCGAACGGAATGTCGCTTCGGCGACGAGACGACCCGGCGGCTGCGCCGCTTCGGCCTTGATTGCGGGCGCCGCGGCGGCCGGCGCTTCGGCGAGGAGCGCACGCAGCGCCTTCGACGTCTCCTTGCCGCCCGGCACGCACTTGCCGAGCGACTTCTCGGTGCCGGCGGCGATCGCCTCGGCATAACTCTGGCAGAGATAGCCGCACTGGCCGCAATCGAGCTGGGCCATCGCCGCCATCAGGCGGCGCGGCGCAGGCCGGTCCTTGGCGAGTGCGAGCCGTTCGTCGAGGGCAAGTGCCGGATCGTGCCAGGGGAAATCCTCTGCGGGCGCGGCGGCAGGTGCGGCACCGCCCTCGACAACCTCGCCCCCCATCAGGCCGGCGAAGAAGCCGTTGAGCCACGCGCGCTGCGTCGCATTGAACGGGGCCTCTTCGGGAACCATCGGCACGTAATGCGTCATGCGGCAAGCTCCCGGTCGAGCCGGAAGGCGGCGGCCAGTGCGGATATTTCCTGCCGGCCGGCCCAGTCGCGGAAGCTCTCGCCCGGCTCGCGGGCGGCGAGATAGGCGGCCAGAAGCTGCTCGACGCGCAGCGGCAACTCGGCAGCCGGCACGTCGCGCAGGATCTCGCGTGCAAGTCCCTGCCCCGCACCCGCACCGCCGCCGGCATGCAGGTGATAGCCTTCGATGGACTCTTCGCCGATCTCGATCTTGGCGCCGATCAGGCCGATGTCGCCGACGTAATGCTGCGCGCAGGAATGGTGGCAGCCGGTCAGGTGGATGTTGACGGGCTGGTCGAGGACGAGCCGCCCGTCGAGATGGCGTGCGATCGCCTCGGCATGACCCTTCGTGTCCGACGCGGCGAACTTGCAACCCTTGTTGCCCGTGCACGCGACGAGTCCGCCACGCGGGTTCGATGCGCGCCAGTCGAGACCGAGCGCCTCGATCGCCGATTTCGCCGCCTCGACCCTGGCATCCGGAATGTCGGAAACCAGCAGGTTCTGCCAGACCGTCAGGCGCAGCGTACCGCTGCCGAAGCGTTCGGCGATTTCGGCAATGCCGCGCATCTGCACGGCGTCCATCCGGCCCGCCGACATGACCACGCCGATCCAGTTGCGCCCCGCCTGCGACTGTGCGTGCACGCCCAGATGACCCGCCCGGTCGATGGGTGCACGCGGCTCGCACGCGTCGAGTGGCAACCGGTCGAGCTTGAAGGTCAGGCGCTTCTCGACTTCCGCAAGGAACTTCTCGAAGCCCCACGCGTCGAGGAGATACTTCAGCCGCGCCTTCTTGCGGTCCGTGCGGTCGCCGTGATCGATGAAGACGCGCAGGATCGCGTCGGAAACGGCGACGCATTTGTCGGGTGCGACGACCACGCCGGTATCGCGCGCGAAATCGCCGTGACCCGTGATGCCGCCCAGTTGCAGACGGAACCATACGCCTTCGGCAACCGGCTGTCCGGCAGGCACGCGCATGGCCGCGAAACCGATATCGTTCGTATCTTCGAGCACGCCGATCTTGCCGCCACCGTCGAACGCGATGTTGAACTTGCGCGGCAGCGCATAGAGATCGCGATGGTTGAGGATATGGTGCTGCAGGCGGCGCGCAAGCGGACGCGTATCGATGATCTCCTGCGGGTCGATGCCGGCAGCCGGGCTGCCGGTGATGTTGCGCACGTTGTCTGCACCCGTCCCGCGGCTCGTCAGGCCGAGTTCCTGGAGCTCGATCAGGAAGTCTGGGGCAAAGGCAGGCGCAATCTCGCGGATCTGCAGGTTGTTGCGCGTCGTCACGTGCGAGTAGCCGCCGCCCATCCGCTCGGCGAGGTCGGCCAGCCCGCGCATCTGCCGCGCGTCGAGCACGCCATGGTGGATACGCAGCCGGCACATGAACGAATCCTGCGCCGGTGCGACGTGGAAAAGGCCGAAATACTTCGTCAGGAAAACGTCGGTTCCCTTCGGGGCCGCGCCCTTCTCGGCTGCGGCAACCAGTTCGTCCCAACGATCGAACGGCGGCTTGGCGCGCTTGGCCTGCTCTTCCGCCGTCAGCTTGCCGCCGGCTGCCGTCGTGCGGTCCTGCGCCGCGATCAGGACGGCATCGGGACCTGTCGCGGCCGGTGCTGCGGCAGCGCCGAGCATCGGCGGCATGCCGAGTGCGGCGCGCTTTGCCGCGACACCGCTCGCGAAGCCGGCGAGATAGAGCTTCTGTTCGTCCGAGAAATCCTGGGCGGGATCCATTTCGGGCCTCACTCCGCCGCCTGCGCCATCGGTGCGGCATGCGCTTGCCCGAACGCAAGCGCGTCGCGCAACGCGCCAACATCCTGCGCGCTGGCGATCAGGTCGGCATACCAGCCCGAATCGGTCACGTCGCCGTAGAGGAGCGCGCCCTCGAGCCGGCCGCCGCGCAGCACCAGCTTTCGATATACCGGTGTGGCGGGATCGGCAAACACCAGCGTTTCCGCCCCTTCGCCTTCGCGCACGATTCCGGCTGAGAACAGATCGATCCCGGAAACCTTGAGGCTTGTCGCCGGCGCGGTTCCCGCATAGCGAGCCGTGCGACCGACCAGCGTATCGGCAAGTACCTTCGCCTGCTCCCAGATCGGGCCGACAAGGCCGAAGGTCTGGCCGCGATGCTCGATGCATTCGCCCAGCGCCGAGATGGCGGGATCGGAAGTGCAGAGACTATCGTCGACCTTGATGCCGCGCCCGCTGTCGAGGCCCGCGTCGCGCGCGAGTGCCGTTTCCGGCGTCACGCCGACGGCGAGCACGACGAGATCTGCGGGAAGCTTGGAACCGTCCGCCAGACGCACGGCGACGACGCGCCCGTCCCGGCCGACGATCTCTTTCGTCTGCGCGCCCAGCCGCACGTCGATCCCGCGTGTCGCGACGGCATCCGCCAGTAGGGCGGCGGCCGGCGCGTCGAGCTGGCGTTCCATGAGGTCGGCGGCGAGATGGACGACGACGACCTCAACCCCGCGGCGCTGCAGGCCGGCCGCGGCCTCGAGCCCGAGCAGACCGCCGCCAACGACGACCGCGCGCGTCCCGGCCGGGACCTGGCACATCCGCTGGACATCTGCGATATCGCGGAACGCGGTTACCCCGGCGAGATCGTTGCCGGGCAGGTTCAGACGGATCGGACGAGAACCCGTCGCGAGGACGAGCCGGTCGTAGGGAACGATCCGGCCCGAAGCGGTCGCGATCGTGCGCGCCGCCCCGTCGATCGAAGTCGCCGCATCTCCGGTGACGAGCTCGATGCCGTTGGATGCGTACCAGGCGCGCCCGGCGAGGGAGACATCGTCCGTCGACTTGTCGCCCGCAAGGACGGACGACAGGAGAATCCGGTTGTACGCCGCCTGCGGCTCGGCGCCGATCGCCGTCAGGTTGTCGCGACGTCCGCGCGCGACAAGCTCGGACAGCAGGCGGTGGCCGGCCATGCCGTTGCCGATCACGACGATGCGGTCTGCGGGCATCCCGGTCATGCGGCGATCGTCGGCGCCTTGTGGCGCGCATAGAGGAACTCCAGCACCGCCGCGCGCGCAGCCAGATACGTGGGATGGGCGACGAGTTCCAGCCGCTTGCGCGGCCGCGGAAGATCGACCTTCAGTACCTCGCCGATCGTGGCGGCGGGCCCGTTCGTCATCATCACGATACGATCCGAAAGAAGGACAGCCTCGTCGACGTCATGCGTGACCATCAGCACGGTGTTGCCCAGACGCGCGTGGATCTCCATGACCGAATCCTGGAGATGCGCGCGAGTCAGCGCGTCGAGCGCGCCGAACGGTTCATCGAGAAGCAGGACCTTCGGCTGCATGGCAAGGGCGCGCGCGATACCCACGCGCTGCTTCATGCCGCCGGAAATCTCGCCCGGCCGCTTGTCGCGCGCATGCGACATGTGGACGAGGTCGAGGTTGTGCATCGTCCATTCGTCGCGCTCGGCCTTGCTCTTTGTGCCGCCGAATACCTTGTCGACCGCAAGCCGCACGTTGTCGTAGACCGTCAGCCATGGCAGCAGCGAATGGTTCTGGAAAACGACCGCACGGTCTGGGCCGGGCTCCTCGACGGCGAAGCCCTGGAGGAACACGACCCCTTTGGTCGTCTCCGTGAGGCCGGCGACCACGTTGAGCAGCGTCGACTTGCCGCAACCCGAATGCCCGATGATCGAGACGTACTCGCCTTCGGCGATGTCAAGATTCACGTCGTGCAGCACCTCGCTGACCGTGTCGCCGCGGCGGAACGACTTGTCGAGATGGTCGATGCGCAGGAAGGTATCCTGGATGTTCATGGCGGTCTCCTGTCGCTGCGGATCAGTTGGACGCGGTGCCGCGCGTGATGCGCGTGGCGACGAAGGCGACGATCCGATCGAGCGCGAAGCCGACCACGCCGATATAGACAAGGGCGACGACGATGTCGGGGATACGCGAAGAGTTCCACGCGTCCCAGATGAAGAAGCCGATGCCGATGCCGCCGGTCAGCATCTCGGCCGCGACGATGGCGAGCCATGCGAGGCCGATGCCGATGCGCAGGCCCGTGAAGATATACGGCGCCGCCGACGGGACCATGATCTTGTAGAAGAACTCGAAATGGTTGAGACGCAGGACCTGCGCGACGTTGCGGTAGTCCTGCGGGATGTTGCGGATGCCGACTGCCGTATTGATCAGGATCGGCCAGATCGCCGTGATGAAGATCACGAAGATCGCCGACGGACTGGCATCGCGGAAGGCCGCCAGCGAGATCGGCAGCCAGGCCAGCGGCGGGACGGTGCGCAGGATCTGGAAGACCGGATCCAGTCCACGCATCGCCCAGACCGACTGCCCGACGATCGTGCCGACGAGCACACCAACGATCGCCGCCAGACTGAAGCCGATCGCCACGCGCTGGAGCGACGTCAGCACCCGCCAGCCAAGCCCCATGTCCTGCGAGCCCGCCACAAAGAACGGATCGAGGATGAGATCGCTCGCCTCGCGCCAGACCACCGTCGGGGACGGCAGCGTCGCCCCCGGCCTGTCGAACGCGATCTGCCAGATGGCGAGAATCACAAGGATGGTCAGCAGCGGCGGCACGACGGCGACCGCGATCGCGCGGAGCGCCGGGAGGATGCGGTCGATCGGCGGGATCGTCGCACGCTTGAGCGGCACGATCTTCGCCGCGACGGCTGGCGTCGCGACGGCCGTCGCGACCTGCAGTTTCCGGGCGGTTGCGGTCATCGTTCCCTCCTGCTCAGACGGCGGTGCGCTTGATGCGCTGGGCGCGCAGATAGGCCATCGGGTCGGCCGGATCGAACTTCACGCCGTCGAAGAAAGTCTCGACGCCGCGCGAATCGCTCGTCGGCACGTTTGCGATTCCCAGCGTCTTTGCAGCGTCGCGCCACAGGTCGGAACGCACGGTCTTGTCGACCAAGGCCTTGATGTCGATGTCGGGCTTGTACTTGCCCCACCGGATGTTCTCGGTGGTGAACCACATGTCGAGGCTCTTCCACGGGTAGGAGACCTTCCCGCCCTCACCCCAGAACTTCATGTTCAGGTTCGTGCCGGCTTCCTTGCGGCCGAGGCCGTAGTTGATGTCGCCTTTCAGGCGATTGACGATATCGGCAGGCGGGACGTTGAACCATTGGCGACGTCCGACGATGGCAGACAACTCTTCCTTGTTCTCGCGCTTGTCGCACCATTGCTGGGCTTCCATGACCGCCATCATGATGGCCTTCGTCGCGCGCGGGTTCTTGTCGACCCATTCGGCGCGCATGCCGAGGACCTTCTCGGGGTGGTTGAACCAGAGCTCCCCGGTCGTCAGCGCGGTGTAGCCGATGTCCTGATTGACGAGCTGCTCGTTCCAAGGCTCGCCCACGCAGAAGACATCCATTGTGCCGACACGCATGTTCGCAACCATCTGGGGCGGCGGCACGACAATGACGCGGATATCGTTGTCGGG
Organism: Tagaea sp.; assembly: GCA_965279565.1. Classification (GTDB taxonomy): domain Bacteria; phylum Pseudomonadota; class Alphaproteobacteria; order CACIAM-22H2; family CACIAM-22H2; genus Tagaea. The sequence goes on along the minus strand of OZ257249.1, from coordinate 2,459,767 downwards.
ATCGATGCCGCCGGCGGCAAGCCAGTAGCGGATCCAAAGATCGTGCGTTCCACCGGGGAACGTCATGGCCGCGGTGAGTTCGCCGCCGCGCGCCTTCTTGCGCTCGAAAGCGGCCTTCAGCGGCGAGGAGTCCTTGCCGATCTTGAGGTCCTTGTACTCGTTCGAGACCGAAATCGCCTGGCCGTCCTCGTTGAGATTGAGAAGGGTGTAGATCGGCGTGGGAACGTTGTTCTGCGTGACCGAGCCCGTCGTGATCAGCTGCACGAACGAACGAAGGATATGCGCGCCGTCGATGCCGTTGCGTTCGCCACCGAGCACGATGTTGTCGCGCGTCGCACCCCAGGAAGCCTGCTTCGAGACCTCCACGTCGGGGACACCGTGCTTCGCGAACAGCCCCTGCTCCTTCGCGATAATCAGCGGGGCCGAGTCCGTCAGCGCGATGTAGCCGAGAATGGCCTTCTTGGTTTCCGGGCCCGCGCCCTGCGCGAACGCGCCAGCCGGGAATGCCGCACGGGCTGCTGCGAACAGGGCGGCGGTCGCGGCGGATCCGCGAAGCAGGCTACGGCGGGAAATGCCGGTGGCGATCGTCTTCTTGCGGGTCATGTTGTCGGGCTCCTTCAGTTTGTCGGTGGCTGCGGGGCAGCAAGGGCTTCGCGCACGACGGGATCGGTCGGATCGAAGACCGCCCCGTCGCACAGGAGGTCGGGACCGAGTGCGAATTTCTGGGCACCCTCGGCAAGCGTGTGGATGGTCGAATGCGTGCCTTCGGTCTTGTAGTCGACGTCGGGGGCCGCAATGCCGAGACGACGCGCGGCGGCGCGATAGATGTCCGGGCGGTAGACCGCATCGGCCGTCGCCTCGAGATCGACGCCATCGGCAAGCTGGCCCCAACGACGCATCTGGGCGAGCGTCCACAGCGCCTGGCTGCGCCAGGGGAACGTCGCGGCGTAACGGAAGAAGACGTGGAAGTCGGGGAACGAGCGTGGCGCAAGGCCGGAAGAGACCAGGACCTGCCCGTTCAGCGTCGCCGAAACAAGTTCGACGGGCGCGTCGACATAGTCGGGCGTGGCGACGAGCCGTGCCGCGGTCGAACGATTCGCCGGTTCGTCGAGCCACCGGCACGCCTCGATCAGCGCCATCACGAGCGCCTGATGCGTGTTCGGGTGCCGCTCGGCCCAGCTGCGCGTCGTGCCGAAAACCTTCTCGGGATGGCAATTCCAGATCTCGTGCGTGGAAAGCACGACGCGCCCCACACCCAGATCGACCGCGCGCTGGCCCCAGGGCGCCCCCACGCAGTATCCGTCAATGGCGCCCTCGAGCAGATGTTCGACCATGCGCGGCGGCGGCACGACGACAAGCCGCACATCCTGGTCGGGATCGATCCCGGCGGACGAAAGCCAGTAGCGCAGGAGATAGTTGTGGCTCGAGTACGGGAATGTGACGGCGAAGCGAAGGCGCGGCTGGAGGCGGCCGGCGCGCAGTTCGATCGCGCGACGCAAGGCAGCGCCGATGGCGGCGGCACCTTCCAGCGGCCCGGTGGCGTGCGCTTCGATCTCGGACCAGAGTTCGGTCGACAGCGTCACGGAGTTGCCGTTGAGGTTCATCGACAGGCCGACGACCATCGGCGTGCGGAACCCGCCGAGACCGAGTGTCGCCGCGAGCGGCATCGCGGCAAGCATCTGGGCGCCGTCGATCGCTTCCACGGCGACCTTGTCGCGCACCGTCGCCCAGGACGCCTCGCGCGACAGTTCGACATCCAGTCCGTGCCGCTCGAAGAAGCCCTTCTCGCGCGCGACGACCAGCGGCGCGCAGTCCGTCAGGGGTACGAACCCCAGCGTGACTTTCCGTTTCTCGATGCCCGACATGCCCGCCATTGCGCTCCGACCCGAAACGAAAACGGCGCCCCGCAGAGTCCGCGTCGGAGCCGCTTGAAGCGCTCCAACCAGATCTGCGGGACGCCGTTGTCCCGAGGGCTTTCGCCCTGAATGAGGTGCGACCGACTGCCAGCGCCATTGCCGACCGGCGGACCCGCACGGCATCTACTCAGCAACCGTCATGCCAGCTTCGTCGAAGAGTCGGAATTTCCCGCGATATCAGTGAGTAGACGTTGATGACATCGAGCTGCGTCGAGTCGCGAAACCGACGCTGTCGCGCGTGATCGTGGCTAATTATTTTGCAGTGCACAAAAGGCGTGCGCTCAGCGCTTCAGCACCAGCGCGAACTCGATCAGTTCTTTTGCGACGTCGGCCAGCCGCTGCTTGCGGTCCATCGCGAGCTTGCGAAGGGTCTTGTACGCGGCATCCTCGCCGAGCTTCCGGCTTTCCATCAGGATGCCCTTGGCGCGCTCGATGACCTTTCTCTCCTCGAGGCTCTCGCGTGCGTCGTCGAGCTCGCGCTTGAGCCGCTCGTGCTCGCGGAAGCGTGCGATCGCGACGTCGAGGATCGGCTTGACGCGATTGGCCGAAAGCCCGTCCACGATATAGGCCGAAACGCCGGCACGGATCGCCTCGACCGTCGCGGCCTCGTCCGTCTCATCGACAAACATGACGATGGGCTGCATCCGGTCTTCGGCAAGCGCACGCATCGAATCGAGCGTGTCGCGGTCCGGCGATTCGATATCGACGATCACGAGCCCCGGCCGGTGCTGGCGCATCGCCGCGACGAGGTCGTCACCCGGACCGACGACCGCGACGATCCGGTAGCCGGATCCCGTCAATGCGGTGCGCAGCATCGCGGCGCGCGACGCATCGGCATCGACAAGAACGATCGTGATTTCAGGGCCCTGGACCGGCATCACCAGTGTCTTGCACGGGACATGCCGTCCGTCGGAATGCCACGAAGTGTATGATTCCACACAGATTCAGGCGTGAAGGCCGGGGGCCTCGTGGCCGGAGCGGGCTACATACTCGGTATATCCGCCGTCGTAGCGATGAATGCCTTCGGGTGTGAGCTCGAGCACCCGGTTCGACAATGCTGCCAGAAAGTGCCGGTCGTGCGAGACGAAGAGCATCGTGCCTTCGTATTCCGACAGGGCGGCGATCAGCATTTCCTTCGTCGCCATGTCGAGATGGTTCGTCGGTTCGTCGAGGACGAGAAAATTTGGCGGGTCGTAGAGCATCTTGGCCATGACGAGCCGGGCCTTCTCGCCACCCGACAGTACCCGGCACTTCTTCTCGACTTCGTCGCCGGAGAAGCCGAAGCAGCCGGCCAGCGTGCGCAGCGATCCCTGTCCTGCCCGCGGGAACGAGTCTTCGAGCGACTGGAAGACGGTACGCTCGCCATCCAGCAGTTCCATGGTGTGCTGCGCGAAATACCCCATCTTCACGCTGCCGCCCAGCGTGACCGTGCCTTCGTCAGGCTGCGTCGTGCCGGTTACGAGTTTCAGCAGCGTCGACTTGCCCGCACCGTTGATGCCCATCACGCAGCAACGTTCCTTACGCCGGACCATGAAATCTAGGCCCTCGTAGATGACCCGGTTTCCGTAGCGCTTGTACACGTTGCGCAGGTTCACGACGTCGTCGCCAGAACGGGGTGCGGCCGGAAACTCGAACGAGACCGATTGCCGGCGCTTGGGCGGTTCGACGCGGTCGATCTTTTCGAGCTTCTTCACTCGGCTCTGCACCTGTGCGGCGTGCGACGCGCGGGCCTTGAAGCGTTCGATGAACTTGATTTCCTTGGCGAGCATGGCCTGCTGCCGGTCGAACTGGGCCTGCTGCTGCTTTTCGTTCTGCGCGCGCTGCTGTTCGTAGAACTCGTAGTCGCCGGAATAGGTCGTCAGCGACCCGCCGTCGATCTCGACGATCTTCGTGACGATGCGGTTCATGAACTCGCGGTCGTGCGAGGTCATCATCAGCGCCCCGTCGTATCCCTTGAGAAAGCCTTCCAGCCAGATGAGGCTTTCCAGATCGAGATGGTTGCTCGGCTCGTCGAGCAGCATCACGTCGGGCCGCATCAGCAGGATGCGGGCCAGCGCCACGCGCATCTTCCAGCCACCCGAAAGCGCGCCCACGTCGCCGTCCATCATCTCCTGGCTGAAGCTGAGGCCGGCAAGCGTCTCGCGCGCGCGGCTCTCCAGCTCGTAGCCGCCCAGTTCCTCGAAACGGGCCTGCACCTCGCCGAATCGCTCGATGACCGTCTCGAAATCGCCGGCCTGGTCCGGATCGCCGAGACGTGCTTCGAGCTGCTTCAACTCTGCGGCCACGTCGCTGACGGCACCGGCTCCGGCCATGACCTCGGAAACCGCACTGCGACCGGACATCTCGCCGACATCCTGGCTGAAATAGCCGATGCTGATGCCCCGATCGACGGCGACCTGTCCTTCGTCGGGTTCCTCCTGCCCGGCGATCATCCGGAAGATCGTGGTCTTTCCGGAGCCGTTGGGGCCGACAAGCCCGGCCTTCTCCCCCTTCAGGAGGGAGGCGGACGCCTCGATGAAAAGGATCTGCTGGCCGTTCTGCTTGCTGACATTGTCGAGGCGGATCATTCGGTACCGGGCAAAAGGGGCGCAGGAGGGAAAGTGGCGGCGACTTATAGTCCCGGCGTGCCGCCGACTTCCATACTGGATTTGACGGCGCGCCCACCCATATCCTGACGAAGCGACCGGAAAAGTCGGAGGATGGCATGCGAGGAACTGATTGGTGCATTCCGCTGCCGGCGCTCGCGCTTGCGGCTTTTCTTGCACTCTCCGGCCATGCCGCAGCGCAGGACTTCAATGCGGCCCCGCCGAACGCGCCCGGCCAGCAACCGGCTTTCGCAGGGCAGACCCGCGCGCCGGTGATCCGCGACGAGACGCAGCTCCGGACCACCATCGTCGCGGACGGGCTCGTCAACCCTTGGGGCATGGTCCAGTTGCCCGACGGAAAATGGCTGGTGACGGAAAAGCCGGGCCGGATGCGGATTGTCGGCGCAGACGGAAGCAAGTCGGAGCCGATCCGCAATGTCCCGGAGGTGGATTCGCGCGGACAGGGTGGCCTGCTCGACGTGGTCGTTCGCGACGATTTCGCCCGGACCCGGCGTGTCTGGTGGAGTTATGCCGAGGCGCGCGGGGGCGGCGCCAACGGCACCGCGGTCGCGACCGGCGTGCTATCGGCCGACGGGGCAGCACTCTCCGAAGTGCGCGTCCTGTTCCGGCAGCACCCGGCCTGGCAGTCGACCTATCATTTCGGCTCGCGCCTCGCTTTCGACCGGGGCGGTGCGCTCTTCGTCACGACGGGCGAGCGGTCGCATCCCGAGCCGCGGCAGCTTGCGCAGGACGTCGGCACGCATCTCGGCAAGGTGTTGCGCATCGATCCCGACGGCGGACCGGCGGCAGGCAATCCTGCGGTCCCCGGCGGACGTCCCGAGATCTGGTCCTACGGCCATCGCAACCTGCAATCCGCCGCGATCGGACTCGACGGCGCACTGTGGACCGTCGAGCACGGCCCACGCGGCGGCGACGAACTCAATCGCCCCGAAGCCGGGCGTAACTATGGCTGGCCGACGATCACCTATGGCGTCGAGTACAGCGGCCGCACCATCGGTACGGGCCAGACCGCGCGCGATGGCATGGAACAGCCTGTCTACTATTGGGATCCTGTCATTGCGCCGAGCGGGATGGCCTTCTACGGAGCCGACATGTTCGCCTCGTGGCGCGGCAGCGTGCTGATCGGCGGCCTCGTGAGCCGGACGCTGGTCAGGCTCACGCTGGAAGGCGGTCGCGTGACGGGCGAAGCTCGCTACCTTCAGGGCTTCGCGCGGATCCGCGACGTCAAGGTCGCGAAGGACGGCTCGATCATGATCCTGACAGACGCCCAGAACGGCGCACTGGTCCGCATCACGCCCGCCCGCTGACGCCGCGCGTCAGTTTCCCGATTTTCCGAATAGCTGGGACAGGGCCAGCAGGGCTGACGTGAGCAGAACCACCAGCGTCGAGATCGCCGCGATCGTCGGATCGATCTGGTCGCGCAGCGCCGCGAACATGTTGCGAGTCAGCGTCGAATTCGGGCCGCCGGAAACGAAAAGCGCGACGATGACCTCGTCGAACGACGTCAGGAATGCCAACACTGCCCCGGTGATCACGGCAAAGCGGATCTGCGGCAGCGTGACGAGGAAGAAGGCGCGCGGACGCGAAGCGCCGAGACTGCGGGCGACCAGTTCCTGATTCATGTCGAAACTCTTGAGCGCCGACGAGACGACCATCACGACCAGCGGAATGGCGAGCATGCTGTGCGCCAGGACGATGCCGGTCAGGGTATTGACGAGGCCCAGCCGCACATACGCATAGAAAACACCAATGCCGACGAGGATCACCGGAACGATGATCGGCGTCAGCAGCAGCGCCACGACCGGACCGGTCCAACGGAAGCGCGACGTGTGCAGCCCATAGGCGGCCATCGTTCCGACGACCGTGGCGACGAGCATCGTCAGGACGCCGGCCTTGAAGGACGTCGCGGTCGCCTGCATCCAGGAAACGGACCCGAAATAGTTCCGGTACCAGCGCAGCGACCATTCGCGCGGCGGGAACTCCAGATACTGCGATTCCGAGAAGGACATCGGGATGACGATGAGCGTCGGCAGCATCAGGAAGATCATCACGAGTGCCGCAAGCACGTAGAGCCAGAGCCGGTGCCGGTGCGTGATCTGTGTCTCGCTCGCGGCCTTGTCCAGCCAGCTCATGTATCGCTCCCGCCGAGCACGCGGTTGAGCCCGACGAGCCGCGCCGCGGCGTACAGGAGAATCATCGTCAGCACGAATAGCACGACGCCGAGCGCGCTCGCCGCCCCCCAGTTGAAGAACACCTCGATGTCCGTCGCGATCCGGTTGGCCACCATCGTGACCTTGCCGCCGCCGAGAACGGCCGGCGTGACGTAGAATCCGAGGCACAGGATGAAGACGATGAGGATTCCCGCGACGAGGCCCGGCATCGAAAGCGGCAGGAAGACCTGCCAGAACGCCCGGACCGGGCTTGCGCCCAGATTGGCGGCAGCCTTGAGGAAATCCCGGTCGATCGCGCGCATCGATCCGTAGACCGGCAGCACGAGGAACGGCAGCATGATGTGGACCATTCCGATCAGCGTACCGTTCAGGTTGTTCACGAGCGTCAGGGGCTCGTCCCAAAGGCCGAGCTTGATCCCCCAGGTATTGACGACGCCGCGCCGCTGGAGGAGCACGAGCCACGCGTAAGTCCGGACGAGAAGCGATGTCCAGAACGGTAGCATCACGGCGATCATGCAGAGGTTCGCGGCGCGCCGCGGCAACTGCGACAGCACGTAGGCGAGCGGATAGCCGAGTGCCACGCAAATGCCGGTAGTCAGGAGGCTGATCTCGAAGGTCGTCCGGAACGTGCGGCCGTAGGACGGCTGCTCGATCATTCGGCGATAGTGCTCGAGGCTGAGCGCGCCGGCATCGTCGAGGAACGAAAGCCAGAAGAGCCAGCCGACCGGGAGAACCATCGTCACGAAGACCAGCACAACGGCGGGGCCGCTGAGCCCGAACAGCGCAAGCCGCTCGAAGAACGCGTCGCGGCGCAGACCGACCGCGTTGGGTGCAACCTCGGTCAAGGCGATGCCCCGCCTTCGTCGAGAAGATAGGTATCGACCGGACGCAGGCCAAGGCGGAGCTTGTCGCCAGCGGCTGGCAGTCGACCCGAAGCCGCCCCCCGCACCGCGATGCTCGTTCCGCCGCCGATCGACGCGTGCAGCAGCACGCTGTCGCCCTGATAGATGGCGGCCTGCACCGTCGCGGGAAGGACGTTCATGTCGTCCGTCGATCCGTCGCCGAGAATCGCCAGACGCTCAGGCCGGATCATCAGAAGCCGTCGCCCCTGCCCGGACGGCGGTATTGCCAAGCGCAGCTTCATTCCGTCGAGGCGGCATTCGCCGTCCGCGACATCGACGGGCACAAACGTCGACTCGCCGATGAACTCGGCGACAAACCTGTTGGCGGGGCGCTCGTAGAGATCGCGCGGCGGTGCTATCTGCATGATGCGGCCCTGGTCGATGACCGCGATCCGATCCGACATCGTCAGCGCCTCGCGCTGGTCGTGCGTGACGTAGACCGTCGTCATTCCGAGGCGTTCGTGAAGCTGGCGCAGCTCGATCTGCATATGCTCGCGCAGCTGCTTGTCGAGGGCGGACAGCGGTTCGTCCATCAGGAGAATGCGCGGCTCGAAGACGATCGCGCGTGCGAGCGCGATGCGCTGGCGCTGGCCGCCGGAAAGCTGGTCGATCCGCCGTGCGCCGTAGCCGCCGAGCTTGACGAGCTCGAGCGCCTGCGTCACGCGCCGGACGATCTCGTCGCCGCCGATGCCGCGAAGCTTCAACGGAAACGCGATGTTTGCCGCCACATCCATGTGCGGGAACAGCGCGTAGTTCTGGAACACCATCCCGACATCACGCTTGTGGGGCGCCAGCCGGACGACTTCGCGGTCGCCGAACTTCAGGCTTCCGTGATCGGGCCGAACGAAGCCGGCCAGCATCATCAGCAATGTCGTCTTGCCGGATCCGGACGGGCCTAGAAGCGTGAGGAACTCGCCGCTGCGGATGTCGAGATCGACCGAGTCGAGAACCCGGAGATTGCCGTAATTCTTGGTCAGCTGCCGGATGGCGATCGGGAGTGCTGCGTCGCGGGCCATTTCCACACTCTATCCATCGTCCGGCGGAAACGGAATGCGGCGCGCCGGGCGTGCCGCATTCCGTCAACCGACTACTCGGTCAGCATGTTCTCGTAGGCGGCGGCGGCCTGCGCCTCGAACTTGATGTACCAGTCGAGATCGACCGTCACCTGCTTGGCCGCATTGTCCGGATGCGACGGCAGCCGCTTGGCGTAGGCAGCGTCGATCGCGCCCAGATCGTAGGCCTTCTTGTTGGTCGGACCGTACGTGATGTACTTGGTGAACTCCGCCTGGTACTGCGGCTTGCTGATCTCGGCGAGGAACTTCATCGCGAGATCCTTGTTCGGCGCGCCCTTCGGGATGGCGAAACAGTCGTAATCGAGCAGCGCCTGGTTGAACGTATAGGCGACCTGCGCACCGTCCTTCGCGACCACGTCGAAACGACCGTTCCAGCCGGTGATCATGTCGACCTCGCCGTCCTTCATCAGCTGCGCGTGCTGCGCGCCGGACGACCACCACACGGCCACGTGCGGCTTCAGTTCCTTGACCTTCTTGATCGCGCGCTCGATGCCGCCGGGCGCGCCCAGCACCTTGTAGACGTCCGCCGGCGCGACGCCGTCGGCCATCAGGGCCGGCTCGAGAGCGCCCGCCACGCCCTTGCGGTACGAACGCTTGCCGGGGAACTTCTTGACGTCCCAGAAGTCAGCCCAGCTCTGGGGGCCGTTGTTGCCGTAGGTCTTCGTGTTCCAGGCGAGGACGGTCGAGAACACGTCACCGCCGACGCAATACTCGCCGGCGAGATTCGGCAGGAAGTCCTTCGTGTCGATGACCTTGTAGTCGAGCTTCTCGAGGATGCCTTCCGCACCCGCGCGCGCCGCACTGCCGGAGCCGCTGGCGACGATGTCCCAAGTCACGGCATTCGCCCGCACCTTCAGCCGCAGGTCGGCGATGCCCGTGTAGGTCTCTTCCTTCACCGTAATGCCTAGCGCCTTCGCGCCCGGCTGGAACAGCGCCTTGCTCTGGCCGTCCTGATAGGAACCGCCGAAGGAAACGACCGTGATCGTCTGGGCGTCCGCATTGCGCGTCGTGGACACGAGTGCCGCACTCCCCATCACGACGGCGGCGAAGATCGAAAAGGCTATTGGCTTCTTGCTCATGGCGGGCCTCCTTTTGATGCGTCGACAAGTGTCGGCGCTATTTTGGTCGGTAGAACAGGGCCATTTAGAACTGCCGGCAATACCATTTACAGGCGCGCCGCCACGCTCTTGACCCTACAGTAGCTGCGCAGGGCCTCGAGGCCTTTCTCGCGCCCGAACCCCGATTTGCGGTTGCCGCCGAAGGGCGTTTCGATGCCACCGGCGAAGTATTCGTTGATGTAAACCTGCCCGGCGTCGATCTCGCGCGCCAGCCGGTGCGCTGTAGCGAAATCCTTCGTGTAAATGCCGGCCACAAGCGCGAACTCTGTTCCGTTGGCGAGTTCGACCGCGTGCGCCACATCGTCGGCAACCTGCACTGCCAGGACCGGCCCGAATATTTCCGAGGTCACCGCCTCGTCATCCGGCGCCAGATCGTCGAGGATCGTCGGCTGGAAGAACCAGCCGCGGCCGCTTTCCGGATCGACGTCGCGCTGGCCGCCGCACAGCAGGCCGGCGCCGCGCGCCTTCGCACGATCCACGAAGCCGGCGATGCGGTCGATCTGCAGCGGCGAGTTGACGGGGCCCATGTCGCATGCCCGAAGCCCGTGACCGAGCTTCATGGCGCGCGCGCGTTCGGCAATTCGCTCGACGAAGGCGGCATGAACACGCCGTTCGACGATCAGGCGCGAACCGGCCGAGCAGATCTGCCCGGCATTCTCGAAGATCGCGCCCAGCACCCCTTCGAGCGCGGCATCAAGGTCAGCATCGGCCAGAACGACCACCGGCGACTTGCCGCCAAGCTCGAGCACCAGCCGCGTGACGTTGGCGGCGGCAACACGCATCACGCCGATGCCGGTCGCGACGGACCCTGTAAACGTGATGTGATCGATGCCCGGATGCGCCGCCAGCGGTGCACCCGCCTCGACACCCGTTCCGGTAACAACGTTGAACACGCCGGCCGGAAGTCCGGCACGCAGCAGGAGATCGGCAAGCATCAAGGCCGTCAGCGGCGTCTGCTCGGCGGGCTTGGCGACGACGGTGCATCCGGCCGCAAGCGCGGGTGCCAATCCGCGCGCCAATGTCGAAATCGGATAGTTCCACGGAATGATCTGTGCGGCCACGCCCGCCGGTTCGTTGAGCGTATAGGCGAGATAGTCGGGCCCCAGCGGGATGCTCTCGCCCTGCAGCTTGTCGCACGCACCGGCATAGTATTCGAACGCCCGCGCGGCACCCGCGACGTCGCCCTTCGCCTCGGCAAGGCGCTTGCCGGAATCCAGCGTCTCGACGACCGACAGGCGTTCGGCCTCCGCCCGGATCATGGCGGCAGCACGCGCGAGAATTCGCCCGCGCTCCGCCGGAACGATCCGCCCCCACGGGCCCCTGAGCGCGCGCCGTGCCGCTAGGACGGCCGCATCGACATCTGCCGCATCACCCGCGGCGACCTGGGCGAACACCCGGCCGGTCCCCGGATCGAAGACATCCAGCCGCCGCCCCGACGCGGTCGGCACCGCAGTTCCGTCGATCACGTGGCGGTCGGGGAGACCCGACAGGGTGCCCGTCGCCAGCGCTTCGGCCGTCAGCTCGGCGAAGTCCGCCGGCATCAGGCCGCGACCTCGCTCGACTGGTAGGTCGCCTTGTCGAGCCATGCGGGATCGATCTCGACCCCCCAGCCCGGCTCGTCCGTGACGCGGACATGCCCGTCGACGACGTCGTAGGGCGACTTGCGGAACAGGCCGTCCTGCCACGGGTAGTAGTCGGGACCCTCGATCGAGAATTCGAGATATTTGCCCGCGTTCGGGATGGCGCGGAGCAGGTGCATCGTGAACAGCGTGACCATCGAGAGATTCGCGCTGTGCGGCGTGCACGGAATCCCTGCCGCATGGGCCATCGCAGCAACGCGGAGCGTGCGCACCATGCCGCCGAGATAGCAGACGTCGGGCTGCACGATATCGACGGCGCCCATCTCGATCATGTGACGCCAGATCGGAATGTAGCAGTCCTGCTCGCCGCCGGTGACATCGAGCGAAAGCGCTTCGCGCACTTCCCGGGTCTGTTCGAGCTCCCAGTACGGGCACGGCTCCTCGTAATGTCCGATCCCGTTCGCTTCGAGCATCCGTCCGACTTCGATGGCCCGCTTGGGCGAGAAGGCGCTGTTGGCATCGACCAGCAGGTCGGCCTTGTCGCCCAGCGCCTTGCGTACCGTCGGGACGATCTCCTCGGTCCGGCCAGGCCATTCGTCGACATCGTGGCCGTACTCCGCACCGACGCGGAACTTGAACGCGTCGAACCCGTGGCGGTCGCGCAGGCGGAGGAACCGGTCTGCCTCGTCGCGAGCACTGATGTCGCGCTTCATCGATGACGCATAGGCACGCAGGCGGCCCGGTGTGCCACCGATCAGTTCGCACACGCTTTTCTTCGCGCGCTTTCCCGCCATGTCCCACAACGCGGTATCGAGCCCGGTCATCGCCCGGCAGAGATAGCTACCGGGAAACTTGTGCTCGCGTTCCGGGATCAAATCGATGGTTCCCGCGATATCGGCGCAATCGCGGCCAAGCGACCAGGGCGCGACCTGCCTGTGGAGGATCAACGACGTAATGTCCGCGTTGTACGCCGAGACCTGCCCCCAGCCCGCGACGCCATCCTCCGCCGTCACGCGCACGAAACCGACGAACGCATTGCAGAAGGTCTCGATCTTGCGGATTTTCATGGTGCGCCGTGTCCGAGGTGACGATGGGCGCGATCTTCGGCGCTCAATGGCCGCATTCGTAGGTCCAATCTATAATTTCCATGATACCATTCTGAAGCGGCGGACAATGACGGGGTGGATGCGATGGTGAAGCGGGCAGGCGGAGCGTTGCTGCTCGGCATCCAGATCGATACCGCATCCTCTCGCCCGATCGGCACGCAGCTCTATGTCGGGCTGCGAGAACTGATGCTGGCCGGCGGAATCGCTACCGGCGTGCGTCTTCCGGCAACGCGCACGCTGGCGCGCGATCTCGGTATCTCGCGCACGACCGTCATCGAGGCGTTCGAGCGCCTGCTCGCCGAGGGCCTGATCGTCTCGCGCGTCGGCTCGGGCAGCTTCGTCAGCGACGCGCTGCGCACCGAGCGGCCGCAGCAGCAGCCGAAATCCGGCAAGGCCCCCGTCCAGCAGAAGCAGCCGCAGCTCTCGCGGGCGATGGGCTGGGCCTTCGCGCATTTCTCCCGGCGCGAGCGCCTGCCCCATCGACCGCGCGCCTTCGTGACCGCCCTGCCCGCCTACGACGCCTTCCCGATGGCACAGTGGGCCCGCGTCGCGGCTAGGCACTGGCGCGGCGCACGCGACGACGTCATGGGCTATGGCGAGCCCTACGGCCATCCGCGCCTGCGCGAGGCCATCGCGACGCATCTGCGCGGGAACCGGGGCATCTCCTGCGACAAGGACCAGATATTCGTCGTCGGTGGCGCGCAGCAGGCGTTCTACCAGATCGGAGCGGCCCTTCTAAATCCGGGCGACAAGGTCTGGTTCGAGAACCCGGGCGCCATCGGCGCGCGCAACGGACTGGTCGCGTGCGGTGCGGATCTCGTGCCGGTACCCATCGACCGCGAAGGGCTCCGGGTCGACGAGGGCCTGCGGCAGAGTGCCAAGTTCCGCCTTGCCTTCGTCACGCCGTCGCACCAGCAGCCGCTCGGGCATATCATGAGCCTCGAACGCCGTTTCGCGTTGCTGCGAGCCGCCGAACAGGCCGGCGCCTGGATCATCGAGGACGACTACGACGGCGAATTCTCCTTCGGGCGCCGCCCTCTTCCGACGCTCAAGAGCGTCGACCAGACCGGGCTCGTGATCTATGTCGGCACGTTCAGCAAGTCGCTCTTTCCAGCGCTGCGGCTGGGTTTCATGCTGGTGCCCCCCACGCTCGTCGAGACGTTCGAGCGCATCTCGGCATCCTTCATCCAGGGTGTGCCGACCAGCGTGCAGGCAATCGTCGCGGACTTCATCCACGAAGGCTATTTCGCAACGCATGTCCGGCGCATGCGGCGCGTCTATGCCGAACGGCACGCGGCACTCTGCGAGGAATCGCGCCGGAAACTGGGTGGGCTTCTCGACGTCGTGCCGACCGAGAGTGGCCTCCACACGATTGGCCGACTTGCGAAGGGAATATCCGAACGCGCCGCGACCGACGCGGCCGCCGAAAGAGGCGTCGTCGTCTCGCCGATTGCCCGCTTCTCGATCTCGCCGACGAAGGACAACGGACTGGTGCTCGGCTTCGGCGCGGTGGGGCCCCGCGACATCAAGGAAGGGATCGCGAAGCTTGCACCGGCCCTCGAAACCCTAGCGCGCCAGTCGCGCCGCAGAATGGTATGAAAGTCTCTCCAGACTGGACCTCGCGGCCGGACCAATTCGATGGGACCGTCGGCGCATGATCGAGGTCGACTACATCGTCGTCGGTGCGGGTTCGGCCGGTTGCGTGCTCGCGAATCGCCTCAGCGAGGAGGGCCGTTTCAGCGTCCTGCTTCTCGAGGCCGGCGGGACCGACCGGCGCTTTCGGATCCAGGTGCCGATCGGCTACGGCATGTCGTTCTTCGATCCCGACGTGAACTGGATGTTCCGCACGGAGCCGGATCCGGAACTCGGGAACCGTCGCGGCTACTGGCCGCGCGGAAAGGTCCTCGGCGGATCGAGCTCGATCAACGCGATGGTCCATGTCCGCGGACACAGGCGGGATTTCGACGACTGGGCGGCCGACGGCAATTCCGGTTGGTCCGGCGAAGAAGTGTGGCCGTATTTCGAACGCGCCGAACGCCAGATCGCGGGCAACGACGTCGCCGCCGACGTTCACCCGTTATGCGCCTCGTTTCTGGCGGCAGGCCGCGAAGCCGGCTTCGCGTTCAATCCCGATTTCAACTCTGGCGATCCCGAAGGCGTTGGCATCTACCGGATCGCCACAAAGGGCGGCCGGCGCCTGTCCAGCGCACGGGCCTATCTTCGTCCGGGCATGCGACGCGCCAATCTCATGGTGGAAACACGGGCGCTCGCGACCCGCATCGAGTTCGACGGCCGCCGCGCGTGCGGCATCGAGTACTTGAAAGGCGACGATCGCCGTTCCGCACGTGCGCGACGCGAGGTGCTGCTCGCAGCCGGCAGCATCAACTCGCCCAAACTTCTCCAGCTTTCGGGCGTCGGACCGGCAGCGCTCCTGAAGGCACACGGACTTGCCGTCGTGCATGACAGCCCCGGCGTCGGCCGCAATCTCCAGGACCATCTTTGCGTCGATCATCTTTATCGGGCGCGCGTCCCGACGCTGAACCAGACGTTCGGCTCGTGGTCCGGCAAGATTGCGGCAGCGTTCAGATATGCGTTCTGCCGCAACGGGCCGCTGGCACTCAGTGTCAACCAAGGCGGCGGTTTCGTGCGCTCGCGCACCGGGCTCGATCGGCCGAACATCCAGCTCTATTTCTCGCCGCTCAGCTATACGCGCACGCCGCCGGGAATGCGGCCGCTGATGCGCCCCGATCCGTTCCCGGGCTTTCTGCTGAGTGCCCAGCCCTGCCGACCGACCAGCCGCGGCCATCTAGAGATCGCGTCGCGCGATCCGGCTGCGCCGCCGGCGATCTTCCCGAACTCGCTGTCGACCGAACACGACAGGGCGGAAATGATCGACGGTGCAAAGCTGCTCCGGCGGCTGGCCGAGACACCTGCACTGCGCGCCGTCATCGAGACAGAAATGCTGCCGGGCCTAGATATCCGGACCGACGAGGAGCATCTCGCCGATATCCGGCGACGCTGTTCGACCGTGTTCCATCCGGTCAGCACGTGCCGGATGGGCAACGATCCACGATCCGATGTCGTCGACGCGTCGTTGCGCGTCAAGGGGATCGATAGCCTGCGCGTGATCGACGCGTCGGTCTTTCCGACCGTCACGTCGGGGAACACGAACGCGCCGACGATCATGGTTGCCGAAAAAGGCGCCGACCTCGTGCTAGGAAAGAGCCTGTCCCGATGACGAACAGCATCTTCGCAGACGACTTCAAGACCACACCCTACTGGTGGGGGCACGCGCCGCGCCCATCGATCGTGCCAGTGCCGCTTCCGACTAAGACCGATGTGCTCGTCGTCGGGTCCGGATATACCGGGCTCAATGCAGCACTTCAGACGGCGCGCGGCGGCCGGCACACGGTCGTGCTCGACGCCGAGGACGCAGGCTGGGGCTGCAGCACGCGCAACGGCGGGCAGGTCTCAACCAGCGTCAAACCCGGCCATGCCGAACTCGTACGCCGGCACGGTCCTGAAACAGCCGCGCAGATACTCCGCGACGGACGCAATTCTCTGACCTGGCTCGGCGATTTCGTCCGCAACGAGCGAATCGACTGCGATTTCCACGTAGCCGGCCGTTTCCACGCGGCCCACAATCCGGCCCAATACGAAGCGCTCGCGCGCCAGATGGCGAACCAACCGAAAGGCTTCGAAGTGCCTGTCGAGATCGTGCCGCGCGCCGAGCAGCGTCGCGAACTCGGGACGGACGTCTATCACGGCGGTGTGGTTCTGACGGCCCACGCGTCGGTCGATCCTGCCCGCTATCACGCGGGCCTGCTCGCGCGGGTGCAGGAAGCGGGCGCCGCCGTCTACGCGCACACGCCTGCGATCGGCATCGAACGCGACGCCGACGGCTTCACGGTTGTCACGCCGCGCGGCAAGATCCGCGCACGCGACATCGTGATCGCGACGAACGGATATACCGGCAAGCTGACGCCCTGGCTGCGCCGGCGCGTCATCCCGATCGGCAGCTACATCATCGCGACCGAAGAAATCCCGGCCGAGATCATGGCGCGCGTGATGCCGAAGAACCGGATCGTCAGCGACACGCGAAAAGTCGTCTACTACTACCGCGCCTCGCCGGACCGACGCCGCATCCTGTTCGGCGGACGCGTTTCGCACAGCGAGACGGATCCCCGCGTCAGCGGCCCCAAGCTGCATGCCGAGATGGTGCGTCTGTTCCCCGAACTCGCCGGCACTCGGATCAGCCATTCCTGGTGCGGCTTGGTCGCCTATACGTTCGACGAGCTGGCGCATACCGGCACGCATGACGGCATGCACTATGCGATGGGCTACTGCGGCTCCGGTGTCGGCATGGCGAGCTTCCTCGGCATGCGGATCGGCCACAAAATCCTCGGCCTGAAGTCCGGTGCAACCGGGTTGGACGGGCTGAACTTTCCCACGATGCCGCTCTATACGGGCAATCCGTGGTTTCTGGCACCGTCGGTCATGTACTATCGATGGATGGACAACCGGGGATGACGGAGCCGTTTCCGATTTCGGCGATTCGGGCGATCCCGTTCCACTTCCTGCGACGTATCGGCAATGCCGCCGTCACCGTGCATTGCCGATATCAGGGCGGCGGCGTCGGGCGGACCTGACGCGGATACCGAACTGCTCAGGCCGCCGGAACCGCCCCCGTACTGCCGCGCACGAGCAGTTTCGTTTCAAGCCGGATAATGTTCGAACTGCCAATGCCCGGCGCCGTCATGAGGTGGACGAGCTGCTCCGCCGCGCGCATGCCTATTTCGAGGCGCGGCTGGTAGACGGTCGTGAGGGTCGGCTCGCAATACTCCGCGTACTCGATTGCGTCGAAACCGACGATCGAAATATCGCCAGGCACCTTCAGGCCGGCCGCATGGACCGTCTTTAGGAATCCGATCGCCATTTCGTCGTTCGCCGCGAAAACTGCAGTCGGTCGCCTGCTCGCCGGCATGCCGATCAGGTCCTTCGCGGCCCTCACGCCGGCAGCGAACGTGAAATCACCCTCCCAGATCGCTGCCGGTCGCGACGATCCTAGGACGTCCAGGAATCCCGCGCGGCGGGCCTTGTCCAGAACGTTGCCCGGCGGCCCGGACAGGTATCCGATCCGCCGATGTCCGAGATCCACGAGATGGCGGACGGCATCCCTGGATGCGGCCCGATTGTCGACCTCGACCTGCGGAATGGCGGCGCCGGGAATGACCTCGCAGACTGCGACGATCGGAACGTTGGCGTCGTCGAGCGACCGGTTGGCACCCTTCGGGACATGGCCGCAAAGAAGAAGCACGCCGTCGACCTGGCCCGCCGCGGCAAGATCGACGTAACGCGCTTCCTTGTCCGTCGACCCGTCGAGATTCGCGATGATCAGCCCGTAGCCGCTTGCCGAGAGCGTCGCGTCGATGCCGCGCAGCACTTCGGCGAAGAACGGATTGGCGATGTTCGGCACGACGACGAGCGCCATCAGGCTCTTGCGCGCGCGCAGGTTGCGCGCCGCGATGTTGGGCGTGTAGCCGCTCTTGCGGACGGCCGCCATGACTCGGGTGCGCGTGCTCTCCGTCACGATGCCGGGATTCGCGAGCGTCCGGCTGACCGTCGCCGACGAAACGCCCGCCATGCGCGCGACATCGGCGATCTTCGCCGGTCCCGCATTCCTTCGGTTTTTCTTGGGCTTCGACATGTTTCCCGAGGATAAGCGCAATCCGGCTTTACGCAAGTGCAGCAGCGGTAACCGGGCGGGCCTTGCCGGCGAGTGCGAGTTCTGGTATCAATAATGTAATCGATTTCAAAAAATCGATGCAACAAGACGCAAAAAAAGGGAGAGAACAATGGGCCGTTCCAGATTCCATGCGCTCGTGCCTGCAGCCGTCCTCGCCATGCTGGCGGGTGCGGCGTCCGCGCAGCAGCGCGCCGAAGTCATTCACTGGTGGACGTCCGGCGGCGAGTCCGCTGCCGTGCGCGTCTTCGCCGAGCAGTTTACCAAGGCAGGCGGCACGTGGGTCGACACCGCGATCGCAGGGGGAGCCAACGCGCGTACGGCGGCGATCAACCGCACCGTCGGCGGCGACCCGCCGACGGCCATGCAGTTCAATACCGGCAAGCAGTTCGACGATCTGGTCGAGAACAACTTGCTCGCCGATGTCGACTCGGTCGCGGCCGCCCAGAACTGGAAGGCGATCCTGCCCGAATCCATCATTGCCGCCGTTTCCAGGAACGGGAAGTTCTACGCGGTTCCGGTCAACATCCACGGCCAGAACTGGATCTGGTACAACAAATCCGTACTCGAGAAGGTCGGCGCCACCGAGCCGAAAAGCTGGGACGAAGCCATCGTCGTCCTCGATAAGATCAAGGCAGCCGGCCTCATTCCGCTCGCCTTCAGCGGCCAGAAGAACTGGGAGCGCGACCTGTTCAACACCGTCATGCTCGACAAGGCGGGCCCGGCGGTGTGGAACGGCATCTACACCCAGCGATCCGAAGCCGCGGCGCGAAGCGCCGACTTCCGCGCGGCCGTCGAGACCTTCGCGAAACTGCGGAATTACGTCGATGCCGGGTCCCCGGGCCGCAACTGGAACGACGCGACCTCGCTTGTGATCCAGGGTCGGGCCGGCATGCAGGTGATGGGCGACTGGGCGAAGGGCGAGTTCGCGGCGGCCAACAAGGTTGCTGGCAAGGACTTCGGCTGCACGCTGTTTGGCAGCAAGGGCGGCGGTTACGTGATCGGCGGCGACGTCTTCGCATTCCCCAAGCAGAAGGACGCGGGCCGGACCGGCGCGCAGATGCTTCTCGCCAAGACGATGCTCGAGCCGGACACGCAGATCCTGTTCGCACAGAAGAAGGGCTCGATCCCGGTGCGCACCGATCTCGACACCTCGGCGCTCGATATCTGCGCGCAGAAGGCGGCCGGATTGATGAAGGACAAGACGCAGCAGGTCGCGTCCGTCCAGATGCTGGCCCCGCCGGCAATGAACGGCGCGATGGAGGACGTGATCTCGCAGTTCTGGAACGGCCCCGGCACAACGACCGACCAGTTCATCGACAAGGTCGTCGGCGTCCTGAAGCAGCGTTACTGAGCCGAGACTGGCGCCGTCGCGGGTGATTCGACCCGCGACGGCGTCTTGCCGCAAAAGAACCGAGAATGATCAAGCTTCCACGCCGAATCGGCTCGCGCGCCGTCGCCGCGATGGCGCTGCTCCCGGCACTGACGATTCTGCTCGTCGCCCATCTCGGCAGCACGGGCTGGACGATCTGGATCTCGTTCACCTCGTCGCGCATGCTGCCAAATTCGAACTTCGTCGGCCTGCGCCAATACGAGACGCTGCTGAACAACGACCGCTGGCTCGTCTCCGCCCAGAATCTCGCCCTCTTCGGCACGCTGATGGTCGTCGGCTCGCTGCTCGTCGGCCTGCTTCTCGCGATCGCCATAGACCAGCGCATACGCGTCGAAAACACGCTGCGCTCGGTCTTTCTCTATCCGTTTTCGATGTCGTTCGTCGTCACGGGCCTGGCCTGGCAGTGGATGCTCAACCCCACCCACGGCATCCAGAAGCTCGTCCGCGGTTGGGGTTTCGAGAATTTCCAGTTCGACTGGATCGTCCGGCAGGAAACGGTCATTTACACGCTAGTCTTCGCCGGTATCTGGCATGCCGCAGGCCTCGTCATGGCGATCATGTTGGCAGGATTGCGCGGAATCGACGACGAAATCTGGAAGGCGTCGCGCGTCGACGGCGTTCCGGCCTGGCGGACCTACGTATCGATCGTGATCCCGATGCTGGGAGCGAGCTTCGCGACCGCCGGCATCCTGCTGTCGGCTAGCGTCGTGCGGCTCTACGATCTCGCGGTCGCGATGACCAACGGTGGCCCGGGCCTCGCTTCGGAGGTGCCGGCCAAGTTCGTCATGGACCACCTGTTCGAGCGCGGCAATCTCGGCCTTGCCGCTGCCGCCGCCACCTCGATGCTGATCACGGTCGTCTCGATAGCAGCCCCTCTGCTCTATGCCCGCAGCCGCGCGCGGGCAGCGGAGACACGCCGATGAGCGCCGCCGTCATTCCGTCCGGGCCGCCGCCCAAACGCACGTCGCCGGCACGCTACGGGCTCTACGCGTTCCTTGCGATCTCGGCACTGTTCTTCCTTACGCCGCTTTACGTGATGATCGTCACGTCGCTGAAGACCATGGACGAGATTCGCGGCGGCTACATCCTGAGTCTTCCTTCCGAACTGACCTTCGCGGCCTGGACGAAGGCCTGGAGCTCGGCCTGCACCGGCCTCAACTGTAACGGCATCCAGGTCGGCTTCTTCAACTCGATCCGCATCCTGGTGCCATCGGTAATCGTGTCGATCGCCGTCGGGTCGCTGACAGGCTATGCGATTTCGTTCTGGCGCGTGCGCGGGGCCGAGTTGATCTTCGGCGCGCTGATGGTCGTCGCCTTCATCCCGTACCAGATATTCATCTACCCGCTGGTCCGCATCTTCTCGATGGCCGGCATCAACCAGACACTGTTCGGGATCGTCGTCATCCACACGATCTTCGGCCTGCCGACCATGACGCTGCTGTTCCGCAACTACTTCGCGAGCCTTCCGCCCGAGTTGTTCAAGGCTGCACGCGTCGATGGCGCCGGGTTCTTCCAGATATTCTGGTCGATCATGCTGCCGATGGCCGTGCCGATGATCGTCGTTGCCGTCATCTTGCAGGTCACCGGCATCTGGAACGATTTCATCCTCGGATTGGTGTTTGCCGGGCGCGAGAATCTCCCGATGACCGTGCAGCTCAACAACATCGTCAACTCGACCCAGGGGGAACGCGCCTACAACGTCGACATGGCGGCCACCATGCTGACGGCGCTCGTCCCGCTGGTCGTCTATTTCGGGTCCGGCCGCTGGTTCGTGCGCGGCATCGCCGCCGGCGCAGTGAAGGGTTAGGGAATGATGGAACGCGGCGACGTCTCTCTCAACGGCATCAAGATCATGTTCGGCACCGTCAAGGTGCTCGAAAATCTCGATCTCGACGTCGCGAAGTCGGAGTTCCTTGTCCTTCTCGGGCCGTCGGGCTGCGGCAAGTCGACCCTGCTCAACGCGGTCGCAGGCCTGATCGATGTCAAGGACGGCCAGATCTGGATCGGCGGGCGCAACGTCACTTGGGAAGAGCCCAAGGATCGCGGCATCGCGATGGTGTTCCAGTCCTACGCGCTCTATCCGCGCATGACGGTACGCGGCAACATGTCGTTCGGCCTGAAGGTCGCCGGAATGCCCGCCGCGGAGATCGCGCGGCGCGTCGACGAGGCCGCACAGCTACTCAAGATATCCGATCTGCTCGAACGCAGGCCCTCGGAACTCTCCGGTGGTCAGCGCCAGCGCGTCGCGATCGGCCGCGCGCTTGTCCGCAAGGTCGGGGTCTTCCTGTTCGACGAGCCGCTGTCCAATCTTGATGCGCAGCTGCGCGCCGAACTGCGCGTCGAGATCAAGCGCCTGCACCAGCAACTCGGCGCCACGATGATCTATGTCACGCACGACCAGATCGAGGCGCTGACACTCGCCGACCGCATCGCCGTCATGCATGGCGGCGTGATCCAGCAGCTCGACACGCCGGGCAAGATCTACCGCGAACCGAAGAACCGCTTCGTCGCCTCGTTCGTCGGCTCGCCAGCGATGAACTTCATCGATGGCGCGATCGAAGCCGGCCGCACGTTCGTCGGCGGTGGATTGCGCGTGCCACTCGGAGGTTATTCCTTCGCCGCTGGCTCGCCCGCCGACGGGCCGGCCGTCCTTGGTGTGCGACCCGAGCATGTCGCGACCGGTGCCGAAGCCGGTGCTGCGGCGTTCGATGCCGCCGTCGAACTGGTCGAGCCGATGGGGGCGGACAGTCTCGTCTGGTGCCGCAGTCCCGCCGGGACCGCGTTCTCGGTGCGCATGCCGGGCGATACGGGGCTGCGCCCCGGCGCCCGGCTGCCCGCCGTCTTCCCCGCCCCTTCGCTGTCGCTGTTCGACAGCGCGAACGGCCAGAGACTCTAATCAGTCCGGAGCAAGCACGTGAAAGCGATCGATCGCCTCTCCATCCAGCTCTATTCCGCGCGTTTCTATAAAGACCTCCCGGCGCAGTTCGAGCTGCTCGCCGGGCTCGGCTATCGCATGGTCGAGCCGTTCGGCGGTCTTTTCAACGATACGGCGACGCTGCGCCGCCTGCTCGACAAGCACGGCATGACGGCGCCGACGGCGCATGTCGGTCTCGACCGACTGCGCGCCAACACGGCCGGCACGGTCGGCCTGTGCAAGACGCTCGGTATCGGCACGATCTTCGCCCCTGCCCCGCCGATGGGCGAGCGCGAGGGTGACGAGGCGCACTGGCGCGGCATCGGCAGGGAACTGGCGAAGATCGGCCGTATCGTGACCGGCGAAGGGCTGGCTTTCGGCTGGCACAACCACGCCTGGGAGTACGGGCGGACCGCCGGAGGAAAGACCTATCTCGAGGCGATGTTCGAGGAGGCTCCCGATCTCAAATGGCAGGCCGATTTCGGTTGGGTCACGCGCGGCGGCGGCGACCCGATCGCAGAACTCGCGAAGCATGCGGACCGCGTCGTCGCCTGCCACGTCAAGGATCTCGCCCCGGCCGGCAAGTGCGTGGACGAGGACGGCTGGGCCGATCCTGGCCAAGGCATAATGGACTGGGGGACCCTGCGCCAGGCGATCGCGAAGACGAAGATCGCACATCTCGTCGCCGAGCACGACAAGCCCAACGACCTGCCACGCTTCGCCCGCCGGGCGCGCGATTTTGTCGCAAGCTGGAATTGAGGAGATGGCGACGATGAAGACGCTCGGTGTCGGGATCGTGGGTTGCGGCAACATCTCGACGATCTACATGCAGAACATGCCGAGC
Source organism: Tagaea sp. (assembly GCA_965279565.1). GTDB lineage: Bacteria > Pseudomonadota > Alphaproteobacteria > CACIAM-22H2 > CACIAM-22H2 > Tagaea. The sequence goes on along the minus strand of OZ257249.1, from coordinate 2,436,401 downwards.
TTCGCCGGCATCCGACTTGTCGCATGCGCAGACATGCGGCCCGAGGCGGCGCAGGCGCAGGCCGGCAAGTTCGGCATCGAAGCCCTTTCGATCGACGCGCTGATGAAGCGCACCGACATCGATATCGTGGTCAACCTCACGACACCGAATTCGCATTTCGAGGTCGGCAGCGCCGCGCTCGCGGCCGGCAAACACGTGTTCGGCGAGAAGCCGATCTGCGTGGAAGCCGCGCACGCGCGCACGCTTGTCGCGGACGCGGCCAAGCGCGGTCTCAAGATCGGCTGCGCACCCGACACGTTCCTCGGCGGTGGCGGAAGGCTCGCGCGCGAGATCGTCGATTCAGGCAGGATCGGCCGGGTCCTGTCGGGAACCTGTTTCCTGATGTCGCACGGCATGGAGCACTGGCATCCGGATCCCGAGTTCTTCTTCAAGCCGGGTGGCGGGCCAATCCTCGACATGGCCCCCTACTATCTAGGCGCTCTCGTGAACCTGCTGGGACCTGTCGCACAGGTCGTGGCGCGCACGTCGAGTGGCTTTGCCGAACGTCTCGTCACCTCAGAAGGGCCGCGCAAGGGCCATCGTATCAAGGTCGAGACGCCGACGACCGCAATGGCGATCGTGTCGTTCGCCGGCGGCGCCGACATCGTCTTCACGATGAGCTGGGACGTCTGGAAGCACGGCCATCCACCCATCGAGCTCTACGGCACCGAAGGATCGCTGCGTGTCCCCGACCCCAACTTCTTCGGCGGCACGGTCGAGCATACCGAAAAAGGCGGTGACTGGATCGTGTCGGACTCCTCGTCCAAGCCGTTCGGCAAGCCGAACTGGCGCTCGCCCAACTGGGCGCCGTCGCTGCCGGACCGGGCGAACTATCGTTGCCTCGGGATCGCCGAACTTGCCAGTGCGGCGACGCGCGGGACGCCGCATCGCGCATCGGGTGGGCTTGCAAGTCATGTGCTCGACACAATGCACGCTATTCTCGAATCCGGTCGGACGGGTGCCGCGGTCGCTGTCGCTTCACGCATCGAGCGCCCGGCCGCCCTGACCGACACCGACGCGGCCGCTCTATGGGCCGGCCCGAAACAGTAGGAAGCATCTCCATGCCCGCCACGATGAAAGGCCCCGCGATTTTCCTCGCCCAGTTCGCCGGCGATGCGGCCCCGTTCAACTCCTTCGATGCGATTACGCGCTGGGCTGGATCGCTCGGCTACAAGGGCGTCCAGGTCCCGACCTGGGACAAGCGCCTGTTCGATCTCGAAAAGGCCGCGACGTCGAAGACCTATTGCGACGAGATCGCCGGCATCGCCGCGGCGAACGGCGTCGTCATCACTGAACTGTCGACGCATCTGCAGGGCCAGCTCGTCGCCGTCAACCCGGCCTACGACGAGCTGTTCGACGCATTCGCGCCCACCGAATTCAAGGGAAAGCCGGCCGCACGCCGGGAGTGGGCAGAGCGGGACGTCCGCCGGGCCGCAGCCGCGTCGCGCCATCTCGGCCTGACAAGCCATGTCGGTTTCCCGGGCGCGCTTGCCTGGCCCTATCTCTATCCTTGGCCGCAACGCCCGGCCGGCCTGATCGAGGAGGCATTCGCCGAACTCGGCCGCCGCTGGAAGCCGTTGCTCGACGCGTTCGACGCGGTTGGCGTCGATGTCGGTTTCGAAATTCACCCCGGTGAGGACGTATTCGACGGCGTCACTTACGAGATGTTCCTTGCCGCCACCGGCAACCATCCGCGATGCAAGATCAACTACGACCCTTCGCATTTCCTGCTGCAACAGCTGAACTATCTCGATTTCATCGACATCTACGCCGAGCGCATCTGCGCATTCCACGTCAAGGATGCCGAGTTCAACCCCAGCGGCCGGCAGGGTGTCTATTCGGGTTACCAGCCCTGGATCAACCGCGCGGGACGATTCCGCTCGCTCGGCGACGGGCAGATTGACTTCTCAGGCATCTTCTCGCGCCTTGCGACGCATGGCTATTCGGGCTGGGCCGTCCTCGAGTGGGAATGCTGCCTCAAGCATCCCGAGGATGGTGCGCGCGAGGGAGCGCCGTTCATCGCCAATCATATCATCCGCACGACCGACAAGGCGTTCGACGATTTCGCCAGCGGTAGCGTCGACAAGGGCCAGATCGACCGACTGCTCGGCATCGGACGCAACGGATGACCGCGACGCCGCGTATCCGTCTCGGCATGATCGGCGGCGGCGAGGACGCGTTCATCGGCGCGGTACACCGCATGGCCGCCCGGCTTGACGACCGCTATTCGTTCCTCGCCGGCGCCCTTTCCTCGACGCCAGAGAAGTCGGTTCGATCGGGCGCGACGCTCGGGCTGGATCCGGCGCGCAGCTATCCCGACTATCCGGCAATGCTTCGCGGTGAAGCCGCGCGCGCCGACGGCATCGAGGCGGTCGCCATCGTCACGCCGAACCACGTGCATGTGCCGGCAGCCAAGGCATGCCTTGCCGCTGGCCTACACGTCATCTGCGACAAGCCGCTGGCGACGAGTCTTGCCGAAGCGCGGGATCTTGCGGCGATCGCCGCCCGCAGCGACCGGATTGTCGCCGTTACCTACAACTACACGGGCTATCCGATGATCCGGCAGGCACGCGCGATGGTCGCAGCCGGGGAGATCGGCCGCGTGCGCGTTGTCCAGGTCGAGTATCCGCAGGAATGGCTCGCCACGCCGCTCGAAGCGGGCGGCCAGAAGCAGGCCGCCTGGCGCACCGACCCGGCGCGCAGCGGTGCCGGCGGGGCGCTCGGCGATATCGGCACGCATGCCTTCAACCTTGCCGAGTTCGTTGCCGGCATCGAAGTCGAGAGCGTCGCCTGCGACCTGCAGGCAACGGTGCCCGGCCGCAGGCTCGACGACAACGCCCAGATGCTGCTGCGCTTCAAGGGTGGTGCGCGCGGCGGTCTCTGGGCAAGCCAGATCGCCGTTGGGCACGAGAACGGATTGTGCCTGCGCGTCTACGGCGAAACCGGCGGCCTCGAATGGCGGCAAGAAGAACCGAACACGCTCCGGTTCGCACGACTGGGCGAGCCGCCACGCCTGATCACGCGCGGCTCGTCCACGACCGCGCCCGGCGCCACACGCGTGACGCGCATTCCAAGCGGCCATCCGGAGGGCTATCTCGAGGCTTTTGCCACGATTTACTCCGAGATAGCGCGCGCCATCGACGCACGGCGTGCGGGAACGAGCGCGGCATCGGAGATCGTCTTTCCCACGATCGTGGAGGGTGTTCGGGGAATGGCGTTTATCGAAGCCGCCGTGCGTTCGTCGGGAAAAGACGGGATGTGGACGGCGATCGATTGACGGCGCGATTTCGCGTCGCCATCGCATGGATGCGACGGAGCGGGTCTAGCGAGCTTCCGTTTTCGCCGCGCCGAAGCGCCGCCGGTAGTTCTCCATATATGCGTCCTTCGACGGAAGGATGTGTTCGACGACCATCCGCACTAGGCGCTTGCGATCGCCGGCTTCCATTAGCTGGATGATCTGACCGTGTTCGCCGACCGCCCGTCGAAGCAGGGCCGGATCGCTTATCGTCAGCGAGCGTGCGATGTGCGCCTTGAGCGCGAAATTCTGGATCGCCTCCGCGAGCTGCGGATTGCCGCACGCCGCGAAGAGCGTCTTGTGGAAGAGCAGATTGAGCCGAAATACGTCTGTGAAGTTTCCGCTCGCCGCTGCGGCGGCGTGGCGGCGATATATATCCTTGAGTTCCGCGAGAACGGCCTGGCTTGGCGGCAGCTTGATCATTTCGGCTGCCTTGCCTTCGAGCAGTTCGCGCACGGCGTAGATGTTCTCGACATCGGCCGGCGTAAGATCGCGGACGGTCGCCCCCTTGTTGCGCTGACGGACGATGATTCCGATCCCTTCAAGATCGGAAAGCACCTGCCGGATCACGTGCCGGTTTACCTTGAACCGATCGGCCAATTCCTCTTCGATCAGACGTTCGCGTGGTAGAATCCGTCCGAGCGCGATATCTTCCTCAAGCCGTCTGGAGATGTACTCCAGCTCGCTCAACGACGACGGAGTCGGTTTCGCCAAGGCCATTCGCGGTACGCCCACAATATCATTGTCTATTTTGTTGACAATCCTGTCGTGTGAAACTAATCCATGTACCATGCTGAATCAACAGAATAATCCGGCGAGTGCCGGCGCCATGTATCCGAGCCTCAAGAACCGCGTTGCCATCATTACCGGCGGCGCTTCGGGGATCGGGGAAGCCATCGTACGCGCCTTCGCCGCGAACGGTGCGCGCGTCGCGTTCTTCGACATCCAGGACGTGCCGGCCGAGAAGCTCATTCGCGATATCGCGGCGGCCGGACACGCCGTCCCGACCTATACGCATTGCGATCTTACCGACGTCGCCGCGTTCCAGTCCGCCATCGGCGCGGTCGGAAAGCAGCTCGGGAACGCGACGATCCTGATCAACAATGCGGCGAACGATTCACGCCAGCCCTTCGCCGAGGTGACTCCCGAAAGTTTCGACAGGTCGATCGAAATAAATCTTCGACCGCACTTCTTCGCGGCGCAGGCCGTCGCCCCGCAGATGCGCGAGGCCGGTGGCGGCTCGATCGTCAATGTCAGCTCCGGCGCCTGGGTCGGCGGCATTGCCGACCTGCAGGCCTACAGCGCCGCGAAAGCAGGCATCGTCGGACTGACGAACTCGCTCGCCCGCCAGCTCGGGCCCGACCGCATCCGCGTCAACGCGCTTGCCCCGGGGGCCGTGATGACCGAGCGGCAGATGCGGCTCTGGCACACGCCGGAATCGACCGCCGGCATTCTTGCACAGCAATGCATTCCCGAACTGGTCCGCGAGCGGGATGTCGCCGATGCGGCCCTGTTCCTCGCCGCCGACGACAGCCGGATGATCACCAAGCAGATGCTGCTCGTGAACGCCGGTCTGCGCTGAGAGGAAGTTCGATGTCGACCCCCGCCCTTGCGAAACTCGGCCGCCGCTTGCGTCTCGGCCTTGTCGGCGGCGGCGGCGGCGCGCTGATCGGCCCCGTCCATCGCGTTGCCGCACGCCTCGACGAATGCTTCGATATCGTCGCCGGTGCGCTGTCGTCGAACAAGGAAAAGGCGCTTGCGGAAGCGGCACGCCTCGGCGTGCCGCGTGGCTACGAAAGCGTGGCGGCGATGGTGGCCGGTGAAGCGGCTCGCCCCGACGGCATCGACGCCGTCGCCATCATGACACCGAACGATAGCCATCACGGCTATGTGGCATTGGCGCTCGACGCCGGCCTCGACGTGATCTGCGACAAGCCGTTGACCAATGATCTCGCCTCGTCGCTCGATCTCATCGCGCGCGCCAAGGCACGCAAGCGCCTGCTCTGCGTCACGCACAACTATTCAGGCTATCCGATGGTCCGCGAGGCACGCGCCGCCATCGCCGCCGGCGAGATCGGCCCGCTGCGGGTCGTGCACGCGTCCTATGTCCAGGGCTCGCTCGGCACGCGCGTCGAAGACCACCCCGAACAGATTTCCGACCGGCTGCGCTGGCGGCTCGATCCGGCGCGCGGCGGTCTCAGCCACGTGCTCGGCGATATCGGCACGCACGTGCACCAGCTCGTCGGCTATGTCGCGGGCCGGCGGATCGAGGCCGTGCTCGCCGATGTCGGTTCCGTCATCCCGGGCCGCGTCGCGCACGATACCGCATCGGTGATCGTCCGCCTCGAAGGCGGGGCGCGCGGCGCCCTGTTCGTCACCAAGGCGGCGACGGGCGCGGAGAACGCGCTGTCGGTCGAGGCCTACGGCGAGGCCGGCGGCATTTCCTGGACTCAGGCCGCGGCCAACGAACTGCGCTTCATGCGCAACGCCCGGCCAGCCGAGATCCGCACGCGCGGCCTGCCCACGCTGCATCCTCTCGCCCGCGCCGCCGCGCGCATCCCCGCCGGCCATCCGGAAGCATTCTACGAAGCGTTCGCGAATCTCTACCGGGATTTCGCCGAACTCGTCGCCGCGCGGCGGATCGACGCGACGCCCGATCCGCTTTTTTCGAGCGTGCCCATGGCCGAAGAGGGTGCCGACGGCCTTGCTTTCGTCGAGGCGTGCCTTGCCTCGACGAAGCTCGGCAAATGGGTCGACGTCCGGCGCGTGTGACGCTCCGTCAGGAGAAGCGTGCTTCCGGATCCGGGATTTCGCCGGGGCGCGCGAGGAAGTCGAGATCGCAGCCCTCGTCGGCCTGCAGAACGTGCTCGGAGAACAGCGCGCCGTAGCCGCGCTCGTAATGCGGCGGCGGGGCGACCCACGCCTTGCGACGGGCTTCGATCTCCGCGGCGTCCACCAGCAGGTCGAGCGTGCGCGCCTTGGTGTCCAGCCGGATCGGATCGCCGTCGAGCACCAGCCCGAGCAGCCCGCCCACGCGGCTTTCGGGACATACGTGCAACACGCAGGTGCCGTAACTCGTCCCGCTCATGCGCGCGTCGGAGATGCGCACCATGTCGCGTACGCCCTGCTCCAGCAGCTTCTTTGGGATCGGCAGCATGCCCCATTCCGGCATGCCGGGGCCGCCGACCGGGCCGCCGTCCTGCAGTACGAGCACGCTGTCGGCAGTGACCGACAATTCCGGATCGTCGACGCGCGCAAGCATGTCCTTGAAGTTCCTGAACACGACCGCCGGGCCGGTGTGCTGCAGCAGCTTCGGATCGGCCGCCGCGCGCTTCAGCACCGCGCCGCGCGGTGCGAGGTTTCCGCGCAGCACGACGAGGCCGCCGCTGGCATAGACCGGATTGGCGACCGGCCGGATGACGTCGTCGTCATAGACCTGGGCGTCGGCAATGTTGCTGCCCAACGTCTGGCCATTGACGGTCATGCAGGACAGATCGAGATGGTCCTTGAGGCGAGACAGCAGTGCCGGCAACCCGCCCGCATAGTAGAAGTCCTCCATCAGGTACTTGCCGCTGGGCTGCAGGTTGCAGATGACCGGCACGGTCTCGCTCGCCGACGCGAAATCGTCGAGCGACAGCTCGAGCCCGAGCCGGCGCGCCATCGCCACGAGATGGATGAGCGAGTTCGTCGAGCCCGAAAGCGCCATGTCGGCAATCACGGCGTTGCGGAAGCTCTTCGCCGTGATGAAGTTCTTCGGACGCAGGTCTTCCCATACCATCTCGACGATCCGCCGGCCCGACAGCGAGGCCATCTGCGAATGCCGGGAATCGACTGCCGGGATCGAACTTGCCCCCGGCAGCGAGAGGCCAAGCACGTCGACGAGGCTCGTCATCGTCGACGCCGTGCCCATCACGTTGCACGTGCCCGGCGAGCGCGACGTACCCTCGCCGAAGCTGCGCCAGGTCGCCTCATCGATCTTGCCGGCGCGGAAATCGGCCAGCGCCTTCCAGGTGCTCGATCCGGTCCCCAGCGTCTGGCCCCGCCAGTTGCCGCGCAGCATGGCGCCGGCCGGCACGAAGATCGCGGGTATGTTCATCGACGCAGCGCCCATGATCAGACCGGGCGTCGTCTTGTCGCAGCCGCCGAGCAGCACGACGCCGTCGATCGGGTGCGAACGCAGGATCTCCTCCGCGTCGATCGCCAGCAGGTTGCGATAGATCAGCGTACTGGGTCGCACGAAGGTCTCGCCCACGCTGAGCGTGGGCATCACGGCCGGGAACCCGCCAGCCTGCCAGATGCCGCGCTTGATCTCTTCGATGCGCTGCGGGAAATGGGTGTGGCAGCTGTTGAGGTCGGACCACGTGCTGAGGATGCCGATTACCGGCTTCCGCTGGAAATCCTCGCTCGTGAAGCCCATCTGCTTCGTGCGATAGGACTTGTGGTTGCCGGGCTGCCCCGATGCCCCGAACCAGCGCTGGCTGCGCAGATCGGACAGTTCGACTTTCTTGCTCATGATTCCGCCGTCAGGCCGTCAGGCGCGTGTGGGTGAACTTCGTGTTCAGGTACTCGTAGATAGCCGAATTTCTGCCCTCGCGACCATAGCTACCCAGCTTGACCCCGCCGAAAGCCCGATCCGCGCCAGCAGGTTCCTGATGTCGGCGCATCGCGCGGGCGGCATGCCGGCCGCCACGAAGGCGATCAGGGACCTGATTCTCGACGATCTCGGCTTGATCCTGCGCGGGCATGCGCCCCTGCGTCTGCAACAGGCGCGGCCCGAGACCGTCGACAAAATGCGTAGCCCGCCGGCACAGGCCTACCAATCGCCGCGGCCGATCCGCTAGACTGCGGTCTTCCCCAAACGCGAGTTTTGCCATGCCCGAAGCCTCGACTGCCGCCCGTCCTTCGCTCGCCGCCCTGATCGGCAAGCGCCCGCCGCTGATCCCGGTCCTGCATGTCGAGAACGCCGACCATGCCGAACCGCTCGCCGAAGCGCTCGTCGGCGGCGGGCTCGTGGCGCTTGAGGTGACGCTGCGCAGCGCCAGCGCGCTGACGGTGATCAAGCGGATGCGCAAGGCCTTCCCCGAGGCCGTCGTCGGCGTTGGCACCGTCACAAAGCCCGAGCAACTGGCGCAGGCGCGCGACGCCGGCGCGCAGTTCGCGGTGAGCCCGGCGCTGACCGACCGTCTCGCTGCGGCATCAGCGGATATCCGGCTGCCCTATATCCCCGGCGCCGTCACGCCATCCGAGATGCTGATCGCACGCGAGCACGGTTTCCACGAACTCAAGTTCTTCCCGGCCGACCTTTTCGGCGGCATTGCGGCGCTCAAGCACGTGCTGCCGCTCTATCCCGACATCCGCTTCTGCCCGACGGGCGGCATCGGCGACGCCAACTTCCTAAACTATCTGGCGCTCGAGAACTGCTTCGCGGCCGGCGGTGCGTGGCTTGCACCGCGCGATGTCATCGAAGCGGCGAACTGGAAGGACATCGCCGAACGTTCGCGCCGTGCGGTCGGCATTTTCAACGCGCGCCCTGGGGCCTGATCAGGCGATCAGGCACCCAGAGTCCGGGGCGAGCAGGCGGCCTCGAAGACGGGTGCGCCGCCCGCATCGCGATCGAATCCGACATCATGTGGGCGGCCCGCCACCTCGAGCCCGTACCGGCCGATCGAGATGCTCCATCGACCGTCAAAACCGTGGCAGCAGCTGGCAGTGAGGCCGAAACGCCACTGCCAAAGGGTGTTTAAACTATTGAAGATTTGGTCGGAGCGAGAGGATTCGAACCTCCGGCCCCTAGCTCCCGAATGTAGGGGAAATGTAACGATTTCAACGATAATTGACGATTTTTCGAACTCGAACTGCGCGAACCGTTGAGAATACTGGAGATTTCCGCGATCGACGGTGTATCGGACGAATTGGCTGCATTTCCCCGAGTTTGCTAAGACAGTCCACATGAACGTAGCAACGCCGACGGCATCACCCCGCCCACCCCGCATCGAGCTGTGCCCGGGTCTTTCGATCTCCCGGATCCTGACCGGACTTTGGCAGGTCGCCGACATGGAGCGCGACAAGCCGCCGCTCGATCCGGACAAGGCAGCGGCTTCTCTTGCCGAGTATGCGAAGGCGGGTTTCGACTCGTTCGACATGGCCGACCATTACGGCAGCGCCGAGATCATCGTCGGACGCCTGCTGGAAAAGTCACCAAAGGACTCGATCCGCGCCTTCACCAAATGGTGCCCGAAGCCGGGCCCGATGACGCCGGAAATCGTCCGCGAGGGTGTGGGCCGCAGTCTCGAACGGATGGGTCTTTCCTGCATCGACCTGATGCAGTTCCACTGGTGGCAGTACCGCTATCCCGCCTATATCGACGCGCTTGCCGAAATGGCGCGCATGAAGGACGAAGGCCGCTTCCGGGCGATCGGCCTGACGAATTTCGACACCGACCACCTGCGCATGCTGGTCAAGCACGGGATCCCGATCGCGACGAACCAGGTCTCGTTCTCTCTGCTCGACAGGCGCGCCGGCGGACGGCTCGGCGAGTTCTGCCTTTCGCACGGCGTCAAGCTGCTCGCCTACGGAACACTGGGCGGCGGCTTCCTGACCGACCGCTGGGTCGGTCAGCCCGAACCGGCACACATCCCGGACTGGAGCAAGTCCAAGTACAACCGCTTCATCGGCGCCATCGGCGGCTGGAAAGTGTTCCAGGGCATCCTCGCCGCCGCGCGGCGCGTCGCCGACCGGCACGGTGCTTCGGTCGCGAACGTCGCGACACGCTGGGTGCTCGATCACCCGGCCGTCGCCGCCGTGATCGTCGGCGCACGCCCGGGCGAACGCGAACACCGGGCCGACAATCTCTCGATGTTCGCCTTCGATCTCGATGCCGAAGACCACAAGATCCTCGGCGAAGCGCTTGCGGCGGCCAAGCCGCTGCCCGGTGATTGCGGCGACGAATACCGCAAGCCGCCATTCCTGACCGCGTCGGGTGATCTTAGCCACCATCTCGACCAGATGCCGAAGGTCTACGAGGCGACTCCGGTGCCGGGCCGACCGGGAAGACTACGCGTCGACACTGGCAGCGTGTGGGAACCGATCGCCGGCTATTCGCGCGCCACGCGCGTCGGCAACCGCGTTCTGGTCAGCGGAACGACAGCGACGCATGGCGCCGGTACAGTCGTCTGCCCGGACGATGCCGAAGGCCAGACCGTCTACATCCTCGACAAGATCGCCGCGAGCCTCGAAGCGCTGGGCGCTACGACGGCCGACGTCGTCCGCACGCGCATATACCTCGCGAATGCGGACGACTGGGAAGGCGTGTCGCGCGTGCACGGCCGCTTCTTCGGCGACGTGCGCCCGGCGAACACGATGCTCGAAGTCGCGAAGCTGATCGGCCCCTACGCGGTCGAGATCGAGGCCGAAGCGATTGTCGACTGACGGGCGCTATATCCCGACCGCACCGGACGGGCGCCGGGGATCGGCAGCACCGCGCAGCAACCCGCTCGTAACGTCCCGCTCGACGAGGCACACGCAACCGGCCCGCCAGTCCCAGTCGTCCCAGACCTCGACGGCATGGCCGCGGGCCTTCAGATCGGTGCGAACGATTTCGGAGAGCCGCCGCTCGGCAACCATCTGGCCCGGTCGGTACTCATGCGGTTCGAAGGTACGCGGAAAGCTCGTCGATGCGAAACGCGGTGCTTCGACCGCGGCCTGCGGCTCCATTCCGAAACGCCACATGTTCAGCAGCACCTGAAGCATCGCCTGCGGCTGCAGGTCGTCGCCGGGCGAACCGAACGCGATCACCCGGCCGCCCCGTTCGGCAAGTGCCGGACTGGGGGTCAAGCGCGGCCGCTTGCCCGGGGCAAGCACCGAAGCATGGGCCGGATCGGTCCAGGATTGCGCGCCGCGCGACGACGGACAGAGCCCGGTTCCCGGCACCATCGGTCCGGCGAAGCAGCCGTCGCTCGGCGTCGCGGCGAACATGTTTCCGTGCCGATCCGCGGTGGAGATGAACGACGTGTCGAGGTTCGGCGAATGGACGCCTGCCTTCGCAAACGATGCCGAGTGTCCGAGTTCGAATCCCGCAACGTGCCCCGGCGGCGGCAAGGCCGGATATGCCCGTTGCGGATCGATCTGGTCTGTGCGCGCCCGCAGATAGGCCGGCGAAAGAAGCGTATCGAGGGGTACTTTCACGAAATCGGGGTCGCCGAAATAGCGCTCCCGGTCGGCGAACGACAGTTTCAGGGCTTCGACGACCGAATGCACGTAATCGGCGCCGTTGTGCGCGAGGCCGTCCAGACCGAGGCTGTCGAGCAGACCGACGACCTGCCCGAGCATCGGCCCCTGGCACCAGGCACCGCAGGTATGCAGAGTTCCGCCACCGCCGTCGATGCGCACGGCTGGTTCGATGCGGGTGCGATGAGCGGCGAGATCCTCCGCGGAGAGCCATCCGCCCTCGGAACGATAGTACCGGTCGATGGCCTGCGCGATCTCGCCCAGATAGAACGAATCGCGCGCCGCGGCGATGCCCGCCTCCCGGCTTCCGCCCTTGCTCCGCTCGGCACGGACGAGCAGTTCGAGTGTGTCGGCAAGTTCAGTCAGCCGGAAGACCGAGCCGACTTCAGGTGGACGCCCGCCCGGCAGGAAAAGCGCTGCATTCTGCGGCCAGCGCGCGAACTCCGTCTTGAGTTCGCCGACGATCCGATTGAACAATGCGCCGACGACGAATCCCTCGCGCGCCACACGTATGGCCGGTGCCGCGACATCCTCGAAGCGCATCGTGCCGAAGCGTAACAAGGCCGCAAGCCACGAACCCGGGGCGCCGGGAACGATCGACCGATGGACACCCGGCGGGATATGCCCGGCGTGATTTCGCCGGAACCACTCGGGATCCGCCGCGCGTGGCCAAGCCCCTAGCCCGTCGATCGTCATCGTTTCACCTGCGGCAGTGCGAATGATGATCGGGGCCACGCCGGCGAAGTGCGTGTACTCGCAATGCACGATATTGAGCATGAGGCCGCCGGCGACGCCGGCATCGATCGCATTTCCGCCAGCCTCAAGGACTTGAATCGCCGTCTGGGCAGCGATCGAATGTGCCGCCGCCGCCATATGGCGCGTCCCCATCGCCTGATACGCGTAGGGTCGGCGATCACTCATCTGGCTGGCTCCGTATTCCGGTTCGCTCGGTTAGGTCGCGGCAGTCTCGGGACTGAACTGTTTGCGAAGGGCTGCCGCCAGCGTAGCACCGGAATCGTCGGCAAGCGCTGCCTGTCTCAGGGCCGCAATGGCCTTCGCACGAGCCGCTGCTGGCTGGATCCGTTCGATCGATGCCAGGATGGTCTCGTAGCTGGCGGTTCCGCGGGCGTGGGTGTCACCGTATCCCTTTACGAGATTTCGGCATTCCGCAATCTCGAGCGCCAGCGCGTAGTCGGTCCGGGCCGTGCCGGCCAAACGTTCCAGCCACGTCTCGAGACTCTTCTGCGTCTCGGCGTAGCGGATCGAACCCGGCCGGAAGCGACGCAATCCGGCCAATGCGTAGAGCAGCAGGAACCCCGGCAGCGAGGTCGTGCGCACGACGCGTCCCTTTGTCGTCAGCGCTTCGACGAGCCTGCGGGCGAGTGGGTTGCCCAGCAGGAACCGGCCGAGCGGGCCCGGCAGGCATTCGGCGATCTCCTGCAGGCGCGGATGCATGAACTCGGCGATCTGGAGGATCTGCCCCTCGCGCACGCCGACCTCGGCCGCAACACGCGCGAACCGCGAAGCACGCGTCTTGAGATCGGCGACACGGATTGCATCCTCATAGGCCATGCCGAGGGCCAGATAGCGCGCCGTCTCCGCCGTCAGGCGGAACGTGCCATCGCCGCGCTCGCGGTCGACGCCCGCAATCCGCAGGACGCGGTCCAGATAGAGCCGTGCGTAACCCGCGTCCTGATAGTCGACGAGCCGGCGTACGGCTTCTTCCACGATCCCGAGCGCCGGCCCCGGAACTTCTGTCGGCAGTTCGGCGAAAGGGCTACGGGTCGGAGTTGCAGGAAGCGGGGCCTCCTCGGCTGTCGTTGTCCTGCCGGCCGCCTGCGCGAAGGCCGCCGCAAAAGCACGCCTCGACGCGGCGACGCCGATCCCGCCGCGTTCGATCGTCGCTTCGAACTGCGCCCGTTCGAACGGCAGGGCGCCTGCACCAGCGACGGCGCCGAACATCGCGGCCGAGATCACGCTGCCGGAGGAGGCCGCGATACGCGCCATGTCCATGCCGACGAAGCGCTTCGCTGCAAGGTCGCAGGCCTGAAACAGGGCATCGGAATCGACGCGGGCATCCGCCGTCGGAACCTTTTCGCTCATCGCGAACACGCGCCCGGTCGATGCGATCAACGTCGTTCGGTCCGGCGTGACGATGCCGCGCTGCAGGGCGCGCCCGGCTTCCATCAGTTCCGATGCGACGACGAGATCGACGTCGCCGGGAACCGGCATCAGCGCCAGCACTGGGGTCTGCCCCGGCCCAATCGCGCTTTCGGGAAACAGTTCGAGATAGTAGATCGTGGCACCTGTGCGCTGCGCCACGCCGGGCACCGACGTGAGCTGGGCCACGTAGCCATTGTGCTCCGCAAGATCCACGATCCAGTCGGCGAGCACGCCGCCGCCCTCCCCACCCATCGCGAGGATGGCGATCCGGATGGTTTTTTCGGGCTTCATGCCAGCACCGGACGGCGGCGCTGGAGCCAGCCGATGATCGCGTCCGTCACGCGGGCATTGAAACGGTCCCAGCGCGTCGGGTTGCTGACGATGGAGGCGCGGTAGAACGACGGACACAGCACGGCGGCGTGTGCCACCTCGCCGCACAGCCCGCAGCCAACGCACGAGTCGATGACCTTGGTCACCGGGTCCTTGCGCAGCGGATCGGGATGCGGGGCAATGGTCAGGGACGGACAGCCGGAAAGGCGGATGCAGGACCGGTCACCGGTACAGGTATCGGCATCGACACCAAAGCGTTCGCGGACCATGCGCTTGCCGGCGCGCACGGCCTGTTCGCGAAGGGGCTTCTCGCGCCGCTGCCGGTTCAACATGCATTCGGACTGCGCGACGATGACCTTCGGGCCTGCTTCGCGCGTTGTCAGGGCTTCGCGCAGCGTGGCCATCATGCGCTTGAGGTCGTAGGTCGGGTTGACGGTTCGCGCCCAGCCAACCCCGATGCCGCGCACGGCCTTCTCGATCGCGTTGCCCGTCGAGCGGATGTCGTTTGAATGCTGCGAAGACAGGATGTCCTGACCGCCGGTCGCCGCCGAGTAGCCGTTGTCGACGACGATGAAAACGTTGTCCGACTTGTTGAAGACCGCGTTGCCGATCGACGAGGTCAAGCCGTTGTGCCAGAACCCGCCGTCGCCCATCACCGAGATGACGCGGCGGTCGGGCTTCAAGGCACCCTGCCCGTTCCAGGCGGACGCCGCGGCACCACCAAGCCCGTATCCCATCGTCGCGGATCCGATATTGAAGGGCGGCAGGATCGCGAACAGGTGGCAGCCGATGTCGCTCGATACGTGGTGCTGGCCCAGCTCCCGCTCGACGAGCTTCATCGCCGTGAACAGCGGGCGTTCCGGACAGCCGGTGCAGAAGGATGGCGGCCGGCCATGGACCTGCCCGTCGATGCGGGCGAGTGCGGTCTTGAGCCGGTTGTCACCCGACGCAGGCTTGCCGGCATCGGGCACGAGTTCGGGGCGGTAGGCCCGCACGAACTTCGTGAACCCGTCGCGCATGACGCTGCCGGTATATTCGCCGGCCATCGGCAGCATGTCCTTGCCGTGGATGCGCGTCTGAACGTCGGCCCGGCGCAGGATCGTGCAGATCGCCTGTTCGATGAACTCGGGCTGTCCTTCCTCGACGATCAGCACCGCCTTCTTTCCGGTAGCGAAGCGGACGACTTCGTCGTCGATCAGCGGATAGGTGACGTTGAGCACATAGACCGGCACACGCGCCCGGCCGAACGCGTCGGCGAGGCCGAGCGTTTCGAGCGCGCGCATGGCCGTGTTGTAGAGGCCGCCCTGCACGATCACGCCGATCTCGCCAACGTCGCCGCCGAACATCTCGTTGAGGCCGTGTTCCTGGATGAACTTGACGGCCGCCGGCCAGCGCTTCTCGATCTTGTCCTTCTCATGCTGGTAGCTTGCCGGCGGCAGTACGATCCGGCGGCTGTCGCGCCGCGGCGCGTTTGCGGCCATCTTCATGTCGAAGTCGGGACGCCTGTTCGCCTTGGTCACGAAGCTGCCATGCAGGTGACAGGTGCGGATGCGCACCTCGATCATCACCGGCGTGTTCGAAGCTTCCGAAAGCTCGAAGCCCCTTTCCACGCACTCGACGATCTTCGGCAGGTTCGGGCGCGGGTCGAGCAGCCAGATCTGACTCTTCATCGCAAAGGCGTGGCTGCGCTCCTGCATGATCGAGGAGCCTTCGCCGTAATCCTCGCCGACGATGATCAGCGTCCCGCCTTCCACACCCGACGAGGCGAGATTGGCGAGCGCGTCCGATGCGACGTTCGTGCCAACCGTCGACTTGAACGTCACGGCTCCGCGCATCGGATAATGGACCGAGGCGGCGAGCATCGCGGCGGCCGTCGCCTCGCTGGCGCTCGATTCGAAATGGACGCCAAGTTCCTCGAGGATCGGCTGCGCATCCGCCAGCACATCCATCAGGTGCGAGATCGGCGCGCCCTGGTAGCCGCCGACATAGGCCACGCCTGACTGCAGCAGCGCCTTGGTGATGGCGAGGATGCCTTCGCCGCGGAACTCCTCGCCGTCGCCAAGGCGCAGGGTCTGGACTTCCGCAGCGAAGGATCTCTCGGCCATTTCAGGCGGCCTGCGACACGAGAGCGAGCACGCGCAGCGGGCTGCCCGAACCGCGCTCGATCTTCAGCGGCGGCGTGATCAGCACGGCCCCCGTCGGCGGCAGCTTGTCGAGATTGGTGAGGCTCGCCAGCCCGAACTTGTTCGAGCCGTGCATCAGCGCGTGCGCCGGGAATGGCGGCTCGAACGAGAAGGCCTGGCCAGCGTCCGTGCCCACGGCCTCCACGCCCCAGCCATTGACGTCGCGTTCCTGCACGAGGAAGCGGATCGCGTCCGGACCGGGGCCGGGCACATGGGGGCCGTCTTCCTTCATGTTGAGGAATGCCGCCGGATCGTCGCGCTTCGACCAGTCTGAGCGCATCAGCACCCACGATCCGGCCGGGATGCGGCCGTGGATCTTCTCCCATGCCTTGATGTGCTCGGCGGTGACAAGGAACTTCTCGTCCTTGGCGCATTCCTTCGAGAAATCGAGCACGCAGGCCGGAGCGACGAGGCGCTGCGGGTCGACCGTGTCGGTCGCCCCGTCCTTCAGGTCCTTGCCGCTGATCCAGTGGATGGGTGCGTCGAAATGCGTGCCGGTATGCTCGCCACACGCGATGTTGTTCCAGTACCAGGCCGGGCCACGATCGTCGAAGTTCGAGATCGAAGCCGTCGAAAACGGGTTCGTCTGACCAAACTCCGGCGGCAACGCGATGACGGGTGTCGATGGCTTCAGCGTCTGGGTCAGATCGACGATCCGGATCGTCCGGCCGGCGATCGCCTTTGCGAAGTTCACGAGCAGGTCCTGCGACATTTCACTCTCCTTGCTGGATCGGTTTGTTTCGGGGAAGCCGGCCGAGAATGCCGGTCAGTTCGGTGACGAAATCCTGTGCGTGCCCGGCATCGGACGCGCGCACCAGCGCATCGCGGGTCGCCGGCAGCAGAAGTGCCGGAATTCCGACGGCCGCAGCAACCGATGCCGCGATCTCGACATCCTTCAGCGCGTTCGCGACCGTCATCCGGCGCGGGGCCACGTCTTCGCCGATCGCGGTTGCCGCCATCGCCTGGAACGTCGGGCTGTTCATCCCGCTCGCGCCGATCAGGTCGCGGAGGGCGACAAGATCGATGCCGGCCGTGCTGGCGAGAGTCAGGGCCTCGGACGCGGCATTGGCGACGGCCATGCCGAAGAAGCTCATGATCGCGCGCGTGCGATGACCGGACCCGACGGGCCCCGCACGCACGATTTTGCGCGCAATTCGATTGAGAACCAGTTCAAGGCGTTCAAGCGCGGCCTTTTCGCCGCCGACAATCAGCGTCAACTCGCCGGTCCGGGCCAGTTCCGGATTGCCGGCAATCGCCGCGTCGATCAGCGTGGATCCCGCCGCCGCGTAGCGCCCGGCGATCCGCATAGTCGCTACCGGATCGGATGTGGACAGATCGACATGCTGGAAGCCTCGCTTTGCCGACGCGACCATCGCGTCGGCGACGGTCTCGATCTGTTGCGTCGACGGCAGGCAGGTGAAAACGACCCCGCAACGGTCCGCGAGCGCGCCTGGCGTCTCCACCAAATCGGCACCGGCAGCTTGGATCGCCTCCACGCCGGTCCGATGGGGTCCCGGTACGACGACGAGGTGCACACCCGACGCGAGCAGCCGGGCGGCAATGGCTCCGCCCATCTGGCCGAGGCCGATGAATCCGATGGGAAATCCGGGGTCTTTGCGCTCGCCGTCGCCTGCCACGCCGAAATTCTCCTGAGCCAATGCTTGCTTGTTTGATCAAATGATCTCATAATGACTTCAACGACGTCAAGCCCGGTCTGCCAAGATTGTGGCTCGGACAACCAAGCTGGAGCCGACGCGCCGCCATGAGCCGCCTCGAAGAGTTCTCGATCCTGAAGCGCACCCCGTTTGCCGGAGGCACGGCCTTCGGTGCTTCCGGGACTTACGAACGCATCGACGGTCGCGCCCGGTTCGCCGCGAACCCGGACGATCCGGCGGACGCGAGGATATTCAACATCGCGCTCGCCCCGCGCGATGCCGACGGCCGCGTCCGGTTCGCGATCGACGTCTTCATTCTCCAGCCGGTCGATCCGGCCGGCGCCAACGGCGCGCTGCTGCTCGAATTCCCGAACCGTGGCAACAAGCGTGTCCTGCAGTTCTTCAACGATGCGCCGGGCTCCAACGATCCGATCGCCCCTGCGGACGCCGGCAACGGCTACCTGATGCGCAACGGCTATACCGTCGTCTGCGCCGCCTGGCAGGGCGACGTCCTGCGCGGCGACGGCCGCATGTTCGCCGACCTTCCCGTCGCGCGCGGCGCCGACGGCGGGCCGGTCACGGCAAGAATCCGGGCCGAGTTCATCACCGATGCGACGGGCACGAACTACCTACCCCTCAGCGGCAAGAACGGAACGCGGTCGATGCCGACCGCCTCGCTCGATACCTCGAAGGCAGAGTTCCGCCGCCGCCGCTATCCGTGGACCGAGCCCGAGACGATCCCCGCCGACCAGTGGGAATTCGCCCGGCTCGAGGGCGGCCGGCGCACCGGCATCGGCGACATCACCGGGGCGGAGATCGGGATCGTCCCGTCGGACGGCCACATCTATCTTCCCGCCGGCTTCGAGACGGGCTGGATCTACGAACTGATCTATACGGCTCGCGATCCGCTGGTCATCGACCTCGGCATGGCCGCTATCCGCGATCTCGTCGCACATCTGCGTGCCGGGCCCGCATCCGGCAATCCTATTCGCGCCAAGATAGCCCGCACCTATGCGTGGGGCCGTTCGCAGTCGGGGCGCACGATCCGCGACTTCGTGCATCGCGGCTTCAACGCCGATGCCGCCGGACGCAAGGTTTTCGACGGCGTCCTGAGCCACGTCGCCGGTGGTGGGCGCACGGCGATGACGCTGTTCAGCAATCTCGTCCTTGCCGCTTCCCGGCAATACGAAGACTGGCTCAATCCGTCGGACCGCTTCCCCTTCTCTTACGCCGTTAGCACCGACCACGTGACCGGTGTCACCGACGGCATCCTGAAGGCCCCCGCGACCGACCCGTTCGTCATCCATACACAGACGGCCAGCGAGTACTGGTATCGGCGCGGCTCGCTCGCCCACACGGACACGCGCGGCAACGACCTGCCGCAGCCCGACAACGTGCGGATCTATTTCTGGGCGAGCTCGCAGCACTGGTCGGCGGCGACGTATCCGCTTCCGCCCAAGGGTATCTGCACGAACTACCAGAATGTCGTTTCCACATCGTCATTCTTCCGGGCGATGCTGGCGTTGATGGAAGGCTGGGTACGCGACGGCAAGGCGCCGCCGCCGAGCCGCCATCCGCGCCGCAGCGACGGCACGCTCGTCTCGCACGACGAGTGGCGGGCACAGTTCCCCGCGATTCCGGGAACCGCACTTCCGGCGAAGCCGAACCTGCTGCCCTATATCGACTACGGACCCGACTTCGCGAAGGGTGGCCCGATCTCCGAATCGCCAGTCGTCTCGGCCGACAAGGCCTATGCCGTGCTCGTTCCCGCCGTCGACAAGGATGGCAACGACCGCGCAGGCCTGCGTGCGCCGATGGTGACCGCCCCGCTCGGCAGCTATACCGGCTGGAATCTGCGCATCGAAGGTTACGGCGCCGGCGCGCTGCACGATTTCAGCGGCAGCTACATCCCCTTCGCCGATACGCCGGAGGAGCGGACTCTGCGTGGCGATCCGCGCGCCTCGGTCAGCGAACGATATGCTTCGGCCGCCGCATATCAGGCGGCGATTCGCGCTGCGGCGGAAGCGCTCGCGCGCGACGGATTCCTGCTTCAGGAGGATGTCGAGCGTGCCACGGCCGCAGCCGCGAACTGGTATGCGCCGCGCCACGCCGTACGCCTTGCCGGCAGGAGATAGAGATGACACGTCGAGCGATCTATTCGGGTTCGAAGTTCGAGGAACTGGCTGGCTATTCGCGCGCCGTCGTCGATGGCGACTGGATCTTCATTTCAGGCACTGCCGGTTACGATCCGAAAACGATGGCATTCCCCGACGATGCGGCCGATCAGGCCCGCCAGTCGCTGCGCACGATCGCCGCCGCTCTTGGAGAAGCGGGCGCTTCGCTCGCCGATATCGTATCGGTCCGGGTGTACCTGTCGGACCGCGCGCACGTGATGCCGGCCTCGAAGGTCCTCGGCGAGACTTTCGTCGATCCGAAACCGACCAACACCACCATCATCTGCGGATTCCCGGTCGACGAGATCAAGGTCGAGATCGAAGCCGTCGCGCGCCGCCGCACTCCTGGAGCCTCGTGAAGACAATGACACTTTCCGCAAACCTGCGCGTTGCCCAACGGATCTCGGCAACATCCAAAAAGACCTTCGGCATGTTCGAGAAGGCCCTCCAGAAAGCCGCACTCGGCCGAGATCTCATCCATCTCGAACTGGGCAAGCCGCATGCCGACACGCCGCTTCCGATCAAGGAAGCAACCATCGCGGCCTTGCGCGCCGGCCAGGTCCACTACAGCGAGATCCAGGGGTCGACGAAGCTGCGCGAAGCGATCGTCGCCAAGCTCCAGCGCCAGAACGGGATGCAGACGCGCGCGCAGGACATTCTCGTGACCAACGGCCTGACCCACGCCGCTTTCGCCTCGTTCATGGCGATCCTCGATCCTGGCGACGAGGTGATCCTGCTCGAACCCTACTACCCGCAGCATGTCGGGAAGGTCGAGCTTGCCGGCGGCAAGGTCGTCCGCGCGATGCTCGACGCCGCGAACAACTACACGATCGACGCCGCCGAGATCGAACGCAAGATTACCAAGCGCACGCGCATCATCGTCCTCGTCAACCCGGTCAATCCGACGGGCCGGGTCTATACGCGCGCCGAACTCCAGATACTCGCCGACATCGCCAAGAAGCACGATCTGATCGTCGCTTCGGACGAAGTCTACGAGGAAATCGTGTTCGACGGGCGCAAGCACATCAGCATCGCGTCGCTCGACGGCATGGCCGAGCGCACGATCTCGATGTTCGCCTTCACCAAGTCGCACGCCATGGACGGCTGGCGGATCGGCTACATCGCCGCACCGTCGTGGCTGATGCCGGGCCTGCTGAAGATCACGATGAACGACGTGACCCACGTCAACACGTTCATCCAGGAAGGTGCGTATGTCGCAGTCGCGGGATCGCGCGCCGAGCTCGACGTGCTTGTCGCCGACGACAGCCGCAAGCGCGATCTCGTCGTCAGCCGGCTGAACCAGATGCCAGGCATCACCTGCGCGCTGCCCGAGGGTACGAGCTACGCCTTCCCCGACATCCGGCAGACCGGCATCCCGTCGCAGGCGCTTGCGGACATGATCCTCGAACGGACGGATGTCGTCGTCGAGGCCGGCAGCTTCTACGGTCCGGCCGGTGAAGGCCATTTGCGGGTCTGTTTCGGAACGGAGACGATCGAGCGTCTCGACGAAGCGATGGACCGCCTCAGCGGATTCTTCAACTCGCTCTAGGTCGGGAATTCAAGCAGACTGCGCGTCGCTCTGGTCCGTCGGATACAGGGTCTGCAGCAGCGTGTGCGTCGTGCGGATGTCGTCTTCCATATGCCGACGGGCGGCAGCGGCATCGCCAGCCTTCAGCGCATCAATGATGTCGAAATGGTGCCGCGTGTAGCTCTCGCCGTCCCCGGCCTCGAGCTGCGGCTGCAAATGCTCGGTCAGCATGCGCAGGTAGGGACCGAACCGCAGCCAGAGCGTTTCGATGAGCTGAAAAAGCACGGGCGACTGCGCAGCCCGATAGATCGTGAAATGGAACTCCTGGTTCTTGGCAAGCATGGTCGGAACGCTTTTTTCCCGATAGGCCTCGACATGCTCTTGCGCCATATGCTCGAGCGCGCGGATCAGGCGTGCATCGATCTTTGGCGCGGCAAGTTCAGTCGATGCCCCTTCGACGACAACGCGGGCATCGCACAGGGCGTCGAGGCGCTGCCGGTTCACCGTCGGAACGACTGCGGTACCTGTCGATGCGATTTCCAGCGCGTTCTCCGCAACCAAACGCCGCAATGCCTCGCGAACCGGCATGTGGCTGGTGTCGAACAGCTCGGCAAGTGCGGAGATCGTCAACATCTGCCCGGGGTCGAAATGCCCCGTCATCAGCGCGTGGCTGAGCTGCTGGTAGACAGCTTCCTGCATCGTCCGACGTGACGAAATCGGCTCCAGCACCACACTCTTGAGTCTTTCGGAACCCACGCGCGACAACTTGGCTCTCCTCGAATTGCCGAATAGACGACCCGTTCGTTCGGAGTCGCGGATAGTACCCTAGAATTCCGCCGTTGCCGGCACGGGTCAAGAGACCCCTAGTTGAGTTTCGGATCGAGCAGGTCCCGCAACCAGTCGCCGAACACGTTGATCGAAACCAACAGGACGACAAGGGTCATGCCCGGAAAGATGACGACCCACCATTCGCCCGAAAAGAGATAGCTATAGCCGATCCGGATCAGCGTCCCGAGCGAGGGCTGGGTCGACGGCATGCCGAAGCCGAGGAACGACAGGGTTGCCTCCGACATGATCGCAAAGGCGATGTCGAGGGTTGCCAGCACGAAAATCGGATTCAGGACATTGGGCAGCAATTGTGTCGCCATGATGAAGGCCGGGCCGCGCCCGACAAGTCGTGCCGCGGCGACATAGTCCTTCTGCCGTTCAACGAGCACGGCTCCGCGCACGAGGCGGGCGAAATGCGGCCAGTGCGCGATCCCCAAAGCGAGAATGACGATCGGCATGGCAAGCGTCGAGCGCATCTCGTTCGACAGCATCGACTGACTGATGCCGCCGATCAGCAGTGCAAGCAGCATCGCGGGGAAGGTGAACTGGATATCAGCGATCCGCATGATGAACCCGTCGAACATCCCGCCGAGATACCCGCTGACCAGCCCCGCAAGCGTGCCGAGGCCGACCGAGATCGACACGGCAAGCACGCCCACCGCCAGCGACGAGCGCAGCCCGTAGAGGATCAGCGAGGCGACATCGGCACCCTGGCTGTCGGTGCCGAGGAAGAACCGTGCGTTCCCGCCCGGCATGAAGGAAGGCGGCAGGTGCGAGTCCAGCAGGTCGAGTGACGCGAGATCATAGGGATTCGTTATCGCCAGGAGTGGCGCCAGCAGCGCGCCGAGCACCAGGGCGATCAGGACACCAAGCGCCACGATTGCCGCCGGTGCACGACGCAGGCGGCGTAAGAACAGGGTTCCGGCAAACGAGGCCAGAGCGGAACCGCCCGCAGTCTTGCTCGCTGCTACCGTCGTCGGCATCTCAGGACCTCGCCGCCAGCGACTTGATCCGCAGGCGTGGATCGGCTGCCGCATAGAGCAGATCGACGATCAGGTTGATGGCGACGAAGAGCACCGCGGCGACCATCAGGAATGCCGAGATCACCGGAAGATCGGTCTGGCCGAGCGCCTGCAAGAACAGCAATCCCATGCCCGGCCACTGAAAGACCTGCTCGACGACGACGGCGAACGCAACGAGATAGCCGAGCTGGATGCCGCTGACCGTGATGATCGGGATCAGCGTATTGCGTAGCGCGTGCGAGAAATGCACGGCGCGGTCCTTGAGGCCTCGCGCACGTGCAAAGCGGATATAGTCGGATTTCAGGACACCCAGCATTTCAGCGCGCGCGAGCCGGGCGACCAGCGCGATCTGGCCGATCGCCAGTGCTATCGCCGGCATGATGAGCGACTTGAGGCCGGAGGCCGTCAGAAATCCCGTTGTCCAGCTCCCGATCCGGACGATCTCGCCCCGGCCGAACGACGGCAGCCAGCCGAGGCCAAGCGAGAAGCAGAAGATCAGCAGGATGCCGACGACGAACGTCGGCAGCGATACGCCGAAGATCGACAGCGTCATCAGGATGCGGGCAACCGTTCCGCGATGGTGGACTGCGGCGTAGACGCCAAGCGGAACGCCGACCGAAAGCGACAGCGCAAGTGCTGCAAGGGCAAGTTCGGCCGTCGCCGGAAGGCGTTCGACAAACAGGTCCGCGACCGGGCGCTGCGCGCCGTAGGAAACGCCAAAGTCGCCGACCGCTATGCGAGCAATGAACCGCAGATAACGGACGACGAACGGATCGTCGAGATGGAGGCGCAGGCGCAAAGCGGCTCGGTCCGCCGCCGTCGCCTCAAGCCCGAGGATGCTGGCGACCGGATCGCCGATCATGTCGCCGAGCACGAACGCCAGCAGGCTTACCACCACCACCACCAGCAGGGCGTGCGCGAGCCGCGCGCTCAGGAACGCCAGCATCGGCCCCCCTTCCCGACGGCTCGCCGCGCCCGCACCGTCATTTCATGACGACGGTGTGCAGCATGATCGCGGCGTCGGGGCGCGCAGCCATCGTCACCGACTGCTTCATGCCCCAGGTCAGGACCGGCTGGTGCAGGTAGATCGAGTGGACCGTGTCACGCCCGATCGTCAGCCCCTTGCGGTAAAGTTCCGTCCGGCGGGCCGGATCGACGGTCTTCACCAATTCGTCGACGACCGCGTCGAACTCCGCATTGGTCCACATCGCCCAGTTCGTGCCGCCACGGCCCTTGTCCCTGTCGCGCGTCGCCATGATCGACACGAACGCGTCCTGGAGGTCGCCCGAATTGCCCGAGCCGCCGATCAGGTGGAAGCTGGAGTTCGGCCCATTGACGAGCATGCGCGCGAATTCCGGCCACACCATGCCCTTGACGCGCACTTCGACGCCGATCCGGGCCAGCATGCTGGCGGTGGCTCGGCAGATCTCTTCGGTATTCGTATAGCGTTCCAGCGGGCAGTTGAGTTGCACGATGAAGCCATCGGGATAGCCGGCCTGCGTCAGCAGCGACTTTGCCAGCACGATGTCGGTCGGCCAGCGGACGTCGAGGTCCTTCTGGTAGCCTGCGAAGCCTTCCGCCGCCCCCGTCCCGATGACGATGCCGTGGCCGCGCATCACGCGCTCGACGATCAGCTTGGCGTCGATCGCATGCGCGAAGGCGCGACGCACGCGGACGTCCTTCAGCGGGTTGGCCTTGAGCGGCTGACCGGCCTTGTCGAAGATGTCGAGTGCCACGTCGCGCGTGCCATCCATCTCGATATGCATGTAGAGCTGCTGCGGCGCCTGCTGGACCTTGAAGTTCGGCGTCGCCTTGACGCGCTCGATGTCCTGCAGCGGCATGTCCGAAATCAGGTCGAGTTCGCCCGAGAGGAGGGCCGCGACGCGCGTCGGCGCCGCGCCGATCGTCGTGTAGACCGCTTCGTCAACATTGCCCGCACCCGGCGCCCAATAGTCGCGGTTGCGGGCGAACGCCGTCCGACGCCCCGGCTCGTGCACGACGAGTTTCATCGGACCGGTCCCATTCGCGTGACGAAGCGAATACGCTTCTGTGCCCTGCGCGCCGAGATCGGGAACCTTCTCGACATTGTTCGCCGTAGACCACGCCTTCGACATGACGAAGAGTTTGGTCATCTTGCGCGGCAGGATCGGGTCGGGTCCGTTCGAGGTCACATCGACGGTCGTGTCGTCGACGCGGACGGCATTCTTGATCGTGCCGAAAAGCGCGCGATAGAGCGGGCTGACCTTCTGACGCTCGACGGAGAACGCCACATCCTCTGCGGTCATCGGCGTGCCGTCATGGAACTTGACGCCCGGCCGCAGTTTGAAGCGCCAGGTCTCGGGTGCCTGGAACGTCCATTCGACGGCCAGTCCCTGCGTGAGTTCCATCCGGTCGTCGATGCCGACGACGCTGTCGTATATCTGACGGTTGACGGCGGCCGTGACAAAGTCGTTCGTCGAATGGGGATCCATGGTCAGCGCCGGCGTGGCGCCGCCATACCGCAAGGTTGTCGCGTCGGCAGGTCCGGCCAGGAGAAACAGGGCTGCGAGTGCGGCGGCGGTTCTCTGGAAAAGCGACATTTGCGTTCCTTTCAGCAAGCCATATCAGCATAATTCCATATCGAGATCATTTGATCAAGCGCCTTTACTCTAGGTTCCGATTGCGGCATTGTGACGGTGGTGAGGCCTGAATGATCGGCCCGCCTGCCCATCTGTATGAGCCAACCGCTTGATCCTGCCCTGTTCCCCGATCCGGTGCCAAACGTGACGAGCACGCCGCTCGTGGAGGTCAGGGACCTGCGCGTCTGCGCGCGCACCGACCAGGGCCCCCTGCCCGTCCTCGACGGCGTGTCGTTTGACATCATGCCCGGAGAAATTCTCGGCGTCGTCGGCGAATCCGGAGCCGGCAAGTCGATGACCGGAACGGCGCTCACCGGCCTGATCGAGCCGCCGATGTCCATCGACGGCGGCGAGATCTGGTGCGCCGGCCGGCGCATCGACAATCTGCCGCCCGACCAGCTCCGCCTCGTCCGTGGAAAAGAGATCGCGATGATCTTCCAGGACCCGCTGACCGCGCTCAATCCAGTGTTCACAATCGGCCGCCAACTCGTCGAGACGATCGGTGAGCATACCGGTCTTGCGGGCGCGGAAGCGCAGCGCGAGGCAATCGCCCTGCTGACCCAGGTCGGCATTCCGGCACCTGAATCGCGCCTCGCCAGCTATCCGCATGAATATTCGGGCGGCATGCGCCAGCGCGTCGTGATCGCCCTTGCGCTCGCCGGACGACCCAAACTGATCGTCGCCGACGAACCGACGACGGCACTCGACGTCTCGATCCAGGGCCAGATCATCGCCCTACTGCGCGACCTCTGCGCCCGGCGCGGGACCGCCGTCATGCTGATCACGCACGACATGGGCGTCATCGCCGAAGCGGCTCACCGCGTGGCCGTCATGTATGCCGGCCGGATCGTCGAGATCGGCCCGGTCGCCGACGTCGTGCATCGCCCACGCCATCCCTACACCCGCGGGCTCATGGGTTCGATCCCCGCGATCGGCCGGCGACTGAAGCGCCTGCCGCAGATCGACGGCGCCATGCCCCGGCCCTCGGAAGTTCCGGCCGGCTGCGCATTTGCGCCTCGCTGCCCCATCGTCGTGCCGAAATGTCGCGAACAGCGGCCGGCACTCGACCTCGACGGCATTCACCGCGCCGCCTGCTGGCGCAGCGCCGAGACGATGCCCGCATGACGACGCCGGAAAACCCCGCGGATCTGGTCGTCGTCAAAGGTCTGACGAAGACGTTTGATTTCACGCCGCCGCTCGTCGCGCGCGTGATGACGGGTGCGGCGACCCGCACGCTGAAGGCGGTCGACGGCGTCAGCTTCCGGATCGCGCCCGGCCGCACGCTGAGCCTCGTTGGCGAGTCCGGCTGCGGCAAGACGACGGTCGCGCGCTGCGTGGCCGGCCTCCAGTCGGTATCGAGCGGCAAGATCACGTATCGCGGCGTGCCGATCGCCGACATCGTCGCGGGGAAAAACCCCTATCGCCGCGAGATCCAGATGATCTTCCAGGATCCCTACGGCAGCCTCAATCCGCGCTGGCGCGTCGGGCGCATCATAGCCGATCCGATCCGCGCGCTGAAACTCGCCGCATCGAACCAGGAAACAGAAGCGGCGGTCGCGCGCCTGCTTGTTGCCGTCGGCCTGTCGCCGGCGGACGCGAAGAAGTATCCGCACGAGTTCTCCGGCGGCCAGCGCCAACGCATCGCCGTAGCCCGGGCGCTGGCAAGCCGACCGGCGCTGATCGTCTGCGATGAACCGACGTCGGCACTCGACGTCTCGGTGCAGGCGCAGATCCTCAACTTGATGCGCGACCTGCAGGACGAGTTCGGCCTCACCTATCTGTTCATCAGCCACAACCTGTCGGTCGTCGATCATATGTCGGACGAAGTAGCCGTCATGTATCTCGGCCGCATCGTCGAGACCGCGCGAACGAACGATCTTTTCTCGGCCCCGAAACATCCCTATACGCGCCTGCTCCTGAAGGCGATGCCTGCCCTCGATCAGGTCGGCGCCGTGCGCCCGCCGATGCAGGGCGAAGTTCCTAACCCGATCGATCCGCCGAGCGGCTGCGCGTTCCATCCGCGCTGCCCCTATGTCGTCGAACGTTGCCGGCAGGAACGACCGGAACCCCGATCGCTGGGATCGGGAATTGTCGCATGCCATCGCGCAGAAGAAATCGGCTGAAGGCGCATTTAAGCACATGCGTCCGAAAGAAAGCGAAGTCGAAAAGACGGTCTGGTGGAAATTCGCCGGATCGCGCCCCCCTATCGCGTCAATCGGGGCGAGAACGCAGTTCGACGTCGCGGTGGTCGGTGGCGGCATTGCCGGACTCACCGCCGCATGGCACCTCGCGCAACGCGGAATGCGGGTCGGCCTGTTCGAGGCCGGAACGATCGGCAGCGGCGCGAGCGGCGTCAATGGCGGCTACGTCGTTCCGAACTTCGCCAAGGCCGACCCGGACGCCGTCATCGGCAAGTTAGGCGAACTGCGCGGACAGCGCCTTCTCGATCTCGTCGGTGGCAGCGCCGACCGCGTCTTCGCGACAATCCGCGAAAACGGCATCGAATGCGATGCCGAACAGGTCGGCTGGATGCATGTCGCACACAAGCCCGGGATGATGGCCCCTCTGCGGGCTCGTGCCGAAAGCTGGCGCAAGCTCGGTCGGCCGGTCCGCATGCTCGACGCCGACGAAGCACGCACCCGCACGGCGACGCGTTACTGCGCCGGCGCGTTCTTCGATCCGTCCGGCGGTATGCTCAACCCGCTCGCCTATACGCTCGGCATCGCGCGGCTTGCGACGGCGGCCGGCGCCGCCCTACACGAGCGTGCATCTGTGGCCGCAATCGAGCGTGCCGGTCCAGCCTGGCGCCTTGGAATCGGCGGGCAGAAGATCGAAGCCGATCGCATCGTTCTCGCGACGAACGCGGCCGACATCGGCATCGGGCGCCGCCTCTACCGGACGGTCGTTCCGTTGCGCGTCTATCAGGCCGCGACCAGTCCGCTCCCGCCGGCGGAAGCAGCGCGGATCGCGCCGGCGCGCAATCCGATTGCAGACACGCGTGCGACGTTCTTCACGTACCGTCTCGACCGCGACAATCGCCTGATCAGCGGCGGAATGCCGATCCTGCCGTTCGCCGCGCACGAACGGATGGGCAGGTCGATCGCCGCAAGGCTCGCCGTCGAGCTTGAATTGTCGGAAGCCCCCGAGATCGAGCATGTCTGGTACGGCACCGCCGCGATGACGACGGATTTCCTGCCGCATCTCTACGAGTTCGGGCCCGGCTTCGTCGGCGGCATCGGCTGCAACGGCCGCGGAATCGCGATGACGACGGTGATGGGCGAGGTTCTCGCCGAAGCCGCCGCAGGCACACCGCTCGTGGACCTGCCGATCCCGACCGCATCGCCGCGCGCGATCCCATTCCACATCCTTGCGCGCGCGGCACCCTCGCTGGCGATCGCGCATGCCCGCTGGACAGACCGACATCTCTGACACAGGAGAACAGCCATGCCGAATGCCGCAACCCCGCTCCGTCTCATCAATCCGCCGGGCCTTTACGATCCCAGCGCCTACGGTTATTCCCATCTGGCGCTTGTCGCCCCGGGAACGCGTCTAGTGTTCACCGCCGGCCAGGGCGGCGAGACGACCGACGGCAAGTATCCGCCCGACTTCCAGGTCCAGGCACGCAACGCTCTCGCCAACCTGCGCACGGCCCTGAAGGGTGCGGGTGCGGATTTCGCCGACGTCGCCAAGATGACCGTGCTGATCGTGGATCACAGCGAGGCAAAACTCGGGGTCTTCGGCGCCGAACTCGCGGCAGCATGGGGCGGAGGCATGAAGCCCGCCTGCACGCTGATCCCCGTGCCGCGGCTTGCGCTAGACGTCATGCTGGTCGAGATCGAAGCCGTCGCCATATTGCCGGCGTGACATCAGTTCGAGACAGGTGAGTTGATCTAGGGATTTGATCAGAGCGAGAAGATAGAAGCTCTGCCGGATGATTGTCCCATCCCACTCCCGGCCGGATCGCAAGATTGAAAAGAGAAGGCGAACGAGCAGGCTATAGGAATAAGATTCCTCTGGCTGATAGTCGGGCCATCGACGATATCCTCGACCGAACGAACTTCTACAGTTCCCTAGCACCTATACCGCTGGATCAACAGCCATGTGACTAAGAATGCTTCGATCAATTCCGGAAATGCGGTCAATTCCGAGCATCGCGAGATTGCGGTCGACTTCACTGCGTAATAACTCGATGGCGTGAAGCACGCCGGCCTCGCTTCCCACCGAAGCGGCAAAATTGAACGGCCGCCCCACGAACACACAGCGAGCGCCAAGAGCAAGCGCCTTGATGACGTCGCTGCCACGCCGAATGCCGCCATCCATCATGACGGTCATATCGCCGGCTTCGCGTATAACCGACGTCAGCACTCGAAGCGCAGACACGGCACCGTCAAGCTGGCGTCCTCCGTGATTGGACACGATCAACCCATCGGCACCTGTCTTCTTCGCCAAAGCCGCATCCTCCGGGCTCAATATTCCCTTCAGGACCAACTTTCCCTTCCAGAGATCGCGGATTCTTTCGATGTGACGCCAGCTGAACTGCGCGCGGTTCGAGAAATCTCGGGCCACCTTTGAAGACAGCAGTGGTGCGCCTCGCTCGGCAAACGAATTCTCGAAATGCGGCATTCCCTGCGTGAAGAGCGTTCGTAGCATCGTGCCCATCAGCCAGCGCGGCCGGACCATCCCGTCCCAAATGAGCCGAACGCTCGGACGCAACGGTGTCGAAAAGCCGGCGCGGATGTTGTTTTCCCGGTTCCCGGCAACCGGTAGGTCGACCGTCACGACGAGGGTTCCGTAACCGGCGGCCCGGACGCGTTCCAGCAACGCCACAATTCGTACATCCTCGCCGGGCAAGTAGGCTTGGAACCAACTCCCCGGGGCCGCCTCGATTACCCTCTCCAGAGGTGTCAGCGATGTGGCGCTCAGGACAAACGGAATTCCAGCCTTTGCCGCAGCAAGAGCAAGCACCCTGTCGCCGTCGAAAGCCGTCAACGCCGCAAGACCCATCGGCGCGATGCCGAATGGCGAGGCATACGTCGTACCGAACAACTCTATCGCCTGACTGCGTGCCGAAACGTCCCGCAGTACGCGCGGGACGAAGCTCCACTGCGCAAACGCACTCCGATTGTCCGCAAGCGATGCGCCCGTTTCGGCTGCTCCCGCGACATAGCCGAAAATCGGGCGCGGCAGCCTGCTCTTCGCCAATGGCTCGAAATCGTCCAGCGAGAGAACGCCAGCAAGATTTCCCTTACCGGACGAACCGCTGAACGCCTTCCACGGATCGATCTGCGAAGGAGATTGGATCGAACTCATTGAACTCGGGTCACCGGGCTCACTTGTCTTCGTGATTCTTCACGAAGTCCATGTCGAGATCGAGAGCAAGACCGGGCCGGTCGGGCACGTGCATGAAGCCGTCGATCGGCACGGGTGCATCCTTGAATACCTTTCCGGTAATCTCCTCGAACATCAGCAAGCGCTCCAAGAACAGTGCGTTGGGTACGGCTGCAGCAAGATGCAGATGGACATTCTCCATTGCGTGCGGCGCGAACTTGACGTTCCAAGCCTGAGTGAGCGCGGCACATTTCAGCATCTCGGTATAGCCACCGGCGCGCGCACCATCGACCTGTACGATGTCTGCCGCCTCGGCGAGTAGCAGATCACGCACGCCGAACTTCGTATACTCATGTTCGCCGGTGGCGAGCGGAATATCCGTGCCTCGCTTGAATCGGGCGAGGCCGGGGATGTCGTCGGCGAAGACCGGCTCCTCGAACAGCATGATGTCGTACTCGCGGATCCGGTTGGCGAGCTGTACGGCAGTCGCTGCATCGAAGCAATTGTTGGCGTCTACGAGCATGCGGATATCGGGCCCCACGGCCTCGCGTACCTTGCGCACACGCACGACGTCGCGGTTGATCGCACGCCCGCCATCGAACCCGACCTTGAACTTGATCGACTTGAAGCCGCGCTTGACCATTCCCTTCATCTCGTCGACCAGTTCGTCATCCGAATAGGAAGTCCAGCCGCCGCTTGCGTAGACGGGAACCTTCGTAAGGTTCCCGCCCAGAAGCTTGTAGACAGGCAATCCGGCAATCTTGCCTTTCAGATCCCACAGCGCGATATCGACGGCGCTGAGTGCGCAGTACATGAGGCCTTTGCGCCCGACACCACGCAGGTAGTGGAAGAACTCCTGCCAGATCGCCTCGGTCTCGAGCGGATCGCGGTCGATCAGCTTCGGCGCCATATTGCGCACGATGAGGTCGCGCGCCGCCTCGCCACCGACTTCATGGTAGGTAACGCCGATGCCCTCCAGGCCCAGATCGGTCGTCACACGGACGAGAAGGAATCCGATCGTCTCGACCTTCCGCGTCGCGTCGGCGAATCCGCCCGTGATCGGATACGAAACGAGGTGGACGTCGATCTTGCGAATCTTGTGCTGCATTTTCATTCCTTTTCGGAGCGAGCTACGCGACGCGGTAGTCGCGCCAGGCTTCCTTGGTGAACTCGACGCCGTGGCCCGGCCGCGTCGGAACGAGGAGCATCCCGTCCTCGACCTTGAGGCCTTCGACCAACAGGTCGTCCATGAACGGGTAGAACTCGACATAGGTCGCCCGCGGAAGCGCCGCGGCGACGTGGATGTGCAGAACCGTCATGAAATGGGGTGCGAGAGCCAGTCCGGCCGTATCGGCGATACGTCCGATGCGCATCGTTTCGGTGATCCCGCCGACGAAGCACATGTCCGGCTGGACAACGTCCACCGCCCCGGTCGTGATGTACGGCATGAAGTCACGACGCGAATGCACGTGCTCGCCCATGGCGATCGCCATGGGCAGAGCACTGCGCATCCGGCGATAGCCTTCGATGTCCTGCGACAGCAACGGCTCTTCGAACCAGTGCACACCCTGATCGGCCAACCGCTTGCCCAGCCACAGGGCCGTCGGTAGATCGAGCCGCTCGTTTGCGTCGCAAAGAATGCGCGGCCCTTCCCCGATCGCCTTCCGGACGGCGCGCACACGGTCCATGTCCTTGTCCGGTTCGCGGCCGACACGAATCTTCACGGCGTTGAAACCGTCGCGGATGTACCCGGCCGAAAGTTCAACAAGTTCATCGATGGGCAGCGAGGGGCTGGCCTTCCCGCTGCCATAGCACGGCACCCGGTCGCGCACCTGGCCGAGTACCCGGGCGATCGAAACACCGGCATCCCGCGCCCGCAGGTCCCACATCGCAACGTCGATTGCGGCGATCGCCATCGACGTGATGCCGTGACCGAGGCGATGCGTGAAGTGGAAAAGCTGGTCATTGACTGCCGCGACGTCGATCGCATCGCGCCCGACGACACGGGGAAGCAGCACGACATCGAGCATTGCCTTGACCGCCTCGCCGCCGCCGTAGTCGGAGGTGAACGTCCAGCCCGTCCCGCGCCCGCCCTTCGCGTCCTCGAGCGTCACGCCGATCAGTTCGAAGAACTCGTCGCTGCGCTCGGCGGCGGCACGGTTCGAGGGAAACCGGAGTATCCAGCTTTCGGCCTTCTTGATCGTCATCGCTCGTTCCGATCCTGTCTTATGTCAGTCCGCGAGCACGACCGTGCGGTCGGCGGCGAATGAAAGGGTCACATCGTCGCCGGGTTCCGCCGCGGCGGGCGGCGTCGTCTGGACCCGAAGTTCCAATCCGCCACCGACATCGACGAAGTAGTCGATGAGCCCGCCGGTAAATGCGGTCGTACGCACGCGCCCGGCAAGGCGGTTGTCGGCGTCGGTCCCGCCAGCACCGCGGCGGATCGAGATTTCGACCGGACGGATCGATACGGCGGCAGCACCGCGCGAGAGTGCGGCCGAGACAGATCCGACATCCGCACGGACGATGCCACCGCCCGGCAGAGATCCGGAGACGCCGCTTCCCTCGGCCTTAATGCCACTCAGCTCGACGATGTTCGTAAGTCCGATGAAGGCTGCGACGAACCGCGAGAGCGGACGCCCGTATATTTCCGCCGGACGGCCGATCTGGACGATTCGTCCATCGCGCATGACGGCGATCTGGTCGGACATCGCCAGTGCCTCGTCCTGGCTATGCGTGACGTAGACGCCGGTGATGCCGAGACGCTGCTGGAGCGAGCGAATCTCGAACCGCATCTGCTCGCGCAGCACAGCGTCCAGGTTCGAGAGCGGCTCATCAAAGAGGAGAATCCCAGGCTCCGTCGCAATTGCACGAGAAAGCGCGACACGCTGCTGCTGGCCGCCCGAAAGCTGTCCCGGATAGCGCTCGCCATACTGCGACATGCCGACGATGCGCAGCACTTCGGTGACCTTGGCGGCAATTGCCTCACGGGCTTGGCCCCGCCGCTTGAGGCCATAGGCGAGGTTGTCGAAGACAGTCATGTGCGGCCAAAGCGCATAGCTCTGGAAGACCATCCCCAGGTCGCGCTGCTCGGGAGGAAGCTGGGCCTCCCCGTCGACGAGAACCCGCCCGCCCGCGACGATACGGCCGGTATCCGGCTGCTCAAGCCCCGCGATCATGCGCAAGGTCGTCGTCTTGCCGCAGCCGCTCGGCCCGATGAACGAGATCATCTGACCCGCCGGGACTTCGAAGCCGACATCGTGGACGGCAACGACCGACCCGTAGGACTTGCGCAATCGCTCCACGCGCAGGTCAACGCCGGAGGCGCGCGCACGCGCCTCCGGCGATGCCGGCCCGCCGACCTTACTTTCCGACGGCGTCATGGAACTTGCGGGCCTGCGTGCGCTTGTTCTCGGAGATGAAGGCCGAGTCGACCGGGATGATCTTCACCTGTTCGAGCGACGATCCGTCCGGATACTTGTACGCGACGTCGTTGCGCACCGGTGCGCCGCCAAGGGATGCAGGCATCAGCCCCTGCCCTTCGGGCGAGATGATGAAGTCGAGCCACTTCTTGCCGAGATCCTTGTTCTTCGCCGCGCGCAGCAGGCCGAAGGCCGAAAGCTCGCCCGGCACGCCTTCGCGCGGCCAGATATTGCTGGTCGGCTCGCCGCGGTTCTTCGCCGTCTGGGCGTTCGCCAGGAGGTTGATCCCGATCGGACGCTCGCCGCTGACGGCCAGGTCACGGATCGTGCCGTGCGACGACTCGAGGTGGACGCCGTTGACGCCCATTCGCTTGAAGTAGTCCCACCCGAACTTGCCCGGATCGGTCTTCACCAGATGGTCGGCGATGAACCAGACAAAGGACTGCACGGATTGCGAGCTGCTCGGATCGGCCATCGCGATCTGGTTCTTCCATTTCGGATCTGCCAGATCGGCCCAGCTCTTCGGCACGTCGGCCTCGGAGATCTTCCGCGTGTTGTAGTGGATCAGATAGAGATTGACGAACGCAGGCGTGAAGACGTTCTGCGGGCTGCGCATTTCGGCGCGCGCCTTGTCGACGTCCTTCGCGGCATACGGCTCGAAGGCGTCGTGCCGCTTCTGCAGGTAGGCGATGGAAGCGTCGTTGAGTCCCACGACATCGGCCTTCGGCGATCGGGCGCGCAGTTCGAGCTCGATCGTAGCAAGCAACTCTTCGCCGGGCTGGCGGAAATGGTCGACCGAAACGCCGGAATTCTTGGCTTCAAACGCCTTGGTCAACGGAGCGATTTGCGAGTTCTCGTAGGCGGAGTAGATCGTGAGCTTCTGCTGCGCCGACGCAGGCGCGATCGCGACAAACGCGCCGACACAAACTGTCGCCAGCAGATGGATCCGGGGCTTCTTATCCATGGTTTCCTCCCTTTGTTTTCTTTGGTTCAGGTTCCGATACGCAGCCCGCCGGTCGCGCGCTTCGCGATCGTGGCAGCCGTGAGCAGTAGAAGTCCGACCGAGGCGAACATCGTCATCCCGAACGCGCAGGCCTGTGCCAGGCCGCCATTGCCGTTCCAGATGTCGAGAAGCACGGTGGAAAGCGTCTGGGTGTGGATGCCCTTGAGGATGATCGACGCGCTCAACTCCGGCAGCGCCAGCACGAAGACCAGCAGCCATGCGTAGACAAGCGCCTGGCGCACCATCGGCAGCGTGATGAGCGCCACGGTTTTGAGTCCGCCTGCGCCGGCGACGCGCGAAGCTTCCTCGAACTCGGGTGAAAGCTGGATCAACGAGCTCTGGCTCGTGCGCACGCCGAAGGTGATGAAGCGCGTCAGATAGGCGACGAAGAGGATTCCGAACCCGCCGTAGAGTCCGAGGGCGTTCAGCGGCGGGTTCAGATAGACGACGGCGAGCGCGATCGCCAGAGCAGTTCCCGGCACAGCGAGTGGAATGATCGACATGTAATCGAGCAGCCAGCGCCCGCGGAGTTTCATGCGGATAACAACATAGGCGACGAGAAACCCCATCACCGTGACGAGCGTGGCGGTCGAGGCTGCAAGCGAGACGCTCAACATTGCCGCCTTGCGTACGGCCGGATCCGAAAAGACCGCACGGTAATTGTCGAACGACCAGTTGCCGGCGGAGAAGCCCATCCCCACGCTTTTCATGAGCGAGATGACGGTCATGCCGCCATAAGGCACGACGAGGACAGCGAGCACGTAGACGACGCCAAGGACCGTGAAGGCGGCCGCGATGCGGCCCTCGGCACCCGCGCGTTCCGAAAAGGACTTGCCGCCGACAGTTCGAAATCTCTCGGCCTGACGGGTGGAGCGCCGATACAGCACGAGGGCTGCCAGCGACATGAGGATCAGCACCATCGAGGCAGCAGAGGCTGCCTTGAAATCGAGACGGATGAGAGATTCGCGGATCGAGATCGTCAGCACGTTTAGTCGGAGCATGTGTGGCGGGCCGTACATCGCGAGGCTACCGGAGAACGCGAGCAGCGCGCCCGAAAGCAGCGCCGGCCGCATCAGGGGAAGCGTCACATCCCGGATCGTCTCGATCGGCCCGGCGCCCTGCACGCGCGAGGCTTCTTCGAGTGCCGGATCGACGTTCCGGAGCGCCGGCACCAGCGCCAGAAACACGTACGAGACGCCATGTGGCAAGGCGGTCAGCACCAGTCCCCAGAGCGTGAAGATGTTGAGTGGGCCGGATTCCGTTTTCAGATCTAAGACCGCACGAAGGGCCTGATTGAAGTATCCGGCGTTGGGCCCGGCGAGCGCGATGTACGCCATCGCGAGCAGAAAGTCGGGGCTGACGAGGCACACGATCATCGCGGCGCTCACCAGGGATCGACCGTGCATTCGCGTGCGCGCGACACCGAACGCGAGCGATGCACCAACCAGCACGCTCAGCACTGCCACGCCGGCCGCGACGGACAGGCTGTTGCGCATTGCCGTGCGCAGCTTCGGATCCTCGAAGAAATCTGCATAAGCAGCGAGTGTCAGTCCGTCGTCGGTCAGGCTGTCGACCGTCATATACCCGATCGGAATCGCGACGAGATAGGCGAGCCACAAAGCCGCGATCGCCCATGCGATCGCCGGTCGATCGAGGAAGGCCCGCTTCGTCATGTCGCGCGCCATGGCGCAATCTGCTCGAGAATACGGACGGTCTCCGCACCGAACGCCACGTCACACGGGTGAACCTGCGCTCTGTCACGGATGCTCTCGACCAGTGCTGCGGCTGCGCGCACGAAATTGGCCGGCCTATCGAGCACTGGCTCCGGGGCCGAAGCCTCGCCGGCCGGCCCCCGGAAGCGGTAGATGTTCCGCACGTCGCCGGGATCGGCACGCTGGTTGATGCGGGTCAGCGCACGTCCGCCACCGGCATGCGTCGTTTCGAAACGGATGAAGTTCCCTTCGGGCGCGAGTGCGCGGGCCGCCGTGACCGGGCCGAGCATCGGCAGCAGGATCGACAGGACATGGGGGCCGACATCCCAGAGCTCCGATCCGGCGACCTGCCGCCAGGCAGAGTCCCGGTACGGACTATCAGCCGCAAACGTAGCCGAGCGAACCTCGACCTCGGCCTCCCGCCATTCCTCGGTTGCATTTCGAGAAATGAAGTCGGCGATCTCTGGGACAAAGCGCCGCATGAAGAACACCAGGGTGGCGGCATCGGCGCGCTCTGCCGCCTCGGCCAGCGCCCGGGCCGCGCGAGCCGTCGTCGCGATCGGCTTTTCGAGGAGCACATGTTTGCCCGCGAGCAGCGCACGAAGGGCAAGTTCCTCCTGGATCTGCGGCGGGACCGCAAAGCTGACCGCGTCGACCTCCGCAAGCATGTCCTCGAATCGCGCGAACGGAGTGACACCGCGCGCGGCGGCCAAGGCTCTCGTCTTTTCGAGATCGCGACCCCACACGCCGACGAGACGCGCCCCCGGCGTCCGCTGCAGCCCGACGGAATGGACGCTCGTGGCCCAATGCGCGGTGCCGACGACCCCGAACTTCGTTTCCATCCCGTACCGCCCTCTTTCAGGGTCGCGCGTTTAGCATTGATGTAAGCGCTCTCATAAACTATGAATGAAAGCGGTAAACTGTCAACCGGCTTCGGGTGGCAGGCACGAAAACAAGCTCGGGAGCGTCGCGTTACGCGGCGGAGCGACGCGCATGGAACGAGGCGAGATCGACCGAAACTTCGACTATGGCGGCACCGTCGCCGCCCACGCCGCCGCTGCCGCGACCGTCGGCTACCCGCAGGAAGTCCTCGAAAAGGGGAAGCTGCAGCTCCTGGACACGCTAGCTGCGATCGTCTCGGGTGCCGCACTCGAGGCGGGCATCGCGGGTCAGCGCTATGCCACCTCTCTGGGCGGCCGTCCGGCTGCCACGATCCTCGGCACGGCGCTGCGTGCCCCGCTTTCCGAAGCCGTGCTCGCCAACGGCATGTCTGCGCATGCCGACGAGTCGGACGATTCGCACGAAGAAAGCCAGACCCATCCCGGCTGCGGTGTCGTCCCGTCGGCGATATCGGTCGCGGAAGAACTGGGGGCAACCGGCACACGCCTGCTGCGCGCGACGATCCTCGGCTACGAGATGACGATCCGCTTCGCCAAGGCGTTCGGTGCGGGAATGACGTTCAAGCAGTCCTCCATGTCGAGCCACGCCTACGGGCCGCTTTTCGGGGCCGGATACGCAGCCGGATCCCTGATGGAGTTCGATCCCGAGCGGTTCAAGATCCTACTCAACTATCTGGCACAGGAAGCGTCCGGCCTCACGACCTGGCGGCGCGACGCGCGCCATACCCTCAAGAGCTACGTCTTCGCCGGCATGCCGGCAATGAACGGCGCCAAGTGCGCGGCACTTGTGCGTGCCGGCTTCTCGGGCGGCGGGGACGTGCTGGAGATGAGCGACCGCAACATGCTCGACGCCATCACCGCCAATCCCCGGCCTTCAGCCCTGACCGATGCGCTTGGAGTCCGTCACGAAATCCTCGAAACCGACATCAAGTGCTATCCGGTCGGCTATCCGATCGCCGCCCCGCTCGCGGCACTCGAGAAGGTCATCCGCGAGCATGGTGTGGGTGCGGGAGAAACCGAACGCGTCCGCATTTACTACAATGAGGATTGGTACCAGGTCATCGGCGACAAGACCCAGATGCCCGACGTCAATCTGCGCTATTGCATGGCCGTCACGCTCGTCGACGGCAGGCTCACGTTCGATTCGGCACACGATGCGGACAGAATGCGCGATCCCGCCGTCGTCGCCGTGGGCCAGCGGATCGACTTCCTCGGACCGAAGCCGCATCTCGCCCGCTTCGACGCGCAGGTCGAAGTCGAGACCCGACGCGGCACGTTCGTCGCGGACCAGGACAGGAACGTGCTGGGTCGCGCCGAGAACCCGATGTCGAAGGCGCAGGTGCAGGAAAAGGCGCTCGACCTGCTGACGACCGTACTCTCGACCGGTGCCGCGCGCGAATTGATCGAAATGATCGACGGAATCGAGAAGCTGTCCGATGTGCGCCGCCTCGTGGCGCTGATGGTGCCGCGCCCCTGAGGCCCGGGGCCGGCGAGTTTCAGCCCGGCCGCACGATGACCTTCGATGCTTCCCGACGATGCCCGACGTCGAAGCCGGCAAGGGCGTTGTCGAGCGAATAGCGGTGCGTGATGAACTTGGCGTAGGTCTCCGGATCCTCCGCCAGTCGCCTGACCACGTCCGGCCAGATGGCACCGGGCGAACTGAACGAACCCAGCACCTGCAGGCGCTTGCGCACGAGCCGGACAAGGTCGATCTCGCCCGGTACCGCATGGATGCCGACCACGACGAGTCGCCCTTTTGGCCGTAGCAAGCCCGGAGCGGCCTTGAAGGCCGATGCCGCACCCGATGCTTCGAATACGCAGTCGACGCTATCCGCAAGGGCCGGGAGTTCTGCGGCCTGCGAAGCGTCGCCGAGGTCGATCAGCTTCGTGAATCCAAGCGAACGCAAGACGCCGATGCGGCTTGCGTCACGGAACCCGACGACGGTCACCTCCGCGCCTGCACGCCGGGCTTCGACGGCGATCGCCTGCCCGATCGTTCCGGGTCCGAACACGACGACCTTCTCGCCTGCCTCGAGTGCTGCCGTCATCACGGCGTTGACGCCAATGGCGACGGGCTCGGTGAGCGCCGCGACCTCGTCCGGCAGTCCGTCGGGAACGGGAATGCAGTTGCGCGCCGGCACGACCACGTGGCGGGCGAACCCACCGTTGCGCATCACGCCGATCCCGCGGCGCTCACGGCATGCGTCGAAATCCGAGGCCACGCACGCCGCGCAACGACCGCATGTCGTCGCAGGCACGACCGTCACGCGACTGCCGATCGCCGGCCCCGGCCCGGAAGATCCCCGGCCGATGA
Source organism: Tagaea sp. (assembly GCA_965279565.1). Classification (GTDB taxonomy): domain Bacteria; phylum Pseudomonadota; class Alphaproteobacteria; order CACIAM-22H2; family CACIAM-22H2; genus Tagaea. Next base: position 2,395,662 of record OZ257249.1, on the reverse strand, counting down.
CGCGGCCGACGAACTCGTGTCCGAGCGTCAGCGGCAGCGACGGCCCGAGATGGTGGTAGCCCGGAGCCCAGTGATCGATATGGAGGTCGGAGCCGCAAATACCCGCAGCCGTCACCTCGATCTTGACGTCGTCCGGGCCCGAAATCTCAGGCTCGGCAATGTCGACGAGAGCGACGCCCGGCGCAGGGCCGAGCTTGCGAAGAGCCAGCATGCTACTGGAACTACTCGGCCGCGCGCGATCGCTGGAACTTGCGTCCCGCCGGCAGATAGGCCGGCGAGTCGAGGCCGAAACGCTCGAAGCAGCGGTCGAGATCCGCCTTGTCCTGGTCCGTGATCGCCGGCTGCGGCAGGCGTGCGGTCGCGTGCGGGATGACACCCTGACGGACCAGCGCGTACTTCATGCGCACGCGATAGTCGCGCAAGGGTGCACGCCAGCAGATGCGCGCCAGCGGGCCGAGCGCGTTCCATATCTGGTAGGCCTCGGTGATCTTGCCGGCCTTGGCGAGATTGTGCATCTCGACGATCTTGGCCGTCGCGGTCCCGGCAAAGCCGATGAGGGCCCCCGAGCAGCCCATCAGCATCGCCTCGAGGATGAAGGTGTCGTTGCCGGTGAGGATCTTAATGTGCGTGTCTTCGGCCTCCTCGACGATCTCGACCGTGCGGTCGACGTTGAAGGCGGCGTCTTTCAGCGCCACGACGGACTTCAGCTTGGCGAGCCCCTTGATCGTGCCGTGCGGATAATCGACGAACGGCGTGTGGAACGCGATGATCGGCACGCCAGAGGCGTCGGCGATTGCCTTGTGGAAGTCGACGACGACATCGACCGGCAGCGGCTTGGAGATGAAGGTCGGCAGCGGCGGGAATACGACCAGCGCGTCGGCGCCCGCATCGACGAGGCGCTTGCCGAGTTCGGCCGCCTTCGTCGTGCTCGCGGCGACGACGCCGGAAAGGACCGCGCATGCGCCCGCGGCTGCCTTCTTGGTACGGCGGATGACGTCGAGCTGCTCGTCGATCGTCAGCGATCCGCCTTCGCTTGCCGCCATGTTCATTGCGATACCGACGGGACCGCCGGCGGCGACCTCGGCCATGTAGCGGTCGAGCGTGGCCCAGTCGACCGACTCGTCCGGGTTGAACGGGGTTACCGGGGCCGCGATTACGCCCTGCGTGAGATCGAACGCCATGGCACGTTTCCTTGCGTGAGTTATTCTTAGTTAAGCGCTTACATGAATCTCGATTGCATGTCAACGCGCGGCCATGGAAGAGGTGCGAAGCACGTATTCTGGCCATGCTTATTTCGTTTAAATTCAACATAATAAGAAAATATATGTGCACGCCTTCTTGATTGCGCGATCGGGATGAAAGCGTTTATAAATCTGTCGAACAGTAGGTGCGGCGCTTTCATGCCGCACATCCGAGGGATGGACACGCGAAGCGCCAGGATGTCACACGACTTCATCATCGTCGGCGGCGGATCCGCCGGTTCGGTCCTTGCGACCAGACTGACGGAGCGCAGCGCAACCTCGGTCCTCCTTTTCGAAGCTGGCCCCAACATCAAGGACGGCGAGACGCCCGAGCGCATCCTCGACAGCTTCGCCGCCTATGCTTTCCTCGACCGGCGGTTCCTCTGGAACGACCTGCGCGTGACGACGGAGACAGTCCCGCACAACCAGCCCGACGCCCCGCGTCCGCGCCTTCGCAAGTACGAGCAGGCACGCGTCCTGGGCGGCGGCTCGTCAATCAACGGGCAGCTCGCAAACCGCGGCGGTCCCGTTGACTACGACGAATGGGAGACGCTGGGTGCCGACGGATGGAACTGGAACTCGGTCCTTCCCTATTTCCGTAAGCTCGAACGCGACAGCGACTTCGACGGGCCGCTCCACGGCAAGGATGGCCCGCTGCCGATCCGCCGTATCTTTCCCGAAATGTGGGCCGGCCAGGCCAAGGCGATTGCGGCCGGCTTCGATCGGCTGGGCTTCAAATACGTTGCAGACCAAAACGGCGAGTTCGTCGACGGATACCACCCCTTCACGATCTCGAACCTCTACGACCGGCGCGTACCGACCGCCATCGCGTACCTGTCGCCGACCGTGCGCGCACGGCCCAATCTGACGATCCAGACCGACTGCCATGTTCGCGATCTCATCTTCGAGGGCCGTCGCTGCGTGGGCGTTCGCGCGCTCGTCGCCGGCGAGTTGCGCGAGTTTCGGGCGCGCGAGGTGATCCTCTCGTGCGGCGCCATCTATTCGCCACCCATGTTGATGCGCGCCGGCATAGGCCCCGTGGGCGAACTTCACGCACACGGGATCGAACTGCGACACGCGCTTGCGGGTGTCGGCCAGCGGCTGATGGACCATCCGTCGGTGGCACTTGCAGCCTTCATCCATCCGCATGCGCGCCTGCAGGCGAAGACAAGGCGCCACCTGCTCGTGGGGCTACGCTTTACGTCCGACATTCCGGGCATGCCGGTGTCCGACATGGCCGTATCGGTTTCGACGAAGGCCGCCTGGCACCATGTCGGCGAGCAGATCTGCTCGGTGACGACGTGGGTCAACAAGACGTTCTCGGAGGCCGGCGAGGTCCGCCTCAACTCGGCAGACTGGCGCGACGAGCCCAAGGTCGATTTCAAGCTCCTGCACGACCGGCGCGACCTCTTACGCCTTATGGCGGCAATGCGCCGGCTGCGCGCCGTATTCGACACACCCGAGATGCGCGCTGCCGTGACCGATCCTTTCGCGGCAAGCTTCAGCGAGAAGATCCGCCAGATCAGCGAGGTGAATACCAAGAACCGGATCCTCACCCGGATTCTGGCCACGATCCTCGATGGTCCTGCCCCCTTGCGCCGGTTCATGTTCAACAACTTCGTCGTCGAGTCCGAGCCGCTCGACGTTCTGCTTGCTGACGACGAGAAGCTCGAGGCATTCGTCCGAAAGGCGGCGGTCGGCGTCTGGCATGCATCCTGTTCGTGCCGGATGGGACGCGCCGACGATCCGATGGCTGTCACCGACTCCGCAGGCCGCGTTCATGGCGTCGACGGTCTGCGGGTCGTCGATGCCTCGATTTTGCCGGCGATCCCGCGCGCCAACATCAATCTTCCGACGATCATGGTCGCCGAGCGCATCGCCGACCTCATCCGGGCCGGCCGCTAGCAGCTAACATCAAGGAATCTGTAGAGATTGACATAAAAAGAAAGCGATTACATTATGGCTATCCAATTGGAGAAACGCCATGTCTGCCCAATCGACCGCCTGGCCCGTGAAACTACCTGAGAAGCCGATTGAGCTCTCGGCAGTCATTGGTGGCACCCTCGTCGAGACGAAAAGCCGCGAGCCGATCGAACGTCGCAATCCGGCGCATGATGTTGCCGTCAGCCGGTACCCCAGGGCGACAGTAGCCGACGTCGATGCCGCCGTTGCTGCGGCTGCAGCCGCAGCCGAGAAGCGCGTGTGGAGCGGCATGTCGGGTGCGCAACGCGCCAAGATCCTTCTCGATGTGGCACGCCGCATCGAAGAGAACCTCGACGAGTTCCGCCGCATCGAGTGCCTCGAATGCGGCAAGCCTGTCACGAACGCCGAGCGCGAGGTTCGTGGCGCCATCGCGCACTGGGAGTACGCGGCCACCCTCGCCCGCCACACCTACGGCGACACGTACGACAATCTCGGCGGCGGCCAGATGGGCCTAATCCTGCGGGAACCCTATGGCGTCGTCGCGATGATCACGCCATGGAATTATCCGCTGCTCATCATCAGCCAGAAGCTGCCGTTTGCACTGGCGGTCGGCTGCTGTGCGGTCATCAAGCCCAGCGAGCTGACCTCCGGTACGACGCTCCTGCTCGGCCGCATCCTTCTCGAGGCAGGAGTCCCGCCCGGCGTGGTCAGCGTGCTTCCCGGGTTTGGCCATGACGTGGGAGCGGCCCTGTGCGCAGATCCACGCGTCGACATGATTTCCTTCACGGGATCGACCCGCGTCGGCAAGGAGATCGCCACAAAGGCCGGCGCCGCGCTCAAGAAGCTGTCGCTCGAGCTTGGCGGCAAGTCCGCGCACATCGTCTGCGCCGACGCCGATCTCGAAACGGCAGCACAGAAGGTCGTCATCGGCGCCACGCGCAATGCCGGACAAGCCTGCGTGAGCGGTTCCCGCCTGCTGGTCGAGCGTTCGATCGCGCGCGAGTTCCTCGACCGCGTCAAGGCCGGGATGCTCGCCGTCCGTGTCGGCGACCCACTCGATCCCGCGACGGAAATGGGCCCCCTCATCAGTCCGGCACAGTTCGACCGCGTCAGCGGCTACATAGCTGCTGGCCAGCGCGATGGCGCCGCGTACTGGAGCAGGCCATCGGACGGCCCTGCCCGGACGAACTACGTGCAGCCCGGCCTTTTCACGAAGGTCGATCCGAAAATGTCGATCGCGCAGGAAGAGATCTTCGGACCTGTCCTTTCGGCCATCGAGTTCGAGACTGTCGACCAGGCGATCGCGATCGCGAACGGAACGGCCTATGGCCTGTCGGCCGGCGTGTGGACGCGCGATATCGACAAGGCCTTCCGCTTCGGGCGCGGGCTCAAGGCCGGAACGATCGAGGTCAACACCTACATGGCCGGTACGCCCGAGCTTCCGCTGACTGGCCACAAGGAAAGCGGCAGCGGCCACGAACGCGGTCGCTTTGCCGTCGACGAATTCACCGAACTCAAGACAATCCACCTGCAGCTCAATTGAACCCGTTCCGACGCGCGCCGCGACACCGGAGACCAATATGCTTGAGAAAATGAAGGTCCTCAGCTTCTGCCACGTCCTGCAAGGGCCTGCCTGCACGCAGTATCTGGCGGACCTCGGTGCCGACGTGATGAAGGTGGAGCCGATCGAAGGCGAACGTGCGCGCCGCTGGCCGGGTCCGCACATCGGCGGCGTCAGCGGTCTCTACCTGTGTGCCTTCCGCAACAAGAAGACTTTCGCGGTGAACCTGAAGAGCCCCGAAGGGCTTGCCATCATCAAGGAGATGGTCGCCAAGTCGGACGTGGTCATCGAAAACTACCGCTCCGGCGTGATGGACCGTCTCGGCCTCGGATACGAGGAACTGAAGAAGATCAAGCCCGACCTGATCTATGCGAGCGGTACTGGCTGGGGCAGCAAGGGTCCGATGATCTCGAAGGCGAGCCAGGACATCATCATCCAGGCGCGTACCGGCCTGATGGCGGCGACCGGCAACGACGAACCGCGCGCGGTGGGTTCGGCCGTCATCGACCAGCACGGCGGTGCCGTATTGGCCATGGGCATCATTGCGGCGTTTGTGAAGAAGCTGACGACCGGCAAAGGCACGAAGGTCGAAAGCTCGCTCTATACGGCCGGCCTGGACCTGCAGACCGAGCCGCTGACCGTCTACCTGTCCACCCGCCCCGACCGGAGCATCCTCAAGCGCGATCCGCATCTGGCGACCTGGTACCATCAGGCACCCTATGGTCAGTTCAAGTTGCTGGATGCCGAAATCGCGATGTCAGTCAATGATCCGATGAAGGTCGCGGACGCGCTCGGCAGCGACGAACTGCGTCAGATCGCGCATATCGACCGCTTCAAGGAGCGCGATCGTTACGCGCAGGTATTCGCGAAGGTCGTCGCGACGAAGAAGTTTGCCGATGTCTCGAAGGCATTCGACGAAGCCGGACTTTGGTACAGCAAGATCTTCGATTTCGATGATGTCGCAGACGACCCGCAGGCGCAGGCCGTCGACGCATTCACCGAGATCGACATCCGCGGCGAGAAGGCCGTGCTGGTCAACCATCCTGTCAAGTACGACGACGAAACGCTGCCATTGCGCATCCGCGCCTACGGAATCGGCGAAAATACGCGCGAAGCGCTGGCCGAGCTCGGATACCCGAAGGAAAAGATCGACGACCTCATCAAGCGCGGCGTCGTCGGCGACGGGTCGAAGCCCACCGGCTGACCGGAGATATCTACTTGCCGGTGAATTTTGGCGCGCGCTTCTCCACGAATGCGGACATGCCCTCGCGCCGATCGGCCGTCATCGAGTTGCGCCACAACGAATCACGCTCGTAGGAAATCCCGTTCTCGTGCGTGGCGCCGACAGCCACCCCAATGCACGCCTTCGTGAACTGCACGGCAACGGGTGCACGCGAGGCGATCGTCGAGGCGATCTCGACCGCCCGCGCGACGGTTTTTGAGACCTCGCAGATCTCGACGACATAACCAAGCCGCCAGGCCGTCTCAACGTCGATCGGATCACCCGTCATGAGCATGTAGGAAGCCATGTTTGAGCCGATCTTACGCGGCAGGCGCTGCGTGCCGCCATCGCCGGCCATGCCGCCGATCTTGACTTCCGGCTGACCGAACTTTGCGTTCTTGCCCGCAATGATGAAATCGCAGGTCAGCGCCAGCTCGTTTCCAGCGCCGAACGCGATCCCGTTCACCGCCGCGATGATAGGCTTCGGGAACTTCTCGAGCGTTCGCCAGGCCTTCACACGGTCCGGATTGTTCGAGGTTCCCGCTGGCCCACGCTCGAGCATTTCGGCGATGTCGGCGCCGGCCGCGAATGTATCGTCCGTGCCTGTGAGCACGACGGCGCGGATCTCGATATCGGCGGCCGCTTCGTCGAGACGGCGCGCTAGCTCGATCACCATCGTGCTGTGCAGGGCGTTCTTCTTTTCCGGGCGGTTGATCCGCAGCAGGGCGACATGCGTCGCTGGCGTTTCTCGGGCAATCAGGTGGGACAGATCGGTCATGGTCACAAATCCTGAAGCGAACGAGGTCAACCCAGAAATGCGCGGGGCAGAAAGGTTGTCAACGGCGGAAAGGCCGCGACCAGCAGAAGCGCAACGCAGAGCGTCAGGAAGAAGGGGAAGATGCCGCGCGAGGCCTCGCTAAGGCCGATACGCGCCACTGCTGCGCTGATGAACATCAATGTACCCACCGGGGGCGTCACACCGCCAATCAGGCAGCACATGACGATTATCGTGCCGAACTGCAGCGGATCGTAGCCGAGCGCCTGCCCCACGCCGAAGAGCGGTGCGGCGAACATGATCAGGATGGCCGTGCCGTCGATGAAACAGCCCAGGATCAGCAGCATGATCACAACCAGCAGCAACTGGAGCTCGGGCACGCCGGTGATCGTGTTGAGCAGCACAATGGCTTCCGATTGGAACTGCGCCCGAGTCATGAGATTGGCGAAGACGGTTGACGCTGCAAGAACCAGCATGACCATCGAGGTCGTCAGCGCTGCACTCATGACGGCCTCGCGCAGCTTCCGCCAGGTGAACCCGCCGTAGAAGAAATGGCCGATGACGAGGACCGCGACCGCCGCGATGATACCGGCTTCGGTCGGCGTGAATGCGCCACCGACGATGCCGCCGATGATGATGAACGGGATGGTCATGGCCGGCGCCGATTCCCGGATAGCCACGATGAATCCCTGCATGGTCCGTCGCGGTGCGTCGTCGTTCCGACCGAAGCCGCCCCTGACCGAAAGGAAATACGCCGCGATCATCAGCAGGATGCCGACAAGCACACCCGGCAGCGCGCCGGCGAGGAAGAGCTGCCCGGTGGAAACGCCGGTGAGAAACCCGTAGATGATCATCGGAATGCTCGGCGGGATTAGTGCGCCGATCGTCGACGACGTCGCGCAGACCCCGACCGCATAGGACGCGGGATAGCCTTTGTTGGTCATGCTCGGGATGAGGATCCCGGCGGTAGCGGCGCAGTCGGCGACCGCAGATCCGGAAACGCCACCGAAGAGCATCGACGTCACGATATCGACCTGCGCAAGCCCGGCCCGCATGCGGCCGACCAGGAAATTCGCAAGTTGCATGATCCGGTCGACCAAATTGCAGGCGCTCGCGAGCGTTCCCGTCAGGACGAAGAACGGAATTGCCATGATGGGGAACGAATCCATACCCCCGAATAAGCGCGTGATCACGAGCGTGAAGGGCAGACGGCCATCGAGCATCAGCGGAATGAAGGTTGCTGCCCCGATCGAGAACGCAACCGGCACGCCAAGTATCAGCAGAACGAAAAAAACCGAGATTAATATCCCCAGCACAACCGCAACTCCCTCAATCGACCAATGGCTGCTCGGCGACCGGGATCGGCTCGCCGCGGGTCCAGATCGTCCAGCCAAGGCGCAATGTCTCGAAGAGCATCAGCGCGCCGCCGAGGGGAATCGCGACATAGACATATCCCATCGGGAATTCGAGCGAGGTCGATTGCTGTTCCATGTTCATGAGCGTCACCTTCGACCCGAACCAGATCAGGACGAACTCGAACCAGATCATCACGGCGACGGCGAAGAGACCGAGACCGATCGCGACGCGCCTTGGCAATATGGCGAGCAGGAGATCGACGCGGAAATGGATTCCGTAACGGATCGTGAGGCCCGAGCAGAGGAAGACCATCCAGATGCAGGCATACCGGATGATCTCCTCGGCCCAGTAGAGACCGCCCCAGCCGGGGACGGCCCGCATCGCCGTCGAAACGAAGCCGATCCCGACCATCGCCGCGATCGCGGCGAAGATCAGGACCTCGATGACCTTTACGTAGAGACGGTCAAGCATTGTTTCCCCGGCCGGCTAACGGATCAGTACTTGCTGAGCTTAAGCATCTTTTCGTAGACCTCGACAACCTTCGGGCCACGATTGGCGAAGTGCTGCCGGTTCATGTCGATCAGGGGCGCACGGAACGTCTGTATCTCGGCTGGCGACAATTCCGTGATCGTGACGCCCGCCGCACGCATCGTCGCGAGCGCCTGGTCGTCAGCGGCCTTGTGCAGGGTCAGCTGGTAGGCGCCAGCCTCCTGCGCCGACGACGTGATGATGTCCTGCAGATCCTTGGGAAGCCGGTCGAACCACGCCTTGTTGACGACGATCGGCTGGGGATAGTGGTTGTGCCGGGTGGTGAGCAGGAACTTGGCCTTTTCGTGGAAGTTGCTCGACACCATCGTCTCGTGGGTCGCCTCCATGGCGTTGATGACGCCGGACTCGAAGGACGTATAGACCTCGGCGAGCGCGATCGCGGTCGGGGTGGCGCCCCAACTGCGCGCGAGGCCGACGAAGAGCGGGGTATTGGGGATGCGAAGCCGGAGGCCCCTGAAGTCGGCGATCGTCTTGAGCTGCCGGGTCGAGAGGACGTTGCGCGGCCCCTGATACATGAGCCCGACGAGCTGGAAGCCCTTGGGCTGTATGAATCCCTGGAGGTCGTCGAAGATCGCGTCGGTGATCAGCTTCAGGTCCTCGACATTGCGATAGACGTAGAATGCCTCCATCACCTCGATCTCGGGCGCGTAGGCGCCGGTGCCCGGAAGACCGCTCAGCACCATCTCGAGCGAGCCACCACGGACCATCTCGGCCATCTCGCGTTCTGAACCGAGTTCGCTGTTGTTGTGGATGGTGACAGACAACCTGCCGCCCGACTTCTGCTCGGCGAGTTGCTTGAAGCGGCCCGTCGCAACGGGGATCGTATGCGAAGCCGGGTAGACGTTGCCGACGCGGATTCTCACGGCCTGCGCCGAGGCGCGGCCGACGATGGCGAACGAGCCCATGGTGGCGGCAGTGCCGGCCAGGAACTTGCGGCGAGAGTTCATTGCGATTCCCTTCCCTATCTGTTGGCCACGCGGTCCGCTTTTCGCGGACGCCGAAGCGGACATTTTCTTGAGGTTGCCCGCCCCAGAGCCCGGAATGATACCGGGTCTCCGATTTGAGAAACCGCTTACATCGTGCTTGTCGACCGGGAAACTGTCAAGCGTTACGACGCGTTATCAATAATAGTCGCAGAAATGTTGGATATTGCGGGCATCCAGAAGTGCCCTGCCTGTGCAAGACGAAGTGGATCAATACCGGTAATGTAAGCGATTAACTCAGGTCTTCCCCGGTGCTGCAGCGGTGCTGCCGCGGATCATCAGCTCGGCATTGAAACGGCCTGGCAGGCGCGTATCAGGCATCTTTTCGAGCGTGCCAACGATGTATTTCGCGATCGCATGCCCGATATCGATCGCGGGCACGCGCACGGTCGTCAACGGCGGCTCGATCTGCGCGGCCATCTCCAGGTCGTCGAAACCGGCGACACTTATGTCCCTAGGGACCGAGAGGCCGGCCGCTTTCGCCTCGATCACTGCGCCGGCGGCCAGATAGTCGTTGGCGCAGACCACCGCTGTGGGACGCACGCCTTCCGACTTCAGCAGGCGCTGCATTCCTTCTCTGCCGGCTCCAATCAGGTATTTCTCGACGATGATCTCGTGCTGCGGCCGAACCGCCAGCCCGACATTGGCCAGCACCGCCTTCACGGCCTCGATTCGCTGGCGTATACGGTCGTTCCCTTCGTACTGGCGCGAAACGATGGCGAAGTCGCGGTGCCCGAGGCTCAGCAGATATTCGGTCAATCGCGACATTTCGAGGAAATTGTCGAAGCCGATGCAGTTCTTCCCGCCATTGCGCCCGCTCGTGTAGGCCGTCACGTAGAAGACTTTTCGGCTCTCGAGGAAGTCCATCAATGCGGGTGGCTGCTCTTCGCCCATCAGGATCAGGCATTCGATGCCGTGCTCCAGCATCTTCGTGGCCTGACGCAGAGTACGGTCCGGTTGAAGTTCCGGCTTTCCGAGAAACAGCGTGTAGCCGGCGTCGCTCAGATCCTGCTGGATCGCCTCGACCATCGCCATGATCGCCTGGTGGCCCAGCGTCGGGATAAGCGCGCCGACAGTGCGCGTACGCAGCGAAGCAAGCGCCTTGGCCGCACCGTGCGGGATCCAGTTGAGGGACCGGATTGCCGCCTCGACGCGCTCGCGCGTATCGGCTTGAACCTTGTTGGGCGAGTTGAGGACGCGCGAAGCCGTCGCGGTCGACACCCCCGCAACCCGCGCGACGTCTTCGAGCTTCGCCGAGGACGGGCTTTGCTTGCGCACGCGCCGCTTGATCGGCTTCGGGCGCTCCTGCCGCACCACTGACCTGGACTTCTTTGCCACCCTGCGAGCCTTTCGTTATTCGCGTCGAATCTACGGCTCTTACCCCCTAATCCCTAGTGCAGATTGGCAATTCCATGCAATCCAAACCTATCGAACCGGGCACCAGCCCTTGTAGCGCGCGTGCCGGCTGTCGATCGGCAGGCTCTCGCTACGACCGGTTTCGGCAGCAGAATAGATCGCGGTGATCAGTTCCAGCGCACGGCGCGCCTCTTCGAGGGTTATGTCGAAGGGCGAGCCCTCGGCTACGGACCTGTGGAACGAGCGGAACTGGCCGGCAAAGAAAAGCTCGCTCGTTTCGACTCGAGCGGTCACCGCGTCGATATCGCCCTGGATCTCGGGGCGAATCGGCACGATCGTCCATGGCTCCAGCGCCGGCTTTGGCGCGTCGAGATCGAAGCAATGACGCTCGATCGTGAAATTCTCGAAGCAGAAGCGCATCCGGGTCGACGGGCGCGCGGACCCGAGTGTCGCGGTCAGCGAAGCGAGCGAACCGTCCTGCATCTGGAGACTCGCGACGGCACAGTCTTCGACCTCGATGGGATTGACCCGGGTCGTCTTGAAGGCCGCGACCCTGGCGACGGGGCCCGCAAGGCACATGAACAGGTCGTGGATGTGGATCGACTGCGTGACGAGCACGCCACCCAGTTCGGTCGCGAACTTGCCGCGCCAGGGAACCTGATAATAGGCGGCACCACGCAGCCAGGCCGTTTCGATAGACGAAACATAGAGCTTCCCGCCGAGGCCCGAGCGCACCAGTGCGCGCACCCGCTCGAAACCGGGGCCGTACCGATACTGGAAGATCGGCATCACGCGGGCCTTGGACGCCTTCTGCGCAGCGATCACGTCGTCCATCAGCTCGAGCGAACTCGTGAATGGCTTCTCGCAAAGCGCATGCTTGCCTGCGGCCAGCGCGGCTCGAACCATCGAGTGGTGCTCGGACGGCGGTGTGCAGATGCTGACGGCATCAATGTCGGGCATCGCGAGAACGTCGGCGTAGCTCGTCGTGCGCCCGGCGATCCCGTACTTGTCGGCAAATGCAGCAAGTCGCACCGGATCGATCTCGCAACAGACGGCGACATCGAATAGTTCGCGCAGGAGGGAAAATCCGTTCTCGAACTGGTTGCCCGCCACCCAACCGCATCCGACGATCGCAATCTTGAGCTTCCGCACGCCCTGCTCCTTGTTTTCGCTGGTGGCGACCTGCCGACAGCGCCGTCAATCCTTGAGGATTCCAGTCGCGCTAAAGATGTCCTTGATGGTCGCGCAATAGCCCGCGAATTCTGGAGACGCGAGAACCGCGCTGCTGCGCGGGCGCGGAAGATCGATGTCGATGATCCGCTCGACCCGTCCCGGGCGCGACGTCATCACCACGACACGATCGGAGAGCGCCACCGCCTCGGCGATTCCGTGCGTGATGAAAAGCACGGTCTGCCGACGGTCGAGCCACAGTTTTTCGAGATCGACGCGCATCTGTTCGCGCGTCAGCGCATCGAGTGCGCCGAACGGCTCGTCGAAGAACAGGAATGGCGGGGAATGGACGAGTGCGCGGCAGATGGCGGCGCGCTGGCGCATCCCGCCAGAAAGCTCGAACGGATAGCGGTTCTCGAATCCCTCGAGCCCGACCTTCCTGATGAGGTCCCTCGCCCGAGGCTGCAGCTCCTTCGCGGGAATCTTCCGCAGATCGGAATGCAGCATCACGTTCTCGAGGATCGTCCGCCATTCCAGCAGCGCATGATCCTGGAAGACGATGCCGAGGTCGGTGAAGGCACGCCTGATCGGGTGCCCATCGATGATCACGTCGCCCGAAGTCGCGTCGTCGAGCCCCGCGGCGACGAGCATAAGCGTGCTCTTCCCGCAGCCGCTGGGACCCAGGACCGAGACGAACTCGCCCTTCTGTACGTTGAACGAGAGCGGGCCCAGCGCTTCGATCGATCCTTCGAGCGCCTCGTACGTCTTGCGCAAGTTGTCGAAGACGATCGAGTTGCCCGTCCCCGGCACGGCAGAAACTCCTTCCATGTCAGGCCGACTGCCCGACGAAGTCGTTTGTGTAGAAGTGCGTTGCCGGCAGGTCGGTCTTGAAGCCCGTGTACTCCTTCAGCAGCGCGATGTTCTTCTCCATCGTCTGCGGATCGGTCATGCCGAGCGGCTTGGCGCCGGTCAGCAGCGTCGTGAAGACCGCGAGATTGCCACGCACGACCTTCGCATCGAGCGGTGTCTCTGCGTGCTTGACGAGCGCCTGAACCGCCGCTTCCGGGTCGTCGATGGCCGCCTGCCAGGAGCGTTGCGTTGCCTGCACGAAGCGGCGCACGAGGCCCGGATTGTCGCGAATGAGATCGGGATGCGCCGAAACGCCTGAGCCGAGCGTCGGCACGCCGAGATCCTTGTACGTCTTGTACTTCGCGGCAAAGCCCGCGTTCTGCAGCGTCACCGGCTGGTCGGCCGCACTACCCAGCAGGATGTCGCAGCGGCCCTCGCGAAGGGCGGCGACGCCAGCGGTGCTGTCCACGTTGAACATCTCGTAATCGGTCGGCTTGATGCCGTTCGCGGCAAGCACGGCCGGCCAGAGTTGTGTGGCGCCGTCGCCGGCAGTGCCGCAAACCTTCTTTCCGATCACGTCGCGAGCGGTTTCGAACTTCGTGCGCCCGTCGATCCACACGACGGCGAGCGTGCTGATCGCCATCGTCATGACCTGCTTGACCGGCACGCCTTGTGCCGCTGCCAGCAGAAGCGCGCTGGTGTCGGCCCATGCGAACATGTCCGCCTTTGACCCCACCTGACGCACGGTAACGCCCGAGCCCTTTCCCTGGTCGGGACGCAGGTCGATACCCACGTCGCGGTAGTAGCCGCGCTGCAGCCCGAGAATCGGCGGCGAGTAGTTGCCGATCCACGACCAGTTGAAGCGGAACGAGACGCGGTCGGGTGCCTGTGCGATGGCCGGAGCGGCCAGGGTCGCAGCGGCCGAAACAAGGAATGTGCGACGTCGGATCATCGGGGGTTTTCTCCTGCAAGCGCTTTCAGTTCGGCGTTGATTGCCGTTGTGCGATATCCCAGGGCGTGGCGAGGCGCTGAATCAGCTCGACGGCGAAATAGAGTGCGATGCCGATCAGGCTCAGCAGCATCATGCCCGCGAAGGCGAGCGGCGAGTTCATTTCGCCGTTGGCGACGAGCACGAGATAGCCGAGCCCGCGACTGGACGCGATGAACTCGCTGACGATCGCGCCGATCGCCGCGGCGGCCATCGACATCTTGAGGCCGGCGAAGAGGTTGGGCAGCGCGTGCGGAAGCCGGATGCGCAGGAACATGTCGATCGGGCCTGCGCCCATCGACCGCGCGACGCGGATCGGCTCCGGCCTGATCGACGTGAAGCCGACGATCGCCTGGATCAGGATCGGGAAGAACGAGATCAAGAAGGTGATCAGAACCTTCGGCAGCACACCGAATCCGAACCAGATGATGAAGAGCGGTGCAATCGCGATTTTCGGGATCAACTGCGAAAAGACGACGATCGGGTACACGACGCGACGCACGATCGGGATAAATGAGATTGCAAGCGCCAACGGAATGGCAACCGCGACAGACAGCGTGAAACCGGAGAGGATGATCGTGATGGTCGACGACGCATGCAACGCAAGCATCGGCGCCCGATCGACAATCTCGACGAAGATGCGGCTCGGCTTCGGCAGCATGATTTCAGAGACGCCGAACAGGACGACCGCCGCCTCCCAGCCCGCGAACAGCACCACAAGGGCCAAGAATGGCCCGGCCGCGTCCAAATACTGGCGCTTACGCAAAAAGGCGCCCTCCCAAAGGCACTATGAAACCGCTTACATAATACATGCCGAAATGGCGCGGTCAATAGGCCGGCGCGTGATGGCCGTTAAAGCCGGCTCAGGCCAGCTTGCCTTGTGCCGAAGCAAGGACCCGATACCAGTCCTGCCGGTCGAGATCGAAGCTGCAGGCCGCGGCGAGCGCGCGGATACGTTCGAAGCGCGTCGACCCGAGGACCGGTATCGGTCGGCTGGGCAGGCACAGCAGCCACGCGACGGCGACCGCAGCGATATCGTCGGTTCCGTGCCGTGCGCCCACGTCGCGCAGCGCCTCGCGGATCGGGCGCGTCGCCTCGTCCGCCTCGTCGAAGAGCCGCCCGCCACCGAGCGGCGACCAGATCATCGGTGACGCTCCGGCTTCCTGCGCCTGATCCAGCGTGCCGTCGGAAAGCGGCGCACGCACGAGGATCGACAGTTCGATCTGGTTCGTCACGATCGGCAGCTTCAGCTTCGCCTGCAGCAGTGAGAGCTGGCGCGGGGTGTGGTTCGAAACACCCACCGCACCGACCTTGCCCGCAGCAACGAGTGCTTCGAGAGCACGCGCCGTTTCCTCGGCCGGTGCCAGGAAGTCGGGCCGATGCACGAGAAGCAAGTCGAGGTGGTCCGTGCCGATCGCCTTCAGCGAGGTCTCGACCGTGGCCTCGATATGCGAACGACTGCCGTTATAGTGCTTCACCCGATGGAGCGGACGCGCAGTGCCGACGTTGCAGACCCCGAACTTCGACACGATTTCGATTCCCTTGCGCCCGGCCGGACGTTCGCGAAGGGCAGCGCCGAACAGCCCTTCGATCCCGTAGTTGCCGTAGATGTCTGCTAGATCGAAAGTCGTGATGCCGATTTCGACGCATCTGTCTATGAAGGCGGCCAACTTGGCCGGCGAGTTCGTCTCCTCACCCTTTTGCGCTCGCCAAACACCCCAGGTCAGCCGAGAAAACTCCGGCCCTCGATGATACAACCTCTGTCGCGAAACAAGCATTTTCTAACCTCGTTCGATAACACGGAGACCGCCGTTCTTCGGTTAGCCGGGCTGGCCTCTATCGATCACTTTCCGTCGTCAGAACTACCGAAGACTGACAGTAGCGGAGTCATTGACGCATCAAAGCTCCGACAGATTCCCCCATTCCGGAACGTGCGAAGCGAGCTTGTCGAGCAGCAGATCGAACTGGCGGCGCTCCGCCTTCGATAAGCAAGCCAGCATCGCCTGCTCGCGGGCGCGCAAACCCGGAATGTATCTGCGATAGATCTCGCGGCCGGCATCGGTCAGGTACAGCAACTGGCGCCTATTATCTGCCGGATCGGCCTGACGTCTCACGAAGCGCTTACGTTCCAGCAGGATCACTGCCCTGCTGACGCCGGCCTTCAGATGGCCGGAGAACTCACAGAACTCGCTCGCCGTGATCCCTTCCCGGAAATGCAGCGCCAGAAGGATCACGATCTCCGGGCGCGTCAGACCAAGCTCGGTCTCGATCATCCGGAAGGACGGCTCCCTGTAGAAATTCAGGATGTAGCCGATCTTGTACGCCGTCGGGATTTCGGTGCCGCTCAGGATGTCCCGAAGGCCCGATTTCCCCTTGGCGCGGTCCGCTTGCTGCTTGTTTGTCATCGAATTAGTCTCATGTTGTACTTTTTCGTGGAATCCCTGCAGCCGTTGTCTTAGCATGCCCGCAAATGGATGGTGCCGGTCCGCACCGTTCGGGGGGAAACCACGCATGACGCCTCACAGGCGCGACCTTGCGCGTCAGGTTCGGACTGACGGTCCGACCGTTCGCGGCTTCTTTTCCGGCACGCCGGAACGCCCGATCCATGTCGACCGGGTCGCCGCACCGGAAACGACTGTCGTTCGAGCGCCCATCGTCCTCGTTCATGGCGGTTGCCACACCGGCATGTGCTATCTGGCGACACCCGACGGAAAGCGCGGCTGGGCGGAGCGATTTGCCGAGGCGGGCCACGATGCCTATGTCGTCGACTGGCCGGGCCACGGACGCTCGCCGGCATGCGACGACCTTCCGACGCTTTCGACGCGCGAGATCGCGGACAGCATCCGGACGCTGATCGAGGAAATCGGTCCCGCGATCCTGCTCGTCCACTCCGCAAGCGGTCCGATGGCCTGGTGGATCGCGGAGAATTCCCCCCACGCCGTTCTAGCCATCATCGGGATCGCGCCGGGCGCTCCGGCCAATGTGCTACCTGTCCTTCCGGACGACCCTGCGGCGGTCGCGAAGCTGCACGACGATCCGCGCTTCGGCTGCCCGGTCTACATGCCGGAGGACAGGCCGGTCCGCGTGGATGAGCGGTTCGCAAGGAACTTCTGGGCCAATGCGCCACGCTTTCCGGCCGAAGCGTTTCCCGCATATCTGCATTCGATCGTTCCCGAGAGTGCGCGCCTCTTCAACGAACGCTTCAATATCGGCGGGCGCGGGCTTGCGATCCGTGATCCGGGATCCCTTGGCGCCATCCCGAAGCTCGTCGTCACCGGCGAACATGATCCCCGGCACCCGCGCGAACTGGACGAGGCGACCGCGCGCTATGTGGGCGCGGAGTTCATCTGGCTTCCCGACATCGGGATCGTCGGAAACGGCCACATGCCGATGATCGAGAACAACAGCGACGAGATCGCGGAGCTGCTGATCGGCTGGCTCGACGCGAAAGGGTTCTGACTGCATGTCGGGGATACACCCGACGCCAAAGGGAGGACTACATGGCAAAGCACATCATCGCGGGCATCGCGCTGACACTTGCGTTGGGAACCGGCGCCGTCGCACAGGTTAGCGGCGACGTCATCAAGATCGGCGTCCTCACCGACATGAACGGTGTGACGGCCGACATCACCGGCAAGGGATCTGTCGCGGCCGCGGAACTCGCGGTCAAGGAGTTCGGCGCGAACGCACTCGGCAAGCCCATCCAGATCGTCTTCGCCGACCACCAGCACAAGGCGGACGTGGGGGCCGCAATCGTCCGGCGGTGGTTCGATGTCGAGAATGTCGACGCCGTCGTCGATGTCCCGAACTCGGCGGTGGCGCTCGCCATCCAGTCGATCGCCCGAGAGAAGAAGAAGATCGTGATGTATTCGGGCGCCGGCACGACCGCGCTCACGAACGAACAATGCTCGCCCTATGGGTTCCACTGGACGTTCGATACCTACGGGGTTTCGCACGGTACGGCATCCGCTGTCACCAAGGCGGGTGGCGCTTCGTGGTTCATCATCGCATCGGACTACGCCTTCGGCCATCAGTTGCAGAAGGATGCGACGGACGTCATCCAGGCAACCGGTGGGAAGGTCGTCGGCGCGGTGCGGCATCCGTTGAACGCGATGGATTTCTCGTCGTTCCTGATCCAGGCGCAGGCTTCCGGCGCGAAAGTCGTGGGCATCGCGAACGCCGGCGGCGATACGATCAACGCCATCAAGCAGGCCGGCGAATTCGGCCTTGTCGAGCGTGGCCAGAACCTCGCCGCGCTGCTCTTCTTCCTCCAGGACGTCCATAGCCTCGGCCTGAAGGCCACGCAGGGAACCTATCTGACGACTGCGTCCTACTGGAATCTCGATGAACCCTCCCGGGTGTGGTCCAGACAGTTCATGGAACGCGTCGGTTCGATGCCCTCCATGATCCATGCCGGCGTCTACGGTTCCGTCCTGCATTATCTCAAGGCCGTCCGGACGGCAGGTACCGATGATGCCGACAAAGTCGCCGCGGCCATGCGCGGCATGCCGATCAACGATGCCTTCACGAAGGACGCTTCGATCCGTGCCGACGGGCACGTGATGCGCGACATGTATCTTGCCAAGGTGAAGAAGCCGGAGGACTCGAAAGGACCGTGGGACTATTTCGATATCGTCCGCAAGATCAGTCCGGAGGAAACGGTGTGGCCGCTTTCGGAATCGAAGTGCGCGCTCGTTAAGCCGTAGCCCGCTGGTGTGAAATCCGGAGCGTTCCGGATTCCACACTGCGCTGGGTCACGTAATCATTTGCTTACCCATACCTCGCCATCATGCGAGGTATCGCTTTTCGAGTCAGCATAAGCCAATGTCAGAGCAGTTGTCGTCCATAGGATCAACAGCGCTGTAGGCATGATCACGGGACTAGCAGTCCCTTGGTCGATGGCAGAAAATCCAAAATTGACACCGTCAGTACGGTGCCTAAGTCATTGAAAGTTTGGTCGGAGCGAGAGGATTCGAACCTCCGGCCCCTAGCTCCCGAAGTCTATGCTCGTCTGATAGCCCGTTGATTCTGAACAGCTCGCCTTGGCAACAGTAGGCCGAAACGAGCCCCAATTGGCAACGATCTCCCACCGCCAGTCCCACCGCATCCTGCCCTACAATCCCGGAATGTTCTCGCGCGTTCTCGTCCTACTTCTGTGCGCCGGCATGCTCGGTGGCTGCGCGCCTGCCATGGCGCCGGCGGCACCTGGCCTCGCCTGTGAGGCGATCGACGGCGACACGATCGTCTGCGGCCGCGAGCGCGTACGGATACTCAATGTCGACACGCCGGAGCGCGGGTCAGGAGCGCGCTGCGCGATCGAGGCCGAACTCGCCGAGCGGGCCCGGGTGTTCACTGCCGCGGCGATCGCCGGCGGCCGCGTCGAGATCCGGCCGGATCCAAAGCGCCCGCGCGATCGTTACGGGCGCACGCTCGCCTGGGTGCTTGTCGACGGTGCCGATGTCGGCGACGGCCTGGTCGCGGCGGGCCTTGCACGCCCGTGGGACGGCCGCCGGCGGCCGTGGTGCCCGTGACGGTCCCGACGCTTGCAGAGCTGCAACGCGAGTCGGGCTGGTGGTGGGTCGTTTGCCGCCAAACGGGCTGCAGTCACCACACGCCGGTTGCCCTCGCCCCCTACGTGATCCGCTGGGGCCGCTCGACGACATCCGACCGGCTGCGCCAGGCGGCGCGGTGCACGCGCTGCGGTGGCCGCGGCGCGCATCTCCAGCGGCCAAGCCACGTCGACAGCAGAATCGGAAGCCAACCCTTCCCGGTCGGGTGATCAAGGATACCCCGCGCGACGGTCGACAGTCGGGCCGCGCATATGGCGGGACCGATCCTCCCGCCGGGGCCTTGGATATCTACACGGCCGCCCCATGAAACGCAAAAAGGCCCGCCCCGGTTTCCCAGGGCGGGCCCAAATGCACTGAGCGAAAACCGCTTACTTCTTCTTCGTTGCGGCCTTCATCGTGTGTCTGTTGAAGCGGGTCATGCTGCACCTCCATCTTCCAATGCCGGCATCGAGGGCCGCCGGCGGCCCCTCTCGTCAGATCTCCGGCGGCCGCACGAAGCACTGGACGCCGTTGTTCGGCAGCCAGCAGACCACCGCCGAGCCGGTCGGGTTGCCGGTCTCGGGCGTGATGACCTTCTCGTCCGGGATCTCGATCCATGTCGGTGCGGCGATGTCGTGCGTCTCGGGCGTGATCAGCGCCTCGTAGCCCTTGCGCGTGTAGCGCACGCGGACCATGCGGCAGTCGGAGAGATCGCAGCAGCCCCGGCCGTTGCTGTCCTTCAGGCCTTCGAACCAGTCTTTGAACTGACCGTTCGCGCCCGGCGGCGGGGCCGCAAGCGCGCTCGCGACGAACAGCAGGGCCGCCAGCATCACGGCCACGGCGCCGAGCCGCACGCGCGGCGACGACGCATAGCAGACGACGACAAAGGCGAACGCCGCGAGGATCGCGACCATCAGGCGAGCGAAGAACAGCGCGTCGGCGTAGGGATCGTGCATCGGTCGCTCCTGTTTTGAGTTGCGGGGTCTCGTCGACGAAGCGGCGCTGGCGCCTACCTTGGCCGCCCTGCGACCGCTTCGATGGCCGGTGCAGCGGCAAGCAGTGTCGTCTTCTCCCGCGAGCCGGCCGACGAGCCGAATTCGAAATTGTGGGCATCGCGCAGGCACAGCCCGAACGTCGTGGCAAAGCCGCTCAGCGTCACCCAAACGATCTCCGGGTACTTCTGGCCGGTCTGCGCGAGGTATGCCATCGCAGCCAGGCACGCGATCAGGCCGACGACGTCGCCGGCGATCATCCAGTTGGCCCGGCTGTTGGCGTGACCGGCCTCGCGCAGCTTCGTGTCGCGCGCACGTGCATTGCCGACGTCGGCCACGAGTGCGAGCACCTCTTCGTGCCGACGCTGCTTTTCGGCATCCTCGGCCGCGATCCGCGCCATCGTCTCTTCGTGCGCGAACTTCGAGAGGGCGGCCTGCAACTCGATCATCTTGGCCGGATCGGCCTTGGCGAGCGCCGCCTTCATGGCGTCCGGGCTGTTCGGGTCTGCACCCAGAATGCTGCCGGCGATCTCGGCGGCTTTGGATACGACCGCACCCGTCTTGTCGCCGAAGAACAGGTTGGCGAGGAACGGAGCGGCCTGCAGCAAGATCGGAGCAAGTGCCAACATGGTCAGGGTCCCTTCGCGGTCAACGTGATCAGGAAGCACCGGCGCGCCCATCCGCCGCCGAAGTCGTGCCAGTCCTCGTGCGCGGCATAGCGCTGGATCCGCGCGGCCATGAATCGGGCGAGCGTCTCGTCGGGAGCGGCCTGCGCAGCCTGCGCGGCCTTCAGCGTCGCGGGACCGAAGTCGCCGTCGACCTTGACCTGCAGGGCCGCCTGGAAGAGATGGATCGCCGCCCCCACGCCCTGATTGACGGCGCAGTCGAACAGCGGGAGCGCGAACGCCCAGGCAAGATCGTCGCCGCGCACCGGCAGCCAGTAATCGCGCCGGTAGATGTCGACGGCCTGCAGTTTCGTCAGGGACCGGATGTCCACTGCCGGGTAGGCCTTCGTCGAGATTCCGTATTTCGTCAGACCGCCATTGTCGCGCGCGTCGTCAGACAGCACGCCTTCCTTGGCGAGGACGATCTCGACGGCGCGCTCGAACCAGCCGCTCACGGCCGACCCCGATCCCGCAGCGCGTCGATGTACCGATCCTGCACGTCGTTGCGCCGATCCACTTCGGCGAACCTCTGCTTGAGCTCGCCGAGTGCCACGGCAACGGCCTGCCGCTCGACGCGGTTGGCCTTCAGCTCGGACCAGATTTCGTTCCCGAGGAAGACCAGCAGCCCGCATGCGACGGGCACGCCGACGACCGACATGATGCGCGCGGCGACGGTCAACGTGCCGTTGCCCAAGAGATTGTCTTTCGTGCTCTGCCCGCTCATGCCGTCCTCGCTGCCAGAAAGATCGCGGCACCCAGCGCCGCGCCGAAGGTGAACTCCGCCCGCTCGGTCCAGTCGGTCCCGAACCGCCGGCCGAACGCCTTGTTGAACGCATAGGCCGGTGCCGCGAGCGCGCCGATGAGGGCAGCCTGAAGCGCCGGCGGAACGATCGCGTCGGCGCCGAGGCCGATTCCGTCGATCCACAACGGCAGCGAGGCGATCGCCGCGACCGTGGCACCCCACAGCGCCATCAGCAGATGGTCCCGGCCCGGCCGCTCCAGCCCCATCGCCTCGCCGAAATACCCGATGGTCGAGGCGAGATAGCAGGAAGCCCACAGGGCCACCGCCAGCTGCGGCGACAGCACGAGACCGAACGGGAAAGTCAGCATACCCATCGTGACGACGCGCGTGATCGTCGTGCCCGGCTCGACGCCGAGCCAGCGCCGACATAGCGCCCCGAACTTTCCGCCGCGCAGCACCCAGCACACGCCGGCCCACAGGATGCAGATCGCGATCAGCATCGCCGCCCTCCTATGCCCGGACTTCCGCGATGATGTTCTGCGTGCTGCCCAGCCGGTTCGTGAACGTCGTGAAGGTGTCCTGGTTGGCGCCAGCCCCGTCGGCATAGACGACGTTGACGCGGTCGGTCGCAGATGCGTTGAGGGCGGACGAACCGATCGTCACCGGCTCCTGACGCGTGCCTGCGCCGACGAGGATCGCGGCCAGACCGATCACGTCCTCGTTGGAGTCCGAAAAGCTCGAGGGTGTCGTGCCCGATGCATCGGCAGACGTGCCGATTTTCTCGTATGTGGTCCAGCCGGACAGCGTCGTCTTTTTGCGGGCGCTGTCGAACGAGCCGGAGCCGGAGATGTAGAACGACACGACATAGTTCTTCGTCTCGTCGAGCGTGAAGGTGGTCTCGTCGGAGGTCAGCGTGCTGCCGGCCGAGATCGTGCCACCATCCACGCCGGAGAACAGGACCGTCGTCCCGCCCGTCGCGAAGTCCCAGGCATTGCCGGCCGCGGCCTTCTCGGCGATCCGGCAGGTCGTGAAGGTCAGCCCTTCCGTCGAGCCCGCGGCGAGCGTGATCTTGATCTTCGTTCCGCTCGTCGAGATCGACGCCGCCGGCACGACCACGCGGATCGCGTAGGTGCTGCGGTCGTTGTAGTTCGCATCGAGCGCGACGGCGGCCGTGCTCGCGAACAGATCGCCGCTGATGTAGGCGCGCGGGATGCGCTCGCGGGCACCGGCGTCGGCGTGGTGCTCGACCGTGATCGTCCCGTCGACAGCACAGGCGTCGAGCGACTTGGAGTAGACCGTCGTCTCGTCGGGTGCGAAATCGACCTCGGTGGTGCTCGCCGCGATGCCGATCAGGCGCGAGGCGCGCTGGGTGCCGGTCGTCGGGATCGGTGGCACGGTCTGTGTCACGCCGCCGGCCGTCGTCGACGCGTAGACCGGCTCGCCGGCCGTGAGGCCTGTGAAGCCGGCCACGCGGCCCGCGCGGACCTGGGCGAGGCCGCTGTTGCCCGACGTGATGGCCGCCAGCGCGATACCAACCCGCTTGGCCATCCTCACCGGGCCCGTCGCGTCGACATCGATCTTGTACCATTTGGTGGCACCACCGGCCCGCTGGTTGCCGGTGTCCTGATAGATCAGGTCGCGGTCGGCCAGGTCCTCGCCGGCCACGATCGTCGCCTGCCCGTCGCCCACCGCCGCCACGTCGCCGGCGGCACGCCAGCGCTGCGACGTTGCGTCGTACTTCAGCGCCACGGACTCGTCGGGCGACAGCACCAGGTCGGAGACGAGCGCGAACCGGTTGGCGGCCGAGCTCGAGGCGCTTTCGTCCTTCAGCGTGATCGCGTAGGCGCTGATGTTGTGGAGCCACAGCGTGCGCGTGTCGGCGATCGCCGCGATGCCCGTGATGTTGACCGCCGCCGACGCCGCGATGCGGATGGCGCCCGCACCCGACAGGCCGGTCGGGCTCCAGTCGTTCTGCGAGGTCGAGATCGACGCCGGCGAGATGACGTTGAGGATCTGCTGGCCGACGTCGAAGCACATGCGCCACTCGTCTTCCGCCTCGTCGTAGAACACCTCGTGGCGGATGTCGGCCGCGAACTCGCCGATCGCCGGCTCGGCGCCGTCGCGCCGGCGCCAGGGCTTGAGGCCGCTGCCGTCGATGTTGAGCTGCGGGGTCGCGGTCGCGTTCGCCGCGGCACCGTTGTAGAAGGCGACCTTCATGCCGCCGACCAGTTCGTTGATCGCCGGGCTGTGGGCGACCGTGCGCGCATCGGCCGTGCCGCCTGCGGTCGGGACGTGCCCCGCGCCGAAGCGCAACAGGTCCGCATCCGTCGTCGTCGAGACGTTCTTCGATCCCGCCGAGAAATTGACGAGGTTGCCGCTGTTGGACGACGCGATGACGGTGTCGCGCGTCAGCGTGTCGGGCGTGCCGGCTGTGACGGTGCCGAGGCCGAACTCCCATTCCGTCCCGTCCGCGTTCTCCATCAGGTAGCGCGCGGGATTGCCGGTGCCGAAGGCGGCGACGAACGTGCGCCGGCCTGTCGGGGCACCCGCAAGCGAGATCGTGCCGGTGGAGACGGTGCTGGTGGTTTCGCGGACGCGGTTGGCGATCGTCATGGTCACTCCTCGAGCATGGCGCCGCGCACGTCGAAGGCCGTCGTGCGAAGCGGAAACGACATCTGGCGGATCGGGTCGGCCTTCTCGATCTGGCCGAGGACGGCGGCGCGGTTGAGCCACGCGCTGTCGGGATCGGGGACGAACAGCACCTGGCGCTTGCGGCCGGCCACGCGCTGGATCTCGGCGGCGTGCATCCAGGCCTCGGTCTCGGTCATGCCCTCGAGCGCGAAGCTGACCGTCTGGCCGACCGTGCGCGGGTCGATATAGACCGAGCTGTTCGGCGCGCCCTCAGCCGCGACCTGCTTGGAGGCGCCGTCGTCGATCGCGTGCGCGATGCCATAGCTGAAGTTGCGCTCGCCCTGCCACGCATCGCCGACCCACAGCCGGCCGCAATCGACATAGCCGGGCGACGGCGACTGCGAGGCGGCCCCGAAATCGACGCGCACGTGCCGCGCCTCGAGCGATGCCGGCAGGCAATGGACCGAGCGCGCATAGCCCGCCACGCGGCCGCACGCCACCACCCCCGAATCGTAGATCTCGTCGCCGCCGGCCGTCGTGCCCAGGCGCCAGCGCACCGTGTCGGCACCCGCGAGTGCCGCGAGCCCGAACAGGCCGAGCACGCGGATCGCGCGCGCCTGGCCGAGATCGGCCTGCACCCACGGCGTCGCCGAGCCGGCCGAGCGCCAGAGCTTCAGGATGTCCGGGTTCGCAAGGTTGGCGACGGGCAGCGTCGTGACCTCGTGCGAGGCCGACAGCGCGGCACCGGACTGGTCGATCCAGTTGCGGTAGGAAAGCAGGAACTTGACCATCAGCCGAACACCATCAGGTCGACGCGCCGGTCGGCGTGCTTCTCGTCCATCCCGAACACCCGGAAATCGCGCCCGGCCGACAGGCCGAAGCGCGGGTTGACGATCCGGACCGTGTGGTCGAGATCGATGTCGTGGCTGCCCAGGCGGATCGGCACGCGGAACATCCGCCGGCCTGGCGCGAACAGCGTCAGCAGGTTCGACGCGAGCGTCTCGGCGTCGTTCTCGGCATCGAAGGCGGAAGCCACCGCCGGCGGATCGGTCGCGAGCGGATGGCGGTTCTGACGGGTCGGCTCGGCGGCGAACGCCGTTCGGTAGGGCTGCCCGACGAAGGCGCGGCGCGCGACGTCGAGCAGGGCGTTGTCGATCTCGGTCCCGTCCTGCGGCGTCCAGCAGCGCCGGTAGTCGACGCGACGGCGCCAGCAGCACGGATCGACGGTCGCCGGCAGCGCCAGCGCCTCGATCGGCGCCACGACATCGGTGACGCCGATCTCGTAGGCCGGGTCGACGGGCCCCTGGAAGCGGCGGATCGTGAACGTCCCGTCGCGGCGTGGGCCCCACCACAGGAAGGCGCCGGCGCACACCGTCGACACCGCCTCGGCGACCGTCATCGCGGCGTCGAAATAGTGGCCGACTGCCCCCGGCACGTCGAACGCCGTCGCCGCGACGCCGTCCTCGTCGAGATCCGCGGACAGCAGGCCGGCGCGATCGACCATCAGGCGGCGCGCGATCTGGGCCGCGATCGACGTGTAGCCGCCGGCCGCATCGCCGCGCACGTCGGCCGTCACGGTTCCCGCCGGGGCACCGCCCAGCCGGAACAGTCCCTCGGCCAGACACGTCGCGTACTCGCCCGACGCCACGCTCGCCGCGGCAAGGGCCGCATAGCTGGCATAGTCCGCGCCGAAGGCGAGCGCCTGGGCGCGGTCGTAGACCGCATCGATCGCGGACACGGCGCGGTCGTGCACCTGGTAGATCAGGGCGGCCGACACCAGCGCCACTGGTGCCACGTCGCGGCAGATCCCGTAAAGCTGCGGCTTGGGCTTGCCCTTGAGGTCGGCACCGCCTTCGGCCCCGCCGGTGCCGGCGTACAGGTCCGGCTGCAGCGGCACATCGAGTAGGTAGTCGCGCGCGCGCACCGAAAGGCGCAAGGCCGTGTCCGTCCGCTCCCAGGTCAGGCCAGATCCGGCGAACAGCGTCTCGAACGTGTCGTAGGCGCCCGTGCGATCGCCGTAGCGCACCGCGACGGCGCGCGAGTCGACGGCAAGGTCGGCGGTCGCGTCCTGGCTGCCGTCGGCGTTGTCGATCTCGACGAGGCCCAGCTGCACCGTCGCCCGGCTGCCGGCTTCCGGCGTCATCGGCAGCGAACGGTCGATGACGAGGGGCTGGCGCGCCCGCGCCTCGAAATGCACGTTCGCCAGGCTGTCGGCGGGACCGCTCGTGTAGCCGCGGTCGGACCAGTAGAGCCCGACCTCGCCGCCGGCACCGAACGGCTGGGGCGAGGCGCCAATCGGAAAGGTGCCGATCTCCTCGGGCACCCACGCCGGCGCTTCGAGCCCGTCGCCGCTGAATGCGAGAACCTCGACGAGATAGCAGTCGTCGATCAGCCCCGCGCCGGGCAGGGCCGCCGGCGGCACGGCCGCGACGACGACGGCGAGCGACGTGCCGACGACATCGGTGCCGATAACCTCGGTTCCGATCGTCATGCCGCGTAGCTCCGTGCGCGCTGACGGGCAAGCTCCAGCTCGACGCGCGCGAGCTGCTCGCGCAGGTCGGCGATCGCGCTGACGACCGCCTGCGCGCCAAGCTGCTGGGCGTTTACCAGCGCCGTCGTCTGCGACGAGAGCGCTGCCGGGAAGCCCGCCCAGCCCTGCTGGCTGCCGAGGTTCGACAGCTGCGCGCGCGTGAAGGTTTCCAGCGCCGTGAAATCGCCGGTCGAACCGTAGTAGGAACGTCCCTCGCCGAGCAGCGTCTGGGCGGCGCCGACAAGACGCGAGGACTGGTACGGATCGCCCGCGCGTGCACCGGTGACCGCCGCGTCGAACTGGCCCTGTGCGGCCGCCAGCCGGGCGGCCGGCGAGGCGCTCGACGCATCGCCGAGGATCTGCCCGTCGAGAAACGCGCGCACGTTCGTCGCCACGCCCGACAGCTGCTGGTCGAGTATCTGCTGGCGCTGCCGGGCGATCGCCTTCTCGGTCGCGACCAGGTCGGCGCCGAGGTCGGTCGCGTCCTTGCGCATCTGGGCCGCCGCCTTGTCGAAGTTCGCCAGCGCCGCACCGGTCGGATCGAGGATCGCCTGGATTGAGTCGTTGAACTGGCCGCGCACCTTCGCGACGGCGTTGTCGTTGGCCGTCTTGACCTCGGCCGCCGTGATCCCGTACTTCGCCCCTGCCTCGCCGAGGCCGGCGAATGCGCCGGCGATCTGCGCGAGCATGGTCTGCGTCGAGCTCGGCGCTTCCTGCGGGCCCTGTGCGCCCATCCAGACGCGGATCTGCTTGGCGATCGCCGCGTCGGCCACGTCGCCGATGCCCAACGCGTCGGCGCGCGTCTCGATATCCTTGAGCGATCCAACCATCGACACGGCAGCGGCCTTGGCCGTGTTCTTCAGCTTGTCGATCGAGGCGCCCAGATCGCCCACCGCCGAGACGGTGTCCTCGAGTGCTGTCGCCCAGTCGAGGTCCTTCGCGAAGTCCTCGAGATTTTCGGCGACCGAGTTGCGCGCGACGGCGGCCGTCACCGCGTCGATGCCGGCGGACAGCGGCAGCAGCGCCTTGAAGGCACGGAAGGCCATCGTGCGCGGATCGGTCGTCGCCTCGATGTCGACGCGGCCGTCGAGCGTGTCGACGCGCCCGCGCCCGCCCGGCCAGGCGATCGAATCGTAGTTGCCGACCAGCTGGAAGGTGGGTGCAGTACCCCCCATCTCGCCGATCATCTCGCGCACGACCTTGCCGACGTCGTTCAGATAGTCGTAGTTCGAGGGCGACGCGCCGTAGTAGCCGGTCGGGCCGCCGAGATCGGCGATCGATCCGTCCTCGTTGAACTGGATCGCGCGGCGCGTCTGGTCGGCATGGATGACCGGCGAGCCGCCGCCACCGCCGCCGAAGATCGAGGACAGGATCATGACCGCCATCGCGGCCCAGCCGACCGGGCCGGCGAACGGCAGCGTGCTGTAGCCCAGTGCGCCCAGGCCGGCCGACACGCCAGCATACATGCTGCCGGCAGCCCCGATGCCGCCCAGCACCGTCGGGTTCTGCGCGAAGTTGTAGCCCGAATAGAGCGCGCCCGCGATCGGCAGGGCGGTGCCGAGCGCCGAACCGATACCGCCGGCCGCACCTGCCGCGCTGTTCGAAACGCCGGCAGCGACGGCTTCCTGTGCGGCTTCCGATGCCGTCAGCGCCACGCCGCCGACCTCGTAGACCGCGTTCGCGGCCGGCGCGCTGCTGCCGAAGATGTTCCCCCAGAATCCCGCCTGCTGGCCGCCCTCGTAGCCGAGCTTCGCCAGGCTGCCGATGTTGCTGAGGCTGAGCCCGCCGCCGGACGAAGAACCACCCGGCGCGTTGACGCCGACGGCGGAACCGAGGCCCGACCCGACCACCGCCTGCACGCCGGCCTGCACGATGGGGGCGATCAGCGGGCGGAACACCATCTCGGCGGCCGCCTGGGCGGCGGCGCGCAGCAGCGTGGTCTTCAGGAATTCGCCGACCGACGTGATCTTGCCGGTGAAGGCGTCGTAGAGCGTGTCGGCCGCGAAATCGACGGCGCGGTCGGTCGAGCGCACGATCGTGCGCTCCATGTCAGCCGCGAATTTCTCGGCGGCCTTGCGCTGGGCCTCGATCTCTTCCTTCTGGCGGACCGCGACCGTGATGCGGGCTTTCTCGGCGTCGGTCAGGTCGCGGACCTTGCGGCCCTGCTCGTCATAGAGCTTCGACTGCGCCTCGAGGATCGCGCGGCCCTCTTCCCGAACGCCGTTCGTCTCGCCCGCGAGCCGAGCCTCCTCCTCCATCTTGCCGATGAACTGCTCGAGCCCGCGCTCGCGCTTCTCGTGCGCCTTGACGTAGTTCTCGACGTCGCGCAGCGTCGCCTCGTTGAGACGCTTGAGCTCGGCCGCCTCGTTCTTCAGCCGCTCCGCGCTGCCGTCCGCCCTGGCGATGTCGTCGGTGCGCGTCTTCGTCAGCTGCGCCAGCGCGTTCCGGTATTCGGCGACGTTGCGTGTTCCCTCAGGAAACTGCGCGTTGAGGACCTTGAGCCCGGCCTCGTATTTCACGTTCGCTGCGTAGGCCCCGTCGAGCTGCTGGCGCAGCGCCTCGTAGGCCTTCGCCTGGTCGTCGGCCTCTTTCTTGGCCGCGTCACGGCTGGCGCCGAGGCTGGCCGGGTCGCGCAGCCGCTCGAGCTGGTCGGCAGCCGACGCGACAGATGCGCGCAGTTCCTCGACCTTCTTGCGTGCGGTATCCAGATCGGTGCCGGAAAAATCACGCAAGCCATTGGGCGATGCGGCCGGGCCCATGTTCTTGCGCGCTTCATCGAGAAGGCTCTTGCGCCGCTCCGCCGCGACAAGCTCGGCCTCAGCTTGCGCAAGCACCTTCTGTTGATCGCCGAGCGAATTGCGCAGGCTCGTGATCGCCGCCGCGCGCGCCTGTTCGGCGCGCCGCGCGTTGCCTTCCGCCTGGGTGTCGAGGACCGCGTTGGCGTTCGCGACGGCCTTCGCGAGGTCTTCCTGCGCCTTCGTCGCATCGACGGTGCTGTCGCGCAGCAGCACGAAGGCCGCGGCGGCCGCGGCGATGCCCGTCGCGACAAGCCCGATCGGATTGCGCAGCAGCGTGTTCGACAGCACGCCGAACACGTCGGCGACGTTGCCGATCGTCGTCGTCAGCGCGCCCATGCCCTGCGACACGCCGGCGAGCGGTCCGCCCATGAGCTCGAGCGCGCCGCGCACGTCGTTGACGCCGCGGTTGATGCCCTTGACCTTGCCCTCGAACCGGTCGGCCGCCTCGCCCACCGACGCGAAGCCGCGCACGTTCTGGTTCGCGGCCCGCTCGAGGCCGGAAGCGCCGGCGGTTCCCGCGACACCGAGGGCGCGCAGCTTGTCCGCCAGCCGGTCGAGCGACTGGCCGCCGGACTGCGACAGCGCCTCGAGGGCCGCTTTCGCCTCGGCCGAATTGACGCTCAGCCGGATGGCAAGGCTCTTGCTGTCAGCCACGGGTCGCGACCTCGATGTCGGAATAGAGGTTCTGCATTGCGGTTTCGGCGAGCGGCTCGATCGTCAGGCGCTGGCGCAGCGTCACCTGGCGCACGAGCAGGAACAGCGGCACCAGCCGCGTGCGGCGGCGCACACCCTTGGCACCCACGCGCTTGCGGGCGCCCTTGATGCCGAGTTCGGCGGCGTCCTCGGCGTCGATGCCGATGATCGCCGTGTCGGGACCGGTCTTGACGAAGCGCAGCTTGACGCCGCCGGCGCCGAACGACCGGATCGCGCGGTCGATGCGCGACGCGCGTGCGCGGCTGCCGCCTTCGAACTTGCCGCGCGCACCGCGGCTCTCTTCGGCCGTCGCGTAGCCGCGCCGGAACGCTTCCTTGGTCGGGATCGCGAGCCACTTGCCGCCGGCGGCGCGGATCGTCGTCGCCCCCGTCCACATCTCGGCGAGCCGCCACGGGATGAAGACGAGACTTGCCGGGCCGAGCGTCGCGCGGCTCGACGGATAGGTCCGGTGCCGCACGGCCTTCTCGAGGTTCTGGCCACGTGCGTCCTTCGGCCGCCACGACGACGGCACGCGGCTGAAGTTCGTCCGGACCTGCGCGCGCAGCGCGTCGCGCAGTTCGCGGCCGCGCGCGTGCGTGGCTTTCGTGATCGCGATCGCGAGGTCGCGCCCCTCGCCCGAGATCTCTTTCAGATAGCCGGCGAGGTTGCCGCCGATCGAACCGACCAGCAGCGCGTCCCGGATGCGATAGCCGCTCATGTCTTCCGGTTCCTGTCGAATTCCGCGTGCGCGGCCGCCACGACGGCGAACGCGTCGATCAGCCAGGCGCTCTGGTCGAGGAGCCCGCCGCGCTCCGGCAGGAAGCCGACCCCCATGCCCGGCAGGAACAGCCGCTGCAGGTTGACGACCTCGCGATAGCCGGGGTCGAGATCGAGCGCCGGGTTCAGCTCGTAGCGGTCGCCGAGGATTTCCCATCCGGCGCCGCCATCGGCGGGCTGCTCGCCGTCTCCGAATGCCCCGGGGTCCCGGGCGATCGCGACGGCGAGGCGGAGTTTTTTGCTTGCGTCTCCGACACGGTCATCAGCGCCACCGCCTTGGCGCCCAGCTCGTGCAGCTGGGATTCCGGCACGTGTTCGAGATCGTCGTCGGGCACGCCCTGGGGGCCGCGCCGGAACGGCACGGGCTTGCCGTCGGCATCCGTCAC
Source organism: Tagaea sp. (assembly GCA_965279565.1). Lineage (GTDB taxonomy): Bacteria > Pseudomonadota > Alphaproteobacteria > CACIAM-22H2 > CACIAM-22H2 > Tagaea. The sequence goes on along the minus strand of OZ257249.1, from coordinate 2,363,926 downwards.
GTTCTCCCAGCCGCGCAGGCACATGCGCGCCGCGACCAGCGGCATCAGGCTGGCGAAGCGCACCCGGCTCGCGATCAGCCGCGCATAGGCTTCGTCCTGCTCGATCAGAACGCTCTGCAGGGCCGCCAGCCGCTCGAGCGTGCCATCGGGCAGCTCGAGTTCGGGGTCGGCGCTTTTCGCCTCGCCCGCTTCGACCAGCGCCAGCAGGTCGCCGGCGTTCGACGCACCCGCCGCCGAGATCGCAGCGCGCTGGGCCGCGAACAGCTGCGCGTCGTTCGGATAGCGCAGGCCGGCCGCCGCGCAGGCCTGGCGGAACTCCGCGCGCAACAGATGAGTGGCGACGGCCAGATGGTAGGCCGGCGCCTTCGGATCGTCCGCGTCGAAACCCGACGGGACGAAGCGCACCGTGCGGCGCGCGGACAGCGGAAGTGCCATGCGGGCGGCTCCTCAGAACTGGCAGAGGAAGGCGCCGGCGTCCGCACCGGTCGCCTTGAAGCCGAGCTGGCGGGCCGACAGGCCCTCGCGGTCCTGGTCGCCGAGCTGCGTGTACTGCGCGGCTGGGACCGTCAGCGCGAAGCGGTTGCCCGCCACGCTGCCCCACTGCGCCAGCAGGATGCGCCGCGTGCCGTTGCGGAAATCGGTCATCGTGTCGCGCGTGGCCACGAGCGTGTCGAGCGGATCGATCGACCCCGACATGTCGCGCGAGACGCCGACCGCATAGTCGAAGCCTTCCGACGTGTTCGGGTTGCCCGGCATCGTCAGCTGCACGCCGAAGCCGAGCTGCAGCGTGTTGAGCGAGCACGCCACGCGGTCGACGACCATCCGGCCGCCCTTCCAGACCGGCGGCACGACCGACGGATCGGCGATGCCCGCCGGGATCGCGGCGTCCGTCTCCGAGACGAACAGGCCCATGAACTCGAAGCGCAGACGGCCCACGCCGCCGGCGGCGAGCTCGAGCGTCGCGGTACCGCGGCAACCAACCATGATGATCAGCTTGCCGTCCTTGTAGGCGTAGAGCGTGCACGACTTCTGGTCGGCCTCGACGCTGGTCGGCATGTAAAGCGCGTTCTTGAGGATCTGGTAGTCGACGGCCGAGCTGATGGCGGCACCCGGGGCCGCGGCGAGCGTGGCGACCTTGCCGGCCGTGTAGTTCGAGATCGGGAAGATGCCATCGGGTGCGGCACTCGCACCCGAGATCTCCAGCGGCATGCCGCGATAGGCCTGCGCCGTGGCGGACGCGCTCGCCGCGAGCGTGGCCGAGGTCGTGCTGCCGGCGGCGCACGCCTCGGGCGAGGCCGGCACGGCGGTCGAGGTCAGCAGTTGCTTCATCGTGCAGCAGGTCAGCAGCTTGCCCCAGGCGGGTGCGGTCTCGGGCGTGCCGGAGCCGCGGATAAGGACCGAGAACGTCATCCGGCCGCGCATGCCGCCGACGATCGGGGGCGACGTGTCGTAGGAGCCGGTCGCCTCGTTGGTCTGGACCTGGTTGACGTTCGGCTCGAAGCGCAGATCCTCGATCGGCACCGCGTCGGCGGCCAGCGGGCCCGGATCGGTGCCGAGCGTGGTCTCGATCTCGACGAGCAGCGCCTTGTTGCGTTCGCGGATGGCCATGGACGGTAACTCCTCTTTCGGCACCCGGACGGGTGCGGGGTTGGTTCAGAAGACGGGAACTAGGAAACGGCGGTGTAGGGATCGCCGTCGGCGGTGGCGAAAACGATGCGGAACGCGACGACGGCAAGGGCGGTCGGCTTGCCGCCCTCGCCACGGTCAATGCGGAAGGTGCGGCCCTGCTCGGCCGTGTCGATCGCCTTGCCGCCGCGCGTGCGGTCCGCGATCGCCGCGACGACGACCTTGGCGAAAAGCTCGTTGACGGCGGACCCCAGGGCGGCACCGTCCGCGGCCTGCGCCCAGATCTCGACATCGAGATCGAGCGTGTGGTCGACGCGGCCGTGGTTGATCTCCTGACTCTGCAGATCGCCGTCGAAAACGACGATCGTCGGGAAACTCGTGCAGTCCTCGTCGCGGTTGCGCGCGACCGACAGGCCGGTCACGCCCGTGATCGCCGACAGCGCGGTGATCAGGTTGGCGACGACGGCCTCGACGACGGGAGTCGGCATGGATCAGACCTCCCGCAGTGCGAGGCGCCAGACGTGGCGCTGCCCGTCATCGGCGACGGCTTTTTTGATCAGGAAGTTCCGCGTGCCGCTCGCGAAGCGGACCGACAGGCTTCCGCCCTCGGCGGGCGCCGCCAACTCGGACACGCGCACTTCGGCGACAGGACCGGGCTTGGACGCGCCGGACGAGCCTAACTCGATCTTCCGGTCGACCTCCCAGAACATGACCCGGCAGTTCGGATCCGCCGGCGGGGTCGTGGCCGGCGGGGCGTAGACGGCGTCGAGCGCAAGGTTCGCGTCCGCGAACAGGACATCGTGCATTGCGTCGAACGCCGTCATCGCACCGGCTCCGGTCAGGCCTTGTGGACCGCGACCTTGTAGGTCGCCGAGGCCGCGTCGACGCCCGTGCCCGTGATGTTCATCGCGCGCACGGTGACGACATCGGCCGCCGAGACGAACGCGAAGAATACCAGCCCCGCTGCGGGTGCGGCCGGAAGACCAAGCGACACCGGATCGCCCACCGCCGCACCCGGAACGGCGATCGTGAGATCGCCCGTCGCCGTGGTGGCGATCGACGCGAAGTCGAGGGCGGCGGATGCCGTCAAGACCGGGCTCGGGATCCGCCCGATCAGGGTGCTCAGCGCCGTGTCGCCTGTGAGGCCGATCGCGGTCGCGGTGCCGACGAGGCGGTTGCCGGTAGCCACGCTCGTGACCTTGCTGGCCGAGGCGTCCCAGTACACGCGGTCGCCCGGGACGAACGTGACACCGGTCGCCTTGGCGATGTCGGCCACGCCTTCGACGAGGAAGTCGCTTTCGGCGCCGCTCGCGACATCCATCGTCGCGACGGCGAAGAAAGCGCCGATCAGTGCAGCCGCGCCCGACGCCATCGTCGCCGGTGCGGTCAGTCGGAGGGTCATACCCTCCTGGACGAAAGTCTTCATTTCGGTACCCTTTCTCGGAATTCAGAAGGCCCGCCGAACGGCGTTCGGCGGGCCCGGTTTCGGGATCTGCGGCGGTCCGGCGTTACGCGCCGGCGTTCTTGTAGGCGCCGCGGAAGTCGTAGGCCCCGGCAACGAAGTCCTCGTAGACGAGGAACTCGACGCCATCGGTCTTGAAGCCTTCTTCGCTGCGCAACTGCGGGCCTTCGGCACCGTCGAGGAAGCCGTAGACCATCGTCTCGAGTGCGCCCGGATCCGCGTAGAGGTACCAGGCGTTGCCCGACAGGTTCGCGTCGCCGACCGGCGTCAGCCGCCCCTTGAACGGGTTGGCGTTGGAGTCCTGGGCGGCCACGACGTTCACCGCACAGAACTGCTCGGCGATCGTGTACTTGTCCGGGCTTGTCACCAGGAACTTCGGCTCGACGTTCAGCTTCATCCCGTCGATCGAGGTCTGCTTCATCATCGCCGCCCGGCCGACGCCGACGTTCGTGATGTCGATGGCCGTGCCCGACGACGTGTAGTTCGCGTGGTCGGTGTGGAACAGCGGACGGCCCGACGGCATGTTCTTCTCGTAGATCGTCGGCCCGACGCCGGAGTTGAGGGCGAGCTGGGCCCAGAACGTCGCATTGTTGAAGTCGGCGACCCGGCGACCCGCCTTCATCGGGATGTCCGCGAAGGCGTTCATGTCGTCGTTGACGATGATGCGGCGCGAAATGCCGACCACGCGGCCGTAGGTGGCCAGCGTCAGCTCGTTCTTCGCCTCGCCCATCGAGCCGTACTTGAACTCGCCCGTCTCGCCCTTCTCGAGGAGCCCCGGGAAGTCGCCCGAACGGATGAAGGAATGCGCCTTGAAGTCGTTGAAGACCTTGCGCGCCCCGACCAGGACGTAGGTCCCCGCCTGCAGCTCGTACGCCTTGCCGAGGATCTTGTTGCCCGCGTTGGCGAGAAGATAGGGGAAGTCGCTGGTCGACAGCGCGCGGATCTGGACAAGCTGGTCCCACAGCGCGGCGCCGCGGGCGTAACGGTCGACCTTGTGCCCCGACGCGCGCGCGAACTCGGCGAGCATCTCGAGCATCGGCATGCGTGCGTACTCGCGCGCCTGGTCCTTCGCCTCGAACTTCAGCGCGGGCTGGCTGCGGGCCGCGCGCGCGCAGATCGCATCGACCATCGCCGAACGGACGACGGACGGATCCTCCGACGAGTGGCCGACCTCGGCGCGAGGATGCGACGGCTGGACGCCCCGCTTGGCCACCTCGTCGATGATCGCGTTGGAGACCGTCTCGCCATCCATGCCGCGCGCGATCAGGTCGTCGGCGAACGTCTCGGGCAGCTGGACGGAACGCACGCGGGCACGGATGTCCGCCGAACGCTTACGCTCGGCTTCGATGCCGGCCTGACGCGCAGCGGCATCGCCTGCAACCGCGGCAGGTGACGGGGGAGGCGTGGCCGGAGCGGCCGCGCGGTTCGGATCGACGGGGACGGGCTGGCCCGCCGTGGCAGTGGACTGCGACATATCGGTTCTCTCCTGGTTGGCGGGAGCGGGCTGCCCCCTGTTGACGTACTCGACGGGAAACTCCCGCACGGCGGGCGCCGCACGGGAGCTGGCGTGCTGGTCGGCACCGACGGGCAGGAAGCTCAGCTCCATTGGCTGCCAGTCGACGGCGCGATAGGTCGGATCCTTCCCTTCCTCCTCGGTGATCTCGTATTTGCGCGCCTGATAGGTGATTGAGATGTTGCGCAGCACACCCTCGATGATCTGAGTGACGTAACGCTGCACTTCGGGCACGGCCGAGAAACGCACGAGCGCGCGCCCCTCTCCTTCGGCGAGCCACGCCTTGTCGATCACGCCGATGACCGCATCGGAATCCCACATGCGGTGATCGAGAAGGACGGGCGCGCCGCCGTTCATGCGCGACAGGTCGACATGCGCCGGGTCGAGAGATAGCGTCTCGATGTAGCGCTTGCCGGTCCACCAGTCGGAGCGAACGACCGGAGCGCCGGTCGACCAGACCACCTCCATCGTGCGCTTCTCGGTGTCGAAGGTGGCCGGAACGAAGGCCGCCGAGCGCGTCTGCGCCGGCAGCGTGCGGGACGTGCCGTCAGGCATTGCGGGCCCCCTTCGCCAGATCGGCGAAATAGTCCTCGAACTTGGGGAAATGCTTGCGGAGCGCCGCATCACCTTCCCAAGCGGCTTTCGCGGTCGCCTCCGCCTTGGCGTCGGCGGCGGCCTTGGCGCTCGCGGCAGCGGTTTCCTTGGCCTTCGCCTCGGCCGCAGCCTTCTCGGCCGCTTCCTTCGCTTCGACCTCCGCCAGGCGATCGACGTCGATCTCGACTTCGCTCACCCGGCACGAGAACTCTTTGCCGTTCTGGAACTTTCCGACGACCTCGTATTCGACGAAGTTGCCGTCATCGTCCTTCACGATGGAGGTCACCTGCGCCGACAGGTTTGGGCCCTTCAGGCGCACGTATGCGCCCGCAGAAAGGGCGGGTTTTCTTGGGCTGGGCATCCTGATCACTCCTTGTTGAGATCGGGTTCGCCGGCGCCAGCCGGCGGTGCGTCGAGAATCTGCTGAGCGCTGCCTCCGCGGGCGATGTGCCGCGGATCGGTGTCGAGCACGATGCCTTCGGCATCGAGATACTTGTTCGTGTCCGCGATTTCGGCGAGAACCTCGTCAGGATCCTCACCCGTTTCGGCGATCTTTGAGGGAAGGCTGGCAAAGCCACCGCGCACTTCGTCACGCATCGCGCCGATTTCCTTCGACGGATCGACCCAGCGGCGCCGCGGCGGCGCCCAGATCGCCTCGAACGGTGTCTTGGCGTCCCATTGACCGGTCGCGACGAGAAGCCGGCCGACGCGACTCCAGGTCGGACGGCACATCAGCGGGATCGTGCAGAACCACTGCCACTGGTCGAGCACGTCCCAGAAATCGATCAGGCCGGCGCGGATCGAGGAGTAGTTCACCTGGCTGAGGTCGCCGGTCATCTGCTCGTAGGTGATCCCGATGCCCGCCGCGACCGCGTGCAACTCGTGGCGCATGAATTCGACATAGCCCGTCGACTCCGGCGGCGAACCGAATTCGACCTCATCGCCCGGCGCGCCGTAGTGGAACTGCCCCGGCGCCATCCGCTCGAGCCGGCGGTCATCCTTGTCGGTTGTCGTGCCCTTGGCACCGGCGAGCGTCGAGGCCGCGGGGCCGCCGGACTTCTTGACGAATGCGACGAAGCACGCAGCGATCTTCTTGCGCAGCAGCTCGGCGTCGGCGTAATCGTCGGTATCGCGAAGACGCATGACCGACGGCGTGAACAGCGAGATCCCGCGCGCCTGGCCGGGCCGGTAGGGCCGGAAAACGTGGCGGATCTCGGCGGCGGGCACCCGCCGGCTTGCGTAGGCACGGCGGGTGAACGTGACCAGCGTTTCACCGGGGTGCTCGTCGAACATCCAGTAGGCGACGCGCCGTCCCTCGGCATCGTATTCGACGCCCTGGATGATCGCGCCGCCATCCTTTGTCGGCTCGTTCTTCGCGCTGTCGAGGAAGTCCGGCTCGAGCACCTGCAGCTGCAGCGGTACGGGAAGCTTCCAGGACGACGGCCGCGGGATGAAGCGGATCAGCGCCTCGCCGGCCTCATAGACCGTACGCATCGTCAGATCCTGCATGCCGTAGAAGTCGAGGATGCCTTCCGGATCGCAGTTGTCCGAGAAGGACTGCCACAACGAAGCGGCGCGAGACTTCCGCTCGACTTCTTCGCGCGTGGCCTTGAGCCGCGGCACGATGCCGGCACCGACCGTCTTCGCCGACAGCTTGCGGATGGCCTGCGCGGCATACGGGTTATCGCGCACCAGCGAGCGGATGCGATTGCGGACGCGGAAGGCCGCCGGACCGACCTCCGCATTCGCCGACGTGCCGGGCGCGCGCCAGCCCTCGGTCCGGCGGCCGGACTTGGCCGCCTCGTAGCTGCGCGTCTCGGCCAGCGTGAATCGCGCATAGGCGCGCTCCACTGCCCTGCCAGGCGAGAAGAACTCGACGATGCTGTCGATCGGATTGCGCACGGGTTCAATCCCTCGTGAAGCTCGCGACGCTCATCGTCGCGGCGCCGGTCGTCTGCAATCGCTCGCGCGCGTAGGCGAGTGCCTCGCGCAACTCAGCGCTCGAGCGGTACGTCACGCTCTTCCCCTCGATCTCGACGCGCAGCGCACCGGACATCAGCGCCTGCTCGAGGTTGTCGACATCGGTCTGGGAGATCGCCATGTGCCTAGCTCAGGAAGTTGGAGGTATCGGGCAGCCAGACCTCGGCAGCCGGCTGGTCAGCCGAACGCCGTTCGGACTCTGGCTCGGGAGGCTCGGCCTTCCGCACGGCTGCCGCGAGGTCGGCCGACCAGATGGCCGCGAGGTCACCCTGCACGTCGATGGCTGATCCATATCGGCGAGCCGCAAGCGCATGCCAATCGGCCGGCCTCATGTTCGAAGCTAGGTGGCACGCAAGCGCACGAGCGCCTACCGCGATATCGAGGGCTTCGTTGCGCGTTCCCTTCGGGCAGATCCACACCTTGCGCGGCGGGACAGTGTCGGTGTCGACTAGATGTTCGGCCGTCAGCTGGGCCAGATAATCTCTGTCGACGAACTGCCCCAAGTGCAGCGTCCCGCTCCGAGCGCGCCCCGTCGTTTCGTCGGGTCCGGCCAGTGTCTGGCGAAGCGCAAAGTAGTGTTCGGCCTTGAGGTCGAAGGTTCCCGACGCCCAGAGCTGCACGGCACCGATCTTGCGGCCGTCGTTGTCCACGTCGATCGCGGCCTTCGCAAGCCACAACGGCGGATTTTTCCAACCCGCGCGACCGTCCACTGCCAACACACGCCGCGTCGTCGCCGGATTATGTGGCTCGATCGCCTGACGCGGGAGCGCGCGCTTGAGCGCGAAAGAATAGACGCGCGCGGAAAGATAGCCGGCGTCGACGCCGATCGCGTCGATGTCCCACTCCTTGCCCCAAGCGTCTGGGTAGGTCTGGTCGACAAGTTTTCCCAGTTCGCGCCACGCATCGCCACCTTCCGGGCTATGCGCGATGACGCCATGATCGATGAGCCACGATTCCTGCGGTTCGTCGAGGTCGTGCTTGGGACCCCAGGCGAACACGCCCCACTCGAGCCGGTCCTTCTGCACGTCGACGAACGCAGTCAGATACAGCGCGCCAGTCGGGATGCGGCCCCGCGGGTATCCGCCGCGCGCTTCGAACAGCTTGTCAGCCGGCGGTGCGTCAACGGTTTCCTTCCACGGCTCGCCCAGAACCTGCTGGGTGAACGTCTTCATCTTTTTCGGGCTGAGCTTCGCCTTTGCAAATGCGCTGGCGGTGTCGTCCCACGGCACGAACGGCGAATAGGCCTGCCAGATGGCGAAGCCCGGATAGCGGCCGGAACTTCCGCGATCGCGCCAACGCGCGACATCCTCGGCCGTCATGAATACCGGCGGCGCCGGATTGTCCGGACCGCCGTCATAAGTCTTGATCCAGACGCCGCGCTTGAGCATCCGGTCCTTGTGGTGATGTTCTATCGCGCAGCCGTTCGCCTGGCACACGAAGAATGCCGGCCGGCGGTCGTGCTGGAACGATTCCCACAGAAGCACCTGGAAGACATCGCACTGCGGGCACGGGAGATAGAAACGTCGCCGGTCGCTCGCATCGTAGGCTGCCGTGATACGGCAGGCACCCTCGATCGACGGCGTCGAGTTTTTCAGCGTCTTGCGGCTCTCCGAATACGCGAGCTGGCGCGCTTCGCCCTGGTCCACCGGGTCACCGCGATCGCCGGCCTCGGCCGGATATTCCGATACTTCATCGAACGCCAGCGCCCGGATCGACTTCGACTGTAGATCTGCAGACGACGTTGCCAGTGCCAGCGAGCAGAAGCCGCCAGGGAAGCGTTTCGTGCGCGTCGTGGATCCGGCCTCGTCGCGGCTCTTCTGCTCGACGACCTTGCGCCGCAATGACGGCGTGGCTTCGATCGCGAGCTCGAGCTTCTCGCGCGTGTAGCTGTGCAGCGCCTGCGTGGTCGGCTGCACGATCATCATCGGCGCCGGCGCGCGATCGGCGATGTAGCCGAACCAGTTGTTAATGACCTCGGTGAAGCCGAGCTGGGCGGATTTCTTGACGACGACGTCGCGGCACGGATCACCCCACGAAAGGCAGTCCATCGGCTCGACGAGATAGGGGGCAGTCGCGTTGTCCCACTTGCCCGGACGCGGGCTCGCCTCGGATGCGAGGTAGCGGTTCTCCTGCGCCCATGCCGACACGGTGATCGGCGGGTCGAGCGCAAGGCCTGCTGCGAGCGCGCCCAGCACCAGGGCAGCCGCGGTCCGGCGAACGGCGTTCGGCGAGCTCATGCGGTTTCGTCCTCGACCTGGTCGGCAGAGAGCTTCGCGAAGCTCGCCTGCACGCCCGTGAGAAGTTCGCGTACATGCCGGTCCAGCGTGCGCTGAATCTCGGCGGGATCGGTCATCGAAGCCAGCTCGCCCTTGAGGCGCGCCGGCAAAGCAAGCAACGCATCGCGCAACTCACGCGCGGCGCCGTGCAGGATGTTCGTCACGGCCGCGCGCTCGATGACGCGGCCGGTCCTCTCGTCGAGCTCGAGCTGCAGAAGCCGCGCCTGAATCGCCTTGTGCGCGGTCGCCGCAGTCGTCAGGCCGGGGCGCGGCGGCTCCGCTGAAGCGCCCGCGGGCGGTTCGGCAATTCCGTTTTCGATCGCCGCGCCGCCCTGGCGAGCCATCAGCGGATTGAGATCCTCGCCCCGCAGCTCGCGGAACCGCGACAGGTCAAAAAGTTTCTCTCCACCGACGTGTTTCGTCTGGATGCGGCCTGTCGCCTCGAACTTCTGTAGCTGGCGGGTGATCGTGGACGCATTGAGATTGAGCAAGGACGCGGCCTTGCGCACCCCCACCATCTCGCTCGCCACGCTGCCGCCCATGGTTTCAGCTCGTCCTTTCGGCCTTCGAACCTGTTGCCTGTTCCCAGCGCCCGACGATCGCATCGCACCAGCGCGGGTCGAGCTCGACCAGGCGGGCCCGCCGGCCGAGCCGCTCTGCCGCCATCAGCGTCGAGCCGGAACCGCCGAACACGTCGAGGACGATCTCGCCCTTTGCCGTCGAGTTGCGCACCGCCCGCTCGACCAGGCCGAGCGGCTTCTGCGTCGGGTGTACGTAGTCGCCGGCCTTGTCACGCCGGATGGTCCACACGTCGCTCTCGCCACGGCCGCCGCGCCACGTGCGGCCGGCGCGGTAGAACACGAACTCGTGCTGCGGCCGGTAGTGCAGTGTGCCGGGCCCGACCCATTCCTTGTCCCAGACCAGGCACGCATCGGGTGCCAGGCCGATGCCCGACACCGCTGCCAGAAACTCGCCGTAGGTCCGCCAGGTGAGGCAGACGTAGAAAGCCGCATCGTCGCGGGCGAAGGCCTTCGCGTTCGCCAGTGCCTTGCCGATCAGTGTGATCAGCTCGCTGCCGCGCGCGTCGTCGCCCTCGATCCCGCCGTGCGTTCGGCCCTTGTAGGACATGCCGTAGGGCGGGTCGGTGAAGACCAGGTCGGCCGTCTCGAGGGCGGCCACGTCCGACAGCACCGCGTGCGCCCGCTCGCGCGCCATCAGGCGCTCAAACGTTGCCGGCGCAGTCGAATCCCCACACAGCAGGCGATGCTCGCCCAGCCACCACAAGTCACCGGGTCGCGTTGTCGGCACCGGCGGAGGTTCGGCGATCGTGTCGGCGACCAGCTCCGGATCGAGCGAGGTGAGCAATCGCTCGATCTCGCGCGTGTCGAAGCCCACCACCGGAACGTCGAGGCCGAGCTTGCCGAGGTCCCGAAGGATCTCTGCCAGCGTCTGTTCGTCCCACCGACCATCGAGCGCCAGACGGTTGTCGGCGATCCGGTAGGCCTCGATCTGCGCCGGCGTGAGCCAGTCGATCGTGACCACAGGCGCCTCGACGAACCCAATCGCCTTGGCCACCCGCCAGACCCGTTCGCCGGCGACGATCTCGCCCGCGGCCGTGACCAGCAGCGGCCGTGTCCAGCCGAACTCCCGCAGGCTGGCCTCGATCTTGGCGTCGTCCGCCTTCTCGTGAACCCTGGCGTTGCGGGCGCCGGGGCGCAGCTCATCCATCCGGCGCCGCTCGACGCGGGCCGGAAGCCGTGACTCTCGCATGACGGTTTCGTACCTTCCGCCCGCCTGGTGCCAGGCGGCGGGACGGCCGGATCTCGGCCGAGGTTCGTCCGTGCGAGCTAACCCTCGCGGTTCGGAGCGCGTCAACGCTCCGGGCCCCCGCCTCAGCGCCCCTGTTGCGGGCCGCCGTTGCGTGAGGCAACACCGTGTTGCATCAAACTTTTCGTGACCGACTAGCAATCGTACGCACGCAAGCCGCCCGTATACGTTTTCGGCCGGGGAAGGACCCAAGACCGGGGGTGGGGTCGACTGCGGTCGGCATTCGGTGGGGCTGAAACGAGAAGCGCCCGCCGCGAGGTTTGTCCTCGGGCGGGCGCTTTTCTACTGTTGGGACGCACTGTCAAGGATCGTGCGTCAGACGTCAAGCCCCTTCACGCAACCCACGGTCCCGCCTGCACTGCCGGACCCGTCACACGGTGCGACACGAGGTTCGGTGCGACATCGGCGACCAGCTTCTCCATGGCCTGCCGCCACGTCGCATAGACAAACCGGTGCAGATTGATCGTCTCGGCCGACAGATGCCAGCGGACCGGACACATCCCGTCGTTGCGGTTCCTGTCCCAGATGACGACAGGCTTTCCCCGATCCATCTTCGGCCCGAGCCGCGGCACAGCACCGGGCAGCCAGTCGGGCCGCGATGCCGTCGAGCCGTGATAGACGAGCAGCCCGGCTTCGAGGTTCGACAGCCGACGCACCGCCTCGTGCACGGTCTCGGCATCGGGCGCCAGGTCGCCATGCGCGAAGCCGCCGCCATCCACGCGGCACCCGAGCTCCTGTATCTGCCCGACGACATAGCACCCGTCGCCCGACACCGAGCGCCAGTTCGTCTCGGCCAGCGCCCGCTCGAGATCGAACAGCCCGGTGCCCGCGACCTTGTGCGCCTGCTGTTTCTGATAGACCCAGACCAGCAGCGCCTCGACATCGACCTCGACGAGACCGCGCCCACGCGCCACGCCCGACGCCACTGTTTTCCTCTCGATTTCCACCTTGGCCCCCATTTTTCTCAAACCTCTAAAGAAAAAGACCGGCGCTTTAGCGCGACCACCATCCAAGCCGTTGACCGCGCTAAGAAAGGATGCTCGCCGACGCTCGCCGAGGTCGGGCGAGGTTCAGCGCGGAAACGGCCATGCCGCGCCGGACCTCGCCAAGCCTCGCTGGCGCGCCGACACGGGCGCGCTGCAAAACCGGCGATGCAGGGGCTCACGCCCCGAACCCACTCCTTTCGCGTCAGTCGATGTCCTGGTCGGGCGGCGCTTCCGGCGTCCCGTCGGCGGCCACACGCAGGCGCCAACCCTTCACGCCCTTGTCGTTGCCGCCGTTCGCCGTGTTCCAGATGTCGCCCCACGGCAGGCCCGCACCCCGCGCCAGCTTGCCCACGGCGCGCGTGTCGAGCTTCTTGCCCTTGCGCCAGGTGTTGAACTCGTCGGTGAGCTCGCCCACGCGCAGGTTGGCAGCCACGTCCTTGATCATCCGCGCGTCGATGAAGGCGAAGAACGGGTTGCTCTCTTCCTTCATCTTGCGGGTCAGCGTCAGCCCGGCCGCCGGCGTCACGAACTTGCCGCCGCGGTCGATCACGCGCTTGGCACCTTCGATGGCGAGGTTGAGCAGGCCCGACATCGCCGCCGGCGTCGTCAGCTTGGCGAAAAGCGACTCGTCCTGTTCCTTCTCGCCGAATATCCGCGTGAACGGGATCGGCAGGATGCGGTTGAAAGTGGCGGCGGACCGGTCGTTGACCTGCGGCAGGTTGTTGCCCGCGATGACGTGCTTGGCGATCGGCACGTAGGTGTGCGGCGCCTCGTACTTCGGGTTGAGCAGCAGCGGTTCCTCGGTCGACACCATGGTCTTGAAGCCGCCGTCGCGGATCATCGCATCGCTCGACAGCTCGGTCAGGATGTTGAGGCGTTTGTGCTTGATGACCGCCCGCTTGACCGGATCGTCCATCTCCTCGACGCCGAGCGAGCAGGCGAATTCCTCGCCGACGAACTTGCGCATCAGCTTCAGCGGCACGGATTTGCCGCTGTCGCCTTCGCCGTGCAGGAACAGCGCCTTCTTGAAGCGCGCGTGTGGCAGCGCCACGTAGCCCAGAAAATCGACGAGCGCTTCCGCGCGATCGTCCGGCCCGCCGACGTCGGAGCCGGTGCCGAACCAGTCCTCGAGCGCTTGGTTGAACGCGTCGGCCCGGGCGTTCGGATCGAACGAGACGGGCAGCACCGAATCGAGCCAGTCGTCGCGCCGGTGCGCACGCAGTTCGCGCGTGTGCACGTCGACCACGCCGTTCTTCACCGGGATCTCGTGGTCGGCCGTGCGCACGAAGCTGAGGTCGTGCCGGTAGCGCGCCGCTTTCAGATAATCGATGATCTCCGACCGCCGCGACTTCTTCGTCGTCCCGTTGAGCCGCGTGTCGGCCTCGAACGCGATCGCGTTGAGCGTGGAGTCCGAGATCGGTTCCCAGTAGCGGCCGTTGTAGCCATAGACGAGCCCGCTGCGCCCCTGCGCCAGCCCGCCGAACAGACGGTTCCCGGCCGGTGGGGCAGGCTCGTCCATCTCCTCGAGGATCGAGGCGGCGATCGCCTGCGGCGACTTCGAGCGCTTGCGCGCGGACTCCGCCCGCTTGTCGAGTTTCGAAACGGGCATGGATCAGTCGAGACGCTCGATCTCAGACGAAGCGTCCTGCGGGCTCGGCCCGACGACCCACTTGGTTCGATAGACACCCTTGCTGTCGCGCGCCCGAACAAGATGGCCGTCCTTGTGCTTCGGCCATTTCTGGGTCGGGCCGGTCCATTCGCAGTCCCACAGATGGCTCATTCCGCCGCCTCCCCCGCCCTGTTTTCTTCCGCCGTCCACACCATCACCTCGCCGCGCTTTGGCATCGCGGCCCGGCGCGCGACGTCGAGACGATGTGCAACCGCCGCCGCGAACGGCCCGCCGGCGCACACGAGCGGATCGGACTCGATCAGGAACCGGTCCCGGTCGCGCGCGGCCACATCGTCGAGCGTCAGCCCCTCGTCCGGATCGATCCCCGCCAGCCACACCGCCGGCATCTCGTCGAGCAGTGGTGCCACGATGCCGGTCGTCTCGTGCACGCGGTGCGCGCGTACCCAGTCGAGCGGCGTGGGCACCACGGCCGCTCCGGTCGACCAGCTGCGCCATTCGAGGAACGCAGGCGTCGCAAGGCCGAGCCCGCAGGCAAGCCCGGTCAGCGCGAACACGCGCCCGACGCGGCGCGAACCGATGCCGGGCGCCAGCTCGACCGCGAAGATCTCGACGACCTCGAAGCCGTCATAGACCGGGATCGTCACGACGGGCGATCCGATGTCGGATTCCTTGCGGCTCTTCGCCGGCGCCAGGTCGCCGAGATCCCAATCGTCCCATGTCCCGTCGGCCTTCAGCCGCGCGCGGGCCACGCCGCACCCGGCCGCGCGCCACATCAGCCCGCCGAGCAGCCTGTCGAGCCATTCGGCAGTCGCCCCGATATGCAGCGCCGACGCGTTGTAGATCGCCGCGCGCTCGGTCAGTTCGTCGAGGCCGACATGATGCATCCAGCCTTCCTCGACGATGCGCAGCGCGCGCGCCGCCGGCGGCAACCCGAACACGTGCCGCTGTTCCCAGCGGGCGGCGCGAATGTGCTCGACCTCCTCCGCGCGCGCAAGCGCAGCATCGGCCTCGGCAAGAACGCGATCGCGGAACAGGCGAAGCGGCTCGACCGGCGCGGCCCAGGGCGGAACGAGATCCGTCATGCCACCCCCGTCAGCGCGTTCGTGACCGGATCGCGCTTCAGGAAAGCAGGGATGTCTTCGAAAGCGTCGTCGGCGCTATCCGCGGCTTGGCGCTCGACGCGAGGCGCAGCGGCGACCGGTAGGCAAACACCGGCTTCCGGGACCTCGTCGGGCACTGCCGCCGGTTGGACGGATACAGGCCCGAACTTCTCGATCTGGTTTCCCCACCCGTCGAAGCCGGCGCGCCGCGTGCGCGCGAACAGCTCGACGCGTGGCCCCTCGGTCAGGCGCACGATGCTGTCGGCGATCTCGTCGGGCTTACGGCTGTGCTGTCGGATGTCGGCATGCACGACCTGCGCTTCGCCCTGCGACAGGCGCTCGTAGCCGTCCCCGCGCGTCGCCAGCCAGCACTGCTCGCTGCCGCTGCGCGTGTGATAGCCGAGCCCCTTGCGCACGAGCCCGTCGGACCACGCCTCGTCGAAGAACAGGAACGGTGCCGGCTGCGGCTTTGTCTTGACCCAGATGTAGCCGACCGTCTTGTACGTGAAGCCCCATGCGCGAATCAGCTCGAGTGCTTCGGGGAACATCGGCTGCACGACCCACATCAGCAGCGCCGCGTCGGGTGCGGCGAGATCGCCGACGGGCAGCGCCTTGATCGCCGCCATGTCCATCACGTCGTAATGCTGCGAAGCGCCCTTTCCCTGTCCGCGATGCGACCAGGTCTCGAACGACCACGGCGGATCGGCATAGACGACGCGGTACTTGCCGCGCGACGGCAGGGCAGCCCACGGATCTGTCACCGTGCCCCCCCCCCAGCCATGCCAGAAACAGGGCAGCAGCTTCACGCCGCCTCCGCGCGCGAGCGGGGCTTCGTGTAGGCAGCAGTGGCGTGGCCCACGCAATACGGCAGCCGCGTGCCATCTTCGCGCTGGGCCGGGGTGCAACCGCACACGCGCTGCGCATCGCGTGGCGTGTCGTCGTCCCACAGCGGCCAGGCGCACTGGTCGGCGCGCGCGCCTCCGAAAGGGACGCCGGTGCCGTCCTTTGGCTGGACGGGCACCGGCGCCGAGTTTAGGGAGGAAACGCCCGCCCGCCGCGGTGACGCAGCGGGCACCTTCGACGCACCCGGTAGAGGCGCCGAAGTCCGGTCGGGCAGCTTCTGCCCGAATATGATTTCGTTGCGGCGCTGAGGCAGCGGTGCCCGCATGTCGGCAAGCGGCAGCGCCGCGCGCACGGGGCGAGCCGACGGAGTCTTGCGCTTGATCGGACTGGGCCGAGCCGGCAGGCCGATGCGATGCGCCTTGCCGACCACGGCGTTCTTGCTGAGGTTCATGCGACGGCCGATCTCGACCGTCTGCAACCCCTCGGTCCACAGCTGCGTCAGCGTCTCGATGAGAGCCGGCGTCCAGTCGATGCTCAACGAACCCTCCGCTTCCCGATCGGAGCCACGCACAGGTCGCCGATCATCCGGTCGAGCGATTTCTTCGCGTCGCGCGCATCCTTGACCAGGCGCGCGCGCTCGCGCACCGACAGCACGCCGTCGGCGTGCGCGCGTTGCAGGTCGCCCGCCACTTCGCCGACCTCGGCCATGATCTCGGCCAGGCGCGCGTGCGGGTCCTTCGCCAGATGCGCCGGCACCGGCCGGCCGTCGGCGCTTTCGGCCGCCGCGATGACGGCGCCGATCGGCCCGCGCCCGCCGGTTGCAGCCCGGAAGGCCGCGTCGAGTGCCATGATCTGGTTCGCGTCGGGAACGCACGCATGGTCCGGGTCGGCCCACTTGCGCACGAGGGCGGCGGACTTGCCGACGGCTGCCCCGGCCCCTTCGGCCGACAGCGCACCCATGATCAGCGTGACGGCATCGGCGATGCTGCCCGGCGGGCGGGGCTTCAACGGACGCATTCCGGAACTACCTCCAAAGTGGAATGGTCGGACGTGCCGCTCGCGCGTAGCGTCGGCACATGGCTGACAGAGACCGACTCGTAGACAAGAACGCCGCCCTCGTTGCGGAGCCGCCAAAGCCCCGCCGCGACGCCGTCGTCCAGCAGCGCGCGAAGCCCGGCAACCTCGCCGACCCCGGGCTTGCCGACCTGCGCCGGCACGTCGACCGGCTGCGGCGCATCGGCGATCTCGTGAAGGGACCGGTTCATTGAGCGGCCTCAGGCGCCGGTGCCGGAAAGATGTCAGGACGCAAGCGCCAGGCCGGAACGCCCGACATTTCGCTCAAGGCCGCGGCACGATCGGCCGGCACGCGGGGCCACTGGTAGATCGCCTGACGGCGCACCCCCATGCGGCGCGCAACCTCCGGGATGCCGCCGGCGCGGCGAAGCGCTTCGCGCATCGCCGTCTCGGGCGTGGAGAGCGGATCGACGGCAGGGTCCGGCACAGCGGCCGCGGGCGGTTTGTCGGCGGTGAGCATCGCAGAAAGGTAAGCAATGCTTCCCTCTTAGTCAAGCACTGCTTGGTTTAATCGGGTAAGCAACGCTTTCACAATGGGTTCATGACGATTCGCAGCCCCCGCGCGCCGGCCAAGCCGTCGCTTCCCGATCGCATCCGTGCGGCCCGCACGGCGCGGGGCTTGCGCCATGTCGACATTGCCGGGCACTTCAACATTTCGCCCAAGGCCGTGTCGCAATGGGAGCGTGTCGCGGACTCCGCCGCCAAGCGTAAACCGGCACGTCCCGATATCGAGAAGCTTCCGAGCCTGGCGGCCCTGCTGCGCGTGCCGCTCGACTGGCTGCTTGGCGGCGAGGATCTCGACATGCCGCGCGGCAACGTGCCTGTCGTCGGCTATGTCGGTGCAGGCGCAGAGATACTTCCATTCGACGATCATCCGAAAGGCGAAGGCCTCGACGAGGTTCCGCCGTTCCCGGGTCAGGATGGCCCGGCCGTCGCCGTGCGTGTGCGGGGCGATTCCATGCTGCCGATGCTAGAGGACGGATGGACGCTCTACTACGCCGCCGACCAGTCGGCCGGCGTCGCGGATAGCGCGATCGGCCGCCTGAGCGTGTGCCAAGTCGCCGACGGCCCGCTGCTCGTCAAGAAGCTCGAACCGGGGCGACGCAAGGGCCTATGGCGCCTCGTCAGCTACAACGCCAGCCCGCGCGACGACGTCAAGCTCGACTGGGCCGCGCGCGTGCGCGCGATCGTTCCGTGATACCCGCCGCTACCTGCGTCTCTGTCGCATTGCTGCC
Source organism: Tagaea sp. (assembly GCA_965279565.1). Taxonomy (GTDB): domain Bacteria; phylum Pseudomonadota; class Alphaproteobacteria; order CACIAM-22H2; family CACIAM-22H2; genus Tagaea. The sequence goes on along the minus strand of OZ257249.1, from coordinate 2,345,780 downwards.
CGGCGACCGCGTGCGCATCATCGGCAAGGTCGGCGGTTCGAGAACGAGCCTTGCGGCCTGACGGCCGCAGCCGGAGGATCAGGCGGCCTTGGCAGGCCCGCAGCCGTCGTCACTGCCCTTGCTGAATCGGTATTGCAGCATGGTCCGCTCGTCGGCGACCACGATGCGGGCGCGCACGCGCTCGATCGACTGGAAGCTCGAATGCCCGAATAGCACGATGACGAAGCTTGCGACCGCCGCGGTGAACCTGAACAGTATCCACGCAAACGGCGCCGTCGCGTAGACAGAGCGCATCGTCGAGCGCGCCAGACGCGCCAGAAGGCGCTGCAGCTCGGGAGGCTTCTCGGCCACCATCTCGTCGAGTTTCCGCCGATATGACTCAAACAGGCAACTTTTCACGACGTAGACGACGTGGGCGATCGTGAATATCCACGCAAGAAGCGGCGACAGACTGCGCGTCGCGAGCAGGCGCGCGAACTCCTTGTCGTCGCTGCTGGCTTCCGGCAGCGCTTCGATTTCCTTCTGCAGGCGGAAGGCGCGCACGCGCTCAGGCTGCGTGAACTCGATCAGCCGATAGCGCACGTAATACCAGAGAATTGCCCAGCAGATGACGATCAACAACGCGATCTCGGGGGTCATCGTCCTCTCCATGACTGGCGTCGGGGCGAGCAGTCAAGACGACAAGGGTAGGCGGTACCAATTAAAACTTTCTGAACCCTAAGGCGCATTAATGTTGCATGGCTACCGTTAAATAGGAACGTCGATCTCGCATTCCAAGCGCGACAGAGTAGCGGCGATATTGAAATATATAGTTTATTTTCCATCAGACATGCTTCTGTTCGCCACCGATGCTCGGGCATGCGCGTACCGGACGGCGATCCGGCCAATGACGACAACCGTCGTCAGTATCCCGACCATCTCTTTGTTTTGCAGCGCAAAATCATAGACCGACGACCAGGATGGCCAGCCTTTTTGGTAGATCGCGACTGCGAGCGTCACGAGGCAGCCGACCCAAAACACGATGTTCGCCAACGACAGGGCAAGCATCAGAAGCCAGCGGTTGAACTCGATTAGCGTAGTACGCGAGTTCGCGAACCACGCGGCGGCCGAGCCCGCCGCCGGTGCCGGCGGCATGCCGCCGGCAGGAATAGAAGGAACCGAGGTCCGGGTGCCAGGCTTTGCCCTGGCGCGTTGGATCTTGCGCTTCGAGGTCGACATGCGATTGCGGCTACTCCACGGTGTTCGGCATCAATGCATCGCCGCTCGCGGCGCACGTTCTGGAAGTCGACCGGCCACGAACTAGCCGCCGATCGCTTCGCGTCTTCCATCGAAGTCGACCATCCGCAGCTCGATCCGCTCGAGGGTCCGCAGGATCGACGCCAGCACGAAGAACCCGCCGAGGACCAGGACGACAGCGAACAGCACGCCGAGCGCACCGAGGATAACGAAGCCCGGCTCGTGCCGGAACGTGCCGTCGCCCATCAGGCCGGCGACCAGCAATGCGACACAGAGAAGCACGGCGATCGCAACGAGCTTGAAGACACCGATCGCCAGGTTCGCCAGCGAGGTTTCGAGAGCAGGCTTGGGAATCTCCGGTGAAGTCACGGCTGGGTTCCTTCCTTGTGCGCCGCGAGCCCGACGGCCCCGGCAATGTCGTCGAGAAAGCGCCCCTCCGCTGGGCTGAGGACGCCGTCGGAATTGACCATGCGGCGGATCGCTCGCACAAGGCGCCGCTGACCCTCAGCCGGGCCCGCGACGAACGCAGAGAGGGCTTCGCGGAACACCCATTCGTCGGGATCCAGCATCCGGATCTGCCGTTCGAGTTCGGCCACGTCGATGCCCTGCGGGGTCGTCGACGCGTCGAGCACGAGGTTGCACGCGACCGACACTTCCGAATCGTGCCATCCGTCGCAGCGCGCGAGGAAGATCAGTACATGCAGGTCGGTTTTCACGGCAGCGATCGCCGCTGCGACCGAATTGCTCGGCGAAGCCGATTCGGTTCGCCCCGTCGCGAACGCGCGCAGAAACGCCTCGACATCGTCGAACGCCTCGCCGGTGTCGATGTCGTAGAAGGATTTCACTCGGCTCAGATAGAACATCCGTGCGGCGTTGCGTGCGTGGCACTTGCAGCGCAGCGCCAGCCCCTTTTCGTCGGGCAGTATCTTGAAGGCGCGGACCGTGACCTCGCGTTCGCTCTCCACGCCATGGGAATCGACATAGACGATGCCGACGCGAAGCCCGAGCAGCTCCTCGAGCGGGCCCGCCGCACCGTCGTCGTCCATTCCGGCATCGTCGGCAGGGCCGAGGCGGTTGCGAACCCGGGTCCCGTGCATGAAATGCCGACGCGTATCAGCAAAGGCATACGCGTCGATGATCGCGTCGATATTCCGGTCCGCATCTGACATCGGGGAACGCCTCGCCACTTCAACCGTCGGATTCAGTTTCGCCAGACCGCAATCTAGGTGCAAGACAAGCATTGCTTGACAATACGGGAAGCATTGCTTACCTTCTGGGTGTTTCCAGCGAAACGAGGAGCCAGCCCGATGATCAGCACGAACGCCGAATCCACCGTCCGCCGCGACTTCGCCAGCCGCCCGCGCACCCTGGCCGCCCGCCGGACCGACATGGTCGCCACGCTCGTGCGCCTGCGCCAGGAGACGGGCAGCGCCACCGAGGATGATCTGAAGCGCGCCGGCTTCTCGACCGGTGAGATCGCCGCTCTGGGCGAAGAGGCCCGCGAGGAAGCGGCCGTCGCGATCCGCAAGGCGGGGCGCTGAGCCATGGAAGCTGCCCTCGCCGCCCAGGCACCCGACCCGCGCATCCGCTCGGTCACGTTCCCCGACAACACACACCGCACCTGCGCCGACTGGCGCCCGGACCTCGGCGACCGCTTGGCACGGCTGATGGTGCGTCGCGCTTGCGGCGTGAAGCTCGAGGCCCTCGGCCGCGAGTTCAACCTGTCGGTCGATCAGCTGCGCGCAATCTTCGACCGCCACGGCGAGCCGCCCTATTTCGCCGGCCGCGACCAGATCGTGATGTCGCAGGCCACGCGCCCGCTGTCGTCGCATCCGGCACACCCGACCCACGCCGCCGCCACGCATCCGAGGGATTGACGATGATCTGCGCGATCGTCGTGTGTGCCCTGCTGGCCGGCGGCGGCCCCCGGCAGTGCGATCCGGCCCCCGGCTCGATGACGATCGTCGACCGGGCGAACGTGCCGGCCGATCTGCAGTCCTGCGCCGCCGAGTTCCAGCGCGTCCGGCGCGACGAGCCGCTGCCCGCAGGCCTGCGGCTCGTCCGCTTCGACCTTGTCCGCAAACCCGACACGCAGGACGCCCGCCGCCCTGCAGGAAGCCCGCAATGACCGAACCCGCCGCCCTTCCGCCGGTGCTCGCCACCGGCGGCGAGCACGCAAACCTCGCGCGCAAGGCCCGCATGGCGACCTGGCGCGGCCGCTCGATCGCCCTGCTCGACCCGCGCCCGGCGGACGTCGATGTCATGGAACTGTGCGAGGCGCTGTCGGGCCTGCACCGCTACAACAATCACCGCGAACGCGCGTGGGACGTGGGCCAGCACCTGCTGCTGTGCGACGACCTCGCCGCGATCGCGTCGCTGTGCCCCGATCCGGTCGCCCGCCCCTACGTGCTGCTGCATGACGGGCACGAGGCCTATATCGGCGACCAGACCACGCCGCAGCAGGTCGCGTTCGATCTCGAGCTGCGCGGCCTGTTCCCCGCTTTGCCGGCCGATGCCTTCCGCCAGGCGCGCGCCTGCATCGCCGCGCGCTGGGATGCCGCGATCCATACCCGCTTCCGGCTGGACTGGCCCGCCCCCCCGGGCGTGTCCGCGATCGTGCATCGCATCGACCGCCTCGCCCTCGTGATCGAGGTGCGCGACGGTTTCAACGATCCGGCCCCGTTCGGCATCTCGCCCGACGAGCTCGACGCGGCGAACAGGCTCTGGCCCCAGGTGCTGAAACCGGCCGACGCGCGCACGACGATAGACCGTCTCTGGAACCGCTTCCGGCGGGTGCTCCCATGAGTGTTCATCGGGAAACAAGTTTCCACGGAAACGCGATACCGCCCGAACCATTGCGCCGCGACGGCGCCGACTGGACCGACTGGGAAGACCTGCAGCTGACCGCCCGCCGGGCGAACGGCCAGAGCTTCGCCGAACTGGCGACCCTGCTGGGCCGCACCGACCGCGCCTGCCGCAAGCGGGCCTTCAAGATCGGCGCGGTTAAGGCGAGCTGGGCGACCCGACGCAAGGCCGAGACCGCCATCAAGCGCCAGGACGAAGCCCTGCTCGACCGCCTGAAGGCGGCGGAGGAGGCGGCGAATGGCTGAGCGCCCGTCCCCGCCCCCGGCCGGCGACAACAGCGGCATCGCCGCCGCGAAACTGCGCAGCTTCGTCGAACGCATCGAGCGGCTGGAAACCGAGAAGGCCGATCTCTCGGCCGACATCCGCGAGGTCTACACCGAGGCCAAGGGCAACGGCTTCGACCTGAAGGCCCTGCGCGAGGTCATCAAGCTGCGCAAACTCGATCCCGCTGACCGCAAGGAGCGCGACGAGCTGCTCGAACTCTATCGCGCCGCACTGGAGGTCTGACCATGGACGATGGACAGGAAGAATGGCGCGCCGTCCTTGGCTTCAGACCACGCGACGAGGTCACCGACGACGCGATCGGGTCCGCCTACCGCCGGCTCGCGCGGCTCGCCCACCCGGACCGCGGCGGATCGGACGCAAAGATGAGAGATCTGATCGCTGCGCGTGACGGCGCGACTGCGTGGCTTGCGCGCCAGGCTCCGCGCTGGCGCGCGATCGTGCGTAACGATCTGCCGGTGCGCACGGCCGGCTGGATCATTTCCGCGCGCGTGCCCGGAAGCTACGAACTCGACACCGAAAGCAAGCGAGCGAAAGACGCCAATCGACTCGCCATGTTCCCATGGCCGGTCGCCTCCGACGGGACGGCATTGCCGTGGGACGACATGGTCGAGATCGCTTTCGATGCGACCGGGCGTCCGGTCGGCGTTCGCGTGCGCGCGCCCGAGATACAGGCTGCGGTGCACGTCGACGGCTTCCCACCAGAGATCGTCGCATGACAGAGAAGTTCGTCATTTGGTCCGGCGAGCACAGCGCCTACTGGCGCGCCAACCGATGCGGCTACACGCACGAGATCGCATCCGCCGGGCGATATACGCGCGCCGCTGCCGAAGATGCGACCGGCCATTGCGGGCCGGAGAAGCGCATCGAGATCAGGCCCGATCCGGATTTCCGCTGCACCGATTTCTTTCGCAACCCGATCGAAGCAAGAGAGGACACCTGATGGCCCGCATCTACGTCGCATCGTCCTGGCGCAATCAGCATCAGCCGCAGATCGTCGAGCATCTGCGTGACCGTGGTCACGCGGTCTACGACTTCCGCAATCCCCCCCGGCGGTTCCGGCTTCAGCTGGCAGCAGTTGGGTGCGGAGAAGAATCCGAAGCCGACCGTCGATGAGTACCGGCGGATGCTCGCACACCCGATCGCCGCCGCCGGCTACCTGTCGGACTTCCGCGCAATGGAATGGGCCGATACGTGCGTGCTCGTCCTGCCCTGCGGCCGCTCGGCCCATCTCGAGGCAGGCTGGTTCGCTGGCCGTGGCAAGCGCGTGATCATCCTGACGCAGGATGGCGAAGAGCCCGAGCTGATGGCGCTGATGGCGCAACACATCTGCGGCTCGATCGACGAAGTGATCGAGGCGCTCGCCGACATGCGGGAGGTCGCTTGATCGAACCGCGCGTCCTCGTCGGCTGCGAGTTCTCTGGCATCGTCCGCCGAGCATTTGCCGCGCGCGGGTTTGACGCCTGGTCGTGCGACCTGCTTCCGGCCGACGACCGTTCGAACAGGCATATTATCGGAGATGTGCGCGACCATCTGAATGACGGATGGGACTTGCTCGTCGTGATGCACCCGCCCTGTACCCGACTCTGTCGGAGCGGCCGGCGCTGGTTGTCCGGGCCGGGCAAGATGACGCCGCCCAAGGCCCTGCCGCGCGGACGCACGTGGCAATCGATGAAGGACGAGTTCGACGACGGCGTCGATCTCTTCATCGCGTGCTGGAACGCGCCGATCGAGCACGTCGCGGTCGAGAATCCGGAAATGCACGATCTGGCACGCGATCGCATGCCGGCCGACCTTCCACGCCCCCAGATCGTGCAGCCGTTCTGGTTCGGGCATCCGGAATACAAGGCGACGGGCTGGTACCTCCGCAGGCTGTCGGGGCTGGTCGCCACGAACCGCCTGCCGGAGCCAGAAAAGGGCAGCGACGAGTGGAAGGCATGGCATCGGGTCTGGCGCATGCCGCCAGGTGCCGATCGCGGCAGGGAGCGCAGCCGCTCGTTCCCCGGCATGGCCGACGCACTGGCCGCCCAATGGGGCAATCAAGCTCTCAACGCCCAACCCGAAAGGACCGCAGCATGACGAAGGAACAGATCGACGCGATGGTGAACCGCTTCCTGCAATGGAAGCTGCCGGCAGACTTTGACCCCGACTGCGGCATCACCTTCGACAAGCGCCCGGCCGATGCGCAGGGCTATGCGCGGCAATGGCCCGTCGGCACGAACCTGTTCACGGCAACGCAGGCGCGGGCGATGGTCGAGCACATGCTTTCCGCGATGCAGCCATCGCTGATCGAGATGGGGTTCGGCCGCGTCGAAGTTGGCGCCGGCACCTTCGGCGGGAAGCGCGCCCTGATCTTCGGCCGCAACGGACGCGGCCTGGGCGTCTATCACGACTACCGCCCCGAGGGCGGCAAGCACGTAGGCGACGACGAGTGCATCGTCACGATCACGTTCGAGAACCTCGAAGGCCTGCTCGCGATCAAGAAGAGCCTCGAGATCGTGGAGGAGAAGTTCCGCGCGGGCCAGCCTGCCGAAGCGCTGGTGAGCTCCCATGGCTGACAAGACCGGCATCGAATGGACCGCCGCGACGCTAGCTCGCGAAGCCCGCGCCGCCTTCGGAAATTCGTTCGACCAAGAGATCGGTGGGCGAGATTCCCTTGCTCGCCATCCACTCCCACACGTCACGATCACGCTTGGAACTGTTGCACGACCGGCAGGCCGGGACGATGTTGTCGGGAGTCGTTCTGCCGCCGCACTTGACCGAAACAACGTGATCCCAAGTTTCAGCTGGGCATGGACAGTAGGCGCAGCGCCCCTCGAAATATTCGAGCAAATACTCCTTGCCGATCTCCGGAACTCGCTCGACGCCACGTTTTCGGAACGACGCATGGGCGCGGCGCCTCTCCCGAAACGCCGCGGAGCACGAATATCGTGCGCGATGCTCGGCGTTCGCATGCGCTTGGCACAGCCCTTTGTTCGTCCCGCCGGCGCGAACCCACGCACTGCACGCTCGGCACCACGCCATTCCGGCCACGCGCTTCATTCGCCTCTCACGGATCGTTGGGCCCGGCGACGTTCGATCGCTCCGGCAGTCCGCGCAAACGTACGAGAGCCCGCTTCTCCGCGTTGCGTCGCGAACGAAGTCGGATGGCTTCCTATAACGGCGACATGTGCTGCATCGCCTGGGCGAATCTTCAAAGAGGTCTGTCATGGGTAAGACAAATATAGAATGGACAGACGATGTTTGGAACCCAATCGCCGGGTGCACGATCGTGTCGAAGGGCTGCACGAACTGCTACGCGATGCACATGGCCGCGCGGCTGGCGGCGAGGGGCCAGCCCAAGTACGCCGGCCTGACGAAGGTCGTGAACGGCCATCCGGTCTGGACCGGGAAGATCGCCGTCGCCGGCGAGCCGGGTTTCAGCCAGCCGCTGCGCTGGACAAAGCCGCGACGGATCTTCGTCAACTCGATGTCGGACCTGTTCCACGAGGACGTGCCGGTCGACGTGATCGACCGCGTCTTCGCGATCATGGCGCTGGCGCCGCAACACACCTACCAGGTGCTGACGAAGCGGCCGGAACGGATGAGGGACTATCTCGCAAACCCCGATCTTGAGGATCGCCTGACCGATCTATGGCGTGGCGACAATTCAGATCGGGCAACGTGGAACATTCTTTTGCCGCTCAGAAACGTCTGGCTCGGCGTCAGCGTCGAGGACCAGGCCACGGCCGACGAACGCATCCCGCTCCTGCTCGAAACCCCAGCGGCCGTGCGCTGGATCTCGGCCGAACCGCTGCTGGGGCCGATCCGCCTCGACAGCCTTGAGGACTGCGACAACCACCGAAACCTTGATGCGCTGCGCGGCAAGGAGATCGGCGGCTATCGGGCCGAGACGGACCGCCTCGACTGGGTCGTCGTCGGAGGGGAAAGCGGCACGGGCGCGCGACCGATGCACCCGGACTGGGCGCGCCTGCTGCGCGACCAGTGCGCACAGGCCGGCGTGCCGTTCTTCTTCAAACAGTGGGGCGAGTGGAAGACGTTCGATCCGGTTCACCCGAAGCCCGGCGAATGGGTTGCCGAGCGTGTCGGCAAGAAGGCCGCCGGCGCCACGCTCGACGGCGTTGAGCATCGCGAGTATCCGCGATGACGAAGTCAGCCAATGCTATGGGTGCGTTGAAATCGAGCGACGATGCCGGCGAGCACACGGGCGCACGAGTTTGCTTCCCCACCGTCGAAGTTGCAGACCTGAACGCTCCAGTTCGGATGTCCGGGCTCGACGACGTCGTAAAAGCCGATCGACGCATTTGGGCCGACCTCCGAGATCGCGAGCCGCAACTCCTCGAGAAGCAGTTTTTCGAGCTGCGCTTTGGAGACATTTTTCATGGTTGACCGCCCTATCATTTTCAGTGGCCCGATGGTGCGCGCCCTGATTGAAGGGCGCAAGACCCAGACGCGGCGCATTCTCAAGCGCCAACCGCCGACTTCTGTCGTCGGTGCTATCGAGGAATCCGGTCGATGGATGTGGCTCGAGCCGCATGCAAGCGGCCGATACAAACTGCTCCCCGCTGGGGCCTTCGATCCTCGCTTCGCGCCCGGCGACCGGCTGTGGGTGAAGGAGAATTTCAGCACCGACTTTGCGAACCACTATCCGTTCGACAAGGTCTGGTACATGGCCGACAGCGACCGCCGCCACGAGATCGAAGTGATCGACGGCGTGCGGGGCATACATAGCGACGAGAGTTGCGAGCACGTCCCGTTTCGCTGGCGACCGTCGATCCATATGCCCCGCAAGTTCTCGCGCCTCACGCTGATCGTCGAGGCCGTGAAGGTCGAGCGGCTGCAGGCCATCAGCGAGGACGATGCGAAGGACGAAAGCTGTGCCGGCCGGCTCGGGGCAAATCCTGATTTTCCCGACGAATGGGACCCATCGCCGCAAGAAGAGTTCCGCGACCTATGGAACAGCATCAATGGCGACGGCGCGTGGGACGCCAACCCGTGGATCGTCGCCGTCTCGTTCCGCACGATCCGCGCCAACATCGATGCGATCTCTGCGACCGCCTACGGAGATCGCGTCACGATCCCTGCCTCCCGAATCGGTTTGGACGGCAGAAAGGTCATGGTGACGTTCCGCGACACCCCGGAGCCCTGCGAACCATGATCGTTCGCCCGCGCATCGCCGTGGAGCCCGCCGTCGAGGATCTCGACAGGGGCGTCACCTATGCGCGCGCGGCCGAGTTGCTGGGCTGCGACGTGTCGACGATCCGCCGCATGATCCGGAAGGACATGATCGAGGGCTGGCGCATCGCGACCGACCCGAAGCACCTGGGCGAGCCGCGCGTGTCGCTCGCCTCGATCCGCGCCTGGCGCGAACGCAACCGTATCCGGCCGGATGCCGCCGCCGCCACCGCCGGCGAACGGCCCGCCCCGCCGGGCAAGCGCCTGCATGCGGCCCACCGCGAAGCCGTTGCCCGCTGCAAGGCATTGGGCATAGGCTGACGCCGCTCAACCTTCCGGGGAATCACCATGTCGGTCTTCTACGACGCCGCATCCGAGGTCTGGGTCTACGACTTCGTCGAGGGCGGCCGCCGCTACAAGCGACGCTGCCGGAATCCCGACGGCACGCTCGCCACCTCGCGCCGCCAGGCGCAGGCCTGCGAGGAAGCCCGCCGCGTCGAGGCGCGCCTCGAGACGAAGGGCACCATCGCCCGGCCGGACACATACACGCTCGCCCAGGCCGTGGCCGCGCGCGCCGCGATCGCCGAGGGCTACGCGAGCTGGGACGGGGTCCGCGCGGCCCTGCGCGAGCTCGTCGGGTATTTCGGGGCGGCCTGCGCGATCGGCGACGTGGCCGCACGCGCGGGCGAGTATCGCGAGCACGTCAAGAAGATGACGCGCCGGATCTGGATCGGCGGCCCGTCGAAGGCGCTCGACCGGTCTGACCAGCGCCACTGGCGTGAAACGGGCGAGGTCCTGTCGTCCGAACGCCGGAACAAGTATCTCGACGAGCTGCGCGCGGTGCTGTCGATCGCGCACGCGACCTACACGGCCGACGGGCGCGCGCCGATGCTGGCACGCGTGCCGGCGATTCCGGAGTTCGACATCCCCGAGCGGGATCCCACGCCGGTCCCGCTCGCGGTGCTGGCACGGATCGAAGGCGATCCCGCAACGCCCCAGCATCTGTGGAAGGCGGCCGCGCTGGTGCGGCTGCTCGGCCTTCGCCGGGCCGAGGTGTTCGCCGCGACGGTCGACTGGATCGACTGGGACGCCGGCGGCCTGCGCGTGCCGGCGGAGATCGCCAAAGCGGACCGCGACGACTTCCTGCCGGCGAACGACGAGGCGCGCGAGCTGCTGGCGTGGCTCGCCCTCGAGGCGGCCGAGCGCGCGCAGGCCCCCGCGCGATCGGCTGGCAGGCGCGACGACACGCGGCATCTCGTCGTCTACCGCCCGGCCGGCATTGGCGCCGACGACAGGCCGCATGCGGCACGCCCGATCAAGAACGCGCGCAACGCCTGGCGCTCGGCGATCGCACGCGCCGGCGGCGGCCGCAGCTATCGCTTCCACGACGTGCGCGCGACCTTCATCACCGAGGTGGCGCACGTCGCTTCGTCTGCCGTCACGCAGGATCTCGCGCGCCACAAGGACCCGGCGACGACGGCGCGCTATACGAAGGTGGCTGACCCGGTGCGGCGCGCGGCAGTCGACGCGATGCGTGGGACTTCGGGCACAACGCCGGGCAGCGATTCCGGCTTCGGCTTCACGAACGGAAGTCCCACCGCGCAGTCCCACCGTCCCACGCTGCGCAGGGTCAAATGACGGCTAAGTTATTGAATGATTTGGTCGGAGCGAGAGGATTCGAACCTCCGGCCCCTAGCTCCCGAAGCTAGTGCTCTACCAGGCTGAGCTACGCTCCGACCGATCGGGGCCGTCGGTATAGCCTTCCTTCCCCCGGACCGCAAGCGCATCGCGAAAGGGGCTGGCATGGGGGTTGCTGAAGGGGTGTCCATGGACACGAACACGAGCGCCCCTGCCGTCCGCCAGCCCCGGATTTCCCCGCAGATCCGCGCGGCTTTCGCCGAGCCTTCGCGGCGCGGACAGGCCGCGTTTTCCGAGCTTCTCGCCACGGCGAAGCGGGAGAGCGGCCTCGATCCGGCAGCGCAGAACCCGCGTTCCAGCGCCACCGGCCTGTTCCAGTTCACCGAGCAGACCTGGCTCGATCTCGTCCACCGGAAAGGCGCCAGGCACGGGCTTGGCGCGCAGGCGGCGAAGATCGTGCGCGATCCGGCGACGGGCCGGTACGATGTGCCGGGCGGCGAAGACCGCTCGGCAATCCTTGCCCTGCGCAAGGATCCCAAGGCCGCCGCCGCGATGGCGGGCGAGCTGACGGTCCAGAACCGCAGGTCGCTGACCGCGGCACTCGGGCGCGAGCCGACCTATCAGGAGGTCTACGCGGCCCATTTCCTCGGCGCGCGCGGCGCGGTCCGGCTGATCCAGGCGGCCGAGCAGTCGCCCGAGACGCCGTCCAACCGGTTGCTGCCGGTGGCGGCGAAGGCGAACCGCGCGGTCTTCCGCGATGCCGACGCGCGCCGCTTCCGCACGGCGGGCGAACTGGCCGACCATCTGACGCTTGCACCGGCGGCGAAGTCGGGGGCCGAATATCTCGACGGCATCGCCGAGGCGCGCAAGGCCACACCGCTCTATATGGCGCAGCTACAGGGTTGACCGTTAATAGGCGCGTTCGATCGCGAAATCGACGAGATCGACCAGGGCGCGCTTCTCCGGCCCGTCGGGGAAGATGCCGAGCGCGTCGCGCGCGATGCGCCCGTAATGGCGCGCGCGCTCGATCGTGTCGTCGAGCGCCTTGTGCCTGCGCATCAGCTCGATCGCGTGCGGCAGGTCCCCGTCCTTCTGGTCGAGATCCTCGAGCGTGCGCCGCCAGAAGGTCCGCTCGGTCTCGTCGCCGCGCAGGAACGACAGCACGATCGGCAGCGTGATCTTGCCGTCGCGGAAATCGTCGCCGACATTCTTGCCCATCTCGTCGGCCGTGGCGGCATAGTCGAGCACGTCGTCGACGAGCTGGAACGCGATGCCGAGATTGAGCCCGTAGGTCTCGAGCGCGTCCTCCTCGGCCTTGGGCCGGTCGGCGACGGCGGCCCCCACGCGGCACGCCGCGGCGAACAGGGCCGCGGTCTTGGCGCGGATCACCTCGAGATAGGCCTGCTCGGAGGTCTCGGTGTCGTTGGCGGTGGTGAGCTGCAGCACCTCGCCCTCCGCGATCACGGCCGACGCGTTCGACAGGATCGCGAGGACCTGCAGCGAGCCGTCCTCGACCATCACCTGGAAGGCGCGGCTGAACAGGAAGTCGCCGACCAGCACGCTCGCCTTGTTGCCCCACACGGCGTTGGCGGTGGCGCGCCCGCGGCGCAGGTCGCTCTCGTCGACGACGTCGTCGTGCAGCAGTGTGGCGGTGTGGATGAACTCGACGCAGGCCGCGAGCTTGATGTGGCGGGCCCCGCGATAGCCGCACATGCGCGCGGTGGCGAGGGTCAGCATCGGGCGCATGCGCTTGCCGCCGGCGGCCACGATGTGGCTGGCGAGCTGCGGGATCAGCTCGACCGACGAATGCATGCGCTGGATGATCGTGTCGTTGACCGCCTTCACGTCGTCGCCGACGAGGGCCACCAGCGCCTGCAGCGCGTTGCGGGCCGGGCGCTGGGAACGCCCGCGTTCACCTTCGAGATTGACGACGACGGCCACGAAATCACCCCTCTTGCGCCGGTCTGCGGCGACAGCGCGGCGCGTCCGGCTTGACCGGCTGCCGCGTCCGTCGGAGCATAGTCCGCGAGCGGCAGGAATCAAGCGCCGCAACGGGTCCGGAACCGACGGGAAACATGCGGGAAATCCTGCGCACCAACGATGCCGTGCTGCTCTCGTTCGTCGAGGCGCTGCTGGCCGACGCGCGGATCGAGTTCCTGGTGCTCGACGCGCACACGGCCTCGGTCGAGGGCTCGATCCTGGCGATCCCGCGCCGCGTGGTCGTCGACGATGCCGACGAAGCCGGCGCGCTCGCACTGGTCGAGGGTGCACGCGACGGAACGCCGAGGTGAGCCAGGCGCCAAGCGACGACACGCTGCTCGGCGGCCGCGTTCGGTTCCGCCAGCCCGCGACCGGCTACCGCGCCGCGATCGACCCGATCCTGCTCGCCGCCGCGTGCGACGAAGGCGCCGCCGCCGCCCTCGATCTCGGCTGCGGGGCGGGTGCCGCGAGCCTCGCCTATCTGGCGCGGGTACCCGGCGTGCGCATGACCGGCGTCGAGATCGACCCCGCCATCGCCGATCTTGCCAGCACCAATGCCGCAGCGAACGGCTGGGCCGGGCGCTTCGCGGTCGAGACCGGCGACGTGGCCGCCTTCGCGGGCGCCGGCTTCGATCTCGTCCTTTCCAATCCGCCCTATCTGGAAGCGGTACGCGCCGACCCCTCGCCCGATCCGGCGAGCCGGCGGGCGGATGTCGAAGGCGACCTGCCGCTCGCCGGCTGGGTCGCGGCCGCACTCAGGGCGCTGAGGCCGCGCGGCACGCTCGTCTTCGTCCAGCGCGCCGACCGGCTTGCCGATCTTCTCGGCGCACTTTCCGGCGAGGCGGGCGAGATCGTTGTCTTCCCGCTGTGGCCGCGCGCGGGTACGGCGGCCAAGCGCGTGATCGTGCGCGCCCGCAAGGGCATCCGCACGCCGATGGCGCTTGCCGCCGGTCTCGTCCTGCACGAGGCCGACGGGCGCTATACGCCGCAAGCCGGCGCGATTTTGCGCGACGGCAAAGCGCTCGCACTGGTATAGACCGCGACGATGGATCTGCGCGCTTCCCTCGAACGACTGGTCGGCCGCACGCCGACGCCGAGCGTGGCGGTGCTGCGCCTGCAAGGCCCCATCGGCATGGGTGGACGGCGCGGCCTGTCGATCGAACGCCTCGCCCCCGCCCTCGAACGCGCGTTCGGCATGTCGGGCATCTCCGCCGTCGCCCTCGTGATCAATTCGCCCGGCGGATCGCCGGCGCAGTCCGCCCTGATCGGCGCGCGCATCCGCGCGTTGGCCGAAGAAAAGAAGCTGCCGGTCTACGCCTATGTCGAGGACGTCGCCGCGTCGGGCGGTTACTGGCTTGCCTGTGCTGCGGACGAGATCGTCGCCGACGCGAACTCCATCGTCGGTTCGATCGGCGTGATCGCGGCGAGCTTCGGCTTCGAGGACCTGATGCGAAGGCTCGGCGTGCGCAGGCGCCTCTACACCGCGGGCACGCGCAAATCGCTGCTCGACCCGTTCGGCCCCGAGAAGCCCGAGGATGTCGAACGGTTGCGCGCACTTCAGGACGAGATCCACGGAAATTTCCGCGACTGGGTGCGCGCACGGCGCGGGAAGCACCTGACCGGCGATCCGGAAACCCTGTTCACCGGCGAGTTCTGGACGGGCACCCGGGCCAAGGCGCTGGGCCTGATCGACGCGCTTGGCGACGCGCGCAGCGACCTGCGCCGGCGTTTCGGCGAGAAAGTGCGCTTTCGCGGCGTGCCGGTGCAAGGCCGCTCGCTGCGCAGCCTGCTCGGCCTGTCGCGTGGCGGCGATTTCTGGTCCGACGACCTCGTCGACTCTCTGGAGACACGCGCCCTGTGGGCGCGCTACGGTCTCTGAGTCATGGGCCTTTCCTTCGGCAAGCTGTTCCTGCTGATCCTCGTGCTCGCCGTCGTGTGGTTCGGCTGGCGTTATTTCCGCGTGCGCGAGAAGGAAGCGGAGATCGCGGCCGAGCGCATGCGTCAGGGCGGCGTCGTCAAGGCGGCGCTGAAGGAGGAGGCCGAGACGATGGCGCCGTGCCGCGTGTGCCGCACCTATGTCGCGGCCAGCAGTGCCCCCTGCGCGCGCGCCGAGTGCCCGCAGCGCGGGCGTTAAGCGTCGGCAAACCGCAAATTTTGCTTGACGGTTGTTGACGGTAAAGCGACATAAAATTTTCAATGTGTTGATATTCATTGCGTTTTTCACGTCCTACTTGACCGTCACCTCAAATTCCTCGTCACGTAGTCAACAGGATGATTTCCTGTTTTATAGTCTAATTATCCTATATCGACTCGCGCGAAATTGCAACCTCGCCGTGGGATGGGCCAGGTCGTGGAAGCCCGGCATTCGCCGGGCATGACGGAAAGTCTGCGGAAGGGACCGCGCTAGCCGCGCCAGTCCGCGCGCGCGGTCGGCAGCGCCCCGGAAAGTTCGACATGCGCCACGCGCGCGCCGGGCAGCATCTTCTTTTCCGAAAAGCGCACGTCGATGCGCCTTCCGTCGACGGTGACGATCTGAATGTCCTTGCGACCGAACACCTGGCGCAGTGCCAGCGCCGAGGCGCGGATCTCGCCGCTGCCCGAAACGCCGATCTTGGGCTTGAGGAAGCCGTCGATCTCGTACGAAGCACTGTCCACGCGCTCGCCGCCCGCCGTCAGCGTGCCGTCGCCCGTTATCCTGCCGAGATACTGCATGCCCCGCCCTCAGCCCTTGTTCTTCGCGGGCTTCTTGGCGGCCTGCGCGGTCGTGAGGAAGGGCGTGCTGCCGGTGGCGATCTTGTTCTTGCCGGCCTTGGGCTTGCGGAGTTCGCGCGTGCTGCGTTTCTGGCCCTTGGCCATGGCGTGCTCCTGACGGAAAAAAGGGGTCCGCGCCCGGCGCCGGGGCGGCGTCGGACGGGTGACGGTTTCGCTTTTCGGGATCGACCGGCCCTGACGGGCCGTTGGGCAAGATATGGGCCGTTCCGCCGCGTGTTACAAGGGCCGGCTTGCCCGCCAACCGGGACCGGCGCATTCTTCCCGCCTGCGACATCGCGCCGCTTTTCCAGCCCCGGAAGGATCAGCCCATGCTTCGCCGCGACTTCCTCGCCCTCGGTTCCGCCGGCCTCGCGTTCGGCGCGTTTCGTCCGGCCGCCGCCAGCGTGCCGGCCGGCTTCAAGATCACGTATTTCGACGTGCGCGCGGCGGACGGCAAGCGCGTCGGCTCGCGCGACGTGACGGCCGCCGGCGACGGCACGTTCTGGTTCTGCGGCCAGCGCAACGGCACGCTCGGCCGGATCGACACGGCGACCGGTGCCGTGCGCGTCGTCAATCTCGGGCAGGGTTCGGCCCCGCACGGCGTGATCCGCGGGCCCGACGGGGCGGCCTGGGTCACCGACGGCGGGCAGAATTCGATCGCGCGCGTCGATCCCAAATCGCACGAGGTGAAGCTGTGGAAGCTTCCCGAGCGCGTCGGCTACGCCAACCTCAACACCGCCGTCTTCGACAATTCGGGCGCGCTGTGGTTCACCGGGCAGGCCGGCATCTATGGCCGGTTCGTGCCGGCGAGCGAGAAGATGGACGTGTGGGAAGCCCCGCGCGGGCGCGGCCCCTACGGCATCACGCGCACGCCGCAGGGTACGGTCTGGTACGTGTCGCTCGCGGGGAACCATCTCGCCCAGATCGAGGATCTCGCCACCGGCCGCGTGCGCGTGCTCGACCCGCCCACGCCCAACCAGGGTGCTCGCCGCGTGTGGACCGACCGCGCGGGCCGGCTGTGGATCAGCGAGTGGAACAGCGGCAACGTGTCGATGCACGACCCGCGCGACGGCTCGTGGAAGGCCTGGCGCCTGCCGGGCGAGCGGCCGCGCGCCTATTCTGTGTGGGTCGATCCGTCGGACAAGGTGTGGCTGACCGATTTCGCGTCGAACTCCATCGTGCGCTTCGATCCGGCGAACGAGAAATTCACCGCCTTCCCGTCCGACAGGTTCGACGCCAACGTGCGCCAGATGGACGGCGTGGACGGCGAAGCCTGGGGCGGGGAAAGCGGCAACGACCGGCTCGTGCGCATCCAGTACGGCGCTTGAAGGCGGTTTTCGGACTTCTGTTCGCGGCATTCGCCGCGGCACCCGTGTGGGCACAGGACGGCGGCGCGCTGTTCGAGGCACGCTGCGCGTCGTGCCATGCGGTCGACGCGGCGGCGGCCGAAAAGCCCGGCCCGAACCTTGCCGGCATTCTCGGCCGGCCGCTCGCGTCCGATCCGCGCTTCGACTATTCGCCCGCCATGCGGCGTGCGCGGGCGCAAGCCCCGGCGTGGGATGCCGAACGCCTCGCGCGCTTCCTCAAAGATCCCGAGGACATGATCCCCGGCCTGTGGATGGGCGGCAACGGCCTGCGCGAGGCGGCCGAGCGCGAGGCAGTCGTCGCCTATCTGCGCGCGCACCGCTAGGCCCTTCCCGCCGTCATCAGCAGGCCGAAAGACGCAGCGACGCGTGCGCCCCCTCGCCGGACAGCCAGCGCTTCATGCGCTGGCGGAACGAGACGGGTGCCGGCGGCGGGACGAGTGCCAAAGCCGCGTGCGACAGGGCGTTGACGATGACCTTGGCGTCGCGGTCGACGACGAACGATTCGCCGGCGCGCAACACGATGTCGCGCCGGTCGGCGTGCTGGGTGATCCACAGGACGCCGTCGGCGCAGACGACGCGCGTGCCGCGCGCGTCTTCAAGCACGGCATAGCGGCCGGCGGACAGCGAAAGCCGGCGGGGGTTCTGGCGTTGCGACATGACGTTCTCCTGTCTGATTGATGCTGATTATGCATCCATGGCGTCGGACGAATTTCGGTGTCCCTATTGTTTTTCGATCCCGGATCGGAGACAAACGATCAATTCGCACCGGATTGATGAGTTTCAGGAATGAATAAACTTCCTCCGCTCGATGCGCTGCGCGGCTTCGACGCCGCGGCGCGCCATCTGAGCTTCGCGCGCGCGGCGGCGGAGCTGTTCGTCACGCCGTCGGCGATCAGCCGGCAGATCAAGGCGCTGGAGGACGATCTGGGCGTGCGCCTTTTCGCGCGCACGACGCGCCGGCTCGACCTGACGCCGGAAGGCGAGACGCTGGCGCGCACCGTCGCCGAGACGCTGCGCACGCTCGCCGCCGCCGCGGCATCGCTTCGCGGCGGTACTTCGCGCCGGGTCAATCTCACGGCGAGCACCGGCATCGCCTCGCTCTGGCTGGTGCCGCGGCTCGCTTCGTTCCAGAAGCTCCATCCCGACGTCGATGTGCGGCTGTCGGTCGACAACCGCCTGCTCGACCTGCAGCGCGCGGGCATCGACCTGGCGCTGCGCTACGGTCCGGCCGACGTACTTCCCGCGGGTGCCGAGAAGATGTTCGGCGAGGAAGTGTTCCCGGTCGGCAGCAAGGCGGTCGTCGGCGTCCACGCGCGCCGGCCGATGACGGCGAAGGACTATGCCGGGGCCGTGCTGCTGTCCTACGACGGGCTCGGCGCCACGCCGGCGCGCGACTGGGGCAGCTGGCTCGCGGCACTCGGATTCGCCGACGTGAAGCCGCGCAGCGTGCTCAGCTTCAACCACTACGACCAGACGATCCAGGCGGCCGTGGCGGGACAGGGGCTGGCGCTGGCGAGCGGACCGCTGGTGCGCGGGCTGCTCGAGACCGGCCAGCTCGTCGCACTTGCCGGCGCAAGGCGGCGCGTCGAGGCGCGCGCCTATTTCCTCGTCCGCGCGGCGACACCTTCCCGGCCCGAGGTCGAGCGCTTCGCCGCCTGGCTGCTCGAGGAAGCCGCCGCGACCTGAGCCGTCAGCGGTTCTTCCCGCGCGCGGCGACGGGCCAGATCGCGACGAGCCGGCCGCGCGAAACGACGAAATATTCGTCGTGCATGTTGATCGTCGTGTCGCCGTGGCCCGGGATCAGGTGGATCTTGTCGCCGAGCTTCGGCCGATCCGCGCCGGGGCCGGTACGCGCGACCTTGCCGTGCTCGTCGCCGCCGAAGCCGAATTTCCAGCCCGGCAGGTCGCGCAGTTCCGGCACGCCGCCGTCGAGCGACATGGTCTTGAGGCCCGCATCGACGACGAACCGGTCCTCCGACGGCAGGCTCATAACCGTCGTCAGCACCGTCAGCGCCTGCTCGAACGGCGCATAGGGTCCGCCATCCTCGCCGCCCGAATTGTAGTATTCGCGGTCCATGAAGATGTAGGTGCCGCACTGCCATTCGGTGTAGCCGGCTTTCGCCTGGAACTCGAACGTGCCGGTTCCCGCCCCCGAGATGATCGGTGTGGCCAGCCGCGCCTCGGCGAAGGCGGCGCGGAACGCGGCGAGCTTCGCGTTCGCCGTTTCGGCTGCCGTGCGGCGCTGGGCCCAGCCGGCGACGTGCTGGATCGAGCCGTGATAGGCCTGCAGCCCGTCGAAACGCAGCCCGTCGGTATGCGCGATGGTCTGGCCCAGTTCTGCCGCCGCGCGCGGATCGGAAATGCCGGTGCGCGCATGGCCGACGTCGCAGTCGACCAGCACGCCGAGCGTGACGCCCGCCGCGCGCGCGGCCTTGCCGAGCCAGGCGACCGCCTCGGCGTTGTCGGCCACCGTGCGGATCGTCGCGAGGCGCGCGAGACCCGCCAGCCGCGTGGTCTTGATCCGCCCGACGATCTCGTTGGTCACGAGGATGTCGGAAATGCCGCCGGCGACCATCACTTCGGCCTCGCCGACCTTCTGGCAGCACACGCCGACCGCCCCGGCGGCGACCTGCCGGCGCGCGAAGATCGGCGATTTGTGTGTCTTGGCGTGGGGGCGGAGCGCGATGCCGGCGGCCTTCGCGAGGGCCGCCATCTTGGCGATGTTGCGGTCGACCATGTCGAGATCGACGACGAGCGCCGGCGTGTCCAGATCGGCGATTTCGGTACCCGGCAACGGCTGGTGCATGGCGCTCCTCGATTCTCCGGGCGGACTTTGCGCCGGGCGCCCGCCGGTTGCCAAGCGGACGTTGATTCCCCGCACCGGCTTTGCCACATTGCAGGGAACGCGACGGACCCTCCCGAGGAGCCAGAAAACGATGAAAACACTCGCATTTGCCGCGACGATCGCCGCGGCCTTGGTCGCCGGACCCGCTCTCGCCCAGAACGCGCCGGCCGTCACCTTCGATGTCGGCGGCAAGTTCGACCGCTCGTTCAACCAGGCCGCCTATGACGGGGCGGAGCGCTTCAAGAAGGAAACCGGCGTCCAGTACGCCGAGTTCGAGGTGCGCAACGCCGCCGAACGCGAGCAGTCGATCCGCAACCTCGCGCGGCGCGGCGCCTCGGTCGTCGTGGCGGTCGGCTTCAACAACCGCTCGGCGGTCGAGACGGTCGCCAAGGAATTCCCGAACGTGAAGTTCACGCTGATCGACAGCGTCGTCGAACTTCCCAACGTGCAGTCGATCGTGTTCCGCGAGCACGAGGGCTCGTTCCTCGTCGGCATGCTCGCGGGCCTCGCCACCAAGACCGGCAAGGTCGGCTTCGTCGGCGGCATGGACATCCCGCTGATCCGCAAGTTCTACAAGGGCTACGAAGAGGGTGCCAAGTTCGCCCGGCCGTCGGTCGAGGTGTTCATGAACATGACCGGCACGACGCCCGCCGCCTTCAACGACCCGACGCGCGGGGCCGAACTCGCGCGCGGCCAGTTCGATCGCGGCGCCGACGTCGTCTACGCGGCGGCAGGTGCGACGGGCCTGGGCGTCTACCAGGCCGCGAAGGACGCCAAGCGCCTCGCGGTCGGCGTGGACAGCAACCAGAACCACCTGCATCCGGGCACGATGCTCTCTTCGATGATCAAGCGCGTCGACGTTGCGGTCTACAACTCGATGATCCAGGCCCGCCAGGGCACGTGGAAGGCCGGCGTGTCGGTCCTCGGCCTCAAGGAAGAGGGCGTGGGCTGGGCGCTCGACGAGCACAACCGCGCGCTCGTGACCGCCGACATGGAAAAGAAGGTCAGCGAGGCACGCGCGGCGATCATCGCCGGCCGCATCCAGGTGACGGACGTCACGGCGCAGCGCTGACCCGCATGGACGGCGTGCCCGCCCTCGCCCTCGCCGGCATCGACAAGCGATTCGGGGGCGTGCACGCCAACCGCGCGGTCGATCTCTCGGTCGCGAAGGGCTCGATCCACGGCATCGTGGGCGAGAACGGGGCGGGCAAGTCGACCCTGATGGGGATCGTCTACGGCTACTACCGGCCGGACGGCGGCACCATCGCGGTCGACGGTCGGGCGGTCGACATCGCCTCGCCGCAGGACGCGATCCGGGCCGGCATCGGCATGGTCCACCAGCATTTCATGCTGGTGGAGACCTTCACCGTCCT
Organism: Tagaea sp.; assembly: GCA_965279565.1. GTDB lineage: Bacteria > Pseudomonadota > Alphaproteobacteria > CACIAM-22H2 > CACIAM-22H2 > Tagaea. The sequence goes on along the minus strand of OZ257249.1, from coordinate 2,324,268 downwards.
GGAAAACGTGCTGCTCGGGGCCGAGGGCGGCGCCCTGTTGGCAGCCGGCGAAGCCGCCGCACGCGAAGGTCTCACGAAACTGATGGCCGACTATTCGCTCGAGGTCGATCTCGACGCGAAGATCGCCGATCTCGACGTGGGCGCACAGCAGCGCGTCGAGATACTGAAGGCGCTCTATCGCGGGGCGCGCATCCTGATCCTCGACGAACCGACCGCCGTGCTGACGCCGCAGGAGGCCGAACGGCTCTTCGAACTGCTCGCGCGCTGGCGCGACCAGGGTCGCACGGTGCTGCTGATCACGCACAAGCTGAAGGAGATTCTTGCGATCACCGACCGCGTCACGGTGATGCGCCAGGGTGCGGTCGTCGCGACGAAGGACACGGCCGGGACCTCGCAGGAGGAACTCGCCGAACTGATGGTCGGACGGCGCGTGCTGCTGCGCGTGGCGAAGACCGAGGCGAAGCCGGGGGCCGAGGTGCTGCGCGCGGAAAACCTGCGCCATGTCGATTCGCGCAGCGTGGAGCGGCTGCGCGGCGTGTCGTTCTCGGTGCGCGCGGGCGAGATCGTCGGCATCGCCGGTGTCGCCGGCAACGGGCAGAGCGAACTTCTCGAAGCGCTCGCGGGCCTGCGCACGCTGCAGGGCGGTCACGTGTTTTACAAGGGCGAGCCGCTCTGCGCCCCGGGCCATGCCGACGCCTGCAAGGCGGCGCGCGTGGCGCGCATCGCGCACGTGCCCGAGGACAGGCTGCGCATGGGCCTTGTCGTGGGCTACGCCGCAAGCGAAAGCGCCATCCTTGGCTATCACGACGACGTCGAGCTGGGATCCGGCCCGCTGCTGTCGGGGCGTGCGGCGACCGAGCGCACGCGCCGGCTGATGGAAACCTACGACGTGCGCCCGCCGCTTCCCGCCCAGCGCAGCGGCGATTTCAGCGGCGGCAACCAGCAGAAGATCGTGCTGGGCCGCGAGATCGACCGCGATCCCGACCTGCTGATCGTCGGCCAGCCGACGCGCGGCGTGGATATCGGCGCCATCGAGTTCATCCACCGCCGGCTCGTCGCCCTGCGCGACGCCGGCAAGGCGATCCTGCTGGTGAGCTGCGAGCTCGACGAGATCCTCGGGCTTGCCGACCGCATCCTCGTGATGTTCGACGGGCGCATCGTGGGCGAGCTGTCGCGCGCGCAAGCCGACGAGCGCAGTCTCGGACTGCTGATGGCGGGTTCGCTGCCGGCGGCGGCCGAATGAGCGCCACCCACCGCCTGCCGCCCTGGGTCGACTGGGGCCTGCTGCCGCTCGTCAATCTGGCCGCGGCCCTGCTGCTCTCCTCGCTCGTCGTGCTGGCGATCGGCGAGGATCCGCTGTCGGCGCTCGCGATCCTCGTCCATGGTGCCGTCGGCCATCCCGAGGCGTGGGGCTACACGCTCTACTACGCGACCAATTTCGTGTTCACGGGACTTGCGGTCGCGGTCGCGTTCCATGCCGGCCTGTTCAATATCGGCGGCGAGGGGCAGGCCTATATCGCGGGGCTGGCCGTGGCGCTGGTGTGCCTGTTCCTCGACGGGCTGCCGGGCCTTCTCGTCGTCCCGCTTGCCATGATCGCCGCCGCGTCGGCGGGGGCGGCGTGGGGAGCTGTTCCCGGCTGGCTGCAGGCGCGCCGCGGCAGCCACATCGTCATCACGACGATCATGTTCAACTTCATCGCCGCGGCGATCATGACGTACCTGCTGTCGAACGTGCTGCTCGACCCGACGCACGGCTCGCCCGAGACGCGCCATTTCGCCGGCCACACGACGCTGTGGAACCTGCGCGACATGGCCGGCTGGTTCGGCCTCGAGGCCCCGCGCACGCCGCTCAACGCCGCGTTCTTCGTGGCCCTGGCCGCCGCCGCGTTCGTGTGGGCCTATGTCTGGCACAGCCGGGCCGGCTACGCGCTGCGCACCGTGGGGGCCAACGAACAGGCCGCGCGCTATGCCGGCATCGATCCAGCGCGCACGATCGTGATCGCGATGGCGATCTCCGGGGCGCTGGCCGGCCTGATGGCGGTCAACGAGGTGCAGGGCGCCCAGCACCGGCTGCTGCTCGCCTTCACCGGCGGCTACGGCTTCGTGGGTATCGCGGTGGCGCTGATGGGCCGCAACCATCCGGTCGGCATCTGCCTTTCCGCCCTGCTGTTCGGCGCACTCTACCAGGGCGGGGCCGAGCTCGCCTTCGAGGTGCGCGCGATCAACCGCGATCTCATCATCGTCATCCAGGGCCTGATCATCCTGTTCTGCGGCGCGCTCGAGAACATGTTCCGCCCCGCCCTCGCCGCCCTGTTCGCGCGGCCGGGAACCGCATGATGGACGACCATTTCGCCCAGCTCGTCTCGCTGCTCGCCTCGACCGTGCGGCTGGCGGTCCCGCTCGTGCTCGCGGCCCTCGCGGGGCTGTTTGCCGAGCGCTCGGGCGTGGTCGATATCGGGCTGGAAGGCAAAATGCTGCTGGCCGCCTTCGCCGCCGCGTGCGGCGCCCATTTCCTGCAGTCGCCCTGGGCAGGGCTGGTCGCGGGCATCCTTGTGGCTTGCTTCTTCGCGATGGTGCACGCCTTCGCCTGCGTCACGCATCGCGGCAACCAGGTCGTCGCCGGCATGGCGATCAACGTGCTCGCCGCGGGCCTGACGCTGGTGCTCGCCTTCGCGTGGTTCGACGAGGGCAGCGGCAGCACGCCCGCTTTGCCCGACGCGGCGCGCTTCCGCCCGCTCGCCCTGCCGTTCGCTTCCGATCTTGCGGGCGTGCCCTATCTGGGGCGCGTCTATGCGGCACTCGTCTCGGGCCACAACGCGCTGGTCTATCTGACGGTGGCGCTGATCCCGGTCGTATGGTTCGTCGTGTTCCGCACGCGCTTCGGCCTGCGCCTGCGCGCGGTCGGCGAGAACCCGCACGCGGTCGATACGGCGGGCATTTCGGTTGCGTGGCTGCGCTATCGCGCGATGCTCGCCTGCGGGGCCCTGTGCGGCGTGGCAGGCGCCTATCTTGCGGTCGCGCAGTCGGCCGCCTTCCAGCGCGAGATGACCGCCGGGCGCGGGTTCCTCGCCCTCGCCGCACTCATCTTCGGCAAGTGGATGCCGGTACCGACCGTGCTCGCCTGCCTGCTCTTCGCCTTCGCCGACGCGTTGCAGGGCCGCCTGCAGGGCGTGTCGCTGCCGGGCATCGGCGTGGTACCGGTACAGGCGATCCAGGCGATGCCCTACGTGCTGACGGTACTGCTGCTCGCCGGGTTCGTCGGCAAGGCGGTGGCCCCCAAGGCCAGCGGGATCGCCTACGTGAAGGAGAAATAGCGTGGCAAGCCCGCACGACGCGGCCGCATTCCTGAAGACGAGGCTCGGTGCGCGCAAGCCGCGCGTGGGCATCGTGCTCGGCTCCGGACTCGGTCCGCTTGCCGACCGGATCGACGATGCCGTCGCCGTGCCTTATGGCGAGATCCCCGGCTTCCACGTATCGGGCGTGGCCGGCCATGCGGGCCGGCTTGTCGCGGGCACGCTCGCGGGCGTGCCGGTCGCGTGCATGCAGGGTCGCGTGCATCTCTACGAAGGTGTGGAGCCCGCCGCGATCAAGCACCCGATCCGCACGCTGAAGGCGCTGGGCGTGGACAGGCTGGTGCTGACCAACGCCGCCGGCAGTTTCCACAAATCGAGCGACGAAGGCTCGCTCGTGCTGATTTCCGACCATATCGCGTGGGCCGGCATCTGCCCGCTCGTCGGCCCGAACGACGAGGAATGGGGCCCGCGCTTCTTCCCGATGACCGACGCCTACGACCCGGCGTTCCGCACGGTGCTGCGCAAGGCCGCCGCCCCGCTCGGCATCGACCTGCCCGAGGGCGTCTATGCCTGGTATCTGGGACCGAACTTCGAGACACCGGCCGAGATCCGCGCACTTCGCACGCTCGGGGCCGATCTCGTCGGCATGTCGACCGCACCCGAGGTGATGGTGGCGCGCCACTGCGGCCTGCGCGTTGCGGCGATCAGTGCCGTCACCAATCTCGTCGCGGGCATGCGCGAAGGCCAGCATTTGTCGCACGACCACACGCAGGCGATCGCCGCGCGCATCGGCAAGAACCTCGCGGCCCTGCTCGAGGCCGCCCTTCCGGAGATCGCAAAGGCATGACCGACACAGATCTCGCGCGCCGCGCCCTGCCGCTGCTCGACCTCACCAGCCTCAACGATGCCGACGACGTGGCATCGACCGCTGCGCTCTGTGCGCGGGCGGTCACGCCGTTCGGGCCGGTCGCGGCCGTGTGCCTGTGGCCGCGCTTCGTGGCGCAGGCGAAGACGGCGCTCGCCGGCACGAAGGTGCGCGTGGCGACGGTCGTCAATTTCCCCTCGGGCAGCGAGCCGCGGCCCGACGTGCTGCTCGCGGTGCGCAAGGCGCTGGCCGACGGGGCGGACGAGATCGACCTGGTCTTTCCCTATGTCGAATGGCTGCGCGGCGAGAAGGTCAAGGCAGCCACGATGGTCGCGGCGGCCAAGGCGATCTGCGGGCCGAAGGTTCCGGTCAAGGTGATCCTCGAAAGCGGCCATTTCACGGACATGGCGCGGCTCAATGCCGCGTGCGCCGAAGCGATCGACGCGGGCGGCGACATGCTGAAGACGTCGACCGGGAAAATCGCGACGGGGGCAACGCCCGAAGCCGCGCGCGTGCTGCTGGAAGCCGCGCGCAAGGCGCCGCGCGAGATCGGCGTGAAGATATCGGGCGGCGTGCGCACGCTTGCCGACGCGCGCGCCTATCTGGAAATCGCCGACCGCATCCGGGGTGCTTCGTGGCCGCGGCCCGACACGTTCCGCTTCGGCGCGTCGGGCCTGCTCGACGCGTTGCTGGCCGCCCTCGAAGGCCGCCCGGCCGAGGCCGGCAAGCCGGGTTACTGACGCCATGCTGCCGCAGGAACTCATCCGCCGGAAACGCGACGGCAAGCGCCTCGAAGATTCCGAGATCGAGGCGCTGGTTGCTGGCATTGCCGACGGCAAGGGGCTTGCCGACGCGCAGGTGGGCGCACTCGCGATGGCGCTGTTCCTGCGCGGCATCGATCGCGGCGAATGCATCGCGCTGACGCGCTCGATGACGCGTTCGGGCGACGTGCTGTCGTGGAAGTCCGAGAACCTGCCCGGCCCCGTCGTCGACAAGCATTCGACCGGTGGTGTGGGCGACAAGGTCAGCCTGATGCTCGCCCCCTGGGTTGCCGCGTGCGGCGGCTTCGTGCCGATGATCTCGGGCCGCGGGCTCGGCCACACCGGCGGCACGCTCGACAAGCTCGAAAGCATCCCGGGCTACGACGCGAAACCGGACAATGCGCGTTTCCGCAGCACGGTGCGCGAGGTCGGCTGCGCGATCATCGGCCAGACCGCGAATCTCGCCCCGGCCGACAAGCGGCTCTACGCGATCCGCGACGTGACGGCGACGGTCGAATCCATCGGCCTGATCACCGCGTCGATTCTGTCGAAGAAGCTCGCCGCCGGGCTCGACGCGCTCGTGATGGACGTCAAATTCGGCTCCGGCGCGTTCATGGCCGAGTTCGGCCGCGCGCGCGAACTGGCGCAGTCCATCGTCGACGTGGCGAACGGTGCGGGCCTGAAGACGCGCGCCCTGCTGACCGACATGGACAGCCCGCTCGGGACGACCGCCGGCAACGCGCTGGAAGTGCGCGAGGCCATCGCCTACCTGACGGGTACACGCGAGGCGCGGCTGCACGACTGCACGCGCGCCCTTGCGATCGAGATGCTGGACCTGTCGGGCATCGCGCCGCGCGGCACGGCAGGTGCCAGGCTCGATGCCGCCCTCGCCTCGGGCGCTGCCGCCGAACGCTTTGCGCGGATGGTCGCGGCACTCGGCGGGCCCGCCGACCTGATCGAGCGGCCCGACGCCTATCTCGCGAAAGCCCCCATCGTGCGCGCGGTCGCACCGGCACGGCCCGGAACCGTCGTGTCGGTCGCCACGCGCGCGGTCGGCGTGGCGGTGCTGGAGCTTGGCGGCGGGCGCACCGATCCGGCCGCCGCCATCGATCCGGCCGTCGGTTTCGAGCGCCTTGCCCTGCTGGGTGCGCAGGTCGGCCCGGATCGGCCGCTCGCGATCATGCACGCGCGCGACGAGGCGGGCGCCGAACGTGCCGCCGCGACGCTGCGGAAGGCATATACTATCGGCGAAGCACCCCCGGCCCCGTCGCCGGTCGTGCGCGAGACATTTGGAGCCTGAGCATGGCCCGCGCCTTCGTCCTCGTGATGGATTCATTCGGCATCGGTGCCACGCCGGACGCCGCGCGCTTCGGCGACACGGGTGCCGACACCTGGGGCAGCATCCGGAAGCGCCATGCGCCCAAGGTGCCCAACCTCGTGCGCCTCGGCCTGGACGCCGCGCACGCGACGGCGACGGGCCTGCCCTATTCCGGCCCCGCCCCCGAGGCGTGGCACGGTGCCGCGCGCGAGCTTTCGCGCGGCAAGGACACGCCGTCGGGCCACTGGGAAATGGCCGGCGTGCCGGTCACGTTCGACTGGGGCTATTTCCCCGAGACCGTCCCTTGCTTCCCGGCCGAGCTGACCGACGCGCTCGCGAAGCGTTGCGGCCTGCCCGGCGTGCTCGGCAACCGGCACGCTTCGGGTACGCAGATCCTCGACGAGCTGGGTACCGAACACATCGCGACCGGCAAGCCCATCGTCTACACGTCGGCCGACAGCGTGTTCCAGATCGCGGCGCACGAAACGCATTTCGGGCTCGACCGGCTGCTCGACGTCTGCAAGGTAGCATTCGAGCTGGTGCGCCCGTACAACATCGGCCGCGTGATCGCGCGGCCCTTCGTCGGTGAAGCGCCGGGTGCGTTCAAACGCACCGGCAACCGGAAGGACTACGCGATCTCGCCGCCCGAACCCACGCTGTTCGACAGGCTGGTCGCGGCCGACCGCGAGACCATCGCGATCGGCAAGATCGGCGACATCTACGCGCATCACGGCACGAAGCGCGAGGTGAAGGCCGACGGCAACGCGGCCCTGATGGACCGCACGCTGGAGGCAATCGCCGATGCGCCCGACGGCAGCCTGACGATGACCAACTTCGTCGATTTCGACACGTTGTTCGGGCATCGGCGCGACGCGGCCGGCTATGCCGCCGCACTCGAAGCGTTCGACGTGCGGCTGCCGGACGTGCGCGCGGCGCTGCGCCCCGGCGACGTGGCGGTGCTGACGGCCGACCATGGCTGCGATCCGACCTGGAAGGGCAGCGACCACACGCGCGAGCACGTGCCCGTGATCTGGTTCGGCCCCGGGATCGGCGGGCGCGATCTGGGTATCCGCGAAAGCTTCGCGGATATCGGCCAGTCGCTCGCCCGCCATCTCGGCATCCCCGCGCTTTCGCACGGGACCGCTTTCGCCTGAAGGGCTATTTCGCCTTCAGCGCGTCGCGGATTTCCTCGAGCAGCACTTCGCTGCGCGGCGGCCCGGACGGAGCCTTGGGCGCATCGGGCTTCTTCAGCCGGTTCACCTGCTTGACCAGGATGAACACGGCGAACGCGACGATGACGAACTTGATGCAGGCGTTGATGAACAGCCCGTAGTTGAGCGTGGCCACGCCCGCCTTCTGCGCCGCGTCGATGCTGGGGAACGGGCCCGCGGCGGTGGTCGACAGCACGACGAAGTAGTTCGAGAAATCGACCCCGCCGATCAGCACGCCCAGCGGCGGCATCAACACGTCGTTGACCAGCGACGAGACGATCGCCGTGAACGCTGCCCCGATGATGACGCCGACCGCGAGGTCGACGACGTTGCCGCGCGACGCGAAATCCTTGAATTCCTGCAGGATGCTCATGTGCCGACCTCCTTGCCGTCGATGCGTTCGACCGCCACGATCGACGGACGCGGCGGAATGCCCGGCCGGAAATCCGGCCAGCGCGAGGATGGGGTGTCGAACGTGGAGCCGCGCGCCTCGCCTGGATGCTGGATGGCGAGGAACACGGTGCGCCCGTCCGGTGTGAAGCACGGACTGCACACTTCCGCGCCCGACGGTGCGGCGTAGAGACGCTTGGTGACCGCGCGGCCGGGTCCCTCGGTGTCGGCACCGAAGGCGCCGTCGGGACGCGGCGGGTTGGCCTGCGTAGGCATCCCGTCGGTCGAGATCCAGATGCGGCCCCTGGGATCGAAGCCGATATTGTCGGGTGCCGCGAGCCAACCTTCGGCCGACACGTCCGGACCGTATTTCGCCCCCGACTTCGGATCGGCCGGATCGCCGCCGAGGATGAAGAGCTCCCAGCGGAAGACGCCGGCGGCGTGGTCGGCCTTGGCACCCCGCCCGCCCGGCGGGATCAGCTCGACGATCTGGCCCGTGCGGTTGTCGACGCGCGGGTTGGCCGCGTTCACGCGCGTGCGCGCGTCCGCCGCATCGGCCGCCGCGCGACGCTCGTTGTAGGTACACGCGATATAGGTGCACCCCGTGACCGGGTTCGTCTCGACGTCTTCCGGCCGGTCCATCGGCGTGGCGCCGAGCAGATCGGCCGCGCGGCGCGCCTCGATCAGCACGTCGGCCTGGCTTTCGAAGCCGTTCGCCGCCGTGAGCGGCCCCTGCCCGAAGACCAGCGGCAGCCAGCGCATCGTGCCGTCCGCCTCGAACCTGGCGACCGACAGGACGCCGTCGTCGAGCAGGTGGCGGTTGGCCGCGCGGTTCTTCGGATCGAACTTCCCGGCCGTGACGAAGCGGTAGACATATTCGAAGCGTTCGTCGTCGCCCGAATAGACGGCCACGCGCCCGTCCGGGCAGACCACGCAGGTGGCACCCTCGTGCTTGAAGCGGCCCAATGCCGTGCGCTTCACCGGCGACGAGTTCGGATCATAGGGGTCGTACTCGCACACCCAGCCGAAGCGGTTGGGTTCGTTCCACGACTTCTCGACCTGGAAGCGCTCGAAATGGTTCGACCACGGCGCGCCGTTGAAGGCCTGCACGCCGTAGCGCCGGTGGTTGCGCGCTTCGGGCGTCTTGGACGCGTCGCCGCCGAAATAGCCGTTGAAGTTCTCCTCGCCCGTCAGGACCGTGCCCCACGGCGTGGTTCCGCCAGCACAGTTGTTGAGCGTGCCGATGACGAGCGTGCCGGTCGGATCCTCCTTGGTGCGCAGGCGCGGATGGCCGGCCGCGGGCCCCGCCACGCGGAACGCCATGCCCGACATCGAGAGGCGGCGGTTGTAGCGGCCCTGGACGATCTTCCAGGAATCGCCTTCCTTCTTCACCTCGACCACGGACAGGCCGTGCGCCGACATCTCGATCTCGCACTGCTCCTTGTTGATGTTGCCGCGCGCGTTCACGCCCGGGAACATCAGGTTGCTGTTGCAGTACTCGTGGTTGACGCAGAGCAGGCCGTGCGTCGAGCTCTTCGAGCCCAGCGGCAGCGGCATGAAGGCCGTGAAGTCGCAGTTGTAGCCGAACTGGCGCTCCTGCCCCGCACCGGTCTGGCGCTGCGGGTCGAAGGCGGGCGCGTCGGCGAACAGCGCGTCGCCCCAGCGCACGACGACCTGCTCGCGATAGCCCTCGGCGACGCGCGACTTGTCGTCATAGACGACGGGCGCGTCCTTGAAGGTCAGGCTCGATCCGCGCCGTTGGGCTGCGGCGGGTACAGCCGCGAGCGCACCGGCGGCGGCGGCACCGAGCAGTGCCGCGCGGCGCGAAAGCCGCGATTCGGCGATGGCCGAAAACGTCGTCGCCATCGGGCGTTCGACGCCGAAGTCTTCCGGTTCGAAATCGTTCTCAGGATCGTGCATGGGCCCCTCCCCGTCTTTTGTTACGGAAAGGTTACAGCCCGGCACCCGCGCGTGGGAAGCCCGATCCGTCAGCCCGGCCAGGGCAGCGAATAGGTCTTCACGTTGGTGAAGGACTTCATCGCCTCGACCACACCTTCCTTGTGGCCGTTGCCGGAATCCTTGATTCCGCCGAACGGCGACATCTCGATGCGGTAGCCGGGAACTTCCCAGATATTCACCGTGCCCACGTTGAGCTCGTGGATGAAGCGGTTGATGTGGTCGAGCCGCCACGTGCACACGCCCGACGACAGGCCGTAGCGGGTCGAGTTCGACACGCGGATCGCGTCGTCCACGTCCTTTACGCGCACGACCGGGATTACGGGACCGAACGTCTCCTCGTCCACCAGTTCGCAGTCGTACGGCACATGGTCGACGACGGTCGGCGGATAGAGTGCCCCGCGCCGGTCGTTGCCGTGCAGCAGCTTGGCACCCTTCGACACCGCGTCGATCACGCGCTTCTCGAAGGTCGCGGCCGCGCGCTCGTGGATCACGGTGCCGATGTCGGTATTGGGGTCCATCGGGTCGCCGCACTTGAGCTTCTTGGCGTGCACGAGAATGCGCTCGACGAGCGCGTCGGCGACGCTCTCGACCGCGAGGATGCGCTTCACCGCCGTGCAGCGCTGGCCGGAGTTCTTGGTCGCACCGGCCACCGCAAGCTCGGCCGCCTTGTCGGGGTCGGCGTCGGCCAGCACGATCAGCGGATCGTTGCCGCCCAGTTCCAGCACCACGCGGCGATAGCCCGCCTTCTGCGCGATCATCTTGCCCACCGGGACCGAGCCCGTGAACGTGACGAGATCGATGTTCGGGTCCGTGATCATCGCGTCGCCCAGATCGGCGGGCGTGCCGGTCACGACCGACAGCATCTCCGGCGGCAGGCCCGCCTCGTAGAGGATGTCGGCGAGCGCCAGTGCCGTGAGCGGCGTCAGTTCCGTCGGCTTCAGCACGATGCGGTTGTTGGTCGCGATCGCGGGCGCGATCTTGTGCGAGACCATGTTGAGCGGGTGGTTGAACGGCGTGATCGCCGATATCGCGCCCTGCAGTGGTTCGCGCAGCGTGTGGATGCGCCGCGCCTTGCCGTGCGGGGTGATGTCGCACGCGAACGTCTCGGCATCCTCGCGGATCGCGAGCTGGCCCGACAGCGTGTAGACGTCGTAGGCGCGGCCGACCTCGTAGTAGCTGTCCTTCAGCGACAGGCCGCTTTCCGCCGTGATCAGGCGGGCGAGCGGTTCCTTGCGCGCGGCAAGCAGCTCGGCCGCGCGCATCAGGATCTTCTGCCGGTCGTAGCGCGTCAGCTTCGAACGGTAGGCTGCCGCGATGCGGAACGCCTCGGCGGCCTGTGCCGCCGACGCGCGCGCGGCGGTACCCACCAGCGCGCCGTTGTAGGGGTGGAACACCTCGAACGAGCCGTTGTCGCCGGCGACCTTCTTTCCGGCGATGCGCAGCGTCTCGTGGCGGACCTCGATGGGGGAAATCGCGTTCATGCGGGCACCTCCGCCGCGACCCGGTTCAGCGCCAGGTCGAAGGCATCGAAATTGCGATGGCGGTGCGAGGCTTCGACCGCGCAGCGCCGGTTGGAAATGAGCGGGACCTTCTGCTCGGACACGCCGCCGTGCGAGCGCAGCGGCTCGGTCAGGCCCGACAGGTCGTGGCGCGAGACCGACGTGCCGATCGTCTTGTGGCGCGTCGACACGACGACGATCTGGCCCAGCCGGTCGGGCGGCAGTTCGAAGCGCTTGGCCGCGTCATCCTTCGACAGGGCGCTTTCCACACCCGGCATCTGCGCGATGCGCTTGCGCACCGCCTCGGGGTCCTGCCCGACGGGCAGATAGACGACCGCGAACGAGCCGAGCGCGCCGTGGTGCACGACATAGGGGTCCGTGATCGGCAGGATCACGCGCGCCACGTCCTTGCCCAGCAGCGTGTCGAGCGCGTCCTGCAGGTAGAGCACGTCGGGCTGGCCGGACGCGTCGTGCTTGGCGTTCATGCCGTGGTCGGCGGTCAGCACGATGGTCGCACCCAGCGCATCGAGGCGCGCGAGGTAGGAATCCATCATCGCGTAAAAATCGTCGGCGACCGGCGTGCCGGGCGCGTGCTTGTGCTGGATGTAATCCGTCGTCGACAGGTACATCACGTCGGGGCGCATCGTCTCCATCAGCTTGACGCCGGCGGCAAAGACGAACTCCGACAGGCCGGCGCTGTAGACGTTGGGAACGGGCATGCCGACCAGCGCGTTGACGTTCTCGATGCCGTTTTCCGCCAGCGTCGTCTTGTCCGATTTTTCCGACGAGAAACACACCGCCTTGCCCGGCCCGATCGCGAGACCGTGGCCGAGGAGGGCGCGCAGCTTGTCCTTCGCCGTGACGATGGCGATTGTCTTGCCGAGCTTCTGGAACGCCTGGAACAGCGTGGGCGCGCGCAGGAACTTCGGATCGTTCATCATCACTTCCTTGCCCGTGTCCGGGTCGAGGAAGTAGTTGCCCGAGATCCCGTGCACAGACGGCGGTGCGCCGGTGACGATCGACAGGTTGTTCGGGTTCGTGAAGCTCGGCACGACGCACTCGGCCAGCAGGTTCGTCCCCTCGGCGAGGCAGCGCTTGAAGAAGGGCGCGCGGCCCTTGGCGATGGTCTGCTCGATATAGCCCGGCTCCGAGCCGTCGACGCAGACGACGACGATGGGCCGCGACGGGACCGCGTAGCTGCGCCCGTTGAGTTCGATGCGTTCCATGTTCAGGCCGCCTTTCGCGCGGGCGCACCCGAAGCAACGCCCATCTCCGCCATCACGGCGGCGATGGCGGCAAGCGCACCCTTCATGTGGGATTCGTCGAGACGGCCGATGCAGCCGATGCGGAAGGAATCCGCGACCGTCAGCTTGCCGGGATAGATCACGTAGCCCAGCTCCTTGAGCCGGTCGTAGAAGGTCTGGAAGACGAACTTCGGATCGGCCGGCATGTGGATCGTCACGATGATCGGCGCCTGGAGCGCGTCGGGCAGCAGCGTGACGAAGCCCATCTTGCGCATGCCGTCGACCAGGACCTTGCAGTTGCGCGCGTAGCGACCGCCACGGCCGGCAACGTCGCCCTCGGCCGCGTGTTCGTCGAGCGCCTGCGAGAACGCCATGATCGCGTGGACCGGCGGGGTGAAGCGCCACTGGCCGGTCTTCTCGAAATTGGCCCACTGGTCGTGCAGATCGAGCGTCAGCGTCGTCGCCTGACCCTTGGCCGCGACGATGGCGGCCTTGTCGCAGATCACGAAGCCTAGACCCGGCACGCCCTCGATGCACTTGTTCGACGAGGCGGCGAGCGCGTCGTACTTCGTGTCGCGCGCGAGGTTGAGCGCGCCGAAGGCGCTCATCGCGTCAACGAGCAGTTTCCGCCCGCGCGCGGCAACAACCTTCGAGACCGCGTCGACCGGGTTGAGCACGCCCGACGTCGTCTCGCAATGGACGACGAACACGTGCGTGATCGACGGATCGGCCGCGAGGGCCGCGTCGACCGCGGCCGGATCGACCGGGCGGTCTTCCGCGAACTCGACCGTTGCGGTGCCGCGACCGGCGATGTCGGCGATCTTCTTCGCGCGCACGCCGTAGGCGCCGTTGATCGCGAGCAGCAGCTTGCCGGTCCGCGGCACCATGCTGGTGATCATCGCCTCGACCGCGAAGGTGCCCGAGCCCTGCACGGGGACCGTCACGTGGCTGTCGGCGCGCTCGGCCATCGCGGCGATGCGCTTGAGCATTGCGGCATTGGCGGCAAGGAACGTCGCGTCGCGCGAACCCCAGTCGTGCACCATCGCCTGCTTGGTCGTCTTCGACGTGGTCAGCGGGCCGGGCGTGAGCAGCAGCGGGTCGCCGGTTTCGGACTTGCCGGTGGGCGCGATGGACATCTCGGGCGTTCCTCGTTCTGGAAAGGATCGCCAAGCATCGCCCTTGCCCTATCCATAGGTCCAATACATAATGGCTATGTTTCAAATCGGATTTATCTATAGATGAACCTCGTCCAGCTCCGCGCCTTTCGCCTCGTCGCGCGTGCCGGCGGCTTCAGCAGGGCCGCGGGTGCCGCGCGCGTCAGCCAGCCCACGCTGTCGGCGCAGGTGAAGGCGCTGGAGCGCACCTATGGCGTGGCGCTGTTCGACCGGCGCGGCCGGCAGGTGCGGCTGACCCGCCTCGGCCGCCGCCTGCTCGACGTCGCGGACCGGCTCTTCGAACTCGCCGAGGAAGCGAAAGCCGTCGTCGCCGGCACCGACGCGCCCTCGCGCGCCTTCCTCAGCGTGGCGGCCGACGGGCCGGCGCACGCGCTCGCCGTGCTGGGGGCACTCGAAAAGCGCGTGCCCGGCCTCGATTTCGCGCTTGCCATCGGCAATTCCGACGAGGTGGTACGCAGCCTGCTCGCCTACGAGGCGGATATCGGGATCATGGCCCGCGCCGTCGCCGATCCGCGCCTGTCGGTCACGCGCCTGCGCAGCGACCGGCTCGTCGCCTTCGTGCCGTCGCATTCCGCGCGCAAGCGCCGCCTGCCCACGCTGGCGGAGGTCGCGGGCCAGCGGCTGGTCCTGCGCGAACGCGGTTCGGCGACGCGCGAGCGCTTCGAGGCGGCCATCGCTCAGGCGGGCCTCGCACCGGCGCGCATCGTCGAGATCGCCACGCGCGAGGGCGTGCGCGAGGCGGTCGCCGCCGGCTTCGGCACCGGCATTGTGTTCGAGAACGAGCTGGGCCCCGACCCGCGCTTCGCCGCCCTGCCATTCGCCGACGCCACGCTCGAGGTCGCCGAATATGCCTGCTGCCTTGCCGAGCGGCGCGAACAGCCGCTGCTGCGCGCATTCGTCGAATGCGCGCTGGCCGGCTGACCGATTGACCTAGATCAGCGCGCAGGCCGGCGGGCGGGCGCATGTTCGCCCCATGCTGACGCAGGAAACCCTCAACCGCGCCGAGGCGCGGGTCCCCCGCTACACGAGCTATCCGACGGCCCCGCACTTCACCAAGGCGGTCGGCCCGGCGCAGGTCGCGCAATGGTACGCCGACATCCCGGCCGACAGGCCCGTGTCGGTCTATGTCCACGTGCCGTTCTGCGCGCAGCTCTGCTGGTACTGCGGCTGCAACACGACGATCGCGTCGAAATACGCGAGCGTGCACAATTTCACCGAGACGCTGCTGCGCGAGCTCGGCCATGCGCGCAAGGTGCTGCGCCATCGCCTGCCGGCCGGCCAGATCCATTTCGGCGGCGGCACGCCCAACGCGCTGTCGCCGGCCGATTTCGCGCGCGTGACCGACGCACTGCACGAGATGTTCGAGATCGGCGTCGACACGCGCTTCGACGTCGAGCTCGATCCGCGCGTGCTCGACGCGAAGATGGCGTGGACGCTGGTCGCTTCCGGCGTCACGCGCGTCAATCTCGGCATCCAGGATTTCGACCCGGCCGTGCAGGCCGCGATCAACCGCATCCAGCCCGTGGAGCTGGTCGAAGCGCGTCTCGCCGACCTGCGCGCGGCCGGCCTGCCGGAGTTCGGCGTCGACCTGCTCTACGGCCTGCCGCACCAGACCGAGACGAGCATCGTCGCGACGGTCGACAAGGTCGCCGACCTGGGAGCGAGCCGCGTGGCGCTGTTCGGCTACGCGCACGTGCCGTGGATGAAGCCGCACCAGAAACTGCTGGAGCCGCACGGCCTGCCCGGAATCGAGGCGCGCATGAAGCTGATGTCGCGCGCGCACGCACGCCTCGCCGAGCACGGCTACCGGCGCATCGGCATCGACCATTTCGCGCGTGCCGACGACGAGCTTGCGGTGGCCGCAAGCGAAGGGCGGCTGGCGCGCAACTTCCAGGGCTACACGACCGACCGGTCGGAAACACTGCTGGCCTTCGGGCCGTCGGCCATCGCCGCGTTCCGCGAAGGCTACGCGCAGAACCACACGCGGCTCGACGAATGGCGTGCCGCGGTCGAGGGCAAGGCCCTGCCGGTCGCGCGCGGTACCGCACTGACCGCCGAGGACCGCGTCCGCCGCGAGATCATCGTGCGCCTGATGTGCGACATGTCTGTCGATCTCGACGCGCTGGCGCCCGAGACCCGCTTCCCCGACGCGCTGGCGCGCATCGACCGGTTCGCCGCCGAAGGATTGTGCACGCGCGAGGGCACGCGGATCGAAATTCCGCCATACGCGCGCAGTTTCGCGCGGATCGTCGCTTCGGCCTTCGATTCCTACCTCGACGGCGGCGAAGCCCGGCATTCCGTCGCCGTCTAGGCCCGGATCGCTTGACTCGCCGGGGGTGCGGCCCGCACCATCGGGCCATCCCCCAAGGAGGTCCATCGATGCCGAATTTCCGCGTTCTCTGCGCTGCCGCCCTCGCGGTCGCCGCCCTTGCCGCTCCGGCGGATGCCGCCAAGCGCGACAACACGATCCGCTTCGCCTACGACCAGGTGCCGGAGAACGTCGACCCCTATTTCAACAACGTGCGCATCGGCGTGATCATCGCCCACCACGTGTGGGACACGCTGATCTACCGCGACCCGAAGACCAACGAATACAAGGGCCAGCTCGCCACCGCCTGGCGCTGGATCGACCCCAAGACGCTGGAACTGGACCTGCGCACCGGCGTCAAGTTCCACAACGGCGAGGAGTTCGACGCCGACGACGTGGTCTACACGCTTAACTTCGTGTCGAACCCGGCCAACAAGTCGACCACGCAGCAGAACGTCAACTGGATCGACAAGGCCGAGAAGGTCTCGAAGCACAAGGTCCGCATCCTGCTGAAGCGCACCTTCCCGGCGGCGATCGAGTATCTGGCCGGCCCGATCGCGATGCACGCGAACGAGTACTATGCCAAGGTCGGCCCGCAGGGCATGAACGAGAAGCCGGTCGGCACCGGCCCCTATCGCGTCGTCGAGCACGCGCAGGGCAAGCAGCTGCGCCTCGAGCGCAACCCCGACTATTTCAAGGACAGCCCGAAGCCGCAGCCGACCATCGACAAGGTCGACATCCGCTTCATCCCCGACCGCCAGACGCAGGTCGCCGAGATGCTTTCGGGCGGCCTCGAATTCATCATGAACGTCGCCCCCGACCAGGCGGCGCCGATGAAGGCGGTGCCGACGCTGACGGTGGAGAGCGGCGAGACGATGCGCATCGTCTTCCTGCAGATGGCCTCGACCGAGAAGTCGCCGGTGCCGCAGTTCCGCGACCCGCGCGTGCGCATGGCGATCAACCACGCGATCGACCGTGCGGCGATGGTCAAGAACCTCGTCGGCGAAGGGGCGCGCGTGCTCAACACGATCTGCTTCCCGAGCCAGTTCGGCTGTACCGACCAGGGGGCGCAGGTCTACGCCTACGATCCGGCCAAGGCCAAGGCCCTGCTCGCGGAAGCCGGATTCCCCAACGGCTTCGACGTCGATCTCTACTCGTATCGCGAACGCAACCAGGCCGAGGCGATGATCGGCTACCTGCGTGCCGTCGGCATCCGCGCCAACCTGCGCTTCATGCAGTACGCCGCGTTCCGCGAGCAGATGCGCGCGAGCACGGCCGGCTTCGCGCACCAGACCTGGGGCTCGTTCTCGGTCAACGACGTGTCGGCCAGCACGCCCGTCTACTACAAGTTCGAAGACGACGACGTGACTCGCGACCCGGACGTGCGCGACCTGCTGGCCAAGGGCGACAACTCGGTCGATCCGGACGCGCGCAAGGTCGCCTACCGCGACGCGCTGGCGATGATCGCCGCGAAGGCCTATGCGGTCCCGCTCTATTCGCTGACGACCTTCTACGTCTACTCGAAGGACCTCGCCTTCAAGCCTTACCCGGACGAGATCCCGCGCTTCTGGGAGACCCGCTGGAAGTAACGGCAAGGCGCGATGCTCGGCTTCGCCGCACGGCGGCTTCTCGTCGCGGTTGCGGTGGCCTTCGCGGTCTCGGCGATCAGCTTCGTGCTGCTTCGCCTGTCGGGCGACGTCGCCCTCGCCATCGCCGGCGAGGGCGCGCGCTCGGCCGACATCGAGCTGGTCCGGCAGACCTACGGGCTCGACCGGCCGCTTCTCGTCCAGTACGCAGAGTGGCTGGGCCAGACGCTGCGGGGCGATTTCGGCAAGTCGCTCTATTTCAAGACCAGCGTCGTCGATCTCGTCGCCGACAAGCTGCCGACCACGCTGGTCCTCGGCGTGCTGTCGCTGGCCTTCGCGCTCGTCGTGTCGTTCCCGCTGGGCGTGCTCGCGGCCCTGTTCCCGAACAGCTGGGTCGACCGGCTGTGCCTTGCGGTGTCGGTCGTCGGGCAGGCGCTGCCGAACTTCTTTTTCGCGCTCTGCCTGATCCTGCTCTTCTCGATCACGCTGCGCTGGCTGCCGGTGTCGGGCTCCGGCACGTGGCAGCATTTCGTCATGCCGACGATCGCACTGGGCTATTACGCCGCCCCCGCCTTCATGCGCCTGATCCGTGCCGGCATGATCGAGACGCTGGCGGCCGACTATGTACGCACGGCGCGCGCCAACGGCCTGTCGCCCGCCAGCGTCGTGATGAAGCACGCGCTGCGCAACGCGATGATCCCGGTCGTGGCGCTGGCGGCCGTACAGCTCGGCTTCCTGCTCGGCGGTTCGATCGTGATCGAGACGATCTTCGCGCTCGACGGGCTCGGCTATCTCGCCTACCAGAGCATCACCTACAAGGACTTCCCGACCACGCAGGCCGTCGTGCTGCTGTTGTCGGTCGTCTACATCCTGCTCACGCTGGCGGCGGACATCGTCAACGCGTGGCTCGATCCGCGTCTCAGGGTCGCCTGACATGGCCGACATCCCCGCCATCGCCGAGTTCGCGACGCCGACGCACGGCGAGATTCTGCGCCGGCGGATCCTCGGCCATGCAGGGCTGCTGTTCGGCGCCTTCCTGCTTGCCCTCGCCTTCGCCTGCGCGCTGCTCGCCCCGTGGCTCGCGCCGCACGATCCCTACTTCCAGGACCTGTCCGCGCGCCTCGTCCCGCCGATCTGGCACGAGCGCGGCACGTGGCTGCATCCGCTGGGCACCGACAATCTCGGGCGCGACTATCTCTCCCGCACGATCTACGGGGCGCGCGTCTCGCTGCTGATCGGCTTCTCGGTCATGCTCGTCTCGGGCCTGATCGGCAGCACGATGGGTCTGCTGGCGGGTTACTTCGGCGGCAAGACCGACATGGCGGTCAGCTTCCTCGTGACGACGCGCCTCGCCATGCCGGTCGTGCTCGTGGCTCTTGCGGTCGTGGCCCTCGTCGGCGGATCGCTGGGCGTGGTCATCCTCGTGCTCGGCCTGCTCAAATGGGACCGCTTCGCCGTCGTCATGCGCGCGGCCACCCAGCAGGCGCGCAGCCAGGACTATGTCGCCGCCGCGCGCGCGGCGGGTGCGGGGACCACGCGCATCGTGCTGGGCGAGATCGTGCCCAACGTCCTGCCGCAGCTCGTCGTCGTCGCCACGCTGGAGATGGCGAGCGCCATCCTTCTGGAGGCGGCCCTCTCCTTCCTCGGCCTCGGCGTGCAGCCGCCGCTGCCGAGCTGGGGCCTGATGATCTCCGAGGCGAAGGCCTACATGTTCTTCAGCTTCTGGATGATCGCGATCCCGGGAACGGCCCTGGGCCTGCTGCTGCTCTCGATCAATCTGGTCGGCGACGGCATTCGCGACGTGGCCGCCCCGGAGGGCCGCGCATGAGCGCGCTTCTCGCGGTCGAAGGGCTGACGGTCGACATCGCGGTCCCTGCCGGCACGCTGCACGCGGTGCGCGACGTGTCGTTCGAGGTCGAGAAGGGCGAGACGCTGTGCCTGGTCGGCGAATCCGGCTGCGGCAAGTCGATGACCGCGCTTGCCCTGATGGGCCTGCTGCCGAAGGCCGCGACGCGCGGCGCACGCCGGCTCGAATTCGCCGGTATCGATCTGGCCGGGGTCGGCCGCAAGGCGGTCAACGACCTGCGCGGCGCGCACATGTCGATGATCTTCCAGGAGCCGATGACCGCGCTGAACCCCTCCTACACGATCGGCAACCAGCTGATGGAGGTCCATCGCCGCCACAAGGGATCGACGGCGGCCGAGGCGCGCGAACGCGCGGTGTTCCTGCTCGGCAAGGTCGGCATCGCGTCGGCCGGGGACCGGCTCGGCCAGTATCCGCACCAGCTTTCCGGCGGCCTGCGCCAGCGCGTGATGATCGCGATGGCGCTGATGTGCGGCCCCGCCCTGATCGTCGCCGACGAGCCGACGACGGCCCTCGACGTGACGATTCAGGCGCAGATCCTGCTGCTGCTGAAGGACCTGCAGCGCGAGTTCGGCATGGCGCTGGTGCTGATCACGCACGATCTGGGCGTGGTCGCGCGCGTCGCCGACCGCGTCGCGGTCATGTACGCGGGTGCCGTCGTCGAGCATGCGCGAACGGAGGAGCTGTTCGCCGCCCCGCAGCATCCCTATACGCGCGCGCTGATGGAATGCATCCCCGTCCCCGGCCGCACGCTGCCCGGCGAACGGCTTGGCTCGATCCCCGGCACCATTCCCGCCCTGATCGGCACCGTGACGGGCTGCGCGTTCCGCGACCGCTGCGCGCTGGCCGAGCCGGCCTGCACTGCCGAGCCGCCGCACCGTCTGGATGGCGATCACGGCTGGGCCTGCGTGCAGGGGGCCGCATGAGCGCGCTGATGGAAATCGCCGGCGTGCGGCGGACCTTCTCGGTCTCGCGCGGGCTGTTCGCGAAGGCGCGCACGCTCCACGCCGTCGACGGCGTCGACCTGACGCTGGAGAAGGGCGAGGTGCTGGGCATCGTGGGCGAATCCGGCTGCGGCAAGTCCACGCTCGCGCGCATGCTGTTGGGCCTGCTGCCGCCCAGTGCGGGGCGCATCGCGCTCGACGGGGTCGATCTTGCCGCACTCGGCCGGCGCAAGCTCGCCGCGCGCGTGCAGCCGGTATTCCAGGACCCCTACGGCTCGCTCAATCCGCGCAAGCGCATCGCGTCGATCGTGGCGTTGCCGCTGGCCGTGCACGACATGGGTGACGGCGCCTATCGCCGCAAGCGCGCGATCGACATGCTCGAGCGCGTCGGCCTGCCCGCGCGCTTTGCCGACAGCTATCCGGGCCAGCTTTCCGGCGGCCAACGCCAACGCGTGGCGATCGCGCGTGCGCTGGTCATGCGGCCCGAGATCGTCGTGTGCGACGAGCCGACCTCCGCGCTCGACGTGTCGGTGCAGAGCCAGATCCTGAACCTGCTGATGGATCTGCGGCAGGAATTCGGCCTCACCTACGTGTTCATCAGCCACAATCTGGCGGTCGTCGAGCACATCGCCACGCGCGTCGCGGTCATGTATCTGGGGCGCGTCGTCGAGCTTGCGGCCACGGCCGAGATCTTCGCCAGTGCCCGCCATCCCTACAGCCAGGCGCTGCTCGCCTCGGTGCTCACGCCCGAGCCGGGCAAGGGCGTACCCGACAACGGTCTCGGCCTCGCCTTTCCCAATCCGCTGGACCCGCCGCCCGGATGCGGCTTCAATCCGCGCTGCCTCTATGCGCGCCCGGTCTGCAAGACGACCGTGCCGGCCGCAGTCGCCGACGGGCCGGCCCAGGTCGCCTGCCACGCCTATGCGCCCATCTACCGGAAGGACTTCGAATGAGCCGCGAGACCGCCATCGCCAATGCCGAGCGCTATTTCGACGAGGGCGGCTACAAGGCCGATCTCGCGCGCCGCGTGGCGATCAAGACCGAGAGCCAGAATCCCGACCGCGGTCCGGAGCTTGCGCAATACCTGACCGGCGAGATGGTGCCCACGCTCGAGAAGCTCGGCTTCACGTGCCGCATCCTCCACCATCCGCGCGCCAAGGGCCCGTTCCTGATCGCCGAGCGCATCGAGGACCCTAAGGCGACGACCGTGTTCGGCTACGGCCACGGCGACGTGATCCGCGGGCTGGAACCGCAATGGCGCGAGGGGCTGTCGCCCTGGACGCTGTCCGAGGACGGCGACCGCTGGTACGGGCGCGGGACGGCCGACAACAAGGGCCAGCATTCGATCAATATCGGCGCCCTCGCCGCCGTTCTGAAGACGCGCGGCAAGCTCGGCTTCAACGCCAAGTACCTGATCGAGATGGGCGAGGAGACCGGCTCGCCCGGCCTTCGCGAGGTGTGCGAGGCCAACAAGGAGCTGTTCAAGGCCGACGTGCTGATCGCGTCGGACGGGCCACGCCTGTCCGCCGACCGGCCCACGCTGTTCCTGGGTTCGCGCGGCGCGTTCAATTTCGATCTCGAGATCGACGCGCGGCCGGGCGGCCACCATTCCGGCAACTGGGGCGGGCTCATCTCGAACCCGGGCCTGCAGCTTGCCCACGCGCTTGCCTGCATCGCGGGCCCGACCGGCCAGATCCGGCTGCCCGAATGGGTGCCGGCGGAGCTTCCCGCAAGCGTGCGCCGCGCACTCGCCGACTGCGAGGTCGACGGCGGTGCCGACGGCCCGCAAATCGAACCGGGCTGGGGCGAGCCCGGCCTGACGCCGTCCGAGCGCGTCTTCGGCTGGTGCTCGTTCGAGGTGCTCGCCTATCGCACCGGCAATCCGGACAATCCGGTCAACGCGATCCCGCCCAAGGCATGGGCGCGCTGCCAGCTGCGCTTCGTCGTCGGCATCGATCCGGCGAACATCCTGCCCGCCCTGCGCAAGCATCTCGACCGGCACGGCTTCCCGATGGTGAAGCTGTCGACCACGCGCGAAGAGGTCTTCCATGCCACGCGCCTCGATCCCGAGCATCCGTGGGTCAATTTCGCGGTCGACAGCCTGAAGCGCACGACGAACGCGAAGCCCGCGGTCCTGCCCAATCTCGGCGGTTCGCTGCCCAACGACATCTTCAGCGACGTGCTGGGCCTGCCGACCGTGTGGGTCCCGCATTCCTACCCGTCCTGCTCGCAGCACGCGCCCAACGAGCACATCCTGCCGGCAGTCGCGCGCGAAGGGCTGCGGCTGATGGCCGGCCTCTACTGGGACATCGGCGAGAAGGCCGGCAAGCCGGCGTGAGCTTCCCTCACAACGCGGATAGGTAATCTCGTTTGGCAGGTCGTTCGCGCGCGCGCAGTCTCTCGCCCTAAACAAGGAGAGAGACATGCCGCTCGTGCGCATCGACGTTCCCCAAGCCATGCCGCAGGCCACGCGCTGCGCCGTCGCCGACGGCGTGCACGCCGCCCTCGTGGAAGCCATCAGGATCCCGGCCGACGACCGCTTCCAGATCGTCGCCGAACACCCGCCGGGCGGACTGATCGCCGATCCCGGCTATCTGGGTATCGCACGCAGCGGCGGGTTCCTGTCGGTCCAGGTCTGGCTCCGGCGCGGACGCAGCGAAGACCTGAAACGCTCGCTCTACGCGGCCATCGTGCGCAACCTTTCGCGCGACGCCGGTGTGCGCCCCGAGGACGTGCTGATCGTGCTGACCGAGAACGACCCGGTCGACTGGTCGTTCGGCAACGGTATCGCGCAGTACGCGCCGGGTTGATCCCGCCGCGATTGACAGGGCCGCGGTCGCATGGCGTTATGTCCGGACGGATATAACGAGGGAATTCCATGCACCGCCTTGCCCGTGCGCTTGTCGTCGCCGCATTCTGCATCGCGACGCCGGCAGTAGCTCAGGCGCCCCTCGTCTATGCGGCGGCATCCCTGACCGATGCTCTGGAAGAGATCTCGGCAAAACTTCCACTACCCGCCAGGTTTTCATTCGCGGCTTCATCGATCCTCGCGCGCCAGATCGAGAACGGCGCGCCGGCCGACATTTTCGCGTCGGCCGACGAGGAATGGGCCGACTATCTCGCGGTGCGCGGCAAGCTCGTGCCGGGCAGCCGCGTGTCGATCCTCTCCAACCGACTGGTTCTTGTCGTGCCGGCGGATCGGCCGCGCGACGTGGCGCTTTCGCGCGGCATGGATTTCGGTTCTCTTCTCGGGCGCGAGCGTCTGGCGACCGGGGACCCGGCGCATGTGCCGGTCGGACGCTATGCACGAAGCGCCTTCGAATGGCTCGGTGTCTGGGCCGCCGTCGAGCCGCGTCTGGCGCGCGCCGCCTCGGTGCGCGCGGCACTGGCACTCGTGGAGCGGGGCGAAGCGCCTTTCGGCGTCGTCTACGCCACGGATGCCGCGGGAAATCCGCGCGTCTGGGTCGCAGCCAAGTTCCCCGCCGAAAGCCACGCCGCGATCGGCTATCCCTTCGCGATCGTCGCGGGACGCGACGGGCCGGCCGCGCGCGCCTTCCTCGCCGGGTTGCAGTCCCCGACGGCGATGGCGATATTCCGCCGCCACGGCTTCGCGGTCGAATAGGCATGCCTGCATTCAGCGACGTCGAGCTTGCCGCCATCGGCCTCAGCCTGCGCATCGCGCTGGTCGCCGTCGGATTCGCGCTGCCGCCGGCGATCCTCGTCGCGTGGTGCCTCGCGCGCGTCCGCTTTCCCGGCAAGGCGTTCTTCGACGGGCTCGTCCATCTGCCGCTCGTACTTCCTCCGGTCGTCGTCGGCTACGGCCTGCTGCTGCTGTTCGGCGTGCGCGGGCCGCTGGGATCCTGGCTCGACCAGACGTTCGGCATCCGCCTCGTCTTCACGGCCGGCGGAGCCGCGCTCGCCACCGCCGTGATGGTCTTCCCGCTGATGGTGCGCGCGGTGCGCCTGTCGGTCGAAGCGCTCGATCCCGGCCTCGACGAGGCGGCGCGCACGCTGGGGGCCGGTGCGTTCGACCGGTTCTTCACGGTCTCGCTGCCGCTGATGCTGCCGGGCATCCTCGCGGGCGGCGTGATCGCCTTCGCCGCCAGCCTCGGCGAGTTCGGCGCCGTCATCACCTTCGCGTCCAACGTGCCGGGCGAGACGCAGACCCTGCCGCTGGCGATCTACGCGGCGACGCAGACACCAGGCGGCGACACCGCCGCCGGCCGCCTCGCGCTCGTCTCGGTAGGCCTGGCGCTCGCGGGGCTGATCCTGTCCGAGATTCTCGCGCGGCGCGTGCAGCGCATGCTGGGCCGCTAGATGCTCGAACTCGATTTCCGGATGAAGCTGGGCACCTTCGCCCTCGACGTGCGCCTCGCGGCACCGGCCGGCGCACTTGCGCTGTTCGGCCGGTCGGGGGCGGGCAAGACGTCGATCGTGCGTGCGATCGCCGGCCTCGTGCGCCCGTCCGACGGGCGCATCGCGGTCGCCGGGACCATCCTGTTCGACAGGGCGGCCGGCATCGACGTGCCGCCGGAGCGCCGGCGCATCGGCTACGTGTTCCAGGACGCGCGCCTGTTCCCGCACCTGACGGTCGAGGGCAACCTGCGCTACGGGCTGCGGCGCGCCGGGCCGCAGGCGAAGCCGATCGCGTTCGACGCGGTCGTCGGGCTGCTGGGCATCGGCGGGCTGCTCGGCCGGCGGCCGGCGAACCTGTCGGGCGGCGAGCGCCAGCGCGCGGCGATCGGCCGGGCCCTGCTCGCCCAGCCGCGCCTGCTGCTGATGGACGAGCCGCTCGCCTCGCTCGACGCCGCGCGCAAGGCCGAGCTGCTGCCCTATCTCGACCGGCTGCGCCGCGAGCTCGATATCCCGATCGTCTATGTAAGCCACGTCATGGACGAGGTCGTGCGGCTGGCCGACACGCTGGCGCTGGTCGATGCCGGGCGCATCGCCGCCTGCGGCCCGGTCGGCGAGATCACGGCGCGCGTCGACCTCCATCCGCTCGCTGGCCGCTTCGAGGCGGGGACCGCATTGGACGCGCGCGTCGCCGGTCACGATGCCGCTTTTTCGCTCAGCCGCCTCGATTTTGACGGTGGCACGCTGGCCGTTCCGGCGGTCGAGGCGCCCCCCGGCACGCCGGTGCGGGTCCATATCCGCGCGCGCGACGTGCTGCTGGCCACGCAGCGCCCGGACGGCATTTCGGCGCGCAATATCCTGCCAGGGCATGTCGTGGCGCTGGAACCGGAGCCAGGCGCCTACGCGGAAATTGCCGTCGCGATAGGCAATACCCGCCTGCGCGCGCGACTGACCCGCGCCGCCGTCGCCGACCTGGATCTGGCCGTCGGCGTGCCCGTTTACGCCATCGTCAAGGCCGTCGCGATCGGACGGCCCGGTACCGCGCGAAATTCGAGTGGACGGGACCCGGGCTGACCCCTAAACAAAAACGGTCGCCGCTCGCGCAGGGAATACGTATGGATCTCAAGAAATACATCCGGGACGTCACCGACTTCCCGAAGCCCGGCATCCTGTTCCGGGACATCTCGCCGCTGCTGGCCGATTCCGGCGCCTGGAAGGCGGCGATCGAGCGGCTCGCGGCCGTGGTCGCCCCGCACAAGCCTGCCCTGCTCGCCGGCATCGAAAGCCGCGGCTTTCTCGTGACGGCACCCCTCGCACTTCACATGGGCTGCGGCTTCATGATGGTGCGCAAGCGCGGCAAGCTGCCCGGCAAGACCATCCCGCACACCTACGCCCTCGAATACGGCGAGGATACGATCGAGATCCAGGAAAACGCCGTGAAGCCCGGCACGCGCGTGGTCGTCCTCGACGACGTGCTCGCCACCGGCGGCACGCTGAACGCGGCCATTTCCCTGTTGCAGAAGACGGGGGCCGACGTGCGCGCCGCCGCCTGCATCATCGAGCTCGAGTTCCTCGAAGGCCGCAAGCGCCTGCCGGTCCCGTTCGAGAGCCTCGTGCGCTACTGAGCCGAAGGGGCCGATCGCATGTCCCTCGAATTCCTCGGGTGGCTGGCGGCCGGTCTCGCTTGCGGTATCGGCGGCGCGTGGTGGTGGTTCGACCGCCGCAACGCTGCACTCCGGGCGAATCTCGATCACCTGCGCGACTTCGCCGAGGCGAACGCCGACTGGTTCTGGGAGCGCGACGCCCAGTACCGCTTCATCGCCTTCACGCCCGGCTTCGCGGCCGCCGGTTTCCGACCCGAGGAATTCCTCGGCAAGACGCGGCTGGATGCCTGCCCCGAAGGAACCGACGAGCTCGTCTGGGCGCGCCACAAGGCGGACATCGCCGAGCGGCACCCGTTCCGCGATCTCGTCGTCAGCCGGCGCAATACCGCGGGCACGCGCGTGTGGTTCGCCATCTCCGGCCGGCCCGTCTTCGACAGGTACGGCGGCTTCACCGGCTATCGCGGTACGGCCCGGATCGTGACCGACGTCATCCAGCGCGAATCCGAGCTGGCGGAAAAGTCGCACGAGCTGGAGCTCGCACAGGAACGTCTCCTCGATTTCGCCGCCGCGACATCGGACTGGCTGTGGGAACAGGATTCCGACCTGCGCTTCACCTATTTCTCGAAGCCGTTCGGCACGCATGCGCCCGACGGCGCCACCGGCGACATCGGATTGCGCCTGGACGAGCTTCCGGGCTGCTCGGTCGGCGAGGCCGAACTTGCCGCCCAGCGCGCGCTGATGGAGGCCCACAAGCCCTTCCGCGATTTCCGTCTGCGCCAGACCTGCGCCGACCGGAAGTCGCGCACGGTGTCGTTCTCCGGCCGGCCCATCTTCGATTCCGAGGGACGCTTCCGCGGCTATCGCGGTACGGCCGGCGATGTGACGAGCGAGGTCGCGGCAGCAGACCGCGCGCGCGCGGCCGAACGCCAGCTCTACCAGGCGCTCGACGGGCTCGGCGCGTCGCTGGCCATCTTCGACGCGAACGACGTGCTGACCTTCCGCAACCGCGCTTTCTCGGCGTCCGCCGCCCAGGCCGCGGAACTCGGCCCCGGCTCGACGTTCGCCGACATCATCGACGGCCTGCTCGCACGCGGCCTCGTCGACACCGAAGGCGTCTCGCCGGAGGACTGGCGTCGCTGGCGCATCGCGCGGCACCATTCACCCGGCGACGCGATCGACGTGAACTTCTCGAACGGCAAGATCATCCAGATTCTCGAGCAGCGCACGCCCGAAGGCGGCATCGCGCTGATCGGCACCGACGTCACGCAGTTGCGCCAGCGCCAGCGGCAGATCGAGCAGCAGTCGCAGATCCTGACGCGGGTGTTCGAGAGCATCGACGAAGGCATCCTCGTCTACGACCGGGACGCCTGCCTCGCGATGTGGAACGAACGCGCGGTCGGCATCATCGGCATCGAACCGGCTATGCTGCGCATCGGCGCGCCGTTCGCGGAATCGATCGAGTTCCAGCTCCGGCGCGGCGATTTCGGACCGTGCGCCGACATTCCGGGGGAAGTCGCGCGGCGGCTCCACGTGAACCGCACGCAGGGCTCGACGAGCGAGGGCTGGCGCCCCAACGGACGCTATATCCGCGCGCAGCGCACGCTGCTGCGCGACGGCGGATGGGTGACGCTGTTCGTCGACCTGACCGAGCGTCGGCGCTTCGAGGACGCGCTGCGCGAGGCCAAGGAGGCGGCGGAGACCGCGAACCGCTCGAAGTCGGACTTCCTCGCCCACATGAGCCACGAGCTGCGCACACCGCTCAACGCCGTGATCGGCTTTTCCGAGATCATCTTCCGCGAGATGTTCGGCCCCGTCGGCGAGCAGCGCTACGCCGACTACGCGCGCGACATCCACGCCAGCGGCACGCACCTGCTGAACGTGATCGGCGACATCCTCGACATCGCGAAGGCCGAATCGGGCAACGCCGAACTGGACGAACGGCCGGTCGATCTGGGCGAGATCGCCGCGGCGAGCGTGCGCCTGATCGATCCGCGCGCGCATGCCGGCCAGGTCCGCGTCGAAACGCGCGTCGCCCCGGACCTGCCGAAGATCGACGCCGACGCGCGCCGCCTGAAGCAGGTGCTGATCAACCTGCTGGCGAACGCGGTCAAGTTCACTCCGCCGGGCGGGCGTGTGACGGTCGAGGTCGATCTGGCACCGGACGGCGGCGCGCGCTTCGCGGTGCGCGACACCGGCATCGGAATGAAGGCGGAAGACATCCCGCGCGCCCTCGAGCCCTTCTCGCAGGTCGACAACGCGCTGTCGCGCCGCTTCGAGGGAACGGGGCTGGGCCTGCCGCTTTCCAGGAAGCTCGTCGAGCTGCACGGCGGAAAGCTCGCGATCGAAAGTGCCGTCGACCGCGGCACGACCGTGACCGTCACGCTGCCGCCCACGCGCACGCTGCGCGTCTGATTCCTCAGGCCTTCGCGCGCGAAACGGCCCAGGCTGTGACCGCACCCATCGTGCGGCGAAGGCGTGCCACCATCGGAGCGGCCCGCGCGGCGTCCCACCGGTAGGGTGGTGCCTCGTCCATGTACGCGGCCATCGCCTTCTCGAGCTGGAGCGCATGCACCTTCGCGGCCGGCCGGCCATAGAGCCGCGTGATGTAGCCACCCTTGAACCGCCCGTCGACGACGAGGCTCATGCCCGGCCCGTCGAGGGCCGCACTTGCACAGTCGCGCAGGTCCGGATCGGCCGAAACTCCCGCCGCGGAGCCGAGATTGAGGTCGGGCAGGCGTCCCTCGAACAGACGCGGCACCTCGGCCGGGATCGAATGTCCGTCCCACAGCACGGCAATGCCGTGGCGCGCGACGATCGCGTCGAGTTCGCCGGCAAGTGCCGCGTGGTAGGGGCGCCAGAAACGCGCGACGCGCTCGGCCTCCTCCGCCTTGTCCGGTTCCTGACCCTTGCGGTAGACCGGCTGGCTCGCGAACGTGCCCAGCGGCACCAGTTCGGTATTGTCCCGCCCCGGATAGAGCGGCGTGCCCGACGGATCGCGATTGAGATCGACCGCATAGCGCGAATGCGTGGCGACGATCAGGCCCGCACCCAGCTCGGCGGCGAACGAATAGAGCTTCTCGACGTGCCAGTCGGTATCGGGCATCGCCAGCGCTTCGGGGGTGAGGCGTGCGGCGATGGCGTCGGGCACGTAGGTGCCGGCATGCGGCACGCTGATCAGCAGCGGGGTCGTGCCCGGTGCGAGTTCGTAGATCGGTTTCAAGAAGCTTCCTTTCCGGCCGCGTCCGCCCCAAGAATAGGCGCTTCGTTCGGGGATTCCAGTGCCATGCCAGATTTTTTCGCCTCCCTTGCCCTGCTGCCGACCGGCTGGACACGCGACGTGCGCTTCGCGGTCGACGCGCGCGGCGATCTCGTCTCGGTCGTTGCCGGTGCGGATGCCGTCGGTGCTGAGAGGCTCGCGGGTCCCGTCCTGCCTGGCCTCGCCGACCTGCACAGCCATGCTTTCCAGCGCGCGATGGCGGGACTGGGCGAGCGCGCGGGCCCGCAGGGTGACAATTTCTGGTCCTGGCGCGACATCATGTACCGCTTCATCCGGCGCCTGCACCCTCGCGACGTCGAGGCGGTCGCCACGCAGCTCTATGTCGAACTCGTGCGCCATGGCTTCACCAGCGTGTGCGAGTTCCACTACGTGCACAACGATCCCGACGGCGAGCGCTACGACGTGCCGACCGAGCTTTCCGACCGGATCGTCGCGGCGTCGGCCGCATCGGGCATCGGCCTGACGCTGCTGCCCGTCCTCTACCAGACGAGCGGCTTCGGCGGGACGGCCCCCAACGACGGGCAGAAGCGCTTCGTGCTCGACGACGATTCCTACGCTGATCTCGTCGAGCGGCTCGTGCGCCGCCATCGCGGCGATCCGCAGGTGCGCGTGGGGATCGCTCCGCATTCGCTGCGCGCGGTCACGCCGCCGGCGCTGAAGGCAGCACTCGCGATGCTCGACCGGCTCGATGCCGATGCGCCCATCCACATCCACATCGCCGAACAGCCCAAGGAAGTTGCCGACTGCAAGGTCTGGTCGGGCAAGACGCCGGTCGACTGGCTGCTGGCCAATGCGCCGGTCGACCGGCGCTGGTGCCTCGTCCATGCCACGCACGTCACGCCGGCCGAGGTCGATGCGATGGCGAAGCGTAGCGCCGTCGTCGGCATCTGCCCGGCGACGGAAGCCAATCTGGGCGACGGGCTTTTCCCGTTCGGCGACTTCCTGAAGGCCGGCGGCATCTTCGGCGTCGGCACGGATTCCAACGTGTCGACGAGCCCGGTCGAGGAACTGCGCTGGCTCGACTACGGCCAGCGCCTCATCCATCTCGGCCGCAACGTGACGCACCGGCCCGAAGGCGATTCCACCGGCGCGTTCCTGTTCGAACGTGCGCGTGCCGGCGGCGCGCAGGCGGCCGGACGGAAGACGGGTGCCCTGACGCCCGGCTACCGCGCCGACTTCGTCGTGCTCGACGACGAGCATCCTGCCCTGGTCGCCCGAGCACCCGACACGCTGGTCGACGCGTGGCTGTTCTGCGGAAACTCGAACCCGGTGCGCGACGTGGTTGTCGGCGGCCAATGGGTCGTGCGCGAGGGCCATCACCGGCACGCCGAGCAAGCCGCCAGCGATTTCGCGAAGACCGCGCGAAAGCTGCTGGCATGACCGGCGACGCGCGCCGCCAGGCCCCCGCCGTCGCGCGCAACCGCGAACCGATCCTCGACGTCCTGCGCGAGCGCCTGCCCGCAAGCGGGACCGCACTGGAGATCGCCTCGGGCTCCGGCGAGCATGCGCTTGCGTTCGCCGCCGCCTTCCCCACGCTTGTCTGGCAGCCGAGCGACCCAGATCCCGCCAACCGCGCCTCGATCGCCGCGTGGATCGCGTCCGACGGCGGGCCGAACCTGCTGCCCCCGCTGGCCCTCGACGCGACGGCGGAAATCTGGCCGCTCGCCACGGCCGACGCGGTGCTGTGCATCAACATGATCCACATCGCACCCTGGGCCGCGTGCCTCGGCCTGATGCGCGGTGCCGCCCGGCTGCTCGCGCCCGGCGGGCTTCTCTACCTGTACGGGCCCTTCATGCGCGACGGCGCGCACACCGCACCGTCGAACGCTTCGTTCGACGAAAGCCTGCGCGCACGCGATCCGGCATGGGGTGTGCGCGATCTCGCCGACGTGATCGCGGCGGCGGAAGGGTTCGCGTCGCCGACGGTCGTCGCGATGCCGGCCAACAACCTATCCGTCCTGTTCCGACGCGTATGAGACGTCGAGCGGGCGCAGGTCGACCGACACGTCCAGCCGGTGCGTCCCGCCGCCGAGGATGACGCCGCGGATCGGCGCGATGTCGCCATAGTCGCGGCCCCAGCCGAGAACGACGTGTTCGTCGTGGACGACCAGATCGTTCGTCGGGTCGAGATCGATCCAGCCCGCACCCGGCACGAAGACGCCGACCCACGCATGGCTCGCGTCGGCGCCGATGCGGCGTGGCTGGCCGGCCGGCGCGTGGGTGCGGATGTAGCCCGACACGTAGCGCGCGGCGAGGCCCATCGCGCGGATGCTCGCGATCATCACGTGCGCGAAATCCTGGCACACGCCGCGGCGCAGCTGCATGACCTCGCGCACGGCGGTGGCGACACCGGTGGCGCGCGGGTCGAACGTGAACTCCGCCTTGATCCGCCGGTTGAGGTCGAGGAAGCAGGCCAGCACCGGACGGCCGGGCGCAAAGGACGGGGCCGCGAACTCGCGCACCGCGTCGTCGACCGCGACAAGCGGGGATTCGCGCACGAACTCGACCGCCAGCGTCTCGGTCGGCAGGCCGCCGCCGTCGAGGGAATCGCGCACCTGTTCCCACGGCGGGGTCGATGCGGAATCGGGCGGTGCCGGGAACTGCACGTCGACCGCACAGCGCGCGTCGACGACGAGTTCGGCGTGCGGCTCCTCGAGCGACATGTAGGTCGAGACGTTGCCGAAATAGTCGGTCGTGTCGTGCACGCGCACGGGGGCCGGTGTCGCGATCACGGCGGTGCGCAGCACGCGCTGGTGGGTCAGTGCGCGAGGGCTGAGGCGCATCACGTGATAGGAAAGATCGACCGGCTCGGCATAGCGGTAGGTCGTGCGATGGACGACGTCGTAGATCATGCGCCGTCCTCGCGGGCGGGCGCCACCTCGTAGCCGATCGACTGGACCGTCTCGACATGGCTGAAATAGGCGCGCGTGATCGCCTCCGACAGGTCGGCGAGCCGGCCCTGCATGCCGCCAACCAGGTCGTCGAGCAGCCCCATCGCGTCGCGGTCGATCGTCGAACCGACGCGCTCGACATCGAACAGTTCGACGGCCGTCAGGGCCGCGCGCGCGATCTTCTGCTCGGGCTGCGAGAGCGGGCGTACGTCGCGGCGCGCGAGCCGGTCGAGATGCTCGGCGACGAGCTGGAGCTGGAAGGCGACCGAGCGCGGGTTCGTGTCGTCGCACAGCAGCAGGTCGAGCACGGGGGCCGGCTGCACCGCCGCCATGTAGCGCGTGCGGTAGGTGATCGAGCTGTCGCAGAGCTCCAGCAGCAGGCGCAGCCACGGCTCCGACCCGTGGCCCGACGCGGCGAACACGTCGCGCACGACCGAAGCGCCGTGCGCCGCACGTTCGAGGCGCCGGCCGAGATCGAGGAAGCGCCAGCCCGAGCCGCGCGTCATGTTCTCCGACGCCATGCCGTGGAAGGCGGCGCACACGCCGATCGTGTGGTCCATACCTTCGAGCAGGCGGTCGGCATCGCCCGGCTGGCCTTCCAGGCGCAGGCGTGCGTCGCGCAGCAGGTCGTTGACGACGTTCCACATGTCGGCCGACAGGCGGTCGCGCACGGTGGGTGCGATGCGCTGGATCGCCTGGAACAGGTGCGAAATGCCCTGGTCGGAAC
This sequence comes from Tagaea sp., assembly GCA_965279565.1. Lineage (GTDB taxonomy): Bacteria > Pseudomonadota > Alphaproteobacteria > CACIAM-22H2 > CACIAM-22H2 > Tagaea. Next base: position 2,290,999 of record OZ257249.1, on the reverse strand, counting down.
CGCAGGCGTGGCCCAGCGCTTCCATCATCGAGCGGCCATCGGGCAACCCGCCCATCGTGCGCTCGACGAGGCCGCGTTCGCCCAGCATGCGCGCGAGCGCCTGGAACTCGGCCAGTTCGCGCGCCGACGCCCCGCCGGCGGGAACGCGCATCAGGCTCGCGCGCATCAGGCGCGCGGCATTGTCCAGCCGCTCGGCATAGCGGCCGAGCCAGAAGAGATTGTCGGCCACGCGGCTCTGCAGTTCGCCCGCCGAGCGGCGCAGCGGCTCGCGCGCCGCCTGCGAACGCGTGCCCACGACGACGGGGGCAAGCTCGCGCTCGATCACCCACGTGTCCTTGGCCGCACCACCGCGCTGCATCGAGATGTCGACGCCGGTGTCGTCGGCCGATACGCGCGTCATGCCGCCGGGCATCGGCACGTAGGTGCCTTCGTGGCGCACCAGGAAGCAGCGCACCATCAGCGGGCGCGGGATCAGGCCGTTCGCCGACCAGACCGGCATCGCCGACTTGTGCATGCGCGCCTGCGCCACGTAGCGGTGCGGGCGCGCGCGCAGGCGTTCGATGAAGGCCTTGCGCTTGCCCGGCTCGACGTCGGAGCCGACGACCGCCGGCTCGAACCCGTCGCCGGCGAAGCACGGGCGGAAGACGTAGTCCTCGATGCGCTCGACCACCTGGTCGAACACGGCGCGTTGGCCGAGCCACCAGGTCTCGATCGACGGCATGCCGAGATCCTCGCCCAGCAGGCGCTGCGCGAGGCCCGGCAGGAACGGCAGGATCGCCGGCGTTTCGACCACGCCGGCCCCCAGCGCGTTGGCGAGCGTGACGCTGCCCGCGCGCACGGCATCGACCAGCCCTGCCACGCCGATCGCCGATTCCGGGCGCAGCTCGACCGGATCGCAGTAGTCGTCGTCGAGCCGGCGCAGGATCACGTCGACCTGCTGCAGGCCGCCGAGCGTCTTCAGGAACACCTTGGCGTCGCGCACGGTGAGATCCGCACCCTCGGCCAGCGTCAGGCCGAGCTGGCGTGCGAGATAGACATGCTCGAAATAGGTCTCGCTGTAGGGGCCGGGCGTGAGCAGCACGATGCGCGGATTCTCGCGATGCTTGGGTGCAAGCTGCGCAAGGGCCGCCTGCCACAGCTCGAAGAACGGCCCGAGGCGGCGCACGGTCGAGGCCTGGAACAGCTCGGGCAGCGTGCGCATCAGCACGTTGCGGTTCTCCAGCGCGTAGCCTGCCCCCGACGGCGCGTTGACGCGGTCGGCGCACACGCGCCAGCGCCCGTCGAGCCCGCGCGCGATGTCGGCCGCATAGAAATGCAGGAACGGCGCGCCGTTGGCGGGCGTCACGCCGTGGCACGGGCGCAGGAAGGCGGGATTGGTGTGGACGAGGGCCGGCGGCAGCAGCCGGTCGCGGATCAGGCTCTGCGGGCCGTAGATGTCGGCGAGGATCTTGTCGAGCAGCGTGGCGCGCTTGACGAGGGCCGATTCGATCCCCGCCCATTCCTCGGCCGGGATCGGCAGCGGCAGCAGGTCGAACTGCCAGGGCCGCTGCGGCCCGCGCGTCTCGGCGAAGACGTTGTAGGTGACGCCGTTCTCGTCGTATTGGCGGCGCGCGCGGTCCATGCGCTCGGCCAGCGCGCCCGAAGGCAGCGTGCGCAGCGCCCCCATCAAAGGCTGCCAGTGCGGACGGATCTGCCCCGCCCCCGTGACCATCTCGTCGAAGGGCGGCGGCTTGTCGGCCGCCGGCTCGGCACCGGCAGCAGCGGTCAGGCGCGCTTCCTCCATCGACTCCTCGGGCTGGTCAGGGCAATCGCGAAGCTTGAAGGCTAGCCACGGCGCAGGTCAAGGGTCAGCGGAAAATCGGGGTTCGGGACGGGAATACGCGGCGTCATGCGGCCCGGCGTATGACCGATGTCGAAGAAGCGCGCGCGCCGGCGCGCCTCGGCCTCGTTCGCGTTGACCGGGAACTTGTCGTAGTTGCGCCCGCCGGGATGCGCGACGTGATAGGTGCAGCCGCCGACCGAACGGCCGGTCCAGCCGTCGTGCAGGTCGAACACCAGCGGGGCATGCACGCCGACGGTGGGGTGCAGCGCCGAGGACGGGTTCCACGCGCGGAAACGCACGCCCGCGACGTATTCGCCGGCCGTGCCGGTCGGATGCAGCGGAACGGCCACGCCGTTGCACAGGATCGTGTGGCGCGAATCGACGAGGTTGCGCACGCGCACCTGCAGGCGTTCGAGCGAACTGTCGACATAGCGCACGGTACCTCCCGCCCCCGCCTCCTCGCCCAGCACGTGCCAGGGCTCGAGCGCGTGGCGAAGCTCGATGTCGACGCCGCGATAGGCGACCGAGCCGAGCTTGGGGAAGCGGAACTCGTGGTGCGGATCGAACCACGAATCCTCGAATCCGTAGCCCGCGTCGCGCATCGTCTCGAGCACGTCGGTCAGGTCCTCGCGCACGAAGTGCGGCAGCATGAAGCGGTCGTGGACGCGGTTGCCCCAGCGCACGAGACGGTGCGTGTAGGGCTCTTCCCAGAAATGCGACACGAGGCTGCGCAGCAGCAGCTGCTGGACGAGGCTCATGCGCGCATGCGGCGGCATCTCGAAGGCGCGCAGTTCCACGAGCCCGCGCCGCCCGCCCGAATGGTCGGGCGAGAACAGCTTGTCGACGCAGAACTCGGTGCGGTGCGTGTTGCCGGTGAGATCGACCAGCACGTTGCGCAGGACCCGGTCGACGAGCCACGGCGCGATGCCGGCCGTGTCCTTCGCGGGAAGCTGGGAAAGCGCCAGCTCCAGCTCGTGCACCTGGTCCTCGCGCGCCTCGTCGACGCGCGGATGCTGCGAGGTCGGCCCGATGAACAGGCCCGAGAACAGATAGGAAAGGCTCGGATGGTTGTGCCAGAAGCGCAGCATCGAGCCGAGCAGGTCGGGCCGGCGCAGCCACGGCGAGTCCGCGGGTGTCGAGCCGCCGAGCACGAAATGGTTGCCCCCGCCGGTGCCGACATGGCGGCCGTCGACCATGAACTTCTCGGAACCCAGACGCGTCTGGCGCGCTTCCTCGTAGAGCACGGTCGTGCGGTCGACGATCTCGCTCCACGATTTCGCGGGATGCACGTTTACCTCGATCACGCCGGGATCGGGCGTGACCGAGAAGCTCTCGATGCGCGGATCGGACGGCGGGGCGTAGCCCTCGATCAGCACCGGCTGGCCGAGATCGGCGGCCGTGTCCTCGATGCTGGCGATGAGGTCGAGATAGTCCTCCGCCGTCGGACAGGGCGGCATGAAGACGTGCAGCAGCCCGTCGCGCGGCTCGATGCACATGGCCGTGCGCACGACCCACGAGGCCGAGCTCTGCGGCTTGATCGAGTTGCGCTCGCGCCGGCGCAGCTCGTCGAGCATCTTGCGGTCGGGCGCCAACGGGCGGCCGTCCGGCCCCGTTCCCATGCCGCCCTGATGGGCGAAGCCGGTACGCGGCGCGTTGCCCGACACGGCGAGCGAGCGTTCGCGCTTGTCGCGCGCGGGCAGCGGCGGCAGATCCTCGAACGGATCACGCTCCCAGTGATAGGGATAGTCGGCCGGTGCCACCCACGGCACGCTGTCGAGCGGCAGGCGGTAGCCCATCGGCGAATCGCCGGGGATGAGGAACATGTGCTGCGGGCGCACGAACCAGAAGCCGCTGGTCCATTTGCGCGCCCCGCCCTGCCAGCCGCGATGGATCGGCAGCATCACGCCGACCGGCTCGTCGAGGCCCTTCTCGAAGATGCGCGAAAGGCGCGCGCGCTCCTCGGGGTCCTTCAGGTTCGATTTCAGCGGATCGACATTCACCGGCAGGCGCTGCTCGCGCCACAGGTAATACCAGGCGTCCTCATAGGCGCGGTGCGCGAACTGCTCGGGAATGCCGAGGCGTTCGCACAGCCGGTGCGCGAAGCGTTCGGCATGCTCGTAGTTGACGTTGGACTTGAGCGTGTCGTCCGCGATCAGCGCGGGATCGCGCCAGATCGGTTCGCCGTCCTTTCGCCAGAAGCAGCCCAGCGCCCAGCGCGGCAGCTGTTCGCCCGGATACCACTTGCCTTGTCCGTAATGCAGCAGGGCACCGGGCGACCACAGGCGCTGCAGGCGCTTCAGCAGGTTGCCCGCGAGCCGGCGCTTGGTCGGTCCGAGGGCGGCCGTATTCCATTCCGGCCCGTCCATGTCGTCGATCGACACGAAGGTCGGCTCGCCGCCCATCGTCAGGCGCACGTCGCCCTTGGCAAGATGACCGTCGACCGTGTGGCCGAGTGCTTCGATCTTCGCCCACGTCTCTTCCGTATAGGGCTTGGTGACGCGGGCACTCTCGGCCACGCGCATGACCTTCATTTCGTGATGGAACTCGACCTCGCACTTCTCGATCAGCCCTTCGACCGGGGCGGCCGACGACGGGGCCGGCGTGGCGGCGAGCGGGATGTGCCCTTCGCCCGTCATCAGGCCCGACGTAGGATCGAGCCCGATCCAGCCGGCACCCGGCATGTACACTTCCGTCCACGCGTGAAGGTCGGTGAAATCGATCTCGGTGCCCGACGGTCCGTCGAGCGCCTTCTGGTCGGCGACGAGCTGGATCAGGTAGCCCGACACGAAGCGTGCGGCAAACCCGAGATGGCGCAGGATCTGGACGAGCAGCCAGCCCGTGTCGCGGCACGAACCCTTGCCCAGCGACAGCGTCTGCTCGAAGGTCTGCACGCCCGGTTCGAGACGGATGATGTAGCCGATGTCTTTCTGCAGGCGCTGGTTGAGGCCGACGAGGAAGTCGATCGTGCGTTCGGCTTCCTTGGGTACCTGGGCCAGCCACTTGGCGAGCAGCGGGCCGGCCTTCTCCGGCTTCATGAACGGGGCGAGGTCTTCCAGCAATCCGTCCTCGTACTTGAACGGGAACTTCTCGGCATAGGGCTCGAGGAAGAAGTCGAACGGATTGACGATCGCCATGTCGGCGACGAGATCGACATCGACCGTGAAATGGTCGGTCTTCTCGGGGAACACGAGACGGGCCAGCCAGTTGCCCTGCGGGTCCTGCTGCCAGTTCAGAAAATTGGGCTTCGGCTCGATCGTCAGCGAATAGGACAGGACGGGCGTGCGCGAATGCGGGGCCGGGCGCAGCCGGACGATCTGGGGCCCGAGATTGATCAGCCGGTCGTAGCGGTAGGCCGTCCGGTGGTGCAATGCCACGTGCAGGGTCATGGTCGTGCCGACTGTTCCCAAAAGAAGGGGGAGCGATGCGGCGCAAGGTGCGCCGGATCGCCATGCGTTGCAAGTGTACCCGCCCTGCCTGCAAGGCGCGTGCAACTACAGTGCAATGGTCGCGCCAGCCCGCTAGATTGCGCCAACCGTGCAGAAAGACTCGCCCCTGATCGCGCGCCCGCCCCTCTGGCTGCTTGTCGGCATCAGCAGTTGCGGGCCGTTCGCGCTGAACGTCTTCATTCCCTCGCTACCGCGCCTGGCGGAAGCGTTCGAGTCGAGCTATGGCACTGCCCAGCTCGCCTTGACGCTGTTTCTGGTCGGCGTGGCCGTCGGCCAGCTCGTCTACGGGCCGTTTTCCGACAGCTACGGCCGGCGGCCGGTCCTGCTCGTCGGCCTGACCCTCGGCCTTGCGGGCAGCCTCGCCTGCCTGTTCGCGACCTCGATGGAAGGGCTGCTTGCCGGGCGCTTCGCGCAGGCCTTCGGATCGTGCGCGGGCCTGGTGCTCGCCCGCGCGATCGTGCGCGACCTGCACTCGCGCGACCGGGCGGCGAGCGAGATCGCCTACGTCACGATGGGCATGTCGCTGATGCCGATGGTCGCCCCGTCGATCGGCGGCCTGCTCGACGAGCATTTCTCGTGGCGGGCGAGCTTCGCCGTGATCCTCGTCTTCGTGGCGGCCGTCACGGTCGCGGCGGCCCTGCGCTGCCCGGAGACCAACCACAACCGCATCGCCAACGTCGAGATGGGCCAGCTCGTGCGCGGCTGGACGTCGCTGGTGCGCAGCCGCGCCTTCCTCGGCTACACGCTGGCGATGACGTGCAACACGATGTCGTTCTTCTGCTTCCTCGTGGCGGCCCCCTATCTGATGGTAAGCGTGCTCGGCCGGCCGCCGTCCGAATACGGCTTCTGGTTCGCCGGCTGCGCGCTCGGCTACCTGTTCGGGAACTACGCGACCGGCCGCTATTCGCAGCGCATCGGGCTCGACCGGATGGCGCGGCTGGGAAACGCGCTGACCTTCCCGGGCCTGGTCTTCGGCCTCGTCTGGGCGTTCTTCTTCGAGCTCCAGGTCTGGGCGCTTTTCGTGCCGATCTTCGTGATCGGCTTCTGCCACGGCCTGTCGCAGCCCAACCTGATCGCGGGCGCGGTCAGCGTGAATCCGCGGCTGGCGGGCTCCGCCTCGGGCCTGCTCGGTTGCTTCCAGATGTCGCTGGGGGCACTCGCCACGTTCGTCATCGGGCACCTGCAGGACGGCACGATGCGCCCGCTCGCCGTGGCGATGATGCTGTGCGGGATCGCCTCGGTCCTGCTGCACGCCATGGCTGTGCGCGCCATGCGCGCCGACGCCGCACGGACCGGTTAACAGTTGCCACCCGCCGAAAGCGCGCCTAAATAGGCTCCATGGCCGACGGAATGGACGAAAAGCGCCGACTGGAGCTGCAGAACACCCTCAACCGGTGCGGAACGATCACGGCGATCTTCGACTCGCGCATGGATTCGGTGAACTGCAAGGCGTTCCACGCGATCCGCGAGATCATGGACATCTACCTCGCCGCCGCGATCCGGCAGATCTCGTCGAACGTCGATTTCATCGACGAGGGCGTGAAGCTGAAGGACGAGGAAAAGAAGAGCCTCGAGGACGTCATCACCAAGATCTTCGGCGATCTCCAGGCCAAGCCGCCGGCCCCGCCCGCCGAAGGCTAGTTCGCCGCCCGCAACGCCGCCGGCTTGACGCGCCAGACGCGGCAGGCGGTCATCCCCTGATGCTCGAAGACGTAGACCGCCGGCGGACGCGCCGCCAGCTTGGGATGGTCGGCCAGAAGGTCGCTGCCCGAAGCGGCCGCGCCGTAGGTGCGCCCCGCGATCAATGCCCGCCCGCGATGCTGCTCGAACTGTCCGAAATCGTGGACGCGGCACGCCGCCGACGCCTTCTGGTCCAGCTCTGCGATCTCGGAAAGCGGCTTCGACGTGCGCAGATAGACCGGGCGTTCGCGTGGCGCCTCGCGGACCGGCGGCAGCACCGCCGGCGTCGGCCCGACCGCATCGAACTTCCGGTTCAGGTGCCGGTCGTTCGTGCGCGCAGGTTCCTGCGCCACGACCGGCGGCGCGGCGAACACGAAGCAGGCGGCGAGGATGGCGCAAAGACGCATCCGGCGATCATAGGTCTCCGGCGAATTTGCCGCCACTTGGCGCAAGCTACTGACATGGCGTAGTATTTGCGGCATGGATGTCGAATCGATCCGTCCGGGGCAGCGTTTCGTCAGTCACGAACTTTATGGCTGGGTCGTCGAGGCCGTTCTGCAGGACGGCTACACGGTTCCGCATGCCCGGCTCCGCGCACTCTATGACCCTGAAATCGTGCGCGTCGTCGCCTGCCCGGTCCTGCTGAACCCGGCCCGCTTCCGTCCTGATCCGAAGTAACGGCCTTGCGCTGTTATCGCGGGCATTGACTTCGTATTTATCTTGTATTTTAATAAATTACATTTTGTTTTGGTGGGAATCATGTATCCGGGCAGCTATGCCGATCAGGGCGAATTCAGGGAGCGGCGCTATCTCGTGGCGACGCTGCTCTACGACGCCTGGCTGCCGCGTGCCCTCGAAAGCCAGCTCCCCGATGCCGAGCGCAAGGCGTTCTACTGGAGCGGCATCTACGGTGCCGCGCGCACGCGCATTTCCGAAGTCTGGGTGCAGTCCCGCCGGCAGCACGGTTCGCCGGTCGAGACACCGCCGCCGACGATCTCGGTGACGGTCGAGCCGGCGGCGCGCGGAATCTGGCGCGGTCTCGGCGACCTCGCACGTCTCGACGTGCCGGTCGATCCGGCCTACGCCAAGGCGATGGCGGACGCGTTTCTCGTCTATGTCGGATCGCAGCTCGCCCTGCGCGTTCTCGAGAACCTGAAATTCGCGTCCAGCCTCGTGTGACGTGCATTTGCGCTCGCCCGCGATCCGACCTAGGTTGAGAATTGTTCTTATCCTTGGCCGCCGCACGTGACCGACACGCTCGCACCCGCTTCTTCCCCGCACCCGCTCCTGCCGATGCGCGCCGCGCGCCGCCTGCCGGCGGTCGCGTATCTCGCCCTCGCCGCGGCAATCGCGGTGCTGCTGCCGCTCGCCGCCGTCGCCTTCAACCTGCTGCTGCCCGCGCGCGACGCATGGGCGCATCTGTGGTCGACGACGCTTCCCGGCATCCTCGCCAACACGGCCCTGCTGCTGCTCGGCGTCGGGACGGGCACGCTCGTGCTCGGCGTGGCGTGCGCGTGGTTCGTCACGATGTGCCGGTTCGCCGGCAGCAGGGCGCTCGAGATCGGGCTCCTGATGCCGATGGCGATGCCGGCCTACATCATCGGCTACGCCTATACCGACTTCCTGCAGTTCGCCGGCCCGCTGCAGACCGCACTTCGAACGACGTTCGGCTGGACGCGCGCGGATTACTGGTTCCCCGACATCCAGTCGCTCGGCGGCGCGATCACGATGCTGGTGCTCGTGTTCTACCCGTACGTCTACCTGCTCGCGCGCGCGGCGTTCCTCGAACAGTCGGTCTGCGTGCTGGAGGCAAGCCGCATGCTCGGCCGCGGCGCATGGGGCGCGTTCTGGCGCGTGGCGCTGCCGCTCGCGCGTCCGGCGGTCGCGGCGGGTGTGGCGCTGGCGCTGATGGAAGCGCTCGCCGATTTCGGCACCGTGCAGTATTTCGGCGTCGACACGTTCACGACCGCGATCTACCGGACCTGGTTCGGCATGGGCAACCGCGTTGCGGCGGCCCAGCTCGCGACGGCGCTGCTCGGCTTCGTGCTGCTGCTGATCTGGCTCGAACGCCACTCGCGCGGCGAGGCGCGCTATCACCACACGTCGCGGCGCTACCGGCCGATCGCGCCGCTCGAGCTGCGCGGCTTCGCCGCCCTCGCCGCCGGAACGCTGTGCGCGCTGCCCGTACTGCTCGGCTTCGTCGTGCCCGCCGCGATCCTCGTCCACATGAGCGCCACGGCCGGCGATCCGCTCTTCGGCAGGCGGTTTCTCGAATATGCGGGCAACTCGTTCGTCCTGGCCGCCGCCGCGGCCGCGACGACGGTCGCGATCGCCGTCGGCCTCGCCTATGCCCAGCGCCTGACGCGCGACCGGCTCGTGCGTGCGGCCGTGCGCCTCGCGACGATCGGCTACGCGATCCCCGGCTCGGTGATCGCCGTCGGCGTGCTGATCCCGCTCGCGGCCTTCGACAACGCGCTCGACGGGTTCATGCGCGCGACCTTCGGCGTGTCGACCGGACTGGTCCTGTCGGGATCGCTCGTCGCCCTGCTCTACGCCTATGCCGTGCGCTTCATGGCCGTCGGCTTCGGGCCGGTCGAGGCCGGCATGGGCAAGATCACGCGCTCGATGGACGAAGCCGCCCTCAGCCTCGGCGCCGGCCCGACGCGGATCCTCGCGGGTGTCCATGCGCCGATCATGTGGGGCTCGGTCCTGACGGCCGCGACGGTCGTGTTCGTCGACGTGCTGAAGGAACTGCCCGCGACGCTGATCGTGCGGCCCTTCGGCCTCGACACGCTGGCCGTGCGCGTCTACCAGCTCGCGTCCGACGAAAGGCTGGCGCAGGCCTCGACCGGTGCGGTCGCGATCGTCGCGGTCGGCCTGCTGCCGGTCGCGATACTTTCGTGGATGGTTACCCGCGCGCGGCCGGGCGCGTCGCGCGGATAGTTATTTAAAGTTGATTTTCTTTTTTAATCGCATATAGCTTCCGTTGTGTTCCCCGGTTCCGGATTCCATCCGCCATGAAGCGGCGGCTGCGCCGTCCGTCGCCCGTCGTGCTCGACGGACGCGCACTTGCCGGCATGCGCACGAAACCCTGGATTCCGGCCGGCAAGGTCCCGTCGGTGTTCGAATTCGCGCAAGCCTGCGGCGAGACGGCTTGCCTCGTCGACGCCGCCGGACGGCGGCTCAAGGTCCGCATCGTCGCGGTCCTCTATCTCGGCGTGCGGATCTTCGCGGCTCCCGGCGAAGGCCCGGCGCGCTTCGGCGTGCTGCTCCGCGCGCGTCGCACGGTCGCGCCGGGGCGCTACGACCTCGACATCGCCGACGGCAGGCTTGCCTATCTCCACGACGTTCCGGTCGCCGCCGTGCCGCGTGCGCTTGTCCGGACGCTTGGCGGAAACCTGCATTTCCGCGTCGGCTGAAAAGCGACGGCAGGACCGTCGCATTCGCCATATATTGTGTCTGCGTATGTTGCGCGGCCACTTGCCTGTGGTAACGTAACTGTAACATTCGAGAGGGGACCGAGATGGACGGATCGGGTCGCGATTCACCGGGCGCACTGGCGCCCGTGGCCGCAGGGGCGGTCGCCCGACATGTCTCCGGCCGGTCCCTGACGCGGGAATTCTATGTCGACGACGCGCTGTTCGCGGCCGACGTCGCGCGCATCCATCACCGGCACTGGCTGTTCATCGGATACGGTTTCGAGGTGGCGAAGCCCGGCGACCACATGACCTATGCGGTCGCGGGTGCGGAGATCGTCGTCGTGCGCGGCCAGGACGGCGTCATCCGCGCCTTCCACAATGTATGCCGCCATCGCGGCTCCAAGGTCTGCCTCACCGAGCACGGCCACAGCAGCGTGCTGGCGTGCCCCTACCACAAATGGACCTACAGGCTTGACGGCAGCCTGATGTTCGATCCCCGCAAGGAATTCGGCGTCGACCGTTCGGAACTCGGCCTGCGCCCGGTGAAGCTGATCGACGCGGGCGGCCTGCTGTTCTTCTCGCTGACCGACAATCCGCCGGACTTCACGGATGCCGCCGACACGATCCGGCGCAAGATGAAGCCGCACGCGATCGACCGCGCGAAGATCGCGCATAAGATCGAATACGTGGTGAAGGCCAACTGGAAGGTCGTCTTCCAGAACAACCGCGAGTGCTACCACTGCCCGGCCAACCACAAGGAATACAACACCGCCGCCTACGACGTGCAGCGCGACAACGCCATCGTCGATCCGACGCTGCTGCCTGGCATGGAAGCGATCATCGAGAAGGCGAACGTGCGCTTCGCGGCACTCGGTCTCGACACCGGCGACGCCAGCTCGAACATGACCGGCGTCAACTGGCGCTGCCACCGCACGCCGGTGCGCGAAGGCTTCGTCACGCAGAGCATGGATGGCCAGATGGTGTCGAAGCTGATGGGCGACATCAAGGAGCCCGACAGCGGCACGCTGCGCACGACCGTGTTCCCGAATTTCTGGCAGCACACGAACTGCGACTTCGCGGCCGCCGCGCGCCTGACGCCGATCGGCCCGGGCGAGACGCATGTGCGTGGCTACTGGCTGGTCGACGCCACGGCCGTCGAGGGCAAGGATTACACGCTCGACAAGCTGCTGCCGATCTGGGACATCACGAACCGGCAGGACTGGAAGATCTGCGAGGACCAGCAGGCGGGCGTCAGCTCGCCCGGCTACCTGCCCGGCCCCTACTCCACCCTGCGCGAGCGCAACGTGACCCATTTCGACGACTGGTACATCGGAGAACTGCGTGGCTGACCTTCCCGGCCACGCGCGAATCGTGGTCATCGGTGGTGGGGCGGTCGGTTGCTCCATCGCGTATCACCTGGCAAAACTCGGCGAACGCGACGTCGTCGTCCTCGAGAAGGCCGCCCTCACCCACGGTTCGACCTGGCATGCCGCCGGCCTCGTGGGCCAGCTGCGCTCGAAGCGCAATCTCACGCGGCTCATGCAGTACTCGGCCCAGCTTTACGCGAAGCTCGAGGAAGAGACGGGCCAGGCGGTGGAATGGAAGCCGGTCGGCAGCCTGCGCCTCGCTTCCTCGCAGGAGCGCTGGAGCGAGCTCAAGCGTATGGCGACGACCGCGCGCAGCTTCGATTTCGAGCTGCACACGCTGTCGCCGAAGGAAGCGCAGGAGAAGTTCCCGCTGATCTCGCTCGACGACGTCGTCGGCGCCGTCTTCGTGCCGAATGACGGGTCGGTCGATCCGTCGAGCCTGACGCACGCCTACGCCAAGGGTGCGCGCAAGAACGGCGTGAAGTTCGTCGAAGGCATCCTCGTGAAGGGCTTCGAGACGAAGGAGCGCCGCATCACGGGCGTGCGCACCGACAAGGGCGACATCGCGTGCGAGATCGTCGTCAATGCCGCCGGCATCTGGGCACGCGACGTGGCCGCGATGGCCGGCGTGCGCGTGCCCGCAGGTGCGGTCGAGCACCAGTACCTGATCACCGAGAAGCGCAACGACATCCCCAAGGGCCTGCCGACGCTGCGCGACCCCGACAAGATCTTCTACCTGAAGCCCGAGCCGGGGGCGCTGGCCATCGGCGGCTGGGAACAGGGCACGCCGACCTTCGGCGCCAAGGGCATGCCGTTCGATTTCGGGCGCGAACTGTTCCCGCCCAACCAGGACCGGCTCGAGGCCTTCCTGCTGCCGGCGGCCGAGCGCCTGCCGATCCTCAACGAGATCGGCATCCGCACGGTCATCAACGGCCCGATCCCGATCTCGCCCGACGGCGAGCCGATCATGGGGCTCGCCCCGGAGCGCGAAAACTTCTACGTGGCGTGCGGCTTCACGTCGGGCATCGCGGCGTCCGGCGGTGCCGGCAAGGCGATGGCCGAATGGATCGTCGCGGGCGAACCGTCGATGGATCTGTGGGCCTTCGACGTGCGCCGCTTCGGCGCACACCACATGTCGGCCAAGTATCTCGCCGAGCGCAGCGTCGACAGCTACTGGCGCTACTACCAGATCCACTATCCGATCGAGGAGCTGGAAAGTGCCCGCGGCGGCCGGCGCAGCCCGCTCTATGGCGCGCTCAAGGAAAAGCGCGCGGTCTTCGGTTCGCGCTTCGGCTGGGAACGGCCGAACTGGTTCGCTCCCGCCGGCGTTGAACCCGTGGACAAGCCCTCGTTCGAATCGCGGCCCAACTGGTTCCAGCACGTGGCGGGCGAGTGCAAGGCCGCGCGCGAACGCGCGGTCGTGATCGACCAGAGCTCGTTCTCGAAATTCGAGTTCACTGGCTCCGGCACGTTCGCCGCCCTGCAACGCATCGCGGCCAACGACGTCGACAAGCCGGCGGGCAGCCTGATCTACACGCAGCTGTGCAACGCGCGCGGCGGCATCGAGGCCGACCTGACCTTCGTCCGGCTCGACGAGGACCGCTTCTACATGGTCACAGGCAGTGCCTTCGGCGTGCGCGACATCGCGTGGATCCGCGGCCACCTGCCGAAGGACGGCTCGGTCCACGTCGCCGACGTCACGTCCGGACGCGCGACGATCAACCTCGCGGGCCCGCGTTCGCGCGACATCCTGTCGGCGGTCGCCGACGGCGACGTGTCGAACGCCGCGTTCCCGTACATGACGGCGAAGGAAATCCGCATCGGCTTCGCGCCCGTGCTGGCGATGCGCGTGACCTATGTGGGCGAGCTCGGCTGGGAGCTGCACATGCCGGTCGAGTACGCGCAGCACGTCTACGAACTGCTCGCCGAGGCGGGCAAGGCGCACGGGCTGGCCGATGCCGGCTACCGCGCCATCGACTCGCTGCGGCTGGAAAAGCGCTATCTCTACTGGGGTGCCGACATCACGCCGGACTACACGCCCTACGAGGCGGGCCTCGGCTTCGCGGTGGCACTCGCCAAGAAGTCCGACTTCGTCGGCCGCGCGGCACTGGAAAAGGCGAAGGCCGAAGGGCCACGGCGCAAGCTGATCACGCTGACCGTCGATGCGCCCGTGCAGCTCTATGGCGGCGAATCGATCGTGCTGGGCGGCAAGGTCGTCGGCGTCACGTCGTCGGCGGGCTGGGGCCATACGATCGGCAAGGCGATCGGGTTCGGCTACGTTCCGACCGACGCGGCCGGCCACGCGGATTACGAGATCGAGGCCTTCACGAAGCGCTGGCCGGCCAAACGGATCGACGGTTCGGCGGTCGATCCCAAGCGCGCGAAGATCCTCGCCTAGAGCCCTTCGATTCCTTCGATGGCGATGTCGGCAAGCCGGGCGAGCTGCGCCCGATGTGCCGGATCGCGCGCGACAGCGATCGAATAGGCACCCGAAGCACCCGCCAGATGCAGGTCGTTGAGCGAATCGCCGACGACCGCCACTTCGGACGGCGCCACGCCCGCGAGCCGCGCGAAATCGAACACGGCGGACGGATCGGGCTTCGGCTTGCTCGGCCCGTCATAGCCGGTCACGAAGACGAACGCGTCGCCCACGCCGAGGGCAGCAAGCTGCTCGACCGCCGATTCCCGGCTGTCGTTCGTCGCCACGCCGAGCACGAGCCCGCGCGCACCGAGACGCGCCACCGTCCCCGCCAGATCGCCCAGCGGCGTCACGTTCGCGAGAATCGCGCGCGCGAACAGCGCGTCGAGGCGGGTCGCGTCGCCGTCGGAGAACGGCAGCCCGCGCAGCTCGCGCCAGCGCCGTGCGATGGCGGCATTCGGATTGTTGGCGAAGAACGCGTCGGCGGCGAAGGTGCCGGCCGCCTCGTCCCAGCCCACCGCCTCGCACAGGCGCACGGCGAGCGCCTCGTTGCCGTCGGCGAAGTCGCGTGCGCCGACCTTCATCGTGCCCGACCAGGTGCGGTCGAAATCGACGAGCGTGCCGTCCTTGTCGAACAGCACCGCCCGGACATGCGCGGGCAGCGCGCTCACCGCGAGCGCCAGGCCTGCGTGCGCCGGGCGAGCCACTCGGCAAGCAGTGAATGGAGGATCTTGGCCGCGGCCGACGTCGCGATGATCGTGCAGCCCATGGCGGCGGCGGCGGCGGTGAAGCCGGCTTCGTCCATGTTGATGATCGAGACCGACGCGAGCTTCGTGAAGGGGCCATAGAGGAAGACCACGGCCGACACGGTCGTCATCGCGTTGACGAACATGTAGAACCACACGTCGAGCAGGGCCGGCGAGGTCACCGGCAGCGTGACCTGCCATGCCGTGCGCCAGACCGATATCTTCAGCGAAGCCGACACGCTCTCGAACTCCGGATCGAGCTGCTTGAGGGCCTGCAGCGTCGTCAGGTGCGCCACCGTATAGAAGTGCGCGATCGTGTTGAGCGTCAGCAGGCCGATCGTCCCGTACATGAAGACGAGCGGGTTCTTCGGCGAATTGAAGAAGAAGATGTAGGCAAGGCCGAGGACGAGGCCGGGTACCGCGAGCGGGATCATCGCCAGCAGGTGCACCACGCCGCGCAGGAACTCCGCCCCGCGCGTCTTGTCGACGAGCCAGGCGCCGAAGGCGATCACGACCGTGCCGATCGTCGCGACCAGCACCGACATCGTCAGCGAGTTGAAATACGAGCCCCAGCCCGACGCGTCGGCGTTCGCGAAGGCGTAGTTGCGCATCGACAGCGACAGGTTATAGGGCCAGTAGGTGATGAGGCTTGCCCAGATGCAGATCCCGAGCACGACGAGGATGCACACGGCGATCAGCGCGCAGAAGGCGAACAGCAGCGCATCGCGCAGCGTGTGCTTCTGCGGCTCGAAGGGGACGGCGCGCGCACTGAGCAGGGCGACCTGGCGGCGCGCGACCCAGCGATCCGCGATGAAGGCGAGCACGGCCGGGATCAGCAGCACCATGCCGACGACGGCACCCATCTCGAAATTCTGCTGGCCGATGACCTGCTTGTAGACGTCGGTCGACAGCACGTTGAAGCGGCCGCCGATCACCTTCGGGATGCCGAAATCGGTCGCCACCATCGTGAAGACGACGAAGAACGCGCTGACGATGCCGTACTTCACGCCCGGCAGCGTGACGGTCAGGAAGACGCGAAGCGAGCCGGCACCCAGCACCTCGGCCGCCTCGTAGTGGCGCCGGTCGGCGATGGCGAGTGCGGTCGACAGGATCAGGAAGGCGTGCGGGAAGCAGAAGAAGACCTGCGCGATGACGATGCCGATCGGGCCATAGACGCTCTCGCCCATCAGCATGAAGCGCGCGATGCCCTGGTTGCCGAACAGGTAGATGAGCGCGATCGCCGGCAGCAGCGAGGGTGCCAGGATCGGCACGAGGCCAAGGGCGCGGAACACGTGCCTGCCGGGCATCGTCGTGCGCCGGATCGCGTAGGCATAGACGAAGGCCAGCGGCACCACGATGCATGTGGCCAGCAGCGAGACCCACAGCGTGTTCCACAGCGACACGACCAGCGACGGCGTGGCGAAATAGCGCACGAAATTGTCGAGCCCGACGAAGGCGCCGTCGCGGTTCTGGAAGCTCTTCTCGAACAGCGTGGCGAGCGGCAGGACGAGGATCACGAGCAGGATCGCGCCCGCGAACAGCAGGGCAGCCCGCTGGCTTATCGCGTCCCTGTCGAGACTGGTGCGCAAGACGGTTCTCAGCCCGGGAAGACGCGAAGCCGGTCTGCCGGCAGCGCGACCTTGATGCGCGAGCCGGTGGCCAGCGCGTGGTCGCGCAGGAGATTGGCGGAGAAATCGGCGCTGATCGACATGCCCTTCGGCCCCGCGAGCTTCGCGCGGCTGAAGGATCCCATGAAGACGAGTTCCTCGACCGTCACGTCGACGCGGTTGGGCGTGTTCTCGCCAACGCCGCGGACCATGACGTCCTCCGGCCGCACGCAGACGCGCAGGTCCGCACCCGGGAACAGCTCGGGCGGCGTCGGCGTCTCGATCTCGACCCCGCCCGAAACGATGCGTCCCGGCGACGCGAGCTTGGCGCGCAGGATGTTGGTGGTGCCGACGAAGTCGGCGACGAACGGCGTCGACGGGACCGCATAGACGGCCGCCGGCGAGTCGAACTGCTCGACCTGGCCGGAATTCATCACGGCGATGCGGTCGGCCATCGTCAGCGCTTCTTCCTGATCGTGGGTGACCATGATCGTCGTCACGCCGAGGCGGCGCTGCAGTTCGCGTATCTCGTGGCGCAGATAGACGCGCACGCGCGCGTCGAGTGCGGAGAGCGGCTCGTCGAGCAGCAGCAGGCCCGGCGAGATGGCGAGCGCGCGAGCCAGCGCCACGCGCTGCTGCTGGCCGCCGGAAATCTGGGAGGGATATTTCTTCGCTTCGCCCGGAAGCCCGACAAGCGTCAGCAGCTCGTCGACGCGCCCGGCGATCTCGGCAGCGCTCTTGCCGCGGCCACGCAGGCCGTAGGCGACGTTGTCGAACACGGTCAGGTTCGGGAACAGCGCGTAGGACTGGAAGACGATCCCGAAATCGCGTTGCGAGGGCGGCAGCCACGAGATGTCGCGGCCGTCCTGGACGACGCGGCCGCCGGTCATGGTCTCGAGCCCGGCGATCATGCGCAGCAGCGTGGTCTTGCCGCAGCCCGACGGGCCGAGGAAGCAGACGAACTCGCCCCGCTTTACGGTGAAGCTCGCTTCGCGGACGGCCTGGAACTGGCCGAAGCTCTTGGTGACCTTGTCGACGACGAGATAGGCGGAATCGGACATGTTTCAGGCACTAGACCGGTACCCCCGCGCCGGGTGGCGCGGGGGGATTCCGGTTCCCGGAGAGTTGGTATCTTACTTCGGGGCCGACTTGCCGTCGTAGCGCTTCGTCCACTCGGCGAGGGTCTTCGACCGGTCGGCGGCGATCTTGGCGAAGTCCGCCTTGATCAGCCGGGCTTCGGTCTCGGCCGGATAGTTCGGCGCGTTGCCCTTCACGGCCGTGTGGCCAACGATGTTGTAGTACTTGGCGTAGATTTCGTTGGCCGGAACCGAGGCCGAGAAATCGATCAGCTTCTGGGCGGCGGCAAGATTCTTCGTCGCCTTGACGATGGCCGAACCTTCCATTTCCCAGCCCACGCCGTCCGTCGGGACGACAATGTCGAGCGGCGCACCCTTCGTCTTTTCCGAAGCGGCGCGCATGTCGAAGCTGATGCCGATCGCGAACTCGCCGCGCGCGGCCTGCACGCACGGGGCAGAGCCCGAATGCGTGTAGACGCCGACATTGTCGTGCAGCTTGTCCATGTAGGCCCACGACGGACCGTCGCCCATGATCTGCTGCCAGGCGGCGACCGTCAGATAGCCCGTGCCCGAAGAGGCCGGGTTCGGCATCACGATCTTGCCCTTGAAGGCCGGGTTGAGGAGGTCGGCCCAGGTCTTCGGCGTCGGCAGGTTGGCCGCCTTGGCGACCGCCGTGTTGAAGCAGACGGCCGCGGCGAAGGCGTCGATGCCGTGCCACGTGAACGGTGCGGCAGCGTCGCGGAAGCCGGGCTTGAGGCGGTCATATTCCTTGGGCTTGTAGTCCGCGAGCAGGCCCTGCTGTTCGAACGCAAGCAGCGACGTGACGGCCAGGCCCCAGATCGCGTCGGCGCGGGGATTGTCCTTCTCGGCGAGGAAGCGGGCGGTCAGCGTGCCCGTGGAGTCGCGCACCCAGGCGATCTCGACATCGGGGGTCGCCTTCTCGAAGGCGTCCTTGAAGGGCTGAAGCTGTTCGTTCTCGATGGCCGTATAGACCGTGATGCGCGTGCGCTGCTGCGCGTCCGCGCCGGCGGCCACCAGCGACATCGCCGCGATGGCCAGCGCCATCGCCGTGCCGCTCTTCACTACGTTCCTGTTCATTTTCTGCCTCGCCTCATTTGGGTGGGTTCGTTCGTGATTGGATCGTTCGGGCGCCTTGCTCATATTCCGGAACCTGACGCCGCTTTATGTCCGATCTGTTCCAATTGTATGACAATCCGCGCGTGAAACCATATGCCACACTGATAGTGTTTGCACGGGGCCCACTCGGGCACCGCGCGAACGCCGGTATCCGCAGATGCAATCCGTAGCCCGCGCCGCGCCCGGTTTCCAGAAATATCGTTTATTCACAGAGTACTACATCCATCCCAACGCCCCGGAGACCGCCCGCATGCCGAACCTGACGCTGTCCGCTGCCTCCAAGATCGCCACCGTTGCCCTCCAGGAAGGCAGGCGCCTCGCACTGGCCCCGCTGACGGTCGTCGTCCTCGATGCCGGCGGTCATGTCGTGACGGCGATGCGCGAGGACGGGTCGGGCATCCTGCGGTTCGAAATCGCCTACGGGAAGGCGTGGGGCGCCCTCGGCATGGGGTTCGGGACCCGCGAACTGGCCGACCGCGCGGCCAAATCGCCGGCCTTCCTGACCGCGATTTCCGCCGCAAGCGCCGGCCGGACGATCCCGTCGCCCGGCGGCGTGCTGATCCTGGCCGGCGACGGCAGCCTCGTCGGCGCGGTCGGCATCTCCGGCGACACCGGCGACCGCGACGAGGCCTGCGCGCTGACCGGAATTCAGGCAGCCGGCCTTGCCGGCGCCCCCGGCATTCCGCCGCGCTGAACATGCGCGGGATGCCTGCTCTATGGCGATCCCGTCGATTTTGTCGTAGGCTTCGTTAGCTCCTGCAATAAAGAGAGCGAAGTCCGGAAAATGCGCTCCAGAATCAGCGATCTGTTCTTTCAGGCGGCGGCCCGGCGGCACATTTCGCTTAAGGCGATCGCGCGGATCGGCGGCTGCAGCGCCATTTCGGTCGAGCGACTGAAATCGGGCGAGACCCGCAAGCTCGACATCGAGCTCGTCTACAAGGTCGCGCGCACGCTGCCCGATGCCGACGAGTTCCTTCAGGAAATCCTCCCCGGCCTCACGACGGCCAAGTCCTCGCCCGAACTGCAGGAGATCCGCGCGCAGATCGGCGACCTGCGCGATCTGGTCGCCAACGGCGTGCGCCAGCCCGAACCGTTCCGCCCGGTCTGGTGCCTCGACGACGGCACGTGCGTTCCGGTCGTCGACGATTTCGCGACGACGGCGCGGCGCGTGGCCGGCATCCCGGCCGGCGACCGCGGCAACGCGATCGGCTATGTGTGCCGCGGCTACGGCTGGATCGCCGTGGGCGAGCGCGACGGCTTCGGCTATCTCGCCTTCGACCGCACGCATGTCGACGCGCGGGCCTGCGTCAAGGCGCTCGCCGTGCTCGAGACGATGCCCTACGACCGCGTGCGGATCCATGTCGAGGACGAAGCGCCGGTCCTGGAATCGCTCTCCGATGCGCGGCGCATCGTCGAACGGCGCATCCGCGCCTCGCGGCGCACGCCCGCCGGCTGGGTCGACGAGGAGGTCGCGGTCGGCGATGCCGACGCGAACCTGCGCCGCGTGCTGGAATCGCGCTTCTTCGACGATCCGCTGTCGCATCTGGTGCGCATGCTGAGCGACGGCGAAAGCTCGCTCTTCTCCGTGCGCTCGGGCGAAGCCTTCTGCTACCACATCGGCTCGAAATTCAACGCGCCCACCCAGTCCGAGATCGGCATGCGCGTGCTCGACCGCACGAACCACATCCAGTATTCCGCCATGGTCGACCGGCACATCGTGAAGGCGTCGCGCGACGAGCGTCCGACCGTCTCGCGCATCGGCGTCGATTTCGGCTTCCGCAAGACGCTCTACGAACGCCTCGCCATGCCGTTCCGCCTCGACGGCCGGCACTTCGTGCTCACGACGTCGAAGATCCTCAAGGATTCGGTCTCGCCGAACCTGAACTGACGCGCGGCGGCGCGTTTTCCACAGCCATCAGAACTGCCCTGCGGAAGCCTCGCTATTGAAGCGCCAGGTCGCGCACTGATTCGTCGGCAGCGGCCGCATGCCCCCGGGACCGAATGGCGCGCCGCCCGTCCCGGCCATGATGTAGCTCTCCGACGGCCGTTTGCCGCCCCTCCAAACGGAAAGGACGGCCAAATGGAATTCATCGACGCCTTCGAACCGGAAAAATCCGCCTGCGAACGCAAATTCGCGTTCCGCAGCTGGGCCCGCATCAACGGGAGCTTCGAGGCTCTCGGCTATCGCGTCTCGGTCTCCCGCGACATGTCGGACATCCGGAGCTTCTGGGAAAGCCTGCCCGACGAGAAGCGTACCGCGATCCGCATGCCGCCGGTGCAGGACACGGCCTACCACCCCGATGTCGGGCCGGCCGACTTCGTCGCCTTCATCGCGACGCGTCACGGCGAGAACCGGCCCACCGCGATGGTCGGCGCAAGGCGCATCTGGCTCGAACGCACGCTGAAGGAGGAGATGGAAGATCTTTCCTTCTGGTACGGCGAACGGGCTTCGGAGATGCGCCGCGAAGGGCGGCGCTGCGAGGTGACGGCACCGTCGGCGAGCGAACTGGGGTCCGACCACATCGCGTGGATGGGCGGCGGGATGAACGTCTCGGGCGATCCGCTGATCTACCGGGCGATCGTGCGCGCCTCGCTCTTCTTCGTCGCCACGCACTGGCGCTACAAGGCGACCGTCTCGATCGTCGAGCGTTCGACGTTCCGCATCCACGGCTTCGACTGGTACGGCTTCCGGCGCAACGAGCTTGCGGTCTACCGCGACGACAACGAATTCCTGCTCGCGACGATGCCGCGCCGGGAACTGCTCGCCGAG
Source organism: Tagaea sp. (assembly GCA_965279565.1). Lineage (GTDB taxonomy): Bacteria > Pseudomonadota > Alphaproteobacteria > CACIAM-22H2 > CACIAM-22H2 > Tagaea. The sequence goes on along the minus strand of OZ257249.1, from coordinate 2,269,510 downwards.
GCGCGCGAAGCCGCGTTCGCCGACGTGACGAAACCGCTGCTGGGACGCCGCCGCCGGCAGGTACCGGCCGACGACACCGTTCTCGCGGGGCAAGCGCACACCATGCGGGCCACCTGACGGCGCCGGACGGTGGCACCGGGAGGCCCTGGGCGGGCTCCCCGGTGCGCGCCGAACGTATCAACGGGGCGACATTGGGGCGGCCCGCATTGCCGCAGGTCGGGCTTGCGGCCGCGCGCGCGCGCAAATAATTTGCCCGCCATGCCCGATTTCAGACTGACCGAAAGCGAAACCGCCGCACTCGACAGCCCCATCCTGGCGTCGCTGGCGACGAACCACCGCCATTTGGCGCAGGGCGGACCGCGAACACTTCGCTATCTGCCCGCCATCGCGCCCTTCGCAGCACTGCGCGACGAAAGCCCGGAGGCGCTCGGCGAGCTGCGCGCGCTGGCAAGCGAAAGCCCGGCTGCGGTGCTGACGCCGGCGACGCGCATGCCGCCGCCGGTCGACGGGCTCGCGGTCAAGTTCACCGCGCAGGTCCTGCAGATGGTCGCGATCGGCGACATGCCGCCGGCCCCGACGGCGCCGTTCCTGACGCTGGGTGCCGCCGACGCGCCCGAGATGGTGGAACTGACGGCGCTGACCAAGCCCGGCCCGTTCTTCGCGCGCACGCATGAGCTTGGCCGCTATATCGGCATTCGCGAAGGCGGAAGGCTCGCGGCGATGGCGGGCGAACGCATGCGCTTCGACGGCTTCACCGAGATCAGCGCCGTGTGCGTGCATCCCGACCATCGCGGCAAGGGCCACGCGCAGATCCTGTTCGCCGAGATGATGCGCTGGATCGCCGCGCGCGGCGACCGGCAGTTCCTGCATGTCTATGCCGACAACGCCGGCGCGATCGCGCTCTACGAACGCTACGGCTTCGCCGTCCGCACGGCCCTGAACGTCACGCTGCTGCAGGCGGCCGACGGCGGCGGTGCGGGTGCCTGGACCCGCTAGAACTCGACGTCCAGTTCCTCGACGTCGTCGGGTTCGTCCTTCGCGGCCGCGGTCCATTCGACCAGCGGCGGGAATTTCAGCATCAGGTCGCGATAGGCGGCCGACGCCGGATCGAGCTGCACGTCGTAGGTGGCGAAGCGCGTGCAAACCGGCGCATACATCGCGTCGGCGACGGTCGGCTTCTTGCCGAACAGGTACGGGCCACCATAGCGCTGCAGGCAGTCGCGCCAGATCGCGGTGACGCGGTCGATGTCGGCCTGGGCACCTGCCCAGATCTTGAACCGTTCGTGCCGGACCTTGAGGTTCATCGGCAGGGCCGAGCGGAGATTCGCGAAGCCCGAATGCATCTCGCCGCAGACCGCGCGGCAATGCGGCCGGGCGACCGGGTCGGTCGGCCACAGGCCGGCCTTGGGCTTCAGCTCGTGCAGGTATTCCGCGATCGCAAGCGTGTCCCAGACCTTGACCGGCCCGTGCTCCAGGCAGGGCACCAGGAAGGACGGGGACAGGTGCAGGAGCTCGGCGCGGGTCGCCGGATCATCCAGCGGCGCCAATTTCTCCTCGAAATCCAGTCCGGCCATCTTGCACAGCAGCCAGCCGCGCAAAGACCAAGAGGAATAGTTCTTGCTACTGACTGTGAGAGAAGCTTCGGCCATGCCCGCCGGGAAATGCAAATTCCGAGCCTGTCGCCGCAAATGTTGTACGCCCTCTATCAATCTTCCGCCGACGTCATGCTCCCGATGCGTGTCTGGGCGGCGGCTGCCGGCAGGGGGTTCCTGCTGGGCGGCGACGCGAGCGTCGACCGGTGGCGGGCGGTCAGCGCGCTGTGCGAGATGATGACCCGGGCGGCGTTCAGCCACCGCCGGCCATCCTTCGGCATCGACGAAGTCGTGTGCGGCAACGAGACGGTGCCGGTCACCGAAGAAGTGGTGGCGGCAACACCCTTCGCCACGCTGCTGCGCTTCGTCAAGGAAGGTGCGCCCGTGCAGCCCAAGGTGCTGCTGGTTGTGCCCCTGTCGGGGCACTTCGCCACCCTGCTGCGCGACACGGTCCGCGTGCTGCTGCCCGACCACGACGTCCACATCACCGACTGGCACAACGCGCGCGACGTCGGCATCTGGAACGGCCGCTTCGGCTTCGACGAATATGTCGAGCACCTCGTGCGCTTCCTCGAGAAGATGGGGCCGGGCTCGCATGTCGTCGCGGTCTGCCAACCCTGCGTGCAGGTGCTGGCCGCCGCAGCACTGATGGCGGAGGACGACAATCCGGCCCAGCCGCTCAGCCTTACCCTGATGGCGGGGCCGGTCGACTGCCGCGTCAATCCGACCAAGGTGAACAAGCTCGCCACGGGCCGGCCGATGAGCTGGTTCGAGAACAACCTGATCAGCCGCGTGCCGCTGCGCTATCCCGGCGCCATGCGGCGCGTCTATCCGGGATTCCTGCAGCTCACGGCCTTCATGAGCATGAATGCCGAGCGCCACATCAAGGCGCAGGGCGACCTGCTGCGCGCGCTCGCCAAGGGCGACAACGAGCAGGCCAGCACGATCAAGGCCTTCTACGACGAGTACTTCGCCGTGCTCGACATGACGGCCGAGTTCTATCTCGAGACGATCGAGCGGGTGTTCCAGAAATACCAGTTGGCGAAGGGCGAGCTCGAGTGGCGCGGGCGCAAGGTCGACACCAAGGCGATCCGCCGCACCGCGCTGTTCACGGTCGAGGGCGAGCGCGACGACATCTGCGCGATCGGGCAGACGCTGGCGGCACACGACCTGTGCGCGAGCGTGCGTCCCTATCGCAAGAAACACTATATGCAGGCCGGCGTGGGCCATTACGGCGTGTTCGCCGGGAAGCGCTGGGCCGGACAGATCTACCCGCTGGTGCGGAACACGATTCTGGCCAACGAATAGCCGGCCTTCCAAAAATCAGGCACGTCGCGCCGATCTTCGGCTTGTGCGTCGCACAATATGCTCAAAAAGCGTACATTTCGGTTGAACGACGACATTTGCATTGAAGCCTTAAAAATAAGGCAAACACGCCGAATACTGCACATTATTTGACGTTGCATCCGGAATTTGTGCGTCGCACAATAAATCAAATCCCGGACGGACGGAGAATGCCATGAACGTGCATGCTGCGGTCGATTTCAGTCTTTCCGGCCTCGCGCGACCCGGCGGCGATCCGATCCGCCTGAACCGGCAGGATTTCGTCGCCATCGATCGCGACAAGGATGCCGAATACACGGCGACCTATCGCCCGCAGGCCCTCTACAACCGCGCCGAAAAGGGCTTCCAGGCGAACAACGAGACGTTCCTGCTGCACGAGGTCGCGACGAACCTGCCGATCCACCGGCAGGACACCGGCCCGACCGACTTCCATCTCCATCTGCCGCCGGGCGGCTTCCAGCTCGTGCTCGTCACGTCGGGCATGTTCACGTTCGATTACGACGGGCGGTTCTTTTACGTCGGCCCCGGTGCCGCGATGCTGCAGAGCGCCATCGTGCATCGCCAGCTCTTCTACACGTGGTCCGGCCTGCCCACCGACGACAACCTGAAGACGCCGCAGACGGTCGTGCCCGATCCGATTTCGCTCGGCTACTCGGGCAAGTTCCTCGAAGCCTTCATCACCGACCCGACGACGTTTCCGAATCCGACGATCGTCCGCCGCGACCGCGTGGACGAGGCCGATACGCCGCGCCTTGCCTGGCGCCACCCGCTGCACGACCGGCCGGCCGACGCGGATTTCTGGCTGCAGGATCCGCTGTCGCTGGAAGCACTCTACAGGCCGCTGCCGGCCGCGACGCTCCGTGCCGACGTGCCCGTCTTCGTGCGCGATCTGGGGATCGAGACCCCGAGCGGCCATCTGGTGACCGGCCACATCCTGGCGACCGACCCGCGCGGCCAGCCGCTGCTGCCGAAGAGTGCGGCGGGCCCTGCGGACATCTCCGCCTTCGCGAAGGCGGAGGTCGTCATCCACCGCGTCATCCGCGGCTCCGCGGAATTCAAGGACGCCGCGGGCAAGCGCTTCGAACTCGCGACCGGCGACTGCGTGACCGCCGGCCGCAACTCGGTCGAGCTCGTCGGCATCGGCGAGAACACGCAGGTCCTGCGCCTCGGCCTGCTCAAGGGCATGGAAAACCTGCGCCGGTGGACGCCGGCACAGCGCGACGAGATCGACGCGCTGGGCGGCCGGATCATCACCCGCACGGAGACGCGCCCGCTCCGGACCGAAGGCAAGCCGGTCGGATATCTCTACGGCTGATCGCGCGCCAAATCGGGGCTTCCGCGTCCCGAAATCGATGATATCTTCCCGCGCGCTGCCGGGTTAGCTCAGCGGTAGAGCAGCGGTTTTGTAAACCGAAGGTCGGGGGTTCAATCCCCTCACCCGGCACCATCGGCCATATGCGTCGCGCATGGCAGACGCGCAGGCCGGAAGGCGCCGCCTAGGCTACCTATGTTTTACCTATGGTTTTTGGCGCCGCGGCAATCCGGAATAGCCGAAAGTATATGGATTTCCATACGATGCTGCATTGCAATATGCGATGCAGAACCTTATCTCCGGGGCTCGCGACGACCCTTGGAGAATTCCCCCGGATGAACGGCCATATCGATGCAGTCCCGCCCGGGCAGGTACCCTTCGGCGGGCGCGAGCCAATGCTCGAGAAGATCCATGCCTACTGGCACTCGAAATGCGCCGGGCGCGCGATGCCATCGCGCCGCGACATCGACATGGTCGAGATCGACCGCTGCATCCTGCCCTACCTGATCCTGCACGACATCGTGCGCGCGCCCGAGACCGCGCGGCCGCGCTACCGCTACCGGCTGGTCGGTACCGAGCTGGTCAACGCGATCGGCGCCGACGTCACGCACCGCTTCCTCGACGACGTGCTGTCGCCCGAGCGGGTCGGCCCCATCGTCGAATGGCTGGATGCCGCCGAGCGAACCGGTACGCCGATGACGCTCGACATGCCGCTCGCCTACCCCAACCGCGATTTCCGCTACGCGCGCCGCATCGTGCTGCCGCTGTCCGACGACGGCGACCGGCCCGACATCCTGCTGTGCTGCGTGTCGCTGGGCTGAACGCCCGCGACCGGACTATTTCCGGGCCGCGCGATACCACGCGATCGTGCGCCGGATCCCTTCGTCGAGGCCCACGCGCGGCGCGAAGCCGAGGATCTCGCGCGCGCGCGTCGTGTCGGCGACCTTGCGCGCCTCGCCCGCCGGCTTGCTCGCGTCCCAGCGCACCTCCGGCGACAGGCCCGAATGGGCCAGCACGCTCGCGACGACCTCGCGCACCGCGAAGCCGCGCCCGCTGCCGAGATTGACCGGCCCTGCCCCCAGCCCGCGCTCGTAGGCCGCAAGCAGCCCGTCGACCGCGTCCTCGACATAGAGGAAGTCGCGCACGGCGGTGCCGTCGCCCCAGACCGTCAGCGGATTCTCGCCCGACAGCACGCGCGAGATGAGCGCGGGCACCACCAGTGCGGTTTTCGGATCGAAGTCGTCGTGGGGCCCGAACGTGTTGACCGGCCGTACGACGGCGATGTTCGCCATGCCGTACTCGATCCGGTACGCCTCGATCAGTTTCTCGACGATCCGCTTGGCCCACGCGACGTATTCGTTGGCCGGATGCGGGTTGGCCGACCAGGTCAGGTCCTCGCGATAGACCTCCATCGGCGGATAGACCGAGACGGTGCTGGCATAGACGATGCGCGCGATCTTCGCGCGGCGCGCGGCTTCCAGCATGTTCATGCAGATTAGCGTGTTCTCGCCCAGCATCGTCGCCGCGCGCGCGATCTGGATGGCGATCGAGCCGCGCCGCCCGGCGAGATGGAACATCCCGTCGGCACCCGCGGCGGCCCGGTCGGCAAAATGCCGGTCGGTCAGGTCGCCGGCCAGATGCTCGACTCCGCCGGGAAAATCCGCGGGTGCCGGCCGGGTCGAAACGGTGCGCACGCGCGCCCCCAGCGCGATCAGCCGCGGCACCAGCGTGCGGCCATAGAGGCCGGTCGCACCCGTCACCAGGATCGTCTTGCCGGCATAGAGCGACGCGTCGTTCGACAACCCCGATTCCTCTTCCTTGGTTCCGGCGAGCCTAGCAGCCGGCCGCAAGATTAGCACCACCGCCAAGATTGCGGCGCCGGAAGGATTCCCAACCGGCCCGGCACCAGCTACAGTCGCGCCCGCCATGTTCGCAAAAGGCCCGCTCCAGATCCGGCATGCCGTCGTCACGATGCTCGACGCCTTCGTCAAGACGGTGGAGGCGGAGGTCGAGCTTCGCGGCGGCAATATCGGCGCCGAGGAAGTTTCGCGCATCGCCGAGGCGATGAAGGTGTCCGGCGAGATGGACAATTTCTACCGCGCGGTCTTCTCGCAGATCGTCAGCACGATCGTCGACGCCCAGCAGGTCAACCGGCGGACGAACTCGTTCGGCCGCCTCATGGTCCATCCGCTGTCGGACTTCTTCCAGTCCCAGCAGCTCGACCGCGGCATGCTGCACAACTTCTTCTTTTTCATTCATTCGCTCGTCGGCGACGAGGAGGACGAATGGAACGCGCAGTGCAACGTCGTGGTGGACGAACTGCGCGAGCGCATGGGCGCCGCATTCGGCTGGGACGAGTTCTATGCCGACCCGCGCGCGCAGGCGATCTTCTGGCAGGTGCTCGTCAAGATCGCGCGCGCCTTCAAGCGCTTCGACACGCGCCGCGAATGGCTCTTCCGGATCATGCAGCACAAGCAGACGTCGATCAGCCTCGCCCCCAACAAGTACGTGCAGATCGGCGACGGGCTCGAGATCGCCCAGTTCACGAAGGCGGACTTCCTGACCGTGTTCGACAACCTGTTCGCCCCGGTCCGGAAACTGTCGCCCGAGGCCGCCACGCGCTTCGAGGCCGCGACCGGCCTGACACCCGAGGCCGCTTTCGACAGCTTTTTCCATGAGTTGGCGCTCTACAAGGCGAACGGCTGAATCTTGCGGCCGATTCACGATTTCTTAATTAATTTGGTTCAAATTTTAGATATGTTCAGGATATCTCCCCGCCTCCGGACCGCCGCCGCCGTGCTCCTTCTGGGCATGGGGCTCGCCGCCTGCTCGGACCCGAGCCACCTGCCCGACATGCAGGGTAGCCCGCCGTTCAGCGACGTTCCGACCAAGATCAAGACCTTCACCGATCCGTACACGCGCCATGTCGGCACCGGCATCTACGGCGCCGCTATCCTGCTCGGCCCGAATTTCCTGCCCGGGCGCTGCGAAGGCATGTACATGACCGGCGACCGCGCGCTCGTCTGCGACCAGATCGAACGGTTCAATGGCGAGCAGCCGGCGAAACCTGATCCGAATGCGCGCTATCGCTGCATCCGCACGCTCGGTGGCGCGACCGAGTGCACCGAGATCACGGCCAAGCCGGCCCCCTGACGCGGCGGCCGCCTACTTGGCGGCGCCCTTGTCGTCCTTTTTCGCAGCAGCCGCCGCCGACGGCGGCGTCCAGACCGTGCCCTGCAGCGGCTTGCCCGGGCCGGCATGGAACACGCGCGGATTGGACGCGTTGATGTTGTCGGCGTCCTTGTTGACCTTGGGGGGCGAACTGTTCGGGCGCGGGTCCTCGGCAAGGGCCGGTACGGCACCGAACGCCAGCGCCAGAACCGCGAAAGCTGCGCGCAGCATCATCGTCGATCTCCAAAACGTCATGGCCGGAACCCCTTCCGCCGGTCCGGGAACGTGGTAACGTCGCGACCGATTTAGGACTGCGATCACGATACCACAATCCGGGCGGGATGGGTTTCTTGGAATTTTCGAACGACATCCAGCGTCTGGTCGCTGAATACGGCACCCTCGTCTACGCCGTCATGTTCCTGTGGACGTTCTTCGAGGGCGAGACCTTCGTGATCTTCGCGGGTGCCGCCGCCCAGCAGGGCACGCTGCATTTCTGGAGCCTGCTGCTGGTGGCGTGGTTCGGCAGCTTCTCGGGCGACCAGATGTGGTTCTGGCTGGGGCGGCGCTACGGCACGCGCATCCTCGAGAAGCGCCCGCACTGGCGCGGCGGCGTGGACGGCGCGCTCGAGATGCTCAAGCGCTACGACACGTGGTTCATCCTGTCGTTCCGCTTCATCTACGGCGTGCGCAACTTCGCCTCGTTCGCGATGGGCATGGCGCGCGTGCATCCGCTGCGCTTCGCGGTGCTGAACTTCATCGCGGCGTTCGTCTGGGCGCTGTCGTTCGCGGGCTTCGGCTACATGTTCGGCCACGCGCTCGAGGCGGCGATGGGCGATATCGCGAACAATTTCCTCTACATCATGCTCGGCGTGTTCGCGGTCTCGGGGTCGATCGTCTATTTCGTGCATCGTCGGCAGTCGAAGAAGGCCGCCGCGCGCGCCGTCGCAGAGGCGCCGAAGGACAAGCTCGCGGCCGACTAGGTTTTCGCCGGTGCCAGCAGTGCGAGCGCCAGTGCCGCGACGACGCAGACCATCGCCAGCAGTTCCGCCCAGCCGAGCGCCTCGCCCAGCAGCAGCGCCGACGACAGCACGCCGACGACGGGAACCGCCAGCGTGCCGATCGACGCGACCGACGCGGGCAGGATTTCCAGCGTACGGAACCAGGCCCAGTGGCAGAAGATCATCGGTACCGTCGCCGCATAGGCGGCGCCGGCGAAGCCGATCGCCGTGAAGCCGCCCGTCAGCAGGATCGAACCCGGCGGCCCGAACACCTCGAACTGGACCATGCCGGCGATCAGCGGCACCCCGGCGATGGCGAGCTGCCAGGCCGTCAGCGACACCGCCGACATCGCGAAGCGCTGCGCCTTCAGCGCCACGGTGCCGGCACCCCACGCGATTGCCGCCGACAGCATCAGGCCAAGGCCGGCGAGCGAGTCGACGAGCGCGCCACCCGCCGGCAGCGCCAGCAGGAAGAGGCCGGCAAGACCGAACAGCAGGGCGAGCGACTTGCGCGGCGTGAACTTTTCGCGCACGAAAATGGCGCCGAACACCGCCGCCCATAGCGGCATCGTGAAGGCGACAAGCACCGCGCGCCCGGCCGACATCAGCTGCAGCCCGTAGGCCGATGTGACCTGCCAGATCGCGACGTTGAGGATCGCCGTACCCGCGAAGACGAACTCGCGTCCGCGCGGCAGGCCCAGCGGGATGCCACGCATCGCCGCGATCGCGAACAGGCCCGCCGCCCCGATATAGACGCACACGACGCGGAAGGTCCACGGCGCCAGCTCGACGACCGCGACCTTCATCGCCGGCCAGTTGGCACCCCAGAAGACGGCGAGCAGGAACAGCAGCCAGAGGCCTTCCTTGCGGGCACCTTGTTCGGTCATCGGAGGAAGGCCTATCCGGCCTTGCGGATCTCGAAGACGAACACGCCGTCGGCTTCGGTCGAACTCAGCATCGTCGCGTCGGTCGCGCGCACGAACGCTTCGAAATCGCGCACGGCACCCGGATCGGTCGCCAGCACGCGCAGCGTGCCGCCGGCCGGAACGCCGCCCATCGCCTTCTTGGCGCGCAGCACCGGCAGCGGGCAGTTCAGTCCCTTGACGTCGAGGGTCGTGACGCTCATCGCGGGCTTCCCATCCAATGGTGGCGAACCTTACGGGTTGTCGCGCAATCCGGGCAAGCGGTACATTCCTGCCATGCAGGAACTCGCCATCCACCAGACCGTGGCGCTGTGGGCGTTCGCCGCCGGCATCGTCTTCGGCGCCGTCGCCCAGCGCACGAATTTCTGCACGATGGGCGCGCTGTCCGACATCGTGTTTCTCGGCAGCTACAACCGGATGCGGGCATGGCTGCTCGCCATCGCCGTGGCAATCGCCGGCAGCCAGACGCTGCAAGCGGCGGGCCTCGTCGATCTCGGCAAGTCGATCTATCTCGCCCCGACGCTGGGCTGGCTGGGCGCCATCGTCGGCGGGCTGATGTTCGGCTTCGGCATGACGCTCGCCGGCGGCTGCGGCAACCGCACGCTCGTGCGGCTGGGGGCGGGCAATCTCAAAAGCCTCTTCGTGTTCCTGATCCTCGGCCTCTTCGCCTACATGACGCTGCGCGGCCTGACCGGTGCCCTGCGCGTGGCGGCGATCGAGCCGTTCGCTTCCGATCTGCGCAAGCTCGGCATGGCCACGCAGGGCCTGCCCGAGTTCGCCGCGAAGGCCGGAATCGCGCCCGGCCTCGCGCGGGCGGCCCTCGCCGCGGCGGCCGTCCTCGCACTCGCCTTCTACTGCTTCAAGGATGCCGCGTTCCGCGCGAGCCCGCGCGATATCGCGGCCGGCATCGTCGTCGGCCTGCTGGTCACGGCCGGCTGGGCGATCACCGGCATCGTCGGCGACGACGATTTCGAGCCCACGCAGGTCGCTTCCTTCACGTTCGTGGCACCCATCGGCGAAGCGCTGGTCTACGCGATGACATGGACCGGCTCGAAGATCGGCTTCGGTATCGCGGCCGTGCTGGGCGTGATCGTGGGCGCGTTCGGTGCCGCGAAGGCGTCGGACGAGTTCCGCGTGGAAAGCTTCACCGACGCGAACGACATGCTGCGCCACCTCGCAGGTGCCGCCCTGATGGGGACCGGCGGCGTGATGGCGCTGGGCTGCACGATCGGCCAGGGGATCACCGGCATGTCGACGCTGGCGGCGGGTTCGCTGATCGCGCTCGTGTCGATCCTCGCGGGCGGCCTCTTCGGGCTGCGCTATCTCGAGGAAGGCACGCTTGCCGGTGCCCTGAAGGCGCTCGTCGCGCGCGCATGAGCCCGCCCCGCTTCCCCGTCTCGGTCAAGGGCGTGGTCGCGATCGACGGGAAATTCTGTCTGCTGCGCAACGAACGCGACGAGTGGGAACTGCCCGGCGGACGGCTGGAGGCAGGCGAGGATCCCGTCGCCGCCTGCGTGCGCGAGATCGACGAGGAGCTCGGCCTTGCGGTGCGCGTGATGCGCATCCTCGACAGCTGGCTCTACGACATAAAGGGTGCGGGCGAGGTGCTGATCGTCACCTATGCCTGCGCGCCGCTCGCAGGTGCGATCCCGCGCCTCAGCCACGAGCACAAGGCCCTCGGGCTGTTCGCGCCCGGCGAGATCGCCGAGCTCGCCATGCCCGAGGGTTACAAGCGCTCGATCGCCGCGTGGTTCGCGGCAGCCGGCTAGCGGACCACACGCCGCTCGGCGACCGGCGGCAGGAACTTGTCGGTATAGACGTCCTGCGGATTGACCTTGCCACCCAGATTGTAGGCCTGCGCCACCGTATCGACCGACTTCGCCAGGCGGTCGGCGGGAACCGACGACAGGCCGTTGCGTTTCACGTTGTCGGTCAGCATCGTCAGGTCGCGGACCATCTCGAAGCGTTCGAGCTCGATCGCCTCGTTGAACAGCGGGTCGCGCTGCTTGAGCTGGGCCATGCCGGCCTTCGGATCGGCGAGCGCGTCGCGAATACCGGCGATCGACGCGCGCACGAACTTGCGCACCAGTTCCGGGTTCTTCTCGGCGAAAGACTGGCTGACGATCAGCGCCGAGCCCAGCAGGTCCACGCCGTATTCGTTGTAGCGGTAGACCATCAGGTCCGACGTGGGCACGCCGGCCATCTTGATGTTGAAAACGCTGGTCGAGATGAAGCCGGTCACGCCGTCGACCTGCTTCTGGACCAGCAGCGTCTCGCGCAGCTGCGGCGTGACGGTCTGCCAGACGATCTTGCCCGCATCGATGCCCTGGGCCTTCGCGAAGGCCGGGAACAGCATGCGGCCGGCGTCGGCCTCGGGTGCGGCCAGCTTCTTGCCTTCGAGACCCTTGGGGTTCGCGACCGTTCCCTTGCGCAGGATCACGGCAGCCAGAGACTGGTCCATCACCAGCAGCACGCCGGTGATCTTGTTCGCGTTCGCCGGGTTGGCATTGAACGGGATGACGGTGTTGAGGTCGGCATAGCCGATGTCGTAGGCACCCGAGGCGACCTTGGTGACCGTGTCGCCCGACCCGAAGCCGCGATCCATCGAGACCGCGAGCCCTTCGCGCGTGAAGTGGCCCTTGTCGACGGCCATCGAGAAGACGGCATGGTTGCCCTGCAGCGCCCAGTCGAGCGCGAACTTGACCGGTACGGGTGCCTGCGCGGACGCGGGAAGTGCGGCGAATGCCAGAATGGCGGCGGCGCCGAGCCGCGCGAATGGACCGATCATCGGAATCTCCCCGTTGCGATTTCTTGTCCGGCGGAGACTGCCAGCCCGGCCTGCCCGCCGTCAACGCGGCGGGGCTCGGGAAGGCTACAGGCGCGGCATTGCCGGCGACCCGAGGGACGCCAGCATCTGCGCCTGCGCGGCGATGAGGCCGACGGAAACCGCGTTCGGCCGCAGGATATCGTGGATCATGCGCTCGACCTTCGAGCACGACGTATTGCACGCCGATTTCTCGGTGCCGGTCTCGTCGTTGAGGCAGGTGCGGGGGCAACTCATCGGGGGGCTCCTTCGACGATTGCCAGCATCGTGCATCCGGATGAAGGAATCCTTGATCTGGATCAAGCGCCCGAAAATTACGGATTTTCCAGCCGGAACAACCGCTTGAAGCTCAGGCGAGCAGCTTCTCGGTCACCACGCGCGGCTCGGCGATGCGCGGCAGGACCTTGGCACCGATCAGTTCGCACGACGCGAGCAGGGCGTCGCGCGCCACGTCGCCCGCCCCCAGCGTCAGCGAAACGCGCGTGAGGCCGGCGGCGGCGAGCTTCTCGAGATGGCGAACGAGATCGTCGGGTGTGCCGACGATCGCGAGCCCGAGCGCTTCGAGGGCCGGCAGCGAGACCGGCCGGTCGATCAGCGGCACCATCCAGCGGAACGCGGCGAGCGCCTCGTTCGTCTCGATCTGCGCCTTCAGGACAGGCCCCGATCCGTCGAGGATGTGGCGGTAGGCCCAGGCGAGGCCGGGACCGGCGAGCCGGCGGGCCTCGGTACGGTCCTCGTGGACGAAGGCCCCCAGCGTGAAGGCCGTCTGGCCCTGCGGATAGCGCTGGCGATAGCGCGCGAGGTTCTGGGCGGCGATCGGCCAGGGCTCGTAGGGGCCGCACTGCGCGTCCATGCCAAGATCGGCGGCGAGATCGAAGGTCGGCGCGCTGATGCACGCCATCCAGCCGCGCACGAGGCGCGCGTTGGGAGAAGGATTGACCGGCTCGCGCACGCCGTCGCGCTCGACCTCGCCGCGCATGACGATGTTGCGCAGTTCGCCCAGCCCTTCGAGCATGCGCGCCCGGCCGCCCTCGTAGGGAACGCCGAAGCCGGCGAGTTCGGCCGGCGCCAGGCCGCGCCCGATGCACCACATCGCACGGCCGTTCGACAGCAGGTCGAGCGTGGCGAGGATCTCGGCCACGCGCAGCGGATCGCGCACGGGCATGGGGAACACGCCGAAGCCGAGCTGCAGGTTGCGCGTCTCGCGCGCGAGGGCGGCGAGCAGCATCTCGGGGCTTGCGGCCTTCGAATGGTCGCCCTGGAAATGGTTCTCGGCCACCCAGACGCCCGCGAAGTCGGACTTGTCCGCCTGGCGGGCGAGCGCGAACGAATCTTCGAAGGCGGGCTGCGGATCGCGGCCGTGCGGGGTCGCGAAGCTGAGTGCCAGATCGACGAGCATCGCGGTGTTCTACCCTCGATCCCGGTCAAACTAAAGACCGCGTTTAGAATCGTTGTGTTGTGCGCGGTATATCCGCACGAATACACCCTTTGTGTACTTGCCAAGTTTCGGTGCGCTGCACATACTCGATTGAAGTCAATGGAAGAACAGGGAGGAATACCCCCCGATGACAAAGCCGACCCTTGCGGCACTGCTGGCGATCGCAGCCCTTGCCGCCGCATCCCCCGCCCTCGCCCAGACCCCCGTACCCACGAGCGGACGCACGCTTGCCGCGACCTGCACGGGCTGCCACGGCCCGGCCGGCCGCAGTGCGGGCGAGATCCCGTCGATCTTCGGTCGCACCGAAACGCAGCTCGCGCAGGCGATGCTCGATTTCAAGAACGACCGCCGCCCGGCGACGGTGATGAACCGCCACGCCAAGGGCTTCAGCGACGCCGAGATCGCGGCGATCGCCAAAGAAATCTCCGCCAACTGGCGCTGAAGGGAACGCGAACATGACCCGCATTTCGATCTCGCGCCGCGGCTTCACCGGCTCGCTGCTCGCCGCGTCCGCCCTTTCCGCCTGCGCCGTGCAGAGCGAAGCGCCCGCCAAGGCGCGCGTCGTCGTCATCGGCGGCGGCTTCGGCGGTGCCACCGCCGCGAAGTTCCTGCGCCTGGAGGATCCCGGCATCGCGGTCACGCTGATCGAACCGAAGTCGGAATTCCAGACCTGCCCCGGCTCGAACTACGTGCTCGGCGGCCTCAAGCGCATGTCCGACATCACGCATACCTACGCCGCGATGACCGGCCGGCACGGCGTGCGCCACGTGCGCGACTTCGCCGTCGCCGTCGATCCCGTGACGCGCACGGTACGCACGGCGGGCGGCCAGAGCTTCGGCTACGACCGGCTCGTCGTGTCGCCGGGCATCGACCTGCGCTGGGGCACCATCCAGGGCTACGACGAGGCGGCCTCGCTGCGCATGCCGCATTCCTGGCAGGCCGGCCCGCAGACGGTGCTGCTGCGCCAGCAGCTCGAAGCCATGCCCGACGGCGGCGTGGTTGCGCTGTCGATCCCGCCCAACCCGTTCCGCTGCCCGCCCGGGCCGTACGAACGCATCTCGATGATCGCGAACTACCTCAAGACGACGAAGCCGCGCTCGAAGATCCTCGCCCTCGATTCCAAGGACGCCTTCTCCAAGCAGCCGCTGTTCCAGGACGGCTGGGCCGCCCTCTATCCCGGCCTGATCGAATGGGTGCCGCTGGGCAAGGACGGCAAGATCGTCGAGGTGATCCCCGGCGAGATGACGCTGGTCAGCGAGTTCGGGCAGCGGCACAAGGTCGCGGTCGCCAACGTGATCCCGCCGCAGTTCGCCGGCAAGATCGCGCGCGACGCAGGCCTCGCCAACGACGCGGGCTGGTGCCCGGTCGATCCGTTCACGTTCGAATCCCAGCGCCACAAGGCCATCCACGTGATCGGCGACGCGTCGGTCGCGGGGGCGATGCCGAAATCGGGCTTCGCCGCGTCGAGCCAGGCGAAGTTCGTGGCGCGCGCCATCGCCGCTTCGCTCAACGGCCAGCCGGCAGAAGCACCGGTCTTCGCCAACACCTGCTATTCGCTGGTGGGTCCGGACTACGGCATCTCGGTCGCCGACATCTACCGTTCGACCGCGCAGGGCATCGTCGCCGTGCAGGGTGCGGGCGGGGTCAGCCCGCGCACGCCGCCCGACGCGCCCGCCTTCCGCCATCTCGAGGCGGTCTACACGCACGGCTGGTACGCCTCGGCGACGCGCGAGATATGGGGAAGCTGAACGTCAGCGGCAGTCGCTAGCGTTATCTCCGACTTGATGCGGCAACGCATTGACGGCAAGCGTTGCAATCTCCAATATATCGGAAATTGGAGAATGCAAACATGACTCCCCCTGTCGTTACACTTGAAGAGGTTTTTAACGAGGCTCGCTGTCCGGAGGTCACCTTTGTACTTCCGAAGCAAGCTACATTTATCCGATCATCAATTAAGACTCATGGAAAACATATAACCATTACTGGCCCCTCTGGCTCTGGCAAGACAACGCTCATCACTACGCTTTTAAAGGAAGCCAATATCGCCAATCACGAGCTGTTCATATTGAATGGTAGAGCTTTCTCCAATTTTGAAAGTTACGAACAGCTTTTAGCAACGGCAATTGGATGCGGCGCAGCCAGAGCAGAAATTGACAGGTACTTGGTCGCAAATCGGTTCATTGTCATCGATGACTTTCATCATTTAAGCCCGAATGTGAGACAGCAGATCTCTAAGGAACTGAAGCTTTGGCATGAATCTGGTATTCGATTTATCCTAATCGGAATTGCTAGCTCGCATAGTGAACTCACCGGCGGCGATGCTGAACTCGGAATTCGCAATGATCCATTTGAGATAAAAACTCAAGATCCTGAATTCGTACTTGAGTTGATAGCCAAAGGTGAAAAGGCGCTTAATTTTACATTTAGCGAAGAATTGCGGAACGACATTGTTCAGACATCGAATGGAGTTCCGTCAATTGTTCAAGTGATCTGCCGCATGTGTTGCGTCGCCACTGGAATTTCGGACTCAAAGGCGGAAAAAGAAAGAATTGTCTCGGTGCCGCTGAAAGAGATTAGGGAACCCGTACTGAGAATCTTTCACGGCAAGTATTTTGATAAAGTTGTTGGACTTGCAAAAGGAAAACAGCAAGCTCGCTCTGTTCACAATACATACTTTGATATTATCAAACAGGTCGCCCGAAATAATCGCACTGAGTTCGCGATTGAGGGGCTCCGTTCTGAAATTGTCGGGCCAATCAGTGATCCAAAAGAGCGGGCGAGAAAGTCGACTTCATTTCAGAACTGCCTGAATAATTTTGAAGACATCATTACCGAAAAGGGCCTTTCAGACATGATCGTCTATAGGCGAGCCGGTACTTACATTTCGATTGAAGACCCTTCTTTTAGATTCTACCTAAATTTGCTGGACATGAAAATGATCGAAACCAAGTTAAATATTAGATCAACCGCATATCCCTACGATGTAGCCCTCTCGTTTGCGGGACAAGATCGAGGGTATGCAGTTGAACTTGCCAATGAGCTAAAAAAGAGAGGGATGTTCGTATTTTATGATTTTGACCTACAGGCTCAATTGTGGGGGAAAGACTTATCTGTCGAGCTTGCTGATGTTTATTCAAATCAATCTTGCTTTATGATTGTCATCATCTCGGCGAACTATCCGCAAAAAGACTGGACCAACTTTGAACTGGAAGTGGGCAAGCTGGCTGCCGACAAGCGGACTGATCAATACTTGTTGCCAATTCGACTTGATAATACCCCAGTGGTGGGGCTCAAGGGGACAATCGCGCATCTGAATGCGGAGACAATATCAGTTCCCCAAATTTGCGATCTGATGGCAGAAAAGCTGGAACAGCATCCTTAGTTTGCGCAATGCCCTTTAGCGTATGAACGTCCTAGCGGATCGTTCCGGTCGCGAGCGCGTGCGCCACGCCGCCTTCGACATGGCGGCGCAGGGCCGCGCACGCGGTCGCTGAATCGCGCTTCAGCGCGCAGTCCAGCATCTGCCGGTGCTCGCCCGACGCGATGTCGCCGCGATAGCTGAGCGCCGTCATCTGGTAGCGCAGGTAGCGGTCGAACACGGCCGCGTGCGCGTCGATCAGCGCCTTCGACCCGCAGGCCGAGATCAGCGACTGGTGGAACTGCCAGTCGTAGCGCTTCCACGCCGCGGTCGCCTGCGTGTCGCCCGTCGCCATGCGCTCTTCCAGGCGCGCGAGCTTGTGGTGGGCGGCGACGACGCGCCCTTCCCATTCCATGTCGCCGGCCGCGAAGGACTGTTCCAGCGCGTGGCATTCCAGGAGCTGGCGCAGGGCCGCGATCTCGCGAAGGCTCGCGACCGAGACGGGCGCGACGTGGAAACCCTTCTGCCCCTCGGCGACGACCAGCCGTTCCGACGCGAGGCGGTTCAGGATCTCGCGCAGCGTGCTGACGCTCGTCGCGTAGCCCGACTTCAGCGCGTCGAGCTTCAGCTTCTGCCCGGGTGCAAGCGTGCCCGACAGGATGTCGGCGCGGATGCGCCGGTAGGCGCTGTCGGCGACGGTCTCCGGAACGGTCTCGTCGGCGGGAACATGTGCCGCACCCGCTTCGAGCAGGCCGCCGGCGCGCGTGTGCGCCACGCAGCCGTCGATGTGCGCATGCAGGATCTTCACGGCAGCGTCGGCGTCGCGGCGCAGCGCGCAGTCGAGCAGCGCCTGGTGTTCGTCGGCGGCGGGCGCACCGCGGAAGATCACCGCGACCATCTGGTAGCGCAGGTAGCGGTCGTAGACGCCGGCATAGATGTCGAGCAGCGTCTGCGAGCCGCAGCCGGCGATCAGCGCCTGGTGGAACTCGCGGTCGTAGCGCTTCCACTGTTCGGTCACGGTGCGCTCGCCCGCGAGCATGCGCCGTTCCATCGCGTCGAGCTTGTGGTGGGCGGCGGCGACCGCACCTTCCCATTCGACGTCGCCGGCAGCGAAGCACAGGCGGATCGCGTGCGTCTCGAGCAGCAGGCGCAGCGAGGCGATCTCGTCGAAATCCGCCATCGACACCGGCGCCACGCCGAAACCGCGCTGGCCCTCGGCCACGACGAAACCGTCGGAGGCGAGGCGGTTCAGGATCTCGCGCAGCGTGCTGACGCTCGCCCCGTAATCCTGCGCCAGCCCGTCGAGCCGCAGCCGGCGGCCGGGTGCGAGCCGGCCGAAGATGATGTCGGCGCGCAGGCGCTCGTAGATCTTCTCGGCGACGGTCGATGTGTGGAACTCGATACCCATGTCCCTGCCTGTCGGGTGCCCACGCAGACTATATCAATGGCACGAGTCTGCCAAAAATCAGACGAAATTAAAAATCTCATATGAAACGAGATTTTTATATTGAAACTTTATTTCTCATAGAGAATATTCGGGTCACTCAGACGCAAAACGCGCATTCCCCACCGGAGGAGACCCAGATGAACCTGACCCCCAATCGCCGGACGTTCCTTGCGACCGGCACCGCCGCCGTCGCCCTTGCCGCGAGCGGCGCCCGCGCGCAGGCCAAGCCGACGCTGCGCTTCTCGGCCGTGTTCTCCGAGCAGGACATCCGCGCCGAGATGATGAAGCGCTTCACGACCGCGGTCGCGGGCGACTACACGATGCAGAACTATTACGGCGGCAACCTGTTCAAGCAGGGCACCGAGCTCGTCGCCATGCAGCGCGGCAACCTCGAGATGGGCAACATCGCCCCGCAGGACGTGTCGAACCAGATCCCGGCATGGTCGATCATGACGGCCGCCTACCTGTTCCGCGACGCCGACCACATGTCGAAGGTGTTCGCCAGCGACGTCGGCCAGCAGATGAAGAAGATGGCCGAAGACCAGCTCGGCATCCGCATTCTCGCCCCGACCTATTTCGGCTCGCGCCATGTGGGCCTGCGCGGCAAGAAGAAGATCAACACGCCGGCCGATCTCGCCGGCGTCAAGCTGCGCATGCCCGGCGGCGACGCCTGGCAGATGCTCGGCCGCTCGCTCGGCGCCAACCCGGTGCCGATGGCCTACGGCGAGGTCTATACGGGCCTGCAGACCGGCGCCATCGACGGCCAGGACAACCCGCTGCCGAACGTGCAGAACATGAAGTTCTACGAGGTCAGCGGCCAGATCGTGCTCACGTCGCACCTCGTCGGCTTCGACCTGCTGACGGTGTCGAGCAAGACGTGGGGCGCCATGAGCGCGGCCAAGCAGCGCGAGTTCCAGGCCGCCGCCGACGCGGCCGTGGGCTGGAGCAACGCCGAGCACGCCAAGAAGGAGAAGGAACTGGTCGACTTCTTCAAGGCGCAGGGTCTCGACGTCTATGCGCCCAACCAGGCCGCGTTCCGCGAGCACGCACAGAAGATGTATCTTGCTTCCGACCTGGCCAAGAGCTGGCCGGCAGGCATGCTGCAGAAGATCAACGCACTCTAACTCGACCGGCGGCGAGGGGGTTCCGGCCCCCTCGCCCTTCCCGGCCCGGTCATTCCGATGGATTTCCAGACGACCTACCGATGGCTCGAACGGCGGGCCGAGAACGTCGCCGCCGCGATCCTGGCGGTCATGTTCGTCGCGTTCCTCGTCCAGATCGTCTTCCGCTACCTGCTCGACCTGCCTGTCGGCTGGACACACGAGCTCAGCGTCATCGCGTGGATCTGGCTTGTGCTGTTCGGTGCCGCCTTCGTCGTGCGCGAGAGCGACGAGATCCGCTTCGACCTGATCTACGGTGCCGTACGCGCCCCGACGCGGCGCATCATGTTCCTCGCCGCCGCCTTCGCCCTGGTAGCGCTCTACGCGATCTCGCTGCCTGCGGTCGTCGACTACGTGCTTTTCATGCGCGTCCAGCGCACGGCCTACATGAAGATCCGGTTCGACTGGCTCTTCTCGATCTACATCGTCTTCGCGGTCGCGATGATCGCGCGCTATCTCTGGCTGGGCTTCGAGGCACTTCGCGGCAAGGCACCCGATGCCTTCGACGCCACCAAGGCGAGCTCGGGCGTATGAATTTCGCGAGCCCCTTCTCCCTCTGCCTCGTCGCGATCACCGGCCTGTCGCTGCTCGGCCTGCCGATCGGCCATTCGATGATCGCGGGCTCAGTCCTCTACCTGCTGCTCGCGGGCCAGGACATGGGCACGGTCGCCGAACAGCTGCTGAACGGCATGTACACCAACTACGTCATCCTCGCGGTGCCGCTGTTCATCCTCGCGGCCGAGCTGATGAACATCGGCAGCATGACCGAGCGCCTGCTCGCCTTCTGCAACGCGCTGGTCGGCCGCTTCCGCGGCGGCCTCGCGCAGGTCAACGTGCTGCAGAGCCTGATCTTCGCCGGCATGTCGGGCTCGGCGATCGCCGACGCCGCCGGCTCGGGCCGCGTCATGCAGAGCATGATGACGCGCGACAACCGCTACACGGCGAGCTTCGCGGCGGCCCTCACGGCCGCCACCGCCGTGATCGGGCCGATCATCCCGCCCTCGATCCCGATGGTGATCTACGCGCTGGTCTCCGACGCGTCGATCGGCTTCCTGTTCCTGGGCGGCGTGATCCCGGGCCTGCTGATGGCGGCGGCCCAGATGATCATCGTCGACCGCCAGGCGAAGCTGAAGAAGTTCCCGGTCGAGGCGGCCGTCCCGCTCGCCCGGCTTCCGGGCATCACCGTGCGCGCGTTCCCCGCGCTGATGATGCCGGTCGTGCTGCTCGGCGGCATTTACGGCGGCATCACGACGCCGACCGAGGCCGCGGCCGTGGCGGCCGCCTATGCGCTGCTGATCTCGGCCGGGCTCTACCGCAGCGTCTCGTGGGGCGACGTCTACCGCTCGGTCGCGCACAGTGCGCGCACCACCGCGTCGATCGGCATGCTGATCGCGGGTGCGCTCGTCTTCAACTATGTCGTCACGGTCGAGAACATCCCGGTGGCGCTCAGCAACATCCTGCAGGGCTGGGAGCTGACCGGCACGCAGTTCCTGATCCTCGTCAACGTGATCCTGCTGGTGCTGGGCTGCGTGCTGGAAGGTACTACGATCCTGCTGATCATCGTGCCGGTCTTCATCCCGACGGCGAAGGCGCTGGGCATCGATCTCGTCCATTTCGGCGTGGTCGTCGTGGTCAACATCATGCTGGGGCTGATCACGCCGCCCTACGGGCTGCTGCTCTTCATCATGACGAACATCGCCGGCGTACCGCTGCGCGACATCGTGCGCGACGCGCTCCCCTTCATCTGGGCGATGATCGCGGCCCTCGCCCTCATCACCTTCGTTCCGGAAACCGTCCTCTGGCTGCCGCGCCTGATGGGCTACCAGGGCTGATGCGAACATGACCAAGCCGATCTACGTCCTCAACGGCCCGAACCTGAACCGGCTGGGCAAGCGCGAGCCGGAGATCTATGGCCGCACGACGTTGGCCGAGGTCGAGGCGATGTGCCGCGCGGCCGCAGGCAGCACGCCGGTCGAGTTCCGGCAGACCAACAGCGAGACGCAGCTGATCGACTGGATCCACGAGGCCATCGATAGCGGGGCGGCCGGCATCGTCATCAACCCGGCGGCCTACACCTTCACGTCGATCGCCGTGCTCGACGCGCTGAAGATGTTCCCGGCCCCCATCGTGGAGCTGCACATCTCGAACATCCACCGGCGCGAGCAGATCTATCACCGCTCGCTGGTGTCGACGATCGCCACGGCCGTGATCGCCGGACTCGGGCCAGAGGGCTACGGCGTGGCCGTCAATTCGCTGAAGATGCTGATGGCGAAGCCGGCGAAGGGCTAGCGCCCCAGCTTCGCCATCACCTCGCCCTTCAGGAACCGCTCGACCAGCAGCATGAAGCCGACCGAGGGGACGAGCAGGATCAGCGCCGAGATCGACGCGATCTGGATGTTGCCGCCGGCCGAGGCGTTGTAGAGCAGCAGCGGCAGCGTGCGCACTTCCGGCGCACCCACGAAGAAGCTGCCGGTGAACTCGTCCAGCGATTCGAGGAACACGAAGATGGCGCTCGCCACCAGCCCGGGCAGGGCCAGCGGCAGCGTCACCTCGAAGAAGGTGCGCGGCGCCGAGGCGCCCATGTTGCGCGCGGCCTGCTCCAGCTCCGGCTCGATCGCCGCGAAGGCGGCCGTCGCGATCCACACCGAATAGACGAGCCCGTGCACCGTGTGCACGAGCACCACGCCCGCGACCGTGCCGTTGAGGTCGAAGGCGAAGAAGATGCGCGCGATGTTGATGTAGACCGGCAGGCTCGGGAAGGCCTGCGGCAGCAGGAACAGCAGCAGCACGATGGGCCGCCACGGCAGCTTGCCGCGCGCCAGCGCGTAGCCCGCCGGTATCGAAAGCGCGAGCGCGCAGGCGGTGGTCAGCAATGCGATCCACACGCTGAGCCACAGCGATTCCATCGCGCGGCCCGTCGGACGGAAGACGGTCTCCCAGTAGCGGAAGCCCCATTGCGAGGGCAGCCGGTCGGGCCAGAACCACGCCTCGGCGACCGACCAGATCAGCAGGTTGGCGAGCGGCCCGAAGATCGCGAAGGCGATCAGCCCGAGGGCGATCGCGCGCAGCGGCCAGCGCAGGCTCATGGCTGGCCCGCCTTCTCGCGCAGGCCGTGGCGGATGTAGAACCACGCGGCGAAGCCGGTCATCAGGTACGACACGAAGCCCAGCGCGTTGGCCGTGCCGTAGTCGCCGACCGAATTGATGCGCCAGGCCATGTTGACCGTCAGCATCGACGGGCTCTGCCCCGACAGCATCAGCGGGACCGACAGCACCGACATCATCGTGACGAACGACAGCACGAGCCCGACGGCGAGCGTGCGCGAAACCTGCGGGACGAGGATCTCGCCCAGGATGCGCAGGCGCGAGGCGCCCAGGTTGCGCGCCGCCTCGATCGTCGAGCGGTCGAGCCCGGCCATGGCGCCCGCCACCATCAGCGCCACGAACGGTGTCTGCTTCCACACGAAGGTGATGATGATGCCGCGCCAGTCGAGGAAGCTCTGCGCCTGCTCGATGTCGATGATGCCGAAATAGACGAAGGTCATGTTCATCATGCCGTTGCGCCCGATGAAGGTGCGCATGCACTGGGCGGCGACGATGAAGGGGATGAAGAGCGGCCAGCGGTAGAGGAAGCCGAGGATCGCCTTGGCGAGCGGGCTTTCGCCCAGCGTCAGGTATCCGCCGATGGCGATCGAGAAGGCGGCGATCAGCGCGCACGAGACCAGCACGATGACGATCGTGAAGGCCGTGTCGAGACGGTAGAGCTCCCACGCGCGCCCGAAATTGGCGAGCGTCCACGCCGCTTCCTTGTCCTGGAAGGCGCCGACCAGCGAGAAGCCGAGCGGATAGACGAACAAGGCCGCCACCACGAGCAGGGCGGGCACGACGAGAAGGATGGAGATGTTTCGGTTCGGACCCATCGGAAAAACGGGGCCGGCGCCGCGCGGCGCCGGCCCTTCGTCCCTCGGCTCAGTTCAGCACGACTTTCTCGTACTGCTCCTGGATCTTGGTGAAGTAGTCCGCCTGCGGCATCGGCTTGCCCATCGACTTGAGCATGTCGGGCGGCACGTCCTTGAACAGCTTCTCCCAGATCTTGGCGTCGAGATGCTGCTGCACGTGGTTGGCGTCGATGCCCGGCAGCCAGTTGAAGCGCTCGACGATGCCCTTGGCCTGCACCTGCGGCGAGGTCGCGAGCTCGACGAACTTGCGCGCGACGGCCGCGTTGGCCGACTTCTCCGGCACCACATAGTACATCGGCTGGCCCGGCAGGCCGGTCTTCAGCAGCGTCAGCTTCAGCTTGGGCGACAGGCGGCCTTCGGCCTGCCAGGTGTAGAACATGTCCATCCACACCGGGCCCATGTCGATCTCGCCGCGGTTGAGCGCGTCGAGCGTGCCCGCGTTGCCCGGCGTGATCGTCGACGTCGCGTTGAACGCCTTGAGCTTCTGCAGGGCCGGTGCCAGCGCCGCGACCGTCGCGTCGTCGTACGGTCCCTCGATCAGCTTGGCGGGCTGGGGCGCGTAGGCATAGAGCCAGCCGAACACGAAGCCCACGCCCGACATGCCGCCGCGGATGCCGTTGTGCCCGAAGCGCTTCGGGTTGGCGGAAGCGAAGCTGACGAGATCGTCGTAGGTCGCCGGCGCGGTCTTGACCTTGTCGGGGTTGTAGGCGATCGCGATCTGGCTGTTGAACATCGGGATCACGTAGCCGTCGACATTGACGCCCAGCGCGTTCTTGGTCACGTCGTTGGTCGCCATGCCGCCGGTCGAGACCTGCATGCGGTACTTCGACAGCAGGCCGTCCTTGACCATCTGGCCGGCCATCTTCTGGTGCACGACCGCGACGTCGACGTCGACGGTGGCCGTATTGGCCTTCTTCTGCGCTTCCAGGCGCTCCCAGATGCGCTGCGAGCCGGCGTCGCCGGGACCCGTGCCGACCGCACGGACCTTCACGCCCGGATTGGCCTTCTCGAACATCGGGCCCAGGAACTCGGTGATGTAGTCGACCATGTTCTGGTCGCCCGCCGTCATCACGTTGAGATTGACCTGCTGGGCGTGGGCGCTTCCCGCCGCCACCAGCATCGTCGTCGCCGCCAGGGCGGCCATCATCGTCCGTCTTTTCATCAGTTCCTCCATCTTCGACCGGTCTCGTTTCGCCGTCGGGCTTCCGGTCACGCCCGTCGGCTTGTCTTGTAAGGCGCGTTCCGTGTCAGTTCCGCGACAGCGCCGCGGGATAGAGATGCAGTGCCTCCGCCGGGACCCGCACCGCGACGGTGCTGCCGATCTCGCGCCGGTCCGGGTCGTCGACCATGTACTGGCTGTCGCCCACCGCGACCGCATAGCGCCAGATCCCGCCCGGATACGAGGCCTGCACGATGCGGCCCGGCAGCATCAGGGCACCCGCATCGCGCGCGGCAGCGTCGGCAAGCTCGGCGGCTTCGGAGCGGAAATGCGCCACCAGCTCGCCGCGCTCGAACCCGGCGGGAGCCTCTTTGCGCAGCACGGTGGCGCGGTTGCCCGGCCCCTCGGCGATGTCGATCGAATCGTCCCGGCGCACGGCAGACAGACGCACCACGTTCGTCGCTCCCATGAAGGCGGCCACGAAGGGCGAATTGGGCGCGTTGTAGATCGTCTCGGGCGGGCCGACCTGGGCGATCGTGCCGGCGTCGAGGATGACGATGCGGTCGGCCATCACCATGGCCTCCTCGCGGTCGTGCGTGACGTGGATCGCGGTGATGCCGAGATTCTTCTGCAGCGCCTTGATCTCGTGGCGCACGTCCTCGCGGATGCGCGCGTCGAGATTGGAAAGCGGCTCGTCCAGCAGCAGGATCGACGGATCGACCGCCAGCGCCCTTCCCAGCGCCACGCGCTGGCGCTGGCCGCCGGAAAGCTGGGCGACGTTGCGCGCCCCCAGCCCGTCCAGCTTCAGCATCTTCAGGATCTCGTCGACGCGCGCGGCGATCTTCTCGCGCGGCCATTTCTTCAGCCGCAGCCCGTAGCCCACGTTCTGCGCCACCGTCATGTGCGGCCACAGCGCGTAGCTCTGGAAGACCATCGCCATGCCGCGCTTGTCCGGCGGCTCGCCCGAAATGTCGCGCCCGCCGACCCGGATTTCCCCGGACGTGGCGCTGAGGAACCCCGCGATGGTGCGCAACAGTGTGGTCTTTCCGCAGCCCGACGACCCCAGCAGGGCGACGAACTCGCCGGGCGCCACGTCGAGCGACACCCCTTTCAGCACGCGCACGTTCCCGTACGCGGTTTCGACGCGGTCGATTTCAAGTCGGGCAGACACGGGCCACTCCCCCCATTCGAGTCCGAGGATAATCGCCGCTTCTACCGCACGTCTATGACATCTTGCCGACAGGCCCTACAGACGCCATTATCCCCGGCAACGCACAAAATGCGGAACGACGTCTACCCAGGGGGTCCCTCATGAAAAAAGCAATTCTCGCGGCAGCCTTTGCCGCCGCGACCATCTCGTTCGGTGCGGGCGCGCAGCAGGTGGTGCCCAGCCCGACGCTCGACGCCATCAAGGCGCGCGGGCATCTGGAATGCGGCGTCCATCTCGGCCTGCCCGGCTTCTCCTTCGCCAACGACAAGGGCGAATGGACCGGCATCGACGTCGACTACTGCAAGGCGCTCGCCGCCGCCATCCTCGGCGACGCGAAGAAGGTCAAGTTCACGCCGACGTCGGTCCAGCAGCGCTGGCCGATCCTGCAGTCGGGCCAGGTGGACCTGCTGTCGCGCAACACCACCATCACGTTCTCGCGCAACGCCTCGCTCGGCGTGAACTTCCTCGGCATCAACTTCTACGAGGGCCAGACCTTCGTCGTGCGCAAGAAGGCCGGGATCACCAAGCCCGACCAGATGGACGGCGCCACGATCTGCGTCGCGGCCGGCTCGACGGAAGAGAAGCAGGCGACCGACTGGTTCGCCGAGCGCAAGAAGAAGGTGACGATCGTCAACTTCCAGAAGAACGACGACGCCATCGCGGCCTACGACGCCGAACGCTGCGACGCCTACACCGCCGGTTTCGGCGCGCTGGCCGGCCAGCGCATCAAGCTGAAGTCGCCCGACGACAACGTGATCCTGACCGAGCTGATCTCGAACGATCCGCAGGGCCCGACCACGCGCTACGGCGACGAACGCTTCCAGGCGGTCGTGCGCTGGGTCCTCAACGGCATGATCGCCGCCGAGAATCTCGGCGTCACGTCGGCCAATGTCGACCAGATGAAGGCGTCGTCGACCAACGGCGAGATCCGCCGCCTGCTCGGCGTGGAAGGCAATTTCGGCGCGATGCTCGGCCTGTCGAACGACTGGATGTACCAGGCGATCAAGCAGGTCGGTAACTACGCCGAAAGCTACGAGCGCACGGTCGGCATGGGCTCCCCGCTCAAGCTGCCGCGCGGCCCCAACCAGCTCTGGACCAAGGGCGGGCTCCTCTTCACGCCGCCGTTCCAGTAAGCAGGGGCTTCGCCAATCTTCCGGCGATACTACTACGACGCCCGCGTCCGCGACTGGTTCGCCCAGTTCGCGGTCGCGGGCGGCCTTATCCTGATCGTCTGGTTCTTCGTCACCAACGCGTCGGAGAACATGGTCAAGGCCGGCATCGCGTCCGGCTTCGACTTCCTGTGGCGCACGTCGGGCATCGACGTGCCTTTCCGCCTGATCGAGTACGGACCGCAGAACACCAATTTCGACCTGCTGCTGGTCGGCATCGCCAACACGCTCCTCGTCTCGATCCTCGGCATGGTCTTCGCCACGCTGCTCGGCTTCGTCGTGGGTATCGCGCGGCTGTCGAGGAACTGGCTGCTGTCGTTCTTCGCCGGTGCGTATGTCGAGTTCGTGCGCAACATCCCGCTGCTGCTCTTCGTCTTCTTCTGGTATTTCGGCGTCGTGCGCGCCTTGCCGCCGCCCCGGTCCAGCATCGATGTCGGCGGCATCTTCTTCCTCAACAACCGCGGCCTGTCGATCCCGCTGCCGGTCGAACCCGGCGTGTTCGCGATCCCGCTGCTGCTGTTCGCCGCCGGTTTCGCCGGTTTCCTCGCCCTGCGCCTGTGGGCGGCCAAGCGCCAGGCGGCCACGGGCGAGCCCTTCCCCATCGTGATGGCGGGGTTCGGCCTGCTTGTCGGCATGCCCGGGATCGCCGCGATCATCGCGGGCACGACGACCGCGTGGAGCGTGCCGGCGCTGACCGGCTTCAATTTCCGCGGCGGCTTCGCGCTGATCCCCGAATTCGTGGCGCTGTTCTTCGCCCTTGTCACCTACACGGCCGGCTTCATCGCCGAGATCGTGCGCGGCGGCATCCTTGCCGTCAGCAAGGGCCAGACGGAGGCGGCCGCCTCGCTCGGCCTCAAGCCCGGCCAGATCCTGCGCCTGATCGTCGTCCCGCAGGCCATGCGCGTCATGGTCCCGCCGATGACCAGCCAGTATCTCAACGTGCTGAAGAACTCGTCCTTCGGTGCCGCCATCGCGTTCCCCGAGATCGTCAGCGTGTTCATGGGCTCGGCCCTCAACAACACCGGCCAGGCGATCGAAATCATCGCCATCGTGCTCGGCATCTATCTCGTCGTCGGGCTCGCGGTGTCGCTGTTCATGAACTGGTACAACGCGCGCATCGCCCTGGTGACGCGATGAACGCGATCCGCTGGGCCCGCACGAACCTGTTCGCCACGTGGCTCGACGCGCTGTTCTCGCTCGCGTGCCTCGCTTTGCTGATGCGCTACGTGCCGCCGGTCGTCGAATGGGCGATCCTCAACGCCACGTGGAACGGCAACGACCGGACCGACTGTGCCGCCGGCGGGGCGTGCTGGGTGTTCATCCGCGTGCGCTTCGGGCAGTTCATGTACGGGCTCTACCCGGCAGCACAGACCTGGCGCGTCGACCTTGCCGCGATCCTGCTCGTCGCGTTCGTCGTGCCATTGCTGTGGAACGGGGCGCCCTACAAGAAGCTCTTCGCGATCCTCACGCTCGTCGTCTATCCGCCGCTCGGCCTGTGGCTGCTGCTGGGCGGGTTCGGCCTGCCGGTGGTCGAGACGCGCGAATGGGGCGGGCTGATGCTGACGGTGTTCATGGCCGTCTATGCCGGGATCGGCGCGTTCCCGCTGGGCGTGCTGCTGGCCCTCGGCCGCCAGTCGCGCCTGCCGCTGATCAAGTCGCTGTCGGTTGCCTTCATCGAGTTCTGGCGCGGCGTGCCGATCATCGCGGTGATCTTCCTCGCCTCGATGCTGCTGCCGCTGATCGTGCCGGCGGGCGTGGGTGTGGACCGGCTGGTGCGCGCGGTCGTGGGCCTCGCCTTCTGCATCGCGGCCTACATGGCCGAGGCGATCCGCGGCGGCCTGCAGGCATTGCCCAAGGGCCAGACGGAGGCGGCCTCGGCCCTTGGCCTCGGCTACTGGAAATCGACCTGGTTCATCGTGCTGCCGCAGGCGTTGCGCATCTCGCTGCCGGCACTCGCGAACGAGTTCATCGCGCTGCTGAAGAACACGACACTCGTGCTCGTCGTGTCGCTGTTCGACCTTCTCGGCATCGTGCATGCCGCACTGGCCGATCCCAAATGGGTCGGCCTGACGATGGAAGCCTACGTGTTCGCCGGCTCGATCTTCTGGTTCGCCTGCTTCGGCCTGTCGCGCTGGAGTGCGGGGCTGGAGAAGAGGCTGGGACTGGGAACGCGCCACTAAGGGAGAAAGCCATGAACAAGATCGATCTCGGCGGCAAGCGTGCCGTCATCACCGGCGGTGCGCGCGGCATCGGGCTTGCCATCGCCGAACGCTTCCTCGCCTCGGGCGCTTCGGTCACGCTGTGGGACCTCGACCCGCCGGCCCTGGATGCTGCCGCCAAGCGGCTGGCGGCGGGCGACCGGGTGCACGGCGTGCGCGCCGACGTGTCGGACGACGCCAGCGTGGTCGCCGCGACCAACGCCACGATCGGCGCGATGGGCGGCGTCGACATCCTGGTCAACAACGCCGGCATCACGGGCCCCAACGCGACGACGTGGGAATACCCGGTCGCCGACTGGAAGCGCGTGCTCGACATCGACCTGACCGGGCCGTTCCTGTGCTGCCGCTCGGTCGTTCCCCACATGATGAAGGCGGGCTACGGAAGGATCGTCAACGTGGCGTCCGTCGCCGGCAAGGAAGGCAACCCGAACGCGCCCGCCTATTCGGCCGCCAAGGCGGGCCTGATCGGCCTCACCAAGTCGCTCGGCAAGGAACTCGCCAAGTCGGGCGTGCTCGTCAACTGCGTGACGCCGGCGGTGGCCGACACCGACATCCTCAAGCAGATGACCGAGGCGCACGTCGCCTTCATGCTCGGCAAGATCCCGATGGGCCGCTTCGTGCAGATCGACGAGATCGCCGCGATGGTGACGTGGCTTTCCTCGGCCGACTGCTCCTTCACGACCGCGGGCGTGTTCGACATCACCGGCGGCCGGGCCACCTACTGATGGCGCGCGACCCGTTCGCGACCGTCCGGCGCAAGCTGTTCGTGTCGGTCGTGTCCGACACGCTCGACGGGCTGGGCTATCGCGACCAGGCTTTCGCACCCGCGATCCGCCCGCTCGACGACACGCGCATCCTGCTCGGGCGCGCGCGCACGGCCCTCTATCGCGAGGTCTTCCACGTACCCAAGGGGCACAATCCCTACAGGCTGGAAATCGAACTTGTCGACGATCTCAAGCCCTTCGAGATTCCCGTGATGGCCTGCGGGGCGAACCCGAAGATCGGCCCCTGGGGCGAATTGCTGACCACCGCCGCACGCGCACGTGGGGCGACGGGTGCGCTCACCGACGGACTCACGCGCGACGTGCGCGCGATCCGCAAGCTCGGCTTCCCGGTCTATTCGGCCGGGATCGGCCCGCTCGACAGCAAGGGCCGCGGCGAGGTCGCCGCGATCGACGTGCCGGTCGAGCTGGGCGGCGTGCGCGTGGAATCCGGCGACGTGATCTTCGGCGACGCCGACGGCGTCGTGGCGATCCCGAAGAAGATCGAAAAACAGGTCTTCGCCGCCGCACTCGCCAAGGTCACCGGCGAGAACCGCACGCGCGCGGCCCTGGAACGCGGCGAGAAGCTCGCCAGCGTGTTCAAGCGGTTCGGGATTCTGTAAGCACCCTCACCCCGCCCTCTCCCGCAAGCGGGAGAGGGTGAAGAGTCGTCCCCTCTCCCCTCCGGGGAGAGGGCTAGGGTGAGGGTCTAGTTCGACCAGCCGCCGTCGATCTTGAATTCCGCCCCGGTGATGAACGACGATTCGTCGCTGGCGAGGAACAGGGCAAGGTCCGCGATCTCCTCGGCGTTGCCGAGCCTTCCCATCGGCTGGCGCGAGATGAAGAGCTTGCGTTGCGCCACCGGGTCGTTCGCCGTGTTGATGCGGTCCTGCAGCGAGGGCGTGTCGACCGTGCCCGGGCAGATCGCGTTGGCGCGAATACCCTTGCCCACGTAATCCGCCGTGATCGACTTGGTGAGGCCGATGACGGCGGCCTTCGTCGTGCCGTAGACGAAGCGGTTGGGCGCCCCCTTGATCGACGAGCAACCCGACGACATGTTGACGAACGTGCCCTTGCCGCGCGCGAGCATGCCGGGCAGGAAGGCCTGCACCGTCCAGAACATCGAGCGGACGTTGAGGTTCATCGAGAACTCCCACGCCTTGTCGTCGCAGTCGAGGATCGTGCCGTTGTGCACGAAGCCCGCGCAATTGAAGAGCACGTCGACCGGGCCGGCATCCCTGGCGGCCGCGAGGATCGCGGACTTGTCCATCACGTCGAGCTTTCGCGTCGTCAGGTTCGGGATGCCGGCGAGTGCGGCGAGCTTGGCCTCGTCGATGTCGGTCGCGATGACGGTAGCGCCTTCCGCGGCGAACAGCTTTGCGCTCGCATGGCCGATGCCCTGTGCGGCGGCCGTAACGAACGCTGTTTTTCCTGCGAGCCTGTTACCCATTGCGCCTCTCCCGAACGATGCGGCCATGCTAGCCTTCGGTCAAACTTTAAGGGGGGAATACAAAATGCGCTTCAAGATTCTTGCATCGCTGCTGGCGCTTTCGCTCGCGGCCCCGGCCCTCGCCCAGGAAAGCGTGGGCATCGTCGAGAAGAAGAGCTTCACGATGCCGAGCTACACCACGCTCGGCGGCAAGACGATCCGCGACGTCAAGATCGGCTGGGAGAGCTACGGCACGCTCAACGCCGCCAAGGACAATGTCGTGATCGTGCCGCACTTCTTCTCCGGCAACTCGAACGCGGCCGGCAAGTACAAGGCCGAAGCGCCCGCCCCCGGCTACTGGGACGGCATCATCGGGCCCGGCAAGGCCATCGACACGGGCAAGTACTTCGTCATCTCGGTCGACAGCCTCGTCAATCTCAACGTCAAGGACGGCGTGACAGTCACGACCGGCCCGGCGACGAACGATCCGGCGACCGGCAAGCCCTATGGAATGAGCTTCCCCATCGTCACGATGCGCGACTTCGTCAACGTGCAGAAGGCACTGCTCGACTCGCTCGGCGTGACGAAGGTGCATGCCGCCGTCGGCGCTTCGATGGGCGCGTTGCAGTCGCTCGAATGGGCCTCGGCCTATCCCGATTTCGTCCAGCGCGTCGTGCCCGTGATCGGCGTGGGCGAGGCGGACGCGTACACGATCGCGCGGCTGGGCATGTGGGCGCAGCCCATCCTGCTCGATCCCAACTGGAAGAACGGCGAGTATTTCGGCGGCCCCGCCCCAGACGCCGGCCTCGCCTTCGCGCTGAAGATGGTGACCATCGACGCGCGCCACCATGGCTGGGCCGACGCCGCGTTCGGCCGCAAATGGGCCGACGCGTCGAAGAACCCGCTCGCCGCGTGGGACAACAAGTACCAGATCGAAGCGCTGCTCGACCAGGTGTCGGCCGCCCGCGCGCGCGCGTCGGATGCCGCACACTTCGTCTATCTCGTGCGCGCCAACCAGCTCTTCACGACCGGCCATCTCGCCAATCTCGAGGAGGGGCTTGGCCGCATCAAGGCCAAGGCGCTGTTCATCCCTGCCGAGAGCGACCTGCTGCTGGTGCCGGCCTACGCGCAGAAGTCGGTCGACATCCTGAAGAAGCAGGGCAAGGAAGCCGATCTCGTGGCGATCCCGGGGACGGGCGGCCATCTCGACGGCGTGCTTGCGATGTCCCGTGTGGCCGACAGGCTGAAAGCCTTTCTGGATCGTTGAGGGCGGGCGCGGAACGGCCTACATTCGCCATCCACAAGAAACGGATGGAGCCGCTCCCGCCATGTCCCTCAAGTCGTTCGACCTCACCGGCCGCGTGGCCCTCGTCACCGGCGCTTCGCGCGGCCTCGGCTTCGCGATGGCGGCAGCACTTGCAAGTGCCGGCGCCAAGGTCGTGCTCAACGCCCGCAACAAGGACGAGCTGTCGGCGGCCGCCGCGAAGCTCGGCGGCGAAGCGCTGCCCTTCGACGTGACCGACGAGGCGGCCTGCGTGGCCGCCGTCGCGGGCGTGCACAAGCGTCACGGACGGCTCGACATCCTCGTCTCCAACGCCGGCTCGAACATCCGCGCGCCCCTGCTGGAGTACAAGACCGCCGATTTCGACACGACGATCGGCCAGCACCTGCGCGCGGGCTTCGTGCTGGGGCGCGAGGCGGCGAAGGTCATGACGGCCGCCGGAAGCGGGCGCATCATCTACACCACGTCGCTGACCGCGCATCTCGGCCGGCCCAGCATCGTCGCCTACACGGCCGCGAAGACGGCGCTCGAAGGCATGATCCGCCAGATGGCGGTCGAACTCGCCCCCCGGGGCGTGCTCGTCAACGGTATTGCCCCCGGCTATTTCCTGACCGAGCTCAACACGCCGCTCATCGAGAACAAGGAATTCAACTCGATGATCGTGCGCCGCACGCCGCTGGGCCGCTGGGGCGATCCGGCGGAACTGGGCGGCGCCGTCCTGCTGCTCGCCTCGGACGCCGGCTCGTTCCTGACCGGCCAGACGCTGGTCATCGACGGCGGGATGTCGGTGTCGCTGTAGGCGCTACACCTTCGGCATGTCGTCGTCGATGTAGTTCCGGATCAGCTCGTCGACCGACGCGTCGACCGTGAAGCCCATCGCGAGCGAGCGCTTGGCCGCCATGCGCTTGGGCCAGCCCGCCACGATCTTCTGGATCATCGGATCGATCTTCCACTCGATCAGGTCGTAGGCCTTCTGGCCGGCGACGCGCTTCAGCCCGTCGCCGATATCCTTGACGGTCACGTCGAGCGAGGGGAGCAGCAGCGCACGGTTCCAGCCCCACGCGGTGTCGGGCAGGTCGTGCGCGTGGATGAACGCGTTGACGCAACGGCGCGGGCTCAGCAGCGGCATCCACGAGGCCGGATCGACCGGGCAGACGGCCGGCAGGCCCGCCAGCGGTTCGCGGATGATCGACGACGCGAAGGTCGATGCGGCGAGGTTGGGCTTGCCCGGCCGCACGACGATCGTCGGCAGGCGGAGCGCTCGCGCATCGACGAAGCCCTTGCGCGCGTAGTCCGCGCAAAGCAGCTCGCCCATCACCTTCTGGCCGCCGTAGGAGGTCTGCGGCGTGGGGCGGAAATCGTCGGGGATCACGTCGGGCAGGTCGCCGCCATAGGCCGCCAGCGACGACGCGAAGACGAGCTTGATGGGTTGCGGCAGCGCACGGCACGCCTCGAGCACGACGCGCGTGCCGTCGAGATTGACGCGGTAGCCGAGATCGAAGTCGCGCTCGGCGCCCGCACTGACCACGCCCGCGAGATGGAAGACCGCACCGGTGTCCGGCGTGACGAGCGAGGCGATGGTGGGCTTGTGATCGACCTCGCCGATGCGCACCTCGATGCGCGGATCGGCGGGCACGTCGAAACCGGCGGACACGTCGAACAGCACGATCTTCTCGACCTTGTGCGCCTTGCCGTCGCGCAGCACGAGGCTGCCGCGCTTCAGGATCTCGGCCGCCAGCTTCTTGCCGAGCATGCCCGTACCGCCCGTGATCACCACACGCATCGTCGTTTCCCCTTTTTCTTTTATGTCTTCTCGTTGTCCGGCAGCGCGCCCTCGGCGAACAGGTTGTGGTTCACGCAGTTGCGCAGCCGGTTTTCCTTGAGGTACATCGCCATCGTCTCGGCGGCCTTGTAGCGCAAATCGTGCCAGCTTTCCGGGCTGTAGAACGCCGCGTGCGGCGTCAGGATCAGCCTTCCCGCCAGCCACGAGGGCGGCAGGCGATAGGCGGCGACGAGCGGATCGTCGGGATCGGGCGGTTCCTGCGGCAGCACGTCGAGGGCCGCCCCGCCGACCTGGCCCGCCTCGATGGATTTCAGCAGCGCAAGCGTGTCGACAACGGCGCCGCGCGCGGTGTTGATCAGCAGGCCGCCCTTCTTGAAGCGCGACAGGGCCCCCTCGCCGATCAGCCCGTGCGTCTCGCGCGTCAGCGGGCAGTGCAGCGACACGACGTCGGCCTCGCCCAGCATGTCGTAGAGATTCTCGAAGCGCAGATAGGGCAACACGGCCGGATCGTCGGCGCGCACATAGGGATCGAAATAGGCGACGTCGAAACCGAAGGCCTTCGCGCGCGCCGCCGCCGCCCGGCCGATGCGCCCCATGCCGACGATGGCGAAGGCCTGGCCGGTGAGGCGCCGCACGAGCGGGGCCGCCTGCCAGCGCCAGCCGTTCACCGGATCGACCGCGATCAATTCGGCATAGGTCGGCAGGCCTCGGCGCAGGGCGAGCGTCAGCGCGATGGCGTGGTTCGCCACTTCCTCCGTGCCGTAATCCGGCACGTTGCACACGGCGATGCCGCGCTCGGCGCAGGCGGCGAGATCGATGTTGTCGAAGCCCACGCCGTGGCGCACGACGATGCGCGCGCGCGAAAGCTTGGCGGCGACCGCGCGGTCGATCGTCATCTCGTGCCAGACGAGCACGCCGTCGGCGCGCGCCCAGATGGAATCGGGGATCTTCAGCGGATCGGCCGTGCGGTGGACGAGGAACTCGGCCTCCGCCAGCGGGATGCGCTCGACGTCGGGTGCACCGGGGAACTGCGCGTCGGGAACGAGGATGCGCATGCCTAGCGCACCAGCCCGGCGCGCTGCGCGATGACGAACAGGCCGCGCGCGGCCGCGTCCTCGCCCGGCACGAAGGCGGTGTCGATGCCGGCCACGCTCATCGCGATCGCGTAGTTCTGCGCGAGTGCGCCCGCCCCCACGACGGTCGCGGACTTGGGCTTCAGGATGTCCTTCACGGCCGCGATCTCGTGGCCGATCAGCAGGCCCGACAGGAAGCTGGGGGCCGCCTCGCGGCTCAGCCCTTCGAGCAGGCCCGCCGTGCGCACGGTGAAAAGCTGGTGCAGCAGCCCGCCGGCCGACTGGCTGCGCACCAGCCCGCGCGCATAGGCGGGCGCGTCGTGCGGGGCATCCACCATCAGGCGGCCGAGGATCGAGTTGCGGCGCAGCAGGGCGAACACCTCGCCCGTCATGAAGGTGAGGAAGCGCACGATGCGCCCGCCCTCGACCACCGCCCACTTGGAATGGGTACCCGGCAGGCACAGCACGCCATCCGTGATGCCCGTTCCGATGATCTGGGTTTCCTCGCCGCGCATCACGTCGGGCCCGGCGGCACCCGAACCGCGCAGGCCCGGCACGACGTTGATCTCGCGCCGCGCGTCGGGGGCGAGCACGAGATGGCCCGCGATGTCGTCGGCACCCGCCGGGATCGGCAGGTAGGGCGCTTCGATCCACCCCTGTGCCGAGCCGATCATGCCGGCCATCAGCACGGCGGGGGTGGTGGGCACGTCGATCCAGTCGCGCGCCAGGTCCATCAGCGCGCCCGCGAAATTCGCGTTCTTGACCGCGAGGATGCCCAGCGCGTTCGCGCGCTTTTCCAGGATCTCGCCGCCGGCACCCAGCCGGAAGGCCCGGCAGTTGGTCGTTCCCCAGTCGATCGCGACAAGTGCCGTCATCTGGCGTCCGTCTCTCCCTAGCGCAGCATCGGTTCGAGCCGGTCGAACGCCTCGCTCAGCCGGTCGGGGCTGGTCGCAAAGCACAGGCGGATGAAGCCCTCGCCCTCGGGGCCGAAGGCCCGGCCGGGGGCAAGACCCACATTCGCCTCGCGGACGATGCGCTTGCAGTATTCCACCGAGTCCGTCATCCCGTCGACCGCGAAAAACGCGTAGAACGCCGCTTCCGGCCGCGTCAGCCGCACGCGGCCCATCGCCGACAGGCGCTGGAAGGCGATGTCGCGGGCCTGCGCGTATTCCGCGCGGATCTGGCGCACGAAGCCCTCCTGCTGCAGCGCCACGACGCCGGCGCGCTGCACGAAGGTGGTGGCCCCCGACGTGTTGAACTCGATGATCTTGGCCAGCGTGTCGGTGACCGCGACGGGGGCGACGATCCAGCCCAGCCGCCAGCCGGTCATGCACCAGCCCTTCGAGAACGAGTTGATCGAGATGACCGCGTCGTCCGGCTCGGCGAAATCGAGGAACGAGGGTGCGCGGTCGGCGTCGTAGACGATGCGCTCGTAGACGTCGTCGCCGATGGCCCAAATACCGCGCTTGCGGCAGAAGGCGAGCACGGCCTTGAGCTCGTCGGGTGTCGCCATCCAGCCCGTCGGGTTGCCGGGCGAGTTGAGGAAGATCGCCTTCGTCCGGCCATCACATGCGGCAAAGAGCCGATCCAGATCGAGCGACCAGCCGGCATCGCCCATCTTCAGCGGAACGCGCCGCACCTCGCCGTTCAGGTGCTCGACCATGTCGACCGCGTTGGGCCACAGCGGGACGGCGAACACGACGTTGTCGCCGGGATCGACGATCAGCTGCATCGTCATCTGGATCGCCGAATTGCCCGACGTGGTCACGCAGATGCGCTCGGGCGAAACCTTTATGCCGCGCAGCTTCGACACGTAGGCCGCGATCGCCTCGCGCAGTTCCGCCCGGCCCGAACTCGCCGAATAGAACTGGTAACCCTGGTCGATCGCCTTGTGCGCCTCGGCGACGACGGCCTCGGGGGCCGAGCGATGCCCCTCGCCGAACCACAGCGGGATCAGCCCCTTCTGCTCCATCGAATCCTTCGAGACTTCGCGGATCAGCGATCCGAGCAGGGCGGACGATTTCGGGCGCAGCGGCAGGGCGGGCATGTCGGCTCCGGGGGGGGAATACGGGAAGGCTCCGTTTATAGGGGGCGCCGGAACTGGACACCACCCCTGCCCGACTTGAATGTAGTACGCAAGTTGCGGATATGATAGAAGATGACGGAACCCAAGTACGCCGCCGTATTCGACGTCGACAATCTCGTGACGCTCGAAATCGAGATCGGCGGAAAGGCGTTGACGCTCCTCGCCGAGGTCGAGTTCCGGCCGGCGGAACTTGTGCTGATCGGCCTCCACGTTGCGGGGCCGGGCGCAAACGGGGTCGGTCCCAACCTGCTGCGGCAAGTGGCGGCGTTTCTGGCGGAGAAGGCAGATGTCGAAGTTGTCGTTGTTCAAGGCGCGACTCGCACAAGCGG
Organism: Tagaea sp.; assembly: GCA_965279565.1. Classification (GTDB taxonomy): domain Bacteria; phylum Pseudomonadota; class Alphaproteobacteria; order CACIAM-22H2; family CACIAM-22H2; genus Tagaea. The sequence goes on along the minus strand of OZ257249.1, from coordinate 2,231,485 downwards.
GGCTAACCCCGGCCGTCGCCCGAAACAGGTCCGTTATCGCCGGCCCGCGCGTTCCGGTCCTGCTTGAACTGGCCGACCCGAAGGCATTCGACAACCATCGCATCGAATTCGCCTATGCGCTGACGGCGCATGCCGTACCGCTGCGCGAGGGGCATTCGATCCTCGGCCGGATCGCCGAATTCCACCGCGCGGCGACGGCGCTTTCGGGAGTCGACGTGGCGCTCGGCGGCGCATTCACGCGGTTCGGCATCCGCGTCATGCGGCCGAAGGCGCCCGACGTCGTGCCGGCCGAAATACGCGCGCGCACGGGCCTGTCGCAGCCCGAGTTCGCCGCGCGCTACGGCTTCACGGACGCGACGATCAAGAACTGGGAACAGGGCCGCGCGAAGCCGGATGTCGCCGCACGCCTCGCCTTGTGGCTGATCGCCAACGATCCCGACGCGATCGACCGGGCGCTGGGGATTTCCAAGGGCTGAGCTACGGCGCCTTGTCCCGCGGCACGCCTTCGCTGGTCTCGCTGCCGGGGCGGTATTTGTAGACACCCTCGCCGGTCGCGACGAGCTTGCCTTCGTCGTCGAGGATTTCCATGGTCGCGAAGAAGATCGACTTGCCGCCGGCGCGCGCGCGCCCCGTCGTCACCAGCCGGCGGCCCAGCCGGCCGGGCGAGACGAACTGCGTGTTGAGCGACAGCGTGGACGCGCGCCTGATGCGCTCGCGGTGCGGGCACCAGCAGCCGGCGAATCCGCCGGCCGCGTCGATCAGCGTGGCGATGACGCCGCCATGCGCGATGCCCGAGCGGTTGCGGTGCTTGTCGGCGAGCGTCAGTTCGAGTTCGACATAGCCTTCGCGCCATGCGATCGGGCTGTAGCCCACGTGATCGCGGAACACGCTGTGGTCGTCGTCCCACATCCATTTCGGTACGTCGTTCATGATGCAGTGCAGCGTAGACCGGCTTCCGCCTGCCGTCTATAACTGGCGCCCTGTCAACCAAACGGGCGGAAACGATGGGCAAGAAGACGCGCAGTGGCGGACGGATCCTGGTCGACCAGCTTCTGGTCCACGGCGCCGACATGGCGTTCTGCGTGCCGGGCGAGAGCTATCTGGAAGTGCTCGATGCGCTGCACGACTCCCCGCAGATCAAGCTCGTCAATTCGCGCCACGAGGCGGGGGCCGCCAACATGGCCGACGCCTACGGCAAGCTGACGGGCCGGCCCGGCATCGCGATGGTCACGCGCGGGCCCGGTGCGTGCCAGGCGGCCGTCGGCGTGCACACGGCCTTCCAGGATTCGACGCCGATGATCCTGCTCGTCGGCCAGGTCGGCCGCGACATGATGGACCGCGAGGCGTTCCAGGAGATCGACTACCGCCAGATGTTCGGGCCCGTCGCCAAGTGGGCCGCCCAGATCGACCTTGCCGAGCGCATCCCGGAATACATGGCGCGCGCCTTCCATGTCGCCACGTCGGGCCGCCCCGGCCCCGTCGTGCTCGCGTTGCCCGAGGACATGCTGACCGACAAGGTCGATGTGGCCGACGCCGACCCGTACCGCCCGGTGCGCGCCGCACCGGCGGCGTCCGACATCGAGCGCGCCATGGCGCTGATCGCCGCGGCGAAGCGGCCGCTCGCCATCCTCGGCGGGCCGGGCTGGAGCGACGAGGCCGGCCAGGCCTTCCGCCAGTTCGCGGAGGCCAACGACATCGCCGTCACCGCCGGCTTCCGGCGCATCGACGCGTTCCCGAACGAAAGCCGCTGCTATGTCGGCGAATACGGGACCGTGACGACACCCGCCCTCGCCCAGCGCGCGAAGGACGCCGACCTGCTGCTCGTCGTGGGTGCCCGCATGGGCGAGATGACCACGCAGGGCTATACGCTGATGGACTCGCCCCGCCCGCGCCAGAAGCTGATCCACGTGCACGCGTCGGCCGAGGAGACGGGCCGCGTCTACAACGCCGATCTCGCGATCCAGGCCAACGCGTCGCTGTTTGCACTCGCACTCGCCAAGGCAAAGCCGCTGGCCGAGCGCCCGTGGGCCGGCTGGACGAAGGAGGCGCGCGCACAGTACGAGGCGAACCTCATCCCCACCCCCTATAACGGCCCGCTCGACATGGGCAAGGCGCTGCGCGCGTTGGCGGCCGAGCTGCCGGCGGAATTCACCGTCACGGTCGATGCCGGCAACCACACCGGCTGGCCGCACCGCTACCTCACCTATGCGCGCCCGGCGCGCTTCGTCGGCCCCACCTCGGGGGCGATGGGCTATTCGGTGCCGGCCGCTGTCGCGGCCTCGCTCGTCCATCCCGGGCGACTGGTCATCGGCTGTGTTGGCGACGGCGGGTTCATGATGTCGGGGCAGGAGATCGCGACGGCCCTCCAGCATGGCGGGGCGCCCATCATCCTCGTGTTCAACAACCGCATCTACGGCACGATCCGCATGCACCAGGAGCGCGAGCACCCGGGGCGCGTCGTCGGCACCGATCTGGTCAATCCCGATTTCGCCGCCTTCGCGCGCGCGTTGGGCTGCCACGGCGAGACGGTCGAGAAGACCGACGATTTCCTGCCCGCCTTCCGCCGCGCCGTCGCGTCGAAGAAGCCGGCGGTGATCGAGCTCAGGACCGACCCCGAACTCATCAGCACGCGCACGACGATCTCGGCGATCCGGGAAGCAGCATTGAAGCGGCAGGCAGAGGCGGCGAAGTAGCCATGTCCGACATCGAAATCGCCCGCAAGGCGAAGCTGGCCCCGCTCGCGGGCGTGGCGGCGAAGCTCGGCATTCCCGAAGCGGCGCTCGAATTCTACGGCAAGGCGAAGGCGAAGATCGATCTCGCGGCGCTGCCGAAATCGAAGGGCCGCGGCAAGCTGATCCTCGTCACCGCGATCAACCCGACGAAAGCCGGCGAAGGCAAGACGACGACGACCATCGGGCTGGGCGACGCGCTCAACCGCATCGGCAAGAAGACGGCGATCTGCCTGCGCGAACCGTCGCTGGGCCCGTGCTTCGGGCAGAAGGGCGGGGCCACCGGCGGCGGCATGGCGCAGATCGTGCCGATGGCCGACATCAACCTGCATTTCACCGGCGACATCCACGCGATCGGCACGGCGCACAACCTGCTGGCCGCCCTCGTCGACAACCACGCCTATTGGGGCAAGGCGCCCGCCATCGATCCGCGCCGCGTGACATGGCCGCGCGTGATGGACATGAACGACCGTGCACTTCGCGACATCGTCGTGGGCATGGGTGCCGGCAACGGCTTCATGCGCGAAACGCGCTTCGATATCACGACCGCGTCGGAGGTTATGGCGATCCTGTGCCTGGCGAAGGACGCCAAGGACCTGGAGGCGCGGCTTTCGCGCATCGTCGTCGCCGACCAGAAGGACGGCACACGCATCACGGCCGCCGACCTGAAGGCGTCGGGCGCGATGGCCGCGATCCTGAAGGACGCGATCAAGCCCAACCTCGTCCAGACGCTGGAGAACAACCCGGTCTTCGTGCATGGCGGCCCGTTCGCGAACATCGCGCATGGCTGCAACTCGGTGCTCGCGACGACGACAGCACTTGGTCTTGCCGACTATACGGTGACCGAAGCCGGCTTCGGCGCCGATCTGGGGGCCGAGAAGTTCCTCGACATCAAGTGCCGGCAGGCCGGCCTGTCGCCCGATCTCGCCGTCGTCGTGGCGACGGTGCGCGCGCTGAAGCTGCAGGGCGGTGCGGACGCGAAGGCCCTTGGCACCGAGGACGTGGCGGCCGTCGAGCGCGGCCTGTCCAACCTGACGCGCCATGTCGAGAACCTGCGCAAGTTCGGGCTGCCCGTGCTCGTCGCGATCAACGCCTTCACGACCGACACCGACGCCGAATGGACCGCCATCGAGAAGGCGTGCGCGGCCGTCGGCACGAAGGCGATCCGCGCCAAGCACTGGGCCGACGGCGGCAAGGGGGCCGAAGAGCTCGCGCGCGCGGCGGTCGAGACCATCGCGAAGGGCGAGGCGAAATTCGCGCCGCTCTATCCCGACGACATGAAGCTCACGGCGAAGATCGAGACGATCGCGCGCGAGATCTATCGCGCCGGCTCGGTCAGCTTCGCGCCCGCTGCCGCCAAGCGGCTCGAAGCACTCGAAGCCGCCGGCTTCGGCAAGTTCCCGGTCTGCATGGCCAAGACGCAGTATTCCTTCGCTGCCGATCCGGCCCTGAAGGGGGCGCCCACCGGCCACGACGTGCCGGTGCGCGAGATCCGCCTGTCGGCGGGGGCCGGTTTCGTCGTCGCGCTGGCCGGCGACGTGATGACCATGCCCGGCCTGCCGCGCGTTCCCGCGGCAGAGGCCATCGGGCTCGACGCCGCGGGCGAGATCGACGGGATCTTCTAGTGGCCGCCTCAAGGCTGCGGCCGATCCTCTATTTCCTCGCGGCGATGGTGTTGTTCGTGTCGATGGACGCGCTCAACAAGACGCTGACGCAGACCTATGCCGTGCCGCAGATCATGGCGATCCGCTTCGCGCTGTTCGTCGCGATGGGCTGCATCATCGCGCGCAAGGGCCCGTGGCTGGTGCTGAAGAGCCGCGCCCCGTGGTGGCAGGCGTTGCGCACGCTCGTCCTGCTGCTGGAGATGGGCGCCTTCGTGCTGTCGTTCCGCTACCTGCCGCTGGCCGACGTGCACGCGCTGGCGGCCGCCGCCCCGCTGCTGACGACGGCGTTGGCCCACTTCTTCCTGAAGGAGCGCGTCGATTTCGTCGGCTGGCTGCTCGTCGCCGGCGGCATGACGGGCGCCATCCTCGTGGTCGGTCCGGCCTTCGAGCAGTTCGGCCCGTCGATGTGGCTGGCCGTCGTCGCCACGGTCACGTGGGGCGTCTACCAGGTGCTGACCCGCATCGTCGGCCAGATCGATTCGACCGACGTGACGACGCTGCACACGCCCATCGTCGGCCTGTTCCTGCTCGGCATCGCCGCGACGTTCGTCTGGGAATGGCCCGACGCGACGGGCTGGTTCCTGCTGGTCGTCGGCGGCGTGATGGGGGCCGGTGCGCACATCTTCGTCGTGCGGGCGCTTGCCCTCGCCCCGGCAAGCGAACTCCAGCCCTACAACTATTTCATGCTCGTCTTCGCCACGGTCCTCGGCGTCGTCATCTATGGCGACGTGCCCGGCTTCTGGACCTGGACGGGGGCGGCCATCGTCGTCGCCTGCGGGCTGATCGCGATGCGCCGGAGTGCGACGCGCTGAATTTAACTCAAGTTCTTTTAGTTAGATGCCGAGGTAGTCCATAGCCCGGGCCGGTGCACCTGCAAATTTGCAGTTCCGGAAAATGATTGAACATCAACACTCGCCCATGAAAGGACGGCGAACGATTTTCGAAACGTGGAAAAGAATGCCGCCGCACGCCTGCTAGACGGCATTGCAAATGAGTAATTAAACTGGTCATTCACGTTCCAGCGCCCTTGTTGAAGCGTCTCTTCTGGCCCAAGAATTCGTAGAAGTTCTTCGGGAATTTTCCCCGCAATTGCGTCGTGGTTTGAATACCATCGGACAGCAACGCCTCCGGCCTTAGGCAGGATTTTTCCAACCTTTTGGTAAAAGAGTGCGAACCCCATTTTTGCACCAAAAATTTGAATACTTCTGTTCAAGTGTGGGCCAGAAACATTCAAAACTCCCGCAGCGCCTTCTGGCAGAGACGCTTTCTCCGACTCAAATTGCCTTTCTTGACGTCGAGATGGGGTCATCTCTCTTAACACGTTCGGGAAATTATTGTTCACAGCATGAATTATCCTCGCGGTCTCTTCATTTTCAGCATCCGATCCCGCATCCGGATACACGCGCCCAAGCATTGCAGCAACCTGCTCATGCTGGCTGGTTGAGTTATTACATTGCTTACATGCTGGAACTTCGAGCCCTTTTGGGCGTCGACGGAGAGAAAACATCTGTCTCGAAGGAACATGATCGACTGTGTCTGCAGCGCTTTCACCACCGCAGAAGCAGCAAAGGGGGTGCTTGAGTAAAAACTCCCTTTTCATCTTTGCTCGCTGTTGAGCTTCACCCATGCACCTAGCCCGATTTCCCAAGATGCTCAGCGCTGTTGAACACAACCATGGCGTCATGGCTTGCTGATCTGGGAATTTGCAGCGTCCATCTAGAAATCAACATAGCTGCGCGAGGTTGAACAGATTCGCGGAGTCCACTCGACATGTTGAAAGTATAATTCCCACGCCAATCCCTTATGCCGGAGAACTTCATGAATGGGATGCCATCAGCACCGATTAGCAGATCACCTGGACGGAATTCGGAACGAAACTCCACTGCGTCGTGAGAAAAATTGAACTCGTATCCGTTGGAATCGGCAATTCTGAGCACGCAATTGTCCCATTCGGAAATATCCACAAACGCAAACTCAGGTATTTCAGAACTCGGGCGGCCTAGAAACCCGAATAGCTTAATTGGCCCGCTGCTAAGCAGGATGCCGGGAGTTGGCTTGCCGGTATTCAGTGCTTCACAAACGACTAGGTCACCAGCCTGACAACTTTTGATATCGATTGCGTTCGACGGCGGAAAAACAGTAGCCATAGATCCTCACACAATGGATAGCTCCGCGCATTCTGAAGTTTAATTTTTTCTCATTCAAGAGCGGCAACCATGGTGTTGATATTTCGGTATTAACCCATCCAGAACGGCTTGCCTGTCTCGCGCTCGACGTCGCCGCGCGTCAGGCCCATGTCGGCGAGTGCGTGGTCGTCGAGGCGCTCCAGCCGGTGGCGCGCACGCGCGCGTTCCTGCCAGGTCCAGACGCGGCGTGCCATCGCCAGCAAGGCGCGGCGGAATTTCGGGCCGAGGGTTTCGTGCGGGGCCGCAATCGTGATTTCCATTTCCATCCTCCATCCATTCGATGGAAGGGAAACTAGCGTGCGGCGTGCCGGGGAAGTTTCGCTGGCGGCCGAAGGAACGCCTCGAATGCGGCGGCCCCTTCCTGCGTGAAGCGAATCGCGCGCGCCTTGCGGTCGGCCTTCGCCCAGCCGCGCGCGAGGATCATGTTCAGCAGGGCCGCGCCCAGCGAGCCCGCCAGATGCGGGCGGCGTTCGCTCCAGTCGAGGCAGGCGCGGCAGATGGGCCGGCGGCGCGCATCGAGCCCGGCCATGTCGATCCCTTCGGCCATGAAACGCGCACGCCCCGACGCGGTGGGGGCGAACCCGTCGACCCCGTGCGCGATATGGCCGGCGGCGACGAGGGCATCGAACAGCGCCACGCCGCGCGCCCCGGCGAGATGGTCGTAGCAGCGCCGCGCTTCGCGCATCGCATCGTCCTTCGGGCCCGGGCGCGCGCGCAGCCGGCCCGTGCGCGCGGCGAGCACGTCGAGCGTTTCCAGCGCTTCGGCCACGTCGGGCCCGGCGATGCGGTAATAGCGGTGGCGCCCCTGCACCTCGACCAGCAGCAGGCCCGCATCGACCAGTCTTGCGAGATGCCCGCTGGCGGTCTGCGGCGTGACGCCGGCCTCGCCGGCAAGCTCGCCCGCCGTCAGCGCCATGCCGGCCATCAGCGCGGAAAGCATGTTGGCGCGGGCGGGATCGCCGATCAGGGCGGCGAGCCCCGCGATGTCGGGACCTTCCTTCATGCCCCCGATCCTAGCGGCCCGCCTGCGCCGACGCTTCGGCCGTGGCCGAAGGATCGAGGACGACGACCGGCACCTCGACGGTGACCGTCGTGCCCGCGCCCACCTCGCTTTCGAGGATGAGTGCCCCGCCCATCAGCTCGGCGAATTCCTTGGCCAGCGGCAGGCCCAGCCCGGTGCCGCCCGCGCGCCGCGTCATCGGGTTGTCGACCTGCCCGAACGGGCGCAGTGCGGTGGCAAGGTCGGCCTCGCTCATGCCCACGCCGGTATCGCGCACCGTGAAGCGCAGATGCGGCCTGTCCCTGCGGCCCGGGGCGAAGCCGGCCTCCAGCTCGACGCGCCCGTCCTTGGGCGTGAACTTGACCGCGTTGCTCATCAGGTTGAGCAGGATCTGGCGCAGCTTGCTCGCGTCGAGCGACACTTCGGGAATGTCGGGGGCGACGCGCGCGTCGATCGCGATGCCGCCGCGCGCGGCCACCGGCTCGATCATCTGCACGACCGAGCGCACGAGGGCGGCGATGTCCGCCGGCGAGGTCTCGACGCGCATCTTGCCGGCCTCGGCCTTGGTGAAGTCGAGCACGTCGTTGATGATCGCCAGCAGGTGCTGGCCCGCCTCGCCGATATGCCCGGCATAGGCGCGGTAGCGCGCGTTGCCCACCGGCCCGACGATCTCGGCGCGGATCATCTCGGCGAAACCGATGATCGCGTTGAGCGGCGTGCGCAGCTCGTGGCTCATGTTCGCGAGGAAGGCGGACTTGGTCCGGCTCGCCGATTCGGCCTCCGCGCGCGCGACGCTCAGCGCCGCGTTCCGGCGGTGCTCGCGCGCGATCGTGCGTTCGGCGTGGCGCACGACGGCCAGCAGCAGCAGGAACGAGACGCCAAGGATCGCGACGATGACCGCGACTTCGACGCGCACGCGCGCCACGACCAGATCGTGGCCCGCGGTCATGTCGGAATAGATCTCCATGATCGCCGCGATGTGCTCGGAGCCCGGCCTGTCGTGGATCGGCAGGTAGCACGACACGATCCGGCGGTCGAAGACCGTCCCTTCGATCGCCGTGAAGCGCGCGCGGTGCTCGAGCTTGCAGTCCACCCGGCCGGCGAGTGCGGCCTGCAGCCCGGGGCTGGTGTAGGAGTCGGTGCCGATCTGCCCGATCTCGGTCGAGAAGATCGTCAGCCCCGCGCGGTCGAACAGCTTCACCTTCAGGATGCGGGTACCCCGCGCGAATTCGCGCACGTCCTCCAGCATCGCGACCGTCTGGGCGTGCGCGCGGATCGCGTCGCGCGGCATGTCGCTCGCCCGTCCGGCGAACCCGGCATAGCCGGGCCAGACGAAATTGGCGAACAGCCGGTTCAGCGACAGCGCCGACTGCTCGGCCGTGTCGGCGAGCTCGTCGAGCGCATGCTGGTACGAGAAATAGGAAAGCGAGACCGCCGCGAGGGCGAAGATGCCGCCCGCCGCGAACGCCACCTTGCGCAGCAGCGGGGATTCGCCGGCCTGGGTGGGGGGATTGGCCAAGAGGGACCCTTCTTTGCGCCTATGGTGCAAATGGTGTCACAGGGTCGGGCTGCCAGCAATCGCGCAGAGCACCCTCACCCCGCCCTCTCCCGCAGGCGGGAGAGGGTGAAGTGTCGTCCCCTCTCCCCTCCGGGGAGAGGGCTAGGGTGAGGGGTCGCCCTTGATCAGCGCCTCGCACTCGGCGGCGCGGATATCCCAGCGATAGTTCGCGGTAACCCAGTCGACCTGCTTGCGCAGGCGCGCGTCCAGCGCCGGGTTGTTGGCGACGAACGCCTCGGCGATGGCGCACGCGGCGTTGACATAGGCGTCGGGGTCGATGTTGCTGCCCACGACGGGGGCGAGGATGCCGTGCTCGCCGACCGTCTCGGGGAGCGCCCCAAGCGCCGTCGTGATCACCACGCAGCCCGCCGCCATCGCCTCCATCACCGCGATCGACGACGTCTCCGACGCGACGTTCGGATAGAACAGCAGCAGGGCCGTCTTCAGCGCCTCGGCCAGGCGCGCCTGCGGCACGTTGCCGTGATAGATCACGCCCGGCGACGTCTTCGCCTCGGTCGCCAGCAGCATCCAGCTCGTCTGGTGGCGGAACAGGTTGTTGGGCGGATAGAAATCGAAGCTCGAGAACACGTCGAGCACCAGTTCGGGCCGCTTCGCGCGCAGCGTCTTGAAGAAGGCGAGCGCCTGCTTGAGGCCCTTGTACGGCACCGACGTGAAGGCCGCGCGCGACTTCTTGTGCGCCATCACGCTCTCGCCCGGGCGGTAGAGTGTTTCGAAGCGCGGGCCGATGGCGTTGCGCAGGACGTCGATGCGGTCGCGGTCCACGCCGTAGGCGACGTAGTTGGCCTTGTGCCAGCCGCTGACGCACACGATGCGGTCGCGCGGATGGGAAAGCGCCTTCAGCGCCGTCTCCTCCTCGGTCCCGGGCACGAACACGTTGTGCTGCCAGGCCCAGATCGGCGTGTCGCCGTGCGCGGCGCGCAGGGGGGCCACGTGGTCGGCGGCGGAGGTCAGGAAGATCGCGTCGTAGCTGCCGGGCAGGCTGCCGGTCCAGCGTTCCTGCGAGATGCCGCGCCGCGGACCCGGCCGCGTGGTGCCGGTATACATCGCCACCGCGTGGCCGCGCGCGGCAAGGGCCAGTGCGAGATAGACCTGCGCCGATTCCGAGCCGGGCAGCGGGGCCTCGAACGGCGTGTCGACGTCGTAGTCGTGCGCGAGGTTCGGGTTGACGAAGGCGATCTTCATGCCCGGCCTTGATAGCGCGAAGCCGGCGACCCGGCTACAGTCGCGTATCAGGAGAAAGCACGATGGCCCTGCATTTCGCCCCCGAAGAGTTCGCCGCCCGCCGCACGCGCGCCGTCGCATCCCTGCAGGCGCGCGGGCTCGACGGGCTGCTGATGTTCCGGCAGGAAAGCATGTACTACCTGACCGGCTACGACACGTTCGGCTACGTGTTCTTCCAGTGCCTCTATCTGGGGGCCGACGGGCGCACGATGCTGCTGACGCGCGCCCCCGACCTGCGCCAGGCGCGCCACACCTCCACGCTCGACGACATCCGCGTCTGGGTCGACCGCGACGGGGCCGATCCCGCGCGCGAGCTGCGGGCGATCCTCGCCGGCTTCGGCCTTGCGGGAAAGAAGCTGGGCGCGGAGTACGACGCCTACGGCCTCACCCACGCCAACGGGCGCAGGCTCGAAGCGGCGATGGACGGCTTCGCGCGGCTGGTCGACGCGTCCGATCTGGTCACGCGGCTGCGCGTGGTCAAGAGTGCGGCCGAGATCGCGCATGTCCGCCGAGCGGGCGAGCTTGCCGATCTTGCATTGGATGCGGCACACGCGACGATCGCGCCCGGTGCGTTCGAGGGCGACATCCTCGCCGCGATGCATGGCGCCATCTATCGTGGCGGCGGCGACGATCCGGCCAACGAATTCATCATCGGCTCGGGGCGCGATGCACTTCTGTGCCGCTATTTCAGCGGCCGCAAGCATCTGGCGGCGGAAGACCAGATCACGCTGGAATTCGCCGGCGTGCATCGCCACTACCATGCCTGCCTGATGCGCACGATTCCGGTCGGGAAGGTCAGCGACCTGCACCGGCGCATGCATGGCGTCTGCCTCGATGCGCTCGACGCGTGCCGGGCGGCACTCAAGCCCGGCGAGCCGGTCGGCCACGTGTTCGACGCCTATGCCCGCACCTGCGATGCCGCCGGCATGGGGCCCCACCGGCTCAATGCCTGCGGCTATTCGCTGGGCACCACCTTCGCGCCGAACTGGATGGACTGGCCGATGTTCTATGCCGGCAATCCGGTCCTCGCCGAGCCCGGCATGGTGTTCTTCCTGCACATGATCCTGATGGATTCCGAATCGGGGACGGCCATGTGCCCGGGTGCGAGCGTGCTGGTGACGGAAAGGGGCAACGAGCCCCTCTCCGCCCGCCCGCTCGACCTCGTCGCGCGCTAGAACGACGGCGGCGCGAAGAACACGCCGCCGAACAGCAGGAAGGCGATCAGCAGCGTCCAGACGACGTTGAGCCCCTGCGCGCCGATGAAGGCGAGTGCGGGCCTGCCGCCGCCTTCCGAGACGAGATCGACGAAGCGCGTCTCCAGCCCGATGCACACGAAGGCGAGCGCAAACCACCACACGCGCAGTTCGGCCAGCGCCCCCTTGGTGCCCGCGACGGGGCCGGCATCGAGCAGGAACGAGAAGACGAGCGACACGGCCACGAAGCCGATCACGAATTTCGGGAAGCGCTCCCAGATGACGCGTGCGCTCGGCCGTTCGCCGGTCGCCTTGCCGTCCTTCAGCGCCCACCAGATCGCAAGTGCAAACGCCGCGACGCCGATCAGCGCGTTCTGCGAGAACTTGACGATCACGCCGGTCTTCATCGCCGCCTCGCCGATCAGCGCACCCGCCGCCACGACCGAAGCGCTGGTGTCGAGCGTGCCGCCGAGCCACGCCCCCGCGACGATCTGGTCCATGCCGGTGGATTTGGCGATCCACGGCATGACGACGATCATGGGGACCGCGACGACGAGGACGAGCGACGTGACGTAGGAAAGCTTCTTCTTGTCGCCCTGGATGGCGCCGCACGCGGCGATCGCCGCCGACACGCCGCAGATCGACACGGCGGTGGAGAGCATCGCGGCGAATTCGTCGTCCACGCCCAGCTTGCGGCACAGCCACAGGCACGCGAACCACACGACGAACACGACGAGCAGCGCCTGCGCGATGCCGAGTGCCCCCGCCTGCAGGATCTCGCCGAACAGCAGGCCCGCACCCAGGATCACCAGCCCCGTCTTGACGAAGAATTCGGTCTGCACGGCGGGGCGCAGCCAGTCCGGCAGGCCGACGGTGTTGCTGATCGCAAGCCCGAGCAGCAGCGACAGCACGACGTATTCGATGCCCCAGTCGACGAAGAAGCCGTTGCCCGCCAGCACGCGCGCCCCCCACGCGAGTGCAAAGACCACCGGAAAGCCGAGCGCGAAGGGTGCCACGCGCCCGCCCATCAACGCGATGCCGGCACCCGCGAAGACGAGCAGCCCCGCCCCCACCCACGCCACGCGTTCGAGATTGGCCGACGCGAAGACGCGCGCCGGCCCGTCGGCCTGCGCATGGCCGCGGATCTCCGAGCCCAGCGCACCCGCGATCGTGCGGCTGCCGAGGGCGGCGAGCCGCGTGGCCGATGCCGCCAGTTCCTTGCGGTCGCCGGCGGCGATGGCCGCCTGCACGCCGCGTGCGAGCCCCTCGGCCCGCGCGTCGCCGGCCGCACGCGCCTGTGCCACGACCGCATCGAGGCTCGCGTTCCAGCCCGGGCCGGATGCCGCGATCTGCGCGTCGGTCGTCCAGCGGAACGACGTGACGACCCTGCCCGGATCGGCGAATTTCCAGACGAAGGCCGCAAGGACGAAGCCCAGCACGGCGAGGCCGACGAGGACGGCGGTCCAGTCCTCGCCCAGCCGGCGGGCGGGGGCTGCCGGCGCTTGCGCCGGGATTGCTGCCGCAGTGGATTCCATGTCGTCGACTCCCGTTCGGGTTGGATGGCGGTTTGCGTTCTGCGACGGATACAGGCGGGGTGCTGCCGCCGGCAAATGAGTTTGTTTGGCGCGTGCGCTTAGTTTTTCTTCGCGCTAGGCTGGCGCCTCATGCCGACCCTCGATCCGCGTTCGATCATCCTCGTCCTGCTCGTCGTCACGGCGGGACTTGCCGTCCAGCTCGCGCTGACGGCGCTGCGCCGGCGCAGCGAACGCGCACTGCGCGTGTGGACCGTCGGCGCATTCCTCGGCGTCAGCGGCATCGTGATGTTCCTCGGGCGCGGCATCATTCCCGACTGGATCTCGATCTGGCTCGCCAACACCTTCGTCGCGGCGGCCTACCTGACGATCTGGCTGGGCCTGCGCGTGTTCGACGCACGGCCCCTGCCGCTGCGTCTGGCCGGCGCCCTGCTCGGCGCGTTCGCGACGCTGTTCGGAATCATGTATCTGGCGGGTGCGGGCCTGCCCACGCGCATCGTGTTCGTCTCGCTCTTCACGTCGGCGCTGTGCTTCACGGTCGTCGGCGAGCTCGCGTCCGACCGCTCGCTGCCTTCGCGCGTGTTCGCGGCCGGGCTGCTGGGCACGCAGGCCACGATCTTCCTCGCGCGCGGCATCTTCTCGTTCCTGTTCCCGCCGGGCGACGATTTCATGAAGCCCGACACGCTGCAGATCGTCTTCCTCGTGCTGCAGGCGACGTTCGCCCCGCTGTGGATCGTCTCGCTGCTGGCGATGACGGGCGAGCGCGCGCAGGCCCGCCTCGCGGCCTCGCTCGCCGAGCAGCAGCACGCGAGCGAGGCGAAATCGGAATTCCTGCGCCGCCTCGCGCACGAGGTGCGCACGCCCCTGGGGGCCGTCACCGGTTTCGCCGAGCTGATCCGCGAGACCACGACCGATCCCACGACGCGCGTGCAGGCCGGGCACATCCTGACGGCGGCCGGCCACGTGGTGGATCTGAGCGACGAGCTGCTCGATCTCGCGCGCATCGAAGCGGGCAAGGTCACCATCGAGCCGCGCGACATCGACGTGGCCGAGACGGTCGACGAGGCGCTGGCGATGCTGCGCGCGTCGTTCGACGCAAGGCGCATCCGCGTGGCGCTGCACACGCCCGCCCCCGTGCGCCTGTCGGCCGATCCGCGCCACCTGCGCCAGATCCTGCTCAACGTGCTGGGCAACGCGGCCAAGTTCGGGCGCGACGACGGCCATGTCGAGCTGCGGCTGTGGACCGACGCGGAAGGGGCGCACATTTCCATCGCCGACGACGGGCCGGGCATCGCCGCCGCCGATCCCGACGCGCTGTTCGAACCCTTCGCGCGCGGCGACGGCATGGGCGGCGTCGAGGGCAGCGGCCTCGGCCTGCCGATCGTCAAGGGCCTGGTCGAAGCGCATGGCGGGAACGTCGAGATCGCGACCGCCCCCGGCAAGGGCACCACGGTCCATCTGCATTTCCCGGCAAGCCGGGTGAAGTCGCCACTCGCATGACGCGGACTGCCATCGTCCTCGGTGCCGGCGTGGTCGGCGTGTCCTGCGCGATCGCCTTGCGCAAGCGGGGCATCGCCGTGACCCTCGTCGACCGCAGGGAGCCGGGCCGCGAAACCTCCTACGGCAATGCCGGCGTGCTCTCGCGCTCCTCGATCACGTCGATCAACGGCCCGTCGCTGTTCGGCAAGCTTGCGGGCTATCTGGGCAATCGCCATCCGGCCGTGAATCTCGGCTGGAGGCGGATCCTGACGCGGCCGGGCTGGCTGATTCGCTTTCTCTGGGAAGCCCGCCCGTCGCAGGTGGCCGCGCGCGCCGCGGCACTGGACTCGATCACGGCCAGCACCGTCGAGCGCCACAGGGCGCTGATGGAAGAGGCCGGCATCCCGGGCCTCCTGCGCGAGACCGGCACGCTCAAGCTCTGGCGTTCGGACGACGGTCCGGCCGCGGCACAGGCCGAGCACGATTTCCTGAACGCCCACGGCATCGCGTCGCGTGTTCTCGACCGCCAGGGCATCTCGGAGATCGAGCCATACCTGAAACCGATATTTCCGGCCGGCCTGCTGGTTCCCGCGAACGCGTCGGTCGATTCGCCCGGCGACGTCGTCGCCGCCTATGCCCGTCTCTTCGCCAGGCTCGGCGGGCGGATCGAGCGGGCCGACGCGAAGGCGATCGTGCGCGACGCCGGCGGCTGGCGTGTCGCGACCGACAAGGGCGATTTCATTGCCGACATCGCGGTGGTCGCACTGGGCCCGTGGAGCGGCGACCTGCTGAAGCCGCTCGGGCTCGACCCGAAACTCGATGTCGAGCGCGGCTATCACCGGCACATGAAGCCCGAGGCGGGCGTGGGCCTGTCGCGGCCGATCTACGATGTCGATGCCGCCTATTTCATGGCGTCGATGGCGCAGGGCATCCGCGTCACCAGCGGCGTCGACCTGTCGCTGCGCGACGCGCCCGACGCGCATCGGCAGATCGACGGCGTGACGCGCGCGGCGCGCGAAGCCTTCCCGCTCGGCGAGGTCGTGGGCGAGACCTGGCGGGGCGCACGGCCGACCCTGCCCGATTCATTGCCGATGATCGGCGAGGCGCCGCGCAACCCCGGGCTCTGGCTCGCCTTCGGCAACCAGCATATCGGTTTCACGACCGGTCCGATCACCGGCGAGATCGTCGCCGCGCTGATCTGCGGCGAGACACCGCCCGTCAATCCCGAACCGTTCAGTCCGCGCCGGTTTATCCCCTGACGGGCGATCCGGGTGCTGTGATGGCCCCTGTCCTTTCCGTCATGCCCGGGCGAAGTCCCGGGCATCCACGTCTTCGCGTGGGGCTTGACTCGCTCTTTTAATAGGAATATTATCTGTTCATGTAATGCATGGAATACAGGAAATATTCTCGAAAGGAGCCGACACGATGACACAATATTCCTATCAAGTCCAGACCCGTCGCCCGCTCAACTGGAAGCTTGCGGCGGAAATGCTGGCTGCGGGCTGCACGACGGCGCAGGTCGCCCACCAGATCGGCACGACCCGCCAGAATGTCTGGCGCGTGATGAAGGATTCCGACGTGTTCCGCAAACGCCTCGCGGCGACCCGCAAGCGCGCCGTCGTCGAAGCGGGCAGCGCGATCGACGGCCTGCGCGGTGAAGTCGCCGAGACCATCAAGAATCAGGTGCTGGAAGGAAACATCCGCGTCACGCTCTGGCTAGCCGACCGGCTCGGGCTGGCGGGCATCACCTATCCCGAAGTGCGGTCGGAGAACGACTCCGATCCGGATGCCGAACTCGTCCTGGACGATGCCGTAGAAATTGCGCGACCGGAGATTCCGCCGTCAACGTCAACAGACGAAAGCGGGGAAAATCAGGGACATGACCTGTTGACGGTCAACAGCCGTCAACAACCGTCAACAGCCCCAGACGCCGCCAGCGCCTCGATCTCCGCCGGCGAATATCCCAGCTCGCCCAGCACTTCGGACGTGTGCTCCCCCAGCAGCGGGGCGTGCCGCGTCACCGACGCCGGCGTGGCGGAGAACTTGACCGGCGGTCCGAGCGTGGCGACGCGGCCCAGTTCCGGATGATCGGTCTCGACGACCATGCCGCGTGCACAGGTCTGCGGATCGACGAGCATCTCGTCGATCGACAGCACCGGGCCCGCGGGCATGCCGGCCGCCTCGAAGATCTCGAGCCAGTGCTTCGTCGTGCGCGTGGCGAACAGCGGTTCGAGATCGGCGACGAGGGCGGCGAGATTTTCCATGCGCGCGGCGTTGCTCGCATAGCGCGGATCGGCGGCGAGACCGGGTGCGTCGAGGCAGGCGACGAGCTTCAGCCATGCCGCCTGGTTGGCCGCCCCCACGTTGATCCAGCCGTCCGACGTGGCGAAGGCCTGGTAGGGCGCGTTGAGCGGGTGGGCGGAACCCAGCGGGCCCGGCGAAGCACCGGTCGCGAGTGCGATCGCCGACTGCCAGAAGGTCTGCACGATTCCCGCCTCGAACAGCGAGGTATCGACGAGCTGGCCTTCGCCGGTCGTGGCGCGCGCCTGCAACGCGGCGAGGATGCCCATCGCCGCGAGGATGCCGGCCGTGATGTCGCTGACCGGTGCGCCGACCTTGACGGGCGCGCGCCCCGGCCCCTCGCCCGTAATACTCATCAGGCCCGACATGCCCTGCGCCACCAGGTCGAACCCGCCGCGCGCGGCATAGGGCCCCGTGCGCCCGAAGCCCGACAGCGAGCAGTAGACGAGCCGCGGATTGAGCGCATGCACGGCCGCCCAGCCGAAGCCGAGCCGGTCGAGCGTGCCGAGCCGGTAGTTCTCGATCAGCACGTCGGCGCCGCCGAGCAGCTTGCGCAGCACCGCCTTGCCCGAATCCTGCTTGAGGTCGAGCGCGATGCCCCGCTTGTTGCGGTTCATCATCAGATAGGCCGCACTCTCGGTGCCGATGCGCGGCGGCGCCATGCGCCGCGTGTCGTCGCCGCCGGGCAGCTTCTCGACCTTGACGACATCCGCCCCCATGTCGGCCAGCATCAGGCCGGCGACGGGGCCGGCCATGATGTGCGCGAGCTCGACCACGCGCAGGCCGGCGAGCGGACCCGGCACGCGCTAGCGCCCTTCGAACTTGGGCCGGCGCTTCTCGAGGAAGGCCTTGTAGCCTTCCAGATAGTCGCGCGTGTCGCAGTTGGCGAAACCTTCGAGGAATTCGGCCTTCGAGAGCGGCCTGGTGCTCTTGAGCCGCCTTGCGAACTTCTTGTGCCAGCGGTTGGAAAGCGGTGCGCCCGACGCGATGCGCGTGGCGGCGAGATAGGCGTCTTCCTCGACCTTCGCGTCGGGCACCACGCGCGTGACGAGGCCCTTGTCCTTCGCCTCGGCCGCGCCGAACACGCGCGCCTCGAGCAGGATCTCCAGTGCCGTCGCATGCCCGACGAGGCCGATCAGCGCCGACAGTTCGGGATAGGCCATGATCACGCCGATGCGGTTGATCGGCACGCCGAAGCGCGCACTCTCGCCCGCGATGCGCAGGTCGCACATGCTGGCGATCTCGAGCGAGCCGCCCACGCAAAGCCCGTGGATCAGCGCCACGGTCGGGTGGCGGCATCCGTCGATCGCGGCCAGCGTGGCATGCATGATCTTGCCGTAGGCCACGGCCATGCGCGTGGTCGCGCGCGTCGTCTCGAATTCCGAGATGTCGGCCCCCGGGCCGAACGCCTTGTCGCCCGCCCCGCGCAGCACGATGCAGCCGATATCGTCCTCGGCATGGAGGGCGCGCATCGCCTCGCCGAGTTGCGTCCACATCGCCTTGGAGATGGCGTTGAGCTTCTCGGGCCGGTTGAGGATCACGGTGACGATCCTGGGATCGCCGGCGACCGTGCGGTCGACCTGCACCGGATCGCCCGGTGCCGTCGAATAGGGCTTCTTCGTTTTGGTTTTAGATGCCGACTTGCGCTTGGCTTTCATCCGGTCGCTCCCCTTTGCGCGAGCTTACGCAAAGGGGCGTGCCGATTGAAAGCCCCGCGACTAGCGGAACAGGCCGAGCAGCGTGGAAGGCTGCTGGTTGGCCAGCGACAGCGACTGGACGCCGAGCTGGCGCTGGACCTGGCGCGACTGCACCTCGGCCGAGGCCTTGCCGATGTCGGCATCGACCGTGGCGCCGAGGCCGGTCTGGATCGCGTCGACCTGCGCGTTGATGAAGTTGCTGTGCAGGCGAAGTGCCCTTGCATCCGACGCGTTGTTCGACATCGCGACGTTGACCGCCTGCGCGAAGGTGTTGAGCGAGGTGAGGGCCAGCGTGGACGACGAGGCCGACGTGACCGACGAGGTCGCGAAGGTCGTGAAGGCCGCGCGCACCGCCGACTGGCTGGTCAGCGACAGCGTGTTGGCCGACGTGTCGGCGATGAAGGTGCGCGTGACCGAGGCAGCCGACAGCAGGTTGATGCCGTTGTAGTTCGCCTGGCTGATGAAGTTGGCGATCTGCGAGGTCATCGCGTTGAAGTCGGCGGAGTAGATCGTGCGCTGGTTGGCGCTGATCGACCCGTCGGCGAGCTGCGTGACCTTCGCCTGGATGTTGCCGATGAGGTCGGAGATGCTGGTCAGCGCCTCCTCCGTCACGGCGCCGAGGCCCATGCCGTTGGCGAGCGAGCCCTGGACCGACTGGAAGGCCTGCAGGTTGCCCCGGATGCCCTGCGCGACCGAGAAGGTCGAGGCATCGTCCATGGAGTCGGCGACGCGGTAGCCCGTCTGCACCATCTTGGATGCACGATCGAGCTGCGCGCCCGCGGTGCGCAAGGCGCCCTGGGCCATCATCGCGCCGATGTTCGTGTTGATCGAGGTGGACATGGTCTTTCTCCCGTTTGGTTAAGGAGAGCACCGCAAACCTTGTGCCGGTTTGTAACATTAAATATTTTCAATAGTTTAAGTTATTACACATCGGGTCTATGTGCAATTTATGCCGGGTTCTGCCGGGTCATCCCTGCCGCTT
This sequence comes from Tagaea sp., assembly GCA_965279565.1. Taxonomy (GTDB): domain Bacteria; phylum Pseudomonadota; class Alphaproteobacteria; order CACIAM-22H2; family CACIAM-22H2; genus Tagaea. The sequence goes on along the minus strand of OZ257249.1, from coordinate 2,211,922 downwards.
CCGGCAAAAGCTGCCGACCCCTCCCCGGCGGTCTTGCGGGGCTGCCGGGCGCGGCCTACAACCGGAAAATCGATTCATTCCAAGGAGCTTCCATGTCGCCCGACGAGATCGCCGAGACCACAGCGCGCATCCTTATCGAGACCCAGGCGATCCAGTTCAACGCGACGAAGCCCTATATCTTCGCTTCCGGGCTCGCCAGCCCCACCTACTGCAACTGCCGCAAGCTCATCAGCTTTCCGCGCGCGCGCAGGAAGCTGATGGACATGGCGGTGACCGTGATCGAGCGCCATGTCGGCTTCACCGGCATCGACGCGGTGGCCGGCGGCGAGACGGCGGGCATCTCCTATGCCGCGTGGATCGCCGAGCGGCTCGACCTGCCGATGCTCTATGTGCGCAAGAAGCCCAAGGGCTACGGCATGAACGCGCTGATCGAGGGCGACCTGCAGCCGGGCCAGCGCGTGCTGCTGGTCGAGGATCTCGCGACCGACGGCGGCTCGAAGATGCATTTCGTCGGCGGCCTGCGCCAGGCGGGCGCGAAGGTCGCGCACGCCTTCGTCGTGTTCCATTACGGCATCTTCCCCGAGGCCATCGCCGGGCTGAAGGCCGAGGGCGTGGACCTGCACGCGCTCGCCACCTGGTGGGACGTGCTGAAGGAGACCGAGAAGCAGAAAGCCTATAGTGCTTCCGATCTGGCCGAGGTGCGGAAGTTCCTCGAGGCACCCGTCGCCTGGTCGCTGGCCCATGGCGGCAGCGACGGCAAGAAGAAGGAAGCCTAGACCCCATGCGCCTTCCCGGACTTGCCGCTGCAGCACTGCTGGCACTTCTGGGGACGGCGCACGGCCAGGTCCGCGACACGCTGACGGTCGGGATCACGCAGTTCCCGGCCACGCTGCATCCGATGATCGATTCGATGGCGGCGAAGACCTACGTGCTTCACATGGCGCGCCGGCCGCTGACCACCTACGACAAGGACTGGAAGCTCGTCTGCCTGCTGTGCGTCGAGCTGCCGACCTTCGAGAACGGCGGGGCCAGGCGCGTGGCGCTGCCCGACGGCAAGGAAGGTGCGGAAGTCACGTTCCGCCTGCCCGCCGACGCGAAATGGGGCGACGGAAGGCCCGTCGTCGCGAAGGACGCGATCCTCGCCTGGGACGTGGGCCGGCATCCGCGATCCGGTGTGGCCAGCGGCGAAAGCTACCGCCGCATCCTGAAAGTGGAAGCGCCCGACGACAAGACGATCGTCTTCACCAACGACCGCGTGACGTTCAGCTACAACGATTTCAGCCAGTTCGACCTGCTGCCCGAGCATGTCGAGCGCACACGCTTCGAGACCGATCCCGAGACGTATCGCCGGCGCACCGCCTTCGACACCGAGCCGACGAACCCGGCCCTCTACAACGGCCCCTACCGCATCGTCGCCGTGCAGCCGGGCGCTTCGATCGCACTGGAAACCAATCCGCACTGGCACGGCACGAAGCCGCATTTCCGGCGCATCGTCGTGCGCGTGGTCGAGAACACGGCGGCGCTGGAAGCCAACCTGCTGTCGGGCAGCATCGACTATGTCGCCGGCGAACTGGGCTTCACGCTCGACCAGGCGCTCGCCCTGGAGAAGCGGCAGGGCCAGCGCTTCGACTTCAACTACGTGCCCAGCCTGCTCTACGAGCATATCGACCTCAACCAGGACGTCCCGGCCTTCAGGGACAGGCGCGTGCGCCAGGCGCTGCTTTACGCCGCCGACCGCGAGGGGCTGGTGCGCCAGCTCTTCGAAGGCAAGCAGCCGGTCGCGCGCGCCTTCGTCAATCCGCGCGATTCGGTCTTCTCGCCCGACACGCCCGCCTATCCGTTCGACCTCGCGCGCGCACAGGCCCTGCTCGTCGAGGCCGGTTACGACCGCATCGTCGACGGCGTGCGCCAGAACGCGGCGGGCGAGCGGCTGTCGTTCGAGCTGGGCACGACCGCCGGCAACCGCATCCGCGAGACCGTGCAGCAGGTGCTGCAGAGCCAGTGGCGGCGCGCGGGCATCGAGGCGCGCATCCGCAACGAACCCGCGCGCGTCTATTTCGGCGAGACGCTGCGCCAGCGTCGCTTCCAGATGGCGATGTACGCGTGGTTCTCCTCGCCCGAATCGGTCCCCCGCACGACGCTGCATTCCGAGAGCATTCCGACAGAGGCGAACGGCTGGGCCGGGCAGAACCAGCCGGGGATCCGCAGCGACGCGATGGACGCGGACATCGACGCGGTCGAGCGCGAGCTCGACCCCGCGAAGCGCAAGGTCATATGGGCGCGCATGCAAAAGCTCTATGCCGACGAGGCGTGGGTGCTGCCGCTCTATTACCGCTCCGATCCGTTCGTGGTGCCCAAGTGGCTGCTCGGCGTCGAGCCCACGGGCCACCAGTATTATTCGACGCTGCGCGTCGAGCACTGGCGCCCGCGATGATCCGCCACGCGGGTGCGCGGGCACTGCAGGGCCTGCTCGTGCTGCTCGCGGCCAGCTTCGCGATCTACATGCTGCTCGGCCTGATGCCGGGCGACCCGATCGACCTGATGGCGTCTGGCAATCCCAACATCACGCCCGACGACGTGCGCCGCCTGCGCGAGCTGCACGGGCTCGACCGGCCGCTCGCAGCACGTTACGCCGACTGGCTCGCCGCCCTGCTGCAGGGCGATCTCGGCTACAGCCGCATCTTCGCCAAGCCCGTGCTCGCCACGGTCGGCCCGTATCTCGCCAACACCGCCTGGCTGATGCTGGCGGCCTTCGTGCTGGCGCTTGCCATCGGCCTGCCGCTGGGCCTGCTCGCGGCGTCGCGGCGCGGCGGCTGGCTCGATGCCGCGATCAACGGCTTCGCCTTCGTGTCGGCGGCCGTGCCCACCTTCTGGCTCGGCCTGCTGCTGATCGTGCTGTTCGCGGTGGTGCTCGGCTGGCTGCCCGCCAGCGCGCTGCCCCCGCCCGGCGAGGACGGGCTGTGGGCGCGCCTGCACGCACTGATCCTGCCGGTGGCCACGCTCGCGTTGGTCGAGGCCGGCGAATATGCCCGCCACATGCGCGCGGCCGCGAGCGAGGCGCTGGCACAGGACTGGATCCGCACCGCGCGCGCCAAGGGGGCTTCGCCCGCGCGCGTGTTGTGGGGCCACGTGCTGCGCAACGCGCTGATCCCGGTCGCGACGGTGGCGGCCCTCGGCTTCGGCGGGCTCTTCTCCGGGGCACTCGTGACCGAGACGATCTTCGCCTATCCCGGCATGGGCAAGCTCATCTACGACGCGATCCTGGCAAGCGACTTCAATCTCGCACTCGCCTGCCTGCTGATGGCGTCGCTCCTCGTCGTCGCGGCGAACTTCGCGGCCGATCTCGTCTATGCCGCCCTCGATCCGCGCATCGGCTTCGCGCGCGCGGCCGGAAACGACGCATGAGGACGCGCTCCCTCGTCGCCGCCGCGATCCTGCTGCCGGCCGTGCTCGCCGCCCTGTTCGCCCCGCTGCTCGCCGCGGCGACGGGCTACGATGCCGGTGCCGTCGACCTGATGCTGCGCTATGCCCCGCCGAGCCTCGCCCATCCGCTGGGCACGGACGAGCTGGGGCGCGACGTGGCGATGCGGCTTGCCTTCGGTGCACGCGTGTCGCTGACGGTGGGCATTGCCGCGGCCCTCGCCGCCGCAAGCGTGGGCACGGCCATCGGGCTCATCTCGGGCTATGCCGGCGGGCGCGTCGATGCCGTGCTGATGCGCGCGACCGATGCCGTACTCTCGCTGCCCGTGCTGCCGGTGCTGATCGTGCTGGCGGCGGTCGATCCGGCCAAGCTCGGCCTGCCCGATGCCGACGCGGCCGGGCTGTGGCGCATCGTCGCCATCGTCGCGGCGTTCGGGTGGCCCAAGGTGGCGCGGCTCGTGCGCGCCGCCACGCTCGCACTTCGTGCGCGCGATTTCGTGCGCGCCGCCGAAGCGCTGGGGGCCAGCCCCTCGCGCATCGTGCTTTTGCACATCCTGCCCAACTGTGCCGCCCCCATCCTCGTGGCGACGGCACTTGCCGTGGGCGGCACGATCCTGTTCGAGAGCGTGCTGTCGTTCCTGGGCCTCGGCATCCAGCCACCGCTGCCGAGCTGGGGCAACATGCTGACGGGCGCCCAGGAGACGATCTGGCAGGCCCCTTGGCTTGCCTTGTGGCCCGGCCTCGCGATCCTGCTGACCGTCGCGGCGATCAATCTCGCCGCCGACGACCTGCAGGACCGGCTCGATCCGAGACGCTAGTGCGACATCAGCACCGGCAAGGTCATGTGGTCGAGCACATGGCGCGTGGCGCCGCCGAAGATCGCCTCGCGCATGCGGCTGTGGCCGTAGCCGCCCATCACGAGCAGGTCCGCCCCGAGGTCTGCCGCGCGGTTCAGGATCGCGTCGCCGACCGTCAGGTCGCCGGCATAGGTCGCGGTCGAACTCGCCTTGACGCCGTGGCGCGCGAGATGGAGGGCGATGTCCGCACCCGGCAAGCGCGTCGCGCTGCCGGGCGGATCTGCGCTGAGGATCGTCACGTGCTCGGCGCGGCGCAGCAGCGGCATCGCGTCGGCGACGGCGCGCGCGGCCTCGCGGCTGCCGTTCCACGCGCACAGCACGTGGCGGATGTCGGCCTTGTAAGTCCCGGCGGCGGGGACCAGCAGGATCGGCCGGCCCGAGCCGAACAGCAGCGCTTCGATCGCGCGCGTCTGCTCGATCGCCCCCTCGCCCGCAGCCTGCCCGAGGATCGTCAGGTCGGCATGGCGCGCATGCACCGTCAGCGTCTCTTCCGGATAGCCCTCGACGACGCGGCACTCGATCTCGATGCCCTCGGCGATGCCGGCGGCGGCGATGCGCGCGGCCGCTTCCTTCGCGCTCTCGGCCGCCCGCTTGCGCCACGCCTCGACGAGCACGTCGCCGATCTCGACGCGCACGTTGCCGGGCAGGTGCGGCGGGGCCTGGGTCAGCACGGCCGCAAGACGTGCGCCCGTCTTTCGCGCAAATCCTGCGGCGAACGCGAGCAGGCCGGGCACACCCTGCCCATCTTCGATCTGGACGACGATATCGCGCAGGCCCCCGATATTGGCGGCGGCGGTCGGTTTTTCGCGTGTGGCGGCGAGGCTCATCGGACTCTCCCTTCCGGAAATGTTCGCGTATCGTCGCGCCACCGCCATACGCGCGCCATGATCCAGGTCAATCCCTGCGCGGGCTGGCATCCCGCACGGGAATGGGCTAGCAAGGGCTTGAGTTCGCAGGAGCAATGCCGATGGTAGCGTCCCCCGGGCCGGTCGTGCCCGTCATCCTTTCCGGCGGGTCCGGCACGCGCCTGTGGCCGCTGTCGCGCGAGCTCTATCCCAAGCAGCTCCTCGCCCTCGCCGGCCCGCGCACGATGATCCAGGACACCGCCGCGCGCGTGGCCGCGGCCCCGTTCGGCCCGCCGGTCGTCGTGTGCAACGAGGAGCACCGCTTCATCATCGCCGAGCAGCTGCGCGCGATCGGCGTCACCCCGCGCGCGATCCTGCTCGAACCGGTGGGCCGCAACACGGCCGCCGCCGCGGCGGCCGCAGCACACCTGCTCGATCCGGGCGAGACGATGATGCTGCTCCCGTCCGACCACGTCGTGCGCGACGCGGCCGCCTTCGCCGCCGCCGTCGCCACCGCACGTGCGGCCGTCGATGCCGGAAGGCTCGTCACGTTCGGCATCGATCCCGAAGCGCCGGAAACCGGCTACGGCTATATCCGCCGCGGGGCGCCGCTCGCGGGTGTCGCAGGTGCCTACGCGGTCGACCGCTTCGTCGAGAAGCCCGACCTGAAGACGGCACAAGGCTATCTCGCCGAAGGCGGCTGGGCGTGGAATTCCGGCATGTTCCTGTTCACGGCCGGCGCCTTCCTCGACGAACTCGCCGCGTTCGAGCCCGCCATCGGCGAAGCCGCGAGCGCAGCCCTCGCGAAGGCCGCGCGCGATCTCGATTTCGTGCGCCTCGACAAGGAGACGTTCGCCAAGGCGCCGTCGAAATCGATCGACTATGCGGTCATGGAGCGCACGAAGCGCTCCGCCGTCGTGCCCGCCCGCCTCGGCTGGTCCGACGTGGGGGCGTGGAACGCGCTGTGGGAGATCGGCGAACGCGACGCCGCCGGCAATGTCGTGCTCGGCGACGTGATCACGACCGACACGACCAATTCGTACCTGCGCAGCGAGGACCGGCTGATCGCCGCCGTCGGCATCGATAACCTCGTCGTCGTGGCGACCAAGGACGTCGTCATGGTCGCCGACAAGGACCGCGCGCAGGACGTCAAGAAGATCGTCGACCGCCTGAAGGCCGACGGCCGCAGCGAGGCGACCGCACACCCGGTCGTCTACCGCCCGTGGGGCACCTACCAGACCGTCGATCTGGGGGCCCGCCACCAGGTCAAGCACATCATGGTGAAACCGGGGGCGAAGATCTCGCTGCAGAAGCACGCGCGGCGCGCCGAGCACTGGGTCGTGGTCAGCGGCACGGCGCGCGTCACGCGCGACGAGGACGTGCTGGTGCTGCGCGAGAACATGTCGACCTATATCCCGGTCGGCTGCGTCCACCGGCTCGAGAACGAAGGGACCGTGCCCTTGCGCATCGTCGAGGTGCAGTCGGGCGACTATCTGGGCGAGGACGACATCGTCCGTCTCGAAGACAGCTACGGGCGCAAATGACCATGACCGTCACCCCGCGCGACATCGACGAAGCGGCCAAACGCATCGCGGGCAGCGTGCTGCGCACGCCCACGCTGCGTTCGGGCACGCTGTCGGCCATCGCGGGCGCCGACATCTGGATCAAGTTCGAGAACCACCAGTTCGTCGCCTCGTTCAAGGAACGCGGTGCGCTGAACAAGCTTTCCCAGCTCACGGCCGACGAACGCAAGCGCGGCACGATCGCGATGTCGGCGGGCAACCACGCGCAGGCCGTCGCCTACCATGCCAGCCGCCTCGGCATCGCCGCGACCATCGTGATGCCGAAGGCCACGCCCAACGCCAAGGTCGCGCGCACGCGCGACCACGGGGCGCGCGTCATCCTCGAAGGCGACACGCTGGCCGAGGCCGCCGCCTTCGCGCGCGATCTTGCTAGCAAGGAAAACCTCGTCTTCGTCCATCCCTACGACGATCCGGCAATCATCTCGGGCCAGGGCACGCTGGCGCAGGAGATGCTCGCCGACGTGCCGGAGATCGACGCGCTGGTGGTGCCCGTCGGCGGCGGCGGCATGATCGCGGGCTGTGCGGTGGCCGCGCGCGCGATGAAGCCCGGCATCGACATCTTCGGCGTGGAGGTCGAGGCGTTCTCGGCCGCCGCCCAGCGCAAGGCCGGCCAGCCCGTTCGCACCGGCGGGCCGACCATCGCGGAGGGCATCGCCGTCGCCGACATCGGCAAGCTGTGCTGGCCGATCATCGAGCGCGACGTGCGCGAAGTGCTGGTCGTCGACGAGCTGGAGGTCGAGCGCGCCATCGTGCTGCTGATCGAGATCGAGAAGACCGTCGCCGAAGGTGCCGGTGCCGCCGGCCTTGCCGCCGTGCTCGCCCATCCCGACCGCTTCCGCGGGCGCAAGGTCGGCCTCGTGCTGTGCGGCGGCAACATCGACACGCGCGTGCTGTCGAGCGTGCTGCTGCGCGGCCTGGCGCGCGACGGGCGTCTGTTAAGACTGTCCATCGATATCGCCGACAAGCCGGGGGCGCTGGGCGATCTCGCGCACCGCATCGGCACGTGCGGCGGCAACATCGTCGAGATCGAGCACCAGCGCATCTTCACCGAGAAGTCGGCCAAGAGCGTCGTGATCGAGACGATGGTCGAGGTCGTCGACCGCGCGGCGGGCGAGAAGCTGGTGTCCGACCTGGAATCCGCCGGCTATCCCAGCCGGCCGCTCTAGCCCGGCAGCTTCGGCGGCGCGTATTCGCGAACCAGATCGGGCATGCGCCCTTCCTCGACCGCGTGGCACGCGACCATCGCACCGGTAGGTGCGCGGCGCGCGGCCGGCACCTGCGTGCGGCAGCGCTCGTTCGCCAGCGGGCAGCGCGGATGGAACGTGCAGCCGGACGGCGGGTCGATCGGGTTGGGCACTTCGCCCGCCACCGGCGTGCGCGGGCGGCCCGACATGTCGAGGTCCGGGATCGCGTCGAGCAGCATGCGCGTATAGGGGTGCTGCGGGCGCGTGAAGAGCGTCTGCACGTCGGCGACCTCGACGAGCTTGCCCAGATACATCACGCCCACGCGGTCCGAGATGTAATAGACGACCGCCAGGTTGTGGCTGATGAACAGGTAGGTGAGCCCGAGCTGGCGCTGCAGGTCCTTCATCAGGTTCAGGATCTGCGCCTGCACCGACACGTCGAGTGCCGAGGTCGGCTCGTCGCAGACGAGGAACTCCGGGTTCGAGGAAAGTGCGCGCGCGATCGAGATGCGCTGGCGCTGGCCGCCCGAGAACTCGTGGGGGAACTTCTCCTGGTCGGCCGGCGACAGGCCGACCTGGCGCAGCAGCTCGTCCACGCGCGCGCGGATCTTGGCGGGATCCTTCATCAGCCCGTGCACGACGATCGGCTCGGCGATGATCTTGCCCACGCGCCAGCGCGGATTGAGCGAGGCGTACGGGTCCTGGAAGATCATCTGGAAGCGCTTGCGGATGCGCTCCATCTCGGCGCGCGAACCCATGTTCGACATGTCGACGCCGTCGAACTGCATCGAGCCGCGCGTGGGCCGGTAGAGCCCGACGACGAGGCGCGCGACCGTCGACTTGCCGCAGCCGGACTCGCCCACGAAGGACAACGTCTCGCCCTTGCGGATCTCGAAATCCACGCCGTCGACGGCGCGCAGCACCTGGCGCGGCACGCCCTCGATCAGGCGGTTGAGCAGCGGCTTCGACACGTCGAAATGGCGGGCAAGGTCGGTGGCGACGACCAATGGCTTGAGAGCTTGGGCGTTCATTGCGCGGCCGCCTTGTTCGGCTGGTCGTAGAGCCAGCACGCCACGCGGCTTTCGCCCACGGCGATCGGATCGGGCCGCTCGACGCGGCAGCGCTCGAACACCTTCGTGCAGCGCGGGTTGAAGGCGCAGCCCTTCGGGATCGCGGTCAGGCGCGGCATCGCGCCGTCGATCTGCGCGAGGCGCGCCTGCGCGTTGCCGAGCTTGGGGATCGAGCCCATCAGCCCGTCGGTATAGGGATGGCGCGCGCGCTGGATCACGTCGCGCACCGGGCCAATCTCGGCGATGCGGCCGGCGTACATGACCGCGACGCGGTCGGCCGTCTCGGCGATGACGCCCATGTCGTGCGTGACGAGCATCACGGCCGTCCCGTGCTCGCGGCACAGCCGCTTGATCAGCGTGATGATCTGCGCCTGGATCGACACGTCGAGTGCGGTCGTCGGCTCGTCGGCGACGATCAGGCGCGGATTGGCGCACAACGCCAACGCGATGACCACGCGCTGGCGCATGCCGCCGGAGAACTGGTGCGGATAGTGGTCGATGCGCCGCTCGGCCGCCGGGATGCCGACATCCTGCAGCAGCTGGATCGCGCGCTCGCGCGCTTCCCGCTCGGACACTTCGAGATGCGTCACGATCGTCTCGGTGAGCTGGCGGCCGATCGTGTAGAGCGGGTTGAGCGAGGTCAGCGGGTCCTGGAAGATCGCGCCGATCTCCTTGCCGCGCACGCGGCGCATCTGCTCGTACGGCAGGCCGTCGATGCGCCTTCCGTCGAGCAGGATCTCGCCGCCCGCCACGCGGCCGGGCGGCTCGAGCAGGCCGATGATCGCGGCACCGGTCAGCGACTTGCCGGCACCGGATTCGCCGACCACGCCCAGCACCTCGCCGGGGGCTATGGAAAACGAGATGTCGTCGACGGCCACGAGCGTGCCGCGCCGCGTCGGGAACTCGACGCGCAGGTTCTTGACTTCGAGGAGCGGGCGTTCGTCTGCCATGTCTAGCGGAGCTTCGGGTTGAGGGCGTCGCGCAGCCAGTCTCCAAGGAGATTGACCGCGAGCACCATGATGACGAGGGCGAGGCCAGGGAAGACGGTGATCCACCATTCGCCCGAGAACAGGAAGTTGTTGCCGATGCGGATCAGCGTGCCGAGCGAGGGCTGGGTCGGCGGCACGCCCACGCCGAGGAACGACAATGTCGCCTCGGTGATGATGGCGAGTGCCAGATGGATCGTCGCGATGACGAGCACGGGGCCGAGCACGTTGGGGAGCACGTGCTGCAGCATGATCGCCACCGGATGGCGGCCGATCACGCGCGCGGCCTGCACGTATTCCTTGCTCTTCTCGACCATGCACGAGCCGCGCACCGTGCGCGCGTACTGCACCCAGCCGGAGAATCCGATGGCGAGGATCAGCACGTAGATCGCGATCTCGTGGTGCAGTTCGCGCGGGATCACGATGCGCGCCACGCCGTCGATCAGCAGCGCGATCAGGATCGCCGGGAACGAGAGCTGCACGTCGGCCACGCGCATGATGACCGCGTCGACCGTGCCGCCGAGATAGCCGGCCAGCAGGCCCAACGCGATCCCCAGCACCATCGCGAACACGACCGACAGGATGCCGACGAGCAGCGAGATGCGGCTGCCGAACAGGATGGTCGAGAACACGTCGCGCCCCTGCGTGTCGGTGCCCAGCGGGTACTGCGGCAGGCCGTCGGGCAGCCAGGCGGGCGGCAGCGAGGCATCCATCAGGTTGAGCTGGCGCAGGTCGAACGGGTTCTGCGGCGAGATCAGGGGCGCGAAGACCGCGCCCGCGAAGAACAGCACCGTCACGATCGCCGAGATCACGACGACCGGCGAGCGGCGGAAGCTGAAATAGATGTCGGAATCGAGCGCGCGGCGCAGGACGTCCATGGCGGTTCCCATCAGTGGCCGTGGCCGCCCGCCGCCCCGCGGTCGATCCGCAGGCGCGGGTCGACGGCGTAGTACAGCAGATCGACGATCAGGTTGATCAGCACGAAGAAGAAGGCGATCAGCAGCAGATAGGCCGCCATCACCGGGATGTCGGCCGAGCTGACCGACTGGATGAACAGGAAGCCCATGCCCGGCCACTGGAACACCGTCTCGGTCACGATCGCGAAGGCGATGATGCCGCCGAGCTGCAGGCCGGTGATCGTGATGACGGGCACAAGCGTGTTCTTGAGCGCGTGGCCGAAATTGATCGCCCGGTTGTGCAGGCCGCGCGCGCGCGCGAACTTGATGTAATCGGTGCGCAGCACTTCCAGCATCTCGGAGCGCACGAGGCGCATGATCAGCGTCATCTGGAAAAGTGCGAGCGTGATCGACGGCAGGATCAGCGCGCGCAGGCCGGTGGGCGTGAGGAACCCGGTCGTCCACCAGCCCAGTGCCACGGTCGTGCCGCGCCCGAACGACGGCAGCCAGCCGAGCACCACCGAGAAGACGAGGATCAGCAGGATGCCGATGAGGAACGTCGGCAGCGACACGCCCACGAGGCTGACCGTCAGCATCACGCGCGAGATCCACGTGTCGCGGTTGAGGCCGGTATAGACGCCCATCGGCACGCCGACGGCGAGTGCGAGCATTGCGGCACAGAAGGAAAGCTCCAGCGTCGCCGGCAGCCGTTCCATCAGCAGGTCGGTGACGGGGCGCGCGAGCCGGTAGGAGATGCCGAACTGGCCCTGCGCGGCGTTGACGAGGAAATTGAAGTACTGGACGAAGAACGGCTTGTCGAGGCCGAGGTCCGTGACGAGGCGCTGGCGCGTTTCCTCGGTGAAATCCTGCCCGAGCATGATCGAGACGGGATCGCCGACATAGGCGAAGAGCGAGAACGCGACGAAGCCCACGGCCATCATCACGAGGACGGCCTGCAGCAGGCGGCGGATTACGAATGCGATCATCGGCGGGGGATGCTGTGTCCGGGAGAAAGGGCCGATGCGGATCCCGAAGGACCCGCACCGGCCGAACGTCAAAGGATCAGTTGACCTTGACCCACTTCACTTCGAGCTGGTTGTCCGCGCGGTGGACCAGATCGATGTTCGAACGGGTCGCCCACGGGATCATCTGGTGGTGCAGCGGGATGTGCGGCACGCGCTCGTGGTAGAGCTTGTTGAACTCGCCGATCAGCTTGCGGCGCGCGTCCTGGTCGAGCTCGGTCTTGACCTTGTCGATGACGCGGTCGAAGTCCGGATCGGAGAAGCGGCCGTGGTTCCAGCTGCCGTTGCCGGGCTGGCCGTCGCGCGTGCGGATCAGCGCCTGGATCGAGTAGAGCGCGTCGTAGGTCGGCACGCCCCAGCCCAGCAGGTAGAGCGACGTGTCGTCGCGCTGGACCTTCGGGAAGTACGTGGCGAGCGGCTGGGCGTTGAGGTTCGCCTTGATCCCGATCTGCGACCACATCGCGACGAGCGCCTGACAGATCGCCTCGTCGTTGATGTAGCGGTTGTTCGGGCAGTCGAAGGTGACCTCGAAGCCGTTGGGATACCCGGCTTCGCGCATCAGCTTGCGCGCCTCGTTCAGGTTGAACGGATAGCGCTTGTCGCCTTCCTTGGAATAGCCGTTGACCGCCTCGGGATAGAGCGAGCCGGTGTTGACCGACGAGCCGCGCATGACGCGGGTGTGGATCGCGTCGATGTTGGCCGAATAGTACATCGCGAGGCGCACGCGGATGTCCTTGAAGGGGTTCTTGCCCTTCACCGACGAATAGAGGAGTTCGTCGCGGCTGGTGTCGAACGAGATGAAGATCGTGCGGACCTCGGGCCCGTTGACGATCTTCAGGCCCGGCGCCTGGCCAAGCTGGCCGACATCCTGCACCGGCGGATCGAGGATGAAGTCGATCTCACCCGAGCGGAGTGCCGCCGTGCGCGTGGCGGCCTGCGCGATCGGCTGGAAGACGATCTCGGTGACGTTCGTCTCGCGCGCGGCGTTGTTCCACCAGCCCGTGTTCTGGGCCAGAACGGTGCGCACGTCCGGTTCGCGGCTGCGGACCATGAACGGGCCCGTGCCCATCGCGTTGCGCGCGGTGAAGAACTCCTCGCGGCCGACGGCGTTCTGCGGACGCGTGGCGTTGTTCGCCTCGCTCCACTCCTTGTCCATCATGAACACGGACGGGATCTTCTGGATCAGGATCGGATCGGGAATCTTGGTGACGATGTCGACCGTCAGGTCGTCGACCTTGACCGCCTGGTCGATCGTGTCGGTGTAGATGCCGTACTGGGAAAACTGGTGCTTGGAGCGCGTGATCGAGTACACGACGTCGTCGGCGTTGAACGCGTTTCCGTTCGAGAACTTGACGTTCGGACGCAGCGTGAAGCGCCATTTCAACGGCTCGACCTGGCGCCACGAGGTGGCAAGGCCGGGTTCGAGCTCGAGCTTCTTTCCGCGCAGAATCAGCGGCTCGTAGATCTGGCGCAGAAGCAGCGTGACGTTGCCCGCGTTCTGCGAATGCGGGTCCATCGTGTTGGCGTCGCCCGAAACGGACATGCGGAAGGGCTTTGCCTCCGCCTGGCCGAGCGGCAGGCCCAGCGCACATGCGCCAGCCAATCCCGCAAGGGCGATCGCACGAATTCGGTTCATCGTCGTCATTGAGTTCCTCCGTGCAAGAATTTGGATTCTCCCCGAGTGTCCGGCCGCGGCGTGGGCGAGGCACCTTTCGTGCCAGTCGTCGTTCCTGCACCCTGCCGCCGCAGCTTCGGACAAGTCGCCAATCTACGTCGGGGAGCGCCTTCCGAATCAACGGATTTCTGCCGACAAAACGGGCATACGGAGAACGGGACGGGAACAGGCTTCGCGCGGCGGGCCGCCGGGTGCTACGATGGGATATCCGACGAGCATGGAGCACCCGAGATGAACGACTTGCGCCCGCGCGGCAATTCCCTGGCCGCGCGCGACATCGCCGCCCTGGTCCACCCTTATACGAACCTGCGGACCCACGAGACCGAAGGTCCGGTCGTGATGGCCAAGGGGCGCGGCGTCTATGTCGTCGACGACAACGGCAAGGAATATATCGAGGGTCTCGCGGGCCTGTGGTGCGCGTCGCTCGGCTTCAACGAGCCGCGGCTGGCCGAAGCGGCCCAGCGCCAGATGAAGGATTTGCCCTATTACCATATCTTCGCGGGCAAATCGCACGAGCCGGGCATCGTGCTCGCCGAGAAGCTGAAGGAGATGGCGCCCGTCCCGATGTCGAAGGTGTTCTTCGCAAGCTCGGGCTCTGAAGCCAACGACACGGCGATCAAGATCCTCTGGTACGTCTCGAACGCGGCCGACAAGCCCAAACGCAAGAAGATCATCAGCCGCGAGAAGGCCTATCACGGCGTGACGATCGCGGCGGCGTCGCTGACCAAGCTGCCGGCCAACCAGCGCGACTTCGACCTGCCGATCTTCCCCGTCGCCTATGCCGAGACGCCGCACCACTATCGCGGTGCCGCACCGGGCGAGAGCGAGGAGGCCTATTCCACGCGGCTGGCCGACAATCTCGAGAAGCTGATCCTCGCCGAGGATCCCGAGACGATCTGCGCGATGTTCGCCGAACCCGTGATGGGTGCCGGCGGCGCCATCGTGCCGCCCGCGGGCTATTTCCCGAAGATCCAGAAGGTGCTGAAGAAGTACGGCATCCTGCTCGTCGCCGACGAGGTGATCTGCGGCTTCGGGCGCACCGGCAACATGTGGGGCAGCCAGACCTACGGCATCGAGCCCGACATCCTGACCTGCGCCAAGGCGCTGTCGAGCGCCTACGTGCCGATCTCGGCCGTCATGGTGTCGGAGCAGATCTTCCAGGCCATGCAGCGCCAGAGCGACAAGATCGGCACCTTCGGCCACGGCTACACCTATTCGGCGCATCCGGTCCCCGCGGCCGTGGCGCTCGAGACGCTGAAGATCTATGAGGAGCGCGACATCGTCGGCCATGTCCGGCGCGTCGCCCCCCGCTTCCAGGCAGCACTGCAGGCACTCGCCGACCATCCGCTGGTCGGCGAGGCATCGGGCGTGGGGCTCATCGGCGGCATACAGCTCGTCAAGGACAAGGCGACGAAGACGTGCTTCGCGCCTTCGCAGGCCGTCGCTCCGCTCGTCGCCAAGGCGTGCGAGGCCGCCGGCCTGATGGTGCGCGGGCTGTTCGACAACCGCGTCGCGGTCTGCCCGCCGCTGATCATCAGCGAGAGCGAGATCGACGAACTCTTCGCGCGCTTCCGCAAGGGCCTGGACGAAGGCCACGCGGCGGCGAAGGCGAAGGGACTTCTCGGGTGAGCCGATGCGCGGGAACTACGACCACTATTTCTTGGATGCCACCGCCCGGCTGAAGGCCGAGGGGCGCTACCGCGTCTTCGCCGATCTCGAGCGCAGGTGCGGCGATTTCCCGCACGCGGTCTGGCATTCGCCGGACGGCCCGGTCGATGTCGTCGTCTGGTGCTCGAACGACTATCTGGGCATGGGCCAGCACCCGGATACGCTGGCGGCGATGCGCGCGGCACTCGACGCCAACGGTGCGGGTGCCGGCGGTACGCGCAACATCTCGGGCACCAACCACCAGCACGTGCTGCTGGAGCGCGAGCTTGCCGGACTGCACGGCAAGGAAAGCGCCCTCGTCTTCACGTCCGGCTACAACGCGAACGAGGCGACCCTTGCCGCGTTCGGGCGCCTGATGCCCGGCCTCGCGATCCTGTCGGACGAGATGAACCACGCCTCGATGATCGAGGGCATCCGGCATTCGGGCGCGGAGAAGCACATCTTCCGCCACAACGATCTGGCCGACCTCGAACGCCGTCTCGCGTCGATCGACCGCGCGCGCCCGAAGGTGATCGCGTTCGAGAGCGTCTATTCGATGGACGGGGACGTCGCTCCCGTCCATGCGATCTGCGATCTCGCCGAGCGCTACGACGCAATGACGTATCTCGACGAGGTCCACGCCGTGGGCCTCTACGGCCCGCACGGGGGCGGCATCGCCGAACGCGAAGGCGCTGCAGCGCGCATCGACGTGATCCAGGGTACGCTCGCCAAGGGCTTCGGCGTGGTGGGCGGCTATGCGGCCGCGTCCGCCGCACTGTGCGACGCGGTGCGCAGCGTGGCACCCGGCTTCATCTTCTCGACCTCGATGCCGCCCGTCGTGGCGGCCGGCGCCCTCGCCTCGATCCGCCATCTGCGCCGCTCGAACGCCGAGCGCGAGGCGCTGGCCGGGCGCGCGGCACGCCTCAAGCGGCTGCTCGCCGAAGCGCGGCTGCCGGTCATGGCGTCGTCCACGCACATCGTGCCGCTGATGGTCGGCGATGCGCGGGCCTGCAAGCGCGCATCGGACGAGCTGCTGGAGCGCCACCGCATCTATGTCCAGCCGATCAATTTCCCGACCGTGCCGCGGGGTACGGAACGCCTTCGCCTGACCGCGACGCCGTTCCACGACGACGCGCTGATGGAGCGCCTCGTCGCCGCACTGGTCGACGTGTGGGGAAGACTCGAACTGAGGAAAGCCGCATGACCCGTCCCGCCGGAATCCGTTTCGCCCTTCTTGCCGTCTCGTTCGCCCTTGCCGGATGCGCGACGGACGGCTCGCGACTGTACGGTTCGTCCTATTCGTCCTATGCGCCGAGCGTCGCGCGGACCGCGGCAGCCGACGGCCCGGTTCCGGTCTCGATGTCCGGCGCGCCGTTCGCGCCGTCCGACGTGGTCGCCGCGATGAACGCCTTGCCGAACGTCCACCGGCTGGTCTTCGCCGCGGACACGCGACCGGGCACGCACGGATACCGGATCGCGCTGTCCTTCGATGCGAACACCCCGAGCCCCTGCGTCTCCGAGCGGGTCGCCGCGTATCCCTGGCCGAAACGAGAAGGCGGCGGACAGGTCGTGGCGGCCCTGTGCCGCTTCGGCGGGACGATATCGCGCACGGCCGGCCTGTTTCCGGAGACCCCCACGGCCAGCGACCCTAAATTCCGGAACTTCATGAGCGCCGTCGTCAACGAGCTGATGCCGGCGTTCGAACCGGACCGGATCGGCGGCAACGGCTGCGGCCGCCCGACCGCGGAGTGCTGACGGGCGCGGCGGCCCCCCGGAACCATTAGACCCCGGCGCGGCGTTGCGGCATTCTGCGCCGTCGTCCGCAACGGGGAGTCCCATGGATCCGAGAAGCGTCAAGACCGCCGAAGACGCCGCAGCCCTCATCGCCGCGCGCAAGATCGACAACGTCAAGGTCGGCGTCTTCGACGTCGACGGCATCATGCGCGGCAAGTACATGTCGCGCGAGAAGTTCCTCTCGGCGCTTTCCGGCGGCTTCGGCTTCTGCGACGTGGTCCTGGGCTGGGATTCCAACGACCAGCTCTACGACAACGCGAAATACACCGGCTGGCACACGGCCTATCCCGACGCGCCCGTGCGCGTCCTTCCCGACACGTGCCGCGACATCCCGTTCGAGCCGTCGACCGTGCTGTTCCTGGCGGAGTTCGCCCAGCAGGCCGAGACGGTCTGTCCGCGCGGCACGCTGCGCAAGGTCATCAAGCGCGCGGCCGACATGGGGCTCGTCGCCTCGGCCGCCGCCGAGTTCGAGTTCTTCGTTTTCGACGAAACGCCCGACACGGTCCGCGCGAAGCACTACAAGAACCTGAAGACGATCACGCCGGGCTACTACGGCTATTCGGTCCTGCGCAGCTCGGTGCACGCGGATTTCTACCATCACCTGCTCGACACGATGCGCGCGATGGACATCGCGATCGAGGGCCTGCACACCGAGACCGGTGCCGGTGTCCTCGAGGCGGCGATCGGCGTGGACGGCATCCTCGCCGCGGCCGACAAGGCGGCCCTGTTCAAGACCTTCACGAAGATCCTCGCCCAGCGGCAGAACCGCATGGCGACCTTCATGGCCAAATGGTCGCACGACTGGCCGGGCCAGAGCGGGCACCTGCACATCTCGCTCAAGGACAAGAAGGGCAAGTCGGCCTTCCACGATCCCAAGAAGCCGCACAACATCTCGGACACGATGCGCCACTTCATCGGCGGCCAGCAGATGCTGATGCCCGAACTGCTGTCGATGATCGCGTGCACGGTCAATTCCTACACGCGCCTGATCCCCGGCTTCTGGGCGCCGACGGCGTCGATGTGGGGTGTCGAAAACCGCACGACGGCGCTGCGCGTCATCCCGGGTTCGTCGAAGTCGCAGCGCGTCGAGTACCGCGTGGCCGCCGCCGACATCAATCCCTACATCGCGTTCTCTGCCGCCCTCGGCTCCGGCCTGTGGGGGATCGAGAACAAGATCGAGCCGACCAAGCCCGTCCAGGGCAACGCCTATGCGGTCGAGGCACCGGCCAAGCTCCAGCTGCCGCGCACGCTGGGCGACGCCGCCAAGCGCCTCGCCGCGTCGAAGGCCGCGCGCGAGCTGTTCGGCGACGCGTTCGTCGAACACTATGCGGGTACGCGCGACTGGGAGCAGCGCGAGTACAACAAGGCGATCACCGACTGGCAGCACCAGCGTTATTTCGAGATCATCTGAGGGCCAGGCGATGAAGATGCTGAAGACGATCAGCCCGGTCGACGGGCGCGAATACTGCACGCGTCCGCTCGCCGACGCCGCGAAGATCGAGGCGGCCCTCGCCGCCGCGCAGAAGGCGAAGGATGGCTGGCGGCGCACGAAGCTTTCCGAACGCATCGCCATTCTCGGCCGGATGGTCGACGCGATGGTCGCCGGCAAGGACGCGATCGCCGAAGAGCTGACCTGGCAGATGGGCCGGCCGATTTCCCAGACGCCGGGCGAGATGCGCGGCTTCGAGGATCGCGCGCGCCACATGCTGGCGATCGCCCCCGAGGCGCTGGGCGACGTCGCCCCGGCCGCCAAGCCCGGCTTCACGCGCTTCATCCGGCGCGATCCGCTCGGCCTCGTCTTCGTCGTGGCGCCGTGGAACTACCCGTTCCTGACCTCGGTCAACGCGGTGATCCCGGCCCTTGCCGCCGGCAACGTCGTGCTGCTCAAGCATTCGCATCAGACGCCGCTGGTCGCCGAGCGCTACGAGGCGGCCGCGAAGGAAGCCGGCCTGCCGGCGGGCGTGTTCCAGATCCTGCACACCGACCATGCCGACGCCGCGCGCATCGTGGGCGATTCGCGCGTCGATTTCGTGTGCTTCACCGGCTCGGTCGAGGGCGGCAAGGCGATCCAGCGCGCGATCGGCGATCGCTTCATCGGGGTAGGCCTCGAGCTTGGCGGCAAGGACCCGGCCTATGTGCGCGCCGACGCCAATCTCGCCCATGCGGTCGAGAATCTCGTCGACGGCGCTTTCTTCAATTCGGGCCAGTCCTGCTGCGGCATCGAGCGCATCTACGTGCACGAGAGCCTCTATCCCAAGTTCGTCGACGGCTTCGTCGAGCTGACGAAAACCTACAAGCTCGGCAATCCGACCGACACGGCGACCAATCTCGGGCCCATGGTGCGCGCGGGTGCGGCCGATTTCGTGCGCGGGCAGATCGCCGAGGCGCTCAAACAAGGTGCGCGGTCGCTCGTCGATCCCAGGCACTTCCCGGCCGACAAGGCGGGCACGCCGTATCTGGCCCCGCACGTGCTGGTCGACGTGAACCACAAGATGCGCGTGATGACCGAGGAAAGCTTCGGCCCCGTCATCGGCATCATGAAGGTGTCGTCGGACGACGAGGCGGTGACGCTGATGAACGACAGCGCCTACGGCCTAACGGCGGCGCTGTGGACGATGGATGCAGCCGCGGCCGAGAAGCTGGGTGCGCGTATCGAGACCGGCACCGTGTTCATGAACCGCTGCGACTATCTCGATCCCGGCCTCGCCTGGACAGGCGTCAAGGACACCGGCCGGGGTGCCACGCTGTCGGCCCTCGGCTACGAGCAGCTGACACGGCCAAAATCCTTCCATCTGCGCACGACACTCTAGGGAACGCTCCGACGATGACGATCAAGGGAAACTGGAATTATCCGACCACCGTGTGGGCCGGCCCCGGCCGCATCGAGGAACTCGCCGCCGCGTGCAAGCGTCTGGGCATGACGCGGCCGCTGCTGGTCACGGATGCGGGCCTCGCGGCCGCACCGATGGTCGAGCGCGCGCTGAAGCTGTCGGGTGCGGCCCTGTTCGCGAAGGTCAAGGGCAACCCCACCGGAAAGAACGTCGACGACGGCCTCGCCGTCCTGCGCACGGGCAAGCATGACGGCGTGATCGCCTTCGGCGGCGGCTCCGCACTCGATGCGGCCAAGGCGATCGCGCTGATGGCCGGCCAGAAGCGCCCGCTGTGGGACTTCGAGGACGTGGGCGACAATTTCAAGCGCGTCGATCCGGACGGAATGCTGCCGGTCGTCGCGGTCCCGACGACCGCCGGAACGGGCTCGGAGGTCGGCCGCGCGTCGGTCATCACCAATGAGGCCGACCACGAGAAGAAGATCATCTTCCACCCGAAGATGATGCCCGGCATCGTCATCTCCGATCCCGAACTGACGGTCGGCCTGCCCGCGCACATCACCGCGGCGACCGGCATCGACGCGTTCGTGCATTGCTTCGAGGCCTATTGCGCGCCCGGCTTCCACCCGATGGCCGAGGGCATCGCGCTGGAAGGCATGCGGCTGGTCAAGGACGAGCTGCCGCGCGCCGTCGCCGACGGCAAGAACATCGAGGCGCGCGCGCGCATGCTGGCCGCCGCCAGCATGGGGGCCGTCGCGTTCCAGAAGGGTCTGGGCGGCGTGCATGCGCTCGCCCACCCGATCGGGGCCGTCTACGACACGCATCACGGGCTGACCAATGCCGTGCTGCTGCCCTACCTGATGCAGCATAACCGTTCGGCGATCGCCGGGCGGATGGGCCTCGTGGCGCGGGTCCTCGACCTGCCGCGCGCGGACTATACGGCGGTATTCGACTGGGTCCTGGCGTTCCGCAAGGCGCTGGCGATCCCGAACACGCTCAAGGAGATCGGCGTCGATGCCGCGCGCGCCGGCGAGATCGGCGAGATGGCGGCCCGCGACCCGTCCGCCGGCGGCAACCCCTGCCCGGTCGATGCACCGGCGCTGGAATCCGTGTTCCGCAAGGCGGTTGCGGGCGATCTCGGATGAGGCCTGCGCTTTAACATTGCGTTAGCGCTTTTCGGGCTAGTTTTCCCGCCTGACGCAAGCGGGAATTCCGGGATATGGCCAAGCTCGAACTGTCCGACGACGACTATTTCGCGATCGAAGACGCCCTCCTGAACAGCGCGCGGGGCCGCGCGTTCCTTCGCATGCGCGACGAGCGCCAGCGCGTCGTCTCGATCGACGAGGCGCGCCGCATCGCCGCATCGTTCCGCGAATGGACGATCAAGCAGATATCGTCGGCCAAGGAGACGCAGAGCCTCGACGTGCTGCGCGCCGAGCTCCAGAACATGGCCGGCCACATCCAGACCGCGAAGACCGAGATCGCGTCGATCTACAACAAGGACCCCAAGGTCCAGGCCGCCGGCAACCGGATCAACGCGGCGACCAGCGAGCTCGACCAGATCGTCGCGTCGACCGAGCGGGCCACGTCCGACATCCTCAACGCCGCCGAGCGCATCATGGAAGTCGCCGGCACGCTTCCGGCCGGGCAGCAGGAGGCCTCGCAGATCCTGACCGACCAGGCGACGGAAATATTTACGGCCTGCTCGTTCCAGGACATTACCGGCCAGCGCATCTCCAAGGTCGTCAGCACACTGCGCTACATCGACCAGCGCGTCGCCGCGATGGTCGCGATCTGGGGGCCGGAGAACATCACGGGCGCGCAGGCCCGTGCCGACGAACAGGCCGATCAGCGTCTGGACGCGCATCTGCTGAACGGGCCTGCCATGCCCGGTCAGGGCCGCACGCAGGACGAGATCGACGCGCTGCTGGCCGGTGCTGCCGCGCCGCAGCCGTCCGCCCCGCCGCCTTCGACTGCAAATGTAGCACCTGCACCGGCCAAGCCTGCCGCCGAGCCGCCGCCGGCACCCAAGGCTGCCGCCCCCGCACCGGCGCCCGCCATGGCTGGTGCAACGGCGTCGCAATCGGACATAGACAAGCTATTTGACTGATCCGTACTGGTCATTCAGCCCGGACCATCGTAAATAGGGCAATATGGAAAGTACGGATACGCCCGCTGTTCCGGCCGCAGACCCGCATGCTGCACCTCCCGCGGGCGCAGACGCGGTGCCGCCGCCCGCTGCCGGCGACGCGAATGTCGACGAGTACGATGCCGAGGGACAGGACGCGCTGCACATCCTGCCGCTGCGCATCATCCCGCTCGAGACACCCGGCCTGCGCCGGCTCCGGCTGATCAAGAACGTCCGCCTCGATTCCGTCGTCGAGCTCTACAAGGACCAGGGTCACAAGTCGGCCCAGGTGCCGCTCGACGCGCTCCACAGCGTCTTCCAGAGCTACGCCGAACCGCTGCGCAAGGACATGCCGCTGCTGCAGAGCCTCAGCAGCATCCCTTCGTTCGACGTCTATACGCTGCGCGTGGCGCTGCGCGCGCTCAATCTCAACATCGACATGAAGAAGGAGCTGCAGCTCTCCGACGGCAAGCGCAAGGAACTGACCGAGCACATGAAGGTGTTCACCCACCCGCTGATCCAGCAGATCTACGGGTCGGACGATTTCGAGGTGAACGACGTCTCCGACATCATGAAGCTGATCGCCTCGCCCAACCGCGAGGACGCGCTCAAGAACCTGCGCATGATGTCGCAGAAGCTCAACGTGCCGCTGACCGAGATCCCGCGCTTCCTCGAAGACTACGGCGACACCTTCCTGTCGCTCGCCTATTTCCGCTCGTGCCTCGACCTCGTCGTGCCGCAGGTCCAGGGCTTCCTCGACTGGCTGAAGCCGCTCGAGGAAAACCAGATGATCAAGCAGGACCGCATGTCCAAGCAGATGCTGGACAAGGTCAAGGAGTCGCTGTCGGGCGTCATCATCTCGCTGACCGGCCGGTTCGAGGCGTTCAACCGCAAGAGCTCGGACTTCTGGAAGGACATCAACGCCGACAGCTTCTCGCGGATGAAGGACCTCGTGTTCTCCAACCACCGCTCGATCGGCGGCGTGCTGTGCGGCCTGTCGGTGAAGATGCAGCTGTGGCGCGACCGCTTCCCGACCGCCAGCGGCGGGCCGAACAAGCGGCTCGAATTCGTGCGCTCCGAGATCGTCCCCGGCATGCAGCTGATCGACGAGCTGGAAGCCGCCGCACGCAAGCGCGGCATCTGAACTCCCGTCTTCCGATCTACGCCTAGAGCCCGCGCGTCAGCGAGACCATCGCCGCGTTCTGGCGGCGGAAGGCCACGCGCTTGGCGTTGGCGATGACCGGCGTCATGACGCCCGAAAGCGTCTTCAGCGCCGTGGGTACGGGCGAGGACGGCGTGACCGGGCCGGTTGCCCCCATCAGCGTCTTGAAGGCGCCGGGAAGCGCGAAGTGGCCTGCCAGCGACGTTCCCATCAGGTCGAACTCGCTGCCGCCCAGCAACTCGCGGAACGCGTCGTTCATCCACATGATCGTGCCATCCACCGTGCCGACGAGCGCGACGGCGACCGGCAAGGCGTCCAGCAACTCGGCGAGCTTGCCGTCCTCGGATTCCGACATGTCCTCGGCCGAGAGCGGAACCATCACAAGGAAAAGTCCCCCGCCCAGTGCGGCGAGTTCGATGCGGTCCTCGATGCGGTGGCCGCACAGGATCGTGCCCTCGCAGTCGACGAACGAATCGCCGCCCTCCGCGAGGCGGCCGAAAGCGGCCGTCAGGACAGGTGGAAGCCCCTCCGGAAAGGCCGGCGCGCCAACACCGGCGTTCTCGAAGTTGGCGAAGAATTGTGGGGAAGCCCAGACGACCCGGGCGCTCGCGGCATCGCTGCCCACGATCCGCAGGACGGCAACGCACCCTGCTGTCTCGAACTGGTCGGACGCCGCCATGTTTCCCCCTTCGCATGCGCGAAGAGGAAAGTTTAGCGTCCGGGCCGCTTCAAGCCAAGGACGGCCTCAGGCCGCCTCGACTCCGCCGCCGCGCTTGATGGCCAGCAGGCGGCTGACCTCGAGCAGGACCAGCAGCTTGCCCTTGAGGCGGTAGATGCCGCCCGAAACCTCGCGCCAGCGCGGGTCGAGCGTGTTCGGGTTGCGCTCGTAGGTGTCGGCCGAAAGCGACAGCACCTCGCCGACATTGTCGACCATCAGCGCGTAGAGCTCGCCCTTGAAGTCGACGACCACGTTCATGCCCGGCTTGTCGCCCTCGCGCTTGGGCAGGCCCAGGCGGCGGCGGACGTCGAAGGCCGTAACGATGCGGCCGCGCAGGTTGAGGGCACCGGCCACTTCCGGCGGTGCGAGGGGTACGCGCGTGATGCGCTGCGGCCCGAGCACGTCCTGCACGGTGAGGACCGGGATGCCGAAGAGCTGGTCGGCGACCATCATCGTGACGAAGTCGTTGGCGACGTCGGCACCGGCGGCCTTCACGCCGCCCGGACGGTCGGCGGTAACGAGGGAGTTGCTCATCTGTCTTTCTCCTGGACCCGGCGCCTACTGGGCGGCCGCGACGCGGTTGGCCGCACTCAGCTCGTTCAGCGAGGCCAGCAGGCCTTCGCGGTCGAGCTTCGGGATGAAGTCGGTGAAGCCCACGCGGCGCGCGCGCTCGATGTCCTGCGGATGGGTGTGCGAGGACAGGGCCAGGACCGGCGTTTCGCGGAAGCGCTCGATCTTGCGCAGCGCCTCGGCGAATTCGAAGCCGCTCATGCCCGGCATCTCGATGTCGGACACGACGATGTCGAAGTCTCGGCCGGCTTCGCACATGGCCAGCGCCTGCGTGCCGGTGTCGGCGGTCGTCACTTCGTAACCCGCAACCGACAGGATCGGCTGAAGCAGGTTGCGGAAGAACGGGCTGTCGTCGACGAGCAGCAGGCGGCGCGACTGCGTCTGGCCGAACGGCGAGTCCGACTTGCCGAACCAGTCGCCGAAGGCGAGCGACAGGTAGTGCGCGGTATCGATGACGTCGGTCGCCTTGCCGGAGATGATCGCGGAACCGACCATGCCGGGACGGACGTTGTTCATCTCGACCTCGAGGCGTTCTTCGACGATGTCGACGATCTCGTCGACCAGCAGGCCCATGTTCCGGTTGCGGTCGGCGAACACGAGGATCGACTGGCGGCCCTCGCTGCGGATCGCGTAGGACGGATCGATCGTGACGAGCGGCATCAGCTTGCCGCGATACTGCAGCACGGGCTTGCCGTCCGAGAACTCGATCGTCGTGGCGTCGGTCTCTTCCAGGCGCGCGATGAGCGACAGCGGCACGGCCTTGGGTGCCTGGCCGCCGGCGCGGAAGACCAGCAGCGCGATGCGCTGGGATTCGGACTTGGCGCGTTCGTCGACCTGGGCGGCCGCGGCCTGCTCGCCCATCGAGGCGGATTCGCCCGATGCGGCGGCGATGCCGTTGGGATCGAGGATCATGATCACCGAGCCGTCGCCCAGGATCGTGTTGCCCGAGAACATCGAGATGTCGCGCAGGATGGGGGCCACCGGCTTGACGACGATTTCCTCGGTGTCGAACACGCGGTCGACCATGATGCCGAAGGTGTAGGTGCCGACCTGAGTGACGACGATGAAGCTCTCCGAAGCGTCCACGCCGCGGTCCTCGCCGAGCTTCAGCATGTCGTGCAGGCTGACGAGCGGCAGCAGGCGGTTGCGCAGGCGCAGGAACGGCGAGTCGTTGACGCGCTCGATCGTGGTCTCCGACCCGGCCGTGGCGCGCACCAGTTCGAGCACGCTGATCTGCGGGATCGCGAAGCGCTCGCCCGAGCATTCGACGACGAGTGCCGAGACGATCGCGAGCGTCAGCGGGATCTTGATGACGAAGCTGGTACCCTTGCCGCGCTGGAACTTCAGCTCGACCGTGCCGCCGATCTTCTCGATGTTTGTGCGCACGACGTCCATGCCCACGCCGCGGCCCGAGACCGACGTGACGACGGCGGCGGTGGAGAAGCCGGCCTTGAAGATGAACTGGGCGACCTGCTGGTCGGTGAGCGTGGCGGCTTCCGCCTCGCTGCACACGCCGTTCTGGATCGCCTTCTGCTTGATCTTATCGATGTTGAGACCGCGGCCGTCGTCCGTGATCTCGATGATGATGTGGCCGCCTTCGTGGAAGGCGTTGAGGTTGACGCGGCCGGTCTCCGGCTTGCCGGCGGCGCGGCGCTCTTCGGGGCGTTCCAGCCCGTGGTCGGCGCAGTTGCGCACGAGATGCGTCAGCGGGTCCTTGATGAGTTCGAGCACCTGGCGGTCGAGCTCGGTGTCCTGGCCGTGCATCTGCAGGTCGATCTTCTTGCCAAGTTCGTGGCTGAGATCGCGGATCAGGCGCGGCAGCTTGGACCAGGCGTTGCCGATCGGCTGCATGCGCGTCTTCATGACGCCTTCCTGCAGCTCGGACGTGACGTGGTTGAGGCGCTGGAGCGGGCCCGAGAACTCGCTGTCCTTCTGCGAGCGCAGGATCTGGAGGAGCTGGTTGCGGGTCAGCACGAGCTCGGAGACCATCGTCATCAGGTTCTCGAGCACGTCGACGTTCACGCGGATCGACGAGGCGGCGACGGCGGATTCGGTCGGCTCGCCGCGCGGCTGCTCGGCCTTGGCGGCCGGCTTGGCGGCGACGGGTGCCGGAACGGGTGCGGGTGCCGGTGCCGGTTCGGCCGCGGGCGCCTTCTGGGCGGCCAGCGCGTCGGCGACGGCGGCGGTCTTGTGGGCCGGAACGGGCACGAAGCCGTGCTCGTCCGCTTCGGGCTCGGCCGACGGCGCGGGGGCGAGCGCCTGGAGCGGGACGGCCGCCGCGACCGGCGGGCCGTTCGCCGGCGTCTTGCCGCTGGCATAGTCGTTGAGGCGCTTGATCAGATCGCTGTCGTCGCCTTCGGGCTCGGCTTCGGTCTGCTCGAGCACGGAGAGCAGGCTTTTGATCCGGTCGAGCGCTTCGAGAATGAGCGTGACGGCCTGCTCGTTCGGGATGAGCTTGCCGTCGCGGATCTGGTCGAGGAGGTTCTCGCCGGCATGCGCGACCTTTTCCAGGCGCGGCAGGCCGAGAAAGCCGCACGTGCCCTTGATGGTGTGCATGATCCGGAAGATGCTGCCGACCAGTCCCGGATCGTTCGGGTTCTGCTCGAGCTTGACGATCTCCGTGTCGAGCACGCCGAGATTCTCGTTCGTCTCGGTCAGGAAGTCGCGCAGCAGGTCGTCCATTTTTCTCTCCGTCGTCGTCCGGACCCCGTCCGCGGGTCGCGGACCGATTGGACACTTCACCGTCAGAAGCGGTTTTAACCTTACCGGAGTTACCGAACCGTTTACGTCGGCACGCCCGGCCGCAATTAATCTAGTGCGTTGTTTTGACGCGGGTATTTATCGAATTTCCGCAACGATTTCGCGGACGAAACGGATGTGGAGCCGCAAGTTGAAGAGCATGTCGGCATAGCCGGCCGGCACTTTCAGGGCGCCCGCAGCTGCCTGTAGTACGTCGAGTTCGGACAGCAGGGCCGCGCGCTGCAGCGGAGTCGTCGCCGCGCGCAGGTCCGCTTCGATGCGCCGCAGCGCCTTGTACTTCGAGAAGATCTTCGCCCGGACCTGCCAGCGATAGGCGGGCGGTGCGATGCGCGCGAGCGGGATCATCAGCGTGACGATCGGGATCAGCATGACGAGACTGCGTTCGACCAGCACCGCCGCCCAGAACGGCAGATAGCGCGCGAGGAAGTTCGGGCCGCGCTCGATCAGGCGTTCGGAATCCTCGTGCAGCGGGAAGTCCGCGAAGCGCGTCGTCGGGAAGGTTCCCGCGGGCGCGAAGATCTGGCGGGGCCCGTGCACGTCCTTCGCGGCCTTGATCAGGAGCTGGACGAGTGCGGGATGCACGTCCTCGCGCGCGACGAGCTGGGCGACCGGTGCGAGCAGGATCGTGTCGTCGTTCGGCACGTCGCGCGCGAGATCGAGGGCTCCGCTCGGCAGCGTGATCGACGACAGGAACGGGAAATTATGGCGGTAGGCCGCGTGGCGATCGAAGCTGTAGAGCCGGTGCTTGCCGCCGGCCAGCAGATCAGAGAGGGCGGCCGGTGCGCGCGCCGCGACGAAGAACGCCGCGTCGACCGAACCGTCACGCAGGGCATCGAACGAGGCGCCCGTGCCGATCGCGCGCGCGTCGACGTCGCGCACGACGTCGAGCCCGTTCGCGCGCAGCACCTGACGCACGAGGATCTGCGTGCCCGAGCCGTCGCTGCCGATCGCGATGCGGCGCGAACGCAGGTCGTGGAGCTTGTCGACCGCGACATCGGTGCGCAGCACGAGCCAGACCGGCTCGTAGAACACCGAACCTAGCGCCACGAGACCGGGCGAGCCTTCTTCCGATCCCACGCCGCCCTGGACGAGGCCGATCTCGACGGAGGCCGAGCGATCGGACAGGCGCCGCAGGTTGTCGGCCGCACCGGCCGTCTCGACGATCTCGAGCGTGACGCGGTCCTTCGCGAGGATCTCGGCATACTGCTTGGCGAACTCGATATAGGCGCCGCCCGGAGCACCCGCCGCCATGACGATGCGGTCCGGCGGCGGGGGTGCCACGAACCGCAGCGCCACCGCGAAGCCGGCGACGATCAGCAGGATGATCGGGAGATAGACTTTCAGCGCCTCGCGCATCGCACGCCGTTCCTATTCCGTGTCCAGATCGAGTTCGAGCGAATGCAGGCCGCGCACGACCAGATTGTCCGACCAGCGCAGTGCCTGCGGCGCCAGCGCCAAGTGCGGCAGTCGCTTCAGCAGTCGCGGGAACGCGACGCGCGCCTCGAGCCGTGCCAGCGGTGCCCCGACGCAGAAATGGATGCCGAAGCCGAAGGCCAGATGCGGATTGGGATCGCGGCCGAGATCGAAACGGTCGGGATCGGCGAACATGTTGGGGTCGCGGTCGGCCGCCGCGAGCATCAGGAAGATGCGGTCGCCCGGCTCGAAGACAACGCCCTGCCATTCGTACCTGTCGCGCGCGACGCGCACCTGCGCGAGGCTTGGGCCGTCCCAGCGCAGCATCTCCTCGACCGCACTTTCGACGAAGGCGGCATCGTCGGCGTGCGCGCGAAAGCGCGCCATCTCGGCCGGATGCGTCAGCAGCGACCACATTCCGTTGCCGATCAGGTGCGTCGTCGTCTCGTGGCCCGCGAAGAGCAGCAGCACGCAGGTCGCCACGAGCTCCTCGCGCGACATGCGCGCGTCGCGGTCGGCGGCCCCGATCATCCACGAGGCCGCGTCGTCGCCCGGATTCGCGCGGCGCGCCTCGACGAGATCGCCGAAATAGGTCTCCATCTCGCGCGCGGCGGCCTCGGCGCGTTCGTACTTGTCGGGCGTGGCGCGTGCGGTCAGCACGAAGGCACCCAGATCGTCGGACCAGCGCTTGAGCAGGTCGACATCTTCGAGCGGCACGCCGAGCAGGTCGGCGATGACGGTCGCGGGCAGCGGATAGGCGAAGTCGCGGATGAAGTCGATCCGCCCGCGGCCAGCGAACGCGTCGATCAGCGCGTCGACACGGCGCGCCACCAGCGGCCCCAGCCCCTCGATCGCGCGCGGGCTGAAGGCCTTGTTCATCAGGCCGCGCAGGCGCGTATGGTCGGGCGGATCGACGAATACCGCCCAACGCGTCACCATCGCTTCGAGGCGTTCCACGCGCGCGCGCCGGTCGTCGGGCATGTGCGCGAAGAACGGGCCCATCCGATCGGCCGACAGGCGCTGGTCTTTCAGCAGCGCCTTGCAGTCGGCATGGCGTGTGACGACCCAGCCGCCCAGCGATGCGGACCGGAACACCGGCTGGACACCCCGAATCGCCGCAAGCGCCGGGTACGGATCGGCGATAAAGTCTGCGGCGCGCGGGTCGATATCCAACGGCATGGGCGGCAACCCTAGCAAACCCGCGCGCTGCCTACATCCGCCAGCCTGCGTTCCCGGGGCGGCAGCCATGCGGAACCAAATACCGGCGTCGCTTGACTTTTTGCACTGCACAAAGCATAACCCGTGTCGCGCCGCCTCGTGCGGCCTTTGGTTTCCGGCTCGCGTGAGCGCGATCGACGATTAGATCGCGACCCGCCGGTAGCTCCAAGACACCTCGCCCGGACACGCACGGGCGGTCCCAGAACCGGATAGCCCCGTGGCACACGGCATCGACCCTTGCGAGGGCGACCGCCGCGCGACTGTCTATATTCGACGAAAAGAGAACTCAGTGACTGAAGTCATCCAGAACGACAACATCATCGCCAACACCGCGACCCAGACCCCCGCCCCGACCCCGACCGGCCCCACCTTCGACACGCTCGGCCTTTCCGCCCCGATCCTGAAGGCGGTCCTCGCCGAGGGCTACACGACCCCGACGCCGATCCAGCTGCAGGCGATCCCGCAGGTGATGGCCGGCAAGGACCTCCTCGGCATCGCGCAGACCGGAACCGGCAAGACCGCCGCCTTCGCGCTGCCGATCCTCCACCGCCTGATGGCCTCCCAACAGCGCCCGGGCCGCGGCTATTGCCGTGCACTGGTGCTGTCGCCGACCCGCGAACTCGCCGGCCAGATCGCCGACAGCTTCCGCGCCTACGGACGCGAACTGCCGATCCGCGGTGCGGTCGTCTATGGCGGCGTCTCGTTCGGTCCGCAGGCCCGCCAGCTCCAGAGCGGCGTCGACATCGTCGTCGCCACGCCGGGCCGCCTGCTCGACCATCTCGGCCAGGGCACGCTGCGCCTCGACAAGACCGAGATCTTCGTCCTCGACGAGGCCGACCAGATGCTCGATCTCGGCTTCATGCGCGACATCCGCAAGCTGATCCCGCTGCTGCCCAAGGAACGCCAGAACCTGTTCTTCTCGGCCACGATGCCCAAGGAAATCGGCAACCTCGCCGACGAACTCCTGCGCAATCCCGTGCGCGTCGCGGTGACGCCCGTCGCCACGACGGCCACGCGCGTCGAGCAGAAGGTCGTGTTCTGCGACGCGGCCAAGAAGCGCCAGGTCCTGGTCGACCTGCTCAAGAAGGTCGCCACGACCCGCACGCTCGTCTTCGCGCGCACCAAGCGCGGCGCCGACCGCGTGGTCGAGCATCTCGAGCGCGCCGGCCTGCCGGCGCAGGCCATCCACGGCAACAAGAGCCAGGGCCAGCGCGAGCGCGCCCTTGGCGCCTTCAAGAGCGGCCAGTGCCGCGTCCTCGTCGCCACCGACATCGCCGCGCGCGGCATCGACGTGGATGCCGTCGGCCACGTCATCAACTACGACCTGCCGAACGTCGCGGAAAGCTACGTCCACCGCATCGGCCGCACGGCGCGCGCCGGCGCCGACGGCACGGCGATCTCGCTGTGCGATCCGTCGGAGCGCAGCTTCCTGCGCGACATCGAGCGCCTGATCCGCAAGCAGATCCCGCGTCTGGAAATGCCGGGCGAAGCCCCGGCAGCCCGTCGCGCGGCCTGATCCAAAAGCCTTGAGCCCGATCCGCCGCCGGACCAAACTGTCCGGCGGCGGTATCCGGGCGCTTCGAGCGCCGATTCGGTCCGCCCAGCCTTGGAGGGCCGGATGCGACCGCTCGACGACAGTACTGCCGCCGCCAATTCGGAACTTCTCGATGTCGAGACCACGCAAGCCGACCGCGCGCGCATGGTGACGCTCGCCGGACCGCAGATCGCGGTCGTCGCGCGCACCCACCTTCCCTTCGACAGCGAACCTTCGCACCTCGTCCGTGGCCTGACGCAGGGCAAGCGCGCATGAGCGCCCTTCCCGCCGATCCCACGCAGGCCACGCTTGTCGAGATCGCCGACGCGATCGCCGCACGGAAGATTTCCGCCGTCGAGATCACGACCGCCTGCATCGACCGCGCGAAAACCTGGCAGCCGGCACTCAACGCCTTCATCTCGCTGGATGCCGAAACAGCACTTGCCGCAGCGCGCGCCGCCGACGCGAAGCCCGCGTCGGGCAAGCTGCACGGCGTGCCCCTCGCCCACAAGGACATGTACTACCGCGCCGGACGCACCGCGACATGCGGCTCGAAGATCCGGCGCGACTGGAAGCCGGCCGTGACCGCGACCGCGCTGGCGCGTCTCGACGCCGCCGGTGCGCTCGATCTCGGCACGCTCAACATGGCCGAGTTCGCCTTCGGTCCGACGGGGCACAACTACCATTTCGGCCATGTCCGCAATCCGTGGAACACGGCGCACATCACCGGCGGTTCGTCGTCGGGTTCCGGCGCATCTGTCGGTGCGCGGCTCGTGTTCGGGGCTTTGGGTTCGGATACCGGCGGATCGATCCGCATGCCCGCCTTCTGCAACGGTCTTGCCGGCATCAAGCCGACCTGGGGCCGCGTCAGCCGCCACGGCGCGATGACGCTGTCCTGGACGATGGACACGGTCGGCCCGCTCGCCCGCACGGTCGCCGACTGCGCGCGCCTGTTCGGCGTGCTCGCCGGCCCCGATCCGGACGACGCGACCGCGGCGAACGAACCCGTCCCGGACTACGAGGCGGCATGCGCCCGCCCGGTCAAGGGACTGCGGATCGGCCTTGCCACCGGCTATTTCGACGAGGACCTGCATCCCTTCATCGCGAAGATGCTCGACGACGCGGTCGCGACCTTCACGCGCCTCGGCGTGTCGGTCACGCGGGTGAAGATTCCCGATCTCGAGGCCGTGAACGCCGCCGGCGCGCTCGTGACGGTCTCGGAGGGTGCGTCCGCGCACCGGCCATGGCTGGAAACGCGCCTTGCCGACTATTCGCCGCAGGTCCGTTCGCGCCTGCTGCCCGGCCTGACCGTCCCGGCGGTGGCCTATCTCGACGCCCAGCGCATCCGGGCGGCGACGCTGTCGCGCTTCCTCGCCGAGGTCTTCGACAAGTGCGATGCCGTGCTTGCCCCGGTCTGCGCGGTCCCCGTCCCGACGATCGCGGCGACCGACGTGACCGACAGCGACGCGATGCCGGCCACGCTCGGCAAGCTCACCCGCCTGTCGCGGCCGTTCAACGCGATGGGTCTGCCCGCACTTTCGGTTCCGGCCGGCTTCGACGCGCAAGGCCTGCCGCTGGGCCTGCAGCTCGGCGGAAGGCCGTTCGATGAGGCGACGCTGTTTGCACTGGGTGCGGCGTTCGAACGCGAGACACAATACCACCGCACGGCACCCAAGGCGCCGGTCTAGCGCGCCTTTACCGTCGCGATCACGGCTCGACCTTCGGCGAAACTCACCGATGCCGCCCCGTCGATCCGCAGCGCATGGCCCGCCGGGATCGCGTGCGCCACACCGTCGACGGCCACGGCAAGGGTGGTCTGCGGCGCGTAGACGACATGGATCGCAGGCCCGAGCTTGATCTGCGCGCCGGCCGACGCGACCGTCAGGTCGCCGACGGCGAAATCCCGGCGGACGATCAGGTTCACGACTTCGACCGGCCCGTCGTCGAGGACGGAATCGATCTTCGTCGCTCCGTCGAAGCGCACGGGCGAGAACGGCGTGCGCACGTCGATCTCGCTGCCGTCGGCCGCGCGAAGGCGCAGGCCGCGCCCCTGGACCACGATCTGGAGGCGCTCGAAACCGGTCATGTCGGAGAACGGCCCGGGCTTGCCGATGCCCGTCCGCCCGAACCGCCACAGCGTGCTGTCCCAGTTTCCGGGCCCGCCGCCGGGCGCGTAGGCGGCCGCGATGTCCATCGTCACGCCGAGCCCGTTCTTCCACGGGAAGGCGATGAAGCGGTCGGGCGAAATGGGGGTGCAGGCCGGCATCTCCGGCCACAATGGCGCAGGGACGCGCCGGCGTCGAGCAGTAGACCCGAACGCGCCGAAATGTTCTTCTAGGTCACTGCCATGAGCCTGCCCGCGAAGTTCCGGATCCTGCCCTGCGGCGACGCAGCATTGACGGTCGAATTCGGCGATACGGTCGATTCGGCGATCAACGCGCGCGTGCTGGGGTTCGATGCGGCCGTGACGCGGGCCAAGCCCGCCGGGATCGTCGAGACCGCCCCCACCTACCGCTCGCTCTTCGTCCAGTACGATCCCGTCGTCGTCAGTTTCGAGGAATTGGCGACGAAGCTGCGCGCGATCGCCGTGGCGGCTTCGCCGCAACAGGCGAACGGCCGGCGCTGGCGCGTACCGGTCGTCTATGGCGGCGAGGCCGGCATAGATCTCGACGCGGTCGCGCGCCGGCATTCGATCACCACGCGCGAACTCGTCGACCGGCACGCGGGCGGCGACTATCGCATCTACATGATCGGCTTCACGCCGGGCTTCGCGTATCTGGGCGGGCTCGATCCGGCGATCGCCACGCCGCGGCGCGACGCGCCGCGCGCGGTCACGCCGCCCGGCGCCATCATGATCGGCGGCGTGCAGGCCTGCGTGCAGTGCCTGGCCGGCCCCAGCGGCTGGCACGTGCTGGGGCGCACGCCGATGCGCAACTTCCATCCCGGGCGCGACCCGATGTTCCTGATGGAGACGGGCGACAGCGTCACCTTCCACGAGGTCCCGGCGCGCGAGTGGGCGCCGCTCGAACGCGCGGCCGAACGCGGCGATCCGGTCGCCGAACTGGTCGCGGCATGAGCGTGCTTTCGGTCGTCGAGGCCGGGCCGGCCACTTCGGTCCAGGATTCCGGCCGCTTCGGCGCGCTGCGCTACGGATTGTCGTCGGCCGGTGCGATGGACCGCTACGCGCTGGCGGCCGCCAACGCGCTGGTCGGACAGAACGCCGGTGCGGCCGCCGTCGAGATCGGCCCCCTCGCCGCCCGCTTCACCGCGCGCAATGGCACCGTGCGCGCGGCACTCTACGGCGCAGAACGCGCGGCGACCGTCGGCGACCGGCCGGTCCGGCTTGCGCGCAGCTTCGTGCTTCAACCGGACGAAACGCTGTCGCTGCGCGCCGCGCGCGGCGGCACGTTCACGTACCTCGCCGTCGAAGGCGGGATTGCCGGCACGCCGTCTTTCGGCAGCATGTCGGTCCACGCGCGCGCGGGGCTCGGCAGCCCGATCGCACGCCCGCTGGCGGCGGGCGATGCGCTCGATGTCGGCGCCGCGCGCCCGGGGCACGGCGAACTGCAGCTGCCCGTCGTCCCCTTCGATTCCGACCCGATCCGCGTCGTGCTCGGGCCGCAGGACGACTATTTCTCGCCCGCCGAGATCGCGGCGTTCCTCGCCGCCGAATGGCGCGTGGCCTCCGCCTCCGACCGGATGGGCTTCCGGCTCGAAGGTCCGCCTATTTCGGCCGCACGCGGGAACAACATCGTTTCGGACGGGATCGCCAACGGCCAGATCCAGATTCCCGGCGACGGCCAGCCACTGGTCCTGCTGGCCGACCGGGGCACGACCGGCGGCTATCCGAAGATCGCCGGCATCGTCACCGCCGATCTCGGCCGTTTCGCGCAGATGCCGCCGGGCCGGCCCTTCCGCTTCGAAGCGCTCGGTATCGAAAATGCACGCCGTCTCGCATGCGACTGGCGGATGGCGCTCGACGGGCTGGCCGCACGGGTGGTACCGCTCAGGGGTGCGGAACCGTCGAGCGAGGCGCTGCTCGCCGCCAATCTCGCGGGCGGCGCCGTCAGCGCGCTCGACACCGATACATGGTCCCATTCGTGAGGATGCCGGCATGACCGCAGTCGATCTCAACAGCGATCTCGGCGAAAGCTTCGGTGCCTGGAACATGGGCGACGATGCCGCAATGCTCGACGTGGTGACCACCGCGAACGTCGCGTGCGGCTTCCATGCCGGTGATCCGGACACGATGCTGAAGACCGTGGAAAGCGCCAAGGCGCGGGGTGTCGCGATCGGCGCGCATCCGGGTTTCCACGACCTGCAGGGCTTCGGCCGCCGGCAGATCCAGGGGCTATCCGCGCGCGAGATCGAAGCGCTCGTCGCCTACCAGATCGGCGCGCTCCAGGCCGTCGCGACGATGGCCGGGCATCGCGTGACGCACGTCAAGGCGCATGGCGCCCTGTCCAACATGGCGATGCTTGATGCGGGCATGGCGACCGCGCTCGCCCGGGCCGTGCGCGCGGTCGACCCGACGCTGACCTTCGTCGTGCTGCCCCTGACCGAACTGGAG
Organism: Tagaea sp.; assembly: GCA_965279565.1. Classification (GTDB taxonomy): domain Bacteria; phylum Pseudomonadota; class Alphaproteobacteria; order CACIAM-22H2; family CACIAM-22H2; genus Tagaea. Next base: position 2,176,042 of record OZ257249.1, on the reverse strand, counting down.
CGCGCCGGCGAGAGCGCGAACCTGCCGCTTGCCCGCGAGATCTTCGCCGACCGGGCCTACGAGGACGACGGCACGCTCGTTTCGCGCAAGAAGCCCGGTGCCGTCCTGCACGACCCGGAAACGGTCGCCGACCGCGTCCTCCAGATGGTGCAGGAGCGCGCGATCGTCAGCGTCTCGGGCAAGCGCCTGCCGATGCCGATCGACACGGTCTGCATCCACGGCGATTCGCCCGGGGCCGTCGCGATGGCGCGGGCCGTCCGTCGCCGGCTGGACGCCGCCGGAGTCCGGATCGCACCCTTCCGCAAATAATGCGGATTGGCTAAGGTTGTGCTGCCGGCATGGAGCCGCAGCTTAGGGGAGCTGGAAATGACGCTTAGAATCAACTCGGTAGCACCGGATTTCACGGCGACGACAACGCAAGGCCCGATCGAATTCCACAAATGGATCGGCGACGGCTGGGCCGTCCTGTTCTCGCATCCCAAGGACTTCACGCCGGTCTGCACGACCGAGCTCGGCTACATGGCCCGCATGAAGCCGGAATTCGACAAGCGGAACGTCAAGATCATCGGCCTCAGCGTCGATCCGGTCGACAATCATTCGAAATGGGCGAAAGACATCGAGGAGACGCAGGGTGCCGCCGTCACCTACCCGATGATCGGCGATCCGGAGCTGAAGGTCGCCAAGCTCTACGACATGCTACCCGATACGGCAGGCTCCACGTCCGACGGCCGCACGGCCGCCGACAACGCGACGGTTCGCACCGTCTTCATCGTCGGGCCGGACAAGAAGATCAAGGCCATGCTGATCTATCCGATGACGACGGGGCGGAACTTCGACGAAGTGCTGCGGATGATCGATTCCATCCAGCTCACCGCAAAGCACCAGGTCGCCACGCCGGTCAACTGGAAGAGCGGCGAGGATGTGATCATCGCCGGCTCGGTCACCGACGACATGGCCAAGGCGAAGTACCCGGACGGCTGGAAGGCGCCCAAGCCCTATCTGCGGATCGTGCCGCAGCCGAAGGGCTGAGCGGCCGGCCGTGGCGATCAATCCCGTCCTGTCCGAGTTCATCGGAAACTGCGAAGCGATCGTGGCGCGCGAGGCGGATGTCGCCTCGCGCGTCGACGCGATCGCGCCGCTCATGCAGAAGCTCACCGGCCGCGCCGACGAGTTTCTGGAACCGGCGCATCTGGTGTCGGATCCGGCGCACTACCGGCGCAACGCGATCTATTTCTGCCCCAACGAGGCGCTGTCGCTGTTCGCGATCGTCTGGCTGCCGGGACAATGGACCCCGGTGCACGATCACGGAAGCTGGGGCGTGGTCGGCATCGTGCGCGGCTTCCTCGAAGAGCGCGCATATATGTGTCCGACCGGCGAGATCTGCAGCAACGAAGGCATTGTCCTTCGTCGCGGCGGGGTTGTGCTTCTCAATCCCGGGGCGGTCACCAGCTTCGTTCCCAATCCCGATCATATCCACATGACCGGCGTCGACAGAACATCCGAAGCGTGCATCAGCCTGCATCTTTACGGCCGGAACATGAACTCGTTCCACATCTACGATCTTGCGGCCGGGACGCGGAAGCTGATCGATGTTCCGCATCACGCCGTACAACAGTAGTTCGCCCGAATTTTATTAATTGTAGTCGGATCGATCACGATGCCGTGACGATCTGTCTGACTGAAAAGGGATATGGAATTCATCTCTAGTTATGTTTGTATTACATAAGTGAATACAAATTTTTCTTGCGTTTGACGAGACTTCTTGCGGAGGTTTACGGTCGCGCACGGCTTCATCGGAGCTTGTGCAATGCGCTTTAAAATTTCCGCCCTGCCGATCAGGACGAACCTGTTCCTGCTCGCATCGATCTCCGCCTTCGGATTTGCGGTCGTCGCCGCAGCGATCGCATATGAAGGCCATGTGAACCGAGAAGCGGCGACGGCACGTGCCACGGCCGCCGAGCGGGTGGCGATCTTTTCCGCGCTGGACGATGCGCTCGCCGATGCCCGCCGGCACCAGCGCGACCTCATCATCCGCCGCGACCTGTCGATCGCGCGGCGTGCCACCGAAGCCAATCGGCGCGCGCGTCACGCGGTGCTGGACCTGATGGAGCGGGCCGACGCCGAGCTTGCCGGCGACTTCGCCGAACTGGAAAAGCTCGTGGGCGGATTCGGCAAGTCCATCGACGATCTCGTCGCCACCATGCGACGAATCGGCCTCAACGAGAACGAAGGCCAGCAGGGCAACATGCGCCGGGCCATCCGCGAGGCGGAGGGCGCCCTGAACCAGCTCGGCCTCGATCCCGTCGTCGTCTCTGTCCTCCAGCTCCGCCGTCATGAAAAAGACTTCCAGCTCCGCGAAGCCAAGGCAAATGCCGACCTGCATGCGAAGGAGATGGAACGCCTGAAGGGCCTTCTCGCGGCCGCCCGGCTCCCGGACGCGCGGCGCGCCGAGCTGGTCGAACTGGCCAACTCCTATGCCGACACGTTCGGTCTGCTCGTCAGCACGATCGGCGAGCGCAACGTCAAGATCGCTGAACTGGAGGGTTCCGCGACCCAGATCGATCCGGTCCTCGCCAAGCTGCGCGAAGCCGAGAACGCGGCGGCCACGGCGGCAGGTGAACGGATCCAGACGCAGCTCGACAACGTCGCGAAGCTGCTCTGGGTGACGATCGCTCTCACGCTCGCACTCGTGACGCTCGCAAGCATGCTGATTGGCCGGTCGATCGCCGGGCCGATCCGGAACCTGACCGGACAGATGGAACGTCTCGGCCAGGGCGAGACCGACATCGCCGTCGAGGTCGAGGGTCGCAACGAGATCGCCGAGATGGGTCGCAGCCTGCTGATCTTCCGGGACAACCTGGTCGCGCAGCGGCGGCTGGAGGCCGAGTCGGCCGCGGCACAGCAGGCGCAGGTCGAACGCGCGAAGCGCATCGCGGATCTGACATCGGAGTTCCAGGCGGGTGTGGGCGACATCCTCGATTCGACAGCGCGTGCCGCCGGCGAGATGGAAGCGACCGCCCGGAGCCTGACGCAGATCTCCTCGACGGCCCGCGAACTGTCGATCAACGCCGCGGCAGGTGCGAACGAAGCCTCGACGAACGTGCAGACGGTCGCTTCGGCGGCCGACGAGTTGACAGCCTCGATCCGCGAGATTTCGCGTCAGGTTGCGGTGTCCAGCGAAAGTGCGGGGCGCACGACGACGCTCGCCACCGACAGCGAAGGTCGCGTGCGCGAACTGGACGAGGTCGCCCAGCGCATCGGCGATGTCGTCAAGCTCATCAACTCGATCGCTTCGCAGACGAACCTGCTGGCGCTCAACGCGACGATCGAAGCCGCCCGCGCGGGCGACGCCGGACGCGGCTTCGCCGTCGTCGCGAACGAAGTGAAGGCGCTGGCCGCACAGACCGCCAAGGCGACGGAGGAGATCGGCGCGCAGATAGCGGCGATCCAGGAGCGGACGTCGGGCGTGGTCGGCGCCATGTCGGAGATCGGCAGCGCCATCCGCGGGATCTCGGAAATGACCGCAAGCGTGGCGTCCGCGATCGAGGAGCAGACGGCCGCAACGCAGGAGATCGGGCGCAATGTCGAGCAGGCGGCCGCAGGCGTGGAGGAAACGAATCGGGCGATCGCCGGCGTGCGCAATGCATCGGACGAGACCGGAATGGCGTCCGGCGGCGTCCTCGAAGCGTCCACGCAGGTCGCGGCACAGGCCGAAGCACTGGGCAAGCGCGTCCGCTCTTTCCTCGAAGCGGTCCGCGCCGCCTGAAGTACCCTTACTTCAGCGTCTGCAGGTAGGCGATCACGTTGGCGCGGTCGGCGTCGCTCTTCAGGCCGGCATAGGCCATCGTCGTTCCGGGCATGAATTCGCGCGGATTGAGGAGATAGGCGTTGAGCTTTTCCGGCGTCCAGGTCAGGTCCGCGTCGCGCTTGGCCGTCGAGTAGCGGAACCCCTCCACCGAAGCGGCCTTGCGGCCGGCAACGCCGTGCATCGTCGGGCCCAGCTTGCGCGGACCTTCGGCCGTCGCGTTGTGGCAGGTCGAGCAGACGCGCTTGAACACGCCTTCGCCCGCAGCGGCGTCCTGCGCGCCGGCCGGCAGCGAAGCGACGGTCGCGATCGCAAGGAAAGCCGAGGCGAAAACGAGGCGATGGGTCACGGCGTGGATGCTCCCTGTTGGGTCCGGGCGAAGCGTTTCGATTGCGGCCAGAAATTAGGCCGGGATATCCGACAAATCAACCCCGCCACCGCGCCCGCAGGCCCCGTTCAGCCCAGTTCGCCGACTCTGCGACATTCCGCCTCATGCCCGGAACCGACCTGCACCAGCGGCGGGCGCTGGGCCCGGCAGGCGGTCTCGGCGTGCCGGCAGCGGGGCGCGAACGCGCAGCCGACCGGGACGGTCGAAAGATCCGGCGGCGCGCCGGGGATGGCATCGAGCCGCGCGCCGCGCATGGCGCCGTGCACCGTGGAAGCGAGCAGGCCCTGCGGATAGGGATGCGCCGTGCGGCCGATCAGGTCGCGCGCCGAACCGCGCTCGACGATCCGTCCGGCGTACATGACCGCCATCCGGTCGGAAACCTCGACCGCGACGCCGATGTCATGTGTGACGAAGATTACGCCCATGCCGAATTCCTTCTGCAACTCGCGCAGCAGCAGCAGGATCTGGATCTGGACTGTCGCATCGAGAGCCGTCGTCGGCTCGTCGGCCAGCAGGAGCTGCGGCTTGCAGGCGAGTGCAAGGGCGATCATCGCGCGCTGGCGCATGCCGCCGGACATCTCGTGCGGATAGGCGTCGAGCCGGCGCTTTGGCGACGGGATGCGCACGCGGTCGAGCATCTCGAGTGCGCGCGCCCGCCCCGCTTCGCGGCCGACATTCTCGTGCCGCATGACCGCTTCGGCGATCTGGTCGCCGATCGTGAAGACGGGATCGAACGCCAGCATCGGCTCCTGGAAGATCATCGATACGACCGAGCCGCGATACCGGCGCAGTGCGCGTTCGTCGAGCGACAGCACGTCGTGCCCGGCGACGGTGACCTTGCCGGTCAGCGTCGTCCTCCGTTCGGGCAGAAGGCGCAGCAGCGCCTTGAGCGTGACCGACTTCCCCGATCCGGACTCGCCGAGCAGACCGAGCACTTCGCCGGGCTGGAGCGTCAGGTCGACGCCGTTGACAGCGTGGACCGTGCGGTCCGCCGAGCGGAACAGGACGCCGAGCTGCTCGACGCTGACGAGCGGCTTCATAGGCCTTTCCCCGCGCGCGAGTGGCCGGAGGCGCCGTCGCTCATGTGGCAGGCGACGAGATGGCCTGCCGCGATGCGCGTCTGCGCGAGTTCGGGAACCTTCGTCTTGCACACGTCTTCGGAGAACGGGCAGCGCGTGTGGAACCGGCAACCGGGCGGCGGATTGATCGGATTGGGCGGGTCGCCCGTGATCGGCGCTTCCTGGGTCCGGTTGTCGGGATCCATCGACGGCATCGCCGACAGCAGCGCGCGCGTATAGGGATGCTGCGGGGAATCGTAGATCGGGCCGACCGGGCCGATCTCGACGATCCGGCCGAGATACATGACCAGCACGCGATCCGACATGTAGCGCACGACGTTGAGGTCGTGGCTGATGAAGACATAGGTGAGGCCGAACTCGGTCTTCAGGTCCTGAAGGAGATTCAGCACCTGCGCCTCGACCGACTTGTCGAGCGCCGAGACCGCCTCGTCGAGGATGACGAGGCGCGGCCGCAGGGCCAGGGCACGCGCGATGTTCACGCGCTGGCGTTGGCCGCCCGAAAGCTCGTGCGGATAGCGCCGCCCGAACAGCGCTGGATCGAGGCCAACCCGGGCGAGCAGGTCGCGCGCGCGCGCCGTCGCCTCGCCGGAAGGAAGGCCGTGCACCTTCGGCCCGAAGGCGATCGAGTCGACAATCGTCAGGCGCGGATTGAGCGAGGCGAACGAATCCTGGAACACCATCTGCACGTGGCGGCGCATCTCGCGCATCGTCAGGCCGTCCTGCGAGCCGACCTTCAGGCCGTCATAGACGAGCTCGCCCGTGTCGGGATCGAGCAGGCGCACGAGCAGGCGGGCCGTCGTCGATTTGCCGCAGCCGGACTCCCCGACGATGCCCAGCGTCTCGCCTTTCGAGACGTCGAAATCGATCCCGTCGACCGCCTGGACGACCGCCGTCGTCCGGTTGAGCAGGCCGCCTCGGATCGGGAAATGCTTGAACAGGCCGCGCACCGCCAGCAACGGCTGCGCTGGTCCGCCGACATCGTCGAGTTCGGCCGTCTCGCTCATATCTTCACGTCCATCGCCGAGCGCAGGCCGTCGGAGAACAGGTTGAAGCAGATCGAGACCGCGAAGATCATGGCGCCCGGGAGTGCCGCCACCAGCGGCTGCGCGTAGATCGCGGTGCGCAACGTGTTGAGCATCAGCCCCCACTCCGCTTCCGGCGGCTTGGTGCCGAGTCCCAGGAACGACAGACCCGACGCGAGGATCATCGAGACCGAGACCAGCCCCGTCGCATAGACGAAGACGGGGCCCAGCACGTTGCCGAGTATGTGAACCCGGATGATCGTGAACGCGCCGGCGCCGCTCGCCCGGGCCGCATCGACGAAATCGAGATTCCGGACCTGCGTCGTGACGCTTTCGGCGACGCGCGCGAGCGGCGGGATGAACACGACCGTCAGCGAGACGATCGAATTGAAGATGCCGGCCCCGAGCGCGCCGGAGATCGCGATGGCGAGCAACACGGACGGAAACGCGTAGAACACGTCGATCGTGCGCATGATCGCCATGTTCGTCTTGCCGCCGGCGAACCCGGCGAGCACGCCCAGGAACGTGCCGATCACGAAGGCGTTGAATACCGGAAGGATGCCGATGAACAGCGAAAGACGGCCGCCATAGATGAGTCGCGTCAGCATGTCGCGGCCGAGCTCGTCGGTGCCGAGCGGGAAACCGACGGTGCCGATGGGGCGCAGGCGGCGGATCATCGAGCCGCGATACGGATCATGCGGAGAGATGAGCGGCGCGAAGATCGCCGCCAGCAGGATGAGGGCGAGGACGGCGAGGCATGCCATCGCGACTTTGTCGCGCGAAAGCCGGCGCAGGACGTTCGCCCAGTATCCGCGCGACGGCGTCTGGACTTGGCCCGCGGAGTTCTCTGCCGCAACTGCGCTCGCCGACATCGTCAACCTCTCTTGATGCGCGGATCGAGCCAGGTCTGCACGAGGTCGACCAGCAGGTTGAGCGTGACGAAGAACATCGCCAGCACGAGTATCGTCCCCTGCAGCAGCGGCAGGTCGCGCTGCAGGATCGCGTTGCCGAGAAGGAAGCCGGACCCCGGCCAGGCGAAGACGGTCTCGATCAGGATCGAGCCGCCGAGCAGATAGCCGAGCTGCAGGCCCATGACCGCAAGCCCGGTCGGCGCAGCGTTCTTGAGGATGTGCGCGAAGATGCCGGATTCCGAAAGCCCCTTCGCGCGCAGGGCCTCGACGAATTCCTGCGAAAGGATGTCGGAAACGAGTGCGCGAACCGAACGCGCCACGATCCCGAGCGGGATGACCGACATGGTCAGCGCCGGCAGGATCAGGTGGCGCACATGTTCCCAGTTCCATACCCAGTCGGCCGAACCGCCGGGCCCCGCCCCGGTCGCCGGCAGCCAGTTGAGCTGCACCGAAAACAGGATGACCAGCACCATGCCCAGCCAGTAGTGCGGCAGTGAAATTCCCGCGACCGCGAGCGCGCTCGCCGCGCGGTCTATCCACGTGCCGCGATAGTAGCCGGCGACGAATCCGAGCACCGATCCGACGAGGAAGCCGAAGGCCGCCGCAAGTACGGCGACCATGAAGGTGTTGCCGAGTGCACGCCAGACTTCCGGAGCGACCGGACGGCCGGTCGCGATCGAGTATCCGAGGTCGCCGTTGATCGCGCGCCAGATCCACAGGCCGAACTGGTAGGGCAGCGGCTTGTCGAAGCCGTAGGCGCTGCGCAGCTGCTCCTGCATCTCGAGCGAGGCGTCGGCCGGCAGCACCGAGACGAGCGGATCGCCCGGCGCGATATGGACCAGCGCGAAGCAGACGAGGCTTACGCCCAATCCGATCGGCACGACGTAGAGGATGCGCTTGAGGAGGTACTCGAACATCGGAAGCGAAGGAGCGCGGGCCGCCAGATCCGGCCCGCGCCCTTCCTTTTCAGTTCATCGTGATCGGCGAGAAATCGACGAACCAGCTCTGCGGCGGCACGAAGCCCTTGATCTTCGGGCTCATGGCGCGCGGCCCCACGTCGTGGGCGACCCACAGGAACACCGTTTCGTCGACGATCCGCTTGTGCAGCTCGGCGAGTGCCGCGTCACGGCCCGCGGCGTCGAAGGTCGTCCGGGCCTTCGCGACGAGGCGGTCGAACTCCGGATCGTTGACGTAGCCCCAGTTGTTCGACACCGGCGGCGCCATCTTGCTTTCGACGAAGCGCACGAAGGCGAAGAACGGATCCATCGCGGCGAACGAGACGTTCGTCGCATGCGAACCGCGCGCCGACGCGTCCTTGGCGCCGAGACGCCAGTTCGTGAACAGCGTGTTCCATTCGATCACGTCGAGCTCGACGTCGAAGTAGCACTCGCGCAGCGCCTGCTGGAGATATTCGTTCATCGGCAGCGGCTGCATCTGGCCCGAGCCCGAAGCCGAGACCTGGATCTTGACCTTCAGGGGCTTCTGCGCCGAATGGCCGGCTGCGGCCATCATGCGCTTCGCCTCATCCGGCCGGTAGCCGATCTTGAACTCGGGATTGCCCCACCACGGATGGCCGGGCGGAACTGAACCCACGGCTTCGGCCATCAGGCCGCCGAGAAGCTGCTTCATGTCCGTGCGGTTGACGCACAGATTCGCCGCCTGGCGCACGCGCTTGTCGGTCCACGGCGAGCCCTCGATCATCGAGAACTGCCACGGCCACACATGCGGCTGCTGGTTGGCGTAGATCTGGAAGCCGCGCGACTTGATCTGGGCGACGGCGTCGGGCGACGGCGCTTCGGCCCAGTCGATCTGCCCGGCGAGCAGGGCGGCGGTCCGTGCGTTGGTTTCCGGCATCGGCAGCAGCACCATGCGATCGACCTTCGGCACACGTGCGGCATTCCAGTAGGCGTCGTTCTTGGCAAGCTCGAGCCGCTCGCGCGGCACGAAGCGGACCATCTTCCAAGGACCTGTCCCGGACGCGTCGGCCGCGAAGGCGGTCCATGCCTGCTTGGCGCGCTCTCCCGCATCGGTCACGCTTGCCGGAACGGCGGCGAGCTTTGCCGCCCAATGCGCAGGGCTGGCGATGAACAGATTGGTGAGATTGATCGGCAGGAACGAGTCCGGCTCGCTCGTCGTCAGTTCGACCGTCAGGGCGTCGATCTTGCGGGCGCTGCGCAGGGTCGGCATGCGGCTGGCGGTCACGCCGACCTGGCTCGCGTCGAAATGCGGCGCTTCCTTGTCCAACACCTTTCGCACGTTCCAGACGATGGCGTCGGCATCGAACGCGCTGCCGTCGTGGAACTTGACGCCGGGGCGCAGCTTGAACGTCCACTTGGTCCGGTCCGAAGCGTCGGCCATCCAGTCGGTCGCGAGACCGGGGACGAGGACGGAGGGCTTCTCGGCGCTCGACAGGTCCCACAGCACCAGTGCGTCGTACATCGTGAGACCGGTGAAGCGATTGCCCTCGAAACCCTGGTCGGGCTGGCCCAGCGTGCGCGGGATGTCGGCTGCGGTCATTCCGATGCGCAACACCGTCTGGGCGCCGGCGGGCTCGATTCCGGCGAGAAGGCCGATACCGAGCGCCGCAGCGGCGAGAAGTCCGTTTTTCATGCGATATCCAATCCGGATTGGGAGCAAGAAGCTGTCGTGTCTGTCGGCGTCGTCCGGCGAATTATCGCGCCATGAAGACCTGCGAGAAGTCCTGGAACCAGTTCTGGGCCTGCACGAAGCCCTTCACGCGCGGGCTCATCGCGCGCGGGTTGACGTCGTGCGTGACCATCAGGAACAGCGCGTCGTCGACGTACTTCTCGTGGATCGCCTGCAGCACCTTGTTCAGTTCGGCTGCGTCGAACGTGTTGCGGACCTTGTCGAACAGCGCGTCCATCGCGGGATCAGCGTAGTAGCCCCAGTTCGTGCCCGCAGGCGGCGCAAGCGTGCTCTGCAGGTGACGGATGAAGCCGGTGAACGGATCCTGGATGAAGTACGTGTAGTTCATGCCGGTGGCGGCGCGAGAGGACTCGTGCTTGGCGCCCGCGCGCCAGATGTTGATGAGCGTGTTCCAGTCGACGACCTCGAACGTCACCTTGATGCCGACGTCGGCGAGATTCTGCTGGACGAACTCGTTCATCGGCAGCGGCTGCATCTGCCCCGATCCCGAGGGCGCGATCAGGATCTTCGTTTCGAGCGGCTTGCCCGGACCGAAACCCGCCTCGGCCAGCAGCTTCTTGGCTTCCGCGACGTCCTGGCGGAGCTTGAACTTCGGATTGCCGAACCACTGGTGGCCGGGCGGGAAGAAGCCCTGTGCCGGGATCGCCATGCCGCCGAGCAGTTCCTTCATCCCTTCGCGATCGATGGCGAGGTTGGCCGCACGGCGCACTCGGATGTCGTTCCACGGGCTGCCCTCGACGCGGCTGAGATGCCAGGTCCAGTTATGCGGATACGCATTGGTGACGATCTGCATGCCGGCCTGCTTGAGCGAGGCCACCGCATCGGGCGACGGCGCCTCGATCCAGTCGACCTGGCCCGAACGCAGGGCCGCGGTGCGGGCACTCGCTTCGGGCAGCGGAACCAGGACCAGCTTTTCGAGCTTCGGTACGCGGCCCTTGTCCCAGTAGTCCGTGTTCGGGACCAGTTCGACGCGCTCGCGCGGCACGAAGCTCGCGATCTTCCACGGGCCGGTGCCGGACGGCGTCTTGGCGAAATTCTCCCAGGTCTTGCCGACCTTCTCGAACTGCGCCGGGCTGGAGAACATGATCCAGGCGATCTGGTACGGGAGAGTGGCGTCCGGCGTGCGGGTCACGATCTCCAGCGTCAGCTTGTCGACGGCCTTGTAGCTCGCGACGGCAGGAATGCGGCTGCGGCCCTGGCCGGACTGGCGGGGATCGAACTGGGGTGCCTGCTGATTGAGCAGCTTCTCGAAGTTCCATACCGCGGCGGCGGCGTCGAACTCGGAACCGTCGTGGAACTTCACGCCGGGGCGCAGCTTGAACGTCCACTTGGTCTTGTCGGCGGCGTCCACGCTCCACTCGGTCGCGAGGCCCGGCACGAGATCGGAAGCCTTGTCGGACTTCGACAGGTCCCAATTAATCAGCGCGTCGTAGACGGTGTAACCGAGGAACCGCATTCCTTCGCCGCCTTGGTCGGTCTGGCCGGTGGTGAGCGGGATGTCCGAGGCAGTCATGCCGATGCGCAGGGTTCCCTGCGCATTTGCCTGCGTGACGGCCAGAACCGCGCTTGCGGCGGCGGCAAATGCCAGGAATCTCAACTTCATCGCGCATCCTCCAATCTGAAAGACTGGAAGGAGCAAGATTGGTGCCAGACAATCCTGCTCGGCGGAACCGGCTAGCGCCAGCGCCGGAGCATCAGGGTCGTCCCGCCGAGCACGAGGCTGAGAGCCAGATAGAGCGGCAGCGTGCCGATATCGTCGATGAACAAGCCGGCGAAGAGCGGGCCGAGTGCCGCGCCGATATCGCGGTACGTCGAATAGACCGACTGGGCGCCGACCGTGTCGCCGGGGTTGCGTTCGGCGACCATCGCGGCGGCAATCGTGTTGGTGAGCCCACGGACCACCGTCACGGCGACCGCACCGGCATAGACGAAGCCGAACGCGATCGACCCCAGAGCGACCGACATGAAAAGGCCGAACACGAGCATCACGCGCGTGGCGCCGAACCGGTCCGCAAGACGCCCGCCGAGCGGTGCGCAGAAGCTCTCGACGATCCAGCGCAGCGAGAACACGATGCCGGTCGCGGCTGCGGGCGAGAAGTCGGTCACGGTCTCCTTCAGCAGGAGCGTGACGGAGACGAGGAACACGCCGTCGACGACGAAGCCTTGGGCGGCGGCCCAGACGTCGATCCGCCCCGGCAGCGGCATCAGCAACGCGCGATGCCGCGGCGGGCGGATCTCGAGCGGCTGGAGCGTCAGCGCCAGCGGCAGGCAGGCAAGCGACAGGACCGCCACGATCGTGAACAGCATCGGCGCACCGATCCGGTCTACCGCGAAGCAACCGACGAGAAGCGTGAAGGTGATCGCCACGCCCACCACCGCGCGGCTCGTCCCGATACGCCGGCCGGCCTGTTCGGGCACGCTCGCCGCATAGGCGAAGGTCACGAGATTGATGGCGGCGAAGGAAAGCCCCCACAGGAAGCGGGCGGCAAGCTGGACCCAGTCGGACGCTTCGAACGCGAAGACCGCCGTCGACACGATTGCACCCGCGGCCGCGATCGTCCCGGCGCGGCGTGCGCCCAGTCGTGCGGTCATCCGCGCGACTTGCGTGTAGGCGAAGATCCGCACGATGCGGTTTGCGGCGAGCAGGAGACCGGCCCAGGCGAGACTGATGCCGAACGCCTCGGGCATCAGAGGAAGCAGCGCGTAGAGCAGGCCGTCGCCCGCCATGGCGATGGCAAGCAGCCAGGAAGGCCGCGCCATGCCCGTGGACGGTGCTTCGGCGCTACCGGACAAGATCGCCCGTCATCGCGTTGGTTCCATTCGGTTTCACAGGCATCGAATCGATCCTCCCGCGGATGTCATCGAACCGCAACATGATCAATTTCCCAGATTTGGCAAAGGGATATCCGGCATGCCCGATCTGCGCGGCACGCCCGATCAAACCGGAAAAGCCGTGCTATTCCTTGCCGGCACGCAAGACGGCCTCCCCCCCCCCGAGGACTCCACGATGCCCGACGATTCAGCGTCCTTACCCGCGACGAAACCCGCCAACACGCGCTCCCCGGCGGCCGACGACTCCGCCTTCGCGGTGATCTTCTCGCTCAGCTTCTGCCACATGCTGAACGACATGATGCAGTCGATGGTGCCGGCGATCTATCCGATCCTGAAGGAATCCTACGCGCTCGACTACGCGCAGATCGGCCTCATCACGCTCGCCTTCCAGTGCACGGCCTCGATGCTCCAGCCGCTGGTCGGCTACACGACGGACCGGCGGCCGATGCCCTATTCGCTCGCGATCGGCATGGGCTTCACACTGTGCGGCCTCGTCCTGATGTCGCAGGCGTCGAGCTATCCGGTCATCCTGTCGGCGGCGGCACTGATCGGCGTCGGCTCGGCCGTCTTCCATCCGGAAGCCTCGCGCGTCGCGCGCCTCGCCTCGGGCGGACGGCATGGGCTCGCCCAGTCGCTGTTCCAGGTCGGCGGCAATACGGGTTCGGCGATCGGGCCGCTGCTGGCCGCCTTCATCATCGTGCCGCAAGGCCAGGGCAGCATCGTCTGGTTCTCGGCCGCGGCGTTCATCGCCATGTCGATCCTGTTCGCGATCGGCCGCTGGTACGCCGAACGCCGGCGCGAGGCCGGTGGCGCCACCCAGCGCGCCCGCAAAGCGCCCCCGGCCCTGGCGCTGCCGCGCCGGCAGGTGGCGCTCGCGATCGCCGTCCTCGTGGCGCTGATCTTCTCGAAGACGTTCTACACCGCGAGCCTGACGTCCTATTACACGTTCTACCTGATCCACAAATTCGAGGTTTCGGTCCAGTTCGCGCAGATCGCCCTCTTCGCGTTTCTCGCCTCGCTCGCACTCGGTACCGTCGCGGGTGGCTGGCTTGGCGACAAGGTCGGCCGCATCCCGATCATCTGGTTCTCGATCCTCGGGCCGCTGCCCTTCACGCTCGCGATGCCGTACACGGGCCTTGCGCTCACGCTCGCGCTTTCGCTGGTCATCGGCCTGATGATGTCGTCGGCCTTCTCGGCGATCCTCGTCTATGCGCAGGAGCTGATGCCCGGCCGCGTGGGCATGGTCGCCGGCCTGTTCTTCGGCTTCTCGTTCGGTCTGGGCGGCCTGGGTGCCGCAGCCGTCGGCCTGATCGCGGACCGCACGAGCATCGAGACGGTCTATCTGATCTGCTCGTATCTTCCCGCACTCGGCCTGCTGACCGCGTTCCTGCCACGCCAGCCGTCGCGTCGCGCGGCGGCCTAGATATCGAAGAAGACCGTCTCGCCTTCGCCCTGCAGGCGGATGTCGAACCTGTAGACGATCTGGCCGTCGCGCGTCGTGCGTGCGGCGACCAGCGTCTTCTGCAGATGCGGCTCGGCCACGGCCTTCAGCGTCGGGTCGGCCGCGTTGGCCGCCGTCTCGTCGGCAAAATACATCCGCGTATGCAGGTGGATGTTGATGCCGCGCGAAAACACCAGCAGCGTGACGAACGGCGCTTCGGCCGCTCCCGCCTTGGTGCGCGTCGCACCCGGCTTCACCGTCTCGAAGAACCACAGCCCGGTCTTGAAATCGCTGACGGCCCGGCCCCAGCCGCCCGCATCCTTGCCGGCGAACCTGCCGTCGGCGTCAGCCTGCCACAGCTCGATCATCGCGTCGGTGACGACGGAGCCCGCACCGTCAAAGATCGTACCTTCGATGCGGACGCGCTCGCCCTTCGTGGAAGCGTTCGCCAGCACGTTGGGCTTTTCCTGCGTGCGCACGTTGAGACCGGCGGACGACGGATAGGTCCCGATATGCACGTAGGGACCGGCGGTCTGCGAGGGCGTTTCGTTCAGCGGTTCGACCGGCATGTCAGTTGCCCTCCGGACGGTTCTCGAAAAAGGTCGACCGTCGGCCGCGCAGCACGATGTCGAAGCGGTAGGTCAGGTGGTCGAACGGCCCCTGATTCTCAAGGTCGAGCTTGGCCACGAGCATTTCCAGCGCCGCCTTGTCGCGGACCGTGTTGGCGATCGGGCACTTGGCGATCAGCGGATCGCCCTCGAAATAGAACTGCGTGATCAGGCGTTGCGCGAAGGCCTGCCCGAACAGCGAGATGTGGATGTGTGCCGGGCGCCAGTCCGACCCGTTGTTGCGAAACGGATAGGGGCCTGGGCGGATCGTGCGGAACGCGTACTTCCCTTCGGCGTCGCTGAGCACGCGCCCGCAGCCGCCGAAATTCGGATCAAGGGCCGCGACATAGCCATCGCGCACGTGCCGGTAACGTCCGCTGGCATTCGCCTGCCAGATCTCGATCAGCGTGTTCGGAACCGGGCGGCCGTTCTGGTCGACGACGCGCCCGTGCACGACGATGCGTTCGCCGATCGCCTCGCTGCCCGTCCCGAAATTGCGGATGAGGTCGTGGTCCAGCAGGTCGAGCATGCCGTGCCCGAACACGGGCCCCGACAGGTCGGCCGGCGACTGGCCGAGCGAGAGCAGCGCCCGGCGCGGGCTGCGCAGCGACGTCGACCGGTAGTCGAGCGAAAACCCGGGTGGATGCCACGCGCGGTCGCGCCGATAGAACTCGCCATTCTCCATACCGTTCCTCCCTCGAATCAGGCCGCTGCGAGTCCGAGGATCGCACGCGCCTCGGCGACTGTCGCGGGCCGCCGTCCGTACTCGGCACACATCTGCGCAACCCGCGCGACCAGGGCCGCGTTCGAGGGTGCGAGCGTATGCTCGTCCATGCGGATATTATCTTCCAGACCCGTGCGGCAATGGCCACCCAATTCGAGGCTCCAGCGGTTGAGCGTCAATTGGTCGCGCCCGATCCCGGCGCCCGTCCAGGTCGCGTCGGGCGCCAGCCGCTTCAGCGTCGCGACGTAGAACTCGAAGGAAGGCCGGTCGACAGGCATCGCGTTTTTCACACCCATGACGAACTGCACGTGCAGCGGCCCGACGATCTTGCCGTCCTTGGCCAACTCGGCCGCCTTGAACACCATCGACAGGTCGAAGGCTTCGACTTCCGGCTTGATGCCCAGCCGCTTCATCTCGCCCGCCAGCCATTCGACCAGGTCGGGGCTATTGTCGTAGACGCGGGTCGGGAAATTGACCGAACCCGTGGCTAGAGACGCCATGTCGGGCTTCGTGCCCAGCATGCCGCCGCGCTCCTTTCCCGCCCCCGAGCGTCCGCCTGTCGAAAGCTGGACGATCAGGCCCGGGCAGTGCTTGCGCAGGCCTTCGACCAGCCGCGCGAAGCGCTCGGGATCCGAGGTCGGCGTGCCGTCGTCGTTGCGCACGTGGCAGTGGGCGAGCGTGGCGCCCACCTCGAATGCCGCGTGCGTCGACTCGACCTGTTCGGCGACCGTGATGGGGACCGCCGGATTGTTCTTCTTCTGCGGCAGCGATCCCGTGATCGCGACCGTGATGATGCAGGGCTGGCTCATTCGAACTCCGGATGCACGAAGCTGCGCGACTGCGCGGCAAGCCGGATCGGCGCGTTCGCCGCACCGTAACCCGCGTAACCGCGCCGTTCGACAATCTCGAAGAAGAACCCGCCTTCGAGCACGTTCGTATAGAATTGGTAGAATTCGTGCGCCCCGTCCCGGTCGTAAAGGACGTCGTTGCGGCGCAGCCGCTCGATCTCGGCATCGCCCAGTTCCGTGCGCGCCTCGAGATCGTCGTAGTAGTTTTCCGGGATTTTCAGGATGGCCACGCCGTTCGCGCGCAGCCGCTCGACCGTCGCGAAGATGTCGCGGCTGGCGAACGCGATGTGCTGCACGCCCGATCCGAACTTCTCCGTCAGGAAGCGTGCCGACTGCGTCTGCCGGCTCTGCGAGGAATTGAGGATCAGGCGAAGCTCGCCGCCGGCCGATTCCAGCGCCTGGCTCTGCACCACGCCGCCGGGATCGACGACGGCCTGCGTCGGCGTGCGGCGCATCTCGAACAGCGACGTGTAGAAGAGCAGCCAGGTGAGGACTTCCTCGTACTGCATCGACTGCGACACGTGATCGAACGCGACGATGCCGGCTTCCGTGCCGGCCGGCACGTCGATCTTCTCGAAATCGACGTCCCAGAGGCGCGAAAGGCCGCCGCGCTCGTCGATGAAATGCACGAGGCTGCCGCCGAGGCCGCGGACCGCGGGAATGTTGAGCTCACCCGGCCCGACCGCCTGTTCGAACGGGCTGTCCAGCAGGTTGATCGCGCGCTCGACCGTCGCCTTCGCGTCGTCGACGCGCAGCGCCATCGCGCAGACCGACGGTCCGTGCACGAGCTGGAAGGAATGCGCGAAACCCTCGCTCTCGCAGTTGACGACGATGTTCGCGTCGCCCTGGCGCCAGCGCGTGACCGCCTTCGAGCGGTGCCGGCCGGCCTTGGCGAAGCCCAGCCCGCCGAGCAGCTTCTCGAAGGACGGTGCGCTCGCCTCGTCGATGGCGAATTCGACGAATTCGATCCCCTTGCAGTTCGCCCGCGGCGGAAGCTCGGGCAGGCCGGGGACCGCGACGCCGTTGCGGCGGCGGAGCTGGTCGAGCATCTGGACGAGCGCACGCTGCCCATCGATCGCGACGCTGCGCGCCGATCCGGCCCGGAAGCGGTCGTTGAAGATCTCCAGCGAAAGCAGGCCGTCGAAGCCCGTCGCCTGAAGCGCGTCCATGAAAGCGTCGACCGGCAGGTCGCCCTGCCCGGGGAAGCAGCGGTAGTGACGGCTCCAGGACAGGTAGTCCATCTCCAGCTTTGGCGCGTCGGCCATCTGGACGAGGAAGATCCGGTCCTTCGGGACCGAGCGGATCGTCGATAGGTCGGTGCCACGCGCGAGGACGTGGAAGCTGTCGAGGACGAGACCGACATTCGGGTGTGCCGCCCGCCGCACGACCTCCCACGAATCCCGGTAGTCGTTTATGTGCTTGCCCCAGGCCAGCGCTTCGAACGCCACGCGCATGCCGCGCTTGGCGGCACGCTCGCCCAGTTCGTGGAAGTCGGCCGCCGCGCGGTCGATCCCGCCAAGTGCATCGGGCGAGACGTTGCTGCACACCATCAGCAGGTCGCAGCCGAGTTCCTCCATCACGTCGAATTTGCGCTCGGCACGCGCGAAGACGCGCGCCCGCTTGGGCTCCGGCATGCCCTCGAAGTCCCGGAAGGGCTGGAAGGTGACGGTCTCCAGACCGAGATCGGCGACCATCGCGCGCACGTCGCGCGGCGAACCGTTGAAGGACAGCAGATCGTTCTCGAATATCTCGACGCCCTTGAAGCGGGCTCCGGCGATCGCGGTCAGCTTCTCGTCGAGCGTGCCGCTGAGGCACACGGTGGCGATTGCGGTCTGCATCGGGCTCTCCGGCTGGGATCGGGGAAGCATCGCGCGAAGCGGAAAGTAACGTCAAATACCAAGATTTGCCATATCCGTAACATGGCATTAACTTCCGGAAAGCCATCCGGAGACACGCCCGTGCTGACCCTGCGACAGATCGAAGTCATCCGCGCCATCATGGTCACCGGCACGATCGTGGGTGCGGCCCGCCTGCTCAACGTCTCGGCACCCGGCATCAGCAGGCTGATGAAGTATACCGAGCAGGCGATCGGCCTGCGCCTGTTCGACCGCCGCAGCGGCCGTTACACGCCCGCCCCGGTCGCGAATGCGATCTTCGAGCAGATCAACGCGACCTTCAAGAAGGTCGAGGATCTCCAGTACACGATTTCCAACGTCAAACGCGGGCGCTCGCAGTGGCTGCGCATCGGCTCGGTGCCGAGCATTGCCAACGTGATGGTGCCGCGCGCCATCCAGCAGGTGCGCCGGAAATACGCGAACTTGCTGATCGACGTGAACATCCTGAAGATCGAGGAGGCGATTGACTATCTGCTCCTCGACAAGGGTGACGTCGTGGCGATGAGCTACCGGTTCGAGCATCCGAGCGTCGAGTTCGAACCGCTCGCGACCGGCGAGCTTTTCTGTATCGTGCCGCCGGACCACGCGCTGGCGCGGCGCCGTTCGGTTTCGGCCGCCGAGATCGTCCGCCATCCGTTGATCGGCATCGACCCGACCGATCCCTACGGCGGCATCATGGCCGAAATCTTCGAGCGCCAGCGCCTGACCTACGAGATCACGATCAAGGCACGCTTCGGCACGACCGTCTGCGCGCTGGTCAAGGCGGGGCTCGGCATCGCGATCATCGACCAGTTCACGATCGCGCACGAAGGCGTACCCGGCGTGAAGGTGCTGCGCATCGAGGAACCGACGACGTTCCAGACCTATGTGGCGATGAAGGCCGGCCGGCCGCTTTCGGCCTTCGCGCGCAATTTCATCGAACTGCTGCGCGCCGAGATGGGCGGCGTCGTGCGCCGGCCCCGCGGCCAGCCTCAGTAGCCCGGCGGCCCGCCCGTGATCGTGCGGATCGGCAGGTTGTGGAGCCTATCGAGCTCGTCGAGCCCGCTGACCGTCGCGTCGAGATCGTGCACGAGCCCGTTCGCCAGCGAATAGACCCAGCCATGGACCGCTAGGCTCTGGCCGCGCAACCAAGCCTCATGCACGAACACGTCGGAAGCGACGTTGCGCACCTGCCGGATGACGTTCAGTTCACACAGCCGGTCGAGACGCGAACGTTCGTCGAGGATGGCGTCGAGCTCCTCGCGATGCGTCTGGCGCAGCTCGCGGATCGGATGGAGCCAGTGATCGACGAGACCGCGCCGCTGGCCATCGACAGCCGCCTTCACGCCGCCGCAGCCATAGTGGCCGACGACGATGATGTGCTTGACCTTGAGCACGTCGACCGCGAACTGCAGGACGGAGAGGTAGTTGGCATCCTGCGGCGGCGCCAGATTCGCGACGTTGCGGTGGACGAAGAGTTCGCCCGGATCGAGTCCGACGATATCGTTGGCCGGGACGCGGCTGTCGGAACAGCCGATCCACAGATACTCCGGCGCCTGCTGGGCTTCGAGCCGGCGGAAGAATCCGCTGTCGGCGGACATCTTCCGCTCGGACCACGCGCGATTGTTGGCTTTGAGATGATCGAGCATGCGGCGCTTATAGCGGTGCGGCACGAACAGGACAATCCGCTTGCTCCCGGGGCCGGCAACATGGTTGCCTGATTCCCCGTTTCCCCGACGTTAAATCCGGTTCACGTCCGCATGAATTCCCGCCCCCTCGACCCCGGCTCGGCACCTCTCTCGCTCTGGCGCGCGATCATGCGCGGCGACGCGCTGTCGATCCCCGACGCCGCCCGGCGACGCGTCGCCGACGGCCACGCGATGCTGGCGAAGGCGGCGCGCGGCAACGACGCGATCTACGGCGTCAATACCGGTTTCGGCAAGCTTGCGAGCGTGCGCATCCCGACCGACAAGCTTGCCGAGCTGCAGGTCAACATCGTGCGCTCGCACTGCGCCGGCGTCGGCCGGCCGCTCGACGGACCGGTAGTGCGGCTGATCCTGGCGCTGAAGATCGCCAGCCTCGCGCACGGCGCGTCGGGCGTGAACCCGGCGACGCTCGAACTCCTGACGCAGATGCTGGCGCGCGGCGTGCTGCCGGTCGTGCCCGGCCAGGGATCGGTCGGCGCGTCGGGCGACCTTGCCCCGCTGGCACACCTCGCCGCCGTGCTGATCGGCGAAGGCGAGGCCGCGTTCGCAGGCGAGGTCCTTCCGGGTGCCGTCGCGCTGTCGCGAGCCGGCCTCGCACCTGTCGTCCTTGGCCCGAAGGAAGGGCTCGCCCTGCTCAACGGCACGCAGGTCTCGACGGCACTCGCCCTCGCGGGCCTGTTCGCGATCGAGGACTGCTTTGCCGCCGCGCTCGTGACGGGTGCGATGTCGGTCGATGCCGCGGCCGGCGCGGACACGCCGTTCGACGCGCGCATCCAGGCGCTGCGCGGCCAGCCCGGCCAGATCGACGTGGCGAACGTGCTGCGCGCCCTGATGGCCGACAGCGAGATCCGCCGCTCGCATCTTGCCGACGATCCGCGCGTGCAGGATCCCTACTCGCTGCGCTGCCAGCCGCAGGTGATGGGCGCCGCGCTCGACGTGATGCGCGCCGCCGCCGCGATGCTCGCGCGCGAGGCCAACGGGGTCACCGACAACCCGCTCGTCATGCAGGATACGGGCGAGGTCCTGTCGGGCGGCAACTTCCACGCCGAGCCAGTCGCCTTCGCGGCCGACATGCTGGCGCTCGCCGCCGCCGAGATCGGCAACATCGTTCAGCGTCGCTGCGCGATGCTCGTCGATCCGTCGCTGTCGGGCCTGCCGGCCTTCCTGATCCCGAAACCCGGCCTCAATTCCGGCTTCATGATTCCGGAAGTCACCTCGGCGGCCCTCGCATCGGAGAACCGCATGCGTGCGGCCCCTGCTTCGATCGACACGATCTCGACTTCAGCCAACCAGGAAGACCATGTCTCGATGGCCGCACACGGTGCGCGCCGCCTGCTGCCGATGGCCGCCAACCTTGCCGGTATCGTCGCGATCGAAGCACTGATGGCCGCACAGGGCATCGAGATGCGCGCACCCCTGCGGCCCGGACCGCGCGCGAAGCGCGCCCTGGAGCGGGTACGCGCGATATCGGCGTTCCTCGATGCGGACCGGTCGCTTTCGGCCGAAATCGTCGCGATGTCGGACTGCATCGCCGGCGGCGAATTCACCGCCGACCTGCCGGAAGTCCGCGGCGTGCTGCCGTCGTCTGACTGACCGTCAGGTCAGTTCGCGGACCATCTTGTTGAAAATGGCATAGGCGAAGTCGATCCGGTCG
The DNA here is from genome assembly GCA_965279565.1 of Tagaea sp. Taxonomy (GTDB): domain Bacteria; phylum Pseudomonadota; class Alphaproteobacteria; order CACIAM-22H2; family CACIAM-22H2; genus Tagaea. The sequence continues at coordinate 2,154,483 of OZ257249.1, read as the reverse complement.
CGCGCCGTCGCGACGAAGGCACCGGGTCCGCCGATGACGTGTTCCTCGTAATGGGCGCGCAGATTCGTCAGGCGCATTGCCGGGCCCGATCCTTCGGACTGGATCGCCAGCGCGTTGATCGTGATGCCGGCCGCGACCGCGCGGTCGCGCGCGACAGCGGCAGGGATCAGCCCGCGCATGTCCGGCCCGTCCCCGGCGATATCGATCTTGGCACGCGTCGCGCGGAACGGTGCGTCGCGGATCAGGTCGGTCGCGACCGTCAACCCGTCGCCGATCGCGTTATAGCTCTGATACCGTCGTGGGGCGGCGACGAGCAGGTCGGAGAAGCGGTCGGCATCCTCCGCCGTCGCGATGCGCATCCAGGGCACGATGATCTGGGGCTCGCCGGGCGAGCCCCATTCACCGTAGGCGACCGCGATCGACCGCGTGGGCAGGCGCGCGATCGCCTGCAGGATCTCGGGCCGTTCGAGGGCGGCGGCGGTACCCTCGCGCTGCAGGCGGTACTCGTCCGCGTCGATGGATCCGGATCCGTCGTTGAGCAGGACCAGCAGCATGTCGACATCGCCACCCTGCGCTGCGGCCGGCCGGGCACTGCCAGCAAGTGCCCCCAGCAGTCCCGTCCCGAATGCGCGGCGCGAGAGATTCATGGCACCCCGTCAGTCCAGTGCGGCGGAAAGCTCCTTGAGGCCCGTCGTCCAGCCGACGATGGCGCCCTGTGCCGCGATCATGGCGAGTGTAGCCGCCTTGAACTCGGGGAAATAGCTTTCGGTCGCCTCCTCGACAAGAAGGCATTCGAACCCGCGATCGTTGGCCTCGCGCATCGAGGTCTGCACGCAGACCTCGGTCGTCACCCCGGCGAACACCAGATGCGTGATGCCGAGGGCGACAAGCCTTTCGGCCGCATCCGTGCGGTAGAACATCCCCTTGCCGGGCTTGTCGATCACGATCTCGCCTGCGACGGGCACAAGCGCGTCCACGATGGCGTTGCCCGGTTCGCCGCGCACGAGGATGCGGCCCATCGGCCCGGTATCGCCGATGCGCAAACTGGGCTTGCCGCGCCCGCGCTTGGCCGGCGGACAGTCGCTGAGGTCCGGCAGATGGCTCTCGCGCGTGTGGATCACCGGCCAACCCTTCTTCCGGAACAGCGCCAGGAGCTCGGCGACCGCCGGCACGATCGCCTGCAGGCGCGTCACGTCGTTGCCCAGCGCCGCCCCGAAGCCGCCCGGCTCGACGAAATCGCGCTGCATGTCGATCACGACCAGCGCCGTACGGCCGGGTTCGAGCGGATAGGCGAACGGCTTCGCCGGAACCGGGACGGTCATCAGTGGCCCGCCATCGCATGTCCGATTGTCGCGCGGTCCGTCTGTGCGACGGGCGAGAGGTAGGCGATGCGTCCCTCCGACATCACGGCGACGCGGTCGGCGAGTTCCAGGATCTCGTCGAGATCTTCCGACACGAGCAGAACGGCCGCACCCCGGTTGCGCGCCTCCATGATCTGGGCGCGGATGTCGGCGGCGGACGCGAAATCTAGCCCGAAGCACGGATTGGCGACGATCAGCACGTCGACATCGCCCGAAAGCTCGCGCGCCAGCACCGCGCGCTGGACGTTGCCACCCGACAGCGTCTCGATCGGCGCTTCGGTCGACGGCGTCTTCACGCGATAGCGCGCAATCAGTTCGCGTGCCTTGGCGCGCATCGGTCCCGGATGCAGCCACCAGCCGAGCGAGGCGATCGGCGGTCGGTCGAAGCTGCGGAAAGCGATGTTCTCGGCCACGGTCATGCGCGGCACGGTCGCATTGCGCAGAGGTTCTTCCGGCAGGCCGTAGATCTTCAGGCGCGCGAGGCTCTCGCGGTTGGGCTCGAAGGGCTGGCCACGAACCATGATGCGCCCGTCGACGAGCGGCCGCTGGCCCGACAGCACCTCGACCAGTTCGCTCTGCCCGTTCCCCGAAACGCCGGCGATCCCGACGATCTCGCCGGCCGCCACCTTCAGGTCCACTTCCGAAACCGCGTTCTGCCCGGAATCGTCGTCGGCATAGAGCGCGACCATCTCCAGCATCGGCGCCCCTGGCGGCTTCATTCCGCGCTCGGCGCGCGCGCGTACGGCCGTGTCGCCGATCATCATGCGCGCCATCGCGTCGGTCGAAAGTTCGGCCACGCGGCCCGCACCCGCCAGGCGGCCGCGGCGCAACACCGTCACGTCGTCGGCGACGGCCGTCACCTCGCGGAACTTGTGCGTAATCATCAGCACGCTGATGTCGCCGGCTTTCGTCATGCCCTTGAGCAGGCCGAGAATCTCGTCCGCCTCGTCGGGCGTGAGCACCGATGTCGGTTCGTCGAGAATCAGGAAACGCTGGTCGAAATAGATGAGCTTCAGGATCTCGAGCTTCTGCTTCTCGCCTGCGGCAAGTTCGGCGACAGGCCGGTCGAGCGGGACGCGGAACGGCATCCGGTCGAGGAACGCGTCGAGCGCCTTCTTCTCCTTCACCCAGTCGATGATCGCGGGCGGATCGAGCCGCCCGATCACCATGTTCTCGGCACCGGTCAGCGACGGGACCAGCGTGAAATGCTGGTAGACCATGCCGATGCCCTGCGCGCGCGCCTCGCGCGGGTTGCGTGCGTGGATCGGCTTGCCGTCGACCGTGACGGTGCCGCGCGTCGGCTCGTAGAACCCCATGATGCATTTGACGAGTGTCGATTTCCCGGCCCCGTTCTCACCCAGGAGCGCATGGAACGAACCTGCCGGCACGTCGATCGACACGTCCTCGAGCGCTGCGAGCGACCCGAAGATCTTGGTCATCCCGGTCGCCTTGAGATGGATGGCGCGGCTCACTTCAGGCCCTCCAGCAGCTTCTCGCTCGACGACACGGCGCCGAACACCCCGCCTTGCATCTTGACCATGCGGATCGCCGCGTCGTGGTTGGCTCGGTCGGTCGCGCCGCAGCAATCCTCAAGCAATACGCACTCGAAGCCACGGTCGTTCGCCTCGCGCATCGTCGTGTGTACGCACACGTCGGTCGTGATGCCCGCAAGTGCTATGTTGCGGATACCGCGCGTGCGCAGCACGAGTTCGAGGTCGGTCGCGCAGAACGAGCCCTTGCCCGGCTTGTCGATGACCGTCTCGCCCGGTAGCGGCGCCACTTCGGGCACGATCTCCCATCCCGGCTCGCCGCGCACGAGGATGCGCCCGCACGGGCCCGGATCGCCGATCCCTGCCCCGATGCGACGCGATCGCCAGCGCTTGTTCTCCGGCAGGTCGGATAAATCCGGCCGATGTCCTTCGCGCGTGTGCAGTATCCAGTAGCCCTTGGCGCGCATGCCCACGAGCACGCGCGCGATGGGGTCGAGCGGCGCACGCGTCAAAGACAGGTCGTAGCCCATCTTGTCGACATAGCCGCCCTTCCCGCAGAAATCCGTCTGCATGTCGATCACGATCAACGCCGTGTTCGACGGCGAAAGATTGCCGTCGTAGGGCCAGTCGTAGGGGTCGGCTGCGACGGTCGGCATGCGTGCGCTTCCTATTTCGAGACCGAGAGTTCGCCCGGCATGCCGTGCTGGGCATGCCGCACGCGACCGGACGAGATCATGATCAGCAGCGTCAGGATGTACGGGGCCGCGTTGAAGAAATAATAGCCCTGCGTGATGTTGATCGACTGCAGTGCGGGACCGATGGCGCCCGCGGCACCGAACAGCAGGGCCGCAACGAAGCAGCGCACCGGATCCCAGCGCGCGAAGATGACAAGTGCGACGGCCATCAGGCCCTGCCCGGACGACAGCGCCTCGTTCCAGCTTCCCGGATAATAGAGCGACAGGAACGAACCGCCGATACCTGCAAGCGCGCCGCCCGCAGCCGTCGCCAGCAGCCGCACGCCGTCGACCGAAATGCCCATCGCGCGCGCCGCCGGCGCGCTGTCACCGGTCGTGCGCACGACGAGGCCGACGCGGGTATTGCGGAAGGCCCAGGCCATCGCAAAGGCCAGCAGGATGCCGAAGAAGAACAGCGGATTGACCTTCAGTGCGTCGGCAAGTGCGGGCGAGCCGGTCCAGTCCGCCAGCGGAATGCCCGGCAGGCGCGGTGCGGCCGGCTGGATGTACGGCTTGCCGAAGAAGAACGCGACGCCGGTGCCGAACGTCATCAGCGCGATGCCCACCGCCACGTCGTTGACCTTGGGCAGGCTGCACAGGGCGCCGTGCAGGCCGCCAAGCAGGAAGCCGGCAAGTGCTGCCGCCGCCACGCCGGCCCATGGGTTGCCGGTCTCGTACGACGTCATGTAGGCGACCATCGCGCCGAGCACGAGCGTGCCTTCGAGGCCGAGATTGATTCGCCCGGCCTTCTCGGTCAGGCATTCGCCCAGCGATACGAACAGGAACGGCGTCGACACACGGATGGCGCCGCCGATCATCGCGAACAGGACGGTGAGGAGTTCCGCGCTCACGACCGGTCTGCCCCTCCCTGCGGACGGAACCAGGGCAGGCGGCCATAGAGCGTCTCGCTCGCCAGCAGCACGACGAAGATGAAGCCCTGCAGCAGCAGCACGGTCGCGTCGGGCAGACCCATGCGGCGCTGGACGAGGCCGCCGGCGGCGGCGATCCCGCCGAACAGCACGGCAACGGGGAGCACTGCCAGCGGCGTGTGGCGCGCGAGGAACGACACGAGAATTCCGGTGAAGCCGTAGCCGGCGACGAGCGAGCCGTTGGCACCACCATGCACGGTCGCGACCTCGAAGAAGCCGGCGAGGCCGGCGCACGCACCCGCGATCATCGTGCACGCGACGGTCAACGTGCCGACCGGCAGGCCCTGTGCACGCGCCGCGCGCGGATTGCCGCCGGTGATCCGGGCCGCGAAGCCGAAGGTCGTACGGCTCATCAGCACCTGCAGCAGGATGGCGATCACGGCGCCCGTCGCGAGGCCCCAGTGGATGTCAGTGCCGGGAATCGTGCTGAGCATGTTCTCCGCACCGATCGGCACGGTCGACGGCTTGTTGAGAGATCGCGGATCTCGCAGGACGCCTTCGACGAGGAAATACATGATCGCGATGGCGATATAGGTAAGGAGCAGGCTCGAGATCGTCTCGTTGACGCCCCGCGAATGACGCAAGGCACCGGCAAGGCCGATCCAGAGTGCGCCCGCGGCCATCGCCGCCAGTGCCATGATGGCGAGCAGCACCGGGGCGGGCGCCACGCCGAGCAGCGGAACCGCGATCACGGCCGCGGCGAGCCCGCCGAGGACGAGTGCTCCTTCCCCGCCGATGATGACGAGCCCGATGCGCGCCGGGATCGCCACGCACAGGGCCGTCAGCACCAGCGGTGCCGCGCGCTGCAGCGTGTTCTGCCACGAGAAGGCCGAGCCGAAGCCGCCGCGCCACATGAGGTCGAAGAACTCGACCGGCGAGCGGCCGAGTGCCAGCAGGAAGATCGAAAAGAGAAGCGCCGAAGCGACAAGTGCCAGCAGCGGAATCGCGAAATACTCGCTTGTCTGTCGCAGGCGCTCGAACAGGTCGTCGGCCGCACTGGGTGCGGCCGACGCCTGGCGTTCGGCGGTCGTGGTCACGGGGCTCAGGTCGTCGAGCCGACGACGCCCTCGACCAGATAGTTCATGCCTTCGAGCGGCGGCGCGTAGTTGTCGAGCGTGGCGGGGATCACGACGTTGCCCTTGTTGTCCTTGATCGTGCCCGCGAAGATCGGCGCACCCTTCTTGATCTCGGCGATGGCCGCATCGGCGGCTCGGCGTGCGCCGTCGCTTGCGGCGGCGCCGTAGGCCGTGTTCTGCACGAAGTCAAGATCGTAGCCGCCGCGCACCCAGTTGGGCAGCTTCTGGTTCTTCGCGAGATTGTCGGCGAAGCCCTTGTAGATCGTCGACCACTTGTATTCCGCACCCGTGATGAAGCCCTTGGGCGCGAGGCTCGCCTGCGAAGCGTTGTGGCCCAGCGTCATCACGCCGCGGCGCTCGGCGGTCTCGATCACGACCTTCGGGCTGTCGACGTGGCAGGTGATGATGTCGCAGCCCGAGCCGATCAGCGCGTTCGTCGCTTCCGCCTCGCGCACCGGCACCGACCAGTCGCCGGTGAAGACGACCTGAACGGTCGCGTCCGGCGCGTTCTTGCGCGCACCCAACAGCACCGCGTTGATGTTGCGCAGCACCGACGGGATCGGCTTGGCCGCGACGAAGCCGATCTTCTTCGTCTTCGTCACGAGACCGGCGGCGATGCCGTTCACGTAATGCGCCTGGTCGAGATAGCCGAAATACGAGCCGGCGTTCTGCGGATGCTTGTCCTTGTCCCACAGGCCGACCGCGTGGCGGAACTCGACCTTCGGGTACTTGGCCGCCATCGCCAGCATGTGCGGGTCGAAATAGCCGAACGACGTCGCAATGATGAGCTTGGCGCCATCGAGATTGATCATCGATTCCATCGAGCGCTGCACGGCGATCGTCTCGGGGACATTCTCCTCCTCGACGACCTTGACCCCCGGAACCTTCTTCAGTTCGGCTGCACCCATCGCATGCGCCTGGCTGTAGCCGAAATCGTCGCGCGGCCCGACATAGAGGATCCCGACCGTGAGCGGGGCCTGCGCGTTCAGGCCGCCGAGCGGGCCGGTTGCGGCGAGCGCACCGGCGGCAGCGGTACCCTGCAACAGTGTCCGTCGCGAAATAAGGTGATTTGCCATGCGCTGCTCCCTGCGTTCGATCGGGTTTCCGCACACGCCTCCGGCGCGCGCATCCCGGTCAAAAATGCAGCAATTGCCGTGCCAGCGGCGGCCGAAGGTCAGTCCGGCCAGCGCAACAGACGTTCGAATCGCGCCGCCTTGCGTTCGGCGGCTGTCCGGCGCGACGGCTCGTTGCGCCCGCGCGCGGAATCGAGTTCGGCGGCGATCCGGTCCGCGACGACCCGCTCCTCGCCGGGATGCAGGTTGCACGGATCGAGCTCGAAGAACCCGTGCTCGACCTCGTGGTCCCGGACGATGACCGGCGGGCTGCCGGCGGCAAGCGCGTCGGCGAGGTCCCATGCCGTCGTGCGGGCACGCTCGGGATCGAGCGACAGCTTGAGCCGGTCGATCGGGTTGCCGGTCGGATCGGGGATGATCTCCGCCCGCACGCCCGGGAACTTCGAGAACCGGTCGACCCACAGGTCGAGATAGCCGCGCTCGGTGGCGCGGATGCCCGCATGGTCGCGCTTCGCCCAGGCACCGAGGGCGGCGATCGTCGCGGCGATGCTTTCCTTGCCGACCTTCATGCCGCGCCCGATCCCGCTGTTCTGCAGGAACGTCGCGCGCACCAGATCCTTGCGCCCTGCCACGATGCCGGCCGTCATGCCGCCGAGGAACTTGTGGGCGCTGTAGATCGCGATGTCGGCGCCCGCCGCGATGAACCCCTTCAGGTCGCACTCCGACGCGAGGTCGGCGATGACAGGCACGCCCTTGGCCCGGCAGATGCGCGAGAACTCGTCCAGAGGAAGCTGGCCATACTGCACGGTGTGGTGCGATACGACGTAGAGTGCCGCTGCCGTGCGGTCGGTGATCTTCGCCGCAAGCTGGTAGTGGCGCGCGTCGGTGACGTTGCCGACCGGAACGACCTTCGCCCCGGCAAGCCGGATGGCCTGCTCGACGCTCGCCCCGTAGCCGGTCATGTGGCCCGTCATGACGACGACCTCGTCCTTCATCCCGGTCGCGTCCGGCAGGCTTTCCACCCGCGCGAGGTCAGCACCCGTCATGGCGCCGGCGATGGCGAGCGTGATGCCGGCGGAAGCGCTCGCCGTCACGAACCCGGCTTCGGCGCCGCAGGCGGCGGCGATCGCCGCACTCGCCTTGCGGTGCAGGTCGTTGACCTCGACCCATTCGGGCAGGATTTCCGACGCGATCGCGACGACTTCGGGCACGGCGATCGATGCGCCCAGCGCCGTCATCGTGCCGGAAACATTGACGATCGGCCGGAGGCCGAGACGCTTGCGGATGTCAGTCATGCTGCTTTCTTCCGGTTCAGTGCATTTCGAGGCGCGCGAGGAACGTTTTCAGGCGTTCGTGGCGCGGGGACGTGAGCAGTTCGCGCGGCGGGCCTTCCTCGATCTTCACCCCGCCATCCATGAAGACGAGACGCGTGCCGACGTCGCGCGCGAAGATCATCTCGTGGGTCACGACGATCATCGTCATGCCGTCGACGGCGAGCTGGCGGACAACCGCCAGCACCTCGCCGACCAGCTCGGGATCGAGCGCCGACGTGATCTCGTCGAGCAGCAGGACCTTGGGCTCCATCGCGACGGCGCGCGCGATCCCGACCCGCTGCTGCTGGCCGCCGGAAAGCTGGCCGGGATAGGCGTCCATGCGGTCGCCGAGGCCGACGCGGTCGAGCCAGTGCCGCGCCCGGTCCTTTGCCTCGGCCTTCGCCATGCCGCGGACCTTCCTCAGCCCCAGCATGATGTTCTCGCAGGCCGTCAGATGCGGAAACAGGTTGAAGAGCTGGAACACCATGCCGATGTCCGCACGGATCTTCGCAAGTTCGCGGTCGCCGCGCGCGCGGCGTACCGGTCCGGCATCGTCCCGGAATCCGACTTCGACCCCATCGACCCGGATCGAGCCTTCCTCGTAGGTCTCCAGCGCGTTGATGCAGCGCAGCAGCGTGGTCTTGCCGCTGCCCGAAGCGCCGATGATGACCGTCGCCTCCCCGCGCTTGACTTCGATATCGACGCCGTTGAGCACGGGCGTGTCGCCGAAGCGCTTCTTCACGTTCCGGATCCTGACGAGCGCTTCAGTCATGGTCACTCCCGCACATAGGCATAGCGGTTCTCCAGCGTCCGGCTGAGGCTGCTGAGGCTGTAGTTGATGACGAAATAGATCGCCGCCGCGAGCAGGTAGATCGGCAACGGCTCGTAGGTCCGCCCGATCACCTGCTGAGACGCCAGCATGAGATCGACGATGCCGACCAGCGACACCAGCGAGGATCCCTTGACCGCGTCGGTCACCGAGTTGAGCCAGGGCGGCAGGAAACGGCGGATCGCCTGCGGGAAGATCACGTAGCCGAGCCGCTGGACGAAGTTGAGGCCGATCGACTTGCCCGCATCCTCCTGCCCCTTCGCGATCGACTGGATGGCCCCGCGCGCGATCTCGCTCACATGTGCGGTCTTGAACATGCTCAGCGCCAGAAGTACTGCCGGCAGCGGCTGCAGGTTCAGGCCGGCAAAAGGCAGCAGGTAGTAGATCGTGAAGATCACGACCAGCAGCGGGGTCCCGCGCAGCACGTCCGAATAGACGCGCAGCGGCAGGCGCACCCACCAGGGCCCGTAGACCAGCGCCACGCCGAAGACCGTGCCGACGATCGCCGACGACACGACGACGACGAGCGCCACGAACAGCGTCATCAGCAGGCCTTGCCAGAGGAACGGTAGCGTCGCGGCCGCGAAATCGAACCAGCCGGTCATCGACGCTTCTCCGCGAGAAGCGCTCGCTCGAGCGCGCGCAGGGCCAGCAGGATGAGATAGCCGGCGGCAAGATACATCGGCGCCGTCACGATCCATACCTCGACCGCGCGGAACGTGTTCGTCTTGATCCAGTTGGCGCCGTAGGTGAGCTCGGGCACGGCGATCACGGAGGCGAGCGACGTGTCCTTGAACAGCGAGATGAACGCGTTCGACAGCGACGGCAGCACGATGCGCAGCATGATCGGCATGCGCACGTAGATCAGTCGCTGCCAGGACGTCAGTCCGATCGCCTTGGCGGCGTCGATGGCGCCCTTGGGCACCGCATCGAGGCCGGCGCGGAAGACCTCGACGAGATAGGCGCCGGCATAGAGCGACAGCGTCGCGACGAAGCTTTCGGTGGCGTCATAGGCGAAGCCGCCTGCCGACGGGATGCCGTAGAAGACGAGATAGACCAGCAGCAGCAGCGGAACGTTGCGGATGAACTCGACATAGGCCGAGACCGCGGCGCGCACGATCCTTCCGCCGCCGGTATAGGCAACGGCAAGAAGGAAACCGATGACGCAGCCGAGCAGAATCGAAATGATCGCAAGCTCGATCGACAGCGCCAGCCCCCACCAGAGCTTCTCGCTGTATCGCCAGATGAAATTGAAGTTGAGGTGATAGTCCATCGTGTCGCCGGCGCCCGCACCTTCCGGTACGGGCGCCGATTCGACGGTCAGATGTTCGGGAAGCCGGGCACGCGGCGCGGCGGCGTCGAAGCGAAGAAGTCCTGGAACGCCTTGTCGTAGAGGTCCGTCTGGTGGCCGTGCATGTTGACGTTCAGCGTGGTGTTGACGAAAGACAGCCAGTCGATGTCGCCCTGGCGCAGGGCGGCCGAGTAGAGCTGCGTTTCGTAATGGAACCCGGAGTCGAGGTATTTGTCCGGATTGCGCTTCACGAGCCAGCCGACCGTCGAAAGGTCGATGACGGCGGCATCGACGCGGCCGGAATCGAGCGCCTGGATCGTGTTGGCCTGCGTATCGAGCTGCAGGACCTGCGCGTTCGGCAGCGCCTTCTTGACGAGCTTGTCGGCATCGACGTTCTGCAGCACCGAGGCCTTGGCAGCCGTACCGGCGTCGATCAGCTCCTTGTGCGTCTTGAGCTTACCCTTCGACGACGTGAGGAGCGCCACGCCTTCGACATAGTAGGGGCGCGAGAAATTGACGAGCTGCGCGCGGGCGGGCGACACGGTCATGAACTGGATCACGCAGTCGATCTTGCCCGTCACAAGGTTCGGGATGCGCGCGGCCGGCTCCTGGCGCACGAACTCGACCTTGGTCGGATCGTCGAACAGGCCACGGGCCAGGATCTGCGCGATCGTGATGTCCATGCCGGTGAGCTGGCCCTTGTCGTCCTCGAAGTGCCAGGGGGCGTTGGTCGATCCGGTGCCGACGATGAGCTTGCCGCGGTTCAGCACCGTGCGCAGCGTGCTGCCGGGGGCGGACTGGGCGGCCGCCTGCTGTGCCGTCGTCGAAAGTGCGACGGCGGCACCGGCCGCGACCGCACCGAACTTCAGGAAATCGCGACGCTGCGAGGCCTGCTGGTCCTTGGACTGCTTCATGGCACCCACCTTTTTTGTGTTTTTGAGGGGCCGATGAAAGCAGATCGCGACGGCCCGCACAAGGCAGCGGCCGGATTCATGCGTCGATGATTCGAATTGCCGTCGTCGGCGTGCCGCGACGGGTGAACCCGTGCGCTGTTGGATCAGGAACCTCGGTTGCGCAAAGAACGGCTCTGTCGGCAATATCGGACTTGCTTGAATGGGCCTCCGGGCCGCACTGGTGCCGCCGGACCGTTGGGGCCATTCTCGACCGCATGTTCCAAGTTCATCCACCGAAAGGCAGTAATCCGTGAAAGTCCGCGTCGGCATCCTCGGATTCGGCCGGATCGGCCAACGCGTCCGGCTGCTGGCCGCGGAGCACGCGACCGAAATCGAAGCCGTTGCGGTCCTGCAGCGCCGGGGCCCGGCAGACAGCCTCGCGGTTCCCGATCTCGCCGCGATGATCGCTCGGCGGCCGGATGTCGTCGTCGAATGCGCATCGCCGGCGACCCTGACCGAGTCCGCACCTTCGCTTCTGGCTGCCGGGATCGACGTCATTCCGCTCTCGCTGACGGCATTCGCCGACCGCGACAGCGAAAGGCGGCTTGTCGATGCCGCGCGTACCGGGCCGGGACGGCTTGAAATTCCGCCCGGCGCCATGGGCACGCTCGACCTGCTCGCCGCCGCGCGCGAGGCGGGGCTGTCGCGTGTCGTCTATCGCCAGTGCAAATCGGTCGAGATGTGGAAGCGAACGCCTGCCGCAGCGCTTGCCGATCTCGACGCAATCGCGACACGCGGCGTCTTCCTTGCCGGTAGCGTGCGCGAGATCGCGGTGCGGTTCCCCGGCAACCTCAATGTCTCGGTCGGCGTGGCGCTGGCCGGGCTCGGGCTCGACGCGACGCGCTGCGAGCTGATCGCCGATCCGACCGCGCGGGAAACGTCCCACGAACTCGACATCGAGGCACCGCCCGGCGACGTGAAGCTGCGGATCGGCGGGCGCCGGGTCGGCCCGGACGGCGATCCCGTGGACTATTCGACCTTCAGCCTGATCCGTCTGCTGCGCCGCCGCGCCGCGCCGCTCGCCGTCTGACCCCTCGCCGCCCGGAGAATGCCCGCATGGACGAAACGACCGCTACCGACACTGCCGCCGAACGCCGCCGTGCGGATTCGATCGAGTTCCTGCGCGGGCTGATCGCCGCGCAGCCGGACGGCGAGGAAGCCGTGCAAGCACGCGTCGCGGCGGCCGCGGCGGCGGTCGGCTGCACGGTCGAGCGTGTCCGCTACCGGCCGCTCGACGTGCCGATGGTCGCGGAGTTCGCCGCCGCCGGCGCCATCGACACCGGCGAGCGCGTCAGCGTCGTCGCGCGGCTGGCGGGTACTGGCGGCGGGCGCAGCGTGATCTTCTTCGCGCATCCCGACGGCGAATCCGTCGCCGGCACCGAGCGCTGGCGCCACCCGCCCTTCGCAGGCGAGATCGACGGCGGGCGCATCCACGGATGGGGTGTGGCCGACGACTTGTCGGGTGTGGCGATCATGGTCGAGGCGCTCGCGACCCTGCGCGCCGCCGGCCTGCGTCCGCGCGGCGACGTGATCCTCGCGAGCACCCCCAGCAAGCGCCATGCGCGCGGCGTGTCGGCGCTGATGCATGGCGGGCTCACCGCCGACGCGGCGGTCTATCTCCATCCGGCGGAATCCGGCGTAGGCATGCGCGAGATCAAGGCGTTCGCGTCGGGCCAGCTCGAGTTCCGCGTCGTCGTCGCGGGCAAGGCGCCGGACACCAACGAGCCGAGCCACACCGCCTTCGCACACCGCGCGGTCAACCCGTTCGACAAGGCGGTCCTTGTCCATGCCGCCCTCGTCGCGTTGGGCGAGCGACGCGCGGCGCGCGTACGGCACGCCGCTCTCGACAAGGCCGTCGGGCGCTCGACGAACCTGCTGGTGTCCTCGGTCGCGTGCGGGATGCCCGATATCTATTCGCGCATCGCTTCGGACTGCACGCTTTCCTGCGCGCTTTCGTTCCCGCCGCCCGAGACGCTGGCGGCCGTCCAGGCCGAGATCGAGCAGGCGGTCGCGGCAGCAGCAGCAGCCGACCCGTGGCTTGCGACGAATCCGCCACGCGTCGAATGGATCTCGGGCGTGACGGGGGCCGAGGTGCCGGACACACACCCGCTCTACGCCACGGTCGCTGCCGCCGTGCGCGCGGTCACGAAGGCCGAGCCCTTCGTCAACCCGATGCACACCTCGAGCGACATCCGCAACCCGATCGTCCAGAAGGGCATCCCGACGGTCGGCCTCGGGCCGCTCTGCGGCGATCTCACCCAGAACGGCCGCCACGACGAATGGGTCGACGTCGAGGATTACCTGCGCGCGATCAAGGTCGCGGCGCGTACCGTCGCGGGATGGTGCGGGACGTCCTAGCCGAAACGCCCGATCAGGAACGGCGACACGTCGATTCCGGGATCCCGGCCGGCGACGAGGTCGGCGGTGATGCGCCCGACGATCGGCCCCAGCGTGTAGCCGTTCGACGTCACCGCGTTGAAGAAGCCGGGCACGCCCGGCACCTCGCCGACCAGCGGCGCCCCGTCGAGATTGACGTTCATCGCCGCCCAGCCGCGCAGCACGTTGTAGCCGTCCAGGGCGGGCACGACGCGGCGCGCCACCCACAGGTTTCCTTCCATCGAGCCGCGCAGCACGCGCGGCAGGCCGGTCGCCGCTTCCGAAGCCGCCGTCCAGCCGCCGCCGACGATGAAGCCGCCGGTATCGGCCTGCTTGAGCGTCAGGTGGCGGTCGGCATGCGCCACGAGCTGCGTGACGATCTTCGGACCCGGCGTGGTCACGACGATCTGCAAGGGCGCACCCTTGACCGGCACGTCGACGCCGAGCATGCGACCGATACGCGGGCTCCAGGGGCCCGCCGCATTGACGATCCGCCGGCAGCTTATGTCGCCGCGGCCGGTCGCGACGCGGAAACCCGCACCGTCGCATTCGATCGCCGTCACCTCGACGCCGGTCAGGAATCGGGCACCCTTCGCCTCGGCGAGCCGCACGACGGCATAGGTCGCGGTCGCGGGATTGATCTTGCCTTCGCTCGGGCACCAGGCGGCTCCGATCAGCTTCTCCGACAGGGCCGGCGACAGGTCGCGCAGGTCTCTGGCGCCGATCGTCTCACACGCGACGCCATAGGAACGTTCCAGCGCGGTCTTGGCGGCGAGAAACGCCATGTCGCGCGGCGTCTCGGCGACCATCAGCCCGCCGGTGGTGCGGATCTCGAGATCGGTGCCCGAAGCCGCCTCGATCTCGCGCCACAGCGCGATCGCCGGCGGGCCGAGTACCAGCGTCTTCGCTGCCGGCCCGCCGCCCGCCTGCGCCTTGTCGCCGAAATCGAAGGACAGAAGCTGGACATGCAGGCTGCCCGCATTGGCACCGGAAGCCTGCAGGTTGGGCTCGTCGCGTTCGGCGACCAGAGTTTCGATGCCGAGTGCGGCAAGCGCGAGCGCGCAGGACGAACCGAGGACACCGCCGCCGATCACCAGCACGTCTGTCGTGCGGTCTTCGCGCGCGTGCGTCTCGGCGGCGCGCGTGCGGGCGCGCGCAGGCAATGGTGCCTCGACCACCTTGTGGCCGCCCCATTCGGGCTGCTCGAAGCCGAGGGCCGTGACCGGCACCGGCTTGGCCGGCACGCGCGGCGCGAACAGGTCGAACTCGCCGGGCATTCGTCCCGCGTGCGCCGAAACGAGACGCGAGAGCGTCGCCGCACAGTTGCGTCCCTGGCAACGGCCCATGCCCGCCCGCGTGCGACGCTTGAGGCCGCCGAGCGACATCGCCCCGGCGGCGAGACAGGCACGGATCGTCTTCGCGTCGATCTCTTCGCAGCGGCAGACGATCGCCGCATCGTCGATGGCGGCGGCGTCGAACGGCTTCTGGCCGTAGACGCGCCACAGCGCGCGCTGGAAGCGCCGGGCTGCCGCAAGGTCGCGCTGCGCGGTGGCGACCTCGACTTCGGATACGGCCTTTCCCAGGGCCGTCGCGACCGCCGCACCGGCGAGAACGCCGCGCGCGGCCGCGACGCGCGAACCGCCGATCTCGGCTCCGTCGCCGATCACGTGCACGCCGGGCACGTTGCAGCTGCCGTCGTCCGCAGCCTCGGCGGCGAGCCCGCCGACATGCGTGTCGACGAAGCGATGGCGCACGCCGAGCTGGCGCGACAGCTCGCTCGACGGCACGAACCCGTAACCGAGTGCCAGCGCGTCGCCTTCGAGCACGGTGCCGTCGTCGAGCGTTGCCGCGGCGAAGCACCCGTCGACACCGGCGTCGGCGCGCGTGACAGCACGACCCCAGTGGACCGGCACGCCGGCGGCCGCAAGGCGGCGCAGCATGCGCAGGCCCTCGAAGGCAAGATCGGGTGCGGCGGCAGCAAGTGCCAGAGCATCGCGCAGCATGCCGAAGCCCGGCCGCTGCGCGGTTTCGACGACCGCGACGACCGTTGCACCGCCATCGACTAGCTCCAGCGCCGTCTGGAGATTGAGCGGTCCGTTGCCCGCCACGACGACGCGCCGCCCCGCTGCGACCCGGTAGCTGCGCGCCAGCGTCTGCACCGCACCGGTCGTCATCACGCCGGGCAGCGTCCAGCCCGGGATCGGGACCGGCCGCTCGTAGGCGCCGGTCGCGAGCACGAGGCGCCTGGGTGCGAAGACGACCGCGCGACCCGCGATCAGGGTCGCGACCTCGTCCGGCGCGAAGGCGCCCCAGACAACCGCCTCGCCGACAAGTTCGGCTCCCGCCGCCTTCGCCGCGGCGACGAGTGCGCCGCCCGCGCGAAACTGCGCATCGGCGCCACCCGGCGCGAATTCATGGCCGGGCCCGAGCGGCTTGAAATACTGGCCGCCGGGCGCCGGCCGTTCGTCGAGCACGACGACCGACAGCCCGGCCGACGAAGCGACGCGCGCCGCATGCAGCCCCGCCGGTCCGGCACCGACGACGAGTACGTCCGGCGTGCGGCGCTCCGGTTCGGCTGCGGGCTCGGGCGCCAGGGCAGAAGGCACGTCCGGAGGAGCGGAGCGCACGTCCATGCCGTCGGCGACTTTGGCAAGGCAGGCGCGCTGCTCCGGCCGGCCATCGACCGTGACCACGCATTCGAAACAGGCCCCCATGCCGCACCACTGTCCGCGCGGTGCGCCCGAGCGCGCGCGCCGCAGCGTGTGGATACCGGCGGCAGTCAGCGCCGCGGCGATCGTCTCGCCCTCGATCGCTTCGATCTCGTGCCCGTCGAAACGCAGGCGTACCCGCCGCCCTGCGTCGCGGATGTGCTCGCCGGAAAGCCGGAGACTCAAAGCGGCGTCCCGTGCCAGCCGGCCTCGCGCTTGCGCCAGTAGAGTTCGTTGAGCCGCTTCGTCACCGGGCCGGGCGCCCCGCCGCGGATCGGCCGCCCCGCGACCTCGCGCACACCAAGCGCCGCACCGGACGTCGAGCAGGTGAAAACCTCGTCAGCGGCGAACAGGTCGAAGGCCGTCACCACGCCCTCCTCGACCGGGATACCGAGCTCGGCGGCAAGTTCGAAGAAGGTCTTGCGCGTGATGCCGTGCAGCACGCCAAGTGCGGGCGTGCGCAGGATTCCCTGCTTCACGTGGAACAGGTTCGAGCGCGGCGCTTCCTCGACGAAGCCCTGCGCCGACAGCCACACGACGTCGTCATAGCCGCTGTCGAGTGCCTCGATCTTGGCAAGCTGGTACTGCAGCCGCGAGATGTGCTTGTAACGCGGGTCGAGCGTGTCGGGCGCCATGCCGCGCTGGTGGCCGATCTGCAGGCGAATGCCCTTCTCGCGTTGCTCGGGCGTGCCGAGATGCGCATAGGGTGTCGCGAAGGCGCGCACGCTCGGTCGGGCCGCGCGCGGATCCGGATTGCCCGGCTGCAGCATCCCGCGCGTCACGATGATCTTCACGGCGGCATCGGCAAGCCCGTTGCGCCTGGCGGTCTCGCGCACGACGGCAGACCACGCCGCGCGGTCGAGGCCGGCGTCGATGCGCGCGGCGTGCAGCGAGTCCATCAGCCGCGCGACATGGTCGTCGAGCCGGAAGACGAGGCCCTTCCATGCCGACACGACTTCGTAGATGCCGTCGCCGAACTGGATGCCGAGATCGAAGGCCGAAAGCCGGGCCCGGCTTTCGGGCAGGTAGTCGCCGTCGCAATAGAGGATCGGTTCGCTTGCCATCATTCCTCCGTCAGGCACCGCCGGTCAGGAACCGGCGCGGATTGTCGCGCATCAGTCGGTCGATCTCGGCCACAGTGAAGCCGCGCTCGCGCATCAGCCCGGTCACGTTGGCGGCCAGATGGGCATAGCCGTGCCCGCCATAGGCCGCCAGCCGGGAGCGCGTGCAAATGTCGTGCGACAGCAGGACGCGGTCGCCGAACCCGGCTTCCATCGCCTGCCGCACATAGCGCAGCCGCATCCAGTCGGTCGGCAGGTCGGCGACGCCGAACCAGTATTGCGACGTCTCGATGCCGAAGAAATCGAATTCGATCCAGCAGCCGCGCGCCGCGAGCCGGGCGATCGAGGGGAAATCGAAATAGGTGCGGTCGACATGGCTGATCGCCACGCGGGCGGGGTCGGCGCCGGCGCGTTCGAGCACGTCCATGATCTCGTGCGGCGCATCCGGGTGCCGGCCGGGATGCACGTTGACCGACAGGCCCGTGCGGCGCTGCGCGGTCGCGGCGGCGACGAGCGAGCGGCGCTCGAAATCGGCGAGCGGCCATGCGCAGCCGATCTCGCCGATGATGCCCGCGCGGACGGCTGTCCCGGCGAAGCCTTCGCGGATCTGCGCCTCGATCCGGCCGGCAAGCTGGTCCGCGTCCTGGCTGCGGGTCTCGGCGTCGACGAATTCCGCGGTATAGAACCCCGCACCCGCGACGATCGCCACCCCGGTCGCGCGCGAAAGCGTCGCGAGCCCTTCCGGGTCGCGGCCGATCCCGTCGGTGGTCATTTCGACGATGGTGCCCCCGCCGGCAGCGGCGAACGCGTCGAGTTCGCCGCGCGCGACCGCCTGCCGCGACAGCAGGTGGTTGCCCTTGTGGTCGTTGGGCCGGTACGCGACCGCATGGGCATTGGCCAACTCAATGCGCGTTTCGGGGATTGCCGGATCGCGCAGAGCCATCGGCGTCAGGTCGCACAGCACGTGTTCGTGCGGCAGCACGAGGCCGAGCGCGTCGGCAGGCATCGGACCCAGCACTGTTGTTAACTCTATCATCGGCTTCCTTGCCGCGAATCGCAGCCTTGCCTCGCTGTCGGCTTTCCAGTCAGTATGACTGCACAGTCATACAATTGGACAAGTCGATGGCGAAGAAATTCCGTGGCACCTACACCGTCCTGATCACCCCGTTCTCGGCCGACGGAAAGAGCGTCGATCTCAAGGCGCTGGCCGATCTCGTCGATTGGCAGATCGAGCAGGGCATTCACGGCCTTATCCCGCTCGGTTCGACCGGCGAGTTCCTGTCGCTGACCGACGAGGAGGCCGAGGCCGTCGCCGGAACGGCAATCAAGGCGGCGCGCGGGCGCGTGCCGGTGCTGATCGGTACCGGCGCCGAGATGACCGAGGAATCGATCCGCCTGTCGAAGCGCGCCGAGAAGCTGGGTGCCGACGGCGTGATGATCATCCCGCCGTTCTACTGCACGCCGACCGAAGACGAGCTTTTCGAGCACTACCGGCGCATCGGCGAGGCGATCGGCATCCCGATCATGATCTACAACAACCCGGCGACCGCGAATGTCGACATGCGTCCGGAAACCGTGAAGCGGCTCTGCGGCATCGACAACGTGCGCTACATCAAGGAATCGACGCTGGAGGTGACGCGCGTGCGCGACATCATCGACCTTTGCGGCGACCGGATGACGGTGTTCGCCGGGATTCTCGGCTACGAGTCGTTCTGGCTCGGCGCCGAGGGTTGGGTGGCGGTGTGCTCGAACCTGCTGCCGAAGGATTCCGCACGCCTGTTCGAGCTTGTCGCCGACGCCCGCGACCAGCCGGCCGCCCTCGCCCTCTACAAGCGCATCCTGCCGATTGTCCGCTGGGTGGGCGGGCAGCGCTACGTCTCGGCGACCAAGGCGGGCTTCGCGATGATGGGCCGGCCCGTCGGCCCGCCGCGCGCGCCCCGCCTGCCCTTGCCGGCCGCCGACGCGGCGATCCTGCGCCGCGATCTCGCCGCCCTAGGGGTCCTCCCCGCGGCCTAGTTCTGGCGTCCGAATTGCATACATCCGTGCCTCAAACCGAGCCCTAGGGAGTGTCCCGATGACCCGCAAGACCAAAGCAGACAGCCTGCGCCTCGACCGCCGTGGCCTGATTGCCGCCGCCGGCGCCGCCCTCGCGATGTCCGCACTGCCGCGCCGCGCGCGCGCGCAGGCGAAGATATCGCCGCCGAACATCATCAAGGCGGGCACGCTGGTGATGTCGATCAATCCGACGCTGCCGCCGCTCCAGTTCGTCGACGAGCGCGGCCAGCTCCAGGGCATGCGCGTCGAACTCGGCAACGAGGTCGCCAAGCGCCTCGGGCTGACGCCGGAGTACATCCGCATAGAGTTCTCGGCGATGATCCCCGGCCTTGCCGCGAAGCGCTGGGACATGATCAACACGGGCATCTTCTTCACCGAGGAACGCTCGAAGCTGATGTACATGGTGCCCTACGAGCAGGCGGCTGTGAGCTTCCTCGCGGCGCGTGGCAACCCGCTCAAGATCGCCAAGATCCAGGATCTCGCCGGCAAGCGCATCTCGGTCGAGCTCGGCGGCATCGAAGAGCGACGGACCCGCGAGGTGAGCGACATCCTCGTCAAGGAAGGCCTCAAGCCCGTCGAGGTCCGCACCTTCAACAACTTCGCCGAGGCCTTCCAGGCCTTGCGCGCGGGCCAGGCCGACGCGGCGACCAGCATCGACGCGACGGCGATGTTCATGCAGCAGCGCGGCGACTTCACCCGCGCGATCAGCGGCGTGTTCCCGCAGACCGCGACCTTCGCCTTCGCCAACAAGGCGCTGGCCGAGGCGGTCGTCGGCGCGCTCAACGACACGAAGAAGGACGGCTACTACGACCAGCTCTTCGACAAGTACGGTGTGCTCAAGGTCGACGGCCCGACCTTCAAGATCGAAGGCCCCGGCCCGGGCTGATTTTCCGGCGGGCGAACGGGCACGGCGCCCGCTTCGCCCGCCACCCGCTCATACGCAAGAGGAACGTCGATGCGGGTCTGGAACTGGGATGGCTTCTGGAGCTACTTCCTCAACGCCTATCTGCTCGAAGGCGCGCTCTGGACGATCGGGCTTACGCTCAACACGCTTTTCTTCGGCTTCCTGCTCGGCCTCTGCCTTGCCGGCATGCGCCTGTCGCAGAAGAAATGGCTCGACCGCGCGGCGCAGACCTATATCTGGGTCTTCCGCGGCACGCCCCTGCTCGTGCAGCTGATCATCATCTATACCGGCCTGCCGCAGCTCGGGCTCGTCCGGCTGAGCGTGCTGGAATCGGCGCTGATCGGCCTTGCGCTCAACGAGGCGGCCTACCTCTCCGAGATCCTGCGCGGCGGCATCCTGTCGGTCCACAAGGGCCAGACGGAAGCCGCGCGCTCGCTCGGCCTCAAGGCGCACCAGATATTCCGCCTCGTCGTCTTCCCGCAGGCGCTGCGCGTGATCATTCCCCCACTCGGGAATTCGGTGAACGGGCTGCTCAAGACGACGTCGATCGCCTCGGTGATCTCGATGGAGGAGCTGCTGCGCCGCGGCCAGATCCTGATGCAACAGCGCTTCGAGGTGCTCGAGATCTTCATGGTCGTCGCGATCATCTACCTGACGATGACGACGGCATGGGACTGGGTGCAGCGGCGCATCGAGGCGCATTACGGAAAGGCCTACGGCGCCGTCGAGGCCAAGCAGCTCGCGCGCGACGACAGGTAACGGCCGCGCAAACAGTGCCTGCCAACCGTGGTTTGTTCCGAAAGGGGCATCTGGGGAACATCGGCTAAACCGCCGTCCAAGCCAAAAAACGGTTGCTACCGCGAAATTACGCGTTAACTTCGTGACGCCAACAGCAATCATAATAATTGGCGAAAAAAGCTGAGGAGGAAACCCCATGATGTCCATGCATCGTCGTTCAGTCCTCGCGGGTGCCGTCGGCCTCGTGGCCGCGCCGCTCGCGGCTCGTGCCCAGGCGGTGAAGCCTCGGCTGACAGCGATTTCCCAGTGGTCCGCCGGCAGCGACGGCGCCGCGATCACCGCACTCGGCAAGAAGTTCGAGGAGCGCGGCGGCGTTTGGCAGCACTCGCCCGTCCCCGGCTTCACGACCGACATGATGAACAAGCTGCGCGCGCAGATCATCTCCGGCGACCCGCCGGCCTGCTCGCAGCTCAAGGGCCCCGAAATCGCGGCATGGTCCAAGATCGCGCCGACGGTGAATCTCGACGCGACGGTGGCCGCCGCAGGCTACGAGAAGTTCGTGGCGCCTGATCTCGCGAGACTGCACAAGCCCGGCGGGAAATGGTCGGCACTGCCGCTGCAGGTGTACCGTACGAACACGCTGTTCCTGTCCAAGCGCGCCATGGACAAGGCCAAGGCGGATAAGATCCCGACCACCTGGGCCCAGTTCAACGAACTCGGCGAGAAGATGAAGGCGGCCGGCGTCCCATACCCGGTCGCCAACGGGGGTGCGCGTGCCGATGACGGCCAGAAGTTCGAGGCTGTTCTCGCGGGCCTCAACCCCGGCGTCTACCGCAAGGCGATCATGGAACTCGACGAGAAGGCGCTTGGCGGCCCGGAAGTGCGCGCGGCCTTCGCGCAGCTTCGCAAGATCGCCGACTGGATGGATCCCAATACTGCCGCACAGCACTTCTCGGTGTTCCTGCCGCGCTTCGTGGCGGGCGAGATGGGCATGCTGATCCAGGGCGGCTGGGCGCAGGGCGTGCTGCTCAATGGCGGCTTCAAGCTCGACGACTTCATCATCGCACCGGGGCCGACGGACAACGGCAAGCCGGTCTTCGTGCTCAACGCCGATGCGTTCATCTTCTGGCAGCGCAAGGAGGCCGACCTCCAGGCGGGTCAGAAGCTGATGGCCGAGCTGGTGATGATGCCCGAGATCCAGACGATGTATTCGCAGATCACCGGCTCGATCCCAGTGCGCACCGACGTCAATCTCTCGGGCGCCGGCTGGTCCGCCGGCCAGGTCGAAGCGGCGCGTACGCTCAAGGAGGCGGTCGCCATCAATCAATCCGTTCTCAGCCTTGCGCACAACATGGCGCAAGAGAACGGGATCACTGCGGCGATGATCGACGTGCTGACCGAGTTCGTGAAGAACAAGGCCATCACGCCCGATCAGGCCGCGAAGCGTCTCGTCGAGGCAGTGGCAAGCGCACGTTGACCGCCGACGTCCAAGCCTCGACGGCCGGGCCCCCGTCGCGATCCGCCCTCGCGGCGGGGTTGCGGCGGGTGCCGGAGCTTCTGGTGATCTGGGGGCCGCTGCTGCTCGCGGCGGCCCATATCGTCGTCTTCACGGCATGGACCGTGTGGATCTCCTTCACCTCTTCGACACTGATGCCAGTGAACGAGTTCGTGGGCTTTCGCAACTACAGCAGCGTGCTCGCGACCCGGAACTGGAAGATCGCCTTCGACAACCTGCTCATCTTCGGCGGCGGCTTCGTGGCGTTCACGATGCTCACGGGATTGCTGCTCGCGATCCTGATCGACCAGCGCATCCGCGGCGAGAACGTGCTGCGCTCGATCTTCCTCTACCCGATGGCGGTCTCCTTCGTGGTCACCGGCGTCGTGTGGTCCTGGCTGCTCAATCCGGGCATGGGCATCCAGAAGCTGATCAACGACTTCGGCTGGGCCGGGTTCCGGTTCGACTGGATCACCGATCGCGAGATGGCAATCTGGACAATCGTGCTCGCGGGCGTCTGGCAGGCCGCAGGCTTCGCGATGGCGCTGCTGCTGGCGGGTCTGCGCTCTGTGGAACCCGACCTGGTCAAGGCGGCGCAGATCGACGGTGCGGGTCCGGTGCGCATGTACACGCGGGTGATACTGCCGACGCTTTGGCCGATCATGGTCGCCGTGCTCGTGATCCTGCTGCAGATGGCGATCACGACCTTCGACCTCGTGCGGGCACTGACCGGCGGCGGTCCCGGCATCGCCACCCAGTTGCCGGCCCTCGTCGTCTACGACTTCATGTTCCAGCGCGGCCAGATCGGGCGCGGCGCCGCCGCCGCCATCCTGATGCTCCTGACCCTGCTCGGCGTGCTCGTGCCGCACGCGCTGTTCAAGTATGCGCAGCGAAAGCGGGCGGCCAATGCTTGAGAGGATTGCGTCCGACACGATGCCTGCCTGGGGACGGCTGCTGGCGCATGTGGTGGTCTGGGCCCTCGGCCTTGCCTTCCTGGTGCCGTTCCTCGTCGTGGTGCTGAACTCGCTGCGCACGGCGCAGGAGATCGCCCAGGGCTCGATGATCGGCTGGCCCGAAAGCTGGGCCTTCCTCAACTATCCCGAGGCGTGGTCGAAATTCTGCGTCGCGCAGAACTGCACAGGACTGCAGCCTTTCATGTGGAACTCGGCCGCGGTGACGATCCCCGCCACCATCATCTCGACGCTGCTGGGGGCGGTCGCCGGCTATGCGATCTCGCTGTGGCGCTTCCGCGGCGATACCTGGATCTTCGGATTGGTCACGCTCGGGATCTTCCTGCCGCAGCAGGTGCGCCTGATTCCCTGGACCTTCGTCCTGCGCGACATCGGCCTCATCAACACGCTGACGGGGCTCGTGGTGATCCACACCATCCAGGGCATGAGCTTCACCACGCTGTTCTGCCGCAACTACTACGTCTCCATTCCGCAGGACCTGATGAAGGCCGCCCGCATCGACGGGGCGGGATTCTTCCGCACCTTCTTCAGGATCGTGCTGCCGCTCTCGCCGCCGATCCTGATCGTGACGGTGATCTGGCAGTTCACCCATATCTGGAACGAGTTCCTCTATGGCGTGACCTTCACGACCGGTGACCAGCAGCCGGTGACGGCGGCACTCGTCGGGCTCAACGCGGCCATCGCCGACGTTCCCCAATACGGCGTTCAGAGTGCGGCTGTCGTCCTCGCCGCACTGCCAACGCTGCTGGTCTATCTGTTCGGCGGAAAGTATTTCCTGCGCGGGCTGACGGCCGGCGCGGTGAAGTAGGAGTCTCCCATGTCGGCGCTCAGTCTCAGAGGTATCACCAAGTCCTTCGGGCCTATGCCGGTGCTCAAGGGCATCGACATGGAGATCGAGAACGGCGAGTTCACCGTGCTGGTCGGCCCATCAGGCTGCGGCAAGTCGACGTTGCTCAACATCATCGCCGGTCTGGAGCCCCCGACCGGTGGCACGATCGAGATCGGCGGCCGGGTCGTCAACGCCATTGCGCCCAAGGACCGGAACATCGCGATGGTGTTCCAGACCTACGCCCTCTATCCGTCGATGACGGTGCGCCAGAACATCACCTTCGGTCTGGAGTGCCGGAACGTGCCGAAGCACGAGCGCGAAGCCGCCGTGACACGGGTCGCCGCCCTCCTCCAGATCGAGAAGCTGCTCGACCGCAAGCCATCCCAACTCTCGGGCGGTCAGCGCCAGCGCGTCGCGATGGGCCGTGCGCTGGTGCGCGATCCGCTCCTGTTCCTGTTCGACGAACCGCTCTCGAATCTCGACGCCAAGCTGCGCGTCGAGATGCGCATGGAGATCAAGCAGCTCCATCAGCGCATCCACTCGACCAACGTCTACGTCACCCACGACCAGATCGAGGCGATGACGATGGCGACGCGCATCGCCGTGATGCACCAGGGCGAGATCCAGCAATTCGCCGATCCCGATACAGTTTACAACCGGCCAGCCAACCTGTTCGTGGCGCGCTTCATGGGAGCGCCGCCGATGAACACGCTGCCGGCGCGCATCGAGAATGCCGCGGGCGGCGTGCGTGCGGTGGTCGGCCAGGGCGAAATGGCCGTGGTGCTGCCGTTGCCCGCCGCATTTGCAGCACAGGTCGGTCGCGAGGTCGTTCTCGGCCTGCGGCCCGAGTGCATCGCGGAGGAAGATCGCCGGTTCGGACACGGCGGGGAACGCGTCACCCTCGAACTGCCCGTCGAGATGACCGAACCGACCGGTGCCGAGACCATCGTGCTCGCGCGCCTCGGCGGCGAGCGTGCGCTTGCGCGCGTGTCGCCCGACGTGCGACTGCAGCCCGGCGACCGAGGCCGTTTCGCCCTCGACATGCGTCGCGTCTGCCTCTTCGATCGGGGCACGGGTGCCTTGATCGCGTGACGTGCCGCTGGCGCATTCGCATCGAATGCGCGCATGGCGAATAGTGCCGATTTTCGAATAGCGCTGGCGTCCCCACGGGGATTCGAACCCCGGTCTGCACCGTGAGAGGGTTCAAACACGGCATCTCTGAAACGGGGCGGAACTTAATGGAACTCATATAACATCGGTATTTAAGCATTTTATTGATCCACCTTGTTCCATAGCGTTCCGACCCGTATAGTAGCCAGATAGTAGCCAAATAGTATCCAGCGTTTGCCTTGGCCACTTGAAGGCTTCGATGCCGCGAAAAGTCAAAGATGCCACTCTCGACACACGGACTGCCCGCGAGCGCCTCAAACCTCGTGCCGAGCCCTATTGGCGGCTACTCGAGCAAGGCCTGCACCTAGGGTACCGCCGCCATCGGCCGGCCGGCGTATGGGTAGCGCGCCGCCGCAAAGACGATGCGGTTGGGCCGGGATCAAAGTACGTCGAGAGAAAGTTTGGCCTTGCCGACGACAGCGGGGACGCGGATGGGGTTCGGGTGCTGAACTTCGCCCAAGCCCAAGCAGCGGCTCGTGAATGGGCAAAGGCCGCCAGTATCGCGGCGGTTGGCGGGGTCGATTCCAGCAAGCCCTACAGCGTGAACGATGCACTCGACGACTATCTCTCCCACTATGTAACCGAGGGCGGGCGCGCTGAGCGAGCCGCGCGCAAAGCGATCGAATCGCTCATTCGACCGGTTGTCGGACATATCCAATTGTCGAAGTTGGCGCATTCACAGGTGAAGCAATTTCGCGACGGCCTTGCTGAAACTGGCCGCGGGTACCGCACCAAAGCAGGCGCTGCGCCGCGCTTCGCGAAACTATCCAAATCAGATACGGAACAGCGGCGAAAGCGACGCGCCACAGCCAATCGAATTTACACGTTCCTCCGTGCTGCCCTCAATTTGGCACTCCAGCAGCGCCGCGTGGCCTCCAATACCGCCTGGATCGGCATCAAGCCGTTCAAAAATGTCGATTCTGCCAAGGTACGCTATCTGACGGATGACGAGGCCAAGCGCCTCGTCAATGCCTCAGCCACAGATATACGAAAGATGGTAACGGCCGCGCTTCTCACAGGTTGCCGCTTTGGCGAGCTGGTTAGAATGCGCGTCACCGATTTTAATCGAGATGCCGGATTGCTTCATATTCCGATCACCAAGAGCGGAAAGCCACGCCACATTGTCCTAACCGACGAAGGGCGGGCGTTCATGAAAAAAGTTATGACCGGTCGCGCGCCAGGCGCATTGGCATTTGTCCGTGCCAATGGCCAGCCATGGAGTCCGACCGATCAGGCGCGCCCGCTTCGCGCTGCGTGCACAGCTGCCAACATTTCGCCGGCTATCAGCTTTCACGTCCTTCGGCACAGCTATGCCTCGCGGTTAGCGCGCGCCGGCGTTCCAATGGCCGTGATTGCGGCTCAACTCGGGCATGCAGACTTGCGGATGACCTCCCGGCACTACGCTCACTTGTCTCCCGGTTACGTCGCGGACACAGTACGCGCCGCCTTTGGCTCAATGGGCTTGGTCGAAACTCAATCTGACAACGTTGCGTCGATTGACGATGCGCGAGCTAAGAATCCTGTGCGCGGTGTTTCCCTAAATCGCTCAAAGGTCGAGCGTACGCATTGAGCGTCAAAAATTGTCCGGTTCGGGTACCACCCCAGCGGCCGGAATTTTTTGGAGAGCCAAACCGGTGCCATCGGCAAATCGCAATTAGATAGGGTCGATGCGATGGAAGCTCGTAGCGAGCAGAGATTTCGGGACTCAAGTCACATCCATTCTTATTTGATGGAAGACCCAGATGCAGGCCCTCTCCTTAAGGCGCGATCAGGGAAGGAAAGGCGCCATCTTGCAAATGCACTTTTCGAAATTCGACGTATCTACATTCGACAACGAAAATCTAGCGAGGCGAACACAAGCAGCAAGTCTAGAGGTGCGAGGCAACTATTGGTTATTCGGAAGCTGGCGAAAAAGGTTCGAGCTGGACAAGCGAATATTGAGGGACGCCAATCCCTTGCCTTTTTGAGGGTGTATTTAAGTCGGAGAGATCTGGACAGGTACTGCAAGTACGTTCTCACAGACACGGGGGAAGATTATGAATTTAAGAAGCTTCAGAATCTTATTTCTGCGACACCTCCGAATAGCGCCGCACTCAAACAGCTTTACGATCGCTCCAGCGACGCACTGAAATCCGGATCTAAAATTTCAAATGATACTCGCGGGCGACAGCCCGATGAGGCGGCAATGCAGTTGGTTCACGCATTCGCAAACTACTACCGTGAAATCACCGGCGAAGATCCACTTCCCAAGCTGACAATTGGGGGCAGGAAAGATCTGTTCTACCAGCTGCTACTTGCAGTCTCCGAGACCCTCGACTCACAAATATCTTCGTACAAACTCGCGCGCATTCTTTCGCGGCTTAAGCGAGATCAGCTGCTTATGGACTGATAGAAAGTCGTACCGGATATTATAATCAAAAGTTGAATAGTAAAATCTCAATTGATTATATTCGCGTATTTACAAATGTTTAGTCAGTTTTTTTAATTAGCTGTGCAATTGCTGATCTCTTTGATGCCCCGCATGGTTCCGCACGCGCTCCATTGAAGGAGTGCGGTCGGAAAGGATTCAGAAAATGAAGATCCCTATTCAGGAGACCGCCTGGGGGCCGCTCGTCGCACCGGGCCAGGTTAAGGCCTACACGGGCGGTGTTATTTGCAAGACCCGCGCGTACGGGCTCCTCAAGGATGGCCATTTCCACGCCGTCAAGATCGGCCGCCGTACCGGCATCCTTCGGGCGTCGATCGACAACTATCTCGCTTCGCTTCCTCGCGCCCCTTAGCCAACGAAAACCCGGCAAGCGCTGTGCGGCGCCGCCGGGCTCACCTTCGTTACCTGCAATTCCCTCTTCTAAAAGGAATTAGCCCAATGTACCCGAAGCCCACTGCGGCGTGCAATGCCGCTTACTCCCATGGCCCGTTGTTCGACTGGGCCGACGGTCGCCAGCGCGCCGAGCTTCCCCTATCCGCTAAGCGCCTCACCCGCCGGTTACGGATGACTCCCGCCACGGCCCGTACCGTTTCCGAGCTGGCGTTTGGCGTGGGAGGTGTCCTTTGAGCCGGATGCGTCTCTATCTCGAGGTGGAAATCCTCGATAACCCCGATGCGCCGAGCATCATTTACCTCAAGGGTCGTGATGCCTGGGCGCTTTTTGCGTTGTACAGCGCCGGTATCCGGGGCTGCACGCTCTTGTCCCACGCAGGCCCCCGCTGGTCGGGCTACGTCCATAAGCTCCGCAAGGCTGGCTTGATGGTCGAAACCGTTCACGAGAGCCACGGAGGGCTGTTCGCAGGCCGGCACGCTCGGTACGTCCTCCGGTCCCGCGTTCGCCTCCTGGGCGGGCCGTTGCAGGTGGCGGCATGAAGACGCTCCTCACTATCCAGAAATCTCCAAGGGAACGGGTCGTGGTGTCGTTCACTGACTACGGCAAGAGGCGGTCGATCGATATCCGGAAGCACGCTCCTTATCTGCCTGACGGTGGCTGGGGACCGACCCGCATGGGTGTCCGAATCGAATTGAAGGACCTGCCCACCCTCGTCAAGTCGTTGCGCACCATTGAGGCTGCCGCGATCAAGGCGAGCTTCATCTCCCCAGAGGAGGACGGCAAATGAAGTGGATCTGCTGGCACGTCGGAACGGCGGCAGATCCGAAGCTTGGCAACATCGCCAAGTGCTGCGGTGCTTCTCGATCCGATGTCGTGGCGATTTGGGCGCTGCTTTTGGAGATCGCTTATGAAGCAGAAATCCAAGGCGACATTTCTTGCGCCAATGTTGAGGACATCGGCTTTCTATTCGACATCGACAGCGCGGAGGTCTCGGCAATATTGGACGAAATGAACCGACGCGGGATGATCAAAGACCACAAAATTTCGAAGTGGGGGAAGAGGCAGCACAAGAAAAGCACTGAACGTGTGAGGCAATTTCGGAAACGCAATGAAACGTACGAAACGTTACATGCCGTTTCTGGAACAGAGGAAACGTCTACAGGACATAACAAAACAGAACATCACATAAGAGAAGAAGACTCTTCGCTTCGCTCAGGTGAAGCGGCCACCCACGATGAGGCGCTTCATTTGTGGAACGGCGTGGCTGAACGGATGCACCTTTCGATCGCCCAGCGCCTCACCCCCCAGCGCACCAAGCGGCTGCGCCAGCGCCTCGCAGACCTTGGCGGCATCGATGGCTGGGTGGTGATGCTCGAAAAGCTTGAGGCGTCGAAGTTCCTCACCGGCCGCGCACCGGGCACCGGGGACCGCGACCCGTTCCGCGCGAACCTCGACTTCGTCTTGCAGGCCAGCTCGCTACAGAAAATCATGGAAGGCCGTTACGATGACACTCCCGCTGTTGCCAAGCCCCGCCGGAACCAAGGTCACGACGACCCCGCCGTCCGTGCTGCCGACCTTGCCGGTACCCTTGCTGCACTTGGCCTCGACGTATCAGGGGATAGGGGAGTTGATCCCGGCTGAACTGGCACCCCTCGTCGGGCCGGCGCTCGCCCAGGCGAAGCGGACCATTCTGCCGGCCGGCGAACGCATCTTCGCTGTCGAGATTACCCGCATCTGGGAATGGGCTCGCACGTTCGGCATTGAGTTCGGTATCAACGGCGCTGCGAAAGCATTTCAGCCCCTTGCCGATCTGCCGGCCGACCTCCTGACGCAGGCCATCACGCGGATCATGCAGACGCACAAGTTCGGGATGCGCCTCCCGATGCTCGCGGAAATCACAGCCACGGTGAGCCTCGAGTTGCAGGAGCGGAACAATCTCATCCACCGCCTCGGCCGGCTGGCCTACGCCGTGAAGCGCGGCGACATCGCCAAACCCCGCAAGGCGAAGGTCAAGATGACCGAGGCAGAGCAGGCTGCTTTCGATGACGCTATGGCAAAGCTCCGGGCAGGGCAGATGGACGCCAAGGCCCAGATGACCCGCTACCCTAGCCGCCCGAAGGTGTCTCACGCCTCTGTACGGCTCCCCTACGCGGACGATTCTGTCGAGTTGGGTGCCGAATTTCTCAATGAGGCCGAAAATAGATAGCGGCGGGCCGATTTCATTCCGGCGTGAATTTTTTGATCGTCGAAAATTCCGAGGCCAACGGCGCAAAGCTCCGCGAATACATCTCGCAGATGAACAATCGGCCATGAATTTCTACATCCGTGTCATTAGGCACGTCATTGCTCGGGACAAATCGATCTGCCCGAGTCCATTAGACGCGATTCTGGGGGTCGGCTTCGGAATTGGCTAGGGGGGGGCCAAGGATAGGTGCGTCCTCCCCATCCAGCGGGCCGCTATTCGGCCTAGGTGGCATGGCTAACCGCTGCATTCGATTCACTGTGAGTTGGCAGCACCTAGATGGCCCCGGACTGGCCCCATGATGGCACCTTACCTGCGCGGAAAGTACGCCGCAGCATTGCCCCGGATTCAACCCGCTTCTCGCCTGCCAATTGCCGGCATCCTGCCAGCATACGTTTAGTCTATTTTATGTCGTGGCCCGTCTGCCTACCTGCGGACAACTCGGGGACAGACCATCTGCCTTCGTGCGGGCGCGTGTATACGCGCGCGTATAGGGGCGTAGCGGGCAGAGGGTCTCCCCCACTGGGCTGACCGCCGGGCAGCCAGTGCGGAGCATCGTGCGGGCCGGATCTGGGATTGCAGCGTCCCTTCATCAAGCTTGCAGCGGCCGAGTGGCCTCAGACTGGCACCAAGGTGGCACCGGGCCTCGGAGCAAATATGCCTGCTGACCGGACCCAATCCGTCCGCAACCCGTCCGCATCTCACCCGCATTCTGCCAGCATATCATTGGCATGGGCGTAGGCTAGCCGCTCAAGCCTCGCAGGCAGTCAGCCAAACGCGAAAGATCGACGGTGGCCAACACAGTCGGCGTTGCTCGCGCGCCCGCACGTGTATACGTGGGATAGATCGCAGCCTGATCGGATCTCGCGCTACGCCATTTTAAAGCTACTGGACTATGTCGATCTTAGCGACCCGAGCCGGAAGCTTTGAGAAGTTCGATGACTTCCGAGAAGCCGCTCTCGCGCGTGCGCGTGTATAAGCGCGCATAGCGGTTCACTTGCCCATCAGTCAGTTCGAGAAGCCGGTTGGGTTGGCTAGCACATCCATGCAGGCAACTGATCCATGATCAGCATCCGCTTTTTCCTTTCCGCCAAGCGAGTTACGAGTCGGACGCCAGTTAGATCCGGGTATCGCTAGTCCAAACCGTCGCTGTCTCGGAGAACAGCGCCACGAGCTCATCGACCAGTCAGTGATTGCAGGCATCTTCTCGATTCAGAAAGTGACCGCTTAGCAGGTAGTGTTCTTTTGCAACCAGCTTGGTTGCGCCGGCCGCACAACTACTCTCTAATGTTGAGAAACTTATAATCTGGTCGGTAATCGATCGTATCTGGGTCCAATCGTCTGGGATTTCGAATGACGTCTCGCCGCCGCAACAAGTTCGTCCGCTTTACAGAGGAAGAGAAGGCGCTCCTCGACCGCTATCTGCCGAGCTACCGTCGGCTCGTCGAAGAAAAGCTGCCGGCAAACACACCGGCAAGACGCCGCTTCGTCGCCGTTGCTGCCGGAAAGCTGCAACCGGTCGCGATCCATGAGATTGCCTTCGTAAAGTGGCAGATGTGGATATGCCTCCGCCCCTACGCGCCAATCGGCGCCAACCCCGAGACCGTCGAGGCCGAAACTATTCGGTCAGGCGCGCCACGAAGCGGCCGGCCACCTGAAGCAAGCCCCGCCCTGTCCGACCGTATCCGCTCGGAAGCTCGCACGATCGTCGAAAAAGTGAAATCGAACGGCACGGCCAACTGGGACCAGGTCGCGGGTTGGTTCAATGCCGCTCTCGGTACAGATCTAGCCCTCCAGCTCGATCGCTGGATGCGCGATAGTTTCGCTACAGGCAAGGCTACGGTCTACGACAAGGCGATGGATGCGGCTCATATCGCCAACCCCTCCGGCCCATTTCATCGACTGTGGGACGGCGGGCACAGCTTGACCGACGCATGGAGAGCGGTCCAGAACGCCACACCGGACGACACATTCACCCAGGAAGTGGCCGGTTACATGTCCGCCATCTGGAAGGACGTGATCACGCCCATGGGGCTGCCGATCATGACGATCGACCGAGACTGGTTCAACGCGACGGCCGCTTCGTTGCGCGATCACGCCATAACGAAGCACGATCTCGCCGACGCGATCTCATACACGGGATCAGAACTCGCAGGCGCAGCCCTGGGTGCCGTGGCGCTGCTTCTCAACTGGGAAAAACCGGACATCGAACGCGCCGCAGGTCTGGCAGGCAGCCTCGGAGTCTCGACGATTTGTGCTGCCAACCCGGTGCTCGGTATAGTCGCAGTGGTTTGCTTGGCACGAGCCATCCAGACCGCACGGAATGCGAGTTCGACATCCGCAGTACCGATCGGCCTGATGAAAGGCGGAGTTGGATCATTTGCGTTCGTGGCGGCGGGCTCGCTGGTTGGCGGCCCGGTCTGGGTCACAATTGTTGTTGGCGTCGTTGCCTCAATGCTTGCCCAGTCGGCGATCTCGAAGGGGGCCACGACAATATCGGAAGTTGACTGGGCTGCTTTGTCGAATTGGGTAGTTTCCGGCCTGCGAAGCAAGTTTGACATCACGTCGCTGCTGGTCCTGAAAACTTCGTAGCAACTCACATTGCTAAAATTGAACGAGCAACGTGGCTGCTGTGTCATCTTGGAGGGGCAAGGCGGAATGAGTTCAGAAAAAGCAGCGGGCAAGTTGCGCCGAATCTGCGTCTTGTTTCTATCTCTGTTCTGTGTTGGACCATTTTCTTGGGCGCTAGTAGTCGTCTCCGGCTTGGCAACGCTGTTTGCGATGCTTGCCGTCGGCCTCAGGATGACCATAAGCACACCGCTAGTTATTGGCATCGTGCTAGTTTCCGGAATTGTTTGGCGCAAGATTGTCCAAGTTATGCATGCAAAAGTGAGCCACCGATGGGTTCCTAAGAGTCGCGGAGGAAAGCTTTAGACAGATCGCCGATGGAAGCCTTGCGGATAGATCGACATTTGCTTCGGCAGTTCGAACTGATTGACCGTCCGAGTTAACTCTACTTGCTAATCTTCAGCAGAAATTCGATCTAAGTACGCCCGAATTGACTTGTTTGACCAAGCTTCAGCTGCCGTTAGGACATAGTCGGAAAAGACAAAATGCACTACATCTTCGACAATTTCGGGCGTCTTGGAGCGCTTCTCCGGCTCACTTAGTAGCCAGTCAATTCCTGGCTCTGTTTGAAGCCATATTGCGGCACGCTCGTGATCACGAATCTCGCTAAGGTGCCCTTCGATAATCGTACATACTGTTTCTACATAGGTTTCCCAAAATAAGGACTCATCATCCTGCCGCTGAACACATATCTCATCCCAGACTGTCTCAAGCCCAGAGTTCTCACCTGAAAGCGCCGCACTCAGGGACTGTAGCGAACGGATTGTTCGCCGACATATCCGATTGGCTGAAGAGTGCGCGACAGCGAACACGACAGAGGCTTCATCTACCGGAAGCTTCAATGCGCGGCCTCCATTCTTCGCTAGAGGGGCCAAATTCTTCCCTAGATAGGGCCTAGTTTTCCGACCTGACCGAGTATCCACTGTTTAGCCTGCGACAGATTTCTGAGACAGACAGTCAGGATGTACATGGTGTTGGCTTGATGACATCTACTGCGCATCTAAGGGGCAACCCAAATTTGACTGGCTTTCTCAAAGAGCGCCTTTCCACGGGCAGAAATCTCGTCGTCATCCCAGCTCTTCTTTTTCACAAAATCCTTCGTAAGCATCAGAACCGACTGGTCCTCAAATTCTCGGCGCTTAACGTCATAGGCCAAGTTGCTGACGCCGCTGTTGAAGGACTGTGTTACGAGCGTCAGATTTCCTAACGTCTGCTTTAGCCTGTTGCGACGCAAGATGCGCCCCACGACGGAATCATCTTCAAGAACCGCATAGAGCGCTTGGTTGAACTCAGCGTCCGTCGGCTGCGCGCTACCGCCCATCGGCCAGTGCTGCCGCCATGACTGCGGCAGGATATGCTCAACAGTCAAATCGCTCGGCAGAAACTTATCCTCCTGCTTCTTTCCGCGCTTGAAGAGTTCTATTTCGGAAAGCAGAGCCCGGACCTTTGCGGATCCGATCGTGTTATAGAGCGGTTTCGAAATAATGGCGTTTTCAAATTCTGCGTCGTGCGGGAAACGGCCGCTCTCCGATGTCATGCCGACCAAATACGCGCGTAGATTCTCGTAGCTCCACCCTTTCTTCTCGAGATCGGCAATCACTGTGAGGAAAAGGTTGTTGTAGTTTTTGGACGTGAGACCGCACACGGCTCGTCGGACAATCAAAGAAAGTAAAAGATCGAGCGCTCTCTGCTTCTCGGCATCGACCATGGCGCTAGACCAAAGTCGGAGAAGAAGAGGGTTGATGGTGGTGACATCCCAAGGCCGGAGTCGCGCCGAGAACAGCGCAAGTGGAGAGCCAGACGTGCGCTCGACGATCTCCCTGTAGATCTTGCCGTAAGCCTCAAGATCCAGAATCTCCGCCTGAATACTTGCATATCGAGGAGTCGTACTGTTACGCGCCGGCCGCAGAAAGGCCTTATACTCGGAGAATAGTTTTGAGATCGTGACGTCGCCCGCGATCTTGCCAGCGATAAAATTCGCAAGAAAAAACTCGATCCTCTGCTTATTGTAGCGCCCCTGCTTCTCCATAGCGCTCCAAAACGGATCCTCAAACGGCTTCCAGTGCCGTTTGAATAGAGTTTCCGCATCTTCGCCACGAGCGTCCGCGCGCTGGAAAATGTTGTTGCGCACAAGATCGGCAGCGAGCAACGGCTCCCCGCGATCATTCAAGGTCTCGAAAATTACTTGAGCATCGTCGCCTTCATCGAGAACGATTTCGACGACCTTAAATTCTTCAAGAAGAGATTGCCAAATAGCGTCGAGCTTCAGCTCCTTGGGAATGGCGTCTTCGATGACTTGAACAACTTCGTCCTCGATCTCAGGCGCCTCTACGAGTTCATTGTGGAGATCATCCGTTTCAACGGAGTGTTTAATGCGGTCATAGAAATAGCCATACGCACGCAGCATTGTCGGAATCGAATTGTATTCCTTGACCTGATCGCGTTTCGCATTCGCATACCAGTGGTCGCCATATAAATTTTTGAGTGATGCACGGTTCGTCGAGGCAACGATATCTACGAACAGCTTTCGGTTCGACTGGGTGGGCCAAACCTTATAGATCTCGATCTCTGCATCCTCCATAAGATGGGGATCGCTGTTGAGCACGTATCTCGTGATGTTGCCGACGGCACTTTCGTGGCCTATAAATTGGGCGTAGTGGCGCGCGGCCGTCAAAAACAACTGGAAAGTTGTCAGGCGCTGCTGTCCATCCACCACCTGAAAAGACGGAACCTGCTTAACAGAGGGCTTAGCCCGGCTCTCGAGCACAATGGCACCCATAAAATGGGAAAACCGCCGTTCGCGTCCGGCTAATTTCTCGATCGCCTTAGTGCGAATATCTTGCCAAAATGGCTCCCATTGCTTCTCGCGATTCCACACATAGTGGCGCTGATAGATTGGAACGCAATAGCGATTCCTATTCTGCAGAAGTGTTCCAATTTCAACGGGACCGGCTTTCATTTTAGCCTCTGCTTGATTTTAACGAATTGCACATCAACGGAAAGCTCTACCTTCGACTGAGACTTCACCTTAAAGTCGCGGCGCTGACAAGTCTCCTGGCTCGGGGCAGCCTCTGACGTCATTGTGAAGCCTGTCCATCAGCTAAGACGTTTGGGATCGCGGCCTCGAGAGAACCCGCGATCCGCTCCCGCTGGGACCGCTCGGTGATCGAGCGCTCGCCGCGGAGCTCCGAAATCACAATCACGATATTCTCTTCCGACGTGTACTTTTGCGGGTCTGGCGGCGAATATCGCGAAGATGTTGTTCCGCCGTGCCGTTCTGCGGCGTCTGCTTCAGCGCTATCATCCTCGTCTCTTTCACATTGACGATGAGCCGCAAACACTCCGTTACGCAAACTGCTCAGACTGTCCTATGGGCGCTGACGGGGGACAGGGGAGGACTACTTCAGCGCGGCCAGGTCGCTGTACCGTGAGTTTTAATCCCCTCTCCTCCGCCATCCTCACCCAAGCAAAATACACTCCGCCTCCGCAGCCGAGCGCGAAAGCTGTTGAGCCGCGCCTGTTTTGCTCATGGGCTGTTGGCTGCCATCCGACCGAACCCGCCAATTTTTCCTCTCTCCGAACCCCGAAGTTTCCCGAGCCCCTGACTGCCTGTGGATAAGTCTGGCACTCTTAACGGGCTCAAGCTGAACGGAGATCGGGTCAAGCGGGAACGCGGCTAGAGGGCCGGCTATGGTTGCGCGGATGGGAGCAGCCAAACACTTTGGCGCCGCGGTTTGGACTATGATGACGGTAGTTGGACTCCTACGACTTGGCTCGGCTCTTGTTGTCTTTAGCCTACTGGTTCATCCTTTTCGTTGAGTGTATATAAGCGTCGCATGGAGCGAAGCTTATGACCGCGGCTGAACCATGGGTGTCCGTTGAAGACGTCGCAACGCACCTCGGCGTCGCGCGGGAGTCCATCTACCGATGGATTGAGTCACGCCGGCTGCCCGCACACAAGATCGGCCGCCTTTGGAAGTTCAAGCTGTCTCAAGTCGATGCGTGGGTCCACGCGAGTGGCGCCGAGTCGAGGGGGGCCGAAGGCAACAATCGATGAGCCGCATGACTTCTGCACCTGTGCTCGATGTCTTTGCGCTGCGTGACTTCGTCATCGAAGAGTACAAGCACTTCGCAACCTCGTTCACGACGATCCATGCGACCGACATCAGGGAACAGATCGAAGCGATTTACGCTGGGGAGCGCTACTGGCCCGAGCCGCTCCTCCAGATCAACCCAAGCTACAAGCGGTCGACTGACATTCGCGGCCTGGTTGCCCAAGGGGCACTTGACCCGGTGTGCGCGGACATCTTCCAGACAAAGGGTGCGCCGCTCTCTCTCTACAAGCACCAGGAGCAGGCCATCGCCCTCGCGGAGGCCGGCGAGAGCTACGTCGTAACGACGGGAACGGGTTCGGGAAAGTCGCTTTGCTTTTTCATACCGATCGTCCATCAGGTGCTGGTCGCGAAGCGCAAGAATGGTCAGGCGCGGACCCGAGCGATCGTAATCTACCCGATGAACGCGCTGGCGAACTCCCAGCTCGAGGAGCTCGGCAAGTTCGTCAGCAACGTCACAGGGGCGTCGCCGATCACCTTCGCCCGATACACGGGTCAGGAAGACGCCGAAGAGCGCAGGCGTATCGCCGAAAACCCGCCCGACATCCTGCTAACCAACTTCATGATGCTTGAGCTGCTCATGACAAGGCAGGATGACGTCGATCGGCGTGTCATCGACAATTGCGTTGGGCTGCGCTTCCTCGTCCTGGACGAGTTGCATACCTACCGGGGCCGCCAAGGTGCTGATGTCGCACTGCTCGTGCGTCGCGTGCGTGAGCGCTTGAGTCCCGAGCAGCTCCAGTGCATCGGCACCTCTGCAACCATGGCGAGCGAGGGGGCGCTTGAAGACAAAAACCGCGTCGTTGCGCGAGTAGCCTCTAAGTTGTTTGCAGTCTCCATTCCCGATAGCAACATAATCGTCGAGACGCTCGAGCGCATCACCGACCCATCCGCGAGTTCGGACTCGGTTACGCCCGCCCTTGCCGCGGCCATTGATGCAGGCATCCCGTCGAACATCAGCAACGCTGAGCTGTCGAAACATCCGCTGTCTATCTGGGTCGAGACCCGGCTCGGTGTCACCTTCTCCGAGGTCGACCAACGCTGGGTGCGGGCGCGACCGATGACGGTCACCGAGGCCGTCACCGCGCTGGCATCAGCTTCAGGTCGTCCGGAGCCGGTGTGCCAGACCGCCCTTCGTGAACTGCTGCTCATATCAAGTGTGCCCGAGAAAGATCGTACCCACGACGAGCAATCGAGCGCGCAAAGCTTCTTCGCTTTCAAGCTGCATCAGTTCATCTCCGGCGCGGGGCACGCGTTCTCCACGCTTGAGCCTGTCGGTCAGCGCACCGTCACCGTCGACGGGCAGCAGTTTCTCCCGGGTCAGCCTGAGAAACGGCTCTATCCGGTGCACTTCTGTCGTGAGTGCGGGCATGAGTACCATCCCGTTCGCTTCGTCGATGAGGGCGGGTTGAAAAAAGTACTTCCACGCAGCATCGACGATACGCCACCAACTATGGATAATGACGACCAGCCCGCAGATGATGGCGACGAGGTCGAGCAGTTTGGCTTCGTTACTCTACATCCGCTCGATGATTCCGATTTCACGTTCAACGATCGAGATGAGGACTTCCCCGAGAACTGGATCGAATACGACGCGGGCGGTAGCGCACGGCTAAGGCCCTACTATCGAGGGGCGCGCCCCTCGCAGCTGCATGTCGCGCCCGATGGCCAAGTCGGCTCGGGAGCCCGCGCCTGGTTCATCCCCGGCAAGTTTCGCTTCTGCCTTCGTTGCGGCTACGCGCAGGGCGGCTCGGCGCGCGACCGTACCCGCCTCGCGTCCCTCTCCGCCGAAGGGCGCAGCTCCGCGACCACTGTAATCGTGGCCAGCGTGCTGCGCTGGATGCACGGTGCGCAGTCAGGGCTCGATGTCTTCACGCGCAAGCTCCTTGGCTTCTCCGATAACCGTCAAGACGCCGCCCTTCAGGCCGGACACTTCAATGACTTCCTGTTCGTCAGCCTTGTCCGCGCTGGCTTCCTCCGAGCGCTCCGTACGGCGGGGCCCCAAGGGCTGCGCAGCGACGAGCTCGGCATCGCTGCTCAGCGGACACTTGGCTTTGACCGCACCGCGCAGGATTCTCGCGCTGAGTGGTTGCAGGAGCCGAATCTCAAGGGTTTTAACCTGCAAGAGGCCGAGAGCACTCTCCGACAGATCCTCGCCTACCGCGTCTGGTTCGACCAGCGCCGAGGTTGGCGCTACACAAACCCGAACTTGGAGCAGCTCGGGCTGGTTCGCGTCGAGTATCAGGGGCTTGATGCGCTAGCGTCGGACCAGGACGAGTTCGAGAATGCCCATATCCTGCTGAGGCACGCGACGCCCGAGGTGCGCTCCAACCTCTACCGTGAGCTGTTCGACCACCTGCGCAAGTGGATGGCGATCAAGAGCCAAGTACTCGATGCGACCGTCCTTGAGCAAATGGTCGCACGTGCGCACAGCCGCATTCGTGTGCCTTGGGGATTCGGCGTTGACGAAAAGCCACGTGGGGCACGCTGGCTCATGGTTGATGCGCCCAAGCGCAAAGAGAACTCTCTGCGCGACATCGATCTGATCGTGCGCGGCGGGTCACGCAGTGCACTCGGAAAGACGCTTCGAGAGAGTCGCCTATGGAACGGTGACGGTGCTGCGCGTAACCTAAGGTCAAGTGAGTTCGACACGCTGATCGGCGATTTGCTCCGCGCCGCGGCCGTTCATGGCCTCGTGTCCCAAGAGAACACGCCCTTCGATCAGCCGGGCTGGCGCCTGAACGACGCCGCCGTGCTGTTTCGACTTGGTGAGCCCAACGAAAACGAGAGTTCTTCGACGGAGAACGCCTTTTTTCGTGACCTCTACGGCAACCTCGCGTCGATGCTCGGCGCAAAGGTACATCCACTGTTCGGCTTCGAAGCACGCGAACACACTGCGCAGGTTGACGGTGAACGGCGTGCCATTCGCGAAAAGCGCTTTCGCTACGGCGAGAAGGAGCGCGAAGAGCTCGCCGCCGAAGACGCACACCTTCGCGAGATCGGTGAGTCGAGTCGCTTCCTCCCAGTGCTCTTCTGCTCACCCACGATGGAACTCGGTGTCGATATCTCAGCACTCAACGTCGTGCACATGCGGAATGTGCCGCCTACGCCCGCTAACTACGCGCAGCGGAGTGGTCGCGCAGGACGAAGCGGGCAAGGGGCGCTGGTCTTGACGTACTCATCGTCGCAGAGTCCTCACGACCAATACTTCTTCCGCGACCCGCGCGCGATGGTGCATGGTGAGGTGAAGGCGCCACTGCTCGACCTCGCTAACCGTGACCTCGTCGACAGTCACTTGCAGGCTGTTTGGCTTTCGTGTGTGGAAGCTCCGCTCAACGCAAACATCGCCGAGCTGCTCGTGCTGGTGGAGCCTCAGCGCCCTCCGCGCGATGACCTCATGTCGACGATGTCTGAAGAGGGCGTGCGGGTTCGCGCCATCGAGCGCATCGAGCGCGTGCTTGATCTCATCGCCGATGAGCTCTCGCTAGACAATGCTCCGTGGTACACGGGGCGCGAGCCCTACGCAGCGTCTGTTGCGGCCACAGCCGTCGATCGCTTCAGCAAGTCCTTTGATCGGTGGCGCGACCTCTTCGCGGCGGCGGAAGCACAACGGGACGCTGCGCGCCGCACAATGGATGACTACGCCGCGCCGTACGCCGAGAAGCGCGCGGCTCAGGTACGCCACGCGCAGGCAATTGATCAACTGAACTTACTCCAACGCGGTACGAACAGCCTGTCGAGTGACTTCTACACCTACCGCTACCTCGCGACTGAGGGTTTCCTGCCTGGCTACAACTTTCCTCGACTGCCGCTCATGGCCTACGTGCCCGCGACGAGTGATGGGCGGGGCAAGCAGACCTACCTACAACGTCCGCGCTTCCTCGCCCTCTCCGAGTTTGGACCAAACAGCCTCGTCTACCACGAGGGGCGCGCGTATCGTGTCGTACGCGCGCTTCTGTCGCTCGGCCGGCGCGACGCCTCCACGCCCGACGTGCAGCTGCCGACAAAGTCCGTGAAGATCTGCGTTGAGTGCGGCGCGGGCCACTTCGACGACCAGACCTCGATGTGCCATGCGTGCGGCGTCTCTCTCGGTACCGCCGAGATCGTAAAAAATGTTTACCGAATCGAGAACGTCGCGACGAAGCAGGCGGAGCGCATCACCGCGAACGACGAAGAGCGGCGTCGGCAAGGCTTCGACCTGCAGACTACGTTCAGATGGGCACAGCGGGACCACGAGCTCGACGTCCGCAATGCGACGGTTGTTGACATCAAAGGCGACCTCGCGCGCCTCGCCTATGGGCCCGGTGCAGAAATTACCCGGCTCAACAAGGGTCTTCGCCGCCGCGCGGACAAGAAGACTCTCGGTTTCAAGATTGATCCGGTGTCGGGTTACTGGGCGAGCGATGAGCCTGAGGACGAAAAGGATCCGACTGCGTCGCCTCGGCAGTGGATTGTTCCCAGCGTACAGGACCACAAGAACGCGCTGCTCTTCACGCCCCTCGACGAGTCGCTGACTGAGACCAGTATCG
The DNA here is from genome assembly GCA_965279565.1 of Tagaea sp. Classification (GTDB taxonomy): domain Bacteria; phylum Pseudomonadota; class Alphaproteobacteria; order CACIAM-22H2; family CACIAM-22H2; genus Tagaea. The sequence goes on along the minus strand of OZ257249.1, from coordinate 2,112,795 downwards.
TCACCCTGCAGCACGCGTTCCTGCGTGGCATCGAGGCCGTCTTCCAACTCGAGGAGGGGGAGATTCTCGCCGAACCCATGCCCACGCGCGACGTACGCAATGGCTTCCTATGCTACGAAGCAACCGAAGGCGGCGCTGGTGTGCTGGCGCGCCTTGTCGCCGAGCCCGCAAGCCTGGCTGCTGTCGCGCGAATGGCCCTGCAGGTCATGCACTTCGACCTCGCCGCCGACGCCCCGCTGCCGAGCGACCCGCACCTGCTCGTCGACCAGCCGAACACTGCGTGCGTCGCGGCCTGCTATCGCTGCTTGATGTCCTACTACAACCAGCCTGACCACGAGCTCATAGACCGCCGCGACGAAGGTGTGCGTGCGATGCTGCTGCGCCTGGCGGCGGCCCGCGTACAGCTCTCAGTGGCGCTGCCGCCGACCGCATTCGCAACCGCTACTTCAGGGGCCGCTGGTGACTGGGCGACGGAGGCCGCCGCGCGTGGTGTGCCGCCAGTCGACGCCGAGCCGCTTGCTATCGAAGGCATTGAAGTATTGCGAATCTGGCGTCGGCACTACGTTGTTGCGCTCCTTGGCGCAGCCTCTCCGGAGGTGCTCGCGCGCCTCGACGACCTCGGCTTCGAAGTCATTCGCTTTGAAGCGCGACCAACCTGGCCGGGAGCCTTCGAGCGCTTGGGTAGAGTCCTGGGGAGAACGGCATGACGCAGATAATAGCGTTCAGCCCCGGAAGCCTCGTCACCGCGCGCGGCCGCGAGTGGATGGTCCTTGCTGGCAGCACTGCCGACACCCTGCGTGTGCGACCGATCTCGGGCTCCGAGGAGGACCAAACTCTAATCTACTTGCCGCTCGAGCTGCAGGAGGTGCGTGAGGCGCGCTTCCCCATGCCAGATCCGCGCAAGCTCGGTGGCCACGATGCCGCCCTGCTTCTCCGCGACGCGCTTCTGCTCTCGATGCGCAGAGGTGCGGGCCCCTTCCGCAGCTTTGGTCAGATCGTCGTCGAGCCACGCGCCTACCAGCTCGTGCCGCTGCTCATGGCGCTCAAGCTCGACCCGGTGCGCCTGCTCATTGCCGACGACGTCGGCGTCGGCAAGACTATCGAGGCTGCGCTCATCCTTCGCGAGTTGCTCGATCGCGGCGACATCGAACGAAGCGTCGTGCTGTGCCCGCCCCACCTCGTCGAGCAATGGGTTACCGAGCTCGAGGTGCGCTTCAACCTGCAAACCGTCGCGGTCACCGCGTCGAGCGCCAAGCGGTTGGAGCGCGCCATCCCGCCGGGCATGAGCCTCTTCCAGGTCTATCCACACACCGTCGTCAGTCTCGACTACATCAAGAGCCAGGAGCGTCGCGCGCATTTCCTTCACCACTGCCCTGACTTCGTGATCGTCGACGAGGCACACGCCTGCGTCGGTAACGGGCAAGGCCACCACCAGCGCTACGATCTGCTGCGAGGGTTGGCCGACTTGGCCGAGCGCCACATGGTGTTGCTCACCGCCACCCCTCACAGCGGCGACGACACCGCCTTCTACCGCCTGCTAGGCCTCCTCGACCGTAGCTTCGAGAGGCTGCAAGCCACCAACGAGACGAGCGACAAGAAGGAGCGCGATAGGCTGCGAGAGCGTCTCGGCAACCATTTCGTGCAACGGCGTCGCGTCGATATCGCCGAGTGGCAGGAGTCAGGCCTCTTCCCGAAACGCGAGACTCGCGAGCTCACTTACAAGCTCACGGGCGAGTGGGAAGCATTTTTTAATGCTGTGCTCGACTACTGTGCGGAGATCGTTGTGAGTGACGAGAACAACGCCACTGCGCAGCGGATGAACTTCTGGAGTACGCTCGCGCTGCTGCGTTGCGCTGCTTCGAGTCCGATGGCCGCCGTCCTCGCACTCCGCACCCGGGCGGGCGAGCAGCTGTCGTCCGACGAGCGCATTGAGCTGCTCGACCGCCTCTTCGACGGCGACGCGGACAGCCTCGTTGAAGATGATGTTGAGCCGCCTGCGGCGACCGACGATCCGGCGCTCGCTGCGCTCGTGGCGCAGGCAGAGAAGCTCGCCGGTCAAGCTGGTGACCCGAAGCTCAAGGTCGTATCCGACCACGTCGTCGAGCTACTCAACGATAAGGGCCACGCCTACCACCCCGTCATCTTTTGTCGCTACATCACCACCGCGCACTACCTCGGCAAACACCTCAAGAAGCGCCTCCCCAATGCCACCATTGAGGTGATCACCGGCGAGCTTCCGGCAGAGGAGCGCGAGGCGCGCATATCGAAGCTCGGCGATATCGAGGGGCCCCGCGTGCTCGTTGCCACCGACTGTCTGTCCGAAGGCATCAACCTGCAGGACCACTTCGACGCGGTCATTCACTACGACCTGTCGTGGAATCCCACGCGCCACGAGCAGCGCGAGGGCCGCGTCGATCGCTTCGGCCAGACCAGTCCCACGGTGCGCGCCACCTTGATGTACGGCATCAACAACCCGGTCGACGGTGCGGTGCTCGAAGTGATCCTCCGCAAGGCCGAGCGCATTCGCAAAGAGCTCGGCGTACCCGTCACTGTCCCCGACGAGGGGCACACGCTCACGCAGGCGCTGCTGAAGGGCGTGCTGCTACGGCGTAAGGGACGCGAGACCGCCGAGAGTGACAAGAGGCAGCTCAAGCTCTTCGAGGAAGGCTGGGCGGTCGCCGAGGAGAAGGCCAAGGCGAACCGTACCATCTTCGCGCAGCGCCGCCTCAAGCCAGAAGACGTCCTGCCCGAGTGGAACAAGAGCCTCGCAGCCATTGGTGGACGGGACGATGTCAAGCGCTTCACCGATCGCGCGCTCACTCGCTTCGGTGCGGGGCTCGAAGAGCTGCGGCATGGCTTCAAGGCGCCTACTGCATCCCTCCCGGAAGAGGTGCGCGAGCGCCTCAAAGCCGAAGGCCTGGCCGGAACCTTGCGCATCGACTTCCGCTATCCCGCGCCACCGCCGTGTCGTGCAGTGCAGCGGAGCCATCCGTTGGTTGCAGTGCTCGCCGAGACTCTTCTCGAACGCAGTTTAAGCGGCGACGCTGATCCCAGTTCCCCCTCGGTGCTCGGCCGCGTCGGTTGTTGGGTATCGGACGCCGTGACCATGCGCACGACACTGGTCCTATTGCGGCTGCGCCATCAGCTCGTCATTCGTCGAGACCGCCGCGATAGCACGCTGCTCGTCGAGGAAGCCACTGGCCTCGCGTGGGTGGGGCAGCCCGGTCAGCTTCTTCGGGGCGAAGAGGCCCTGGCCTTGCTCAATGCGCCGCCGTCAGCCGACGTGCCACCGCATGTGCGCGAACGCGAGGCCGCCAAGGCGCTCGCGCTGTTAGATGAGCGAACGAACGAGCTGGAGGCCTTTGCGAGGGAGCGCGCCGACGCCCTCCTCGACGATCACCTGCGCGTTCGCGCTGCTGCTTACCGGGACGAGAAAGCCGAGACCCGGGAGCGCAGCGCGCAGGTCGAAGCACTGCCCAGACCAGACGTCATCGGCGTCTTCGTCCTGCTCCCGAAGGTGGGCTGACCAATGGCACGACGATACCTCGCGGCACGGGCGGCCGAACTCGCCTTCGACGCAATCTCCATCGAGGGCGGCCTACTAGCGGCAGACTGGCTGTCGCGTGCGGCCCAGCTCAAGGCGCCGCAGCAAAATCCCGCTGATTACGGCGTGCCCAAGGGCATCGAGTTGCGCGACGAGATTGGGCGCTCGTGGCGCATCGCCCAAGCGCATTGGGCCGAGTTCGAAGCCGGTCGCAAGGCCAAGGCAGACAACGATACGCTATCTCGTCGTTTTGTCCTTTCGCTGCTGCGCGAGGCACTGGCCTTTAGCGACCTCGTAGAGGGAGAGCAGCCGCTCGTTCTCGACGAGGGCTCCTTCCCGCTCACTGCCATCGACAACGCCGGGCGCGTGCCAGTGGTCATTGTCGCAGCACCCAGCGAGCGCTCTAGTAAGAAGAGCGCGCTCGACGAACCCCTCGCGCCATTCGGCGACGAGCACCGGAAGCGCAGCGCCTTCGGACTAGTACAAGAGTTCTTGAACATTTCGAAGGATGCCCTGTGGGGTCTCGCCTCCGACGGGCTCACGCTGCGCATCGTCCGCGACAACGCGAGCCTCACGCGCCCGGCGTGGATCGAGATCGACCTTGCGCGCATCTTCACCGAGGGCCTCTATCCCGACTTTGCTGCGACGTGGCTGGTGCTCCATCGGTCTCGTTTCGGCCGCGTCAACCAGGAGCCCGTGAACTGCGCGCTCGAGATCTGGCGCGCCTCGGCGCGTGAAGAGGGGTCCCGGGCCCGCGATCGCCTTCGCGGTGGCTTCGAGGAGTCGCTCCTCGCGCTCGGCCAAGGCTTCCTCGCGCACCCATCGAACCAGGCGCTGAGAAAGGCGCTCCATGACGGCACGCTCACCAAGAAGGCCTACTTCGGCGAGCTGCTCCGCCTTGCGTACCGACTGATCTTCCTGCTTGCCATCGAGGAGCGGGATCTACTGCACCCCAAAGACACGGCAAAAGATACGATCGAGCGCTACGCTCTCGGTTATAGCGCGAAGCGCTTACGCGATCGCTCATCCCGTCGCGCGGCCTACGATCGCTACGACGACCTTTGGGGCGCACTGAAGATCGTGTTTCGCGGGCTGTCTACGGGCGAGCCCGCGCTAGGCCTGCCTGCACTCGGCGGCCTGTTCGCATCCACGCAATGCCCCAATCTTGATGTCGCGAGCCTCAATAACCGCGCGCTGCTCGGTGCCATCTCCAAGCTCTGTTGGCTCAAAGAGCCGAGCGGCCTCTCGCGCGTGAACTGGCGCGACATGGGCGCAGACGAGCTGGGCTACGTCTACGAGGGGCTTCTCGAGCTCGATCCACAGATTGCCCAAGATAGCAGGGAGTTCGCGCTCGTCGACTACCGAGGCAATGATCGTAAGACCTCAGGCAGCTATTACACGCCCGAGAGCCTAGTCTCGGTGCTGCTTGACAGCGCCCTAGAGCCCGTCATTGCCGATATCCTCGCAAAACACCCGACTGGCGCCGCTGGAGCGCTGCTCGGCCTGTCGATCGTCGACCCAGCCTGCGGTTCGGGGCATTTTTTGCTCTCAGCTGCACGCCGGCTCGCGACCCACGTAGCGCGCGCCACGGTGAATGGCACGCCATCGGCCGAGGAGTATCGCCGCGCGCTGCGGCAGGTGGTGGCGAAGTGCATCTTCGGCGTCGACTTGAACCCGATGGCGGTCGAGCTATGCAAGGTCAGCCTGTGGCTGGAGGCTGTCGAGCCGGGTCTTCCGCTAACCTTTCTTGACTCGCACATCCAGCTTGGCAATGCGCTGCTTGGCACCACACCCACGCTAATGGAGAGCGGCATCCCCGACGCGGCGTGGGATCCGATCGAGGGCGACAACAAGAAGGCTGCGAGCGCGCTCAAGAAGAAGAACAAGGTCGAGGCGACGCAGACCACCCTCGACTTTGGCTCCCGGACCCGCAACGAGGCGAAGGCTGTAACACAGGCCGTCGCTGACCTTGACGCTGCCCGCGACGACAACGTCCAGGCCCTCGCCGACAAAGAGCGGCACTGGACTGGCATCCTGACATCAGAAGCGTACAGGCATCAGAAGCTCGTCGCCGACGCGTGGTGCGCCGCATTTGTGTGGCCGAATGAGACGGGCCCCCTCGTCGAGGTTGCGCCGACTAATGACGTGTGGCGCAAGCTACGAGACGGGGGCACGGCCTCACCGCTCACGACGAAGATGGTCGTCGAGTTAGCCAACCAATACTTCTTCTTCCATTGGCATCTGCAGTTCCCTCAGGTCTTTGCCAAGGGCGGCTTCGACGTGGTGCTCGGCAACCCGCCGTGGGAGCGTGTGAAGCTGCAGGAGCAAGAGTTCTTTGCCTCGCGAGACAAGGAGATCGCGACTGCGCAGAATGCAGCGGCTCGCAAGAAGCTCATTGCGCACTTGCCTACGACGAACCCAGATCTGTGGAAGGAGTGGACAGCCGCAAGCCGCAGGGCGGAGGGCGAGAGTCACTTGATCCGACAGTCGGGGCGCTATCCGCTGTGCGGCAAGGGCGACATCAATACCTACGCCATCTTCGCGGAACACAACCGAAACGTTCTAGGTCCGCAGGGGTGCGCAGGCTTTATCGTGCCGGCGGGCATAGCAACCGACGACACGACGAAAGATTTCTTTCAGAGCGCGGTGACTAAGAAGACTCTGCTTGCCATCTTTCACTTTGAGAACGAAGAGCGGATTTTCGTCGGCGTGAACAACATGTTCCGCTTTGTACTTCTGACGCTCGGAGGTCGGGGGCGAACTACCGATTCCGCTGAGGTTGTTGCATTCGCGCGGAGGAGCGAAGCGCTCTCTGATCCTGCGCGGCGATATCGTCTCACTGCCTCGGAGATCGCCACTCTCAACCCAAACACGAGGACATTCCCGACGTTTCCAACCAGGCGGGACGTCGACCTCAATCTCGCGATGTACCGCCGCGCAAACATCCTTTGGCGTGAGGATGATCCCGAAGGCAACCCATGGGGATTGCGCTTCATGCGCATGTTCGACATGGCTAACGACTCGGGCCTTTTCCGCACGCGCGGCGAGCTAGAGGCAGCAGGCTGGAAGCTGAGCAGCAACGAATTCGTCTTGGGTGAAAGGCGCGCGTTGCCGCTTATCGAAGCGAAGATGGTGCACCATTACGATCACCGGTTCTCAACCTTTAAAAATGCGACGCAAGCCAACCTGAACAAGGGCACTCTTCCCAAGTTGACCGAGTTAGAGCACGGCGATCCCCACGCCGCCACCATGCCCGGGTACTGGGTCTTCCACGACGAAGTGGAGGCGCGAATTGCCGAGCACTGGGACAAGGGATGGCTTCTCGGGTGGCGTGATATCACGAACGCTCACAACGAGCGCACCGTCATCGCATCACTAGTTCCGCGCGTCGCGGTGGGTCATACAAATCCATTGCTGTTCGCAGCAGTCGACCCACGTGTAACGGCTTGCCTCTATGCTTGCTTGTGCAGCTTTGCGCTCGACTACGCTGCACGGCAGAAGATCGGCGGTACACACCTGACCTATGGCTATCTCAAGCAGCTGCCCGTCCTTGCGCCATCTGTCTACGGCACCGAAGCTGCGTGGTCGGGTGAGCAGATCGTGCGCGATTGGCTACTCCCACGCGTCGTCGAGTTGACCTATTCCGCTTGGGATCTCCAGCCCTTCGCCCGCGACGTCGGCGATGAGGGGCCACCGTACCTCTGGGACCCCTCGCGCCGCTCCGCCCTACGCGCGGAGCTCGACGCTGCGTTCTTCCACCTCTATGGCTTCGCGCGTGCTGACGTGGACTACATCTTGGATACCTTCCCGGTCGTGAAGAAGAACGACGAGAAGGCCCACGGCGAATTCCGCACCAAGCGCATCGTGCTCGAGTGCTACGACGCGCTCGCGGCCGCTGCGGCCAGCAGTATACCGTATGTCTCGCCGCTCGGCCTGCCCAGGAGGGCCTCATGACCTTTCGCTTCCAGAAGCTCACCCTCGATCAGTTCCGGTGCTTCGAGCACTTCGAGCTGCGGCTCGAGGACGACCTGACGCTGCTCTTCGCCGAGAACGGTGGCGGCAAGACTGCTGTCCTCACCGCGCTCGCGGCAGGGCTAACGGCGTTCCAAACCGGCGCGCCGCGCACCTTGAAGCTCGATGCTCAGCGCGACGCGCGCAAGATCACACTCGACGAGCGTGGCCAACGCGAAGCCGCTGGTGAATGCACCCTTGCATGGACCGCGAAGGTTGGCGACGAGGAGTCCGTCACGTGGTCAAACACCCTGAACCCAGCGTCGAACCGCAAGACGTCCACCTACGCCTCAGTGCTTGCTGCCATCGAAAAGGTACGCATACCCGGCTCGCGCTGGCCGCTTTTCGCTTTCTACGGTGTTGATCGCATGGGCCGTGGCAAGGCCTCAACAAAGCCTCCCCCGACGCGCCCAGATCGCTGGGAGGGCTACGCTTCTTCGCTCGATCCGGCGCAGGACGATTCCGCGCTACTGACGTGGCTCCTCGAGGAGATACTCTCTGACACCGTGCGCAGACAGAACGGCGAGCCGGAGCGATTCCTGGCCACGGCGGTGATGGACACCGTCGTAAGGGCGACGCCCGGCGTGACGCGTGCTTGGTACGACCCGAAGGAACGCAGCCCCGTCGTGCGCTTCGAGGATGGGCAGGTTGCAACTTGGAATGAGCTTTCCGACGGCTTTCACGCCTACCTCTCGCTCGTGACTGATCTCGCGCGTCGGGCCGTGATGCTCAATGAGCAGGACGCAGGCGAAGCCTCCAGCAAGCTGGAAGGCGTGGTGCTAATCGACGAGATCGACCTGCACCTACACCCACGCTGGCAGCGTGTCGTCCTCGACGGTCTCCGTCAGATCTTCCCGCGTTTACAGTTCATCGTGACGACGCACTCCCCACAGGTGCTGAGCAGCGCACTAAATCGGCAGGTGAGGCTGATTCGCGGCGGGAAGCTGTGGGCTGACACGATTCACGTTGAAGGCCGCGACAGTAACTCGATTATGCGCGAGTATTTCGGCACAGACGATCGTGACAAGGAAGGTGCGAAGAAGCTCGCCGCCCTCGACGACGCAATCGACGCCGGAAACCGTGAGGATGCAAAGAGACAACTTGCCGAGTTGCTCACGCAGTGGGGTACGCTCGACCCCGACCTCATTCGTCGCATGACGCGCATAGAGCGGCTGTGACCAATGCGCGGATTGACCAAAGGACCGCCGCCAGCGAACGTCTCGCCGCCAGGGCAGGCTCCGCGCGCGCTGGCCGCGGCTGACGCAGCGTACCAGGCAAGCCGAGCGACGGCGGCGGACCCGGTCGCGCATGCAAGGGCAGAGTTTAGCTGCATGCACAAGCGCTATCTGCGCGATCCACTCTTCGTGGAGCAGCGCTACCTTTGCATCTACTGCGAAAGGGAGATCGATGAGGCACAGCCGCCGCCACCCGTTGAACACTGGAACCCCCTGAGTCTGTTCCTTCACCAGGTGTTCGACTGGAGCAACCTCCACCTCTCGTGTCGGACCGTTGACACCTGTGACGATAGAAAGAAGAACGTCGCGCTGAATCTGCCTTGGCCAATTTTCTTCCGGTACGAGGACGTCCTGTGTTTCACAGGCGGTGGCCAGATGTACGTCCGCACCGATGTAACCGTGCCAGTACAGATCCGGCAGGCGCTCGAGATCGCGCTCGAGGATCAGCAGGGGCCACCCGTTGCCCGTAGCACATTAAATCTTAATCACCCTGCGCTCCGCGTGGCCCGCGAGGCTGCAATTGAGGCGGAGGAGGCCTTTCCTCCGGCCGAGCGGCCGCAGCGTATTGCGGCGTTACTTGCGCACCAGCGCGCAAAAGGCTTCATCAGCGCGAGGCTCGCCGCGCTGTACGGTCAGCTCGGGGTGGGGCGATGACCATCTCGCCGTTAATCCAGACGCGTCTCGAGAAGGCTGCGACCGACAACGGCTTCGACCGGGCGCTTGCGCCTGTGGGTGAATGGCTCGCCTTCGCGAGTACGCAGTGTCCGCTGCGCGTGTGGCTTAGGTCTTCCGGTGACGCCATGGTCCTTGCTGCGTTTTCGCAGCACAACGTATTTAATGCCCTCAGTGAACACGGCACTCCTTTGGTTGCGCCCATGCCGAATGAAGCCGCGGGTGGGAGAACCGTGCCCGATGCTCCCGCGCTCCATCGGCTTCTTCGACGAGCGTTTCAGCTCGCGAAGATGCTGCCGAACGAGCTCCTTCACACATTCGAAAAGCAAGTTGCTGCGTTGCCGAAGACCACAGAGGCCGAGCGACTCGTCGTTCAGCGTGTTGGGCAAAATCTGTTCCGTGACGGCCTCATTGAGCTTTGGGAGGGGCATTGTGCCGTCACTGGACTCGCGGTGCCTGCGCTCTTGCGCGCAAGCCACATAAAGCCATGGGCTGATTGCGAAAGCGACGCTGAGCGATTGGACGTCTATAATGGCTTTCTGCTTGCACCACATCTCGATGCTGTGTTCGATCTCGGATTTATTACTGTGCAGGACGATGGCGCGATCGTCATAAGTACGGCGCTTGACGAGGGCTCGAGAGCGATCCTAGGACTCGAGTTTCCAGTGGGTGTGCGCGATCTTGCCGCGGGGCATCGCAAATATCTTTCGTGGCATCGGCAGTATGTCTTTCGTGACACAAAACAAGGTTGATGGTGTTTTTTCTCGGAGCAGTATGTCTGGACATGGCAGGTTGACCTGACCGGGCTTGACCTTTGGACCCGAATAAAGGGTCAGGATCAACCGGTAAGCGAGCTGAAGCAGAGACGCCGGTAGCCCCCGTGCATCTCAAATTTCCTCGTCCCGATGACAAATAGGCGGACCGCATGCGACCGGTGATTGCTCTTGGAGGCGAGTTGCCGCTAGATTCGAAGTATGAACAGAATAGGCACAGAGGATCAGGCCGCAAAAGATTTGAGCCGCAATATCTTGCTGGTCGTCGGGATACTATTTGCTACGGCTGTCGGGATTTGGACGTTTGGTGCTATTGCAGCGTCAAAGGTCCACGAACAAGCAGGTGCCTTGGCTAGCATTGTCGGCGGTATTGTCGGCGCAGGCGGCGCAGCATGGGCCGTCGTATGGCAGGTGGAGAAGGCCAGGCGACGAGATGATGACCGACGGAATCTTTTGGTCGGTTTCATTTTAAGAAGTTCGTTGCCGTTTCCGTATCCGAGATTTTCGGCACTTAGGTCGGTTCTCGACACCGTTGCGTACACAGAATCCGGCCCGGAAATTCACAGCTATGACATGAAGGAGATCGTTACATACCGCGATATTCCGCCGGAACTACGAATGCAACTCGCCAGCATAGCACCGGAAATTCTTAGTATGATTGACGTTGCGTCGGAACGGGTCGAGAAAACCACTGCGGCAATCGCTGCTCTAAAAACACATCTTTTGCCCGGCCCGGGCTTTTTCAATGCAAAGATTACGGCGATAAACCTACTTCACTCTGTAGTCGTTGATTTTGCGCAATTCTATGAAGAACTCGATTCTACACAAGTCGTTGGAATTGGGAACATCACCTCAAGCCGCGATGATCTGTTAAGGGAAATTCAGAAAGCATCCAGGTACTTATTCGACCGGCATTTTGAGGTGCATAAAGGCACCGACGTTTAGCCACCAAACGCATTGCGCGCAATGAACACATATGTGGAGGAGACATGTCCGCCGCACAAATATTGAATTTCGCCGCGGCCGCCGCCAGTGCCGTCGCTGCTCATTTGTGGTGGATGGCATCTCAGGTGAAGTACCCCCGAGCGCACGCTATTTCTGGTGGGATTTCGGGTGGACTATCGCGAAATGACCAGCATGCACTTGTCGATGCCCTGAACCTAAGCGGAAGGCTGAACAAACGCGCCGCCATAGCCTCGAGTGTGGCGGCAATCTTGGCAGCGGTAGGGATTTGGTTGGGGGCGACGTGATCCGCTGTTGCTGGTTAAAACTAGGACAGCCCTCGGACAAATCTCACTGGCCGAGCGGACACCTAAGGGCCGCGGGGAGTGACGCAGTAGGTGTTGGGCATTGATCGAAAGAGCCAATCTGCTTGAACTCCGCATGGCTCTCGACTTGGGGCGCTTGCACCTCGATGAGCATCGGGAACGCATCGAAGAGTTGAGAGCGAGATTTCAGCACACCATTCGCTATGTCGAGGATAGTGATGACACCTGTAACTGTGCGGCGTATACGCTTGGCCTCTGGGACGACCCTGTCTATCGGGATGTTAAAGAAATGCTCGATCGCAGCATATTTGCGAACGGGAAGTTCATCAGATGGCTGATTGCCAGAGAACTTCAAAGCATCCAAGCGCAAGAAATTGGATGCCTTGTCATCTACTTCAATGACGACAAGTTCAAGCACATCGGCCAAGCAACTCAGATTGATCGCGTCATATCAAAATGGGGTCAGTTCCCGATCTATGAACATGAACCCCTCGAAGTGCCGGCGGAATACGGCAACGCACTTCGCTTTTATAAAATGATAAGCCCTGATCAAGCGCGGGCGCGGTTCCAACAGTATGCGGCTGACCGACTTCGTACCATTCCCACTCCGCTGGATCGAGTCTTGAGGAAAGGTGGCTAGCCACCTGACTTTTATTGTCCAGGGTCTCCGAAGGGTGGCTCTGGCGGCCCCTTCAAGAACGCTTTAAATGAAGCAATATCCCCATCTTTGGGCGCGTCGTTCTCCCAGATGCCCCTGAAGTCGTCCGCTACATCGCGGCGATTGATGAAGCCAACAATGGCGTCGTCCCTGCCCATCGGGTACTCGATGGCACCACACGAAAAATTGAATCGGCCGTAGCCGGGAGCAACGGCAATCGACCCACGATTGCCTTTGACCTCATGCTTTGCAAGCGTCACGCGAAGCGAATCGAGGCGTACAAAGGGAATGAAGATGCGTCGGAGATGCTCTTCAAGCTCTTTCTCAATCTTGGGATTGTTGAGTGCCTGTCGGTATTGGCTCGCCAGCATCTTGCGACCGATGTGCTCCGGCTCCTTTTCACTTTCGAGCTCTTCAATTCGCTTCGTGAGTTTACCTTCGCGGAGCAATTTGAGCGCCGTGTTCGCGCGTACTCGCCAGGTCCGGAGAAGCTCGTACACCGCAAAGATCCACATTTGCGTCAAGGCAGACAGCAAGAACCCGATTTCCATATCCGGACGGTCGTCGCAGAGCGTCGCCCGAATCTGCTTCTCCATACGCATCAAAAGCACATCGACCATGCCGACATTCGTTGCCTGCATCCGGAGAAAGGCGTCGTCTCCAAGGAGGTGCAGGCGGCCGAGTGAGCCAGCTAAAGCTCCGGGATGAATTTTTTCCGGCTCGACGTAGTCGACTTGTTCTGTGTCGACTTCTCGATCGCTTGGGTCTTCATTCATTGTTGAAACCCGGAATGGATTGGCCGGCGTAAAATGGGCCACGTTCTTTACATCTAACACATGCTGGGGGTTCGCGTAGACGACAGGCGCCGCTAGCCGCCAGCATCGGGGGTGGCTGCGAAGAGATCTCTATGCGGCCGAAATCTTCTTGAAGGTTTCCTCGATCAATTTGGTGATTGCTGGGTCAAGCTTGGCGATTGCCGCAAGTTTACTCAGTGTTATATCGATGACGGGCAGCAATCGGCGGAGATCCGCGACGACCTGCTCTGAACTTCTGGTCTTCATCACGCCCGCCAGGTCGGCGGTTTGAGCCGCCAGCTCGTCCTGCTGTCGACGGATTGCCTTGTAGGTCTGGACGGTCGCCCAAGCCTCATCGGAGGGCAATATGCCGATCGCACCCAAGTTCGCTTCGTAGATCTCAAAGTTGAGAGGGCGGGTATAGATCACGCTGCCGGCATAGATTGTGCTGGCACCCCCAATGTTACGAATCATCAGTGCAATCAGGTTCCGGCAGTCACTGAGCTCCGCCCACAAAGCGGCGGCTAGTGCGCGTCGATCATTATCCACCGTCTCGCGATGGATCTTCTCCGATACGTCGGCCTGAACCTTTGCCCCGCGATAGGCGATCCACGCGGCCCCTATAGCGATCAAGCCCGCCGCAAACGTGAACACTCCCTGTGCCCACGTTGCAAGCCCCTGATGCGCATCTAGCCAATTCAGCGCGTCGGGGTTCACTTCCATCGTTGATCGCTCCAATAATTTCTCAGCGCCGAGGCGCTGACTTTCGAGTGAGCGAATCTTCGACCCTCGATAGTGCTAGTCCGAACTTGCGGTGACACGTCATCAATTCAAAGCGTGCTAAAGCCCAGATAGAAGCCAAATAGTAGCCAAGGGCAGTTTTTAATTAACTGATCCGGCGCTAAGTGCTGGCGTCCCCACGGGGATTCGAACCCCGGTCTGCACCGTGAGAGGGTGCCGTCCTGGGCCTCTAGACGATGGGGACCCGCTGCGACGAGCGGAGGGTTTAGCCCATCGGGGGGCGCGAATCAAGCGAGCGCGGAACGGGCCGTTTTGACGAAACCTTCGACGTCCTCCGGCTTCGTCGACCAGGCCGAAACGAGGCGCAGGAGCCGCGTTCCGGGCCCATTCCAGCGATAGCTCCGGTAGCCGGCCGCCTCGGTCGCGGCGATGGCCTTTTCGGGTAGTTCGACGAAGATCTCGTTCGCCTCGACCGGGTGCGCCAGCCGGGCACCCGGGATGGCCTGCAGGCCCTCGGCGAGGCGACTGGCCATCGCGTTGGAATGGCGTGCCAGTTCCAGCCACAGCCCGCCGTCGAGATAGGCGTCCATCTGTGCGGCGAGGAAGCGCATCTTCGAGAACAGGTGGCCCGCGCGCTTGCGCCGGAAGGCGAGCGTCTCGGCCAGCGCCCTGTCGAACACGACGATCGCCTCGGCCGCCATGCAGCCGTTCTTGGTGGCGCCGAACGACAGGATGTCGACCCCGGCCTTCCACGTCGCGTCGGCCGCCGTGCAGCCCAGATGCGCCAGCGCGTTGGCGAAGCGCGCACCGTCGACATGCACCTTGAGACCGTGGCGGTGCGCCACTTCGGCGAGTGCGGCGGTCTGTGCGGGCGTATAGACCGTGCCCGCCTCGGTCGCGTTGGTGAGCGACAGCAATGCCGGCTGCACGTGATGCACCGTGCCCTTGCCGGCACCGGCAAGCGCCGCGTCGAGCGATGCGGCATCGAGCTTGCCGTTGGCGCCGGGCACGCCCACGAGCTTCGCTCCGCCCGTGTAGAACTCCGGTGCACCACATTCGTCGTCGTCGACATGCGCTTCGGGATGGCAGTAGACGGCCCCCCACGGCGGACAGGCGGCGGCGATGGAAAGCGCGTTGGCCGCCGTTCCGGTCGACACGAGGAAGACCGCGCATTCGCGCCCGAAGAGTTCGGCGAGCCGCCTCTCGACCTGTGCGGCGAGCGGATCGTTGCCGTACGGCATCGCGGCGCCTTCGTTGGCGCGGCCGATCGCCTCGAGGACGCGCGGATGCATCGGTGCCGTGTTGTCGGACGCGAAATTCATGGAACCCCCGGAGCGATGCGCCCGAGCACGCGGCCGGCACGCGGATCGAAGACGACGACGCGCTCGGCCCCGTCGGGCAAGCGCAGATGGATGGCGAGCGTGTCGCCCGCGGCCTGCACGGACAGGATCCGGCTGCCTGGCGGCATGCCGAGATCGCTTTCGCCCCAGCCGGCCGATGCGGGTGCCGCGGGCCCGGCGGCGGGCCGCTCGACCTTCGCGGAGCTTCCGGCCACGACGAGATAGACGAGAACGCCGAAAGCGCCCAGGCACAGCGTGCCGAGCGCGAAAACGACCGCTTTCAGTGCGCGCATGGGTGGATTTGGACGCGCATGTCGGGTACCAAGTTCGGCATGGATACCGGCTCCGAGAGTTTCGAGACGCGCGTCCCGCCCGGGCTGGCGGGCGAGCGGCTCGACCGCGCGCTGGCGGCGTTGCATCCGGCCGGCCTGTCGCGCAGCCGCCTGAAGGCGCTGATCGAGGAAGGCCGGGTCCGTGTCGCGGGCGCGACGATAACGGAGCCGTCGCGCAAGGTCAAAGCGGGCGATCCGCTCGAGGTCGACGTGCCCGCCGCACGCGCGGCCCACCAGGAGGCGCAGGACATCGCCCTCACGGTCGCGTTCGAGGATTCGCACCTGATCGTCATCGACAAGCCGGCCGGCCTCGTCGTCCATCCCGCCCCCGGCAACGCCGGCGGCACGCTGGTCAACGCGCTTCTGGCGCACTGCCGCGGCTCGCTGTCGGGCATCGGCGGTGTCGAGCGGCCGGGCATCGTCCACCGGCTCGACAAGGACACGAGCGGCCTGATGGTCGCCGCGAAGACCGACCGCGCGCACCGCCATCTCGCGGCACAGTTCGCGCGCCACGATGTCGAACGCCTCTATGCCGCCATCGTGCGCGGCGTGCCGCGCCCGGCGGAGGGCGACATCGAAGGCGCCATCGGCCGCGATCCGAAGAACCGCAAGAAGATGGCAGTCGTGGGTTCGGGCGGCAAGGCGGCGCGCACGCACTATCGCACGCTCGAGCGCTTCTCCGACCGCGCGGCGCTGGTCGAATGCAAGCTCGCGACGGGGCGCACGCACCAGATCCGCGTGCATCTCACCGCACTCGGCTGCCCGCTCGTCGGCGACGCCACGTACGGGCGCAAGCCGCGCACACCGGCCGACCCGCTCGACGCGGCGATGGCCGCGTTCCCGCGCCAGGCGCTCGACGCGTTCGTGCTGGGTTTCGAGCATCCGGAAACCGGAAAGAAGCTGCGCTTCGAGCGACCCTATGCGAGCGATCTGGAAGCGCTGCGCGCGAAGCTCGCGTCGGCGGCCAAGCATCTCGGGATGCGGCGATGATCAAGAACCTGCCCGTCCCGAGCAGCGAAGGCAGCCTGCGCCGCTATCTCGACGAGATCCGCAAGTTCCCGATGCTTGCACCCGACGAGGAGTACATGCTGGCCAAGGCGTGGCGCGAGCGCGCGGACACCGAGTCCGCCCACCGCCTCGTCACGTCGCACCTGCGGCTCGTCGCCAAGATCGCGATGGGCTATCGCGGCTACGGCCTGCCGGTCGCCGAGCTGATCTCGGAAGGCAATGTGGGCATGATGCAGGCCGTGCGCCGCTTCGAGCCCGAGCGCGGCTTCCGCCTCGCCACCTACGCGATGTGGTGGATCCGCGCGTCGATCCAGGAGTACATCCTGCATTCCTGGTCGCTCGTGAAGATCGGCACGACGGCCGCACAGAAGAAGCTGTTCTTCAACCTGCGCCGGCTCAAGGGCCAGATGAAGCAGATCGACGAGGGCGACCTGTCGCCCGAGGCGGTGAAGAAGATCGCGACCGATCTCGACGTGCCCGAGCAGGACGTGGTCGACATGAACCGGCGCCTCGCCGGGCCCGACGGCTCGCTCAACGCGCCGGTCCGCGGCGACGGCGAAGGGACCGGCGAATGGCAGGACTGGCTGGTCGACGAGACGGCCAACCAGGAGATCAAGCTTGCCGACGACCAGGAAGCCGCGCGCCGACGCGCCTTGCTCGGCAAGGCGCTGGCCACGCTCAACGCGCGCGAGCGCGCGATCCTGGTCGAAAGGCGCCTGAAGGACGAGCCCGCACGCCTGGAAGACCTAGCGCAGATCCACGGCATCAGCCGCGAGCGCGTGCGCCAGATCGAGGTGCGCGCGTTCGAGAAGCTGCAGAAGGCGGTGAAGGCGGATGCGGCTTCGGCCGAGGCGGCGCGCCTGGAAGCCGTCAGGCGGCGCTGATCAGCCCGCGTTGACCGGCGGCTCCTCGCGCACGCCGTCGCCCCATTCGGCGATCAGGTTCTGCTGGCGGCGCTGCAGCGCGCGCAGCCGGTTCTCCGCGCGGCTTTCATAAATCGTGTTTACGACGATCGGGAACAGCCAGCACAGCGCGTAGGCGAAGACGGCCGCCGCATAGACCGAGAACCACGCGAACGGATTGCCGAGGATCTCGCGCCCGCCGGTGCGCCCGGCCGAAGCCAGCCCGTCGAGCAGGAAGGGCAGCATGGCGCCGGCACTGAGCGTGCCGACGGCGATCGCGTCGTGCTTCTCGCGCGCCGGGTCGGTCACCAGTGCCGCGAGCGTGGGCAGCATGCCGGCGACGACGAACAGGCACAGCCACGGCACGTTCCAGCCCAGCCACGCGAGCACGGCGAGCACGCCCACGCCGGCGGTCGCCAGCGTCATCGGGCTGCGTTCGGTCGCCTTCTTCGGTTTGGGTTTCTTGGCCATCAGAAGAGCCTCAGCAGCAGCGAGCCGATGCCGACCACGCCCGATAGGCTGGCGGCGGTGAGTGCGGCGGTTTCCTTGCCGGTGCGCATCGCATAGGCGGTGCGGATCTTGGCGCCGTTGCGCAACTCGACGATCTCGATCTCGGCGGCGGCGTAGGCTTCCTTCGCGGCGTCGAAGCCCCAGCTGTCGACCTCGCGCATTTTCTCGTTGTCGACGAGGTCGAGGAGCTGCTTGAGATCGCCCTCTTCCGACACCTTGTTGAGCTGGCCGATCTGCGACTGGCGCAGCGGCAGGTGCTTGATCCCGTCGACGAACTGGCGCACCAGTCCCGCACACCACGCGGTGAGCTTGGGCACCGAGGGCGGCCCGAACTGGGCCTGCAGGTCGGCGAGCAGGCGCAGGATCGACAGTCCGCCCTGCACGTCCACCTGCTCGGGATTCATCAGCGCCTTGATCTGTGCGGGATCGGCACCGGCATGCACGGCGAGGAACGCCGCGATGTGCCGGTCGATCGGCTTGCGGCTGGAACCGGCCGCCGCCTCGAGCGCCTCAAGCACGTGGTCGGGCTCGGACACCCACATGCCCGCCGCCATCTCGGAGAAGCACGGCAGGTTGGGGTTGAGCTCGTAGAGGCACCGCTCGATGCCATTGCCGGGAGCGGGATCGTCGATCCATTTCGACAGCCGCTCGACGAAACCGTTCGGCGGGCTGTGCTTGCCGCCGGCCATCTTGTGGAAATGCGCCCAGGCACCCAGCGTGCGCGAGCGGATCAGGTCGGCGAAGATCGGGCCCATGCCGGGCTTGCGCATCGCGGCGGCCA
The DNA here is from genome assembly GCA_965279565.1 of Tagaea sp. GTDB lineage: Bacteria > Pseudomonadota > Alphaproteobacteria > CACIAM-22H2 > CACIAM-22H2 > Tagaea. The sequence continues at coordinate 2,094,226 of OZ257249.1, read as the reverse complement.
GTGCGTTGCCCAGCCCGTCGAGCGTGACCGAGTAGCCGCGGAAGCGCACCGGCGCCATCGGATCGAGCAGGATGCACGCGCGCGCCACGATCGTGGCGTCGTTGAAGGTCGGGTTCGGATCGCCCGTGGGCTCGTTGACGGACGCCTGGATGCGGTCGTGCAGCTTCTGGTCGCCCAGCGTGTTGCGCACCCACATGGCGATGTTGCCGTTGCGCAGCTCGCGCGCCGCGATTTCCCAGCGCTTGCCCATGCCGTGCGCGAGGTCGCGCGCGTTCTTGTATTCGCGGTTGCCGAACTTCAGCCCCTTGGCCGCGCGCAGCAGCGGCGGCACGGTCTGGGTCGTCTGCTGGCGCTTGCCGTCGATCCAGCCGCGCAGCATCTCGACCGTCCAGCGGTCGCCTTCCCAGTCGTTCGTCAGGCCGCGCATGGCGTCCATCAGCACGGCGGGAAGCTTGTTCATGTCGGCAAAGGTGTCGAACGAGCTGCGCTCGATGCGCCGCGAGATCGCCTCTTCCGGGTCCATGCCGCCGCCGGGCATCGAGCCCTGCGCGAAGGCCATCACCGTCATGCCCAGCGCGAACATGTCGTCGGCGCGCGTGCCCTCGCCGCGCGCTTCGGGATCGGCCATCGCACCTTCGATCGTCTCGAAGGCGGCCGGCTGGTCGTAGCCGGGCGGGACCGCAAGGCACGGGCCCAGCACCACGCGCGTGCGCGCCTGGTCGAGCCAATAGAGGTTCTGCGGGCGCACCGCGCGATGGATGACGTTGCGAAGGAACATCTCCGACAGCGCGCCGGCGATCGGGCTGAGCAGATGGCTGATGATCTTGGGCGGCGTCCACGCGTCGCGCGGACCCGACTGGTTCCATAGCAGGCCGCCTTCGGGAAAATCGTAGATCAGCGCGAGCCGCTTGCCGGTGGTGCCCGGCCAGTCGACGAGGCCGAAATCGTAGAGCCGCAGCAGGCCCGGCCGGTCGATCGACTTCATCGCCTTCGCACCTTCCAGGCGCGCAGGCAGTTCGTTGCTGCACACCAGGGCGACGCGCGGCAGGCCGGGATCGCGCGTGTCGGTCGCGACATAGGCGCGAACGGTCGCCGACGACATCTCGGTGATCGGGGTCGACGGGAAGATCTGGAACCGGTTGCCGAGCGAAACGCTCGGACCGGACGGCCCCGCCGGGGCGTCCTTCTCTTCCGGTTCGACGATGTTCGCTGGCTCGGCCATGTCCTCGGAACGTCCTCCCCGCCCCGGCCCGTACCCCCGAATCGGAAGCACGGAACGAAACGGAGGAATCTACCCTGTTAAGGATTCACAAACCGTTAACTAGGCTAAAAAGCCTAAAATGTCAAGGCCGTTTGCAGGTGCCGCCTACGCGCCGCCGCGCCCCGGAAACTCGTCGCGGACGCTCTCGCCCCATTCGGCGACGAGATTCTCCAGATGGGTCCGCAGACGGCGCAGGCGCGCGTCGGCCTGCACTTCGTAGACGGTCTTCACGCAGACCGAAAACATCCAGCTTGTCGCGCAGGCGAACGCGGCGGCCGCGTAGACCGAGAACCACGCGAACGGGTTGCCGAGGATCTCGCGCCCGCCGGTGCGCCCGGCCGAAGCCAGCCCGTCGAGCAGGAAGGGCAGCATGGCGCTGGCGCTGAGCGTGCCCACGGAGATCACATCGTTCTTCTCCCTGCTCGGGTCGGCGATATAGGCGGCGAGCGTGGGCATCAGGCCGGCCGCGACGAACAGCCAGAGCCACGGCACGTTCCACGCCAGCCACGCGACGACCGCAAGGACGCCCGCAGTGGACGTGGCGGTCGTGACGAGGTTGCGCCGGGGCGCGCGTGCGGCTTTGGGTTTTCTCGCCATCAGAGAAGCTTCACGACGAGAGTACAGATGCCGGCAGCACCGGACAGGCAGGCCGAGACGATCGCCGCGGCCTCCTTCCCGTTGCGGCGCGCGGCTTCGGCCCGCGCCGACCTGCCGTTCCGGATCTCGAAGATCTCCGCCTGGGCGTTCACGTACGATGCGCGCGCGGCATCGAAGCCCCGGCTGTCGGCTTCGCGCATCCGTTCGTTGTCGACGAGGTCGAGAAGCTGCACGAGATCGCCTTCGGCGGAAACCTTGTTGAGCCGCGCAAGCTGGGTGGCGCGCAGCGGCAGGTGGCGCAGCTCGTCGACGAACTGGCGCACCAGCCCGGCGCACCACGCCGTGAGCTTGGGCACCGACGGCGGTCCGAACTCCGCCTGGAGGGCGGCGAGCAGGCGCAGGGCCGACAGCCCGCCCTGCACGTCCGCCTGCTCGGGATTCATCAGGGCCTTGATCTGTGCGGGATCGGCTCCGGCATGCACGGCGAGGAACGCCGCGACGTGGCGATCGACGGGCTTGCATTCGACGCCGGCCGACGCCTCGAGCGCCTCGAGCACGTGGCCCGGTTCCGACACCCACATGCCTGCCGCCATGTCCGAGAAGCAGGGAAGGTTCGGGTTGAGTTCGTAGAGGCAGCGTTCGATCCCGTTGCCGGGGCTGGGATCGTCGATCCATTTCGACACCCGCTCGACGAAGCCGTTGGGCGGCGCGTTCTTCCCGCCGGCCAGCTTGTGGACATGCGCCCAGGCGCCCGGCACGCGCGCGCGGATCAGGTCGACGAAATGCTGCGCCATGCCGGGCTTTCGCATGGCCGCGGCAAGCGCCGTGCCCAGCCCGTCGAGCGTGATCGAGTAGCCGCGGAAGCGGACCGGCGCCATCGGATCGAGCAGGATGCACACGCGCGAGACGATCGTGGCGTCACCGAACGCGGGGTTCGGATCGCCCGTCGGCTCCTTGATGGCCGCGAGGATGCGGTCGTACAGCTTCTGGTCGCCCAGCGTGTTGCGCACCCACATGGCGACGTCGCCCTTGCGCAGCTCGCGTGCCGCCGCTTCCCAGTGCCTGCCGAGCCCGTGGGCCAGGTCGCGCACGTTCTTGTACTCGCGCCCGGCGAACCGGTAACCGATCGCCGCGCGCAGCAGGGACGGCGCCGTGTGCGTCTTCTGCTGGCGCTTGCCGTCGATCCAGCCGCGCAGCATCTCGACCGTCCAGCGGTCGCCTTCCCAGTCGTTCGTCAGGCCGCGCATGGCGTCGATCAGCACGGCAGGAAGCTGGTGCATGTCGGCATAGACGTCGAACGAGCCGCGCTCGATGCGCCGCGAGATCGTCTCGTCCGGATCGTGGCGGCCGTCGCCCGGCATCTCGCCCTGCGCGAAGGCCATCAGCGTCATGCCCAGCGCGAACATGTCGTCGGAACGCGTTCCTTCGCCGCGCGCTTCCGGATCCGTCATGGCGCCCTCGATCGTCACGAAGGCAGCCGGCTGGTCGTAGGCGGGCGGTACCGCAAGGCACGGCCCAAGCACCAGACGCGTGCGCGCCCGGTCGAGCCAGTAGAGGTTCTGCGGGCGCACCGCGCGGTGGATCACGTTGCGAAGGAACAGGTCCGACAGCGCGCCGGCGATCGGGCCGAGCATCTGGCTGACGAGCTTGGGCGGCGTCCACGCGTCGCGCGGACCCGCGTGACCCCACAGCGGACCGCCCTCGGGAAGATCGTAGACCAGTGCGACGCGCTTGCCCTTGATGCCCGGCCAGTCGACGAGGCCGAAATCGTGGAGCCGCAGCAGGCCCGGCCGGTCGATCGACTTCATCGCCTTGGCGCTTTCGAGGCGTGCGGGCAGATCGCCGCCGCACACGAGTGCCACGCGCGGCTGGCCGGGATCGCGCGTGTCGGTCGCCATGTAGGCGCGCACGCTTGCCGACGACAGCTCGGGGACAGGCGTCGACGGGAAGATCTGGAAGCGGCTGCCGAGCGCGACGTTGGGTCCCGACGGGCCGGCGGCGGCCTCGGTTTCCTCAGGCTCGACGAAGTCGGCGGGTTCGGCCATGCGCAGGCACTTGCACTCCCTCGTTGCGGTTCCCCGGGGCGGGGAACCGGCCAGGACGCGCGAGTCTGTGCCGCGAACGATTCAAGAAATCGTTAACAAAAACAATGACATACAATGATAAACCGGGCTCAGCCCGCGAACGGATCCTCGACGAGGATCGTGTCGTTGCGCTCGGGGCTGGTCGACAGCATCGCCACGCGGCAGCCGATCAGTTCCTCGATACGCACGATGTACTTGATCGCGGCGGCCGGCAGTTCGGCGAACGAACGCGCCCCGCGCGTGGATTCCTTCCAGCCGCGCATCGTCTCGTAGATCGGCTTGGCCTTGGCCTGCAGGTGCTGGGCGGCGGGCATCCGGTCGTAGCGGCGCCCCTCGATGTCGTAGCCCACGCACACCTTCAACTCATCCATGCCGTCGAGCACGTCGAGCTTCGTCAGCGCGATCCCGCGAAGCCCGCCCACGCGCACGGTCTGGCGCACGAGGACCGCGTCGAACCAGCCGCAGCGCCGCGGCCGGCCGGTGACGGTGCCGAATTCGTGGCCGCGCTCGCCAAGGCCGATGCCGACCGCGTCGGTCAGTTCGGTCGGGAACGGGCCGGAGCCCACGCGCGTCGTGTAGGCCTTGGTGATGCCGAGCACGAAGCCGGTGTTCTGCGGCCCCACGCCCGAGCCGGTCGCCGCCTGCGCGGAAACCGTGTTCGACGACGTGACGAACGGATAGGTGCCGTGGTCGACGTCGAGCAACGCGCCCTGCGCGCCCTCGAACAGGATGCGCTTGCCCTTGCGGCACGCCTCGTCGAGGAACGGCCACACCGGATCGACATAGGGAAGGATCTGCGGGGCGATCTCGGACAGCGCCTTCTCCAGCGCCTTGCGGTCGACCGGCGGGAAGCCCAGCCCCTTGCGCAGCGCATCGTGGTGGCGCAGCAGCTCGTCGATCTTGCCCTTCAGCGTCTCCGGATCGGCGAGGTCGCACACGCGGATCGCGCGCCGCGCGACCTTGTCCTCGTAGGCCGGGCCGATGCCGCGCCCGGTCGTGCCGATCTTTCCGGCCCCGCGCGCTTCCTCGCGCAGCTTGTCGATCTCGGCGTGCAGCGGAAGGATCAGCGGCGCGTTCTCGGCGATGCGCAGGTTCTCGGGCCCGACCGCCACACCCTTCTCGCGGATCGAGGCGATCTCCTTGACGAGGTGCCACGGATCGACGACCACGCCGTTGCCGATGATGCCGAGCTTGCCCGGCCGCACGACGCCCGAAGGCAGCAGCGAAAGCTTGTACGTGACGCCGTCGATGACCAGCGTGTGGCCGGCATTGTGCCCGCCCTGGAAGCGCACGACGATCTCCGCGCGCTCGGACAGCCAGTCGACGATCTTGCCCTTTCCTTCATCGCCCCACTGCGAGCCGACGACGGTGACGTTGGTCATGTTTCTCTTCCCTAAAGGGCGACGGGTTTGCCGTCGCGAAGGACATGCGTGCAGCCGAGCCGGCGCGCTTCCGCACTTTCGTCGGCGACCGGGGCGAGCCCCTGGACGATGCGCGTACCCGCCGCACGCAGGGCGGCGAGCGTCGCCGGCTTCGTGCCGAACGCGGCATAGGTGCGCGCGGCGGTTTCGGGGAACGGGATCGCGCGCAGGACGGTGTCGGTGAAGAGCGTGACGCCCGTGGCGGTCTCGCCCGCCCCTTCCATCAGATCCTCGCCGGCAAGATAGCGCCCGCCGCGCCCCAGTTCGCCGCGCACGCCGCGCGCGAAGATCGTGAAGGACAGGCCCTTCTGGTATTCGAAGCCGCGCCGCTCGACCGCGTCGACGGTCAGCGAGAGATCGGGCAATGCGGCATGCAGCAGTGCGACCGCTTCCTTGAGGCGCGCCACTTCCTTGCGCGCCGTCGGCGGCAGGTCGAGCGCGTCGAGCTTGGCGATCGCGTCGGGCACGGGGCCGCTCGCCGCGATCAGGCCGGCGAGCAAGGCGCCCACCTTGCCGCCGCGCGCGACGACGGCGGCCGCATCCTTGCGGTCGAGGGCGGCGCGCAGGTCGGCGGCCACGTCGGGCGGCACCTGGCTCCAGCCGATGATGGCGGGGACGAGATAGGGAATGGCGAGATCGACCGACACGTTGGCCGCGCCTACTTCCGCCAGCGCCGTCGCCGACATCGCGATGATCTCGGCGTCGGCCGCGGCCTGGTCGGCGCCGATCAGCTCGGCCCCCACCTGGCCGAACTGGCGCTCGGGGCGCAGCGTGTCGCCCTTCACGCGCATGACCTGGCCGGCATATGAAAGGCGCAGCGGGCGCGCCTCGCCCTTCAGGCGCGTGGCGGCGATGCGCGCGACCTGCGGCGTCATGTCGGCGCGCAGCGCCATCATGCGCTGGCTGTCGGGATCCATCAGGCGGAAGCAGTGGCGCGACATGCCGGCCTGGCTGCCGGCGAGCAGCGACTCCTCGAACTCCACCATCGGCGGCTTGACGCGGCTATAGCCGAAACGCGCGAAGACCTGCGTCACGCGCCAGACGATTTCGGCTTCCTGGTCCGCCTCGGGCGGCAGGGCATCGCGCAGGCCGGCGGGCAGCAGCGCCCGAGTGACGAGTTCGTTCATTCGAATCCCCGTGGGAACCCCGCACGGGTTCGCGCCTGATTAGCCGTTTTTGCGGCCCCAAGCCAACCGAAAACCCGGTTGACGGGCTTGTTGACCGTTGTTGACGGATGTTGACGAAAACTTGCGGACCCCCCTCGCAATATCCTGAACTTGCTCGGAAACCCTACAAGCGGGTTGACGGTTGACGTGAATTTCATGCCGTCAACATGGCCAAGATCGGGGGCTGTGCTACAAAACCTGTTCATTATCCTAGTATAGGATAATTTGGTTTAGATTGCTAGCGGGAAATCACCCTCAAACAGTCCCCTCACCCTAACCCTCTCCCGCAAGGGGAGAGGGAATCACACCGTTGAAGCGGACACACGGTGTGCGCATCACCACAGCTCTAGTCCCCTCTCCCCTTGCGGGAGAGGCGCAACGTATACGTTGCGGGGTGAGGGTCAGAACGTCAGCGCCCTTGCGCGCAAAACCTGCGGCAAAGCGCGGACCTTGGCGAGGATGCTTTCGCCGATCGGCTGGTCGACGGCGATGAGGCAGATCGCCTCGCCGCCGCGCGTCTGGCGGCCCAGGTTGAAGGACGCGATGTTGATGGCCGCATCGCCCAGCAGCCGGCCGATCGAGCCGATGAAGCCCGGCTTGTCCTGGTTTCGCACATAGAGCATGTGCGGCATGAACTCGGCTTCCAGCGGCACCTCGGCGATCTCGACGATGCGCGGCTTGAGGTTGCCGAACAGCGAGCCCGCGATCTGGCGCACGTTGCCTTCCGAGACGACCGTCACGCGGATCAGCGTGGGATAGTCCGACGCGCGGTCGTGGCGCATGTCGGTGAAGGCGAGGCCGCGCTCGCGCGCGACGGCGGGGGCCGAGACCGTGTTGACGCTTTCGAGCTGCGCGCCGAGGAAGCCCGCCAGCACGCAGGCCGTCAGCGGCTTGGTGTTGAGGTTGGCGACGGCCCCCTCGTATTCGATCGACAGCGACTTGACGTTCTCGTCCTGGAGCTGGCCCAGATACGAACCCAGGTTCGTCGCGAGCTGCATGTACGGCATCAGCTTGGGCGCATCCTCGGCCGAGACCGACGGCATGTTGACGGCGTTCGTCACGGCACCGGTCAGCAGGTAGTCCGCCATCTGCTCGGCCACCTGCAGCGCCACGTTCTCCTGCGCCTCGCTGGTCGCGGCACCCAGATGCGGCGTGCAGATCACGTCGTCGCGCCCGAAGAGCGGGTTCTCCTTCGCCGGTTCCGTCAGGAACACGTCGAGGGCCGCACCGGCGACCTGCCCGCTGTCGAGGGCCACCTTCAGGTCGGCTTCCACGATCAGTCCGCCGCGCGCGCAATTGACGATGCGCACGCCCTTCTTGGTCTTGGCCAGCGCCTTGGCGTCGAGGATGTTCTTGGTCTGCTCGGTCAGCGGCGTGTGCAGCGTGATGAAATCGGCGCGTGCCAGCAGCGTGTCGAGATCGACCTTCTCGATGCCCAGCGCCTGCGCGCGCTCGACCGACAGGAACGGATCGTACGCGACGACCTTCATCTTCAGGCCGTGCGCGCGGTCGGCGACGATCGAGCCGATATTGCCGGCCCCGATCAGGCCCAGCGTCTTGCCGGCCACTTCCACGCCCATGAAGCGGTTCTTCTCCCACTTGCCGGCCTGCGTCGACTTGTCGGCGGCGGGAAGCTGGCGGGCGAGCGCCATCATCATGGCGATGGCGTGCTCGGCGGTCGTGATCGAGTTTCCGAACGGCGTGTTCATCACGACGATGCCGCGCGCGGTGGCGGCCGGCACGTCGACGTTGTCGACGCCGATACCTGCGCGCCCGATCACCTTCAGGTGCGTGGCGGCCGAAAGCAGGTCGGCGGTCGCCTTCGTGGCCGAGCGGATCGCGAGACCGTCGTAGTTGCCGATGATCGCCTTCAGCTCGTCGGGCTTGAGGCCGACCTTCATGTCGGTCTCGATGCCGCGCTCCTTGAAGATGTCGACGGCGCGGGGGCTGAGGGCGTCGGAGATGAGGACCTTGGGCATGTGATACTCCTCGCGCGGGAAGCCGCGCGTCGAAAGGACGGAACGGAAAGGATCAGGCGGCCTTGGCGAGACCGGACTTGGCTTCGGCGAAGGCCCATTCGAGCCAGCCGAACAGCGCCTCGAGATCGGACGTCTCGACCGTGGCGCCCGCCCAGATGCGAAGTCCCGGCGGTGCGTCGCGGTAGGCGTCGATGTCGTAGGCGACCTTCTCGGCTTCCAGCAGCGCCACCATCTTCTTCGAGAAGGCGGCCTTGCCGTCGGCATCGAGTGCCGCGACCGCCGGATCGTTGATGACCAGGCACACCGACGTGCAGGAGCGGATCGCCTTGTCGGCGGCGAGGAAGCCGACCCACGGCGTCTTCGCGGCCCACGCCTCGATCGCGGCGAGGTTCTTTTCCGAGCGCGCGACGAGCGCGTCGAGGCCGCCGACCTTCTCGGCCCAGATCAGGCCGTCGAGCGCGTCCTCGACCGCCAGCATCGACGGCGTGTTGATCGTCTCGCCCTTGAACACGCCCTCGATCAGCTTGCCGCCCTGCGTGAGGCGGAAGAGCTTGGGCATCGGCCAGGGCGGATTGTACGTGGTGAGGCGTTCGACCGCGCGCGGGCTGAGCACCAGCATGCCGTGCTGGCCTTCGCCGCCGAGCACCTTCTGCCAGGACCACGTGGTCACATCGAGCTTGTCCCACGGCAGGCGCATCGCGAAGGTCGCCGACGTGGCGTCGCAGATCGTCAGGCCCTTGCGGTCTGCCGGGATCCAGTCGCCGTTCGGGACGCGCACGCCCGACGTGGTGCCGTTCCACGTGAACAGCACGTCGTTGTCGAAATTGACGGACTTGAGGTCGGGCAGCTTGCCGTAGCCGGCTTCCAGCGTGCGCGTGTCTTTCAGCTTCAGCTGCTTGACGGCATCCGTCACCCAGCCCGCCCCGAAGGATTCCCATGTCAGCAGGTCCACGCCGCGGGGCCCGAGCAGCGACCACATCGCCATCTCGACCGCACCCGTGTCCGACGCCGGCACGATGCCGATGCGGTAGTCGGCAGGAATGCCGAGCACGCGGCGCGTGCGTTCGATCACGTCGAGGAGCTTGGCCTTGCCGAGCTTCGAGCGGTGCGAACGCCCGAGAGCGGCGTCTTTAAGCTGTTCGAGGGACCATCCGGGGCGCTTGGCGCAGGGACCGGACGAAAAATTGGCGCAATTGGGACGCGTGGTCGGTTTTGTCATTTGAGCTCTTCCTTTCAGAAGAGCCGGGACCCGTTGGGAGGTCCTGGCCCGGGGCCGCTTTTAGGGAGTCGGCCGGGCACGCGCAACCACAAAATTATGACACCGCGCGACCCTTCGTCGCGGCTGGCGTAGGATGGGGGCATGGACCGCATCATCGTCGGCAACGGGACGGCGTCGTTCGGCAGGCGGCAATGGCGATGCGCCATCGGCAAGGGCGGAGTCGTCGCGGCCGGGGCCAAGCGCGAAGGCGACGGCGCGACGCCGGCCGGCATCTGGAAGCTGCGCGACGGATTCTGGCGCGCCGACCGGTTCGCCCGCCCGCCGGGCCCGCTCGCGTTCGCGGCCATAGCGCCCGACATGGTGTGGGACGACGATCCGGCCTCGCCTTCGTACAACACGTTGCGGCGGATCGACGTTCCGGACCATCCCGAGCGCCTGATGCGCGCCGACCATGTCTACGACATCGTCGTGCCGCTGGGATTCAACGACGACCCCATTGTCCCGGGGCGCGGCAGCGCCATTTTCCTGCATGTGGCGCGCGAGGGCTACCGGCCGACCGCCGGCTGCGTGGCGCTCGCGCGCGACGACCTGCTGGAAATGCTCGCCCTGCTCGGCCCGTCGCCCGAGATCGAGATCGTGCGCTAGCGATCCTTCGGGCCGAACACCCAGCCCCCGTCCGGGCCGAGCGTCGCCTGCAGGTCGTCGACCGGATATTCCACACTGTCGCCCGGCGTGCGGTCGCCGATCTCGAGATAGACCGCCTCGCCGGCCGAACGGTTGACGACCTGGTGCGCATGTCCGCCCGCCGGGAATCCGGCGCACATGCCGGGGTGCAACTGCACCTCGCCCTTGTCGGTGACCAGCGTGGGCGTGCCCGACACGACATAGACGAACTCGTCCTGCCGGCCGTGGCGGTGGAGCAGTGCGGATTCCCCGCCGGGTGCCACAGTCACGAGATTGATGCCGAAATTCTTCAGCCCGAACAGGTCGCCGAGCACGCGCTTCTCGCGCCCGGCCATGCGCGAATAGAACGGCTCGGGATAGGCCGAGCGCTTCGCGCGCACCGGGACCGCGCGCGAGTCGACCGCGAGCGACGGATCGGCGGGCGGCGATGGTGCGGGCGACACGCCGTCGGCGAGCCGCTTCAGCGCTTCGCCCGACACGCGCACGCCGATCCATTGCGGCGTTTCCTCGGCGCCGAGCGCACGATAGAAATCGCGGGCCGGCGAATTCCAGTCGAGCACGACCCACTGGTAGCGCGCACAGCCGCGCGTCGTCGCCAGTCCCGCCCCCCACGCGATCAGCGCCTTGCCGATACCGAGACCGCGCGCGGACTCCTCGACGAACAGGTCTTCCAGATACAGGCCGCGCGAGCACGTGAATGTCGCGAAATTCTCGTAGAAGATCGCGATGCCGACGGCACGCCCGTCGGGAAGCTCGGCAAGGGCCGCCTCGATGCGCGGGGTGGTGCTAAACAGCGCTTCGTGCAGGTCGGCCTGGGTGGCCGTCATGCGGTCGGCCAGCTTCTCGAACACGGCGAGCGCGTGCACGAGGCGGAAGACGGACGGCATGTCGCCCGGGGCCGCCTTGCGGATCTTGAACGCGCCGCTCATGCGTCGCGCTTCCGCTTCACGAGGATGATGAACGTCACGGTCATGACGGCCTCGTCGCGCTGGTTGAGCGCGGTCAGGTGGAACTTCAGGATCCCGCGGTCGGGCTTCGATTTCGACGGCACGATGTCGCGCACCTCGCCGATGCTGCGGATCGTGTCGCCGACATGCACGGGCTTGAGCCAGCGCAGCTCGTCCATCCCCGGCCCGCCCATCGAGGCCGAACGGATGAACCCGGTCTGGTAGATCAGCCGGAACGCGACCGACAGCGTGTGGAAGCCCGACGCTATGAGGCCGCCGTAGTTCGATTTGCGCGCCGCATCGGCGTCGATGTGGAAGGGCTGCGGGTCGTAGGTGAACGCGAAATCGACGATGCTCGATTCCGTGAAGCTGTAGCCGCCGCTCTCGAAGCGGTCGCCGATCTTCAGTTCGTCGAGGTAATAGTCCTGGCGCGGTGCCGTCATGTCCGATCCCCGGTTTGACCGGGGACGAGACTAGCCGTGCGCCGCCCCTGCCGCCATCCCCGCAGCACCTGCGCTCTCCGCATGGGCGGCTTCCCAGCCGATCATGGCGAGCTTGCGCGGACGGCCCCAGTGATAGTGGCTGATGGCGCCGGACTTGCGGATCACGCGATGGCACGGCACCAGCCACGAGATCGGGTTGGCGCCGACGGCCGTGCCCACCGCGCGGCTCGCCGAGGGCGCGCCGATCCGCGACGCGATGTCGTCGTAGGCGACGAGCTGGCCCGGCGGGATCGCCAGCAGCGCTTCCCATACCTTGATCTGCCAGGGCGAGCCGTAGAGCACGAGCTTGAGCGCGTCGCCCGCCTTGCGCGCCGGGTCGAACAGGCGTGCCGCGAGCTTGCCGACCGCGCGCGCGTCCTCGCGATACGCCGCCCCCGGCCAGCGCGCCTTCATGTCGGCCAGCGCTTCGTCGCGGCCGTCCTCGCCCGGCATCGCGAAGGCGAGACCGCAGATCCCGCGTGCCGTCGTCATCACCAGCGCGTCGCCGAACGGCGACTCCGCCCAGCCCCACGCGATGTCGAGCCCCTCGCCGCGCCGCTTGAACTCGCCCGGCGTGACCGCCTCGTGCGCGACGAACAGGTCGTGCAGCCGGCCGGGCCCGGACAGGCCCGCTTCGAGGCTCGCGTCGAGCACGGAACCCGCACCCGCCAGGCACTTCTTGGCGCGGTCGAGGCTCAGATACTGGAGGAACTTCTTCGGGCTGACGCCGACCCAGCGCGTGAACAGGCGCTGGAAATGGAACGGGGAAAGCCCGATCTCGGCCGCGACGCGGTCGAGGTCGGGCTGTTCTTCGACGCTGTCCTCGAGGAAGGCGAGCGCGCGGGCGATCCGGTCATAATCGTTCATGCCCCCGAAAATAGGGGCTGGAAGGGCCGCGAGCCACCCGGAACTTGCGCCCTATTCGGGCTTGAAGCCGCTCGCGTGGTCGAGCCTGGGAACGACGTGTCCGCGGAAGACATCGACGATGGCGTGGACGAGCTCGAACTTGAGCCGCTCGCGCTCGGGCACGTCGTCCCACGGCAGCAGCGCCGGGTGCAGCCGGTGCTCGACGTCGCGATCCGGCCCGTGCCGCCAGCCGCGCTGCATGCGTGCGGCAAGCCAGTGGCCGTGCAGGTCGGCGACGCTCGCCTTGGGTGCTTCGAGCAGATAGGCGACGGCGCCGGCGAAGCTATCCTGGTCCCACGGCCGCGCATCGTCCCAGCGCACATAGCGTTCGCCGAACGTGCGCGTATAGGCGCGCACGGCGTCGTAGCAGACACGGGCGAGGGACTGGTGGTTCATGCCTCAGCCCTGCAAGACCGGCACCAGCGAGGCGACGAGCAGGACCGCCATGGTCCAGTTGAACCATCTCACCGTGCGCGGATCGGAAAGGAAGCGGCGCAGCCAGACGCCGAACAGCGCCCAGGTCGACACGGTCGGCAGGTTGACGATGCCGAAGGTCACCGCCACGACGGCCACGCTGAAGACGTAGTCGTCGGCGAGCGTATAGGTCGCCACGGCCGAAATCGCCATCGCCCACGCCTTGGGATTGACCCACTGGAACGCGGCGGCGGCAAGGAACGTCATCGGCTTGCCCGCACCGCCTGCCTCGCCGATCGTCCCGGCATTGGCGATCTTCCAGGCGAGCCACAGCATGTAGGCGAAGCCGGCGATCTTCAGTGCCGTGTGCAGCCACGGCAGCAGTGCGAAGAGCTGGCCGATGCCGAGCCCGACGAGCAGCACCATCAGCATGAAGCCGATGCCGATGCCCAGCATGTGCGGGATCGTGCGCGCGAAGCCGAAATTCACGCCCGAGGCGAGCAGCATCATGTTGTTCGGCCCCGGCGTGGCCGAGGTCACGAACGAGAAGACGAGAAGTGCGAGGAACTGTTCGAGCGGCAGCATCGCTATTCGCCGGCCCTGCGGCGCGCATAGACATGCGGGTCGGCGCGTTCCATGTAGCGCAGCGGATCGGCAAGCGGCGTGAAGCCGTAGCGCGCATAGAGCGCGTGCGCGTCGCGCGTGGCCAGCGACCAGCGCCGGAAGCCCTGAAGCTCGGAATGCCCGAAGATCGAATCGAGCAGGAATTTCGACAGGCCGCGGCCGCGCAGTTCCGGCACGACGAACACGTCGCCAAGATAGCCGAACGTGGCGCGGTCGGTCATCACGCGCGCGAAGCCGACCTGCGTGCCGTCGGTCGCGTAGATGCCGAAGCACATCGCACCGTCGACCGACCGCTCGAACACGTCGCGCGGGATGCCGGCGGCCCAGTAGGCACCCGAAATCCAGCCATAGACGCGGTTCCGGTCGATGCGCGCGAGTTCGTCGCTGACGCTGTAGCCGTCGGCGCGCGTCCAGACGCTCACAGCGTCAGCTCGTAATAGCGCACGCCGGGGATCGGATTCCCGTAATAGGGCGGGATCTCGACGAAGCCCATCGTGCCGTAGAGCTCGATCGCCTCGGATAGTTTCGGCAGCGTGTCGAGCCGCATCGTGCGGTAGCCGCGCTTGCGCGCCTCGTCGACGACTGCCGCCGCAAGCCGCCGGCCGAGCCCGAGGCCGCGCGCCGCCGGGCGTACGTAAAGCCGCTTCATCTCGGCGACCGTGTCGCCGTCGAGCGAACGCAGCGCCACGACGCCGACGGGCTTGCCGTCGGCCTCGGCGAGCAGGATGCAGCCCTGCGGATCGGCGTACTTGCCGGGCAGGCCGGCAAGCTCGGCGTCGAAATCCTGGAAGCACAGCGATACGCCCAGCCCCTGTTGGTATTCGCGGAACAGCGTGCGCGCGGTTTCCATGTCGGCGGCACCCTCGGCATAGCGCAGGAGCAGCAGGTCAGACATGGATCGCCCCTTCGAGATAGAGCTTCGCGGTTCCGGCCATTATCGTGCGTTTCCCGGCATGCTCGCAACGCAGCGTGCCGCCGCGCGGGCCGACCTGCCGGGCAAGCAGCGACGTCTTGCCGAGGCGCCCGGCCCAGTAGGGCACCAGCGTGCAGTGCGAGGAACCGGTGACCGGATCCTCGTCGATGCCCACGCCGGGTGCGAAGAAGCGCGAGACGAAATCGCAATCGTCGCCGGGTGCGGTCGCGATCGCGCGGCCCGTTCCCGCGGCGGCGAGCGCACGCAGGTCGGGCTTGAGCGCGCGTACCGCGGCAGCGTTCTCGTAGAGCGCCATGAAGCGGTCGGTCGAGAACTGCACCGACACGGGCTTGCCGCCGAGTGCGTCCGCGACGGCCGCCGCATCGGCGGCACTGCAGGCTTCGAGGCCGCGCGACGGGAAGTCGAGCGCGTAGAGATCGCCTTTGCGCGTCACGTCGAGCGGGCCGGATTTGCTGGAAAAGCGCACGCGCGTGCGCGACGGCTCC
Organism: Tagaea sp.; assembly: GCA_965279565.1. Lineage (GTDB taxonomy): Bacteria > Pseudomonadota > Alphaproteobacteria > CACIAM-22H2 > CACIAM-22H2 > Tagaea. The sequence continues at coordinate 2,079,023 of OZ257249.1, read as the reverse complement.
AGGATCGTCATCAGCACGAAGGCGCTGGCGAGCGTGGCATGGCCACACAGCGGCACTTCGACCGCCGGCGTGAACCAGCGCAGCCCGAACTCGCCGCCCTCGGGCACGAAGAAGGCGGTCTCGGCGAGATTGTTCTCAGCCGCGATCGCCTGCATGGCGGAATCGGGAAGCCACGCCTGCAGCGGAACGATCGCCGCGGGATTTCCGTCGAACACGCGGTCGGCGAAGGCGTCGACCTGGTAGATCGGCAGCCGCATCGGTTTCCTCCCCTAGCGCTTGGCCTCGCGCATCGCGCGCGCGAGCTGCGCGTCGTCGTGGCGGCCGGACGCTTCGAGGCCGGCGAGGACGCCCTCGCGGTCGGCCGCATTGCGGTTCTGCGACATCTTGAACTTGCCTTCAAGACGCGAGATCGCGATCTCGAACCCGACGATGCCCGACAGCATGCGGTCGACATAGTCGGGATCCTGCGCGTCGAGCGTCCAGCCGTGGCTTTCGTACTGGCGCGCGAGGGCGTCGACGAGTACGCGCAGGCGCGTCTTGTCGGAAATCATCGTCGGCACGCCGTAGACATGCACCGCCGCATAGTTCCAGGTCGGCACGGTGTTCTTCTTCGCCGCGTACCAGCTGGGCGAGATGTAGCCGTGCGCGCCCTGGAAGACCGCAAGCACCTCGCGGCCCGCGCGCGCGCAATCGTCCATCGTGTCGGCCAGCGGATTGGGGCCGGCGAGATGGCCGATCAGCACACCGCGCGCGGCGTCGTGCTGGATCGGGATGTGCGCGGCGACCGGAAGGCCGGCCGCGTCGCTCGCGACGAGCAGGGCGAAGCCGTTGTCGGCCACGAGCCGTGCGCTCGCGGCGTCGTCCGGACTTGCGAAGGCGGGCGGGATGTACATGTCGATATGGTCCCCGGGCCGAAAGACCGCGGCGGGGCTGCCGCCGCGGCCGGCTTCAGTTCATCCAGAAGGGCTTGCTCGCCTCGCGGTCGATGTCGCCATAGCTGAGGCCGAGATCGGCCCGCATATGGTCGCTCATCTCGGCGAGCTGGTGGCGTTGGCGCGCGCGCTCCTGCCAGACATAGACTTTATCGAAGACCGCCAGGAGCGCACGATCGAGCGTGCGGACGAGCGTAACGACGAGCGGACGGATGCCCCGCACGATCTGCTCGATCGGACCGGATTGCACGATTGTAGCCATACAAACCTCCTCTTGGACGGATAATGTCACGAAAATTGTTACCGTGTGCAACATGACATTGACACAATAGGGGGTCAATGAATACATTGTCATGATGACAAATTGGATCCCCGCGATCGCAACCCGCACCGGTCCACGCTATCTGGCAATCGCCGACATGCTGGCCGCCGACATCGCCGCCGCCCGCCTGAAACCCGGCGACCGTCTCCCCACTCACCGCGACCTGGCCTGGAAACTCGGCGTCACCGTCGGCACCGTCACGCGCGCCTATGCGGAAGCCGAACGGCGCGGCCTGATCGCCGGCGAAGTCGGGCGCGGCACGTTCATCCGCGAGCGCATCGGCGACGCGCTCAACGTGATGCCGTCCCCCGCCCCCACCACCGACGACTATGTCGATCTCTCGCGCAACCTGCCCGCCGTCGTCGGGCCGGCCGGTGGCCTGATCGCGCACCACATGGCCGAACTCGCCAAGGAAGACCTTTCGCCGCTGCTCGCCTACGCGCCCAACGCCGGCATAGCCGCGCACCGCGAGGCGGGTGCCGCGTGGATCGCGCGGCGCGGCATCGCGGCCGATCCCGCGCGCGTCGCCGTCGTCGCGGGTGCGCAGAACGGCATGATGCTGGCGATCGCCGCCCTCGCGCGCCCCGGCGACGTGGTGCTGACCGAAGCACTGACGTTCTACGGCATGAAGTCCATCGCCAACCTTCTCGGCGTGCGCCTCGTCGGCGTCGAACTCGACGACGACGGGCTGATGCCCGAAGCGCTCGAAGCCGCCTGCCGCCAGCACGCGCCCAAGGCGATCTATGCGCTGCCCACCTTCCAGAATCCGACGACGAGCCTGATGCCGATCGAGCGGCGCCGCCAGATCGCCGAGATCTGCCGGCGCTACGGTGTCGCGATCATCGAGGACGACATCTACGGCTTCCTCGACGAGACGAACACGCCGCTCGCCTCGCTTGCCCCGGAGCTGGGCATCTTCGTCACGTCGCTGTCGAAGTCGATCGCGCCCGGCGTGCGCCTGGGCTACCTGCATGCGCCCGAGGCGATCGTGCAGCGCGTGTCGGCCGCGATCCGCGCCAGCGCGTACATGACCACGCCGATGGTCGCCGAACTGGCCGCGCGCCTGATCCGCACGGGCGACGCGCTGAAGGCGGCGACGTGGCAGAAGAGCCTCGCCGAGCGTCGCCAGAAACTCGCCGCCGAAATCCTCGACGGCCACGACTTCACGGCGCATCCCGCCGCGTTCCAGATATGGCTCAAGCTGCCCGAACCGTGGCGGCGCGAGGAGTTCGTCGACGTCGCCCGCCGGCGCGGCGTGGGCGTGGCGCCGGCCAACGCCTTCGCCGTCGGACGTGCGCCCGTTCCACACGCCGTGCGCATCGCGCTCGCCGCACCCGATACCGACGAGGCGCTGACGCGTGCGCTCGGCACGCTGGTCGAGATCCTCGAGGAGCCGCCCGAGGGCAGCCTGCCGATGGTCTGACCGCGCGCGACCTTGCGCCGGCGGCGCAGGCTGTCCAGAATGCCGCCGGCGTCCGACCGGAGATGCCCGGCATGATTTTCAAGTGGCACCCCCAGATCGCCGACCGCACGGGTCCGCGCTATCTCGCGATCGTCGATCTTCTTTCCGACGCCATCGCCGACGGTCAGCTGCACTCGGGCGACCGGCTGCCCACGCACCGCGCGCTGGCCGCCCGGCTCGGCGTGACGATCGCCACCGTGACGCGCGCCTATGACGAGGCCGAACGGCGCGGGCTGGTGATCGCCGAGGTGGGCCGCGGCACGTTCGTGCGCGAGTCGGCCGAGGATTCGGCGGAAGCAGCGCTAGGCCCCAGCCCGCCGGCACGCGCCTACGTCAACATGGCGTTCGACCGGCCATCGCCCGCCGGGCCCGCGTCCGAGGCGCTCACGCGCCACACCGCGGAATTCGCCGCGACCGGCAACGTCGCGCTGCTGCCGGGCGAGACATCGAACGCGCACGCCGCGCACCGCGAGGCGGGTGCCGAATGGATCGCGCGGCGCATCGGGCGGACCGCCGATCCCGCGCGCGTGCTCGTCGCGGCCGGCACGCAGAACGCGATCCTGCTCGCGATCGCCGCGGTCGCCGGGTCCGGCGACACGATGCTCGTCGAGACGCTCACCTCCTACGGCACGCGGATGGCGGCCAGCATCCTCGGCGTCCGGCTCGCCGGCGTGCGGACGGACGGCGAAGGCATGCTGCCCGAAGCGCTCGAAGCGGCGATCCGCCGGCGCAAGCCCAAGGCCGTCTTCCTGACGCCGACTTTCCACATGCCGACGACGGCGACGATGTCGCCCGAGCGGCGCAGCCGCATCGTCGAGGTCTGCCGGCGCCACGGCATGCCGATCGTGGAGGAGGACTGCTACGGGTTCCTCGACGACGCGGCCGTGCCCGTCGCCGCACTCGCACCCGAGCGCACGATCCACTTCGTCTCGCTCTCCAAGAGCGTGAGCTCGGCATTGCCGATCGCCTATGTCCACGCGCCGGCGAAGGCGCTCGAGCGCGCGCTCGCCGCGATGCGGGCCACGACCTATTCGACCATGCCGCTCGCCTGCGAGATCGCCACGCGCATGATCCGCTCGGGCGACGCGCTTGCCGCCGCGAACTGGTATCGCGACGTGGCGCGCCGGCGCGCGACACTGGCCCGCCCGCTCGTCGAGGCGGGAAACGCCGACCTGCATCCGGGCGCGCTCCATTTGTGGCTCCACCTGCCCGACCGCTGGACGTGTGACGAATTCGCCGAGGCAGCGCGCCTGCAGGGCGTGGGCGTGCTGTCGAGCCGCGCCTTCTCGCTCGACGGATCGCCCGAACCCAACGCCGTGCGCGCGTGCTTCAGCGCACCCGATTCCGACGAGGATGTGCGCGTCGCGTTCGAACGGCTGGCGGGCCTGCTGGCGGATGGCGACGGGCGGGCGGATATCCGGCCCAGGCGGCGCCGGCGGCGCTAGCGCCGCTCGAACATGTGCGCGTGGTTGAGCGGCCCGTGACCACCGCCGTAGCCGGGTGCTGTCTCGATCGCGCGGCGCACATATTCGCGCGCGCGGGCGACTGCGATCTCCAGATCGAGCCCCTGCGCCAGCCCCGTGGCGATCGCGGTGGCAAGCGTGCAGCCCGTCCCGTGCGTCGAACGCGATTCGATGCGCGCGGATTCGAAATTGCGCACGCCGGTATCGGTCGCCAGCACGTCGACGACCGTGTCGCCCGGCATGTGGCCGCCTTTCAGGAGCACCGCCTGGCAGCCCAGCGTCAGCATCGTCTGTGCGGCATGGCGCATCTCGGCGAGCGTGCGGATGCGCATGCCGGAAAGCGCTTCGGCTTCCGGCAGGTTGGGCGTGATCAGCCGGGCGAGTACCAGCATGCGCCGCTTGAGCGTGGCGACGGCCTCGGGCTGGAGCAGCGCGTGCCCGCCCTTGGCGTACATGACCGGATCCACGACGAGGGGTACGCCCTTCGCCCCCGCCTCGCTTTCCAGCACGTCGGCGACCGTGTCGATGGTAGCGGCGTCGTGCAGCATGCCGGTCTTGATCGCGTCGGCCCCGATGTCGCGCAGCACCACGCGCATCTGCTGGGCGATGAAGCTGGGCGGGACCGGCATCACGCCGTGCACCCCGTGCGTGTCCTGCGCGGTCAGCGCGGTGATCGCCGTCGCGGCATAGCCGTCGAGCGCCGTGGTCGCCTTGATGTCGGCCTGGATGCCCGCCCCACCGCCGGAATCCGAACCGGCGACGATCAGCACGCGCCCGCGCATCGCCGCTACTCGCCGGCCGACTTGCGCGTCTGGCCGCGACGGTCGAGGTAGCGCGGATAGTCGGGGGCCGCGTCGTGCGAGCCCGCCGATGCCGCCTTGCTCGACTTCGTCCCGCCCGCAAGCGTGCCGCCGGCGGCGACGAGGGCGGCGACCACGTCGTCGACCGCGGACGCCACGAGTGCGGAGTCGCCCGCCTCGGCCATCACGCGCACGAGCGGCTCGGTGCCCGACTTGCGGATCAGCAGGCGGCCGTCCTTGGCGAGCCGCGTTTCGGCCGCCGCGATCGCCTTTTTCACCGGGGCCGCATCCATCGGCGGCGGACCGGCGAAGCGGACGTTCTTCAGCAGCTGCGGATAGGGATCGAACACGTGCGCCACTTCCGACGCGCGCTTGCCGGACTGCACGATGGACGCAAGCACCTGCAGGCCCGCGACCAGGCCGTCGCCGGTGGTCGCGTAGTCCGACAGGATCACGTGGCCCGACTGTTCGCCGCCGAGATTGCAGTCGAGCTCGCGCATCATCTCCAGCACGTGGCGGTCGCCGACCTTGCTGCGCTGGAGCTTCATGTCGTGCCCGGCGAGCCATCTCTCGAGCCCGAGATTCGACATCACGGTCGCCACGACGTTCCTGCCGCGCAGGCGGCCGTCGGCCTTCCATTCGCGCGCAATGCAGGCGAGCACCTGGTCGCCGTCGATCGAATGGCCGCGTTCGTCGACAAGCTGGATGCGGTCCGCGTCGCCGTCGAGCGCGAGGCCGATATGCGCGCCGTGCGCGACCACCGACTGCTGCAGCAGCTCGATGTGCGTGGCCCCGCAGCCGCGATTGATGTTGAGGCCGTCCGGATCGACCGCGATCGGCACGATCTCGGCGCCCAGCTCCCACAGCACGGTCGGCGCCACGCGGTAGGCGGCCCCGTTCGCGCAGTCGACGACGATCTTGAGCCCGTCGAGGCGCAGCCCCTTGGGGAAGCTCGACTTGACCGATTCGATGTAGCGGCCGGGTGCATCGTCCAGCCGGCGCACGCGGCCCAGCTTCTCGGGCGTCACGCGGCCGTCGGCATCGTCGAGGATGCGCTCGATCTCCGCTTCCAGCTCATCCGACAGCTTGTAGCCGTCGGGGCCGAACAGCTTGATGCCGTTGTCGTGGTGCGGATTGTGGGAGGCGGAAATCATCACGCCGAGATCGGCGCGCAGCGAGCGCGTCAGCATCGCGACCGCGGGCGTGGGCAGCGGTTCGAGGATCACCACGTCCATGCCGATCGACACGAAGCCGGCGGTCAAGGCGGGCTGGAACATGTAGCCGGACAGGCGCGTGTCCTTGCCGATGACCACGCGGTGGCGGTGGTTGCCCTGCCGCAGGATCTTGCCCGCCGCGATGGCCACCTTCATGGCGATCTCGGCCGTCATCGGGGCGACGTTGGCGGCCCCGCGAATCCCGTCGGTCCCGAAAAGCTTGCTCATAGGGGGGCTTATAGGCGCTGGCCCCCGGGGCGTAAAGTCACGAAGGATTTCGAAATCTTTCGACCGCCTGCCAGACGGCCAGGGCCTGCCTTGTGGCCGCGACGTCGTGGACGCGCAGGATGTCGGCCCCGCCGGATACCGCGGCCAGTGCGGCGGCGATCGAGCCCGGCAGGCGTTCCTTGGGCCGCTCGCCCTTCGACAGCGCGCCGATGAAGGCCTTGCGGCTGGCCCCGATCAGCACCGCCATTCCCAATTCGCGAAACCGCCCGACGTCGGCGAGGATCTCGGCATTGTGCGCGACCGTCTTGCCGAAGCCGATGCCCGGATCGACGGCGATGCGATCCGCCGCGATGCCCGCCGCCCGGCACGCCGCGATGCGCCCGGCGAGATACTTCGCGATGTCGCGCGGTGCATGTTCATAGGTCGGGCTCGCCTGCATCGTGCGCGGTTCGCCCTGCATGTGCATCAGGATGGCGCCCACGCCGCGCGAGGCGACGAGCGGCAGGCTCGCCGGATCGCCGGTCAGCGCCGTCACGTCGTTGACGATCGCGGCCCCGGCATCGAGTGCCGCGCGCATCGTGCCGGCATGGGTCGTGTCGATCGACACGACGGCACCGGCCTTCGCCAGCGCCTCGATGACGGGCACGACGCGGCGCATTTCTTCGGGCTCGGGAACAGGGTCCGCACCGGGGCGCGTCGACTCCCCGCCCACGTCGAGGATGTCGGCCCCTTCCTCGCGCAGCCGGTGGCCGTGCGCGATGGCGGCTTGCGTGTCGTAGAAATCGCCGCCGTCGGAGAACGAGTCCGGCGTGGCGTTGACGATCCCCATCACCAGCGGACGGGAAAGCTCGAATCGCTCGAAGCGGCGCATGGACCCCTCACTCTGACCCTCTCCCCCGAGGGGAGAGGGAATCGAAGCGGGCTTGAGCTTAGCGTCCCCTCTCCCGCTTGCGGGAGAGGGTTAGGGTGAGGGTGGTTTCAGGCGCCCGGCTGGGGCTGCGGGTCGAATCCGCCCGCGGGCTTCCCGCCGGAGGACGGCACCGAGCCGCGACGCCCGCCGGGCTTGGTCGCCGGCGGCGGGTCGTCGGCCGTCGGCCGCACGATCGCTTCGCCGCGCAGCAACGCCTTCACCTCGTCGCCCGACAGCGTCTCGAACTCGAGCAGCGCCTTGGCGAGCTTGTGCAGGTCGTCCACGCCCTTGGTCAGCAGCTCGCGCGCCCGCGATTCGGCCGTCTCGATGATCCGGCGCACTTCCGAATCGATCGTGTTGGCGGTGGCTTCCGACATGTTCTGCGTCTGCGTGACCGAATGGCCCAAGAACACTTCCTGTTCGTTGGCCGAATAGCGCACGCGGCCGAGCTTCTCGGACATGCCGTATTCCGTGATCATGCGACGCGCCATGCTGGTCGCCATCGAGATGTCGCCCGAAGCGCCGGTCGTGACGTTCTCCTCGCCGAAGATGATCTGCTCGGCCACGCGTCCGCCGAACATCATCACGAGACGGGCTTCCATCTCCTTCTTCGACTGCGAGTACTTGTCGCGCTCGGGAAGGCTCATCGTCAGGCCAAGTGCACGGCCGCGCGGGATGATCGTGACCTTGTGCAGCGGATCGTTGGCCGGCTCCCACAGGGCGAGCAGTGCATGCCCGGCCTCGTGATAGGCGGTCAGTTCCTTTTCCTTCTCGGTCATGACCATCGAGCGCCGCTCGGTGCCCATCATGACCTTGTCCTTGGCGTCCTCGAGCTCCGCCATCGTCACCATGCGCTTGCCGCGGCGTGCGGCGAGCAGTGCGGCCTCGTTGACGAGGTTGGCGAGATCGGCGCCCGAGAAGCCGGGCGTGCCGCGCGCGATGACCTTGGGCTCGACGTCGGGTGCGAGCGGCACCTTGCGCAGATGCACCTTCAGGATCTTCTCGCGGCCGAGCACGTCGGGGTTCGGGACGACGACCTGGCGGTCGAAGCGGCCCGGACGCAGCAGGGCGGGATCGAGCACGTCGGGACGGTTGGTCGCGGCGATCAGGATCACGCCCTCGTTCGCCTCGAAGCCGTCCATCTCGACGAGCAGCTGGTTCAGCGTCTGCTCGCGCTCGTCGTTGCCGCCGCCCAGGCCCGCACCGCGATGGCGGCCGACCGCGTCGATTTCGTCGATGAAGATCAGGCAGGGCGCGTTCTTCTTGCCCTGCTCGAACATGTCGCGCACGCGGCTGGCACCCACGCCGACGAACATCTCGACGAAGTCCGAGCCCGAGATCGTGAAGAACGGCACGTTCGCCTCGCCCGCGATGGCGCGCGCGAGCAGCGTCTTGCCGGTACCCGGCGGGCCGACGAGCAGCACGCCCTTCGGGATCTTGCCGCCGAGGCGCTGGAACTTCTGCGGATCGCGCAGGAACTCGACGATCTCTTCCAGTTCCTGCTTGGCCTCGTCGATGCCGGCGACGTCCTCGAACGTGACGCGGCCGACCTTCTCGGTCAGCAGGCGCGCCTTCGACTTGCCGAAGCCCATGGCCCGGCCGCCGCCGCCCTGCATCTGGCGCATGAAGAAGACCCACAGGCCGATCATCACGAGGAACGGCGCCCACGAGATCAGGATCTGCAGCAGCGGGTGCATCGGCTCCTCGAGCGGGGCCGCCGAGAACGACACGTTGTTCTTCTGCAGCCGCTCGACGAGCGAGGGATCGTTCGGCGCGTAGGTGACGAAGTTGCGCCCGTCGGGCTGCAGATGGCCGCGCACCTGCGGGCCGGAGATCGTCACGTCGCGGACCTGCTGGCGCTCGACGAGATTGAGGAACTCGGAATACTGGATCTGCGAAGCGTTGCCGCGCGGGCTCGATCCCTGGAACAGGTTGAAGAGCGCGATCAGCAACAGGCCGATGATCACCCACAGAGCCAGATTTTTGCCGAAATTATTCAAGGACTTGGCCTCGCTGAACGACTGACTGCCGCCGGCGTCACGTGCCTGCCGCGAAAAGCGGGCCAGCCAATGCGTGCCGGGGACGGAAACGGACTTCCACGGTATCAAGCGGATACCGCATCCGTCCATAAAAGAGGTGGGGTACCGCGACCACCCCGTCAAGGTCCCGCAGCGCCGGAAGGCTGGCGCGCGCCGCCGGGGGAACGCCGCCAGCGGCGGCCAGCCGCGTTTCGCGCGGCAGGCCGGCCCACCCGGCCGCCCCGAGTGCGCCCAGCACGAGCCCGGAACGTGAACGCACGAGCTTCGCCTCGAACCGCCCGTCCCAGTGCACCTTCACGCCCTCGACGAGTTCGACCGGGGCCGCGAGCCCGGCCGTCTCGCGCGCGACGACCAGCCGCCCGTCTTTTCCGGGAACCAGCCGGCAATGGCCGAGCGTACGTGCGCGCGGATCGGCGCCGAGCAGCTTGCCCAGCGTGCCTTCGACGCGCGCGGTGCGCGGCGCGTATTCGCCACCGCCCACCGTCAGTGCCACGCGCGCGAGTGCGGCACACGCCAGTTCGAACGGTGCCGCCGACAATGCGGCGAGATCGACGCGCGCGAAACCGGCCGCGTCGAGCGCCACGGCCTGTACCAGCAGGACGGCCAGATCGCGTTCGCGCGCGATGCGCGCGGTGGCGCGTTCGGCCGAAGCTGTCGCGGGCGGTCCGCCGGCGACGCGAAGGGCCGCGCGCGCATAGCGCGGGTCGCGGTTGCTCGGATCCTCGATCCAGTCGAAACCGCGCGCGTGGCATGTCGCGAGAAGATCGGCATGCGCGAACGCCAGCAGCGGCCGCACGAGGCGCACATGCGTGCGCTCCACGATCGCGGACATGCCGGCAAGACCGTCGGGACCCGAGCCGCGCGCGTCGCGCATCGCCGCGGTCTCGTTCTGGTCGTCGGCGTGATGGCCGAGCAGCAGGTGCCAGATGCCGGCGGACGCGCACGCCGCTTCGAGCAGGTCGGCGCGCGCATGGCGGGCCGCCTCCATCACGCCGGTCGCGGGTTTGCTTCCAAGCCAGCGCAGGCATTCGAATTCGATGCCGGCCTGTGCCGCGCGCGCGGCAAGCAGGCGCGCCTCGTCCGCCGATGTCGCGCGCAGGCCGTGATCGACATGGAGTGCGCGCACGCGGCCGCCGCGCGTTTGCGCCCATTCGCGCGCGAGGGCGAGCAGCGCGGTCGAATCCCCGCCGCCCGACCAGGCGACGGCGACTTGAGGGTTCGATTCGAACGGTCCCAGCCGCGCCATCGCAGCGGCGAACGCGGACTGCGAGATTGGCGTGCCGGCGCCGGTCACGGCACCTTGCGGCCTAGCCGCACGTCAGGCGGGCACGTTCGCGCTGGGCGGCGATCTTTATGGACTGGCTGGCGTTGGGGTAGCGCTTGTCGAGTTCGGCAAGCGTGCCGCACGCGTCGGGCTTGCGGTTGAGCTGGCCGAGCGACTGGCCGAGGCGCAGCAGGCTGTCGGGCGCCTTGGCGTTCTGCGGGAAGCGGCGGAACTGTTCGGCGAACGCGGCCGACGCGTTGGTCCAGTCGCGCCGCGCGTAGAAGGTCTCGCCCAGCCAGTACTGCGCGTCGCCGGCAAGGCGGTGCGTGCCGTTGGCCGACACGAAACTGCGAAGTGCCGTTTCCGCGCGGCCGAAATCGCCGCGGTCCTGCACCGCCTGCTGGTAGAGCCCGTAGGCGAATTCGTACTGCGTCTCGGGCGGGCCGGCGGGCAGCGTCACGTTCGAAGCGGCGGCAGGCGCCCCGCCCGCCTGCGCCGCCTGCGGGGCAGTCGGCGGGCCGCCGGGGACGAGCTGCAGGCGCGCCTCGCCCGGGCGCACGACGGGTGCACCGGGTGTCGTCGGCGCGGCGGATGCCGGGGCTGCGGCCGCATCTGCCGGTGCGGGCGTCTTGCCCTTTTCGAGTTCGCCCAGACGGAAATCGACGTCGCCGACGAGCTTCTCCAGGCGCTGCTGGACCTGCGTGACGCGGTTGAGCGTTTCCTCGATGCGGCCGGTCAGGTCGCGGATCTGCCCTTCGAGGGCCGACAGGCGCACCTCGGTCTGCTCGACGAAACCGCTGGACGGCTGGGTGCCGGCACCCGGCGCCATCTGCTGGGGCGGGGGCGGGCTGACCGGCTGCACGGCACCCGGACTGCCGCCGCGCGCGAGGTTGCGCTGCATGACGTCCATGTCGCGCTGCAGGCGGTCCATGCGGTCGATCAGCGGACGGAGATCTTGCGACTGGGCGCGGGCCGGAGCCGGCACGTTCCAGAGGGCGGCCACGGCGAGCGCGGCGCAAAGGGCGAATCGGCGGATCATGGGGGCCGAGTTTAAGGTTCGCGGACGGCGAAATAAAGGCGGGCGGACGCCGGAAACGGCGCCCGCCCGCATGCCGTCAGCCGTTGCCGGCCGGTCAGTTGACCAGCATCACGCCGCGGCGGTTCTGGCCCCACGCCTGTTCGGTCGAGCCGAGCACCTGCGGACGCTCCTTGCCGTACGAGACCGTCGCGACGCGGCGCGCCTCGATGCCGAGCGTGACGAGGAAGTTGCGCGCGGCGGCCGCACGGCGTTCGCCCAGTGCCAGGTTGTATTCGCGGGTCCCCCGCTCGTCGGCATGGCCTTCGATCGTGACCATGACCTGCGGGTTCTGGCGCAGCCAGCCGGCCCAGCCTTCGACCGTACGGCGCGCGTCGGCGCGCAGGTCCGAGCGGTCGGAATCGTAGTAGATCCGGTCGCCGACCTTCGCCGCGAGGTCTTCCTGGCTGCCGGCGCGCGCCTGGCCTGCGGCAAGGGCGCCCGAGCCTACGCCAGCACTGCCGATCCCGCTGGCGGGCGCGTTGGCGACCGCGGGCACGCCGCCGGTCCCGCTCACGCCGCCCGAATTGGTTCCCGCCGTGTCGCAGGCCGCAAGCAGGGCCAAGGCCGCGACGGCGGCCAGCATCTTGATACGCATTTTCTTTCGATCCTCCGGTTGGACGCCGCGCCTTTTCGCCTGCGAATCGGCGTCCATGCAACCTGCATCGAAATGATGTCCCGCACGCGGCCGGAAAGCGGCGCTTTTGCGGCGCGGCCTCATCCGGTCAGTCGTTGACGCGCACGACCACGCGGCGCAGCAGTGCCGATGCGCGCTCGCCCGTACCCAGCGCCCCGGCGGCTTCCGAGCCGTACGACATCGTGTCGATGCGCAGGGCCGCCACGCCGCCGTTGGTCAGGTAGTCGCGCACGGCCGCGGCGCGCCGCTCGCCCAGCCGCTCGTTGTAGGCCGCGGAGCCGACCGCGTCGGTATGCCCCTCGATCGTCACGCGCGCCTGCGGCGTACGCGCGAGACGCGCCGTCAGGTTCGTCAGCGCCGTGCGGGCCGCCGGCGTCAGCGCGGCGCTGTCGACATCGAAGAACACGAGATAGACGCGCTGCTCGTCTTCGGGCGGAGTCGACGGTGCCGGAGCGGTGGCGCAGGCGGACAGCGCCGATGCGAAGAAGAGGATCGTCAGGAGGCGGCGCAGGATCATGGCTGTCTCGGTTCGATTCGGATGTCGCTCAAACGAAAACGCCCGCCCGGGATTTCCCCGGGCGGGCGCTTAGACTTCAGCCGGTGCTGGCGGCGAACCGCCGGCAGGGGCTTAGTTGACCTGCATCACCGCGCGGCGGTTCTGCGACCAGGCCGCCTCGTTCGAGCCGAGGACCGCCGGGCGCTCCTTGCCGTACGAGATCGTCGCCACGCGGCGGGCGTCGATGCCCTGCGAGACGAGGAAGTTGCGGGCCGCGGTGGCGCGACGCTCGCCCAGCGCGATGTTGTACTCGCGCGTGCCGCGCTCGTCGGCGTGACCTTCGACGGTCACGGTGACCTGCGGGTACTGCTTGAGCCAGCCGGCCCAGCGCTCGATCGTGCGGCGGGCTTCCGGACGCAGTTCCGACTTGTCGAAGTCGTAGAAAATGCGATCGCCGACGTTGCGGACCAGGTCTTCCTGCGAACCCGGACGCGGGCCGGCCGGAGCCTGCGCCGTCGCGGCCGGCGCCGCACCGGCGGCACCGGAACCGCCCGTGGCGGCCGTGTTCTGCGGGGCGGTTTCGCACGCAGCCAGCAGGGCGACCGCGGCGAGCATGCTCATCAGCTTGAAGCGCATTTAATCGAACTCCTCTTTCTTCCTACCCACGTCTCGGGATGTGGCGTGTCGGTATGTGGCGTGTCTCTGGACCGCGACGGGACATCGTCGTTCGCAGTGCGAAAACCGCATTTTGCGCAGGCGTCTTACCCGAAGGCAGGCGAAATGCGCATAGACAGTTTGTCGCAATGCGTGCACCGAAGATGCATCCGCCTTGGCAAAACCGAGCGGAATATATAGGCCGGGTTGTTACAAATCAAGGATGGTCAAGTCAGTTCAAGGGAGTAGCGGCGACCAGGCGGGGTCCGAACCGTCGGCCGGGGTGAGGATCTCCCGCTCGTTGTAACCCGTTAGATCAATTGAATAAAGTCGGGCATTGCCCCCCTGCCCGCGGGCATCCGTGGGGCCTTGGCGAAAATACATCAGTACGCGGCCATTCGGCGCCCAGGTGGGGGCCTCGACCAGGAAGGCGCGCGTCAGGAGTCGCTCGTCCTGCCCGTTCGGGCGCATCACGCCGATATAGAACTCGCCCTCGGTCTGCTTGGTGAAGGCGATCAGGTCACCGCGCGGCGACCAGACGGGCGTGGAATAGCGGCCCGTACCGAAGCTGATGCGCTGCACGTTGTCGCCGCCGGAGGTCATCGTATACAACTGCTGCGTGCCGCCGCGATCCGAGTTGAAGACGATGCGCTGGCCGTCGGGCGAATAGGACGGCGAGGTGTTGATCGACGGATGGTTTGTCACGCGCAGCACCTGGCGCGTGCGCAGATCCATCGAATAGACGTCGGTGTTGCCCTGCTGGGACATCGACATGATCACGCGGTTGCCGTCGGGCGAGAAACGCGGCGCGAAGGTCATGCCGGGGAAGTCGCCGACCACTTCGCGCTGCCCGGTATCGATGTTGTAGAGATAGACGCGCGGGCGGACGATGTTCGGATTGTTGGGCGCCGGCACGTAGGCGAGATACGTGATTTCCTGCGCCGTCGGCGAGAAGCGCGGCGTGAGCACGAGTTCGCGCCCGTCGGTCAGGAAGCGGTGGTTGGCTCCGTCCTGGTCCATGATCGCCAGCCGCTTGATGCGCCGCTGCTGGGGACCCGATTCCGAGATGTAGACGACGCGCGTGTCGAAATAGCCGTCCTCGCCCGTCACGCGCTTGTAGACCGCGTCCGAGACGATGTGCGCGATGCGCCGCCAGTTGGCGGCCACGGTCGTGTAGACGCGGCCTTCCATCTGGCTCTCGCCGTAGACGTCCCACAGGCGGAACTCGACGCGCAGCCGGCCGTCGCGCTGGGTTTCGACCGAGCCCTGCACGAGAAGTGCGGCGTTGAGGCTGCGCCAGTCGGGAAAGCGCGGCGGGGCGGTGCGCATCTGCGCCGGCGTCTGGATATAGGCCTTCTGGTCGATCGGACGGAACAGGCCGGAACGCTCCAGATTGCCCGCGATGACCTTGGCCATCTCGCGCCCGGTCGCCTCGTCCGGGCCTTCGCCGAAGAAGTTCGATACCGCCGTGGGAACCGGATCCACGCGGCCGCGCGTGATGTCGATGCGCACCTGCGCTGCCGCCGGTGCGGCGGCGAGCGCGAGGCCACCGGCGAAAATCGCGCGGCGCGACATCGGGAAGCTGGAGCGGTCGATCATCGTCATCTGCGGACTTCCAATCGGATGCGTCGGTGAAGTTCTAGAACGATTCGGGGGTCAGCGTCTCTGGCCCAGCATCTCGCTGGCCTTGAACGCGAGCGTCAGGTTGCCGTTCGTCATCTGCTGGGCGTTGTTCGCCGGCATCGGCAGCGGCGAGGCGCGCAGCACCGCGCGGCGCGCACCTTCGGCGAAAGCCTGGCGGAAGGAATTGTCCTCGCCGGTCGCGCGCTCGATGCGCACGTCCTGCACGGTGCCGTCGGGCAGCACCCAGACGCGCAGCTCGACCGCGAACGTCTCCACGCCGCGCGCACCGGCATCGATGTTCCAGTACTGCGACACGCGCTGGCGGATCGCGTCGGTCTCGGTCATCGACAGCGGCAGCAGCGGGTTGTTCGGCGCGTTCGAGGCGGCGCGCGCCGTCTGCTGGGGTGCGGGCGGAGCCGGTGTAGGTGCGGCGGCGGGTGCCTGCGGGCGCGGGCGCGTCAGGTCGCGCAGCACGTTGTCGAGGTTGAACTGCGGCGGCTGCTGGCGCGGCGCCGGTGCCGGCGGGGCCGGTGGCGCGACGGCGACGGGCCGCGGCGGTGCCGGCGGTGCGGGTGCCGGAACGGGTGCCGGCGTGGGTTCGACGCGCGGTGCGGGCACGGGTGCGGGCGGCGGCGGGGCCGGTGCGGGTGCCGGTGCAGGCGGTGCCGGAGCGGGCGGCGGCGGAGGTGGGGGCGGTGGCGGCGGGGCCGGTTGCGGGCGCGGCGGTACTGGAGCCGGCGGTGCGGACGTTTCGGCGGGCGGTGCCTCGACCTTGGGCGGCGTGGGGGCCGGCGGGTCCGGGCGCGGCGGCGGGGCGTTGGTGATCGCGGCGATCGGCAGCACTTCGAAGATCAGCGGGGCTTCCTGCACCTCGACGCGCGGGCGCAGCAGGCTCAGCGGATCGAGGATCGCGAAGGCGAACACGGCGACATGCAGCACGCCGGAAGCAACCATGCCCCAGCGCATGCCGCCATCCGGTGCCTCCACATCCTGTCCGCCGATTGCCGCGATCGCCGCCATCGCGGATTCCTAGCGCCGCGGCGGGGTCTGGCCGGCGCGCGCACCGGCCGGCACTTCGGCGACGAGCGCCACCTTGCTGTAGCCGGCGGCGGAGATCGCACCCATCACTTCGAGCACGCGGCCGTAATTGATCGCCTTGTCGCCGCGCACGAAGATGCGCGCCTCGCTGTTGTTGTTCGTGATGGCGCGCAGGCGCGCGATCAGCCCGTCGAGCTCCAGCTCGCTGTCCATCAGGAAGACCTTGCCGCCCGAATTGACCGAGACGACCAGCGGCTCGTCCTGGCCCGTCGCGCGCGCGGCCTGCGTCTGCGGCAGGTCGACCGGCACGGTCGAGGTCAGCAGCGGCGCCGTGATCATGAAGATCACCAGCAGCACGAGCATCACGTCGACGAACGGCGTGACATTGATCTCGGCCACGAGACGGCCCCCCCGGCGCGAAGCGCCGCGGCGGCCCGACTGCATCAGCGGTCCGGCCATGGCTCAGTTCTTCTCTTCGAGCTGGCGCGACAGGATCGCGCCGAACTCGGAGGAGAACGTCTCGAGGCGGCCCGCATAGCGGTTGAGCTCGGTCGAGATCTTGTTGTAGGCGATGACCGCCGGGATCGCGGCGATCAGGCCCAGCGCCGTGGCGAACAGCGCCTCGGCAAGGCCCGGTGCGACCGACGCGATCGACGTGTTCTTCGTCACGCCGATCGAGTGGAACGACCGCATGATGCCCCACACCGTGCCGAAGAGGCCGATGAAAGGGGCCGTCGAGCCGACCGAAGCGAGGAAGGTCATCTGCTTCTCCAGCCGGTCCATCTCGCGCGACAGCGTGACCTGCATCACGCGCTCGATGCGCGCCTGCAGCGAAGCGCGCATCTGGCCCGCGGCGACGAGGCCCTTGGCCGCCGTGCGGCGCCACTCGCGCATCGCGGCCGCGAACATCGCGGTCATCGGATCGCCGGGCTGCGCGCCGATGCGGTCGTAGAGGTCCTCGAGCGAACCGCCCGACCAGAACTGGTCCTCGAACTGGTTGGCGGCGGCCTGCAGGCGGCGCAGGCGCAGCCACTTGTCGATGACGATCGCCCAGGTCCAGAAGGAGGCGATCAGGAGGACCAGCACGACGAACTGGCCGACGAGGTCGGCGTTCAGGAACAGGGCCCACGGCGTGAACTCGGGCATGCCGGTGCCGGACAGGGCGGTCGTTTCGACGGTACGGTCCATTTCGCTGCTTTCCTGGAAAGTTCGGGTTGTGTCAGGCTTTCGTGACGACAATATGGCGCGCGAGGGCTGCGCGGACGGGTTCGGGGATGCGCGCCGGCCGGCCGCCGGCCAGTTTGATGCAGGCCAGCGTCACCGCGACGCGGGCGAGTTCCGCCCCGTCCTCGGCCCGCCGGACGACCTGCATGCCGTCGGCAGTCGCCCCGCCGACCTCGAGAATCGTCGATTCCACCACGAGCGCGTCGTCGAGGCGGGCGGGCCGCAGATACTCGACATTGACCGACCGGACCGCGAAAGCCACGCCCATTTCCTCGGCCAGGATGCGCTGGACGATGCCGGCCTCGCGCAGGATCTCGGTGCGCGCGCGTTCGGCGAATTTGAGATAGTTCGCGTAATAGACGATCCCGGCGGCGTCGGTATCCTCGTAGTAGACGCGGGCGTGGAAGACATGCGGTGCGTTCACGGGGCCGCCTCGTCGTCGGGGGTCGCGAAATCGAGGGCGACCTGGGCGCCGGCCGGCGGGGTCAGCCCCAGATGGCGCCAGCCCTTCTCGCCCAGCACGCGGCCGCGCGGCGTGCGCAGCAGCAGCCCTTCCTGGATCAGGAACGGCTCGATCACTTCCTCGATCGTGTCGCGCTGCTCGGCCAACGCCGCGGCAAGCGTTTCGACGCCGACGGGCCCGCCGCCGTAATTCTCGGCGATGCAGGTCATGTAGCGCCGGTCCATCGCGTCGAGGCCGAGGAAATCGACCTCGAGCCGCGCAAGTGCCGCATCCGCCGCCTTGCGGTCGATCGTCGCGAGACCCGCCACGGCCGCGAAGTCGCGCACGCGGCGCAGCAGCCGTCCGGCGATGCGCGGCGTGCCGCGGCAACGTCTGGCGATCTCGCGCGCCCCGTCGGCCGCAAGACTGCAGCCCAGCACGCCGGCGGCACGGCGCACGATCGATTCCAGTTCCTCGGGCGAATAGAAGACGAGCCGCAGCGGGATACCGAAACGGTCGCGCAGCGGCGTGGTGACGAGACCCGCGCGCGTCGTCGCCCCCACCAGCGTGAAGGGCGGCAGGTCGATGCGCACCGAGCGCGCGGCGGGCCCCTCGCCGATGATCAGGTCGAGCTGGAAATCCTCCATCGCGGGATAGAGGATTTCCTCGACCGCAGGGGCAAGACGGTGGATCTCGTCGATGAACAGCACGTCGCGCGGCTGGAGATTCGTCAGCAACGCCGCGAGATCGCCCGCGCGCGCGATGACCGGGCCGGACGTGGCGCGGAAGCCCACGCCCAGTTCCTTGGCCACGATCTGGGCGAGCGTCGTCTTGCCCAGCCCCGGCGGCCCGTGCAGCAGCACATGGTCGAGCGCCTCGCCACGCCCGCGCGCCGCCTCGACGAAGACGCGAAGATTCTCGCGCACCTGGCGCTGGCCGACGAACTCGTCGAGGGCGAGCGGACGGATCTTCTGCTCGGGCGCGTCATCGGCGACCGCTTCGCGCGCCACCTCGCGGGCAACCGCATCGGGCTTAGGCTTGTTCATGCACCGAGCTCCGACAGGCCGGCCGGAATCAGCGCTTCGACGCGCGCACCCTCGCCCAGTTTCTTGACCGCCTTGTTGACCGCGGCGACCGCCTCGGCGCGCTTGTAGCCGAGATTGACGAGGGCGGAGACCGCATCGGCCGCAGCCCCGCCGGCGGGTGCTGCACCCGCGACGGCAATGCCGCCGGCCTTGCCGGCCGCGACCGCGAGACCAAGGGCGGCGACCTTGTCCTTCAGTTCCGACGCGATGCGCTGGGCGAGCTTCGGGCCTACGCCGTCGGCGCGCGTCAGCGTCGACTTGTCCTCGGCCAGGATCGCCGCCGCGATCTCGCCGGGTGCCAGTGCGGACAGCAGGGCGAGTGCCGCCTTCGGCCCCACGCCCTGCACGCTGGTGAGCAGGCGGTAGCAGTCGCGCTCGTCGGGCACGAGGAAGCCGAACAGTTCGAACGCGTCCTCGCGAATGCTCGTCTCGATATGCAGCACGCAGGGCTCGCCCGCACCGGGCAGGGCGGCGAGCGTGCGCGAGGAGGCGCGCACGAGATAGCCGACACCGTTCACATCGACGACGCAGTTGTCCTTGTTGCGTTCGTCCACGCGGCCCTTGAGCTTGGCGATCATCGCGCACCCGCCATGACGGTGCCCTTGGCCCATGCGTTGCGGCTGGCCGCGTTGTGTGCGTGGCAGATCGCGATGGCGAGCGCGTCGGCGGCGTCGGGGCCGGCGAACGTCACGCCCGGCATCAGCCGACGCACCATCGCCTGGATCTGCGTCTTGTCGGCGTGGCCCGCCCCCACGACGGCCTTCTTGACCGCGTTGGCGGCATATTCGGCCACCGGAAGCCCCATGCGCGCCGGCACGAGCAGCGCGATGCCGCGCGCCTGGCCGAGCTTCAGCGTCGAGGCGGGATTGGCGTTGACGAACGTCTCCTCGACGGCCGCCTCCTCGGGCTTCCAGAGCCCGATCGCCTCGATCAGGCCGTCATGCAGCTGGACGAGGCGTTCGGCCATCGGCGCGTCGGCATCGCTGGCGATGCGGCCGTTGGCGACATGGATCAGCCGGCTGCCCTCCGTCTCGATCACGCCCCAGCCGGTCGTCCTGAGCCCGGGATCGATGCCGATGAGGCGCATCGCCGCTCAGGCCGCCGAAAGCTTGGCGAGCACGGCGTCCGAAACCTCGAAATTCGCGGTGACGGTCTGGACGTCGTCGTTGTCCTCGAGCGCCTCGACGAGTTCGATCACGGCGCGCGCCTGTTCCTCGTCGAGCGGCACGGTCACGCTCGGCTTGAACACGAGTGCCGCCGCCTTGGGCTCGCCGAATTTCGCTTCCAGCGCCGAGCGCACGGCGCCGAACGCCTCGACCGTGCAGGTCGCGACATGCGCGTCGCTCCCGCTTTCGACGTCGTCCGCACCCGCCTCGATCGCCGCATCGAGGAACGCGTCGGCCGCGATCTTCGCGGCCGGGAACACGATCTGGCCGATGCGCGCGAAATTGTACGCGACCGAATTCGCCTCGCCGAGCGTGCCGCCGAGTTTGGAGAAGATCGTGCGGATTTCGGGTGCGGTCCGGTTGCGGTTCTCGGTCATCGCCTCGACGATGATCGCGACCCCGCCCGGCCCGTAGCCTTCGTAGCGGAACTCCTCGTACACGACGCCGTCTTCCTGGCCCGAGCCGCGGCGGATCGCGCGGTCGATCGTGTCCTTGGGCATGTTCTCGGCGCGCCCGGCGATCATCGCGGCGCGCAGGCGCGGATTGGCGGCGGGATCGGGCGAGCCGGTGCGCGCGGCGACCGTGATCTCGCGGATGATCTTGGTGAATATCTTTCCGCGCCGGGCATCCTGCTTGCCCTTGCGGTGCATGATGTTCTTGAACTGGGAATGGCCGGCCATGTCGTGAAGTCCCGATCGGGTCGCGTGCGAATCGGCTAGATATAAGGGATTCAGCGCGAAATCTATACCAAACCTAGCCGGCAGTCACGGTTTGTTCCCTGTAGTGCTTCAGCCCGGCATCGCCGGGATCAGCTTGCCGCCAACGCGCACCGGGGCGACGCGCGTAGCGAGGCCGTTGGGACCCAGCTCGGCATAGATCGCGCAAAGCGTCCCCTCGCCTTCGGCCGGCGTCAGGCGCTCGCCCGGCAGCTTGCGCACGAAGCGCTGCACGGCGGCTTCCTTCTTCATGCCGATGACGGAATCGTAGTCGCCGCACATGCCGGCGTCGGTCTGGTAGCCGGTCCCGCCGGTCAGGACCTGCGCGTCGGCCGTCGGCACGTGGCTGTGCGAGCCGACGACGAGCGACACGCGCCCGTCGCAGAAATGGCCCATCGCGTATTTCTCGCTCGACGCTTCGCCATGCACGTCGATCAGGATCGCCGCGAGGCCGCCCGATCCGAGCCGATGCTGGCCGAGCAGCGTTTCGATGGCCGCGAACGGATCGTCGAGCGCGTCCATGAACAGCCGCGCCATGACGTTGACGACGACGATCGACTGCCCGCCGGGGAGCCGGTATGTCCCCGCCCCCTTGCCCGGCGTGCCCTTGGGGAAATTGAGCGGGCGCAGCAGCTTGGGATCGCGGTCGATCGTCAGCATCAGCTCGCGCTGGTCCCACACATGGTTGCCGGTCGTGATGCAGTCCACGCCTGCCGCGTAGAGTTCGACGGCGATCTTGTCGGTGATGCCGAAGCCGCCGGCCGCATTCTCGCCGTTGGCCACGACGAAGTCGAGGCCGAGGGACTTGCGCAGGCCCGGCAGGTGGCGCGCCACCGCATCGCGCCCCGACCGGCCGACGATGTCGCCCAGGAAAAGCAGCTTCACCACGGCCACCAGGAAAGCCAGCGATGCGCCTTCGCGTCGGTGCGCATCGGCAGCGCTTCCTTCTCGGTGACGACCCAGTCGAGCTTCTGGTCGTTGATGTCGGTCGGGATGCGCTCGACGCGCTGGACGGAGAAAGCGAGCCCCACCGCGCGCATCGGATGGAAGTGGCGCTGCTGGAGGATCGTGCGGTCGTAGAAACCGCCGCCATAGCCGATGCGGCTGCCCTCGCCGTCGAAGGCGAGCAGCGGGACGAGCAGCAGGTCGGGATCGAGCTGCGGGCTCGAGGCGAGCGGTTCGCTCATGCCGAAGCGGTGCGTCGACATCTCGTCGCCCGGCTTCCACGCGCGGAACACGAGCGGTGCGCGCCGGCGCACGACGACCGGAAGGGCGAGCGGATGCCCGCGCGCATGCAGCGCCTCGAGCAGCGGCATCGGACTGAGTTCGGTCCCGAACGGCCAGTAGCCGGCGACGACCGCGCCGTGCGCGAGGGGAACCTTGGCGAGGAAGCGGTCGCGCACCGCGCGCGCGGCCGCCTGCCCTTCGCGCGCATGGAAACCTTCGCGCCGGTCGCGTGCGGCGGCGCGCAGCTCGGTCTTGGCTTCGTCGAGTTCCTCGTCGCGGGGCGGCAGCGCGGTCACGTTCGTCCGGAATATCTCGGGGGAAGGGTGGACGGAGCCACAGTGGCCGTCGGCGTTGCTTTCCTCCGTGGCCCGCTAACAGCAGGTGGGGACCATATGTCGACACCAAGGCGTCGATAGGGACAGTCCCCTAGGAGTTATTATCGCCCCGGGGAATACGCGTGCCTGAACGCACCCCGCAGCCCCGTCCAAGGCGGAACATAGGCGCAATGGGTCGCGAGGGCAACCGCACGTTCAAAGCGGCTTTCGGAACACCAGCGTGTGCCAGCCCGCGATGGCGATGCGCCCGCGAAAGGCCATCCGGCGCGCGAGATAGGCGCCCTTCACCCAGGTTTCCTGGTCGGCGAGCAGGCCCGACAGCACGAGCGTGCCGCCCGGCTTCACCGCGCGCGACAGCGGTGTCGCAAGCTGGGTGAGCGGCCGGGCGAGGATGTTGGCGAGCACGAGGCCGAAACGCGCGCGCGTCGCCCCCAGCTTCGCGAAGCCCGCCGAATGGACGACGCGCACGCGGCGTGCCAGCCCGTTGTCGCGCATGTTCTGGCGCGCGAGCCACACGGAATCGGTGTCGATGTCCGACGCGAGCACGCGGCACGGCTTCGCGCGCGCGGCCCCGATCGACAGGATGCCCGACCCCGCCCCCAGATCGAGCACGCGCGCGAAGCGCCGGCGCTTGGCGAGCGCGCCGATGGCGGTAAGGCACCCCTTGGTCGTCGCATGCTCGCCGGAGCCGAAGGCGATCGACGCGTCAAGCGCGATCGGCCAGCTTCCGGCAGGCACGGCACGGTCGACATGGCTGCCATAGACGTAGAAGCGCCCGATCGTCAGCGGCGGGAACGAGGCGCGGTTCTCGGCAAGCCAGTCGCGCTCGGGGATTTCCTGCACTTCGAGTGCTGGTACAGGCCGGCCCAGCGACTTGGCGGCGGCGAAGATCATCGGCGCGAGGCGCCCGAGCTCCGGCTTCGCGTCGAAGAACGCCTCGACGAGCCAGGGGCCGCCCGGCGAGGTCTCGAAGGCGGTGAGCGCACCCGCCTCCTCCTCGATCGCCTGCACGTAGGCCTGCTGGCTGGCCGCATCGGCCTGGAAGACGAGACGCCAGATCGTGCTCATGCTTTCTCCACGAAGCTTTCCATGACGTGCTTGAGGCCGCTGTGCTCGAACTCGACCTCGAGCTTGCCGCTCTCGGCGGCGACGACGCGGCCGTAGCCGAATTTCTGGTGGAACACGCGCATGCCCGGCGTCAGGTCCGACCTGCGCGCGCCGATGTCGGTGGCGCGGCCCTCGATCACCGGCGAACGCCGGCTGCCATAGCCGAAACTCCGCGCAGGCTCGTGCGCGAATTGCGGGCCGTCGCCCCACAGGCCGGGCTCGCTCTTCACGTCGACGCGCTCGGGCGGAAGTTCGGCGACAAAGCGCGACGGCACGCTCGACTGCCACATGCCGTGGATGCGCCGGTTCGCGGCGAACGTCACGTAGGCGCGCCGGCGCGCGCGGGTCAGGCCCACATGTGCAAGCCGCCGCTCCTCCTCCAGCCCGTCCTCGCCCTTGTCGTCGAGTGCGCGCGGATGGGGGAACAACCCCTCCTCCCAGCCTGGCAGGAACACGGTGCCGAATTCGAGGCCCTTGGCGGCGTGCAGCGTCATCAGGCTCGTCATGTCCGAGGGGGCCGCCTCGGCGTTCTCCATCACGAGGCTGACATGCTCGAGGAACGCCGGCAGGTCGTCGTACTCCTCGAGGGCCGCGACGAGTTCCTTCAGGTTCTCGAGCTTGCCTTCCTTCTCGGGCGACTTGTCCATCTGCCACATGCGCGTATAGCCGCTCTCGTCGAGCACGGTGGCGGCAAGTTCGGCATGGTGCGCGCGCTCGACCTGGCCGCGCCAGCGCGCGAAATCCTCGACCACGCGGCGCACGGCGTTGCGCGCGGCGGGCTTCAGCTCGTCCGTCGTCACGAGCGTTTCGGCGGCGGCGAGCAGCGGCATGCCGCGCGCGCGCGCCAGCCGCTGGAGGAGCTGGACGGTCGCGTCGCCGATGCCGCGGCGCGGCTTGTTGATTATCCGCTCGAAGGCGAGATCGTCGTCGGGCTGCACGATCACGCGGAAATAGGCGATCGCGTCGCGGATCTCCTCGCGCTCGTAGAAGCGCGGCCCGCCGATCACGCGATAGGGGATGCCGAGCGTGATGAAGCGTTCCTCGAACTCGCGCGTCTGGAAGCCGGCGCGCACGAGGATGGCGATGTCGCCGAGCTTCTCGCCGGCGCGCTGCAGGGTCTCGATCTCGTCGGCGACGAAGTTGGCTTCCTGCTCGCCGTCCCAGACCGGGCGCACCGTCACGCGCTCGCCGCCGGCTTCGGCCGTCCACAGCGTCTTGCCCAGCCGCGCGCGGTTGTGCGCGATCAGGCCCGAGGCGGCCGCAAGGATGTGCTCGCTCGAGCGGTAGTTCTGCTCGAGCCGCACGATCTTCGCACCCGGGAAGTCCTTCTCGAAGCGCAGGATGTTGCCCACCTCGGCCCCGCGCCATCCGTAGATCGACTGGTCGTCGTCGCCCACGCAGCACAGGTTGCGCGACTGCTGGGCGAGGATGCGCAGCCACATGTACTGGGCGACGTTGGTGTCCTGGTATTCGTCGACCAGCATGTAGCGGAAGCGCTTGTGGAACTCGGCCAGCACGTCGGGACGCGTCTGGAAGATCGTCAGGTTGTGCAGCAGGAGATCGCCGAAATCGCACGCGTTGAGCGTCTTCAGCCGCTCCTGGTACATCGCGTAAAGCTCGACCGCGCGCCCGCCGGCGACCTCGCCCGACGGATCGGTACCGACCTTGTCGGGCGTCAGGCCGCGATCCTTCCAGCGCTCGATCACGTGGTGCACGACGCGCGCGGGCCATTTCTTGTCGTCGATGTTCTCGGCCGCCAGCAACTGCTTGATCAGGCGGATCTGGTCGTCCTGGTCGAGGATCGTGAAGTTTGGCTTGAGGCCGACATGCTCGGCGTGCCGGCGCAGGATGCGCGCGGCGAGCGCATGGAACGTGCCCAGCCACATCGCCTCGACCGAATCCCCGACGATCGCCGAGATGCGCGCGCGCATCTCGGCCGCCGCCTTGTTGGTGAAGGTGACGGCGAGGATCTGGTTGGCGAAGGCCTTGCGCGTGACCATCAGGTGGCACACGCGCGTGATCAACACGCGCGTCTTGCCCGTCCCCGCCCCGGCCAGCACCAGCAGCGGCCCCTCGGTGGAGGTGACGGCGTCCAGCTGCGGCGGGTTGAGGTTGCGCAGATAGGCCGGCAAGGCGGCCGATTCGGGCATGGTGTTCATCTTCGCGCTGTATAGCATGCAAGGCCCTTGGCGAAACCCGCCCGGGCATGGACAATGCATGGAATCGGATGCGGTGCCCATGCGGGCCCCGCGATCTCGATCCGGGAGGCCGACATGCGCTTCGCCCTGCGTCCGCTCGCCATCCTGTGCGCGCTGTTCCTGGCGCCACCCCTCGCCTTCGCCCAGTCCTCCGCCCTCGACGGCACGTTCGGCGCCGTCATGCGCCTCAAGACCTTCGTGCCGGCCGAGGCGCGCACCGCCGCCACGCTCGGACGCGAACGCGAAGGGACCGCCATCCTGATCGACAGCAGCGGCCTGCTGCTGACCATCGGCTACCTGATGGTCGAGGCGTCGGGCGGCGAGGTGCGCTTTCCCGACGGACGCACGGTGCCCGCACAGGTCGTCGGCTACGACCACGACACCGGTCTGGGCCTGATGCGCGCGGCCGAACCGCCGCGCGGCGTGAAGCCGCTGGCCATCGGCCGCTCGTCCGACATCAAGGCCCGCGACCCGGTCGTGATCGCCGCCTTCGGCGGGCCGGAAGCGGCCGCCCCCGCCTTCGTCGTGTCGCGGCGGACCTTCGCGGGCAACTGGGAGTACATGCTCGACAGCGCGATCTGGACGAGCCCGCCGCATCCCGCGTGGAGCGGGGCCGCCCTGCTCGACACCGACGGCAAGCTCGTCGGCGTGGGTTCGCTGATCGTCAACAACGCGACCGGCGGCGAAACGCCGATGCCCGGCAACGTCTTCGTGCCGATCGACGCGCTCGCCCCGATCCTCGCCGACCTGATCGACGACGGGAAATCCTCGGCACCCGTGCGGCCGTGGCTGGGCATGACGGTCGAGGCGGTGCAGGGCAGGCTGTTCGTCGTGCGCGTGACGCCCGACAGCCCGGCCGAAAAGGCCGGCATCCGGCGCGGCGACCTGATCGTCTCGGTCAAGGGGGCGCGGCCCGACACGCTGGACGAACTGTTCCGCTCGCTATGGGCGCAAGGGGCGGCCGGCGCCACGCTCGAATTCGACCTGCTGCGCGACGGCGAGGTCAAGAAGATGGCCGTGCCCTCCGCCGACCGGCGGGCGCACCTGAAACTCAGGACTTCGCTGTGATCAGCCGAGGCTGAGGAAGCGGCGCTGCAGCCACGCCGAGGCGACGCCGAGAACGAGCCAGAATGCGGCGGCCGCCCCGAGCGAGGCGATGGCGAAACGCTGCGCCAGGCCCACGGGCATCCCGCCTTCGCCGACCGTGCCCGAATGCGCCAACAGGCCGAGCAGGCCGAAGCCTTCGCCGGGGGCGCCGATCAGATGCGGGGCGGCGATCAGCACGACGCCGAGCATCCAGTCCTGCGCGCGCCGGCCGAGGACGGCGAGCACGGCACCGCTCAGCGTCGCGGCCGCCGTGGCGAGCCACCAGACCTGCCGCGCGAGGATGTCGCCTTCGGCCATGCCGGGCAGTGCGGGCGCAAGCCCGAAGGCAGGGGCGAGAGAGAATGTGAGAAAGCCGAACGCGCCGACACCGGCGCCCACGCGCCAGTCGAGATTCGTGGCGCGCACGCTGCGCAGGATCAGGAGTGCGCCGTTGGCGAGCAGGCCGAAGCCGATACCGGCGAGCAGGTTGAACACGACGGACCATGCCGCGCGCTCGATCCCTTCCGGGGACCACGCTTCTTCCGCCGCGGCTTCGGCGATTTCGAACGTCTCGGCCTGCGCGATCAGCGGCCACACGCCGACCGACTGGACGGCCGCCGCGAGAAGCCCGGCGACGAGACCGGCCAGCAGGCCGACCCAGAGAAGACGCGAGATCATGTCAGCGCCTCCCGCTCAGTGGCAGGGGAAGGCGAAGCTGTGGCGCGAATCGTGCGCCGCGTTGTGGATTTCCATCGCCCCTGCGAAACCGACGCCGGCGACGACGAACGCGCCGAACGCCATCGCGACCAGGGCCGCCGTCACGGCGCGCGCGCGGACCTGCGCGGAAGGTTCGATTGTCGTGGTCTGGTCGATCATCTGGGCCTCCGGGAACGGACCCTGAATTCCTAGCCGTTTGCCCCGGTCGCGCGCAAGGGCGGCATCGCGACGCGCCGCCCGGCCGCTTCCGGGCGGGGCAGGCCCGCATGCGCGCGGGCGACCGCGTCGATCCGCGCCTGGTCGGCGGCGGCAAAGGGCACGCTCCGGCGGCTCGCCATGTCGACCTGCAGCGAAAGGAACTCGGCCGTCGCGGCGATCGCCCCCGTCTGCGCATTGGTCATCGTATGGAAATAATGGATGCGCTTGGCGTCGGCGCCGAGAAGCTGGATCGTCACGGCGAGCCGTTCGCCGGGCCGCAATTCGCCCAGATACCGGATATGGCCTTCGACGGCGAAGAAGGACCGGCCGGAACGCGTGCGCCACGCGGCGCCGAAATCCATCGCTTCGAAGAACGTGTCGGTCGCGTTGTCGAACGCGAGCACGTAGTACGACACGTTCATGTGGCCGTTATAGTCGATCCACTCGGGACGGACCGGTTCGACATGGCGGTCGAACGGCACGGGAAGCGCTGAAACGTCTATCATCGGCGCGCACCGTAGCGCATCGGTCCGCGTGCGCAAGACCGCCATGCTATCGTCTCGCCACGATGGCGGTCCGATTCCTCGAGTTCCTCAACGCGCGCGCCTCGGCGATCCTGGCTTCGTGCCTGTTCGTCGGCATCGCACTCCCCGATCTCGCCACGCTCGCGCGGCCCGTACTCGTACCTGCCGTCACGTTCCTGCTCGCCTCGGCGATCCTGCGCATGGACTGGGCGCGGCTGGCCGAGCCGCTGCGCAGGCCCCTGCCCGTCCTCCTGCTCGTGGTTCTGCTGATGGTCGCGATCCCCGCACTCGCCGCGTGGCTCGTGTCGCTGGCGCCGCTGCCCGAGGGGTTGCGGCTTGCGATCCCGCTGTTCGCGACGGCCCCCATGCTCGTCGCCGTCACGGCCTATGCGCTGATGCTCGGGCTCGACGCGCGGCTCGCCCTGGTGCTGCTCGTCGCCACGTGCCTGGCGCTGCCGGTCGTCCAGCCGCCGCTGGCGGCGTGGCTGCTCGGCATCGAGATCGAAATCGGCGCACCCGCCCTGATGGCGCGGCTTGCGGGGATTGTCGGCGGGGCCTTCGCGGCCGCCTGGCTTGCCCGCAGAATCATGGGCGAAGAAAGCGTGCGCCGCCACGACGGCGCCATCGGCGGTATCGGCGTTCTCGTCCTCGTGCTGTTCGCATTCGGCGCGGTGGACGGTCTCGCCGCGCGCATCCGGAGCGAACCGATGCTCGTCCTCGGCTATCTCGCTGCCGCGTTCGCGACGAATTTCGGCCTGCAGGGTCTTGCAGCCCTGCTGCTGGTCCCGCTCGAGAAATTTCTCGGCCTGACGCGCGCGCAGACGCTGGCCGCGGCGCTCGCCGCCGGCAACCGCAATTTCGCGCTGCTGATCGGCGCGATGGCCGTGCCCACGCAGTCCGACATCTTCCTGTTCTTCACGTGCGTGCAGTTCCCGATCTACATGATCCCGGCCCTGCTCGGCCCGCTCTACCGGCGGGCGCTCGTCACACGCTGAAGTACTTCGCCTGCGGATGGTGCAGCACGATCGCCGACGTGCTCTGCTCGGGATGGAGCTGCCATTCGTCGGACAGCGAAATGCCGATCTTCGACGCGTCGAGCAGGCGCATGATCTGCTCCTGGTCGGCGAGATTCGGGCACGCCGGATAGCCGAACGAATAGCGCGAGCCGCGATAGCCCTGCTGCAGCATCCTGTCGATGTCGCGGTCGTCCTCGCCGGCGAAGCCGAGCTCGGCGCGGATGCGCTTGTGGACGTACTCGGCCAGCGATTCGGCCAGTTCCACGCCCAGCCCGTGCAGGTAGAGATAGTCCTGGTAGCGGTTCTGGGCGAACCATTCGCGCGCCACGTCGGACGCGCGCTGGCCGACCGTGACGACCTGCAGGCCGATCACATCCAGCTCGTTGGCCGTGCGGTCGCGGAAGAAGTCGGCGATGCACAGGCCGCCCTCGCGGCCCTGCCGCGGGAAGGCGAAGCGCGCCACTTCCTTCGTGCCGCCTTCGTCGACCAGCACGACGCTGTCGCCCTCGGAATAGCAGCGCCAGTAGCCGTAGACCGCCTGCGGCTTCAGGATCGCGTCGGCCTCGACGAGGTCGAGCATGCGCCTGAGGATCGGCTTCAGTTCGAGGGCGGCCCACGCCTTGTATTCGTCGAGCGACTTGCCCGCCTTCCGGAAGCCCCACTGGAACTGGTAGAGCATCCGTTCGTTGAGATACGGGATCAGCGTCTTGACCGGCACATGGTCGAGCGTGCGTGCACCCCAGAACGGCGGGGCCGGGATCGGCGCCTTGGCGGCGAGCTCGGCGCGGCGCAGCTTCAGTTCCTCGACATCGACCGGCCTCAGCGGGCGCGCATCGGCCGCCTCGCCCAGCTTGCGCGTCTGGTTCGACGGCCGGCCGGCACGCTTGGTCTGGATGGTCTTGAGATGCCCGTCGATCTGGTGCGTGACGACCTTGTCCATCAGGTCGAGCCCGTCGAACGCGTCGGATGCGTAGGCCACGCGCCCCGCACCGTAGGCGGCCACGCAGTCCTCCTCGACGTACTTGCGCGTAAGTGCGGCACCGCCCAGCAGGACGGGCACATCGAGCCCTTCGCGCGTCATCTCTTCGAGATTCTCGCGCATCACGACCGTCGACTTCACGAGCAGGCCCGACATGCCGATGCAGTCGGCTTTGTGCTCCTTGGCCGCCGACACGATGTTGGCGATGGGCTGCTTGATGCCGAGATTGACGACCTTGTAGCCGTTGTTCGTCAGGATGATATCGACGAGGTTCTTGCCGATGTCGTGCACGTCGCCCTTGACCGTGGCGAGCACGATCGTGCCCTTCTGCTGGCCTTCGACGCGCTCCATGAACTGCTCGAGATAGGCGACAGACGCCTTCATCGTCTCGGCCGACTGCAGCACGAACGGAAGCTGCATCTTGCCCGAACCGAACAGCTCGCCCACCACCTTCATGCCGTCGAGCAGGAAGGTGTTGATGATGTCGAGCGGCTTGTGGCTCTGCATCGCGAGCGCGAGATCCTCCTCGAGGCCCACCTTGTCGCCGTCGACGATGCGCTGCTTGAGGCGATCTTCGACCGCCTCGTGGCGCTTGCGCGCGACCTTCGCCTCGCCCTTGCGGTTCTCGAACAGCGCGATGAACGCCTGCAGCGGGTCGTAGCCCTCGCGCCGGCGGTCGTAGATCAGGTCTTCGGCGACCTTCGCCTCTTCCTCGGGGATCTTGTGGAGCGGCATGATCTTCGAGTGGTGCACGATCGCACCCGTCATGCCGCGCTTCACCGCATGGTCGAGGAAGACCGAGTTGAGCACGTGGCGCGCGGGCGGGTTGAGGCCGAACGACACGTTCGACAGGCCGAGCACGATCTGGCAGGCCGGCAGCTCGCGCGCGATCGCCTCGATGCCGTCGAGCGTTTCGACCGCAAGCCGGCGGTCGTCCTCGTTGCCGGTGGCCACCGTGAAGGTCAGCGGATCGATCATCAGGTCGGATTCAGGCAGGCCGAAGCGGCCGCACGCGAAATCGCGCAGGCGATGCGCGATGGCGAGCTTGGTCTTCATGTCCTTCGCCATGCCGGTCTCGTCGATCGTCAGCGCGATGACGGCGGCACCGAAGCGGCGCGCCAGCTCCATGCGCTTCTCGCCCGGCTCCTCGCCGTCCTCGAAATTGATCGAGTTGAGGATCGCCTTGCCGCCATAGAGCTTGAGCGCGCTTTCCAGCACGATCAGTTCGGTCGAATCGACGACGAGCGGTGCCGTCACCGAGCCGCGGAAACGGCTGATGACTTCGCCCATCTCCTTCACCTCGTCGCGGCCGACGAAGGCGGTGCACACGTCGAGCGCGTTCGAGCCCTCGCGGACCTGCTCGCGCGCCATGTCGAGGCAGCCTTCCCAGTTGCCCTCTTCCTGGAACTTGCGCCAGGCGCGCGAGCCGTTGGCGTTGCAACGCTCGCCGATCGAGAAATACGCGTTCTCCTGGCGCAACGGCACCTGGTGGTAGAGCGACGCGACCGACGGGACCCAGACGGACTTGCGCGCCTTGGGTGCGGGACGATGCGCGCCGGAGCCTGCACGCCGGCGCAGCATGGCGTCGAGTGCGGCGATATGCCCGATGTCGGTGCCGCAGCAGCCGCCGACCATGTTGATGCCGTCTTCGGCGACGAAGCGTTCGATCCACTTGGCCATCGCGTCGGGGGCCAGCGGATAGTGCGTCTTGCCGTCGACCAGCTCGGGCAGGCCCGCGTTGGGCTGCACGGTGATCATGCCGGTCCAGTTCTCGGCCACCCACTTGACGTGCTCGGCCATCTCCTGCGGACCCGTCGCACAGTTGAGGCCGATCGAATGCACGTCCATCGCGTGGATGATGGTCGCGGCCGCGGCGATGTCGGCACCCACCAGCAGCGTGCCGGTCGTCTCGATCGTCACCTGCACCATCAGCGGCACATCGCGGCCGTACTCGGCGCGCGCGCGTTTCGCACCGTTGATCGCGGCCTTGATCTGCAGCGGATCCTGGCAGGTCTCGATCAGGATGCCGTCGCAGCCCCCGTCGACCAGCCCGCGCGCCTGCACGAACAGCGCGTCCTCGAGGCTCTGGTAGTCGATATGGCCAAGCGTGGGCAGCTTGGTGCCCGGCCCGATCGAGCCCAGCACGAAACGCGGATTGCCGTCCTTCTTGGCGAAGGCCTCGGCCTCCTCGCGCGCGTACTCGACCGCAAGCTTGTTGATCTCGTGCGCCTTGTCCTGGAGATCGAACTCCGCAAGCGTGATCGGCGATCCGCCGAACGTGTTCGTCTGCACGACGTCCGAGCCCGCCTCGAGATACGAGCGCGCGATCGAACGGACCAGGTCCGGGCGCGAGAGAACGAGCACCTCGGTGCAGTTCTCCTTGCCCCAGTAGTCGCGCTCGACATCGAGCGTCATCGCCTGCACGCGGCTGCCAGTACCGCCATCGCACAGCAGGACGCGATCCTTGAGGGTATCGAGAAAATGGGGGCGCATGGCGTTCGTTCCTTCAGGCCGCCTTGGCGGCGTTCGCGACGGGCCTCAGGCCCAGCACGTGGCAGATCGAGTAGGCGAGATCGGCGCGGTTCAGCGTGTAGAAATGGAAGGTCGACACGCCGTGCGCCTGGAGCCGGCGGCACTGCTCGGCCGCGACCATCGCGGCGACGAGGCGGCGCGTGTCGGGGTCGTTGTCGAGCCCTTCGAACAAGTGGGCAAGCCACAGCGGCACCGAAGCGCCGCACATCTTCGAGAACTTCACGACCTGGCCGAAATTCGTCACCGGCAGGATGCCGGGCACGATCTCGGCATGGATGCCGCGCGCAGCACAGCGGTCGCGGTAACGCAGATAGACGTCGGTATCGAAGAAATACTGCGTGATCGCGCGCGTGGCGCCGGCGTCGAGCTTCGCCTTCAGATATTCGAGATCCGCCTCTGGCGAAGGTGCATCGGGATGCGCTTCGGGATACGCGCCGACCGAGATCTCGAAATCACCGATCTTGCGGATACCCGCGACGAGATCGTTGGCATAGGCATAGCCGCCGGGATGCGGGGTGTAGCGCGTCTGGCCGGCCGGCGGATCGCCGCGCAGCGCCACGATGTGGCGCACGCCGGCTTCCCAGTAGGCGCGCACGACGTCGTCGATCTCGGCGCGCGTGGCGGCGACGCAGGTCAGGTGTGCCGCCGGCTTTATCTTGGTCTCCTGCGCGATGCGCTTGACGACCGCATGCGTGCGCTCGCGCGTGGTGCCGCCGGCCCCGTAGGTGACCGACACGAAGCGCGGCCCCATGGGCGCGAGCCGTTCGAGCGAGGTCCACAGCTGCTTATCCATCTCCTCGTTCTTCGGCGGGAAGAACTCGAAGCTGACATGCAGCTTGCCGGCGAGGCGGTCGTCGCCGAACAGTCGGTTGGACATGGGATCGCTTCCTTTGCGGCTCAGTGTTTGGTGGCGGCGGCTGCGGGCTTGTCGGCGGCCCACAGGCAGACGGTCAGCTTCTCGCCCGGCAGGGCGACGGTCTCGGCAGGGCTAAGGCCCGCGGCGCGCAGCCAGCCCTGCACCTCGGCGTCGGCGAAGCCGAGCCGGCGGTGGGCGTGTTCGGTGCGCAGCGCATCGAGTTCGTGGGGTGCAAAATCGGCAATCACGATGCGCCCGCCCGGCTTCAGCACGCGCGCCGCTTCCGCGATGGCGAGGGCGGGATCGTCGGCGAAATGCAGCACCTGGTGGACGGTCACGGCGTCGAACGCCGGATCGCGCCAAGGCAGGCGGTACATGTCGCCCTGGCGGACATGCACATTGGCAAGACCGACCCTGGCGAGATTGGCGCGCGCGACGCGCAGCATCTCGGCCGACTGGTCGATGCCGATGCCGCGCGCCCCGCGCGCACCGAGCAGCTCGAGGATGCGGCCCGTTCCCGTACCGATATCGAGCACGTCCTTGTCGGGGCCGGCGGGCACCAGGGCCGCAAGATGGTGTTCGACCTCGGCGTCGCGCACATGCAGCGAGCGGATCCGGTCCCAACCGCCGGCATTCGCGTCGAAATAGGCGGCAGCGCGCTCGGCGCGCGTGCGGCGGACGGCGGCAAGTCCGTCGCGGTCGAGCTGGAGCCGCGCATCGTCGTGCGGGAGCATGTCGGCGAGCTGGCGGACGAGCCCGTTGGCGCGCGATCCCTCGGCCAAGCGGTAGAACACCCAGCTACCCTCGGGCTGGCGGTCGAGCAGGCCGGCGTCGCACAGCAATTTCAGGTGTCGCGACACGCGCGGCTGGCTCTGGCCGAGGATATGGACCAGTTCGCTCACCGTCAGTTCGCCCTGCGCGCAGAGCGCCAGCAGCCGGAGCCGTGTCGGCTCGGCAGCGGCGCGCAGTCCGTCCAGCAGATCGTCGAGTGACTGAGTCATTTCGATCCTTCGAGAACCGACATAAAGACATGCTTATATCTTTCAGTCAACATTCTGCTGTATGTGGAAAGGACCGAGCTTGTGTGCCTATTCCGCAACATCGCCGCGTTAACCTTTGTGGCGACGCCCCCGGTACTGGTTCCAGCTGTCGGCCCTGTGATAACAATCACTGCTTCCTGAGCCGATTCGATGGAATTCATCGGATACGTCGGGAAGATGCATTGCGTTCACGCTCTCGTAAGAGCTTGCGCGTAGTGTGAGCGCCGTCGCCGTCAGCTCCGAAGGGTATCGTCGTCAAGATGTCCGCCTCCCGCTCCGCTTACCGCCCTTCGTGGGTCCTGATCGCGCCATTTCTTGCGGTTCTCCTGCTGCTTTCCCCGGTCGCACGAGCCGACGATCGCAATGTCGCCCAGGCCGGCGACGAGATCTGGGATCCGCTCGAGCCGATGAACCGCTACTTCTTCGAAGTGAACCGCTTTCTCGATGCGATCGCGCTGAAGCCGATGGCCACGTGGTACGGAGCGCTTCCGCAGGGCGTGCGCACCGGCACGGGCAACTTCCTCGGCAACCTGCGCAATCCGTGGACGGCGATCAACGACGGTCTCCAGGGCGAAGGCAACCGCGCCGGCACCGCCGTCGCGCGCTTCGTCATCAACACCTTCATCGGCTTCTTCGGCGTCTTCGATCCGGCCAAGGACATGGGCTTCGTCCAGCACGATGAAGATGCCGGCCAGAGCTTCGCGCGCTGGGGTGCGGGTGATGGCCCGTACCTGATGCTTCCCGTGCTCGGTCCGTCGAACGGCCGCGATGTGGTCGGCCTCGTGGTCGACGCGGTGCTCGATCCGTTCAACCTCCTGACGCGCGGTGCGGACGCCAACTGGGCCTCGCCGACCCGCGCGGGCATGACGGCCGTCCACTATCGCGACGCCAACCGCCAGCAGATCGACGACGTCGAGCGTTCGGCGACCGATCTCTACGCCACCGTCCGCCGCATCACGGTCGACCGCCGGCGCAGCGAAATCCGCAACGCCGATCCGGGCTCGAATACGCCGTCGCCCCGCATGACGGAGTACGAAGGCATCGGCGGCTCGGGACCGCGCGCCGAAGTTCCGCGCTGAGCGCCGGGACATGATCCGGCGAAATTTCCTCGTTGTCGTCGCGGCGGCGGTCTGCATCTGGGCCGTTCCCCCCGCGTCCGCCCAGCAGAACGCCGTTCCCGGCGCCACGGCATTCATCGACGCGCTGGCACAGCGCGCGATCGAGGGCCTGACCGCCAAGGACATCGACAACGCCGACCGTGCAGCACGCTTCCGCACGCTCTTCACCGAGACGTTCGACGTGGCGACGATCGGCAGGTTCGCACTGGGCACGCCGTGGCGCACGGCCAGCGAAACCGACCGCGCAGAATACCTGAAGGCGTTCGAGGATTTCATCGTCGCGACCTACGCGACGCGCTTCGCCGACTACGGCGGGGAAGCCATCCGGACCACCGGCTCGCGCCGCGGCGACGACAACGAAGTGTTCGTCACCTCCGAATTCGTCCGCGCGCAGGGAGCACCCGTGCGCGTCTCGTGGCGCCTGCGCCCGTCGGGGAGCAGCTGGCGGATCATCGACGTCATCATCGAGGACGTCAGCATGGCGATCACGCAGCGCGACGATTTCTCGGCGACGATCCAGCGCAACGGCGGCCGCATCGGCGCGCTGATCGAGGCGCTGCGCAGCAAGACCGGCACCGCCGGCAAGAGCTGAGCCGGCGCAGGCCGGGCGTCAGCCGCGCGTCAGCGGCTTGTACTTGATCCGGTGCGGCTGGTCGGCGTCGGCACCCAGGCGCCGCTTCTTGTCGGCCTCGTAGTCCTGGTAGTTGCCCTCGAACCATTCGACCTGGCTGTCGCCCTCGAACGCGAGGATGTGCGTGGCGACGCGGTCGAGGAACCAGCGGTCGTGGCTGATGACCATGACGCAGCCCGAATACCCGAGCAGTGCTTCTTCCAGTGCGCGCAACGTGTCGACGTCGAGGTCGTTCGTCGGTTCGTCGAGCAGCAGGACGTTCGAGCCCGCCTTCAGCATCTTGGCAAGCTGCAGCCGGTTGCGTTCGCCACCCGACAGCTGCCCGACCTTCTTCTGTTGGTCGGCACCCTTGAAGTTGAACGACGCGACATAGGCGCGGCTCGGCACGTTCTTGCCGCCGATGACGAGGATGTCGTCGCCGCCGGACACTTCTTCCCAGACCGTCTTGCTGGCGTCGAGGGAATCGCGGCTCTGATCGACGTAGCCGAACTTGACCGTATCGCCGACCGTCAGCGTGCCGGAGTCCGGCTTCTCCTGGCCCACGAGCATGCGGAACAGCGTCGTCTTGCCCGCCCCGTTCGGGCCGATGATGCCGACGATACCGCCCGCCGGCATGCGGAAATCGAGCTTGTCGATCAGCAGCACGTCGCCGAAACCCTTCGTGAGCTTCTCGGCGTTGACGACCGTGTTGCCCAGGCGCGGGCCGGGCGCGATCGAGATCTGCACGCTTTCGGGCGCGCGATCGCGTTCCTCGGCGACCAGCGCGTCGTAGGCCTGGATACGGGCCTTGTTCTTCGCCTGGCGGGCGCGCGGGCTCGCCTTGATCCACTCGAGCTCGCGCTCGAGCGTCTTCTGCCGGTTCGTTTCCTGCTTTTCCTCCAGCGCCAGCCGCTTCTGCTTCTGGTCGAGCCACGAGGAGTAGTTGCCTTCCCACGGAATGCCCTTGCCGCGGTCGAGCTCGAGGATCCAGCCCGCGACGTTGTCGAGGAAGTAGCGGTCGTGCGTGACCGCCACGACGCAACCCGGATACTCGTGCAGGAAGCGTTCGAGCCAGGCGACGGATTCGGCGTCGAGATGGTTGGTCGGTTCGTCGAGCAGCAGCAGGTCGGGCTTCTGCAGCAGCAGGCGGCACAAGGCCACGCGCCGGCGCTCGCCGCCCGAAAGCTTGGTGACGTCCGCGTCGCCCGGCGGGCAGCGCAGCGCGTCCATCGCGATCTCGATCGTGCGGTTGAGGTCCCACGCGTCCGCGGCGTCGATCTTCTCCTGCAGTTCGGCCTGTTCGCCGAGCAGCGCGTTCATCTCGTCGTCGTCGGTGACCTCGCCGAGCCTGTTCGAGACCTCTTCGAAGCGGTCGACCATCGCCTTCAGGGGGCCGAGCCCCTCCATGACGTTCTGCGCGACCGTCTTCTTGGGGTCGAGGGCGGGTTCCTGCTCGAGATAGCCGCACGTGGCACCCTCGGCGAGGAAATGCTCGCCGGCGGTGTCGGTGTCGCGGCCGGCCATGATCTTGAGCAGCGTCGACTTGCCGGCACCGTTGAGGCCGAGCACGCCGATCTTGGCGCCGGGCAGGAAGGACAGCCAGATGTCGTCCAGAACCTTTTTCCCGCCCGGATAGACCTTGGCGAGACGCTTCATCACGTAGATGTACTGGTAGGCGGCCATCGTCAGTCGTCCTTCCGAAATTCAGCGCCCCGGAGATAGCACACCGGGGGAGGCGATCAAGCGCGAAGGCTCGCGCGTTTGGCCGCGTCCGTCCGGAACGCGGCAAGCGACTTCTCGATGTCCTCGCGCGACACGTCGCGGGTGATGAAGACCAGCTTGGTGCGCCGGTCGGCATCGGGCCAAGCCGGCAGGCGCGCCGGCGGATGGAAAAGATGCTGCAC
The DNA here is from genome assembly GCA_965279565.1 of Tagaea sp. Classification (GTDB taxonomy): domain Bacteria; phylum Pseudomonadota; class Alphaproteobacteria; order CACIAM-22H2; family CACIAM-22H2; genus Tagaea. Next base: position 2,040,786 of record OZ257249.1, on the reverse strand, counting down.
GCCGTGCAGCACCACCGGCTGGGTTTCCCCGGCCACGTTGACGATGCCCTTCATGCGCAACAGGTCGGGCCCACGCGACTGGGCGAGGCTGCCGAGCCAGGCCGCGACCATGTCCCATTCCAGCGGCTCGTCGACGATCAGACAGTGGGCCCGGATGCGGTCGTCGTGCCGGTTCACGTCGTGCGAATGGTCGTGCCCGTGACCATGCCCGTGGTCATGGTCGTGCGCGTGATCATGGCCGTGATTGTGCGAATGCCCGAGCTCGTGGCCATGCACGGCGGGCTTCCCGACCGCATAGGCTTCCTCGTTGAGCCAGCGGCGCACGTCGGCGGTCTTCGTCGAGGGATCGTAGAGGCCGGCGTCGAACAGGGCGGCGGGTTCGGCCTTGCCCATCGTCGCGACGATGACCGGGGCGCCGGGATTGATCGCGGCCAGACGCTCGCGCAGATGCACGACACCATGCGCGTCGGCGATGTCGGTCTTGGTCAGCACGAGGCGGTCGGCAACGGCGATCTGCTTGACGCTTTCGAACTGGTCGTCGAGCTCGCGCATCGCGTTGACCGCGTCGACCGTCGCGACCACGCCGTCGAGCCGGTAGTAGGCCGCGAGGATCGGATCGTCCATCAGCGTATGCAGGATCGGGGCTGGGTCGGCGAGGCCCGTCGTCTCGATCACGACGCGCTTGAAATCCGGCACCTGTCCGCGCACGCGCTTGAGATAGAGGTCGCGCAGCGCCACTTCGAGATCGCCGCGCACCGTGCAGCACAGGCAGCCGGCATTCATCTTGACGAACTGGGTGGCGGCCCCGGGATCGACATGGTTGAGCAGTTCGCCCTGCACGAGCAGGTCGTCGAGGCCGATCTCGCCGAATTCGTTGATGATCACGGCGGTCTTGGCCATGCCGGGATGGCGCAGCAGCTGGCCCAGAAGGGTGGTCTTGCCGCTGCCCAGGAAGCCGGTCAGCACGGAAATTGGGATCGGCGTCCAGCCGCCGGGGGCACTCATGTCGGTCATGGCGTCTCGATAGCATGCGGCCCCGCGGGGCGCTATCCTGCGCCCGGCATGGACAGCAAACGCCTCTCCCCGACGGATCTTGCGGCCGCGATCGTCGCCGGTTCCGCGCTGTTCGCGGCCCTGTTCTGGAGCCTGACCCATGGCGGGCATGCGGCGGGATTCGCCGGCACGCTCGTCTCGGCTGCCGCCGGCATCGCGCTGGCCGTCGGGCTGGTCGCGCGCGCCGCGCGCCGCACGCTCGCCGAACCGCTCGCGGCCGAGATCGCCGCGCACCGGTTCGACGCCGAACGGCTGGCCGCCGCACTTGCCGCACAGGCGGGAGCGGACGCGGAACTCGCCCACGACCGGCGCTGGCTCGAGACGATCCTGCGCAGCCTCGGCGAGGCCGTCGTCGTCGCCGCCCCCGACAATCGCATCCTTCTGCTCAACGACCGCGCGCACGACCTGCTCGCCCCGTGCGGACCGGTTGGCCTGCAGCGCGACCTGACGACGCTGGTTTCCGCCGAGGCGCTGGAAACGGCGCGCACGCGCGCCGGCGACGGCGGCAATGTCGGTTTCGAGACGAACCTTGCCGACGGTCGCGGCCCCTACCCGGCGCGGCTGGGCTGGGTGCGCGCGGCCGACGGCACGCGCGAGGCCTATGTGCTTTCGGTTTCGGCACCCGTCGCCTCGACCTCCGCTTCGGCCGCCCCGCGCCCCGAGTTCTACGATTTCGATCTCGCCCGGCTGAAGACCGTGGGCGGGCGGATGGGCGCGCGCAAGCTTTCCGCACTCGCCTATGTCGTGTTCGATCTGGAGACGACGGGGCTCGACACGGCGAACGACGACATCGTCGCGGTCGGCGCCATCCGCGTGCTCGGCACGCGCATCCTCGCGGGCGAAAGCTACACCACGCTCGTCGATCCCGGCCGGCCGATCCCGCCGGCCTCGACCGTCTTCCACGGAATCGACGACAAGGCCGTCGTCGGCGCGCCCAAGGCGGCCGACGCGGCACGGGCACTCAAGCTGTTCGCGCACGACGCAGTCCTCGTCGCGCACAACGCCGCGTTCGACCTCGCGTTCCTGCGGCGTGCTGCGACGGCGGCCGGCATCGTGATCGACAATCCGCCCTTCGACACGCTGATGATCGCGCGCTGGCTTTTCCCCGATCTCGCCGACCACAGCCTCGACGCGCTGGCGCGCCGCATGGGCGTGGAGATCGGCCGGCGCCATTCCGCCCTCGACGACGCGCGCGCGACTGCGGAAATCTTCGTCCGGCTCGTCGACATCTGCGAACGGCGCGGAATCGAAAGCTACGACGCGCTGGTCGAGACGTCGAACATGGCGCTCGAGATCCACGCCGCGGCGCGGCTCTTCAACCCAGCAGGCGGCCCGTGAAATCCGCGCGCGTGCGCGTCAGGAAACCGTCGATCGCCTGAAGGGCGGCGACGAGGCGCGCGCGCTCGGCCTTCGTCAGCGTGTCGGGCTTCGCGAATGTGTCGGGCGTGCGGCCGGCACGCGCGTCGGCAAGCTGGTCGCGCAGCAGGAAGAACGTCACGGCGCCGAACGCCTCGATCAGCCCGTCGGCCTCGGCGGGTTTCAGCACCCCGGCCGCGCGCAGCGCCGCGATGCGCGCCAGCGTGCCCGTCTCGACCACGCCGTGGGCGAGTGCTTGCAGGCGTACGGCCGCGACGAGCGGCATCGTGCCGTTGAGCTTGAGATCGACCTCGCCCGCATGCTCCCCCGCCCCTTGCGTGGCGAGCCGGCCGAGGAATCCGAGCGCCACGTGCAGGCGGCGGTCTTCGCCCAGCATCGCCTGCGCGAAGCCCGGCGTGCGCTTCAGCGCGTCGGCGACCAGTGCGCGAAGTGCTATGGCGGGGGCCGGGTCGCCCCAGATCGGCTGGAAGTCGAAGAAGATGTCGGCATAGAGGAGTGCCGCCGGCGTGCGCCGCGCGATCCACATGCCGACCTGCTCGCGCCATTGCGTCGCCGTCTTGCGCCACAGCGGGTTCGAGGCCATCACGTAGCCTTGGCACAGCGGGAAGCCGACATCGGCCAGCATGTCGCCGAAGCGGACCGCGAGATCGACGAACCAGGCGTCGATCTCGTCGTGGCGTTCGTCGGGATAGTCGGCCAGCACGAATCCGTGGTCCTGGTCGGGACCGAGGAAGCTTTCCCCGCGACCGCCCGATCCCATGATCAGCAGCGTGAAAGGTACGGGTGGCGGCGCGGCACTGCGCGCGATGCACGCGCGCAGCACCATGCGGTGGATGTCGCGGTTGATCTCGGTGACGATGCGCTGGATGTCGGGTGCCGGCAGGCCGTCGTCGAGCAGCGCTTGCGCCAGTTCCACCTGCGCGCGCTTGGCGGCGCGGTGGTCTTCGAGGCCGTCTTCCAGCGCGCCGAGCACGTCGAGCTCGCGCAGCACGCGCGCACCGGCGGCACCCAAGGCATCGGCGCGCGCGACCATGCCCAGCGGCCGGCCTTCGCCGTCCACGATCGGCATGTGGCGCCAGCCCCGCCGGCGCAGCCGCCCGATCACGCGATAGAGATGTTCTTCCGGACCGACCGCGACCGGATCGCGCGTCATCACCGACGACAGGGGCGCATCCGCCCCGGCCCGGAAGGCCACGCGCGTGACGACGTCGCGTTCGGTCAGCAGGCCGGTCAGCCGGCCGTCGCCGTCGACCGCCAGCAGCGCCGAACTCGAACTCGCCGAGAGGGCCGAGAGTGCCGCACCGAGGTTCTCGGATTGCGCCAGCACGGGCACCGGCTTCATGGCACCGCCGGCAGTCCCCAGGAAAAGGGCAAGGGCCGTTCGCTCGGCCATTCCCGGCCTAACTGACCGGGACCTGCAGGTCCCGGTCGAGCGGGTCGCCGGCCAGCAGGGCCCGGGCGACCGGTTCGGCCGCCACGCGTCGCCGCAGCCGGTCGGCGAACGCGACCAGGCCGAAATGGACCGCGTTGTAGACGACCTGATAGTCGCCCGAGCGGTTGTCGCTGAAGACCGGGAGCGTCTTGAAAACGGACTTTGCCGTGGCGCCGGCAAAATCGGTCGGATCGACCGGCGGCTGAAGCGCCGCAATTCTTGCGGCAAAGCCGGACTCCAGATCGGACCACCCCTCGGGCCGATGTTCGGGAATCGCGTACTCGCCCAGCACGGCCGTCAGAAGGGCCTGCATGCGTGCATCCATCGCCTCGCGATCGTGACGCTGCGCGTCCGGCATGCGTGCATATGTCAGGACGAGCATGTCGGCCGCCAGTAGACCGAATGATTCCCACCGGCACTTCCGGAACGCGTCGTTGAAGCCCGGATCGGCGAAATAATGTTGCCCGAACCACGCTAACGTGTTGCGGGAAAACTCATAAGTCATCCTTTGGGCGAGGTAGGATGCCTCGCCGCTGAGGAATCGGCGCAGTTCCGACGGATCGGCGATGGGCTTGGCCCGCAGGGTCCGGAATAACGATGAAAACATGTTCATTTGCCTAGCATCTGGAACACCGACGATCCCATGGATTTGAAACTATTGTCTAGTTCGCGAATCCCATGTTAGACGGATTATCAAGTGCGCCGACACGTGTGCACGCAAGAAACAGGAACACGCCGGAACTTTACAGAAAATCGCCGTACCGGGGGTCCATCGGACCAGCCGGTTCCCCCGGTAACCAGTAGCCGCGACCAAGCGGCTCGGGGACTTGGAAATCCGAACCCGCACCCATCTGCGGTCGAAGATTCCGGGTCTGCGCAACGAGAGGAGACGACGAATGAGCAAAAAGCTTTCCCCTGACGAGATGAAGGCCTACTGGGGCAAGACGTCCTCGCTTATGTGGACGCTGCTTGCCCTGTGGTTCTTTTTCAGCTTCGTCGTGCATTTCTTCGCCCCCCAGCTGAACAGCATCCGCATCCTTGGCTTCCCCATCGGCTTCTATATGGCCGCACAGGGTTCGCTGATCGCCTTCGTCGTGATGTGCTTCTGGAACGCAAGTGCCCAGAACAAGATCGACGAAGAATTCGGCGTGTCCGACGAATAAGAATTAGGCAAGGAGAAACGCCATGGCCGGTGCCGCCGCAAACAGCAGCTTCCTGAACAACCTGGGCAAGATCTACGGGATCTATACCGGGACGTTCGCGGGCTTCGTCATCTTCATCGGCATCCTCGAGTTCCTCGGGGTGCCCGACAAGATCCTCGGTTATCTGTTCGTCTTCCTGACGATCGGCGTCTACGCGCTGATCGGCTGGCTGTCGCGAACCGCGGAAGTGTCCGAATACTACGTCGCCGGACGATCCGTTCCCGCCTTCTACAACGGCATGGCGACGGGTGCCGACTGGATGTCCGCCGCGTCGTTCATCGGCATGGCCGGGTCGCTCTATTTCGGCGGCTACGACGCGCTGGCCTTCGTGCTGGGCTGGACGGGCGGTTACGTCCTCGTCTCGATCCTGATGGCGCCGTACCTGCGCAAGTTCGGCCAGTTCACGGTGCCGGACTTCTGCGGCGCGCGCTTCGGCGGCAACGCGGCACGCACGCTCGCGGTGATCGTCCTGATCACGGCGTCGTTCGTCTACGTGGTGGCGCAGATCGTCGGCGTGGGCATCATCACGTCGCGCTTCCTGGGAATGAGCTTCCAGGTCGCCTGCTTCGTCGGACTCATCGGCATCCTCGTGTGCTCGATGCTCGGCGGCATGAAGGCGGTCACCTGGACGCAGGTCGCCCAGTACATCATCCTGATCATCGCCTACCTGATCCCGGTCGTGATCATGTCGGCGCAGGTCACCGGCGTTCCGGTGCCCCAGCTGATGTACGGGCAGGCGCTCGAGAAGATCGAAGCGTTCGAGAAGACTCTCGGCATCGCGAAGAGCCACGTGGCCCCCTTCGCGGATGCACGGGGCAACTTCAGCATGACGTCGGCGGTCAACTACTTCGCGCTGATCCTCTGCCTGATGGTCGGCACGGCTTCGCTGCCGCACATCCTGATGCGCTACTTCACCACGCCTTCGGTGCGTCAGGCCCGCGACTCAGTGGGTTGGTCCCTGTTCTTCATCTTCCTGCTTTACTTCACGGCGCCTTCCTACGCCGCGTTCGCGAAGCTGGAGGTGTACCAGACCCTGATCGGTTCGCCCGTCGCGTCGCTGCCCGCCTGGGTGGCCTCGTGGGGCAAGCCGGGGCTCGCACTCGTCGGTGCGTGCGACGCGGCCAACGCGGCACAGATCTTCCCGATCTGCACCGGCGTTACGGGCAACGGTGACGGAATCCTCCAGCTCTCGGAGTTCCGGATCCATCCCGACGCGATCGTGCTCGCCACGCCGGAAATCGCCGGCCTGCCCTATGTCATCGCCGGCCTGGTGGCCGCCGGTGGCCTCGCGGCGGCGCTGTCGACGGCCGACGGGCTCCTGCTCGCCATCGCCAACGCGCTCTCGCACGACGTCTACTACAAGATGATCGACCCCGAAGCCGACACGAAGCGTCGCCTGATCATCAGCCGAGTGATCCTCGCGCTGGTGGCCGTTCTGGCGGCCTACGTGGCCGGTACGCTGGGTGCCGACATCCTGTTCCTGGTGTCGTGGGCCTTCTCCATCGCCGCCTCGGGGCTGTTCGCAGCCCTCGTGCTCGGCATCTGGTGGAAGAAGGGCGGCGACGCCAGCGGCATCTTCGCGATGCTGATCGGCTACGGCGTGTGCATGTTCTTCCTGGTCACGACCGAGTTCTACGGTCTGGCGATGAAGGGCATGCTGGGCGACATCGTCACGATCGTGAAGATCCGCGGTCGCGACGTCGCCTATCTCTGGGGCATCAACAACATCTCGGTCGGCATCTTCGGCATCCCCGCCTCGTTCATCGCGGGTTGGGTTGCCGGCAAGATGACGCCGGAAGCAAGCCCGGAGATGCAGAACTTCATCGACTCCATCCGCGTGCCGTCGGGCGACGTTGCCCTGGCTCCCGGAATGGCTGCGAAGGAGTAAGACGATCCCCGCTGGCGCCCAGGCGCCTGCGGGACGGGGCGGGACCTTCCGGGGTCCCGCCCCATTTTTTTGAGGGACCGAAACACGCACATGTCCGATCAGACCTTCTTCCTGAACTACCTGCCCTTCTGGATCGTCAATTACGGTCTGGCGATCGTGCTGTGGTCCTGCATCGGACGCTTCCTGCTCGCCTTCTTCGTCCCGTCGATGCAGCCGACGAACTACATCTGGCGCTGCTTCGTGGTGCTGACCGAGTGGGCCGTCCGGATCACGGCGGCGATCACGCCGAGCTTCGTGCGCCCGATGCTGCTGCCGCCGATCGCGGCCTTCTGGATCTACCACCTGCGAGTCGCCTCGTTCGTCGCCATGTGGAAGGCGGGCCTCGTTCCAACCGTCTCCGGCGGTTGAGGCTCCGATGACCCGACAGCAGATATTCGCCCTCGTGCTCGGTCTTGCGACCGTCAACGGCATGTTCTCGCCCTACCTCGAATTCGTCCTGGCCATGTCGCCGCTGTGGATGCCGAACTGGATGCCGGGATCGCCGGGGGCGCTCTTCTACGCGTCGAGCCTGCTGACGGCGACGACCACGCTGCTGCTGTCCGGCATACCGGCGGCACTGGCCGAAGGCGCCGTGCCGAGCCTGCGCGGCACCCAGACGGCGATGGGCATCTGGGCGGCCTCCGCCTTCGCCTTGACCCTGCCGGGCTTCGTGCGCCTATTCTATCTGGTCGCGGGCTAGCGGGCCCGCACCACCCCTCGACTTCGCGGGATCGATCCCGATGGACGAATTCGACCGGATACGCCGGGCCGCCGTCCAGTCGATCGGTCGCGGGTGCCTGTTTGCACTTCTGGCGATCGGCATGACGGTGTTCGGCCTGATCGTCTGGCCGATCCTCGCCTTCAAGAGCGGCGCCATCCTCACGACCCTGCTGACGGCGGTCCTGCTGCTGCGCGGCGAGATCGTGCCGTATCAGGACTACCGGCGCACCGAGACCTGGATCCTGATGGAACGCCGGCATGCGTTGCCCGAGGCGCATGCGCCGCGCGCCATCCTCGGCACCCTGCAGGACACCTACCGGCGCTTCGCAGTCTATGCCGCGGCGCTGTCGGTGTTCTGCTGGATCCTCATGTTCCTCGCGACCGCGCTTCAGCCGCCCGGCGCGCCTTGGGTGTTCACGTACAGGGCATAGAGCGACTGGCTCGCCGCGATGAACAGGCGGTTGCGGTGCCGCCCGCCGAAGCACAGGTTGGCAGCACGCTCGGGCAGGTGGACATGCCCGATCGGCGTGCCGTCGGGCGCGAAGACGCGTACACCGTTCAGCCCCGGCACCATGCCCCAGCCGGCCCAGACGTTGCCGTCCACGTCGCAGCGGAAGCCGTCGGGCGTGCCCTCGCCGCAATTGCCGAACGGCCGGCGGTTGGCGAGCGCCGTGCCGTTCTCGACCACGTCGAAGGCAAGCAGGTTGCGCGGACGAGCCGCCGATTCGACGACATAGAGGATCTTCTCGTCGGGCGAGAAGCACAGGCCGTTGGGCCCGACGATGTCGCGCGCCACGACCTTGGCCTGGCCGGTCTTCGGGTCGAGCCGGTAGAAGGCCATCGGCAGCTCGCTCGGTGCCGCCTCGCCCTCGTAGTAGCCGCCGATGCCGAAGGTCGGGTCCGAGAACCAGATCGAATCGTCCGACTTCACGACGACGTCGTTTGGCGAATTCAGGCGCTTGCCCTCGAACCGGTCGATCAGCACGGTGATCGAGCCGTCATGCTCGGTACGCGTCACGCGGCGCGTCAGGTGCTCGCACGTGATCAGGCGCCCCTGCCGGTCGCGCGTGTTGCCGTTCGAATTGTTCGACGGCTGGCGGAACGTGGCGACGGACTGGCTCGCCTCGTCCCAGCGCAGGATGCGGTTGTTCGGGATGTCGCTCCACAGGACGTAGCGGCCGTCGCCGATCCAGACCGGCCCCTCGGCCCACCGGCAGCCGGTCGCCAGGCGCTCGATGCAGGCGTTGAAGATGCGGTACTTCTCGAAGCGCTTGTCGAGGATCTCGATCGCCGGATCGGGGTAGGTCTCCGCCTGCGTCCACATCGCGTATCTCCCTTCGTTTCTTTTCCGGGTCGCCCGGTGGGCCCGGCAGGATTCGAACCTGCGACAACACCGTTATGAGCGGCGCGTTCTGACCGCTGAACTACGGGCCCCTCCCGGCGTCCGGCCATCCGTTCTAGCCGAGGGGGGAAGCTTCGCCAAGGGCATGAAAAATCCGCCACTTCGGCCCGCCGGTGCTGCAAGATGGACGCGATGAAAAGCTTCCAGATCGCCTCCGGCCAACTCGTCGCCGAGTTGATGCCGGACCTGGGCGGGCGCATCGTCAGCTTGCGTCTCGTCGACGACCCGGCCCGCCCGCTCGACGTGCTGGTCCCGCTGGTCGGCGCACCCGTGCTGCCGCCGCGCTGGCCGAAAGCGGGCGGATATCCGCTCGCCCCCTATTCCAACCGCATCGCGAACGCGCGGCTCTCCTTCCGCGGCCACGAACACGACCTGCCGCCGCATCCCGACGCGGTCCCGCACACCGTGCACGGCCACGCGCACCGCATGCCGTGGACCGTCGCCGAACAGGGACCGGACCGCGCCACGCTGGTCTACGAGCACGATGGGACCGGCGAATGGCCGTGGCGCTTCATGGTCGAGCAGCGGATCTCGCTTTCGGGCGCGCGCCTCACCGTCGCCTTCGCATTCGCCAACCGCGACGCGCGGCCGGCTCCGGCCGGGTTCGGCTGGCACCCCTATTTCCCGATCAAGGGCAGCCCGCGCATCGCGTTCAAGGCCGGCACTTGTTGGGACCAGAGCGCCGACAACGTCGCGACCGGAAAGATCGATCGCAGATCTCCGGCAGACTCGCCGATCTATCTCGATCCGAATGGCACCACGCTCTATTTCGGCGAATGGGCGGGTTCCTGCGCGTTCGAGACCGGAACCGGCGTGTCGGTGCGCCTGTCGGCCGATCCCGTGCTCTCGCATCTGGTGCTGCACCGGCCGGCGGGCATCGATTACATCTGCGTCGAGCCGGTCAGCCACGTGGCCGACGGATTCAACCTCGCCGCGCGCGGTATCGCGGGCACGGGCACGCGCAACCTCGACCCGGGCGACATCCTCAGCGGAACGGTGACGATGGACGCGGCGCGGACGGCCTGACGGCCGCCCTGCTCACGTATCCAGGAACGAGCGCAGCTTGCGCGACCGGCTCGGGTGCTTGAGCTTGCGCAGCGCCTTCGCCTCGATCTGGCGGATGCGCTCGCGGGTCACGTTGAACTGCTGGCCGACCTCTTCGAGCGTGTGGTCGGTGTTCATGCCGATGCCGAAGCGCATGCGCAGCACGCGCTCCTCGCGCGGCGTCAGCGTGGCGAGCACGCGCGTGGTGGTCTCGCGCAGGTTCGCCTGGATCGCGGCGTCGACCGGCAGGACGGCGTTCTTGTCCTCGATGAAGTCGCCCAGATGCGAATCTTCCTCGTCGCCGATCGGCGTCTCGAGGCTGATCGGCTCCTTGGCGATCTTGAGGACCTTGCGCACCTTCTCCAGCGGCATGCCGAGCTTCTCGGCCAGCTCCTCGGGAGTCGGCTCGCGGCCGATCTCGTGCAGGATCTGGCGGCTCGTGCGCACCAGCTTGTTGATCGTCTCGATCATGTGCACGGGAATGCGGATCGTGCGCGCCTGGTCGGCGATCGAGCGCGTGATCGCCTGGCGGATCCACCAGGTGGCGTAGGTCGAGAACTTGTAGCCGCGGCGGTACTCGAACTTGTCGACCGCCTTCATCAGGCCGATATTGCCTTCCTGGATCAGGTCGAGGAACTGCAGGCCGCGGTTCGTGTACTTCTTCGCGATCGAGATGACGAGGCGCAGGTTGGCCTCCACCATCTCCTTCTTGGCGCGCGCGGCTTCGCGCTCGCCCTGCTGGACCTGGCTGACCGTCTTCTTGAACTCGCCCGTCGGCAGGCCCGAACGCTCGGAGATCTCCGACACGTCCTTGCGCAGCTGCTGGATCTCGTTCTTGTACTTGGTCGTGAACTTCTTCCAGCCCTTGCCGGTCAGGCGGCTGACGCGGCCGAACCAGCGCGGGTCGACTTCCTTGCCCGAGTACTTCGACAGGAACTCGTCGCGCTTGACGCCGCATTCCTCGGCGAAGCGCAGCAGGCGGCCTTCGGCCGTGATGAGCTTGCGGTTGAGGTCGTAGAGCTGACCCATCAGCTGCTCGATGCGGGTGTTGTTCAGATGAACGTCCGCGAGCTGCTCGATCAGGTCCTGCTTGAGCTTCTGGTAGTGCTTCTCCGACACCGGGCTGAACTGCTTGCCGGCGAGAAGCGCTTCCATGCGCTTTTCCTGCATGCGGTAGAGCCGCTTGTAGACGCCGGCCAGCTTCTCGAGCCGCTCGAGCACTTCGGGCTTGAGCTGCTGCTCGAGGGCCGAAAGCGAGACGTTCTCTTCCTGGTTGTCGGCATCGGCCGCGGGCGTGCCTTCGCCGCCCTCGGCCCCTTCGGCGCCCTCGGCCGGCTCGGCTTCTTCCGGTTCGGCGACGGCAGCGGCGACCGCGGCGGGAATGCCGCCCGGCGTGGCCGCACCCGGCCCGCCGCCGTTCGTCGCGTCGAGATCGATCACGTCGCGCAGCAGCATCTTCCCTTCGACCAGCGCGTCGCGCCAGTGGACGACGGCGCGCATCGTCAGCGGGCTTTCGCACAGCGCCGAGATCATCTTCTCGCGGCCGGCCTCGATGCGCTTGGCGATGGCGATTTCGCCCTCGCGCGACAGCAGCTCGATCGAGCCCATCTCGCGCAGGTACATGCGCACCGGATCGTCGGTGCGGCCGATCGAATCGGCGTCGATGTTGCCGCGCTTGGTCTCTTCTTCCTCTTCCTCGGGTTCCTCGCCGCCCACGCGCGCGGGAACCGGGGCCTTCGGGCCGGCGGATTCGGCCGAGCCGTCGGTACCGTTGGCGGCCGCACCCTCTTCGTCCTCGCCTTCCTCGTTCTCGACGACGTTGACGCCCTGCTCGCTGAGAAGGGCGAGCGTGTCTTCGATCTGCTCGGAGGAGACCTGGTCGGGCGGCAGGACGGCGTTGATTTCGTCGTAGGTCACGTAGCCGCGCTCGCGCCCGCGGGCGAGCATCTTCTTCACGGCGGCGGCGGTGGCATCCATCAGGGGCCCGTCGGGAGCTTCTTCGCGCGGAGCGGCGGCGGGGGCGGGCTTGACCTTGGACGACATATTTTGAATGCCTCGCGCGGGAACGTGCTTGAAAACGTCGGTGACCTGTCGGCGTGACGCGCTGGTGTCGGGCGCGCGTCCCTGCCCCGGGAAAACTCTTCCCCTACCCTATGGCCCTAGCCATCGTCCTCGGGCGCCAGCTCGGCGACCTGAGCCCGAAGGTGGGCTGCCTGACCCTCGACCCGGGCCAGATTCTCCGCCGTCGCGTCCCGGGCGAGTGCAAGCTGGCTCTCGCGCAGCTCGTCTTCCATCCGACGGCGGGACAGAAGCGCCAAAAGGTGGCCAAAGCCACCCCGCGCCGCTTCGGCAGAAGCGGTCGGATCGGCAAAAGCCCCGTGTTCGTAAAGGGTTGGCCGCGTCAGCTGGAAAGCGTCCTCGGCCAATCCCACGCGGGATAAGTGGGCAATCAGCGCGCTCGTGTCAAGCGGAGTCTCGCCCCCGGCCGCCTCGTGGGCGCAATCCACCAATGCCTGGCGCACACGCTCCAGCCGGCGGTCGGTTAGGTCAACCAGAGCAAGGGCTTCCGCCTCGGCGGTCAGCAGGGCCGGATGGTTTATCGCGGTCGCCAGCAGCACCTGTTCCTGGCGCGTGCGCAGCAGGCCCACGTCGCCGGCCGACCGGAAGGTGCCCATGACCGGCCCAGACCCCGGCCGGACCCACGGCTTACCCGGAGTCGCCTTGCGCGGGACGAAGGCCGGGCGGCCGAGGCCGCGCAGCTTCGTGTAGATCCAGTCGCTCTCATAGGCGCGCCGGACGGTCGGGTCGGCGATCTTCACCAGACGCTCGCGCAGCTGCCCTTCGAGGGCGGCGCGCCGGTCCGGGCTGTCGAAGGACTTGCCGTCGGTCTCGGCCGCCCAGACCACATCGGCAAGCCCCTTGGCCTGCCCCAGCACGCGGTCCATGGCATCCGCGCCGTCGCGCTTGATCAGGCTGTCGGGGTCCTCGCCCGGCGGCAGGACGGCAAAGCGCAGCGCGAAGCCCGGCTTCAGCAGCGGCAGCGCCACCTCGGCGGCCTTGAGTGCGGCGCGCTGGCCGGCCGCGTCGCCGTCGAGGCAGACGATCGGCTCGGGATGGATCTTCCACAGGGCCGCGATCTGCCCCTCGGTCAGCGCCGTGCCCAGCGGGGCGACGGCCCCGCCATAACCGGCCTGATGGAGGGCGATCACGTCCATGTAGCCTTCGGCGACGAGTGCCTGGGCCTTGCGCTCGCCCACCGCAACGCGCGCCTTGTCGAGCGCGTAGAGATTGTCGCGCTTGTGGAACAGCGGCGTGTCGCGGCTGTTGAGGTATTTGGGCTTGCCGTCGTCCATCACGCGGCCGCCGAACGCGATCACGCGCCCGCGCCGGTCGGTGATCGGGAACATCACGCGGTTGCGGAAGAAGTCGAACGGATCGCGCCCGTCGTCGGGTTTGCCGATCAGGCCGGCCTCGAGCAGCAGGTTCGTCTCGAAACCCTGCGTCTTGAGGGCCGTCTGCAGATGCGCGCGGCCCTCGGGCGCGAAGCCGAGGCGGAAGCGGTCGATCGTCTCGTCCGAAAGGCCGCGCTCGCGCAGATAGCCGAGTGCGGCGCGGCCCTCGGGCGCGCGCAGCTTCGCCTCGAACCATTTGCACGCGGCCTCGACCGCGTCGCCCAACGTCTTGGCGCGCTCGGCTTCCTGGCGGGCCTGCGGCGAGATGCGCGGCACTTCGAGCCCGGCTTCGCTTGCAAGCTTCTCGACCGCCTCGAGGAACCCGAGATGGTCGATCTTCATCGTGAAGCCGATCACGTCGCCATGCGCGCCGCAGCCGAAGCAGTGGAAGAAGTTCTTGTCGTCGTTGACGTAGAAGCTCGGGCTCTTCTCGTTGTGGAACGGGCAGCACGCCTTGTATTCGCGCCCCGCGCGCGCAAGCTTCACGCGCCGTCCGACGACCGACGACAGCGTCAGCCGGGCGCGCAGCTCTTCGAGAAAGGAGGGCGGAAAGGCCATGCCGGGCGCGCCAATTCCCGTTTGAGAGCCAAGGACTTATCCCCGCATTCCACAGCCCGTTCGGCGGCAGGACGAGGGAGCGGGAACGTAGGCCGCGACTCGGGAGCGGTCAAGCCGCCTCGGCCGCCAGCGCCCGGACCACGCTGGGGCGCGCCGCCATGCGCGCGCGGTGGGCGGCGACCTTGGGGAAGTTCGCGACGTCGACACCGTCGGCCTCCATCCACTGCGCCAGCGTGAAGAGATAGGCGTCGCAGATCGTATAGGCCTCCCCCGTCACGTAGGGCCCCTTCAGCAGATGCCGCTCGACGAGGGCGAACCCTTCCGAGACCGACTGCGGCACCTTGCGCTGCATGGCGGCGATCGACGCCGCGTCGTCAGCATCGACCCAGCGATAGCCGCGCATGCGGTGCGCGTGCGCCACGTGCAGCGACGAGCACAGATAGCTGTTGAACGCCTGCACCTGCGCGAAGGCGAACGGATCGCCGAGCGGCGCCAGCTTTGCCGCCGGAAAGAGCTGGGCGACATAGGCGAGCATCGCCGGCGTTTCGGTCAGCACACCTTCGGGTGCGACGAGGGCGGGCACGCGGCCCTTGGGATTGACCGCGAGATAGGCGGGCGAACGCTGCTCGCCCTTCGCGAAATCGATCCGCTTCAGCGCGAACTCGGCGCCGGCGTCTTCCAGCGCGATATGCGTGGCGAGCGCGCAGGTCCCCGGCGTGAAATAGAGCGTGAGCATGCGGGCCTACCCGCCGAGCAGTTTCTTGACGGCGGCCGACGCCGCACCGAGATCCATCTTGCCGGTGTATTTGGCTTTCATCGCGGCCATGACCTTGCCCATGTCGCGGATCGTCGTGGCGCCTGCCGCGGCGATCTCGGCCTTTGCGGCCTCCTCGGTCTCGGCGGCGGACATCTGCTTTGGCAGGAAGCCTTCGAGGACGGCGATCTCTGCCGCTTCCTTGGCGGCAAGCTCCGGCCGGCCGCCCTTCTCGTAGAGGGCGATCGAATCGCGGCGCGACGCGATCATCTTCTGCAGCATCGACTGGATCTCGGCGTCGCCGATCCCGTCGGCGTTGCCGGTCGTGCGCGCCTCGATGTCGCGCTTTTTCATTTCCGAGATGGCCATGCGCACCGCTTCCAGGCGCAGCGTGTCCCTGGCCTTCATGGCCTCCTTCAGGGTCTCGGTGAACTGTTCGCGCAGGCCCATGGGAATTTCCCTCGTCGGTTCAGGAACGCGCCAGACCGAAAGCGGTCTTGCGCAGGATTTCTTCGGCGCGCGCCCACACCGACTGGCGCCAGCCCGCGTCGTTGGGGGCGAAGGCGTCGCGCATCTGCGTCTTGATGCGGCGCGAATCCTCGCCGGCGAGGTCGGCATGCAGATGCAGCCAGTTGTCGGCGCGCACCGCGTCGAGCACGTCGTCGAGCGGCATCGTGCCGTACTCGAGTGCGATGGCCGTGAGCTGCGCGCTCGGCAGGAAGCGCACGAAGCCTTCGCCGTTGGTGCCGAAAAGCTGCGCGGAAGTCGACGTGCCCAGATTGACCGAGGTCAGGTCCGAGCCGTACCAGTCGAGTGCGCGCGCGAAGCCGGCCGGATGCGGCTCGGGCAACGCGAAGATCAGCTCGCCGTAGCCGCGCGGCCCCAGGCCCGTGTGGAAATCGACGATGGCGATGTGTTTCGCGCGCGACAGCCATTCGCGGAACACCTCGGCGATGACGCGGTGCGACCAGGTCGGTGCGTGGCCGCCGAAGAACACGCCGTCGGGATGCGAGTATTGGCCGCCGGAGATCGCGGCCTGCAGGGCCGCCGGGCCGAACCGCTTCGCGTAGTCCGCGAACACGGCCTTCGAGGCGGCCTGCGAGGCCGTCGTCCATTCGGCCGGCGCGATCGACGCCGCCAGCTTCTCGTAGCCCGGGTTCTCGGGATACGGGCCGATATGCGTCACGAAATTCCGGTTGAGGTCGACATTGTCCTCGTTCACGCGCCGCAGCCACGCGAAGCCGTGCGGGTTGACCGCATGCAGGTGAAGCTGCGCCACGCCCGGCGGCAGTTCGCGGAAGGCGCCGGACGAGAACCAGCCGGTCTGGCAGCCCGAGCCGCAGAACCCCTCGATGCCGTGCGTGGCCGAGATCGTCACCAGCACGCGCTCGGCGTCGGCCGGGCCGAACCACAGGGCGTCGCAATAAAGCTGCTCGCCGCGGGGCCCGCGCAGGGGGTTCTGGAACGTCCGGAAACGGCCCGCATGCGCGCGCGCCGCGGTCAGGAACTTCTCGCGCGCCCCCACATAGTCGCGGGCGAAGAACTCGTTGACGCTCATGTCGATTCCGGAACGCCGATCGTTTGAAACGGGCGTAACTTTGACCCCGGCAGCCGCGAATTGTAAAGCGCCGGTCCCGGCCGCACCTTTACAGGAATCCCGAATGCCAGCATGCTTGACCGCATGGAACGCGCTTTTCGAACCCTCCTGGCCCTCGCCGTCGCGTTCGGCATCGCGGCCGGAACCGCCGGCGGCGCGCCAGCCCAGACTCCGGAAAAGCCCGCGGCGGCCGACGCCCGGCTCGACGGCCTGTTCGAACGCCTCAAGTCCACGCAGGACGCCGGCGAAGCGCGACGCATCGAAGGCGCCATCTGGCAGATCTGGCTCGAACCCGCCGACCCCGCCGCAGGTTCACTGATGAAGCTCGCCCTCGACGCCCAGCAGCGCGGCGACCTGTTCGGCGCCTTCGCGCTCTACGACGCGATCGTCAATCTCCGCCCGGACTACGCCGAAGGCTGGAACCGCCGGGCCACGGTCCTCTACCTGCTCGGCCGCCACGAGGATTCGCGCAAGGACGCCGAGAAGACCATCGCCCTCGAGCCGCGCCATTTCGGGGCGCTGTCCGGGCTCGGCCTTATCGCCGCCGCAAAGAACGACGACGATGGTGCCCTCGACGCGTTCGAGCGCGCGCTCGAACACAACCCCCACATGGCGCAGATCCGCGCCCAGGCCGACGTACTGCGCAAGAAGCGGCGCGACGGCGCGATATAGGAGTGCACGCATGCTGATCAAGCGGACCCGCGGCTGGGAAATCCCCGAGCGCGACGCCACCCCCGAGAGCGTCTATTCGCGCCGCCACGTGCTGGCCGCCGGAGCGGGCCTCGCCGCCGGCGCGATCGCGGGCGACGCGTTCGCGCAAGCCCCCGCCGGCGACGATCCGACGGCAAGCCTCTATCCGGCGATGCGCAACATGCGCTACCGGGTCGAGCGCGAACTGACCGAGGAACGCATCGCGACGACCTACAACAATTTCTACGAATTCGGCACGTCCAAGACGATCTGGCAGGCCGCCCAGGCGCTGAAGATCCGCCCGTGGCAGGTGAAGATCGAGGGTCTCGTCGAGAACCCGCGCACCGTCGATGTCGACGACATCTTCAAGGCGATGAAGCTGGAAGAGCGCGTCTACCGCTTCCGCTGCGTCGAGGCGTGGGCCATGACCGTGCCGTGGAGCGGCTTCCCGCTCGCCGCGTTCGTCGAATGGTGCAAGCCGCTGTCGGCCGCCAAGTACGTGCAGATGGAAACGTTCAATACCCCCGCCGTCGCCCCCGGCCAGCGCGCGACCTGGTATCCGTGGCCCTACACCGAAGGCCTGTCGATCGACGAGGCGACCAACGAGCTCGCCTTCATCGCGACCGGCATCTACGGCAAGCCGATCCCGCGCCAGCACGGCGCACCGCTGCGGCTGATCACGCCGTGGAAATACGGCTTCAAGTCGGTCAAGTCGCTCGTCCGCTTCGTGTTCACCGACAAGCAGCCCAAGACCTTCTGGGAAACGCTGGCCGAGAAGGAATACGGCTTCTGGGCGAACGTGAACCCGAAGGTGCCCCACCCGCGCTGGAGCCAGGCGACCGAGGAGCTGATCGGCAAGAACGGCCAGCGCGTGCCGACGCAGATTTTCAACGGCTACGGCGATTTCGTGGCCCCCCTCTATACCGACCGGCAGAAGGAACGCCTCTGGGCCTGAACGGGCTTCCCGCGCGGCCCGGACCTGCGTAAAAGACGGGCATGCCCGACTCGCATCCCGTCGGCACGGCCGCGACGCGCCGCGCCCTGCCGATCGACACGTTCGACAACCGCACCGGCGGCGACGCGCTGTTCCGCGCGGTCGGCCATCCGCTTTCGGTCGAACCCGCCAAGGCCCTCGTCGCGAAGCTGAAGGCGGCCGGCAAGGTCGCGGTCTACGATCCGTTCGGCGCGTTCGCCACGCTGACCGCCCTGCAGGATTTCTCGGGCGTGTCGTTCGTCGGTCTCTACGGGCGCGACCACCAGCATCTCGGCCGCAAGGTCGGCGCGTTCACGGTCGCACCGGTTTCCGGCATCGCGAAAAGCGGGGCAGCCTGCGTGCTCGTCGCCGCGTTCGATGCCGACCCGCTCGTCGCCCAGATCGCGCAGTGGCTGCCGGCGGGTGCATCGGTCGTCACGCTCGACGCGATGCGCATCCCCGAGACGCTGCTGACCGACAAGAAGCGCTATCTCTCGACCTACAACTTCGTCACGAACCTCGTGCTGTTCTGCGAAGGGCCGCAGCGTCACACGCGCATGGTCAGCGCGAATTACTGGGCCGGCTACGGTGCCAAGAACGTGCGCGCCTGGATGCGTCTGTTCGACGCCGACGGCCGCACGCTGGCGACGTGGGAAGAGAAGCTGCCCGAAGGTGTCGCCGCCTTCGTCGTCGACAGCCGCGACGTGGCGAAGCGCTTCGGCCTAGGCGCGTTCGAAGGGCAGCTCTTCATCCACATGGTCGACGTCACGGGCCACGACGTCCTCAAATACGCGCTCGATTTCTGGAGCGGCAGCGAGCTTACCTGCACGCACGACGCCAATCCGTGGCCGTCGGATTTCTATGCCGGCATCCCGGCACCGGCGGCGGGCGAACGCGTGCGCGTGTGGGTGCAGAACTGCCATTCCTGCGCGATCCCGGCCGACGGCGTCCGCTTCTCGGCGATGGGCACCGACGCGTGGGTCCCGATGAAGGAACCGATCCCGGCCTTCGGCATGCGCGCGGTCGATGTCGGCGCGTTGCTGCCCGGCCTCGCATGGCCGCGCCAGATCGAGATGGACGCCGGCAAGTTCGTCGTGCGCCCGCGCTACGAGGTCGAGCGTGCCAGCGGCAAGCGGCATGTCGCGCACGCGAATGTCGAGCGCAGCGACCTGAAGCCCGATCCGCTGATCGCCACGCTCGGCGCCGATTTCGGCAAGGGCTTCATCCTGCCAGCCCCGATCCTGCCGCAGGGCGAATTCACCAGCGTGGCACTTCCCACGCCGATGGCGCGCGGACAGGCGACGCTACCGCTCGTCGCGCGCTTCTACGACGCGTCCGGCACGCCGGCCGGCGAACGCTTCCTCGGCAATCTCGGCCGCGACCATGCCTGTGCGGTCGAGACCGACGGGCTGAAGCTTGCGTCCGGCTACGGCCATGTCGAGCTCAGCTACGATTTTCGCGACGGCGGGGCCGGCGACGGCTGGATCCACGCGCTGTTCCGCTACGCGCGGCGCGGTACGCCAGCGCACGGTGCGGATACCAGTTTCGGCAGCCACATCTTCAACACGGCGCTGGTGTTCAAGAACGAGCCGCAATCCTATATCGGCCGCCCGCCGGGCCTGACGACGCGGCTGTTCCTGCGTCTGGGTACCGACGGGCACGACGCGATGTGCCATCTGATCTATCCGGCCTCCACGCCGTGGCACACGACGTCCGACACGGTGCTGGAACTGCACGACGCTTCCGGCACGAAGATCGCCGAAGCGAAGCTTGCGATCCCGTGCTCGGGCTCCAAGCTGTGGCGTGCGGGCGAGATATTCTCGGCCGCCGACATCGCGCGCGCGGCCGGCGGCGGCTACGTGCTGATCCGCGACCGCACGTGCCGCCTGTTCGGCTATCACGGACTGGTCGCCGCCGACGGGCGCTTCAGCCTCGACCACATGTTCGGGTTCTAGGCGAAGGCGACCGGACTTTCCGGAAAGGCCAGCTCGCCGCGCGCGCGCCACTCGTCCTTCACATAGTTGACGATGATCGATTTGCGTACGCCGTCGATCTTCTTCCGGCGGAAGCCGTGCCACGTGTCGGCGCCGGGCACGAAGATCAGCCCACGATTGAAGCAGCCGGACGCAGCACCGAGATGCTTCTCCGGTGTTTCGTAGATGTCGGTCCCCCACCCTTCCGCCTGCGGCACGTCGGAAAGATAGAACAGCATCGTATAGAGCTTGGCGCCGATGTCGGTATGCGGCTCCAGCCAGAAGCCGTCCGTGTCCTGGCAGTACTCGATGCGAAGATAGCTGCCGGATAGCGGGGCACCCGTCAGCTTCGCAAGTGCCGCGACATTGGCGCTGTCCTGAAAGGCGGCGGCGAACTCGGCGGCGACCATGCTCCGGCGCTGAAGCTCCGGCGACAGGAACACGCGCGTCGAGTTGTTCGTCTCGCGCCGGCCTTGCGTGTCGCCGATCCGCGCGACCGGGACCGGCAGGTCCGCGAGCCCCTGCGCCATCGCGACCGGCAACGCATCCTCCAGCAGCCAGTGCCGGTAGGGGAATGTCTGCGGCTTCGCGCGGGCGATCAGGTCGGGCAACCAGGCAGCGGTCGCGGACAGGTCGAGACTCATCATTTCGGCACCGTTCGACGGAATAGGGACTTCGCCGATATGCCACGTCCGTACCCGCCCGCAATTGATCCGGATCAACCGGCCGATTACTTGACTTTGTCAATCAATCGCGGGACGATCCTCCCGCCATGCCCCGCCCCGCCAAAGCCGACCCGGCGATCGCCGCTGTCCGCCATTTCACCCGGTTTTTCACACGCCGCATCGGCGTGCTGCGCAAGGGCCTCTATGCCAGCCCCTTCTCGCTGGTCGAGGCGCGCGTGCTGTACGAGATCGCGCATCGCGGCGGCACCAGCTCGGGCGAGATCGCGCGCGATCTCGGGCTCGACCCCGGCCATCTGAGCCGCATCGTGCAGGCCCTGACACGTCGCGGCCTGGTGCGCAAACGCCCGGCCAAGGACGACGCGCGGCGCCTCAGCCTCGATCTCACCGCGCGCGGGCGCACGGCCTTCGCCGGGCTCGACCGCGCCTCGCAGGACGAGGTCGCTTCCCTCCTCGCCCCGCTCGACGACGAAGCGCGCACCCGGCTTGTCGCCGCACTCGATGCTGCCGAACGCCTGCTCGAAGGAAACGCGAAGCACGCCGGCGCGTTCGCGCTGCGCACGCACGAGATCGGCGACATGGGGACCGTCGTTGCCGCGCAGGCCAAGCTCTATGCGCGCGAATACGGCTGGAACGGCGAGTTCGAGGCGCTGGTGGCCGAGATCGTGGCGAAGTTCGTGCGCGAGTTCGACCCCGCGCGCGAGCGCTGCTGGATCGCCGAACGCGACGGCGAGATCGCCGGCTCGATCTTCCTCGTCAAGGAGTCGGACAAGGTCGCCAAGCTCCGGCTGTTCTATCTGGAGCCGTGGGCGCGCGGTGCCGGCCTCGGCAAGCGGATGGTCGGCGAGTGTCTCGCCTTCGCGAAGGCGGCGGGCTATTCGAAGGTCGTGCTGTGGACCAACGACTGCCTCGCCGCCGCCCGTCGGCTTTACGAGCAGGCCGGCTTCACGCTGCTCGAAAGCGAGAAGCACCGCAGCTTCGGCAAGGATCTCGTCGGGCAGTACTGGTCGCTCGACCTGTCCTGATTGCCATCCCGAGGTATCCGACGGCGCTTTGCCATCGTCGGTTACCGAGCCGTCTGTAGCGCGGTTCGCCCACGATTCGGGCGTTCGTCCAGAAGGTTGCCGAAGAAGAATGCATGACATCGCCATCTATCCACAGGTCCCGGACGGTGGCCGCGTTGACTCGGTGGCCCGGTTCCTGCAGCATTTTGAGCGCGATACGAGGGGGCGACACAGGGGTGACAATCATGAAAACCAGAAACAAAGACACGAACTCGACCATCGAGACGCTGCTGGCCGCACGCACGTTCAACCGCCGCTCGATGTTCAAGGCCGCCGCCGCGGCCGGCGCGTTCGCGGCCGTCGGGCCGGCGATCGTCGCCAACGCCCAGTCTTCGTCGGGCGAGCTGACGCTGCTGCATTGGGACGACGAACTTCCCGATCCGGTCATCCCGGATTTCGAGAAGAAGACCGGCATCAAGATCAACAAGGTTCCGTTCTCGCAGAACGAAGAGCAGATCAACAAGCTCCAGGCGACCGGCGGTGCGGGCTTCGACCTGTGCCAGCCGACGCGCGACCGCTCGCCGCAGTTCAAGGACCTGGCGGTCCTCCAGCCGTTCGACACGAACAAGCTGAAGCTCGACAACCTGCTGCCGTCGATGCTCCAGGGCTCGACCAGCGAATGGACGTGGGACGGCAAGCTCTTCCACGTGCCGCATTGCTGGGGTTCGGAAGCCATCGCCTGGCGCACGGACCAGACCAAGCTGGATTACAAGACGCTCAGCTTCGGCACGCTGTGGGACGACCAGTATCGCGGCAAGGTGCAGGGCCGCCCGCACTCGCTGCTGCAGAGCATCGTCCTGTGGTGGGACCGTACGGGCAAGCTGCCGTCCAACCGCGGCATGGACGCCTTCAAGGACGAAGCGAACATGAAGCGGATCTACGACGAGGCGCTGAAGTTCGCGATCTCGAAGAAGCCGTGGATCAAGCAGTTCTGGGATTCGGCCGACAACACCAAGTCGGGCTTCCTCGAGAACGGCTGCGTCATCGGCCAGACCTGGGACGGTCCGGCGCTGTCGCTCAAGAAGCAGGGCCGCCCGGTCTCGTACATGGCGCCGCAGGAAGGCGCCATCGCGTGGCTCGACGGCTGGTCGCTCACGAAGGGTGCGAAGAACGTCGCGCAGGCCTACGAGTGGGTCAACTACTGCCACATGGCCGACGTCTCCGCGAAGGTCGCCGACGGTTCGGGCTACAACGCGGTCGCCAAGGGTGCGGACGCGCTGCTGTCGGCCGAGGCGAAGAAGAACTTTGCCGAAGCCTATCCGGAAGACGCGACCTCGAAGCTCTGGCACCGCCCGCCCGAGCCGTCGTGGTTCGCCGAACTGCGCACGCAGTACGCCGAAAAGTTCAAGGCCGCCTGATCCGGCGGTCGCCGCCGGCCGGGAGATCCCCGGCCGGCGGCGGTCGTCCTTCTCGGGCAATCAGTCATGACCGCTGCCGTCCAGCTCGACCGCGTCAGCGTCCGTTTCGGCGATTTCACAGCCGTCGACGGCGCCAAACTCGACATCGCACCCGGTGAGTTCTTCTCGTTCCTCGGCCCTTCGGGCTGCGGGAAGACCACGCTCCTGCGGACCATTTCCGGATTCATCGAACCGTCGGCCGGCCGCGTGCTGATCGACGGCAAGGACATGCGCGGCATCGGCCCCAACGTGCGGCCCACCGCGCTGATCTTCCAGAACCTCGCCCTCTTCCCGAACATGTCGGTCGCCGACAACATCGCGTACGGCATGCGCGTGCGCGGGATCGCGCGCCGCAAGCGCGCGGAGACGGTCGAGCGCCTGCTCGACCTGATCGCCCTTTCCGGGCAGGGCCGCAAGCGCATCGACGAGCTGTCGGGCGGCCAGAAGCAGCGCGTGGCCATCGCGCGCGCCCTCGCCGTCGAGCCGCAGGTGCTGCTCCTCGACGAGCCGCTCTCCGCACTCGATCTCAAGCTGCGCCAGCACATGCGCAACGAGCTGCGCGCCATCCAGCGGCGCGTGGGCATCACGTTCGTCTACATCACGCACGACCAGGGCGAGGCGCTGGCGATGTCGGACCGCATCGCCGTGATGAACCGCGGCGTGATCGAGCAGATCTCGGACGGGCGCACGCTCTACAACAATCCGGAAACCGCCTTCGTCGCCTCGTTCGTCGGCGAGAGCAACATTCTTCCCGGCACGGTGTCGGCCGTCGACGGCGCCATCGCGTCGGTCGATACGCCGATCGGAAGCCTGCGCGGGCGCAACGTGCGCAACCTGCGTCCCGGCTCGCAGGCCCTGCTGTTCCTGCGCCCCGAGCTACTCGTGCCGTCCGCCGACGGGATCCCGGCGCGCGTCACCGACGCCGCGTTCGAGGGGACGGGCACGCTGCTGACGCTCGCCGCCGCCGACGGAAGGCCGCTGACCGTCCTCGTCTCCGGTGCCGCCGCGCGCGACATCCCGCCCAAGGGGGCCGAGATCCGCCTCGCCTACAAGGCCGAGGAAGCGCTCGTCCTGCCGCCGGATACGGCCGGCGATGCATAGCTCGGTCGGCCAGATCGTCATCTTCGCCCTGCCGGCGGTGATCGTCGTCGCCTTTGCGATCCTCGCGATCCACGACCGCCGGCGCGCGGGCCCCGCCGCAGGGCCCGGCTTCGTCGCGATGAACGGCTGGCCCGTTGCGATCTTCCTGGTCGTCGCGGTCGGGCTGTGGACGGTCTTCATGATCGTGCTGCCGATGCTGTCGATGATCGACCTGTCGTTCCGTCCCCGCCTGCCGCCGCCGCAGTGGGGCAGCCCGCGCGACATCTACACGCTCGAGAACTACCGCTACTTCCTGTTCGGCTCGACGACCTCGACCGCATCGTGGAACACGACGCACCTGAAGGCGTTCGGCCTGACGATCTGGGTGTCGATCCTGATCACGATCCTCGATTTCGTCATCTGCTACCCGATCGCCTTCTACATGGCCCAGGTCGCCAGGCCCGCGCGACTTCGCCTGCTCATGCTGATGCTGATCGCCCCCTACTGGGTCAACGAGATCCTGCGCGCCTTCGCGTTCCGCCTGCTTTTCGCCAGCCAGGGCGTGATCAACAGGCTGCTGATGGGGGCCGGCATCACCGACCAGCCGATCGATTTCATCGCCGCCGACGTGGCGCTCTATTCCGGCCTCGCCTATGCCTACCTGCTGATGATGATGTTCGCGCTCTACAACGCGATCGAGACGCTCGACCGCAACCAGCTCGAGGCGGCGCGCGACCTCGGTGCACCCTGGTGGCACATCCACCTCTTCATCGTGCTGCCGCACGCCAAGCCCGGCATCGCGTCGGGCGCCACGCTCGTGTTCATGCTGACGGCGGGGGCGCTGGCCGCCCCGCTCGTCCTGGGCGGGCCGCGCACGCTGTGGTTTACGCCGATCGTCTACGACCGCTTCTACCAGGCCTTCAACTGGCAGCAGGGGGCGGCCTACGCGCTGATCCTGCTGGTGGCGTGCGTGGTATTCGTGCTGCTGGTGCTGAAGATCTTCAGGCTGCGCCTCGGGGAGATCGCGAAATGACGTCGCGGACGATCCAGAAGGCGATGCTGGGCTTCTACATCGTGCTGTTCTTCGTCTACCTGTTCGGGCCGCTCGTCGTGATGGGCGTGACCGCCTTCAACACGCCCGCCTACCCGACCTTCTATCCGATCGAGGGCTTCACCTGGAGCTGGTTCGCGAATCTCGCGAACGACCGCGACATCGTCTACGGCCTCAAGAAGAGCGTGTGGATCGGCATTCTCGTCGTCGCGGTCTCCGTTCCCGTCGGGCTCGCCGGCGCCATCCTGCTCACGCAGGTCTATTCGCGCGCGCAGTCCTTCTACTACCTGATCGTCGTTTCGCCGGTCCTCACGCCCGGCGTGATCATCGGGATATCGACCGTGGTGTTCTGGCGCCATCTCACCGACACGACCGGGCTCAAGTTCATCTACGACGGCACGGTGCTGACCGTGCTGGCCCAGTCGAGCTTCATCTCGGCCTACACGATGCTGATCTTCCTCGCCCGTCTCGCGCGCTTCGACCGCACGCTGGAGGAAGCCGCCCTCGACCTCGGCGCTTCGCGCACGCAGGTCTTCTTCCACGTGCTGATCCCGTTCATGATGCCGGCCATCGGATCGGCGATCGTCATCGCGTTCCTGTCGTCGTTCGAGAATTACAACACCACGACCTTCGCGATCCTCGCCGACAAGACGCTGACCACCGTGCTCGCCGGCCGCATCCGCGTGGGCACGACGCCGGCGCTGAGCGCGCTGGCCGTCGCGATCGTCGCGGTCACGGTCGTCGGCGCGATTCTCTTCGAGCTCTTCAAGCGCCACGAGCAGAACATCGCCTCGCGGCGCGCCGAGGCCGCCGCGCGCAGCGAGGCCGCCGAAACTGCCGCCGTTCCCGCGCACGCGTGACGGTCGTATAACCCTTCCTTCGCCGCCATCAGGAAACCGCCATGGCCCTCAACTCCCACGACCTGCTCGACCGCGCCAGCCTCGTCCACCAGCAGACCGACCTTGCCGCCTATCGCGACAACGGCGGCACGATCATGCGACGCGGCGAAGGCATCTACGTGTTCGACGAGGCGGGCAACCGCTATCTCGAGGCGATGGCGGGACTGTGGTGCGCGTCGCTCGGCTTCTCGGAGAAGCGGCTGGCGGACGCGGCGTACAAGCAGCTGCTGGAACTGCCCTATTACCACACGTTCTTCGCCAAGAGCCACGTGCCCAGCGTCGAGCTTGCCGACCGGCTGCTGTCGATCGCACCCAAGGGCATGTCGAAGGTGCTGTTCCAGTGCTCGGGCTCGGAAGCCAACGACGCGGCGATCAAGCTCGTCTGGTATTACAACAACGCGCTCGGCCGCCCGAACAAGAAGAAGATCATCGGCCGCGTCCGCGGCTATCACGGCAACACGGTGGCGTCGGTCAGCGCGTCGGGGCAGCCGCACATGCATGCCGCGTTCGACGCACCCCTGCCGCAGTTCCGCCACACCGAGAACCCGCACTATTACCGCTTCCACGAGGAAGGCGAGAGCGAGGAGCAGTTCTCGCAGCGGATGGCGGACAGGCTCGAGCAGATGATCCTCGCCGAAGGGCCCGAGACCGTGGCCGCCTTCTTCGCCGAGCCCGTGCAGGGCGGCGGCGGGGCGATCACGCCGCCGAAGGGCTATTTCGCGAAGATCCAGCCGATCCTGAAGAAGTACGACATCCTGTTTATCGCCGACGAGGTGATCTGCGGCTTCGGGCGCACGGGCAACATGTGGGGCAGCGAGACCTACGACCTGCAGCCCGACATGGTGTCGTGCGCCAAGGCGCTGTCGGCGGCCTACCAGCCGATCTCGGCGCTGATGATCTCGGAAAAGATCTACGACGCGATGCTCGACCAGTCGGGCAAGCTCGGCACGTTCGGCCACGGCTTCACCTATGGCGGCCATCCGGTGGCCTGCGCCGTGGCGATCGAGACGCTGAAGATCTACGAGGAGCGCGACATCGTCGGCCATGTCCGCAAGGTGGGTCCGGCGATGCAGGACGGGCTCAAGGCGCTGGAGAGCCACCCGCTGGTCGGCAACGCGCGCGGCGTCGGCCTCATCGCTGGCCTCGAGATCATGGCCGACAAGGCCAAGCGCGTGCCCTTCGACGCGGCGAAGAAGGCGGGTATCGTCGTCCAGGACGAATGCCAGAAGGCCGGCCTCGTCGTGCGCGCGATCGGCGACCGCATCGCCTTCACGCCGCCGCTGATCATCACGAAGGAGCAGATCGGCGAGATGCTGGCGATGCTGAAGAAGGGCCTCGACGTGGCGCTGCCGGTCCTGAAGCCGGCCTAGGGTGCCGCGGAAACCGTCGGCCAGTTCGCGTCGGCCTTCGCGAGGAATCCCGGCACGTCGTCGAGCCATGTGCGCCGGATCGACTTGCTGTAGTTGAGATAGAGTCGGCCGTCGACGATCGTCCAGGCTTCGGCGTCGATCGGCGCCTTGTAGCCGTGCGCCATGCCGTAGGCGCACCAGCCGCCATAGCGCGGCGCGTAGCGCTCCGGATCGGCGGCGAACGCGTCGCGATGGGCGGCGGACAGGAACAGCCAGCGCGAATCCGCCCAGTCGAGATAGTGCATGTTCGCACCGCGCCGCGCGCGGCCTTGCGTGAAGTACGCGACCGGGTCGTAGCCGCCGATGGCGAGCCCGCCGCGCGCGTTGAACTGGTCGGCGCGCGCGGGCGGCGCGAACGCGGCGGCGAGAGCGAGGGCGATGAAGGCGCGGCGTTCCATGCTTCCCGTTCGCGGGCGCGGGCCCGCGCGTTACACCTAAAAAAAACGCCCGGTGCCGAGGCACCGGGCGAGTTGAACAGGGAGGCTTCACGTCTGGGAGACGCAGGGTCCGGAGGGGACCCCGTCCGGGCCCGAAGGCCCGAACCCGCCGAAAAAGTGGTCCTCGGCTCGACCGGCGTCGCCGAACGCACTCGCGTGCGACGCGACACCAATGATGAAATAGATAGTCTAAAGAATGCCTTAAAAAATGGCATTTACTGCATGCGAGACATGAACTGTTCGCATGCCTACGATTTGGCCGCTAAAACTGTGATTCCGCGACCTTTTGGACGAGGTAATCGCGGAATACCGCGATCCTTTTCGAGCTGCGCAGCTCCTCGGGATAGACGAAATATGCCTCGTAGGTCGGCCCTTCGAGCTCGGGCAGGACCTGGACGATCTTGGTGCTCTGCTGGGCGATGTAATCCGGGAAGGCGGCGATGCCGATGCCGTTCTCGACCGCGCGCAGGATGGCGGAGACATTGTTGACCATCAGGGCCGGCGTGCGCTTCTTGCCGCCGCTGGTCCCCACTTCGAGCAGCCAGTTCACGTTCGGGAAGGGCGGGTTCGGGTCGTCGCCGTAGACGATGATGCGGTGCTTGTCGAGATCGGCCGCCGTCTTCGGCGCGCCGTACTTCTTGAGATAGTCCTGCCCGGCGAACACGTGCACATGCACCGACAGCAGGTGGCGCTGGATGAGGTCGGCCTGGCGGGGCGGATGCATGCGGATGGCGCAGTCCGCCTCGCGCATGCCGAGATCGAGCTCGCGGTCGTCGACGCGCATCGAGATCTGCACGTCGGGATACGCGTCGGAGAAGTCGCGCAGGCGCGGGGCGAGCCACACGGAACCGAACGCGACGGTCGTCGTCACGCGCAGCAGGCCCGACGGGCGCTCCTTCGTTTCGGCGAGCTGGGCTTCGACGAGGGCGAGCTTGTCGAACACGTCGCGCACGGTGTTGAACAGCAGTTCGCCCTGCTCGGTCAGGATCAGGCCGCGCGCGTGGCGGTGGAACAGGGGGGCGCGCACCGATTCCTCGAGTGCCGAGATCTGCCGGCTGACGGCCGACTGGCTCAGGTTCAGCTTCTCGCCCGCATGCGTGAACGACCCCGCGGCGGCGACCGCGTGGAAGATGCGAAGCTTGTCCCAGTCCATCGCCGACATTGCGGCTTCCCTTCTTCTCGTTATTCGGCGGCGGCCTGCTGGCCGGCCTCCGCGTGCGCCAGGAACTTCTCGGCCTCGAGGGCGGCCATGCAGCCCATCCCTGCGGCCGTGACGGCCTGGCGGAACACCTTGTCCTTCACGTCGCCCGCGGCGTAGACGCCCGCGACGTTGGTCGCGGTCGAATCGGGCTTGGTCAGGATGTAGCCTTCCGAGTCCATGTCGACCTGGCCCTTGAACACTTCGGTCGCGGGCACGTGGCCGATCGCGACGAACAGGCCGTCGATGTCGATCTGCGAGAGCGCCCCGCTCTGCAGGTTCTTGAGCTTGAGGCCCGTGACCGCCGCCGGCGTGCCGGCACCCAGCACCTCGTCGACCGCCGAGTTCCACACGACCTCGATCTTCGGGTGCTTGAACAGGCGGGCCTGCATCATCTTCTCGGCGCGCAGCGTGTCGCGCCGGTGGATGAGCGTGACCTTCGTGGCGTGGTTGGTGAGGTAGAGCGCCTCTTCCACCGCCGTGTTGCCGCCGCCGACGACCGCGACCTTCTTGCCCCGGAAGAAGAACCCGTCGCACGTGGCGCAGGCCGAAACGCCGGCCCCGCGGTACTTCTCTTCCGACGACAGGCCGAGCCAGCGCGCCTGGGCGCCCGTGCAGATCACGACCGTGTCGGCGATGTAGGTGTCGCCGGAATCCCCGGTCGCCACGAACGGCCGCTTCGAGAGGTCGATCTTCACGACCAGGTCCTCGAGCATCAGCGTGCCGATATGTTCGCACTGTTTATACATCTGCTCCATCAGCCACGGGCCCTGGATGGGCTTGTCGAAGCCGGGGAAATTCTCGACGTCGGTCGTGATGGAAAGCTGCCCGCCGGGCTGCATGCCGCGCACGAGGATCGGGGAGAGATTGGCGCGCGTGGCGTAGATCGCGGCCGTGTAACCGGCGGGGCCGGAACCGACGATCAGCATCTTCGTGCGGTGGGTCTGGGGCATCGGACTCGTCCTGCTATGCGTTTCACGCAAACCTAGCAGGCATGCCCAAGCCGGGAAAGATGCGAGCCGGGTTATCCCCAGCCAAATCGTTCCCGGAGCAGCCGGGCCGCCCGGGCCGTGTCGTCGGGCGGATCGTAGCGCCATGTCGCGTAGGCGCCGTCGAAGGGCCGCGTGAGGCCCTTGCGCCGCATTTCGGCCTGGAAGGCGGCGATCCGGCCCGACCGGCCGGACAGGGCGGCGACGAAGACCGGCTTGCCGGTCGACAGCGCCTCGCTGGTCATCGAGACCGAGTCCTCGGTCACGACGATCGCGTCCGCGCAGGCGAGCAGGCCGAGATAGGGATTGTCGCCCTGCCCGTCCCACGCATAGCCGCCGGCGGCACTGGCGGCCGCACGCAACGCGGCGGCGGCGGCGGGATCGGTGCGGCGCGACGGCGTGAGCGCCACCCCGCAGCCCGCCGCGGCAAGCTTCGCGATCCCGGCGGCGATCTTCGCGACCGCCTCGTCCGACATCCGGTAGCGCCGCCAGCCATTCGAGCCGCCGAGCAGGAAGGCGACGAGCGGACGCTTCAGATGCGCGAACACCGGCATCCACCGGAGCCTTGCGGCATCGAGCTTTTCGCGCGTCACGTGATGCAGGGCCGCAACCGTCTCGATCACGTTCTCGCCGCGCACACCGTCGTGCCACGGGGCGATCACGGCATCGAGCCAGCCGACCGGCAGGGCCGGCCGCTGCACGTGCAGGGCCGTGACCTTGCCGCCGCTCGCGCGTTTCATCGCGACACCGATGGGCGCGCAGCGCGAGCCCAGCGTGATCGCCACGTCCGGCCACGGCGGATCGACGCGCGCGGACGAAGCATGCAGCTTCGCGAACGGGTTGCCGATCAGGGCCGGTTCCGGCAGCCACGTGAAGGGGAAACGGAACCGCACGTCGCGGAACTCGTAGGCGAGGCCGAGCGCCTCGGCGATGCCGCGGCACTGCGCCTTCATGCCGTCCTGGCCGGGGCTGATGATCCAGGCCGTGCGCGGTGTGGCGGGAGGGGTCGTCATCCGGGGGACTTTTGGACCCTCGGATGCCTTCCGCGCAATTTCTTTAGCCATTCGCCTTGCTTCCGGCATGCCGATTGCTAATAATATTTCAACTTCACGACAGGACGGACACAGATTAATGCGCGGCCACAAGCTCGATGACGTCGATCGCCAGATCCTCCACGACCTCCAGAACGACGGCCGGATGACGAATGTGGAGCTGGCGCGCCGCGCCGGCGTATCCGCCCCGCCCTGCCTGCGCCGCGTGCGCGTGCTGGAGGAGGCCAAGATCGTGCGCGGCTACCACGCCGACATCGATCCGCTGGCGCTGGGTTTCGGCGTGACCGTGTTCGCGAGCGTGAGCCTGAAGAGCCAGGCCGACGCCGACCTGCGCGCCTTCCAGGATCTGGTCAATGGCTGGCCGATGGTCCGCGAATGCCACATGCTGGCCGGCGAGACCGACTTCCTCATCCGGGTCGTCGCGCACGATTGGGACGCCTACGAGAAATTCCTGACGAACCATCTGACCGCCGCCCCCAACGTGGCGACCGTCAAGTCGGCGCTGACCTATCGGACGACCAAGATGCAGCCCGGCGTGCCGATCGAAGCGAAGCGCGCGTAAGGCTTTCGCGGAAAATCCTGTCGTGGTTGACGGCTTGTTGACGGGAGTTGACCGTCAACAAGCTGAATCGTGGAAGATCAGCGCGTTAGCTTGTTGACGTTGACGGAAAACGCGGTCCGTCAAGCAACCTTTGCGGCAGGAAAAAGCGCGCGCCACTCTATCCGGCCTCGACCTGCCGGCTTGGTGCGCGCGTCTTCACCATGTCAAAGAGCGCTCCCACGTCCGCGTGAACATTCGCAGAACACCCTTCGATTGTCAAGAAAATGGACCTCAAACTTTTCCTTGCTACTCGCTGAAAGCGCAACTTAGCGCTTATCTTCCCTTCCGTCCTCTGGCGGAGAAACCTCAGCATCTGCGGAAAGCTCCGGCTCGTGAGGAACCCCTAGGCTCTGCATTAATCTTAAGACCGCATTTTTCTTCTCATTCTCAAACTTCAAGACAATCGGCTTAAATCGACTTTTCAAATTGGCAATAACCTCAGGTTCAACGGAAGCTGCAGTACGAATCACATCAGCAAAGATATCTGCGTACTGCTCCAGACAACCCATTTCCTCATCAGAGCCATCTACAATAATTCTATCAATGATCATTCTTACGGCATCATCACTTTTCGCCGCCCAATCAGCATTCTCCATAAAATTCTTTCCGTACAATCCAATAATTCTCAGAATCCGAGCGGTGTCTAGTGGAGCAGCAAGCATTCGATCTCTAAGCGACTTACTAAACTGACGCCGTTGTAGTTCCGCCATTGCCGAGAGAAGGAATGGCCAGCCTCCACGTAGATTCTCCGGAACAGAATTTCCGCCGACCAGTGCTTTTGCCTGTTCCTCCATTGCATCAAAGAATCCAATACCGAGTGACACAGGCTCATTCAATTCAAGCAATATCTGCAAGAACTGGATTTCCTTCGTCCCAGACCCAAGCGCAGTAATCCATTGCTCCTTAGTAAGCTTATTAAATTGGGACTTCAGAGCATCCGAAACTGAAGCAAATGTCGGCACAGCACGTGCACTTGCAAATCTAATAAGAGAGGTTGATGCACTTAACCACTTTTCAGAAGCATACTGCTCAGCAACCGCATCTGATTTGAGACTGCTAACCAATTTATTCGAAAGGTCATCTCCAATGATCTCGGATATCCGATCAAAGTTCAGAACCAATTCGCCGGCACCAATGACGCTCAATTCATTTCGCGCTGCAATCCCCCTCACTACGGCTCTAAAAATCTCCCGATTTTGATCTGTAAGGAGACTCAATTTCGTGATAGCCCCGCGACGCCCTATCGTGCAGATCCAGTCCGCGGCCGAATCAATAACCCCGCCGCTGAATGGTTTTGAGTATGCCCGAGTCAACAAATCATTAATTGCTTGAACATTTCCATAATTTGCAACTTCTGCATTTACCTGATTACTCATCTCGAGATTTACGAGCAACTCACCAACTATCGCCCCGAAAGTTTGGGGGTTCTGATTTTCATCCACTTTCGCTAAAAGAGCGTGCAGTACTCCAGCCGTACTCACCTGCTTTAGATATTTTTCGACTGCGCTAGATATCGATTGACTCGCAGAACCAGTTTTAGTTGCAGCCACCCGCAAAGGCCTTGAAATTCTTATAAAGAATTCTGGCGTAACCGCTGGACTGTTAGAAATTAGGCGATCACGAATTGCATTACATAGTGTTCCCCAATTCAGCCAAGCTGGCACATCCGACAACTCACGGATCACGCCATCAAACCATTCTGGAATCGCTTCACGACTCATATAACTAATAATTACCTGCGAAAGATCATTCGGCGCAGTTGGGGATGCAAACATTCTCAATTTGGCGAACTCTGCGCGACTACACGCCGCAATAAAGCCGATCAGCTGATTCCCAATTGCTGGAACTTTTGCGTTGTTAAACGCGCTTTCTGCAATCTCAAGCCTTCCAAGCTTGTCCGCCTCAGTTAGCGCGGTCTCAAAGACCATCTGCCAATTTTGGCCATCCACGTATTGCGGAGATTCTTCCGTTAGACTTGCTAGATCATCTGACACCACGAGCAGCTTGGATAACGTTCTGAATAGCTCGATTTGATTTACTTGGTCGGAATTTTGGACTAGCGCGGCAATCGCCGCATTGGCCTCCGGCAATCTATAGATGCTCTGATTCACATGCTTCAGTGAAAGCGTTAGCCTGCGCCATATCGATCGCTTAGCTTGCTCGCTTAACGATGTTAGCGTGGCGATAGCGGCGCAAGCGGTGATGAAACGCCTAGGTACAGTCGCAGCCCATTCCTTAGAACGGCGTTCGACGACCATGTCCAATACTTGGCTAAAACCAGAGGTTTCCTCAAGCTTGAGGAGTCTTTCTCGACTTTCCTCAGAAAGCGAATTCTCGATCTCGGTCGAAAGCAGGAATTCTAAGGCATCGTCTGGCGATACATTGAAATGAGCAGCTGCAAGATTGCGCACCCAATCCCAACCTTCAACGTATGCTGCGACGCCTTCGTCGAGAATGGTTGAATCCTGAAGCTTCGAGATGTCTTGCGATATTGCAGTTCGATACAGTACGTACAGCGACTGGTATTCGATCGGAATGCTGCCTTTCCATTGCCTCCAGAGCGAAGTGATTGAATTAATATACGCCTTGATCTCACGTGGAGTGACAGCCTGACGCTTTGCCGTTCTATACAAGTCGAACAGCTTGAAGATCTTAAATACCTGCTCATCAGTTACATTTAATTTAAAGGCTTTCCTCAAATTGCTTTCCAGGAACTCCTGCCAGTTGGTCATCAATGGTGGAGATACACGAAAAACGACTTCGAAGGTTTTCTCGATAAATCCTGGCCCCGAACGGTCAGCTTCCGATTTTTCATTTTGCGACTTCGAGGTGCCACGGCTAAATACGCCTTCAATATATGACCTATCAAATGGCACAACCAACCACACGTTCTGCAACGCAATATTGCGTTGACTACCCGCCGTTGAAACAAAAAAATTACGCATCGTTGCCCAAGTCTCTCGGATGAGGTCTTCTGGCAATCTATCAAGATTATCCAATACAACTATAAGGCGCGTGTTATTGGCAGCAACTGCTTCTAAGATTTTCTCAAAAACAGCATTAAACTCAACGGTTGTGGCCTCCTCTTCTCTAACAAGTTGCTCGGTAGTTACTTCATCCGTCTGACGGGTAAATGCGTGCAAAACGCTCCTGCCCTGCTTCTCATCCTTATGCTCAACCCACCATTTCTTTGATAAAAAATTCCAACTTGGGCGCCAAGATATCCAGGTCCCAAAAACAAAAAGATAAGGCGTAAGTATCACCAACAAAGCTGAAATGAAGACACTCGCAGCGGAGATTGTTCCCCCGCCCCAGAATGGGAGTTCAAAGTCATCATTTGATCGAAGCAGCAAAACGGCCACTGGATATATGGGCAGCAGCAAAATCCCAATTCGAGCGACCCAGCTAAGCTTCTCGGCACGAGTTTCGATCGTTCGCTTTGTTCGAGCTCGAAGCTTTTCGTGCTGAGATTTCCAATAGGTCTCATTAATAACTCTATCGTCGGCTAGCTTTTGGATTAGCTCGTCGAGAAATACTCTGCGAATAGGATCGCCCTGATGGGCCCAAGCATCGAATACAAATACCTGAAATCTTGACTCGTTGCTGCGCGAAGCTTCCCGATCTCGGAGCAGCTTTGCTGCTATCTCAACTACTGTCGATTTACCGCTACCCCACGCTCCCTCAAGTCCGATCGCGCGGCCACCAGTTTCTGTAGTGATGGTTTCGACTAGCGCCTGAGCGACCCTTAAATGCGCTTTGCCGCGAAATTCGTCTTCAGTGGCTGGTTGATCACCAGTAAGTGAAATGTTCTGATCGGAAGCACTGTCAGACATTGCGATGTTCCAGTTTGGCTTGTTAACGCAGCAACCTAAACATAGTAAATGCGGTTGCGTGCAACAAGCCAGAGTCGTCGAACTTTACTAAGTCAATTGAATAACCGGGGGCGCTCCAAAGGTTAGCAAAATACATCGAGGCAGTAGAAAGCACGTGATGTGCCAGCGCTTCACCGACAGCTCAATCTGAGAGCCTGAAATAGTGATAAGGTATTGGATAAAATCGTCGTTTTGTCCGCCCCTCACGCCGCAGTACGATCCCTTCCGACGTGATTGGCGCGTTAGAGGGCCGCGTCGGCGGCGATGAGCAGCGTGGCGGGCAGGGCTTCCTCGGCCGGCACTGTCGCCACCATGCCGAAGCTGACCATGCCAAACTGACCCGTTCCGCTCGAGGCATTTCGGCAAAGGCGGCCCCGCCGGACGACGGGCAGAAGGCGCCACCTATCGCAGCCAGTTCATCATCGCGCCGGAACATCCGTCCGGCGATCCGTTCTGGATACTCGAGGCTAAACCCGTCGCCCGATCGCCATGGCAGGCCTACACGTCGCCGGCCGCTACCCCTTCACCGCACTCGCCGTCAGCCCCGCGATCACGTAACGCTGGACCGCGATCACGAACACGAGGATCGGGGCGAGCTGCGCGGTTGCGGCGGCGAACAGCACGCCCCATTCCACGCCTTCGACGGTGCCCAATATCTCGGCAATCACCAGCGGGGTCGTGCGCGCCTCGCGCGTCGTGAAGATCAACGCGAAGAAATATTCGTTCCACGCGAACACGATCACGAAGATCGACGCGGCGACGAGGCCGTTCGTCACCAGCGGGAGGACCACGCGCAGCAGGATCTGGCGCAGCGTGGCGCCGTCGACGAAGGCCGCCTCCTCCAGCTCGCGCGGGATCTGGTCGATGAAGGCGCGCAGGATCCAGGTCGAGATCGACACGAAGAACGCCGAATAGAACAGGATCAGCACCAGATGCGTGTCGTTGAGCCGCAGCCAGTTGATGACCGGGAACAGCGGCAGCGTGACGATGATCGGCGGCATCATGCGGATGACGATCATGAAGAACGCCGAGACGGTCAGGAAGCGGCTGGAATAGCGCGCGTA
The DNA here is from genome assembly GCA_965279565.1 of Tagaea sp. Taxonomy (GTDB): domain Bacteria; phylum Pseudomonadota; class Alphaproteobacteria; order CACIAM-22H2; family CACIAM-22H2; genus Tagaea. The sequence continues at coordinate 2,003,836 of OZ257249.1, read as the reverse complement.
GACGTAGCCCGCGAGCAGCGCGAACGTCACGGTCACCAGCGTCGCACCCGCCGTCACGATCAGGCTGTTGAACATGTTGGGCAGGAAGGCCGGCCAGAGTTCCCACAGGCGCTGGTAGTTGGCCAGCGTGGGCTCGAACACGAAGCGCGGCGGGACCGCGAAGATGTCGAGCGGCGCCTTGAACGACGCGAGCACGATCAGCGCGATCGGTGCGACCGACCACGCGATGGCGAGGAGTGCAAGCCCGGCACGCACGGCCTTGGCGGCGGGCCTAGGTGCGCGCATGGCCGAACATCCGCTTGTACATCTGGTGCAGGTACGGGATCGCGATCGCCAGCGAGATCGCGAGCATCGCCACACCCGTGGCCGCCCCCACGCCGAACGAGTGGTAGCGGAACGCTTCGCGATAGAGGTAGACGGCGAGCACTTCGGTCAGGCGGGCGGGCCCGCCCTCGGTCAGCAGCCACACCTCGCCGAACACGCGCATCGCGGTGATGTAGCGGAACATGAGGGCGATCAGGAGTGCGGGCATGATCGCGGGCAGCTTGACGTAGCGGAAGGTCTGCCACGCCCCGGCCCCGTCGATATGGGCCGCCTCCACCTGCTCGCCCGGGATCGTCGTGACGGCGGCGTAGAGCAGCAGGAACGTGAAGGGCGTGTGGATCCACACGCTGAGCACCGAGACGAGGACGAGTGCATCGATCGGATCGCCCGTCCAGTCGAGCTGCCCGAGGCCGAGCTGCATCAGCGCCCAGTTCGCCATGCCGATGTCGGGCTCGAACACGTAGCGCCACATGACGACGGCGCTGACTTCCGTCACCGCATAGGGGGCGATCAGCAGGGCGATCAGCACGCGCTTGCCCGGCATCCAGCCCGCCAGCAGGAAGGCGAGCCCCAGCCCCAGCGCCATCTCGCCATAGACGACGATGTTGACCACGACGAACGTGTTGAACGCGGCCCGCCAGAAGGTGCGGTCGGCGAGGATCTTGGCGTAGTTGGCGAAGCCCACGAACACCGGCTCGGCCGTCATCGACCACTGGTTCAGGCTCATCCACGCGACGAACACCGAGGGCAGCAGCACGAACGCGACGAGCAGGAACTGCGCCGGCGTGATCATCAGGTAGTGGACGGCGCGCAGTCGCGTCATGTGCGCGCCGTCCGGTACGCGGTGCTTTCAGGCAAGGTCGCTCAGGCCTTCGGCAGGAGCGGTTCGATGCGCGCGCGCGCCGACTTCATCCCGTCGACCGGTTCGGCCTGGCCGAGCATCACGCGCTGGACCTCTTCCATGAAGATGTCCATCGCGCGCGCGGCCTGTTCGAAGCCGGGCAGCACCAGCACGGCATTGGGCAGCGCCTTGCGCTCGAAATCCGAGAACGGGGCGAGCTCGCGCACCTTGGGATCGTCGTAGGCCGAGAAGCGCACCGGCCCGTTGCCGTTGACGGCCGCACGGATCGTGCTGGCCTTGCTCGACACTTCCTTGATGAAGCTCCAGGACAGCGCCTTGTCGCGCGCGTTCTTCGGGATCGCCAGCGCCCAGACCGACGTCTTGGCCGGCGACAGGCCCGGCTTGCCGAGCGACTTCAGCAGCGGGATGTTCGTGACCTTGATCGCACCCGGATACTTGCTCTGCTTCGGGTCGTTGTAGTTGAGGAAGCGGCCGAAGGGCTGGTTGGTGATCGCCGCACGCCCCTGCTGCATGGCCGAGATCACTTCCTCGGTCTTGAAGGTCATCATGTTGCGCGGGATGACCTGCTTGCGATACCAGTCGCGCAGCAGCGTGATCGCGCGCACGGCCTCCGGCTCGTCGGCGCGGAAGCGGTAGTCGTTCGAGATGAAGTTGCCGCCGCAGGCGCGGATCACGTCGCCGATGCCCGACGGATCGTCCATCGACGTCGCGAAGCCGTTGACGCGCGTCCCGTCCGGCCGCACGAACGAGCACTTCTCGGAAAACTCGATGACATCCTCGAACGTCTCGGGCGCGCGCGCGATGCCGCGCTCCTTCAGGATCTCCTCGTTGTAGAACAGCCCGTGCGTGGCATGGCGGTAGGGAATGCCGATGGCACGCCCGCCATAGCTGTGGGCCGCACGCATGCCGGCACCGATCTCCTCGATGTCCTCGATCGGGTCGCGCGCCTGCCAGGGGCCTAGATCCTCGAACAGCGGCGCGATGTGCGGGCCGCCGAAGCGCTCGAGGATGAGTGCGACGTCCACGCCGCCCTGCGAGAGCGACGCCTCGCGGTAGACGCGCTCGTGCACGGCCTCGACGCCGAAGGTCAGCCATTCGACCTCCATGCCCGACTTCGCGCGCCATGCGGCGGTGGAATCCCCGCCCTTGGCGTCGCTGATCGCGCGCTGGTGGACCGCGTGGCCCATCACGACGAACTTGCGCGCCTGCGCGTTCGTGCGCGCGGACGACGTGGCGAGGGCGAGTGCGGCGGTAGCGCCGGCGACGAAACTGCGGCGTGCGATCGACATGTGGGGAATCCTCCGGGGGCTGGCTTTTTCTTATTCGGCGATTGGCTGGCGTTCGAAGATGTATTTGCGGGCGGCACCGATGTGGCTTTCCATCTCGGCGCGCGCGCGATGCGCGTCGCGGCTGCGGATCGCCTCGTAGATCGACCAGTGGTCGGCGCCGATTCCGCGCAGGCGCTCGATCGGATCCTCGATGCCGAAATTCTTCACCTGCACGCGCCCGAACCCGATCAAGTTCGGGATGCGCTCCAGCGTGACGATGAAATACGGGTTGCCGGTGGCCAGCGCCACGGCGCGGTGGAAACGGAAATTGAGGTCGGCGGCAAGCTCGGGCGTGCCGAGCTCGACCATCTTGTCGGCCTCGCGCAGCGCGTCCTCGATCACTTCCAGCGTCTCGGGCGTGTGCATGCGCGCGGCAAGCTCGGCCGACTGCGCCTCGACCGTGATGCGGAACTCGTAGAGCCGCTCGAGATCGCCGATCGTCTGCACCGCCGGATAGACGAGTGCCCCGAACGCCGGCCCGCGCACGACCACGCTGCCCGAGCCCTGCAGCGAGCGGATATAGCCCGCCTCGCGCAGGCGCATCAAAGCGCCCCGCACGACGACGCGCGACACGCCGAAGCGGGTACCCAGCTCGGCTTCCGTCGGCAGCTTGAAATCCTTCGGGAACTCGCCGCGGTCGATCAGGCGGCGCAGCTGCTCGAACACGCGGCTCTGCAGCGTGCGGCGTGCGCGCTCGCCGGGTTCCGCGTCGATCTGTGCGGGATCGGCGTCGCCCATCCTAGAACTCGACCGGATCGGCGACGAGGCCGACCGGCCGTTCGCCGCGCGTCGTCAGCCGGTGCATGCGCCGCAGTCCCTGCCCCTTGAAACTCTCGCGCCGGTGCATCGTGGCGCGGTTGTCCCAGACGACCAGATCGCCGACCTGCCAGCTCTGCGACCACACGTTCGACGGGCTGATCGCGGCGGCCCACACCTCGTCGAGCAGCGCCTCGCTCTCGGCAAGCGTCAGGCCCGGGATATACGCGCCGAAGCGCCGGCCCAGATAGAGCGCCGTGCGGCCGCTCAGCGGATGCACGCGCACCATCGGGTGGATCGGGCCTGGCATCTCGCGCGGATCGCTGATGTTCAAGTGCGAATAGCCCGGCCGCTTGCCGCCCTGCGCGTTGTGGCTGGCCTGGTGCTTGAGCTTCAGCATCGACAGGCGCTTGCGCAGCTCGGCCGGCAGGCCTTCGTAGGCGCGGTACATGTTGGCGAAGCTCGTGTTGCCGCCCGCCGGCGGCACTTCGCGCGCGAGCAGCATCGTCAGCGCCGACGGCGTTTCGGTGAAGGCGAGGTCGGTGTGCCAGTGCAGCTCGCCGTCGCCATGCTCGCCGACCGGCTTGCCGTCCTCGGTGACGTTCGAGATCACGGTGACCAGCGGCGCTTCGGCGATATAGACCGGGCGCGAGCGCGTGTAGCTGGGCGACGGGAGGATGTCCCCGAAGCGCGCGGCGAAATGCGTGAAGTCGATGTCGTTGAGGTTCGTGCCGCGGAAGCGCAGCACCATGTGGTCGTTCAGCGCCTTCTGGATTAGGTCAAATTGGTCCGTCGAGAGATTCGCCAGATCGACGCCCGAAACCTCGGCGCCCAGCGCATCGGACACCGGAGTGACGGAAATACGCGATTTTTCAGCGATCTGGACGGACACGGCGGCTCCCTCCCGGTTGTCGAATCTGGAATCGACTTGGGGCGAATTCATACTAGGTGGTCCATAAAGAGTCAAATTTGTATTTTCTAGACGGAAATATGCGTCGTGCTACGTTCGCGCGATGGAAAACATCGCCGCCCCCGACCGCGCCCACACGATCCGCGATTTCCGCCTCGAATCGGGCGAGACGCTTGCGCAAGCGACCGTCGCGTTCGTCTCGTACGGAAAGCTCGCCCCCGACGGACGCAACGCGATCCTCGTCACGCACGGCTTCACGTCGAGCCACCGTTTCACCGACACGCACGGGCCCTCGGGCGAAGGCTCGTGGGGGCCGCTCGTGGGACCGGGCAAGCCGATCGATACCGACCGCTATTTCGTCGTCAGCTCCAACATGCTGGGCTCGTCCTATGGCTCGACCTGTCCGCGCAGCGTCGATCCGCGCACCGGCCGGCCCTACGGCCCCGACTTCCCGCGCTTCTCGCTGCCCGACATCGTCGCCGCGCAGCGCGCGATGCTCGAAGCACTCGGCGTCAAGCGCCTCGCCGCCGTCGTCGGCCCGTCCTATGGCGGGTTCCAGGCCTTCACGTGGGGCGTGCGGCATCCCGATTTCGTCGACGCGATCGTGCCCGTCATCACCGACCTGCGCGCCCCGCGCGATGCCGGTGCCGACGAACGGCTCGTCGCGCGCTTCGCCGCACATCCCAACTGGAACGGCGGCCACTATTACGCGACCGGCGGCATCGATTCCGCGATGACGGAACTGCGCGTCGAGACGTTGCTGAAATACGGCGCCATGGAAGAACTCGCCGCCGCCTTCCCCGATCCCGTCGCGCGCCGCGCCGAGATCGACCGGCGTGCCGCCCAGTGGGCGAAGGAGTTCGACGCGAACTCGCTGATCGCACTGATGCGCGCCTCGCAGGCCTACGACGCCGAGCCCGAGCTTGCGAAGATCCGCGCGCGCACGCTCTACATCCTGTCGCGCACGGACAGGCTGTTCCCGCCGACGCTGAAGCAGCCGGTGATGGCGAAACTGGCGGCGGCCGGCGTGTCGGCCGAGTATTTCGAGATCGACAGCGAGTTCGGCCACCAGGCCTCAGGCGCGGACGCGGCCAAGTGGGGCCCGACCTTGCGCGCCTTCCTCGACAAGGTCGCAGCCCGTCGCTAACGAGAAGGGTTCTCGTCAATAGACTGATATCTATACATGTTTAATGTTACTAAGAATCATTTGCATTAGAAAAATCACCATGTTAATTCTCCCGCAATGACAACCGAGACGTCCTCGCCCCCCGTTTCTCGCCCCGCAACCGTCCCGGCCGACGCCCGCGCCATCGACAGCAAGGTGCTGCTCGCCGGCCGGCAGGAGCTGAGCATCCTTCATTGCGGCGAGGCCTATCTGCTGCGCGTCACCAAGAACGGCAAGCTGCTGCTGACCAAGTAGGCCGCAAGCCGCACCGACAGAGTCCCCCCGACCGTCCGCCAGCCAGCCGCCGACACGCGTCCCGTCGGAAAGCCAGCCAGCCCAGGTCCTCACCCGTACCGAGGATTGAAGCCCATGGCTGCCGTACGCCGTACGTCCGTTTCCGCCGCCGCACTTTTCCTGCTGCCCTTCGCCGCCGCCGCCCAGAACGCCGCGACCCCGCTCGACGCCGTCGTGTCGAGCGCCACGCGCACCCAGCGCGTCGCCGGCGACGCCGCCACGTCGGTCTCGGTCGTCGACAGCGAGGAGATCGAGCGCCGCCAGCCGCAGAGCCTCGACGACCTGCTCAAGGACATGCCCGGCGTCGACGCCTTCGGCGTGCCGCGCAACACGGTCAAGCAGATCACGATCCGCGGCCTGTCGGACGAACGCGTCGTCATGCGCGTCGACGGCGTGCGCAACAACTTCTCGGCCGGCCACCGCGGCCGCATGTTCATCGACCCCGACCTGTTCAAGCAGGTCGACGTGGTGCGCGGGCCGGGCTCGCTGCTGTTCGGCAGCGGTGCGGTCGGCGGCGCCATCAACATGCGCACGGTCGATGCCGAAGACATCCTGAAGCAGGGCGCCACGGTGGGCGGTCGCGCCAAGGTCGGCTACCAGACCAACAACTCTCAGCGCCTGGCGAGCCTCACCGGCGCCATGAAGGGCGGCGGCGCCGACATCGTCGCGAACTTCGCGGGCCGATCGAACGGCAACTTCCACGACGGTCGTGGCACCGATGTCCCGTGGTCGGGCGACGACCTGTGGAGCGGCATGTTCAAGATCGGCTACGACATCGCGCCGGGCAACCGCATCGGCTTCTCGACGATCCAGTACCGCGACGACCACACGATCCCGCTCGACGCCAATCTCGGCAACTCCACGGCGACCTCGACGCTGACCGACCGCGACACGCGCCAGCACAGCTACGCGGTCAACTGGGCCTATGCGGCACCGACGAACCGGCTCGTCGATTTCAAGGCCGTCGCCTACCGCAACCAGATCGACATCCTCGAGAAGGGCGTGGGCGGTGCGGCCACCACGATCAACCGCAAGGACGACACCAAGCTCGAGACCAACGGCTTCGATATCCAGAACACGTCGCGTTTCGAGATCGGAACGACCGACGCGCACGCCCTGACCTATGGGGTCGACGGCTATGTCGATGCGCAGACGAGCCGGCGCAACGGCGCGCCCCGCACCGACTATCCGGAATCCGAGCAGCGCATCTACGGCATCTTCGTCCAGGACGAGATCGATTTCGGCAAGTGGGCCACGTTCACGCCGGGCCTGCGCTACGACATGTTCACCCAGGAAGCCAGCGGCAACCCGATCCGCAAGGACGTCGACCATTTCTCGCCCAAGGCGTCGGTCGCCTTCCACGTCACGCCGTGGATGTCGCCCTATCTCTCCTATGCCGAGGCGTTCCGGGCACCTTCGCTGACCGAAGTCTATATCAGCGGCCAGCACTTTCCGGGCAACAACTGGGTCGTCAATCCGAACGTGCGGCCGGAAACCTCCGCGAACAAGGAAGGCGGCGTCAACCTGCGCTTCTCGAACGTGGCACTTCCCGGCGACCGGCTGCGCGCCCGCGCCGCCTATTTCGTCAACGATCTGGAGGACTACATCTCGGAAGTCGTGACGGCGACGACCTCGACCATCACGAACGTGTCGAAGGCGCGCATCCAGGGTGCGGAGGCCGAGATCCGCTACGACGCGCGCACCTGGTTCGGGGCGCTGGGTGCGAGCGCGCTCCGCGGCGACAACCGCGTCACCAGCCAGCCGCTCTCCGACACGCCCGCCGACAAGGTGTCGTTCTCGCTGGGCTACCGCTTCCTCGACAGCGGCTTCACGCTCGGCGGCCGTTCGGTCGCCAACGCGGCCCAGAAGCGCGTGCCGTCCGGAACGCCGACGACCGGCGGCTACATGCTGTGGGACGTGTTCGCCAGCTGGCAGCCGACGATGGAACCGATCAAGGACATGCGCGTCGATCTCGGGGTCGACAACCTGTTCGACAAGGTCTACCGCCGCTCGAACTGGAACTCGGCCACGCCGGCCCCGTTCTACGAAGTGGGCCGCAACGCCAAGCTCGCCGTGAGCTGGCGCTTCTGAGGATGGCGGACGGGCTCGCCCTCGCGTCGGACGGCGGTCGGTTCCACCCGCGGGCGGCATTGCTGTCGCTCGTCGGGCACGGGCTGGCGTTCGGCGTGGCGGCGGCCTTCGTGGCCGCACCCCGCCCGCCTGAGCCGGCACCTTCCTACGCGGTGCTGTTCGAAATGCCCGCACCCGTCGAACGGGTCGCGACACATGCACCGCCGGCACCGGCGGAAGAACCTCGCCCGCCCCAACCGGCGGCGGCACCCGAACAGGCCGCGGCCGTCGAGCTTCCGCCCGAGCCCGAGCCCGTCGTGCAGCCGGAACCGCCGCCCCCGCCGGTCGCGGAACTCGCGCCGCTTCCGGCACCGCCGCCCAAGCCCCCCGCGCGTCCGCGCGCGAGGCAGTCGCCCAAGCCGGCCGCCGTCGCGCGCGACGTTCCGCCCGCACCGGTCGAACTGCCCGTCGCCGTCGACCTGCCGGCCGCGCCGTCGGCCGAACCGCCCGTACAGGCGGCATCGCTTCCCGCACCGGTCGCCCCGGTCGCGGCACCGCCGGCACCGCCCGCCTCCATTCCCGTCGTGACCAGCGCGAGCTTCCGCGCCCCGCCGGTCCCGCCCGTCTATCCGCGCCGCGCGGTCGAACTCGGCCTCGGCGGCACGGCCGTGCTGCGCTGCCTCGTCCTGGCCGACGGCTCGACATCCGAGATCGTCCTGTGGCGCTCGTCCGGCGTGGAGAGCCTCGACGTCGCCGCACTGGGTGCGGTGCGCCACTGGCGCTTCGAGCCGGCGCGGCGCGACGGCGACGCCATCGTCGCCTGGGTCGAGATCCCGGTGCGCTTCGAACTCAACTGATGGAGGACCACATGCTTTCGACCCCGACCGACCTCGCGTCCCGCTGGCAGGCACTTGCCGCCGAACGCCCCGCACTGCGCATCTACGACGCCGCACGCCTGCTCGGCGAACCGGAAGCGGCACTGCTGCAGATCGAGGCCGGCAGCGAGGTCACGCCGCTCGCGGCCGACTGGGCGAAGCTGCTGCCCGCCGTCGGCGCGCTGGGCCGCGTGATGGCGCTGACGCGCAACGCATCGTGCGTGCACGAACGCCACGGCCAGTATCTCAATGTCGAGGCCGAGGGCCCGATGGGCCTGGCACTGGGCGAGGATATCGACCTGCGTCTGTTCCTGCGCAACTGGTCCTTCGGCTTCGCGGTGCGCCCGGATGCGCAGAGCAAGCGCCGGCCGAGCCTGCAGTTCTTCGACGCCGCCGGTCGCGCCATCCATAAGATCTATTGCACGCAGGAAACCGACATGGCGGCCTATGAAGCGCTCGTCCAGCGCTTCGCGGCACCCGAGGGCACGGCCCCGACCTTCGCGCCCGTGCGCCAGCCGCAGCCCGATCGGCCGGACTCTGAAATCGACGTCGTGGGCCTGCGCGCGGCGTGGAACGCGCTGCGCGACACGCACGACTTCTTCGGCCTGCTGCGCAAGTTCGCCGTCGGCCGCGTGCAGGCGATGCGCCTGGCCGGTGCCGATCTCGCCCGTCCGCTCGGGACCGGTGCCGTGCGCCGCACGCTGGAAGCCGCGGCCGAGAAGAAGCTCGCCATCATGGTCTTCGTGGGCAACGACGCCTGCATCCAGATCCATTCCGGCCCGGTCGAGCGGCTCAAGCAGATGGGCGAGTGGTTCAACGTGCTCGACCCGACCTTCAACCTGCACCTGAAGGAACCCGACATCGCGAGCGTGTGGCTGGTGCGCAAGCCGACCGTCGACGGCATCGTCACGTCGATCGAGGCGTACGACGCGGCGGGCAGCACGATCGTCACGCTGTTCGGCAAGCGCAAGCCCGGGGTGCCCGAGAACCTGCGCTGGCGCGAGCTGGTCGACGAAGTCGCCGCCGCGGAGGCGAACTGACGATGCGCGCGGCGCTCGTCCTGTTCCTGCTGGCGGCGACGTCGGCTTCGGCGGCCGAGCCGCCCAGGCGCATCGCCGTCGCGGGCAGCGGCCTGACCGAGATCGTCTACGCGCTGGGTGCCGCCGACCGGCTCGTCGCGGTCGACACGACAAGCCTGTTCCCCTCTGCCGCGCGCAAGCTGCCGCAGATGGGCTATCTGCGCACGCTGGGGGCGGAGGGCATCGCCTCGGTGCGCCCGGACCTGCTGATCGCGGCCGAAGAGGCGGGCCCGCCCGCCACGATCGCGCAGCTTGCGGCCGCCGGCGTGCGCGTGCTGCGCGCGGGCGACGGCTACGACGCCGCCGCGGTCGTCGCGCGCGTGGGAACGGTGGGGCGCGCACTGGGCCTCGAAGCGAAGGCGGCCGACGTCGCCGCCGCGGTCGAGGCGGACTTCGCCCGGCTCGCGCGCGACGTCGCCGGACTCAAACGGCCACGCGTGCTGTTCGTGCTGTCGGCCGGCGGCGGTGCGCCGATGGCGGCCGGCCGCGAGACGGCGGCGTCGAGCATCATCGAGCTTGCCGGTGCGGCCAACGCGGTCGACGCCTATCGCGGCTACAAGCCACTGTCGCCCGAGGCGCTGGTCGCCGCGCGCCCCGACGCGATCCTCGCGACAGACCAGACGCTGGCCGCACTCGGCGGACTCGCCGCGTTCCGCGCCCTGCCCCAGTTCGCCACGCTGCGCGACACGCCGGTCGTGACGCTCGATGCGGTCTACCTGCTCGGCTTCGGGCCGCGCACGGCGCACGCGGCGCACGCACTCGCACGCGCCCTGCACCCTCAGGCGGAACTCGCACCGATGCCCGCGCGCGCGTGGCTCGCCGACGCGCCGTGACCTGGCGGATCAATCTCGCCGCACTTTCCGGCCTGGCTGCGGTCGCCCTGCTGGCACTCGGCACGGGGCCGCTCTACCTGTCGCCCGGTGCCGTGTTCGACGCACTTGTCGCCGCCGTCCTGGGCGGGCATGAGGCCGACGCGCAGGCGGTCGCGGTCGTCGCGGTGCTGCGCCTGCCGCGCGTGCTGCTCGCCGGCGCAGTCGGCGCGGTACTCGGCCTTGCCGGGGCAATCATGCAGGGGCTGTTCCGCAACCCGCTTGCCGATCCCGGCGTGCTGGGCGTGTCGAACGGCGCCGCGTTCGGGGCCGCACTCGCGATCTTCCTGGGCCATGCGGGCGGCTTCATGCTGCCGGCCTTCGCGTTCGTCTGCGCGCTGGTCGCGGCCGCGGGCGTGGAACGGCTCGCTTCGACCGGCGGGCGCACGCCGGTCGCCACGCTCGTGCTGGCGGGCATTGCCGCCAACGCGCTTGCGGGTGCCGCGACCGGCACGATCATCTATGCCAGCGACGACCGGCAGCTTCGCGACATCACGTTCTGGATTCTCGGCAGCCTCGGCGGCGCCACGTGGGAGCGGCTCGCGCTCGTGGCCCCGCCCGCCCTCGCCGTGCTGTGCCTTTCCCCGCTGCTTGCGCGCACGCTCGACGCGCTGATCCTGGGCGAGCGCGAGGCCGGCCATCTCGGCATCCGCGTGGAGCGCATGAAGCGCATCGCCGTGATCGGCGTCGCGGCGAGCGTGGGTGCGGCCGTGTCGGTCGCGGGGCCCATCGGTTTCGTCGGGCTGGTCGTGCCGCATCTGGTGCGGCTGGCGACCGGTCCGCTTCATCGCCATGTGCTGCCGCTGTCGGCCGCCGGCGGGGCGGCGCTGCTGATTGCCGCCGACACGCTGGCGCGCGTGGCGGTGGCACCGGCCGAGATGCCCGTGGGCCTCGTCACCGCCGCGATCGGGGCACCCTTCTTCGCCGGCATGATCTGGCGCGAACGCCGGCGGCTGGCCGCATGATCGCGGCACGCGGCATTTCGGTCGTGCGCGGCCCGCGCCGCCTGCTCGATCGCGTGGATTTCGCCGCGATCGCCGGCGAGATCGTCGGCATCGTCGGCGCCAACGGGGCCGGGAAGTCCACGCTGGTGCGCGTGCTGGCCGGCGAGATCGTCCCCGAGGCCGGACATGTCGAGTTCGACGGTGCCGATCTGCGCGCCGTGCGGCCGGAAACGCTGGCGCGCCGGCGCGCGGTCCTGCCGCAGCACGCCACGCTGGCCTTCGAGCTTCCCGCGATCGACGTCGCCGCACTCGGCCGGCTCGCCCACCCGGCCGGCAGCGATCCGCGCGCCATCGCGGCCGAAGCGCTCGACGCGTGTGCGGCGGCGCATCTTGCCGGGCGGACCTATTCGTCGCTGTCGGGCGGGGAGCAGCAGCGCGTCCAGCTTGCCCGCGTTCTCGCCCAGCTCGACGCGCGCGACGGCCCCGACGGCGCGCGCCTGCTGCTGCTCGACGAGCCGACCGCCAGCCTCGACATCGCGCACCAGCAGACGGTCCTGCGCCTCGCGCGCCGGATGGCGCGCGCGGGCCACGCGGTCGTCGCGGTATTGCACGACCTGAACCTTGCCGCGCGGTACTGCGACCGGATCGCGCTGATGGCCGGCGGGCGCGTGCTGGCCGACGCGCCGCCGGCGCTGGCGCTGGCAAACGACCTTCTTTTCCGGGCATTTGGCGTCGCGATGCGCCATCTGCAGCTGCCCGAAGGCGGCGTCGTCATCGCACCGGCGGCCGAGCCGGCATGAGCGGGCGGTGCTGCGGTATGCCGCACCGCCTAAACACCAAGATTCACGAACATTTAATGTGTTTTCCCTAGGTTGCGTCCCCATATCCGGGCCCGCGCGGCCGCTCCCTGGGGGACGACATGAAGATTTCGACCAAGCTTGCGTTCATTCCGGCCATTTCGGTGGTCGGACTGGCTCTCCTCGCCATCGTGGCGCTGCTGATGAGCCAGGCCCAGATGCGCGACGACGCCGGAAGGCGAAGTGCGGCCATCGTCGATGCGGGCACCGCGATCGCGGCGAAGTACGAAGCCGAGGCACGCGCCGGCACGATCACGGTCGAGGCCGCCAAGGCGGCGGCACTGGTCGCGATCCGCGCGATCCGCTACGGCGACAACGACTATATCTGGGTCCAGGACGCGGTGCCGAACGTGATCATGCATCCGATCCGCACCGATCTCGAAGGCAAGAATGTCGGCGAGGTCAAGGACCCCAACGGCAATTTCCTGTTCCGCAACTTCGTCGAGACGGTGAAGAAGTCGGGCTCCGGCTATGTCCCCTATCTCTGGCCGAAGCCCGGCCACGAGAAGCCGGTCGAGAAGATCTCGTTCGTGCGCGGCTTCGAGCCGTGGGGCTGGATCCTCGGCTCGGGCGTCTATATCGACGACGTGAACGCCGAGCTGCTGCGCAGTGCCGCGAAGTTCGGCACGATCGTCGTCCTTCTCGGTGCGGCCATCTTCGCGGCCAGCTACATGCTCGCGCGTTCGGTCTCAGGCCCGCTGGGCAAGATGGTCGGCCTCGTCGACGAGGTCGCGAAGGGCAATCTCGACGTGAACGTCCCCGACACCGCGCGCAAGGACGAGATCGGCCTGCTTGCCGCGGCCCTCGCCGTGTTCCTCGAGAAGGGGCGCGAACAGCGCAAGCTGGAGGAGGCCGCCGCGGCCGAACGCGCCAACAAGGAGCGCCGCACGCAGACGGTCGAGGACCTGACCAGCGAATTCAACGCCGCCGTCTCGGGCGTGCTGCAGTCCCTGTCGACCGCCGCCGGCGACATGGAAACGACGGCCAAGACGATGACCGACACCGCCGAGATCACGCGCAAGCAGGCCGAGCAGGTCACGCAGTCGGCCACGCAGAGTTCCGAGAACCTCTCCACCGTCGCCGGTGCGACCGAGGAGATGCTCGCGACCGTGCGCGAGATCGGCCGCCAGGTCGAGCAGGCCACGAAGATCGCGTCCGACGCGGTCGAGGAGACCGGCCGGACCGACAAGATCGTCGCCAGCCTCGTCGAGGCCGCCAACCAGATCGGCGACGTGGTCAAGCTCATCAACGACATCGCGGGCCAGACGAACCTGCTCGCACTCAACGCGACGATCGAGGCGGCGCGCGCGGGCGATGCCGGCAAGGGCTTCGCGGTCGTGGCGAGCGAGGTCAAGAGCCTCGCCAACCAGACGAGCCGCGCGACCGAAGAGATCGCCTCGAAGATCCAGGCCGTGCAGGGCGCGACCGGCGAAGCCACCGGTTCGCTCGGCAAGGTGTCCGAGATCATCGCGCGCGTGAGCCAGATCTCGGCAACCATCGCCGCCGCGGTCGAGGAACAGGGTGCCGCCACGCAGGAGATCGTGCGCAACGTCCAGAACGCCAGTTCCTCCACCAACACGGTCTCGCATGCGATCGGCGAGGTGACGCAGGCCGCCGTCCAGACCGGTGCGGCTGCCAAGGAAGTGCTGACCGCGTCGGGCGATCTCGCCGCCCAGACGAACGAGCTTCGCGGCGAGGTCGAGGCGTTCGTCGAATCGATGCGCACCGCCGGCGAGCGGCGCACGTTCGAGCGCCACGAATGCGACGTCGCGGCCCGCGTCGAGGTCGGCGGCCGCGTCTATGAAGGACGCATCGTCGATATCTCGGGTGCCGGCTGCCGTTTCGCCGGCGACGTCGACGCCGCACCGGGCGCGCCGCTGCGCGTCGTCGTGTCGGGACATGCCGAGGCGCTGACCGGCCGGCTTGCCCGGCGCGATCGCGGCTTCGCCGGCATCTCGCTTTCGCAGAACGACGCGATCCACCGGCTGGTCAAGACGATCGTCGCAGCGGGCGCAAAGGCCGTGCAGGCCGCCTAGCGCCGGAAGCCCGGGCCGGCCGCAAGATCGCGCCGGTCGGGATTCGTGCGCGCAATCATCTGCAGCTTCCATTCGCGCGGCCAGCGGCCGATGCGTTCGGCAAGGGCCAGTGCGGCCGGGATGTCGTCGAGGCGTTCGAACCAGAGCAGGCGCAGCGGTGCCAGTGCCGCAAGATCGCCCGTGGCGCCGATCTTCAGCGGACCTGTCTTCCCGCGCGCGGCGATATAGACATAGAAGGCCAGGTCGTCCGTCGGCGCCAGCAGCGCCATCGCGGCGCGCGGTTTCGCTTTTTTCGGACGGGCGGATCTGGCGGCCATGCGGGCTCCGGCTGGTCGATTACCATGGTAAGTTGACTGCCGTAAAAGTTTCAATCCCCAGAAATTGAACACTATTGTATGCCGTCCGAAGCCGGCATACTCGCGCACCGCCGCATCGAGCAGGATTGTATGACGACACTTCGCCGTATCGCCGCCACCTTCGCCGTTCTCGTCTGCGCTTCGACGGCACATGCGGCCGAACCGGGTGCGCCGTATCTCGACGGAGCCGCACTCGGCCCCGTCTGGATGCTGCCCTTCGCGGCGATCCTCGCCGGCATCGCGCTGGGACCGCTGCTTGCCCCGCACGCCTGGCACGCCCATTACGGCAAGTACGCAGCCGGCTGCGCGCTTGCGTTCCTGGTGCCCTGCGCGGCGGTCTTCGGCATCGGGACGGCGACGTACGAGTTCGTCCACACGATGCTGATCGAGTACGTGCCGTTCATCGTGCTGCTGCTTGCCCTCTATGTCGTGGCGGGCGGCGTGCGCCTGAAGGGTGCGATGGTCGGCACGCCGGCCGTCAACACGGCGATGCTCGCCCTCGGCACGGCGATCGCCAGCGCCATGGGCACGACGGGTGCCTGCATCCTGCTGATCCATCCGATGCTGCGCGCCAACGCGTGGCGGCGCCACAACGCGCATGTCTTCGTGTTCTTCATCTTCCTCGTCGGCAATATCGGCGGAGCGCTCACGCCACTGGGCGATCCGCCACTGTTCATCGGCTTCCTCGAGGGCGTGGATTTCTTCTGGGTGACGACGCGGATGTTCGTGCCGATGCTGGTGCTCGCACTCCCCCTGCTCGCCGCGTTCTACCTGCTCGACCGCTGGTATTTCGCCAAGGAGGACGATCCGCCGCCCGGCCTGCTCGCGGAAACGGGCCCCCTCGGCATCGAAGGCAAGATCAACTTCCTGCTGCTCGTCGGCATCGTGGCCTGCGTGCTGCTGTCCGGCGTGTGGCAGGCGGGCTGGAGCGTCGAGATATTCCACACGAAGGTGGCGGGCGAGAGCGTGCTGCGCTCGGCGGCACTCGTGGTGCTTGCCGCCCTGTCGCTGAAACTCACGCGCGCGGAAAGCCGCCGGCTCAACGGTTTCACGTGGGGGCCGATCGCCGAGGTCGCCAAGCTCTTCGTCGGCATCTTCGTCACGATCGTGCCGGCCATCGCGATCATCCGCGCCGGGCAGGACGGGGCGCTGGGCGGGCTCATCGCCCTTCTCAACCGCGACGGCGTGCCGGCGAACGCGACCTATTTCTGGGTGACGGGCATCCTGTCGGCCTTCCTCGACAACGCGCCGACCTACCTGCTGTTCTTCAACCTCGCGGGCGGCGATGCACCTGCGCTGATGGGCCCGCTCGCCACGACGCTGCTGGCGATCTCGTGCGGCTCGGTGTTCATGGGAGCGCTCAGCTATGTCGGCAACGCGCCGAACTTCATGGTCAAGGCCGTCGCCGAGGAGAAGGGCGTGAAGATGCCCTCGTTCTTCGGCTATCTGGGCTGGTCGTGCGCGTTCCTCGTCCCGCCGATGCTGCTGCTCACATACCTCTATTTCTGAACGGCTTGACGGATGCCGCCTCCAGCGGCGAGTGTCGGGGCGGAACGAATCCCGGCGCGCAGAAGGATTTCGAAATGGGAACGGCACACCGCAATCTCCTCGCTTTGCTGACGGTCGCCTGCGTCTTGGCACTCGCGAGTCCGGCTCAGGCCGCCGAAGGACTCGACGGTGCGGCGCTGTCGATCTGGTGGGCCGTGCCGTTCGCCGGCGTGTTGCTGTCGATCGCCGTGCTGCCGCTGATGGCGCCGGCGATCTGGCACTATCACTACGGCAAGATCGCGCTGGGCTGGGCGCTGGCCTTCATCGTGCCGTTCCTCGCCACGCACCCGGCGGGCACCGTCGTCGAGACGATGGCCCACGTCATGCTGGCCGAGTACGTGCCGTTCCTGATCCTGATCGGCGCATTGTTCACGATCGCCGGCGGCGTGCTCGTGCGCGGCAACATCCACGGCAGCCCCGCGACGAACACGACGCTGCTGGCCATCGGGACGGGTATTGCCAGCATCACGGGCACGACGGGTGCCGCCATGCTGATGATCCGCCCGGTGCTGCGCGCCAACGACGACCGGCGCCACAACGCGCATGTCGTGGTCTTCTTCATCTTCCTCGTCGCCAACGTGGGCGGCAGCCTGACGCCGCTGGGCGATCCGCCGCTGTTCCTGGGCTTCCTCAAGGGCGTCGATTTCTTCTGGCCGACGATCCATCTCTTCGCGCCGATGCTGCTGGTGACGGCGATCCTGCTCGCGGCCTTCTACGCGCTCGACACCTATTTCTACCGGTTCGACACGCATCTTCCGCCCAAGCCCGATCCCACGCCCGACAACCGCGTGCGCCTCGAAGGCACGTTCAACCTGGCGCTGCTCGGCGGCGTCGTGGGTGCCGTGCTGCTGTCGGGCGTGTGGAAGCCGGGGATCGAGTTCGTCGTGCTCGGCACGCACATGCCGCTCGAAGGGCTCGTGCGCGACGCGATCCTGATCGGGCTCGCGGCCTGGTCGTTCGCCGCCACGCCATCGGATATCCGCGAAGGCAACGATTTCTCGTGGGGACCGATCCTGGAAGTGGCGAAGCTGTTCTTCGGCATCTTCGCGACCATCGTGCCGGTCATCGCGATGCTGCGCGCCGGCCCCGACGGCGCGTTCGCCAGTCTGGTGGCGCTGGTCACCGGACCGGACGGGAAGCCCGTCGACGCGATGTACTTCTGGATGGCCGGCGGCCTGTCGAGCTTCCTCGACAACGCGCCGACCTATCTGGTGTTCTTCAACATGGCCAGCGGCGACGCGGCCGAGCTGATGGGCCCGCTCGCTTCCACGCTTGCGGCGATCTCGGCCGGTGCCGTGTTCATGGGGGCGAACACCTATATCGGCAACGCGCCGAACTTCATGGTCAAGGCGATCGCGGAGGCCGGCGGCGTCAAGATGCCGAGCTTCGTGGGCTACATGGCGTGGTCGGCGGTATTCCTGATCCCCTGCTTCGTGCTCGTCACGTTCGTCTTTTTCCGCTAGCCGCCTCGGACGCGGCGATCCGCGCCAGTTCGAGCAGCGCGTTTCGGTCGTCGGACGGTGCCGTCTTGCAGCGCCGCACCGTGCGGCAGGCCGTGCATTCGTGGACCAGCGTCCACGCCCCGCCCTGCGTCTCCACGCGCAGCGGGCGCATCGCGCCGCCGCAGTCGGCGGCCCGGTCGCCGGGATTGACGTCGACATGGCGCGACCACAGGCAATGCGGGCAGTGGTTCGTGTAGCCGTCGCCCTCGACCGTGCGGCCGCAGTTGCCGCAGGCGAAATCCTCGATCCGGCGCTGGAAGCGCTTCGTCAAAGACCCGCCGCGTAGCGCGCGAGGCCGAAGGCGGCACCCGCCAGCACCAGCCAGTGCATCGCGATGCCGAAACGCACGAGCAGCACGAAGGCGGTCGCCGCAATCCCGGCCGCGACGAAATCCACGGCGCCGGGTACCGGCACGAACACCGCATGGCCGAGGAACACCGCGAGGTTCAGCACCACGCCGACGACCGCCGCCGTGATCGCGCCGAGTGCCGCCGACACGCCCTTGTTCTCGTGCAGCCCTTCGATATAGGGCGCACCCGCGAGGATGAACAGGAAGCTCGGCAGGAACGTCACGTAGCTGGCGAGCAGTCCGCCGACGATCGCCGCGGCGAGCGGATCGGCGGCCGCCGCGTTCCAGCCCGCGTAGAAGCCGACATACTGGAGCACGAGGATCAGCGGCCCCGGCGTCGTCTCGGCGAGTGCGAGGCCGTTCAGCATGTCGGCCGGCGTCAGCCATCCATAGAGATTGACCGCCGCGTCGGCGACATAGGGCAACACGGCATAGGCCCCGCCGAACGTGACGAAGGCCGCCTTCGTGAACAGGTCGGCGATGTCGAGGAACGGATGCGTGCCCATGACCAGCAGCACACCGGCGACCGGAACCGCCCAGAGCACGGCGAAGATCGCCGCGAGCTTCGCGAAGCGCCGCATCGCGTTGGCCGGAAGCGGTGCCGATGGCGCTTCGTCGTCGCCCACCGCTCCGTGTCCGCCGGCCGCGAAGGGCGAAGGTGCGGTCCCGCGCGCCGACAGCCAACCGATCACGGCCGCCGCCGCGACGACCCACGGGAAATCGATGCCGGCGAAATTGATCGCGGCGAACGCCGCCGCCGCGAGGGCGACGGCCTGCCATGTGTGCAGCGACTTGCGCCCGATGCGCCAGACCGCGTGCACGACCACGGCGATGACGACGGGCTTGAGCCCTTCGAAGATGGCGCCGACGAAGCCGGTCTCGCCGTGCGCCGCAGCGATGTACGACAGGACCAGCATGCAGAGCACGCCCGGCAGCACGAACAGCGTGCCGGCGACCACACCGCCGAGCGTGCCGTGCAGCCGCCAGCCGATATAGGCGGCAAGCTGCGTGGCCTCGGGACCGGGCAGCAGCGTGGCGAAGGACAGGCCGCGCAGGAACGCGCGCTGCGGGATCCAGCGCCGCCCGTCGACCAGGTCGTGCTGCATCATGGCGATCTGGCCGGCCGGGCCGCCGAAGGACAGGCAGCCGAGCCGGAACCAGTAGGCGAGCGCCTCGCCGAAGGTCGGGCGTCCGGCGGACTGGGCGGGTGCGGAAGTATCGAGCATGTCGTTCATCCCTTGGGCGGCCAGCCGTGGGTTTCGCCGCGCGCCCGGCGCGCCCACGCGTAGAGAGCGTCGTACAGCACGAAACCCTGCGCAAGCATCGCATGGTCGTCGGTGCCATGGATTGCCGACAGGCCGAGCGAGGCCGCCAGCAGCCCGGGCGATTCCGGGGCAAGCTCCGGATGCCCGGTATCGGCCCCGCGCACGATGATCGCGAGATGCGCCAGCGCGGGATCGTCGAGCCCGTATTTCTTCAGGAACGCGTCGAAGCTGCACAGCGGCCCGACATGGCTGAGTTCCACGTCCGGCACGTCGTACGGGATCGCGTCGAGGCGTTTCGCCTCCGACAGGACCTTGTCGGAAGCGACGAACAGGAACTCGGGCGACTTGTCGACGAAGCGCGTCACCAGCCACGGGCAGGCGACGCGGTCGATCTTCGGGCGTTCGCGGGTGATCCACTTCATGCGGCACCTCCCTGCTTGGGAGCAAGCGGCCGACCCATCGCGCGCCAGCCGACGATGCCGGTGTCGAGATAGCGTGCCTTGTAGCCCTGTGCGCGCAGCGCCGCCGCCGTGTCGCGGCTGAAACCGAAGCCGTAGACGCAGTAGACGACCAGTTCGCGGTCCTTCGGCAGGCCGGCGGCGGCACCGTCCGGCTTCGCCGGATCGATGCGCAACGCACCCGGCAGCGTGTCGCTTGCGGCATCGAAGGTCGGTCCGCGCCGCGCGTCGACATAGACGACGCCTGCCCCGTCGAGTGCTTCGAGCGGTACGGCGTTGGCGTCGCGCGGCATCTCCGCCGCACGCCAGCGCAGGGAAGCGCGCGTCCAGTCGATGGCCGCAAGCCACGCCTCGACATAGGCGGCGGCGTTCGCCCCGTAATCCATGTGGTAGGCGTGCTCGTACATGTCGAGCGCGAGCAGCGGCGTGGCCCCGATGAGACCCATCGTGTGGTCGGCCCCCCACTGGATCGCGAGGCGGCCATTGCGGCTCTCGCGCACCAGCACGACCCAGCCCGACCCGCCGCCAAGCGCCTTGCCGCACGCGACGAATCGCGCACGCCAGGCTTCGAACGAACCGAAATCGCGCTCGATCGCCGCGGCGAGATCGGCCGGCGGAGCCACGGGCGCGCCGAGCGCTTCGAAATAGATCTCGTGCAGCTGCATCGAGTTGTAGGCGACGATTTCCTCGCGCTTCAGCCCGTTCCATTCGAAACCGGCCGCCGCCGGATCGAGTGCGTCGAGACGCGCGGAAACCGCGTTGAGCCGCTTCACGGCACCCGCGTAGTTGTTCTCGAAATGGCTGGCGATCAGCTTCTCGCTGAAGCCCGGATAGGATTCGGGCTTGGCGCCCAAGGGTCTGATCGAATAGCGCGCGCTGGAATTCCGACTCGTCATCGTCCGATACCTCCCGGCAAGAATCCCGGACAGGGATCCCCCGAAAGGCAGTGCTTGGACGAGAGCATCGTCTTTTGGAAAAGGCGGGGCGACTGCCGGTAGCCCCGCGCGGAAAGGCATATACGCGCCTTCGCGCGCGAAATCAAGCGCCCGCTATTTGAAGCGGACCTTGATGATCTCGTAGGCCTTGTGGCCGCGCGGCGTGGTGACCTCGACCTTGTCGCCGGCCTGCTTGTTGATCAGCGCGCGCGCGAGCGGCGAGGTGATCGAGATACGGCCCTTCTCGACGTCGGCCTCGTCGGCGCCGACGATCTGGTAGGTCGACTCCTCGTCGGTGTCCTCGTCGGCGAGCGTCACCTTCGCGCCGAACTTGATCTGCTTGCCGGTGAGCGAGGCCACGTCGATGATCTCGCCGCGGCTGACCTTGTCCTCGAGCTCGCCGATGCGGCCCTCGATGAAGGACTGGCGCTCGCGCGCGGCGTGATACTCCGCGTTCTCGGAAAGGTCGCCGTGATCGCGGGCTTCCGCGATCGCCCGGATTACTGCCGGCCGCTCGACCGACTTGAGGTTCTTGAGCTCGGCTTCGAGGCGCTCATAGCCCTCGCGCGTCATCGGAATCTTGTCCATCGTGCCCGTACTCGAACTCCGTCGCTCCCCTGAATTCCCGAAGGCCCCACCCTTTTCGCAACGCCATCCAGCCTCGGCGACCCCGGTGGGATCGGCCGTCCTGCATGACCCGCGCAGCTCGGGGGTGTGCCGTCAGAAGGCCCCTTTAAAGTACGCTTGCAGGGGGGCGACTTCAAGACTGCCGGCGCGCAGCGCCGCAATCGCTTCGGCGGCCGCCCGGGCACCAGATACGGTAGTATAGTATGCAATCCCGCCCATTAGTGCGGCATGGCGCAGGCTGAACGAGTCGGACACCGCCTGCGCACCCTCGGTCGTATTGAAGACCAGATGGACCTGGCCGGACTTCATCGCGTCGACGATGTGCGGCCGGCCTTCGAGCACCTTGTTGACCAGCACGACCTCCAGCCCGCTCTTCTGCAGGAACGCGGCCGTCCCGCCGGTCGCCATGATCCGGAATCCCAGGCCCGCGAGCTTGCGCGCCGGGGCGACGATGGACTTCTTGTCTGCGTCGCGCACCGAGACGAACACCGTGCCCGTCGTCGGCAGCTTCTGCGACGCGCCCATCTGCGCCTTGGCGAAGGCATGGCCGAAATCGGCGTCGATGCCCATGACTTCGCCGGTCGACTTCATCTCCGGTCCCAGCAGCGTGTCGGAACCCGGGAAGCGCGCGAAGGGGAACACCGCTTCCTTGACGGCAACATGGTCGAGCTTGCGCTTCTTGAGCTTGAACGACGCGAGGCTTTCCCCCGCCATCACGCGCGCGGCGATCTTGGCGATGGCAACACCGGTCGCCTTGGCGACGAAGGGCACGGTGCGCGAGGCGCGCGGATTGACTTCCAGCACGTAGACGCGCCCGTCCTTGACGGCGTACTGCACGTTCATCAGCCCGACGACGCCAAGCCCGCGCGCCAGTTCGATCGTCTGGCGCTCGATCTCGTCGAGGATCTTCTTGGGCAGCGAATAGGGCGGCAGCGAGCACGCGCTGTCGCCCGAATGGATGCCCGCTTCCTCGATATGCTCCATGATGCCGGCGACATGCACGCCCTCGCGATCGGCGACCGCGTCGACATCGACCTCGATGGCTTCCTGCAGGTAGCTGTCGACGAGCACCGGGTTCTTGCCCGACACGCGCACCGCCTCGGCGATGAAACCGCGCAGCTGGTCGACCGAATGCACGATCTTCATCGCGCGCCCGCCCAGCACGTAGCTGGGGCGCAGCAGCACCGGATAGCCGATCTTCGCGGCGACTTCCTCGGCCTCCTTTGCCGAGAATGCCGTGCCCGATGCCGGCTGTTCGAGCTTCAGCTTGTCGAGGAGCTTGGCGAAACGCTGGCGGTCTTCGGCAAGATCGATCGCGTCGGGCGTGGTGCCAAGGATCGGGATGCCGGCATCGGCGAGCGCATGCGCAAGGCGCAGCGGCGTCTGGCCGCCGAACTGGCAGATCACGCCCAGAACCTTGCCGTTCGTCTGCTCGCGCCGGACGATCTCGATCACGGTCTCGGGCGTCAGCGGTTCGAAATAGAGGCGGTCGGCCGTGTCGTAGTCGGTGGACACCGTCTCCGGGTTGCAGTTGACCATGATGGTCTCGAAGCCGGCCTCGCGCAGCGCATAGACCGCGTGCACGCAGCAATAGTCGAACTCGATGCCCTGGCCGATGCGGTTCGGGCCGCCGCCGAGGATGACGACCTTGGTGCGGTCGGTTGCCTCGTCCTCGCTCTGCGGGCCGTCGATGAACGGCGTCTCGTAGCTCGAATAGAGATAGGGCGTCTTGCTCGCGAACTCGGCAGCACACGTGTCGATGCGCTTGAAGACGGGGACCACGCCGACGCCGCGCCGGGCCGCCGATACGTCGGCCTCCGGCTTCTTGACGAGCTGGGCGAGGCGCGCGTCGCCGAAGCCCATCTGCTTGATGCGCGTCCAGCCGGCCGCGTCCTTCGGCAGGCCCTTCTTGCGGATGTCCGCTTCCTCGCGCACCAGATCTTCGACCTGGCGCACGAACCACGGATCGAAGCTGGAGATGCGGCAGATCTCGTCGACCGCGAAACCGAAGCGCAGCGCCTGTGCGATCACCAGCAGCCGGTCGGGCGACGGGCGCGCGAGGGCCGCGACGATGGCCTCGCGGATTTTCCCTGCGTCGTCGTCGGGAATGTCGATCTCGTCGAGGCCGTTGAGGCCCGTCTCCATCGAGCGCAGCGCCTTCTGCAGCGCTTCCTGGAAGCAGCGGCCGATGGCCATCGATTCGCCGACCGACTTCATCGAGGTCGACAGCAAGGCCGGCGTGCCGGGGAACTTCTCGAAGGTGAAGCGTGGAATTTTCACGACGACATAGTCGATGGTCGGCTCGAACGCGGCCGGCGTCACGCCGGTGATGTCGTTGTCGAGCTCGTCCAGCGTGTAGCCGACCGCGAGCTTCGCCGCGATCTTGGCTATGGGAAAGCCGGTCGCCTTGGACGCGAGGGCCGACGAACGCGACACGCGCGGGTTCATCTCGATGACGATCATGCGGCCGGTCTTCGGATCGACCGCGAACTGCACGTTCGAGCCGCCCGTATCCACGCCGATCTCGCGCAAGGTCGCGATCGACGCGTTGCGCATGATCTGGAATTCCTTGTCGGTCAGCGTCAGGGCCGGGGCGACCGTCACGCTGTCACCGGTGTGGATACCCATCGGATCGACGTTCTCGATCGAGCAGACGATGATGCAGTTGTCCTTGCGGTCGCGCACGACCTCCATCTCGAATTCCTTCCAGCCGAGGACGCTTTCCTCGACCAGCGTGGAACCGACGGGGCTGGCGCGCAGCGCCCCGAACACGATCTGCTCGTATTCTTCCTCGTTGTAGGCGATCCCGCCGCCCGTCCCGCCCATCGTGAAGCTGGGCCGGATGATCGCCGGCAGGCCGACCTTGGCAAGGGCCGCCTTCGCCTCGTCCATACTCTTGACCAGTTCGGATTTCGGCGTCTCGAGGCCGATCTTCGTCATCGCGTCGCGAAAGCGCAGCCGGTCCTCGGCCTTGTCGATCGCGTCGCGGTTCGCCCCGATCAGTTCCACGCCGTATTTTTCCAGCACGCCCGAGTCAGCAAGCTTCATCGCGACGTTCAGCGCCGTCTGCCCGCCCATCGTGGGCAGAAGTGCATCGGGGCGCTCCTTGGCGATGATCTTCTCGACGATCTCCGGAACGATCGGCTCCACGTACGTGGCGTCGGCCAGCGACGGGTCGGTCATGATCGTCGCCGGGTTCGAGTTCACCAGCACGATACGGTAGCCCTCGGCCTTCAGCGCGCGGCAGGCCTGCGTGCCCGAATAGTCGAACTCGCACGCCTGCCCGATGACGATGGGCCCGGCTCCGATGATCAGGATCGACTTGATGTCTGTACGCTTGGGCATGTTTCAGGCTGCCTTCGGGTTGGCCATCAGGGTGGTGAACCGCTCGAACAGATAGTGCGCGTCCTGCGGGCCGGGGCTGGCTTCGGGGTGGTACTGGACCGAGAAGGCCGGACGGTCGGTGCAGCGCAGGCCTTCGTTCGTCTTGTCGAACAGCGAGACGTGCGTGACGATCGCTGTCTTCGGCAACGTCTCGGGCAGCACCGCG
This sequence comes from Tagaea sp., assembly GCA_965279565.1. Classification (GTDB taxonomy): domain Bacteria; phylum Pseudomonadota; class Alphaproteobacteria; order CACIAM-22H2; family CACIAM-22H2; genus Tagaea. The sequence continues at coordinate 1,978,877 of OZ257249.1, read as the reverse complement.
AAGCCATGGTTCTGCGACGTGATCTCGACCTTGCCGGTCTCGATATCCTGCACGGGATGGTTCGCCCCGCGATGGCCGAGATGCAGCTTCGTGGTCTTGGCGCCAAGGGCAAGGGCCAGAAGCTGGTGGCCGAGGCAGATGCCGAAGATGGGGATGCGCTTTTCCAGCAGCGTCTTGATGACGGGCACCGCGTACACGCCCGTCGCCGCCGGATCGCCGGGGCCGTTCGACAGGAACACGCCGTCGGGCTTGTGGCGCAGGATGTCGTCGGCCGTCACGTTCGCGGGCACGACCGTCACCTTGCAGCCGGCCTGCGCCAGACAGCGCAGGATGTTGCGCTTGGCACCGTAATCGACCGCGACGACGTTGAACTTGGGTTTGCCGAGCTTGCCGTAGCCCTTGCCGAGGACCCAGGCCGTCTCGTCCCACGCATAGGACTGGCGCGTGGTGACTTCCTTGGCGAGGTCCATGCCTTCGAGGCCGGGCCACGCCTTGGCTTCGGCGACCAGTGCTGCCGCGTCGAGCTTGCCGTCGGGGGCGTGCACGAGCGTGCCGTTCGGCGCACCGGTGTCGCGGATATGTCGCGTCAACGCGCGCGTATCGACGCCGCAAATACCGGGCAGGCCGTTCGACTTCAGCCATGCGTCGAGATGGCGCGTCGCGCGGAAGTTCGAGGGCTGCGTGATGTCGGCGCGCAGCACGAGGCCGAGGGCGGCCGGCGTCACCGTCTCGATGTCTTCCTCGTTCGTGCCGACATTGCCGACATGCGGGAAGGTGAAGGTGATGATCTGTCCGGCATAGGACGGGTCGGTCAGGATTTCCTGATAGCCGGTGATCGAGGTGTTGAAGCAGACCTCGCCGGTGCGCTTCTGCACGGCGCCGATTCCGTGGCCCCAGAAGACGGCGCCGTCGGAAAGGGCGAGAGCGGCGGTGGCGCCGGCGGGCGGGGTAAGCGTCGTCGGGCGTTTGCGTGCGGTCATGGAAGCCCCCGTCGGTGAAACCGGCATGGGTCTAGGGGCACGGGCACGGACGGGTCAACCCCGCTGTCCGGAGCCGTAACCTCATGCTCTGGAACGATTATTTATCCCGCAGGCGATGCCGACGGCGAATCGGATGGCGATTCCGGTGCGTTTTTGTTATCCATTCGGTACGGACTGTACCAATCGTTACAGGATATTCATGGCCCGCCAGATCGCCGAACGCGCCGACCTCCTGCCCAAGCTTGCCGACGTGTTCCGCACGCGCGGCTACGAAGGTGCCAGCCTCGGCGAGATCGGGCGCGCGACCGGGCTCGGCAAGGGCTCGCTCTACCATTTCTTCCCGCGCGGCAAGGCGGAGATGGCCGAGGCCGTTCTGGCCGAGATCGATTCGTGGTTCGCGGTCGAGATCCTCGGGCCGCTCAACCATCCCGGCGATCCGCGCCAGTCGATCCGCGAGATGTGCCGCGCGGTCGAGCTACACCACAAGGCCGGGCGCCGCGTGTGCGCGTTCGCGCTGTTTGCACTCGACGACACGCGCCGGATATTCGCCCCTGCCCTGCGCCGGCATTTCCAGGTCTGGATCGAGGCGCTGGCGCGCGTCCTGGTCGTCGCCGGGCGCGGGCCCGCCGCCGCGCGCACCGAGGCGGTCGACGCGATCGCGTCGATCCAGGGGGCGATGGTGCTGGCGCGTGCCGCCGACGATCCGCGCGTGTTCGCCGGCACGCTCGCGCGCATCGAGGCGCGGCTGCTGGCCTAGCCGAGGGCCGCCGGTTTCGGCCCGCCGGTCGCCCAGTCGATCAGCTCCACCGTGTGCACGACGGGCATGTCGGCGGCCGCCGCGATCTGCGCCATGCAGCCGATATTGCCGGCCGACACGATCGATGCGCCCGTCGCCTTCAGGTTCGCCGCCTTGCGCGCCTGCAACTGGCCGGCAAGCTCGGGCTGCATCAGGTTGTACGTGCCGGCCGAACCGCAGCACAGATGCCCTTCGGCCGGATCGCGCACGTCGAAGCCGGCGGCGACGAGCAGCCTGCGCGGAACGGCGCCCAGCTTCTGCCCGTGCTGCAGCGAGCACGCGGAATGGTACGCGACGGCGAGCTTCTCGGGCGCCTTCGCATCCACACCCAGCTCGGCCAGAAGTTCGCTGATGTCGCGCGTGCGCTTCGAGATTTCGGCGGCCGGGCCTTTCAGTTCTGCATCCTCGCGGAACATGAAGCCGTAATCCTTGACCGTCGTGCCGCAGCCCGACGCGTTGACGACGACCGCGTCCGGCCCCTGCCCGCCGCCCAGCTTCATCCAGGCGCGGATGTTGGCGGCGGCCGACGCATGGCTCGCATCGACCTTGCCCATGTGGTGCGTCAGCGCCCCGCAGCAGCCGGAACCCGGTGCGACCGACACTTCGCAGCCGAGACGCACAAGCAGGCGGATCGTCGCCTCGTTGATCTGCGGGGCCAGCACCTGCTGCGCGCAGCCCTGCAGGATCGCCACGCGCATGCGCGGCGTGCCTTCCGGCGAGAAGACCTGCGGCCGGTCCACGTCCGACGGCGACGGGATCGCCTTGGGTGCCATCGCCAGCATGGCGCCGAGGCGCCCGCCCTTCGGCAGCAGGAACGCGAAGGGCTTTGCCAGCAACGCGCCGATCAGCGCCACGCGGAAACGCAACGGGCTCGGCAGCACGAAGGCAAGCACTTCGCGCAGCAACCGGTCGTGCCACGGCCGCACATAGGTCTGCTCGATGTGCGCGCGCGCATGGTCGACCAGATGCATGTAGTTCACGCCCGACGGACAGGTCGTCATGCACGAAAGGCACGACAGGCACCGATCGACATGGCGCACCGTGCGCTCGTCGGCCGGCCGCCCCTTCTCGAGCATGTCCTTGATCAGGTAGATGCGACCGCGCGGGCTGTCGAGCTCGTCGCCGAGCAGCACATAGGTCGGGCACGTCGCGGTGCAGAAGCCGCAATGCACGCATTTGCGCAGGATCGTCTCGGACTCGCGAACGTCCGCATCGGCAAGCTGGGCGAGGGTGAAGGTGGTTTGCATCGTGCGCTCAGACCCCTTCGTACATGCGGCCGGGATTGAGGATCGCGCGCGGATCGAACTGCGCCTTGACGCCCCTGTTGAGGGCCGCGACACCCGATGCGGCCGGTTCGAACACGGGCACGAGGCTGCGGATCGTGTCGGGTGCACGCATCAGCGTCGCGTGGCCTTCGGCGTAAGACGCGCGCAGCTTCGCGGCACCGGCGTCGCCCGTGGCCGGAACCGCGAGCCAGACGAGGCCGCCGCCCCAGTCGAGGAACCAGTCGGCCCCCGGCACGCTCGCGGCGACGGCCGGCCCTAGCGTGGGGGCGACCGACACGCGCCACATCGCGCGCGACGTGTCGGGCAGCAGCGGGGCGACGTCGCGCACTTCGCGCCAGAAATCGACCGTGCGCAGCGAATGGAGTTCTTCGACGGCACCGAACGCGGCGAGGCTGACGCGCAGTGCTTCGCAGCGCGTGGCGACCGAAACGGCCGTGCCCTCGACGCGGATCGCGGTCACGCTTGTCCCCGCCCCCGCGACGTGATCGACGCGCGAGCGCCTGGCGACATTCGCGGGCAGATATGCGGCCCCCGAAACTTCCCACGGGCTATTGAGTGCGTCCGACATCGCCATGACGGCGCGGGCCGGATCGAGGCCGAGCACCAGCACCGTGCGCATCTTCGGTGCCGCCGGCATCACCTTGACCGTCACGCGGTCGAGCACGGCGAGCGTGCCCATCGAACCCGCGATCAGCTTGGGCAGGTCGTAGCCGGTGACGTTCTTGACCACGCGCCCGCCCGCCTTGAATTCCTCGCCCCGCCCCGACACGCCGGAGAAGCCGAGGAAATGGTCGCGCGCGGACCCCATCTTGATGCGGCGCGGCCCTGCGAGATTGGCGCCAAGCGCCCCGCCGATCGTGCCGCCGTCGGGGGCAAGCCCGTAGAGTGCCCCGAAATCCGGCGGCTCGAAGGCGAGCATCTGCGCGCGCTGTTCGAGCAGAAGGAGAATCTCGCGCATCGGCGTGGCCGCACCGCAGGTGAGGACGAGTTCTTCGGGCTCGTACTCGATCCCGCCCGCAAGTGCGGACACGTCGAGCTTGCGCGCCGGACGGCCCGGCCGGCCGAGTGCCGCCTTCGTGCCGCCGGAAACCACGTCGAGCGCCTCGCCCTCGGCGGCGGCCCATGCGACTGCATCGCGAAGCTGGTTGGCGTCGGTCGGCTTCAGATGCATCGTTTCAGAACCGCGGCAGGTCGGGGAACGGGACCTGGCCCTTGTGGACGCGCATCTTGCCCATTTCGGCGCAGCGATGGAGCTGCGGGAACACCTTGCCGGGATTGAGCAAGGCCGCGGGATCGAACGCGCATTTGAGGCGCATCTGCGTGGCGAGATCGTCCTCGTCGAACATCGCGGGCATCAGGTCGCGCTTCTCGATCCCCACGCCGTGCTCGCCGGTCAAGACACCACCGACTGCCACGCACAGGCGCAATATGTCGGCCCCGCATTTCTCGGCCGCGATCAGCTCGCCGTCCTTGTTGGCGTCGAACAGGATCAGCGGATGCAGGTTGCCGTCGCCGGCATGGAACACGTTGGCGACACCCACGCCGTGGCGCTTCGCGATGTCGGAAATGCCGCGCAGAACCTCGGCCAGCCGCTTTCGCGGGATCGTGCCGTCCATGCACATATAGTCGGGGCTGATGCGGCCGACCGCCGGGAAGGCCGCCTTGCGGCCCGCCCAGAAGCGCATGCGCTCCTCGTCGGACTCCGAAATGCGGCTCGACATCGCGTTGTTCTCGCGCGCGATGCGGTCGACCGACGCGATCAGCTCGTCGACCTCGGCCTTGGGCCCGTCGAGCTCGACGATCAGCAGGCTTTCGACGTCGAGCGGATAGCCTGCGTTGACGAACGCCTCGGCCGCGTGGATCGCGGGCCGGTCCATCATCTCGATGCCGCCGGGCACGATGCCCTCGGCGATGATCTGGGCCACACAGTTGCCGCCGTCCTCCAGCGTGGGGAAGCCGACGAGGACCGCACGCGCCGTCTCCGGCTTGCGCAGCAGGCGCACGGTCACTTCGGTGACCACACCAAGCAGCCCTTCGGAACCCACGATCACGCCGAGCAGGTCGTAGCCGCCGGCATCCAGATGCTTGCCGCCGAAGCGCACGACCTCGCCCGCCATCGTCACCATCTCGACGCCGAGCACGTTGTTGGTGGTGAGACCGTATTTGAGGCAGTGCACGCCGCCGGAATTCTCCGCGACATTGCCGCCGATCGTGCAGGCGATCTGCGACGACGGGTCGGGCGCATAGTAGAAGCCCGCATGCTGGACGGCCTGCGTGATGCCGAGATTCGTCACACCCGGCTGCACGCGCGCGCAGCGGTTGGCGTAGTCGATGTCGAGCACCTTGTTGAACTTGGCCATGCCGAGCAGCACGCCGTCCTCGAGCGGCAGGGCACCGCCCGAAAGCCCGGTGCCCGCCCCGCGCGGGACCACGCGGATGTTGCCGGCCTGGCAGTATCTGAGAATTTCGGAAACCTGTTCGACGGTCGACGGCAGCACCACCACCATCGGCACCGCGCGGTAGATGCTGAGCCCGTCGGTTTCGAAGGCGCGGCGTTCCTCCAGCGCGTCGATCACGCCTTCGCCGGGCACGATCTCGCGCAGGTCGGCGACGATCTGCGCGCGCCGGTCGAGCACGGCGCGGTCAGGGGCCGGCATGGTCAGCATGGGGTCCGCTCCCGGGAAAGCCGTCCCGACTTTAGGGCGCGCTCACACACCCCTGCCACAAAGAAAAACCGCGCCGGTTGGACCGGCGCGGTTTCAAATCCACGGCGAAGAAGAGGCCGGATCAGCCCTGGCGGGCCTTGAAACGGGGGTTCTTCTTGTTGATGACGTAGACGCGACCCTTGCGACGGACGATCTTGCAGTCCTTGTCGCGCTTCTTGGCCGACTTGAGCGAATTCACGACCTTCATGATACGACGCGTCCCGGTGGCTGAAATTGGCTCCGCCCGGGGCATCCCGGCCGAAAAGAGGCGCGACCATACGGGCGCCCCGCCCCCCTGTCAACCCGTCCGAAACCGCATGTCCGGACAGTAATTTAACCCAAACCGGCAGGATTGCGGCGTGGTGGACAGGGACCGGCGCGCTGCCTAGGATGCGCGCCCTGACCCGTTCCGACCGGAATTACGCCAGCCAGCCGATGCCAGCCCGCCGATGATCGAATGGATCGAAAGCCACGGAACGTGGTTCTACGTCATCACGTTCTTCTGGACCTTCCTTGAGGGCGAGACGTTCGTCATCTTCGCCGGATTCGCGGCGCATCTCGGGATCCTGCGCATCGACTACCTGATCGCCTGCGCGTGGATCGGCAGCTTCTGCGGCGACAATCTCTATTTCTGGCTCGGGCGGCGCTACGGCGAACGGCTCGTCACGCGCTTCCCGAAGATGCGCGCGGGCACGGACCTGGCGCTCACCTGGCTGCGGCGCTTCGACACGTGGTTCATCCTGAGCTTCCGCTTCATCTACGTCGTGCGGAACTTCAGCTCGTTCGCCTGCGGCATGAGCGGCATCTACTGGCCGCGCTTCATGATCCTGAATTTCATCGCCGCCGGCGTATGGGCCTGCACGTTCGCGGGTGCGGGCTATCTCTTCGGGGCCGCGTTCCAGCACCTGATCAAGGACGTGGCGCTGGCCTTCAAGCTCGGCATGCTGTGCCTGTTCACGACCGTGATCGTCCTGTCGGTCTTCATGCACCGCAAGGCCCGCCGGCAGGCCGAACGCATCCGCGCCGAAGCCGCACAGACGCCGCCCGCACCCTGACGGGCCACGACCTGCGCGCGAACATCTTTCCGAACTTATTATCCAAAAATTAACCATAGAATTTTCGGTTCCGGGCTTATGCCCTTTGAATCCGTTGGATTCTTTCTCGCGACAATTGATCTACCGCAGAGTTGTGGCCGGGACCCGCTGTTAGCGTGGGTGCAACATCGTCGTGCGGATTGCAGCACCCCCCGGAGCGCCCGAAATGAACGTGATGATCGCCGCACCGCAGTTCCTCATCCCGCAGACCCGATCGCTGGAAGTGCCGCGGATCGAGCTGATCTTCGCGCTGGGTGCCGCAACCGACCTGCTCGATCCAGCACTCGGCGCGCACCAGAAGCGCGTCGCGATCATCGCGGCGAACCTTGCCGGGGAAATCGGCCTGCCCGCCGCCGAAATCGCGCGGGTGATGCAGGCGGGTCTCCTGCACAGCGTCGGCGCGCTCTGCCACGAGAACTGGAAGAACCGCTCGGCGACGGGGGCGCGTTTCCTCGAAATCTCGCCGCTGACGCGCCGGCTCGCACCGCTCGTCGCGCACTACCGCGACCCCCTGCCGCGCCTCATGGAATACGGCACGCTGCACGTGCAGGACGCACTTCTCTCGCAGATCCTCAATCTCGCGAACTTCGTCGATGACAGCATCGATCCGTCGGTCTTCGTCCTCTCCCAGGTCGCCGCCCGGCGAGCCGATGCGGTCGCGCATGCGCATCTCAATCTCGATCCGAACCTTGCGGACGCGTTCCTGCGCGCCAGCGAGGCCGACTCCTTCTGGCTCGACACCTCGGGCGTCGACATCGACGCGCGCATCCGCGCGCGGCTGGCCGGTGAAAAGGGGGCGATGGCCGATCTGGACGCGCTGCAGGATTTCGGACGCCTCTATTCCGTCATCGTCGATGCCCGCTCGCCCTTCACCGCGACCCATTCCTGGGGTGTCGCATCGGTCTCCTCGATGCTGGCGACCTATTCCGGCTTCGACGCGATCGACGCCATGCAGATCGAAGTCGCCGGACAGCTGCACGACATCGGCAAGCTCGCCGTCCCCAACGACATCATCGAAAAGCCCGCGGGTCTGACGGCGGCGGAATTCGGCACGATCCGCAGCCATGCCTACTACACGGGCACGCTGCTCGAGCGTATTCCCGGGATGTCGCAGATCGCCGACTGGGCGCGCGCGCATCACGAGAAGCTCGACGGATCGGGATACCCGGAGCGTCGTCCGGCGGCACGCATTCCGGCCCAGGCGCGCATCATCGCCGTCGCCGACCGGTTCGTGGCGCTGACCGAGGACCGGCCCTACCGCGCGGGCATGAGCGGAACGCGCGCGCTGGCACTGCTGCAGTCGGATGCGGAAAAAGGCGCGATCGACCGGCAAATCGTTAATACTCTTACTGATAAATTCGATGTGATCGACGCGATCCGCCGCCATGCGCAGGTCGAGGAACGCGACGAAGTGAAATCGGTCCTGCGCACCGCGCACTGACCGGAACGGAAGACCGAGGAGGGACCGAAATGGCAAAGTACGACTTCAAGCCGACCGGCAAGGAGCGCACGTTCGGCGAGGACGAGGTGATCGTCAGCAAGACCGACACGAAGGGGAAGATCACCTACGGCAACGAGGTCTTCCTGAAGATCTCCGGCTATCCGGAATCCGAGATCGTCGGGGCGCCGCACAGCATCCTGCGCCATCCGCACATGCCGCGCTGCGTGTTCAGGCTGCTGTGGAACAAGATCGAGGCCGGCGACGAGATCTTCGCCTACGTGATGAACATGGCGAATGGCGGCGACCATTACTGGGTCTTCGCGCATGTCACGCCGACCTTCGACGCGGACGGCAAGATCATCGGCTACCACTCCAACCGCCGCAGGCCTTCGCCGTCGCAGATCCAGACGGTCTCCGCGCTCTACAGGTCGCTTCTCGACATCGAGGAGCGCAATTCCGACCGCAAGGCCGGAATGGAACAGTCCTACGAACACCTGAACGCACTGCTCAAGTCGAAGGGAGTCAGCTATGACGAATTCGTCTTCTCTATCTAAGGCGATTTTCGCCGCCATTCTGGCATTCGCCGCCGGGATCGCCGCGTGCGTCGTGATCTGGCTCGACATGCGCATCGCCGCACTCGCCGTCGCGGGTGCAGCCGCATTCTTCGCGCTGCTGGCCTTCCTGTTCGTCCGGCGCGCCGTCGCGAGCGTGCGCGGCATCAGCGAGATCGCCCGCGCCGCGGCGAAGGGCAATCTCGAACCGCGTCTGGTCGGCATCCGCGAGGGCGGCGAACTGGGCGAGTTGTCGAACTCCACCAACACGCTGATCGACGCGTCGGACGCCTTCGTGCGCGAAGCCGCCGCCGCGATGGATCACGCACGCCAGGGCAAGTTCTACCGCAAGGTCCTCGAGCGCGGCATGCACGGTTCGTTCAAGCGGGCGGCACGCATCATCAACGCCGCCAACGAGGCCATGCAGGAGAAGCTCGTCGACAACCGCAAGCTTGCCGTCGCGTTCCAGGGCGAGGTCAGCGCCGTCGTCGCGGCGGTTGCCGACTCGGCGATCGATCTGCGGACAAACGCGGAGTCGATGGTCAAGATCGCCGAGGACACGCAGCAGCGCTCGATGGCGGTTTCGGCCGCTTCCGAGCAGGCGACGACGAACGTCCAGACCGTGGCTTCGGCCGCCGAAGAGCTTTCGGCTTCGATCCGCGAGATTTCCTCGCGTGTCGGCGAAGCCGCGTCGGTCGCCACCAAGGCGGCGCACGAGGCCGAAGCGGTCGATGCGACCGTCGCTTCGCTTGCCGCGGCGACGAGCCGGATCGGCGAGTTCGCCACGCTGATCCGCAAGATCGCCGAGCAGACGAACCTGCTGGCGCTCAACGCGACGATCGAGGCGGCACGCGCCGGAGATGCCGGCAAGGGCTTCGCCGTCGTGGCATCGGAGGTCAAGGGGCTGGCCAACCAGACGGCACGCGCGACGGAGGACATCTCGGGCCAGATCGACGCCATCCAGCGTTCCACGACCGAGGCGGTCACCGCAATCCGCGGAATCGCGAAGACGGTGGCGCAGGTGAACCAGGCCACGACCGCCATCGCCGGCGCGGTCGAGGAGCAGAACGCCGCGACGCAGGAAATCGCGCGCAGCGTCAGCGAAGCCTCGGCCGGCACGGGGATGGTCACGTCGAACATCACGGCCGTCTCGCAATCGACCGAGAATGTCCGCGAATCCGCGCAGACGGTCCTGGCGGCGGCGGCCGGGCTCGACAAGCAGTCCGAGGAGATGCGCAACGCCGTCGCGAGCTTCCTTGCGAAGACGAATCGGCGCCAGTATCCGCGCTATGCCGTCAGTATCCCGGCCAACGCGACCGACTCGATGGGCAAGAGCTTCACGGGCCAGATCGCCGACATCTCGGAAGGCGGCGTGGGCTTCAAGACCGCCGGACAGATGCGCATCGGCGAGAAAGGAAAGCTGCGCATCGACGGCTGCAACGACGAACTGCCCTTCGAGCTCAAGTACCACGAGGGCAACACGCTGCATGTCGAGTACCTGTTCGCGGGCGGCATGCCTGCCGGCTATGCGAGCTTCCTGCGCGCGCGGACGGCCACGCTCCAGCCGATGGAATAGGCGTCAGGCGGGCTTGCGCTCGGCCAGGAAGCGGCCGACGCGCAGGTCCCCGGCGGCGACGGCGGCAAGGCGGCGCGACCATATCTGCGCCTCGTCCATCAGCGACTTGCCCTCCGCCGGCGTGAGCTGGCCGCGATCGACGATCGTCTCGATGCGCGCCCAGCCTTCGAGCACGACGGCGCGGAACGCGTCGGTGAAATCGTCGGCGATCTTGACGACGAGTCCCGCCGCCTCGATCTGCGCGGTGAACTGGGCAATGGTGGAAAGCCGCGGAGCCGTCGCCTCGCCCAGCCGGTAGGCGTCGAGCGCATCGCCCATCGCGTCCTCGCGCGCGATCGTCCAGTCCACGACGACGAGCCGACCGCCCGGCTTCATGCCGTGCGTCAGCCGGGTCAGCAGCGTGGGCTTGTCCGAGATCATCGAGAACACGTTGCGCACGATCACGCCGTCGTAGCGCTTGGGCTTGAAGCTGCCGTCGACGACGTCGAGCAGGCCGATGGGAGCCTTCCGCTCCATGTTCGCCGCATGCGACAGGTTGTTGCCCGCCTTCGCGAGATCGAGGGAAAGGTCGTAGCCTTCCATCCACGCGCCGTAGGCCTTCGCGATGGCGCGCGTCCCCGCCCCCAGCCCGCAGCCCAGATCAGCTGCCGTGTCGCCGTCGTGCAGCGCCAGCGGCCTTGCCATCTCGACCGCGAATTCCTCGCCGCCGGGAAACGTGAAACCGTCGCCCCAGATGAGCTGGGCGACCTTGATCCGCTCGGGCGGCCACTGGTCCTTGACCACGACCTTGCCGTCCATCGGCATCCGGACCGGATCGGGATGCTTCGCGTCCGGGGCGGAAGCGGCGGCCGGCGCCGGTGCGGCGGATTTCGCCTGCGGACGCGGCTCGTAGGCATAGCCTTCCCACCACGCATGCAGCTTGGCACGCATCTCCGATCCCGCCGGCTTCCTGTCCTTGTCGTCCTGGGCCATCAGTCTGTGGCGCGGATGCCGTCGCGCGTGGGCGCGAAGCGCTGTACGGCACCGCCGCTGCCGAGACCCAGGCCGATCAGTTCGCCCAGCGTGTCGAACGTCAGCACGACGAGATCGCCCGCCGGATTGCGCGCGACGACCCGGTAGCAGCCGTCCACGACCGTCATCCGCTCGAAGCCGACGAAGCCCATGTCGAGCAGCGTGTCGGTCATCTTCGTCGAGATGTCGCGGCCGAAGCCGTCGGACTTGCAGACGGGCCCGTCCGGCGTCGTCTGGGCGGCGACGGATCCGGCGATCAGGCAGGCGAGAAGAATCGGAAACGCGCGCATTGTCCTACGATCATAGCATGGTTCGGGCCTGCCAGAGCGCCGTCGCCGCGATGGCGAGCGCCCCAGAAAGACAGCCGAAAAATATGCTGCGCCGGCTCGCGAAATAGACCGCGAGCGCAAGCGCCGCCGCCCCAAGCCGCGCCGCGAGCGGAATGCCGGTCAGTTCGCCGCCGGGAAAGACGATCAGCCGCACGACGAGCGCGGCCAGCACCGCATAGGCCACGCACGCGAACCACTCGAAGACCCAGCCCTTGGGATCGATGCGCCCGCCGATCGCCACGCCGAAGCCGCGCCAGAAATAGGTCGCGGCGGCCGCCACGCTGGCTGCGACGAAGGCCTGCGTGTCGCTGAAGGCGAACTCGCTCATCGCTCGCCCCGGCGCGTGCGGCGCGACACATACGCGGCGATGGTACCGCCGGCGAGCCCGGCCAGCAGCAGGCCCCATTCCGGCGTCAGCAGGTGGAGCGGTGCGCCGAGTGCGGCACCGAAGACCAGCGCGTGCAGCCGCGCGCGGTCGCGCAGGTCCTGCAGGAAGAGCAGCATGAAATAGAGCGGGTTGAGGAACACGAGTGCCAGCGTCAGCGGGCGCGGCAGCATCTCGGCCGCATAGAAGCCGACCGCCGTGCCGACGAGCGAGGCGCCCCACAGCATCAGAGCACAACCGACGAACCATGCCAGCCGGTCCTCGCGCGCCAGGCGCGGGGCGGTCATCATCGTCATCGCCCAGCATGTGACGGCCACGTAGTTCGCCGCCGCGTAGATCCGCCAGCTTGCCCGGCCGGGCATGTGGACGACCGGCATCATCACGACGGTCATCGGCGCCAGCCGCATGTTGGCGAGTGCGACCGCCAACGCGATCGCCAGCAGGCCCGATCCGGCGAGGTAGAGTTCCGTCACCGCGAGCTGGCCGGGCAGCGCCCACGCCGTCAGCGTGTTGAACAGCGCGTAGTCGAGCCCCAGCCCGTGTGCGCCGACGAACGATCCGAACCCGACATAGGAAGCGCCCAGCACCAGTGCGGGCGCAAGTGCGGCGGCGCGCATGCCCGCGAAGAAGGCGGCGCGCGCGCCGAGTGCTGCGGGCAGTTCGGGGTCCGGCATGCGCCGAATCTAGCGCACCCCGGCCGCAAAGCGCACTAGGCGCTTTCGCGCACGATCAGCTCGCATCCCAGATCGACGACGCGCGGATCGGGCATCGTTCCGTCGAGGCGTGCTGAAAGCATGCGGGCGGTCTCGTTGCCGATCGTCTCGCGCGGCGGGCGCATCGTGGTCAACGCCGGCCGGCAATGGGCCGCGAAATCGAGATCGCCGAATCCGACAAGTGCCACGTCTTCGGGCACGCGCACGCCGCGGCGCTGGCATTCGAACAGTGCCCCCAGCGCCAGCACGTCGTTCGAGAACGCGACCGCGTCGATGCCCCCCGGCGTGGCGAGCATCTCTGCGAAGCTCGCGGCCCCGTCGCCGACATTCGAGCCGCGCGGCAGGTCGGTCCACGCGGCCGGGACAAGCCCGGCGCGGTCCAGTTCGTCGCGCACGCCCGCACAGCGCGCGGCCGCGCGCGTGTCCTTGTCGAGGATCGCGCCGATCACGCCGATGCGCCGGCGCCCGCGCGACAGCAGGTGGCGCGCCACGCGCCGGCCGGCCGCGTTGTGGTCGAAGCCGACGGCCATGTCGAAGGGCCGGCCGACGACGTCCCACATCTCGACGACCGGCAGCGATGCGCGCGCGAGGATCGCGGCCGTGCGCGGGCCGTGCACGAAACCCGTCAGAACCAGTGCCGCCGGATTCCACGCGAGCATCGTCTCGATCAGCTTGTCCTCGCGCTCGAGATCGTAGTCGGAACTGGAATCGAGGACGGCAAGCCCGCGCGCGTCGAGCCGGGCCGCGAGCGCATCGACCGTCGCGGCGAAGAACGCGTTGCGGATCGACGGCACGACGACGCCCACGATGCGGCTTTTCGCGGCCGCCAGCCCGCCCGCCATCAGGTTCGGCACGTAGCCGAGCCGGTCGACCGCATCGCGGATCCGGGCCGACAACTCGCCCGAGACCGAATCCGGATCGCGCAGCAGCCGGCTGACCGTGATGGCCGACACGCCGGCGAGTTTCGCGACGTCCGACATCGTGGCGCGGCCGGCGCGCCGGCGCGTGCGGGGCGGTTTGGGCGGGTCGCCTTCGCGTGCCATCGCGCTCAGAAGATCTCCGGATCGGGCACGGCCGGGCCGTGGGCGAGGAAGTCGAAATCCGCCCCTTCGTTCGCCTGGCCGATATGCCGCTCGAACAGCATGCCGTAGCTGCGCGCGAAGCGCGGCGGCGGCGCCTTCCATTCGGCGCGCCGGCGCGCGAGCTCGCCGTCCGGCACGTCGAGATGCAGACGGCGCGCCGGCACGTCGAGTTCGATCATGTCGCCGTCGCGCACCAGTGCAAGCGGTCCGCCGACGCGCGATTCGGGTGCGACATGCAGCACGCAGGTGCCGTAATGCGTGCCGCTCATGCGCCCGTCGGAGACGCGCACCATGTCGCGCACACCCTGCGCCAGCAGCTTCTTGGGGATCGGCAGCGCCCCCCACTCCGGCATGCCCGGCCCGCCGACGGGGCCGGCATCCTGCAGGACCAGCACACTGCCCGCGTCCACGGCGAGGTCCGGATCGTCGATGCGCGCGGACATGTCGGCATGGTTGCGGAAGACGACCGCCCGCCCGCGATGGCGCGCAAGTTTCGGATCGGCCGCCGACGCCTTGATGACCGCCCCGTCGGGTGCGAGGTTTCCGCGCAGCACGGCGATGGGGGCACCGGCCGAGACCGGCCGGTCGAGCGGACGGATCACGTCGTCGTCCCACACCTTCGAATCCGCGATGTTCTCGCCCAGCGTGCGGCCGTTCACGGTGCGGCAGTCGAGCCGCAGCCGGTCCTTCAGGCGCCACAGCAGGGCCGGCAGCCCGCCGGCGAAATGGAAATCCTCCATCAGGTTCTCGCCCGCCGGGAAGACGTTGGCGAGAACCGGCGTGCGCTTGCCGTGCGCGTCGAACGCGTCGAGATCGAGCTTCAGCCCCGCGCGCCCCGCCATCGCGACGAGATGGACGACCGCGTTCGTCGAGCCGCCCATCGCCATCAGCGCCACGAGGCCGTTGTCGACAGAATCCCGCGTGACGATGTCGGTCGGCTTGAGGTCTTCGAAGATCATGCCGACGATCCGCTCGCCCGCATCCTGCGCCATGCGCGAATGGCCGGAATCGCTGGCCGGGATCGACGAGGCGCCGGGCAGCGTCAGACCCATCGCGTCGACGATGCCGGTCATCGTCGAGGCCGTCCCCATCGTGTTGCAGGTGCCGATCGTGCGCGTGATGCGCGCTTCGAGTTCGACCCAGTCCTCCTGCGTGATCTTGCCGGCGCGCAGCTCGTCCCAGTATTTGCGCGTGTGGGTGCCCGCCCCGACCTTCTGCCCGTGCCAGCGCGAATTCGACATCGGCCCGGCCGGCACGTAGATCGCCGGCAGGTTCATCGACAGCGCACCCATGACGAGGCCCGGCGTGGTCTTGTCGCAGCCGCCGAGCAGCACGGCCCCGTCGACGGGGTGCGAGCGCAGCAGCTCCTCGACCTCCATCGCGAGCATGTTGCGGTACATCATCGTCGTCGGCTTGACGAGCACCTCGCCCAGCGACAGGGCGGGCAGCTCGACCGGGAAGCCGCCGGCCTGCCAGACGCCGCGTTTGACCGCCTCGGCGCGGTCGCGCAGATGGATGTGGCACGGCGAAAGCTCGCTCCACGTGTTGACGATCGCGACAACCGGGCGGCCCATGAAGTCCTGCCGGCGGAAGCCCATCTGCTGCGTGCGCTGGCGATGCGCGAAGGCGCGCATGTCGTCGGCCAGATACCAGCGCGCGCTGCGCAGCTCTGCGCGCGTCCGGCGTGGCGAATTGGCTTCGCTCATGGCGTTCTCCCCGACCTGATCGATGATTTATGTTAGCGTTGTCATCATGGTATTACAAAGAAAATACCATATTGACAGCTGAATTTCGATAAGTAATGTTAGCGATACCATATGCAGGCGATCCAACGCCTTGCTGAAACGGGGAGGAGCGGTCGCAGCCCGTGTCCGATGTCGTCCTCAAACAGGTCGTCAAGGCGTATGACGGCACGCCGGTGATCCACGGCGTGGATCTCGCCATCGCGTCGGGCGAGTTCTGCGTGTTCGTCGGTCCCTCGGGGTGCGGCAAGTCCACGCTGCTGCGCATGATCGCGGGCCTCGAGGGAATCACCGACGGCGAGATCCGCATCGGCGGCCGGCTCGTCAACGATCTGCCGCCGCGCGAACGCGACATCGCGATGGTCTTCCAGGACTACGCGCTCTATCCGCACAAGACGGTGTTCGAGAACATGGCCTTCGGCCTGCGCCTGCGCAAACGGCCCGAGGACGAGATCCGCGCGCGCGTCGGCGACGCGGCGAACATCCTGCGCATCGAGCATCTGCTCGAACGCAAGCCCGGGCAGCTTTCCGGCGGCCAGCGCCAGCGCGTGGCGATGGGCCGCGCGATCGTGCGCAACCCGCAGGCCTTCCTGTTCGACGAACCGCTCTCCAATCTCGACGCGCAGCTGCGCTCGGAGATGCGCGTCGAGATCAACAAGCTGCACAAGCGCCTGCGCAACACGGTGATCTACGTCACGCACGACCAGGTCGAGGCGATGACGCTCGCCGACAAGATCGTCGTGCTGTCGGCCGGCAACATCGTGCAGGTCGGCTCGCCCGACGAGATCTACAACCGGCCCGCGGCGAAGTTCGTCGCCGGCTTCACCGGCTCGCCGCCGATGAACTTCCTGCCCTGCACGGTCGAGGCCGGCGGTGCGGCGATCGCACTCGACGGCGGCGTGCGTCTCGACGTGCCGCAGCCGCGCCGCGCGCTGTGCGCGCGCCATTCCGGCCGCCGGCTCGAATTCGGCATCCGGCCGGAGCATATCGTCGCATTCCCCGGTGCCGATCCCGAGATCGGTGCGGTGCGCGCGCAGGTCCAGCTCGTCGAGCCGCTGGGCTCCGACACGCTGGGGCTGCTGAAGATCGGCGACGGCGAGATCACCGGGCGCTTCTCGCCCGAGGCCGGACTCAAGGCCGGCAGCGAGATCGACGCCGGCATCGTGCTGCGCAAGTTCCACCTCTTCGACCCGCAAACCGGGCAAGCGATCCGCGGCGACGGCTGGTAAGGCCGCACCGACCACAAGAGCCAACCAAGGGAGAAACGTCCATGAACCTCACCCGTTCCCTCTTCGCCTCGGCGGCGCTGGCGCTGCCGCTGGCACTGGCGGCCGCACCGGCCGACGCGCAGCAGACGACGCTGCGCATCTTCGTCGGCGGCCAGCAGCGTCCCGACGTGATGCGCCAGATCCTCGACGCCTATCAGGCGCGCACGCCCGGCGTGCGCGTCGAGATCGAGATCGGCGGCGCCACCTCGGACCAGCAGCAGCAGTATCTCAACACGGTGCTGACCAGCCGCGACGCGGCCATCGACGTCATGCTGATCGACGTGATCCGACCCGCGCAGTTCGCCGCCGCCGGCTGGGCCGAACCGCTCGACGCCTATCTGGGCGGCGAGAAGGACGCGATGATGGCGCGCTACCTGCCGGCCTACCGCGAGGCCAACGTCGTGGGCGGCAAGGTCATCGCCCTTCCCTATTTCGCCGACGCGCAGTTCCTCTACTACCGCACGGACCTGCTGGAGAAGTACAAGCTCCAGCCGCCCAAGACGTGGGAAGAGCTCGCGTCCACCGCGCGCACCGTCATGCAGGGCGAGAACAACCCGAACCTGCGCGGCTTCGCGACGGCGGGTGCGCCCATCGAAGGGACCGTGTGCACCTTCCTGGTGCCGATGTGGGGTGCCGGCGGCCAGTTCCTCGGCGCGCAGGGCAAGCCCGACGTGAACTCCGCGCAGGCGCGCCGCGCGCTGCAGCTCTGGACCGACCTCAAGGCCGCGAACGTCACGCCGCCCAATCTCGCCGAAGTCGTGACCGACCGCATCCGCGTGGATTTCCAGGCCGGCAACCTTCTCTATGCCATGCAGTGGGGCTACGCTTGGAACCGCTTCCAGAACGATGCCGACAGCACGGTCAAGGGCAAGACGAACGTCGTGCCGCTGCCGGGCTTCGCCGGCAACCAGCCCGCCACCTGCATCGGCGGCTGGCAGATCGCGGTCTCGGCCTATTCGAAGAACAAGCAGGCGGCGGTCAACCTGCTGAAGTACCTCTCCTCGCCGGAAGTCTCGAAGAAGCAGGCGATCCTCGCCTCGCACCTGCCGGTCTTCGCCGAGGTTTACCAGGATGCCGAAGTGCTGAAGGTGAACCCGTGGTTCCAGTTCGCCCGCAACGTGGTCGTCACGGGCCGCTCGCGGCCGGTGAGCCCGGACTATCCCGAGGTCAGCGAGATCATCCGCACGAACATGAATGCGTTTCTTGCGGGTACACGCACCGCCGACCAGGTGATCGCGGACATGAACTCGCGCCTCGCGCGCGTCTACCGCTAGACGGGACCGGCGCCGCCGCAAGGCGGCGCCGGATTCGCGCACCATGGCGACCATCAAGCGATACAGGCTCAGCAAGCTCGAACGCGACGAACGGCGTCTGGGCTATGCGCTGCTGGCACCGGCGGCCCTGCTGCTGCTGGCGGTCGTCGTCTATCCGATCGCCGAGCTGCTCGCCAACTCGCTCTATTCGTTCCGGCTGACGCGGCCGGGCTACCGCTTCATCGGCTTCGAGAACTACGCCTTCGCGCTCTTCGAGGACGACCGCTTCCTCCATTCGGTCCTCAACACCGTCATTTTCATCGTCGTCACGGTGCCCGGCGCGCTCGCGATCGGGCTGGGACTTGCCCTGCTCGCCAACCAGCCCTTCCGCATCAAGTGGCCGGTGCGCCTCGGCCTGCTGCTGCCCTGGGCGCTGCCGCTGGTCTTCGCCGGCCTCATCTTCCGCTGGTTCTTCGACTACCGGCAGGGCTTCGTGAACTGGCTGATCGAGCTGGCCGGCTTCGATCCGCCGCAATGGCTCTCGGATCCGCAACTCGCCTTCGTGGCCGTATGCACGGCGATCGTGTGGAAGTCCTCTTCCTTCATGGCGCTGATCCTGCTCGCCGGCCTGCAGACGATCCCCAAGTCGCTCTACGAGGCGGCGGAGGTCGACGGCGCCTCGCGCTTCCAGCAGTTCGTCGAGATCACGCTGCCGATGCTGAAGCCGGCCATCGTCGTGGCCCTGATCTTCCGCACCATCACGGCGATCCAGACCTTCGACATCCCCTTCGCGATGACCAACGGTGGGCCGGGAACGGCGACCGAAACGATGGCCATGTACATCCACAAGACGACGATCGACTTCCTCGACCTCGGCTACGGCTCGGCGCTGGCCACGCTGATGTTCCTGATCTCGATCGCCGCGACGTCGATCTATCTGCGCCACACCAGACGCGACACGGGGGCGCGCTGACATGCTGGCCAAGCTCGGAAAGCGGAAGACCGTCTGGCTCGCCGCCGCGATCGTCGCGGTGAACGGGTTCTTTCCGGCGCTGTGGATCCTGTTCACGTCGCTGAAGACGGAAGCGGAACTCCTGCGCCATCCCATCACGATCTTCCCGCACGATCCCACGCTTCTCAACTACGTGCGCGTGTTCGTCGACCAGCCGATCCTGCTCTTCCTGTGGAACAGCTTCGTCGTCGCGGGCCTTTCGACGGTGCTCTGCATCTTCGTCTCGGCGCTGGCCGCCTACGCGATCGTCCGCCTGCGCATCCCGGGACGCAACGTCGTGCTGTCGATCCTGCTCGCCGTCTCGATGTTCCCGCTGATCTCGCTGATGGTGCCGCTGTTCCAGACGATGCGCACGCTGGGCTGGCTCAACACCTACCCCGCCCTCGTCTTCCCCTATGCCGTGCTGTCGATGCCGGTCTGCACGCTGGTGATGGCGAGCTTCTTCCAGGACATCCCGGCCGACCTGGAGAACGCCGCGATGATCGACGGCTGCTCGCGCCTGGGGGCACTCTGGCACGTCGTCGTCCCGCTTGCGGCACCGGGCGTGTTCACCGCCGCCATCCTCGCTTTCGTCAACGCGTGGGACGAGTTCCTGCTGTCGCTGACCCTGTCGAGCCGGGTCACCAGCCGCACGCTCCCGGTCGGCATCACGCTCTATCAGGGCGAGTTCGCTTTTCCGTGGCCGATCATGTCGGCCGCCCTTATCGTGGCGATCGTGCCCGTGTGCGTGCTGATCGCCGTCTTCCAGGAACGCGTCGTCTCCGGCCTCACGGCGGGCGGCGTCAAAGGCTGAGAACCCGTCCGTGCAGATCGATTTCACAAAATATGTCCGCGCGCAGAAACTGACGCGAACGGCCGACGCGAAGGCCGCAATCGTCTTCGCGACCGAGATCGGCCCCCTTGCGGTCTCCAGGCGCGGCGGCGACTGGCGCCTGACCTTCGGTACTGCGACGAAGCCGGATTACGGTCTCGTCGAGACGGATGGCTTCACGTCACCGGCATGCCGCGAGACCGCGCCCGGAACCTTCCGGCTCGGTGACGACAGCGAATGGCTGGAGCTTGCGAGCGACCCGGTGCGCGTGCGCTTCGGCCGCAAGGGCTGGCTCGACGATCCGCTCGGTTCGCTGACCGACGAACATTTCCGCGGCTGGACGCGCCTGCCCGCCTTCGGGCGCGGCCCGGAAGGCTGGATCGCGTCCTTCGCCCTCGATTCCGGCGAGCCGGTCTACGGGCTGGGCGAGAAGTTCGGCCCGCTCGACCGGCGCGGACAGTTCGTCTCCAACCGCATCGAGGACGCGCTCGGCGTCAATACCGAGCTTTCCTACAAGTCGATCCCGTTCGCCTGGGGCCTGAAGGCGGCGGGCGGCGCATGGGGCGTGCTCGTCAATACGCCGGCACATGTCCACCATGCCGTCGGCTACGGCCAGTGGTCGCACCGCAGCTACGCGATCCTGTGCGAGGACGAGACCTTCGATCTGTTCCTGTTCGCCGGCCCCGATCCGGCACACGTGATCGGGCGCTGCGCCGAGATCACCGGCAAGCCCGCCTTGCCACCCTTCTGGTCGCTGGGCGTGTGGCTGAGCCGCGCCTACTACCGCACCGAGGACGAGATCCTCGACGCAGCGCGCGAATGCCGCGAGGCCGGATTCCCGGCCGACGTCATCACGTTCGACGGCCGTGCATGGATGGAAGTGCGCACGCGCGCCACGCTCGATTTCGATCCGTCGCGCTATCCCGACCCGAAGGCGACCATCGACAAGCTGAAGGCGCGCGACTTCCGCATCTGCTGCTGGGAATACCCGCTCGTCTCGATCCACAACGCGGAATATGCCGGGCTCGAGAAGCGCGGCCTGTTCCTGCGCGAGCCCGACGGATCGCCGCACGTGTTCCAGTGGGACACCAGCCCCGGGACATCGCCTTTCGGCAACGTGCTGACGCCGCTGCCGCCTTCGGGCGTGCTCGATTTCACCAATCCCGAGGCGGTTGAATGGTGGAAGGCGCGCCACGACCGGCTGTGGGCCGTCGGCGTCGACACGATGAAGACCGATTTCGGCGAACAGGTCCTGGACCATGTCGTCGCGCACAACGGCGACACGGGCCGGCGCCTGCACAACGTCTATCCGCGCCTCTACAACGAGGCGGTCTACGAGGCGACGGCGAAGGCCCGGGGGGCGGACAACGCCTGCGTGTGGGGGCGCGACGGCTGGATCGGCGCGCAGCGCTTTCCGGTGCAGTGGGGCGGGGATCCGCAGACCGACTGGGAAGGGCTCGCGGCATCGATCCGCGGCGGCCTGTCCTGGGGCCTGTCGGGCGTGCCCTATTATTCGAGCGACGTCGGCGGCTTCTACGGCTCGCGCCAGCCGGACCCCGAACTCTATCTGCGCTGGGTGGCGGCGGGCATCTTCTGCTCGCATTTCCGCTTCCACGGCATCGGCGTGCGCGAACCCTGGAGCCTCGGCGAGGATGTCGCGCGCCATGCGCGCGCGTGGCTCGACCTGCGCTATCGCCTGCTGCCGTATCTGTGGGGCTGCGTCGAGATCGCGACGCGCACCGGCCTGCCGGTCATGCGCGCGATGGCGCTCGCCTTCCCGAAGGACCGTGCGGCGCGCGCGTTCGGCGAACAGTACATGTTCGGCCCCTCGATCCTCGTGGCACCTATCCTGAAGCCGGGCGGTGCGGTCGATGTCTGGCTGCCGGAAGGCGACTGGTACGATTTCTGGACCGGCACGCGCATCGCCGGCGGCCGCCAGATGCGCGTGGATAACGTGCCGCTCGACCGGCTGCCGGTCTATGTGCGCGCGGGCCATGTGCTGGCACTGGGGCGAAGCGTCGCGCATACCGGCGAGATCGACCGGCGCAACCCGGTCGCCGAGATCGTCGCCTACGGCATGCCCGAGACGCCACCCGTCATCGGTGACGGGCTGCTGTCGCTCGCGGCGGAAGGTGCGGGCATGGCGATCGACGGCGCGCCGGACGCGCGTCTGCGCGCCTACGACTGCGTGGCTGTCCGTCAGGGCAAGCGGATCGTCTTCAAGCGCTGACGCATGCACGTTTTGCTTGCGCGGCGGCGCCCATGCGCCGATAAGACCGCGCCATGACGCAGCACCCGCCGCAATCCTACGCGATCGGCATCGCCGCCGCCCTCGCCGCCACCGCGATCGGCGCCGGCTGGCAGATCGCCACGCGCTTCGGCGTGACGGCCGTGTTCGCGCCCATCGATCTTGCCCTGCTGCGCTACGGCGTGCCCGGCCTGCTGCTGATGCCGCTGCTGTTGCGCCGCGGCCTGTGGCCCACGCAGGCACCCGGCTGGCTGGCGGCCCCCATCGTGCTGGGAGCGGGCCTGCCCTTCGGTCTCGTCGCGATGATCGGCGCTGGCTATGCGCCCGTCGCGCATATGGGCGCCCTGCTGCCCGGCACGATGCCGATCTTCACCGCCGCGATGGCGGCATTCTTCCTCGGCGAACGGCCGACGCGCCGGCGCATCGCCGGCTTCGCGGCGATCGTCGCGGGCGTTTTCGCCATCACCGGCGATTCGCTTGCCGATATCGGGGCGGCGACCTGGCGCGGCGACCTGCTGTTCATGACCGCCGCGGCGATCTGGTCGGTCTATACGGTCGCGTATCGGCGCAGCGGGCTCGACCCGTGGCATTCGATCGCACTCATCTCGCTTTCCTCGCTGCTCGCGGCGATCCCGATCCGCATCTGGCTCGTCGGCACCGAACTGCCCGACGTGCCGCTTGCCGCCGGCCTGCTGCAGTTCGCGGCACAAGGGCTGCTCGCCGGCCTCGGCGGCACATGGACCTTCACGCTGGCGATCCGCCATCTGGGTGCGGGTCGCGCGGCCCTGTCGGGCGCGCTTGTACCCGTGCTGTCGACACTGGGTGGTGCGATCCTGCTGGGCGAGTTGCCGGGGGCGACGGTGATCTTCGGCATCGGCCTGACGATCGTCGGCACGACGGCGGCCGCATGGCCCGCCGCCGCTCAGGGCGAGCGGGGCCGGTAGAGCTTCATCGCATTGTCGTGAAAGGCCTTGCGCGACAGCTCGGGGCCGAGCACGCCGGCGATCAGGTCCATGTCGGCCGGCTCGAACGGGCGGCGCGCGCGCGTCGACGGCAGGTCGGACCCGAACATCAGCGAATCCGGATTGGCCGCCGCGATGCGTTCCATCGCGTCTTCCGGATCGACCAGCACGCGCCCGAAGCCGGTCGCCTTCACCTTCGCCCCGGCACGGGCGAGATCGACGAGGCGGGCGAGGCCGCCCTCGCTGATGCCCAGATGGTCGACGACGAGCTGCGGCAGCGTGGCGAGCGTGTCGACTTCCTCGGGCCGCAGCTTTGCCATGTCGGCGTAGAGCTCCACGTGCCAGCCGCACAGGCGGTGGATGCGCCGCCCGAAGCTCGCGATCGCCGCGAAGGACTCCGAGCCGCCGCGATAGACGTTGAAGCGCACCGCGCGCACGCCTGCCGCATCAAGCGCGAGGATCTCGTGGTCGAGCGTGCTGGCCGGGATCTGCGTGACGCCGACATAGGTCGGCCCGAGTTCGCCCAGCGCCGCGAGCAGATAGTCCTGGTCGAACGCCTGGAACGAGCCGGACACGATCGCCCCGCCGACGATGCCCAGCGGCCGCGCCGCCGCCAGATAGTCGGCCGGAAGATAGGTGTGCGGCACGTAGCCTTCGTTCGCGACCAGCGGGAAGCGCGGATCGACGATATGCAGATGCGCGTCGTAGACCGGCCCGGAATAGCCCTTCATTCGGCCCCGCCGGTCTCGGCGCGCGAGAAGGCGAACATCACGCTGCCCGACAGCACGCCGCCCGGCTCGAGCACGGCCACGCCCGTGTCGGCGCGGCCCTTCGCCATCAGGTTCATGCCGTCGTTGCAGTTGCTGACCGGCTCGACACAGAAATGGTTCCTGCCTGGCGGCACGAAGACGACGAGATGGCCGAAGACCGGATCGGCCGTCATGTCGAGACGGATGCCCCATTCCGGCCAGTCGATGCGGGCACTGCCGTTCCAGCCCGCAAAACAGTTGTCGACCGCGAGCGGGGCGACCAGCCGCCCTTCAGCGAAGTTCCACGCCGGCGGAACAGGATCGAGCGCCACCGGCATCATCGCCTCGTCGTTGCGCCAGACCGAACCGGTCGACGTCGTCAGCCGCGTGCCGGCCGCGCGTGGAAAGAAGGGATGCAGGCCGAACCCCGCAGGCATCGGCGCGTCGCCGGCGTTGGAAATCTCGAGTCCGATCGAAAGGCCAAATGCGTCGAGCGCGAAGCGCTGGCGCGCGCGGTAGGCAAACGGCCATTCGGACGACAGGATGTCCTTCGCCGTGTGGTCGAGCACGAGCGTGGCGCCCGCCATGTCGGCCGACTCGACCTCCCACGCGCGCTGCCAGCCGTTGCCGTGGATCGAATGGGGATGGCTGCCGAAATTCGGCGCCAGCCGATGGCGCTTTCCGGCGAATTGCAGCGTGCATTCGCGCATGCGGTTGGAGTACGGGACCAGCGCATAGCTTCCCGCAAGCCGCACGTCGCGCGCGGCGAGTGCGGCTTCCGGCGTGCGGCGCATCAGGTCGACCCCACCCGCCCAGTCGGTCCGGAAACCGACGATCGCCCCGCCGATCTCCGGCGCGAGATCGAGCGCGAAAGGACCGGACCGGAGCGTCAGGAGGCGGGGCGTGACGGTCGAAAGGCTGTGCGACACGGATCCGGACCTGTCGGCGGTTCGAGGAAGCGGGACGCCGACAATAGCCGGATTCGGCGCGAAGCGAAGCGTCCGGCGGTGTGACGGGCATCACTGCACGCGACGGCTCTGCCGCCCGATACATGGACGATGGATGAAATGAAGGAATTGTTGCTGGTTTGGACGATCGCAGTGGCGCTGATGCTCGCCGGAATTGGCATCGCCCAGTATGCGACTCGGGAACCTCAGATCGCGCTCGAATCGACGCGCTCGGGATAAGGTTTCCCACCGCAAATCTCACCGTTGCACAATTGGGCCCTGTCCAATAGGTTGGCCCTACAATTTTGCGACTTTGCGACGGACGACTCCTTTGAGCGAGCAGCAGCAGAAGAAGAAGAAATCCCTTTCGCCGATCCTGGACCAGATCGTCCATGGCGGTTCTGCGGTGGCGCTCAACCTGATCAAGGTGTCGGCGCTGGCGAAGGATCGCCAGATGTTCAGGCAGCCCAGCCTGAACAAGACGATCATCTTCAAGTATCCGAATTTCGAGCAGCAGATCGCCGACGCGCCGCCGCCGGCCCCGGCCGCCAAGCCCGGTGCCCCCGCCAAGCCGGCTGCGGCCCCCGCCGCTCCTCCGGCCGAAGCGCCCAAGGCCGACCGGCCCATCGAGACCGCGATCTACGTGCCCCACGACGCCAACGAGATTCCGGCCGGCGGCTACGGGATTTATCTGCGCCAGCGCGAGTTCGTGAAGCTGCTCAAGCACCATGTCGGCGTCGATTTCGAGGAGGGCAACGCCTCGTTCGAGCGCGACGTCGAGATCCTGCGCACGATCGACTCGATCCCGTCGCTCGACCCGTTCCTTCTCAAGAGCGCGCTGCAGAAGTACCTCAACGAGATCCATCCGGCCTATTTCGCGATCTCCGAGGAAGAGGAAACCGGCATCAAGTCGCTGATCGCCGAGAAGGTGAACCCGATCGTGGCGCGCGCACTCGGCCTCAAGAGTGCGGCCGACGTCAACGAGCGTTCGCAGCGCTTCCTGCAGGCCCTGTGGGACCCGACGATGCCCGAAGCGAAGCTCTTCGTCTCCGCCTTCGGCATTTCCGGCGACCAGGCCCAGCAGATCTTCGAGGGCTGGAAGGGTGTGACGTTCTACGAGCACACGTTCAACAAGAACCTGCAGTCGGTCGCCACGGTGCTGCGCTGGCTCAACGGCCCGGACGCGTTGCCGCTCGACATCCGCGAATTCAAGCACTTCAAGGAACAGCAGGACATGTTCCGACAGGCGGTCGTGCGCAAGCTGCGCAACCTGATCGCCAACGTGAACGGCATCTTCGGCGAATACACCGACTGCCACGGCAAGTTCCTCAACGGCGGCGATCCCAAGCCGTTCCGCAACTTCCTGGCCGGCGTCTACCGGCGCTACTGGGTGCTCGGCTACTGCTCGATGGCCGTGCTGCACACGGTCAACATCCACGAGCGCTACATGCAGTCGGCGATCAAGAACCGGCTGCAGTTCGAGCAGATCGAAGAGATGCTCAAGCGCATGGACGCTTCGCTGTCGAGCCAGGCGAACGTCCAGAACCTCTGACGCCTAACGCGCCGTCTCGCGCGCCGCGACGATCTCGATCTCGACCCTGAATTCGGGCCGCGTGAAGCCCGACACCAGCATCAGCGTCGAGGCCGGCGGCTCGAATCCCGCGAACCACCGGTCACGCGCCGCCATGTAGGGTTTGAGATCCTCCCGGTCGATCACGAAGGCGTTGACGCGCACCACGTCGCTCCGATCCATGCCGCCGGCGGCAAGGATCGCGTCGAGATTGGCGAAGATCAGGTCGCACTGCGCGTCGATGCCGGCGGGCACGCTGCCGTCCTTCGCCACGGCGAGCTGGCCGGAGGCGAAGAGCATGCGGCCGGGCGTGTCGATCTCGACGGCGTGGACGTAGCGCGCGAGCGGGGCGGCAAGTTCGGGCGGTAGATGGCGTTTCATGGGGCTCTCGGCGGCTGCTGGCAATGGGCGGTCCGCTCGACTATATAACCGGATCGGGTCAGCACGGGAGCGACGAGACGATGGCCAAAACCTGGCGCCGGTGGCTCGACATGACCACCGAGGATTTCCGCGGGCTCGACCCCGCGCGCACGGTGGCGCTGCTGCCGGTCGCGGCGGTCGAACAGCACGGGCCGCATCTGCCCGTCGCGGTCGACGCCACGCTCGCCCGCGGCATCGTGGCGCGCGCGAGCGAGATGCTGGTCGACGACCTGCCCGTCCTGATCCTGCCCCAGTCCGACGTCGGCAAGTCGAACGAGCATCTCGCCTTTCCGGGGACCCTCTCCTTCTCGGCCGAGACGCTGATCCGCATGTGGACCGAGATCGGCGAATGCGTCCACCGCGCCGGCATCCGCAAGATCGTGCTGTTCAACAGCCATGGCGGGCAGCCGCAGATCATGGACATCGTCACGCGCGACCTGCGCGTGCGCCTGAAGATGGCGGCCGTCGCAGCGTCGTGGTGGGCCTACGGGATGCCCGAGGGGCTGTGGCCGGCGCAGGAAGAGAAATTCGGCATCCATGCCGGCGGCGTGGAAACGTCGATGATGCTCCATCTCGCACCCGACCAGGTCCGCCGCGACAAGATCGCCGATTTCCACCCCGGCCAGCTCGATCTCGCCAAGGAGTTCAAGCTGCTCGCCTATACCGGCAAGAGCGCGCTCGCCTGGCAGACGCAGGACCTGCACCCGTCGGGTGCGGTCGGCAATGCGAGCGATTCGGACGCCGAGCGCGGGCGCAAGGTCGTCGATTTCGCCGCACAGCGCCTTGCCGACCTGCTTGCCGAAGTTTCGCGCTTCCCGCTCGACCGGCTCAAAGACTACGTCTGAGATGCCGCGCTTTCGCGACCAATCCCTGATTCCGACCGAGGCCGTGCGCCTCACCGCACTGGGCGAGCTCGCGCGCGGCGAGAAGAGCCTCGGCGCGCTTTCCGCCGCCGTGCGCGGCTTCGTCTCGCGCCTGATGGGGCCGTCGCTCGACGTGCTCGGCCTGTCGATCGAGCAGCTGCGCTACGAAGGGATGATCGAGCCGCGCGGCAAGCGCGCCGGCCCCGGCCAGAGCCTGACCGCCGACACCGAACTGGCGCTGACCGCCAAGGGCCGCGAGACACTGCTCGACCTGCTGCGCAGCCCGGTGCGTGCGCCGATGACGGACCTGTCGAAGATGGTCGTGGCGCTCAAGCTGCGCTTCCTCGACCTGCTGGACGCCGAAGACCGCGCGGCCCAGTTCGAACAGCTCGTCGAGATGTCGGAAGCTGAACTCGCACGGCTTACCGATCTTGCCGCGCGCGGCGCAGAGGGCATGCTGGGCGACTGGCTCGCCCAGGACATCGCCGAAGCCGAGCGCTGGCGCGACTGGTATCGCGCGAAACTCGAATCCCTATAGAAGCTGCTGGCCACCGGTGACGAAGATCTCGCTGCCGGTGACGTAGCCGAAATCGGGCTCGCACAGCCGGTGGATGACGGCGGCGACCTCCGCCGTCGTGCCCATCCGGTGCATCGGGATGCGCGTGATGAGCGGCTCGTAATCCGCCGAGATCATCTCGGTCGCGATCTCGCCGGGCGCGACCGCGTTGACCCGCACGCCGAGCGGGGCGAATTCGACCGCCATCTCGCGCGTCAGGCCGGAAAGGGCTGCCTTTGACGTCGAATAGGCCGAACCGGCGAACGGATGCGCACGATGCCCGGCGATCGACGTGACGTTGACGATGGCGCCCTTGGCACGCGCCAGGGCACCGGCAAAGCCGCGCGCCAGTTCGAGCGGCGCGTAGAAATTCAGCTCGAAGACGCGATGCCAGCCCTCGATCTCGCCGTGGAGGATGCCGAGGCGCTCCTTGTAGGGCGTCTTCGGGCTGACACCGGCATTGTTGACGAGCGCATGCAGCGGCCCGTCGCCGATCCGCGCGTTGACCTCGTCGACGAACCGCGCGCGGTCGGCCGGGACCGACAGGTCGCACGGGAAATGGAACGCCCAGTTCGGATCGACGCGGCAGTCCTTCGGGATGTCCTCGCGCGAACAGGTGATCAGCCGCCAGCCCTGTTCGGCGAAGCGCTTGACGGTCGCGTGCCCGATGCCGCGCGAGGCGCCGGTCAGGACCAGGGTTCGTGGCGTATTCATGCCGGGCGCAGTCTAGCCCCCGCCCGGCGGCGAGGCTAGCGGACCGAGACGACCTTGAACGGCAGCGCCTGGCCGTCGTGCTCGGTGATGGTCACGTATTCGCCCGGCACGAACGCGTGTCGATCGAACTTGAAGATCGGCTCGTCGTCGGCGTCGCCGATCGCATAGGAAAACACCCAGCGGCTGCCGGCATGCACGAGCAGGCCCTTCTCGTCGTCGGCCCCGTGCCAGAAGCGGCGCACGCTGCACAGCGCCTTGTCGGCCTTCCAGCCTTCGGCGTCGAGGTGGCCCGTGGCGTCGAGCGGAGCGGCGAATTCGTAGCCGCAGCGCGGATCGCCCTGCGGATGGTCCTTGGTGCGCGCGAGTTCGAGGCGGATGTGCTTGAGCGGCATGTCGCTGTGTTCCTCAGATGGTCGTCCCCGCGGCACCTGCGTCGGGATTGTCGGGATGCGTCCTGCAGAAATGCTGCATGACCAGTTTGAGCTTGGCCGCCCGGGCGATGTCGCCATGCGCCCGGGCGCGATCGATGTCGTCGAGGATGATGCGCTTCAGGAACCGGCAGCCGTCCGGCTGGCGGATCAGCCAGCTGCCGAGTTCGAGTGCCGCCATCTCGCCGATATGCTCGTGCTCGGCGATCGCGTGGATTTCGTCGGCCGTCAGTTCCGACAGCGACAGGCAATCGACCCATGTAAGCACGGCACCCTCCCCGGTGCCGGCGCTGCCGGCGTCAATGCGCCATCAGGACCGGCAGGTCGGCATTCTGCAGCATGTAGCGGGTCACGCCGCCGAACACGAGCTGGCGCAGGCGGCTATGCGTGTACGCACCCATCACGAGCAGGCCGCAGCCCACGCGCCGCGCCTCGGCAAGTACGTGCGGACCGGCCTGGATCGTCGGCACGTCGGCACGGGCCAGTTCGATCTTGATGGCGTGGCGGGCCATGTAGGCTTCCAGCGGCTTCGTATCGTTCTCGGCGACGTTCTTGCCGGCAACGATGCACACGACGCGCGGCGCCCCCTTCAGGAAAGGCAGGCCGGCGGCCAGCGCGCGGGCCGCCTCGCGGCTGCCGTTCCACGCGAAGGCGACGGGCTTGTCGAAGCCGATGTCGCCGGACGGCGGCGCGATCAGGACCGGGCGGCCGGTCTCGAGCAGCGCCGTCTCGAACGCGACTGTGGAGGCGATCGCCTCCTCGTCGGCTGGCCGCGGCAGCACGATCAGGTCCGCGAACCTGCCGTGCCGGGCGATCGCGTCCTCCTCCGAGCCGGCCGGCTCGGCGAGCGAGCTGTCCACGCCCGCACTCTTGGCCCATTCCTGATAGTGCGCGCGCGCGGTCTCGCTGCGGCGCTTGAGGTCCTTCTCGGCAGCGGTGACGATCTGCTCGACCAGCGCGCCCGAAGCGCCTTCGCCGACGAACGGGATCGAGTCGCGCGGGTCGCCCGCGGCGTGCAGCGCCTCGACATGGCCGCCGAACTTGCGCACGACGGCCGTCGCACCCGCAAGCGTACGCAGATCCGAGGGGGCGCCCGACAGGGGGGCAAGCATGACCTTGTAGTTCATCGCAACCTCCGTTCGCTTCGTCGCGGCCAAATGTGCCGCTGCACCGAACCACGATATTGAACTTCTGAAAAAACTCTATGCCAATTGCCGAACGCACGCATTGACTTGGGTCAAGTCCGGAAAAGCCATGCGCGAGCCGCATCTAGCGTGTCGCTTGGCATGCGGCTCGCGTCGATTGCCCGCCAGTCTGCGACGAAACCGGCACGTGCGGTCTGTTCGCGCACGATATCTCCATCGGCGTCGGACGCGTCGCCGGCGCGCGCCGCGACGCGTGCAAGCCGGATATCTTCCGGGCAGTCGAGCCAGATACCGTCGAAATCGGTGCCGGCCGCCGTCGCGACGTGCACGGCGGCCGTGCGCTCAACCGGATCGGCGTAGACCGCATCGAGAATCACCGAGTGCCCGGCGGCAAGCGCTGTTCCCGCGCGCGCATGCAGGCTCGCGTAGACGTCCCGGCTCGCTTCCTTCGTGTAGGCCGAGCGCGGCAGCTTGGTTTCCGGCGGCAGGCCAGCAAGCCGCTTGCGCTCGATGTCGGAGCGCAGCACGACCGCCCCCGGTGCGGCCCCGATCTCAACGGCGAGTGCGAGCGACAGAGCCGACTTGCCGGTCCCCGAAAGCCCGCCGATCGCGACCAGCCGCGCCGGTTGCGGATGCAGGAATCCGTCAGCCATCGCAAAGCAGGCGGTGGCTTCGCTCGCGGCGCCTACGGCGGCGCGCGTCTTTGCCTTGATCGCGGCACGAAGGCTCAAAAAAAGGGGCAGCAGCGCAAGCCCCGCCTCGTCCGGGCGGCGGCCGAGATAGCGCGATAGCGTCAGGCACGCGAAATCCGGGCGGCCGACGCGCAGCCAGTCGACGAGCAGGAAAGCGAGATCGAACAACGTGTCGATGCACGAGATGCGGTCGTCGAACTCGATCGCGTCGAACGGAAGCGGATGGCCGTCGACAGTGGCGATGTTCCTGAGATGAAGGTCGCCATGGCAGCGGCGCACCGATCCCTGCGCCGCGCGGCGCGCGACAAGTTCCGCGCGGCGCTCGATCCAAGCCCGCGCGTCGCGGTCGAGCGCATCGACTTCCGCCGCCGGAAAATGGCGCTGGAGGTCGATCCGGTTCCCGTCCGCCGTCCAGCGCAGTTCGCCAGGACCGCCATGTGCGGGCGTCGGCTCGGCCGCCTCGTGAAAAGCGGCGATCGCATCGGCGAGCTGGACCACGTCGGAATGGCGGATCGTCCCGGCCGCGGCACGCGCGTCCCAGAGCCCGTCGTCGGCGAAACGGCGCATGACCACGACGCGGTCGATTTCCGCTTCGCCCGGCATGCCGAACGCGAGGCGGCCCGAGCGCCGGACGATCGGCCGCGTTTCGAGATAGAGGTCGGGTGCGGTGCGCCGGTTGACCGCGAGCTCGGCCTCGCACGCAACCCGCCGGCGCGCCGCCGTGGAAAAGTCGAGATACGGGAAGGCCACCGCGCGCTTCAGCTTGTACGCCCTGTCGCCGGCCAGGAATACCGCCGAGATGTGCGTGTCGATGCGTCGCACGCCGCCCGGCGGATCGCCGTAGGTGGCGGGGTCCGACAGGAAGGCCAGTGTTTCGGTCTGGTCTTCCGCCATCACGCCAGAGGTACACGCGTATGTTCGACGACGTTCTCCGGGTCCATGTGGACGATCACGTCGGCACCCGGAAAAGCGGCCTCGATCGCCGCCTCGACCGCATCGGCGGCCGTGTGCGCGCGGTTCAGCGTCAGCGTCCCGTCCATGTCGAGATGGAGTTGCACGTGGATGCTCGATCCGTTGGCACGCGTGCGCAGGTCGTGGACGTCCTTGATGTCGGGAATCGCGCGCGCGATGGCGACGATCCGTGCGCGCGTTTCGTCCGGAAGTTCCCGGTCCATCAGATGGTCGAGCGAGTCGCGGCCGATCGTCCAGGCGCCGCGCAGGATCCAGATGCCGATGGCAAGGCCGCAGACCGGATCGACGATCCGCGTATCGAACCAGATGGACGCCACCAGCGAAAGCGCCACGCCGCCGTTGAGAAGGAAGTCGGACGTATAGTGGAGCCGGTCGGCGCCGACCGCGACCGATCCCGTCCGGCGCACGACGTATCTCTGGTACTGGACCAGCACGAAGGTCAGGGCCATCGACAGGACCATGACGGCGATGCCGACGGCGCCGTTGTCCACCGGAACCGGATTCCAGAGGCGGTGGACCGCCTCCGAGAAAAGCAGCAGCGCCGAGCCCGCGATGAAGGCCGACTGGACGAGACCGGCGACCGCCTCGGCCTTTCCATGGCCGAAACGGTGCTCGTCGTCGGCCGGCACCAGCGCATGGCGCACC
Source organism: Tagaea sp. (assembly GCA_965279565.1). Lineage (GTDB taxonomy): Bacteria > Pseudomonadota > Alphaproteobacteria > CACIAM-22H2 > CACIAM-22H2 > Tagaea. The sequence goes on along the minus strand of OZ257249.1, from coordinate 1,945,931 downwards.
GCGACGAGGTTGACGAGCGAGGCCGCGACGTCGAGCAGCGAGTCCAGCAGGCTCGACAGCACCGAGACCGAATCCGTCAGCGCCCAGGCGACGACCTTCGCCGAGATCAGCACCAACGCGACGGCAACGGCCGCGTACGTCGCCCCGCGCAGGAGGCGTGCGCGCGTGCCGGCATCTACCTGGATTTCGGGGTTCGCCATCCGACGTATCTCAAGGATAGAGGCGCATCGACGACCAGCCGGCGCCGACGCGCTCGTGGACGATCCGCTCGTGCAGCCGGAACGGCCGGTCGTGCCAGAATTCGATGGTCTGCGGGACGACGCGGAACCCCGACCAGTGCGGCGGGCGCGGCACGTCCCCGATCGCGTACCGGATCCCGAACTCCGCCACGCGCTTTTCCAGCTCGAACCGGCCTTCGAGCGGGCGCGACTGGATCGAGGCCCACGCGCCGATCTGGCTGCCGCGCGGGCGCGTGGCGAAATACTCGTCGGCTTCGGCATCGCTCACGGTTTCGACGGGGCCCTGGACGCGGACCTGCCGGCGCAGCGATTTCCAGTGGAACAGGAGTGCCGCCTTCGGGTGCGCGCGCAGTTCGGTGCCCTTGCGGCTGCCGAAGTTCGTGAAGAAGACGAAGCCGTGCCGGTCATAGCCCTTCAGCAGCACCATGCGAAGCGACGGCATGCCGTCGGGCCCCACGCTCGCGAGGGCGACGGCATTTGGATCGTTCGGTTCGCTTTTCCCGGCCTCGGCGAGCCATTCGCCGAACCGGGCGAGCGGGTCGACGGACGGATCGAGTTCGGGGACGGGCTTGGCAACGTCGTTCATGAGTCCTAGATAGACCTGCGGACGGGCCCGGTCCAAGACCCCATGTGGAATAGCCGGCCGGGCCGGACGTTGTGCTGGAGCGGACGGGCTTTCGCCCGTGCCGTGCGAATCGCTTGCAGGGAGTCAAAATGATGCGCGCTCTCAGGATTTTGACCGTCGGCGCCCTGGCGCTTTCACTGGCGGCCTGCCAGGAAGGCGGGGCGAAGGAGAATGTCGGCACGGTGCTCGGCGGCATCGGCGGTGCCGTGATCGGCTCCCAGTTCGGCGGCGGCAACGGCCAGCTCGTCGGCACGGCCATCGGCACGCTCGCCGGCGCCTTCCTCGGCCGCGAAGTCGGCAAGTCGCTCGACAAGGCGGACCAGACGCAGGTCCAGCGCGCGACCCAGCGCGCCGAGACCGCCCCGGTCGGCCAGCAGATCACGTGGAGCAACCCCGACTCGGGCAATTCCGGCACCGTGACCCCGACTCGCGAGGGTCGCGACCAGAACGGCAGCACCTGCCGGGAATACCGCTCGACCGTAAATGTTGGCGGAAAGACCGAGGAAGCCTACGGAACCGCCTGCCGTCAGGCCGACGGCAGCTGGAAAATCGTCAACTAGCCCATCCGGAACGGGTTTCCGGCTTCGAGCCCCGCCCCCCGGTCAACCCGGGGTGGCGGGGCTTCGTCGTTGAATGGCCGGACGGTTCGTGTAGGATGCCCGCGATTTCGCGAACGCACACACGGACTTTCCCAAGATGAATCAATCGCATGGTCTGATGGCGGGCAAACGCGGGCTGGTGATGGGTGTCGCCAACGACCGTTCGATCGCCTGGGGTATCGCAAAGGCTGTCGCCGCACAGGGCGCGCAGCTCGCATTCACCTATCAGGGCGAAGCGCTCGAAAAGCGCGTGCGCCCCCTCGCCGAGCAGCTTGGCGCCACGAAGGTCATCTCGGCCGACGTGACGAATGCCGCTTCGCTCGACGCGGCTTTTGCCGACATCGCGAACGACTGGGGCACGCTCGATTTCGTCGTCCACGCGATCGCCTATTCCGACAAGGACCAGCTCAAGGGTCACTATGTCGACACGACGCGCGAGAATTTCCTCAACACGATGGACATCTCGTGCTTCTCGTTCACCGACGTGAGCCGGCGCGCGCTTCCGCTGATGAAGAACGGTGGCTCGCTGCTGACGCTGACCTATATCGGCGCCGAACGCGTGACGCCGCACTATAACGTCATGGGCGTGGCCAAGGCCGCACTCGAGGCGTCGGTGCGCTATCTCGCGGCCGACCTCGGGCCGAAGAACATCCGCGTCAACGCGATCTCGGCGGGGCCGATCAAGACGCTGGCGGCATCGGGCATCGGCGACTTCCGCTATATCCTCAAGTGGAACGAGCTCAACGCACCGATGCGCCGCTCCGTCACGATCGACGAGGTCGGCAATTCGGGCCTGTACCTGCTGTCCGATCTCGGGGCGGGCGTCACCGGCGAGACGCTGCATGTCGACAACGGCTACCACGTGGTCGGCATGATGGCGACGGAATCGGCCGGCGAGATCGCCGAGCTGCTGGCCGGCTTCAAGAACAAGGGCGGATGAGCGGCAACTCATTCGGTTCGCTCTTCCGCTTCACGACCTGGGGGGAGAGCCACGGACCCGCCATCGGCGTGGTGGTCGACGGCGTGCCGCCGCGCCTGCCGCTGTCCGAGGCCGACATCCAGACCCATCTCGACAAGCGCAAGCCCGGCCAGTCGCGCTTCGTCACGCAGCGCCGCGAACCGGACCGCGTCGAGATCCTGTCGGGCACGTTCGAGGGGCTGACGACCGGCACGCCGGTGTCGCTGATGATCCGCAACGAGGACCAGCGCTCGAAGGACTATTCGGAAATCGCGCGCACGTTCCGGCCCGGGCATGCGGACTACACCTATTGGGCGAAGTACGGCATCCGCGACTATCGCGGCGGCGGGCGTTCGTCGGCGCGCGAGACCGCGAGCCGCGTGGCGGCCGGTGCCGTCGCGCGCAAGATCCTGGGTGTGGGCGTGAATATCCGCGGCGCGGTCGTCCAGATCGGCGCCAGCCGGATCGACCGCAAGCGCTGGGACTGGGCGCAGGTCGCCGAGAACCCCTTCTGGTGCCCCGACCCGGGCGCGGCCGGCGAATGGGAAACGCTGCTGGACGCCACGCGCAAGTCCGGCTCGTCGATCGGGGCGGTCGTCGAGATCGTCGCCGAAGGCGTGCCGGCCGGCTGGGGAATGCCCGTCTACGGCAAGCTCGATTCCGACCTCGCCGCGGCGATGATGGGCATCAACGCCGTGAAGGGTGTCGAGATCGGCGACGGATTCGCGGCGGCGGAACTGACCGGCGAAGAGAATGCCGACGAGATGCGCGCGGGCAACGACGGCCCGATCTTCCTGTCGAACCATGCCGGCGGCATTCTCGGCGGGATCTCGTCGGGGCAGCCGGTCGTCGTGCGCTTCGCGGTCAAGCCGACCAGTTCGATCCTGTCGCCGCGCCGCACGATCGACATCGACGGCGCGGACACCGAAATCGTCACCAAGGGCCGCCACGACCCGTGCGTGGGCCTGCGCGCCGTTCCGGTCGGCGAGGCGATGATGGCCTGCGTGCTGGCCGACCACATGCTGCGCCACCGCGCGCAGTGCGGCTGAAGCCGGCCGTGGCCGGTTCCCGCCCGCCAATCGACCCGCGCGATGCCGCCGCACTGGCGGGCGTGGCACTCGCAAACGCCGATCTGCCCCTGCTCGTCGTGCGCCGCAGCCGGCGGATGACGGGCCTCAATCTCCTGTTCGGCTCGCTCTGCTTCGGACTTGCCGTCGCGTCCGTCTGGGCCGCGTGGAAGGAAGGCGGCGACCTCCTCGGCCCGATATTCCTGCTGGTGCTCGTGGCCATCTATGGCGTGCAGGCCGGCCAGCAGTTCCGCGACGACAGCCCCAAGCTGGTCGTCGAGCGCACCGGGCTGTCGCTGCCCGGTGTTCTGGAAGGGACGGTTCCATGGTCGCGCATCGAGGAAATCGCGATCACGACCGGGCTGCGCGCCCTCGGCGGGGGCCGGGTCGACGTCGTCGTCGACATCGAGACCTATTCGCGCATGAAGCTGGGCTCACGCTGGCTCGGCGACCCGATCGTGCGGCGCGCCGGCCCGCGCGCCGCCCTGTCGATCCACGGCGCGGCGCTCGATACCGGCACGAAGACGATCTTCGCGGCGATGCGCCGCCACTGGCCGCCGGGCGGCTGATGGAGCGTCTCCAGGCCTTCTTCGGACTGTTCGGCCTGCTGGCGATCGCCTGGGCCCTGTCGGAAGACCGCCGGCAGGTGTCGCTGCGCCATGCCGTCGCCGGCTTCGCCGCGAGCTTCGGCTGGGCGGTCGTGTTCCTGAAGGTCCCGTACGTCGCCGAGACGTTCGGCCTGCTCAACGTGCCGGTGCAGGCGATCGCCGACGCCACGCGCACCGGAACCTCGTTCGTGTTCGGCTATCTGGGCGGTGGTGCATTGCCTTTCGAGGAGCGCAGCCCCGGCGGGGCCTTCGTGCTGGCACTCCAGGCCCTGCCGCTGGTGCTGGTGATGAGTGCCCTCACCACGCTGCTGTTCCACTGGGGCATCCTGCCGGTCGTCGTGCGCGCGATCTCGGCCGTGCTGAAGCGCACGCTCGGCGTGGGCGGTGCCGTCGGCCTGTCGACCGCCGCCAACGTGTTCGTCGGCATGGTCGAGGCGCCGCTGTTCATCCGCCCCTATCTGATGCGGCTGACGCGCGGGGAACTGTTCGTCGTCATGGTCGGCGGCATGGCGTCGATCGCCGGCACGATGATGGTGCTCTACGCCACGGTCGTCGGCCGGGCGGTGCCCGACGCGTTCGGCCACATCCTGATCGCCTCGCTGCTGTCGGCCCCGGTGACGATCCTCGTGGGCCGCATCATGGTGCCCGACGGTGCGGACGCGCGCACGCAGGGCGAACTCGGCCCGCTCGATCCGGTCGCGCAGGGCACGATGGACGCGATCGTCAAGGGAACGGTCGCCGGCCTCGAACTGCTGCTCAACATCGTGGCATTGCTGATCGTGCTGATCGCGCTCGTGGCGTTGGCCAACGCCGTCCTCGGCCTGCTGCCGCCGGTATTCGGGGCGGCGCTGACGCTCGAGCGCGCCCTGGGCTGGGTCATGGCGCCGGTGTGCTGGCTGATGGGAATTCCCTGGGCCGAGGCGCCGACCGCCGGCGCGCTGATGGGGGCCAAGACCGTGCTCAACGAATTCGTCGGCTACATCCAGCTCGCAAGCCTGCCGGAGGACGCGCTCTCCAACCGCTCGCGCCTGATCCTCGTCTACGCGATGTGCGGCTTCGCGAATTTCGGATCGCTCGGCATCATGATCGGCGGGCTCGCGACAATGGCGCCCGACCGCCGGCGCGAGATCGTCGATCTCGGCATGCGCTCGCTGGTCGCGGGCACGCTGGCGACCTGCTTCATGGGGGCGATGGTCGGCGTCCTCGCCTAGGCCTTGCGCGCCGCGACGAGGAATTCGCGGTTGCCTTCCGGCCCCAGGATCGGGCTCGGCTCGATGCCCAGCACGTTCCACCCTTCGCTCGGCAGCCACGCCGCGATGCGCGCGCAGACTTCGTCGTGCAGGGCCGGATCGCGCACGACGCCGCCCTTGCCCACGCGCGCGGGCCCGACCTCGAACTGCGGCTTGATCAGCGCCACCAGTGCGGCCCCCGGCTTCGCCAGCGCGAGGGCGGCCGGCAGCACGGTTTCGAGCCCGATGAAGCTCGCGTCGCACACGATCATGTCGGCCACGTCCGGAATCCCGGCTGCCGTCAGACGGCGCGCGTTCGTGCGTTCGAGCACGACGACGCGCGGATCGTTGCGCAGCTTCCAGGCAAGCTGCCCGTGCCCGACATCGACCGCGTAGACCTTCGCCGCACCGCGCGCCAGCAGCACGTCGGTGAAGCCGCCGGTCGACGAACCCACGTCGATCGCGACGACACCGGCAGGATCGAGCGCGAAATGGTCGAGCCCGTGCGCGAGCTTGACGCCGCCGCGACTGACCCACGGATGCGGCTGGCCGCGCACCTCGATCGGCGTTTCCTCGGGATAGGACGTTCCGGGCTTGTCGAGCCGCCTCTCGCCCGAATAGACGAGCCCGGCGATGACGAGAGCCTGCGCCTTGGCGCGGCTCTCGGCGAGGCCGCGGTCGACGATCAGCTGGTCGAGGCGCCTGCGGCTCAAGCCAAAGCCGGCCGGCCGGCTTCGTCGGCGCGCCCGAGGGCGGAAAGCACGCTTGCGACGATGGCCGACGCGTCGAGCCCGGCTTCGGCGTACTGGTGTGCCTGCGTATCGTGTTCGATCAAGCGGTCGGGGAGCACGAGCGGGCGGATCTTGAGGCCGCCGTCGAGCAGGCCCGCATGCGCCAGCGCATGCAGCACATGCGAACCGAACCCGCCGATCGAGCCTTCCTCGACCGTAACGATTACTTCGTGCGAACGGGCAAGGCGCAGCAGCAGGTCGGTGTCGAGCGGCTTCAGGAAGCGCATGTCCGCGATCGTCGCCGAAAGGCCGCGCATCGCCAACTCGTCGGCCGCCTTGCGGCATTCGGCAAGCCGGGTGCCGAGGCTGACGAGTGCCACGCTCGTGCCCTCGCGCACGATGCGGCCCTTGCCGATCTCGAGCGGCGTGCCGCGCGCAGGCAGCGTCACGCCTACACCCTCGCCGCGCGGATAGCGGAAGGCCGACGGACCGGCATCGTAGGCGGCGGCCGTCGCGACCATGTGGGCAAGCTCCGCCTCGTCGGCGGCCGCCATGACCACCATGTCGGGCAGGCAGCCGAGATAGGCGAGATCGTAGGCCCCGGCATGCGTGGCGCCATCGGCCCCGACGAGTCCCGCCCGGTCGATCGCGAAGCGCACGGGAAGTTTCTGCAGCATCACGTCGTGCACGACCTGGTCGTAGCCGCGCTGCAGAAAGGTCGAATAGATCGCGCAGAAGGGCTTGAGTCCTTCGGCCGCCATGCCGGCCGCGAACGTCACCGCGTGCTGCTCGGCAATACCCACGTCGAAGCAGCGCTTGGGAAAGCGCTTCGCGAACGCGTCGAGGCCCGTACCCGTCGGCATCGCGGCCGTGACGGCGACGATCTTCGGATCGGCTTCCGCTTCGGCGATCAGCGCGTCGGCGAAGACCTTCGTGTAGCTGGGGGCGGCGGGCTTGGCGCTGCGCGGCTTTGCCTGCATCGCACCCGACGGATTGACGACGAGGTCGAACGTGTTGACCGCATGATAGCGGTCGGCCGCCTCGGCACCGAACGGATGGCCGCGCCCCTTCTGCGTGACGACATGGATCAGCACCGGCCGCTCGTCGCGCGAATCGCGCACGTTGCGCAGCACCGGCAGCAGGTGGTCGAGATTGTGCCCGTCGATCGGGCCGACATAGTAGAAGCCCATTTCCTCGAACAGCGTGCCGCCCGACACGATGCCGCGCGCGAATTCCTCCGCCCGTTCGGCCGCCGCGAAGAACGGGCGCGGCAGGTGGCTCGCCACCTCACGCGCGAGGCTGCGCAGGCCCAGATACGGCTTGGACGAGATCAGGCGCGAGAGATACGCGCTCATCGCGCCCGTCGGGGGCGCGATCGACATGTCGTTGTCGTTGAGGATCACGATCAGGCGCGTGCGCGTCGCACCGGCATTGTTCATCGCCTCGTAGGCCATGCCGGCCGACATCGAGCCGTCGCCGATCACCGCGATCGCGTGCCGCCGCTCGCCGGCGAGGTCGCGCGCGACCGCCATGCCGAGTGCCGCCGAGATCGATGTCGACGAGTGCGCCGCACCGAACGGATCGAACTCGCTCTCGCTGCGGCGCGTGAATCCCGAAAGCCCGCCGCCCTGGCGCAGCGTGCGGATGCGGTCGCGCCGGCCGGTCAGGATCTTGTGCGGATAGGCCTGATGGCCGACATCCCAGATCAGCCGGTCGTGCGGCGTGCGGAACACGTGGTGGAGCGCCACCGTGAGCTCGACCACGCCGAGCCCGGCCCCGAGATGACCGCCCGTGCCGGACACCGCGGCGATGGTCTCGCGGCGCAGCTCCTCGGCCACGCGGCGCAGCTCTTCGGTTCCCATCCGGCGAAGTGCATCGAGGTCCGCCGCGCGGTCGAGATGCGGTGTCGCACCCGAATTGTGACCGGTCGTGCCCATCGGGTCAGCTCTGCCGCCGCACGGCCCAGCGCGTCAGCGCGCGCAGCCGGTCGGCCTTGGCATCGAAGAGGTCGAGATGACGGGCGGCCTGATCGGCCAGAAGCTGCGCCTGGCCGCGCGCGCGTTCGACGCCGAGGATCGACACGAACGTCGCCTTGCCGCGCGCCTGATCCTTGCCGGTCGCCTTGCCTGCGGCGGCGGCGTTCCCCTCGACGTCGATCAGGTCGTCGGCGATCTGGAAGGCGAGCCCCAGGTCGTGTGCGAACGCGACGAGCGTGTGGCGCATGTGGGCCGGCGCCTTGCCGAGGATGGCGCCGGACTGCGCCGCGAACCCGATCAGCGCACCCGTCTTCAGGCGCTGGAGCCGCGTGATCGCGCCGATGTCGAGCGACTCGCCCTCGGCAGCGAGATCCATCATCTGGCCGCCGCACATGCCGTCCGCACCAGAGGCGAGAGCGAGGGCCAGCACCAGATCGGCGCGCACGCCGGCATCGCCGTGCGTCAGCGGCTGGGACAGCACCTCGAAGGCGCGGGTCAGCAACGCGTCGCCCGCGAGGATCGCCGTCGCCTCGTCGAACGCCTTGTGGACTGTCAGCCGGCCGCGGCGCATGTCGTCGTCGTCCATCGCCGGCAGGTCGTCGTGGACGAGGCTGTAGCAATGGACGAGTTCGATGGCGCAGGCCACCCGCAGCGCGCAGGCCTCGTCGACGCCGAACAGGCCGGACGTCTCCATGACCAGGAACGGGCGCATGCGCTTGCCGCCGCCGAGGCACGCATAGCGCATCGCCTCGTGCAGGTTCGCCTCGTATCCCTCACCGTGCGACAGGATGGATTCGAGGGCCGCCTCGATCCGTGCGGCATTTGCCGCGAGCGCGGCTTCGATCGGTTCGTTCATGTCGCCACGGGCCTCGGCAGGCGTCAGGTCGCGTCGAACGGTGCGGTGCGGGCCTCGCCGCCGGCGATCTGGATGCGCTCGATGCGGCTCGCGGCCTCGGCGAGCTTTGTCTCGCAGTGCTTCTTCAGGGCCGCACCCCGCTCGTAGGCGGTCACGGACTCGTCGAGCTTGCCCTTGCCCTGCTCGAGCGTGCGGACGATCTCCTCGAGTTCCTTGAGGGCGTCCTCGAACGAGAGCTTGGCGATGTCGGCTGGAACGGTCGGGGCGCTGGGCATGGGCTGGAAACTCTCGGCTGTTCGCCCGGAGTTATAGGCCGCCGCCCCGCCCTTCGCAACGAGGGGTGCCGGCCCGGCGGCCGGCCCCGGAAAGCCTTCAGGAAAGGCGGTTTATCCCGTCGAAAGCAGCCGTCTTGTAGCATTCGGCGAGGGTCGGGTAGTTGAAGACCGTGCGCACGAAATAGTCGACCGTGCCTTCGAAGGCGAGCACGGCCTGGCCGATATGGATGAGCTCGGTCGCCCCTTCCCCGATGATGTGCACGCCGAGCAGCTTGCGCGTGTCGACGTGGAACAGGAGCTTCAGCAGGCCGGTCTTGTCGCCGATGATCGCGCCGCGCGCGATCTCCTGGTAGCGCGCCTTGCCGACCTCGTAGGGAACGCCGGCCTGGGTCAGCTCTTCCTCGGATTTGCCGCAGGTCGAGATTTCCGGGATCGTGTAGATACCGTAGGGGAACAGTTCGGGCACCGCCTTCGCCTCGACGCCGAAGGCGTGGCACGAGGCGACGCGCCCCTGCTCCATCGAGGTCGACGCGAGAGAGGGGAAGCCGATCACGTCGCCGGCGGCGAAGATGTGCGGGACCGACGTGCGGTACTGCTCGTCGACCGTGACGCGGCCGCGATCGTCCGCCGTGAGGCCGGCGGCGGCGAGATCGAGCGTGTCGGTCGCACCCGTCCGGCCGATCGAATAGAGCGCCTTCTCGGTGTGGATGTGCTTGCCCGACTTGAGCTTGACGTGCACGCGGGCACCGGTTTCGGCGTTCTCGGTGTACTCGAGCCCTTCGACTTCCTCGCCCAGGCGCAGCGTCACGCGGTTCTTGCGCATCTGGTAGACCAGCGTGTCGATGATTTCGTGGTCGACAAAGTCGAGCAGCCGCTCGCGCTTGTCGACCACCGTCACACGCACGCCGAGGGTCGAGAAAATCGTCGCGTATTCGCAGCCGATGACGCCCGCCCCGATCACGCACAGCGACTTGGGCAGTTTCTTCAGGCCGAGGATGTCGTCGCTGATGATGATGTTCTGCCCATCGAAGGGAATGCTTTTCGAGCGCGTCGCGACCGTGCCCGTCGCGACGACGACCCGGCGCACGCGCACGTCGCGCTTGCCGCGGCCGTCGACGCCGACTAGGGCCACGGTCTCGGGGCCGGTGAATTTCGCGTTGGCGACGATCAGTTCCACGCCGTTGCGCTGCATCTGGTGGCGCACGACGTCGAGCTCCGCCTGGATGACGGCCGAGGTGCGATAGAGGAGATCCTCCATCGTGATGTTCTGTTTCACCTGGTACGAAGCGCCGTAGACGTTGCGCTCGCGGAAGCCCGACAGGTGCATCACGGCTTCGCGCAGCGTCTTGGACGGGATCGTGCCGGTGTTGGTGCAGGCCCCGCCGACGACCGCCTTGTGCTCGATCACCGCGACACGCTTGCCGAGCTTGGCCGCCTGGATCGCCGCGCGCTGTCCGGCTGGCCCGGAGCCCATCACCAGCAGGTCGTAGTCGTATTCCGAGTTCTCGGCCATCCGTCTTCTCCGGTCGAAGTTCAGCCCTGCAGCAGCGTTTCGGCGAGCAGCAGGATATCGGTTTCCATCTGGTCTTTCACCGAGCGGTAAAGATCGCGGATCGACACGATGGCGACGATCCGGTCCTCCTCGACCACCGGCAGGTGGCGGAACCCCTTCTCGGCCATGATGTCGAGAGCGCGCTGGACCGTCGTTTCCGGTAGGATCGTGACGGGATCCGGGGTCATCACCTCGGAGACCAGCGTGGTCGCCGGGTCCTTCTCCTTGGCGACCACGCGGGTCAGCGCGTCGCGCTCTGAGAAGATGCCGACGAGCCGCTCGCCTTCCACAACCATCAGCGCGCCGATGCGCAGATACGCCATCATGCGCGCCGCCTCTACGACGGTCGCGGTCGGCTCGAGCGTCGCGAGGCTCTGCTCGCTGACAGCGTGGGGGACGACGGTGCGGTCGGTGTGGATCATCAGAAGAACAGTTTCTCGAGATCGACGGACGAGTCCTGGCCGATCATGTCGAAATTGACCTTGAGCCACTCGTCGGCCTTCTCGCGTCCGAGCTTTCGCAGCGTGCACAGGAAGTCCCAGTCCAGATTGTACTTGGACGAAACGCCGAAGGCGGCCATTTCCTCCTCGGCCTGAACCATGTGGAAATACATGCGCCGCAGGCCCGACCGCGCGGTCAGGCGGTGGCGGTCGAGCAGGCGCGTGACGAACGCGATCGTGCGCATCTCGCGCATCATCGTCGCGTTGAAGCTGATCGAGTTCATGCGGTCGGCGATGCCGCGCGCGGTCGTCGGCAGTTCCTCGATGCGGATCGGGTTGATCTCGATCAGCACGATGTCGGAAGCACGGCAGTTGTAGATCAGCGGGAACATCGCCGGATTGCCCATGAACCCGCCGTCCCAATAGTGCTCGCCGTCGACCTCGACCGCCTGGAAGAGCTGCGGCAGGCATGCCGAAGCGAGCAGCACGTCCGGCGTGAGCTCGTGGTTGCGGAAGACGCGGATCTTGCCCGTGCGCACGTTGGTCGTGGAGACGAATAGCTTGACGCCGGCACCCTCGCGCACCTTCTCGAAATCGATCATCTCGACAAGCGCCTCGCGCAGCGGGTTGTCGCCGCTGGGGTTGAGCTGATAGGGCGACAGCATGCGCGTCATCATGTCGAAGCCCTGGTAGAAGGGCGAGAAATCGAGATTGGCCGAGTTGCCGAACATCCGGTCGAACATCGACGGCTGGAAGATCGAGTAGCGGCCGGTCTCGGCGACATGCTCCCAGAAGCGCGCCAGCAGCGCGCGGGCAGCGGGGGCGCCGCCTTCGGCCATTCCGGCGACGACGACGGCACCGTTCATGGCGCCGGCCGACGTGCCCGAAATCCCCTCGACGACGAGGCGGTCGTCCTCGAGCATGCGGTCGAGCACGCCCCACGTGAAGGCGCCATGCGCCCCGCCACCCTGCAGGGCGAGCGTAATGTTCTTGCGACCGTCTGCCATGGACCCCACTTCTCCGCCGGCTACTCTAGCAGACGGCATGCCCGGGTCTGCACAAATCGTTGATCCGGAACGGTTCCTTGGGTACCGGCGTCCCCGCTTTAGGGCTCCATCAGGGCCGCGACATGGGCGGCGGCGGATGCCGCCAGGGCCTCGAGGTCGTAGCCGCCTTCGAGGGCCGAAACGATGCGCTCGCGCGAATGGCGACGGGCGACGTCCATCAGAGCGCGCGTCACCCACGCGAAATCCGTCTCGTCGAGACGCAGGCTCGCCAGCGGGTCGAGCTCGTGCGCGTCGAACCCGGCGGATATCAGGATCAGCTCGGGCGCGAACGCGTCGAGTGCAGGCAGGATCGTGGTCTCGAACGCGGCGCGAAAAGCGCGCCCGTCGGAACCGCCGGCGAGCGGCGCGTTGACGATGTTGCCGATCCCGCGCTCGCTGGCCGCACCGGTACCCGGATAGAGCGGCCATTCGTGCGAGGACGCGTAGAACAGGTCGGGGTCGCGCTCGAACATGTGCTGCGTGCCGTTGCCGTGATGCACGTCGAAATCGATCACCGCGATGCGCCGCAGCCCGTGGCGCACGCGCGCGTGCAGTGCTCCGACCGCGACGTTGTTGAAGATGCAGAAACCCATCGCCTGCGCCGCCTCGGCATGGTGCCCGGGCGGGCGCACGGCGGCGAAGGCGTTGCGCGCACGCCCTTCGCACACCGCGTCGATTCCCGCGACGACGGCGCCCGCAGCACGCAGGGCCGCGTCTTCCGAACCCGGCGACACGATCGTGTCGCCGTCGATCTGGTGGCGGCCCATCGGCGGGATCGAGCCGAGCACCGCCTCGACGAAGGCGCGCGGATGGACGAGGCACAGCGCGTCGTCGGACGCGCGCGGGGCAAGCGTGCGCTCGAGCCCCTTGAACCGGTCGTCGGCCAGACCCGCCAGGACGGCTTCGAGCCGGCGCGGATTCTCCGGATGGTAGGCGCCCGGATCGTGGTCGAGGCAGGCCGGATGCGTGATCAGTTGTGTCGTCATGGTCGTCCGTCGCTCATTGGCGGTCGAAGAGGCCGGCGCAGGCCTGTTCGGCGGGTTGGGCCGTACCATAGAGGAAACCTTGGCCGTAGACGCATCCCGCGGCACGCAGGAACTCGGCCTGCGCATGCGTTTCCACGCCTTCCGCGATCGCGTCGATCTCGAGCTGGCCCGCGAGCTGGACGACCGAGCGGATGATCTCGCCGGTCTTGCGGTCGTCCAGCATCGTGGCGACGAAGCTCTTGTCGATCTTGAGATAGTCGATCGGGAACTGGGAGAGATAGGAAAGTCCGGAATAGCCCGTACCGAAATCGTCGAGACTGATCGAGGCGCCGAGCGCCTTGATGCGGGCAAGCGCCCTGTGCGCGTCGCGATTGACGATCAGCGTCGTCTCGGTGATCTCGACCTTCAGGCGCTCGGGCGGCAGGCTCGCTTCGGCGAGGATCTCGGCGAGCATGTCGGCCAGCCGGTCGTCGGCGAAGTGCGCGGCTCCGAAATTCGCCGACAGGAACACCGGCCGCCGGCCAGCCAGTGCCAGACGCCGGTTGAGGGCGGCGAGCATGCGGGCAGCTTCGCGCACGACCATCAGGTCGAGTGCTTCCAGCAGCCCGGCCCGCTCTGCCGATCCGAGGAGCGCTTCCGGCCCCAACAGGCCCTGCTGGGGATGGTGCCAGCGCACCAATGCTTCGAACCCGACGGTCACGCCGTCGTCGAGGCGCACGATCGGCTGGAGAAACGGAACGAGTTCGCCGCCGTCGATCGCGCGGCGGACCTCGTGTTCGCTCTTGATGCGCGCGATCACGCGGGCGGCCTCGTCCGTGGATATCGGCATCTGCATCTGCGGCAGGCTCGACGTGGCGACGCGCAACCGATGGATCAGCGTGCGCAGCAGGATCTGCATCATCGGCGTGGCCTGATCCAGTTCGCGCTTTATCTGCCCGCGCTCGACGACGATGACTTCGCAGTCCTCGAGGACGAATGCTGCCGCCGAGCGGGGGGCATCGTCGACAAGCGCCATCTCGCCGAAAATCTCCCCCGGCCCCAGGACCGCGAGGCGGGTCCGCTCGCCGGCGAACTCGACGAAGATCTCCACCGCTCCGGTTTCGATTATGTATGCCGCATCCGCCGCATGCCCTTCGTTGAAGAGCAGTCGCCCGGCCGGGAAGCGTCGTCGATAGACGGAATCGGACATTTCTGACCGTCGCTGGAAGAAAACGGGACAGCGAACCAAGTTCTCCCATGATCGCCGCCGACTTGGAAGCCCAAGAGGGTGCTGCCCAAGTGCCCGATATGGCGGTAGATTACAGGCTGTAACAGATCAAGTGCTTCCTTTGGGGGCATGCGGGCCTTAAATTCTCCGGCCAACCGGATTGTCTTATCGACAAGCCGAAACGGTGTGGCTTGGCTTGGATGTTGCTAGTTCGGGCCGGCCGATGAACAGGCGACGAAGGCGGAGTTAGAACGCAGATGCGCGTAATCGGTCAGCTCGCGGTAGTGGCGGTACTCGTCGGCGTCGGCGGTGGCGGTTGGTACTTCTATCAGTCCAAGGCAGGCACGGGCGGCGCCGACGTTTCGCGGCCGGCCGCGGCGGCCCCGGTCGTCGAAGTCACGAATCCCCGCGCCATCCGCGTGGTCGAACGCGTCGAAGCCGTCGGAACGGCGCGCGCGAACGAGTCCGTCGTCGTCGCGGCAAAGCAGACCGGCAACATCGCGCGGATCAATTTCCAGGAGGGCCAGACCGTCCGTGCCGGCGCGGTCCTGGTCGAGCTCGAAAGCCGGGAGCGCGCGGCCGACACCGAAGCCGTCCGTGCCGAGATCCAGCAGGCCCGCGCGGTCGCCGACGAGATCCGCCAGCAGCTCGACAGGACGCGTGCGCTGCGCGCGTCGGGCAACGCGCCGGAAGCCCGTGTCGACCAGCTCGAAAGCCAGCTGCGTGCCGCCGAAGGGCGAATTCGGCAGAACGAGTCGCGTCTGCGCGCCGCCGACGCGCGCTTCGAGGATTTCCGGATCACCGCCCCGTTCGAGGGCCGCGTCGGCCTCCGGCAGGTCAGCCTCGGCGCGCTCGTGCAGCCCGGCACGGCGATCACCACGCTGGACGACGTGCGGACGATCAAGGTCGAATTCTCGGTGCCCGAGCAGTATCTCGGCCGGCTGCGAGCGGGTCTCGCCGTCGTCGCGATGACGCCGGCCTTCCCCGGCCGCGAGTTCATCGGCGAGGTCACGGCAATCGACACGCGCATCGACCCGGCGACGCGCGCCGCACGCCTCAACGGAACGTTCGACAACGCCGACTTCAACCTCAAGCCCGGCATGTTCCTGACCGTCTCGCTCGCCGTCGCGACGCGCGAGAACGCGATCATCGTGCCCGAGGACGCCCTCGTCGCCGAAGGCGTGCGCCAGTTCATCTACACGGTCGTCGACGGGCGCGCGCAGCGCCGCGAGGTCACGCTCGGCGTGCGCATGCAGGGCCAGGTCGAGGTAGTCCAGGGCGTCGCGCTCTCGGACAGCATCATCGTGCGCGGCCTCCAGCGCATGCGCCCGAACCTTCCCGTGAACGCAAGGCCCTTCACTCCGACGCCGAATTCCTGATCCCCCCTCAAGCCAGGAACGACCGATGGTCCTGTCCGACATTTCGATCAAGCGGCCGGTTTTCGCGACCGTCCTGAGTCTTCTGGTGGTGGTGCTCGGCATCGCCGCCTTCCAGCGCCTGCCGGTGCGCGAGTATCCGGCGATCGATCCGCCGATCGTCTCGGTCACGACGATCTACAAGGGAGCGGCCAACCAGGTCGTCGAGACGCGCGTCACAGAGATCATCGAAGGCGCGGTCGCCGGGATCGAGGGCGTCAAGGCGATCACGTCGAACAGCCGCGAGGAACGCTCGAACGTCTCGATCGAGTTCCGCCTCGACCGCAACATCGACGCCGCGTCGGCCGACGTGCGCGACCGCGTGGCGCGCGTGCGCGCCCGCCTTCCCGACGGCGTGGACGATCCGATCATCGCGAAGGTCGACGGCGACCAGCGCGCGATCGTGTGGTTCACGCTCAATTCGGACCGGTTCAGCCAGCTCGAGCTGACCGATTTCGCCCGCCGCAACCTCGTCGACCGCCTGTCGATCGTGCCCGGCGTGGCGCAGGTCAACATCTCCGGCGAACGGCGGTTCGCGATGCGCGTCTGGCTCGACCGCCAGGCCCTCGCCGCGCGCGGCCTGACGGTCGACGACGTCGAGACCGCGATCCGCCGCCAGAACGTCGAGCTGCCCTCGGGCCGCATCGAATCCACGCAGCGCGAATTCACGGTGAAGACGGATTCGCGTCTGGGAACCGTCGAACAGTTCAACGCCGTCGTCATCGCGACGCGACAGGGCTACCAGATCCGCCTCGGCGAGGTCGCCCGGGTCGAGATCGGCCCCGAGGACGAGCGTTCCGGCCTGCGCGCCAACGGCAAGACGGCCGTCGGCGTGGGCATCCTGCGCCAGTCCACCGGCAACACGCTGTCGGTGGCCAAGGGCGCCAAGGACGAGATGAAGCGCCTGCAGGAGTCGTTCCCTGAAGGCATCGACGTGCTCGTCGGCTACGACGAATCGGTCTTCATCGAACAGTCGATCTTCGAGGTCTATCACGCGCTTGCGATCGGCATCGGCCTCGTCATCTGCGTGATCTTCGTCTTCCTGCGTTCGTGGCGCGCGACGATCATCCCGACCGTCGCCATTCCGGTTTCGGTGATCGGCTCGTTCACGGTCATCGCCGCGCTTGGCTATTCGCTCAACGTGCTGACGCTGCTCGCGTTCGTGCTGGCGATCGGCATCGTCGTCGACGACGCCATCGTCGTGCTGGAGAACATCCACGCGCGCATCGAGAAGGGCGAACCGGTCCTGCTGGCTGCCGTGCGCGGCGCCCGGCAGATCACCTTCGCCGTGCTCGCCTCCACGCTGACGCTGATGGCCGTGTTCGTGCCGATCTCGTTCATGGAGGGCAATACGGGCCGTCTGTTCACCGAATTCGGCATCGCGCTTGCCGCGGCGGTCGCATTCTCGTGTCTGGTCGCGCTGACGCTTTCGCCGATGATGTGCTCGAAGCTGCTGAAGTCGCACGAAAGCGAAGGCAAGCTCTACCTGCTGACCGAGAAGATCTTCGTCGCGATCAACGAAGGGTACCGCTGGATTCTCGACCGCACGCTGCGCGCACCCCTCGTCGTCATCGGCAGCGGCATCATGATCTCCGGCCTCGCCTATGTCTTCTTTGTCGCGATCCCGAAGGAATTCACGCCGATCGAGGACCGCGGCGTCGTCGTCATCCCGGTAACGGCACCGGAGGGCGCTTCTTACAATTACACGGCCGATTCGGTCATCGAGATCGAACGCATCCTTCGCCCGTACATCGAGAACGGCACGTCGGCCGTGATCATGGCCAACATCGCGCCGGGCTTCCAGCGCCCGGCACCGGTCAATTCGGGCCTGCTGTTCCTGCGTCTCAAGCCGTGGGGCAAGCGCTACGCCAATTCCGAGAACGGTGCGCCCAAGCCGTCGGGTCGGGAAATCAAGCAGCAGGACATCGTGCGCGAAGTCTTCCCGCGCATCGCCGGCCTGCCCGGCGTGCGCGCCTTCGCGCTGAACCCGCCGTCGCTTGGCCAGCGCGGCTTCCAGCCGCCGATCCAGTTCGTGCTCGGTGGCACGGAGTACGAGACGCTGCGCGGCTGGCGCGACCTGATGATGGTCCGCCTCTCGCAGGATCCGCGTTTCCTCAACGTCGACTCCAACTACCGCGAGACCAAGCCCGAGCTGCGCGTGCGCATCGACCGCGCCCGCGCCGCCGACATCGGCGTGTCGATCGATTCGATCGGCCGCACGCTCGAGACGATGTTCGGGTCGCGCAACGTGTCGACCTATGTCGATCGCGGCGAGGAGTACAACGTGATCCTGCAGGCGCGCCTTCAGGACCGCGCCACGCCGCAGGACCTTGCCAGCATCTTCGTGCGATCGGCGACGACGCAGCAGCTCATCCCGCTGTCAACGCTCGTCACGCTCACCGAAGCCGCCGGCCCGGCAGAGCTCAACCGCGTCGACCGACTGCGCTCGATCACGCTGACGGCGTCGCTGGCACCCGGCTTCACGCTGGGCGAGGCCCTGACGGTCATGGAAACTTTTGCGGCCGAGGAGCTTCCGCCGGAAGCCCGCATCAGCTATCGCGGCCAGAGCCAGGAGTTCAAGGAATCCGCCGCGTCGCTCTACTTCACCTTCGGTCTGGCGCTCGTGATCGTGTTCCTCGTCCTGGCCGCCCAGTTCGAGAGCTGGATCCACCCGCTGATCATCATGCTGTCGGTCCCGCTGGCCGTCACGGGCGGCCTCGGCGCGCTCTACTTCACGGGCATCTCGCTCAACGTCTACAGCCAGATCGGCATGATTCTGCTGATCGGACTGATGGCGAAGAACGGCATCCTGATCGTGGAGTTCGCCAACCAGCTGCGCGAGGAAGGCCAGTCGATCCGCGACGCGGTACTCAACGCCGCCGTCCAGCGCCTGCGGCCCATCCTGATGACGTCGATCGCGACGGTCGTGGGCGCGGTTCCGCTCGCCAGCGCCCATGGTGCGGGTGCGGAAAGCCGCGAGGCGATCGGCTGGGTCATCATCGGCGGCGTGTCGTTCGCCACGCTGATGACGAGCTTCATCGTGCCGGCCCTCTATGTCCTGCTGGCCGGCTACACCAAGTCGATCGGCGCCATCGCGCTCAACCTGGCCCAGCAGGAGCGCGCGCACGACACGGCGCATCCCCAGCCGCACGCGGCCGACTAGGCATGAAGGCATGACCGATTTCGACGTCGCCATCGTCGGCGCGGGCGCCGTCGGCGCTTCATGCGCCTACGCGCTGGCTTCCACGCACCGCGTCCTGCTTCTCGAGACAGAAGCCCAACCCGGCTACCACACGACCGGACGGTCGGCGGCACTTTTCGAAGAGGCGTACGGCCCGCGGGTGATCCGCCAGATCACGTGCGCCAGCCGCGAATTCTTCGAAACACCACCGCCCGGCTTCACCGAGCATCCGCTGCTTAGCCCACGCGGCGCGCTGTTCATCGCTGCCGCCGGCAAGGATGCGTCCGTCGAAAAGGGACTGGCCGAGGCGCTGCCCGGCACAGTCGTCGAGATCGACCGGAAGGAAGCGCTGACGCTCTGCCCGCCGCTCGATCCGGCATGGCTCGCGCGCGCGCTCTACGACGCGGCGGCGATGGACATGGACGTCCATGCGATCCATCGCGGCTACCTGAAGGGCTTCAAGGCCGCGGGCGGCACGCTCGCCTGCGATGCCGAACTCCAGCATCTCGACCGTTCGGCCGGCATGTGGACGCTGCGCACGAAGGCCGGCACATTCCGGGCGGCGCAGATCGTCAATGCGGCCGGCGCCTGGGCCGACAGGGTCGGAGCACTTGCCGGTGCGCGACCCATCGGCATCGTGCCGAAGCGCCGGACGGCATTCGTCTTCGAAGTTCCCTTCGCGGCGGCAACGCTCGCGGGCTGGCCGATGGCCTGCGAGATCGACGAGACGTTTTATTTCAAGCCGGAAGCCGGCCTCATGCTCGCCTCGCCGGCCGACGAGACGCCGTCGGAGCCCTGCGACGCGCAGCCCGAGGATATCGACGTCGCCGAGTGCGCCGAGCGCGTCGAAGGTGCTACGACGATGAAGGTCGAGCGGATCCGGCGCAAATGGGCCGGGCTGCGCTGCTTCGTCGCCGACAAGTGCCCGGTCCTGGGTCCGGACGACCGCGTCGAGGGCCTGCACTGGGCCGCGGCCCCCGGCGGCTACGGCATCATGACGAGCCCCGCCGTCGGCCGGATCGTCGCGGGCTTCGTGCGCGGCAGGGGGCTGCCGGACGACGTCGCCGCGATGGGCGTGCGACCGTCGGAACTGTCGCCGGCCCGCCTGCACGCTTGAGCATCCCCGCCGGTCGTACTAAACGTCCATCGATGGATCCCAAACGTCTGCAAGCCAGCGCCCGGAAAGCGACCGCCCTCCTCAAGGCGATGGCCAACGAACGGCGTCTGACGATCCTTTGCCATCTGGCCGGCGGCGAGCGCTCGGTCGGCGCGCTGGAAGCCGTGCTCGACCTGTCGCAATCGGCGCTCTCGCAGCATCTGGCGCGGCTGCGGACCGACAGGCTCGTGCTGACCCGTCGCGAGGGGCAGACGATCTACTACAGGCTCGCCGGATCCGACGCGATCGAGATCCTGAAGACCCTGCATTCGATCTTCTGCGCCCCGGGAAAGCCCGAAATTCGGCGGCGACCGGTCTGACGCCAGCATTTATACTGGCTCCGTCCCCGAGACCGTCCCGCAATCCCGTCGAGTCGCCGCCGATGCTCCGCGTCTTCACATTCCTCCTGCTGATCTTCACAGGACTGCCGGCCGCAGCGCAGGAAGCCCCCGACGCCCGCGCGCCCGGCCGGATCAATGCGCAGGCTTTCCGCGACATCCCGGCCGAAGCGACGCTGCGTGTCCGGCCATTCGACGACACGCGCGACAACCGCCGCCTGAAGCAGCAGATCGAGCGGGCGCTGGAGCGCAAGGGCCGGCATATCGATGACCGCGCCGGCACCCTGTCGATGAATTTCGAGACGACGGTCCAGCAGATCGGCCGCGCCGGCCCCCCGCCCGGGATCGGTTCGATCCAGGCAGATCGGGACGATGCCCGCGTGCGGCTCAATCTCTATTCCACGACCGAGGACAGCCTCGCCAATCCCCGCCGCTCCGAAGGCGGCGGCTCCGGCTCCGTCCAGTTCCAGCTCACGCTCAGCCTCGACGATGCGCGCGGTGTCCGACTCTGGCAGGGAACCGCCACGCTGCTGGGCACGCCCGTCGACGAGATGGCGGCCTACGGGGCAATGGCGCGCGCCCTGCTCGACGAAATGGGCCGGACGGCCCGCCAGAAGCCGTTCCGGACCGAGTAGCGGGCCGCCGCCGTGCCGCACGATCATGACCACGGACACGGGCATTCGCACGCCGGCCACGGTCACGCCCCGGCCGATTTCGGCCGCGTCTTCGCCATCGGGATCGTGCTGAACACGGCCTTCGTCGCGACCGAGGCCGCCTTCGGCCTCTACGCCAACTCGGTCGCCCTGCTCGCCGACGCCGGCCACAACCTGTCCGATGTCCTCGGACTGGCTGTCGCATGGACCGCGGCCCTGCTGGCGAAGCGCCCGCCGTCGGCGCGTTTCACGTTCGGGCTGCGCGGCGCGTCAATCCTTTCCGCCCTTTTTAATGCCGTCATCCTGCTGGTCGCCGTCGGCGCGATCGCCTGGGAAGCGGTCCTCCGGTTCGGACGGCCCGAACCGGTCGAAGGCGGCGTCGTCATGGCCGTCGCGGCGGTCGGCATCGCGATCAACGGGTTCACGGCCTGGATGTTCGCGTCCGGCCGGCGGCACGATCTCAACATCCGCGGGGCATACCTGCACATGGCCGGAGACGCGCTGATCTCGGCAGGCGTGGTCCTGGCGGGTGCGGCCGCAATGGCGACGGGCTGGCTCTGGATCGACCCCGCGGCGAGCCTTGCCATCGTCGCCGTGATCGTCTGGGGCACCTGGCAGCTTTTCAAGGACAGCCTCGCCCTGTCGCTCGGCGGCGTGCCGGCAGGCATCGACCCGCAGGCCGTGCGCGAATTCCTGGCCGGGCGGCCGGGCGTCGCCGGCCTGCACGATCTGCATATCTGGGCGACGAGCACGACGCAGACGGCGCTCTCCGCGCATCTCGTGATGCCGGCAGGCCATCCCGGCGACGCGTTCCTGTCGGCACTGGCGGACGAACTGCGCGAGCACCATTCGATCGGCCATGCGACGGTGCAGATCGAGACCGACGCCGCGGCATGCAAGCTGTCGCGCGACTGCGTGGCCTGATGACCGCGGCGCGGAATGGTCTTGCCGTCCGCGCGAAGCTGCTTTAACGCCACTCCATGCTTTCCGCTTCCGTCATCGACCGCGTCGCCGCCCTGATCGCCGAAGTCGCCGACGCCGCGATCGTGCCGCGCTTCAAGGCGCTCGCGGCCGCGGACATCTCGCTCAAGGGTCCGAACGACTACGTCACGGCCGCCGATCTTGATGCCGAGGCACGCCTGACGCCGGCGCTCGCGGCCCTGCTGCCGGGCAGCAGCGTTGTCGGCGAGGAAGCCGTCGCCGGCGACCGCGCGGTCCTCGACCGGCTGGGCGAGAGCGCGCCTGTCTGGATCATCGATCCGCTCGACGGCACGGCCAATTTCGCTGGCAGCCGCACGCCGTTCTGCTCGATCGTGGCGCTCGCCGTGGGTGGGGAACCCGTCGCCGGCTGGATCTACGAACCGCTGACGCGCGACCTGCTCGTGGCGGAAAAGGGCGGCGGTGCGCGCTTCAACGGCACGCCGGCACGCCTCACGCCGGGCCCGGATGTCGCCGTCTACGGCAAGACACTGCGCAAGCGGGCCGAGGAATCCGGCCGGTTCGGCCGATTCGTCGACGACCGCTGCGCCGGGGCGGTCTATCTCGACATGGCGCGCGGGCGTCTCGGTTTCGCGTGCTTCACGCGCACGCTGCCGTGGGACCACGCGGCAGGATCGCTCGCCGTACGCGAGTCTGGCGGGCATGCCGCATTTCTCGACAATGGCGGCGACTACGACGCCCGCCGGCATGTGGGTCCGCTGCTGCATGCGGCATCGCGGACACTGTGGGACGAGGCCGCTTGCGTGCTTCGCGCCTAGATGCGCCACCACGCGATCGCCGCGAACAGCACGTAGCAGACGACCGCCCAGGGAAGGTTCCACGTGCGGAAGATCGACGGATCCCGGTCGATGATCCGCGCCATCAGCATCGTGCCGCCGGAATAGGCCGACAGCGTCGCCGACAGGCACCAGCCGACCTGCAGCGACAGGACGAGGTCGAGGGCCGTCATCGGCATGCGGGCCATGCCCATCGCGGCACCGCCGGCGATGGCGCTGGTGACGAGCGCCACGACGCCGAACTGCGACCCCACCACGATGAAAAGCACGATCGCCAGCGAAAGGACCGCGCCGGGCGGCTGCCAGGCGTCGAGCAGCGCCGAGACGCCGAGCCCCTGCAGGAGCGTGGCCAGCGTGACGCCCATGAAGCTCGCCGAGCCGAGGACGATCTGCTCGCCGCGTGTATCGGGCACGAAGCGCGCGACGTGGCGGGCGAGCCGCCGGCCGGTCGCGACGAATGCCCCACGGATGCCCGCGCGCAGGTACTGCACGAACAGCCATCCGAGCGCGAAGAGGCCGGCGAACCACGCGATCGCTTCGACCATGCCGAGCCCGAACAGCGCCTTGGCGCCGAGCACCGTCGACACGAGGGCAACGATGATGCCGAGCATCGGCAACGCATCGCTCGCCGGTGGTTTCGGGCCGGGCTGCGGGCGCGACCGGCGCCGGGACGGCGGCCACTTGATGCGGTCGACGACCCATCCGGTCGCCAGGAACAGCGCCGCGATCGCGAATGCCGGCGGACCGATCTGGAACCACGTCACCGACGGGATCATCGAGAGCGTGAACGCGACCGAAATCGCCATCGGCGACCAGACCAGCATCGCGAAGAAGCCCTGCAGCAGCGCGACGTTCATCCGCTCCTCGCGGATTGCGACGATCTCGGCGTCGCCGCCGGCCGCCGCGAGCGTGTTCGACCGCTTGATCAGCGTGCCGAGCAGCGTGACCGCCCCCATATTGAGCGCGATCCCGAACCCGTGGCCGCCCAGCGCGATCGCGAGGAAACGCCAGCTCGGCGACTGCCGGATCAGCCAGTTGCCGGCGCGCCGGACTGCCCGCGACGTCCGTGCGGCATCGCGCAGGAGCCCGAGCGACGCGAGCAAGGCCACGAATGCCGTCGCCCGGTCGAGCCCGGTCCCGAGCAGGGCGCGCCAGTCGGCACCGATCGCGACAACGGCGGCGCAGGATACCAGCGTGGCCGCCACGAAAGCGCGCTCGGTCGCGCGCGTCGCCGGAAAGACGACCGCGAGCCAGACGACCGTCAGGACAAGGGCGACCGGGCGGAGTTCCACGTGCCCGACGACGGTCTGCAGGAGGACCGTCGCGGTCAGGGCGACCGGAAGCCAGCTTGCGAGGAGACGGATCGAACGCGTCGGTTGCACGCATCACCTTCGCGCGCCCGCACCCGTGCTGGCAAGCGCACCGGCGAGTTCCTATATTGGCGCGGTCCGCAAGACATGGAGAATCCGACTGGAAACGTTCGCCGCCTATCTTGCCGCCGACGGCTTCGTCGAGCCGCTGCGCGAGGAACTCGGCGACGTATCGGCCGAGTACGGGCGGCTGCTTCTGGCGCCGGGTCCCGCCCGGAGCTCGGCCTGGGCCCAGAATGTCTGGCTCGAGCCCGTGCATCTTCCGGCCCCCTCGATCGGCCAAGCCGCAAAGGCGCTGCGCGCGATCCAGCGCAACTGGTCGCTCCACGCGCACGCGCACCATCGCCGCGCGACGCTGATCGCCGGCGAGCTGCCGAAGGTATCGGCGAAACCCTTGGTCTTCGGCAGCCCGGTGCCGGCCGCACCGCTCGGTGCCTGGATGCTGCTCGACCCGCAGACGATGCTGGTCAGCGCGCGCTGCTCGAGCCCGTTTCCCGACGGCGAATGTCGCTTCGTCGAGGACAGGTCGGGACCGCCCAGCCGCGCCTACCTGAAACTATGGGAAGCGCTGACGCTCGCGGGCGAGATGCCGAAGCCGGGCGAACGTTGCGTCGATCTGGGCGCATCGCCCGGCGGCTGGACCTGGGTACTCGCGAAGCTTGGTGCTTCGGTGCTCGCCATCGACAAGGCCCCGCTCGACCCTTCGATCGCCGCCATGCAGGGCGTGGAATGGAAGCAGGCGAGCGCCTTCGGGCTGACGCCGGAGGAGATCGGCCCCGTCGACTGGCTGTTCAGCGACGTGATCTGCTATCCGGCACGCCTGCTCGAACTGGTCGAACGTTGGCGGGCGAGCGGACTGGCCCGCCGCATGGTCTGCACGATCAAGTTCCAGGGCGCGACCGACCACGAGACCGCACGGCGCTTCGCCGCTATCCCCGGCGGCCGTCTGCGCCATCTCTTCCACAACAAGCACGAACTGTGCTGGACCTCGTTCTGAGGCGTTCCTAGCCGAACGAGGCGAGCGTCAGGCGCAGGCCGTCCTCGAGCGGCATGCGCGGATGCCAGCCCAGCGCCTTGAGCTTCGCCGGATCGCACAGCGAGAGGCGGATATCGCCCGCCCGCGCATCGGTAAATTCCGGGCCGGCCTTCGAACCGGCAAGATGCTGCAGGATCAGCGCGAGATCGACGATGCGGGTCGAAATGCCGGTCCCGACATTGAAGACGGGCGCCTCGGCGCTCGCCGCCGCGAGGCCGGCCCGTAGGGCCGCGACCACGTCGGCGACATAGACGAAATCGCGCGCCTGCCCGCCATCGCCCTGGATACGGCATGCCGCCCCTGCACGCACACGGTCCGCGAAGATCGAGATCACCCCGGAATAGGGGCTTTTCGGATCCTGCCGGGGACCGAAGACGTTGAAGAAGCGGAAGCCGGCGGTCGGCACGCCGTGCACGACACCTCCGACCCGCGCATGCAGCTCGCAACCCAGCTTGTCGGCGCCGTACGCCGACAGAGGCCGCGGGCGCGCGGTCTCTGCCAACGGCAACTCGGGATTGTCGCCATAGATCGCCGCCGACGACGCGTAGACGACCGGCACCGGACTGCCCGCTTTCGCCCGGCGTGCCGCGTCGAAGACGTGGATCGCCGCCGTCAGGTTCGTGCGGTGGGTCCCGGCCCAATCCTCGTTCCCGCGCTGGACCGAGGCGATCGCGGCAAGATGCGCGATCCCGTCGACCCCGGATGCGGCACGCGCGACAGTCGCAGGATCGCCGACATCGCCGATAGTCAGCTCGGCGCGCGGGTCGACATTCGCGCGCTTGCCCGTCGAAAGATCGTCGAGCACGCGCACCCCATGCCCGTCGGCCAGCAGCGAATCGACGAGATGGGACCCGATGAAACCGGCGCCACCAGTCACGAGAAAGACGGACATGTCGATTCCTTGTTCATCCGCGTTTGACGGAAGGGTTGATCTCGACGAAGACGAGATAAGGGAGGTTCGCGATCTTGCGCAGCATGATCGCGTAGGCGATCGAGAATGTCGCCGCCGCCGACAGAAAATAGCCATAGCCGTACCACGCGAACCCGGCCCACAGCGTCACGCCGGACGAGACGGCGTTCAGCAGCAGGAAAAACAATACGATCTTCAGCGCGAGGCGCCGGAGATCGAAATAGGCGAAGACGATCAGCACGAACAGCAGCAGCGCGTGGAACAGCGCCCCCAGCACGCCGAAGCGGAACATCGCGAGCTGCGCGAAGCCCAGCCCGAGCGCCTCGAACAGCACGGGTGCAAGCAGGATCGCGAGATAGCTCAGCGAGCCCTGCAGGACGACCAGCACGCGAAATCCCTCGCCAACGCTGTCCATCAGATCGATCTGGGCCGCTCGCAGGCGCGCCCACGTGCCGTGGCGCTGGATCTCGCGGAAGAAGGCGAGATAGCGCTCGAAGAAGGACGTTTCGACGATCAGCACGAACAGCGCCATCGCCGGCAGGATCGACAGATACGCAAGGAACATCGCGCTGTCGTAGTCCGGATACGAGACCAGCACGCCCGCCTCGACCTCGCGTTCTGGCGACAGCCACATCACCCATTTGTCGATCCAGATTGCCGCGTTGTAGCAGAACGACATCGCGGCGAGGTCCCAATAGCGCCTGAAATAGGCGAGGAACGCGAACGGCCGCACGACCGGATACGGATACTCGGCGAGGATGCGCGCGACGAGCGCGAAAAGCACGACGACCAGCCCGATCGTGAAGCCCGCGAGCAGCCCGACCGCGCCGAAGCCCGCCAGCAGCGCGCCGCTGACGAGGCCGACTGACATGCCGATGACGAAGCTGTAGGTGATCGAACGGAAGTCCTTGAGCGTCGACAGGAAGACCGCGGCGATCCACAGTGCCCCCGTCAGCAGGTATCCCGCGATCGCGACCAGCCGCACGCCCAGCGGCGCTTCGACCGCAAAGCCGTAGAACCCGATCGCGAGCGGTCCTTGCGTGGCCAGCATCAGCGCGAACGCGCCCAGCAGCATGCCGGGCCCCTCGGTGACGTCGCGCAGGTAGATCCGGTCGGCCAGATAGCGCGTGACGACGATCGAGATCGGGCCTGCAAAGATCAGCGAAAAGCCGAAATTGTAGATGACGATGATGCGGAACAGCGCCACTTCGGCATTGCGCGACACGTCGTCGGCAATCATCGAAAGCGTGCCGAGCGCGAGGATCGTCACCAGCCAGGGCCCCGCCGCCACGAGTGTCGCGTGCATGAACGCCCGCAGCGACCCCATCACGTCGTCGGAGCGCGCCAGTTCGCGCAGGGAGAAGCCGATACCAGCCATCAGGCAGCCTTTGCGCCGGGCCGCATGTCGGGAGCGTTCCTGTATTCCTCGTAGAGATCTCGATAGACGGCATCGATGGTCTTCTTGTTGTAGAGAAGTTCGACGCGCCGTTTGATCGCCGCCGAACAGCGTGCATGCCAGTTCTTGTCCTTGAGCAGGCGGGCAAGTGCGCGACCCGTCGTCTGGGGATCCGCAAGCGGCGTGACCTCGCCGCCCGGCCCGAGCGCAGGGAGCTCGTCGGAACGGCCTTCGATCATCTCCCGGCACGCACCCACATCCGTCGCGACGGTCGGCACGCCGGCGGCACCGCCTTCGAGAATGACCAGGGGCTGGGCTTCCGACACCGAGGTCAACGCCAGCGCATCGATCTTCCCGAGCCAGTCGGTCAGTTTCTGACGCCCCATGAATCTGAGCGTGCTTTCGAGCTTCAGCATGCGCACCAGATCCTTGCATTCGGCCGCATAGGCCGGATCCTCGTCCTCCGGGCCGAGGATCAGGGCCTGGAGATCGGGCACTTCGCGATGCGCCACGGCGACCGCGCGGATGAACGTCTTGATGTCCTTGATCGGCACGACGCGGCCGATCAGCGCCACGGTCGGCGGACGCCCGGCATCCTCGCGCGGGACGGCCGCATAGGCGTCGTAGTCGATGCCGTTGGGAATGATGCGCAGGCGCGACTGCGGCGCGCCGTCGCGCCGCTGCATGGCCTGGTTTCCTTCATAAAGCGTCACGATCGAACGCGCGGCCGAATAGAGGCACTGCGAATAGGAGATGAACGTGTCGATCCAGAGATCCTTGAGATCGCGCCTTTCGCGCTCGACGGCGAGCGCCCGGGGACGGTTGGACGACAGCCAGTCGGCCATCGTGATCTCGATACGGCGCTCGTTCGTGTAGATGCCGTGCTCGGTGACGAAGCACGGCCTGCCGGTTTCCAGCGCGCCGCGCGTCGCCATCAGGCCGGCATAGCCGGTCGAGATGGTGTGGTAGACGCGCGCGGCGGGCAAAGGCGTCAGGAGGCACGCGAAGAGCCCGCCCAGCTGGGCGCGCCACGTCCAGAAATAGTCGAGGAAGGAGCAGTCAGGCACCGTCGCCTCGTACATCCGCACGAGCGTGTTCCATGCCTCGGGCGAATTGAGCAGCGTCTCGGCGCCGAGATCGGCGCGTCGGGGTGCGAGAATGGAAAGCACCCGGTCGAGGTCGCCGATCGTCCCCCGCCCCTGGATCGACAGCAGCGACGGTTCGAGCTTACGGAAAAGCTTGCGCAGACTGCGCGCAGACGAAGGTCCGGCGTCCGGCTGCTGCAGATAGACATGCGTGAGGCCGACGACGTTCTCGGCAATCGGATACTTGAAGACGCGCTCCTTGCGGTCGGCCAGCAGCGCCACACAGTGGAAGCGCAGGTGCGACTGCGCGCGGATCAGGTCGTTCACCCAGGTCGAGACGCCACCCGAGACATACGGGTAGGTGCCCTCCAGCAGCAGGCAGATATCGGCCTGACCGCCGTCGCGCGTGAGATCCCGGCCAGGTTCGAAATCGGCCATCGGTCAGACCGGCAGCCAGAGGCGGGCCGCCTCGCGCAGGCGCGGATCGGCAGTCTCGTCGCCTTCGAGCAGCGGCACGATGCGCGCCGCCGCCTCGCGCAGCCGATCGAACGCGCCGAGCCGGAACAGGCATTCGAGATACCAAACAGCACCGGCGGGCTTGAGCCGGCCGCCGTTGGCGGCACTGGCGAGCAGATCCGCGGCGGTCCGGTACTCGCCCATCCGCACCAGCAGCCGCCCCACCCCGAGCTCGAGGCGTCCGTCTTGGGGAACTAGCGCGAGCGCGTCGTTGTAGAGCTTGAGCGCGCGGCGCTGGTTTTCCGCCTGTCGGTCGTGGTCGAGCAGGCCGGTGAAGGCGTAGTCGTCGTAGTGGCGGGCCGCGGCGAAGACGAGCGGGAAATCGCGCGGCCGGCGCGCAAGCTCCGCATCCAGATCGAGCGACCGGCGCAGGAAACGCTGTTCGATCTGCGCCACGGCCGTGGCGGCCTGCACACGGATGGCGGGCTCCGGATGACCGAGCGCGCTCTTCAGTGCCGGCGCGAAGGCCGGACGGAAATAGGTGGCGATCAGCGCCAGCAGCGCCTGCTTCTGCTCGAACGTGCCGAATGCGAGGATGTCGGTGAAGGACGCGATGGATCGGGCGGCCGCCTCGTCGTCGCGCGCATCGGAGACGATCTCCTGGAACAGGGTGCGCGCACCCTCGGCCTGCTGCTCGGGAAACAGGGCCGCATACCATTCCTCGAAGCTCGTCGTGCTGCGCCGGAACCAGGCGAAGAGCAGCGCGCACAGCACGCTGCCGCCGCCTCCGAATGGGCCGACGAACGTCGCGGCACCGACGGCAAGCCACGCCAGCCGCATGTCGCGCGCGCGCCGCGCGACCGTCCAGAGCCAGGCAGCGCCGAAAGCGGCCACGCCTGCATGGACGGCGAGGACTTCGGCGAAAGCGAATCCGCCCTGCGACGCTCCGAACCACGCATAGCCGGTCGCAGCCGTCATCGCGCAGCCGACCAGAACCGTCTCGACGATCGGCGCAGATCCGGCAACATGGGCGAGCTTGGCCAGCATCGCCGCGTGCTCGCGGTCGCGCCCTCCCTTCCGCCGGTTGTCGGGTCGGGCATCACTCATCGCGAGGGATCGGCCGGATCGAGGCCGTGCATCGCGGACTCGAAGCGGCGCGCCTGGGCATAAGCCGTGCCGATCCATTCGCAAAGCAGGCGGAAATTTTCGATCGACGTCATCGAAAGATCGAGGAACCCCATCTCCTCGATCTTCAGCATCCCGATGACTTCGCCCGAATCGACGTTGAGCAGTGGCCCGGCGAGCAGCCCGTCGCCGGCCAGCACGCGCTCGTCTTCGGCGGCAGCGGCCACAAGCGTGCGGTGCGAGCCGACGACCGCCTGGAAAATCCGCGACTGGCCGTCGTAGGCGCGCGGATAGACCGTCTCGGAGTCTTCCCATCCCTCGCTCATGGCGAGATTGAGGACCTCGCCGGAAAGCAGGAAGAGCGAGAACCGGCGCGGGCTCATGACCGTGCGGACAAGTTCGGATACGCCGGCCTGCACGTCCTGCGTCGCCATCCGCTCGATGCCCTTGGCCGCGTTGTAGATGGCGAACACGGTGCGCAGCTGTCCGGCGACACGCGCCTCGAGATTTTCTCGACGCGCGTCGAGCTTGCGGTAAGCCGACGCGATCACTTCCTCGCGCTTGCGCGACTGGAGGACTTCCTCGCGCAGCAGGTCGCGCTCGCGGCGGACGCGCCCCTGCATCTCGCCGAAGATGACCGCCGCGACGGCCCACATCAATGGCAGCAGGGTCGCCGACAGCAGCCACTGGTACAGGTCCTGGTCGAACCGCGGCGGCGGCAGATTGCCGACCAGCAGGGCAGCACTCGCGACGACGGCGGCGACCAGCCCCTCCGTCGTGCCGTACTGGATGGCGCACAGCAGGACGACGATCCAGAACGGATGCGGCGACAGGTTCGCGAAACGATCGAAACCCAGGAACGCAAAGTCGATGGTCAAGGCGATGAGGAAGAAGGCGGCGATCTCGACGATCGCCGCACGCCGGACTCCGAGCAGCACGGGCGCTTCGGCCACCGATAGCGCGATTCTGTCGGCCGCGCGGCGGCGCGGTGCCGCAGTCGGGGTCACATCCGCCACTGGGCGTATCCTCCGATGGTCGAGAACTCGTTCGCGTCGCGGCCTACACCCCGCCCGTAACTCGCGCGAAGGCTACCGCTAAATGCGCCATCGCCAACCCACGACATCCCGAAGCCGAGCAGCGGTCCGCCGCGATGGCCGTAGCGATCGTAAGCCGGCCCTGCGGAAACGTCGGCGAGAAGCGGCCATGCGCCGTCGAGATCGCGCCGCCAGTCGAGCGTGTAGCCCGCGAGAAGCGCATGGACCTCGCGATAGCGCAGCGGAACCGGGCGGAACTCCGAGCCCGCACTCGCCGGATCCGCGCGCGTGGCGACCCGCCAGGGGTACTCGCCGTCGAACACGTACGAGATCGCGCTGCCGCGCACGAAGCCGTCGAGCGGAAGGCGGAGTTCGCCGTCGAGCGTCGCGGATCGCGCACCGTCGACGAGCCCAGGCATGCCGTAGCGGTTGGCCGCGAAACGCGCGCGCGCCGAAAGACCCAGCAGCCAGGGCTGCGTGTACTGGACGAAAGCGCGGTCGCGCGTGCCGTCGGAGACAAGGCTTTCCGTGAAATCCCAGTAAGGCCGCGAAAGCTCGATCCCGGCGGCGACCCTGGCGCGGTCGAAGGCGTAGTCGCGCGACAGCCCCACGCCGGGCGTGCGAGAGTTCGCGAAGATCTGGGCGTGCGTGCGGGTTCCGTCCTCGGATTCGTGCTGGAGGCCGAACGCGCCGCGCTGGCGCGAGCCCTTGAATCGGTCGGAAAGGCCGTCGGGACGGCGGACGGACGGACTGTCGACATAGGCCTGGTCGAAAGCGGCGGTGGCACGCCAGACGGGCGTCAGCGGCATCTCGCCGGTCGTCCCGAGCACGTAGCGTTTCTCGCCCGAACTTGCGCGGCGATAGTCTGGCTCCGCGCGCACGAAGCCGGCCGTTTCCCGCTGCAGGCTCGCGCGCGCGACGGCAAGATCGGGGTTCGAAGGATCGGCCGCGATGGCCCGGTCGAGCAGGTCGCCCGCCCGGCGCGTGCGGCCGATCTGAAGTTCGAGACCCGACATCTGGGCAAGCGTCTCGGCGTCGGCCGGATCCTTCGCCTCGAGGCCGGCAAGGCGGCTGCGCGCGACGTCCGGCCGGCCGGTCTGCGCCTCGAGGGCCGCACGAAGCCGCTCGAGCCGGCGCTCGCTGCGCTCGGTGACGATCGCGTCGGTTTCCTCCGCGTCGGCGGCCGGCGCGTTCTCGGGCAGGCGGATAACGATCACGATGCCGTCGGCCTCGCGACGGGCGACGACCGTGCTGCCCGGCGTTCCGAGAACCAGGACGGTATCGAAACCCGCATTCACGCCTTCGACGAAACGCGGAAGTTCGCGCAGCAGAATCCCGGCATCGACGGGCGCGATCGGCCGGGCAAAGCGCAGAACGGCCTCGCGGCCCTGCACCTCGATGCGCAGATCGATCCCGTGCGACGGCACCAGCCGCACGTTGGCGAGCGGGCCGTCGACGCTCCATGTCAGTTCGAGACGGACGGGACCGTCGGCCTGCGCGAGACAGATCGCCGGCCACATCGCGGCCGCGAGCGCCAGCCGGCGGAAGGTGGCCATCATGTGCCCGCCCCCAGCACGCTGCGCGCAAGTTCGGTCCGGCCGAGTTCCAGCAGCACGCCGGCATAGTCGGCGCGAAGATCGCGGTTGCGCGGCTGCTCGCGCAGGAGACGCCCGTAAAGCGCCACCGAATCCTCCGATCGGCCAAGCCGGTGGTAGAGATATGCCAGTACCGAACGCGCGGCGAACGGTGCCGGCGACAGCGATTCGATCGCCGCAAGCGCTCGTTCATGCTCGGTCCGGGCCGCCTGCCGTTCTTTTAGACGATAGAGCGATTCGCCGAGATAGTAATGGGCTTCCCAGTCCACCGGTCGGCCCGGCTCGGCACCGGCGAGATAGCGGGAGACCAGCGCACGCGCGCGCTCCGTGTCGCCGTCGGCGAAGGCGAAGAAGCCGACCTGACGCTGTGCGTCACGCTGGGCCGGGTCGAGCAGCAGGAGACGCTCGTAACCCTGCCGCGCCAGATCGTTGCGCGATCCCGCCGCAGCAAGCTCGGCGAGCCGGCGCGCGTTCGCGGGCTCGCCTTCGCGCGGGATCCGGGCTTCGAGCAGGCGCGCAAAAGAAGCGCGGTCCGCCGGCGTGCCTGCCACCAGATAGGATTCCGCGGCAAGGAGCGTCGCGGTGCCGCCGATCCGGCCCGGTACCGCAGCATCGGCCTCCAGCACGGTTGCCGCCCGGCGCGGGGCGCCGGCGTCGAGAAGTGCGCGCGCCCATTCGATTTTCGCGGAACCGCTTGCGCCACGGGCCTGCGCTTCGATCCAGTCGAGCTGCGCCGGTTCGGGCCTCGGGCCCATCAGGAACAGCGTCTGCTGGGCATCGGGCGATTGCGCGCCTGCCCCCGTCGCGAGGCGCTGGAAGATCGAAAGTGCCGTCGGCTTCGCGGCCAGGTCGAGCAGCCGGAATGCAAGTGCACGCTGTGCCTCCGCCGGCAGCATCGCGTCGCCGGCCCGGCGTGTCAGCAGCGCCAGAAGCTCGTCGCGCCGCCCGTCGCGCTCCAGTGCGGCTTCCAGCGCGTCGTTCCATTCGCCGCCGAACTCGGTCGCCGCGCGGCGCAGTGCAGGCAGATGCACGGTCGGCGGCGTTCGTTCGATCAGGGCATAGGTCGCCTCGCGGCGCGTGGCGGCGGGAAGACCGGTTCGCTGCGCGACGTCGAGCAGGATCGGGACCGCCAGCTCGATCCGGCGCGCGTCGCTTGCCGCGGTCACGAACGCGCCGAGCCATTCGGCCGGCATCGCGCGCGCGCGCCGGCCAAGTTCCGGCAGGACGTCGTCCCAGGCCCGCACGTCGATCAGCGCGTAGAGCGCCTCGTCGCGCGCCGCCGGCGGGAGTGCGGCATCCGCAAGCCGGGTGCGCCAGTGCTCGCGCAGTTCGGCCTGCGCGCGCGGATCGCGGCGCGCGGCAAGCGTCAGGGTCGAGACGTACAGCGCTTCGGCCTCGTCGTTGGCAAGCAACGCACGCAGGGCGCGCGCTTCGCCGAGCGCCTCGACAGCCTGCCCGGCCGCGAGGGACGCCTGCGCGACGCGAAGGCGCGCGACCGGCGTCGGACCTTCGAGGGCGCGCAGCCGCCGCGCGGCGGCAAGCTGGAGTGCGGGCGAATTCGCATCACCTCCGATGAAAAAGAGATCTGTCAGGACCGGTCCCGGCAGCGAGTCCGGCGCGCCTGTACCCAGCCAGCGCGCGACCGCGTCGCCGCGACCGGCCTGCGCCATCACGAGTGCCCAGCCGGTCGCGACCGCAAGCGAGGCCGGGCGCTGCGCGCGCAGACGCTCGAAGACGGCAACACCTTCCGGTGCGCGTTTGAGAAGCAGAAAGAGCTGTGCCAGATCCCCGATCGCCGTTTCCGGGAGCTGGGGATTGTCGGAAAGACGCGACAGCAGGGCGAGCGCCTCTCCCGGTCGCTCGACGCCGGCGAAAACCTGGACGAGCGCCAGCGCATCCTCGAACTCGAGATCCGGATCCGCGAGCGCGCGCCGCGCCAGTTCGCTCGCTCGCGCGCGATCCTCGATCGCGAGATAGACGCGCGCACCCAGCACCGGCCGGCCGCCAAGGCGCGCAGGCCCGGCCGCGGCGGCGATTGCGCGCAGGAACTCGATCCGGCGGCGGTCGAGTGCCTGACCGGCGAGCGCTTCGAGCTGCGCGTCCGTCAGTGCGGCGAGATCCACCGAGCGCGCAAGCCCCAGAGCCGTCTCGACGCGGCCCGCGGCGAGGCCGATGTCGATCAGATCGCCGATCTGGGCCGCGGCGAACGCGCCCACGCCCCGCGTCATCTGCCGGTCGAACAGGTCGGCCGCGAGGGCGGGCTCCTCGGCGTCGAGCGCAAGTCGCATCAGGGCGACGTTCGTGAGGGCATCCGGCCCGATCCGGCCCGTGACCGGCTCGAGCGCGGCCAGTCCCTGTCGCGGAAGCCGGCGACTGCCGAATGCGCCGATGACGGCCGCGACGTCGACCGGCGCGCTCCGTCGGGCGAGGTGTGTTCTTGCGCGCGCGATCGCGCCTTCGACATCGCGCACTTCGAGCGAAGCGATGAGCCAAAGATCCAGGGTCGCGGCATCGAACTTGTCGGGCATGCGATCGGCAAGCATCGCGAGCGTGCCGATCGCCGCCTCGAAGTCGCGCCGGCTCGCGAACAGCTCGGCAAGGTCGACGAAGTCGTCCGGCAGCGCATCGGGCTGGGCGATCAGCATCCCCAGCGCGCCGATCTGCGCGTCGGTGTCGCCGGCGAAATTGTAGAGCGCCGACAGCTCGCGCAGGCTTGCGACGCTCGGCTCCAGCCGGACGATCTCGAGCAGGTTCGCGCGGTGCTCCGCCTCGCGGCCCGCCCACCGCAGATAGACCGACATGAGCCGGCGCGCCTCGGCCGCCTCGTGCCCCTCGACGCGGCCGGTGGCGATCAGGCCGGAAAGGATCGAGATCGCGCGGTCGAGATCGCCACGCTGGGCGTAGAGGCGCGCCAGCGGAACGACCGTTTCGAGCAGCGGGCCCGCCTCCTCGAGGCGCTCCTCGAACGCCGCGCGCGCCTGGTCGAATTCGCGGTCGCGCAGGAACATGACCGCGCGTTCCCGGTTGTTCGGAACGATGAGGACGCTCGCGAACAGGCTCGTACCCACGAGGGCCGCCGCGAGGGCGAACTGGCCGCCGGTCCGGGCGTGGAGCGCGCTCATTGCCGCACGCCCGAGATCCGCACGGCCACGGGCCGTCCGTCGGCCGCCTCCAGCGCGAAGGCGAGAATCCCGTCCCGGTCCGACGCGATCTCGCGGACGGGTGCCGTACCTTCGGCGAGGGAATAGCGGGAACCCGGCGTCACGCGCCAGCGCATGGCGCCGGAGCCGAAGCCGGCCGCCTCGAACGCAAATCCATCGCCGTCGATCTTCAGATCGCGCACCGGCCAGCGCGAGTCCAGGAGCCACGGTCGGGCCGCATCGGCATCCTGAGCGAGCGCCACGACGGGCTCCACCGCGGCGGGATCGAGCGCCACATAGAGCGCTCCGGCATCGCGCCGGTACCCCAGCACGCCGCTCGACCGGGCGAAGTCGACCGACATCCCGTCCAGCGGCGGATCGAACCGCACGGTCTGGAGCGCGCCGCGCGACCCGATGCGCCAGACATTCCGGTCCAGACGCTCGATCCGCGCTTCGTAGAAACCCTCCGCGATCGCCGCGTAGTGCGACATGAAGATCGGCGTCACGTCGCGCGCGCGCACGTATTCGATGTTGTCGAGCAGCGCCTTCAGTGCCGGCTCCTTCTCGCCGGAATAGATGTGATAGTAGATGTTGATCGGCACGAGGCGTCGCGGCGCACCGGTCCGCTCGAACGTGTCCACCAGCGCCCGGTAGCCGAAGAACCTGTCGGTCCACAGGTCCGTGTACGTGTTCTCGTTCGACGCCGCCGAATAGATCTGGCGCTCGCGGCCGACCCGCCGGCCGATCGGCGCCACGTACGAAACCGAGTTGAATTCGCGATCGAAGCGCGTGTCGCCGCCGTTGACGTTGCGCAGGCCCGCTTCGCGTGTCGCCTTCAGGATCGCCTCGAACGGCATCGTGTTGCCGGACCACTGCACGACCGGAACGGTCTTGCCGGCCGGCGCCAGCGTTGCGAGATAGGCGGCCGCCTTGCCGATCTCGAGATCGATGTCGAAGGGGACCTTTGCGAACGAACGCGGCGTGTTGTAGCTGCCGATCGTTCCGTATTGCCCGTCGAACTCCGACCCGTCGTCGCCATCGTCCGCAGCACCCGCCATGCGCTTGCGGATCCGGTCGTAGAGGGCCGCAAGGCGCGAAGGCTCGGACCGGCAACCCGGATAGCGCCGCAGGAACGGGCGCTCCTTCGCGGCCGTATCCGGCGTGTCGAAGAATCCCCAGTCGAGCGGATGCGTCCAGGTGTGGCTGCCGGCTTCGACGTGCGGCAGCGCGAACATCTTCCGCGCGATGGCGCGCGTCTCCTCCGAGCCGCACCAGTCGGGATGGAGGTCGGCAACCACGGGTCCGATTGTCGCCGGAAGATCGGGATAGCGCAGCAGCACCTCGTCCAGGATCACCTCGGACGAGAGCTTGCGCGTACGCCGCCACGGCAGGATCTCGGTCACGTTGCGCCAGCCGTCGCCGTCGACATGGCTGAAATAGATCCGGCGGCCGACGAGCGTCGTGACGTCCGGGACCGGTCCGCCCCCGGCGCCGAGTGCGGCCGTCAGGAACTCGAACGGATCGATGCGCCACTGGCGGCGGCGCAACTCGGGCTCGAAGAAGTGCGAGTACCCGGAGCTCGCGAGGCCGCCACCCGGTGCCAGCATCACGACGTGGCTTTCGGTATCCGGCTGGCCGCGACGGCGCAGCACGAGCAGCGAGCGCGTGCGCGCGTCGAGCGGCCGCCAGACCGGATAGGGCGGCAGCACGCGGTCGAGAGGCCGCTCGTACTCGACGAGTGCCGCTTCCTTGCGCAGAATCTCGACATCGAAGGTCAGACGGACGAAATCCTCGCTGAGGCGGAACCCTGCTCGCGCGAAGACGCGGTTCGCCTCGGCCGCACTCACGCTTGGCGCGCCGGCGCGCCCGCGCAGATAGGCCGCGTCGCCCAGCTGCACGAAGCGCAGGCCGCGCGCCGTCGCCGCGTCGATGAAAGCGAAAGCGGCACGCGCGTCGGGCACCGTGTCGGCCTCGAGCCAGGAGATCACGGCGTGCGTGCCCTCGAAGGCCGAAATGTCGGGAAGCGGTCTGGCGACATCGACCGGCTCGACGACGTAGCCGAGACGGTTCAGCGGCATTTCGAGCATCAGGTGCGCGAACGTCTCACGCCACCGGCTCGTCACGGACGAATCCCAGAGCACGAACACGCGGCGCGGCACGACCTGCGCGTCGGCGCAGACGGGCACGAGGAGCCCGGCAAGGAACAGGACGATTAGCGCTGCCCGTCTCATCGCGGTTCGGGAACCACGCGATCGAGCGCCACGGTCGCGACATAGGGCGCGAATCCGAGGGCCCGGACCTGCGCATAGATCGCCTTGATCCGCGCGGTGTCGTCCGGCGCCCAGTATTCGAGCGCCAGCACGCGCAGCTTCGGCGTGCGCCGCCGCGCGTCGGCAAGCTGCGTCACCTGCGACGAACGCAGGTCAGCCGGGGCCATGCGCGGCTGCTTGTTCTCGAAATCCCACGCGGTGACCAGCGATTCGGCAAGCACCATGTCGATGGCGCCCTCGACGGCCGGAAGGATCTCGTAGCCGCGGTTGAGGACGATGGCGATCTGCGGATGGCGGTTGCGGATCGCCTTGACGAGTTCGATCGTCGCGAGCGTGGCGCCGGCGAACTTCGTCCGGTCGCGCCTTTCCAGATCGATCGCGGTATCGGCCGTGTCGAGAAACACGCCCTGGAAGCCGCGCGCGAGGATCGCCGGGACCAATTCCTCGACGATGCGCCTGCGCCAGCGCGCGTCGCGCACGTCGACGGCGAAAGCGCCAGGCCATGTCGGATTCTCGTAGACGAGCAGCTTCTCGCGCTCCACCTCTGAGAAATAGCTGCGCGAGCGATGCACCTCGCCGATGCTGAGATATCCCAGCACCTGCGTGCGACGCGCGGCGACCGGTTCGATGTCTGGATGGCGGTCGGAATCGAAGACGACCATCCGGTAATCCGCGAACGCGTCGGGCGGCGCGTCGGCGCCGTAGTACACCGCCCATCTGAACGGCTCGTCGTTCGCGCGCGCGAACCCGAAGAGCGCAGAAAGCAAGAGCAGAGCCCCCAGAATCGGCGTCGATGCGCGGGAGAATTTGCGCAAACCGGTCATGTTCCGTGCCGTGGCGTGGATCGCGTTCGAACAGTGCGCGAATCGAGGTGGAGTTTAGCATTAACCCCATGGACTCGCGCTCATTTGCGCGTCTCATGCGTGTCGCAAAATGCATCGTCCGGCAGCTTCGGCGCTTGCGCCGTTCGCAATTTGCAAATCGACGCGCGCTTCGTAAGCACGTTCAACTTGCTGCAATGTGCATGACGCATCGTTCGACAATCAGATGCGCGAATGAGACGCGAGCCATTCGCGAGACCGCCGCGTCCGCGCAGATATCATTCGGCATGCCGGGGCCTTTACGTCGCGCAGGCGAGCGACTAGATTCCCGACATAGTCAGATTACGTGAAGTGAACGCAGCACATGTTTCGCAACAAGAACGACGGATTCAAGATCGGCGACCGGTTCGTCGCGATCGGGCGCGAATCGATCAGCTGGGAGATCGAGTTGGTGTTCCAGGACCCCAACAAGATCCCGCATGCGCGTCTGCGCCGGCTCGACAACGCGTCGATCCAGCGCACCTTTTCATTCGCGGCATTGATGAATCCCGACATGTTCCGGCGCAGCGAAGTGGCCGCGACCGGGGCCTGACGATCAGCCTTCCGGCCGGATCAGCCGGCACCCGGCATTCATGTCCCGGAGTTTCGCGCAGATGTCGCGCGCCCGAGCTTCGCTGAGCGGGCCGGCCTGCACGCGCACGACCTGCGCGCCATCTGGCATCGTGTAGAGCGGCGCCAGCAGGTCGGTGCCGGCCAGAATTTCGCCGTACTGGCGCGACAGGCGTCGGAACTCGCGCTGCGCCAGTTCCGAGGAGGGAACGGTCGCAAGCTGCACCCGCCAGCCGTCGCCGCCGGCACCGCCGGTCGCGGCGGCAGCCGAAAGCGGGCTTGCCGCAGCGGTCGGCGTGAGCTGGCCGGTCACGCGCATGAACTCCAGATGTGCCCGCGCGCGCCATTCCCCGCCCTGTGCCGCCTGTCGCAACAGGCGTTCGGCGCGCGGAAGGTCGGCGACGACGCCGTCGCCATTCGCGTACATCGTGCCGAGCGCGTACTGGGCGGGCGCGCTGCCGGATTCGGCCAGCGGTCCGAGTTCCTGCAGGGCCGCACCCCATTGTCCCCGCTTGATCGCGTCAAGACCGGTCCGCAGGTCCTGCGCGACCGCACCGGAAGCCCAGACTGACAGAAGAGCCGTGGCAAAAGCGGCCGTCACGCGCGACATTTCGAACTCCCGAAGGCGGGCCGATCGCTCGGCCGAATCGATGCGACTCGGTGAATTTACACGATCGTATGCTGGTCGCGCAGCACTCGAATGGCGAACACGCGGTTGCGGATGGCGTATTTCCGGTCGTGCTCGCCCAGGGGGGCAAGGTCCCAGTCCCATTCGGCATCGGCCGGTGGAGGCATGACTCCGTAGAGGGCATCTTCGGTCTCGAGTGTCCGCCCGTCGCGGTCAAGGAAGGCGCGCGACCGGTCCCCGACCACGCAGACCGGGGCCGCGAAGGCGCGCAGATGCTCGAAATGCGCCGCCACGACTTTGGCACCGTAAGGGCCGGCCGCCGCCTCGGTCCAGCCGCAGCGCGTCTCGAGCCGGTCAACGGGAGCGATCGGCAACTGCGAGACGAGGTTGAGCGAGACGACGAAGTCGACCGACGGATCGTCAAGGCCGAAACGGCTCCCCGGCTCGGGTGGCGCGCCGGGCGGCAGGCGGGCGAGACCTGCGGCCGTCCCCGTCAGGTCGGCGACGGCAAGCTCGACATTCGCCAGCCGTCGCGTGCGCCAGCGCACCGTCGGAAGATGCACGACATCGACGAGCACGACGCGCGCGAATTTCGCGCATAGCGCGTCGAGCGGCAGATCGGCGAGCAGGCCCGAGCCGAACACCAGCGCCGTCCGCCGGCCCGGTGCCGCCGCCGCCGCCTCGGCCACGATGCGGCGCGTGTTCTCCAGATGCGGCGCCCAGGCGCGCTTGCAGCGCCCGTAGCGCGACCAGAGCCGCACGGCCCCCTCGCGATAGCCAAGCGCGTCGGCCCACGGTTCGGCGCGCGTCAGGCGGTAGAGCAGCATCTCGGCCAGCATCACGTCCCCCGCGGCTTGGCACGCGCCGTCGGTGCCGCGACGAGCGGATCTTCGGGCCAGACATGCTTGGGATACTGCCCTTTGAGGTCGCGCTTCACGTCCTTGTAGGTGCCGCGCCAGAAGCCGGCGAGATCCTGCGTGACCTGCACCGGCCGGCGCGCCGGGCTCAGCAGATGCAGCACGACCCGCACCTTCCCGCCCGCCAGCACCGGCGTGTCGCGGCAGCCGAACATCTCCTGCAGCCGCACGGCAAGGACCGGCGGATCGACCGAATAGTCGAGCGCGATGCGGTTCCCGGTCGGTACTTCGACATGTGTAGGGGCCTGCGCATCCAGCGCCTTGCGCTGCGTCCAGTCGAGGCTGGCGAGAAGTGCTTCGTGCAGATCGAGATCGGCAAGATGCGCCCGACGCGACGCCTTGCCGAGGAACGGGCCGAGCCACGTCTCAAGCGACGCGAGCAATGCGGCGTCGCTCCAGTCGGGCCAGCCTTCGCCGTCGACGCGCCGCAGCAGCGCCGCGCGCTGGCGCAGCGTCTCGCTGCCCTTCGTCCAAGGCAGGCAGGCGAGCCCCATCGCGCGGATGCCGGCGACCATCGCCGCCTGCCGCTCTTCGGCATCCAGGTCCTTGACCGGCTTTTCCTCGATCAGCAGCGCGCCCAGCCGCCGGCGCTCGACCGCGACGACCGCCTCGGCGCGCGCGTCCCATTCGACGATCCGTTCGCGCACGATCCGGTCGGCGAAGTCGGCTTCGATCTCGGCCCGCGTCGTCGGGAGTGCGGAGAAGATGCGCGCCTCACGTGCACCACCGTCGAGTTCTGCGGCAACGATCCAGTCCTCCGCCGCGATCGGTTCGGGAGCCGAGAAGAAGGCGCCACGTCCGTTCGACAGCAGGTAGCTCGCGTTGCCGCCCGAGCGCCGCTTGCCGATGCGATCGGGATAGGCGAAGGCAAGGACGGCACCGGCCGCCGACAATCCGTCGTCGCCCTTTGCGTCGAGCCGGCGGCGCCAGACGCGCGAAGCCTCGCGCACGCGCGCGACGGCTCCCTTGTCGAGGCTCGCCCCCGACGGCAGCCGCGTCTCGGCGTCGCGTCGCAATATCTCCAGACGCAGGCGCATGTCGGCCTCGCGGCAGCCGCGCAGGATGTCGCGCTCCTCGACGAGGGCGGCGATGTCGGCCGCAAGCGCGCCACTCCCCTGCGCCTTGGCCGCAAGCATCATGTGCGCGAGGCGCGGGTGTGCTGCGAGTTCGGCCATCGCACGCCCGTGCGGCGTGATGCGGAAAGCGCCGTCGATTGCGCCCAGGTCGGCAAGCAATGCTCGCGCTTGCGCGAAGGAAGCGGCTGGCGGCGGGTCGAGCAGCGCCAGCGTCGCCGGATCGGAGATGCCCCACGCCGCGAGTTCGAGGGCGAGTGGGGCGAGATCTGCCTCGACGATTTCCGGCCGGTCGTAGAGGGCGAGCTGGCGGTGCTCGACCTCGCCCCACAGCCGCCAGCACGTGCCCGGACCGAGACGGCCGGCACGGCCGCGGCGCTGCTCGGCCGAGGCCTGGCTGACGCGCACCGTTTCCAGCCGCGACATGCCGCTGCGCGGATCGAAGCGAGGTGCACGCTTCAGGCCGCTGTCCACGACGATCGAAACGCCGTCGATCGTCAGCGAGGTTTCGGCGATCGACGTCGCGAGCACGATCTTGCGCCGGCCCGGCACGCTCGGCCGGATCGCGCGGTCCTGTGCTTCGGCCGGAAGATCGCCATAGAGCGGCAACAAGTCGACATTGGCGCCGAGCCCGTCGAGCCGTTCGGCCACGCGCCGGATCTCCGCCACGCCGGGCAGGAAGACGAGCGCATCGCCCGACCCTGCCGCCAGCGCGCGGCGCACCGTGCGCGCCGTCGCGTCGACGACATCGCGCAGTTCCGGCCGCTCCTGCCATTCGAGCGTCACCGGATAGGCGCGCCCCTGCGAGGAGACGACGGTGGCGTCGCCGAGCAGCCTTGCGACCGCGACACCGTCGAGCGTGGCCGACATCACGAGTAGGCGCAGGTCCGGGCGCAGGTTCGCCTGCGTATCGAGCGCGAGTGCGAGCCCCAGATCGCTTTCGAGGCCGCGTTCGTGGAACTCGTCGAACAGCACGGCCGCGACGTCTTCGAGCGCCGGATCGCGCTGGATGCGGCGCGCGAAGATGCCGTCGGTCACCGCTTCGATCCGCGTCGAGGGACCGATGCGGCTGTCGAGGCGCACGCGATAGCCGACCGTGTCGCCGACATTCTCGCCCAGCAGCTGTGCCATGCGCCGGGCGGCCGCGCGCGCGGCGATGCGGCGCGGCTCCAGGATCAGGATCTTGCGGCCCTTCGCCCAACCGGCATCGAGCAGGGCGAGCGGCACCTTCGTCGTCTTGCCCGCACCCGGCGGGGCTTCGAGCACCGCGTTGGGGAATTTGTCGAGTGCGGCGCAAAGCTCGCCGAGCACCGCGTCGATGGGCAGCGGCGCGTTCATTCCCAGACGGGCGCGCCCGGCAGCTGGCGGCGCAGGCGCAGGACGGCATCGGGCTTCAGCTCCGCCGTCGCGGCGAACTCGACAAGCAGCGCTTCGTTCTCCAGCACGAAATCCAGCACGCCGCCGAGGAACTCCGGTTCGACCGCGCGCGCGCGCAGTTCGTCGACCGTCAGGCCGGCAAGACCCATGAAGCGACCAAGCCGCTCCTCGTCGGCGGCGATCCAGCCGAGCGCCTGGATCGCGACCGTCTCGGCGGACTGCAACTGCGGGCGGGAATCGCGAATCGGCATGGCGGCACTATACCGCCACGAACAGGCGATAGGACGCCCCGCCCGCCGCATAGAGCCGTTCCAGCGCCAACCCCCCGCGATGCGAGGCAAGGACGCCGCGCCAGCCGGCATGCGGGATCGCCGCCGCGATGTGATTGAGCGCCATCAGCGCCTCGCGCGCGACGGCGGGCCGGATCGGGACACGTGCGGTGAGATCCTCCTCGTCGGCAAGTCGCAGACCGGCGGCCTCGAACGCGGCCAGCCATTGGTCCCGCGTCCGGAAGCCGGGCGCCTGCCAGCCTTCCATGAAAAGGGCCGCGTCGGCGGCATTTGCCGCGGGCTCGCGTACGTCGTCGACGACGATCACGCGGCCGCCGGGTGTACGGCTGCGCGCGAGATTGGCGAGGCTGCGCGCCGGATCGGGCGAATGGGCGAGCGATTCGATCGCGACGATCAGGTCGTAATGGCCCACTGGCAGCGGATCGTCGTAGCTGGCGACACGGAACCGGCACCTGCCGGCAAGCCCGAGCGCAGCGGCCGTGCCGGTGGCACGATCCGCCTGCGCCATCGAAAGCGTAACCCCGTCGCACGCCGATCCGAACCGCCGGGCGAGATGGAAGCTGGTCCCGCCAAGGCCGCAGCCAGCGTCGAAAACGCGTTCGGGCGGGTTCGCCGCGATCTTTGCGGCGATGCGTTCGTGCACGACATCGGCGGGAGCGACGCCCG
Source organism: Tagaea sp. (assembly GCA_965279565.1). Classification (GTDB taxonomy): domain Bacteria; phylum Pseudomonadota; class Alphaproteobacteria; order CACIAM-22H2; family CACIAM-22H2; genus Tagaea. The sequence goes on along the minus strand of OZ257249.1, from coordinate 1,901,221 downwards.
GCACGTCCGGCAGCAACAGCCGGTGCACGGTCGAGCTCGCGTAACCGCCGTCGCGCCCGAACAGGCGCGCGAAGGCGCCGTAACGCGAAAGCCGGTCGTAATAGCCGGAAAGGGGACCATTCGGGCTGGACATTTCCGGCATTCGTAACATTTATATGCCGCATGCCAAGCACGCGTTCGGCCCTCGGTTTTCTCGCCATCCTGGTGTTCCTGGGGGTGTACGTCGCGCTGGCGGTGACGCTGGGCGGGATGCTGCCCGATCACTGGGCCGTCGATCTCGTGTTCTACCTGGTCGCCGGCATCGCCTGGGTACCGCCCGCCGGCCGGCTGCTGCGCTGGGGAGCGGGCGGGCCGCTGTGATAGCGTGACGGAACCCATGCAGGATGGCTCGGCCCCGACACAAGTCACGATCCGCTCCGCCCCGCGCACGATCGACGGGACGGACGCGTGGAATCTCGTGCGCCAGCTTCTGGCCGCCGGCACGCCCGACGGCCGCGCCGGGCCGCTTGCCCTTGCGCAGGACGGCGGCTGGCAATGCGCCGGCAAGTACACGCCCGAAGCCGAAAGCGTGTTCGAGATCTTCCTGCCGCTCGTCGCCGCGCGCGCGACCGCCCGGCGCACGATGGTCGTGGCCCTGCTCGGCCAGAGCCTCGACGGGCGCATCGCGACACTTTCCGGCCACTCGCACTACGTCAACTGCGAGGCCGCCCTCCTCCACCTGCATCGCGTGCGTGCGCTCGCCGATGCCGTGATCGTGGGTGCCGGGACCGTCGCCCTCGACGATCCGCAGCTGACCGTGCGCCGCTGCGAGGGCACGACGCGCCTGCGCGTCGTCGTCGATCCGGATGCGCGCGCACCGGCCGACCGAAAGGTATTCACCGACGGACGCGCGCCCACGCTGCTCGCCCGCTGCCAGCCCGGCGACGCGGTCGGCGGTGCGGAAACGATGCTCGTCCCGCGCAAGGGCGACGCGATGGATCTCGAAGCACTCCTCGCCGGCCTTTACGCGCGCGGCGTGCGCCTCGCCCTCGTCGAGGGCGGCGGACGGACCGTCTCGCATTTCATGACGTCGGGCCGCGTCGACCGGCTGCAGCTCGCGGTGGCGCCGATGGTGATCGGCTCCGGCCGCCCGTCGATCGCGCTGCCGCCGATCGAAAGCCTGAACGACGCGCTGCGCCCGCCCACGCGGCGCTTCGCGCTCGGCGCCGACACGCTGTTCGAGTGCCGCCTTGGCGACTGACCGCGCCCGCGCGCTCTGGATGACCGCACCCGGGCGCTGCGAGTTGCGCGAGACTGCGCTCGCACCGCTCGCACCCGGCCATGTGCGCATCCGCACGCGCTTCTCGGGCATCAGTCGCGGAACCGAACGGCTCGTGTTCGCCGGTGCCGTCCCGCCCGGCGAGCACGAACGCATGCGCGCCCCGTTCCAGGACGGCGCCTTTTCCTTCCCGGTCAAGTACGGCTACTGCGCATCCGGCATCGTCGTGGCAGGCGACGGCCATTCGCCGGGCACGCGCGTCTTCGCCCTGCACCCGCATCAGGACATCTTCGACGTTCCAAAGGCGATGGCCGTTCCCGTGCCCGACGGCGTACCAGATGCGGCTGTCCCGCTCGCGGCCCATCTCGAGACCGCGATCAACGCGCTGTGGGACCATCCGCCGCGCATCGGCGACCGCGTCGCCGTCATCGGCCTCGGTGCGGTCGGCCTCAGCCTCGTGCGCCTGCTGAAGGCGACCCCGGGCATCGAGATTGCCGGGCTCGACCCCTCGCCTGCCGCGTGCGCCCGCGCGGATGTCGCGCACGAAAGTACCGGCGACTGCGATCTCGTCTTCCACAGTTCGGGCACGGCCGCCGGTCTCGAACGCGCAGTCGCGCTGGCCGGTTTCGAGGCGACGATCGTCGAGATGTCGTGGTACGGCACGCGCGAGGTTCCGGTGGCGCTGGGCGGCGCCTTCCATTCGCGGCGTCTGACGATTTCGGCCTCGCAGGTCGGCGCCGTCAGTCCCGCACGGCGCGCCACGCGCAGCCATGCCGACCGGCTTGCATTGGCCCTGCGCCTGCTCGCCGATCCGGCCTATCGCCTCGATCCCGGCACACCCGTCCCGTTCGCCGAGCTGCCGCAACGTTATGCGGATTTGCTGGACGCACCCGATGCCTCACCCCTTCCCCTCGTTTCGTACGGATAGAAAAATGTACAGTCTCACCGTCCAGGACCACATCATGGTCGCCCATTCCTTCAAGGGCGAGATCTTCGGGCCCGCACAGCGCGTGCACGGCGCCACGTTCGTGGTCGAGTGGGAGCTGCGCCGCCAGCGCCTCGACGCCGACGGCCTGATCGTCGATATCGGCCTGATGCGCCGCACGCTGCGCGAATCGCTCGACGAGCTCGACTACCGCAATCTCGACGATGTCGAGCCGCTCAAGGGCACGAACACGACGACCGAGTTCCTCGCCGGGCTCGTCTTCGAGCTGCTGAAGGGCAAGGTGGCGGTGGACGCGCTCGGCTCCGCGACTGCCGGCGTCTATGCGAGCATGAAGGTCACGTTGCGCGAATCGCCGGTGGCCTGGGCCGCCTACGAGGCGAACCTGCCGTGAAACTGCGCCTGGTCGTGCCCGGGCGCATCGATCAGGCGACCGGCGGCTACCGCTACGCCGCGCGCATGCTCGGCGAATGGCGCGCGGCCGGCCACGACGTGACGCTCGTCGAGCTTCCCGGCCGCTTTCCCGATGCCAATGCGACGGCGACCGCCGCCGCGCGCACCTGTGTGACGCGTCGCCGGCGCGGCGAAACCCTCCTGATCGACGGCCTCGCTCTTCCCGCCTTCGCAGGCCTGCTGCCGCTGAGGAACGCCGTGGCGCTCGTCCACCATCCGCTGGGTCTGGAGACGGGCCTTGCTCCCGATGCCGCGCATAAGCTGCTCGCAAGCGAAGCCGCGATGCTGCGCCGACTCAACGGCATGGTCGCGACAAGCGGAGCGACAGTACGCGATCTCGCCGCGATGGGTCTCGAGCCCGCGCATATCCGTTCGGTCGATCCGGGCACGGATGCGGCACGCGGACCGAAGGTGCGACGGAATCCGCCCACGATTCTGACCGTCGCCACGCTGACGCCGCGCAAGGACCATCGCACGCTGCTGCGCGCCCTCGCCCGCCTGCGTGACCTGCGCTGGATCAATCTTTGCGTCGGCTCGACGATCCGCGACCACGCCTGCGCCGCGCGCGTGCGCGCCGATATCCGGATCTTGCGCCTCGGACGGCGCGTGCGCCTTGCCGGCGAAAGCGACATGGCGGGGCTCGGCCGGCACTACCGTTCGGCCGCCGTCTTCGCGCTCGCGTCGCGCCACGAAGGTTACGGGATGGCGTTCGCCGAAGCGCTCGTCCACGGTCTGCCGGTCGCCGGCGTACGCGCCGGGGCCGTTCCGCTCGTCGTGCCCGCACGCGCGGGCATTCTGGTCCGTGCCGGCGATCCGGCGGCACTGGCTCGCGCGCTGCGCCGCCTGCTCGGCCCGGCGCGCACGCGGTTCGCGCGCAATGCCGCTTCCCTGCGCTTCCCCGGCTGGCGCACGCAGGCCGACCTTCTGTGGCGCGCCGTCGCGGAGCTTGCGGCATGACCGGCTTCTCGGCCGACTGGCTCGCCCTTCGCGCCCCGGCCGACGCGGCCGCGCGCAGTCGGCCGCTTGCCGAGGCATTCGCACGCACACTGCATGCCCGCGCGCATGTCGCCGATCTGGGCGCCGGGCGTGGTGCGCTCACCGGCTGGCTCGGCCCGTTCCTGCCGAAGGGAACGACATGGACGCTCGTCGATGGCGATGCACGGCTGCTGTCGCTCGCCCCACGCGCGCGCAAACGCCGCATGTCGCTCGGCGGCCGCCTGCCCAAGGCCGATGCCTATGTATCGACCGCCCTCATCGATCTTGCCGGCACGGCCTGGCTCGCACGTCTCGTGCGCCATGCGCGCGGCCGACCGCTGCTGATGCATCTCGCCGTCGACGGGCGCCACGAATTCTCGATCCCGCATTCGCTCGACGGCGCGGTGCTCGGCGCCTTCGCGCGGCACCAGCGCCGCGTGAAGGGACTTGGACCCGCATTGGGCGGCGAGGCGCCGTTCGCGTTCGCGCGACTGGCCGCCCGCGCCGGCTATCGCGTGACGGTCGTGCGCAGCGACTGGCAGGTCCGCGATCGGACACTGCTGTTCGCACTGGTCGACGGAATGGCGCAGGCCGTCGCCGAGCAAGAACCGGCGCTCGACATCTGGAAATGGCTGGGTGCGCGGCGGGACCAGATCGCGCGCGACCGGCTCAGTCTGGTCGTGGGGCATCGCGACGTCCTTGCCATTCGGCATAGACGTCGCCCGACGGTTCGTCCGGCGTGAGGGCGGCAAGCCACGCGCGCATCGTGCGCGCGTCGGTCCATTCGTCGAGCTCCAGCCGGTGCGTCTCGCCGGTCGACCGGTTGAAGCGGTAATCGCCCAGTTCCGCGACCCGGTCGATGCAGGCGAGTGCCGCCGACTTCGCTGCCGGCACATACTCGAACGACAGGGCCGGCACCGGCCGGCTAAGGCCGGCCAGCACGCGCGCTTCCGCACCTTCCACGTCGATCTTGATGAAATCCGGCATCCCTTCGCGCGCGACCAGCGCATCGAGCGTCGTGGCCGCGACCGGAATCGCGCGGTTCCATGCGACGGCGTCGAAGGCCCGCGACCCGCGCACGTCGCGCATGAAATCGGCACTCGCCGTCGCAAGCGTGGGATGCCGGTCGCTGAGATGGAGGGCGACCGTTCCTTCGGCCGCGTCGAGCAGGGATTCCTCGATCCGCACGGCGGGATCGTCGACGAAGATGCGGCGCAGAAGATCGGCATAGCGCGGCTGCGGTTCGATCGCGACGACGCGGCTGCCCAGCCGCCGCCAGCTCGCGACCCGGTTGCCGACATGGGCACCCACATCGAACGCAAGCCCGCCCTCGCGCACGAACTGGCCGTAGAACCGGTCGAGCCGAGCGGCACGCCCCGGGATGCCGTAATAGACCAGCAGCGAACGCAGCAGGCCCAACCAGCCGGCGATGCGGCCCGCGACCGGTTCGGGCGCATGGCTCGCGGCATTGCGCCAAAGCCAGAGGCAGTCGACCGCGAAGGACCAGAGCAGCACGGCAAGCCCTGTGGCGGCGGCAAGCGCTGAACCCGCGACGGGGGCAAGTGCTGCCAGCAGGGCAATCCCCTGCACGACGCAGACGATCCGCCGCCGCTCGCTGTGCGGCAGGGCGCCTGCGAGGAACGGATAGCGCCAGCCTGCGACGACGAACAGGTAGCGCGGCAGGCCGAGGGCGAGAACCCACGGCCCCGTCTCGCCGAAACGCGCGGCGAGAATGGAGAGCACGAGCATGAAGGCCGAATCGACCTCCATGTCGAAACGCGCACCGAAGGCTGACGCCAATCCCTGCCGGCGCGCGAGCTGGCCGTCGAGCCCGTCGAGCGCAAGGACGATCGCTCCCGCAATCACCAGCATCCACCGGGCATGCGCATCGAGTGCGGGCGCGCACGCGATTCCGGCCAGCAGGCACACGAACGTCGCGCGGCCGAAGGTCAGCATGTTCGCCGGACCGAATTCGGCGTGCGGATGGTCGGCGAGGCCGAGCCGCACGGCGAGCCACAGCACGAGGAACGACCCGAACACGGCGAGCGTGCCGGGAAACTCGACCGGTACGACGGACTGCGCGACGACGAGAAGCGCGCCGCAGGCGAGCGTGACGAGCGAGAGCCCGTGCCTGCGGTTCACGGCGTTCCGCCGAAATCGGCGAGGAAGTCGGCAAGGAAGCTTTCCATGCCCCGCGCCGCAGTCCCGGGCGGCAATTGCAGGCCGGGCGCATAGCCGCGCCGCATGAAGGGCACGACCATTTCCGACGCGCGCGAGAAGACATGCACGGGGACGGAGAAATCGCCGGTGCGCCGTGCGGTCGTCAGCGGCGGCTGGTGGTCGCCCAGCACAACGAACAGCGTGTCGTCGCCGGTCCGGTCGGTCGCGAAGCGGATCGCGGCCTCGAGCGAATAGGCGACCGCGGCGACATAGGCTTCGTCCTGCTCGAAGACCTGGCCGCGCCGCACCGGGAACTCCTTTACCGGCATTCCGTCATAGGCCCGGCCCGAAGCGAGCTTCGTCCAGTCCTCGACGAAGGCGGGCACGCGCTCGAACGGCGTGTGGCTCGAGGCGAGCACGATCTTGGCGAAGAGAGGTGCAGGCTTGAGGTCGGTCGTGGCGAAATGGTCGAGCACCCACTGGTCGGGCAGCGATTCCCACGCGAAACGGGGCCCCTTGTAGCCGAGGTCGGGCTGCAGGCGGATCGTGTCGAAGCCGAGCAGCTTCCCTTCCGGCCATGGCTGGTCGATGCGCGGCATCAGCGCCAGCGTGCGGTAGCCGGCCTCCGCGAAACGGTGGGCGAGCGTGCGCGCACCGGATACCAGCATCACCTCGTACGCGTCCTGCGCGGCGAGTCGCACGCCGGCCAGCAGCGTGCCGTGCGCCATCCACGAGCCGCCGCCGGTGATCGGCGAACGCAGCAGGCCGGTGGCGCGCGCGAAACCGGCGGCTTCCAGCCGCGCATCGAGACGTGTGCGCAGCGGGTCGAGGCTCGCGGCGAAAGCCGGTTCGCGCGCCGTGACGGCCCCGTAGGACTCGACGAAGATCAGCACGACGCTGCGCCTGCCCAGCGGGGCGAAATCGCTGCGCGCCGGAAGTGCCGCCTGTGCTGCATCGATTCGCGCACGATGCTCGCCGCGGATCCCCTCGGCCCGCAGGATCGAATCGGCCGCCGCGAAGACGGCACGGCCCGCGTCGAACGACAGCGGCGGGCGTGGATCGGGCGAGGACGGCGCCTTGGGCATCGTCCACCAACCCGCACCAAGGACCGCGAGGCCGAGCACGAGCCCCGCCCAGCCGCGCAGCGCCATCGCGCGCCACAGCGTGGCGAAAGCGGCCCGGACGATGGAGAGTGCGACGAGCAGGCCAACCAAGACACCTGCGACGAGCAGGCCGAATTCGACCGGCGGCGTGGCCTCGTAGAGCAGCTTCGCGAATACAGGCACGAAGCGCGAATCGACCGCGACGTTGAGATCGCGCCCGAAGAACCACGGGATCGCGATACCCAGCGCACGCAACGCGAGGATCGCGAGGCTGGCGGCCGCGAGCGCCCAAATCGCGAAGGAAGGCGGGCGGGCTTCACGCGCGAAAAAGGCGAAAAGGACGAGCAGGAAGACCAGCTCGAACGAAACCGCCGATGGCAGCAGCTGGAGCTTCTGCTCGACGAAATCGCCCGACGAGAAAAGCTGGTTGAGGAAGACGGTGGAAAGCGCGATCGCGAGGAAATTCGGCGCGCGCCGCGAACGCGGCTTCATCGTTCCGCACCCACGCGGATGATCGGCTTGGCCGCCGGCCCCTCGCCCAGGCCGTAGACCGGCATCGTGTGCGCGATCGCGTCGGCCGGATGGCCCGGCGGGCCGAAATAGGCGCGCAGGTTCAGCCACGGATAGCGCGAGCCCCAGCCGAGACCGGCCGCGCGCCGCGCGTATTTCCATGCGCGCCCGGCCGCGCGCCGGAACGCCAGATGCCCGTAGCGCTCCGCCATGTCGGGGTACGCGCGCAGGAAATGGACGAGGGCGAGTGCAAAATCATGGTGCGCCTGATGGCCCTGCCCGACCATGATGCGCGTCTCGTCCGCCGCCGGCCCCCACGTGACGACGTGGTCGAAGCGCGCGATGGGGGCGAGGCGCGCCGTGCGCAGCGCCAATGCGAAATCCTCGACGAACACGTCGGGATCGCAGCCGCCGGCCTGCCTGACGATGTCGGTGCGAAACAGCGTGGGCGACGTACCCGACACGCCGTAGCGGATCACCTCGCCAACCGGATCGGCGGGGGCGACCGCCTGCGTAGCGTCCGCCGCTTCCTCGTCGAACCGGATCTCCGCAGCGTCGCGATAGAAGCCGATCTTCGCGAACACGCCTCCGGCCCCGGTCGCTTCGGCGACCTCGATCAGCCGGCGCGTGGCGTAGGGGGCGAGCACGTCGTCCGAGCCGACGAGCTTCAGCCAGGTCTGCGTGGCAAGCCCGATCCCGGTATTGGTCGACGAGGACGGCCCGCCGTTGGGCTGCTCGACGATCCGGCAGTTCGGCCAGTCTTTCGTCAGTTCGCGCACGATGGCGACCGAGCGGTCGCGACTGCCGTCGTCGACGAAGATGAACTCGCGTGGACGGTCGGGAACCTGCCGCCGGATCGCGGCGATCACCGCGGGCAGGAACTTCTCCTTGTTGTATACCGTGCAGACGAACGAGACGCCGGACATGGGCCGCACTCCTAAACCCGCTTGCCCGAAGGCGCAAGTCGGGCGACTGTGCCGGCCAGCCATGCCGCGCGTGATTCCCGAACTCGACCTCGACGACCGCGACCTCGACTGGCGCTTCGTGCGCGCCAGCGGGCCCGGCGGCCAGAACGTGAACAAGGTGTCCACGGCCGTCGAGCTGCGCATCGATCTGGGCCGCGTCCGGCTGGCGCCGGAATTCATCGACCGGCTGCGGACCATCGCCGGCAAGCGCGTTTCGGGGGCGGGCCTGCTGCTGATCGACGCCTCGCGCCACCGCACGCAGGAAATGAACCGGAAGGACGCGCTCGACAAGCTGGGCCAGCTGCTGCGCATGGCGCTGCACAAGCCCAAGGCGCGCAAGGCGACGAAGCCGACCAAGGGGTCGAAGCGCCGGCGGCTCGCCTCGAAGGCGGCCCGCTCGTCGGTCAAGGCCAACCGCGGCGGACCGATCGAGTTCGACTAGATCCGGGCGAGCTCCACGGCGATCTCGCCCGCCAGCCGCGCGTTGTTGCGGGCGAGCGCGATATTCGCCGCAAGACTTGCGCCCTTCGTCGCATCGTTGAGACGGCCGAGCAGATAGGGCGTGAGCGCCTGTCCGCCGATTCCTTCCGCCTCCGCGTCGCAGACCGCATCGGCGATGGTCCGCTCCATGCCGGCCGCATCGAGCGCCTGGTCGGCCGGAATCGGATTCGCGACCAGCACGCCACCGAGCCCGAGTCGGAACTGCGCGGCGAGCAGCCCGGCGATCTCGGCCGCACTCTCGCAGCGCCGGTCGACGGGCCGGCCGCCGCTGCGCGCATAGAAGGCCGGGAAGTCGTCGGTCCGGAATCCCAGCACCGGCACGCCGAGGCTTTCGAGAAGTTCCAGCGTCTTCGGGATGTCGAGAATCGACTTGGCCCCGGCGCACACGACCGCGACCGGCGTGCGCCCGAGTTCGTAGAGATCGGCCGACACGTCCATCGTGGTCTCGACGCCGCGATGCACGCCGCCGATCCCGCCGGTCGCGAAAACGCGGATTCCAGCCATCGCGGCGAGGACCATCGTCGCGGCGACCGTCGTCGCCCCGCTTTCGCGCCGCGCGACCAGTGCCGACAGGTCGCGCCGCGACGCCTTGGTGACGGACTTATCCGTCGCGAGCCGTTCGAGTGAAGCGGCATCGAGGCCGACGCGCAGTTTCCCGTCGAGGACCGCGACGGTCGCGGGCAGCGCGCCCGCCGCGCGCACTTCGGCTTCCAGCGCGTTCGCCGTCTCGAGATTGCGCGGCCACGGCATGCCGTGCGCGACGATGGTGGATTCGAGCGCCACCACCGGCCGGCCGGCCGCCAGCGCCGCCGCGACCTCGGGCGAAACCGCGAGGTCCGGCGATGCGGTCATGCCTTGTGGATCAGGCGCCAGATCTTCTGCGGCGTGGCCGGCATGTCGATATGCGCGACACCGTAGGGCTTCAGCGCGTCGAGCACGGCATGGATCACGGCCGGCGGCGCGCCGATCGTGCCTGCCTCGCCCGCACCCTTGACGCCCAGCGGGTTGTTCTTGCAGGGCACCTCGTTGTACGAGAAGTCGATCGACGGCATCCGGTCGGCGCGCGGCATCGCATAGTCCATGTACGAGCCGGACAGCAGCTGCCCCGTCTCGGGATCGTAGGCGCATTCTTCGTAGAGCGCCTGGCCGATACCCTGGATCGTGCCGCCCTGGACCTGGCCTTCGAGCATCATCGGGTTCATGACGTTGCCGAAATCGTCGACGATCGTGTAGCGCTGGAAGCTGACCGCACCGGTATCCGGATCGATCTCGATCTCGGCGATGTGGCAGCCGTTGGGGAACGTGGCGCCCGGCGGCAGGAACGTGCCGTCGCCCTGCAGGCCGACGGGCCGGTCGGCCGGCAGCTTGGCCTTGTTGTGCGCGTTGTAGGCCAGACTTTCGACCGTGATCTGCTTGTCCGTACCCGCCACCTTGAAGGCGCCGTTGGCGAACTCGATGTCCGCGTCCGCCGCTTCCAGCAGGTGTGCCGCAAGCTTGCGGCCCTGTGCGATCACGTCCTTGACCGCGAGCGTGACGGCCGAACCGGTCACGGCGAGCGCGCGGCTGCCGCCGGTCATGCCACTGTAGATCGACACGTCGGTGTCGCCCTGAACGACGCGCACCTTGTCCATCGGGATGCCGAGATGCTCGGCCACGAGCTGGGCATAGGCCGTCTCGTGGCCCTGGCCGTTCGACTGGTTGCCGACCTTGACGATGGCCCCGCCGGACGGATCGAACTGGATGTTCGCCGTCTCGTCGCCGCCGCCGCCGCAGACCTCGGTGTACATCGCGATGCCGAGCCCGCGCAGCTTGCCGGCCTTCTTCGACGCTTCGCGGCGCGCCTCGAACCCCTTCACGTCGGCGCGCGCGACCGCGTCGTCGAGGTTCTGGACGTAGTTGCCGCTGTCGTAGGTGTTGCCCAGCGCCGTCTTGTACGGCATCGCCGAGGGCGGGATGAAGTTGCGCCGGCGAATCTCGTCCGGTGCAATCCCGAGCTTCTTGCCGACCGCGTCGATCAGCCGCTCGACGACGTAGTTCGCCTCGGGGCGACCCGCGCCGCGGAAGGCGTCGACCGGGGCGGTGTTCGAGTAGATGCCCTTCACTTCGGCAAGTGCCGCCTCGAAGGCATAGACGCCGACCAGCATCGTGTTGCCCGCAGCCGTCGCGACGAACGTGCTGTACTGCGAGCAGTAGGCGCCGAGATTGGCATAGGTCGATACGTGCAGCGCCGTCATCTTGCCGTTCGCGTCGACCGCCACGCGCGCCTTGGCGATGTTGTCGCGCCCGTGCGTGTCGGCAAGGAACGCCTCGCTGCGGTCGGAGATCCAGCGCACCGGACGTTCCAGCACGCGCGCGGCATGCAGGCACGCGACGTATTCCGGGAACACGAAGATCTTCATGCCGAAGCCGCCGCCGACGTCGCCGGTGACGACGCGCAGCTTGCTCTCCGGGATCTTCAGGATCTCGCCGGCGATGACCTTGCGCATGCCGTAGCCGCCCTGCGTGCTGCAATAGAGCGTCAGGCGGTCTTCGCCGCGCGCATAGTCGGCGATGGCGCCGCGCGGCTCCATCGAGTTGGGCACCAAGCGGTTGTTGACGATGTCGAGTTCGACCGTATGCGCCGCCTTGGCGAACAGCGCCTTCGTCTTCGCCTCGTCGCCGAGCGACCAGTCGAACGCGACGTTGCCCTTGACGTGGTTCCAGACCTGCGGCGCGTCCGCCTGGATGGCGGCGCGCAGGTTGCCCGCGGCGGGCAGCGGCGCATAGTCGATCGCGACCGCTTCGGCCGCGTCGCGCGCGTTCTCGAGCGTGTCGGCGACGACGAGGACGACCGCCTCGCCCGCGAAGCGCACGCGGCCGCGCGCGAGTGCCGGGCGATCGGGTGTCTTGACCGTGCTGCCGTCGCGGTTCTTGAGCGGGGCCATGCACGGCACGTTGCCGATGCCGGCCTTGGCGAGGTCGTCGCCCGTGAACACGCCGAACACGCCTTGCATGGCGGCCGCGGCGGTCGTGTCGATCGAGCGGATGTCGGCGTGGCCGTGCGGGCTGCGCACGAACGCGGCGTAGGTCTGGCGGGGAAGGACGAAATCGTCGAGGTAGCGGCCGGCTCCCTTGAGCAGGCGGGCATCTTCCACGCGTCGCGGCGTCTGGGCCTTGCCGAAATGACTCATCTTTCACCCCTTGCGGATACGGTCCCGGACTCTGGCAAATCGCGCGCCGCTGCGCAATCGGACTAGAATGGCCGCCGCATGGATTCCATCGTCCTCGCCAGCGCCGGACGCGACGCCGAAACAGTGTTTTCCGGTGCCGGGCCGCTGACCGTCGCGGCCGCCTTCGCGCGCAGCTTCTATGTGCGCGACGCGGAAGGCCGGCTGGCCTGCGTCGGCGGGTCGGGACTGGGCGACGGACCGCTCAACGCGCTTGGCGAGCGTGCACCGTCGATCCCGCCGGAAGGTGCAATTCTGTCCACAGGGATTTTCGACCGGAGCCGGATGGTCCGCTGGCGGCCGCAGCCGCCCGGCCCGCTGCGGCGCGAAGGGCTGCGTGCGCGCCTCGCGGCGATTGCCGCCACACGACCGCGCGGACTGGCCGCCGCGATCCCCGCACTTCTCGGCGCACCGTTCGAAAGCCCCGATCCGTTCGTCGCCGCTTCGCTCGCACCGCTGCTTGCCCTGCGCGACTGGACGGATGGCCCGCCGCCCGAAGCCCTCGCCCGGCTCGTCGGGCTGGGACCGGGTCTCACACCGGCGGGTGACGACGCGCTCGGCGGTGCGGCCATCGCGCTCCGTGCAACCGGACGGATGGCGCAGGCCGATGCACTGGCGGGCTGGATCGACGCGATCGCGCCCGAGGCGACCGGCGAGATCGCGCGGGCACATCTGCGCGCGGCGGCGCGCGGCGAAGGATCGGCGGCACTGCATGCCGCACTCGATGCGCTGATGCGCGGCAAGGAACCCGACCTTGGCGCGATCGACGCGATCGGCCACAGCTCGGGCTGGGACGCGCTTGCCGGAGCCGTCGCGGTGCTAGCGCAGGCGTGAGATCGCCAGTGCAAGTTCCGCCGCGCGCGCGTTAGAGGGTGCGACGAGAATGCCGGCCTGTTCGAGCTTGCGCACCTGGCTGGCGCGGTGCTGCGGGTCGAAATCCGTGCCGACGACCGACGCGACGACCGCCGGCCGGCTGTCGCCCGCCCCACCGACGACGCGGGCTGCGGCACCCGCCGGATCAGCGTGCGCGCCGAAGCCGATGACGATGTCGATCAGCACGACGGCCGTTCCCGATTCCTCCAGTGCCTGCGCCATCGCGGCGTCGCGCACGGTCGGATCGATCATCGGGTGCGGCCGGCCGACCGTGTACTCGTCCGCCCCGTAATCCACGAAGCTGTGGCCGGAGGCCGGGCGCTGCGGGAGTGCCCCCGGAACCGGCGCGTTCGACCAGAACGGTTCGTCGGCCCCGCGCATGACGAGCTGCGCTTCGGCGCACAGCGTGCCGCCGCTATAGACGCCGCGCACCCAGCGGCGCGCGGGCGCCAGCTGCTCGCGCGCATCGGCCGCGCGCGCGTCGACGTCGTAATTCGTGTCCACGCCCGTCCCGCCCAGCGCATCGGCCGCCGCGGCGGCGAGCGTGGGGGCGAAGCGCGCGTTCGCCGGCATGCCGGACCCGTCGGCCCCGAGGAAGCAGATCGTGAAGCGCTTCGGGCTTTTCGCCACGCGCGCGAGGACCGCGTCGGCGACGGATTTGGCCGGCGGCTTGGAAACGATGACGACATGGCGCGTGGCCGGATCGGCGTCGAGCGCGTCGATGGCCGAAAGTGCCGTCAGGCCGCCGATCTTTTCCGAAAGATCGCGCCCGCCAGTACCAATGCCGTGCGACACGCCCGCCCCGCCGCGCGCGATCAGGCAGGCAACCTCCTGCAGGCCAGTACCCGCCGCCGCGATGATGCCGATGTCGCCCTTCGGCACCTGGTTGGCGAACGCGAGCGGCGTGCCGGCGATCAACGCCGTGCCGCAGTCCGGGCCCATCACGAGCAGGCCCAGTTCGCGCGCCTCGAGCTTCAGTGCGCGCTCGTCCTCGTACGACACGTTGTCGGAGAAGATCATCGCGTGCAGGCCGCGCGCGAGCGCCTTGCGCGCCTCGGCCGCCGCGAAGGCACCGGGCACGGAGATGAGCGCGAGGCTCGCCCCGCCGAGCCCGGCGATGGCGGCGTCGAGCGAGCGCGGCCGGCGTTCGCCAGTACTCCGCTGCGCCACGTTCGGGCGCGCCAGCAACGCGTCGGCCTCGTCGAGGGCGGCGGCGGCACTGGCCGCATCAGCCGCCTTGACCGCGACGATCAGATCGTTCGCACCGGCCTTGCGCCCCGCGTCGTCGAGCAGGCCGGCATCGTCCATGATGCGCACGTTGGTGGGCGTGCCGATCATCAGGGCGGCGGACGCGACACCGGGCAGGGCGGACAGCGTCTGCGACAGGCGCATCAGCGCCACGGAGTCGAGATAGAAGCCCTTGCGGACCCGGTTGGCGACGTTCGACATCACGCCACCCCCATCGACTTGGCGACGGCAGCGAGCGCTTCCTCGAAGCAGCGCAGCGGCGCCTTCACGGTCCCCGCCCCCACCTGCCCGATGCCGGGCTTGCGGTGCGCGATCCCGGTATTGATCGTCGGGGCGATCCCCGTCTCGACGACCTTGCGCACGTCGATGCCGACCGGCACGCCGGCGAAGTCGAGCCCCGGGATCGTCCAGTCCGGATTGCGGCCGACCGCGATATCGTACATCGCGCGCGTGATGTCGAGCGCGTCGGCTGCCGAACCCGCACCGACAAAGCCCGCGACCGCGGGTGAGGCCGCCATCGCGAAGCCGCCGAGGCCGACCGTCTCGACGATGGCGCTGTCGCCGATGTCGGGGTTGGCGTCGGCCGCACTGTAGCCGGGGAAATAGAGGCCGGTGGGCTGCTCGACCGGTGCGACGAACCAGCGGTCGCCGGTCGCGGCCACGCGGATGCCGAAATCGGTGCCGTTGCGGCACATCGCGGTGACGAGCGTGGAATTGGCGAGGCCCTTGGCCGGATCGGCGATCGACTTGCCCATCGCCATCGCGACGTTGAGGAAGAACTGGTCGTTGCCGCCGATGAACTCGTAGACGCCGGCAAGCTTCGCGCTGTCGGGCACTGCGCGCGCCAGCCACGGCGCCATCAGACGCACGAACAGGCTGGTGCACGCGACATTGCGCTGGTGCATCTCGTCGCCCATCGTCAGGCCGCGCGCGATGACGTTCTTCAGCGCCAGCCCGCCCGACAGCTTCAGCGCCGCGGCGATGGCGGGAGCGAGGTCGCTCGCCAGCCAGCGCAGGCGCTTGAGCACATCGGCGTCGTTGCCGCCGAAGCGCATGACCTTGCCGAGCCCTTCGTTGAGCGTGCAGTACGCGCGGTTGCCGTAGGTGCGATTGACGACCTCCAGCACCGGCATCGAGCGCGTGATCATGCCCGTCATCGGACCGACCGCGCCGAAATGGTGATTGGGTTCGAAGCGAATACCACCCGACGCGGCGAGCCTGTCGGCCGCCTCCAGGTCCGGCGCCCAGCCTTCGAGCACGATGGCGCCCTGGATGGCGCCGCGCAGCGGCCCGCACATGCGCGCCCATTCGATCGGCGGGCCGGCATGCAGGATCATGCGGTCGCCGAGGCCCGTCAGCACCTCGTCCGCACGGCGCACGTCGACGAGAACCGGATCGGCCTTCAGGAACTTCTCCAGTGCCGCCGCGTTGGCCGCCTCGATCGCCGGCAGGCGGTCGAGCTTGGCCAGCAGGCTTGCCTGCGCCGCGTCGCCGCGCGCGGGCGGCTGCCAGTCCATGTCGACGACGGGGATGCCGGCCGCATGCAGGTCGCGCGCGAAACTTTCGAGCCCCACGTTGACGACACGAAGGGGCGCGTTGAGCAGCGAATCGACGGTCATCGGGAGTGTCCTTTTCGGCGGCGGGGCGAGTGAAACCCGCCGCCCGCCGATTTGCAACAAACCCGCAATACCCACATCAACCATATGATTAATAACGATAATTACGCACACCTGAGAATCGGTGCTATCGTCTGCCGATGACCGATGCCGGAAAGAAACTCGCCGCCGCCCTCGCCGAACGATTCGGCGAGGACTTCGCAACTCCCGAGACCGCCGGGCTCGAAGCGCTGGCGCGCATGGCCGACCACCGGTCGATGCGCGCCTATGCCCCACGCGAGGTGCCCGACACGCTTGTCCGCACGCTCTGCGCCATCGCCCTGTCGGCACCGACGAAGAGCGACCTGCAGCAGGCCGACATCGTCGTCGTGTCCGATCCGGCCGTGCGCGCGAAGCTCGATGAATGGTGCGGCGAGAACCCGTGGGTTAAGGCCGCACCCGTCTTCCTCGTCTTCTGCGCCAACAACCGCCGGCAGATGCGCGTGCACGAACTGCGCGGCATCGAGTTCGCCAACGACCATCTCGACGCGTTCTTCAACGCCGCGGTCGATGCGGGCATCGCGCTTTCCGCCTTCGTGACGGCGGCGGAAGCCGCGGGGCTGGGGACGTGCCCGATCTCGGCGATCCGCAACCGGGTGGCCGACGTTTCCGCACTGCTCGGCCTGCCCGACCGCGTCTTCCCGGTCGCAGGTCTCTGCGTGGGCTGGCCCGCACATCCCGGCGGGATTTCGCCGCGCCTGCCTACGAGCCTGCGCGTGCACGCGAACCGCTACGACGAAGGCGATCTCGACGCGGCCATCGCGGCCTACGACGAACGGCGCAACCGCACGCGCCCCTTCGCCAAGCAGCGCGACCCGGCCCGCTTCGGCACCGCCGCCGCGTATGGCTGGTCGCACGACAAGGCGCGCCAATACGCCGCATCCGAACGGGCCGATTTCGGCGCATATATCCGCAAGATCGGCTTCAGGCTCGACTGACCCGGTCCGGCCCTGCTAATCGGAATCCGCCATGACCGACACGATCGCGACCATCCCGTTCGACTATGCCGCCCTTGCCCGCACGCCGCTCGCGCGCGAGCCGTTCCCCTATGCGGTCATCCCGCATTTCGTGCCGCCCGCCGAAGTGGACAGGATCGACCGCGACTGGCCGGAGATCGGCAAGCCCGGTGCCTTCCCGGTCTCGTCGGTGAAGCTCGGCCCCGCGACGCGCGCACTCGTCGACACGCTGGAGAGCCCCGAGTTCCGCAAGGCGGTCGAGGCGAAGCTGGAAATCGATCTTTCCGGACTGCCGACGATGATCACGTTCCGCGACCGCTGCCGTGCGCGCGACGGGCAGATCCACACCGATTCCGTCACGAAGGTCGTCACGGTGCTGTTCTATCTGAACAAGCGCACCGGCGGCTGGCAGGATGACGGCGGCAAGCTGCGCATCCTGCGCGGTCCCGGAAATCTCGAGGACTATGTCGCCGAGATCCCGCCGGTCGACGGCACGGTGCTGATGTTCCGCTGCACGCGCAACGCCTGGCACGGCCACCATTCGTACGAGGGCCCGCGCCACGTGCTGCAGCTCAACTGGATGGTCGACGAGGCCACTAAGCAGCGCGAGGAAGGCCGGCACAAGCTGTCGGCGTTCCTGAAGAAGCTCAATCCGTTCGGCTAGTGCTTGATCTCGCCGGGCCCGAGCAGTTCGGGCTTGGTGATCGACTTCACCGCACTCTCGACCGTCGGAATTTCGCGGAACTCCGCATCCTCGGGGCCTGCCCCCAGCTCCTTGAGCTTGCGCGCAGCCGGAAACACGCGCGATTCGAGCGAGCCGACCGAACGGTTGTAGGAATCGACGGCCTTCTTGAGCCCGTCGCCGACGTTGGCGAAGTGCCCGGCCATGTCGGTCATGCGCTTGAAGAGCTCGCGCCCCTGGTCGGAAATCGCGCGCGCATTCTCGGCAAGTTTCTCCTGCCGCCAGCCGCGTTCGACAGCCCACAGCAGCGAGACCAGTGTCGTCGGCGTGGCGATCAGCACGCGGTCGTTGGCCGCGTCGTCGAGCAGGCTCGAATCCGCCTGCACGGCCGCCGAGAAGAAGGATTCGCCCGGCACGAACATCACGACGAATTCGGGCGCGTCGGAGAACTGCTCCCAGTACGCCTTCTGCGACAGGCGCTGGAAATGCTCGCGCACCTGGCGCGCGTGATCGTCGAGATGGCGCAGGCGCGTCTCCTCGTCGCCCGCCTCGACGGCCGCGAGGAACGCGAGCGTGGGCGCCTTCGCGTCGACGACGACGACGCGGCCGGCCGGCATGCGCACGACCAGATCGGGGCGCAGGCGCTTCTCGCCCTCGGCCGTCGCCTGCTCGACGAAATCGCAGTACTCGACCATGCCGGCAAGCTCGACCGTGCGGCGCAGCGTGCGCTCGCCCCAGCGGCCCTTCACGTGCGGCGTCTTCAGTGCGTGGACGAGAGCGCGCGTCTCGCGGCCTAGATCGCCGATCTGGCGCACGAACGCGCCATCCTTTTCCGCGCGGTCCTTGCCCATCTCCTCGACGCGCTTGTCGAACTTCGCCAGCGTCTCGGTCAGCGGCGTGACGAGGCCCTTGATCGCCGTCTCGCGGATCGCCTGCTCCTCTTTCAGGCGCTCGCGCTCGGCGGCGAGCGCGTCGGCGGTCAGCGCCTTGAAATGGTCGGAGAGCTGCGCGCGCGCGTCCGACAGCAGCTTCAGCTTTTCGGCGGACTGGGCCTGCTCGGCCTTGAGTTCGGCGGCTAGGCGCGTGGCCTGCGTCGTCGCGTCCTGCAGGCGCTCGCGCAGCTCGCGTTCGGTCGCGGCCGCTTCGGCGAGCTTGTCCTTGTAGATGGTCTCGGCCGCCGACGGTCCGGCAACCGGACCGCGCCGGGCCACGAAGAAAGCCACTAGCGCGCCGACGAAGAGGCCGCCCAGAAGAATCGCGATTTCCATGGCCCGAAACTACCCCGGGCGCCCGAGTCGCCGCTAGACCGCGCGGCGGGCCTTGAGGGCCGCGACCAGCGTGCCGTCGTCGAGATAGTCGAGCTCGCCGCCCACCGGCACGCCATGCGCCAGCCGCGTGATCTGGACGGGCGATTCCTTGAGCCGGTCGGCGATGTAATGCGACGTCGTCTGGCCCTCGACCGTGGCGTTGAGCGCCAGCACGACCTCGCGCACGTCGCCCGCCGCACAGCGCTCGACCAGCCCGGCGACGTTGAGGTCCTGCGGACCGCGCCCGTCGAGGGCCGACAGCGTGCCGCCGACGACATGGTAGACGCCCTTGAACCCGGCCGTGCGCTCGATCGCCCACAGGTCGGCCACTTCCTCGACCACGCACACGAGACCGCGGTCGCGGCGCGTGTCGGCGCAGATGGCGCACGGATCGGTCGTGTCGAGATTGCCGCACACGTGGCACGACACGACGTTCTCGGCCGCGTTCGTCAGTGCGTCGGCGAGCGGACGCAGGAGCTGGTCCTTCTTCTTCAGGAGCTGCAAGGCCGCCCGGCGCGCCGAGCGTGGCCCCAGCCCCGGCAGCTTCGCCAGCAGCTTGACGAGCAGCTCGATTTCCGGACCGTTCATCGCGTCAGAAAGGCAGCTTGATGCCGGGCGGCAGGTTGAGCCCGCCGGTCATCGATTTCATCTGTTCGGCCGATTCCGCATCCACCTTGGCGCGCGCGTCGTTGAGTGCGGCGACGAGCAGGTCTTCCAGCACCTCGACCTCGTCGGCATTGACCAGCGCCTTGTCGATCTTGACGCGCCGGACCTCGCCCTTGCCCGACATCGTCGCCTCGACCATGCCGCCGCCCGAGCGGCCGGTCACTTCCATGGCCGCGAGCTTCTCCTGCATCTCGGCCATCTTGGTCTGCATCTGCTGCGCCTGCTTCATCAGCGCGCCGAGATTCTTCATGTCTCGTACTCCGGTTCGAAACTGTCGGGGACGATCCAGGTGTCCTCGCTGTCGGAAACGCCGTCCTCGCCGGCCTCGACCGGCGGCGGCACGAATTCGGGCACGGCCGAAGCGGCCGACCGGTCGGCGCCGCGCACCGCCTCGATCGCCGCACCGGGGAAGGCTTCGAGCACGGCCGCCACCAGCGGATGCTCGGCTGCGGCGCGCTTGCGCGCCTCGCGCGCTTCCAGCGCCTGTTCGGCGAGCGTGGGGGCACCCGGCTTGTCGCTGCTGAGCGTGATCAGCCACACACGGCCGGTCCAGGCACGCAGCTTCTCGGCAAGCTCGGTCGGCAGCGTCAGGTTCTTGGGCGCGTTGGGATAGGCGATCTCGATGCGGCCGGGTTCGTAGGCAACGAGGCGCACGGAACCGTAGAGCTGGCCATAGAGCAGCCCCTCGCGCTTCTCCTGCACGAGTGCCACGAGTTCGGCGTAGCTCTGCGGGACGGGTCCTGCCTGTGCGGCGACCGCGACGGGCATGCTGGCGATCGCCGTCGCGGCAAGGCCGCCGGCGATGGCACGCGGGCCTCCGCCGCCCCCGCCATTGCCGCCACGCGGCGCAGCGGCACCCCCGCCTTCCGAGCGCGTCAGCCGGTCGACGAGTTCGCCGGGGGCCGGCAGGTTCGCGGCATAGGCAAGTCGCACGATCAGCATTTCGAGGGCCGCGAGCGGCTGGGGCGCATGCTGCACCTCGCCCAGACCTTTGAGCAGGATCTGCCACGTGCGCGCGAGCACGGGGATCGCGAGCTTTTCCGCCATCGACCGGCCGCGCACGCGCTCGGTCTCGGGCAGGCCCGCCTCGTCGATCAGGGCGGGTGCCACCTTCAGGCGCGTGAGCAGGTTCGTGACTTCGAGCAGGTCCTCGACGACGACCTTGGGCTCGGCCCCGTTGGCGTAGAGCTCGCCTGCGCGCGAGAGGGCGGCCGCGGCGTCGCCCTTCAGGATTTCCTCGAACAGGTCGAAGACCTGCGCGCGGTCGACGAGCCCGAGCAGCGCCTGGACATGCGCCTCGCCGACCTCGCCCTCGACCGCCGCAAGCGCCCGGTCCAGCAGCGACAGCCCGTCGCGCGCCGACCCGTCGGCCGCGCGCGCCAGCAGCGCCGCCGCACTGGCCGAAATGCTGCGCTTCTCCTTGACCGCGATGCCCGCGAGATGGCGCGCGAGCGTGGGCTGGTCGAAGCGGCGCAGGTCGAAGCGCTGGCAGCGCGACAGCACCGTCACCGGCACCTTGCGGATCTCGGTCGTCGCGAACAGGAACTTGGCGTGCGCCGGCGGCTCCTCGAGCGTCTTCAAGAGCGCGTTCCACGCGTTCTTGGTCAGCATGTGGACTTCGTCCACGATGTAGATCTTGTAGCGCGCCGAGACCGGGCGGTAGCGCACCGCCTCGATCAGCTCGCGCACGTCGTCCACGCCGTTGTTCGACGCGGCGTCGATCTCGATCACGTCGAGATGCTTGTCCTCGGCGATGGAAACACAATGCTCGCACACGCCGCAGGGATCGATCGTCGGGCCGCCCTTGCCGTCGGTGCCGATGCAGTTGAGCGCACGTGCCACGATGCGCGCGGTCGTCGTCTTGCCCACACCCCGCACGCCGGTCAGCATGAAGGCGTGCGCGATGCGGCCGGTCTCGATGGCGCTGGCGAGCGTGCGGACCAGAGCTTCCTGCCCGACCAGGTCGGACAGGCGCGAGGGCCGGTATTTCCGAGCCAGGACCTGGTAGGGGACGGTCTCGGAATCGGCCATTCGCACGCTTGGTCGGAAGGGGCGGGAAAAGGGTGGGAGGCTGGACGTCGACCCGGGCGGAGACTCGTTACGGCTGCTTCCTTCCGGACCTGACCGGGTTGGCGAGGCGCTCGTCCGCCGCCAACCTCCCGCCCCGTATATAGCGGTTCGCAAGGCCTACCGCCAGCCTCAAGGGCGGCCGCGGAGATTGCCTTTCGGATTGTCGGAACGCACAGTGATTCCAGAGGGAAAGGTCGCGATTCGGCATGGTCGAGGGAACCGCCGGCTGGGTGCAGCCCACACTGGTTTTTCTGGGCGTCGTGGCGCTCGTCCAGCCGGTCGCCGCGCGCCTGCGCTTCAGCCCGATCCTCGGCTATCTGCTGGCCGGCATGGCGCTGGGGCCGCACGGGCTGGCGCGCGTCGCGGAGCCCGGATCGGCGCTGGGCTGGCTCGTGGTGGGCGACACGGCGGAGGTTTCGGCACTTGCCGAACTGGGTGTGGTCTTCCTGCTTTTCATGATCGGTCTCGAGCTTTCGCCCGAGCGGCTGATGGCGCTGCGCCGGCTGGTGTTCGGGCTGGGGGCGGCACAGGTGGCGATCTCGCTCGCGGCCATCGGCGCGTTCGCCTTCGCCTTCGGGAACGCCGCACCGGCGGCCATGCTGCTGGGCGCGTGCCTCAGCCTGTCGTCCACCGCCATCGTCATGCAGGTGCTCGCCGAACGGCGCGAGACGGGGACGCGCATGGGGCGCGGCGCGTTCGCGATCCTGCTGTTCCAGGATCTCGCGGTCGTGCCGATCCTGTTCGCGCTCGGAATCGCGTCGGGCAGCGGCGACGCGACCGCCGGCGCGTTGGCGCTCGCCTTCGCCAAGGCCGCTGCGGCCGTCGTCGCGATCCTCGCGGCGGGGCGCTACGCGATGCGGCCGCTGCTGCGCGAGGCGGCGACATCCCGCCGCCCGGAACTGTTCATGGGCGTGTGCCTGCTCGTCGTCGTGGGTACGGCGGCCGTGACGGGTGCTGCCGGCCTCTCCATGGCGCTGGGGGCGTTTCTTGCCGGCGCCATGCTCGCCGAAAGCGAATACCGGCACGAGATCGAGATCCTGCTCGAACCCTTCAAGGGACTGCTGCTCGCCCTGTTCTTCCTGTCGGTCGGCCTCGACATCGATGCCGGCGCCATCGCCGGCAATGCCGGCTGGATCTTCGCGTCGGCGATCGGCCTGCTGGCGGTCAAGGGAAGCATCGTGTTTGTCCTCGCGCGCGCCTTCGGCTTCGCCGCACCTGCCGCAGCGCAGATGGGCCTGCTGCTCGGGCATGGCGGCGAGTTCGCGTTCCTCGTCGTCGGCATGGCGCTTGTCGCCGGCCTGCTGCCCGGCGACACCGCGCAGTTCATGCTGCTGGTCGTCGGGCTGTCGATGCTCGCGGTCCCGCTCCTCGCCCGGATCGGCGGCCGGATCGCGGCGATGGCGCCGGCCGACGCACCGGGTGCGGATGGCGGCGGGCCGCGCGAACGGCACGTCGTGATCCTCGGTTTCGGGCGCGTCGGCCGCCAGCTCGCGCGCATCCTCGACGCCGAGAACGTGCCCTTCGTCGCCCTCGACGCCGACGCGAAGACCGTCACGCAGGCGCGCGCCGAGGGCCTGCCCGTCCATTTCGGCGACGCGATCAATACCGACACGCTCGCCAAGCTCGGCGCCGGCGAAGCGCTCGCCCTCGTCGTCACGCTCGATTCGCCGGTCGCGGCCGAGCGCGCCATCGCCGCCGCACGGCGCGACTGGCCCGACCTGCCCGTGCTGGCCCGTGCCCGCGACGCGGCCCATGCCGGGCGCCTGCGCGCGGCGGGTGCCGCGGCGGCGATCCCGGAAACGCTGGAAGCGAGCCTGCAGATCGCCACGCGCACGCTCGAGATCGCCGGCGGCCTTGCCGAAGAAATCGCCGCGCGCATCGAGCGCGAACGCGCGCAGTCGCTCGCCGAAATAGATTCGGGCAAGACGGGCGGATCGGGCTCGGGTATATCCTGAGCCCGACATGGAAAAGCCGAACTTCTACGCCCGCCTGCCGGTCGACCGGCAATCCGAACGCCGCCGCGACGCGGACTTCGTCTCCGGCCGCCTCGCCGATCCGGCAGCGCGCCTCGTCCCGGTCTGGCGCACGCGCAGCCTCGTGATCGCGGGCGATGCTCCGGCCGCACGCTTCCTCGAACCCGGCCGACTCGCGCATCTCGATGGAACGCGCATCTATCTGGGCGATCTCGACGGCACGCCCTATTTCGCACTCGACGTCAGCGTCATCGAGGAAGCCGACCTGCCCCGTCATGTCGACGATGTCGCGAGTTTCATCGACCTGCGTTCCATCGGCCCGGCCCTGAAGCGCGACGAGGGCGGCCTTCTCGCCTATGCGCGGGGGCTGGCGTGGTGGCATGCGCGCCATCGTTTCTGCGGCGTGTGCGGGGCCCCGACCGTCCCGGAAGCCGCCGGCCACGTGCTCAAATGCACGAGTGCCGCATGCGGGGCCGAGCATTTCCCGCGCAGTGACCCGGCGACGATCATGCTGATCGTGTCGGGCGACAGATGCCTGCTCGGCCGCTCGGGGCGCTTCCAGGCAGCGATGTACTCCACGCTCGCCGGCTTCGTCGAACCAGGCGAGAGCCTGGAGGACTGCGTGCGGCGCGAGGTCTTCGAGGAGGCCGGCGTGCGCGTGGGCCGCGTCACCTACCATTCCTCGCAGCCCTGGCCGTTCCCTGCCTCGATCATGCTGGGTTTCTACGGCGAGGCGCTGACGACGGAGCTGACGATCGATCCCGAGGAACTGGTCGATGCCATGTGGGTGACGCGCGATTTCCTGCGCGGACCGCACGACCCCGAGAAATTCCGCCTGCCGCGCGCCGATTCGATCGCGCGCCGGCTGATCGAGGACTGGCTCGACGGGAAGGCCGGCTCGTGATCGCCGACCGCTACGGCAACCGGCTGTCGACGAACGCGGCTGCGGCGGCGGCCTATGTCGCCGGGATCGACGCGCTGTTCGCGGCCGATGTGGGCGCGGTCGAGGCGTTCGAACGCGCCATCGCGGCCGACGCGGAATTCGCCCTCGCGCACGCGGCCCTCGCGCGCACGCACCAGGTGTTCGGCAACCGCGCACCCGCGAAATCGGCGATGGCGCGGGCGCGCGAACTCGCATCGAAACTCACCGGTCGCGAAGCCAATCATGTCGCGGCCATCGGCCTCGTGCTCGACGGACAGGGCACGCTCGCCCTCGACGCGATCCGAGCACACCTGCGCGAATGGCCGCGCGACGCGATGGCGCTGAGCCCTTGCGTGGGCGTGTTCGGCCTCTACGGCTTCAGCGGCCTGTCGAACCGTGCGACGAGCCTGCGCGCTTTGCTCGACGGGCTCGCCCCGCAATATGGCGAGGATTGGTGGTTCCTCGCCATGCAGGGCTTTGCGCATGTCGAGACGGGTGCGGTCGACAGCGGGCGCGAAAAGGTGGCGAAGGCGCTGGCCAAGAATCCGCGCGACGCGCACGGCATGCATATCCTCGCGCACGTCCATTACGAGGCGGGCGAGGTCGCCGAAGGACGGCGCCGGCTCGCCGACTTCGTCGTCGGCTATCCGCGCGCGGGCCTGCTCCACTGCCACATCAACTGGCACCGTGCGCTGTGGGCGCTGGTGGCGGGCGACATGACCGAGGCGTGGAAGCTCTACAACGAGAGCATCGCGCCCGATTCGATCTGGGGCCCGGCGCTCAACGTGCTGACCGACGCGGCCTCGTTCCTGTGGCGCGCCGAACTGATGGGGGCGACGCCGCCGGCCGGCGAATGGGACCAGGTCGCGTCCTACGCCAAGCGCGAATTCCCGCGCCCCGGCCTCGCCTTCGTCGACGTGCACGCGGCGTTGGCCGCCGCGATGACGGATGACGGTGCGGAAGTCGAAGCGCGCGCGTCGGGCACGCGCGGTCCCGCCCAGCCGGTCGTGGCGCTGGCGGCCAAGGGCTTCACGGCCTTCGCGAAGAAGGACTGGCAGGGTGCGATCGACGCGTTCGGCGCGATGCTGCCCGAGCACGAGCGGCTCGGCGGCAGCCGCGCGCAGCGCGACCTGTTCGAGGAAACGTTGCTCGCGGCCTATCGCCACGCCGGCAAATCGCCGGACGCCGCCATGCTCGCCAGGCGGCGCTGAGCGTTCAGCCCTGCAGGCTGCGCCACATTTCCTTGTCGCGCGCGGCGGTCCAGATGCGCGGATTGCGGATCCCCTTCGCCTCGTCGTAGGCGCGGCTCACGCAGAACGGCATGCAGTGGTCGAAGATGACCCACTTGCCGTATTTGGGCGCCATCGCGCGGTACGTGTCGGCATAGACCTGCCGCAGGTCCTTCTTGGCCTTCAGGCCCTTCTTCGCGTGCGCGAGCAGTTCCTGCACGAAGGCGCGCGTGCCCTCGATGGCGCGGCGCGAGGCGGCGGCATTCAGCATCGCTTCGCCGCGGCCGGGAACGAGCTTCTGCGGCTTGAGCGCCAGCAACGCATCGAGCGTCGCGGGCCATTCGGCAAGCTGCGCGTCGCCGCAATAGGGTGTGGCCCCTTCCTCGACGAGATCGCCGGAGAACAGCACCTTCTCCTTCGGCAGCCACACCACGCTGTCGCCACGCGTGTGCCCGCCGCCGCCCGGCTGGAGGATCTGCACTTCTTTCTTGCCGAGGAACAGCGTCATCGACTTGTCGAACACGATGGTCGGCCAGGTCAGGCCCGGCACGCTGTCCGCCGCGCGGAACAGGCGCGGGAAGCGGCCGACCTCCGATTTCCAGTCCTGCCTGCCGCGTTCCCTGATCATCTCGAAGGTCGGGCGCGACGCGATGACGTGCTCGGCCTTGTACCCGCTCGCCCCGAGTACACGCACCGCGTGATAGTGCGTCAGCACCACGTACTTGACCGGCTTGTCGGTGACTTTCCGGATATGGCGCACCAGTTCGCGCGCCATGACGGGCGTGGCGCGCGCGTCGATCACCATGCAGCAATCGTCGCCGACGACCACGCCGGAGTTCGGATCGCCCTCGGCCGTCAGGCAGTAAGCACCGTCGGTGAGGCGGACGAACTTCTCCTTCTTCTCCTCGAGGTCGGCGGTTGATGCGAATGCCTTGGCCATGAATTCTGCTCCTCAGATTCCCAGATAGGCGGCCTTGACGCGCTCGTCGGCGAGCAGGGCGGGGCCGCTGTCCTGCATGGTAATGCGGCCGGTCTCGATCACATAGCCGCGATCGGCGATGGCGAGCGCCGCCGCCGCGTTCTGCTCGACGAGGAAGATCGTCACGCCGTCGTTCTTCAGGTGCTTCACGGTCTCGAAGATCTCCTGCACCAGCAGCGGCGCGAGGCCCATCGACGGTTCGTCGAGCAGCAGCAGGCGCGGGCGCGCCATCAACGCGCGCGCGATCGCCAGCATCTGCTGCTGGCCGCCCGACAGCGTGCCGGCCGCCTGCCTGCGTCGCTCGGCGAGGATCGGGAACATCGCATAGGCGCGTTCGATCCCGTCGGCGATCTCCGCCTTCGTGCGCGTGTGGCCGCCGAGTTCGAGATTGTCCTGCACGCTCATCGGCCCGAAGACCTGCCGGCCTTCGGGAACCTGCGCAATGCCAAGCCGCACGCGCTTCGCCGCCGGCAGCGCCGCGATGTCGATACCTGCGAAGCGGATCGCGCCGGCCGTGACCGGCTGCACGCCCGAGATGGCGCGCAGCAGCGTCGTCTTGCCCGCCCCGTTTCCGCCGACAAGTGCGAGCAGTTCGCCTTGCGCGACCGCAAGGTCGATGCCGCGCAGCGCTTCGATCCGCCCGTAGTGCGAGACGAGGCCGGAAATCTCCAGCAGCATGTCGGGCGGGCCGACCTTCATACGCCGCGCCCCCCGGTCTCGCCGGCCGCCGCTTCGCCCAGATACGCCTTGATGACGTCCGGGTTGCGGCGCACCTCGTCGGCAGTACCCTCGGCGAGCTTGCGGCCGTAATCGAGCACGAGGATGTGGTCGGACACGTTCATGACGAGCTTCATGTCGTGCTCGACGAGCACGACCGTCACGCCGGATGCCGCAACGCGCCGGATCAGCCGCTCGATCTCCAGTGTTTCCTTCGGATTGAGGCCGGCGGCCGGTTCGTCGAGCAGCAGCAGGCGCGGCTCGGCCGCAAGGGCCCGCGCGATCTCGAGACGCTTCAGGGCCCCGTACGGCATCGAATCGGCATCGGCCTTCATCCATTCGCCGAGGCCGACATGTTCCATCAGCTCCTCGGCCTTCGCGCGTGCTTCGGCCGTCTGGCGCACGATGCCGGGCAGGCCGAGCAGCGAGGCGACGAGGCCGGTCCCCACATGCAGGTGACGGCCGACCATGACGTTCTCGATCGCCGTCATGTTGAAGAAGATCTGCAGGTTCTGGAACGTGCGCTGCACGCCCATCGCGGCGCGCGCGGCGGTCGGCAGGCCGGTCACGTCGCGGCCCGCGACATGGATGCGCCCCGCCGTCGGCACGTAGACGCCAGTGACGAGGTTGAACAAAGTCGTCTTGCCCGCCCCGTTCGGCCCGATCAGCGAATGGATGGCGCCCGCCTCCACCGCGAACGACACGTCGGAAACGGCCTTTACGCCGCCGAAATCCTTCGACAGGTTCTCGACGCGCAGCAGGCTCATTTCGCCCTCCGCCGCCGGAAGAGGTCCGCGAGACTGGGCACGAGGCCCTTGGGCAGGAACACCATCGTGGCGATCAGCACCGCGCCGAAGACGAGGTGCTTGTAATCCTGGAAATCGGCGACCGCCTGCGGCAGCACGGTCAGCAGGGCGGCGCCGACGACGGCGCCGAAGGTCGACGCCATGCCGCCGAGCACGACCATCGTGACGAACTCGATCGAGCGCACGAAGCCGGCCTCGGCCGGCGTGATGAAACGCTCGACATGCGCGAACAGCGAACCGGCGAGCGAGGCGAACACGGCCGAGACGACGAACACCATCGCCTTGTAGCGCGCGGTGTCGATGCCGGCTGTCGCGGCCGCGACCTCCGATCCGTTGAGGGCGCGAAGCGCTCGACCCACGCCCGAATCGATCAGGTTGCGCGACAGCAGGACCGCGACAAGCAGCACGCCGCCCGTCGCCCAGTACCAGTCCTCGATGCGCGTGATGCGCCATTCGCCCAGCGAAAGTGCCAGCACGCGCACGCCGTCGGGCCCGCCGGTCAGCCAGATCTCGCGGTTGATGACGATGAAGATGATGATGCCGAGCCCGAGCGTGGCCATCGCGAGATAGTGGCCTTTCAGTCGCAGGATCGGCCGCGCGACGGCGAAGGCGAGCAGCCCCGTTCCCGCCGCCCCCAGCGCCATCGCGACGAAGCTGTTGAGCTCGAAGCGCCGCGTGAGGATCGCCGAGGCATAGGCGCCGAGCGCGAAGAACCCCGCATGGCCGAGGCTGATCTGCCCGGCATAGCCGACCAGCAGGTTGAGGCCGACGCACACGATCGCGTTGAGCCACACCTTCGTCGCGACGTCGAAATAGAAGCGGTTGGGCAGGACCAGCGGCAGCAGCAGCACGATCGCCGCGAGCGTGAGCAGACCTGCGTTGCGCTGTACGAAGCCCGCCATGTCAGACGCGCTCCGTGCCGGCACGGCCGAAAAGGCCCTGCGGGCGCACGAACAGGACCGCGAGGATGATCGCGAAGGCGACCGCGTCCTGGTAGCCGGAGCTGATGTATCCGCCGGTCATCGCCTCGGCGAGACCCAGCGCCAGTCCGCCCGCGATGGCGCCATAGGGGCTGCCGAGCCCGCCGAGGATCGCCGCACAGAAGCCCTTGAGGCCGAGCATGATGCCGATGTCGTAGCGCGTCAGCGTGATCGGGGCCGTCAGGATGCCGGCGAGCGCGCCGAGGGCGGCTGAAAGTGCAAAGCTCGCCAGCAGGATGTGGCGCACCTCGATGCCGACGAGCTGGGCCGCAAGCCGGTTGTGCGACGTGGCGAGCATCGCCTTGCCCAGCCGCGTCGATTCGAAGAACCATTTGAGGAAGACGACGACCGCGACGAGCGAGCCCATGACCCACAGGCTCTGCGGCTGCAGCGTGGCCCCGCCGACGGCGATGGGCACCTCGCCCGAGAAGGCGGGCAACGCGAAATCGCGCTTGCCGATGGCGACCTCGACCGCGCCGCGGATAAAGATGGAAGCGCCGATCGTGATGATGATGATCGCGACGACCGATGCGCCGCGCGCCGGCTCGACCGCGAACTTCTCCAGCGCCATGCCGACGAGGGCGGCGAAGGCGAGCGCCAGCGGGATCGCGGCGAGGAGCGGCAGGCCCAGTTTGGTCGTGACGACGACGGCGGCCATGCCGCCGATCATGACGAACTCGCCCTGCGCGAAATTGATGACGTGGCTGGCGTTGTAGATGATCGCGAAGCCGATCCCGACGAGCGCGTAGATCGAGCCGCGCGTCAGGCCGGAGAACAGGAACTGCAGGAACTCGTCCAACCGCGCACCCCGGAAAAGGCGCCGCCCGCCCCGACGCCGTGCGGGGCGGGCGGCGTGTTCGTGTCGGCCGTCAGTACAGCAGGTGCCAGGTGCCGCCGCGCACCTCGACCATCTTGAACGACCGGATGTCGAGCCCCATGTGGTCGGTCGGCTTCATGTTGAAGATGCCGTCCGCACCGATGAAGTTCGTCGTCTTCTCGATCTCGTCGCGCACCTTGGCCTTGTCGGCCGAGCCCGCGCGCTTGATCGCCTCGACCGTCAGCATCAGCGCGTCGTAGGCGTGGCCGCCGAAGCCGGAGACCGATTCGTTGTTGTTCGCGGCCTTGTAGGCGGCCGTGTAGTCCATCGTGACCTTCTTCTGCGGATCGTTGGCCGGGAGCTGGGCCGCGACCAGCAACGCGGCGACGGGCATGCGCATGCCTTCGGCAGCACCCTGGCTCTGGTCGATGAACTGCTGCGAAGCCACGCCGTGGTTGAAGTAGAAGCGCACGTTCTGCATGCCGAGCTGGCGGTAGTTGCGCGCCGTGATGACCGTGGGCGAGCCGAAGCCGCAGCCGATGATCGCCTGCACGCCCGCGGTGTTGCGGATGCGGGTGAGCTGCGGCGTCATGTCGGTGTCGGTCGCGGCGTAGGTCTCGTCGGCGACGAGCTGGATGTTGTAGCGCGGTGCCAGCGCCTTGGCTTCCGCGCGGCACGACTGGTCGAAGCCGCCCGAGCCCGCGAGGATCGCGGCCTTCGTCATGTTGTCGCGACGCATGTCGTCGTACATCTTCTCGACCGCCATGCGGTCCGAATGCGGCGTCTTGAAGACCCAGCGCTTGACCGGTTCGACGATCGGCGTGGCGCCGGCGAGGCTCACGAGCGGGATCTTCGCCTCTTCGACCAGTTCGACCATCGCCATCGTCTCGCCGGTGGTCGAGGCACCCAGGATGAAGTCGACCTTGTCGTCCTCGATCAGGCGGCGCGTGAAGGTGACCGCCTGGCGCGGATCACCGGCACTGTCGTAGAGCTTGAGTTCGAGCTGCCGGCCGACGACGCCGCCCGCCTTGTTGATGGTGTCGACATAGAGGCGGAGCGTCTTGGCCGCCGGATCGCCGAGGAACGACGCCCCGCCGGTGACCGCGAGCACCGCGCCCACGCGGATCGGCGGCTGCTGGGCCTGCACCCCCGCCGCGATGAAGGATGTCGCGAGAACCGTCGCTGCCGCAGCGCCAAACGCCGCGCGTCGCGTGATCAAGGCCATGTTGTCCGCCTCCCCTGTTTTATTTCATTGACCGTACGGTCAACGATACTGGGCTTGGCCCTATCTGTCCACATCCGGGCGGGGCCTGTCAAAGTTCCGCCCCCGCTGGCCGGGGCGCGTCCGATGACCTATCTTTTCCGACGATGACGAAGCACCCGCTTGCCCTTGCCGCCCTTTGCCTGGCCCTTCTTGCCCCGGCCGCCGCGCGTGCCCAGGCGCTCGAAGCGCTGGAACGCGAGATCGTCGGGCTGTTCGAGCGGGCGGCACCCTCGGTCGTCGCGATCTCGCTGCGCCGGGACGGCGGGCCCGCGCGCGCCAGCGACCGGCCGCGTGCCGGCGACGGGGCCGGGTCCGGCTTCGTCTGGGACACGGCCGGCCACATCGTGACGAACGCGCACGTGCTGGAAGGGATGGCCGAAGGCCGCGTCCTGTCGGTCACGTTCGACGGCACGAAGCGCCTGCCGGCCAGCGTGGTGGGCATGGCGCCCGAAGTGGACCTCGCGGTCATCCGGCTCGACCGGGCGGACGAACCGCTGCGGCCCGTGGCGCGCGGCACGTCGGCGGACCTGAAGGTCGGCCAGCTCGTCTTCGCGATCGGCAACCCGTTCGGGCTCGACCGGTCGCTGACGCAGGGCATCATCTCGGCCCTCGACCGCAAGCTGCCGACCGTCGCCGGGCGCGAGGTCGCCGGCGTGATCCAGACCGACGCCGCGATCAATCCCGGCAATTCCGGCGGCCCGCTGCTCGACGCGCGCGGGCGGCTGATCGGCGTCAACACGGCGATCCTGTCGCGCAGCGGCACGTCGGCGGGCGTGGGCTTCTCGGTGCCGGTCGACACGGTCAACCGCATCGTGCCCGCCCTGATCCGCGACGGGCGCGTCCCGCGCCCGGGTATCGGCGTCGTCATCGCCAGCGAGGAAGAGGCCGAGCGCATGGGCGTGGACGGCGCCATCGTGCTGCAGATCGCCCCCAACACGCCGGCGGCGCGCGCAGGCCTCAGGCCGGTCGATCCGGAATCGAAGAAGCTGGGCGACGTGATCGCGTCGATCGACGGGATGCGCGTGCGCAACGTGCCCGACCTTGCCGTGGCGCTGGGCCGTGCCGGCGTGGGCAACCGCGCCACGCTGGAGGTTCGCCGCGACGGCCAGACGCTGCGCCTGGCGGTCGACGTGATCGACCTCAATCCGCCGGGGCCGATGGTGCCGCGGCCGGCGAACCGGCCGCCCCAGCCTTAAGCGACGGCCCTAGCCGCGTCCGCGATAGCCGGCGACACCCTGCTCGGGCAGCCACACGCCCTTGGGCAGTTTCCCGGTCTGCCAGAACACGTCGATCGGCATGCCGCCGCGCGGGAACCAGTAGGCGCCGATGCGCAGGAACTTCGGCGACAGGATCGACACCAGCTTCTTGGCGATGTCGACCGTGCACGCCTCGTGGAAGGCGCCGTGGTTGCGGAAGCTCTGCAGGTAGAGCTTCAGCGCCTTCGATTCGACGAGGAAACGGCGCGGCACGTAGTCGATGACGATATGCGCGAAATCCGGCTGGCCGGTGATCGGGCAGATCGACGTGAACTCGGGGGCCGTGAAGCGCACGACATAGTCGGTGCCGACATGCGGATTGGGGACGCGCTCGAGCACGGCCTTCTCGGGTGCGTCGGGAATGCGCGATTCCCGGCCGAGCTGCTTGAGACCCGCATAGATGTTCCTAGGCATCGTCCGTTCCTTCCGTCGACAGGCCCTGGCGGCGCTCGAACTCCGTGCGGAAGGCCGCAAGGCGGCCCTCGACGATCGCGGCGCGCAGGCCCCGCATCAGGTCCTGATAATAGGCGAGATTGTGCCATGTCAGCAGCATCGCCCCGAGGATCTCGTCCGAGCGGATCAGATGGTGCAGATAGGCGCGGCTGTAGCTGCGGCAGGCCGGGCACACGCATTCGGGATCGAGCGGGCCGGTATCCTCGGCGAATTTCGCGTTGCGGATGTTGAGCGTGCCGTTGCACGTGAAGGCCTGCCCGGTGCGGCCCGAACGCGTGGGCAGCACGCAATCGAACATGTCCACGCCCAACGCCACGGCCGCGACGATGTCCTGCGGCTTGCCCACGCCCATCATGTAGCGCGGCTTACCGGCCGGCATGAAGGGTTCGGTCGCGGCGAGTGTCGCCTCGCGTTCTTCCTTGGGCTCGCCCACCGCAAGCCCGCCGATCGCGTAGCCGTGGAAATCCATCGCGGCGAGCGCCTTGGCACTTTCCTCGCGCAGATGCGGATAGGTGGAGCCCTGCACGATGCCGAAGATCGCGTAGCCCGGCCGCTCGACGAACGCGGCGCGGCTGCGCGTCGCCCAGCGCATGGAAAGGCGCATCGAGCTGGCCGCCTCGTCGACGGTCGCGGGCCATTTCGTGCACTCGTCGAACGCCATCGTGATGTCGGAATCGAGCAGGTTCTGGATCTCGATCGAGCGCTCGGGTGTCAGCGAATGCGCCGAGCCGTCGTGGTGCGACTGGAACGTCACACCCTTCTCGTCGAGCTTGCGCAGCTTCGACAGCGAGAAGACCTGGTAGCCGCCCGAATCCGTCAGGATCGGCTTCGCCCAGTTCATCAGCGGATGCAGCCCGCCCAGCCGCGCCACGCGCTCGGCACCCGGGCGCAGCATCAGGTGGTAGGTGTTGCACAGCAGGATCTCGGCCCCCGTCGCGGCGACGGATTCGGGCTGCATGGCCTTCACGGTGGCGGCCGTGCCCACCGGCATGAAGGCGGGCGTCTCGATCGAGCCGCGCTCGGTCGTCACGCGGCCGCGACGCGCGCGCCCGTCGCGCGCCAGAAGCGTGAAGCCGAAGCCGCTCACGACGCCTTCTCGATCAGGCTCGAATCGCCGTAGCTGAAGAAGCGGTAGCCCTGGTCGATGGCGTGGGCATAGGCCGCCTTCATGCGATCGAGCCCCGCGAACGCGGCGACGAGCATGAAGAGCGTGGATTTCGGCAGGTGGAAATTCGTCATCAGCAGGTCGACCGCGCGGAAGCGGAACCCGGGCAGGCAGAAGAGCCGCGTATCGCCCGTCCAGGCACGCAGGCGCCCGTCCGCCTGCGCGACCGTTTCGAGCACGCGCAGGGCCGTGGTGCCGACGGCGACGATGCGCCTGCCCTGCCCGCGCGCGGCTTCGATCCGGGCGGCGGTCTCGGCGGTCAGTTCGCCCCATTCGGCGTGCATCTTGTGCTCTTCGACGGTCTCGGTTTTCACGGGCAGGAACGTGCCTGCGCCGACGTGCAAGGTCAACGCCGCACGTTCGATCCCCGCCGCATCGAGCGCCGCCAGCAGATCGGGCGAGAAATGCAGGCCTGCCGTGGATGCGGCGACCGCCCCCTCGCGGGCGGCCCAGACAGTCTGATAGTGCCGCTCGTCGTCGGAATTGGGGGCGGCACGCTTGATGTAGGGCGGCAGCGGCATCGCCCCGTGCCGGCCAAGGGCCGCGAAAAGCGCCGCCCCGCCGACCGAGAAGCGCAGGCCCACGTCGCCCGCCTCGGCCTTGTCGAGCACGATGGCCTGGAAACCCTCGGCGAAGACGATCCGGTCGCCCGGCTTCAGACGCTTGGCACCCTTCGCGAACACGCGCCACGTGTCGTCGCTTTCGCGCTTGTGCAGCGTCACTTCGATCTTCGCTTCGCCGCGCCGGCCGGTCAGCCGTGCCTTCAGCACGCGCGTGTCGTTGTAGACGAGCAGGTCGCCGCGCTTCAGGAGTACAGGCAGGTCGCGCACGTGCCGGTCGGCGAGTGCAGCCCCCACATGCAGCAGGCGTGCTGAATCGCGCGGGCTTGCCGGGGCCTGCGCGATCAGCTTCTCCGGCAGGTCGAAATCGAAGTCCGAAAGCTTCAAGAATGGCTCCACTCGGCGGCGACGGCGGCGTCGGTTTCGCAGGATGCGCGGGCTTGCGCAAGGGCCGCGAATTCCGCCGCCGGCAGCAGGCGCTTCAGCGCCCAAGCCGCCATCGCGCGCACGAGCGGCGAAGGATCGTCCGCCAGCGCCCTCGCTTCCTGCGCAAGGGCCGGCGTGCCGGCATTGCCGATCGCGACCAGCACGTTGCGCACGAACCGGTCGCGCCCGATGCGCTTGACCGGCGATTTCGCGAACCGCGCGCGGAAGCCCGCATCGTCGAGCCGGGCAAGGTCGGCCAGCAGCGGGGCGGTCAGGTCGGCGCGCGCGACGAAATCGGCCTCGCGCGTCGCCGAGGCGAACTTGTTCCACGGACACACGGCAAGGCAATCGTCGCACCCGTAGATGCGGTTTCCCATCGCGGCGCGGAACTCGGCCGGGATGTGGCCCTTGTGCTCGATCGTCAGGTAGGAAATGCAGCGCCGCGCGTCGAGCCTGTAGGGTGCCGGGAACGCCGATGTCGGGCACGCGTCGAGGCAGGCCCGGCACGCGCCGCAATGGTCGGTCTCCGCGCCGTCCGGCGAAAGCTCCAGCGTGGTGAACACGGCACCCAGGAACAGCCACGAACCGTGGCCGCGCGACACGAGATTCGTGTGCTTGCCCTGCCAGCCGAGGCCGGCGGCCTGCGCGAGCGGCTTTTCCATGACCGGTGCGGTGTCGACGAACACCTTGCAGTCGCCGCCGAAGCTTTCGCACATCCAGCGGCCAAGCGTCTTCAGCCGTTTCTTGATCGTGTCGTGATAGTCGCGGTTGCGCGCATAGACCGAAAGATTGCCCGCTTCGGCGTTGGCCAGATCCGCGCGCGGATCGTGGTCGGGCCCGTAATTGACCGCGAGCACGATCACGCTGCGCGCGTCCGGCCACAATGTCTGCGGATCGGCCCGTCGGTCGGCGTTGGCAGCCATCCAGCCCATGTCGCCCTGCATGCCGGCCGCAAGGAATGCTTCGAGCCCGGCCTTGGCCTGCGCCGACGCGGCGGCGGGCGCGAAACCGACGGCGTCGAAACCGAGGCCGAGGGCCTGGGTGCGGATCGCGGCAGTCGGGTCCGGGGCTTGCATCGGGCGTGTCATCGGTGGGATTCTCGCACAAATATAGCGATCCGGCAGCGGGGCGTCCGAGTTGAGCGACAGGATCAGACTTCTACTGGGCGACCGGCCGGTCGAGATTTCCGGCATCGACCCGACGACGACCGTCCTCGACTGGCTGCGCGGCCCCTGCGGGCGCACCGGCACGAAGGAAGGCTGTGCCGAGGGCGATTGCGGGGCCTGCACCGTCGTGCTGGCCGAACCCGACGGGACGGGCGGGCTCGCCTACCGGACGGTCAATTCCTGCATCCAGTTCGTCGGCACGCTCGACGGGGTGCAGCTCCTGACGGTCGAGGACCTCGCGAAGGACGGCCAAGCACACCCGGTCCAGCAGGCGATGGTCGACGCGCACGCCTCGCAATGCGGCTTCTGCACGCCCGGCTTCGTGATGAGCCTGTTCCAGCTCTATCGCACCTACGACGGCCCGTTGCCGCCGTCGCGCGAGACACTCGACCGTGCGCTCGGCGGAAATCTGTGCCGCTGCACGGGCTATCGCCCGATCCTCGACGCCGCCGCGAAGATGTTCGACGGCCGCACGCCGGACGCGGGCGCTTCCGCCACGGCCAATGCCCTCGCAGGCCTCGCGCGCGATACCGGTCTTGCCTATGACGGCCGCTTCTTCGCACCCCGCGACATGGCCGAACTCTGCGGCGTGCTGAAGGAACATCCCGACGCGCGCATCCTGTCGGGCGGCACGGATCTGGGTCTCGAGGTGACGAAGGCGCACCGCGAGATCGGCAAGATCGTCTTTCTCGGTCGCGTGGCCGAACTGCGCACAATCGAGAAGACGCAAACGCATCTGGAACTGGGTGCCGCCGTCACGTGGAGCGAGGCGGCAGGCCCGCTCGTCGCGTCGTGGCCCGCCCTCGACGAGCTTTTCGCGCGCTTCGCCGGCCCGCCGGTGCGCAACGCAGGGACTGTCGGCGGCAACATCGCGAACGCCTCGCCCATCGGCGATTCGCCGCCGGTGTTCGTGGCGCTCGACGCCGACGTGGAACTCGCCGGCCCGTCCGGCTCGCGCCGGCTGAAGCTTGCCGATTTCTTCCTCGACTATCGCAAGACCGCGCTTGCCCCCGGCGAGATCGTCGCCAAGGTCCGCATCCCGCTTCCCGCCCCGGGCCTGAAGCTTGCGGCCTACAAGGTGTCGAAGCGGCTCGACGACGACATCTCGGCCGTGTGCGGCGTGTTCGCGCTGACGATCGACGGCGACACGATCACCGGTGCGCGCATTGCCTTCGGCGGCATGGCGGCGATCCCGAAGCGCGCGGAAGCGTGCGAAGCAGCGATGGTCGGCCGGCTCTGGACGCTGGCGACGGCCGAAGCGGCCGCAGCCGCACTCGCGCGCGACTTCGCGCCCATCGGCGACATGCGCGCCTCGGCCGCCTATCGTGCGAAGGTGGCGGCGAACCTGCTGATCCGCTTCTGGCACGAGAGCACGGGCAGCAGTGTCGCCACGCGGGCGGTGTCGTATGGCTGAGACGCTCGCCACCGTCGGCAAGCCGGTGCCGCACGAAAGTGCCGCGCGCCACGTGTCGGGCGAGGCGCTCTATATCGACGACATGGCGGTGCCAGAAGGCACGCTGCACGCCTATTGCGTGCTGAGCCCGAAGGCGCATGCACGCATCGTGTCGGTCGATCTCTCCGCCGCACGTGCCGCACCCGGCGTGCATGCCGCGATCTCGGCAGCCGACGTGCCCGGGCGCAACGACGTGGGCCCGATCTACAAGGGCGAACCGTTCCTTGCCGAGGGCATCGTCGAATATATCGGCCAGCCCGTCGTCGCCATCGCCGCGACCTCGATCAAGGCGGCGCGCGATGCCGCGAAGCTCGTCAAGATCGTCTACGACGACCTGCCGGCGATCCTGACCATCGAGGACGCGCTGGAGAAGCAGGCCTTCGTCGCGAAATCCTACGTGATGCAGCATGGCGATGCGCCGGCGGAGCTAGAAAAGGCGCCGCACCGCCTGAAGGGCGAGTTCCGCAACGGCGCGCAGGACCATTTCTATCTCGAAGGCCAGATCGCCCTCGCCGTCCCGCAGGAAGCCGGCGAGATGACCGTGTGGTCCTCGACCCAGCATCCGACCGAAGTGCAGAAGATGGTCGCGCGCGCGCTCGGCCGGCCGGCGAACGCGATCACGTGCGAGATGCGCCGCATGGGCGGCGGGTTCGGCGGCAAGGAAACGCAGCCCGCGATCATCGCCTGCATCGCCGCCGTGCTGGCCGACAAGGCCGGGCGCGCGGTCAAATACCGGCTCGACCGCGACGACGATTTCATGATCACCGGCAAGCGGCACGATTTCCTCGTGCGCTACGACGTGGGCTTCGACGGCGAGGGGCGGCTGCTCGCCCTCGACATCATGTTCGCCGCGCGCGCCGGGCACGTGGCCGATCTTTCGACCTCCATCGTCGACCGCGCGCTGTTCCACACGACCAACTGCTATTACATCCCGCATGTGCGTGCGACGGGCCATGCCTGCAAGACGCACACGCAGTCCAACACCGCCTTCCGCGGCTTCGGCGGGCCGCAGGGGCTGCTGGCGGGCGAACACGTGATCGACCGCGTGGCGCGCCATCTCGGCCGCGATCCGCTGGCGGTGCGAAAGCTCAACTTCTTCGGCCCGGCCCCGCGCGATCTCACGCATTACGGCCAGCGCGTCGAGGATTTCGTCGCTGGCCAGATCGTCGCCGAGCTTGCCGGCGACGTGGGCTACGAAGCGCGCCGCCGCGAGATCGACGCGTTCAACGCCGCAAGCCCGATCCTGAAGAAGGGCATGGCGCTGTCGCCGGTGATGTTCGGCGTGTCGTTCACCGCCCTGCAGTTCAACCAGGCCGGCGCCCTCGTCCATGTCTATACCGACGGGTCGATCGCGCTCAATCATGCCGGCACCGAGATGGGCCAGGGCCTGCACACGAAGATCTGCCAGGTCGTCGCCGACGAGTTCGCCGTCCCGCTCGAAAGCGTGCGCATCGCGGCGACGAACACGGGCAAGGTGCCCAACACGTCGGCCACGGCCGCGTCGGCCGGCTCCGACCTCAACGGCAAGGCGGCCCAGCGTGCGGCGCAGGCGATCAAGGCGCGCATCGCCGGGTTCCTCGCCGGCCAGTACAAGGTGAGCGAGCCCGAAATCCGCTTCGAGGCCGGCCATGTGACGGCCGGCGAAGCGCGGCTCACGTTCCGCGAGGCCGTGCAGCTTGCCTATAACGGGCGCATCCAGCTTTCGGCGACCGGCTTCTACCGCACGCCGAAGATCCATTTCGACCGGGCGACGGCCAAGGGCCGGCCCTATTACTATTTCGCCTACGGGGCGGCCTATGTCGAAACGACCATCGATACGCTGACCGGCGAATACGCGGTCGACCGCGCCGAGCTGCTGCACGATGCCGGCAAGTCGCTGAACCCGGCCATCGACATCGGCCAGATCGAAGGCGGCTTCGTGCAGGGCATGGGCTGGCTGACGACCGAGGAAATCTGGTTCGACGCAGGCGGACGGCTGCGCACGCACGCCCCGTCCACCTACAAGATCCCGGTCGCGCGCGACCTGCCGCGCGAGTTCCGCACGCGCCTGTGGGAAGGCGGCATGAACCGCGAGGATTCCACGCACCGCTCCAAGGCGGTCGGCGAGCCGCCGCTGATGCTGGCGACGGCGGTGTTCCTCGCTTTGCAGGACGCGGCAAGTGCGGCGGCCCCCAGGGCGCATCTCGACGCACCCGCCACGCCCGAGCGCGTGCTGATGGCGATCGAGGCCGCGAAATGACGACGCTGCTACCCGTTGCGTCCGACGACTGGCTCGCCGCCCTGCAGCGCCACCGCGACGCGGGCGAATCCTGCGCCCTCGTCACGATCGTCGCGGTCGAAGGGTCGAGCCCGCGCGAGGGCGGCACGAAGATGGTCGTCGCGGCGAATACGCAGACCGGCTCGGTCGGCGGCGGGCATCTGGAAATGAAGGCGGCCGAGATCGCGCGCGCGATGCTGGCGGCGGGCGAAGCCAGCCCGCGCATCGAGAAATTTGCACTTGGTCCGGCACTGGGCCAGTGCTGCGGCGGGACGGTCTCGCTGCTCGTCGAGCCGTTCGTCACGAAGCCGTGGCATGTGTGGATCTTCGGCGCGGGGCACGTGGGTCTCGCCCTCGTCCATCATCTTGCCGGGCTGCCGGCGAAGGTGGTTCTGGTCGACAGCCGGGCGGACCAGTTCCCGCCTTCCCTGCCCGCCAACGCGACGAAGCAGGTCGAGCCGTTCCCGGAAGACTGCGTGCGCGACGTGCCGCCGGGGGCGATGGCGCTGGTGATGACGCACAGCCACGATCTCGACCTTCTGCTGGTCGAGCGGCTGTTGCGGCGCGGCGATCTTGCCTATGTCGGGCTCATCGGATCGGCGAGCAAGCGCGCGCGCTTCGAAACGCGCCTTGCGGCGAAGGGCGTGCCGACCGGCGCACTCGTGTGTCCGGTCGGCATCGCAGGCGTTGGCGACAAGCATCCGCACGCGATCGCCATCGCGACCGCGGCACAGCTGCTTGCCGTGCGCGGTCAGATGGCCGCGACGACCATGATCTCGACCCAGAACTGCGGGCCGGCGAGCTTGGCTTCGACGGTGGCGCGCGCGGGCGTGTGACCCTTGGCGACCCACGCGTCCCAGACGGCGTTCATGTCGGGGAAATAGCGGATGTCGGAGAGCCAGATGTTGGCCGACAGGATCTTCGTCTTGTCGGTGCCCGCCTGCTTCAGCAGGTCGTCGATCTTCGCGAGGATCTGGGCCGTCTGCTTCTTGGCGTCCGGGACCGGATCGTCGGCGACCTGGCCGGCGAGATAGACGGTCGAGCCGTGGACCGTGCCGGCACTCATGCGCGGGCCGGGATTGATGTACTTGATCGACATTGGCAGGCCACCTTTCCAAGGAAACGGAAAGGTGGCGTTACGACGAATCCCGCCCGGCGCGCAAGTTTTTAGGTGGAGCCTTCCTGCCCGCGCGTCGCCCAGCCCGTGAAATGCTGCTCCATCGCGACCGTGATGGCGTACATCACCACGCCCATCACGGCGATGACGAGCAGGCCCGCGAACACCAGCGGCACGTCGAAGCGCGAGGAGGCGGCGATCATCAGGTAGCCGATGCCCTCGTTCGACGCGACCGTCTCGGCGACGACCGAGCCCACGAAGGCGAGCGTGATCGCCACCTTCAGCGAGGCGAAGAAATAGGGCAGCGAGCGCGGGATGCCGACCTTCCACAGGATCTGCGTCTTGCGCGCGCCGAGCGAGCGCAGCACGTCGCGCATTTCGGGCTCGATGGTGGCAAGGCCCGTGGCGACGTTCACCGCGATGGGCAGGAACGCGATCATGAACGCGGTGAGTACTGCAGGAACCGCCCCGATGCCGAACCAGATGACGAGCACGGGCACGACCGCGACCTTGGGGATCGAGTTGAAGCCGATCAGCACCGGATAGAGGCCCGCATAGACGACGCGCGAAGCGCCGATGGCGAGGCCGGTGAACAGCCCGACGACGATGGCGAGCGCGAAGCCGATCAGCGTGGTCGCCAGCGTGAAAAGCGCGTTGTGCCAGATCGGCCCCCAGCGCTGGACGAGCGTTTCGTAGATCACGCTGGGCCGCGGCAGGATGAAGACCGGGATGTTGAAACCCACGCAGGCGATTTCCCAGAACAGGAACATGCCGACCACGGTCGCGACCGGGGTGACGTAGACGATCATGTGGTCCTTGTTCATCGCTTTCCCGCCTTTTCAGTTCCGGTCAGGACGATGCAACGCCCATTCCAGCCCGTCCGTACCGTCAACCCCTTGACGATCCGTGCGGTTTTTCCCCGATCGCCCAAAGATTAGGCAATCGGTGCGGCGCTGCGCAAGGACGTTGCGGACCGGTTGATCGGGCACGGCCCGGCAGGCTAGCAAGGGGAATGTCGCCGGACTCCCTCCTGCCCGCCCTGCCCGTGGCCCTGCTGATCGCGGTCGCAGGCGCTTTCGCGATGGCGCATTCGCGCCTGCTCGTCGACCGGCCGAACGAACGCTCGTCGCACAAGCTGCCCACGCCGCGCGGCGGCGGAATCGGCCTCGTGCTCGGCACGCTGGCCGGCGGCTGGCTGATCGCGGCCGGCATGCCGGTCGCGGCCCCCGTCGCGGCCGGG
Organism: Tagaea sp.; assembly: GCA_965279565.1. GTDB lineage: Bacteria > Pseudomonadota > Alphaproteobacteria > CACIAM-22H2 > CACIAM-22H2 > Tagaea. The sequence continues at coordinate 1,858,910 of OZ257249.1, read as the reverse complement.
GCAACGATCGCGGCACTTGCGGGCCTGGCCGACGACGCGCGCCCGCAGGGGGCGTCAATCAAGTTCGGCGCGCAGTTCCTGGCCGCCTTCGTCGCCATCGGCGGCGGGGCGATCATCGAGCGGCTCTACATCCCGGGCCACGGGGCCGTCGAACTCGGCGCGTTCGGGCCGGCACTGACCTTCCTGTGGTTCGTCGGCCTCACCAACGCCTACAACTTCATGGACGGGCTCGACGCGCTCGCCGGTGCGACCGGCACCGTCGCGGCGATCTTCCTAGGTTTTGCCCTGCTGCTGGCCGGTGCCGACATGCTGGCCGGTCTCGCCTTCGTGCTGGCGGCCGCGTGCGCCGGCTTCCTCGCGATGAACCTGCCGCCCGCGCGCGTCTTCATGGGCGATGTCGGTTCGCAGTTCCTGGGCTTCGCCTTCGCCGGGCTCGGCGTGTTCGCGGCAGGTGCCACGACCGACGGCAAGCTCGTCTGGCTCGTCCCCATCGTGCTGATGCATTTCCTGTTCGACACGATCGTCACGGCCGTGCGCCGGCTGATGGCGGGCGAGAACGTGTTCGCCGCCCACCGCACGCATCTCTACCAGCGCCTCAACCAGGCGGGCTTCCCGCACGGCAAGGTCGCCGCCCTGCTCGCCGCGATGACGGCCTTCCAGGGCAGTGCCGCGCTCTGGATCGATTCGAGCGTCGGCCTCGCGATTCTCGCCCCGTTCGCCGTGCAGGTGCTCTATGCGCGCTGGGTGCTTGGCCGCTCAGCCGTGTGAGGGCGCCACGCCGATGGGACGCATGCGTTCCACGCCGCGCGCCAGCGACAGCACCGTTTCCTCGCCGTGGCGCGGGGCCACGATCTGCAGGCCGACGGGCAGCTTCGCCGCCGTCAGGCCGCACGGCACCGAGATCGCCGGCAGCGCTGCCATCGTGACGAGGAACGTGGGCGCGACCCAGTCGATGTAGCTCGACATCTTGTTGCCGTCGATCGTCTCGGGATAGTTCTGCTCGACCGGGAAGGGCGAGACCGGCGCGCACGGGCAGCACACGGCATCGTACGTCTCGAACACGTCCGCCCAGCGCTGCACGAGTGCCGCGCGCGAATGCTCGCCGCGCGCGACGTCGATGGGGCCCTGCGCCAGCCCCTTGCGGATGTTGCCCGACAGGTTGGGATTGAAGCGGTCGACCAGATGCAGCCGTTCCAGATGCGACTGCACCATCCACTGGCCGCGCAGCTGCAGGAACGCCTCGCGCGCGAAGGAAAGGTCGAGCTCGAATTCCTCGACCCGCGCCCCCCACGTGCCGAGCTGGTAGGTCGCCGCGCGGCAGATCGTGTCGATCTCGCTCTCCACGCCGATGCGCGCGATGTCGGACACGTAGGCGATGCGCTTGCCTTCGAGTGGTGCATTGACGGCGGCGACGAAATCGCGCCCGTCGATCGCGAAGCCGCGCGGATCGCGCGCGCTCGGCCCGGCGATGGCCGACAGGAACAGCGCGCAGTCTTCCACGTCGCGCGCCATCGGGCCCGCGACCGCGAGCGCGTCGAACGGCTTGTTGGGCGAATGGATCGGGACCAGGCCCGGCGTGGGCCGGAAGCCGACCACGCCGCAGAACGACGCCGGCGTGCGCAGGCTGCCGCCGAGGTCCGATCCGTCGGCGAGTGCCACCATGCGCGAGGCGAGTGCCGCCGCGCCGCCGCCGGTCGAACCGGACGCCGACATGCGCAGGTCCCACGGATTGCGCGTGGCGCCGAACACGTCGTTGTAGGTGTTGGCCCCGGCCGCGAATTCCGGCGTGTTGGTCTTGCCGACGACGATGCCGCCGGCCTGCTTGATCTTCGTCACGACGGCCGCGTCCTCGGTCGGCACGTTGTCGGCCATCGTCGGCGAGCCGTAGGTCGTGAGGATGCCCGCCGTGGCGTGCACGTCCTTGATGCCGACCGGCACGCCGGCGAGCAGGCCCGGATCGGCGCCGGACGCGACCTTCGCGTCGAGCTCGGCGGCCCAGCCGCGCGCCTTGTCCTCGGCCAGCGTGCAGATCGCGTTGACCTTCGGGTTCTCGGCGGCGATGCGCGCCAGATGGGCGTCGAGCACCTGGACGGCGGTGATCTCGCGGGACTTCACGCGCGCGGCGATTTCGCGGGCGGACAGGCTGACGATCCAGGACTCGGACATTTGGGCGAAGACCTCGAAGTTGTCGGCAGACAAGGTTGCGACGGGCGGGGGCTTGCCTCGCCCCGCCCCGTTCCCGTACCGTCCGGCCATGCCCGATTCAAGCACCGTTTTGCCCGACTGGCGGTCTTCCACCTGTCCGCACGACTGTCCCAGCGTCTGCGCGCTGGAAGTCGAGCGGCTGGACGAGCACCGGATCGGCAAGGTCCGGGGTGCCAAGGACAACGACTACACGGCCGGCGTGGTGTGCGCGAAGGTCGCCCGCTATGCCGAACGCCAGCACCATCCCGCCCGCCTGTCGCAGCCGCTGCGCCGCGTCGGGCCCAAGGGCAGCGCGCGCGACGGTTTCGCGCCGATTTCCTGGGACGAGGCGCTCGACGAGGTCGCCCACCGGCTGAAGCAGGTCGCCGCGCGCGACGGCGCCGAGGCGGTGTGGCCCTATTTCTACGCCGGCACGATGGGTCTCGTTCAGCGCGACGGGATCGAACGGCTGCGCCACGCGATGCGCTGGTCGCGCCAGTACTCGACGATCTGCATCACGCTCGCCGACGCGGGCTGGATGGCCGGTGCGGGTGCGAAACGCGGGACCGACGCGCGCGAGATGGCGCAGAGCGACCTGATCGTCGTGTGGGGCGGCAATCCCGTCTCCACGCAGGTCAACGTGATGACGCACGTGTCGCGCGCGCGCAAGACGCGCGGCGCGAAGCTGGTCGTCGTCGACCCCTATCGCACGCCGACGGCCGAGCAGGCCGACATCCACCTGATGCTGAAGCCGGGTACGGACGCGGCACTGGCCCTTGGCGTCATGCACGTGCTGTTCGCCGAAGGCTTCGCCGACCGCGCCTACATGGCGAAATACGCGCACGGTGCGGAAGAACTCGAAGCCCATGTCGCGGACAAGTCGCCGGAATGGGCCGAAGGGATCTGCGGCGTGCCGGCCGCGACGATCCGCGAATTCGCGCGGCTGTTCGGCTCGACCAAGCGCAGCTACGTGCGGCTCGGCTACGGCTTCGCGCGCCACCGCAACGGCGCTTCCTCGATGCATGCGGCCGCCTCGCTCGCCGCGATCACGGGGGCCTGGCAGCACGAAGGCGGCGGGGCGCTCTACGCGCAGTCGTCGGTCTACGGGCTCGACAAGACGATGATCGAGGGCAGCGACGTCATGGACGCGCGCGTGCGCCGTCTCGACCAGAGCCGCATCGGCCCGATCCTGACCGGCGACAAGCGCGATCTGGGCGACGGGCCGCCGGTCAACGCGCTGTTCATCCAGAACACCAACCCGATGAACGTGGCGCCCGAGCTTGCCAAGGTGCGCGACGGCTTCCGGCGCGACGACCTGTTCGTGTGCGTGCACGAGCAGTTCCTGACCGACACCGCGCGCATGGCCGATATCGTGCTGCCGGCGACGACGTTCCTCGAGCACGACGACATCTACCAGGCGGGCGGCCACACGTATCTGCAGGTCACGAAGAAGGTCGTCGAGCCCTACGCCGAGTGCAAACCCAACCATTGGGTCCATCGCGAGCTCGCGCGCCGGCTGGGTGCCACGCATCCCGGCTTCGGGATGTCCGAGTGGGAGCTGATCGACTGGACGCTGAAGGCGTCGGGTTATCCGTCGGCCGACGAAGTGCATGCCGGGCGCTGGCTCGACCGCGCTTTGCCGTTCGAGAAGGCGCATTTCCTCGACGGGTTCGGCCATGCGGACAAGCGGTGGCACTTCAAGGCCGACTGGTCGACGATCGGGGCGGCGTGGAAGGACATGCCCGCCTTGCCCACGCAGATGACGAATTACGACAAGGCGACGAAGGAAAAGCCCTTCCGCCTCGTCGCGGCACCGGCGCGCAGCTATCTCAACTCCACCTTCACCGAGACGCCGGGCTCGATCGCGCGCGAGGTCGGCCCCGCCGCGATGATGCATCCCGACGATCTCGCCTCAATTGGGGCCACCGACGGCACGCGCCTGCGGCTGGGCAACGCGCGCGGCTCGCTCGTGCTGCGCGCCAAGTCGTTCGACGGGCTGCTGCGGGGAACTGTCGTGGTCGAGAGCATCTGGCCCAACGACGCGTTCGAGGAAGGCATCGGCATCAACGTGCTGATCTCCGCCGATCCCGGCTTCCCCGCCGGCGGTGCCGTTTTCCACGACACCGCCATCTGGGTCAGGCCGGCCTAGACCGTGGCGAAGCCGCCGCCGACGACCAGTTCGCCGGCCAGCATGTAGCGCGACTCCTTCGAGGCGAGGAAGACGGCCGCATCGGCGATCTCGCCGGTCGTGCCGAAGCGCTTCATCGGCACCGTCGCTCGGATCGATTCGGCCATACCGGCGGCTTCCTCGGGCGTGAGGCCGAGCTTGGCGTAGATCGGCGTGTCGATCGGGCCGGGGCTGATCGTGTTGATGCGGATGCCCCGGGGTGCGAGTTCCGCCGAAAGCGAGCGCGCCAGGCCGAGGACGGCCGATTTGGTGGCGCTGTAGACGCTCGTGTTCGGCATGCCGCGATGCGCCACGACCGACGCGTTCAGGACGATCGACGTTTCGGGCGCGAAGTACGGCAGCAGCGCCTGGATCAGGAAGTACGGCCCCTTCACGTTCGTCGCGAACTGGCGGTCGAAATGCGCCTCGTCGACGGCTTCGATGGGCGCGAACTCGGCGATGCCCGCGTTCGCGAACAGGATGTCGAGCTTGCCGAACTTCGCGGCGATCTCGGCGGCAAGCGCCTTCTGGGCGGCGGCACTCGACGCGTCGGCCCGGATCGCGACGACGCCCGCACCCAGCGACTGCTTCGCGGCTTCGAGCCGCTCGGGGTTGAGGCCGGTGATCGCAACACGCGCACCTTCGGCCAGGAACCGGCGTGCGGTTTCGAGGCCGATGCCGGTGGTGCCGCCGGTGACGAGGGCGGAAAGTCCTTCAAGACGCTTCACGGGTTTTCTCCTTGCGGGGGATCGTTGAATTATGTATCGTTCGGTATAGATATTCCCCGCCCCGGGCTCCGTCAAGCAATTTCTTACTGAAAGGTACAAAATAATGCCGGCCGGTCGTCCCCGCGCCTTCGACACCGACAAGGCCCTCGATGCCGCCATCGGCGTGTTCTGGAAGCACGGCTATGAAGGCGCCTCGCTCGAGACGCTGACCGGGGCGATGGGCATCAACCGGCCGAGCCTCTACGCCGCATTCGGCGACAAGGCCGACCTGTTCGAGAAGGCGGTGATCCGCTACGGCGACACGCACTGGGCGCAGATCCGCGACGCGCTCGACCGGGCGGGCGACGTCGAGAGCGCCATCGACGCCTATTTCGATACGGCCCTGCGCCTCGTCGCGAGCCGGGGGAGCCCGCGCGGCTGCCTCGTCGCGTGCGTCCTGTCCGAGGCGAGCGAGGCCGATCCGCGCTGGCGCGCGCTCGCCGCCGCGCGCACGGAAGCCGGGCGCGCCGAGACGGCCGCGTCGCTGGCGCGCTTCGTTCCGCCGGTACACGCCGCGCGCCTTGCGCTTCTGATCGGCACGCTCGCGGCCGGCATCGCCGTCCTTGCCCGCACGGGTGCCGGCGCCGCCGTGCTTGCCGAAGCCCGGTCGCTGGCCGGCACAGCCGCGAAGGCCGCCGCAGTCGCCTGAACTGGCACGAATTCTGCTTTGTAGAAGCCATGTCGCGCGGGGCGTTCCGCCCTGGTGGACAGGTTTCTCCCCAACTTCGGGCCGCTCCTTAACGGACGCGGCCCTTTTCTTTGCCGCCCGCCGCCTAATCGATGTGCAGCGATGCCGGTTCGATGGTCTTGAAGAAGCCCGAGACCGTCGTTCCGTCCGCCGCCAGCGGCATGATCAGGCGCGTATAGCTGTATCTCCGCCCGTCGATCTGCACGTAGTCGCGCCGCGCGAGGCTCGGCTTCTTCGCGACGGCGATGCGCACGAGGCTTTCGAAGACGATCCCGGCATCGGTCTGGTCGAAGAAGCCGCGCAGGCCGCGCCCGCTGTCGCGAAACGAGGAGTGCTCGCCGACATGTGTGCCTGCGATGCGCACGCGCACGTCGCCTGCGGCCGGCAGATAGTCGAGCAGCATCGTATAGGGCAGCGCTTCGGCCGGAATGCCCGACAGGTCGAGCGAAGCCGGCAGGCGGTCCGCGGCGCCCGCGGCAAGCCATGTGGCATGGCATTGCGCCAGGACCGGACAGGCGGCCAGCTCGGACAGCGCCAGTTCCTCGTAGCGGCCGAGACTGAGCTTCGGCTTGTCTTCACTCATCGGCGGCAGCTCCTGCTGGGTCTCCGGCCTCGCCGCGCCGGGTGGCGGGGGCGATCAGGTCCGGCTCGGCTCTCCGCCAGGCGAAAAGCCCGGGATCGAAAGGCGAGTATCTGGCGGAGACGAGACGCTGGAGCGCCTCGAGATCGTTGTCGGTGGGGCCTCCGCGGCGGTCGCGTGCCGCGTCCCACGCGGCGAGCAGCGGTTCGATATCGAGAATGAAGGCACGCAGGCCCGCCATTGCCGGCCAGAGCCGCGCCTTGAAATCCGGCACGTTGCCGAATGCGCGCAGGGGATCGGCGACGATCGTGTCGAGATGCATGGCGCGCTCGGACCCCCATACGACCGCATCGCGCAGCCCGTGCGCGACGGCCCGCGCCCGCTCGGCGCGCGGCGGGCCCTGGCGCGCCGCGGCCAGCCGCGCGATTCCGCCGACCGCCTGCTGGAGATCGATCAGCGTGCGGCAGATCCAGTCGACGCGCGCGGTATCGAAGGCGATCTGCGCGATGTCGCCGGCCGAAAGTTCGAGGGCGCGGGGATTGATCCTGTCGCGCACGGCACGCGCGAGTCCGTCGAGCGCCGCGCGTACCATCGATTCGGCGGGCGGCGCACGGTCCGCGAACATGTCGGCCGCGCCGATCGCCTGGCCGATGCGCCCGACCGCGCGCAGGACAAGGTGCGGCTTTGGCGTCCAGGACGGGCTCGCGTCGACCGCTTCGCTCGGCAGGGGGTCGCCATTCCCGAGCCGGCGGCGGTAGCGCATGGCGACGGGCACGAGCTTCAGGAGCCGGCGGTCGGACGAGTCGTGCGGCAGGCCGAGCGTGCCGGCCACGCGGTCGAGATCGAGGCTCGCGTCGAGCTCGCCGAGCGCGACGCGGAACACGACCTCGCGATACGTGCTCACCGCGAAGTGGGCGCCGGGCTGGTTGAACGCCATGTGCTCGAACTGGAAACGCATCGCGATTGCCGGAAATCCCTGTCGCCGCCCGGAGAGGTTCGGGATCGAGGAACTAGGATGCGGACCCGGCATTTCCAGTGCCGGCCGACGCCCGGCACGCATGGCCGCCATTCGGCGATGTCGGTCAACATGGTTAATCGAGGGGGCTGGCATTCTCGCGCGCTTTGCTGGCATTCTCGCGCGCTTCCCCACTCCGGACAGGACCGACGCAAATGCCCGACACGCTGCCCTCGCTGAAGCTGACCTACGAAGGTGCCCAGAAAATGCTCGCCGCGGCCGTCGCGAAGGCAAAGGCGATGGGCGTGCCGCAATGCATCGCCGTCGTCGACGACGGGGCCAACCTGCTCGCCTTCGCGCGCATGGACGGCGCGAAAATCCTCTCGGTCGACTCGGCGACGCGCAAGGCGATGACCGCCGCGTCGAGCCGGGCTGCGACCGGCGGCATGGCCGAGGGGCTCGACATCCGCCTCGCCATCGCCACGCAGGGCAAGCTCGTCAACGTCAAGGGCGGCACGCCGATCGTCGTCGACGGCCACACGATCGGTGGTATCGGTGTGGGCTCGGGCACGGGCGACCAGGATCTGGAAGTCGCCAAGGCGGGCCTCGCGGCGCTGCCCGGGGCGAAGACGGACTTCTAGCTCACGCCGCCTTCGGGGCGGGCTTCAGCTTCTGCATCGCGAAGACCAGGATGCCGAGCCCCACCCCGATCAGGTCGCTGACCAGTCCCGGCGTGACCAGCGCGAACGCCGCGACGATCAGCAGGCCCCGCTCGAAGGTCGAGGCGCGGCGCACGAAATAGCCGTGCAGCCCCGCGGCGAGCAGCAGGATGCCGCACGAAGACGTGACGATCGAATGGACGATCGTCGTCCAGTCGCCGATCAGCAGCAGGGCCGGCTGGTAGACGAACATGAACGGCACGATGAAACCGGCAGCGCCGATCTTGACCGCCGCCCAGCCAGACGACCACAGGTCGGCCTTGGCGAGGCTCGCCGCGGCGAACACCGCCAGCGCCACCGGCGGCGTGATCGCCGACAGGATCGCGAAGTAGAACGCGAACATGTGCGCGGCCGGCTGCACGACGCCGAGCTTCATCAGGGCGGGGACGAGCAGCGACACCATGATGATGTAGGCCGGCGTCGTCGGCATGCCCATGCCCAGCACGATGCCCGCGATGGCGGTCACCACGAGCGCCAGCAGCAGCGTGTTCTGGGCGAGATAGAGCACCCACTGCGTGAACTGGATGCCGATGCCGGTCAGCGCGATGATCCCGATGACGATGCCAGCGCACGCGCACGCCATCGCGACCGACAGCGCGTTCTTCGCCCCGTCGATCAGCGCGTCGACGACCGTCCACCACGTGATGCCCTGGCGCGTGTTCCTGCGCATCAGCGCGACGGGGAAGCAGGCGAGCGTGCCGGCAAGGGCCGCCAGCGGTGCCGAATAGCCCGCCATCATGCCGCCGAGGATCATCAGGATGGGAATGAACAGGTGGCCGCGCTCGCGCAGGACCTGGCCCAGGCGCGGGCATTCCGCCTTCGGTACGCCCAGCAGGCCTTCGCGCTTCGCCTCGAAATGCACCGCGCCGAAGCAGGCGATGTAGTAGAGCAGCGACGGGATGATCGCCCACAGCGTGACCTGGAAATAGCTTGTCTGCAGGTATTCGGCCATCACGAAGGCGGCGGCACCCATGATCGGCGGCATGATCTGTCCGCCGGTCGACGCGACCGATTCGACCGCCGCGGCGAAATGCGGCTTGAAGCCGGTGCGTTTCATCAGCGGGATCGTGATCGGCCCGTCGACCATCACATTGGCAACGGCCGAGCCCGAGATCGTGCCGAACAGCGACGAGCTGATGACCGACACCTTGCCTGGCCCGCCGGCCTGGCTGCCGGTGAGTGCCAGCGCGAAATCCATGAAGAGCTGGCCGGTCCCCGTGCGCTCCATGAACGAGCCGAACAGCACGAAGATCAGCACGAAGGCCGCCGACACGCCGAGCGTGGAACCGAAGATGCCTTCGGTCGTCAGGTAGATCTGGTCGAGCAGCGAACTGGCCGAGATGTTGGTGAAGACGAGGCAGTAGCCCACGAACACCATCGAGGTGATCGGCAGCGCCCAGCCGATGCAGCGGCGCGTGCCCTCGAACACCAGCGCGATGGCGATCACGGCCATGACCTGGTCGGTCGTCGTCGGCTCGTCGATGTACTGGATGCGGTTGATCAGGTAGTCGTGGTTGACCCACAGATAGCCGATGAAGGCGACCGACCCGGCGATGCACAGCCAGTCGATCAGGCGCGTGCGCACCGAATCGCCCGAGGCGGCGAACGGAAAGACGAGGAACACCAGCGTCATCGCGAACATCAGGTGTCCGCCGCGGAAGTACAGCACTTCCGGCGGGGCAACCGCGATGATCCACATGTGCCAGAGCGACATGGAGGCGCCGACGGCGCCGACGAAATATGCGACCGCGCGCCGATAGGCCGTGGTGTCCGACATGCCTGGAATTCCCCCGGAACGAAAGCGGGCGGCCCCCCGGCCGCCCGCCCTGCACTTACATCTTCACGCCGACCTGGTTGTAGTAGCGCTTGGCGCCCGGATGGAACGGCACGCCGATATCCTCGCCCATTTCCTTGGGCGTCATCTTTTCCATCGCCTTGTTGACGGCCGCGAGATCCTTGATGTTCTCGGCGATCGCCTTTGTCATCGTGTAGACGCGGTCCTCGGGCAGCTTGCACGACACGATCAGGTGTGCGGCATAGCCGATCTTGGTCAGCGCCACCGGCTGGTTCGGGTAGGTGTTTGCCGGCATCGTGACGCCGACATAGCCGGTGTTGATCTTCTTCATCGGCTCGACCGAATCCTTGAGGTCGAGCACGCGGATCTTGCGCGACGTGGCGAGATCCATGACCGCACCCGACGGGATCGTGGTGCCGAGCGTGAAGGCCTGCGCCTGCCCGTCCTTCAGCATCGAGACCGCGTCGTTGTACGAGGCGAGGAAGTTGGTCTTCATGTCCGAGTAGGACAGGCCGGAAACCTGCAGGATGTGCTGCGTGACGACCTCGGCGGTGTTGCCGCGCGACTGCACGGCGATCGCCTTGCCCTTGAGGTCCTTGACCGAGTTGATGCCCGAATCCTCGTTCACGACGATCTGGAAATACTGCGGATAGAGCGAGGCGACCTGGCACACGTTCGCGGCCTTGCGCGGGAACGGGGCGGCCCCGTTGACGCCGTCGACGGTCGAGATCGAGTTGCCGAAGCCGATTTCGGCCTTGTCCTCGTCGATGCCGCGCACGTTGGCGATGCCGGCACCCGGCAGCGTCTGGACGGACAGGCCCGAGATCTTCGTCTCGAACAGGTTCTTGAGGGCGCCGCCCAGCGGCACCCAGACGCCGCCCTGCGGGCCGGTCATCAGGCGATAGGTGTTGCCCTGGGCGAGTGCCGGCCCGGCGGCCAGCACCACGACGGTCGCCACGGCGACCGGAATCATCCGGCGAATCATGCGCTCACTCCCTTGTTGCGATGCCCTCTGGCGGGGCGCCGGCGGGATTAGAGCATGAGCGGACCCCGGTCCGTCAATGAATCTCCGGGTCCGGAATTGCCGCGGTGCCGCGCAGGAAGTCGAAGTCGCAGCCTTCGTTCGCCTGCGTCACGTGCTGCAGGTGCAGCAGCCCGAAGCCGCGCTCGTAATGCGGCTTGGGCGCCTTCCACGCGGCCTTGCGTTTGGCCATCTCGGCGTCGGAAATCTCGACCGACAGAGTGCGCCCGACAACGTCGAGCGCCACGATATCGCCCGTGCGCACCAGTGCCAGCGGTCCGCCAAGTGCGGATTCCGGCGCCACGTGCAGCACGCACGCACCGTAGCTGGTGCCGCTCATGCGCGCGTCGGAGATGCGCACCATGTCGCGTACACCTTCCTCGAGCAGCCGCTTGGGGATCGGGAGCTGGCCCCATTCCGGCATGCCGGGAGCACCCAGCGGGCCGGCACTGCGCAGGATCAGCACCGAATCCTTCGTCGCACCCAGCTTCGGGTCGTCGATGCGCGCGGCCATGTCGTTGTAGTCGTCGAACACGATCGCCGGGCCGCGATGCTTCAGCAGATGCGGTTCGGCCGCCGTCGGCTTGATGACGGCCCCGTCCGGACACAGGTTGCCGCGCAGCACGGCCACGCCGCCTTCCTTGGCGACCGGGTTGTCGCGCGTGCGGATGACGTCGTCGTTGTAGACGCCCGCCCCCTTGATGTTCTCGCCCAGCGTCTTGCCGTTGGCGGTGACGCAGTCGACATTCAGCGCGTCCCGGATGCGGTCGAGCAAGCCCGGCAGCCCGCCGGCATAGAAGAAATCCTCCATCAGGTACTTGCCGCTCGGCCGGATGTTGCCCAGCACCGGTACGCGCTTGGAGAGCTTGTCGAACTTGTCGAGGTCGAGATCGGCGCCGACGCGGCCCGCCATCGCGATCAGGTGGATGATCGAGTTGGTCGAGCCCGCCAGCGCCATCGCGGCCATCACGGCGTTCTCGAACGCCTTGGTCGTCATGATGTCGCGCGGCTTGAGGTCTTCCCAGACCATGTCGACGATGCGCCGGCCGCAGGCCGCCGCCATGCGCGGATGGCCGGAATCGGCCGCCGGGATCGAGCCCGCCATCGGCAGCGTCATGCCCAGCGCTTCGACCGCCGAGGCCATCGTCGAGGCGGTGCCCATCGTCATGCAGGTGCCGAAGGAACGCGCGATCCCGTCCTCGATCTCGACCCACGCCTTGTCGTCGATGTTGCCCGCACGCTTCTCGGCCCAGTACTTCCACACGTCCGAGCCCGAGCCCAGCGTCTTGCCGTGCCAGTTGCCGCGCAGCATCGGGCCCGCCGGCATGAAGATCGCCGGCAGGTTCATCGACGCGGCACCCATGATCATCGCGGGCACCGTCTTGTCGCAGCCGCCCATCAGCACCGCGCCGTCGACCGGGTTGGCGCGCAGCAGCTCCTCCACGTCGATCGACAGCAGGTTGCGGTAGATCATCGTGGTCGGCTTCATGAACGGCTCGCCCAGCGACATGGCGGGCATTTCCAGCGGGAAGCCGCCGGCCTGGAAGATGCCGCGCTTGACGTCCTCCACGCGCGACTTGAAGTGATGGTGGCAGGGGTTCGCGTCGGAGAAGGTGTTGATGATCGCGATCACCGGCTTGCCGGCATAGTCCTCGGCGGAGAAGCCCATCTGCTTGGTGCGCGAACGGTGGCCGAACGAGCGCATGTCCTGCGCGCCGTACCAGCGGTGGCTGCGCAGTTCTTCAGGCTTCTTGCGACGCATGGACGAATCTCCCGGATTTTTCGTGGGCGGCAGAATGCGATGGCACTCCCGCCGCGTCAATCGTTCGGGTAAAAGGATTTACCTGAGGGGTATCGGACATGCGGAATCTGCGCGTCGACGGCGACCGGCTGTGGAACAGCCTGATGGAAATGGCAAAGATCGGCGCAACGCCCAAGGGCGGCGTGTGCCGGCTGGCGCTGACCGATCTCGACCGGCAGGGACGCGACCTGTTCGCCGGCTGGGCGAAGGCGCTGGGCTGCACCGTGACGGTCGACCGGATGGGCAACATGTTCGCAAGGCGCGAGGGACGCGACCCCGGCCTGCCCGCCGTGATGACCGGCAGCCATCTCGACACGCAGCCCACCGGCGGGCGCTTCGACGGTGTTTACGGCGTGCTTGCGGGGCTGGAAGTGCTGCGTACGCTCGCCGACGCGAAGATCGAGACCGACCGCGCGGTCGAGGTCGCGGTGTGGACGAACGAGGAAGGCTCGCGCTTCTCGCCCGCCATGATGGGCTCGGGCGCCTATGCCGGCGTGTTCCCGGCCGACGAGATCGACGCCAAGAAGGACATCGACGGCGTCACGTTTGCGCAAGCGCTCGCGAAGATCGGCTATCGCGGCCCCGCCCCTGTCGGCGGCCGGCCCACGTCGGCCTATTTCGAAGCGCATATCGAGCAGGGCCCGATCCTGGAGGCCGAAGGCAAGACCATCGGCATCGTCACGGGCGCGCAGGGCCAGCGCTGGTACGAGGTGACGGTCGTCGGGCAGGAAGCCCATGCCGGCCCGACGCCGATGGCGCGGCGCAAGGACGCGCTTGTCGGTTCCGCGCGCATGATCGATCTGGTCAACCGCATCGGGCACGAATTCCAGCCGGGTGCCTGCGCCACGGTCGGCTTCATCCAGTCGAGCCCCAACAGCCGCAACACGATCCCGGGCCGCGTCTTCTTCACGATCGATTTCCGCCATCCGGTCGATGCGCGCCTGTCGGGCATGGACAAGGCGATGAAGGACGGCTTCGCGAAGATCGCCGCCGATGCGGGGCTGGAGCTGGAGATCGTCGATTTCTGGTATTTCCCGCCCACGCCGTTTGCACCCAAGCTGGTCGACGCGGTGCGCGAAGGGGCAGCACTCCACGGCCACAGTGCCATGGAGATCGTCTCGGGTGCCGGACACGACGCGGTCTACATGGCGCGCGTCGCCCCTACCGCGATGATCTTCGTGCCGTGCGCCGACGGCATCAGCCACAACGAGATCGAGGACGCGAAACCCGCCGACCTCGCGGCGGGCTGCGACGTGCTGCTGCACGCCATCCTCTCGGCGGCGAAGGCTTGAGCGCGGACGCCTCCCGCCTGCTGCGCGAGGGCGAGGCGCACCTGAAGAAGCGTGCCTTCGCGCCCGCGCGCGCAGCACTCGAACAGGCCGTCGCCCTCCTCCCCGCTCTCGGACCGGCGCACGCGCTGCTCGGGCGCGCGCGCCACGGGCTGGGCGATGCGGCCGGTGCGGCGGATGCCTACCGCACGGCGCTATCGCTCGATCCGCGCAACGCCGACGCCGAACGACGGCTCGGCAACGCGCTGCTCGATCTCGAACGCGGCGAGGAAGCCACTGCCGCCTTCCGCCGCTCGGCAGCCCTCAATCCGCGCGATTCAGGCTCGCTCTACGGGCTGGGCACCGCCCTTGCCGGTGCCGACGACGTGGCCAGTGCCGCCGCCGCCTTCGCCGCGTGGGGAAACCTGCCCACGCCGTCGGGCGTGGACCCGCATCTCAAATTCGCCGCCATCGCCGGGCAGATCCGGCTCGATGATGCGTTCTTCGCGTCGCTCGACACGGCACCGGGCCCGGAGCTTGACGGCGCGTTCGCCGGCGGCGACACGCCGATCCTGTTCGCCGCCGCCGATGCCGGCTACGCGACGCGCTTCGTCGACCTGCTGGCCGGCAATCTCGCGGCGCGCGCACCGGGCATAGCACTCCACCTGCATGTCGTGAACCCGACGGCGGAGAGCGAGGCGAAGGTCGCGCGCGCGGTCGACCTCACGCAGGGCCATCTCGATCTCGCGGTCACGCGCGAGAATGTCGATCTCGTGCGTTTCGCCGCACCCGGCCTCGATCCGCTCTATGCCGCGAAGACCTATTATTCGTGCGCGCGCTTCCTCGCCTTGCCGCGGCTGATCGCGCACTATCGCCGGCCAATCCTGGTGTGCGACATCGACCTTGCCCCCACGCGCGATCCGCGCCCGTGGCTCGACGAGCTCGCCCCGTGCGACGCCGGGGCCAACGTCAAGATCCGCTACGATTTCGCCAACCGCCTGCTCGCCACGATGGTCTATTTCGGCGACACGCCGGCCGGAAGGCGCTACGCCGATCTCGTCGCCGCCTATTGCCGGCATTTCCTGGAAAGCCGCACGGCCACCTGGACGATCGACCAGGTGGCGCTGCATGCCGCGTGGCTGCACATGCGCCGCACCGGCCAGTGGAACGATTTCCGCGAATTCGCGCCCGGCATCATGAACTGGATGGACGATTCGTTCGACGCCGAGGAAGCCCAGCGCCGCTTCCTGTTCGTCTCGCTCTATTCGAGCGTGCCGAAGGTCTAACCGAGAATCTCGCTCGTCGCGTCCATGCGCAGCGAATAGCGCGTCATGTCGGCGCGGTTGACCGAGCGGCCGAGCATCACGGCCTGGCCGACCTTGCTGTAGACGACGAAATGCTGCGTCAGGATCGGCGTGCCGGGCGGCATCAGCAGCAGTTCGACCTCCTCCGGCCCCGACAGGCCGCCCTCGATCTCCATGCGCACATGGTCGAACGCGACCGTGCGCGCGATGGCACTGTAGATGCCCGTGCGCGCGTCCTCGCGCCCCACGCGGTCGGCGAAGGGGCCGGGCACGTAGCGCCAGTCGATCGCGATCGGCGACAGCCCGGTCGAGCGCAGCCGCTTGATCGACAGCAGGTCGGCACCCGCGTCGATGCCCAGCTCCGCCGCGACCGCCGCCGGGGCGGGAATGCGCTCGAAGACGAGCAGCGCGATCTGCATGCGATCTTCGTTCGCCCACATCTTGTTGACCTTGCGGCCGAGCTGCAGGCGCTCCTCGATCTTGCGCTTGGTCACGCGCGTGCCGGCCCCGCGCGTGCGCTTGAGATAACCCGCCTCGACGAGTTCGGAGAGCGCGCCGCGCAGCGTCACGCGGCTGACGCCGAACGCCTCGGTGAGTTCGTCCTCGGTGTGGAACATCAGCTCCGGATCGGGCCAGGAGTTGACGATCGTCATCAGCCGGCTGCGGACCTGGATGTAGAGCGGGATGGGGGAGCCGCGGTCGATCTTGAAGAGTGCCGGCCGCAGCTTGGGCTTCTTGTCCATGGCCGACACGCTAGCGGGCATCCCGCCAAAGTTGAAGAAAATTCAGGCCCGGGAATGCAGCGTGCGGTAGACGCGCTCGATCCGCCGGACCCAGCCGGCGGAATCGCACAGCGAAGAGGCGGCAAGCCGGCCGCGCAGGCTTTCGCGCAGCCTGCCGCGCCGCGCCGCGTCGCCGGCGAGGGCCACCGCGCACGCGACGTACGCGTCGGGATTCCCGGCCGCGAGATCGGACAGTCCCACATGGCGCAGGATCGCCGCCGACCAGCGCGACATGACGTTCGTGCCGACCCGCGTGACGACCGGCACGCCCATCCACAGCGCCTCGAACGTGCTGGTCGACCCGTTGAAGGGGAACGTGTCGAGCGCCACGTCGATGCCGGCATAGGCCGCGAGATGCGCGTCGGCATCCGACGCGGCGGGCCGGAAGACGAGGCGTACGGAATCGGCACCGCCGGCGGCGAAATCCGCCTCGACGCGCGCGCGCACGGCCGCATCCTCGAACGCGCGGTGGTGGCCCAGCGTCAGCGTCGAGCCCGGTACGGCACCCAGCACGCGCGCCCACAGGGCGAGTACTTGTGCGTTGAGCTTGACCGGGTTGCTGAACGACGCGAAGGCGACCGGTGCGCCCGCCGGGCGTGCGCTGATCGCGGGGCCGCTATCGATGGGTGCGTGCAGATAGAGATTGGGCAGCCGCACGACGCGCTCGGCGAACCATTCGGGCCCGCCGCGCGGCGCCTGCACCGCGTCGGCGAACAGGAAGCCGATCTCCGGCAGGCCGCCGGTCGCCGCGTCGAACAGGCTTGCCTGCACGCGCGCCGGGCGGTGGACGGCCACACCCAGCCGGTTGGCGTCGAAATGGCCGGCGACATGCACGAGGATGTCGATGCCGTCGGCGCGGATCGCGGCGGCGATGTCGGCGTCGCTGCGGTGGGCGAGGTCGCGCCAGCCGTCTGCCGATTTCTCGAAGCCTTCCGTGACGGAATCCCGCGTTGCGCCAAGGCTATAGGCGAGGACCTCGAACCGGTCGCGGTCGCGCGCGTCGAAGAGCGGGCGCAGGCTGCGCGCCACCGAATGGTTGCGGTAGTCCGACGAGAGATAGCCCACGCGCAGACGCCGCCCCGCCGCGCGCCGGACGGCCGGCGCTTCGACGCCGGCGGGCGCCCTCGCCTGGCGGCGCACGTTGGCGGCGAAATCGCGGTGGATGCGCGCGAGATCGGCCGGCCCCAGTGCCGGATCGTAGAGGGCCAGTGCCGCCAGGTTCTGCGGCGCATCGCGCGAGCCCAGCGCCACCGCCGTTTCGAGCAGGCCGGCAGATGTCGCGAAATCGCCGAACGCGGCGACCAGCGTGCCGAGCCGGCCGGCCAGCACGCAGAGCCGCTCGCGCGCGACCGCGTGGATGCCGGCACCCGCCGCCAGTTCGCCGCGCAGTTTCGCCGCCGCGGCGGCGAGGGGAGCGAACAGGTCCGTCGGCCGTTCGCTCGCGACCGACGCGGTGCGGGTCCAGGCGAGGAAGGCGCCGGCGAACGCCAGCAGGGCCGGCGTGATGCGGCCCTGCGCCTGCGCCACCTCGCCCAGCAGCATCGCCGCTTCCAGATCGCCCGGATGTCGCGCGATGAAACGCGCGGAGATCTCAGCCGCCTCTTCAAGGCGCATCTTCCCGCACAGCACGAGCCCGAGACCGCGTAGCCCGCCCGGATGGTCGGGGGCAAGCGCCAGACACGCGCGATAGGCGGCTTCGGCACCGTCGGCATCGCCCGCGCGCATGCGCATCGACGCGAGACCGTTGTGGAACTCGGGCGTCGCCGGATCGGAATCGACGGCGGCCTGCATGTGCGCGAGGGCCGCCGCCATGTCGCCTGCTGCCGCCTTGAGGTTCCCGGCGGCGAAATGAGCGGACGCGAAATCCGGCTTCGCCGCGATCGCGGCATCGAACGCGCGAATGGCGCCGGCCGGATCGCCGCGCTGTTCGCGGACATGGCCAAGCCCGTAATGCCCGCCATGCCAGGCCGGGGCGAGCACGGCGAGCTTGGCGTAGCTCGCTTCGGCCGCGGCGAGATCGCCGACGGCGCGCTGCACGTCGGCAAGATGCTGCAGCGCGCCCGCGAATTCCGGCTTCAGCGCATGCGCGCGCGCGAGCAGGCGCAGGGCCGCCGCATTGTCGCCGCGCTGGTGCTCGGCAAGGCCGCGCAGATTGAGCGCGTCCACGTTGTCCGGATCGAGGGCGAGGGCGGCGGCATATTCGCCGATCGCAGCATCGGTCCGGCCGGCGCGGTGGTGCTCGAGGCCGCGCGTAAGCGCTGCGGAAGCGTCGTCGCCCGCCGTCATGCGGCCTGCGCGAGACCGACGCGGTCGAGTGCCGCCTGCTGGCGGGCGGCCAGTGAAGCGGCATCGAACCCGTCGATCAGGCCGTGGAAAGCGCGATGCCAGTTCACTTCGGCCTTCAGGTGCAGGAACACCGAACCCAGCCCGATGGCCGCGCGGTCCATCAGCACGAACTCGCGCGGCGGCTCCACGCCGCCCAGCGAACGCAGCTCGGCGTGCACCTTTTCGGCGACCGCGCGCCCATAGACGCCGGCATTCGTCTCGTCGATGCGGCGCAGACGGTCTTCCAGCAGCGGTGCATAGACGAATTCGGCCCAGCGGTTGAGGCAGTGCATCTTGGCCTTGCTCAGATCCTTGAAGCCCCACGCCTCGTAGGCCGAAACGGCGAGCGCTTCGTCGCCGTCGCGGATCGCGCGGTAGAGATCGATCACGCCGGCGACGAAGGCCGGGCGGAACACGCGGATGCAGCCGAAATCGAGCAGGTTGATCCCGCCGTCTTCGCGCACCGAATAGTTGCCCAGATGCGGGTCGCCGTGGATCGTGGCGTAGCCGTAGAACGGCACGTACCAGGCGCGGAACATGTTGATCGCGATGCGGTTGCGCAGCTCCAGCGGGGCGTCGCGCGCATCCAGCAGCTTCGTGCCGTCGAGCCAGTTCATCGTCAGCAGCCGGCCGGTGGAAAGTTCCGGCACGCTGCGCGGCACGGTCACGCCCGCTTCGTCTTCCAGCATGTGCGCATAGAGCGCCATGTGGCGCGCCTCGCGCGAATAGTCGAGCTCCTCGCGCAGGCGTGCGGCGATCTCGTCGTGGATCCGGTCGGTGCGGATCGCCGCGTCGTAGCGCGCATGGATGGCGAAGATCAGGCGCAGCTGCTTCAGGTCCGCCTCCACGGCCGAGGCCATGTCGGGATACTGCAGCTTGCAGGCGAGCCTCGATCCGTCCCGCGCCGCCGCGCGATGCACCTGCCCGAGCGAGGCGGCGGCCGCGGCCTCGCGCTCGAACGATGCGAAGCGGTCCGCCCAGTCGGGGCCGAGTTCGGCCGCCATGCGCCGCTTGACGAACGGCCAGCCCATCGCCGGCGCGTTCGACTGGAGCTGCGAAAGCTCGGCGACATATTCGTCGGGCAGCGCGTCCGGGATCGTGGACATCAGCTGCGCCACCTTCATCAGCGGCCCCTTGAGGCCGCCGAGTGCCGCGCGCAGATCGCCCGCATGGCGCTCGCGGTCGAGCTTCACGCCCAGCACGCGTTCCGCACCCAGGCGCACGGCGAGGCCGCCGACGGCGGAGCCGACACGCGCGTAGCGCGCGACGCGCCCGCCCAGCGTGTTGGCCTCGCCCGCCGCCATCAGGAAAGCTGCTCGAGCTCGTCGATGAAGCCTTCGACCACACCCAGCCCCTGCCGCCAGAAACCCGGATCGGCCGCGTCGAGGCCGAAGGGGGCGAGCAGTTCCTTGTGCCGCTTGGTGCCGCCGGCGCGCAGCATGTCGAGATACTTCTCGGCGAAGCCCGCCGGCGTCTTGCGGTAGAGCGCGTAGAGCGAGTTCACCAGACAGTCGCCGAACGCGTAGGCGTAGACGTAGAACGGCGTGTGCACGAAGTGCGGGATATAGGTCCAGTAGAACGCGTATTCCGGATCGTAGCGGAAGGCCGGCCCCAGGCTCTCGCGCTGCACGTCCATCCAGATCTCGCCGATGCGGTCGGGCATCATCTCGCCCTTGCGCCGCTCGTCGTGCAGGCGCTTCTCGAACTCGCAGAACGCGATCTGGCGCACGACGGTGTTGAGCATGTCCTCGACCTTGCCGGCCAGCATCGCCTTGCGGCGCTTGGGATCCGTCGCGCGCTCGAGCAGCTTGCGGAAGGTCAGCATCTCGCCGAACACCGAGGCGGTCTCGGCGAGCGTCAGCGGCGTGTCGGCCAGGAGATGCCCCTGCCCCGCCGCCATCACCTGATGCACGCCGTGGCCAAGCTCGTGGGCGAGCGTCATCACGTCGCGCGTCTTGCCCTGGAAATTGAGCAGCAGATAGGGGTGTGCGGAGGGCACGGTCGGATGCGCGAAGGCGCCAGGCGCCTTGCCCGGCCGCACGCCCGCATCGATCCACGCATTGTCGAAGAAGCGCTTGCCGGTGGCGGCCATGTCCTTGGAGAAGTCGCCATAGGCCTCGATCACCGTGTCGCGCGCGCGCGGCCAGTCGAAGCTTTCCTCGTCCGACTGCGGCAGCGGCGCGTTGCGGTCCCAGTAGTCCAGCGTGTCGGTGCCGAACCACTTCGCCTTCAGCGCGTAGTAGCGGTGCGACAGGCGCGGATAGGAATCGCGCACGGCCGAGATCAGCGCCTCCACCACCTCGTCCTCGACGCGGTTGGCGAGGTTGCGCGAGGAGATCGGGCGCGGATAGTGGCGCCACTTGTCCTCGATCTCCTTGTCCTTGATCAGCGTGTTGGTGATCAGCGCGAACAGGCGCGAATTGTCGCCCAGCGTCTTGCCGACCGACTTGGCGGCCGCCTTGCGCACCTTGCCGTCGCGGTCCGACAGCAGATGCAGCACTTCGGCCGACGTCATCTTCTTGCCGTCGAGGTCGAAGCGCAGCCCGGCCATCGTCTCGTCGAACAGGCGCGTCCACGCGGCCCGGCCGGCGACGTACTTCTCGTGCAGCAGCTTCTCCATGTCGTCGGAAAGCTGGTGCGGGCGGAAGCTGCGCAGGTCGCGCAGCCACGGCGCGTACTTCTTCAGCGCCGGGTCGGCGAGCTTGGCGTCGAGCTCCGCGTCCGACAGGCGGTTGAGCTCGAGCGTGAAGAAAAGCGTGAGCGACGAGATCGCGTTCACCCGCTCCTGGATACCCTGGTAGAACTTGGCGATCGCCGGGTCGGCCTGGTCGGCGGCATAGGTGAGGTCGGCATAGCTCGTCAGGCGCGCCAGCCGCTCTTCGAGCCTCTCGTACGAAGCGATGGCCGCCCCCAGCCCGGCCCCGTCGAGCCCGGCCAGCTTTTCCGCATATTTCGCCTGGAACGCCTTCGCGTCCGCCTCGGCGCTGTCGAGCGCCCTGGCGAGTTCGGGGGAATCGCGCCCCGGAAACAGGTCGGCGAGGTTCCAGACCGGCAGGTCGGCGGCGGCAGCGGCGGAAATCGGGGGCATGTCGGTGTCCGGGGGCTTGGCGTTGAGCGGGTTCACTAGCATATATGTCGAACGGACCGGCACGCCAAGCGCCGGCAGGGAGATGCGCCGGACATGTTCGACTACGAAAAATGCCCGAATCTCGTGCGGATGTTCCTCGACATGGCCGCCCGGCAAGGCGACCGGCCCTTCCTGCTCGCCCGCAAGGACGAACGCTGGGTCGCGTGGAGCTGGACGAAGGCCGCCGCCGAGATGCGGCTGGTGGCGCGCGGCCTCGCCGCCCTCGGCGTGCGCCGCGGCGACCGCATCGGCCTGATCGCCGAGAACCGGCCCGAATGGGTGATCGCCGATTTCGCGATCATGGCGGCGGGTGCGGTCACCGTGCCGGCCTATACGACCAACACGGTCGAGGACCACCGCTACATCCTGTCGAACGTCTCGGCCAAGGGTGTCATCGCGTCGACCGCCGCACTCGCGCAGAAGGCGATCGAGGCGGCGCGGCGCGCGGGCCCGCAATGCGGCTTCGTCGTGGCGATGGAGCCGCTGCCGGTCGCCCAGCATCCGGGCGTGGACGTGCATTCCTGGGCCGATCTGATGGCGAAGGGTGCGCAAGCCCCGGACGAAATCGACGCGAATGTCGCGGACCTGACGCGCAAGGACGTGGCCTGCGTGATCCACACGTCGGGAACCGGCGGCCTGCCGCGCGGCGTGATGCTCCATCACGGGGCCATCCTGCACAACTGCCTGGGAGCGTGGGACGTGCTGCAGGCACTGCCGCAGGGGCCCGAGACGTACTTGAGCTTCCTGCCGCTGTCGCATTCCTACGAGCACACGGTGTGCGTGGGCTTCATGACCTCGCTGGGGGCCACGATCCATTTCGCCGAAAGCATCGAGCGGCTCGGCCCCAACATGGTCGAGGTGCGCCCGACGATCATGACGGCCGTGCCCCGTCTCTACGAAAGCCTGCACCAGCGCATCACGCAGGGCCTGAAGCGCGAGAAGAAGCTGAAGCAGTGGCTGTTCGCCAAGACGCTCGCACTCGGCACGAAGCGCTACGAGGGGGCGAAGCTCGGCTTGGGCGAACGCCTGCTCGACGCGATCCTCGACAAGCTTGTGCGCGACAAGGTGCGCGCGCGCTTCGGCGGCAGGCTCAAGGCGTTCGTATCGGGCGGGGCGGCACTCAACCCCGAAATCGGAATCTTCTTCCTGGCACTGGGCGTGCGCGTCGTGCAGGGCTACGGCCAGACCGAGAGTGCGCCCGTCATCGCATGCAACCGGCCGCATCTCGAACGCATGGAGACGGTCGGAAGGCCGCTGCTGGGAGTCGACGTGAAGCTCGGCACCGACGGCGAAATCCTCGTGCGCGGCGAGCTGGTGATGACCGGATACTGGAACGATCCGGAAGGAACCGCGCGCACGATCGTCGATGGCTGGCTGCATACCGGCGACATCGGCGAGATCGATTCCGAAGGCCGCATCAGGATCACCGACCGTAAAAAAGACTTCATCAAGAATTCGGGCGGCGACATGATCGCGCCCGCCAAGGTCGAAGGCACGCTGCTGCTGGAACCCGAGATCGCGCAGGCGATGGTGTCGGGAGACGGAAAACCCTATCTGGTGGCGCTGGTTGTGCCGCATGCCGATCTGGCGGCGACGGGCGAAGCGGCCGCGCGCGCCGCCGTCGAGAAGGCGATCGAGCGCGCCAACGCCAAGCTCGCTCTGCCCGACCGGGTGCGGAAGTTCGCGCTGGCGCCCGAGCCCTTCACCATCGACAATGCCCAGATGACGCCGACCATGAAGATACGGCGCCACGTGATCCGCCAGACATATGGCGCGGCCCTGGAGGGGCTTTACAAATGAACCGCATCGCTCTCGCATTCGCAATCGTCGCCGGTCTTGCCGTTTCGGCCTGCGGCGCGCCCCCGGGCGTGTCGACGATCGCAAGGCTCGCCACCGAAGACCGCACGACGAGCCAGATCACGGAGGACAACCGCATCCTGATCGCGTTCAACCGCGCGGTCGCGGGCGAATCCGCCGCGATGTTCCGCGACGTGTCGACCGACGTCTATCTCGGCCGCATGATGCTGACGGGTGCCGTGGCGCAGGCCCCGGCCAAGACGCGCGCCGTGCAGCTCGCGCGCGCCGTGGAAGGCGTGCGCGAGGTCGTCGACGAGATCCAGGTGACGAGCCAGGGCGGCGTGTCGGCGACGGCGGCCGATCTCGTGATCGAGCAGAAGATCGGCGTCAAGCTGCTGGCCGAATCGTCGGTCAAGTCGGTCAATTTCCGCTGGCGCGCGGTCAATGGTACTGCCTACCTGTTCGGCCGCGCCCACAGCCAGGCCGAACTCGCCAAGGCCATCGAGCTCGTGCGCGCGACCGAGGACGTGAAGCGCGTCGTCAGCCACGTGCGGGTCCAGCCCTGAACGCACTCGACATCCGTCTCGAAAGCGCGCGGCTGGTCCTGCGCGTGCCGGAAACGGCCGACGCGCCCGACATCGCGCGCTGGTGCGCCGACTGGGAGCTCGCGCGCTGGACCGCGAACATCCCGCATCCCTACACGCTCGACGACGCGCTCGCCTTCGTCGGCGACGTGCGCGCGGCGATGGAAGCCGCGCGCACCGTCACCTTCGCCATCGAACGGCGCGGCGAACCGGGCGTGATCGGCATGATCGGCCTGCAGCTCGACGGGCTGGGCGTGGAAGGCGATTTCGGCTGGTGGATCGCGGGGCCGCACCGCGGCCTCGGCTATGCCAGCGAGGCGGCCGCCGTGATGGTCGATTTCGCGCGCGCGATGGGTGTCGCCCGGCTGACGGCGGGTGCCATGCCCGAGAACCTCGCCTCGCAGGGTGTGGCGCGGCGTATCGGGATGCGCCCGGCCGGCCGCATGACGCGCGCGGCCCCGGCGCGCGGGAGCCCCATCGAGACGCTGGAATTCGTGTTGACCGGCTGAAGGCCCGGATGCACGGTTCGCGGATGCAGACGATCCGCACGGCAACCTTCGCAAGCATCCTCGCGGCGGCATTCGCCGCCGCACTCCCCGCTACCGCGCTCGCCCAGTACGAGATCGTGCCGGGCTACGACGACGTCGCGCACAAGGGGCCGCAGGCGGCCCTCGGCCTCGTCATCTGGAACCACGGCGTGTCCGGCCAGCACGATACCGGTGCCGCCCCCGTGCCGGCCTATCTTCGCAAAGCCGCACAGGCGGGCTGGGACGTCGTCAAGATCAAGCGCGACGGGCTGCAGGAAGGCGGCGGCTGGACCACGGCCGGCCTGCGCCATGTCGAGCGCACGATCGAAGAGATCAAGCGGCAGCGCGAGGCGGGATACAAGCGCATCGTGCTGGCCGGGCAGAGCTATGGCGGTGCCATCACGCTGGAAACGGCGCGCCGCATCGAGGTCTACGCGATCATCCCGTCGGCGCCCGGAACCGGCGTGCGTTCGACCGACCTCGGCAGCCCGATGACCAGCACGCAAGGCTCGACCCAGCTCTACGACGCACTCGCCGACGGCAAGTTCGAGCGCGCGATCCCGATCCTGCCCTTCGCCGACGAATACGCCTCGTCCAGCCCCGAGCGCGGCCGGCGCGCGCGCGAGATCCTGTCGAAGCGAGGGGCCGCGTTCCTGCCGCTCGACGACATCTCGACCCAGCTCGTCGGGCATGGTGCATCCAGCTCGGCACTGATGAATTTCGCCTATGCGGCCTGCGTCGTTGCCTTTCTCGATCCGGCCCGCACGCCGGCGGCCGGGCTCAACGCCTGCGGTGCCGACGGGCTGCCGCCGGCCGAGGACGTCCTGAAGGAGACCGCCGAGCTGAAGCCGATGGCGCTGGAAGCCGGCTCGTGGTGGAAGCCCTACGAGGGCGTATGGGTCGGCGCATGGAACGACCCGATCCTCGTGTCGGTGGCGATCGAGCGCGGCGCGGACGGGCCGGAGTTCGTCTATCTCTACGGCGCACGCAATTCGGCGAAGCTCGCCCGCACCTTTCGCGTGAAGGCCGAACTGAACGGTCCGGCGATCGTCGCGAAGCTGCCGCACCAGACCGTGACGCTCTCGTTCGAGATGACGACCCGCCAGGTCGTGATGCGCTGGACCAACGAGGGGCGCAGCGGCTCGCTGCGGCTGCGCCAGTACGGGTCGAAGGGCGGATAGCGCCGCGAACCGACGCCGTCCGGATCAGTCGGCCGACCGGGCACGCGCCAGCATGTTGCGCAACACGTCGTCGCGACGCACGAAGTGGTGCCAGAGAGCGGCTGCCGCATGCAGGCCCGCCAGAACCAGGATCGCCACGGCCGCCGTCTCGTGGATCGAACCGAACAGCTTGCTGAGCGCGCGGTCGGCCGCCATCGGCGACGGCAGCGACAGCAGGCCGAAGAATTCCGACGCGCGGCCGCGCGCCCACTGCTTGGCAAGCCCGGCAAGCGGGGCGACGAACATCAGCGCGTAGAGGGCCGCATGCATGGCGCGCGCGCCGACCCGCTGGAGATGCGATCCGGAGGCAGCGGCGGGCGGGCGCACGCCGAGGCGCACGAGCAGGAGCGCCACGAACACCAGGCCGAAGGACTGGTGCAGCATCATGCCGAAGTCGCGGCTCGCACCGCGCGGAAGCTCTTCGGACAGGATGCCGAGCGCGAACAGGCCGAGGATCATCGCGGCCATCGTCCAATGGAGGAGCCGGGCAAGACCGCCCGGCCGGGTCGGATCTGAAATCTGGTTCATCTTCGGAACTCCCATGCGCGAACGGTGATCCCGGCGCCGGTCCGTCCGGCGCCGGGAACCGGTCGGTCAGCGGCGGTCGTGACGCTCGTGGCGGTCGGAGCGCTCGTGATGGCCGCTGCTACCGTGCCCGCGGCCGGAATCGTCGGAGCCGGTGCGGCCGGCGACGAACGCGCCCGTGTTGCCGTCCACGCGGAGCCCGACGCGGCGGTTCTCCGCGTCGGTCGCCTTCACTTCGTAGCTGCCGTCGCGCTTGAGCTCGATGCTGTGCACGGACCGGTAGCCGTTCTCGCGGACGCGTGCGTCCACCTCGCCGAGCGTCAGCTTCGGGGCCACGACGGGCTCGCCGCGCGCACGCTCGGATGCGAAGGACGGTGCCGCAAGCAGCGGCAGGGCGATCAGGGCCATAGCGATCTTGGACTTCATGGTGCTCTCTCCTCTTCGTCCGTCCGCCGGAATGCGGGGGAACGCGGCGAATATGGGGAGGACCGCCTGAACGGGGCGTGAGCCGCCCGTTCATCCGCCGTTCAGCTTGGCTGCCCCATTGTGCGAGAATGTTCCCGATGGCCGGAAAACTCCTCGCGACGATGCTCGTCGGCGCCTTCCTCGTGCTGGCAGGGGGTGCCCATGCCGACGGCGACCACGACCGCGCGCGCCGCGCGCACATGGCGGGCGAGATCGTCGGCCTCGACCAGCTGCTGGCGGCCGTCGCGCGCGACCAGCCGGGAAAAGTCATCGACGTGGAACTGGAGCGCGAGAGGGGCCGCTTCGTCTACGAGGTCAAGCTGATCACGCCGGAGGGAAGCCGCCGGAAGCTCAAATACGACGCGCGCAGCCTCGAACGGCTCGCGCGCTAGCGGAGGCACCGGCCACACCATGCGCATCCTGCTCGTCGAGGACGATCCCACACTCGCATCCCAGGTCGCCGCGGCGCTGGCTACGGCCGGCTACGCGGTGGACCGCGCCGGCGACGGCGAAGAAGCGGAGTTCCTCGGCGCGACCGAACCCTTCGATGCGGTGATCCTCGACCTCGGCCTGCCCAAGGTCGACGGACTCACCGTCCTGAAGCGCTGGCGGCGGGACGGGCGCAAGGTTCCCGTGCTGATCCTGACCGCGCGATCCGGCTGGACCGAGAAGGTCGAGGGAATCGATGCCGGTGCCGACGACTACCTCGCCAAGCCTTTCCACATGGAAGAGTTGCTGGCCCGGCTGCGCGCGCTGATCCGGCGCGCGGCCGGCATGGCAAGCGCGGAACTCGCGTGCGGACCGATCCGCCTCGACACGCGCAGCGGCCGCGTCGACGTGGACGGCACGCCGGTCGCGCTGACGACGCAGGAGTACAAGACGCTGGCCTACCTGATGCACCGGCCCGGCGCGGTGGTCTCGCGCACCGAGCTCACGGAGCATCTCTACGCGCAGGATTTCGACCGCGACAGCAACACGATCGAGGTTTTCATCGCGCGCCTGCGGCGCAAGCTCGGGCTCGACGCGATCGAGACGGTGCGCGGTCGCGGCTACAGGCTCCGCACGCCGCCCGCGGGCTCGCCGTGAGCGGAACGCGCTCCCTCTCCCGCCGCCTCGCGGCGGCCTCGCTGCTCTGGCTCGTCGCCGCACTCCTCGGCGCGGGCGTCGTGCTCGTCGAGATCTTCCGCGACCAGGCCGCGTCGATCATCGAGACGCGCCTGATCGACGACATGGACCATGTCGTCTCGGCGATCGAGGCGGCTCCGGACGGGTCGGCGCGCCTGACACGCGCCCTGCCCGACAGCCTCTACGACCGGCCCTACTCCGGACGCTACTGGCAGATCGAACTCGACGGCCAGCCGGCGCTGCGTTCGCGCTCGCTGTGGGACTACACGCTGCCCAATCCGCCCGACGCGATCCGGCCCGGCGAAATCCACCGCCATCGCCTCGCGGGACCGTCGGGACAGATGCTGATCGCGGTCGAGCGCAGCATCGTGGTCGAGGGAATCGACCGGCCGGTGCGGCTCGTCATCGCCTCGGACGAGAAGGAAGTGACGCAGGCGCTCGCCTCGTTCCGCGAGGCGCTGACACTTTCGCTCGCCGCACTCGGGGCGGGGCTCGCCGCGGCGGTCGCCCTGCAGATCCATTTCGGCCTGGCCCCGCTGAAACGGCTGCGGCGTGCCGTGCTTGCGCTGAACTCGGGCCGGGAGTCGGCGCTCGACGAGACCTGGCCGCGCGAGGTGGCGCCGCTCGTCGCCGATCTCAGGTCCGTGATGGCGCGCAACCGCGCGCTGGTCGAGCGCGCCCGCGCCGAGGCGGGCAATCTCGCCCACGCGCTGAAGACGCCGCTGGCGATCCTGCGGAACGCCGCCGACGGCGACCGCGGCCCTGTCGCCGAGACCGTGCGCGCGCAGGCCTCGGCGATGCAGGGGCACATCGAGCGCCACCTCGCGCGCGCGCGCGCCGGGGTGGCCGCCACGCAGGTCGGCCTGCAGACCGACGCGCGCGCCATCGTTCTGAAGCTCGCCGAGACGCTCGGCCGCCTGCATCCGGGCCGCACGATCCGCACGGCGCTGGCGGGCGCCGGATTGCCCTTCGCCGGCAGCCCCGACGATCTCGCCGACATTGTCGGCAACCTCCTCGACAACGCGCTCAAGTGGTCGGAATCGACGGTGCGCGTGTCGCTGGTGCAGGCCGGCGCGCAGATCGAGATTTCGGTCGACGACGACGGTCCGGGCATCGGGCCGGAAGCGCGTGCGGATGCCCTGCGGCGCGGCATGCGGCTCGACGAATCGCAGCCCGGAACCGGCTTCGGCCTGTCGATCGCCGACGAACTTGCGACGCTCTACGGCGGCAGCCTGTCGCTGGAGGATTCGGATCTCGGCGGATTGCGCGTCGTCGTCCGGCTGCCGGCGGCCGCCGCTCAGACGCCGTTGTAGGCGCGGAACCACTCGACGAATTTCGGCACGCCGTCGTCGATCGACGTGCGCGGCACGAACCCGAGATCGCGGGTCGAGGATTCGATGTCGGCGAAGCTCTCGGGCACGTCGCCGGCCTGCAGCGGCTGCAGGTCGAGGATCGCCTTGTGGTTCGTCGCGCGCTCGATCACCTCGATATAGCGCAGCAGCGGCTCGGACTTGTGGTTGCCCAGATTGTAGACGCGGTGGCGCGCGGCCTTGCCCGCCGCCGGCGGCCGGTCGAGGGCGGCGATCACGCCCGCGACGATGTCGTCGATATAGGTGAAGTCGCGCCGCATCTTGCCCTGATTGAAGACCTGGATCGGCGTGCCGGCCAGGATCGACTTGGTGAAGATCCACAGCGCCATGTCCGGCCTTCCCCACGGCCCGTAGACCGTGAAGAAGCGCAGGCCCGTGGCCGGCAGGTCGTAGAGATGGCTGTAGCAGTGCGCGACCAGCTCGTTGGCGGCCTTCGTCGCGGCGTAGAGCGAGACGGGCCGGTCGATCTTGTCGTCGACCGAGAACGGCAGCTTCTCGTTGCCGCCATAGACCGACGAGGACGACGCATAGACCAGATGCTTGATCCCGCCGCGCATGCGGCACGCGTCGACCACGTTGAAATGGCCGATGACGTTCGTGCGGATATAGACGTCGGGATTGGTGATCGAGTATCGCACGCCGGCCTGGGCGGCGAGATGCACGACCCGGTCGATCGCCGGATCGGAGATGGCGGCCGCGAAGGCGCCCTCGGCGGCGATGTCGTCGCGCACCATGCGGAAGCCGCGGGTTTTCGACAGTTCGGCCGCGCGCGCCTCCTTGAGGCGTACGTCGTAGTACGGGTTGAAATTGTCGAAGCCGACGACGCGTTCGCCGCGCGCCAGCAGGGCGCGCGCGACCGAAAATCCGATGAATCCGGCTGCACCGGTGACCAGAACCGTCATGACGCGCGCTTTTACCCGCCCCGGACGCCAAAATCACGCGCTTTCGTCGTTGCGCGAGGGCCCGGCCTCCGCTAGCGTGCCTGCCATGGAAAAGACGGTCGCCCGCATTTCGTTCTGGCAGGCTTGGTGGCGCTAAGCGCCAGCCAACTTCTTTTCCCTATCCCATTCCCGACATAAGTCCATTCGTGCGCAGCGCCGGAAATCCGCGCGCGCACCAGACCCCGCGAGACCGCCATGCGCCATGAGTTCGCGACAAAGACCGGCCTGACCCTCGTCCGCAACCGCCGGCCGCTCGACTACGCCACCGCCCTCGACGGCTTCGCCGAACGGCTCGACCGCGCGCGCGGCGGGCTGTTCTCGTCGGGCGTGGACTATCCGGGACGCTATTCGCGCTGGGAGTTCGGCTTCGTCGACCCGCCGCTGGAGATCGTCGGGCGCGACCGCCGGATCACGTTCCGCGCCCTCAACGAACGCGGCGAAAGGCTGCTCGACATCCTCGATCCCGTACTCGCCGAGTTCGAGACGGTGGCGAAGAGTGCCCGCGAACGCACGCTCGCGATCCCGCCCGCCAAGGGCCCGTTCGCGGAGGAGCAGCGCAGCCAGCAGCCCTCGCTGTTCTCGCCGCTGCGCCGCTTCGTCGAGGAGTTCAAGGGCCTTGCCGACCCGTTCCTGGGCCTCTACGGCGCGTTCGGCTACGACCTCATCTACCAGTTCGAGCCGATCGCACTCCATCACGCGCGCAAGGACGAGGCGCGCGACCTGCACCTGTTCCTGCCCGACCGGATGTACATCCTCGACCGGCGCAAGGAGACGGCGTTCCGCTTCGATTACGAGTTCGTGCGCGGTGCCGCGACCACGGAAGGGGCCGCGCGCAAGGTGTTCGAGCCCGTCGCGCGTCGCAAATACGTCGAGCCGACCGCCAAGCCCGAGATCACGTCGGACCTGACGGCCGAGCAGTATTCCGCGATGGTCGATGTCGCGCGCGAGCGCATGCGGGTGGGCGACATCTTCGAGGTCGTGCTGTCGCGCCGTTTCGATGCGGCCTATCAGGGGGCGCCGTCCACGCTGTTCGCCAAGCTCAAGAAGGTCAACCCGTCGCCGTTCGAGTTCTTCCTGCAGCTCGGCCCCGACCGGCTGGTGGGGACGAGCCCGGAGATGTTCGTGCGCGTGGAAGGCACGCGCGTCGAGTCCTGCCCGATCTCGGGCACCGCGCGGCGCGGGCGCAACGCGATGGAGGATGCCGAGCGGCTGAAGGCCCTGATCGATTCCGAGAAGGACGAGGTGGAACTCACGATGTGCACCGACGTCGACCGGAACGACAAGTCGCGCATCTGCGTGCCGGGCAGCGTCAAGCTGCTGGGACGCCGCCAGATCGAGACCTATGCCGGCCTGTTCCACACGGTCGACCATGTGGAGGGCCGCCTGCGCGACGACGTCAGCGGCCTCGACGCGTTCATCAGCCACATGTGGGCCGTCACGCTGACCGGTGCGCCGAAGAAATGGGCGGCCGAGATCATCGAGAAATCCGAGACCGCCCCGCGCGGCTGGTACGGCGGCGCGGTGGGTGCGCTACTGCTCAACGGCGACGTCAACACCGGCATCACGATCCGCACGGTGCATCTCGAGGACGACGCCAAGAAGCGCCAGCACGTGCGCTACCGCGTGGGCGCGACGCTGGTGTGGGATTCGATCGGCATGGAGGAGAACGAGGAGACGCACCTCAAGGCCAACGCGCTGTTCCGCGTGCTCGCCCCGCCGGTCGCGGCCGCGACGGGCAACGCCGCCAGCGCCATCGGGGCCGGCCTGAAGGTGGTCCTTGTCGACAATGAGGACAGCTTCGTCCACACGCTCGCCGACTATTTCCGCCAGACGGGCGCGAACGTCGCGACGTACCGGCATGGTCTGGGTGCCGCCGCGATCCTCGCGATGAAGCCGGACCTCGTCGTGCATTCGCCGGGCCCCGGCACGCCGTCGCAGTTCGGCGTGCCCGCCCTCGTCAAGGAACTGGCGAAACACGACGTCGCGCAGTTCGGCGTGTGCCTCGGGCTGCAGGGCACGGTCGAGGCGTTCGGCGGCACGCTCGCCGTGCTGCCGGAACCGCGCCACGGCAAGCGCTGGGACATCGAGCATGACGGGACCGGCCTGTTCGACACGCTGCCCAGCCCGTGCGCGGTCGGCGCCTATCATTCGCTGCATGCGAAGGCGGACACGTTCCCGCATGGCGAGCTCGACATCCTCGCGCGCACGCCGGCCGGCCTCGTCATGGCCGTGCGCCACAAGCGCCTGCCGATTGCGGCCGTGCAGTTCCACCCCGAATCGATCCTGTCGATGGGCTGGGCGACGAACGGCGAGATCGGCCGCACGCTGGTCGACAACGTGCTGGCGAGCCTCGTGCTCGGCCGCAAGGCGAAAGCGGCCTAAACGAAACCAAGTTGCGCGGACCGAAGCACGCCGCGCAACTTCCGGCACGGGTCCCGCGCGCGACCGGGAATGTCGTTGCTTTCTGGCCGGGCCCGCACGGGCGCGATTGAGTGCCCCCGGCCTTTGCACTACCGTCCTTGGAACGAAGGCGACAAGACGCGCCGCGCGACG
Organism: Tagaea sp.; assembly: GCA_965279565.1. Lineage (GTDB taxonomy): Bacteria > Pseudomonadota > Alphaproteobacteria > CACIAM-22H2 > CACIAM-22H2 > Tagaea. Next base: position 1,826,320 of record OZ257249.1, on the reverse strand, counting down.
GGACGGAAAAGACAGCCATGACCCCCACGGCCCAGGCCCTGCTCGACGTTTCCCTCGACGACAAATACACCGCATCCAGCGGGCGCGTGTTCCTGACCGGCACGCAGGCCCTGCTGCGCCTCACGCTGATGCAGCGCCAGCGCGACCTCGCCGCCGGCCTCAACACGGCGGGTTTCGTGACCGGCTATCGCGGCTCGCCGCTGGGCGGGCTCGACCAGGCGATGTGGAAGGCCAAGCGCCATCTGAAAGACCACCACATCCATTTCACGCCCGGCGTGAACGAGGATCTGGCCGCCGCCGCGTGCTGGGGCACGCAGCAGGTCAACATGTACGAGGGCGCGAAATACGACGGCGTCTTCTCGATGTGGTACGGCAAGGGCCCGGGCGTGGACCGCTGCGGCGACGTGTTCAAGCATGCGAACGCGGCGGGTACTTCGCCGCACGGCGGCGTGCTGGTGCTGGCGGGCGACGACCACGCGGCCAAGTCCTCCACCCTCGCCCACCAGTCCGAGCACGAATTCATCTCGGCGATGATCCCGGTGCTGAATCCGTCGGGCGTGCAGGAATTCCTCGATCTCGGCCTCTATGGCTGGGCGATGAGCCGCTATTCGGGCTGCTGGGTCGCGTTCAAATGCACCGGCGAAACCGTGGACAGTTCGGCCTCGGTCTCGGTCGATCCGCACCGGCTGGATTTCGTCACGCCCACCGATTTCGAGATGCCGCCGACCGGCGTGCATATCCGCTGGCCCGACCACTGGACGGACCAGGAATTCCGGCTGCAGAAATACAAGGTCTACGCGGCGCTGGCCTTCGCGCGCGCCAACAAGCTGGACAAAATCGTCGTCGACAGCCCGAACCCGCGCATCGGCATCGTCACGACCGGCAAGAGCTATCTCGACGTGCGCCAGGCGCTCGACGATCTGGGCATCGACGAGGCGCTCGCGGCGAAGATCGGCCTGCGCGTCTACAAGGTCGCGATGCCGTGGCCGCTGGAACGCGAAGGGGCACGCCACTTCGCCGAGGGGCTGGAAGAAGTGCTCGTCGTCGAGGAGAAGCGCGCCCTCATCGAGAACCAGTTCAAGGAACAGCTCTACAACTGGCGCGCCGACGTGCGCCCGCGCGTGGTCGGCAAGTTCGACGAGAAGGGCCAGTGGATCCTGCCCTCGTCCGGCGAACTGACGCCTGCACAGATCGCGCGTGTGATCGCCAAACGCCTCGAACCCTTCTTCACGTCCGAGCGCATCCGCGAACGCGTGGCGCTGATCGACGCCAAGGAACGCAACCCCGAGGGCCACGCCTTCAAGCGCGTTCCCTATTTCTGCTCGGGCTGCCCGCATAACTCTTCGACGAAGGTGCCCGAGGGCAGCCGCGCGATGGCCGGGATCGGCTGCCACTTCATGTCGATCTGGATGGATCGCGGGACGACGACCTTCACGCACATGGGCGGCGAAGGCACGCCGTGGATCGGCCAGGCGCCGTTCACGGAGACCAAGCACGTCTTCCAGAATCTCGGCGACGGCACGTTCTACCATTCGGGCTCGCTCGCCATCCGCGCGGCCATCGCCGCCAAGGTCAACATCACCTACAAGCTGCTGTTCAACGACGCGGTCGCGATGACCGGCGGCCAGCCGCATGACGGCCCGCTGACGGTGCCGCAGATCACGCGCATGCTGGCGGCCGAAGGGGCCAGCCGCATCGTCGTGACCAGCGACGAGCCGGACAAGTACGGCAGCGCGCAGTTCGCCCCCGGTGTCGCGATCCGCCACCGCGACGATCTGGATGCCGTGCAGCGCGAGCTGCGCGAGGAGAAGGGTGTCACGATCCTGATCCACGACCAGACCTGTGCGGCCGAGAAGCGCCGCCGGCGCAAGCGCGGCACCTATCCCGATCCGGCCAAGCGCATCTTCGTCAACGAGGCGGTGTGCGAGGGCTGCGGCGACTGCGGCGTGCAGTCGAACTGCCTGTCGGTCGTCCCGGTCGAGACCGAGTTCGGCCGCAAGCGCGCGATCGACCAGTCGAGCTGCAACAAGGATTTCTCGTGCACGAAGGGCTTCTGCCCCTCCTTCGTCAACGTGCTCGGCGGGCGCGTGCGCAAGCCGCGCGAAAAGCGCGCCGAAAACTCAGTCGATCCGTTCGCGGTCCTTCCCGCCCCGCAGATCCCCGGCCTCGACCATCCCTACAACATCGTCGTGACCGGCGTGGGCGGCACCGGCGTCGTCACGGTCGGCGCGCTGATCGGCATGGCGGCCCATCTCGAAGGCAAGGGCGTCTCGATCCTCGACATGGCCGGCCTTGCGCAGAAGGGCGGTGCGGTGATGAGCCATATCCGCATCGCGAAACACGCCGACGAGCTGCACGCGGTGCGCATCGCGGCGGGCGAAGCGAACCTGCTGCTGGGCTGCGACATCGTCGTCGCGGCGGGGGCCGAGACGCTCGACAAGACGCGCATCGGCCTGACGCGCGCGGTGATCAACGCGTACGAATCCCCGACCGGCGATTTCACGCGCAATCCCGACCTGCAGTTCCCCACGCAGGAAATGCAGGACGTCATCGCGCACGCGCTCGGCCAGGGCTCGATGGACGTGGTGGACGCCACGAAGCTCGCCACCGCGCTGATGGGCGATTCGATCGCGACGAACCCGTTCATGCTCGGCTTCGCGTGGCAGAAGGGGCTGGTCCCGGTCGGGCTCGACGCCATCCTGCGCGCGATCGAGCTCAACGAGGTGGCCATCGACGCGAACAAGCGCGCCTTCCACTGGGGCCGCCTCGCGGCCGTGGATGCCGCGCGCGTCAAGGAAGCCGCAGCACCCACGATGCCGGCCGAGCGCAAGATCGCGCGCACGCTGGACGAGATCGTCGCGGTGCGCGTCGAGCACCTGACCGCCTACCAGGACGCTGGCCTCGCCGCGCGCTACGAAAAGCTGGTGCGCAAGGTGGAAGCAGCCGAGAAGGCGGCCACACCGGACATGACGGGCCTCGCCCTCGCCGTCGCGCGCTATTACGCGAAGCTGCTTTCGTACAAGGACGAGTACGAGGTGGCACGGCTCTATTCGGACGGCACGTTCCGCGCGGCCCTCGCCCGCCAGTTCGAGGGCGACTACCGCATCGAATTCAACCTCGCCCCGCCGCTGGTGGCCGAGCGCGACGCGACGACCGGGCATCTGAAGAAGCGCACATTCGGCCCGTGGATGCTGGCCGCCTTCGGCGTGCTGGCGAAATTCAGGTTCCTGCGCGGCACGAAGCTCGACCCGTTCGGCCGCACGGAAGAACGCAAGACGGAGCGTGCACTCATCGCCGAATACGAGGCGACGGTCGCGGAAATCCTGGCGGGCCTCACGCCGGCGAACCACGCGGCGGCCGTCGGCCTCGCGAGCGTGCCGGAGGAAATCCGCGGCTACGGCCACGTGAAGGACGCGCACCTCGCCAAGGCGAAGGCGCACGCCGAGCAGCTGCGCGCCAATTTCCGCAATCCCGCACCGGCGGCACAGGCCGCGGAGTGAAACGCGTCGCCGGCGTCGATGGCGCACGCGGCGGCTGGGTCGCCATCGTCGCCGACCTCGACGGCCGGCCGCGCGAACTGCGCTTCGTCGAGAAGCTCAAGGACCTGCTGAAGGGCGACGAGTTCGCGCTGGTCGCCATCGACATGCCGATGGGCTTCGCCGACAAGGCCGAGAAAGGCGGACGGATGTGCGAACGCGCCGCGCGCGCCGCCCTGCCGGGCAAGACATCCAGCGTGTTCTCCGCCCCGTCGCGCAAGGCGCTGGGTGCGACCGACTATCGCGACGCGTGTGCACGCAACGGCAACGGGATCGGCCTCTCCAAGCAATCCTTCAACCTGTTCCCGAAAATGCGCGAACTCGACGCGGTGCTGCGCAAACGCCCGCCCTGCCGCATCGTCGAAGCGCACCCGGAACTGGGCTTCGCGCGCCTCGCCGGATCGCCCGTGCTGGAAAAGAAGAAGACCCCGGAGGGGCGCAAGCGCCGCTTGGCACTGCTCGCCAAGCACGGCATGGCCGACATCGCCGACTGGCTCGACCTGCTGCCGCGCAGCGTGGTGGCGCCCGACGACGTGATCGACGCGGCGGTCGTGTGCCTTGCGGCGTTGCGCGTGGTTGCGGGAAAGGGCGAGTGCTTTCCGGCGAAGGCGGGGAAGGACCGGTTCGGGATTCCCATGGCGATCTGGCGGTAGGCAAAGTCGTGGACGCCCGGGACGAGCCGGGGCACGACGCCTATCTCGACCTCCCCGTCATGCCCGGCGAAGGCCGGGCATCCACGACTTCGGTTCAGGTGCGGCGAATCCTACATATGTATCTATAGTTGTATTTTATCCTGACTCGGTTTATATCCCTCTTCGCATGAAGGGGGACCGGACGATGCCAGCGGAAGACGGGTTCATAGATCCGACGAAATCGGCCGATTACATCGGTCCGAAAACGACCATTCCGCTCTGGCGCCTGCGCCCGATCCGCATTGCCGGAACGGCACTTGCCGGCATCCTCGCGTGGGAAGCCGGCTGGGCCTGGCGCGACAGGTCGGGTCACGAGATCGAAATCGTCGTGCAGATGCCGGCCGGCGGCGACGCAAGAGGACCCGACCTTTCCATCGACGGCGAGCCGGTGCGGACAAGGCTCGTCGTCAGGGAAGGGTTCGGCGAAACGTGGCTGCGGTTGCACGACCCGGTCCGTGTCCCTGTGCGTCCGACGAAGGTCGTCGTCGACGCCGGCGCCGGCGGCATGCAGGTCGTACCCCTGGACGTCCGTGCGCGCGGCAGCAAATGCACCGTCGTCGTCGATCTGCGCGGCCCGCAAGCGACTGCCGGTGCTTGCGTCGGGACGAGCGCGTATCACGAGCATTGAGGAGTTTGACCGATGGAAAGCGGCAGCAAACGGCACAAGCCGGAGCGACTTGAGGGCATCTTCAAGCGCGCGGAGAATGCGGCAACGGCATCCGGATTGCCGGGCTGGCACAACGGCCCTGCGGATGCCTACCGGCATATCGTCGCCTCGGCGGAAGCCGCTCGCCGCTACGGCGCACCGATCGCGCTCGGACTTGGCGAAGGCCACGAGTACAACGGAAGTCGCGATGGCCAACCGCCAGACGAAGCCAGAATGGATCGACGCAACAACGCGATCGGCGTGGGAATCGGAGCCGAAGCCGGTTCTTTCGAAGAGATCGTCGCGCGTGCGAAGGCGACCTTCGTCGATGCGGCTGCAGGCGGTACCCGGGACGTGCCGGTCTGGCTGGCGAAAGACAGATGGGGCGGCGACGGACGGGATGTCGAGCCCGACGAACGCAAGCGAATCTCGGCATGGGCAGAGGACCCGGATGTGCGCGCCGCCAGATCGTTGCGGAGACCCGTCGACGAATGGGGTGCGGACGACGTGCGTGCCGTCCAGAGTTCGAGCATCTATCTGCGCGACAATCCGAAGCAGGCATCGGCCTTTTCGAAGGTCCGGGACTGGTACGGCCGTCCGCGGACAGGCGATCGGACGAACACCGGAACGGTCCGCGTGCAAGGCTATCGTCGTGCCGACGGAGCCGACGTCGCCGCCCATTCGAGATCGGCGCCAACCCGATGACGCGCGGATTCAAGGCACCGGATGGGAGTCCGATGGAACGCCGGACACAGGCAAAGTCGTGGATGCCCTTGATCGGAGCGGCGACATTTCGATAGAATACAAAAGACTACAAAAAACTACAGGAGACTACAAATGCCTGCCGCGCTGCCGATCACGGTCCGTCCGAACCGCAAGAGCCTGCAGATGCTGGACTCGCTCGCGAAGGCCATGGCGCGACCGCGCAGCCAGCTCATCAACGAAGCGATCGACCAGTTCGTCGCGACCAATTCCTGGCAGATCGAGCGCATTGCCGCCGGCATCGCGGATATGAAGGCTGGCCGCACGGTTTCCGCCGATGCGGTTTTCGAGCGGATCGCGAAGAAGCATCGCCGGTAGCTGCACGTGCGCCTGCAGTTCGCCAGGTCGGCGGCTTCCGATCTCGAAGGCATCGTCGACTGGATCGCGCAGACGGATCCGGCGGCGGCGAAGCGGGTGTTCGAGGAAATCCGCGATGCCGCGGGCAGGCTGGCGGGGTTCCCGCATCTCGGGCACCCCGGCCGCGTGATGGGAACGCGCGAACTGGTCGTCGCGGCTTTTCCCTACATCCTCGTCTACACGGCCGACGCCCGGTCGGTCACGATCCTCGCCGTCTTCCACGCCGCGCGGGACATCGCCGGCGAAATGCGCAGGCGGCCGTAGACCTTCATCTGCGACGTTCACGTCGTGCCTCTCCCGCATGAGGGAGATGGGTTCGTACATATGTATTTATAGTTGTATATAATCCCTTTCCCGGTTTATATCCCCCTACGCCAGAGCGAGGGGCGAGACGATGCAACCTGATGATGCTCACGTAGATCTGACGGCCTCGCGCCGGCGCTCAACAGCACGACGCGCTTTCCTGCTCGGCACGGCGGTCGGCGCCATCCTGTGCGGCGCGTGGGCGTTCTGGGACAAGTACCTCCAGATGTCCTACGAGTTGGTCGTCGTCTCGGACGGCTCGCCGGAATCCGAACTTGTTTGGTTCTGGCTCGACGGTGAAGCATTTTTCACGCGCCGGACGTTCCGGATCGAGGGATCGCCAAATCGCGTCATCCATCTCACGCATCCGCAACTGCGTGCGACCCGCGTTCCTGCCTTGCTCGAGATCGCCCGCTTGCCGAACGGATGGCGCGATCCGACTGCCCCCGCACCGGCAAATGCCGAGCGCATCCCGGTTAAGGGCGGCGGCCATCGCCTGCGCTGCACGATCCTGGCCGAGGTCGCGCCTGGCCGGGTCGCCTTCCGATCCGGCCCCAGACGGGCAGGCGACGGGCCATGCGAGCGCTCACCGACACCGGCTGGATATGACTGATCTCGAAGAACGGAGATGAAGTTGGCCGACAAGGGCGAGTGCTTTCCGGCTAAGGCGGGGAAGGACCGGTTCGGGATCGAGATGGGGATTTGGAGGTAGGCAAAGTCGTGGATGTTGGAAAAAAGTCGCACGTGCCCGGCTGGTAGAACGGGGTCCGGTTAAGACCGGACCCCGCCGTACTGGAGCCTAAGTCAAGGCCCAGACCAAAATAGCGATCGCTCTAATGATCGCCGCTGGATCGATCTTCAATTCCAGCTTTACGCGATGATCCATGATTGCGGATCCTTTCGCACGGGCGCTTCAAACCAAACGTGCGGTCTGACGCAACAGACCCCAAAGCGGCGTTGCCGCAGTGGGAGTTTGTCCCAGAGTCGCCACGCTGCGCCGAGAGGCGTGCGGGATATCTGGGCCGTGGATCAGCTACTCGCGACTCTGCGTCTTGCGTCCCGAGAAAGGACGCCTGGACGACTTCGCAATTGGCATACCATCAGTTCGCAACATCCACCGCGACTCAGCTGGGCGCAAGCCCAAATGTGTCGCGCAAAATCTCTAGTAAGACGAACGGATTGCGGGAGAAGAGTCAGAGTGAGGTTGTCTTACATATGTATTTATAGTTGTATTTAATCCTCGATCAGGATATAAACCTCGCATTGGCCGAGACGATCCGGCCATGCGCTGTTTGAAGGTGTGAAGAAGGATGACAGGCAAATCGTGGCACCGGGCATTGCCCTGTGCGGCGTTCGCCGGGCATGACGGCTGTGGTGGTGGATGGCACCCTCACCCCGCCCTCTCCCGCGCGCGGGAGAGGGGGAAGAGAGGCGCAGGTGCTACGCTCGTCGTATCCACGGGACATCCACGGCTTGAGCGGTCGCCACTTGACGATCCGCCCAAGGAGAACAGGGAGCAGAGAATGGCCAAGATTGCCCCGTTTCACTCGAAGAAGGCCGGTGCGCCGCCGGTCCATCACGACAACGACAAGTGCATCGAAATCGGCAGCATCGCGAAGGAGGACAGGATACCGGGGACCGGTGGCCGCCCTCGATGCTCGCGTTGCACGCGTCTCGCATGAGTGACGGCTGAGGTGAGGGTCCGCAAACCTTGCTTGACGGATCGCGTTTTCCGTCAACCGTCAACACGGGTTTCGTGGCGGATCAACGGGTTGGCGTGTTGACGGTCAACACCCGTCAACAACCGTCAATCGTGCGTGCCGGTCCCGGAGATGACCTTGAAGTTCGGGCGCTGCGGTTCGGCCCCGATCGCGTCGAGGCCGAGATCGGCGAGCCACGGGCGTTCGATCGACGGCATGCCGAAGAGGTTGCCCTGCAGCAGCTTCACGCCCTTGCGCGCGAGGTGCTGGGATTCGGTGACGTTCTCGACGCACTCGGCCACCGTCTCGAGGCCGAAGCCTTCCGCGAGGCCCAGCAGCGTGCGGATGAAGAGCTGGTTGTCCACGTTGTCGGCCACGCCGCGCACGAAGCTGCCGTCGATCTTGACGCTGTCGACCGCGATGGCCTTGAGGTTGCGGAAGCTCGTGTAGCCGGCCCCGAAATCGTCGAGCGACACGCGGCAGCCCAGTTCGCGCACCTGGGCCACGAACTTCGCGGTCTCGTCGATGTCCTGGATCGCGACGGTCTCGGTGATCTCGACCGTCAGGCGGCGTGCGAGGTCCGGCCGCGTCTTCAGCGTGCCCGAAAGTGCACGCAGCCAGCTCGGGTCGCCGGCGGTGAGGCCGGAGATGTTGATCGCGAGCCGCACGTCGGGCCAGCGCGCGAGTTCGTTCAGCGCCATTTCCAGCACGCGCCGGTCCAGCAGGCGCATCAGCCCGGTCTGCTCGACGACCGGGATGAACGAGCCGGCGGGTGCGATCGTGCCGTCCATCCGCTGCAGGCGGATCAGGCATTCGTAATGGTCGACCGCGTGCGTGTTCGCGTCGACGATGGGCTGGAAGGCGAAGACGAGGCGTTCGTCCTTGAGGGCCGCCTGCACGTCGGACGAGATCGCGACGAGGCGCTGGTGCAGTTCGCGCTGGGCCGGGCTTGCCGAGAAGATCGCATAGCGGTTGCGGCCCGCGCGCTTGGCTTCGTGCAACGCGGATTCCGCGCGCGCCATCGCCTCGACCGCCGAGGGGCCCTGCTCCAGGAACATGACGGCACCGGCCGACGCGGTCACGTGCAGCGGGCCGTCGGGCGTGTCGATGGGCGTGCCGCGCACGCTGGTCAGCAGCCGGTCGGCGGCAAGGCCGATCTCGGATTCCGGGCAGTGCGTGAGGACGAGGCCGAAGCGGTCGCCGCCCGCCCGGCCGATCGTGTCGGAGGCGCGCAGGGAGCGTTCGAGGCGCTGGCCGATGCCGATCAGCAGCGCATCCGCCGTCGACCAGCCGAACGCGTCGTTGATGGCGGAGAGGTTGTCCACGCCGACGAGCAGGAACGCGCCGGGCGCCTTGTAGCGGGCCGCGTACTCGATCGAATGGTCGAGCGATTCGCGAAGGCGCGCGGCGTTGAAATGGCCGGTCAGCGGATCGTAGTTGGCGAGATGTTCGAGGCGCGCCTCTTTCTCCTTGCGCGCCGTGATCGCGCGCAGCGTGCCGGCGAGGCGCACGGGCTTGCCGTCGGGCGCGAACTCGGCGCGGCCGCGGTCATGCACCCAGATCAGCGTGCCGCCGTCGCCGCGGATGCGGTAGTCGAGATCGTAGGCGATGCGGTCGACGAAATGCGCCGACAGCGCCTTCAGGCGCGCGGGCAGATCCTCGGCGTAGATGCGGCTCTGGAAGACCTGGCCCGTGGGCGGGAAATCGGCGCGCGGGCCGAACACGTTTTCGGTGCGGCCGATCCAGCCGATCGCGTCGTGCGACAGGTCCCACTCGTACGCCGCGTCGCCGGCGGCGTCGAGTGCCGCGCCCGCGAGGTCGGATGACGGGATCCGGATCATGCCGCGCGCTTCAGCGCCGTGGCGAGCGTTTCGACCATGCGGTCGATCTGCTTCTTCTCGACGATCAGCGGCGGCGACAGCGCCACGATGTCGGCGGTGACGCGGACCAGCAGGCCGGATTCGAAGCAGTCGACCAGCACGTCGTAGGCGCGCGCACCCGGGGCACCGGGGCGGCTTTCGAGCTCGATGCCGCCGATCAGGCCGATATTGCGAAGGTCGATGACGTGCTTCGTGCCCTTGAGCGAATGGATCGCGTCCTGCCAGTAGGGCTCCAGGGCCGCCGCGCGCTCGAACAGGCCTTCGTCGCGATAGACGTCGAGCGTGGCGAGGCCCGCGGCGCACGCCAGCGGATGGCCCGAATAGGTGTAGCCGTGGAACAGCTCGATCGCGTTGTCCGGGCCGTTCATGAAGGCGTCGTAGATGCCCTTCGTCGCGAACACCGCCCCCATCGGCACGGTGCCGTTGGTGACCCCCTTCGCGACCGTCATCAGGTCCGGCACGGTCTTGAAGCGCTCGGCGGCGAAGCTCGTACCCAGGCGCCCGAAGCCGGTGATGACCTCGTCGAAGATCAGCAGGATGCCGTGCTTCGTGCAGGTGGCGCGCAGCTTTTCCAGATACCCCTTCGGCGGGACCAGCACGCCGGTGGAGCCGGCGACCGGTTCGACGATGACGGCGGCGACGGTGGAGGGATCGTGCAGCGTGAGAAGTGCGTCGAGTCTGTCGGCGAGATCGGCGCCCTTGTCGGGCTGGCCCTTCGTGTAGGCGCGCGACATGTCGTGCGTGTGCGGCAGGTGGTCGACATAGGGGAGCTGGGCGCCGAACTGCTTCCGGTTGCCGGGAATGCCGCCCACCGAAATGCCGCCGAAGCCCACGCCGTGATAGCCGCGCTCGCGCCCGATGAAGCGCACGCGCTGGCCTTCGCCGCGCGCACGATGGTAGGCGAGTGCGATCTTCAGCGCCGTGTCGACCGATTCCGAGCCCGAATTCGTATAGAAAACATGGTTGAGGTCGCCCGGCAGCATCGCCTGCAGGCGCGCGGCGAACTCGAACGCGATCGGGTGGCCCATCTGGAAGTTGGGCGCGAAGTCGAGCTTGGCGGCCTGCTTCTGGATCGCCTCGACGATCGGCTTGCGGCCGTGGCCGGCATTCACGCACCACAACCCGGCCGTGCCGTCGAGGATTTCGCGGTTGTCGGGTGTGTAGTAGTACATGCCCTCGGCCCGCGACATCAGGCGCGGCTTGCGCTTGAACTGCCGGTTGGCCGTGAAGGGCATCCACAGCGCTTCGAGGTTGTTGGGGTCGACGGGCTGGGGCGAGGCGGTCATGGGCGGATCTCCGGAAGCACGGATTCGCAAATTAGCACGCTGCAAGAATGCGGTTCCGGCATTTCGGGCAGGCTATTCTGTAGTTCCTAAATTATCTAAAATTTTTGGTTAATGCAAGATTCCCCTTGCGCGGGATTTATTTATAATTTTAGATTAATCCACGATGGTCGCGTCCGCCGCCAATGTGATCCTTCTGCCGCCGCCCGGTGCCCGCCGGCCCGAAGGCGCGCGCGTGGAAGAGGGTTCGGACCGTCGCCGGGGAACGGCACGCGCGGCTGCCCAGTCGGGGGCCGCAGCCGGGTTCTCAACCTACGCGCCGACCGGGAGCACGGGCCGCGATGCCGGCCCTGCTCCCGGGCCGCGCACCGGCCGCCGCAGCTTCGCCGACGAGCTGGTCGGCGAGTCCGGCAAGGCATCGGGCCCGCTCGCCTTCGCGGTCCAGCGCATCGCGCAGGAGCGCCTGGGCAGCGGCGCCCATTTCGAGGATTGGTCCACGGCCCTCGCCGCCTATGCGCGCACCGCCGACGGCACGCCCGAACCTTCGGGCTTCGCCGCCTAGAAATAGCGCCCTCGCTCTGCTATCGAAGTTCCACGTTTTCCGACGCGGAAGGATCGACGGCGATGGCGTTTGCGACGATGTGGGAACTGCTCCAGACCGGCAAGGACGCCGACCTCGCGATCGGCGCACCCGACGAGAAACCGCTGACGCATGCGGGCCTGCGTGCGCTCGCCAAGCGCACCGTCGCCGACCTCAACGCGATGGGCATCGGGCGCAACGACCGCGTGGCCATCGTGCTGCCCAACGGGCCCGAGATGGCCGCCGCGTTCCTGTGCGTGGCCGCGGGTGCCACGACCGCCCCGCTCAACCCGGCCTACCGCGCCGAGGAGTTCGAGTTCTACCTCACCGACCTCAAGGCCAAGGCGCTGGTCGTGCAGGAAGGCGACGCCACGCCCGCGCGCGCGGTGGCCGAAAAGCTCGGCGTCCCCGTCGTCGAGCTTGTGCCCGCACGCGCATCGGGTGCCGGCAGCTACGCGCTGAAGCCGGGCACGCTTTCGGGCAAGCCGGCACAGGGCGGCTTCGCAGGGGCGGACGATATCGCCCTCGTGCTGCACACGTCGGGTACCACGTCGCGCCCGAAGATCGTGCCGCTCGCGCAGGCCAACGTCTGCGCCTCGGGCCGCCATATCGGCGCCACGCTGGAGCTCAAGGCGCACGACCGCTGCCTCAACATCATGCCGCTCTTCCACATCCACGGGCTGATCGCGGCAGTACTTTCGTCCATCGGTGCCGGCGGCTCCACGGTCTGCACGCCGGGCTTCAACGCGCTCAAGTTCTTCGCGTGGCTGGATGAGGCGAAGCCGTCCTGGTACACGGCCGTGCCCACGATGCACCAGGCGATCCTGTCGCGCGCCGAGCGCAACAAGGAAAGCATCGCGCGCGCGAAGCTGCGCTTCATCCGCTCGTCCTCGGCCTCGCTGCCGCCGCAGGTGATGCAGGAGCTGGAAGCCGTGTTCGGCGCCCCCGTGATCGAGAGCTACGGCATGACCGAGGCCGCGCACCAGATGGCGTCCAACCCGCTGCCGCCGCGCGCGCGCAAGCCCGGTTCGGTCGGCATCGCGGCGGGCCCGGAAGTGCGCATCATGGACGAGGAAGGCAACCTGCTGCCCAACGGCGCGCTGGGCGAGGTCGTGATCCGCGGCCCCAACGTGACGAAGGGCTACGAGGCAAATCCCGACGCCAACCTGAAGGGCTTCGCCAACGGCTGGTTCCGCACCGGCGACCAGGGCACGCTCGACGAGGAAGGCTATCTGCGCATCACCGGGCGGCTCAAGGAACTGATCAACCGCGGCGGCGAGAAGGTGAGCCCGCTCGAGGTCGACGAGATCATCATGGACCACCCGGCGGTCGCCCAGATCGTGACCTTCGCGATGCCGCACGACAAGCTGGGCGAGGAAGTCGCCGCCGCCGTCGTGCTGCGCGAAGGCCAGACCGCGACCGAGCGCGAGCTTCGCGACTTCGCGGCCAAGCGCCTTGCCGACTTCAAGGTGCCGCGCAAGATCGTGTTCCTCGCCGAGATCCCGAAGGGGGCGACCGGCAAGCTGCAGCGCATCGGCCTTGCCGACAAGCTGGGCCTGGGCAAATGAGCCGCGTCCTGATCTTCGGCGCCGGGGCCATCGGCGGCTACATGGGCGTGAAGATGGCGGCGGCCGGGGCCGACGTCACGTTCTTCGCGCGCGGGCCGCATCTGGCCGCGATGAAGGCGGGCGGCATCAAGCTGATTTCCGAGGGAACGGAAACAGTCATTACCAAAGCGAAATTCACCGACGATCCGGTCGAGGCCGGCGAGCAGGATTTCGTGATCGTGGCGCTGAAGGCGACGGGCCTGGCCCCCGCCGCACCGCAGATCGCCAAGCTGCTGGGCAAGGACACGGCCATCGTCACCGCGATGAACGGCGTGCCCTACTGGTATTTCTACGGCCATGGCGGTGCGCACGACGGCAAGAAGCTCGCCTCGGTCGATCCCGACGGCAGGCTGTGGGACACGCTCGCACCGTCGCGCGCCATCGGCTGCATCGTCTATCCGGCCGCGAACATCATCGCCCCCGGCGTGATCGAGCACACCTATTCCAACCGCTTCGCGCTGGGCGAGCCGGACGGCATCAAGAGTGCGCGCATCCAGAAGCTCTCGGAGCTGATGATCGCCGGCGGCCTCAAGGCGCCGATCCGCCCGCGCATCCGCGACGACATGTGGGTGAAGCTGTGGGGCAACCTCACCTTCAATCCGGTGTCGGCGCTGACGACGGCAACACTCGAAACGATCGCGTCCGATCCGGGGACGCGCGCCGTCGCGAAGACGATGATGCTAGAGGCGCAGGCCGTGGGCGAGGCGCTGGGCATCAAGTTCGGCGTCGACGTGGAGAAGCGTATCGACGGGGCCGGCGAAGTGGGTGCGCACAAGACGTCGATGCTGCAGGATCTCGAGGCGAAGAAGCCGATGGAGATCGATGCACTTCTGGGTGCGGTCGTCGAGATGGGCGATCTCGTCGGTCATCCGATGCCGGCCTGCCGGATGGTGCTGGCCCTCGTGCGCCAGCGCGCGCGCATGGCGGGTGTCTATTGATCAGTCCCTGCGTGCGCGTCTGCCGGCTCGGCCCCGACGACAAGTGCGAGGGCTGCGGACGTTCGGTCACCGAGATCCGCCAGTGGGCCGGCATGAACCGCGACGAACGCTGGGAAATCATGAAGCGCCTCGCGGCCGAGGGCTTCGTTCCCGCCTCCGCGATCGGCGAAGCCTAGCGGCTCTCGCGCGGCGTGAAGCTGCGCGCCGAACCGTACTGCGGCGGCCATTTGATCTCGTAGCCCTGCTCGAAGGCCGCGTGGCGCGTCCAGTACGGATCAAAGAGATGCGCGCGCGCCAGCACGCACAAATCGGCACGGCCGGCCGCAAGGATCGTGTTGCAGTCGGCCCACGAGCTGATGTTGCCGACCGTCATCGTCGGCACGCCCGCCTCGTTGCGCACGCGGTCGGCGAACGGTGTCTGGAACAGGCGGCCATAGACGGGATGATCGTCGTCGACGGTCTGGCCCGCCGACACGTCGACGATGTCCACGCCGTGCGTCTTCAGGCGCCTGGCGATCTCGACCGCGTCGGCACCCGTGTTGCCGCCTTCCTTCCAGTCGGTCGCCGAGATGCGCACGGAGATGGGCTTGTCCGCCGGCCAGGCCGCGCGCACCGCGTCGAACACTTCCAGAGGGAAGCGCATGCGGTTGTCGATGCTGCCGCCATATTCGTCGCTCCGCACGTTGGTCAGCGGCGACAGGAAGCCCGCCAGCAGGTAGCCGTGCGCCATGTGGAGCTCGATCATGTCGAAGCCCGCACGCTCGGCCATCTTCGCCGCGCGCACGAAATCGGCCTTCGCCGCATCCATGTCGGCGCGGTCCATCGCCTTGGGGACCTGGCTTCCCGCCTTGTACGGAATGGCCGAGGCCGCGATCAGCGGCCAGTTGCCGCCAGGCAGCGGCTTGTCGATGCCTTCCCATGCGAGCCGGGTCGAGCCCTTGCGCCCCGCATGCGCGATCTGCACGGCGATCTTCGCGGCGGAGTTCGCATGCACGAAATCGACGACGCGCTTCCACGCCGCCACGTGCTCCTCCTTGTAGAGGCCCGTGCACCCCGGCGAGATGCGGCCCTCGCGGCTCACGTCGGTCGCTTCCGCGATGACGAGGCCAGCCCCGCCGATGGCGCGGCTGCCCAGATGCACGAGATGCCAGTCGTCCGGCGTGCCGTCCTCGGCCGAGTACTGGCACATCGGCGAGACGACGACGCGGTTGGGCAGCGTGAGGCCCCGCAGCTTCAAGGGCACGAACATCGGCGGGGTCGTCGCGGCAGCACCCGCCTTCGCCGCGAAGCCCGCGTCGACGCGCGCGACGAAGGCCGGGTCGCGCAGCTTCAGGTTCGTGTGCGTGATGCGCATCGAGCGCGTCAGCATCGCGAAGGCGAACTCGACCGGATCGTGGCCGGCATAGCGCTCGACATCCTCGAACCATTCGAGGCTCGTCTGCGCGGCGCGCTGGGTCGCGTCGACCTGCGGCCGGCGCGCGGCCTCGTAGGCCGCCAGCGCCTCGGGGACCTTGCGGTGTTTGGCCACGGCGGCGGCAAGCCCGATCGCGTCTTCCATCGCGAGCTTCGTGCCCGAGCCGATCGAGAAATGCGCCGTGTGCGCCGCGTCGCCCATCAGCACGACATTGCCGAAGCTCCAGTGCGCGTTCGAGATCGTCGGGAAGGTGCGCCAGATCGAGCGGTTGGCGATCAGCCTGTGGCCCGCCAGTTCCTCGGCGAACAGCTTCTCGCAGAATTCCAGCGTCTCGGCCTCGCTCGCCTTGTCGAGGCCGGCACGCGCCCACGTGGCTTGCGTGCACTCGACGATGAAGGTCGAGTTCGTCGCGTCGTACTGGTACGCGTGCACGCGGAACAGGCCGCTCGCGTGCTGCTTGAAATGGAACGTGAAGGCCGGGTGCGGACGCGTCGTGCCCAGCCACACGAACTTGTTCTTCCGCCAGTCGAGCTTCGGCCGGAATCGGTCGGCATGCTTCTGGCGGATGCCCGAGTTCACGCCGTCGGCCGCGAGGATCAGGTCGGCGTCGGGGAAATCCTCCGGGCCTTTCGCATCGGTCTCGAAGCGGATCTTCACACCCAGATCCATCGCGCGGCGCTGCAGAATGTTGAGGAGCTTGACGCGCGCGAGGCCCGAGAAGCCGTGGCCCGTCGACGTGACGACGCTGCCCGCATAGTGGATGTCGATGTCGGTCCAGTGCGAGAACGCCTTCGTGATCTCGGCGTAGCTCTCGGGATCGGCGTCGGCGAAGTTGCCGAGCGTCTCGTCCGAGAACACGACGCCGAAGCCGAACGTGTCGTCGGGGCGGTTGCGCTCGACCACGAGGATGTCGGCGGCCGGATCGGCCTTCTTCGCGAGGATCGCGAAATAGAGCCCCGCCGGTCCGCCGCCGATGCTGACGATCTTCATGGCCCGCTCCCTGCCTGTCCGGGAATTAGTTTAGACCTAAAATAATTCCCGGCAAGCCCCTAGCGGCCGAGCAGGATCGACACGCCGTCCCAGACCAGTTTCAGACCGGTCAGGAACAGGAACACGTTGCACAGCAGGTAGAAGGGCTTGTCCGGGATGCGCACATGCAGCCACACGCCCAGCCAGATGCCGGCCAGCCCCAGCGGCAGCAGCAGCAGGCTGGTGGCAAGGGTCCCGTCGGTGAACAGGCCCAGTTCGATGAACGGGATCAGCTTGAAGGCGTTGACGAAACCGAAGAAGACGGCGTTCGTCCCGACGAAGACCGACTTGTCGAGCCGCAGCGGCAGCAGGAACACCTGCAGCGGCGGCCCGCCGGCATTGGCGATGAAGCTGGTCACGCCCGCCACGGCCGCCCAGAACACGCCCTTGGCCTTGTTGGGCTTGGGCGGTGCCGACGTGCGACCGAGGGCGGCAAGCATCCAGTCCTTGAGTGGCAGCAGCACGGCGATGAGGCCGATCAGCAGGCGGATCCACGCCTCGTCGAGATGCTTGAACGTCCAATAGCCGATCGCCGTCCCGATCACGGCGCCGACCAGCAGGAAACCCATCAGGTCGCGCGCCCAGCTGCGCCGGTAGCGCCACACGCTGAACACATCCATCGCCATCAGCAGCGGCAGCATGATCGCCGCGGCCTGGGGCACGGGGATCGCGAGTGCGATCAGCGGCAGGCTGATCGAGCCCAGACCGCCGCCGAAGCCGCCCTTCGAGATGCCGACGATCAGGAACGCCGGGACGGCGAGCGCGTAGAAATAGGGATCCGTCGGCAAGGGACCGGCCTCAGACCTTCCAGTCGGGGTCCGGGACGGTCTGGAAGACCGAGCGCAGGCCTTCCGACCAGCGCCGGCGGATGTCGGAGAAATATATGTCCTTCTCGTCGAGCCGCTTGCGCACCGCCACGCGGCATTCGTCGCGCCGGATGATGGAAATGTCGATCGGCAGCCCGACCGACACGTTCGAGCGCAGCGTCGAATCCATCGAGATCAGCGCGCACTTGGCCGCCTCGTTGAGCGTCGTCTTGCCCATCACGACGCGATCGAGGATCGGCTTGCCGTACTTGGTCTCGCCGATCTGGAAATAGGGGGTCTCCGCCGACGCCTCGATGAAGTTGCCGGCCGAATAGACCTGGAACAGGCGCAGCCGCCTTCCCTTGATCTGGCCGCCGAGGATGAGGGAGATCGTGAATTCCGAGCCCTGCTCCTTCAGGCGTTCGGCGTCGAGGTCGTAGACCTCGCGCACGGCGCGGCCCACGAGGCGTGCCGCCTCGAACATCGAGGGCACGTTGGCGAGCGTCTCGGCCCGGTCGGTGCCCATGCCTTCGGTCAGCAGGTTCACGACCGACTGCGAGATGGCGAGATTGCCGGCGGTCAGCAGCGTGATGCAGCGTTCGCCCGGCTTTTCCCACACATGCATCTTGTTGAAGACCGCGACGTGGTCGACGCCCGCATGGGTGCGGGAGTCCGAACACAGGACGAGTCCGTCCTCGAGGAGAAGGCCGACGCCGTAGGTCATGGATCTGGTTGCTCCGGAAGCGCGCGAAGGCCGCTCAATACGTCAAACCGAAGTCGTCCGCAATCGCCTTGCCGAGGGCCACGTTGCTGTCGACCACTTCGGTCAGGAATTCGTGCAGGCCCTGCTCGAATACGTCGTCGATCTTGCCGAACCGCAGGCGGTTGTACATCTGGTCGGCCAGGCGCGCCGACAGGTAGTCGCGCTGGAACATGTCGCGCAGCTGGTCGAGAAGCTGGGTGAGCTCGCCGAACGACACGCGCAGCGAGCGCGGCATGTCGTCGCGAAGGACCAGCAGCTCGGCGACGCGCTTGGGCTTGATCACGTCACGGTAGATCCGCCGATAGGCTTGGAAGGCCGAGACCGAGCGCAGCAGCGCACCCCACTGGTAGTAGTCGACCGCACCGCCCACGTCGCGCGTGGAGGGCAGCAGCACGTGGTATTTCACGTCGAGCAGGCGGGCGGTGGAGTCCGCGCGCTCGAGGAACGTGCCGACGCGAACGAAGCGGTAGGCCGCGTCGCGCGGCATCGTGCCGTAGCCCACGCCGCGGAACAGGTGGCTGCGCTCCTTGACCCAGTCGAAGAAGGCGCGCAGGCCCATCGCCTCGATCTTCGCGTAGTCGAGCGTGCGCATCTCCAGCCACGTGGCGTTGAGCGCTTCCCACATCTCGGTCGTGATCTGCGTGCGCATCGCGCGGGCGTTCTCGCGCGCGGTCCACAGCGACGCGCGGATCGAGGACGGGTTCTTCGCGTCGAGTGCGAGGAACTCGATCACGTTGCGCGCGTCGATCTTCTTGCCGGTGTCCTTGAACAGGTTGTCGCAGCCGGCGACGACGAGGGCCGGTTCCCACTGCGTGCGCTGGGAAAGCTCGTCGGTGGCGCTGAGCGACATGCGGTAGGAGACGTCGAGGATGCGCGCCATGTTTTCGGCGCGCTCCATGTAGCGGGACATCCAGTAGAGCGATGCGGCGGCGCGCGAAAGCATGGCTCAGTCCTCCAGCACCCAGGTGTCCTTGGTGCCTCCGCCCTGCGAGGAATTCACCACCAGCGATCCCTGTCGCAGCGCCACGCGCGTCAGGCCGCCGGGCACCAGCTTCACGTCCTTGCCGACCAGCAGATAGGGCCTGAGATCCACGTGGCGCGGTGCCACGCCCTCGTCCACATAGGTCGGGCAGGTCGACAGCGCCAGCGTGGGCTGGGCGATGTAGTTGTCGGGTGTCGCGAGGATGCGCTTGCGGAACGCCTCGATCTCGTCCTTCGTCGATTTCGGCCCGACGAGCATGCCGTAGCCGCCCGAGCCGTGCACTTCCTTGACGACGAGCTCGGCCAGATGCTCGAGCGTGTATTTGAGGTCGTCGGGCTTGCGCAGCGAATAGGTCGGCACGTTGGCGAGCTTGGGTTCCTCGCCCAGATAGAAGCGCACCATGTCGGGCACGTAGGTGTAGACCGACTTGTCGTCGGCGATGCCCGTGCCCACCGCGTTGGCGAGGTTCACGTTGCCCTTGCGATAGGCCTCGAACAGGCCGCGCACGCCGAGCACGCTGTCGGGATTGAAGGCGGCCGGATCGATGAACGCGTCGTCGAGGCGGCGGTAGATCGTGTCGACCCGCTTGGGGCCCGCGACCGTGCGCATGTAGACCACGTCGTTCTCGACGAACATGTCCTGGCCTTCGACGAGCTCGACGCCCATCTGCTCGGCAAGGAACACATGCTCGAAATAGGCCGAGTTGTACGCACCCGGCGTCATCACGACGACCGTCGGCTCGTCCTTGTCCGAGCAGTATTCCGGCGGCAGCGAGCGCAACGATTTGAGCAGTTCGTCGGGATAGTGGCCCACCGGTTGGACGCGGTTGTACGCGAACAGCTCGGGGAATATCCGCATCATCGCCTCGCGGTTCTCGAGCATGTACGAGACGCCCGAGGGCGTGCGCACGTTGTCTTCCAGCACGTAGAACTGGCTTTCCGAGACGCGCACCACGTCGATGCCGGCGATGTGCGTGTAGATGCGGCCCGGCACGTCGACGCCGACCATCTCGGGCCGGTACTGGGCGTTGCCGACGACCAGTTCCCTGGGGATCTTGCCGGCGCGCACGAATTCCATGTCGTGATAGACGTCGTAGAGGAAGGCGTTGAGCGCCTTGACCCGCTGCACGAGCCCTTCGGACAGGTCCGTCCATTCGGAATTCGTGATGATGCGCGGGATCACGTCGAACGGGATCAGCCGCTCGGGATCGCCGCCTTCGCCATAGACCGCGAAGGTGATGCCGAGGCGGCGGAAAAGCAGGTCGGCCTCGTTGCGCTTGCGGCCGATCTGGTCGGCCGGCATGCGCTTGAGCCACGTCGAAAGCTCGGCATAGGCGGGGCGGACGCTGCCGTCCGCCGCCGTCATCTCGTCGAAAGCCGCCGGCGCTTTCGTCCCCGTATCGCCCAAAACCGACCTCCCCTGCACGTTCCCGGCCCGCCGAAGCGTCGATCCGGACGATGCAACCCACAGGCCAGACTGTGACAAGTCGGCCCGCCCTTGGCAACCGGAGGCAGGCGGACGGGGTTGCCGCTCGGCCATTGACCCAGCACGACGCTGCCCTATTGTCTGTCCCGTTCTTCCCACCGGGCCGGTCGCACGCAGTTGGATTCCTTCACTCAGCTAACCTTCGGCGCGTGTGCCGGCTATGCGGTCGCTGGCTCCAGGCTGGGGCGGCGCGCCCTCGTGTTCGGGGCCATCGCCGGGACGATCCCCGACCTCGACACGGTGTTCCTGTCCGGGGCCGATGCCTGGGCCGAGTGGCGCAACCATCGCGGCGTCACCCATTCCCTCTTCTTCGCGCCCGTCGTCGCCCCGGTGCTGGGCTGGATCGCGTGGAGCGGCTACAGCCGCGCGCGGCCGTTCGAGCCGGCGGGTGCCCACGACGCGCTGGGTGCGTGGATCGCGCTGTTCTTCTTCGCGCTCGTCACGCACCCGCTGCTCGACCTGTTCACGATCTACGGCACGCAGCTTCTCGCCCCGTTCTCCGACGCGCGGTTTGCGCTTCCCGGCCTCGGCATCATCGATCCGATCTACACGCTGCCGCTGGTCGCCGCGGCGGCGTGGGCGCTGGCAAGGCCGCGGGATACGCACGCGCGGATTTTCATGTATCTCGCGCTGTTCCTTTCCGTCGCCTACCAGTTCTACGGCGTGGCGCAGAACCAGCGTGTCGCGGCGATGGCGCGCACCCAGCTTGCCGCCGAAGGCGTCGAACTCGCCGACGTGCGCGCCTACACGACGATCTTCCAGCCCTGGCTGCGGCGCATCGTCGTCGACGAACCGGAAGGTGCACGCGTCGGCTTCGCGTCGAGCCTGCAGGCCGGTGCCATTTCCTGGACTTGCTTCGCAAAGCCGTCTTCCGACCCGGCGGTCGAAGTCCTGCGCGCGACCCCGGAAGGCCGGCTGTTCGGCTGGTTCGCCGCCGGCGAGATCTGGGCGAGCGTGGCCCCCGGCGCCGACGGATCGAAGACGGTCCGTCTCACCGACCGGCGCTATGGCGCACCCGGCCCGACGGTGCAGGGCTGGTGGGGGATCGAGGCGCAAATCGCCGCCGACGGGCGCATCGCGACGCCGCCGCGGCGCATCGACCTGCCGCGCGGCAATCTCGTGCCGCTGATCGGCGAAGTGATCGCCGCATCGACCGGCACGCCCAACGAACTGTTCCCGCAGGCGGCCAGTGCGACGGCGGCGGCCGAAGCCTGCACGCGCGACCGCGCGGGCTGATCAGCAGCTCTGCACGACGTACCAGCCGACCAGCCGCCCGTCGCGCCCGCGCACCGGGTCGGCGTCCCAGCATTCGGCCCACGGCTCGCCATAGCGCGCGAGCCAGAAGATCGGCCGACGGTCGGGCTCGCCCGACGGGTCGGGTTCGACCGACAGCTTCGCGCGCCCGTCCGCCACGACGCACGACCAGACGAGCGCGCTTGCGTCGCGCAGCAGCAAATGCCCGCCCGCGCGCAGCGCCGCCACGCCGACCGGCTGGGCCGGATGGGCGCTTGCGCACGCTTCGATGGCCGGAAGCGCGTCGTCGATGCGCGCCAGCCAGTCGAAGCGCGCGTTCTGCGCGAACGCGGGTGCGGCCACAAGCAATGCCAGTGCCGCAAGCCTAGAACGCATGGCACACCGCCTGCTCGACGCGCAGCACCGACTGCTGCGCGAAGCGGCGCTTGTAATCGTCGATGACCCCCAGCGTGGCGGGTGCGGCCGCGCGCGCATCCGGCACGATCAGGCGCAGCATCTTGCTGTCTTCCGAGCTCGTGCGGCCGGTGCGCGGATCGCGCCAGCTTCCTGCCGCGTCGAACACGGTCATGCCGTCGGGAAAGCGGTTCACGACCGAGCGGTCGACGAAATCGCGCCAGTCGGCATCCGACACGCCGCCGCGCCCGAAATAGAGATCGACCGACGCGGCCGGAATCAGCCCCGGCGGGCAGACCGGCGCGCAACCGACCGCGAACAGCAGGAAAGCGACATGAAGCCAACGCATGCGGCGATGATCGCACGCGGGACGTATGCCGGACAATCGCGCAGCGGGGCGTTGCACTTGCCACGACCGGCAAACGGATCGAAACTCGCTCGAAGCACGGGGGAAACCGTTTTGAAGCCGGCGCACACCGCAGGCAGACGCAAGGGCGGGCCGAAAGGTCGCGCATTGGACGAGGCGGCGCTGGACGAGGTGCACGCCCTCCTCGGCAGCGCTTCGCGCGCGCGCGACCGGCTCATCGAGAATCTCCATCGGGTGCAGGACCGCTACGGCCATCTCGCGGCGCGCCATCTCCAAGCACTCGCGCACGAGATGCGCCTGTCGGAAGCGGAAGTGTACGAGGTCGCGAGCTTCTACCACCATTTCGACGTCGTGAAGGAAGGTGCGGCCCCGCCGCCCGCGCGCACGCTGCGCATCTGCAATTCGCTATCGTGCGCGATGAAGGGGGCCGAAGCGCTGCTCGACGCCGCGCGCGCAAGCGCCGACCCCGCCCATCTGCGCGTCGTCGCGGCCCCGTGCATCGGGCGCTGCGCGTCGGCACCGGCGGCGATGCTGGGCCAGCGTGCGATCGACGACGCCACGCAGGCACGCCTCGCCGCCGCGATCGCCGACGGGCGCACGACGGCCGAGATCCCGTCCCACATCGCCTTCGATGCCTATCGCGCGGCCGGCGGCTATCGCCTGCTCGAAAAGCTGCAGGACGACGCGAATGCGCGCGAGGCCACCATCGCGGCCCTGGACGAGTCGGGCCTGCGCGGTCTCGGCGGTGCAGGCTTCCCGGCGGGGCGCAAATGGAAGAGTGTGCGCAGCCAACCCGCCCCGCGCCTGATGACCGTCAATGCCGACGAGGGCGAACCCGGCACGTTCAAGGACCGGCATTATCTGGAGAGCGACCCGCACCGCATGCTCGAAGGCATGCTGATCGCGGCATGGGCGGTCGAGGCGACGCGCATCTATATCTATCTGCGCGACGAATATCCGGCAGCGCGAACGATCCTCGCCGCCGCGATCGCCGATCTCGAACGCGCCGGACTGGTCGCACCGGGCCATATCGAGCTGCGCCGCGGGGCCGGCGCGTATATCTGCGGCGAAGAATCCGCGATGATCGAATCGATCGAGGGCAAGCGCGGCCTGCCGCGCCACCGCCCGCCTTTCATCGCCGAGCGCGGCCTGTTCGGCCGGCCCACGCTCAACCACAATGTCGAGACGCTGCACTGGCTGCGCGACATCCTCGAGAAAGGCCCGGCGACATTCGCCGCCGCCGGCAGGCGCGGCCACAAGGGCTGGCGGTCCTTCTCGGTCTCGGGCCGCGTCGCATCGCCCGGCGTGAAGGTCGCCCCCGCCGGCATCACGGCGCAGGAGTTGATCGACGAGTTCTGCGGCGGCATGGCGAAGGGCCATGAGCTGCTCGGCTACCTGCCCGGCGGGGCGTCGGGCGGCATCCTGCCGGCACGGCTTGCCGACCAGCCGCTCGATTTCGGCACGCTCGACGCGCACGGCGCCTTCGTCGGCAGCCATGCGGTGATCGTGCTGTCGCAAGCCGACGATCCGCGCAGCGTGGCCGGCAACCTGATCCGCTTCTTCCGCGACGAATCATGTGGCCAGTGCACACCATGCCGCGCAGGGACCGAGAAGATGGCCACCCTGCTCGCCGCCGGCGATTGGTCGGCCGACAAGCTCGGCGATCTGGAATCGGTGATGCGCGACGCGTCGATCTGCGGTCTCGGCCAGGCGGCGCCCAACCCGGTGCGCAGCGTGCTGCGCTTTTTCGCCGGCGGAGCTGCGCGATGAGCAGCCCGGTCAGCTTCACACTCGACGGCAAGCCGGTCGTCGCGGCACCGGGCGAGACGATCTGGCAGGTCGCGAAGCGCGAAGGCACGGAGATCCCGCATCTGTGCCACCACGATTCGACCGGCTATCGGCCGGACGGCAACTGCCGGGCCTGCGTGTGCGAGATCGACGGCGAGCGCGTGCTGGCCGCAAGCTGCATCCGCAAGCCCGCCGAAGGCATGAAGGTCTCGACCGACACACCGCGCGCGACGAAAGCACGCGCGATGGTGTTCGAACTGTTGGCAAGCGACATGCCCGCGCGCGCTGACAGCCCCGATCCGGACGCGCTGTTCTGGCAGTGGGCCGAGAGACTGGGCGTGGCGGCCGGCCGCCTGCCCGCGCGCGAACGGCACGACACCGGGCACGACGCGTCGCACCCGGCCATCGCCGTCAATCTCGAAGCCTGCATCGCCTGCGGCCTGTGCGCGCGTGCCTGCCGCGAGGTGCAGGTCAACGACGTGATCGGCATGGGCCATCGCGGCCACGAGACGGGCCCCGTCTTCGATCTCGCCGACCCGATGGGCGCTTCGACCTGCGTCGCCTGCGGGGAATGCGTGCAGGCCTGCCCTACCGGCGCGCTCCTCGAAAAGAGCCTGATGGATGCGGGTGCAGTACATCGCGCGACGGTGCCCGAGCGCACGGTCGATACGCTGTGCCCGTTCTGCGGCGTGGGCTGCCAGACGCGCGTGGGCGTGGCCGGCGACCGCATCGTGCAGGTCAACGGGCGCGAGGGCCCGGCGAACGAGAACCGGCTCTGCGTCAAAGGCCGCTTCGGCTACGACTATGTCCGCCACCCGCACCGCCTGACGCAGCCGCTGGTCCGGCGCGACGGCGTGCCGAAATCGGGCGGCATGCAGATCGATCCGGCCGATCCGTGGGCCGTCTTCCGGCCCGCGACGTGGGAAGAGGCGCTGTCGCGCGCGGCCGAAGGGCTCAAGCGCGTGCGCGACACGCACGGCGGCGGTGCGCTAGCCGGGTTCGGTTCGGCCAAAGGCTCCAACGAAGAGGCGTATCTGTTCCAGAAGCTCGTGCGGCAGGGCTTCGGCACGAACAATGTCGATCACTGCACGCGCCTGTGCCACGCCTCGTCGGTCGCGGCCCTGCTCGAAGGGATCGGCTCGGCTGCCGTCACGGCCCCGTTCGCCGCGGCACTGGAGGCCGACTGCATCGTCGTGATCGGCGCGCGGCCCGAGCAGAACCATCCGGTGACGGCGACGTACCTGAAGCAGGCGGCCAAGCGCGGCGCGCACCTGATCGTCATCGATCCGCGCCGGCAGGCGCTGATGCGGCTGGCCGAGCATGCGCTGCAATTCACGCCCGGCACCGACGTGGCGCTGCTGAACGCGCTGCTGCACACGATCGTTACCGAGAAACTCTACGACCCGGCCTATGTCGCCGCCCACGTGGACGGGTTCGACGAGCTTGCCGCACGCGTGGCGGACTATTCGCCCGAGCGCATGGCGCCGGTCTGCGGCATCGACGCCGGCACATTGCGCGCGGTGGCGCGGCGCTACGCCACGTCGAAGCGCTCGATCATCTTCTGGGGCATGGGGATTTCCCAGCACATCCACGGCACCGACAATGCGCGCTGCCTGATCGCCCTTGCGCTGATCACCGGCCAGATCGGCCGGCCCGGGACCGGCCTGCATCCGCTGCGCGGCCAGAACAACGTGCAGGGCGCATCGGATGCCGGCCTGATCCCGATGATGTATCCCGACTATCACCCGGTCGAGAACGCGGGCTTCCGCGCGGATTTCGAAAAGCGCTGGGGCCGCACGCTCGATCCCAAGCGCGGGCTGACGGTCGTCGAGATCATCGACGCGATCGACCGGCGCGAGATCCGCGCGATGTACGTGATGGGCGAGAATCCGGCGATGTCGGATCCCGACCAGAACCACGCGCGCGCGGCCTTCGCCAAGCTCGATCACTTCGTCGTGCAGGACATCTTCCTGACCGAGACCGCGTGGCATGCCGATGTCGTGCTGCCCGCCTCGGCCCATGCCGAGAAGCTCGGTACCTACACGAACACGAACCGGCAGGTGCAACTCGGCCGGCCGGTGCTGGATCTGCCCGGCGAGGCCCGCCAGGATTGGGAACTGATCGTCGAACTCGCACACCGCCTCGGGCTCGACTGGCGCTATCCCGATGTGGGGAGCGTGTACGAGGAGATGCGTGCGGCGATGCCCTCGCTGTCGGGTCTGCCGTGGGAACGCCTGCAGCGCGAGGGTGCGGTCACCTACCCCGCCGACGACGCGACCCATGCCGGCCACGACATCCTGTTCGGCGACGGCTTCCCGACGACGACGCGCCGCGCGCGCCTCGTCCCCGTCGATTTCCTGCCGCCGGGCGAGGAAACCGATGCCGCCTATCCGCTGGTGCTGAGCACCGGCCGCCTGCTCGAACACTGGCACACCGGTGCGATGACGCGGCGCGCGGCAACGCTCGACACGCTCGAACCGGTGGCGGTCGCGTCGATGAACCGGCGCGAAATCGCCGCGCGCGGCCTTGCCGAGGGCGGCGAGGTCCGCATCGAGACGCGCCACGGCCATCTCGAAGCCATGCTGCGTGCCGATCCGGACGTGCCGGACGGCATGGTCTACATGCCGTTCTGCTTCGTCGAGGCGCCGGCGAACCGGTTGACGAACGCCGAGCTCGATCCGTTCGGCAAGATTCCCGAATTCAAATACACCGCCGCGCGCGTCGCGCGCGTCTAGGCGGCGGCCGGTGCGGCGCGCCGCCGTCCGAGCAGCCACAGCACGATGGCGACGTTGCCGGCGTTCCAGATCACGCCGTTGAGGAACGCGGCCGAGTAGCTGCCCGAGAAATCGAAGATGGCGCCGGCGAGCCAGCCGCCCAGCCCCATGCCCGCGAGCGAGGCCATCAGCACGATGCCCACGCGGGTCCCCGCTTCGGCTGCCGGGAAATACTCGCGCACGACCAGCGCATAGCTCGGCACGATGCCGCCCTGCACGAGCCCGAACAGCGCCGACACGACGTAGAGCGACGCGAGCCCGTCGAAGAAAAGATAGAGTGCGAGCGACGCCATCTGCAGGAACGAGCCGAGCAGCAGGTTGGCGAGCCCGCCGATGCGGTCGGCGACGAAGCCGAACAGCATGCGGCTGAGGATGCCGACCGCGAACATGACCGACAGCATCTCGGCCCCGCGCGCAGCACCGAAGCCCAGGTCGGTGCAGTACGCGACGAGATGGACCTGCGGCATCGCCATCGCCACGCAGCACATCAGGGCCGCCGTCGCCAGCAGGAACGTCAGCAGCGGGCGCGGCACGTCGAGCGACAGCCGCCCGTCGCGCACGCTGGGGACCAGCGGGGCCACCGGCCGGCGGTGGAGCAGCAGGGCGAGCGGCAGCATCGTCGCCGCACACACGACCGCGATGCCGAGATAGGTCTGCCGCCAGCCGAACTCGTCGAGGAAGGGCTGCATCAAGGGCGGCCAGAGGGCGCCGGCGAAATAGTTTCCGGACGCGCATAAGGCGGTCGCGATGCCGCGCCGCCGGTCGAACCAGCGGGACACGTCGGCCATCAGGGGTGCAAAGGTCGCCGAACTGCCGAACATCGCGATGGCAACGCCCTGGATCAGCGAGAAGGTCCAGATGTCGGGTGCGAAAGAGGCGAGCGCGAAGCCCGCCGCCATCGTCGCGGATCCGAGCAGGACCGGCACCATCGCGCCGAACCGGTCGGTGAGCCAGCCCATGACGATCCCGCCGCCGGCGAAGCCCAGCAGCGTGGCGGTGCTGGCGAACGCCACCGCGCCGCGCGAGACGCCGAAATCGGCCTGCAGGGCCGGCATGATGATGACCGGCGACCACATGCCGATGCCGCCGAGCGACCCGAGCACCACGCAGACGAACAGGCGGTACCAGGAATAGGGCGTGTCGTAGACCGTCGGAGTCGCGCCCGTCATCGCCTCGCGGCCTGGATCGCCGCCCAGACGCGCGACGGCGTGGCCGGCATGTCGATATGCCGGATGCCGAGTGGCGACAGCGCGTCGACGAGCGCGTTCATGACGCTGGGCAGCGCCCCCGCACAGCCCGCCTCGCCGCAGCCCTTGGCGCCGAGCGGGTTCGTCGTCGCCGGGACCGAGTGCGCGGCGAAGACGAAGCCGGGCACGTCGGCCGCGCGCGGCATCGCATAGTCCATGAACGAGCCGGTCAGCACGCTGCCATGCTCGTCGTAGCGCACGCTTTCCATCAGCGCCTGGCCGATGCCCTGCACGACGCCGCCATGCACCTGGCCTTCGACCAGCATCGGGTTGATGACGGTGCCGAAATCGTTGACGGCCGAATACTTCACCACGTCGACGACGCCGGTGTCGGGATCGACCTCGACCTCCGCCACGTGGCAGCCGTTGGGGAACGCAGACGGCGCTTCCTGGAACACGTGCGTCACGTCGAGCGTGGCCGGCACGCCTTCGGGCAGCTTCAGGCCGCCGCGCAGCTTCGCCGCCAGTTCCATGATGCCGATGGCGCGGTCGGTTCCGGCGATCGTGAAATGGCCTTGCGCGAACTCGATGTCGGCTTCCGCCGCCTCGAGCGCCACGGCCGCGATCTTGCGGCCCACCTCGATCACCTTGGCACTCGCCTCGACGATCGCGGCACCGCTCGCCATGATCGATTTCGAGCCGCCCGTCCCGCCGCCGGCGACCAGCGCGTCGCTGTCGCCCTGGAACAGGCGCACCTTCTCGAACGGCACGCCGAGCTTTTCCACCAGCACCTGCGCGAAGGGCGTGGCGTGGCCCTGCCCGTAATCGAGCGTGCCGGTCACGATCGTGACCGTGCCGTCCGCACCGAAGCGAATACCGCCCATTTCCTTGGTCGGCGGGGCCGTCACCTCGAGGAACGCGCCGATCCCGCGCCCGCGCAGCTTGCCCTTCGCCTTGCTCTCGGCCCTGCGCTTGTCGAAGCCGTTCCAGTCGGCCAGTGCCAGCGCCTTGTCGAGCAGGGTCGTGAAATCGCCGCTGTCGTAGACCATGCCGGAAGGTGCCGACCACGGCATCTCGGCCGGCTTGATGTGGTTGCGCCGGCGCAACTCGACCCGGTCGATGCCCGACACGGCGGCGGCGGCGTCGATCAGCCGCTCCATGAAATAGTTGCCTTCCGGGCGGCCGGCACCGCGATAGGGGCCGATCGGCGTGGTGTTCGTGAACATCGTGCGCACCGCGACCTCGATCAGCGGAGTGCGGTAGGGCCCGACCATGTTCTTGGCGATGTTGAGCGTCAGCGGGATCGGCCCGACCTGCGTGAGATAGGCGCCGTGATTGCCGAAGCCGGTGACGCGCGCCGCGAGGAAGTTCCCGTCCTTGTCGAGTGCGAGTTCGCCCGTCACCTCGCCGTCGCGACCATGCTGGTCGGACAGGAAGCTCTCCGAACGCTCGTCGGTCCACTTGACCGGCAGGCCGAGGGCGCGCGCCGCATGGAACAGGCAGACATATTCGGGATAGACCTGCGCCTTCATGCCGAACGAGCCGCCGACATTGCCGGTGAGCACGCGGACCTTGTCCGTCGGTACCTTCAGGATGTCGGTCGCGATCGAGTTGCGCAGGCCGAAGACGCCCTGGCTGCCGACATTGATCGTCCACCGCCCGCTTGCCGGATCGAACTCGGCGATCGCGGCGCGCGGTTCCATCGCGTTGACGACGATGCGCGAATTGACCAGCGGCAGGCGCGCCACGTGCGCCGCCTTGGCGAACGCGGCGGCGACCTTCTCGGAATCGCCGTAGTGATAGTCGAGCGACAGGTTGCCGGGCGCGTCGTCATAGAGCTGGGGCGCGCCGGGTTCGCCGGCGAGGCTCGCCTGCGTGACCGCGGGCAGCGGGTCGATGTCGGGTTCGACGGCTTCCGCCGCGTCCTTGGCCTCGATCGCGGTCCGGGCGACGACGAAAGCGATCGGGTCGCCGACGAACCGGACCTTGTCGACCGGCAGCGCCGGCCGGGCGGGCTGGATCATCATGTTGCCG
The DNA here is from genome assembly GCA_965279565.1 of Tagaea sp. Lineage (GTDB taxonomy): Bacteria > Pseudomonadota > Alphaproteobacteria > CACIAM-22H2 > CACIAM-22H2 > Tagaea. The sequence goes on along the minus strand of OZ257249.1, from coordinate 1,795,760 downwards.
TCGCGGCTTTTCAGCGCCATCGAGCATTTGAGCGTCCCGTATCCGGCCGCCACGAGATCGGCCCCCGTATAGACGCCGATTACGCCGGGCATCGCGCGGGCGGCATCGGTCGAGATCCCCTTGATGACGCCGTGCGCGTAGCGGCTGCGCACCATCACGGCATAGGCCTGGCCCGGGACGTTGACGTCGTCGGTGTAGCGGCCCTCGCCGCGCAGCAAATGCGGGTCCTCGGTGCGCGAGACGGGTTGTCCGACGGCGTATTTCGCAAGAGCCATCTTGGTGGCGGGATCGATCGCATTCATCGGGATTTTCGGACCTGTTTTCGGGGGGAGCCGGATCGCGGCGCACAAGATAGTTCGCCCCGGACCGCAATGCCATTATCTTGGCCTGCATGGAGACAATTCATGCGCGCGTGACGATCGTGACGGGTGCCGCAAGCGGCATCGGCCGGGCGACCGCGCTGGCGCTCGCGGGTCCGGATATCGGGCTGGTCCTGCACACCGGGCGCAACGAAGCGGGCCTGGCGGAGGTCGCCGCCCTTGCCCGCGGCCGAGGTGCTGCGGTCGAAACGCGGCTCGGGCCCGTCGCGGCGCGCGCGACGGCGCAATCGCTCGTCGAAGCTGCGCGCATCCGCTTCGGCCGGCTCGACGCGATCGTCGCGGCGGCCGGAAAGGCCGACCGGGGCGGTGCTGTCGGGCTGGATGCCGCCCGCCTCGCGGCCGCCACGGCGGATTCTGCGCAGGGTTTCCTCGAACTCGTCCAGGCGGGCCTGCCGCAGCTCGAAGCGGGCGCGAGCCCGCGCATCGTCGCCGTCTCGTCCTATGTGGCGCATGTCTATCGCGGCGATCTGGGCCTGTTCGCCGCGTCGGCCGCCGGCCGGGCGGCGCTCGAAGCGCTGGTGCGCAGCCTTGCGGCCGAACTGGCCCCAAAGGGGATCGCCGTCAATGCAGTGGCGCCCGGCCTGACGAAGAAGGATCCGGGAAAGACGAGCGCCCTGTCGGCCGAGGCCGTCGCCGCGCTGGAAGCCGCGATCCCGATGGGCCGGCGCGCGGAACCGGCGGAGATCGCCGCGGTCATCGCCTTCCTCGCCTCGCCCGCCGCATCGTACGTGACCGGGCAGGTCGTGCGCGTGGATGGCGGCCTCGGCTAGGCCTTGAGCAGCGTCGCGGCGGATTTCGCGATGCGCGCGATCGCCTCGTCCAGCGTGTCGAACGTCTTGGCGAAGCAGAACCGGATGACGCTGCGCTGGCTCGCGTCGGAATAGAACGCCGAAACAGGGATCGCCGCCACGCCCGCTTGCGTGACCATGCGCCGGCAGAAGGCGGCGTCGTCGGTCAGCCCGAGCGGACCCAGATCGACATTGAGGAAATAGGTGCCCGCACTCGGCAGCACCGAGAAGCCCGCCTGCGCCAGCCCGCGCTGCAGATGGTCGCGCCGGTCCTGCAGGTCCTTACGCATCGCGTCGAAATGTGCGGCCGGCTTGTCGAGCCCGTAGGCGACGGCCGTCTGCAGATTCGGCGGCGTCGTGAAGGTGATGTACTGGTGCGCCTTGGCGAGCACCTTCATCACCGCAGGGGCCGCGACGACGAAGCCGACCTTCCAGCCGGTCAGGTTGAAGATCTTGCCGGCCGAGCCGATCTTGACGCTGCGCTCGCGCAGGCCCGGTACCGCAAGGACCGATACGTGGCGCCGCCCGTCGAAGATCACGTGCTCCCACACCTCGTCCGAGATGACGACGGCCTCGGTGCCCGCAAGCGCTTCGGCCAGCAATGCCAGATCGGCCGCGTCGTAGAGGCAGCCGGCGGGGTTGAGCGGATTGTTGAAAAGCACGGCGCGCGTGCGCGGGCCGATGGCGGCGCGCAGGGCGGCGGCATCGAAGCGCCAGTCGGGCGGTGCGAGCTTGACGAATTTCGGCACGCCGCCGGCGCGCTTCACGAGCGGCAGGTAGGCGTCGTAGGCCGGCTCGAACAGCACGACTTCGTCGCCGGGGCTGATGCTCGCCAGCAGGGCGCCCGCGATCGCCTCGGTCGCCCCCGACGTCACCATCACTTCGGCGTTCGCGTCGATGTCGAGATTCTGGTGCGTCTTGTAGTGCCGCGCGATCGCCGAACGCAGCTCCGGCAGGCCCATCATCGGCGGATACTGGTTCCAGCCTTCGATCACCGCCTCTGCGGCCTTCCGGCGCACGTCTTCCGGGCCGGGATCGTCGGGGAAGCCCTGGCCGAGATTGATCGCCGAATGCTGGCGCGCGAGCGCCGACATTTCCTCGAAGATCGACGTCTGGAGACCGGCAAAAATCGGGTTCAAGTGAGGTAATTCCTCGCCACTCGGAACATCGGGCCGCGAAGATGCCCAAGCGGCGGCCCCCGGTCAATTCCGTTTGAACTTTGCCCCCGGGGATGGCAATTTGGGGGCTCAATATCGATTCACCATCAAAATTCTCCTTATCTCTTTCTCCAATTCCCGACGGACTCATGAATCGCAAGACGCCGCGCGACAACGCTCCCGACAACGATCCCGATTTCCAACCCGCCTTCCTGATGCGCCCGGCCAAGCCCGGTGCCGCACCCGCGCGTCCCGCGGCCGAAGTCGTATCCGCGGCGCCGGCTCCGACACCGGCGCCGGTGCCGCCGGCTCCGCCCGTCCGCCAGGCCGGCGAAGGCCCGGTGCATGGCGTCGTGAAGTGGTTCAACCACGCGAAGGGTTTCGGCTTCATCCTGCTCGACGACGGCCGTGAAGTGTTCGTGCACTCGAACCGCCTCGACCCGGCGGTCTCGCGCATGCTGAAGCCGGGCCTCGACGCCGAGCTGATGATCGTGCCGGTCGCCAAGGGCTTCGCCTGCCAGGAACTGCTCAAGCTCGCGACCGCCGCCACGCCCGAGAATCTCGAGCGCGTCGGCTGGAAGCCGCAGACCGAGATCAAGCGCCCGGCCCCGGCCGCGCACGAGACCGTCCGCGCGACGATCAAGTTCTTCAATCCCCAGAAGGGATTCGGCTTCGCCACGCCGGAAACGGCGCTGGGCCGCGACATATATCTGCCCGGCCGCCTGCTCGAATCCGCCGGCATCACCGGCCCGCACAATGCCGGCATGCATGTCGAGGTCGACTACGTGAAGACCGACCGCGGCTTCGAAGGTATTGCGCTTCGCCCGCTCGCGGCACCGGCCCCGCAGCCCGACAACTACGGCATGCCGGCCTACGACCACGGCCAGGGCGGCTACGACCAGCCGAACTACAACGAACCGAACTACAGCCAGCAGGGTTACGACCAGCACCGCAACGAGCCGCCGCAGCGCGTGCTCGGTCCGGGCGACTTCGTCGAACCCTGGCGGCCGGCGTGACCGCCCGGCGACGCGCGATGGACGTCCTGCGGACGTGTCTCGGCGCCGCACTCCCGGCGTTCCTGGCCATCCTGCTCGCCGCCGCACCGGTCCAGGCCGTTCCGGTCGATCTCGAACTCGTCCTCGCCGTCGACGTCTCGTACAGCGTCGATGCCGAGGAAGCCCAGCTCCAGCGCCAGGGCTATTTCGAAGCGCTCGTCCATCCGCGCGTGCTGCAGGCGATCGCCGGCGGGCCCAACAAGGCCATCGCGGTCGCCTACATGGAGTGGGCCGGCAATTTCCACAACCGCATCGTCGTCAACTGGGCCGTGATCCGCGACCGCGCCAGTGCGGAAGCCTTCATCGCGCGCATCGCCGCGTCGCCGCCGACCGGGGCCAGCCGCACGTCGATCAGCGGCGCCATCGACTTCGCCGCGCGCATGTTCGACGACAACGGGTTCGAGGGCACGCGGCGCGTGATCGACGTGTCGGGCGACGGCCGCAACAACCAGGGGCGCCCCGCCTGGGCGGCGCGCGACGACGCGGTCGCGCGCGGCATCACGGTCAACGGCCTGCCGATCGTCACCGGCAATCCGAATTTCGGCCGCCCGGCGGAGGACGATCTCGTCGAACATTACCGCGAAGAGGTGATCGGCGGGCCGGGGGCCTTCCTCGTCGTCGCCGAGGGCTTCGCCGCCTTCACCAACGCCGTGCTGTCCAAGCTCGTGCGCGAGGTTGCCGGCGAAGCCGGCATCGACCCTCAGTCGGCCGAGGACTCGAACCGCATCGCCACGCCGTTCATGCAGTAGCGCAGGCCGGTCGGCTTCGGCCCGTCTTCGAAGACGTGGCCGAGATGGCCGCCACACGCGGCGCAGTGCACCTCCGTACGCGTCATGAAGAACTTCCGGTCGACCGTCGTGGCGACGGCACCGGGCAGCGGCTCGAAGAAGCTCGGCCAGCCGGTCCGGCTGTCGAACTTCGTTTCCGACCCGAACAGCGGCGTGGCGCAGCCGGCGCACAGGAAGCGGCCCTTGCGGTACTCCTTGTCGAGCGGGCTGGTCCCCGCGCGCTCGGTGCCGTGCTTGCGCAGCACGTCGTACTGGGCGGGCGTGAGTATCTTGCGCCATTCCTCGTCGGATTTCTGCATGCCGGGGTCCCTTTCCTGCAGCCGGAAGCCGGTTCGCGGCGACGGTGCCGGAAGATACGCCCGGCGGCAATAGCCGGGCGGCAGGGGCCCCTTCCCCTTTGCCCGTTCATGTGCGAATGAATGGCGGAGGGAGACAACCTTCAGCATGGACGCGGTCAAGACCAATGCGATGGCGGCGGCGTTCGCCGCCTTGTCGGACGGGATCATGGTCTTCGACCCCGCCCACCGCCTTGTGGTGTGGAACGAGCGCGCCTTCGAGATCCTCGACCTGCCGCGCGAGTTCGCGCAGAGCGGCACCTCCTTCATCGACATCCTGATCTTCCAGGCGAACCGCGGCGAATTCGGCCCGAACGGCATCGACGCCGTCCGCCGGTCCGTGGAGATCGGCATCTCGAACCAGCCCGAGAACTTCTCGCGCGCGACGCTGTCGGGCGGCTTCATCGAGGTCAAGCGCAACCCCATTCCCGGCGGCGGCTTCGTCGCCCTCTACAGCGACATCACCGAGCGCGCCGACGCGACGCGCAAGGCGGCGGCGGAGACCCGCCGCCTCGCCGAGGCGATGGAAGCGCTGGGCGAAGGCTTCGCGCTCCTCGATTCCGCCGAACGCCTGGTCATGTGGAACCGGCGCTATGCCGAGATCTACGCGCCCATCGCCGACATCCTGAAGGAGGGCGTCGCGTTCGAAGCGCTGGTGCGCGGGCTCGCGACGAGCCGCGTGAGCGTGGTGCCGACGGACCGGATCGAGGCGCACGTGGCCGACCGGGTCGACCGCATCCGCGTCCAGCGCGAGCCGGTCGACGTGCAGCGTGCCGACGGAAGCTGGGTGCGCCTGATCGACCGCAAGATGTCGGACGGCGGGACCGTCATGTTCCGCGTCGGCATCACCGACCTGAAGCGGCGCGAGGCGGCCCTGGGCGTGCTCAACGGTGCGGCCGCACGGCTGCTGCGCCGCGGCGACTGGCAGCCGACGGTCGAAGCGCTGCTGCGCGAGATCGGCATCGTGATGGGCGTGAGCCGCGCCAAGCTCGGCCGCAACATCCTGGAGAACGGCCGGCTCGCGCAGGACGAGATGTTCGAGTGGACCGCGCCGGGCGTTCCCGTGCTTGCCCGCAGTTCGCCCGCCATGCAGCGGCCGTTCGCCGACGACGCGTTCGCGGACTGGCGCGAAACGCTCGCGCGCGGCGAGATGATCGTGTGCGATGTCGACCGTCTCGACGACGCAAAGCGCGCGCGGCTGGCCGCACTCGGGCTGCAGTCGATCCTGCGCATTCCGGTCATGGCCGGCGAGACCTGGTGGGGCACGGTCGGCTTCGACCAGTGCGACGGCGAACGCCACTGGACGCCGACCGAGATCGACACGCTGGGCGCGGTCGCGTCGTTCGTCGGCCTCGCCATCGAACGCGGCCTCGGCGAGACGGCCCTGCGCGACAGCGAGGAGCGCTTCCGCGTCATCGCAGAGTCGCACCCGGTTCCCGTCGTCGTCGTCGAGATCGGCAGCGGCCTGATCCGCTACGCGAGCCCGCCGGTCCACGACCTGCTGCAGGTTCCGCACGGCAGCGTCGTGGGCACGCGCGCGGTCGAGCTGTGGGTCCACCAGACCGACCGCCGCGACTTCCTGCGCCGGCTGCAGCCGAACGGGCGCATCGACAACGTCGAATACCTGATGCACCGGCGCGACGGGACGTCGTTCCCGTGCGCGATCTCGGCGCGCCGCATCGTCTATGAAGGCGTGGAATGCACGGTGGGCGCGCTCGTCGACCTGACCGATTCCAAGCGCATCGAAGGCGAGATGAGCCGCCAGCGCGAAGCGCTGCACCAGTCCGAGAAGATGGCCGCACTCGGCTCGCTGCTCGCCGGCGTTTCGCACGAGCTCAACAATCCGCTGGCGATCGTGGTGGGCCAGGCCTCGCTGCTCGAGGCGGGTGCCGGCGATCCGCGCACGGTCGAGCGCGCGCGGCGCATCACCGCTGCCGCCGACCGGTGTGCCCGCATCGTGCGCACGTTCCTCGCCATGGCGCGCCGCAAGGCGCCCGAGCGGGCACCGCTCGACGTGGGTTCCGCGATCGAAGGCACGCTCGACCTGCTCGGCTACCTGCTGCGCTCGGCCGGGATCGACGTGCAGCGCGACATCGAACCCGGCCTGCCCGCCGTGATGGGCGACGTCGACCAGCTCAGCCAGGTGCTGTCCAACCTGCTCGTCAATGCCCAGCAGGCGCTGTCGGACCGGTCAAGCCCGCGCACCTTGCGCATCTCGGCCGCGACCGCCGACGACCGGCGTCAGGTGCTGATCGAGATCGCCGACAACGGTGCGGGCGTTCCTGCCGAAATCCGCGAGCGGATCTTCGAACCGTTCTTCACGACGAAGCCCGTCGGCCTCGGGACCGGCGTGGGGCTTTCGGTCTGCCGCGGGATCGTCGAGGGACACGACGGGACGATCTCGGTCGGCGTGGCGCCCGAGGGCGGCGCGCTGTTCTCGGTCCGGCTGCCGGTGGGCGGTGCCGGCGTGGCGCAGGCGGCCGAAGTCGCCGACCTGCCCGATCCGGCGCGCATGCACGCGCGGCGCATGCTGGTCGTCGACGACGAGCCGGGCATCGCCGCCACGCTCGCGGAAATTCTCGAGATCGAAGGTGCGGTCGTCGACGTGGCGCACGACGGCACGCAGGCGCTGGCGCTGATCGACGCCGCGCACTACGACGCGGTCTTCAGCGACCTGCGCATGCCGGGCATGGACGGCCCGGCCCTCTATCGCGAGATCGTGCGCCGGCACCCGCGGCTCGCCGCGCGCATCGCGTTCGTGACGGGCGACACGCTGGGCAGCGGGCTTTCGAGCGAGCTTGCCGCGACCGGCGCGCCGCTCGTCGACAAACCCTTCCAGCCGCGCGAGATCCGCGCACTGGCCGCCCGGCTTGCCGGGGCCGCCGACTAGGAGACGACGATGGCAGCGAAGACCAAGCCGAAGACCGAAGGCAAGAACACCTATCGCAAGGGCCAGCACGGCTCGCGCCCGTGGGGCGAATGGCGCGTCGTCGACGTGGGCGACGGCTTCACGGTCAAGCGGATCGTCGTGCTGCCCGGCCAGCGCCTGTCGCTGCAGCGGCATTTCGGGCGTGCCGAGCACTGGTTCGTCGTCGGCGGCGAGGGCAAGGTCACGCTCGGCACGCGCACGCGGCCCGTTTCCACGGGCGACGCGATCGACATCCCGGTGCGCCTCGCCCACCGGCTGGAGAACGTCGGCAAGACGCCGCTGACGCTGGTCGAGGTGCAGTTCGGCACGCTGCTCGACGAGGCCGACATCGAGCGGCTGGCCGACGACTACCGGCGCGTCACTCCCCGGGCGAAAAGCCGGGCGGGCTGAGCGTCCATTCCACGGCTTGACAACGGAGCGGGCTTGCCTACTCTGCCGGCTCGATCATGGTTCTCCGGGCCGCAACGCCCGGAGCTAAGAGGGAACTCGGTGCGGCCCGTCGGGCCAATTCCGAGGCTGTCCCCGCAACTGTAAGCGGCGAGCTTCCCGCCCAACGTCCACTGGTGCAGCAGCACCGGGAAGGCCGGGCGGAACAAGCGTCGACCCGCGAGCCAGGAGACCTGCCTGATCGAATGAAACTGTCTTGCGGGCGGGGAGCTCCGTGGGGCGTGTGCCTCCGGAGCAGTATTCTGTTTCCCGAGACCTGCGCGTCACGAGCTTCTCCCCCTGATCACGGGAGATCGACATGGCGCAGAAAAACACCGCATCCACGCACATCGCCGCCCTTTTCGTCGCGGCACTCGTCTGGGTTTCGGCACCGGCTTGGGCCGAACCGACCCGCTATCCCCTCACGCTCGAAAACTGCCGGACGGACGTCACGTTCAAGGCCCCGCCCCGGCGGGTCGTCTCGGTCGGACAGACCCAGACCGAGATCCTCTACGCGCTCGGCCTCGGCGATCGCGTCGTCGGCACCGCCGTCTGGTTCGGACCGGTCGCGAAACCCTACGAGGCGATCAACGCCCGGACGAAGCGGCTGGCCGACAACGATCCGAGCTTCGAGGCCGTCGTCGGCCAGGAACCGGATCTCGTCACCGCGATGTTCGAATGGCATATCGGGCCCAACGGGGCGGTCGGCAAGCGCGACCAGTTCGCGAAACTCGGCATTCCCGTCTACGTGACGCCGGCCGATTGCGTGGGCAAGGACAATTCCGGGGCCGGCGACGGCGTGCGCATCGAGCCGTTCACGATGGAACTCGTCCATCGCACCGTTCTCGAATACGGGCGGATCTTCGACGTGTCCGACCGGGCGGAAAAGCTCGTGGCCGAGCTCAAGGCGCGCGAGGCGAAGGCGATCGCGTCGGTCGCCGGCACGAACGCGGCGAACGTGCCCGTGGCGCTGTGGTTCTCGAGCCGCACGATCAAGGGCGAGGCTTTCATGGCCGGCCGGACCGGCATCCCGGCCTACACGTTCTCGAAGCTCGGGGTGCGCAACGTCATCGCGTCGAACGAGGAATGGCCGCTGGTCGGCTGGGAAGGCATTGCCGCCGCCAACCCCGCGGTCCTCGCCATCGTCCGGATGGAGCGCCGGCGCTTCCCCGCGGACGACGTCGAGGCGAAGCTCGACTTCCTGAAGACCGATCCGGTCGCGAGCCAGCTCGACGCGGTCAGGAAGGGCCGGGTCGTGATCCTGGACGTGGGCACGACGCGCGCCGGTCTCGACGCGGTCGACGGGATCGAGGCGCTGGCGAAGGCGCTGGCCGGCTTCGGTCAGATCCGTTGAGCCACGGCGCGCACCGGCCTGCATGGACGCTGCGCATCGTCGTCGCCGTCGCGACCCTCGCGGCCCTCGGGCTGGCGGTCGCGACGGCGGTGACGATCGGCGAGATGCGCATCCCGCTGGCGGTCGCGTTCCGCGCACTCGGCAACGGGCTCTTCGATCTGGGCTACGAGGTAGGCCCGATCCAGCAGGGCGTCATCTTCGACTACCGGCTGAGCCGGGCGCTGATGGCGGCCCTGTGCGGCGGCGCACTGGCACTTTCGGGTGCCATCCTGCAGGCCCTGCTGCGCAATCCGCTGGCCGAGCCCTATATCCTCGGCATCTCGGCCGGTGCCTCGACCGGTGCGGTCGCCGTACTCATCCTCGGCGTGGGTGGCTCGGCGCTGACATTGTCGGGCGGGGCCTTTCTCGGCGCGTTGCTGGCCCTCGGCACCGTCGGGCTGCTGGCCGCAGGTGCGGGCGGGACGAGCGACCGGATCATCCTTGCGGGCGTGGCCGGCTCGCAGCTTTTCAACGCCGCGACGGCGACGATCGTCACGACGATGGCGAGTGCGGAACAGGCGCGCGGCGTGATGTTCTGGCTGCTCGGCAGCTTCGGCGGCGTGCGCTGGCCGGATGTCGGCGTCGCCGCACCGGTGGCGCTGGCCGGGTTCGCCGTGTGCCTGTTCCACGCCAAGGCGCTGGACGCGTTCGCGTTCGGCGCCGACACGGCCCAGTCGCTCGGCGTGGCGGTAAGGCGCGTGCGGATCGTCCTGCTCGCGACGACGGCCGTGATGACCGCCGTGATGGTTTCGATCATCGGCACGGTCGGCTTCGTGGGTCTCGTGATCCCGCATGCCGCACGCTTCCTCGTCGGGCCGGGCCACGCGCGGCTGCTGCCGGCCTGCATGGCCGGCGGCGCCATCTTCATGATCCTGGCGGACATCCTGTCGCGCACACTTGTGGCGCAGCAGATCCTGCCCATCGGCGTGGTGACGGCGCTGTTCGGCGCGCCGGCCTTCGCCGTGATCCTGCATCGCGCGCGGCGACGCACATGACGCTTTGCGCACGCGATGTCGGCTGGAACGCGTCGGGCCGGGCGATCGTCGACGGCGTGACGCTCGACGTGCGGCCGGGCAGCGTCCTCGGCCTCGTCGGGCCGAACGGTTCGGGCAAGTCGAGCCTGCTGCGCCTGCTCTGCCGGCTGCGCCGCGTGGCGAGCGGCGTGGTGACGCTCGACGGGCGCGAGATCGACGCCATCCCGCGGCGCGAGCTCGCGCGCCGGCTCGCCTTCGTCGAGCAGCAGGCCTCGACCGAAGTGCAGCTCAGCGTGTGCGACGTGGTCCGGCTCGGCCGCACGCCGCACCGCGCCGCACTCGCGTCGTGGAGCGATGCCGACGAGCACGCCGTCGAAGCCGCCCTCGAACGGGTCGGGCTCGCGGACCGGCACGAACAGCCCTGGCACACGCTGTCGGGCGGCGAGCGCCAGCGCGTGCAGATCGCGCGCGCGTTGGCCCAGTCGCCGAGCGAACTCGTCCTCGACGAGCCGACCAACCATCTCGACATCCGCCACCAGCTTTCGATCCTCGCCCTCGTCCGCCGGCTCGGCGTGACCTGCATCGTGGCGCTGCACGACCTCAATCTCGCGTCGCTGTTCTGCGACGAGATCGCGGTGATGGATGGCGGACGGCTGGTCGCCGCGGGCACGCCGGAACGGGTCCTGACGCCGGCGCTGATCGGGCGCGTGTTCGGCGTCGACGTGCAGGTCCGCACCGACGCGTCGGGCCGGCGCCATATCGAGTATCTGATCGATACGCAGACGGGAGACCCCGCATGACCGGACCGGACGTGGCCGCATCCGTCACGGCCTATTGGGACGGTCGCGCACCGGCCTTCGACGGTGTCGCCTCGCATGTCGCGCGGTTCGACGAATGGCGGCGCGTGCTGGAAGCCGCCTTCGAGGCCGACGGGCCGAAGGACGTGGTCGATCTGGGGACGGGAACCGGGGCGTGCGCGCTGGTCGCCGCGTCGCTCGGACATCGGGTACGCGGCTATGACGGCTCGCACGGAATGCTCGCGGCGGCACGCGCGGCGGCGGCCGGGCTCGGACTGGATATCGTCTTCGAAGCGGCGTTGATCGACGACGTTTCAGTGCCGGACGCATCGGCCGACATCGTCACGCTGCGCAACGTGCTGTGGACGCTGGCGGACCCGGCCGCCGCACTTGCCAAGGCACGCCGGATCCTGCGTCCCGGCGGGCGGATCGTCGTATCGGACGGGCAGTGGTCGGTCGCCCCGCAATACCGGTCGACCTATCCGGCCGAACTTGCGGCGAAACTGCCGCTGCATGACGGGCCGTCGGAAGAAGTCGCCCGGCGGATGCTGGCGCAGGCGGGATTCGGTGCCGCGCGATCGTGGCAGCACCTGTTCGCCGGATCGCCCTATCCCGGCGACGTACCGGTGTTCGTGCTGAGCGCCCCGGCGCTCCCCTGACGGGAACGCCGGGGCGGCCGGCAACTTACTTCGCGTCGAAGCGGTCCGCGTCCATCACCTTCGTCCAGGCGGCGACGAAGTCGCGCACGAGCTTTTCCCTGCCGTCGTCCTGCGCATAGACCTCGGCATAGGCGCGCAGCACCGAGTTGGAGCCGAACACGAGATCCACGCGTGTCGCGGTCCACTTGACCTTGTCGGTCTTGCGCTCGCGGATCTCGTACTGGTTCTTGCCCACGGGCTTCCACGTGTAGGCCATGTCGGTGAGTGCGACGAAGAAGTCGTTCGTCAGCGCGCCGACACGCTCGGTGAACACGCCATGCTTCGACCCGCCATGGTTGGCACCGATCGCGCGCAGGCCGCCGACCAGCACCGTCATCTCCGGTGCCGTCAGGCCCAGCAGCTGGGCGCGGTCGAGCAGCAGCTCTTCCGGCCCGACCGCATAGTCCTGCTTCAGCCAGTTGCGGAACCCGTCATGGACGGGCTCCAGCACGTCGAAGGAGGCGGCGTCGGTCGTCGCTGCCGTCGCGTCGCCGCGACCCGGCAGGAAGGGCACGGCGATGTCGAAGCCGGCCGCCTTGGCCGCCTTCTCGACGCCGACATTGCCCGCCAGCACGATGGCGTCGGCAACGCTCGCACCGGCCGAAGCGGCGATCGGTTCGAGCACCGCCAGCACCTTGGCGAGGCGCGCGGGCTCGTTGCCGGCCCAGTCCTTCTGCGGGGCAAGCCGGATGCGGGCACCGTTCGCACCGCCGCGCATGTCGGAGCCGCGGAAGGTGCGCGCACTGTCCCACGCCGTGGCGACGAGTTCGGCGACCGAAAGCGGGCTTGCCGCGATCTTCGCCTTCAGCGCGGCGACGTCGTAGCCCGTGCGGCCGGCGGGGACCGGATCCTGCCAGATCAGGTCTTCCTTCGGCACGTCGGGGCCGAAATAGCGGACCTTCGGCCCCATGTCGCGATGCGTGAGCTTGAACCAGGCGCGCGCGAAGACCTTTGAGAAGTAATCCGGGTCCTTGTGGAACTTCTCCGAGATCTGCCGGTAGGCCGGGTCCATCTTCATGGCCATGTCGGCGTCGGTCATGATCGGGTTGCGGCGGATCGAGGAATCCTCGACATCGACCGGCTTGTCCTCTTCGCGGATTCCGACCGGCTCCCACTGCCAGGCACCGGCCGGGCTCTTCTTGAGCTCCCAGTCGTAGCCGAGCAGCAGCTTGAAATATCCGTTGTCCCACTTGGTCGGATGCGTGGTCCAAGCGCCTTCGAGGCCGCTGGTCACCGTGTCGCGGCCGATCCCGCGCGTGGTCTTGTTGAGCCAGCCCAGCCCCTGGTCCTCGACGTCGGTCGCTTCCGGCTCGGGCCCGAGGCGCTTGGCGTCGCCGTTGCCGTGCGCCTTGCCGACCGTGTGGCCGCCGGCGGTGAGGGCCACGGTCTCTTCGTCGTCCATCGCCATGCGCGCGAAGGTGATGCGCACGTCCTGTGCGGTGCGCAGCGGATCGGGCTTGCCGCCCACGCCTTCGGGATTGACGTAGATGAGGCCCATCTGCACCGCAGCAAGCGGGTTCTCCAGCGAATCGCGCTTGTCGCCTTCGTAGCGCTTGTCGGCGCCGAGCCATTCCTTCTCGGCTCCCCAATAGACGTCCTTCTCGGGGTGCCAGATATCGGCGCGGCCGAAGGCGAAGCCGAACGTCTTGAGGCCCATCGATTCGTACGCGATCGTGCCGGCGAGCAGGATCAGGTCGGCCCAGCTGATGCGGTTGCCGTACTTCTTCTTGATCGGCCAGAGCAGGCGGCGCGCCTTGTCGAGATTGGCGTTGTCGGGCCAGGAATTGAGCGGCGCGAAACGCTGGTTGCCGGTGTTGCCGCCGCCACGGCCGTCGGCCGTACGGTAGGAACCGGCGGCGTGCCACGCCATGCGGATCATCAGGCCGCCGTAATGGCCCCAGTCCGCCGGCCACCAGGGCTGGCTGTCGGTCATCAAGGCGTGGACATCCTTCTTCAGCGCCGCGATGTCGAGCTTCTTGAGCTCTTCGCGATAGTCGAAGCCTGCACCCAGCGGATCGGACTTCGTGTCGTGCTGGTGGAGGATGTCGAGATTGAGGGCCTTGGGCCACCAGGCGACGGGCGTGTCGCCCGACTTCGTGTTGGCCCCGTGCATCACCGGGCATTTCCCTGCGCTCATTTTCGATTCTCCTTCGGTCTTCGATCCGGGCGCGGACCGGCGGCGCCGGTCCGCGTGTTTCCGAAGCTAGGCTTTCGTCCGAAACAAGGGAAATCGATTTAAATCCTTTCCTTGATCGGGAATATCGATTGAATGCGCCCGCTCAGAGCCCCCGCTCAGAGCCAGTGAATGTCCAGATCCTGCAGGCTGCGGCCTTCGATCGGGGTCGGCCGGGGAAAGGGAAGCGGCGTCCGCGGGAAATAGATGATCACGAGACTGTCGTGCTCGCGGCCGCGAAGCGGCAGGCCGAGCCGACCGAAATCGATCCGGCATTCCTTGAAAAGTACGCTGCCGCTGAACCAGAACGGACGATGCGCGTCGATCGAATTCAGGATCACCGAATAGCGGACCGCCCGCTCTTCCGGGGTGGCGTATCCCAGGACGGGCGTTCCGACCGGATTCGACTTGAACAGGAACGTCAGGTCGTTGCCGACGACGCCGTAGACCAGTTCGTTCGCCCCGACTCGCCGATAGACCATCGTGAAAGGAAGCAGCTCGCGCGGAATCCGGAAGGGCGCGAACTCCTCCATCGCCGGCAGGCCGCCGGTCGGTGCCGATTCGCGCCACCGCTGCAACGCTTCCTGCGCGGATGGCGGCAGGTCGACTTGCCCACCCGGATCATTCAAGGGGAGAACCTCCCGGAAAGCATCGCGAAGGCTACATTGGATTTGCGGCGGGAGTCGACCGGGCGAACGAAAAAGCCCGCCGACTCGGAAAGAGTCGGCGGGCTTAATCTGGTTGCGGGGACAGGATTTGAACCTGTGACCTTCAGGTTATGAGCCTGACGAGCTACCGGGCTGCTCCACCCCGCGCCAAACCGGTCGTCTAGAAAAGACAACGCCCGCCGAAGCGGGCGTGTCGGACATGGTTGGAAGAGGATGATCTCGAAGCTTTCGTTCCGGTTTGAAGGCTCGGCGGCGACTTACTCTCCCGCGTCTTGAGACGCAGTACCATCAGCGCTGAGAGTTTTCACGGCCGAGTTCGGAATGGGATCGGGTGGGTCACCTCTCGCTAAGACCACCGAGCCGTCAAACCGGAACGGGCTTCGAGGAGATATGTTGACGTGCGCCTTTCGGACGCAAATCGCATGTCATGTCGAGAATACGAGCCCAGCTCGCGGTTTCCGATCGGGAAACTCGACGCTGCGCGCGACATGGACGACGACTAAGGAGATCAAGCCTATCGGATGATTAGGACCGGTAAGCTAAACGCATTACTGCGCGTACACACCCGGCCTATCAACGTGATGGTCTATCACGATCCTCAGGGAAACCTGGTTTCGAGGTAAGTTTCCCGCTTAGATGCATTCAGCGGTTATCTTTTCCGTACATAGCTACCCGGCTGTGCCGCTGGCGCGACAACCGGTACACCAGAGGTACGTCCATCCCGGTCCTCTCGTACTAGGGACAGATCCTCTCAAGTTTCCTACACCCACGGCAGATAGGGACCGAACTGTCTCACGACGTTCTAAACCCAACTCACGTACCACTTTAATCGGCGAACAGCCGAACCCTTGGGACCTGCTCCGGCCCCAGGATGTGATGAGTCGACATCGAGGTGCCAAACGATGACGTCGATATGGACTCTTGGTCATCATCAGCCTGTTATCCCTAGAGTACCTTTTATCCGTTGAGCGATGGCCCTTCCACGTGGAACCACCGGATCACTATGGCCGACTTTCGTCTCTGCTCGACCTGTCGGTCTCGCAGTCAGGCGGGCTTATGCCATTGCACTCGAAAGCTGATTTCCGACCAGCTTGAGCCCACCATCGCGCGCCTCCGTTACTCTTTGGGAGGCGACCGCCCCAGTCAAACTGTCCACCACGCAGGGTCCTTATCCCGGATAACGGGACGAAGTTAGATATCAGAAAACGTAAGGGCGGTATTTCACCGGTGCCTCCATCAGAGCTGACGCCCCAACTTCATAGGCTCCCGCCTATCCTACACATCCATTTCCTAATACCACTGCGAAGTTACAGTAAAGGTTCATAGGGTCTTTCCGTCTAACCGCGGGTACTCCGCATCTTCACGGAGAATTCAATTTCACTGAGCCGGTGCCGGAGACAGTGGGGAGATCGTTACGCCATTCGTGCAGGTCGGAACTTACCCGACAAGGAATTTCGCTACCTTAGGACCGTTATAGTTACGGCCGCCGTTTACTGGGGCTTCAATTCAAGCCTTTCAGCTCTCCTTTTAACCTTCCAGCACCGGGCAGGCGTCAGACCCTATACGTCCACTTACGTGTTCGCAGAGCCCTGTGTTTTAAGTAAACAGTCGCCACCCCCAATTCTGTGCCACCCGTCAGTGCTTGCGCATAGACGGGTCCCTCTTATCCCGAAGTTACGAGGGCAATTTGCCTAGTTCCTTCGACACCGTTCTCTCAAGCGCCTTGGTATCCTCTACCAGTCCACCAGTGTCGGTTTGGGGTACGGTCTATACGCTGGGGCTATTTCCTGGAAAGCATCAACCGCCCACGGAATCCAGTAACCGCAAACGATCTTACGCTTCCGTCAACACCCAGCAGGCCCTGGAATATTAACCAGGTTCCCATCGACTACGCCTTTCGGCCTCGCCTTAGGGGCCGGCTTACCCTGCGCGGATTAACCTTGCGCAGGAACCCTTGGACTTACGGCGACAGGGTTTCTCACCCTGTTTGTCGTTACTCATGTCAGCATTCTCACTTCCGATACCTCCAGCAGACCTTACGATCCACCTTCACAGGCTTACGGAACGCTCCGCTACCGCGTGCTTGCGCACACCCGCATCTTCGGTGCCTGGCTTGAGACCCGTTACATTTTCGGCGCAGGACAGCTTGACCAGTGAGCTATTACGCTTTCTTTAAAGGATGGCTGCTTCTAAGCCAACCTCCTGGTTGTTTAAGCCGTCCCACATCCTTTCCCACTTAGCCAGGACTTGGGGACCTTAGATGGCGATCTGGGCTCTTTCCCTCTCGGCAATGGACCTTAGCACCCACTGCCTGCCTGCCGAGCTGTACTCCTCGGTATTCGGAGTTTGGTTAGGTTTGGTAAGGCTCGCGCCCCCCTAGCCCATCCAGTGCTCTACCCCCGAGGGTAATCACTCGACGCTCTACCTCAATAGATTTCGCGGAGAACCAGCTATTACCGGCCTTGATTGGCCTTTCACCCCTAGCCACAGGTCATCCCCTGCTTTTGCAACAGAAGTGGGTTCGGTCCTCCAGTGCGTGTTACCGCACCTTCAACCTGCCCATGGCTAGATCGACCGGTTTCGGGTCTAATCCCAGTGACTATTCGCCCTATTCAGACTCGCTTTCGCTGCGCCTACGCCTAACGGCTTAAGCTCGCCACTGAAACTAACTCGCTGACCCATTATACAAAAGGTACGCAGTCACGGATCCGCACGGCGAACCGCACGTCCCGCTCCCACTGCTTGTAGGCATACCGTTTCAGGTCTCTTTCACTCCCCTCATCGGGGTGCTTTTCACCTTTCCCTCACGGTACTTGTTCGCTATCGGTCGGTAAGGAGTACTTAGGCTTGGAGGGTGGTCCCCCCATGTTCAGACAGGATTACACGTGTCCCGCCTTACTCGAGGATCCCAGCATTTTCTACCCGTACGGGGCTATCACCCACTGAGGCCGCCCTTTCCAGAGCGTTCCGGTTCTTATGCTGTGATCACTGGCCTAGTCCGCGTTCGCTCGCCACTACTAACGGAGTCTCGGTTGATGTCCTTTCCTCCGGGTACTGAGATGTTTCAATTCCCCGGGTTTGCTTCCACACCCCTATGTATTCAGGGTGGGATCATCCTTGCGGATGGGGTTGCCCCATTCGGATATCTGCGGATCAACGATCGCTCGCATCTCCCCGCAGCTTAACGCAGCGTGCCACGTCCTTCATCGCCTCTTACCGCCAAGGCATCCACGATATGCCCTTGTCATACTTGATCTTCGTCTTGTCGGACGCTGTCCGGCTTTCTTGCGAAAGACCGGTCAGAGTCAGTGTCGTCGTCAACCTCGGGTTCGTCTAGGCAACTAGCCCGAGGCGCTCAGTATCGCGCGCAGAGTCGAAATTCCCGGATCGCAAAATCCGGAAACCCGAGCAATGCGCGCTCGAATTCTCGATCAGACACGCTAACTCGTTCGTCCCGACGCACCTCCCAATCCTTCGGAGTTTGGGAACTCCTCGAATTGTTTGCGGAGGCGTTCGTACGAACGCATCAACATATCTTCCTCTTCACCATGTCAAACAGCACAGGAGCACTTTCGACGGACAAGTCCGTCGCGTTTGCTCCATCACCAGGTTGCCCCGGATACGGAAACTTCCTTTAGATCCGCGTGGCCCTAAGGCCCGAACGCACTCGACACCGAAGATTGGTGGAGGCGGACGGGATTGAACCGACGACCCCCTGCTTGCAAAGCAGGTGCTCTCCCACTGAGCTACGCCCCCGATTGGATGGGCCGGCGCGAGAAAACGTGGGCGGGCGAAAATGGTGGGCCCGGGAAGACTTGAACTTCCGACCTCACGCTTATCAAGCGCGCGCTCTAACCAACTGAGCTACGAGCCCGACTGCTCGTCTATTGCGGATCTAGAGGAAGGGATGCGCCGGCGGCGGCGAGGTTCGAGAACCGAAGTTCTCCCGGATGTCGCCTGGCGATCGATCGATCGCCAAGTCGGGCCGGTTGGCTTTCGGGAATTGCACCCGATTGCCGAAACCAAGGAACGGCGATCTTGAAGACGTGAGGGTCTTCGAAAGTTCGCACATCCTTAGAAAGGAGGTGATCCAGCCGCAGGTTCCCCTACGGCTACCTTGTTACGACTTCACCCCAGTCGCTGACCTTACCGTGGACGGCTGCCTCCTTGCGGTTAGCGCACCGGCTTAAGGTAAAACCAACTCCCATGGTGTGACGGGCGGTGTGTACAAGGCCCGGGAACGTATTCACCGTGGCATGCTGATCCACGATTACTAGCGATTCCACCTTCATGCACTCGAGTTGCAGAGTGCAATCTGAACTGAGATGGCTTTTTGAGATCGGCTCGGCATTGCTGCGTTGCATCCCACTGTCACCACCATTGTAGCACGTGTGTAGCCCAGCCCGTAAGGGCCATGAGGACTTGACGTCATCCCCGCCTTCCTCCGGCTTGTCACCGGCAGTTCCTTCAGAGTGCCCAGCTTAACCTGATGGCAACTGAAGGTGAGGGTTGCGCTCGTTGCGGGACTTAACCCAACATCTCACGACACGAGCTGACGACAGCCATGCAGCACCTGTGTGGAAGCCAGCCGAACTGAAGGGTCCGATCTCTCGGACCCATACTTCCCATGTCAAGGGCTGGTAAGGTTCTGCGCGTTGCATCGAATTAAACCACATGCTCCACCGCTTGTGCGGGCCCCCGTCAATTCCTTTGAGTTTTAATCTTGCGACCGTACTCCCCAGGCGGTGTGCTTATCGCGTTAGCTGCGACACTGAGAAGCTAGGCTCCCCAACGTCTAGCACACATCGTTTACAGCGTGGACTACCAGGGTATCTAATCCTGTTTGCTCCCCACGCTTTCGCGCCTCAGCGTCAGTTGAGGTCCAGATAGCCGCCTTCGCCACTGGTGTTCTTCCCAATATCTACGAATTTCACCTCTACACTGGGAATTCCACTATCCTCTCCCTCACTCAAGTCTCGAAGTATCAAGCGCAATTCCCAGGTTAAGCCTGGGGATTTCACGCCTGACTAGCGAAACCGCCTACGCGCCCTTTACGCCCAGTAATTCCGAACAACGCTAGCCCCCTTCGTATTACCGCGGCTGCTGGCACGAAGTTAGCCGGGGCTTATTCTGCAGGTACCGTCATCATCGTCCCTGCCAAAAGGGCTTTACAACCCGAAGGCCTTCATCACCCACGCGGCATTGCTGGATCAGGCTTGCGCCCATTGTCCAATATTCCCCACTGCTGCCTCCCGTAGGAGTCTGGACCGTGTCTCAGTTCCAGTGTGGCTGATCATCCTCTCAGATCAGCTACGGATCGTCGCCTTGGTGAGCCGTTACCTCACCAACTAGCTAATCCGACGCGGGCCCCTCCAAGGGCGATGAATCTTTCTCCCACAGGACGTATCCGGTATTAGCCGCAGTTTCCCGCGGTTATTCCGAACCCAAGGGTAGGTTCCCACGTGTTATGCACCCGTCTGCCACTCCTGTATTGCTACAGGCGTTCGACTTGCATGTGTTAGGCATGCCGCCAGCGTTCGTTCTGAGCCAGGATCAAACTCTCAGGTTAACTTGGTTCCGTCGTGGCGATCCGAAGATCGCTCGACCGCAATCCAAATCAACGGTCCTATACAAGCTCGTTTAGTCTTTGAACGCGCGACTGACACGTTGAAGTGACCGAAGTCACGACATCGTATCTGTCGTTTAGAAAGATGCGCCAAAGCGAGCGAGTTGGACTTAAAGCCCAAGCCGCCGCCTGCGCATCCCTTCCATTCCGTATTCACTTTTCAAAGAGCGCGGCCATTTCGTCCCCGGGAGTGCCTTTCGGCGCCCGCCGTGTCCTCGTGGCGTGGGACCGGGTTTCTAGGGGTTCGGCCCCCCCAAGTCAAACAATAAAACGCGGCCGTTTTCGGCAGTGGATATCTAGGTCAACTTATTGATCTGAAACAGTTTCAAGACTCCTTTGGGTGCGTTTTGTCACAAAAAGACGTGCTCGCATGTAGCTCATGCAAATTTTGCATGGCTTTTTAGGGGGTCAGGCCGCGCCCCTACGCTTCTGCTTGTGGTCGGCCACCTTCGACGCGTCCGCGACCGCGATCGCAAGCTCGTTTTTCTCGACGGAGACGCGAACCGTGTCGCCGTCCTTCACCGTTCCCGACAGGATCTGCGTCGCCAGGCGGTTCTGCAACTCGCGCTGGATGATTCGCTTGAGCGGACGCGCCCCGTAGAGCGGATCGTAGCCCGCATCCGCCAGCCAATCGCGCGCGGCCTCGTCGAGCTCGATGGCGATCTTGCGATCGGCCAGCAGCTTCTCGAGATGCTTCAGCTGGATCGCGACGACGCCCTTCATGTTCGCGCGGGACAGGCGGCGGAACAGCAGGATGTCGTCGAGACGGTTGAGGAACTCCGGCCGGAACGCCGCGCGCACGACTTCCATCACGCCCGGACGCACGCTCTCGACGTCCTCGCCGTCCTTCTGTGCTGCGATGAGGTCGCTGCCGAGATTGCTGGTGAGGACGATCAGCGTGTTCTTGAAATCGACCGTGCGGCCCTGCCCGTCGGTGAGCCTTCCGTCGTCGAGCACCTGCAACAGGACATTGAACACGTCCGGATGCGCCTTCTCGACCTCGTCGAACAGGATCACCTGATAGGGACGCCGACGCACGGCTTCGGTCAGCGCACCGCCTTCGTCGTAGCCGACATAGCCCGGCGGGGCGCCGATCAGGCGCGAGACCGCATGCTTCTCCATGTATTCCGACATGTCGATGCGCAGCAAAGCGCTGTCGTCGTTGAACAGGAACGATGCCAGCGCTTTCGTCAGCTCGGTCTTTCCAACACCCGTGGGGCCGAGGAAAAGGAACGAACCGATCGGCCGGTTGGGGTCCTGGAGCCCTGCGCGTGCACGTCGCACGGCCTCGGAGACGGCGGCGACCGCCTCGTCCTGGCCGACAACCCGTGCCTGCAAAGACGTTTCCATCGCCAGAAGCTTCTCGCGCTCGCCCGACAGCATCTTGTCGACCGGCACGCCCGTCCAGCGCGACACGACGGCCGCGATGTCGGCGTCGGTCACTTCCTCGTTGAGCAGGCGGTTGGCACCGCCGCCGGCACCGGCGGCGAGCTGCTTCTCGAGTGCCGGGATCGTCGCGTATTTGAGTTCCGACGCGCGAGCGAGGTCGCCCTTGCGCTGGGCCGCCTCGAAATCGGCGCGCGCCTGATCGAGCTGTTCCTTGATGCGCTGGCCGCCCTGCAGGCTCTCCTTCTCGGAGCGCCACTGGCGCGTGAGCTCGCCGGACTTCGCTTCCAGCTCGCCCAGCTCCTCTTCCAGCCGCTCCAGCCGGTCCTTCGACGCGGCGTCGGTCTCGCGCTTCAGCGCCTCGCGCTCGATCTTGAGCTGCATGATGCGCCGGTCGAGCTCGTCGATCGCCTCGGGCTTCGAATCGACCGCCATGCGCATGCGGCTGGCCGCCTCGTCGACGAGATCGATCGCCTTGTCGGGCAGGAAACGCTCCGAAATATAGCGATTCGACAGCGTCGCGGCCGCCACGATGGCCGCGTCGGTGATCCGCACGCCATGATGCAGCTCGTACTTCTCCTTGAGGCCGCGCAGGATCGAGATCGCGTCCTCGACCGTCGGCTCGGCCACGAAAACGGGCTGGAAGCGGCGCGCGAGCGCCGCGTCCTTCTCGATATGCTTGCGGTATTCGTCGAGCGTGGTGGCCCCCACGCAATGCAGGTCGCCGCGCGCAAGGGCGGGCTTCAGCATGTTGGACGCGTCCATGGCGCCGTCGGCCTTGCCCGCACCGACCAGCGTGTGCAGCTCGTCGATGAACAGCACGACCTCGCCCGCTGCAGCGCTGATCTCCTGCAGCACGCCCTTCAGGCGCTCCTCGAACTCGCCGCGATACTTGGCACCGGCGATCATGGCGCCGAGGTCGAGCGACAGCAGGCGCTTGTCCTTCAGCGATTCCGGCACGTCGCCGTTGACGATGCGCTGGGCAAGGCCCTCGACGATGGCGGTCTTGCCCACGCCGGGCTCGCCGATCAGGACGGGATTGTTCTTCGTGCGGCGCGCGAGCACCTGGATCGTGCGGCGGATTTCCTCGTCGCGGCCGATCACCGGGTCGAGCTTGCCGTCGCGCGCGGCCTGCGTCAGGTCGCGCGAATATTTCTTCAGCGCGTCGTACTGGTCCTCGGCCGAGGCCGAATCGGCCTTGCGGCCCTTGCGGATTTCCTCGATGGCGGCGTTTATCGCCTCGGGCTTCGCACCTGCCTTGGCGAGCGCTTCGGCCGCCCCGTTGCCCTTCTGCAGGGCGAGCGCAAGCAGCAGCCGCTCGACGGTGACGAAGCTGTCGCCGGATTTCTTCGCGATCTCCTCGGCCGACTCGAACACCTTGCCGGTTTCCGGCGCCATGTAGATCTGGCCCGCACCGCTGCCCTCGATCTTCGGCTGCTTCGCCAGCGCGGCGTCGACCTCCTTGGTCGCGCGCGCGGGATCGCCGCCGGCCGAGCGGATCAGCCCCGCGGCGAGCCCTTCGGGATCGTCGAGCAGGGTCTTCAGCAGATGTTCTGGCGTGAGGCGCTGGTGGCCGCTGCGCTGGGCCAGGGTCTGTGCGTTGAGCAGGAAGCCCTTCGCGCGCTCGGTGTACTTGTTGAGGTCCATTTCAGTGGCGTCCTTCTGGATGTCCCCCCGAAGGGCGGACAGGCGTGCCGGGACCCGCTTCGTGCGGCATCCCTACAGGCGATATGGACATGGATTCCGGACCTCGCAAGCCCCCCATTGACGATCCGGCGTGGCCCGGTACGTTGTCCGCCATGACGCTCGAAATCGCACAAATCTGCCGCTATCCGGTCAAGGGGCTGAACGCCGAATCGCTGGCCCGCGTGGCCGTCACGGCCGGCGAAGGCCTGCCCGACGACCGGCGCTACGCGCTGGCCCACGGATCGACCGCCTTCGACGTTTCGGCACCCGCCTGGATGCCCAAGCACAACTTCCTGATGCTGGCGAAGAACGAGCGGCTGGCCCGCCTCAACGCCCTCTACGATGGTGCCACGGGCATGCTGACCGTCGAGCGCGACGGCAAGCAGGTCGTGCGCGCCGACATCCGTGCGGCGACCGGCCGCATGCTGGTCGAGCAGTTCTTCTCGGCCTACATGGCCAACGAGACGCGGGGTGCTCCCAAGCTGGTCGAGGCACCCGGCCACATGTTTTCGGATACCGCACGCAAGGTCGTGTCGATCATCGGCATGTCGAGCATCGCCGACATCGAGCGCGTGGCGCGCGCCCCGGTCGATCCGATCCGCTTCCGCGCGAACGTCTATTTCACCGGCGGGCGGCCGTGGGAGGAATTCGACTGGGTCGACCGCGAGATCGCGATCGGCACGACGCGCCTGAAAGTGCTCAAGCGCATCGACCGCTGCGCGGCGACGACCGTGAACCCGAAGACCGCGACGCGCGACATGAACATCCCGCGCCTGCTGATGGACGGATTCCGCCACATCGACTGCGGGGTCTATGCCGAAGTGCTCGCCGACGGCGCGATGGCCGTCGGCGATACGATTTCGGTCGTCTAGCGGTTTTCTTCCGGCGGCGTGCCTAGGAACGACGGCAGCGGGCCTGCGGCCTGCATGTCGCCCTGCGGGGCCGAGCCGACATTCGTCGCGTGCGCCGGATTGGTGTGCACGACGACCGGGGCGGCCGGCTGCGGGCCCGTCCCCGGCGCTTCCATGCCGCCGGCCGGCGGCGCGTTCGGATCGCCGCCCTGGCCCTGCGCGTAGCCGCCCTGCTGCGGCGGCTGGCCGCCCTGCGGGCGCTGCTGCTGCGGGTAGGGTTCCTGATTGGCGTTGATCAGGCGGAAATAGTGTTCCGCGTGCTGGTAGAAATTCTCGGCCGCGACGCGGTCGCCGCTGGCCGAGGCATCGCGCGCGAGGGCGAGATACTTCTCGAGCACCTGATACGCGTTGCCGCGGATGCGCACTTCCGGACCGTTCGAATCGAAGGTCTGGGCGCGGAACGGAACGTTCGAGCGGCCACCCCCGCCGCCACCGCCCCCACCGCCGCCACCACCACCCCCGCCGCCACCGCCGCGGTAGTTGTTGCTGTGACCGCCGCCACCATGGCCGCCCCGATTGCGCTGACGCTTCATGTGATTCTGCCTCGTGCTGTCGGCCGGACGAGCCGGCCGTGAAAAAAAGGTTGGGTTGTCGCCCCGGGGCGGACGATGGGGACCGGCACTGAAGGCCGAAGACCCGATCGCGTGTCGCCCCGACAACAGCCGGAGGCCGACACTTGTACTGGCCACCCGCAGGGGCCGGTACAAGGGCGACACTAGTCCGGGCTGCCGCCCTTGTCCAAGCGCTATTTTGCCGCGCGCACGCAGCGTTCCACGCCGGCAAGGTCGCGCACCGTGCCCGTCGGGACGAGCCCGGCGGCACGCACCAGCCGCTCGACATCGGCCGCCTGGCCGTAGCCGACCTCGAAGAAGGCCGAGCCGTCGGGTGCCAGCACGCGCGGCAGGTCGGCAAGGATCCGGCGATAGCAGTCGAGCCCGTCGGGCCCGCCATCGAGGGCGGCCTCCGGCTCGAAATCGCGCACCTCGATCGCAAGGCCGGGGATCTCGTCGCGCGGAATATAGGGCGGGTTGGAGAGCACGATGTCGAACTGGCCGCCGATGCAGTCCGCCCAGTCGCCGCAGACGAGTGCCGTGCGCCGTGCGAGACCAAGCGAGTCGGCATTGGCGGCGGCAACCGAAAGCGCTTCCTCGCTGCGGTCGAGTGCCACGCCGAACGCGTTGGGCCGTTCCGACAGGAAGGACAGCAGCAGGCAGCCGGTCCCCGTGCCCAGATCCAGCACGCGCCACGGGCGCGACCGGTCGGCCGCGAACGCGAGGGCGGAGGCCACCAGCGTCTCGCTGTCCGGCCGCGGGACGAGCGTGGCGGCCGTGACGGTGAAATCGAGACTCCAGAATTCCTTGCTGCCGATGAGATAGGCCATCGGCGCGCCGGCCACGCGCCGCTCGACCAGCGCCTGCACGAAGGCGACGGTCATCTCGTCGATCTCGCGTTCGGGATGCGCCACCAGCGCTTCCAGCGTGGCGCCCGACGCCGAGCCGACGATCACGCGCGCCTCCAGCCGGGGATTCTCGATCCCGGCCACGGCGAGGGTCTGTGCCGACTGGCGGACGAGCAGGTCGATCCTCACGCAAGCTCCGACAGCTTGGCGGCGCGGTCCTCGGCGATCAGCGCGTCGATGAACTTGTCGAGATCGCCTTCGACCACCTTGTCGATCTCGTAGACCGTCAGGTTGATGCGGTGGTCGCTGACGCGGCCCTGCGGGAAGTTGTAGGTGCGGATGCGCTCGGACCGGTCGCCGGTACCGACCTGGCCCTTGCGCTCGGCCGCGCGCATCGCGTCGGTGCGCGCGCGCTCGGCCTCGTAGAGGCGCGCGCGCAGGATCTTCATCGCCTTGGCCTTGTTCTTGTGCTGCGACTTCTCGTCCTGCTGCTGGACGACGATGCCGGTCGGCATGTGCGTGATGCGCACCGCGCTGTCGGTCGTGTTGACCGACTGGCCGCCGGGGCCGGACGAACGGAAGATGTCGATGCGCAGATCCTTCTCGTCGACATGCACGTCGACCTCCTCGGCCTCCGGCAGCACGGCGACGGTCGCGGTCGAGGTGTGGATGCGTCCGCTCGCCTCGGTCGCGGGCACGCGCTGCACGCGATGCACGCCCGATTCGAACTTGAGGCGCGCGAACACGCCGGCCCCCGAGATGTTCGCGATGGCTTCCTTGTAGCCGCCAAGGCCCGTCTCGCCGACTTCCATCACCTCGAAGCGCCAGCCGCGCAGCTGCGCGTAGCGCTGGTACATGCGGAAGAGCTGGGCCGCGAACAGCGCCGCCTCGTCGCCGCCGGTACCGGCGCGCACTTCGAGGATCGCGTTCTTCTCGTCGGCGGCATCCTTGGGCAGCAGCATCGCCTGCAGGTCGCGCTCCAGCTCGGGCATGCGCGCCTTGAGCGCGAAATACTCCTGCTCGGCGAGTGCGCGCATGTCGGCGTCGTCGCCGGCGCGCAGCGCTTCCAGCTCGGCAAGCTCGGCCTTGGCGCGGTTCAGCGTCTCGATCGTCTCGACGACCGGGCCGAGGTCGGAATACTCCTTCGACAGCTTGGCGAGGTTCTTCGATTCGGTCGCCCCGCTCGCGAGCATGTCGCCGAGTTCGCGGTAGCGGTGGACGACCTTGTCCAGCTTCTGGTCGAAACTCACGTCTTGTTCTCCGTATCGTCGAGGCCGAAGGCGCGCGCCAGCAGCGCTTCGGCGCGTGCGCGTTCGGCCGGATCGCCCTGGGCGAGTTCGCGCAAGGCCGTCGTGGGGGCATGCAGAAGACGGTGGACGAGAAGCTCGGTCGCGCGCTCGGCGTCGCCGCCGGTCTCGCCCAGCGCGCGCAGCCGCTCGGCCTCGAAATGGCGGCGCAGGCGCACGATGGCGCCGTCGGCCTTGCGCGAGGCTCGCGCGCGCGCGAACGCGTCAAGCTCGGCCTCGACGATCGCCCAGGCCTCGCCGGTCGAAGCTTCGCGTTCGGAGCGGCCCTTCAGTGCCAACCCTTCCAGATCGTCGATGCCGTAGCGGAAGGCGCCGTCGATCGTCTCGACCTCGCGCGCGACGTCGTCGGGCACGCCGAGATCGAGAAACAGGATCGGCCGCTGCCGGCGCGCCTTGAGCGCCGCGAGTGCCGTCTGCGGATCGATCGCGGGCCGGCCGGTCCCCAGTGCGGTGACGACGAGATCGGCGCGCGCGACGGCCGCACCCAGTTCGGCATAGGGCACGACATGCGCTTCAAGCCGGCGCGCGAGATCGGCCGCGCGCGCGGCGGAGGGTGCCGTCACCGCAAGCTGGCGAAGCCCTGCGCGCCGGAAATGTTCGACGAGCAGTTCGCCCATCTCGCCAAGCCCCACGAGCAGGGCCGCACAGCGCGAGGGTTCGCCGTGCACGTCGCGCGCGACCGCGGCGGCGGCGGCGGCAAGCGACACCGGCCGCTCGCCGATCGCCGTCTCGCTGCGCACACGCTTGGCGGCGGCATAGGCGCGTTCGAGTGCGGAATCCAGTTCGTGCCCGGCCAGCCCCATCTCGCGCGCCAGCGCATGCGCGGCCTTGACCTGCCCCAGCACCTGCGGCTCGCCGACGACCTGGCTGTCGAGCGAGCAGGCGACCGCGAAGACGTGGCGCAGGGCCGCGTCGCCCTCGTGCGCGTAGGTCTCGCCGGCCGGATCGCGCCCGAGGCGGCGGGCGAACGCGTCGAGGATCGCGGCGCGCGCGGCACCCATGTCGGATGCCGCGAACTGCACCTCGATGCGGTCGCAGGTCGAGATCAGCAGGGCCTGTGCGAGGCCCGCACGGCGCAGCTCGGCAAGGAAGCCGCGCGCCTCCGCGTCCGGCACGAACAGCGCGTCGCGCGTCGTCGCCGAACTCGAACGGTGGTTTGCGCCCACGACGCCGAGGCGCGCGGGGACTTCGGGCGCGTCCATGGCGGCGATCTACAAGAAGCGGCGCGCGCGGGGGTCCGGCATCACTCGGCGGCCTTGCCGGTCTCGCGCGCCAGGATCTCGGCGGCCTTCTTCTCGACCATCTGGGCCAGATGCTCGACGATGTCGCCGTCCTTCAGGCGGTGGTCCTGCTGGCCCGCGACATAGACCATGTGCGTGCCGTTGCCGCCGCCCGTGAAGCCGATGTCGGTCTCGCGCGCCTCGCCCGGGCCGTTGACGACGCAGCCGATCACCGAGACCGTCATCGGCACGGTGATCTTGCTCAGCCGCTCTTCCAGCCGCTCGACCGTCTTGATCACGTCGAACTGCTGGCGCGCGCAGGACGGGCACGCGATCACGGTCACGCCGCGCCGGCGCAGGCCCAGCGCCTTCAGCATGTCGTAGCCGACCTTCACTTCCTCGACCGGATCGGCCGAGAGCGAGACGCGGATCGTGTCGCCGATCCCCGCCCACAGCAGCGAGCCCAGCCCGATGGCGGACTTGACCGTGCCCATGCGCAGGGCGCCTGCTTCGGTGATGCCCAGATGCAGCGGGTAGTCGCACACTTCGGCGAGCTGCTGGTAGGCCGCGACGGCGAGGAACACGTCCGACGCCTTGCAGCTGATCTTGAATTCGCGGAAATCCTCGTCCTCGAGGCACTTGGCGTGGCTGAGCGCGCTTTCGACCATCGCCTCGGGGCACGGCTCGCCGTACTTCTCGAGGAACTCGCGCTCCAGCGAGCCGGCATTGACGCCGATGCGGATCGAGCAGCCATGGTCCTTGGCGGCCTTCACGACCTCGCGCACGCGGTCCTTCGAGCCGATATTGCCCGGATTGATGCGCAGGCACGCGGCACCCGCCTCGGCCGCCTCGATGGCGCGCTTGTAGTGGAAATGGATGTCCGCGACGATCGGCACGTTGGACGCGCGCACGATCTGCCGGAGTGCTGCCGTCGATTCCTCGTCCGGGCACGACACGCGCACGATGTCGACGCCGACTTCCTCGGCGCGGCGGATCTGGTCGATCGTCGCACCGGCGTCGCTCGTCGGCGTGTTCGTCATGGTCTGGACGGTGATCGGGGCGTCGCCGCCGACCGGCACCTTGCCGACCATGATCTGGCGGCACTTGCGGCGGTGAATCTGGCGATAGGGACGGACGGTCATCGGGCGCGCTCGGATCCGGGCAGGGGTGTTTTCGCCCCGCCCTTATAGCGCACCCGCCCTCAGCCGGGCGAGCCGCGTTCTTCGCCCGCTTCCGCCGGGGGTGCCGGGGTCGCGGCGGGGGCGGCCGGGCGCAGCGGGGCGGCTTCGTTGATCGCCGTTCCGGCAAGCAGGCGCTGCGGATCGAGCGAGACCGAACGCTGGACGAAGCCCAGACGGCCGACCGCCGGGGCCGTCTTGCCGTCGACGCGGATGTCGAGGCCGCCGGCATTGCCGGTCGACATGGTCAGGCCCTCGCGGTCGGGCGCGTTGTACGTCTCGCCGGCGCGCAGGATGCGCGAGAAGATGATGCCGCCGCTCGCGTCGCGCACCTGCGTCCAGCTGTCGGACGTGGCGCGGATCACGATGCGGCCTTCGCTGGCTTCGCCGAAGCTGCGCGGGCCTTCGGTGGCGAGTGCGGGCGACGGTGCCGTCGGGGCCACGGGCAGGCTCGCGATCTGTGCGGGTGCCGGCGTGGGCACGAAGGCGGCCGGCGGCAGCGGAGCCGGCGCTTCGACGGCAGCGGGCGGCGGTGCGGCGGGCAGCGCGCGTGCAAGCGCTTCGCTCGACGACGGGGCGACGACGCGCGGCGGCAGCGGCTCGGGGGCCGGAATGCGCGCGGCCAGCGTTTCGGGCACGGCCGTCACGCGCGGTGCCGGTGCGCGCTGGTCGAGCGTGGAATAGTACCAGCCGCCATACGCACCCACGGCGAGCAGCAGCGAGAACGCGACGACCAGGCGGCCGGGCAGCCGGCTTTCGTTGATCGGCGTCGGGAAGGTGAGTTCGGTCGGTTCGTCGATGCCGCTCGATTCCTGCTTGAAGCGGCGCACGAGTTCCGCGCTGTCGAGTTCGAGCAGGTCGGCATAGGAGCGCACGAAGCCGATCGCATAGGCGCCGCGCGGCAGGTCCTGGTGGCGGCCGACTTCGATCGCTTCGAGAAGTGCGCGGCGGATCTTCAGATGCTTGGCGATGTCGACGGTCTGCCAGCCGCGGCGCAGCCGTTCGGCGCGCAGAAGCTGGCCGACGGTCGCGTTGACCGGCGGCGCCGACGCGGCTCCGGCACCCGTTCCGGATGCATGCTGACGTTTATCGTTCGTCTTCGGCATCGCTCGCTCGAACCAAGGATCGTCCTGATTGCCCGGACGGAACCGCAGGGCTGTCAAGACAAGCACTTGACGTGTTTAGCAAATTGCGACAGGCGCGACAACTGCTGCCGGATTGCGTCCGAGTCGCAATCATCAACCTTCCTTAAACTGGAATGTTGTGGTCGCGCGCAAAACTCAGCAATTTTTTCCGAACCGAGTGATCGGCGAGCTTCGTCAGCTCGTCGAGATATTTCGCCAGCGGCGACAGGTCGAGGCTGCGGACCATCGCCTTGACCGGGCCGATCGCCGGGAACGGCATCGAAAGCCGCCGAAAGCCTATTCCGATCAAGGCCATGGCCTCCAGCGGCCGGCTTGCGATGTCGCCGCACAAAGTCAGCGGCACGCCCGCCGCCTCGCACTCGCCGGCGATCGCGCGCAGGAAGCGCAGGACCGGCGGCGACAGCGCGTCGTAGCGGTCGGCAAGCTCCGGGTTGCCCCGGTCGCACGCGAAAAAGAACTGCAGCAGGTCGTTGGACCCGACCGACAGGAAATCCACCCGCTTCAGCAGCTGCGGCAGCTGCCAGTAGAGCGAGGGCACTTCCATCATCGTGCCCATGTGGATCGGGCTCGGCAGCGTGCGGCCGCGCTTGCGCTCGCGCGCGATCTCGATCTCGACCAGCTCGCGCGCGGCGTCGAACTCGGCGACCTCGGCGACCATCGGGAACATCAGGTCGAGCCGTCTGCCGCCGGCCGCGCGCAGCAGGCCGCGCACCTGCTCGCGCAGGATCGCCGGCCGGTCGAGCGTCAGGCGGATCGCGCGGAAACCCATCGCGGGATTTTCCTGCGCGACGTTCTCCATGTAGGGCAGCAGCTTGTCGCCGCCGATGTCGAGCGTGCGGAACACGACCGGCCGCCCGTCGGCCCGGTCGAGGATGCGCCGGTAGAGATCCGTCTGCTCGACGACGTCGGGCATGCTCGAGCGGATCATGAACGGGATCTCGGTGCGGTAGAGACCGATCCCGTCCGCCCCGCTGTCGGCCAGATGGTCGACATCGATGACGAGTCCGGCGTTCATGTTGAGCGAGACCGGCGTGCCGTCCTTCGTGACGGCCGGCAGCTTGCGGATCGCGGCATAGCCTTCGCGCAGCGCGTCGCGCTGGCGGATGGCGAGCGCGAACGTGTCGCGCACGTCGTCGCTGGGCCGCAGGATCGTCTGGCCTGAAATGCCGTCGACGACGATGCCGTCGCCGCCTTCCACGCGGCCGAGCAGCCCGCTCACGCGCCCGACCATCGGCAGGTCCAGCGCATGCGCGATGATCGAGACGTGTGCCGTTGGCGAGCCTTCCTCGAGCACCACGCCCTTGAGCTTGCGCCGGTCGTATTCGAGAAGCTCGGCGGGACCCAGGTTGCGCGCGACGAGCACCGTGTCGTCGGGCAGGTCGCCGGCATCGGCCGCCGTCCGGTCGCCCGAGAGATGGCGCATCAGGCGGTTGGCGAGATCGTCGAAATCATCGACGCGTTCGCGCAGGTACGGATCGGTCGTCTGCGTCAGGCGCGCGCGGTTGTCTTCCTGCACCTTCTGCACGGCCGCTTCGGCCGTCAGGCCCGTCTCGATCGCTTCCGAGATGCGCTGCAGCCAGCCGCGGTCCTCGGCGAACATCCGGTAGG
Source organism: Tagaea sp. (assembly GCA_965279565.1). GTDB lineage: Bacteria > Pseudomonadota > Alphaproteobacteria > CACIAM-22H2 > CACIAM-22H2 > Tagaea. The sequence goes on along the minus strand of OZ257249.1, from coordinate 1,763,733 downwards.
TCTCGAGGATTTCCCAGCGCTCGTCGCCCTCGACGAGGCCGGAGGTCTCGAAGATGCGGTCGATGTCCACGCGCATGCCGCTCATCGCGTCGCGCAGGCGCTTGAGTTCGGCCTGCGGATCGTCGGCGACCATCTGGCGCACGGTCACGCGCGGCTGATGCAGCACGACTTTACCGATGGCGATGCCCTCGTTGAGCTTCAGCCCGTCGAGACGCTCGGTCGCCCCCAGACCCACGTCGTCGCCGCGCAGCATCTCCTCGGGGCTGATGAGCTCGCCGCCCGCGACGAGTTCGGCCAGCACCATCGCGACGGTCTGGAGGGTCTCGGCCTCTTCCTCGGTGTATTCGCGGTAGGTCCGGTTCTGCAGCACCAGCACGCCCAGCGTGCGGCCCGCGCGCAGGATCGGCACGCCGAGCATCGAATGGTAGATCTCTTCGCCCGTTTCCGGGCGGTAGGCGAAGTTCGGATGCGACTGGGCGTCGGAGAGCGCAAGCGTGCGCGCAGTCTGGGCGATCTCGCCCACGATGCCTTCACCCACGCGCAGGCGCGTCTTGTGGACGGCATCCTGGTTGAGGCCTTCGGTGGCGAACAGCTCGAGCACCTGGCCCGCGCGCATCACGTAGGCCGAGCACACTTCGGCGATCAGGTCGGCGGCGATGATCTTGACGATGCGGTCGAGGCGCTGCTGCGCACTCCCCGCCGCCGCCATCATGTCGCGCAGGCGCTTGAGCAGTCGGCGCGTCGCACCGGGCCCGAGCGCCGTATCCATCAGGCGGCTCCCGCCGCTTCGCTTTCGCGCGCCACCAGCGAGTCGAGCGCCTGTCCGACCAGTTCGTCGACGATCTCGGCGGTCGTCTGCTCGCGCGTGACCATGCCGACCGACTGGCCGGCCATCAGCGAGCCGTTCTCGACGTCGCCGTCGACGGCGGCACGGCGCAGGGCGCCGGCCCAGTAATGCTCGATCTCGAGCTGGGCGGCCTTCATGTCGAGTTCGCCGCGGTCGACCTTGGCGGCGACCTCGCGCTGCGTGGCGTTGAACTCGACCGTCGCCTTGTTGGCGAGTGCGCGCACCGGGATCACCGGGAAGCGCGGATCGAGCTGCACCGAGGGGACCGCGTCGCGCGCCGAAGCGCGGATGAAGGCCTTCTTGAAAGCGGGATGCGCCACGCACTCGCGCGCGCACACGAAGCGCGTACCGAGCTGCACGCCGGCCGCCCCCATCTCGAGGAACGACAGGATCGCCTCGCCGCGGCCGATCCCGCCGGCGACGAAGATCGGGACTTCGCGGATCGCGGGCAGGATCTCCTGTGCCAGCACCGCGGTGGACACGGCACCGATATGCCCGCCCGCCTCCATGCCTTCGATCACCAGCCCGTCGACGCCCGAGCGCACGAGCTTCTTGCCGATGACCAGTGCGGGGGCGAACGCGATCACCTTCGCGCCGCCGTCCTTCAGTTTCTTGATGATCTCGCCCGGCGGCATGCCGCCGGCGAGCACGACGTGGCTCACGCCCGCGTCGAGGCACACCTGCGCCAGCTCGGAAAGCTGCGGGTGCATGACGATCAGGTTCACGCCGAAGGGTTTGTCGGTCAGCTTCTTCGTCGCGGCGATCTCGGCCGCCAGCATCTCGGGCTTCATCGAGCCGCAGGCGAGCACGCCGAAGCCGCCCGCGTTCGAGATCGCCGCGACGAGGTTGCGCTCGGAAACCCACGTCATCGCCCCGCCCATGATCGCGTGCCGCGTGCCGAGCAGCGTGCGCCCGCGCGCCCACAGCCGGTCGAGCCGGCGGGCGGCGGTGCTGCGGGCGGTGGCGGCGACGTCGTTCATGCGGCGTCGAGCTCGTAGGCCGTGTGCAGCGCGCGAAGGGCGAGCTCCAGGTACTGCTCGTCGATCAGCACGGAGATCTTGATCTCCGACGTCGAGATGACCTGGATGTTGATGCCCTTGGCGGCGAGCGTGCGGAACATCGCCAGCGCCACGCCGGCATGGCTGCGCATGCCCACGCCGATCACCGAGACCTTCACCACGTTGGGATCGGGCTTCAGGTCGGCGAAGCCGAGCTTGGACTTCTGGTCCATCAGCAGCTTCACGCAGCGGTCGAGGTCGGCCTTGCCGACCGTGAACGTCATGTCGGTGGCCTTGCCGTCGTCCGAGATGTTCTGGACGATCATGTCCACGTTGATGGCGGCGTCGGCCAGGGGGCCGAAGATGGCGGCGGCCACGCCCGGACGGTCGGCCACCTTGGTAAGGGTCACCTTGGCCTCGTCCCGGCTGTAGGCGATCCCGCTGACGACTTGCTTTTCCACGATCTCTTCCTCGTCGACGACCATCGTGCCCGGCTTGTCCTCGAAGCTGGAGAGGACCTGCACGCGCACGCGGTGGTTCATGGCCAGCTCGACCGACCGCGTCTGGAGCACTTTCGCACCCAGCGAGGCCATCTCGAGCATCTCTTCGTACGTGATCTTGTCGAGCTTGCGCGCCTTCGTGACGATCCGCGGATCGCACGTGTAGACACCGTCGACGTCGGTGTAGATATCGCAGCGGTCGGCTTTCAGTGCGGCCGCCAGCGCCACCGCGGACGTGTCGGACCCGCCGCGCCCCAGCGTCGTCACGCGGTTGTCGTCGGTCAGGCCCTGGAAGCCGGAAATGACGGCGACCTCGCCCGCCTTCATCGCGCGGTCGAGCTCGTCGGTGTCGATGCTCTCGATGCGCGCCTTGGAGTGCGTCGAATCCGTGCGCAGCGCGATCTGCCAGCCCTGCCACGAGCGCGCCTTGAGGCCGAGCTGCTGGAGGGCGAGGGCCGTGAGCCCGCTCGTCACCTGCTCGCCCGTCGACACGACCGCGTCGTACTCGCGCGGATCGTAGAATTTCGAGATCTCGTTGACCCACGCGACGAGCTGGTTCGTCTGCCCCGACATGGCCGACACCACGACCGCGACTTCGTTGCCGGCCTCGACCTCGCGCTTGACGCGCGCGGCGACGTTGCGGATGCGTTCCACATTCGCGACCGACGTCCCGCCGAACTTCAGTACCAGGCGTGCCATAGTCCCCTTCGCCTTTCGAGAAATGCCTTTCCGGACATGGGCTTGGGAAAGTATCGTCGCATTCCCCATTGCCCGCCCGCAAAGCGCGCCATATCTACTGTCTTGGCGCGGACAGGGCAAGTTCGCGCTCGATTTTTTTGCACCGGAGCCTGCCGCCCTTGACCCAGTCGCCCGCCCTCGACGCCGCAACCGGCCCCAGCGTGGATCCCGCCGAAGTCGCACGCTTCGCCGCGATGGCCGAGGAATGGTGGGACCCGACCGGAAAATTCCGTCCGCTGCACAAGTTCAACCCGGTCCGCCTGACCTATATCCGCGACCGGCTGGCCCAGCATTTCGGCCGCGATCCGCTGGCGGCCAAGCCGCTGGCGGGGCTGCGCGTGCTGGATATCGGCTGCGGCGGCGGGCTGGTCGCCGAGCCGATGGCAAGGCTGGGGGCCACGGTCGTCGCGATCGACGCGTCGGCGCGCAATATCGGGATTGCATCCACACATGCCGCGCGCATGGGACTTGCGATCGACTATCGCCACACCACGGCCGAAAGCCTCGTCGCGGCGGGCGAAGTGTTCGATGCGGTGCTGTCGCTCGAAGTCGTCGAGCACGTGGCCGATCCGGGCGACTTCCTGGGCGATTGCGGAAGGCTCGTGCGGCAAGGCGGGGCGATGCTCGTCGCCACGCTCAACCGCACACCCAAGGCGTTCCTGCTGGCGATCGTCGGTGCGGAATACGTGCTGGGCTGGCTGCCGCGCGGCACGCATGAATGGAAGAAGTTCGTGCGTCCGGGCGAGGTCAGCGACGCGCTGCGCGCACCCGGCCTCGCGGTCACGCACATGACCGGTGTGGCCTACAACCCGATCCTCGACACCTGGAAGCTCGACCGCGATCTCGACGTCAATTACATGGCCTTCGCGGTGAAGGCCTAGCGGCACTCACGCGTCGTTGCCGCGCACCCACGGGATGCGCGCGACCTGCACGCCCTCTTCTGCCAGCGCTTCGGCGTCTTCGTTGCTCGCCTCGCCGTAGATGTCGCGGTGCTCGGTCTCGCCGTAATGGATCTTGCGCGCTTCCTCGGCGAACTTGTCGCCGACATGCTCGAAGTTCTTCTCGACATGCGCGCGCAGCTTGGCGAGTTCCTTGTGGAGCTCGACCGCCTTGGCAACCGCCGGATCGCTACCCATCGCGGCCTGTGCGGGCACCTGTGCCGGAACCGCCGGGGCCTTGCGCGACTTCTTCGTGCCGGAAAGGCGCGGCGCCATCAGGCCCTTCGAGACCTTGGTCGAGCCGCAGGCCGGGCATTCCACGAGGCCGCGCTTGGACTGGCGCTCGAAAGCCGCCCCGTCCTTGAACCAGCTTTCGAAGCCGTGCCCCTTGTGGCATTGCAGGTTGAAGACGATCATTCCCTATATTTGGGACCGAACGGGAGCGAAGGCAAGCCGGGTGACGCACGCGAATTCCCCCCATGGACCGGGCGAAGCATCGGCCTGGGTCCGCACCCATGCCGGGCTGGTGCCGGAAGGCGGACCGGTGCTCGACCTTGCGGCAGGCGGCGGGCGGCATGCCCGCTTTTTCGCCGGGCGCGGCCATCCGGTCGTCGCGGTCGATCGGGACGTGTCGGCGCTGGCCGGTCTTGCCGGGGTCGAGACGATCGCCGCCGATCTCGAGGACGGCTCGCCCTGGCCGCTCGCTGGCCGGCGTTTCGCCGGGATCGTCGTGACGAACTATCTGCACCGGCCGCTCTTCGCCACCCTGCGCGCTTCGGTCGGCCCGGGTGGCGTGCTGATCTACGAGACGTTCGCGCGCGGCAACGAGCGCTACGGCAAGCCGAGCAATCCCGATTTCCTGCTCGCCGACAACGAACTGCTGACGCTGGCGCTGCCCGACCTCGCGGTCGTCGCCTACGAACACCTGTATGTCGAAGTGCCGCGCCCGGCGATCATCCAGCGCGTCGCGGCCGTGCGGCGCTAGGCCAGAAGCGGGTCGAGCTTGCCGGCCGCGTCGAGCGCGTAGATGTCGTCGCACCCGCCCACATGCTTGCCGTCGATGAAGATCTGCGGAACCGTCGAGCCGCCGTTGGCGCGCGCTTCCATCGTCGGGCGCAGCGAGGGATCGGCGAGCACGTCGTACTCGGCGAACGACACGCCCTTGGACGACAGCAGGCGCTTGGCGCGCGCGCAGTAGCCGCAGAACGGGCTGGTGTAGATCTCGATCTTGGCCGCCATCGCAAGGAAACTCCCTGGAAACGAACGCCTGCAAGAATAGCCGTGCCGGGAGCCGACTTCCACCCCTGCCCGGCCTCACATATCAGCCAGAAGCACGACGCGGGCCAAGGTTACCGCCCGGATTTCGGCCGCCCCGGCCCGGCGCAGCGTGCGCGCGCACTCGGCCAGCGTCGCCCCGGTCGTCAGCACGTCGTCGACCAGCACGATCCGCGCCCCTTTCACGCGGGCGGCCAGACGCGGGCGGACCGCGAAGGCCCGGCGGACATTGCGCTGGCGCTGCAGCCGGCCGAGCATGCCCTGGATCGGCGTGCGCCGCGCGCGCACCAGCAGGTCGGGCAGGCAGGGCACGCCGCTTTCGCGGGCCAGGGCGTGCGCCAGCAGGGCGGACTGGTTGAACCGGCGCCAGACCAGCCGCGTCCAGTGCAGCGGCACAGGCACCAGCAGGTCCGCACCGTCGAGCGCGTCGGCGCCTGCGCGCGCCAACCACTTGCCGAAGAACGGAGCGGCGTGCGTGCGGTCGGCATGCTTGAAGCCGAGAACGAGGTTGCGGCTGGCATCGTCGTAGCGCAGCGCCGCGCGGATCTTCGCGAGCGGCGAGCGCTCCGCAAGGCACGCGGCACAGATCGCATCCACCGCACCGCGATTCGTGTCGGCCGCGAACGGCGTGCCGCAACGCGCGCACCAGGGCCGGTCGATCCAGCCGAGCCGTTGCCAGCACGACGCGCACAGCCCGCCGGGCGACGCGACAATACATTCGCAGGATAGACAGGTCGGCGGGACAACCGCATCGAGCCCGATGCGCGCGGCGTGCGCAAAAATTTCGGACATCCGGCGGGCGAAATTCACGGCCAAAGATGCCAGCACGCGGCACCCCCGCGAGTCAATCGTGCGGAGCGTATGCGCAAGGTTTCCCGCGCGCGGGAAACGCGCTACCACTCTGGTCATGGGTAGCCCGATCTCCGTCTTCGACCGCCGCACCGTGCGTCGCCATCGCGACCGCGCGGCGCGCCATTTCGCGGATCACGATTTCCTTTTCCAGGAAGTCGCGGAGCGTCTGGTCGAACGGCTCGACGATGTCGCGCGCGATTTCCCGCGCGTGCTCGACCTGGGTGCGCGCACCGGCGTGCTTGCCCCGCTGCTCGCCGCGCGCGACGGCATCGAGACGATCGTGCAGTGCGACCTGTCGAGCACGATGATGAAGGCCGCGCGCGCACGCCCCTGCACCGGCGGGCCCGCGCGCCTCGTCGCGGTCGCGGACGAGGAGTTCCTGCCCTTCGCCGACGCCAGCTTCGACCTGATCGTGAGCTGCCTGTCGCTGCACTGGACCAACGACCTGCCGGGCGCGCTGCTGCAGGCGCGCCGCGCGCTGAAGCCCGACGGGCTTTTCCTGGCCGCCATCCTCGGCGGCGAGACGCTGGTCGAACTGCGCCATGCGCTGGTCGAGGCGGAGATGGCCGAGACCGGCGGTGCCGGTCCGCGCGTATCGCCCTTCGCCGACGTGCGCGATGCGGGTGCGCTGCTGCAGCGCGCGGGCTTCGCGCTGCCCGTCGTCGACGCCGACACGATCACGGTTTCCTACGAGAACGCGCTCGACCTGATGCGCGACCTGCGCGGCATGGGCGAGGCGAACGCCATCGTCGAGCGGCGCAAGGATTTCACGCGGCGCTCGACCCTGCTGCGCGCGGCGGCGATCTACGAGGACCAGTTCGCCGAGGCCGGCCGGATGCCGGCGACGTTCCAGGTCGTGAACCTGACCGCATGGGCCCCGCATGCGAGCCAGCCCAAGGCGCTCCGGCCCGGCAGCGCCGTCCACCGGCTCGCCGACGCGCTCGACGTGCGGCCCACGCCGCTAAAGTAGGTCGCGCAGCATCGCCACCAGCGGCACGTCCGCCGGCGGCATCGGATATTCGGAAAGCCGGTTCGGCCGCACCCACGCAAGCTCCTGCCCTTCGCGGGGCTGCGCGATGCCCTTCCAGTTGCGCGCCGCGTAGAGAGGCATCAGCAGGTGGAACTCGTCGTAGCGGTGCGACGCGAAGGTCAGCGGTGCGAGGCACGCATGCGAAAGATCGAGGCCCAGCTCCTCGTGCAGCTCGCGCACGAGGGCGGCTTCCGGCGTCTCGCCCTCGGCGACCTTGCCGCCGGGAAATTCCCACAGGCCGGCCATCGCCTTGCCGGGCGGCCGGCGTGCCAGCAGCACGCGCCCGTCGGAATCGATCAGCGCGACGGCGACGACGAGCAGCACGCGTGCGGGTGCCGCCAGCCGCGCCGACAGCACCGGGTCGTCGCAGCCTTCAGCTCCGGTAGCTGCCATTGATGTCGATATAGGCGTGGGTCAGATCGCAGGTCCACACGCGCGCCTTGCCCTTGCCGAGGCCGATATCGACCGCGATGCGCACGTCGCGCCCCTGCATGTGGGCCGCCACCGGCGCTTCGTCGTAGCCGGGGACCGGCATGCCCTTGCGCGCGATCACGGTGCCGCCGACCGATACTTTCAGCCGGTCGCGATCGGCCTTCTCGCCGCTCTTGCCCACGGCCATCACGATGCGGCCCCAGTTCGCGTCGGCCGCGGCGATCGCGGTCTTGACGAGCGGGGAATTGGCGATCGCCATGCCGATCGTGCGCGCGGCCTTGTCGCTGGCGGCCCCCGTCACATCGACCTGCACGAGCTTCTGGGCACCCTCGCCGTCGCGGGCGACCTGGATGGCGAGATCGAGGCACACGGCCTCGATCACCTTGCGCAGAGCCGCGGCTTCCGGCGACGCCGCCTTCGAGACCGTCCTGTTGCCGGCGGCACCGGTCGCGAAGGCGAGCAGCGTGTCCGACGTCGACGTGTCGCCGTCGACCGTGATCGCGTTGAACGTGCGCGCCGCGACGTCCTTCAGGATCGCCTGCAGCAGGGCGGGCGACACGGAAGCGTCGGTGAACACATAGGCCAGCATCGTCGCCATCGAGGGCGCGATCATGCCGCTGCCCTTGGCGATCCCGGCCACACGGATGGTCTTGCCGCCGACGCGCGCGGTGGCACCCGCACCCTTGGCGAACGTGTCGGTTGTCATCATCGCGCGCGCGGCATCCTCGATCGAGGCGGTGCCGAGGCGCAGCGAAGCCGCTTTCGTCGCGGCCGCGAGCTTGGCGCCGTCCGGCACCTGGCCGATCACGCCGGTCGACGACAGGAAGATCTCGCCGGTCTTGCAGCCCAGCGCCGCCGCCGCCGCCTTCGCGGTCGCCGCACAGGCTGCCGCACCGGCCTTGCCTGTGAAGACGTTGGCGTTGCCCGCATTGACGACGAGACCGCGCGCCCGGCCGCCGCCGATGTACTTGCGGCACCAGTCGACCGGCACGCCCGGCATCTTGTTCGACGTGAACACGCCCGCGACGGCCGTTCCCGGCACGAACGCCGCAAGGAACATGTCGTCGCGGCCCTTGTAGCGCATGCCGGTCAGCGTCGTGGCCAGACGCATGCCGCCGATGGCGGGAAGGACGGGAAAGGACGCGGGTGCGAGCGGCGAAACGGCGTGCGACATGGTTGGGGACTTACTTGGCGGGGGCGGGAAGCGGCTTGCCGTCGATGGCGAAACGCTCGACCTTCGCCTTCTTGATCAGATCCTCGACATAGCCGTTCATCAGTTCCTGCGACATGTCGCCGGCGAGCTTCTCGCGCAGCTCCTCGAAGCTTTCGGTCGCCGCGCGGCGTTCCTCCACGCGGATGACGTGCCAGCCGAACTGGCTCTTCACCGGCGCCTTGGTCGTCTCGCCTTCCTTGAGGCCCGAGGCCGCGTTCCAGAATTCCGGCACCATGTCGTCCTTGCCGAAGAAGCCGAGATCGCCGCCCGACTGCTTGCCGGCCGGATCGATCGACCGGTCGCCGGCGATCTTGGCGAAATCGCCGCCCTTGCCGAGCTCGGCGATGATGCCCTGGGCCGCCTGCTCGTTGGCGACAAGGATGTGGCGCGCGCGGATCTCCTCGCGGCCGGGATTTTCCTTCTGGTAGACGGCGTAGCGCTCGCGGAGCGCCGCGTCGGTCATCCGCTTCTCGAGCATGCGGTTGAGGACGGTCTCCTGCATCACGCGCTCCTCGAACTGGAGCATGCGCGCCTTCACTTCGGGATCGTTCTGCAGGTTGTCCTTGCGGCCCTGTGCCGCGATCAGCTTCTGCGACACGAGACGCTCGACGATCGGCTCGAACAGCGCCTCGACCGGCATCTGCTGGAGCTGCGGGGGCAGCGAGCGCTGGAAATTGACCACGTCCGAGCGGCGGATGGCGACACCCTCGACGCGCGCGACGACCGGATCCTCGCCCGGCGGGACCGGCACGGGGCGCGGCGCCTGCGCCGCGGCGGCGCCGGCAAGGCCGGTCAGCACGGCAAGGACGGCAAGGCGTGCTGCAAGGCGAAGCATCGGAAGAATCCTTTCATCGGGCCCGGAAATGGGCGGCGGAACTCTTGCACGGGAGAGCGGGCGCGAACAAGGCCGGACAGGGATGCAAAACGGGCCGCGAGGGCCGCGTTGACACGCCCCTTTTATGGCCCTATCTCTCCCCTGCCCGCGCCGGGGCCCGCCCGTCGGCGAATTCCGCGATTATCGAGGTCTGTCTGCATGTTCGGCGCCATTGCCCGAGCGATTTTCGGGTCCTCAAACGACCGCATTCTCAAGGGTATGAACCGACTGGTCCTCGCGATCAACGCGAAGGAACCGGAGGTCAAGGCGCTGTCCGACGACGCGCTGCGCGCGCGCACCGGCTGGCTGCGCGAACGGCTCGCCAAGGGCGAGACGCTCGACGACCTGCTCGTCGACGCGTTCGCGACCGTGCGCGAGGCCGCCAGCCGCGTGCTGGGCCAGCGCCATTTCGACGTGCAGCTCCTCGGCGGCATCGTGCTGCATCGCGGCATGATCGCCGAGATGAAGACCGGCGAAGGCAAGACGCTCGTCGCCACGCTCGCGGTCTACCTCAACGCGCTTCCCGGCGGCGGCGTGCATGTCGTCACGGTCAACGACTATCTCGCCAAGCGCGACGCCGAATGGATGGGCCGCATCTACCGCTTCCTCGGCCTGACGGTCGGCACCATCGTGCACGGACTGACCGACGACGAACGGCGCAAGAACTACGCCTGCGACGTGACCTACGGCACCAACAACGAATTCGGCTTCGACTATCTGCGCGACAACATGAAGTACCGCCTCGACCACATGGTCCAGCGGCCCTTCGCCTTCGCCATCGTCGACGAGGTCGACTCGATCCTGATCGACGAGGCGCGCACGCCGCTGATCATCTCGGGCCCGACGGACGATTCCTCGGAACTCTACATCGCCGTCGACAAGCTGATCCCGAAGCTGGAAGCGGCCGACTTCGAGAAGGACGAGAAGGCGCGCGCCGTCTCGCTGACCGAAGCGGGTGCGGAGAAGATCGAAGCGCTGCTGACCGAGGCGGGCCTGCTCAAGAGCGGCAATCTCTACGACCTCGCGAACGTGAGCCTCGTCCACCACGCCAACCAGGCGCTGCGCGCGCACAAGCTGTTCGCGCGCGACGTCGACTACATCGTCAAGGACGACAAGGTCGTCATCATCGACGAGTTCACCGGCCGCATGATGGAAGGCCGCCGCTATTCGGAAGGCCTGCACCAGGCGCTCGAGGCGAAGGAAAACGCGCGCGTCCAGCAGGAAAACCAGACGCTCGCCTCGATCACCTTCCAGAACTATTTCCGCATGTACCCGAAGCTGGCGGGCATGACGGGCACGGCCATGACCGAGGCGACCGAGTTCGCCGAGATCTACAAGCTGGATGTCGTCGAGATCCCGACCAACAAGGCCGTCTCGCGCATCGACGCCGACGACGAGGTCTACCGGACGGCGCGCGAGAAATCGGCTGCCATCGTCGACCTGATCGACGAGGCGATGAAGCGCCGCCAGCCGGTACTCGTCGGCACGGTCAGCATCGAGAAGTCCGAATCGCTGTCCGAAGAACTGCGCAAGCGCGGCGTGCCGCACCAGGTGCTCAACGCGCGCTACCACGAGCAGGAAGCCGCGATCATCTCGCAGGCCGGCCGCCCGGGTGCCGTGACGATCGCCACCAACATGGCCGGCCGAGGCACCGACATCCAGCTCGGCGGCAATCTCGACATGCGCGTGCGCATCGAGCTTGGCGACATGCCGGAAGGCCCCGAGCGCACCGCGCGCATCGACGCCATCAAGGCCGAGATCGAGGAAGGCCGCCAGATCGTGCTGGCCGCCGGCGGTCTCTACGTCGTCGGCACCGAGCGCCACGAGAGCCGGCGCATCGACAACCAGCTGCGCGGCCGTTCCGGCCGCCAGGGCGATCCGGGCGCTTCCAAGTTCTTCCTGTCGCTCGAAGACGACCTGATGCGCATCTTCGGGTCCGACCGCATGGACGGGATGCTGACCAAGCTCGGCCTGAAAGAGGGCGAGGCGATCGTCCACAGCTGGATCAATGCGGCGCTCGAGAAGGCGCAGAAGAAGGTCGAGGCGCGCAACTTCGAGATCCGCAAGCAGCTGCTGAAATACGACGACGTGATGAACGACCAGCGCAAGGTCGTCTACGAGCAGCGCCGCGACGTGATGCGCCAGGAAGACGTCGCCGACCAGATCGTCGACATGCGCCACGAGACGGTCGAGGACCTGATCGCGCGCTGCATCCCCGACAACGCCTATCCCGAGCAGTGGGACACGGGCCTGCTGCACGAGGAGATCCGCCGCATCTTCGCGCTCGACCTTCCCGTCGCCGACTGGGCGAAGGAAGAGGGCATCGCCGAGGAGCAGATCCGCGAGCGCATCTCCGACGCGGTCGAACGCAAGATGGCCGAGAAGGCCGCGAATGTCGGCCCCGACATCATGCGCCAGGTCGAGAAGAGCCTGCTGCTGCAGGAGCTCGACCACGCGTGGAAGGAGCATCTGCTGACGCTCGACCATCTGCGCCAGGGCATCAACCTGCGCGCCTACGGCCAGCGCGATCCGCTCAACGAGTACAAGAAGGAAGCCTTCGAGCTGTTCGAGGCGATGCTGAAGGAGTTCCGCGAGCGGATCACCTCGCTGCTCGCCCTCGTGCAGATCCGCATGGACGGCCCGCCGCCGGGCGACATGCTGCCGCCCGATCCGGATGCCTCGCGCATGCTCGCCCAGCACCCCTCGCCCGACGGCATGCCGGGCGACGGACCGGCCGCCTCGCCGACCAAGGCGGCGCGCGCGGCGCGCGTCAATCCGGCCGATCCGGCCACGTGGGGCGCCACTTCCCGCAATGCAGCCTGTCCGTGCGGGTCGGGCAAGAAATTCAAGCACTGCCACGGCAAGGTGTGACGGTCGCCGCCTGCCTGCCGGTCATGGTATATAAGTAGGGCATCGCCCTTCGACCCGCAGGCACATGTCCCAGGTTTCCTTCGAAATCGTCCCGCCTGCGGGAATTCCCGGCTGGCATCCGAAAATCGACCGGTTGTGGCGATATGTGCGCGCGATCGCGCCCGACGGCGGCCCGCCGTCGCGCCGCGCCTTCGATCCCGTCGACATCCCCGACCTGCTGCCGCGCATCTGGATGCTCGACGTGTCGCACGATCCCTTCGCGCTTTCCTACCGGCTGTGCGGCACGATGGAGGTCGCCTCGCTCGAACGCGACCCGACGGGCCAGTCCTTCATGGAACTGCACCGCGACCGGATCGCGCGCGAGCCGCATTTCCTCGACCGCTACAAGCACATGGCGCGCACGGGCGAATCCACGTGGCGGCGCGGCCGGCTGGTCCTGGGCCACAACGACCGCCACAAGACGGTCGAGAACCTGATGGTCCCGATGACCTGCGGCGGCTCCGCGATCTCGATCCTGCTGTGCTATTCGCTGGTCTTCCGGGTGGACGGCTCGCTCTACTGACCGCGCGCGTCCGGCGCGCTAGGATGGCGCCGGGGAGGATCGCGCGATGCGCATATCCAGACGCGGCGTGCTGGCGGGCGGACTCGCATTCCTTGTCGCACCCCGGACGGCAGCGGCAGCCCTCGCTGAGCCTTCGTCTTCCGCGCGCACGCGGATCGCCGAACTCGCCGCCGGCTATCTTCGCGAATTTCCCGTCCCGGGCCTGAGCGTGGCGTTCGCGCAGGGCGGGCGCGTCGGTTACGCCGCCGCATTCGGCCTCGCCGACAATGTCGCCGGCACGAAGCTCGCTCCAGCACACAGGTTCCGGCTGGCGAGCATTTCAAAGTCGATCACGGCGGTCGCGATCTTCACGCTGGTCGATGCCGGCCGGCTGTCGCTCGACGCGCGCGTACTCGGCCCCACGGGCCTGCTCGGCGAACCCGGCGGGCCGATCCCGGAAGCTTCGCCCCTGCGCGCGATCACGGTCCATCACCTGCTGACGCACACGGCCGGCGGCTGGCCCAACGACGCGACCGACCCGATGTTCATGCCGCCGCTGGTCGCCATGGACGACGTCATCGCGGCAGGCCTGCGCGTGCGGCTCGCGAGCGCGCCGGGCACGGCGTACGCCTATTCCAATTTCGGCTTTTGCCTGCTCGGCCGCGTCGTCGAGAAGGTCACGGGCAAGCCCTACGAGACCTATGTGCGCGAGGCCGTGCTGGCACAGGCCGGTGCGGCCGGCATGGCGCTCGCCGGCAACACGCTGGCCGAACGGCGGCCCGACGAGGTGCGCTATCACGGGCAGGACGGGCAGGATCCCTATGCGATCAATGTGCGGCGCATGGACGCGCATGGCGGCTGGCTCGCAAGCGCATCCGACGTGGCGCTGTTCGCCGATGCCGCCGGCCCGCCGCTGCTGAGTGCCGCCGCCACGAAGGCGATGGTCACCGGTACCGCGGCGAACCCGCGCTATGCGTGCGGCTGGTCGATCAACCCGGCCGGCAACCGCTGGCACGGCGGCAGCCTTGCCGGCACGGCGACGCTGATGGTGCGCACGGCGCGCGGCCTGTGCTGGGCCGGCCTCACCAACACGCGCCAGCGCAAGGACGGCATGGCCCCCGCCCTCGACAGGCTGCTCTGGGCGATGGCGCGTGCCGTGCCCGAATGGCGGGCGTAAGGAACCGCTACTTCTTCCAGCCCACGATCGACGCCAGCGTCATGTAGAGCTTGCCGACGTCGGCCGACAGGAAGGTCGACACGAGCACGTTTTCCGGATCGGCCTCGCGCGCGTCGGCGATCAGGCGGTCGTACTGCGAGAGATAGTCGGTCACGTAGCGGCGGAAATCGGCGTCCTCGCCGTAGCGCTTCTGCACGACGCGGCCCGTCGTTCCCCAGTTGAGGCGCAAGAGGCGGCGCACGAACACGCCGCGGTCGCCGCCGAGGAACTCCTTCAGAACGCGGTCGGTCACGCTCGGATCGAGCGTGCGCGCAAGGTCGATCGACAGCGAGTTGAGCCCCTCCACGACGAGGCGCGAGGCGCGCAGGAAGCGCCCGCGCTTGGCCTCGAACTCGCTGGAGGTGAGGCGCGACTGCGCGTCGTTCGCCGATGCGGCGGCGGCGGCGAGATCGTCGGCCTGGCGGCGGAACGCGTCGGTCGCGTCGCTTGCTTCGCGCGTGACCTTCGAGGCCGCGGCATCCAGCGTCTCGGACTGGACCGCGAGCAGGCGTTCGGCTTCCGCGATGCGCCGCTCGGCGGCATCCATCGCCACGCCCAGCTCGCGCGTCTGGCGCGCGAAGCTTTCGCCCACGCCCGCGATGCGCGCGGCGGCCTGGCCGACAGCGGCCATGACCTCCTCCGCGCGGCGGCGGAAGGTTTCGCCGGTCGCTTCGAGCTTCATGCCGCCGTCCTGTGCGGCCGACTGCAGCTCGTCGCTGCGCCGGCGCAGCGAGGTTCCGGTCTCGCCGATGCGCTGGCTCGCGACCGTCGCGGCATCCGCGGCCTCGCGGGCCTGCCGGTCGAACTGCGCGCCGACTTCCGAAAGGCGCTCGCCCGCTTCGGCGACCACACCGTTGAGATGGTCGGCCTGGCCGCGCAGGACCTGGCCCAGCTCGTTGGCGCGATCGCCCAGCGTCTCGAGCGTGCGCACGAGATTCTCGCGCTGCTCGCCGAGCGTGGCGTCGACCGTGGCGAGACGGGCCGCAGTACCATCGGACATGGCGGAAAGCTCGGCCGCCCGGCGCACCAGCGCTTCGCCCAGCGCGTCGAGCTTGATCGCGGAACGGTCGGCGATGTCGGCGAGCGAGCCGGCATTGCCGCGCAGCAGTTCGGCGACCATCGACAGGCGCGCCTCGGCCGCGTCGGCCGCACCGCCGAGGTCGACCGTGCGCTCGCGCATGGCCTGCCCGGCCTGCCCGATGCGCGACAGCGCCCCGTCGACCGCGACCTGCAGGTCGCCGGTGTGGCGGCGGAACGTCTCGCTCGCCTCGGCCATCAGGCCGCCCACGCTGGTCGCGGCGCGGTTCATGTCGGCAAGGCGCTGGCGGAAAGCCTCGCCGCTCTCGTCGAGGCGGGCCGACGTCTCGACCGCCTGCGTGGCAAGTGCCTGCAGCCGGCGTTCGGTTTCGGCACCGGTCGCCGAGACCTTCTCGGTCGTGGCGACGGACAGCGCCTGCATCTCGGTGGCGCGGTCACGGAACACGTCGGACGACGCGCGCAGGCGCGCCGTCGCGTCGTCGGACGCGCGCGCGACGGCGGCGACCTGGTTTTCCAGCACCGCACCCACTTCGCCGGCACGGCCGGAGACCTGCTCGATCCCCTTCAGCAGCGCCAGCGTCTGGTCGCGCAGGGCCGCGTCGATGGCGCCCACGCGGATCGCCGAACGCTCGGCCGACCCTTCCAGTTCGCCCGTGCGCGCGCGCAGCGATTCCGACGTCTCCCGCAGCCGCTGGCCCGCCTGGGCCGCGATCGAGGCGAGTTCGCCCGAACGCTGGTCGAGCAAGGCCGCGATCTCGTTGACGCGCGTGGCCGACTGCGCGGATGCGCTCGCCAGTTCCTCGCTCTCGCGGCGCAGCGCCTGGCCGGCACCGCCGATCGACAGCACGGCCGCCCCGGAAACCTCGGTCATCTCCAGCCCGCGCTTGCGCAGCGAATCGGCCGCCTCGTCGAGGCGCGTGAGCGCGCGGTCGGCGGCGGCACTGGTCTCCAGTGCGCGCTGCGCGATCGCGGTCTCGAGCTGGCCGGCACGATCAAGCCCCTGCTCGGCCGCATGCACCAGCGCCTGCGTTTCGGTGCGGAACGTCTCGCCCGCCCCGCGGATGCGCGCGGCCGACTGGTCGGCGGCAAGCACGATCTGCTCGTTCTCGCGCCGTGCGGCTTCCGCACTCGCGTCCATGCGGGCGGTCGCGCGGTCGACGGCGATGGCCGTCTCGTGCGCGTCCTTGGCGAGGGATGCCGCACTGGAATCCAGGCGCTGGGTCGTCGCGGCGATGCTCGCGTCGGCCTCGCCGGCGCGCTGGCGCAGCGCTTCGGCCCCTTCGCGCAGGCGCAAGGTGGCCTGATGCGCGGTCGCGTCGAAATCGCGCGCGTTGCGCGCCACGTCGCCGGCGGCCTCGTCGAGGCGCAGGCGTGCGGCGGCCGCCGCGGCGTCGATCGCCTCGGTGCCCAGGCGCAGCGTCTCCGCCGAGCGTTCGAGAATCGCGGTCTTGTCCTCGGCGACCGAGCCGAGCTCGATCGTCCGCATGCGCAGGCCCTCGTGCAGCTCGCCGAGCTGCGTGCCCACGCGTCCGGCGGTCTCGGAAAGATCCGTGCCGCGCTGGCGCAGCGTCTCGGCATAGGCGGCCGACTGCGCGATTCCCGCTTCGGCGGCATGGACGAGCGCGTTGGTCTCGCTCCGCACGGTCTCGCCGGTGGCGCGCAGGCGCTGGGTCGACTGGTCGGCCGCGAGTACCAGCTGTTCGTTCTCGCGCACGGCCACCGCACCGGTCGCCTCGATGCGCGCCGAGGCGCGGTCGACGGCGACAGCCACGTCGTGCGCGTCCTTGGCGAGCGAGGCGGCGGTCGCGTCGAGACGCTGGGTCGCGGCGGCGACGTTGGATTCCGCTTCCATCGTGCGCTGGCGCAGCTGTTCGGCCCCGTCGCGCAGGCGCTGGGTCGCCTGATGCGCGGTCGCATCCAGATCCTTGGCGTTGCGCGCGACGTCGCTTGCGGCTTCGTCGATGCGCAGGCGCGCGGCCTCGGCCGTCGCGTCGATCGCTTCGGCCTTCAGGCGCAGCGTTTCGCCCGCCCGGTCGAGCTCGCCGGCCTTCTGGCTCGCCGTCTCGGCAAGCTCGATCGTCTGGCCGCGCAACGAACCGTGCAGCGCGTCGAGCCGTTCGCCCACGCGCGCGGAGGTCTGCACCATTTCCTCGGCGCGGTGCTTGAGCGCTTCGGCATAGGCGTCGGCCTGCGCCATGCCGGTCTCGGCGGCGCGCACCAGCCCCTGCGTTTCCTGACGGAACCCGTCGCCCGCGGCGCGCACGCGCGCGGATGCCTGTTCGGCACCTACTTCGAGCTGCGCACCCTCGTTGCGCGCGACCTCGCCGGTCGCTTCCATGCGCGCGGCGGCACGGTCGAGTGCGGTCGCCACCTCGCGCGCGTCCTGGCCGAGGGCGAGTGCCGTCGCATCGAGGCGCTGGGTCGCGGCGGCGACGTTCGCCTCCGCTTCCAGCCCGCGCGCGCGCAGCTTCTCGCCGCTTTCCTCGAGCCGCTGGGCGGCGAGGGAAGCCGTCGTGTCGAGATCCTTGGCGCGCCGGTCGACCGACGTCGCCGCGTCGCCAAGACGCGCGATCGCGGCATCGGCCGCCCCTTCGAGCGCTTCGACCTTGAGGCGCACCGCCTCGCCCGAATTGCCGAGCTTCTGCGCGGTCTCGCCCGCCGTGTCGGACAGCACGACCGACTGCGCGCGCACGTGTTCGGCGAGCGTGTCGAGGCGCTGGGTGGTGCGTTCGCTGGCGGAATCGATCTCCTCGGCGCGGCGCTTGAGCGTGGCGCCAAGCTCCTCGGCGCGCACGAGACCCAGATCGGCCGCATGGACCATGTCCTGCGCCTGCACGCGGAAGCCTTCGCTGGTGACGCGCACGCGCTGGGCGGCCTGGTCGGCGGCGACGACGAGTTCGTCGGCGCGACGGCGCGCGACCTCGCCCGAGGCGTCGACGCGCGCGGCGACGCGGTCGAGCGATTCCTGGCTGCGCTGGGCAAGTCCGTCGAGGGCCACCTGCGATTCGCCTACGCGCCGGCTCGACGCGTCGAGATCCTCCATGCGCGCCTTCAGCGCGGCACCTGCCCCCTCGACCGACGCGCGCGCGCGCGTGGCGGCTTCGGCGACGAGATGCGTTTCGGTCTGCAGCATCGATTCGGTCGACAGCGCTTCGGCCGCGAGTGCGCCCGATGCGCGCAGGATCGTCTCGACCTCGCGCGCGAGCTTCGCCCCCGCCTCGCTCGCCGAACGGCCGGCCGTGTCGGCCGCCTCGACGAGGCCAGTCCCGTGCCGGCGCATGTCCTCGCCGATCGCGGCGGCCTTCGCCTCGGCTTCCTGCGTGCGCAGGCTCACCTCGCGCGCGACTTCCGAGAATCCGGCAGTCGTGGCGCCCACGCGCGCCAGCGCCTGTGCGGCGGCATCGGCCAGCTCGCGCGACTGGGTGTGGAACGCCTCGCCCGCCGCGCGCACGCGCGCGACGGCCTGGTCGGCGGCGGTGGCAAGCTCGTGGCCCTGGCGGCGGACCGATTCGCTCGACGCCTCGGTGCGCGCTGCAAGCCGCTCGAGCGTGGCCTGCAGGTTGCGCGTTTCCGCACCCAGATTCGTGGCGACGTCGTTCATCCGCACGGCGGCGGTCGTCACGTCGTCGGTGCGTTCGCGGATCGCGGCACCGGCCGTGTCGACGCGCGTCTGCGCGTCGCCGGCGGTCTCGGCGAGTGTCGCCATCTGGGCGCGCAGCGCGTTCTGGGTCGTCTCGCTCTGCTTGGCAAGCTCGCGCGCGAGCGTCAGCAGCTTGTCCGACGCTTCGGCAAGATTGTCGCTGGCCGCTTCGGCCGAGCGGCGGGCGGAGCCCATCTCGACCGATGCCGCACTCGCACGGCCCTCGGCGGTTTCGGCGGCGTCGGCGAAGGCTTCGGATTGCTTGCGCAGCAACTCGCCCACTTCGCGCGCCCGGTCGAGGGCGCCTTCGGTGGCGTCCATCAGGGCCGAGCTCTGGTCGGCGAGGATCGAGCGGATTTCGGCCGCACGCGCCCGCGCGCGCTCGGTCGTCTCGGCAAGGTCCTGCGACTGCTCGCGCAGCGCTTCGCGGATGGCACCGGCGTTGGCGGCGGTCTTCTCGTTGGTCGAGGCGAGCGTCTCGATCTGCTCGCGCAGCGTGGCGTTGATCTCGCGCGACTGCGACAGCGCGCGGTCGGAGGCACCCGACAGCGCATCGGCCTGCTCGCGCACGGCGGCCTCGACGACCTGCACGCGGCTCGACAGAAGTGCCGTGACGCGCTCCAGCCCGTCGGCGTGGCGGCGAAGGCCGGCCATCACCTGCATGGCGCGCATCGCGGCCTGATCCGAAACGGTCGTCAGCTCGCTTGCCTGCGTCGACAGGCCCTGACGCGCCTCCGAAAGGCGATTCGTGGCGCTGTCGGACGCGGCGGCCAGTGCCTGCGCCTGCTCGTGCAGGCTTTCGCCGATGGTGCGCAGCTTGATCTCGGCGCGCTCGGCCGGGTAGGCGAGCTCGGAAAGACGCACTTCGAGCGCACGCGCATGGCGCGCGAGATCGCGGCCGCGCGCGAGATACGCGAACACGAACCACAGCACCATCAGCGGCATCGCGGCCCCGCCGACAAACGCGCCCAGCTCGTGCGGGAGCATTTCGCCGAAAGCCGAGAAGCCGACCTGCGCGTTCGCGTACCAGAGCACGGCGACGATCCACGCCCCGCTCAGCGACGCGGCGACGAGGAAGCTCCGGCGCCCGACGGGCGGCAGCGGTTCGTAGACCGGGCCGCCCGGATCGTTGGCCGCACGGATCGACGTGTCGGGCTGCGCCTCGATCGTGCGCAGGCGGCGGGGTCCGGAACCGGTCTTCTTGTCGTCCATGTGCTTCTTCGCTCTTGCCGGGGGCCGAATTCGTTAAGTGTTCAGGCTGCTTTCCGCCGGCGCCTTATCAGGCCGAGAATCTCGGCCGCGGCGTGCGGAATGTTGGTGCCGGGGCCGTAGATGGCGGCGACGCCGCCATCGATCAGCTCCTGGTAGTCCTGCGGCGGGATCACGCCGCCGCACACGATCAGGATGTCCTCGGCCTTGGCCGCGCGCAGCGCCGCGATCAGCGCGGGAACCAGCGTCTTGTGGCCGGCGGCCTGCGAGGACACGCCCACGACATGCACGTCGTTCTCGATCGCCTGGCGGGCGGCCTCTTCCGGCGTCTGGAAGAGCGGGCCGACATCGACGTCGAAGCCGATATCTGCGAACGCGGTGGCGATCACCTTCGCCCCGCGGTCGTGCCCGTCCTGGCCGAGCTTGACGACCAGCATGCGCGGCCGGCGGCCCTCGGTCTTCGCGAAGGCGGCGACGTCTTCCTTGATGCGGGTGAAGCCGGCATCGCCGTCATAGGCCGAGCCGTAGATGCCGGTGACCGAGCGGATCGTCGCGCGGTGGCGCGTATAGACCGCTTCGAGCGCGTCGGAAACCTCGCCCACCGTGGCGCGCGCGCGCATCGCCTCGATCGCGAGCGTCAGCAGGTTGCCCTTGCCCGACTTCGCCGCGTCGGCGAGGGCGGCGAGCGTCGCCTTGACCTTGCCGGCGTCGCGCTTCGCGCGCACCTGCTTCAGGCGCGCGATCTGGCTGTCGCGCACGGCACTGTTGTCGATGTCGAGGATGTCGATCTTCTCCGCCTCGGCCGGGCGGTACTTGTTGACGCCGACGACGGTTTCCTCGCCGCGGTCGATGCGCGCCTGCCGGCGCGCGGCGGCTTCCTCGATGCGCAGCTTGGGCATGCCGCTCTCGACCGCCTTGGTCATGCCGCCCAGCGCCTCGACCTCGTCGATCAGCTTCTGTGCCTCGGCCACCATCGAGGCGGTCAGGCTTTCGAGGTAGTAGCTGCCCGCCAGCGGATCGACGACGCGCGCGATCCCGGTCTCTTCCTGCAGGATCAGCTGCGTGTTGCGCGCGATGCGCGAGGAGGCGGGCGTGGGCAAAGCGAGCGCCTCGTCGAACGAGTTCGTGTGCAGCGACTGCGTGCCGCCCAGCGCCGCCGCCATCGCCTCGAACGCCGTGCGCACGACGTTGTTGTAGGGGTCCTGTTCGGTCAGCGACACGCCAGAGGTCTGGCAGTGCGTGCGCAGCGCCAGGCTGTCCGCCTTCTTGGGATCGAGCTTCTTCATCTCGCGCGCCCAGATGAAGCGTGCGGCGCGCAGCTTGGCGATCTCCATGAAGAAGTTCATGCCGATGGCGAAGAAGAACGACAGGCGGGGCGCGAACGCGTCGATGTCGAGCCCCTTCGAGAGCGCCGCGCGCACGTATTCGAGACCGTCGGCCAGCGTGAAGGCGAGCTCCTGCACGCAGGTCGCCCCGGCTTCCTGCATGTGGTAGCCGCTGATCGAGATCGAATTGAATTTCGGCATGTGTGTCGCCGTATGCGCGATGATGTCGGCGACGATCCGCATGCTCGGGGCCGGCGGATAGATGTACGTGTTGCGGACCATGAACTCCTTGAGGATGTCGTTCTGGATGGTCCCGGAAAGCTGCGCCTGTGTGGCCCCCTGCTCCTCGCCCGCGACGATGAAGGCGGCGAGAACGGGAAGCACGGCGCCGTTCATCGTCATCGACACCGACATCTTGTCGAGCGGGATGCCGTCGAACAGGATCTTCATGTCCTCGACGGAATCGATGGCCACACCCGCCTTGCCGACGTCGCCGGTGACGCGCGGATGGTCGCTGTCGTAGCCGCGATGCGTGGCGAGATCGAAGGCGACCGACAGCCCCGCCTGCCCGCCGGCCAGCGCCTTGCGGTAGAACGCGTTCGATTCTTCGGCCGTCGAGAAGCCGGCATATTGGCGGATCGTCCACGGGCGGTTGGCGTACATCGTGGCGCGCGGACCGCGCACATAGGGCGCGATGCCGGGCATGCCGCCCATATGCTCGAGCCCGGCAAGATCGGCCTCGGTATAGAGCGGCTTGACGACGATTCCTTCGGGCGTGGTCCAGGCAAGCGTGTCCGACGCGGCACCCTTCAGTTCGGCGCGCGCGAGCTTCTCCCAGTCCGCCAGATTCGGCTTGGTAAATTCCGCCATGTCCTTCTCCTGCCTTGCAAATGTAACGGCAGGACGGGGGCACTCCTAGCAGTGCGAGTCGGCCGACTTCCGATTCGCCCGGCAAAGGATTGATTCAATGGACGGACGGGGTCTTGTCCACAGCCCTGCGGAAAACTCCGGCCGGGTGCTGCAGCGCGGTCGATTTGCGCGACTCGGAAACTACCAGCGCAATTCGGCCAAAACATAGGTCGGCGCGAAGCCGAACTGGGCCGAAACTTCGTCCATGGCGGCCACGCTTGGCAGCGTGCCCATCGGCGCGTTCATCGCCTCGCCGTGGATGCCGCCGGGGATGAAGGCCTGGTCGATTCCGGCCCCGCGCGCGCCCGCCACGTCGGTGCGCATCGCGTCGCCGATGCCGATCACGCGCGACCGGTCGCGAACGCCGGAAAGCGCGATCGCCTGCTCGTAGACCGCGCGATGCGGCTTTCCGTAATAGATCGTCCGGCCGCCGATCTCCTCGTAGCGCCGGGCGAGCGTGCCCGCGCACAGGAAGCGCTGCTCGCCGCGCAGGACCTCGAGGTCGGGATTGGCGCAGACCATCGGCAGGTCGCGTTCGCGCGCCGCGGCGACCAGCGGCGCCAGCGCGTCGAGATCGAGCGTGCCGTTGCCCGCGGCACCGGTGGCGAGCACGAAATCGGCCTCGGCCACGTCGTCGACCATCGCGTAGCCGATCGTCGCGGGATCGACGATGTTGCCTTCGAGCCCCACATGCAGGAATTTCCGGCCGAGCCCGTGCTCGCCGCGCTCCAGCGCCCGCCATGCGGTCTCGCCCGACGTGACGATGGCGTCGAACGCGGCGGCCTCGATTCCGTATTTCGGCATGTGCTCGACGAGCAGCGGCACGAGGCGCGGCACGTTCGACAGCACGACCGTGCGCTTGCCCATCCTGCGCAGGCGCGCCAGCAGGTCGGGCACGCCCGGGAACACCGTCACCCCGTCGTGGATGCATCCCCACATGTCGAGCAGGAACGCGTCGTAGCGATCGGCGATCGCCGCAATGCCTTCGAGGCGTCCGGTCACTTCTCTTCTTTCAGGGGCTTTGGTTCGCCGAACAGGAAGCCCTGTCCGTAATCCGCCTCGAGGTCGAGCACCTCGACGAGCTGGGCCTCGCTCTCGATCTTCTCGACGACGAGGGCCACGCTGCGGTCCATCATTTGCGTGCGCAGGCGCAGGAACTCCGCCCCGCTCGCCCCGTTGGCGTATTCGACGAGCTTGCGCGCGTCGATCTTGACGAAGCGGAAATTGCGCTTGGCGAGTGCGGCCGGATCGAGGCGCACGTCGCCGACCTGGTCCATCGAGAAGCGGAAGCCGAGGCTGCCGAGCCGGTCGAGCTCCGCCCACTGGATGTCCGACAGGCGGCGCGTGTGGCCCTCGGCCAGCTCGAAGACGAGGTTGTGCGCGAGGTCGGCGTTCTGCGCCATGAAGGTGACGAACTCGGCGAAGAAGCGCGTGTCGGCGAGCGTGTGTTCCGAGATGTTGACGAAGATGCCGGCACCCGCGTTCGTGCGCTGCATGCGGCGCACGAGCTGCACGCAGCGGAACAGCAGCATGTTGTCGATCGCCGTGACGAGGCCGAATTTCTCGGCGAGTGCCAGATAGCGTTCCGGCCCGATCACGTTGCCGTCCGGGGCGCGCACGCGGCTGAAGCATTCGAAATGGCGGCGGCGGCGCTGCGGCAGGTCGACGATCGGCTGCACGTAGAGCTCGACGCGGTTCTCGCGCAGCGCGTCGCGCACGATATCCAGCACCTGCGCGTCGCCATAGGACGGATCGGGGCGCGCGGGCTCGCCCGCCTTGGGCACGGGCTGGCCCGACAGCTTCTCGACCAGCCCCTGCAGCACCTTCACCTCGCCCATCACGTGGCCGAGGTCGGGGCGCGTGCGCGCGGCATTCTCGATCGCTTCCAGGATCCCGCGCGCTTCCTCGCGCGCGGCGGCGATCTCGCGGCGGATCTGCGCCTGCGCGCGCACCGCGTTCTCGACCTGCCCGGCAAGCCGGGCCGCGACGATGATGGCGTGGAGGGCGGCACCCGCGGCGAACACGGCGATGCCCAGCGTCGTGCCCGACGTGAGGCCGACCGCGAAACTCGCGGCGACATAGGCGACGGCCGGCAGGATGAGCGAGATCGGCGACATTCGAAGTCCGGTATTCCCTATCCGCGCGCGTCGGTCAACGCCGAACCGGTCCCGACCGCGTCGGCGACCGACGCGAAGCCGTCGGCGCGCAGCAGGGCGGGCAGTCCGCGGCAGATTTCCGCCGCCAGCCCCGGCCCGCGATAGACCATCGCGGAATAGAGCTGCACGAGCGAGGCCCCCGCGCGGATCTTCGCGTAGGCGTCGCGCGCGTCGAAGATGCCGCCCGTCCCGATCAGCACCAGATCGCGCCCGGCCAAAGTCCGGGTCTTCGCCAGCATGCGCGTGGAGAGCGGGAAAAGCGGCCTGCCGGAGAGCCCGCCGGTCTCGCTTTTCTGCGGATCGGAAAGCGTGTCGGGGCGCGACAGCGTCGTGTTGCCGACGATCAGGCCGGCGAGCTTCCGGTCGAGCGCCACGCGCACGACGTCTTCCAGGTCGGCGTCGACCAGGTCGGGCGCGATCTTGAAGACGAGCGGCGGCGGGGCGGCGAGCGTGGCGAGCGCTTCCTGCACGCGCACGACGATGCGGTCGAGCGCCTCGCGGCTCTGCAACGCGCGCAGGCCCGGCGTGTTGGGCGACGAGACGTTGCAGACCAGATAGTCGGCGACGGGTGCAAAGGCGAGCGCGCCCTTGACGTAATCGTCGGCGGCGTCTTCCGTTTCCTTGTTCTTGCCGAGATTGACGCCGACGATGCCGCGCCGCTTGCGCGCCGCGAGGTTGGCGAGCGCCACGTCGAGACCGCTGCCGTTGAAGCCGAGCCGGTTGATCACGCCTTCGTCCTGCGTCAGGCGGAAGAGCCGTTTCCTCGGATTGCCCGTCTGCGCGCGCGGCGTGACCGAGCCCACCTCGACGAAGCCGAAGCCCTGCGCCAGCATCGCGTCGGGCACCTCGGCGTCCTTGTCGAAGCCGGCGGCGAGGCCGACCGGGTTCGGGAAATCGAGGCCCCACAGCTTCACATGCAGCGACGGTTCGTCGACCGGGGCCGGCGTGGGCACGAAGCCGTTCGCGAGCGCCTTGACCGCGAAGCCATGCGCCGTTTCCGGATCGATGCCGCGCACCAGCGGGAAGGCGAGATCGTACCAGTTCATGCAAGCCCCCACGGGAAGACGTGGCGCCCGTCGGGGCCCAGGCGCAGCGGTGCGTCGCGCGTGACGTGGCTGACCGCGAGTGCCCCGTAGAGATGCGGGAACTGCGCCCCGCCGCGCGACGCTTCCCATTTCAGCGCGTCGCCCAGCGATTCGGCCGGCACTTCGATCAGCACCAGATCGTCCTGCCCGGCGCGGTGCTTGGCGGCACTCGCCGCGATCTGCCCGGCGGTCGAGAAATGGATGAAGCCGTCCGCCCGGTCCTGCGAGGAGCCGGGATAGCTTCCGCACGCTTCGGCCGCCGCCCATTCGTCGCGTCGGCACATGTGATAGATCGGAGTCGCCATTTCCCGTCCAAGCTAGCGCCCTTCGACCGCGCGTTGAAGCCTGTCGAGCAAATATCTGACAGGAGCATCTGGGCAACGACGACGGCACTTGCTACGATCAAAAGTAGAGCGCGTGTTCAAGACCACTAATTTTGGGACCCCAGCCAATGGCTAAAACTGATAGTGGTCATAGTTGAACTGGTTGATTGGCCGCCATGAAATGCGAAAGGAAATAGCCGATACGGCGAAGTGCCACGATGAAACAACACTACATTCCTAAATTTTATTTTTCCCCATGGATAAATGATGAAGGCCATTTGTATCGGCATGGACTTCAACGCGATCAGCTAATATCGAACAAGAAAACACCTACTCAGATTTGTTATCAGAGAAACATCAATACACTTAACGATGAAATTTTTCCCGAGATGAAACACTTTCTGGAAGATTGGTTCACTCGGGAAATTGACAACAAAGCTCCTGCAGTTCTTGAAAAGCTCATTCGAGAGAAAAATGTATCAAATGCCTTGAACGGCAGCGAATACGCCGTTCTCGCAAACTTTGTTATCAGCCTGATTATCCGCCGTCCGGAAAGCATGGAAATGCTCGTAAAAGAGGGCCCGGACACACTACGCCAATATGTCGAAGTTGAAGATAAAAAACTGCTTTCAGAGGACGTCTTCAATCTTACGCCAAGACTTCAGGAGTACGCCAATGCGGAGCTGCCGGGCTTGATTGAAAACTCCGGACGTTTGCTTGCGCCTGAAATCATTGTGAATGGGGACTGGCGCGACGCGCTACTGGCACGTCAATGGCGTGTTGCAGACCACAGCCAATACCTTAGCACTGTTGGCAGCTTGATTACATGCGATAGGCTTCCTGTATGTCTGGGTCTCTCTTACAGCGATCCGAATTCGCTTATAGTGCTTCCAATCAGCCCACATAGGGTGATCTACATTTCTTCGCCGGAGCGAAACGCTGAGGAGAGAGAGTCTGGTGATGGTATTTTGGCACTAGCAACAAACAAGGCCATGGCCGCTTGCTGCACACGCTTTGTCTTCAGTAACGATCGTGCAAACAAGAATGTAATTGAGCGTGTGCTGAGGTCGAGAAGCCAAGCACAAAACAAAGTAATTTTAGAAATTTAGCCAACCAAAGCTAACGTCCATCGGCGATGCGTTGAAGCCTGTCGAGAAGTCCGGGTTGCGGGCTTCCCGCCGCCAGCGCCTTGTCCGCCGAGCGCTTGTAGACATAGACGCCGAGCACCGAAAGCCCCACCGACCAGACGACCGACAGCGCACCCAGCGCCTCGATCACGGCGGCGGCTTCGGCGGGTGCGCGCACCACGATCCACGCCACCGCGCCCATCTGGGCGGCCCATGTCGCGGCCATCACATAGCCGAAGGTCGGCCGCATGCGGCGCACATAGGCGTCCTCGCTGCCCGCTTCGGCGCGCAGCGACGCGTTCACCTCGCGGATCGTCTCGCGGTCTTCCTCGCTGGCGATGCGCGCCATCGCTTCGAGATGGCGGTTGGCCTCGGCGACCTGTTCGGGCGGCAGCGCGGCGCCCACCTGTTCGAGCGCACCGGCCGCCGCCTTCGCCGCCGGATGGTCGACGCGCGACAGCGCCCCGCCGACGAGGCGGGCGAGCAGCGGCAAACCGACCTGTGCCAGCAATGCGGGGATCACGACGATGCCCCGTCGAGCTTCGCTTCGATGCGCAGCAGGTGCGCGGTCAGCCGGTTCTCGACGTCCTTGATGTAGCCGATGGAGGCATAGCCGCGCGCGACCTCCAGCTTGAACTCGGCCAGCGCCTGGCGCAGTTCGCGCGTCTCGTCGAGGCAGGCCTGGCGCAGCCGGTCGAGCACGCGTTCCTGGTCCTGGTGGCGCTTCCAGAACAGCCACGCGATCGCCCCGAAGCTCGACGCGTCGGAGGCCGCGACGATCGCGAGGCCGGGCGTGAATTCGAACATGTCCATCCTCATCTCCTTCAGATCTCGAATTCGGTGCTCGCACGGTGCGAACCCGCACCCGGCCGCCAGTCGGGCGCGTGCGGCCGCGCGACGGCGGGGAAGCGGACCGGATCGCCCGACAGGCAGCCGGCGACCGCGTCGAGCCCGTCGTCGCGCACGCCGCCGATATCCGCGCGCCATTCGCGCATCTCGGCGATGAAGGGTGTCGCCCACACGCCGCGATGGGCGTGCAGCATGCCGGATGCGAGGCGCGCGTCGAACGCGTCGAGGATGCGGCGCATCTTCGGCACGCGATTGTGGAAGCCGACGACCGCGCAGGCGGTCGCACTCGCCGACATCTCCGCGCGCAGCAGGCCCGGCAGGAAGCCGCCCAGCCCGTTCGTCTCGACGCGCAGGTTCGGCACGTGGTTGCGGCGCGCGAACTCGGCGACCTGCCGGCAGAACGCCTTCGCCTCGTCCTCGGCGCGCGCGTCGCCCGGCACGCTCAGATACTTCACCTCGTGCAGATAGCGGTTGCCCGCCTCGTCGGCGAACACGACGGCGACGACCGACGCGTCGCCGTCCGCCTTGCCGTAGGACGGATCCCACCAGCAGCTCGCCGACATCAGGCGCGTGCCGCCGAGTGCGAGCACCGGCGCGCCGTTGCCTTCCGAATAGTCGAGCGGCCAGTCATAGGCGACGAGCCGGTCGGGATCGAGACGGCATGCGCCGTCCGCGACCGGCTCCAGCATCATCTGCGCGCGGAACTTCTGCGGGCCTGTGCGCGCGCGCACCGCCGCGATGCGGTCGGAATCGAACCGCTCGGGCCAGGCGAGCGTGCCGTCGGGGGCGACGACCGGGATCGACAGCCGCGCGAAGCCGTCGAGGAACGGCACGCTCTCGCCCGCTTCCGTGCGCGGCTCGTCGGCATAGATCGAATAGTAGCTGTGCGGCGTGCCGATATAGAGCTGCATGCCGCCGGGGACGAGCACGTAGTCGATCTCGGCCAGCCGCTCGCGCAGCTCGACGCGCTTGGCGTGCGTGTCGCAGGTGTTGGGCACCTCGACGTCGTCACAGATCACCACGTCGGCGCGGCTGCCGGTGATGTTGCCGGCAAGCCCGCGCGCCAGCATCGAGGGGTCGCGCAGCTCCGCGCACCGCTCGACGACGAACTGGTCGGACGCCCACATGTCGGCGCGCACCGGCTTCAGCCCCGCCGTCGCCGGATGGCGCTCGACGATGCGCTTGACGTTGCGCACCATCTTGCGCGCGAGTGCTTCTTCCGCCGCCAGCACCATCACGCGCAGGTCGGGATCGCGCGCCAGCAGCCACGCGCAGAAGAGCCCGACCAGCGTGGACTTGCCGCCGGCGCGGAACGCCATCAGCACCAGGCGCGTCGTCTTTTCCGCCGCATGGCCGGCGAGCCATCCGGCCATGCGCGCATGCAGCGCGGGCGTGGCCTGCCCCTGCAGCGCGTTCCATTCGTCGACGAACTCGACGAAGCCCGGCGTGGGCGGGCGCGGTGCGGCTTCCTTCTTCATGTCTTGACGATGAAGTTGAGGACGAGCGTGGGCTGCGCGTTGGGATGCGGCTGCCCGCCGCCTTCGCCGCCGGTGGTACCCCCGATCGAATAGGGACCGTCGGGATAGTTGGACGGGATGCTGTAGTTCTGGCCGCCGACGAATCCGTTCTGCGAATGCGCGTGCGAGGGCATCTGCGCCACCGTCAGCGTGTGCGTCTGGGCGCCGCCGGCGGCACCCAGCGTCGTGCCGGCGATGCCCGAACCGGCAGACGTCAGCCGGTTCGCCGGCGGGCCGTTCATGTTGTCGCGCCCGGCCGCCACGCGCCCGCGCAGGTCGGGCAGGTTGAAGGTCGTGCTGCCGTCGCCGGCACCGTACGTCGTGCCGATCGCGGCGAAGAGTGCGGCATGGGCCGTGCGGCCGACCGCCTGCCCCGCCGCGAACAGCCAGCCCGCCGGCTCGACGAGACCTGCGTAGGGCACGACGGTTCCCGCCGGCACGCCGGGCGGCAGGTCCTGGAACGCGGCATCCGCACCGGGCCCGTTCGAGGCGAGCACCTGCCCCGCCGTCCCCAGCCGGGCGAGCTTCGCGGGCGCGATCGAATTCGCGGCGAGCGACACGACGCGGTCGGACGACGTGCCGTCGACGACGAGTGCCGCGTCGCCGGACGTCACGCTGACGATGGTGCCGGCCCCGTCGATTCCCTTGTCGCCCGCGCGCGCGAAGCTCGCATAGGCGACGTCGCCTGCACCCCAGCTTCCCGCCGACGCGACATGCGCCACGTCGATACGCAGCCAAGTGCCGTTGTCGATCACGTCCAGCACGGCGAACGCGGCGAAGGTTGCCGGAGCCCCGCGCTTGCGCAGCACAAGCGTGCCCTTGCCGGTCGGATTGGTGCTGTCGCCCCACGCGGCGACGAGATCCGACATGTCCGGATCGCCGCTTTCCGCCGCGATGGCCGACAGCGTGATGGTGCCGGTCGCGGCGGGCGATGCGGCGTCGAAGCGTATCGCGCCCGTTCCCGGATCGTCCATCGCGAGCGAGTCCGCGTAGCTCCACGGGATCGCGACGGCGGATGCGGCCGACTGCGCGGCGGAAGCATCCGCCGCCGTCGCGACCCGGCTGGCGGCGGCAAGTGCCTGCGAAACGCCCGCTGCATCTGCCGAAGCAAGCGCATCCGCGGCGGATGCCGATGCGTTCGTCGCCGACGCGTTCGCGGCCGAAGCGGAAACCGCGGCGGCAGCGGCACTGGCGGCGGCTGTCGCCGCCTGGTCGACATATATGTCCTGCGACACGGCCGGCCTGCCGTCCGCATCGAAGATCAGCGCGCGATGCGCGCGCAGGGAAGCACGCGGGATGCGCGTGGGCGCATCGTCGGCATCCTCGTCGGGCAGCTGCAGCGAACGCGCGACGGAGGTCGCGACCTGCTGGAGTGCCGCGGTCTGGAAATCCAGCTCGTCGTTGAGCGTCTTGGCGCGCAGCTCCCCGCCTTCCTGGAAATCCGTCTCGCGGCGGATGACCAGCCGGCGCTGCAGCACGACCGCCGCCCCGTCGGCAGGTGCGGCGTCGAGCGTGACGGCACCCGTGCCCGACGCGCCGACCGCGACGACATAGCCGCCGGCGAGCACGGCGCCGTCGATGCCCACCTCGATATCCTCGGGCCGGAAGACCGCGAAGTCGAAGGCGAAGACGCGCTGGACGCCGTCGCCGCGGTAGCGCTTGCGCGGCGGACGCGCCGCGATCCTGATATGTTCGCTCATCTCTTTTCTCCGTCAGGCGAGGTTGTCGTACTGGCCGAGCGGGAAATCGCCGACCAGTCCGCGCGGTCGGCTGCCGCCGCCGCGTCCGAAGGATCTGGCACCCCAGTTCAGCAGGCCGAGAATCCGGCTCTGGATGTCGGACTCGTGCGCGAGCAGGTTGCCCGCGCGCATGCCCTCGATGCGCTGCAGCGACGTGGCGAGCCCGTGCGCGAGGCCGTCGCGCTGGATCTCGTAGTTCTGTTCGCGCTCGGCTTCCTCGATTCCGAAATCGGTCTCGATGCCGTCGAGCAATGCGCCCGCCGATCCTTCGGTCGGCGACAGGCCGCGCGCGCCGAACGACACGCGTGCGCGCGCCGTGGCGCGTTCGAGCAGGTTCGTGCGCTTGCGCGTGTCGGATTCGTACTGGCGCTCGAGAAGCTGGCGCTGGCGGTCGGCCTGCGCCTGCGCCATCTGCGCCTGCATGGCCGCCTGCGCCTGTGCGTGGGATGCGGCGGCACCGGAGCTTGCGATGCCGTGGAGCAGACCCGCGCCGGAGATTCCGGACTGGATCGCCATGATCTCAGGAATAGCTAGACCACCCATCAGTCATTCACCTTCAGTTCGTGGGTTACGGAAAGCAGCGTGAAAGGCAGCGGTGCCGGCAGCTCGATGCGCCACAGCGCGTCGATGCCCGCACGCTTCCAGCCGAGTGCCCGCACCCGTTTCTCTCCGGTGAAGGCGGCGACCTGGCTGTCGAACGCGCTGGTCGCGGCGAAGCTGCGGAACGGCACGTCGACCGGCCCGCCGCCGGTGTCGACGCGCATCTGGCGCGTGTCGAGCAGGCGGAACGCCGCCTCGATCAGCCGCACGCTGCGCGGGCTGGCACCGCCGGCGGCGGCCAGCGTGGGCGGCAACGGCTCGATCGCGGCGACGAAGCCGAGACCGGCTTCGAGCGACATAACCGCGCCGCGCGCGGCGACCGCACCGCCCACGGGCACGGCCGTGCCGAACGGCACGCCGTCGCCGACAAGCTCGACCGCCTTGCCGTCGAGATGCGAAAGCCCGGTCCATTGCGTGGCGTCGGGAAGCGGTGCCACGCGAACAGCCGCGTCGGTCGACAGCGACGGATCGAAGCGTTCGATGGACCACACGCCGGCACGCTCGACCGCCACGTGTGTGTGGTCGGCGACCGTGGCGACGGCGCGGAACGCGCCCTGCGTGGTCTGCAGCGCCCACGCGGTCACCTGCTCGGCGCGATAGACCGTCAGCGTGGCGAGCGTGCCGTCGGCATTGACCACGTGCAGCAGCCGGTCGTCGGGGTCGTAATCGACGGCGACCGGATCGCGCACCAGATGCGGGGCCAGAAGTGCGAGATCCGTCGCCTGATAGGCCTGCTCGCCGTCGGCGAACAGGAACTCGCGCAGATCGTGCCCGCCCTTGCCCACGAACAGCGTGGCGCCGTCGACGTCGCGCGGGCGCACCGAACGGTCCGTCGGGCTGCCGATGCGCGTCTGCCGGTCGAGCTGGACGTTCTCGGGCGTCAGCGGCTCGCCCGTCACCATCCATTCGGCACCGGACGTGAAGACCTGCAGGTGCCGGCCCGAGAAGACGTGGCGGATCGCGTTGACCTGGTCGGACAGAAGCGCGAACTCGATCGCCTCGTCGTCGAGACCTGTACCCAGATCGAAATTGAACAGGTCGCCCGATTTCGACAGCCACAGCCGGTTGGGCAGGTCGCGCGAGCCGCCGACGACGAGCCGGTCCTGGTGGAACGTGACCGACACGGGCCAGCCGCGCACGGCGGAAAGCGCCGGCTCCTCCCAGTCGCGCGTCGCTTCCGTGTCGGGCAGCGTCAGCCCTTCGGCGAGCGTGGCGGTCGCGTTGCGCGGGCCCGCGACGGCCGTGACCGTCATCTCCTTCTGCTGCACGCGCAGACGCAAGCCGGCATGGCCCGCGACGAAAACGTCGGCCGAGGCCGTCAGCGTCACGGTGCCGGCGGTACCACTCGGCTGGAGTGTTACGTCCGCACCCGCGAACTTGTGGTGCGGCTGCATGCGCACGCCCTTCTCCTCGAAGAACGCCCAGGGCTCGACCGTCCAGGCCGTGTGCGAGGTGCGCGTGATGCGCCGGGGCGGCACGTCCGGATGCACGACGAGCAGCGTGTCCGCACTCTGCGTCCACGCGACCTGGTCGATCTGGGCGGCCGTCCACGGTGTCGCCACGCTCGCGACCAGCACGCCGTCGCGATAGACGCGCATCTCGCCGCCCAGCAACGCCAGCAGATAGGCCTGCTCGGTGTTGAACTCGAACGCGATCAGGCGCGCCTTGCCGGGCAGGAGTGCGACGTGCGCAAGACCCGGGCGGCGGCGTACCCCGCCCGACGGCTGCACGATGACGTTGCGCAAGCTGCGCGCCCCGTTCTCGAACGCGCGCAAATCCACGCGGCCCAGCATCGCCGGGCCGATCTCGCCCGACGCGAAGCTTGTCTTGGCGATCCGCAGCACGCTCATCGGCGCGCCTCCACCAGCGTGAAATCCTCGATGCGCTGGGGCGTGTCCTGCTGCGCGTCGATCAGGCGCGCACGGCGGAACTCGGATTCCGCGATCCGGCGCAGCAGCTCGGCGCGCGACGTGCTCTCGGTCACCGGCAGGCAGAACTCGGCCGCCAGCGTGGCGATCAGCAGCGTGTCGAAGAAGGGCGGGAAGCCGGTCTCGTCGGGCCGGAACACGTAGGAGAGCACGACATGGTCGGCATCGCAGTGGAGTGCGGATTCCACGACGCGATACTCGGTGCCGCGACCGCGCGTGCCCGTGCCCAGCGAAAGCGCGCGCAGGAAGTCGGCGGGAAGCTGGTAGGCGAAGGCGTGGTCGGCGACGGGCCGCTGCGCGAGGCGCGCGAGCGTCGCCTGGCCGGTCGCGAAGCTCCACGGATGGGCGGACAGCAGGCCGTCGCGCACGCTGGGATAGAGCACGGCGGCGACTTCCGCCTCTGCCGTTCCTTCGTCGAACGAGGCGATCGAGCGGGCCCCCAGCTTGACGAGGGCGCGCGCGCACAAGGCGATGGACGTGAGGGCCATTGGTTTCTCCGGATCGGGGCGAAGTCCGGCGGGCGGCATCGAAGCCGCCCGCCGCTTCGTCAGTCGGGGTTCGACGCGCCGAACGGCGTCAGGCTCGCGGCGTCGACCGATCCGGCCGCCACCGACGCGACGGCGAACACGCCGCTTTGCGGCACGCTCGTCGTTGCGGTGTTGGCGAGGATCATGTCGCCGGCGCGCAGCATGTCGGCGGCGGCGTTGAAATAGCCCGCGTCGTCCACCGATGCGGCGGCATCCGGCGTGGCGTAGTGCCACAGCGTGAAGCCGTTCGCGTAGGCGAGCACGGACAGGTTCTTCAGTTCGAAAGCCATCGTTTCCTCCTACTCGCGGCAGCGCAGGGTCACGACGCCGGCGGCGTCGATGATCCCGGCTCCCTGGCTCATCATGTTGCTGATGAAGAACGACGCGCGGTCGCCGTGCCACGACACGTCGGAGCGCACCTCGCAGCCCGACGCGTGGCCGACCGCCGCCTTGTGGTACCAGTGGCAGAAGCGCACGCCGCCGGCCGCGATCAGGCCCGAATGCGGCATCCACAGCGTGCCGAGCCACTTCTTGGCCTGCGTGCCCTGCCAGGGCAGCTCGTCGTCGCCGACATAGTCGGCGTTGGCGAACTCCTCGATCTCGAGAAGCTCGCTCCACTGCTTCCAGCCGATGACCGCGCAGCGGTCGCCGTCGTCGGGCACGTCGGATTCGCCCAGCTTCTCGAACGCGGCGAGGATCTTGGGCTTCGTCAGCCCGTCGGTGTCGGCCCCGGCGAAGTTCGCCGACGCCTGCAGCGCGCCGATGATCAGCTCGTCGGTCTTGCGCCCCAGCGCATAGGCGCCGGAGTTCACGACCGCCGAACGCTCGTCGCTCGGCGCCTTGATCTCGTCGAGCGCGTCGAGCCATTCGCCGGCGTAGTAGTCCTTGAGGAACACTTCGACCGTGGAATGGTCGACGTTCATCACGGGCACGGCCGCATGGCGGGCCTTGGTCGTCGCGGCGCCGCGGCCCATCTTCTGGAAGACGGTCGAAGCGCCCTGGACGTTCTTCTTCGCGCGCACGGACGTGCGCAGTTTCGAGCCCATCCGCTGGAAGGCGAGATGGACGTCGTGCTCGTACTGTTTGACGAATGCTCTGTCGATGTCGGGCATGGGTCCCTCTGTTTGAAGAGTCGGGTTCGGGGACCCGCAAGCGAGGGTTGCCGGTGCCGCGCCCCGAAGGACGCGGCATCGACCCCGTTTCGCGGGGGATGGTCGGGCGGTGCCGCGGGGGCCGAAGGCCGGTTGTCCCGTTGGCGCTGGAAGGGGGCGTTCCGTTCTCCCACACAAAGGGCGGGGCGGAACGATTCGTAATATAATCCTAGGTTGTTTTCGTGTCAAGCCTCATGATTCACGAATCGCGATCCGGATAGAGCCGCTTGAAGCCCTCGCTGACCGCGCGCACGACCGCCGGGTCGTGGTCGCGCCAGTAGCGCTTGTCGGACATCAGCTTGCGCAGCCCGTCTTCGTCGAGCGGCTGGGATGCCCCGCCGAAGCCGCGCAGGTCCGGCTCGCCCGACGACATCATGCGATGCATCGCGCGGATCCCTTCGGGCGACGCGGCGAGCGCCTCGTAGACATGGCCCGGCAGGTTCTGCGAACCCCAGCGCGCGATCTGCGGGGCGAGCGCGGCCCACTTGTCGGCGCCGCCGAACTCGGCCGCGAGACGCTCGCGCGCGATCTCGGCGCGATAGCCTTCGGCATAGTCCTGCACCATCGGCACGAGCCGTTCGACGGCCAGGTCGTAGACGAGCTGCGCCTGCTGCGGCGTGAAGCCGGCCGCGTGCAGGCGGCGGTTGACCTCGGCGTCGGCGGCGACGAGATCGTCCTTGGGCACGATGCGGTAGGCGTCGGGCGCATCGGGCACGCCCATCGCCTTGCGCCAGCTCTGCTCCCACTCGGGCGATTTCGGCCCCGGGATCATGCCGGAGAGCTTGCGCTCCAGCTCCGTATAGGATTTCGACAGCGCTTCGACGCGCACCTGGCTGCCGTCGGCGTCCCAGAATTTCTCGGGCACGTGCTCCGGCCGTGTGGGCGGCGGTGCGGGATTGTTCGCGATCGTCTCGGTCATGGAGTTTCCTTTCTTCAGTTGGGTTGGGGGGCTGCCAGCGCCTGCATCAGCATCTGTGCGGGCGAGGCCATCGGCGGGCGGACGAGATCGGCCGGCACGCTCAAGGCACGCGCCATCCAGCGTGCGGCCGCACCGGCATCGACGACGGCCATCGCTTCGGGCCCCAGCGTGGCAGCCTGCGTGATCCACAGCATCGCGTTGCGCACGTCGGCCTGCGCCTGCACGAGTGCGAGCGGCGACTTGTACTGGAGCTCGACCGTGCGCCCGTCGATCAGCACCGGCGGGATCTCGCCGCGCCGGCGCAGGATCGCGATGGCGCGCGCGATCAAGGGGGTGAGCAGTTCGGCCTGCAGCCGGCCGTATGTGGCACCCAGGATGCGCGACATCTCGGCCGAGCGCTCCAGCACCTCGGTCGCGGTCATGGTCGGACTGTCGACCTGGCCGAGACGGTCGGCGAGCAGCGAATGGCGGATGCGCGCGCGCAGATCGTCGAGCACGAGGTTCGACACGTCGAACCGGCCCGGCGCCTCGAGCGGCGTGAGGCCCGCCGAACCCACCGCCTTCGGGATGATCGTGCCCGGCTGCAGGCGGATGTTCGCGGGGTTGAGCACGCCGTCGTCGTCGGCCTGCCAGATGCCCGTGACCGCGATCGACGCGTTCTTCAGCACGAGCTCGACGACCTTATTGGCGGTCTTGATGTCGGGCAGCGCCTTCATCACGGGCGAACGGCCATAGACCTCGCCCGGCGCCTTGAGCCAGCGGAAGGCGAGGAACGGCGGTTGCTCGAAACGGCCCTGCGCCAGCACGACGGGGCCGGACGCGTCCGTGCCGTCCTCGAGCAGCGCCATGTAGCGATAGCCCGGCCGCTCGGCCTGCAGCGTCTCGACCACCGCGAAGCGCCGCTCCGCACCGCCGCGCGGATCGGTCTTGCGGATCGAATCCGGCAACGCGGCATCGGGGAAGCGCGCGACGAGCCGTTCGGCGGTGAGCTCGCTCGTGCGGTAGACGATGTCGAAGGCACCCTCCGACGATTCGTCGAGTGCAAGCCGGCCGAGCGGGACGGCCGCGAAGCGGAACGCGGAGTCCGCCCCTGCCGGCGCTTCCTCGAACTGCAGCATCGCCGTGCCCGCGACGACGAGGTCGAGGAAGCACTGGTGGATCTCCATCGCGAAGTTCGAGCGGTCGAAATGCGCCTGCAGGATCGCGGCAGCCTTCTCCAGCACTTCGCCCACCGCGGCACGGTGCGGCTCGGGCACCTCGCCGCCCGGCTGCAGGCCGAACCAGCGCGACCAGGGCGGCACGAGCTGCGACATCAGCGAGGCGGCAAGCTGCTCGGCCGCATCGCCGGCGGTGGCGTCGAACAGGCGCTCGCCGCGCCGCTCGATGCCGCCGGTTCCCGTCGGCGTGCGCTGGGGCAACGCGAACTCGTAGCAATCCTGCCAGACCGTTTCCCAGCTCCCGCGCGACTGGCGCGCGCGCCGGTAGCGGGCAAGCGTCTCGCGCGCGGCGGTTTCGATGTCGGTGTCCGCCATCGTCATTCCCCCAGACGCGTGGCGAGCATGTTGGGCGCCGACGCGGCCGTCAGCACGCCGCGATCGCCCGTCGCGACGAGGCCGGCGCGGCCGCGCCGGCGGCGGATCATCGCCTTGATGCGCGCCTCGCGCGCTTCCTTGTCCGGGTCGACCGGCTCGGGAAGCGGCGGGGGCGGGGGCGGAGCGGGAATCGACGGGGCCGAGAAAAAACCACCCATGGGACATCTCCAGCTTCGAAGGTTGGCACTAAAACCTATTTCCGGCCCCGGAGCGCCCCGATGGCGGTCCTTCAGGAACGAAAAGAGCCCGGAAATCGAGCCTGTTTAATTAAATATTCCTATTTAGGGCAATTGTCAATCGCGATTTCGCATGCCCCCGGATCAAATGCCGGTAGAGCTGCCAGGGGGTCAGCACGGACCAGGCATGGATGCCGAGCACGCGCTTGACCGATTCCACGCAGCTATAGGGCAGCATCGGGGCGATCCGGCGCGGGGCGGCCGCGATGCGCGCGGGCACGATATGGTGCCCGGACGCGCGCAGGGCGGCGACCAGCCTTGCCCCCTCGCAGGCCGGCCAAATGCCCAGCAAGGTCTGGTTCGAAAGCGCTTCCTGCAGGATCCAGAAATCGCCCGCGCGGACCCAGACCGCGCAGTGGCGAAAGCCGCGCTTCAGGCAGCACAGCCAGCCGATTTCGGTCTGGTCGCGGAACACGACGAGCGCTGCCGC
This sequence comes from Tagaea sp., assembly GCA_965279565.1. GTDB lineage: Bacteria > Pseudomonadota > Alphaproteobacteria > CACIAM-22H2 > CACIAM-22H2 > Tagaea. Next base: position 1,725,108 of record OZ257249.1, on the reverse strand, counting down.
ACCGGCCGGCGCGAACCCGCCGCCCCCGCCCTTTCCGCCCCTGCCGATCGCCCCGTCCGCCTGCCGCATGACACCATCTGGAATTGAAAGAACAAACGTAAAACAAGGGGTGTGAGGGACGCAATCCATACAAACATAAGGAATTTTTCACTTGCTAGGTGATATTGGTATACATACCTAATGCAATCCGTCAAAGCTTGAGTAAAAATTCACACATGATTCTCCGTCACGCAGATGTTTGGCAGGCCATCGATCAGCTCGCAGGCGATCATGGCTTCTCGCCGTCGGGCCTCGCGCGCCGCGCCGGGCTCGACCCCACCACCTTCAACAAGTCCAAGCGCGTGTCGCGCGACGGCCGGCCGCGCTGGCCGTCGACCGAGAGCATCTCCAAGATCCTCGAGGCGACCGGTGCGACGATGTCGGAGTTCGTCGGCTATATCGGCACAGTACCCAGCGTGGCGGGTGCGATGCGCCGCGTGCCGGTGATCGGCTACGCGCAGGCCGGCGAGAAGGGCTTCTTCGACGATGCCGGCTATCCGACCGGTGCGGGCTGGGACGAGCTGCTGTTCCCCGAGCTTGCCGACACGCACGCCTACGCGCTGATGGTGTCGGGCGACAGCATGGAGCCGGTCTATCGCGACGGCGACACGATCGTCGTCTCGCCGCAGGCTTCCTTGCGCCGCGGCGACCGCTGCGTTGTCAAGACCACGGCCGGCGAAGTGATGGCCAAGCAGCTGATCCGCAAGGGCCAGCGCAAGCTGGAGCTGACCTCGCTCAACGCCGCGCACGGCGAACGCGTCCTCGAAGTGTCGGACGTCGTCTTCTGCCACCGCATCCTGTGGGTCAGCCAGTAAGGCCCTAGGTTGAAGTTGCCCTAGCCAAACCTGCACAGATCATAGTTACAAAGCTCCCTATTCCTCTACGGCAGCACCTTCCGCTTCATCAGCTTCGGCACCAGAGACAAAGAAATGGTGCTGTCCGTTCGTGGCCAAGTATTCTCGTAGACCGACCCGAGCTTCGGCGATCTTGGTGTAGTAGTCGCGGAATGGTTTGGATACCGCAGCTGCGCGCTTCGCGTCAGGGGCAATAGGGATTGAAAGCTCTAAGTACCGCTTGCCAACGTCCTCGCGGTTGGTCTGCATGAAAACGACGCGCTTCCACTGATCTCGAACGATCTTCAAGGTCATTGCCCAGAGAAGGAAGAAAGCGTCGAAATCTGCCTTCGGCCCCGGGCGAAGAACGATAACTTCCTTAGTCATCATTACTCGCTCCTGCCCGGGCATCAGGACGCAGAAATCACCGATATTTTTTGAAGTTCGTTCTGGACACACGAGATCGAACGCCAGAAGGCCAGAGGAGCTACCACGCCAGAAGCTTTCTGCAATCGCACGCGGCACACGGTTAGTCGGATTGATGTTCACGTGCCCTGCGCGCAGATCGGAGACCTTGATGTAAGGAACATCACCGACTCGCTGCTCCTGAGATGGGGAGCCATGCCCGCCACGGATCGTGATAACCCCGCTGTCCTGCAACTCTTCTAGAGTAGCAGCACTGAACCCGGACAGATTTTTGTCAGAGGTGAGTGCTGCTCGAAAGTGATCCTCGTACCGGTGATCGTAGTAAGCGGGCACTGCGCAGCTCATCCGGACTTTTGAGGCCGGCACAAAGCTCAGCGTATCAGGCAGGCTGGCTGTCGACTTTGGGGCGCCCTTCAGCTTGGTAAGCGCATGCATATCGTCGAGAAGGCGGTCGTTGATGACATCGACATGCGCGCCCGTGTCGGGGTCTTTTGTCTGTATACGCAGTCCGGTGACAGGGTCGACCTTCTTCAAAAGTCGACCGCCTTTGGTTAGGCCACAAGTCGGGGCGGTCGAGACCATCACGTACTCGTCCGAGAACCATTTCGGCTTATGCACGGCCATCACGCATTCTCCTTGCCGGCCTTGCCCATAGGCGTCGAGATTTTCTCAAAGATGTAAAAGTTAGTCTTGGCCCTACAGAACTCCTCGAAAGCTTCCATCGGGATGTTCAGCATGCCGCGTAGCTTTAAGCGCGGTTCCAACCAGTCGGGCAACCAGCGGTACTTCTTGCTAAAAAAGTAGGTCTCCGGGAGAACAATTCCGATCCGACCACCAACAATTAGAAGGCGATAGCAGAGCTCAAGATAGACGAGTCCGATCTCTAGATCGACAAAGTGCGTCGGCCCCTTCATCGCGGCAGCATTGGAAATCGTGTATCCCGCTCCCTTACAGTCAGCGGCCTTGACCTTCAGATCCTCGCCGAATGGCGGATTGGTCATTACTACCGTAAACTGCTCGTGAACGAATGGTGCGACCGTGGTACCCAGCTCGTCTCGTAGTTTCGTATATTTCGTTGCCCACGCGTTAGCCTGAATGGCATCGCCGAGAAGGGCATGGGTAGAGCCGTCACGCATCGCAACCATCATTGCGCGAGTTAGCTTCACGCCAATATCGTCCTTGTCGACACCATAGAGGTTGTCGTTCGCCCACTTGATGAGGTTCCACGCCTCCTCCGGCTTAGGAAACTCTTTGAGTGCGACTTGGCGAAGTGCCTCGATAAGAAAGCCACCCGTACCACATGCAGGATCAATGACTTTGTCGGACGAGGTAATGTCCATCGCCATGACGGCGGGCCGGACAACTCTTAGCGGAGTTAGGTACTGGCCCTCGCCACTCTTGAGGGCAGACGTCCGGAAGATTTGGAAGGCTTTAGCAAGTAGGTCGATCTCGTCTCCAAGAATTCGATAGGGCCACAGTTCCGAGACGACCGCGTAAATGGTCCCGTCGCTGAGGAGAAGTTCATCGCGGTCATGCGGAAGAAAAATGCGGGTCCGCTGGCGTGTAAAATAGTCACGGAACAGCTCTCGAGCCTTCTCCACTGTCCGCGACATCTTGTCGGCATTCGAGCCATAAATGCGGAAATCAACTGGCTCAGTTTGCCGAGCAGAGCGGCTAAAAACAGCGTCGCTCTCCAGCTTGACCAACATGAGGTGGAGGAGTTCGCGCAACTGATCTTCGCGGCGCGTGGCAATCGGATCGGAGATCACCACGGTTGCAACGATTCGGCGCAGCACCGCTGACAGCTCCGCTTCGCTGGGCACCTTCAGCGTGACCCAAGTCGGTGGCGTCGCCGGAGCTTGCGTAAAGTCATCGCCTGGCTGGGGCAGCTTCGCGCCTTCGACCTCCACCCAATCGGCAGAATGACACTTGTAGATGGCGAGGGTCTGGCTTCCATTTGTCCAGAAGCCCATTTTGACCAATGGCTCACTGCTCAAATACCGGATGAGCTGCGCTTTCCCAGCGTTGATGTCAGGCGCCTTGAACTCGAAAATGATCTGCAGGGCATGTGCTTCACCGCTCGTGTCCGCAAAAGCCACAAGATCTGCACTGCCGCAAGTATCGTACTTCTGGCCGCGTTCGCGCTTGGTTAGGTCGTGTGGCGTCTTCGGAACTGGCCACTCTGGCTTCCACCGGAGCTGGACTTCTCGCCATCCGAGACGCAAGAGGTCCTTAATGATGGCTTGGCGCACTGACTCTTCCGGCTTCAAGGCCGGTGGAGTTGGGGTTTCTTCGATTGCATCTTTACTCATAACGAGCTGCTCCTTTATGAGTATAAATACAGGGTATATTAAAAAGAGCTACTCTTTTTATAATACTCAAAGCCAGAAGCCACACCGCCAATCACCAGAAACTATAATATTTTTAATGCTTTAACCAATCTTCGGATTAAATATTTTCTGGGAAATGGGGGTTTAGACAGCCTTCGACATCTCGCCCGACAGCACGCGCGCGATCAGCGCGCGCGTCGCGTCGATTCCGTAGAGGGCGATGAACGACCCCATGCGCGGCCCCTGGCTGGCGCCGAACATCGTCTCGTACATCGCCTGGAACCACGCCTTCAGTTCGGGGAACGGGTGGCGCTTGCCCACCGCGTAGACCTCGTTCTGGATGTCCTCGGCACTCGCGTCGGCGGCGAGCTTCGCAAGGCACGCATCCAGATCGGCGATGGCCGCGTGCTCCATGTCGCTGGGCTTGCGGAAGGCGCGCGTCGGCTCGACATAGTCGCGGAAATACGCGATCGCGTGGCGCACGAGCCTGTCGAGCATCGGGTTCGCCGCCGGCGACGCCTTGGGCGCGTAGCGGCTGATGAAGCCCCACAGCACCTCCGGCTCCAGCGAGTTCGCGACACCGGCGAGGTTGAGCAGCATGCTGAACGGCAGGCCGTTGGCTTCGGGCGCAGGCACCTTGCCGCCATGAATGTGGAAGGCCGGGTTGTCGAGCCGCTGCTGCATGTTCTGCGTGGGATAGCGCTCGACGAACGACAGGTAGTCGTCGACGTTGCGCGGGATCACGTCGAAATGCAGGCGCTTGGCGGCCTTGGGCTGCTGGTACATGAACAGCGACAGGCTCTCGGCCGGCCCGTAGGTCAGCCATTCCTCGATCGTCAGCCCGTTGCCACGCGACTTCGAGATCTTCTCGCCCTTCTCGTCGAGGAAGAGCTCGTAGGTGAAGCCCTCCGGCGGCTTGCCGCCGATGGCGCGCGCGACCTTGGACGAGTACTTGACCGAATCGATCAGGTCCTTGCCCGACATCTCGTAGTCGACTTCCAGCGCGGTCCAGCGCATCGCCCAGTCGATCTTCCATTGCAGCTTGCACGCCCCGCCGGTGACGGGCGTTTCGACGAGGTTGCCCGATTCGTCGCGCCAGACGATCGTGCCCGCGTCGGGCTTGGCTTCCACGGTCGGCACCTGCAGCACGCGGCCGGTCTTCGGGCACAGCGGCATGAAGGGCGAATAGGTCTGCCGGCGCTCCTCGCGCAGGCTCGGCAGCATGATGTCCATGATCGCGCGGTAGCTGCGCAGCACCTTGAGCAGCGTCGCGTCGAACGCACCCGACCGGTACATCTGGGTCGATGACTTGAACTCGTACTCGAAGCCGAACCGGTCGAGGAAGTCGCGCAGCATCGCGTTGTTGTGTGCGCCGAAGCTGTCGAACTTGCCGAACGGGTCGGGCACGCTCGTCAGCGGCATGCCGATATGTGCCGCCAGCTTGTCGCCGTTGGGGATGTTGTCGGGCACCTTGCGCAGCCCGTCCATGTCGTCGGAGAAGGCGAACAACTTGGTCGGCACGTCCGACAGCATGGCAAAGGCGTTGCGCACCATCGTGGTGCGCGCGACCTCGCCGAACGTGCCCAGATGCGGCAGGCCCGAGGGGCCGTAGCCGGTCTCGAACAGCACATAGCCCTTCGCCGGGACCTTCTCGCCGGTGCGCGCGACGAGGCGGCGCGCCTCCTCGAACGGCCACGCGCGGCCTTTCATCGCGTCCGCGCGGGTCGGCGGGGCGGAAGAAAGGGGGGTGGGCGAATCGGTCATGGCGCTCTCGGAAAGAAATGTCGAAACGGCCCGCGAAACTAGGGCCCATGCGCCGGTGCGTCAACGCCCGCCGAGGCCCTATGATGGGCCATGCGCGATTCGCCCCCTGCGGCCGACACCACGGTCGTCCCCTTCCGCGGCAGCAATCCGCGCACGTCGCTCGTGCGCGTCCCCGCCGCCCCCGTCGTCGCCGCGGGTGTGGCGCAGGCCGCATGGCTGACCGCGGATGGCGAGATCGAGGAGATCCGCCTGTCGGAAGCGGCGCGGCGCGCCATGACCGAAGCGCCGATCGCGGTGCACGCACCCGCGACCGCGCGCCGGCTCGGGCTCGACAGGCTCGCCTGCTACGACGCGCTGGAGCTTTTCGCGTTCGTGCGGCCGGCACGCTTCTGCCTGCCGACCGCGCGCGGCCTTGCCGAGGCGGTGGGGCTGCCGGTCCCGCACGGCCTGTCGGCCGAGGTGCAGGCCGTGCACGAGGCCGTGCGCCTGCTGCTGGCCGAACTCGCCGAACCGCTTGTCGCGCGCAATCCCGACGTGGTCGGGGCCGCGCGCGCGATGGCGCGCGGTGGCTGGCGCTGGGCCGAATCGGTGCTCGCCGCGTTGGGCGATACGCCGGGCGCTTACGAGACCGACCGCTCGGTGCAGGGGCTCGAAGCGTGGCGGCGCATCGAGGAATGGAGCGAGACGGCACCCGAGCCGCCGCCCGGCAACCTGCCCGTCGATCCGGACGAAGCGCGCCGCCGCCTTGCCGACATGCTGGGGGCCGACAGCGAGGCGCGGCCCGAACAGGCGGACTATGCCTCGGCCGTCACGCGCGCCTTCGCCCCGCGCGACGAAGCCGACGCCCCGCGCCTCGTCGTCGCGGAGGCCGGAACGGGGGTCGGCAAGACGCTCGGCTATCTTGCCCCCGCCACGCTGTGGGCGGAGAAGAACCAGGGGGCGGTGTGGATCAGCACCTACACCAAGAACCTGCAGCACCAGATCGACCGCGAACTCGACCGGCTGCACGACGAGCCGGCGACGAAGGCGCGCAAGGTCGTGATCCGCAAGGGGCGCGAGAATTACCTGTGCCTGCTCAACCTGGAAGATGCGGTGCGCGGGATCGCGACGCGCCCGCAGGATGCGCCCGCCTTGGGCCTGATGGCGCGCTGGGCGGCCGCCAGCCGCGACGGCGACATGGTCGGCGGCGATTTCCCGGCGTGGCTGCCCGATCTGGTCGGCAAGGCGCGCACGCGCGGCCTCGCCGACCGGCGCGGCGAATGCATCTATTCGGCGTGCCCGCATTATGCGCGCTGCCCGATCGAGAAATCGGTGCGCCGCGCGCGCAAGGCCGAGATCGTCATCGCCAACCACGCACTCGTGATGATGCAGGCGGCATTGGGTGCGGCGGCCGTCGATCTTTCCGCCGGCTCCGCGCAGTCGACATTGCCCACGCGCTATGTGTTCGACGAAGGCCATCACGTGTTCGATGCGGCCGATTCCGCATTCGGCGGCGCGCTGACGGGCCAGGAAACGGTCGAGCTGCGCCGCTGGATCGTCGGGGCCGAAAGCGGCAGCCGCAGCCGCGTGCGGGGCCTCAAGGCGCGTGCTGGCGAACTGGTCGCCGAGATCGATGGCGGGCCGGACCTGCTGGAAAAAGCCGTCGCCGCCGCGCGCGCGTTGCCCGGCGAAGGCTGGCTGCAGCGTCTGGCCGGCGAAACCAACGGACCGACCGAAGCCTTCCTCGCCGTCGTGCGCCGGCAAGTACTCGCGCGCGCCGCATCCGATGCCGGCGACGGCTATTCGCTGGAAACCGACTGCCGCCCGCCGCTCGACGGGCTGATCGAGGCGGCGGAAAAGCTCGATGCCGCGCTCGCGCGCATCGCCGATCCGATGATGGCGCTGGCCAAGCTGCTGGTCGAACGGCTCGACGACGAGGCGGCCGAGCTCGACACCGCGACGCGCGCGCGCATCGAGGCGGTGGCGCGCGGCATCGCGCGGCGCGCGGGCAACGAGCTGGCCGGCTGGCGCGGCATGCTGAAGGCGCTGTCGGGCGAAACACCGCCGGAATTCGTCGACTGGATGGCGCTCGAACGCATGGACGGGCGCGATTCCGACGTGGGCGTGCACCGGCGCTGGATCGACCCGACCGTGCCGTTTGCCGCCGCCGTGTTGCGGCCCTCGCACGGGGCACTTGTCACGTCGGCCACGCTGACCGACGCGACCGGCGATATCGAGGCGGACTGGGCGGCGGCCGCCGCGCGCACCGGCGCCGTCCACATGCCCGACTGGACGCGCGCACAGGTCCCCTCGCCGTTCGACTACGCGAAGAACACGCGCGTCTTCGTCGTCACCGACCTGCAGCGCGACGAGCCCGACCGCATCGCGGCCGCCTATCGCGAGTTCTTCCTGGCGTCGAAGGGCGGTGCCTTGGGCCTGTTCACGGCCATCGGCCGGCTGCGCGCGATCCACGGGCGCATCGGCGCGGCATTGGAGCGCGCGGGCCTGCCGCTCTACGCGCAGCACGTGGACCGGCTCGACGTCTCCACGCTGGTCGACATCTTCCGCGCGGAGGAGGATTCGTGCCTGCTGGGCACCGACGCCGTGCGCGACGGCGTGGACGTGCCCGGCCGCTCGCTGCGCCTGATCGTGTTCGATCGCGTACCCTGGCCGCGCCCCGACATCCTGCACAAGGCGCGGCGCGCCCATTTCGGCAAGGCGGCCTACGACGACCGGCTCGTGCGGCTGCGCATCAAGCAGGCCTTCGGACGGCTGGTGCGCCGCGCCGACGACACGGGCGTGTTCGTGCTGCTGGATTCGCGCTTTCCCTCGCGCCTCGCCAAGGCGTTCCCCGAGGGGGTGACGATCGAGCGCATCGGTCTTGCCGAAGCGATCGCGCGCACGCGCGAATTCTTCAGCCCGGACGGATCCCCTCGAACAGGATCATGATCGTCGAGATCACGACCGGCGACAGCACGGTCGAGATCAGGATGGTCGCCGACGCGCGCTCGACGAACTGCTTGTACTGCTGGGCGAGCACGAAGCAGAGGGCCGCCGTCGGCAGCGAGGCGAGGATGACGGCCGAGCCGCGCCAGAACGCGTCGAGCCCGAAATAGCCGGCGAGCCACCACGTGGCGAGCGGCTGGACGACCAGCTTCACGTAGACGAGCCAGCCCACTTCCGCGAGCTTCTTGCCGCCCACGAGCGTGCCCAGCGAACGCGTCGACAGGAACAGGCCGATCGCGAACAGCGCGGAAGGCCCGGCCGCGGCCCCTAGCAGTTCGCAGAAATTCGTCAGCGGCTTGGGCATCGGCAGGCCGGAGAGGTTGAAGGCGAGGCCCGAGAGCGGTGCGACGATCAGCGGGCTGGTCGCGAGCCCCTTCAGAACCTTGCCGAACGCGCGCAGCGCCCCGCCCTGCCCGGCAAGGTCGGCCTCGACGATGATGACGGTCGCTGCGACGAGCAGCAGCGTGTAGCTGACGGTCGAGATGACGGCGGGCAGCACGCCCTCGGGCCCGAAGGCCGCGAGGAACAGCGGGATGCCCATGTAGCCCGCGTTCGAGAACGTGCCGCTGAGGAGTGCCAGTGCCGTCACCGCCGGACGGTCGCGGAACGCGACCACGCCGACGACCAGCGCGATCAGCCATGTGATCGCGACACCGCCCATGAAGGTCGCGATGAAGGGAAGATTGAACACCTGGTCGAGCGGGACGCGTGCCGGGCCTAGGAACAGCACCGGCGGCAGCGCGAACCAGTAGCAGAACTTGTTCAGCGCTTCCGAGCTGTCCGGCCCGAGCAGCTTGATGCGCCCCGAGAACCAGCCCGTGAGGATGATGCCGAAGACCGGCAGGATGACGTCGAAAATGGCGCGCATGACAGGGGGCGCAAGCTACAGGGCGCCGGGCCGGGACGTCCAGAATTCCGTTCGCGAGCGGAAAGGCGCGACATTTTGCCCGTCACGAGGCGCGCTTTTCGTGCGAATATAAGGATTATCTAAATTATCGGGAGAAACCTTCATGCAAGCCAATGTCGGCAGTATCGACCGCATCCTGCGCATCGTCGCCGGGCTGCTCATCCTTTCGCTGTATTTCTGGGGCCCGCAGACGCCGTGGGCACTGATCGGCATCGTGCCGATCGCCACAGCGATATTCCGCTTCTGCCCGGCCTACACGCTATTCGGGATCAAGACCTGCCGCACCGACTGACCGGAACGGAAAAGGGCCGCGGCTTCACGCCGCGGCCCTTCCCGTTCGTTCCGGACGGAGCGCGACTTAGTAGTCGCCCATGCCGCCCGCCGGAGCCGCCGGCGCCTTTTCGGGCTTCGGCGCCTCGGCGATCATCGCCTCGGTCGTGATCAGCAGGCCCGCGACCGACGCCGCATCCTGCAGGGCGAGGCGCACGACCTTGGTCGGGTCGATGACGCCGTCCTTGACCATATCGACGAACTCGCCGGTCTGGGCGTTGAAGCCCTGCGTGGCCGACTTGCCTTCGAGCAGCTTGCCGACGATCAGCGAGCCGTCCGCACCGGCGTTCTCGGCGATCTGGCGTGCCGGGGCCTGGAGGGCCTTGCGCACGATCTCGATGCCGACCTGCTGGTCGTGGTTGGCGACCTTGATGCCTTCCAGCGCGCGGATCGCATAGAGCAGCGCCGTGCCGCCGCCGGGCAGGATGCCTTCCTCGACCGCGGCCTTGGTGGCGTGCATCGCGTCGTCGACGCGATCCTTGCGCTCCTTGACCTCGACTTCGGTCGCACCGCCCACGCGGATGACGGCAACGCCGCCCGCGAGCTTGGCCAGACGCTCCTGCAGCTTCTCGCGGTCGTAGTCCGAGGTGGTCTCCTCGATCTGCGCCTTGATCTGCGCGATGCGCGCCTCGATGTCCTTCTTCTTGCCGGCACCGTCGACGATCGTCGTGTTGTCCTTGTCGATGCGCGTCTTCTTGGCGCGGCCGAGCATGTCGAGCGTGACGCTCTCCAGCTTGATGCCGAGGTCGTCCGAGATCACCTGGCCGTTGGTCAGGATCGCGATGTCCTCGAGCATCGACTTGCGGCGGTCGCCGAAGCCGGGCGCCTTGACGGCGGCGATCTTGAGGCCGCCGCGCAGCTTGTTGACGACGAGCGTGGCGAGCGCCTCGCCCTCGACTTCCTCGGCCACGATCAGCAGCGGCTTGCCCGTCTGCACGACCGCCTCGAGGACGGGGAGCAGCGGCTGGAGCGAGGCCAGCTTCTTCTCGTGGATCAGGATGTAGGCGTCTTCGAGCTCGGCCGTCATCTTGTCGGCGTTGGTCACGAAGTACGGCGACAGGTAGCCGCGGTCGAACTGCATGCCCTCGACGACGTCGAGTTCGGTCTCGAGGCTCTTGGCCTCCTCGACCGTGATCACGCCTTCCTTGCCGACCTTCTGCATCGCCTTGGCGATCATCTCGCCGATGTCCTTCTCGCCGTTGGCCGAGATGGTGCCGACCTGGGCGACTTCGGCGTCGGTCGTGATCTTCTTGGAGCGCTTCTTGAGGTCCTCGACGACCTTCTCGACCGCGAGGTCGATGCCGCGCTTGAGGTCCATCGGGTTCATGCCGGCCGCGACCGACTTGGCACCCTCGCGCACGATCGCCTGGGCGAGGACCGTGGCCGTCGTCGTGCCGTCGCCGGCCGCGTCGTTCGTCTTCGAGGCCACTTCGCGCACCATCTGGGCGCCCATGTTCTCGAACTTGTCGGCGAGTTCCACTTCCTTGGCGACGGTCACGCCGTCCTTGGTGATGCGCGGAGCGCCGAACGCCTTGTCGATGACCACGTTGCGGCCCTTCGGGCCCAGCGTGACCTTCACCGCGTCGGCGAGGATGTCGACGCCGCGCAGCATGCGTGCGCGCGCGTCGCCGGAAAACTTAACGTCCTTGGCTGCCATTTTCGTCGTTCCTTCCTAGGGGAATATCAAGCGGCCTTCTTGGCCGGTTTGGCGACGCCTTCGAGCGTGCCGAGAATGTCGCTCTCCTTCATGATGAGGAGATCTTCGCCGTCGATCTTCACTTCCGTGCCCGACCACTTGCCGAACAGGACGCGGTCGCCGGCCTTCACCGACATCGCCACCAGCTCGCCCTTGTCGTTGCGCGCACCCGGGCCCACCGAGACGACTTCGGCCTGCATCGGCTTTTCCTTGGCGGTGTCGGGAATGATGATCCCGCCCGCGGTCTTCGACTCTTCCTCGACGCGGCGGACGAGGACGCGGTCATGGAGGGGTTTGAACTTCATTGCTGCGTGTCTCCCGATTGAATTGGCACTCGCTCGAAGCGAGTGCCAGCGAGATAAGGATTTCCGGAAATCCCGTCAAGGGGATTGGCAGCACTCTTGTCGCGAGGCTGCTAACATACTGGAATAAAAGTTGAAATCGGCACGTTCCTTGCGACAGGCTAGAGGTGCCGATTCGATCGGCACGGGAAGCGAAGGGAGGGTGTGCAGCACATGTCCGACTTCGAGCGCCAGCTGACTGACTACCGAATTACCACCGCCGAAATCCTCTACCGGATGCCCGACCATCCCGTACTCCTGCAGACATATGTCTGGCAGGACCTCGACATCGCACCGGAGTTCCCGGTGCTCAAGAAGTTCCTCGATTTCTGGGAGCGCAATCTCGACGGCAAGCTCTTCAAGGTGCGCGTCGCGCACAGCGAGCTGATCAAGCCGGCCGAGTTCAGGCTGAACGCCAGCCTGATGACGCTTCACTAGACTTCGAGAAACGCCGCGCGCGCGGCCGCGTCTTCCATCAGTGCCGCCATCGTGCCGGCGAAGCGGCTGCGGCCCTTCTCGATCACATGCGCGCGGTCACCGACCGCACGCGCGAAGTTCAGGTTCTGCTCGGCGAGCAGCACCGACACGCCCTCCGCCTTCAGCGTGCGGATCGTGCGCGCCATCTCCTCGACGATGACGGGCGCGAGCCCTTCCGACGGTTCGTCGAGCAGGACGAGACGCGGATTGCCCATCAGCGTGCGCGCGATCGTCAGCATCTGCTGCTCGCCGCCCGACATGCGTCCGCCCGGCCGGTCGCGCATGGCCCCCAGGTTCGGGAACAGGTCGAACAGCCGCTCGGGCGTCCAAGGTGCTATCCCTGCGCGCGCGGGCTGGCGGCCGACTTCGAGATTCTCCATCACCGTCAGGTCGGTGAAGATGCGCCTGTCCTCCGGCACGTAGCCGAGCCCCAGCCGCGCGATGCGGTGCGATTGCATGCCTTCGATGCGCGAGCCCTCGAACGTGATGCTTCCGGCACCCAGTTCGACGAGGCCGACGAGCGATTTGAGCGTCGTCGACTTGCCCGCCCCGTTGCGCCCGAGCAGGACGACGACCTCGCCCGGCCCGACCGACAGCGACATGCCGAACAGCACCTGCGCGCGCCCGTAGAATCCGTCGAGGCCTTCGGCGACGAGCATCAGTGCCCCCCGCCTGCGCCCAGATAGACCTCGCGCACCTTCGGATCGGCGCGCACCTCGGCGGGGCTGCCCGCGGCGATCAAGGCACCGCGGTTGAGCACGATCAGCCGGTCGGCGTGCGCGAACACGACATCCATGTCGTGCTCGGTGAACAGCACGGCGATGTTCTCGCGGCGTGCCAACCCGGCGATCAGCTCCATCAGCGCCGCACGCTCGCCCGGCGCCATGCCGGCGGTCGGCTCGTCCATCAGCAGCAGGCGCGGCCGGTTGGCGAGTGCCACCGCCAGTTCCACGCGCTTCAGGTCGCCATAGGCGAGGATGCCGCAGGCACGCCCGGCAAGTGCCGCGATCCCGACGCGCGCGAGCAGGTCCATCGCCTCCGCGCGATAACGCGTCGCCGCCGGCTTCCAGAAGCGCATCAGCCCGCCATGGAACGACAGCAGCGCCATCTGCACGTTCTCGCACACGCTCATCGAGCGGAACGTCGCGGTGATCTGGAAGGTGCGGCCCACGCCGAGCCGCCAGATCGTGTGCGGCGCGAGGCCGATCAGGCTTGTGCCCGCGAGGGTCACGCTGCCGGCATCGGGGCGCAGCTGGCCGTTGAGCATGTTGAAGCAGGTGCTCTTGCCAGCGCCGTTGGGGCCGATCATCGCCAGCAGCTCGCCCGCCGCGAGCGAGAAGCCCAGCCCGCGCACCGCTTGCACGCCGCCGAACGACTTTTCCAGCCCCGCGACTTCGAGCACGGCGCTCATCGCCCGCCCCCCGCGCGCGCGACGAGATTGCGCAGCGCCCCGGCAATGCCCATCGGGAAGACCAGCACGATGGCGAGGATCGCAAGGCCGAGCACGGCGCGCCAATATGTCGTCGCGCGCGCGATCTCGTCCTGCAGCAGCGTGAAGGCGGCGGCCCCCAGCACCGGCCCCGTCAGCGTCTGCACGCCGCCCAGCAGCACCATGACCAGCCCGTCGACCGAGCGCGTCACGCCCAGCGTCTCGGGCGAGATGCTGCCCTTCGAGAACGCGAACAGCCCGCCCGCGAGGCCCGCGAAGATCCCGGCAACGGCGAAGCCGATCCACTGGAAGCGGCGCACGTCGATGCCGATCGCGTCGGCGCGCAACGCGGAATCGCGCGCGGCGCGCAGCGCGTAGCCGAAGGGCGAATGGACCATGCGCCACAGCGCGAAGATGCCGGCCGTACTGACCAGCAGCACGGACCAGTAGAGCATCGTGCGGTCCTTGAGCCAGCCCTGCGGCCATAGCCCGACAAGACCGTTCGACCCGCCGGTGAACGCGTCCCACTGGAACACGACCGACCAGACGATCTGCGCGAAGGCGAGCGTGAGCATCGCGAGATAGACGCCCGAGAGCCGCACGCAGAACCAGCCGAACAGCAGGGCACCCGCCCCGCCGATCGCGGGGGCCGCGAGCAGGGCCGCCTCGACCGGCCAGCCGAGCTTCAGGAAGGCGAGGCCAGCCGCATAGCTTCCGAGCCCGAAATAGGCCGCGTGCCCGAACGACACCATCCCCGCCGGCCCCATCAGGAAATGCAGCGAGGCCGCGAACAGCGCGAAGATCGCGATGTCGATGATCAGCACCAGCGCGTAGCCTTCCCCGCCCAGCGGCACCATCGCGAGGAACAGCACGGCCAGCATCGCCGCCGGCCAGAAGAGCGGACCGGGCAAGCCAAGCGGCGGTTCGGAAGCGGCGGCACCGCGTGCCGCGGCCGGCGGCTTGCCGAGCAGGCCCCACGGGCGCACGACGAGGACCACCGCCATGATCGCGAACTCCGCCACCAGCGTGAACTTGCTGAACGAGAAGACGGTGCCGAACAGTTCGACGTCGCCGATGGCGATGCACATGGCTTTCGCCTGCGCGATCAGCAGGGCCGCAAGGAACGCCCCGCCGATCGAGCCCATGCCGCCGACGACGACCACGACGAACGCGTCGGCGACGATTGCTAGGTCCACCGCGAGATTCGCCGGTTCGCGCGGCAATTGCAGCGCCCCGCCGAGGCCCGCGAGGAACGCGCCGAGGAAGAACACGCCGGTGAAGAGCTTCGCCTGATCGACGCCGAGTACGGCGACCATCTCGCGGTCCTGCGTGGCGGCGCGCACGAGCGTGCCCCAGCGCGTGCGGTTCATCAGCAGCCACAAAAGGCCCAGCACGACCGGGCCGACCGCGATCAGCAGCAGGTCGTATTCGGGCACGCGCCGGCCGAGGATCTCGACCGCACCGCGCAGGCCGGGTGCGCGGGGCCCGAGCAGGTCTTCCGCCCCCCAGATCCACAGGGCCGCGTCCTTGACGACGAGGACGAGTGCGAATGTCGCGAGAAGCTGGAACATCTCGGGTGCCCGGTAGATGCGCCGAAGCACCAGCGCTTCGACCAGCACGCCGACGAGGCCCACGGCGAGTGCCGCGCAAAGCACCCCGCCCCAGAACCCGAACATCGAGCCGCGGCCGAAATAGCCGGTCAGGCTCCACGCCAGATACATGCCGAGCATGTAGAGCGAGCCGTGCGCGAAATTGACGATCCGGCTGACGCCGAAGATGATCGACAGTCCCGCCGCGACGAGGAACAGCGACGAGGCGCTAGCAAGCCCGTTGAGGAACTGGATGACGACGTTCGCCGTCACCGGCCGGTCCTATTCGGCCGGACGGATCTTCGCGACGTCGGCGTCGGAGGGCAGGAACTTTCCGCCGTCGGCGTAGCTCCAGTCGACCATCACGCCCTTGCCGTCGCGCAAGCCCACCTTGCCGACATAGGCCCCCATCGTCGACTGGTGGTCCTGCCGGCGATAGGTGATGTCGCCGAACGGCGTGGAATGGGTCAGGCCCTTCATCGCCTCGACCAGCTTCTCGCTGTCGAGCGAGCCCGCCTTGCGGATCGCGGCGGCCGCACTCAGCACCGTCGAATAGCCGACGATGGAGCCGAGGCGCGGATAGTCGCGGAACTTCGCCCGGTAGGCATTGAGGAACTTCTCGTGCTCGGGCGTGCGGATGTCCTGCCAGGGATAGCCGGTCACGTACCAGCCGACCGGTGCCTCGTCGAGCAGCGGGTCGAGATATTCCGGCTCGCCGCCCAGCAGGTTGAAGACTTCCACGCCCTTGAAGATGCCGCGCGTCGTGCCTTCGCGCACGAAACGCGCGAGATCGGGGCCGAACAGCGAGGAGAAGATCGCGTCCGGCTTCGCCGCGGCGATCGCGTCGGCGACGGCACCCGCCTCGATGCGGCCCAGCGGCGTGGCCTGCTCGATGACGAACTCGACGTCGGGCTGGCGTGCCTTGATCAGCTGCTTGAAGGCGGCCGTGGCGGACTGGCCATATTCGTAGTTCGGGTAGACGATCGCCCAGCGTTTCTTGCGCAGCTTCGCGGCCTCGGGCACCAGCATCGCGGTCTGCATATAGGTCGAGGCGCGCAGGCGGAACGTGTAGCGGTTGCCCTGGTCCCAGACGATCTTGTCGGTCAGCGGCTCGGCCGCGATGAACAGGACCTTGCGCTCCTTCGCGAAGCTCGCCACGGCGAGGCCCACGTTGGACGGGAACGTGCCGATCAGGAAGGCGGCCTTCTCGCGCGTCAGCAGTTCCTCGGCCACGCGCACGGCGTCGCCCGGCTGGCCGTTGTCGTCGCGGCTGACGATCTCGATCTTGCGGCCCAGCACGCCGCCGGCGGCGTTGATCTCGTCGACCGCCAGATCCATGCCCTTCTTGTAGGGCTCGAGGAACGCGGCGAAGACCTTGTACGAATTCATCTCGCCGATCCGGATCGGCTCCTGCGCCGAAGCGCCGGGCGCCCAGCCGGCGACCGCGGCTGCCGTTGCAAGGGCCAGAAAATTCCTGCGATCCATTTCCGCCTCCTAGAAGGTGCCGGCAAGCGCCCGCACGCCGGTAAGTAGATGCATCTTCCGACCCCGCATTTCAATGCGGAGGCCCGCTATTCCGCCGCCTGGCGCAGTTCGAGCCGTTTCAGCGCCCGGTCGATCCACTGCGCCGCCAGCTTTTCCTGCAGCGCGTTCTGCCCGAGCCGCGTGGCGAGCCCCGCGAAATCGACCCGGTCGAGATCCTGATCCTGGTTGAAGCACGAGAACACGACCGTCTGCTTGCCGGTTTCCGGATCGCGGTGCGGCTGCAGGCACTGGGCGCAGATCTCCTTCATCATGCACTGCATGGGGGAGTTGATCGACCCGATCGCGTGGTGCCCCGGCTTGACGCAGGGCTTGAGCAGCCCGTGGCGCGCGCGCCCGACCGCATCCATCATGCGGTCCGACCCGATGGCGACCAGGCGGTCGGCATCCTGCAGGCGCACGGCCTGATCGCCCAGCGCACCCGTCGCATAGGCGTTCATCGCCGCGACGATGTTGCCCACGAAGCTGCGGTCCTGCGGGCGCGTCGCCGGGAAGCCGGGTGCTTCGTCGCAACACCACACGACCACGTCGGCCGCCGCCTCGATCTGCTCGACCTTGTAGCGGTCCTGCACTTTCTTGTAGCCCGCGAAATAGACGACCTTGGAGCCGGCCTTGCGAAGTGCGGCGCCGATCGAGAACAGCACCGCGTTGCCGAGCCCGCCGCCGACCAGCGCCACCGTCTCGCCCGAAGGCGTTTCGGTCGGGGTACCCGTCGGGCCCATCATGACGACCGGTTCGCCCGGCTTCAGCCACGCGCACAGGTCGGACGAACCGCCCATCTCCAGCGCGATCGCCGCGATCAGGCCGTTGTCCTTGTCGGTCCACGCCCCGGTCATCGCGAGGCCTTCCATCGCCAGCACGGTGCCGTCGACGCGGCGCGCATAGGCCTCGTAGTTCTGCAGCCGGTAGAACTGGCCGGGCTGGAAGCTGCGCGCGGCGCGCGGCGCCTTGACGACGATCTCGACGATGGTGGGCGTCAGGCGGTTGACCGCATGCACGCTGGCGCGCAGGTCGGCATCGAGCGTGGCGCGAAGCTGCGCCCACGTCACCGGCGAACGCGGCAGGTTTTCCATCGCGCGCGTGACGATCGGGTAGCCCTGCTTGGCCGAGCCCATCGCCTTCACGACATTGCCGAAATACGAGGGATGCAGGTCGCCGAAGAAGCTGGCGCGCCCGGCTTCGGCACCGATCCCCATCAGCACGTGCGGGATGGCGGGCTTAGAGGTCTGCTTTTCCGGCTCGACCGGATTGCCGTCCGCGTCGATGGCCGCGAAGTATTTTCCGTGCAGCTTGACGCGGCCCGGCTCCTCGCGCGCGAGGACCGTGTTGGGCTGCGTGCCGGCGGCGACGAGGATGGCGCGCGCGGGCAGCGTGCGTTCGGCACCGTCGGCCGCCGTCACCTTCAATGCCTTCGCGGCCCCGTGGGCGTCGACCTCGACCGCGACGGGCGTCAGCCCTTCGGCGAAGCGCACGCCTTCTTCCAGCGCCTTGGCGACTTCCTCGTGGTTGAGCGTATAGGAGGGTGCATCGATCAGACGGCGGCGATAGGCGACGGTCGCCCCGCCCCAGCCGTCGAGCAGCTTTGCGAGATCGGGTGCACGCCCTTCGACCTTCGCCTTGGCGCGTTCGGCGGCGATGGCACGCGCGTGCGCGATGTACTCCGCCGCGATCTCGGAATCTTCCGCGCTCCAGCGCGCGCGCACGACGGCTTCGCCGCGCTCGGCGACCAGCGTTTCGTAGCGGTGCAGGAACTTCTCGACCTGGCGCACGTAGTAGGCGAGCGATTCCGTCGCCGTGTCGACCGCCGTCAGGCCGCCGCCGATCACGACGACCGGCAGGCGGATCTGCAGGTTGGCGAGCGAATCCTTCTTGGCGGCACCGGTCAGTTGCAGCGCCATCAGGAAGTCCGACGCCTGCCGCACGCCGCGCGCAAGGCCGTTGGGCATGTCGATGATGGTGGGGCGGCCCGCCCCCATGCACAGCGCCACATGGTCGAAGCCCATCGCATAGGCTTCCTCGATCGTGATCGTGCCGCCGAAGCGCACGCCGCCGTACATGGCGAAGCTGTCGCGCCGCTCCAGCAGCAGACGGATGACCTTCAGGAAGTTCTTGTCCCAGCGCACCGTGATGCCGTATTCGGCGACACCGCCGAAGCCGGCCAGCACGCGCTCGTCGAGATTCTCGAACAGGGCGGCACTGTCGCGCACCGGCTCGAACGTCACGCGGCTGCCGTCGGCGGCCACACCCGCGACCGACGGCGGCAGCGGCTCGATCTTCAGCCCGTCGATGCCGACGACCGCGTGGCCGTCGTTCATCAGGTGATGGGCAAGCGTGTAGCCCGCCGGCCCGAGGCCGACGACCAGCACCTTGCGGCCCGTGTCGGGCTTCGGCACCGGGCGGCGGATGTTGAGCGGGTTCCACCTTGTGAGCAGCGAATAGATCTCGAAGCCCCACGGCAGCGCGAGCACGTCCTTGAGGATGCGCGTCTCGGCCTGCGGGATGTCGACCGGTTCCTGCTTCTGGTAGATGCAGGCCTTCATGCAGTCGTTGCAGATGCGATGCCCGGTCGCCGCGACCATCGGGTTGTCGACGAGGATCGTCGCGAAGGCGCCGAGCGCGAAGCCGTTCGACTTCAGCGCATGCATCTCGGAGATCTTCTCCTCGAGCGGGCAGCCCGCGAGATTGACGCCGAAGACCGACTTCTGGAACGCGCCCGTCTTCTTGTCCTTGAGGCCCTTCGAGCAGGAGTCCTTCCCCTGCGCGTGGCACCAGATGCAGTAGTTCGCCTGGTCGAGGGCGCGCGGGAGATCCATGCCCTCGTCGGTCAGCGCGAAGCCGTCGCGGTGGCGCCAGTCGTGCTCGGGCAGGCGCTGCATGCGCACGCCGTCGATCTCGATCGTCTCGAGCGGGATGTAGTTCAGCGGATCGGGCTTGGCCGGAAGGCGGAACAGGATGCCCTTGCCGTGGCGCTTGCGCCCCGCCTCGGTGACCAGCGCCCAGCCCGCATGGTCGAGTGCGACCGCGAGCGATTCCTTGTTGGCGGCTTCGTCCTTCTCCCAGGCGGTTACGGCTTGCGCGAACTGCAATTCGGTCCAGCCGGCACCCAGCAGGCGGTCCATCGCGGCCGGATCGTACGAGGCGAGCATATCGGCCTTGGCCGACTTCGCCGCACGCCGCTGCACGAACAGCCGCTTGACCGCATAGAGCGGGGCGAGTGCGTGCGTGCGCTTGGCGAGTTCCAGCACTTCGGCTTCGATGCCGAAGAGCTTGGCCACGAAGCTTTCGACATGCAGGCCCAGATCGACGAGCAGGTTGCCCTCGTCCTTCGCAGGCAGCGCGTCGGGATTGGCGCGCGCTTCCATCAGGCGGTCGTGCAGCGGGGCATCCGCCGCCTTGAGCGTGTCGGCAAACAGGCCGTCGATGCGTGCCAGCTTCGCGCGATCGTGGAGATCGGCGAAGACAAGGCCGAAGGCGAGATTCATGTGAGGTCCGTCAGCTTTCGCAAAAGTCCGGTCAGTTGCGCGCGGTCGTCCGGCGTCAACGGTTCGAGCACGCCCTTGGAGACGTGGTGCGCGCGCCGGATCGCCTCGCGCGTCAGCGTGCGCCCCGGCGCGGAAAGGCGCAGCAGCGTGGCGCGCCGGTCGTTGGGATCGGGCCGGCGGTCGATCAGGCCGCGCGCCATCAGGCGCTGAATCACGCCCTGGATCGTCGCGGGGTCCATCGCGGTCATGCGGCCGAGCAGGTTCTGCGAGACCTCGCCGCGTTCGCTTATTTTCGCGAGAGCGGCAAACTGCGTGGGCGTCAGGTCGAGATCGCCGACTTCCTTCTCGAACTGCGCCACGTGCCGCTGGTGGGCGCGGCGCAGCAGATGGCCGATCTGCGTCTCGAGGACATATTCGCACTCGCCCGGCTTGGTCGCGGGCACAACGGCGTCGAGTTTGGCGGCAGGCTGCATCGGAACTCCGGAGCAGGTCGTTCGTATACATATGTGTCGTTTGCCGGCCCGCGATTGTCAAGACGGGTCGGGGCCTGCGGCCGCAAGGCATCTGGCCCGGCCCGGAATTTCGGTCTATCTGCTCGTGTCGTGAACCATGTCACCCCTATTCCCGCCCGCCCGGTCGGGCTGTGGCTGCTCGTCTGCTGCGCGATGGTCTTCGCGATGGTGGTGATCGGCGGCATCACGCGGCTGACGGAATCCGGCCTGTCGATCGTCGAGTGGCGCCCCGTCGCCGGCGCGCTGCCGCCGCTCACGCAAGCCGACTGGCAGGCCGAGTTCGACAAGTACCGGCAGATCGACCAGTACCGGCTGATGAACGAGGGCATGAGCCTCGCCGAGTTCAAGCGCATCTTCTTCTGGGAATGGTTCCACCGTTTCTGGGGCCGGCTGATCGGGCTCGTGTTCCTGGTGCCCTTCGTCTGGTTCTTCTGGCGCGGCAATGTGCGCGGTACGCTGGCCGGCAAGCTCTTCGCGCTGTTCTGCCTTGGCGGGCTGCAGGGGGCGATCGGCTGGTGGATGGTGGCAAGCGGCCTGCAGCGCGACATGCTCGCCGTCAGCCAGTACCGGCTTGCCGTGCATCTGGCACTCGCACTTGCGCTGCATGTGGGGCTGCTGTGGATGGCGCTCGACCTGCTGCGCGGGAAACTTGAATCCACGCCGGCACGAAAAGCCGGGCTCGGCCTCGTCGGCTTCGTCTTCGTGACGATTCTTGCCGGTGCGTTCGTCGCGGGGCTCGACGCGGGCCTCGCCTCCGACACGTTCCCGCTGATGGATGGGCGCTTCGTGCCGGCAGGCTATGCCGATATCGAACCCTTCTGGCGGAACCTGTTCGAGAACCACGCGACGGTGCAGTTCAACCATCGCTGGCTCGGCATAGTGGCAGCGCTGCTCGCCTGCGTCTTCGCATGGCGCTTCCTGCCGCGCGCGCGCAATCCGCTCGACCGGCTCGCCGTGCTCGCCGTCCCGGTCGCGGCCCTGCTGCAGGCCGCCCTCGGCATCGTCACGCTGCTGCTCTGGGTGCCGGTCCCGCTCGCCGCCGCACACCAGGCCGGTGCCGTGATCCTGCTGAGTGCGGCGACGTTCGCCGCACATGCACTGGGCCGCGAAGCCTAGCGCCGCTGCGGCAGCGCCAGGCTGAACGCGAAGACGCAGGCCGCCGCGACGACGACCGACGGGCCCGACGGCGTGTCGAACTCGACCGACGCGAGCAGCCCCGCGACCGACGCGAACGCGCCGATCCCGGCCGCGATCGCGGCCATGCTTTCCGGGCTGCGCGCGAAACGGCGCGCGGCGGCCGCCGGCATCACGAGCAGGGCCGTGACCAGCAGCACGCCGACAATCTTCATCGCGACCGCGACGAGGATCGCCAGCAGCAGCACGAAGGCAAGCCGCATCGCGGGAACGTTCACGCCCTCGACCGCCGCCAGATCGGCATGCACCGTCACGGCCAGCAGCTTGCGCCAGAGCAGGCCCAGCACCGCCAGCCCCGCAACCGCCCCGCCCCAGATCCACGCAAGATCGGCGCGGCCGACCGCGAGGATGTCGCCGAACAGGTAGCCGACGAGATCGACGCGCACCTCCTCGACGAACGACAGCGCCACGAGCCCGACCGACAAGGCCGTGAAGGCGCAGATCGACAGCAGCGTGTCGGGGGCCAGGCGCGCGCGCGCCAGCATCGCGGTCAGCAGCGTGGCGAACACGGCGCACAAGGCCGCGATGGCGATGTTCACTTCGATATGCAGCAGGAAGCCGAGTGCGACGCCCAGCAATGCGGAGTGCGCGAGCGCGTCGCCGAAGAACGCCATGCGCCGCCACACGACGAAGCTGCCCAGCGGCCCCGCGATGGCCGCGAGCCCGATGCCGGCGAGGACGGCGCGCCAGAAGAATTCATCCATGCTTGTGCCCCGCATGGTCGTGGTGGTGATGATCGTGCGCGTCGTGCACATGGTCGTGGCGATGGCGATAGAGGGCCAGCGATTCGCCCGCACGCGCGCCGAACAGCTCGGCGAAGGCCGGGTCCTTGCCGATCGCCTCGGGCCGGCCGGAACAGCAGACATGCCCGTTGAGGCACAGCACGCGGTCCGAGCGCGCCATTACCAGATGCAGGTCGTGGCTGACGAGCAGCACGCCGCAGCCGTGCCTGTCGCGCACACCGGCGACCAGATCGTAGAGCGCGTCCTGCCCGATCACGTCCACGCCCTGTGCCGGCTCGTCGAGCACCAGCAGCTGCGGCTTGCGCAGCAGGGCGCGCGCCAGCAGCACGCGCTGGAATTCCCCGCCCGACAGCCCCTGCACGGGCGCATCGATGCGCGCGGCCACGCCGACTTCGCCGAGTGCTGTTTCGATTTCGGCCCGCGTGAAGCGCCCGGCCAGCCCGACGAAGCGCCCCACGCGCAGCGGCAGGTTCTCGTCGATCGTGAATTTCTGCGGCATGTAGCCGACGACGAGGCCCGGCTGCCGTTCGACCGTCCCGCCGTCGAGCCCGGCAAGGCCGAGCAACGCGCGCAGCAGCACGGTCTTGCCCGCCCCGTTCGGACCGATCAGCGTGACGATCTCGCCCTTCGACACCGCGACGTCGACATGGTCGAGCACGGTGCGCTCCTCGAAGCGCTTGACGATGCCGCGCCCGGCGATCAGCGGCGCGTCGCTCATCGCGGCAGGCAGTCGGCGCAGGTTCCCGCGACCTCGACGGTGCGCGTCCCCACCTCGAAGCCGAGGCGTGCCGCACTGGTGTCGATCGCCGCGGCGATGCGCGGATCGTCGAGCTCGACCGCCGTGCCGCAGCGCCGGCAGATCAGGAACTGCGTGGCGTGTTGTTCGCCCGGATGCGCGCAGCCGATATAGGCGTTGAGGGATTCGACGCGATGCACGAGCCCCTGGTCGAGCAGGAATTCGAGCGCGCGATAGACCGTCGGCGGGGCGGCCGAGCGGCCGTCCTCGCGCAGCCGGTCGAGAAGCTGGTAGGCGCCGACCGGCTTGTGGCTTTCCCAGACGAGCTCGAGCACGCGCTTGCGCAGCTCGGTCAGCTTCTCGCCGCCGGCGGCGCACACGCGCTCGGCCGCGGCGAGCGCCGTCCCGATGCAGGCCCCGTGATCGTGTCCCGCCTGCGGGGCTTTCGCCGCCCGTTTCGCCATGGCCTTGCTTTCCGGATGGATGTTATACTATACGGTATATTATAGCTTACCGAAAGGCCGGACGACCATGCGAATTTTCAGGCTTACCGCCCTCGCCCTCCTGCTCGCCCTGCCCGCGGCGGCCGACGCCGCCCCGCGCGTGGTGACGAGCTTCGCCCCGCTGCACTCGATCCTTTCCGGCGTGATGGACGGGCTCGGCACGCCCGAATTGCTGGTCAAGGGCGGGGCCTCGCCGCACACCTACGCGATGCGCCCGTCCGAGGCGCGCCTGCTGGAAGAAGCGCAGCTCGTCTTCTGGATCGGACCGGAATACGAGACGTTCCTGACGCGACCGCTGGCCAGCCTCGCCGGGCGCGCACGCGCCGTTTCGATGGCATCGCTGCGCGGCCTGACGAAACTTCCCGCGCGCAGCGGCGGCGCATGGGAGGTCGACGATCACGGACACGGCCACAAGGTCGCGGCCAAAGCGACCGACAGCCACATGTTCCTCGATCCGCGCAACATGATGCTGCTGGCACAGGCGGCCGCGAACGAGCTTGCGCGCCTCGATCCGGCGAATGCCGAGCGCTACGCGGCCAACGCGGTGAAGACGGTTGCCGGTCTCGAAGCGCTCGACCGCGAGCTGGCCGCCACGCTGCGCCCGCTCGCCGGCAAGCCGTTCGTCGTGTTCCACGACGCCTACCAGTATCTCGAAGCGCGCTACGGGCTCACGCCCGCCGGCTCGATCACGATCAGCCCCGAGCGCCGGCCCGGCGCGCAGCGCATCCAGCGCATCCGCGAACGCATCCGACGCGTGAACGCGACGTGCGTGTTCGCCGAACCGCAGTTCGAACCCTCGCTCGTGCGCACCGTCGTCGAGGCGACCGACGCGCGCACCGGCACGCTCGACTATGTCGGCATCGGCGTGCCGTCGGGCGCGGAGGCCTACGCCACGGTCATGCGCGGCCTGGCGGCTTCGCTTTCGGCGTGCCTCGCGCGTCCTTGAGGGCGTGGGCGATCACCTTGCGCATCAGCGTGGGCAGCGCGACGTCGCCCAGCCGGTCGATCGCCACCCACTGGCCGCCTTCGACGTCGGCGCGCCTTCCGCGCGCGGCCCACACGACCAGCTCCAGTTCGAAATGCGTGAAGCCGTGGCGCACCTTGCCCGGCAACGCGCGCCACGCGAGTGCGGCGGGTGCCGCCGCGCGCGCGGCTTTCTCCGACGGATCGGCTTTCGCCCATTCGCTCGACGGCACTTCCATCATGCCGCCGAGCAGCCCTTCGTCGGCGCGCCGGCGCAGCCACACCGCCCCGGTGCGGTCGCTCAGCACGTAGGCGATGGCGCGCCGCGTCGGCCGCTTGGCCCGCGCCTGCTTGACCGGATAGCGCTCCGCCTCGCCCGCCGCGCGCGCGCGGCACGCCAGCTTCCACGGGCACAGCATGCAGCGCGGCTTGCGCGGGCTGCACACCGTGGCCCCCAGATCCATCGTCGCCTGCGCGAAATCGCCGGGCCGGTCTTCCGGCACGATCTCGGCGAGTACTGCGCGGATCTCGGCCTTGGCCTTGGGCAGCGGTGTGGAAATCGCGTGCAGGCGCGTGACGACGCGCTCGACGTTGCCGTCGATCACCACGCTGCGCCGGCCGAACGCGATCGCCGCGACCGACGCGGCCGTATACGGGCCGATCCCGGGAAGTGCGCGCAGGCCTTCCTCGGTATCGGGAAAGACGCCGCCATGCTCGCGCGCGACGGCCACCGCACAGGCATGCAGGTTGCGCGCGCGCGCGTAATAGCCAAGCCCGGCCCAGGCGTGCAGCACGTCCTCGCGCGGTGCGTCGGCCAACGCTTCGACCGTCGGCCAGCGTTTCACGAACGCGTCGAAATAGGGACCGACGGTCGCCACCGTCGTCTGCTGCAGCATGATCTCGGCGAGCCACACGCGGTAGGGATCGGGCGTGCGCCCGGCGGCCGCGCGCCACGGCATCGCGCGCCGGTGCCGGTCGTACCAGGCAAGCAATGCGGCGGTCAGTGCCGTCGTCATCGCCGGGAAATTTGGAGTCGCATGGCGGGCAGTCTAGACTGAAGCCCATGGCGCTCAAGGCGATCGCGACGCAGGTTCCCAGGCTGACGAAGGAAGCGCTGAAGCGGCGCGGGCCGGCCTTCGCGACCATCGTCGCGGAATGGCCGAACATCGTCGGCCCGTCGCTGGCCGGCTGCACGCTGCCCGAAAAGCTCGGCACGCCGCCGCGCCCGCCCAAGGGCGTCACCGCCCCGCCGCAGGCCGGCGTGCTGACGCTGCGCGTGGCCGGCGGCGCGGCGATGGAGCTGCAGCACCTCGCCCCGCAGCTCGTCGAGCGGATCAATTCCTTCACCGGATTCAAGGCGGTGGAGCGGCTGCGCTTCGTCCAGGGGCCGATGCCGCTGGCGGCCGATCCGCCGGCCGCCCCGCCCCGGCCGCTTTCGGCCGCCGAACGCCAGCGGATCGGCAAGGCGGTCGAGTCGCTGGGCGATGACGATTTGAAGGCGGCCCTCGCCCGGCTCGGCGAGGGCCTGACCCGGGGTCGCCGCGGAAAAGTCTAGATTCTGCGGTGGGATAGGCCGACTTATCCCCAATCGGGGGAATCGACCTTGAGGAGTCCGCTCCCGAGTCGGTACGATCACAACATCTTGTGGGTGGAATGATGAACAAGCGGCACATGTCGACATTTCTCGCGGCTTTCGCGCTGATCGGGCTCGCCTTTTCGGCCCTGCCGGCGGCTGCCCAGACGCCGGTCACGGCCCCGCGCGCCGAGGGGCTGGACATGGTCATGGGGGCCGCCGACGCGCCCATCACGATCATCGAGTACGCGTCGCTGACCTGCCCGCACTGCGCCAAGCTGCATGTCGAGACGATGCCGCGCCTGAAGGCCGAGTACATCGACACCGGCAAGCTCAAGCTCGTCTTCCGCGACTTCCCGCTCGACCGCATCGCGCTCAACGCCGCGATGCTGGCGCGCTGTGCCGGCCCCGATCGCTATTTCACGTTCCTCGACGTGTTCTTCACGCAGCAGGCGAACTGGCTGCGCGGCACGTCGGGCGAGCAGATCATGGCCTCGCTGCGCCGGCTGGCGCGCACCGGCGGCATGACCGAGGCGGCGATGGATGCCTGTCTTGCCAACACCGAGATGCAGAACGCCGTGCTGTCGCAGGCCATGATCGGCGAACGCGAGCACAAGGTGCAGGCCACGCCCACGCTCGTCATCAACGGCACCGTCCATCGCGGCGGCCAGACCTTCGAAGAGCTCGACACGATCCTGAAACCGCTCGCGGGCGGCCGCTAGCGTCAGGTCCAGTACCCAGGGAGTTTACGACCCATGCAGTTCGTCAAGTTGCGCCTGTCCGGCTTCAAATCGTTCGTCGAGCCGACCGAGTTCGCCATCGAACCCGGCCTTACCGGCATCGTCGGACCCAACGGCTGCGGCAAGTCGAACCTGGTCGAGGCACTGCGCTGGGTGATGGGCGAGAACCGCGTCAAGGCGCTGCGCGGCGGCGAGATGGACGACGTGATCTTCGCCGGCACGACGAGCCGCCCGTCGCGCAACGTCGCCGAAGTGGGCCTGCTGGTCGAGAACGGCGAGCGCAAGGCGCCGGCCGCGTACAACGACATGGCCGACTTCGACGTCGTGCGCCGCATCGAGCGCGAGAAGGGCTCGGCCTACCGCATCGGCGGGCGCGAAGTGCGCGCGCGCGACGTGCAACTGTTCTTCCAGGATGTCGGCTCGGGCGCGCATTCGCCCTCGCTGGTCAGCCAGGGCCGCATCGGCGCCATCATCCAGGCCAAGCCCACCGAGCGCCGCCAGATCCTGGAGGAGGCCGCCGGCATCACCGGCCTGCATTCGCGCCGCCACGAGGCGGAACTGAAGCTCAAGGCCGCCGAACAGAACCTCGCACGCCTCGACGACGTGCTGACCACGCTGGGCACGCAGCTCGACGGGCTCAAGAAGCAGGCGCGCCAGGCCGCGCGCTACCGCAACATGAGCGACCTCGTGCGCCGCGCCGAGGCGATCCTGTTCCACCTGCGCTGGGAAAAGCAGCAGGCCGACAGCGCCGCCGCCGCCGACAAGCTCAGCGCGGCCGAAGCGCTGGTCATCGACATCACGACGAAGGCGGCATCGGCCGCCACCGTCGTCGCAGAGGCGCAGGCCCTGCTCCCCGACCTGCGCCGCCACGAGGCGGAAGCGGCCGCGGCCCTGACGCGCCTGCAGGTCGCCGGCGAACAGCTTGCCGAGGAAGAGCGCCGTATCACGGCACAGATCGAAGCGCTCGACGCGCGGCTGGAACAGCTCGCGCGCGACAAGACGCGCGAAGAGTCGCTGCTCGCCGACGCGCACGCCGCGCGCGAGAAGCTGGCGGCCGAGCTTGCCGAGCTTGCCGCCCATGACGAGAGTGCCGCCGCCGAAGAAGCCGGTCTCGCCACCGACATCCAGACGCGCCGCGACGAGGTCGAGACGCTCGACGCCGATCTTGCGCGCGCCACCGAAGCCGTCGCCAAGGCCGAGAGCGAGCGCGCCGCCCTGCAGCGCGAGATGGGCGACCTTGCCGGCCGCCTCGAACGCCTCGCATCGCGCCGCACGTCGCTCGATGCCGACAAGGCCGCACTCGAAGCCCAGCTCGCGGGTTCCGACGAGAAGCGGCTGGCCGCCGAAGCGCGACTGGCGCAGGCCGATGCCGACATGAACGCGGCGATCTCCGCAGCCGAGGACGCCGAAGGTGCGCGCCGTGCGGCCCAGGAAGAGGAGTTCGCCTCGCGCGAGGCGCTGCGCGAAGCCGACCAGAACCATTCGAAGCTCGACGGCGAGCGCCAGGGCATCGCGCGCGCACTCGCCGCCCTCACCAAGAACGCCGGCCCGCACGCACCGGTGATGGATGCGCTGCGCGTCGCCGCCGGCTACGAGGCCGCACTGGGTGCCGGTCTCGGCGACGATCTTTCCGCTTCGCTCGACGGCGACGCGCCGCGCAACTGGCGCACGCTCGACATCGCGGGCAACCCGCCCGCACTGCCGGTCGGTGCGACGCCGCTGTCGGACTTCGTGCAGGCCCCCGGCCCGCTCGCGCGCCGCCTTTCGCAGATCGGCATCGTCGCCGACGCGGGCACCGCCGAAGCCATCGCCCCGCAGCTTGCGCAGGGCCAGCGTCTGGTCACGCGCGACGGGGCGCTGTGGCGCTGGGACGGCTTCGCGCAGCGTGCCGGTGCCGCTTCGCAGGCGGCCGAGCTGCTGACGATGCGCAATCGCCTGGAAACACTCGACGCCGAACTGATCCGCGCGCGCGAGATCGCCGACGGGGCGCGCATCCGCCACGCCAACGCGCAGGCCGCCGGCAAGCAGGCGGAAGCCGCCGACCAGGCCGCGCGCAACGCCACGCGTGCCACGACCGCCGCGGTCGAAGCCGCACGCGGCGAGATCATCCGCATCGCGCGCGAGACCGAGAACGAATCGGCCAAGCTCGGCCTGCTCGCCGGCGAGATCGACCGCAACGAGACCGAGCGCACCGAGATCGACGGCCGCAGGTCGGCCGCCGAAGCCCGCTTCGCCGGGATCGAGGATCCCGCCAATGCGCGCACGAAGCTGGCCGAGGACCGCCAGTCGCTGTCGGCCGCGCGCCAGGCGCTGGCCGAGCGCGAGGCGGCATCCGCCCGCCTGCAGCGCGAGCGCGACGGGCGCGAGCGCCGCCGCCATGCGATCGGCAACGAGACCGAGGCGTGGGCGAATCGGACGGACTCCGCCCAGCGCCAGATCGCCACGCTGGTCGAGCGCCAGGAGCTGACGCAGAGCGAGCGCGAGGAGATGGCCGGCCGCCCCGCCGAGATCGCCGCCGAGCGCGAAGCGCTGCTGTCGAAGACGCAGGAAGTCGAGGCGATCCGCCGCAAGGCCGCCGACGATCTGGCCGCGGCCGAGAACGCCGTGCGCGAGGCCGACCGCGCGCTGAAGGCCGTGGAAGCAAGCCTCGTCGAGGCGCGCGAGGACCGCGTGCGCGAGCAGGGCCATGTCGAGCACCAGACGGCGGCGGGCGAACAGCTCGTCGCGACGATCCGCGAACGGCTCGACTGCGCGCCGGACGGCTGCCTTGCCGCCGGCATGGTCGACCCTTCCGACGAGCTGCCCGCGATGGAGGACATCGAGCGCCGCCTCGACCGTCTCATCAAGGAGCGCGACAACATGGGCCCGGTCAACCTGCGCGCCGAGCAGGAGTCCGAGGAGGTCGAGGCCCAGATCGCCGGCATGACGACGGAGAAGGACGACCTCGTCGCCGCCATCGCCAAGCTGCGCCAGGGCATCTCGAGCCTCAACAAAGAGGCGCGCGAGCGCCTGCGCGAGGCCTTCGCCAAGGTCGACCAGCATTTCCAGGACCTCTTCAGCCGCCTGTTCGGCGGCGGGCGGGCGCACCTGACGCTCTCGCCGACGATGGGTCCCGACGGCCAGATCAACGACGATCCGCTCGAAGCCGGGCTCGACGTGATGGCCTCGCCGCCTGGCAAGAAGCTGCAGTCGTTGACACTGCTGTCGGGCGGCGAGCAGGCGATGACGGCGCTGGCCCTGCTCTTCGCGGTGTTCCTCACCAACCCCGCCCCGATCTGCGTGATGGACGAAGTCGACGCCCCGCTCGACGACGCCAACGTCGACCGGTTCTGCAAGCTGCTCGACGAGATCGGCCGTTCGTCGGGCGTTCGCTTCATCGTCGTCACGCACCACCGCCTGACGATGGCGAAGATGGACCGGCTCTTCGGCGTCACGATGGCCGAGCGCGGGGTTTCGACCCTCGTCTCGGTCGATCTTCGCAGTGCAGAAAAGCTCCGCGCGACGGCCTGACGCGCGGGGCGTTTTCCCTTTCCGATCAAGGCCGTAGTTTTCCCCCTTCGGCCTTGACAGGGGAACGGCCCGATCCTATTGTCCGCGCCGTCATCGAGGCGGAAAAGGGCGGATTCTTCGCCCTTTTTTGTCGTTTCGACCGGCAGCGGACGCAAGGGGTTCCACGAGCATGACCGATCCCGACGATCGGACGCGCCAGCTCGACGAACTCTCGGCCAAGGTAGAGGCCGTGCAGGCGCGCCGGGCGAAAGCGGAGACGCGTTCGGCATCGGCGGCCGGGCGGACGACGGGGCAGATGGGCCTCGGCTTCCGCATCTCGGTCGAGCTGCTCGCGACGCTCGCCGTCGGGACCGGGATGGGCTTCGTGCTCGACCGGTGGCTCGGCACCTCGCCGTGGCTGACGCTCGCGTTCTTCATGCTGGGTGCAGCCGCCGGCATGCGCAACGTGATCCGGGTCGCCACCGCCGCCCAGAAGAAGGTGGCGGACGACGCGGAACGCAAGAACGAGACCTGAGTTTCCGGCAGCGCCGCTTTTTCGGAGTCACCGCACCGTGGCAAGTCCCCTCGAGCAGTTCCAGATCAAGCCGATCGCGCAGTTCAGCCTGGCGGGCTACGACCTCGCCTACACGAACTCGGCGCTGATGATGACGGTGGCGGCGGTGGCCGCCTCGGCCCTGCTGATCGCCGCCTCGCGCGGTGCGCGCCTCGTGCCGGGCCGCCTTCAGTCGGTCGGCGAGCTGATGTACGAGTTCATCGCCGGCATGGTCCGCGAGAATGTCGGCGACGAAGGGAAAAAGTATTTCCCGTTCTTCTTCACGCTGTTCTGCTTCGTGCTGTTCGGCAACCTCGCGGGCATGATCCCGGGGGCCTTCACCTTCACCAGCCACATCGTCGTGACGTTCGCGATGGCGCTCGCCATCTTCCTCGTCATCACCGTGATCGGCTTCATCCACCACGGCACGCACTTCTTCACGCTGTTCTTCCCGTCCGGCGCGCCCCTTGCCACGGCGCCCATTCTCATCCCGATCGAGGTGATCTCGTACATGGCGCGCCCGATCTCGCTGTCGGTGCGACTGTTCGCGAACATGACGGTGGGCCACATCATCATGAAGATCTTCGCGGGCTTCGTGATCAGCCTCGGCGCGTTCTTCGTGATCCCGGGAATCGTCCCCTTCGCGGTGCTGGTCGGCATCTCGGCGCTCGAGTTCTTCGTCGCCGCCCTCCAGGCCTACATCTTCACGATCCTGTCCTGCATCTACCTGCACGACGCGATCCACCTGCACTGAGCGCCGTTGCCGCCCTGCCCCGACCCTGTGGACCGGCCGGGCGGAAACGAAGCGACCAGTAAACCGAAAGAGAGAGGAACATCGAAATGGAAGTCGCAGCAGCAAAGCTCATCGGCATGGGTCTGGCCGCCATCGGCATGATCGGTGCCGGCATCGGCGTGGGCTCGGTGTGGGCCAGCCTGATCGCCGCCGTCGCGCGCAACCCGGCCGCCAAGGACAACGTGCAGGTCTTCGCGTATATCGGCTTCGCGGTCACGGAGTTCATCGCGCTCCTCGCCTTCGTCATCGCGATCCTGATCTTCGTGTCCTGATCCCGCTTCCGGGGAAGGGCCGCAAGGTTCTTCCCCGGATCCGTTTTCCCGAAGGGGAAACAAGATGCCGCAGTTCGACCCGACTTGGTTCCCCAGCCAGATCTTCTGGCTCGCCGTCATTTTCCTCGCCTTCTACGTCGTGCTCTCGAAGCTCGTGCTGCCCAAGCTGGGTGCCGCGATCGAGGGCCGCGAGAAGCAGATCGAGGGCGACCTCGCGCGCGCCGGCTCGCTGAAGGGCGAGAGCGACGCGATGATCGCCACCTACGAGAAGGCGCTGGCCGAGAGCCGCGCCAAGGCCCAGGCCGTGCGCGCCGAGACCGAAGCGAAGCTCGCCAAGGACGCCGCCGTGAAGTCGGCCGACCTCAACGCCGCGCTGGGCGACAAGATCAAGGCCGCCGAGACGAAGATCGCCGAGGCGCGCCGCGCCGCCCTTTCCAACGTCGAGGCGCTGGCCGCCGAGATCGCCGTCGAGGCCGCCCGCAAGATCGGCGGCATCTCGGTGACCGAGGCCGACGCCAAGACCGCGGCGCGCGGCTAGGAGCAAGCACATGGCCATCCTGCACAACGAATATCTGTGGATCTCGCTGGCGATCCTGACGCTGTTCTACATTGCCTGGGGCCCGGTCAAGGCGGCCGTGCTCGGCGGGCTCGACGCGCGCGCCGCACGCATCGCCAAGGATCTCGACGAGGCCGCCAAGCTGCGCACCGAAGCCGAGAAGCTGCTGGCCGAGTACCAGGCCAAGCACCGCGAGGCGATGGCGCAGGCCGACGCGATCGTCACGCAGGCGCGCGAAGAGGCCGCCCGCCTCGCCGCGAAGGCCGAGACCGATCTCGCCGCGTCGTTGAAGCGCCGCGAGGACCTCGCGATGGAGCGCATCGCGCAGGCGGAGGCGCAGGCCACCGCCGAGGTGCGCACCGCCGCGGTCGATCTCGCAATGGCCGCCACGGCCCGCCTGCTCGAAGGCCGCCTCGACGCCGGCCGCCAGGACGCGCTGATCGACGGTGCCATCAAGGCGATGCCCGCCCGCCTGAACTGACCTCGACCGGCCCCGGCCGGAAGAAGCGAACGCCGCCGCCCGCAAGGCCGGCGGCGTTTTCGTTTCCGGACGCTTGTTGACGGTTGTTGACGCAAAGTTTCGTCAACACGCCAAGTCCCTGATATCGCGCGATCCGCGTGTTGACGTTGACGGAAAACGCATCCCGTCAAGAAAGCTTTGCGGCCGAGACGACAGGAGACGCGATGTTACCGTCTCCTGCGCAAGTCCCCGATATCGTCCGGAATCATACGAGACAGGTTACGTAACGTACGATCCGGCGACGCAAAGCCTGCGGCCGTTCCGACAAGTCCTATTCACACCTTCAAACAGCGCACGACCGGATCGTCTCGGCCGATGCGAGGAATGCTAAGCCATGATAGGATGAAATACAACTATAAATACTATGGTAGTTTAACCCGCTCCGCTCTTCACCGTCATGCCCGGGCTTGTCCCGGGCATCCACGTCTTTGCCTGCGACCATCCCGATGCCCGAAGTCGTGGATGCCCGGCCTTCGCCGGGCATGACGGTAAAAATCGGGAATTGGCAACGAGGAAGGTCGATGCAAAAATGGCATTTGCAATTATCGATGGCATAGCTCGATGAACGCCAAACGCTCCAGCCGGTCCTCGAAATACTCGGCCAGCGATATGCGCCTCGCCAAGGCAAATCGAATGTCTGACGCGGAGGTCGTCGCCGCGGCACTCAGCGATCCCGACACATACCTGCTGACCGACGAGGATCTTGCCCGGGCCGTGATCGTCATTCCACTGCCCAAGAAGTCGATCGCATTGCGCGTCGATCAGGACGTGCTCGCCTTCTACAAGAGCGGCGGGCGCGGCTACCAGACGCGCATGAACGCGGCCTTGCGGGCCGTGATGACGGCAAGCAAGCAGGCGGCCAAGCGCAACCGACCGGCGAAGGGCGGCGCACGCGCCGCCTGAAGCGTCATGCCCGGGCTTGTCCCGGGCATCCACGTCTTTGCTATCGCGTCCGGAAGCGGCAAGGTGCCGCAAAGCAAAAGGCCCCGCTTTCGCGGGGCCTCTCATAGTGGGGAGCTCGAAACCCTTTTGGGAGGGGAATGCAAGCTCCCCAAGCCTCTTTCGAGGACAGCGGGAATATGCCTCCGATCGTCGAAGAATTCAAGGGATGGCCAGAACGTGCCGCAACCCGGCTTCGACAAGTCGCATGTCGTCGATACCCAGAAACTCGCTTGTCGTCGGCCGCCCCTGCCGAAGCAACGGGAACAACCTGCTATGCGATACGGTTGCGATCAGCTTGCAGCGCACCCATGAATCGACCGTGAAGCTCCAATATTTCCCGCACGGAATCAGGATATCCTCCGGGCCTTGCGTGCCGGGCGGCTTCGAACTCGTCGGAACGACCGTACACAGGCCGCTCGCCGTGCCGTGACGATGATTCAAGGCGGTGCTCGATACGACGACGACCTGTCGGCGTTTGTCGATCTCCGGAGGAATGCGCGCAGCGTCGAAATCGCAAAGCAGGATCGCGCCACGTTTCGGAGCAAAGGCAATCGCCACCCGGACACCCTCCGGAGAGTATCCTAGCCTTCACCCTTATAGGTGTGAATAACCTACAATACGTCTTTCACGTGCATTCTACTCCGCCGCCTGCTTCGCGTCCGCCGGCGGCTTCCAGCGCAATACCGGCGCCCGCGCGGCGCGCGTCTCGTCGAGGCGCCGGCGCGGCGTGAGGCGCGGGGCGGCCTGGAAGAACGCGGCGGAGCCGGGCTTCTTCGCCTCGACCGCGAGGTGGCGCAGCGTGTCGATGAACGCGTCGAGCGATTCGCGGCTCTCGCTTTCCGTCGGCTCGACCAGCATCGCGCCATGGACGACGAGCGGAAAATACATCGTCATCGGGTGGTAGCCCTCGTCGATCATCGCCTTGGCGAAGTCGAGCGTGGAAACGCCGGTGTCCTTCAGGAACGCGTCGTCGAAAAGTGCTTCGTGCATGCACGGGCCGTCGAAGGCCGGGCTCATCACGTCCTTGAGGCGCGCCTGGATGTAGTTGGCGTTGAGCACCGCGTCGCTCGACGCCTGGCGGATGCCGTCGGCGCCGTGGCTCAGCATGTACGCCATCGCGCGCACGAACATGCCCATCTGGCCGTTGAACGCCTTCAGGCGGCCGAAGGGCTCGGCCCCGCCTTCCTTCGTCTCGATCAGGCGGAAGCCACCAGGCCCGTGCACCACATAGGGCAGCGGGGCGAAGTTCGCCAACGCGGCCGACAGCACGACCGGGCCGGAGCCAGGCCCGCCGCCGCCATGTGGCGTGGAGAAGGTCTTGTGCAGGTTGATATGCATGGCGTCGACGCCGAGATCGGCCGGGCGCACGCGGCCGGCGATCGCGTTGTAGTTCGCCCCGTCGCAATAGAAGTAGCCGCCCGCCTTGTGGATCAGGTCGGCGATCTTCCGGATGTCGTTCTCGAACAGCCCGCAGGTGTTCGGGTTCGTCAGCATGATCGCCGCCACGTCGGGGCCGAGTTTCTTTTCGAACGCGACGAGATCGACGCGCCCGCGCGCGTCGGCCGGGATCGGATCGACCTGGAAGCCGAGCAACGCGGCAGTCGCCGGATTGGTGCCGTGCGCGGATTCAGGGACCAGCACGCGCTTGCGCGTCGCCGTCTCGCCCTTCGCCTTGATCGCCGACCAGATCGCGACCATGCCGCAGAGCTCGCCATGGGCCCCTGCCGCCGGGCTCATCGCCACAGCGGGCATGCCGGTCAGCGTCTTCAGCCAGTGCGCAAGCCGGTCGATCAGTTCGAGGGCACCCTGCACGGTCTTGACCGGCTGCAGCGGATGGATGTCGGCGAAGCCCGGCAGGCGGGCCATCTTCTCGTTAAGGCGCGGGTTGTGCTTCATCGTGCACGAACCCAGTGCGAACAGCCCGCTGTCGATGCCGTAGTTCTTCTGCGACAGGCGCGTGAAATGGCGCACGACCTGCGGCTCGGACAGGCACGGCAGGCCGACCCCGCCCTTGCGGGCGAAGGCACCCAGCTTCGAGGCGACCTTCGGCGGGGAAGCGACGTCGACGCCGATGCGGCCCGGCACGCCCTGTTCGAAGATCAGCTTTTCTTCCAGATCGAGGCCGCGATGGCCCGAACTCGTGACGACCGGCGGCAGCGCCGATCCGGCATCGTTGGCGGCGGAAATGCGGCCTTGGCTCTTGTCCATCTCAGATCACCTCGGCGAGGGCGGCGGCGAACCTGTCCATGTCCGCCGGCGTGTTGGTTTCGGTCGCGGCGACGATCAGCACGTTCGCCATGTCCTTGTTGCCCGGCCACAGCCTGCCGCCGGGCACGCCGGCGAGCACGCCCTTGTCGACGAGCGCGTCGACGACCGATGCGGCGTCCTTGGGCAGGCGCACGGCGAATTCGTTGAAAAACGCGTCGGTCAGCACCGACACGCCCTTCACCTTCGCCAGCTTCTCGGCCAGCAACGCCGCATGCGCGTGGTTGAGGGCGGCGAGTTCCGTGAGGCCCCGCTCGCCGAGCAGCGACAGATGCACCGTGAAGGCGAGCGCGCACAGGCCCGAGTTCGTGCAGATGTTCGACGTCGCCTTCTCGCGGCGGATATGCTGCTCGCGCGTGGACAGCGTGAGCACCCAGCCGCGCTTGCCGTCGGCATCCACCGTCTCGCCGCACAGGCGGCCCGGCATCTGGCGGACGTACTTCTCCTTGGCCGCAAACAGGCCCACATAGGGCCCGCCATAGTTGAGACCGTTGCCGATCGACTGGCCCTCGCCGACGACGATGTCGGCGCCCATCGCACCGGGCGGCGTGACCGCCCCCATCGACACGATCTCGGGTACGGCGCAGATCAGCAGCGCGCCGGCCTTCTGGCATGCGGCGGCGAGTGCCGAGAAATCCTCGAGCCGGCCGAACACGTTGGGATACTGGACGACGACGCACGACGTGGTCGCGTCGATCTTCTCGGCAAGGCCCTTGAGGCCTTCCGGCGAGGGGGCGGCGGCATCGACCGCGAAGCCGGAGAAGCGGCCGTGCGTTTCGACCGTCTCGCGGTAATGCGGATGCAACGCGCCCGACAGGATCGCCTTGCCGCGGCGCGTGACGCGGTTGGCCATCATGACGGCCTCCACGCACGACGTGGCCGCGTCGTACATCGATGCGTTCGCCACTTCCATGCCGGTCAGCAGGGCCACCTGCGTCTGGAACTCGAACAGGTACTGCAGCGTGCCCTGCGCGATCTCGGGCTGGTAGGGCGTGTAGCTCGTCAGGAACTCGCCGCGCTGGATGATGTAGTCGACGGAAGCAGGCACATGATGGCGATACGCCCCGCAGCCGATGAAGCTCGCCATCGACCCCGCCGGGCGGTTCTTCGCGGCGAGTGCGGACATCTCGCGCTCGACCTCCAGCTCCGTCATCGTGTTCGAGAGGCCCGCGACGGGGCCCTTCAGGCGCGCATGCTCGGGCACGTCGACGAACAGTTCGTCGACAGACGCGACGCCGATGGCGGCGAGCATCCTTGTCCGGTCGGAATCGGTGTGGGGCAGATAGCGCATCGTTTCTTTTCCTTCAGCCCTGCGACTTGACGAAGGCGTCGTAGGCGGCTTCGTCCATCAGGTCCTGGAACTCGGCGGTGTTGCCGGCCTTGATCTTGAAGAACCAGCCCTTGCCGGTCGGGTCGGTGTTGACGAGGCCGGGTTCGGCCGTCAGCGCCTCGTTGACCGCGACGATCGTGCCGGAGACGGGCGCGTAGATGTCGGATGCGGCCTTGACCGATTCGACGACCGCGGCCTGCCCGCCCTTGGCGAGCGCCTTGCCCGTCTCGGGCAGTTCGACGAACACGACGTCGCCGAGCTGGCCCTGCGCGAAGTCGGAAATGCCGACCGCGTAGACGTCGCCGTCCTCGACGCGGATCCATTCGTGGTCCTTGGTGAAGCGAAGTTCGGCCATGTCGTGTGCTCCTTGTGGATCAGCCGCGATAGTAGCGATGGGGTGCGAAAGGCATTGCAACGACCTTGCCGGGCAGCGTCTTGCCGCGCACGACGAGGCCGACCGGCGTTCCCGGGGCGGTATGAGCGGTGGCGACATAGCCCATGCAGACCGGCCCGTTGACCGTGGGGCCGAAGCCGCCGGACGTGACGATGCCGATCTTGGCGCCGCCCGCGTCGAGGATTTCCGTGCCCTCGCGCGCGGGTGCGCGGCCTTCGGGAAGAATCCCGACGCGCTTGCGCGACGGGCCGTCGGCGAGTTCCTTGGCTATGCGCGCGAAGCCGGGATAGCCGCCTTCGGCGCGCCGGCGCTTCGAGATCGACCAGACGAGATCGGCTTCGACCGGCGAGGTCGTCGTATCGATGTCGTGACCGTAGAGGCACAGGCCCGCTTCGAGGCGCAAGCTGTCGCGCGCGCCCAGCCCGATCGGCTTCACTTCCGGCTGCGCCAGCAATGCTTCGGCCAACGCCACCGCCTTGTCGCCGGGTACCGAGATTTCGTAGCCGTCCTCGCCGGTGTAGCCCGAGCGCGTGAAATAGCAGGGGATTCCGGCGACGGCGCCGGTGCGGAAGGTCATGAATTTCTGGCCGGCGGCGGCGGGCGACAGGCGCGCCATCACCTCGGCCGCCTTGGGGCCTTGCAACGCGAGCAGGGCGCGGTCCGCGTGATACTCGATCTTCACCTTGCCGCCGATCTTCGCCTGCAGGTGCGCCAAGTCCGCTTCCTTGCAGCCGGCGTTGACCACGACGAACAGCCGGTCGCCGCGGTTCGTGATCATCAGGTCGTCGAGGATGCCGCCTTCGTCGTTCGTGAACATCGAATAGCGGATCGACCCTTCCTTCAGGATCGCAAGATCGCCGGGGACCAGCGTTTCGAGTGCGGCGGCGGCATGCGCGCCGTGCAGCGTGAGCTGTCCCATATGCGACACGTCGAACAGGCCGGCGGACGCGCGCGTCTGGTTGTGCTCGCCGAGAATGCCCATCGGGTACTGGACGGGCATGTCGTAGCCGCCGAACGGCACCATCTTGGCGCCGAGCGACACGTGCAGCGCATGGAGCTGGGTCTTCTTCAGGGCTTCATCGGCCAAGGGCGGCACTCCGGCGGACGGGACGGCGCTGCGATCCGGCGGGATGCCGGTTCGCGTCGCCCCCTCTGTCCTGGGACCTGAAAGAATCGCCCGGTGATTTCCGGACTTACCTCTTCGGTGGAAGCGGGCGATCGGGCCGGCTTCGCTTTCCAGAGTACGCTCGCCCGCGCGGTCCTTTTGCCTGAGAGTTTCCGGGGCGGTTGCTCCTTCGGCGCCCCCGGCGGCGAACCGGGGGTCTCTCCCGCGCGGGAGTCGCAGCCTTGCGGCGGCGCAATATCGAACATAGCGGCCGGCCCCGGAGGGTCAAGGAAGACCGCGCAGTCCTTTGATTCAAACTGGGGATAATTCCGCGACTCGACCCCTCACCCTAGCCCTCTCCCGCAAGGGGAGAGGGGACTCCAGTCTTGGTGAAGCACGCACTGTGCATCCACATCAACGGTGTGATTCCCTCTCCCCTTGCGGGAGAGGGCTAGGGTGAGGGGTACCGCTAGCGCGCCCCGCGCTGGGTGCGGTTCCAGGCGAGCTGGGCTTCGGTGAGCTGGAAGCCGACGAGGATCTGGTAGCTCGGGCCGTCGAAGTTGCTCTTGAGCGGGATATGCGGTTCCCACTGGTCGACGCGGCCCACGCGCGTGCGGTTGTCGGCCCACTCGAAATCGGCCGCGAAGGTTTCCTTGGCGACGATGTTGCGCTCGCCGTCGAGGATCGCGACGAAATACGGCAGGCGCACGCGACGCGTGCGTTCGGCGGGCCCGCGCTCGGCGGCGAAGGCGATCTGCAGGTCGAGCGTCACGGCGGGCTTCGCGTTGCGGCCCTTGGCGTATTCGCACGTGATGCGCGTGTCGACGACCTGGGCCTGCACGATCACGTCGGTGACGTCGCGCCCCGGCCCGTCGCGGAACTGCACGAGCAGGTTGGCGTCGGGCACGATGCCGCCGGTCGGGCACAGCGCCGACGTGGCGTCCTGCTGCGACGTGCAGCCCGCGAGCAGGGCCGCGAACAGCAATGCGAGGGTCGCGCGGATCACGGCAGGTTCTTGTGGCCGCCGTCGCAGAAAGGCTGGTTCTTGCTGGCCTTGCAGCCGCAGAAGAACATCTTTTTCGCTTCGTCGGCGACGAACTTGACCGGCTGGAAGCCGCTGCCGGCATGGCTGCCGTCGCAGAACGGCTGCTTCTTCGACTGGCCGCACGAGCACCACCAGTACGCCTTCCCGGCGACGACTTCGACCGGATAGGGGGCTTTCTGCGGGACGGCAGGGCTGGTCATCGCGGGGCTTCCTTGGGGCGGAAAACGGTGTCGGGCGGGGCTGGTGCTGCCCTGCGACTCCGGTGTAACTAACGGGTCCGACCTTAGAGAAACCGCCATGCCCGCACAAGCGCCGCTGACCGTCCTTCTTGCCGGCCCCCGCGGCTTCTGCGCGGGCGTCGACCGCGCGATCCTGATCGTGGAGCGCGCACTGGAGAAGTACGGCGCGCCCGTCTATGTGCGCCACGAGATCGTGCACAACCGCTTCGTCGTCGAGAGCCTCGAGGCGAAGGGTGCGGTGTTCGTCGCCGAGCTCGACGCGGTGCCCGCCGACCGGCCGGTCGTGTTCTCCGCGCACGGCGTGCCCAAGGCCGTGCCGGCGGAAGCGGCCCGGCGCAACATGTTCTATCTCGACGCGACGTGCCCGCTGGTCAGCAAGGTCCATTCGGCGGCCGAGCACCACCACAAGGCGGGCCGGCATCTGGTGCTGATCGGGCATGCGGGCCATCCGGAAGTCGTCGGCACGATGGGCCAGCTTCCCGACGGCGCCATCACGCTGGTCGAGGACGTGGCGCAGGCCGAAGCGGTGGCGCTGCCGACCGACCGCGAACTCGCCTTCTCGACCCAGACCACGCTGTCGGTCGACGACACGGCCGGCATCGTCGCGGTGCTGATGCGCCGCTTTCCGCTGATGCGCCCGCCGCGCTCGGACGACATCTGCTACGCGACGACCAACCGCCAGGCGGCCGTGAAGGCCGTGGCGGCGACGGCCGATGCCGTAATCGTGCTGGGCTCGCCCAAATCGTCGAACTCGATGCGGCTGGTCGAGGTGGCGCGCAAGGCGGGCTGCGCCGACGCAAGGCTCGTCCAGCGCGCCGCCGACATCGACTGGGCCGCCTTCGCGGGTATAAGGCGTCTCGGCATCAGTGCCGGCGCTTCGGCACCCGAAATCCTCGTGCAGGAAACCATCGACGCGGCGCGCGCGCATTTCGACGTGACGGTCGAAGAGGTCGTGACCGCGCGCGAGGACGTGCATTTCAACCTGCCCCGCGTGCTGGAAGGCCAAGGCTGACATGGCCGTCTATACCGACGTCGACGACGACTCGCTCACCGAATTCCTGGCCGGCTACGACATCGGCCGGCTCGCGGGCTATCGGGGTATCGCGGAGGGCGTGGAGAATTCGAACTTCCTGCTCGACACCGACCGCGGCCGCTACATCCTCACGCTCTACGAGAAGCGCGTGAAGAAGGGCGACCTGCCCTTCTTCCTCGGCCTCATGCAGCATCTGGCGGCCAAGGGTCTCGCCTGCCCCACGCCGATCGCGCGGGCCGACGGCGCCTTGATGGGCGAGCTGTGCGGCCGGCCGGCCGCGATCGTCAGCTTCCTGCAGGGCGTGTGGCCGCGGCGCGTGGCACTGGCGCACTGCGCGCCGGTGGGCGAAGCGCTTGCCTCGCTGCATCTCGCCGGCGACGGTTTCGCGCTCAAGCGCGCCAACGCGCTGGGCCCCGCCGGCTGGCGCCCGCTCTATGAAGCCTGTGCCGCACGCGCCGACGAAGTGGAAAAGGGCCTCGCCGCCGAGCTTGCCGGCGAGCTCGCCTTCCTTCAGGCGAACTGGCCCAAAGGCCTGCCCGAAGGCGTGATCCACGCCGATCTCTTCCCGGACAACGTCTTCTTCCTCGGCGAGGAATTCTCCGGGATGATCGACTTCTATTTCGCGTGCAACGACTTCCTCGCCTACGACCTCGCCATCTGCCTCAACGCGTGGTGCTTCGAGCCGGACGGCCAGCTTAACGCGACCAAGGCGCGCCGCCTCGTCGCCGGCTACGCCAGGAAGCGCCCGCTTTCCGCGGCCGAACTCGACGCGCTCCCGGTCTTCGCGCGCGGCTCGGCCCTGCGATTCCTGCTCACGCGGCTCTACGACTGGCTCAACCATCCGCCCGGTGCCTTCGTAAAGCCCAAGGATCCCCTCGAATACGCCAAGAAGCTGCGCTTCCATCGCGGCGCCGCGAGCCTCGCGGCCTATGGAATCGAGAGGTCGACATGAAACGCCATCTGATCGCCGCCCTGTTCGTGCTGCTGCCGGGGCTCGCCCTTGCGCAGACAGCCGAGCCGCGCCTGACCCTGC
Source organism: Tagaea sp. (assembly GCA_965279565.1). Lineage (GTDB taxonomy): Bacteria > Pseudomonadota > Alphaproteobacteria > CACIAM-22H2 > CACIAM-22H2 > Tagaea. The sequence continues at coordinate 1,682,405 of OZ257249.1, read as the reverse complement.
GCGAAAGCGCGGAACGCGAGCTGCAGCAGGACCGGCTGACCGTTTCGCTGCGCGTCGAGGCGACCGGGCCGACGGCCGCCGCGGTGCAGGCCGACGTCAACCGGCGCATGGAGGCGGCCCTGTCGCGCGCGCGCGGGATTTCCGGCGTGCGCGCCGAGACGACCGGCTATTGGACCTACGAGGAACGCCCCGCCAACCAGCCGCGCCGCTGGCGCGGACAGGCCGGGCTCAATCTCGTCGGTTCCGATACGGGTGCGGCACTCGCCCTTGCCGGTGCCTTGCAGGAAACCGGCCTTGCGATGTCGGGCATGCGCTTCGACCTCACACCCGAGGCTTCGCGCGCCGTGCAGGACGAACTGACCGCCGATGCGCTGAAGCGCGTGCGTGCGCGCGCCGACAAGGCGGCCGACGCGATCGGCATGCGCGTCATCGGCATCGTCGAGATGCGCGTGGGCGATGCCGGCGGCGAAGGCCCGCGCCCGATGCCGCGCATGGCGATGGCGGCGGCACAGGCGGCGAGCGCCCCCGTCGCCGAACCGGGCCTCGCCATCGTGCGCGTCGAGGTCGAGGCTGCGTTCCGCCTGGGGCCGAAGTGAGCGACGAAGCCGACACCGATCTGGTCGAGCTTTTCACCGACGGGGCCTGCAGCGGCAATCCCGGCCCCGGCGGCTGGGGCGCCTTGCTGCGCTGGCGCGGCACCGAGAAGGAACTCTCGGGCGGCGAGAACCCGACGACGAACAACCGCATGGAACTGATGGCCGCGATCGAGGGGCTGAAGGCGCTCAAGCGCGGCATGCGCGTGCGCGTGTGGACCGACAGCGTCTATGTGCGCGACGGCATCACCAAGTGGATCCACGGCTGGAAACGCAGCGGCTGGAAGACGGCCGACAAGAAGCCGGTCAAGAACGTCGACCTGTGGCAGGCGCTGCTCGCCGCGACCGAGGGCCACGAGATCGAATGGCGCTGGGTCAAGGGCCACGCCGGCCACGTCGAGAACGAACGCGCCGACGCGCTGGCGCGCGGCGCGATCCGGCACCCCTCACCCTAGCCCTCTCCCGCAAGGGGAGAGGGGACTCCGGTCTTGGTGACGCACGCACTGTGCATCCACATCAACGGTAGGATTCCCTCTCCCCTTGCGGGAGAGGGTTAGGGTGAGGGGACGCTGGCAATCGGCACGGGTTTCGCTAGGATCGGAGCCGAATCGTCCCTTCAGGAGACCCGTCCGCCATGCGCTTCGCCCCCGTCCTCGCCCCCGTCCTGGCAGCCGCCGCCCTGCTGATCCCCGGTGCCGCCCTCGCCCATACGGGCCACGGGTCGGTCGACGGGCTTGCGCACGGCTTCGCCCATCCGTTCGGCGGCCTCGACCACCTGCTGGCGATGTTCGCGGTCGGGCTGTTCGCGGTGCGCCTCGGCGGTCGCGCGCTCTGGCTCGTCCCCGCCGCTTTCGTGGGCACGATGGCGCTGGGCGGCCTTGCCGGGTTCGAGGGGCTGGACCTGCCCTTCGTCGAGATCGCCATCGCGCTCTCGGTCGTCGCGATCGGCGTTGCCGTCGCCATCTGCTACGTGCCGCCGGTCGCCGTGGCGGCCGCATTCGTCGGCTTCTTCGCGCTGTTCCACGGCTTCGCGCATGGCGCGGAACTGCCCGAGGGTGCCAACGGCTTCAACTACGCGATCGGCTTCCTCGTCGCGACGGCACTGCTGCACGCGGCCGGCATCGCCGCCGGCCTCGCCGGTCCGCGTCTGGTGCGCGCGAGCGGCGTGGCCGTGGCGTTGGCGGGTTTGGTACTGGTCGCGGGCGCCGTCTAGCCGAGCTGCTTGAGCAGCGTTCCGGCGTCCGACACTTCGAAGGCGCCGGGCTTCTCGAGATTGAAGGTCTCGACCTTGCCGTCGACGACATAGGCCGAGAAGCGGCGCATGCGCGTGCCCATGACGTTGGCAGTACCATCCATCTCGATGCCGAGCGCCTTGGCGAGCGCGCCGTTGCCGTCGGCCACCATCTTCACCTTGTCGCCCACGCTCTGCGACTTGCCCCACGCGTCCATCACGAACGCGTCGTTGACCGACACGCAGGCGATGGTGTCCACACCCTTGGCCTTGAACGCGGCGGCCTGCTCGACGAAGCCCGGCAGGTGCTTGGCCGAGCAGGTCGGCGTGAAGGCGCCCGGCAGGCCGAAGATCGCGACCTTCTTGCCCTTGAAGAGGTCGTCGGTGGTGAGATCCTTCGGGCCGTCGGCGGTCATGATCCGCATCCGGGCGGCCGGAATGGTCTGTCCCTTTTCGATCGTCATCGCGCGCGTTCCTCCTTGCTGAAATGGAAACGGCGGCTTCCGCTTCCGGATCGCCGCCGTTCTTGATCGTCTTCCTGCGAAACCCTCAGCCGACCTGGCCGAGCATCGTTTCGGCGTTCGAGACCTCGAACGCGCCGGGCTTCTCGAGATTGAAGCTCTTCACCGTGCCGTCGACGACGTACATCGAGAAACGCTTCATGCGCAGGCCCATGCCGTAGCCGGTCCCGTCCATCTCGATGCCGAGCGCCTTGGTGAAATCGGCGTTGCCGTCGGCGAGCATCAGCACCTTGTCGCCGACGTTCTGCGCCTTGCCCCAGGCGTCCATCACGAACGCGTCGTTGACCGACACGCAGGCGACCGTGTCCACGCCCTTGGCCTTCAGCGCGTCGAAATTGTTGACGAAGCCCGGCAGGTGCTTGGCCGAGCAGGTCGGCGTGAAAGCGCCCGGCAGGCCGAAGATCGCGACCTTCTTGCCCTTGAAGATGTCGTCGGTCGTCAGGTCCTTCATGCCGTCCTTCGTCATCGACTTGAGCTTCACGGACGGGACCTTGTCGCCTGCCTGGATCGTCATGGGGATTTCCTTTTGCCCGGTGGGGCTTTTCGATGGGGGAGTTCGGACCAAGGATTTAGAGCGGCCGGACCGCGAATGCAACGGGGGCGGTTCAGCGGGCCCCGGCGCGCGCGAAAGCGGCGAGGACCGCGTCCGCGGTAAGCAGTTCGGGCAGGGCCAGCCCGCCGGGCTCGGACGGCCCGTAGACCGCGTTGAACGGGATGCCGTAGCGCCCGAATTCCGCGAGATAGGCCGCGATGCGCGGATCGGGGCGCGTCCAGTCGGCGCGCAGCGCCACGACCCCGTCGGCGGAAAGTGCTGCCGCGATCCCGGCCTGCGACAGGACCAGCCGCTTGTTGACCTGGCAGGTCACGCACCAGTCGGCCGTCACATCGACGAACACGGTCTTGCCCGACGCGACGGCCGCGTCGATGGCGCCGCGCTCGAAACGCTGCCACTGAACCGTGGACGTGTCGGCCGCGCGCTCGGGCACATAGCCCAGCTTGGGCGGCAGGAACAAAGCGAGCAGCAGGACGGCACCGGCCAGTGCCACGCGCCCGCGCGCCGCTTCGCTGCGCCGCAGGAAGAAGAGCCCCGCCGCGAACGCCACGAGGGCGACCGACAGCGTGGTCGCGGCCAGCCAGCCGAGCTGGCCCGCCAGCACCCAGACGAGCCAGGCGGCGGTTCCGGCGAGGGCCACGCCCAGCACGCGGCGCAGATGCACGATCCACGGGCCGGGCCGCGGCAGCAGGCGGGCCGCCCCCGGGAACGCGGCGACCGCCAGGTAAGGTGCCGCAAGGCCAATGCCGAGGGCCGCGAAGATCGCGAGGATTTCGAGCGGGCCCTGCGCCAACGCGAAACCGACCGCAGTCCCCACGAACGGCGCCGAGCAAGGTGTGGCCAAGAGTGTCGCGAACACGCCGGTCGCGAAGGAGCCGCCGAGCTTGCGGCTGCCGCCCAGATCGGCGAGTGCGGCGGGCAGCGGCACTTCGAACCAGCCCCACAGATTCGCCGCGAACGCGACGACGACCAGGGCCATGCCCGACAGGAACCAGGGCTGCTGGAACTGCAGCCCCCAGCCCACCGCCTCGCCCGCAAGCTTCAGCGCCACGAGTGCGAGGGCCAGCAGCCCGAACGCCGCGACGATGCCGGCCGACGTGGCGAGGAACGCCGCGCGCACGTCGCGACGCGCGCTTGCATCGAGCGTCACGACGCTGGCGAGCTTCATCGCGAGGACGGGCAGCACGCACGGCATCAGGTTCAGGATCAGCCCGCCGAGCAGGGCGACCGCGAGCATCGCCAGCAGCGAAGCGGACGCTGCCGCCGGCGGCGCATTGCCCAGCGTCACCGCGCGTTCGACCGCGCGCGGCCCATCGACCAGCGTGAGCGTCACGTCGCTGCCGCCGCGCATCAGGACCGCACCCGGCCCGCCGGTCGCGGGCACCGTCAGCGTCGCCGACCTGCCGCCTTCGGCATAGCGCACGAGCGGCTTGGCGAAGCTCCAGCCCGCCGGCCCCTCGACATAGACGTCGGGTGCCGCGAAAGGCGGCTCGGCACGCGCGCGCACGATGATTGCCGCCGAGGGCCCGCCGCGCATGTCGGCTCCTTCGACGATCAGCCCGTTGGCCCCTGCCCCGCTCGCATCGATCGGCGGAACGGCCGAATCGAAACGCGCGATGTCGTGCGCGTGCGCCGACGGCGTGCCCGGCCCCGCCGGAAGTGCAAGGGCGAGTTCCGCGCGATAGGGAATGCACACGTCGGCGCAGACGAGCAGCTCGACGCCCGCACGAAGGTCGAGTGCGGCACCCGGTGTGGCGAGCGTGGCGTCGATCGGCAGGATGACGGTGCCGCCATAGCCGAACGTCTCCAGCCCGAACAGCGTGAAGCGCTCGGGTGCGGGATGGCGCAGCTTCGCTTCCGCAAGATTCGTCGAACCCTTCCAGTCGATCTCGACCGGCAGGCCCGCATCGCCGGGCGAGCGCCAGTAGGTCTTCCAGCCGGACTTGAGGGTCATTTCCAGTCCGAGCCGCGCGACGGGTGCGGTTCCCGTCGCGCTCGCGGCGGAAACGAGCCGCACGGCCACTTCCGGATGGCGCACCCACGACGAGGCCGATTCCTGCGCCGATGCCGCCGGCATCGCCGCCAGAATGGACAGGATCGCGGACATATATCGGAGGAGTCCGCGAAATTTCATCCGCCACCGGTCTGCAAAGGAACGCGTTTCATGCTAGTCTAGTATAACCATGCCGCGCTCGCGCATCGAGATTCCGACCTTCTTCGCCGGGCACCTGCTCGTCGCGATGCCGTCGATGTCGGATTCGCGCTTCGAGCGCACGGTCATCTACATGTGCGCGCACAATCCCGACGGCGCCATGGGCCTCGTCATCAACAAGCCGTTCGAGCAGCTGACCTTCCCCGACCTGCTCGAACAGCTCAACATCGATTCCGGCCCGCGCACGAAGCAGATCCGCCTGCGCGCCGGCGGCCCGGTCGAGGCGGGGCGCGGCTTCGTGCTGCATTCCGACGATTACATGCATGACGGCTCGATGCGCGTGATGCCGGGCATCGCGTTGACCGCGACGGTCGACATCCTGAAGGCGCTCGCCACCGGCTCGGGCCCGCGCAAGTCGCTGCTCGCACTCGGCTGTGCCGGCTGGTCGGCGGGCCAGCTCGAAGGCGAGATCCAGCGCAACGGCTGGCTGACCGTGCCCGCCGACGACGAGATCGTGTTCGATCCCGAACTCGACGCGATCTGGGAACGCGCACTCGGCAGGGCAGGCATCGGCATCAGCTTCCTGTCCGGCGAAGCCGGGCACGCCTGAACTAGGCCGCAAGCCGCGCCGCAATGTCCGCCAGCCGGTCGAGCTTCGCGAGCGGACCGAGTGCCGCGAGCGTGGGCTTGCCGGCGAGGATGCGGGTCGCGACGCGCGCGATGTCCTCGGCCGTCACCGCCTCGACCTTCATCGAGACTTCCTCCGGCGTGATGTCGCGCCCGAAGATCAGCAGGTTCGCGCCCAGCGCATCCATGCGCGCGTTCGTGCTTTCGAGCGACATCAGCAGGCCCGCACGCATCTGCGCCTTGGCGCGGCGCACTTCGGACGCCTGCGGCAAGGCGCGCGTTCCGCGCAGTTCGGAGACGAGTGCCGGGATCAGCTCGGCCATCTCGGCTTCGCCGGTTCCGGTATAGACGTCGAACACGCCGCCGTCGGCGAAGGACGAGGCGTGCGACGAGATCGAGTAGCACAGCCCCCGCTTCTCGCGGATCTCCTGGAACAGGCGCGAGGACATGCCCCCGCCCAGCAGCGTGGCGAACACCTGTACGGCCCAGTAATCGGGATCGCGCACGCCCACGCCCGGGAAGCCGAGCACGAGATGTGCCTGTTCGAGATCGCTGTCGTCGCGGAATTCCCCGCCGCGATAGAGGGCGGGCTCGTCGGTCGCGCTCCCCGCACCGCGCCATTTGCCGAACAGCTCGTCCGTGCGCGCGAGGAACTTCGCCTGGTCGAGATTGCCCGACGCGGCGATCACGACGTTGCCGGGCGCGTAAATGCCCTTGCGCCAGTCGAGTGCGGCCGCGCGCGGCAGCTTCCTGATGATGTCGGCCGTACCCAGCACCGGCCTGCCGATCGCCTGGTCGGGATAGGCGGTTTCCTGGAAGCGGTCGAAGATCACGTCGTCGGGCGTGTCCTCGACCTGTCCCAGTTCCTGCAGGATCACGCCGCGCTCGCGCTCGAACTCGGCCGGATCGAAGGCGGAGTTGAGGAAGATGTCGGCGAGGATGTCGAGGGCGAGGTCGACGTCCTCCTTCAGGCACTTGATGTAATAGGCGGTCTGTTCGCGCCCCGTATGCGCGTTCATGAACGCGCCCACGTTCTCGATCTCCTCGGCGATCGCCTTGGCGTCGCGCCGTGCCGTCCCCTTGAACGCCATGTGCTCGAGCATGTGCGCCACACCGTTGAGCGACGCCGGCTCGTGGCGCGTGCCCGCGCCCACATAGACGCCGACCGACACGGTCTCGACCTGGTCCATCCGGTCGGTCGCGACGCGAAGCCCGCCCGCAAGGGCATCGATGCGCACGCTCGTCATGCGCGCCTCGCGGCGGCGGCGACGAATTCCTTCACCTTCGCCATGTCGTTTGGCAGGCGCGTCACGCGCTCGGGCAATGTCATCAGGTTGGCGAGATGTGCCGGCAGTGCGGGACGTATACCCGACGCCTTCTCGACCGCGTCGGGGAACTTGGCCGGGTGCGCGGTGGATGCCACGACGAGGGCCGTGCCCGCACGATGCGCCTTGCGCGCGACGTGCAACGCGACGGCCGTGTGCGTGTCGATGAGCTCGCCCGAATTGCGATACGTCTCGCCGACTTCCGCCAGCGTCTCCGCTTCGCCGCACACGCCGGATTCGAATTCGCGCGAAAGGCCCGCATGCATGTTGGCCGGGAAATCGAGCCGGCCGGACTTGCGGAACTCGCCCATCATCGACGCGGTCGTCGCCCCGTCGCGCCCGGCAAGCTCGAACACCATGCGCTCGAAGTTCGACGAGACCTGCACGTCCATCGACGGCGACACGGTGGGGGCGACCGCTTCCAGCGCCATCTTCCCGCTGGCGACGGTGCGCGCCATGATGTCGTTGCGGTTCGTCGCGACGACGAGCCGGTCAATCGGCAGACCCATGCGCTTGGCCGCATAGGCCGCGAGGATGTTGCCGAAATTCCCCGTGGGCACGCAGAAGCCCACCTTGCGGTCGGGCGCGCCCAGCGACAGGGCGGCGTGCGCGTAATACGCGATCTGGGCGGCGACGCGCGCCCAGTTGATCGAGTTGACCGCCGAAAGGCGGTGCGCGTCGCGGAACGGCAGATCGTTGAACATCGCCTTCACGGCGTCCTGGCAATCGTCGAACGTGCCGTCGAGCGCCACGTTGTGGATGTTGGGGGCCAGCACCGTCGTCATCTGCCGGCGCTGCACGTCCGACACGCGGCCATGCGGGTGCAGCATCACGACGTCGACGGCCGAGCGGCCCAGACACGCCGCGATGGCGGCCGAACCGGTGTCGCCCGACGTGGCGCCGATGACGGTCACGCGGCTGGCGCGCTTGGTCAGCACGTGGTCGAACAGCCGGCCGACGAGCTGGAGTGCGAAATCCTTGAAGGCGAGCGTGGGGCCGTGGAACAGCTCCATCGTCCACAGGCCCGGTGCCAGCTGCTTGAGCGGGGCGATGGCCGGATGGCCGAACACGGCCTGCGTATAGGTCTCCGCACAGATGCGCTTCAGGTCCGCGTCAGCGATCGTGCCCCCGACGAACGGGCGCATCACCGCATAGGCGATGTCGGCATAGCTCGCGTCGCGCAGCGCACGCCAGTCGGCGGGCGAGAATTGCGGCCAGTGCTCAGGCACGTAAAGGCCGCCGTCACGCGCCAGGCCGGCGAGCAGCACGTCGTCGAAGGCAAGGACGGGGGCCGTGCCGCGGGTCGAGATATAGCGCAACCGCATCTCCTGAAAGGCGTCGAGCGGGCGACGTTAGTGCGCCGCGCCCGGGTGTGCAACGACGGGAGAAATATGTTTTATATCAATACTCTATGCGTCATGCCCGGGACAAGCCCGGGCATGACGATCAGGGCGGCGTCAGGAGTCCAGATACCGCGCCTTCAGGTGCGCCTTGAAGACCGCGGCGTCGAGCGGGCGGCCGGTGGCGCGCGTCAGCATCTCGCGCGTCGACACGAGCGAGCCCAGCCCATGCACGTTGGCGCGCAGCCACGCCATCAGCGGCGCGAAGTCCCCGCGCGAGATCGCCGGCAGGATCGTGGCATCGGCGCGCTTGGCGGCGTCGAAGAGCTGGGCAGCGGTCATGGCACCCAGCGTATAGGTCGGGAAATAGCCCCACGAGCCGCCGGGCCAGTGGATGTCCTGCAGGCAGCCGTCGCGGTCGTCGGGCGGCACGACGCCGACGAGCTCGCGCATGCCCTCGTTCCACGCACCCGGCAGGTCGGCGAGCTGCATGCGGTCCTCGATCAGCGCGCGCTCCAGCCGGTAGCGCAGGATCACGTGGGCGGGATACGTGACCTCGTCCGCGTCGACGCGGATCAGCCCGCGCTTCACGCGATGGTAGATCCGCCGGAAATTGTCGCCGGTCCACGCGGCACCCGAGCGGCCGAACGCGGCGGCGGCCTTGGGGGCGAGGTAGGAGAGGAACTCCGGGCTGCGCGCGGCCTGCATCTCGACCAGCAGCGACTGGCTTTCGTGGGCACTCATCCCGCGCGCGAAGCCGACGGGCTGGTGGCGCCATGCCTTGGGCAGGCCGCGCTCGTACATCGCGTGGCCGGTCTCGTGCAGCACGCCCATCAGGCCCTTGGCGAAGTCCTTCTCGTCCCAGCGCGTGGTCAGGCGCACGTCGTCGGGCACGCCGCCGCAGAACGGATGGTGGCTGGTGTCGAGGCGGCCATGGTCGAAATCGAAACCGACCGCGCGCATCAGGTCTTCGGCGAGCTTCTTTTGCGTGGCGGCCGGGAACGGGCCGTCGAGCGGCAGGGAAGCGGGCTGGCGCGCCTGCCGGTCGAGGACGGCCTGCGTGAAGCCGGGCAGGAACGCGGCCAAGTCGGCGAAGATCGCGTCGATCTCGTCGGACGAACCGCCGGGCTCGTACTCGTCGAGCAACGCGTCGTATTTCGAGCGGCCGAGGCGGGCAGCCTTGATCGCGGCGACCTCGCGCGTCAGGTCCAGCACGGTCTTCAGCGAGGGCAGCAGGCCGGCGAAGTCGTTGGCCTTGCGCGCCTGGCGCCAGCGCATCTCGCAGGCCGAGACCGCGCGCGAGCGCGCCTCGACGAGGTCGGCGGGCAACGCGGTCGCGTGCATCCAGTCGCGGCGCATCTCGCGCAGGTTCGCGGCCTGCCATTCGTCGAGCCCCCTGCCCTCGCCCGCCGCGGCGAACAGGTCGGCGAGTGCCGGGTCGACGGCCTGCTCGTGGACGATCAGCTTCAGCGTGGCGAGCTGCTCGGCGCGCGTTTCCGCACCGCCGTCGGGCATCATCGCGGCCCCGTCCCAGTCGAGCACGGCGATCGAATCGCGCACGAGATTCATGCGCCGGAAGCGGGCCTCGAGGGCCGGATAGGCGGTCGATGCGTTCATGGCTTTTTCCGCTGCGAGACGACGAAGATCACGCCAAGTGCCACCGCGAGGCAGAACCAGGTGAAGGCGTACTGCAGGTGCGGGCGCGGGAGCTGGGCCTGCGTCTGCCCGCCCAGCGGCCAGCCGCCGGGATTGCGCGGCTCGAGTGCCGCCTCGACATAGACCGGCAGCGCATCCGGCACGCCGGCGGCGGCGGCCATCGCGGGCAGGTCGAACCAGAACCAGCCGTTCTTCGCGGGCTCGTTGTCCGGCATCATCGGGCCGCGGCGCGGCTCGTCGCGCAGCACGCCGACGACCGCGACCGGGCCCGTTACCTGGCCTTCCGCGCGCGTGGCCGGTTCGCGCTTGGCCTTGGCGACCCAGCCGCGATTGACCAGCACGGGCGGCCGGCCGTCGCGCAGCAGCGGCGTGAGGACATAGAAGCCCTCGTTGCCGTTCAGCGAGCGCGCATAGACGTAGAGCTCGCGCGCATGGTCGAACGTGCCGCTGGCGTTCACGCGGCGGAAGCGGCGCGCCTCGGGATCGGCGACCGCGACGTCGATCTCGACCGGCGGGGCAGCGAGCCGTTCGGCGCGGATCGCGTTCTCCTTCTCGCGCTCGACATGGCGGGCCACCTGCCAGCCCGACAGGGCGAACAGGATCAGCACGCCGGGAACGGCGATCAGCGTGGGGACGAGGCGCGGTGCGAAACCGGGGATCAGGCGATCAAGCATCGAACTCGTGGCTTCTGTGGCGGTACTGCATGGCGATCAATATGGCCTTGGCGACGCGCAGCATCCAGAGGCCCGCGAAGGAAATGAACGGGACCCACAGCAGCACGTGGACCCACCAGGGCGGATGGAACGACGCGTCGACCCACAAGGCGAGCGTGACGACGACGAAGCCGAGCACGAGGATGACCAGTACCGCCGGGCCGTCGCCCTCCTCGTGGCGCTTCAGGTCGAGCCCGCAGGCCGCGCAGAAATCGGCGACCGACAGCGAGAATGCCCCGCGATAGAGGGGTGCCGCCGCGCATCGCGGGCACCGGCAGGAAAGACCCGCCGCCAGCGGGCTGGCGGCGGGTCCGGGGTATGCGTCTGGATTTGGCTCGGTCAGGCGATCAGCTCGACCACGGGCCGTGGCCCGGCAGGCTGACGGCACCTTCGCCCGAGACGTAGATGACGGCGAACAGGAACAGCCACACCACGTCGACGAAGTGCCAGTACCACGCCGCCGCCTCGAAGCCGAAATGGCGCTCCGGCGTGAAGTGGCCCTTGATCGCGCGCACGAGGCACACGATCAGGAAGATCGTGCCGACGAGCACGTGGAAGCCGTGGAAGCCGGTCGCCATGAAGAAGACCGACGAGTAGACGTTGTCCTTGAAGCCGAACGCCGCGTGCGCGTACTCGTAGGCCTGGCAGGCGGTGAAGGCGATGCCGAGCAGCACCGTCAGCACGAGACCCCACACGAGCCCGCGCTTGTTGCCCTCGACCAGCGAGTGGTGCGCCCACGTGACCGTGGCGCCCGAGGTAAGCAGGATCAGCGTGTTGAGGAACGGCAGGTCCCACGGATTGAACGTCGTGACGTCGCTCGGCGGCCACACCTTCCCGATCGTGTGCATCTCGGGATAGAACGCGAAGTGGAAGTAGGACCAGAAGAACGCGACGAAGAACATCACTTCCGACGCGATGAACAGTACCATCGCGTAGCGCAAGCCCAGGCGCACGGCCGCACTGTGCAGGCCCGGCGTGCGCGCTTCCTTCACGACCTGGCTCCACCAGCCGTACATCGTGAACAGCACCAGCCCGAGGCCGAAGACGATCTTCCAGACGCCCATCGACTGGAAGGTCTTCGCCATGCCCGTGCCGAACAGGTCGGGATGCATGAAGGTCAGTGCGGCGACGGCCAGCACGAAGGCGCTGATCGATCCGATGATCGGCCAGGGACTCGGCTCCACCAGATGGTAAGGCGCTTTGGTCCCGTGTGCGGAGGTCTGGGCCATGGTTCGTATCCTCAGTTTTGCGTCGCCGGTGCTTCGGCGGTCTTGGGCTGGTCGGCCGCCCGGTGGAAGCTATAGGACAGCGTGATGGTCGTCACGTCGCTCATGTGCGGGTCCTTCTCGATCGCGGGATCGACGAAGAACGAGACGGGCATGTCGAGGCTTTCGCCCGGTGCGAGCGTCTGCTCGGAGAAGCAGAAGCACGCGACCTTCTGGAAATAGGGGGCTGCCTTCAGCGGCGTCACGTTGAACGTGGCCGTACCCGTCGTCGGCACGCGGCCGGGATTGGAGGCCGTGTAGAAGATCAGGCTTTCCTCGCCCGTGCGCGCTTGCACCGGGGCCGGGCCCTTGAAGCGCCAGCCCAGCGCGTTGGGCCCGCCCATCACGTTGGCGTCGAAGCGCACGGTGACGATGCGGCTGCCGGCGTGTGCGGGAACGGATTCGGCCAGCATCGGCGTGCCGCCGAAGCCGGTGACCTGGCAGAAAAGCTTGTAGAGCGGCACCGACGCATAGGCGAGTGCCAGCATGCCGATGCCCACGCCCGCGATGGCGAGCCCGGTCCTGCGGTTCGTGCGGGGGGCGATGGCCATCGTCACTTCACCATCTTGACGATGGTGATCGCGTAGAACAGCGCGCACAGCCCGGCGACGGTCAGCGCGATCGCCAGGTTCTTGCCGCGGCGGTTCTTCATCGGATCCGGGGTCGCCATCACGCACCCGCCCCGGCCGGCACGCGGTCGAGCACCATCAGGCCGAACAGCAGGAAGAGATAGACGATCGAATAGCCGAACAGCCGCCGTGCGGCCGTCTCGGGGAAGTCGGCTGCATCCGCACCGGCACGCCGGCCGTCGCGCCACACGTCGATGGCACCGGCGACGAAGACGAGGCCGAGGGCGGATGCCGCGAGCGCATAGACCGGCCCGACGATGCCGCAGAAATAGGGTGCCACGCCCAGCGGGGCGAGCAGCACGGAATAGATCACGATCTGGCGGCGCGTCTCGGGCTTGCCCGCGACGTTGGGCAGCATCGGCACGCCGGCCTTGCCGTAGTCGCGCATGGCGAACAGCGCCAGCGCCCAGAAATGCGGCGGCGTCCACATGAACACGATGGCGAACAGCACGACGGCACCCAGGCCGATGTCGCCGGTCGCCGCGGCCCAGCCGATCATCGGCGGGAACGCGCCGGCCGCTCCGCCGATCACGATGTTCTGCGGCGTCGAGCGCTTGAGCCAGGCCGTGTAGATGAAGACGTAGAAGCCGATCGAACCGGCGAGCAACGCGCCGGCCACGATGTTGGTCGCCAGCGCCATCGTCACGACCGAGGCGACCGACAGCACGATGCCGAAGGCGAGCGCTTCGGCCGGTGCGACGCGGCCCGTCGGGATCGGCCGATTGGCCGTGCGCGTCATCAGCGCGTCGATGTCGGCGTCGTACCACATGTTGATCGCACCGGCGGCACCGGCGGCGACCGCGATGCACGCGACCGCCACGGCGGCGACGAACGGATGGAGCGTGGCGGGTGCCAGCATCAGCCCGACGAGGCCGGTGAAGACCACGAGGCTCATCACCCGCGGCTTCAGCAGCGCCACGAAATCGGCGACCCCGCCCGCATCGTCATGCGCGCGGAGCTCGTCGATCGTCAGGCTCGCCTGGGCGGAACCGTCGGCGGACATTCCGGTCTTTTCCTCGGCCCGCGGTTCAGTGGTGGGCGGGGGCCTTGAAGTTCGGCAGTTCCTCGAACGTGTGGTGCGGGGCCGGGCTCGGCACCGTCCATTCCAGCGTGTCGGCCGGCAGGCCCCACGGGTTGGCGTCGGTGACCTTGCGGCCGTTGTAGAACACCCAGATCGCCGCGACGATGAACGCCATCGACGACGCGAAGGCGAGATACGCACCCCACGACGAGACCAGGTTCCAGCCCGCGAACGCGTCCGGATAGTCCGGGATGCGGCGCGGCATGCCGGCGAGACCCAGGAAGTGCTGCGGGAAGAAGGTCAGGTTGACGCCGATGAACGTCGCCCAGAAATGCAGCTTGCCCCAGCTTTCCGGGAACTCGCGGCCGGTCATCTTGGGCCACCAGTAGTAGAAGCCGCAGAAGATGCCGAAGACCGCGCCCAGCGACAGCACGTAGTGGAAGTGCGCGACCACGTAATAGGTGTTGTGGAGCGCGATATCCATGCCCGCGTTCGACAGCACCACGCCCGTGACGCCGCCCAGCGTGAACAGGAAGATGAAGCCCACGGCCCACAGCATCGGGACCTTGAACTCGATCGACCCGCCCCACATCGTGGCGATCCACGAGAAGATCTTCACGCCCGTCGGCACCGCGATCACCATCGTGGCGGCGGTGAAGTAGATGCGCGTGTTGACGTCGAGGCCGACCGTGTACATGTGGTGCGCCCACACGACGAAGCCGACCACGCCGATCGCCGTCATGGCGTAGGCCATGCCGAGATAGCCGAAGATCGGCTTCTTCGAGAAGGTCGACACGACGTGGCTGATGATCCCGAACGCCGGCAGGATCATGATGTAGACCTCGGGGTGGCCGAAGAACCAGAACAGGTGCAGGAACAGCACCGGATCGCCGCCGCCGGCCGGCTCGAAGAAGTGCGTGCCGAAATTGCGGTCTGTCAGCAGCATCGTGATGGCGCCCGCGAGCACGGGCAGCGACAGCACGAGCAGGAACGCCGTCAGCAGCATCGCCCACAGGAACAGCGGCATGCGGTGCATCGTCATGCCGGGGGCGCGCATGTTGAAGATCGTCGTGATGAAGTTGATCGCACCCAGGATCGACGAGGCGCCCGCGAGGTGCAGCGACAGGATCGCCATGTCCATCGCCGGGCCGGGATGGTACTGCGCGGCCGACAGCGGCGGATAGATCGTCCAGCCCACGCCGGCACCGCCGCCGAGCACGGCCGAGCCGAGCAGCAGCAGGAAGGCGGGCGGCATCAGCCAGAAGCTGATGTTGTTCATGCGCGGGAACGCCATGTCCGGCGCACCGCACATCATCGGGATGAACCAGTTGCCGAAGCCGCCGATCAGGGCCGGCATCACGACGAAGAACACCATGATCAGGCCGTGCGCGGTGACGACCATGTTCCACTGGTGGCCGTCGGTCATGTACTGCATGCCCGGGTGCGCCAGCTCCATGCGCATCCACACCGAGAACGCGCCGCCCAGGATCGCGGCCATGACCGAGAACACGAGGTACATCGTGCCGATGTCCTTGTGGTTCGTCGAATAGGCCCAGCGACGCCAGCCATACGGCGTGTGGTCGTGATGGTCGTGATCGTGGTTGTCGTGGGCGGCGTGTGCGGTGGCGCTCATGGGGAGCTTCCTTGGCGCGGGAGGTTTACTTGGAGACGTTGAGGGCGACGCGCGGCGCGTCGAGGGCCATCACTTCGGCCACCGAGAGCGGTGCCTGGCCGCCGTCGGCGAAGCGCTTCTTGGCTTCCGCCGCCCAGCGCTCGAAGGTGGCCTTGTCGACCGCCTCGACGGCGATCGGCATGTAGGCGTGGTTGACGCCGCAGATCTGGTTGCACTGCCCGTAGAACACGCCCGGCTTGTCGGCCATGAACCACGTCTCGTTGAGGCGGCCGGGCATCGCGTATTTCTGCAGGCCCAGCGCCGGCACGAACCACGAATGGATCACGTCGCTGCCCGCGATGACGACGCGGATGCTGGCACCCACCGGCACGACGACGCGGTTGTCGACTTCGAGCATGCGCATCTGGCCGGGCTTCAGGTCGGAATCCTGGACCATGTAGCTGTCGAACTCGAAGTCGCCGTGGTCGGGATACTGGTACTTCCAGTACCACTGGTGGCCGGTGACCTTGAGCGTGAAGTCGGCCGACGGCGGCTTGTCCGAGACGCGGATCAGGTCGATCGACGGGATCGCGATCAGCACCAGCAGCAGCACCGGCACGCCGGTCCAGACGATCTCGAGCAGCGTGTTGTGCGTCGCGCGCGAGGGCGTGGGGTTGGCGGCGGCGCGGAAGCGCACGATCGTGTAGAGCAGCAGCGCCAGCACGAAGACCGTGATCAGCGTGATGATGACCAGCAGGACGTTGTGGAACCAGCCGATATATTCCTTCACCGGGCTGGCCGAGGGCTGGAGCCCGAGCTGCCAGGGATAGGGCTGGTTCGCTTCGGCGGAACCGGCGGCGAAGACGAGGACGGCGAGCGTCGCGAGGAACGCGAAGGCGAGCGCCGTGTGGGTGCGGACGGTTACGGGCGTGAGCATGTCCTGCCTATTGGTTTCGAAGGGCGTTTCCGCCGTCGCGAGGGTTCGCGCAGGCGGAAAAAACGGGGGTTTCGAACGCCGTTAGAGTCGGGCGTTCCGCAAGCTACACGAAGGCCGGTGCCCGGCTCAACTTCCGCCGGAAGGCGGGCGGACCGCCGTCCGGCCCCGCTCCGGCGCCGTTCGCCCGTTTGTCGTTCAACCTGTTGATTTTCATGGGTTAACGCAAGTCTGCGTCGCTTTGCCGCACCGGACTCAGCCGGGCGGGCGGGCGGCGCGTTCGAGCGAGCGGCGGAACCGGCGCAGCCCGAACCATACGGCGACGGCCACGACCGGGATCGCAAGGCCGGTCCCGATATCCTTGTCGATATGGATGCCCGCCGCGTCGAGCGCGCGCAGCGCATAGGCGACGAGGCCGACCGTGTAATAGGTGATCGCGGCGACCGACAGGCCTTCGACCGTCTCCTGCAGGCGCAGCTGGAGCTGTGCGCGCCGGTCCATCGAGCCGAGCAGGTCCTGGTTCTGCGCCTCGACCGCGATGTCGACGCGCGTGCGCAGCAGGGCGCCTGCGCGCGTCAGGCGGCGCGACATCTGGGAAAGCCGTTCGCCGGTCGCCTCGCAGGTGCGCAGGGCGGGCGCGAAGCGCCGGTCCATGAATTCGCGATAGGTCTGCAGCCCCTCGATGCGTTCCTCGCGCAGTTCGGCCACGCGCTTGGCGACCAGATCGGAATAGGCGCGCGCGGCCCCGAACCGGTAGTCCGACGCCGCCGTCGCGCGCTCGATCTGCGCCGACAGCGCGGTCAGCCTATCGAGCAGCGCGCGCTGTCCGGCGATCCCGGTCGACTCGGGCATCGCATCCATGATGGCGAGCAGTTCGCCGTCCACCGCCGTGATGCGCGGGCCGATCTCGCGCGCCACCGGCAGGGCGAGCATCGCCATCGTGCGGTAGGTCTCGATTTCCAGCAGGCGCTGGATCACGCGGCCGCACTGGCGGTTGCCGAGCCCGCGATCGTGCACGACCAGCCGGCCGAACCCGTCGGCATGCAGGCGAAAATCGGTCCACGCGACCGCCCGGCCGCCGGCAAGCGTGCTGCCGACGACGTAATCGGCGTGCAGCCAGCCGCCCAGCTCGTCGATGTCGGGGGCCGTCCGGTCGCGCGCCAGCAACGCGAGATGCACCGCGACAAGCCGTTCGCCCGGGATCGCGGCGACCCATTCGGCGGGGGCGAGATCGATCGCGTTCTGCGCGAAGGGCGTGCCGAACGCACCCGCCTTCAGGAAGGTCCAGGTGCAGAACTCGGTGTGGCGTTCCCATTTCACGCGGAAACCGTCGAGCTCGGCGACGAAATGGTTCGTCCCCGGCGGGGGATGCGCGACACCATAGCGTTCGCACAGGGCGGCCAGATGCGCGCGGTCGGCCGCCACGCCCAGCTCGCCCGACGCCATCGCGAGATGGCTCGCGCGCTCGGGAGCGGTCAGGCTCAGGAACGGCCTTGCATGGACCTCGTTGGCGAGGGCCACGCGCTGGGGATGCTCGCGCATCGTTTTTTCTCCCTGTCCCGAGCTTACGGCGTCCGGACGGCAATTGGAATCGGGCGTCCACCAGCCTATGTTCATCGCCAGCCCCTCCCGGAGACCGCAGCCAGATGAGCCACCTCGCCCGCACCGACGCGCTTTTCTACGAACAGGCCGGTCTCGACCGCGCGAAGGCCGAGCGCCAGGTCGACGACGCGCTGAAAGGCACGGACGACGGCGAGCTGTTCCTCGAATACCGCCAGTCGGAAAGCCTGTCCTTCGACGACGGCAAGCTCAAGAGCGCGTCCTTCGACACCGCGCAGGGCTTCGGCCTGCGCGCGATCCTCGGCGACACGGCCGCCTACGCGCACGCCTCCGACCTCAGCCACGACGCGATCGCGCGCGCCGCGCGTACCGTGGGTGCGATCCGCTCGGGCAGCGGCGGGACGGCCGCCGCCGGGCCCAAGGGCACCAACTCGATCCTTTATGCTGACGAGAACCCGCTGGAGCTGATGCCGTTTGCCGACAAGGCGAAGCTGCTGGGCGAGATCGACGCCTATGCGCGCGCCAAGGACAGCCGCGTGCGCCAGGTCATGTGCTCGATCTCGGGCGAGTGGCAGGCCGTGCAGATCATCCGCACCGGCGGCCAGCGCATCGCCGACATCCGCCCGCTCGTGCGCCTCAACGTGTCGGTCGTCGTGGGCGAAGGCGACAAGCAGGAAACGGGTTCGCACGGCTGGGGCGGACGCTTCGCGTTCGAGACCGTCGTCGATCCGGCCAACTGGAAGCACGGCGTGGACGAGGCGGTGCGCCAGGCGCTCGTCAATCTCGGCTCCATCCCCGCCCCCGCCGGCGAGATGCAGGTGGTACTCGGGCCGGGCTGGCCCGGCATCCTGCTGCACGAGGCGATCGGCCACGGGCTGGAAGGCGATTTCAACCGCAAGAAGACGTCGGCCTTCTCCGGCCTGATGGGCCAGCGCGTGGCCGCACCGGGCGTGACGGTCGTCGACGACGGCACGCTGCGCGACCGGCGCGGCTCGCTGACGGTCGACGACGAGGGCACGCCGAGCCAGCGCACCGTGCTGATCGAGGACGGCATCCTCGTGGGCTACATGCAGGACCGCCAGAACGCGCGCCTGATGGGCATGCAGCCCACCGGCAACGGACGGCGCGAGAGCTTCGCCCACCATCCGATGCCGCGCATGACCAACACGGTCATGGAAGCCGGCCCCCATTCGCCGGAAGAGATCATCCGCTCGGTCAAGAAGGGGCTCTACGCCGTCAATTTCGGTGGCGGGCAGGTCGACATCACGTCGGGCAAGTTCGTGTTCAACGCGGCCGAGGCGTACCTGATCGAGAACGGCAAGGTCGGCCCGGCCGTGAAGGGCGCCATGCTGATCGGCAACGGGCCGGACTCGCTCACGCAGGTCAAGATGGTCGGCAACGACATGAAGCTCGATCCGGGCGTGGGCACGTGCGGCAAGGACGGCCAGGGCGTGCCCGTCGGCGTGGGCCAGCCCACGCTGCTGATCGACAAGCTGACGGTCGGCGGCACGGCCGCCTGACGAGGAACATCGCGACATGGCATTGGGCGTTTACGGCGACGCGGTCCTGCTGGGCCTCGTCGAAGGGCTGACCGAGTTCATCCCCGTCTCGTCGACCGGGCATCTGCTGCTGGGGGCCGAGCTGCTCGGCTTCGACGGGCCGCCGGGCCGCACGTTCGAGATCGCGATCCAGCTCGGCGCGATCCTCGCGATCCTGTGGGTCTATCGCGCGAAGCTGTTCGGCGTGGCGTTCGGCATGGCCAAGGAACCCGCCGACCGGCGCTTCGCGCTCAACGTGCTGCTCGCCTTCATCCCGGCCCTCGTGCTCGGCTTCACGGCGCACGGCTTCATCAAGGGCGTGCTGTTCAACCCGTGGGTCGTGTCGGTCGCACTGGTCGTCGGCGGAATCGCGATCCTGTGGATCGAGCGCAACCTGCCGCTCGCGCGCGTCCACGAGGTCGACCATATGAGCCCGCTGCTCGCCTTCAAGATCGGCGCTTGCCAGGTGATCG
Organism: Tagaea sp.; assembly: GCA_965279565.1. Taxonomy (GTDB): domain Bacteria; phylum Pseudomonadota; class Alphaproteobacteria; order CACIAM-22H2; family CACIAM-22H2; genus Tagaea. Next base: position 1,662,662 of record OZ257249.1, on the reverse strand, counting down.
CGATGATCCCGGGCGTGTCGCGCTCGGGGGCGACGATCATGGGCGCCCTGCTGATGGGTGTCGATCGCAAGACCGCGACCGAGTTCTCGTTCTTCCTCGCCATCCCGACGATGCTGGGCGCGACCGTCTACGACCTCTACAAGAACCGCGCGCTGCTGGGCGACGGCGACTACGCCGTCATCGCCGTGGGCTTCATCACGGCGTTCGTCGCCGCCCTCGTCGTCGTGCGCACGCTCGTCGCGTTCGTCTCCCGCCACGGCTTCGTGCCGTTCGCGTGGTACCGGATCGCGGTGGGCGGGGTGGCGCTGGCGGTGCTGGTCGTCACGCGCTAGCGCTGCGCCCCTTCCCGCCTCAATACCGCCGATAAGGCAGGAACTTTCCGTGCATCGTGATCTTGACGCGGTCGCCCTTCGGGTCGGGCAGGCGGACCATGTCCATCTCGTAGTCGATCGCCGACATGATGCCGTCGCCGAATTCCTCGTGGATCAGTTCCTTCCACGTCGTGCCGTAGACCTGCACGAGTTCGTAGAAGCGGTAGATGAGCGGATCGGTCGGCGGGCCCGGCGGCAGCGAGCCGCGATAGGGGATCTCGCACAGGATCTCGGCCTCTTCCTTCGTGAGGCCGAGCAGCTTGGCGGCCTTGGCCGCGTGCTCGGGCAGCATCGACATCTGGCCGAGCAGGGCCGCCGTCGTCCAGACCGGGTTCATGCCGACCGCGTCGGCGATCTTCTTCCAGCTCAGCTTTTTCTTCTTCTTGAGTTTAAGGATCTTCTCGCCGAGCGCGTCCTTGGCTTCGTTCATCGTGTCCTCCTTGGCAAAGTCGTGCGCGATCAGGCGGCGAGGCCGGGGCTGATCGCGGGCGGGTGCAGCGGGTCGTAGCCGGCCGGAACGTTCGCGGCGAAACTCTTCGAACGCTCGACCAGGAAATCGACGATGTGGTTGCGGATCCGGTAGTAATGCGGATGCTTGTGGATGTCGTGACGCGTGCGCTCGCGCGGCAGCGTGTTGACGACGATCTCGGCGATGCGCGCGTGCGGGCCGTTGGTCATCAGCACGATGCGGTCGGCGAGCAGGATCGCCTCGTCCACGTCGTGCGTGATCATGAACACGGTCTGCTGCGTGGCGGCGCACAGGCGCAGCACCTCCTCCTGCAGCGTGCCGCGCGTCAGCGCGTCGAGTGCCGAGAACGGCTCGTCCATCAGCAGCATCTTGGGCTCGATCGACAGCGCGCGCGCGATGCCCACGCGCTGCTTCATGCCGCCCGACAGCATCGCGGGGCGCTTGCGCTCCGATCCCGTCAGCCCGACGAGGTCGATGAATTTCTGGCAATGGGCGCGCACACGTCCGCGGTCCCAGTCGGGCCAGCGCGAGGAAACGGCGAAGGCGATGTTCTCGGCCACGCTCATCCACGGCATCAGGGCATGGCCCTGGAAGATGACCGCGCGGTCGAGCGACGGGCCCGACGCCTCGCGCCCGCCAACCAGCACGACGCCGTCGTCGCTGGCGTCGAGCCCGGCGAGGATGTTGAGGATCGTCGTCTTGCCGCAGCCCGAATGGCCGATCAGGCAGACGAATTCGCCCTTCGCGATGGCGAAATGGACGTTCTCGAAGACCGTCTGCGTGCCGCCGCCGGGCTGGGCGAAGCGCCGGGCGATCCCCTGGATCGAGACGTAGTCGTGCGCGTTCATCGCCCGCCTATTCCTGGAACGTGACGAGCTTGGTGGCGAAGCCGAGCAGCTGGTCGAGCGCCATGCCGACGACGCCGATCACCAGGATCGCCGTGATGATGCTGGCGAGCGACAGGTTGTTCCACTCGTTCCAGACGAAATAGCCGATCCCCGTCCCGCCCACGAGCATCTCGGCCGCGACGATGACGAGCCATGCGATCCCGATGGAGATGCGCATGCCGGTCATGATCGTGGGGGCCGCCGCGGGAAGGATCACGCGAAGGGCCGTGCGCAGCGGGCCCACCTCCAGCGTGCGCGCGACGTTGAGCCATTCGCGCCGCACGCCGGCCACGCCGAAGGCGGTGTTGATCAGCATGGGCCAGACCGAGCAGATGAAGATCACGAAGATCGACGAGGTCGCGCTGTCCTTGATCGTGTAGAGGGCGAGCGGCATCCAGGCGAGCGGCGAGATCGGCCGCAGCACCTGGATGAACGGGTTGAGGGCCCCATAGACCATCGGCGACATGCCGATCAGGAACCCCAGCGGGATCGCCAGCAATGCGGCAATACCGAAGCCCGCCAGCACGCGCGCGAGCGAATAGGCGAGCTGGATGCCGATGCCCTTGTCGTTGGTGCCGCGGTCGGCGAACGGATCGGCAAGCTGCTGGGCGAGCTTGATGCCCACGTCCACCGGCGTGGGCATCGGCGTCTGCTTGCCCTGCTGGGCCGAAGCGCCGAGCAGGGCGGCGTATTCCGGATCGAGCGCCGGGCCGGTCCCGGCGGTCGGCATCGTCGCGATCTGCCACGCACCCAGGAAGAGTGCGAGCAGGAGTGCGGACAGCAGCGCCGACTTGGCCTTGACCGGCATCGTGCCCGTTTCCCGTCAGGTCCGCTTGATGGCGAAGGAGGCGATGTACTCCTCCGGCATCGCCGGGTCGAACTCCTTGCCCATGATCGTGTGCTTGCGCTTCGTCGCCGTGGGCGGCGTCATACCGTTCTCGCGCATCGTCTTCGCGGCGTCGGTCGCGAGGAACACCTGCTCGGCGAGCTGGCCGTAGTTGATGTCGCCCTTCACCTGGCCCCAGCGCTTCATCTGCGTGAGCATCCAGATCGCCATCGAGTGCCACGGATACGGGTCGAAATCGATGCGCTGGGGCACGCGGCGCACCTGGCCGAGACCGTCGGCGTAGGTGCCGCTCAGCACCTGCTCGACCACCGTGACCGGCTGGTTGAGGTAGTTCTGCGCCGAGATCGCCTCGGCGATCTGCTTGCGGTTCTCCGGCTTGTGCGCGAACGAGGCCGCGTCGACGATCGAGCGCATCAGCGCCTGGAACGTGTTGGGCATCGACTGCACGAAATCGCGGCTGGCCGCGAACACGCAGCACGGATGCCCGTCCCACAATTCGCGCGTCAGCACGTGGATGAAGCCCACGCCGTCGAACACGGCGCGCTGGTTGAACGGGTCGGGGCCGAGATAGCCGTCGATGTTGTCGGCGCGCAGGTTGGCGACCATCTCCGGCGGCGGCACCGAGCGGATCGACACATCGCGGTCGGGATCGAGGCCCGCCTCGGCCAGGTAGTAGCGCAGCAGGTAGTTGTGCATCGAATAGTCGAAGGGCACGGCGAAGCGGAAGCCCTTCCAGTCCTTCGGGTTGCGCTTGTCCTTGTGCTTCATGGCGAGCGTGATCGCCTGCCCGTTGATATTCTGGATGGCGCCCAGCGACCACGGGATCGGCGCCGAGCCCGCACCCATCGAGATGGCGAGCGGCATCGGGGCCAGCATGTGCGCCGCGTCGTATTCCTTGTTGAGCGACTTGTCGCGGATGACGGCCCAGCCGGCCGTGCGCACGACGTTCACGTCGAGCCCGTTCTTCGAATAGAAGCCCATCGGGTGCGCCATGATGACGGGCGTGGAGCAGGTGATCGGGATGAAGCCGACGTCGAGCTTCGCCTTCTCCAGCGCCTTGGGCGCCTGGGCGGCGACCTCGCGGATGAAGCCCATCGGCAGGACGCTGGCGATCGCGGCGGCGGCCGTGGTGCTGCCGACCGCGCGCAGGAAGCCGCGGCGCTTGGCGTCCGCACCCAGGATCGCGCGCACGACGGACGCCTCGAACAGGTCGGCCATCGTCGAATCGGTATCCGACGTCGCTTCGCGCGGCGGGTTCTTCAGGTTGGCGAAGGCGTTGTGCTCGGACAGGCTGGAATGGCTGCCGCACGGGCAGCCGCCGATCGACGCATTGGGGTCATAGGGATTGCCGAGCATCGCGTGAAGCCTCCCGCTTGGTTGACTGGAAAAGCATAAAAATTCAGCAATTCCCGTGCCATCGGGGCGGGCTGCCCGGATTCCCGCCAGAGGGGCAAATTCGAACATTGAATTGCCGACGGGAGTGCCTACATTGGAAGCATGACCAAGCTCCGCACCCTCCTCCTCGCCTCCGTCGCCGCCCTCGCTTTGACGGCCTGCGACGACAAACCCGACCTCGTCTCCGAGTTCGTGCGCGACGAAGCGCAGTGCGCGAGCCAGAGCAATCCGGGCTCCTGCCGCCAGGCGCTGATGGACGCGCGCGAGGCGCACGTGCGCACCGCCCCCGCCTTCGCCAGTGCCGAGGCCTGCGAAGAGAAATTCGGGGCCGCCAACTGCCAGCCCGTCACCGGCATCAAGCCGACGACCGAGCAGCTCGCCGCGGCCGGCACTGAACCCGCACAGGTCCAGCAGGCCAGCGGCTCGTTCTTCATGCCGCTGCTCGCCGGCTACATGATGGGCCGGCTCGCCGGCGGCGGTTTCGCCGCCCAGCCGCTCTACCGCGACACGCAGAACCGCGCCTATTCCGGCACGCGCCCGACGGGCACTTCCTTCGACAGCCGCGCCATGCCGCCCCCGCGCCCGGTGGCGCAGACGGCGAACGCCGGCGGTTCGACGGCGGCCGCACGCCCGGCCGCCCCGGTCGAGCGCGGCGGCTTCGGGCGTACCGGTTCCGGTCGCATCTCGGGTAGCTGAAGCTTCGGGCATGGAACGCGTCTCGACGGGCGCGCGGGCGGATCTCGTCCAGCGCATCGCCGATCTCGGCCTGCCCGAAACCCACGAGGACGGTGCGGCCTATCTCGTCGCCGACGCGGGCTACGCGCTCGACAAGGCGGAGATCGACGAACTCTACGACGCCAGCGTCGAACTCGAGCGCATGTGCCTCGCCCTTGTCGACCGCGTGGTCAACGAAGACCTCCTCGACCGTTTCGACCTTTCCCCGCTTGCCGCACGGCTCGTCGCCGATTCGTGGGACCGCCAGGCGCGCAACCTGATCGGCCGCTTCGATCTCGCCTGGCGCCCGGGCCAGCCGCCCAAGCTGCTCGAGTACAACGCCGAGACGCCCGTCGGCCTCGTCGAGGCCGCGCGCTTCCAGGCCGAATGGTGTGCCGCCGCCGCCCCCGGTGCGCTGCAGTTCAACGAGATCGAAGGCCGGCTCGTCGAGGCGTGGCGCAATTTCGGGCTGCCGCGCCTGCCGGTACATTTCGCCGGCTCCCCCGACGATGCGGAAGCCGGGCTGACGCTCGATTTCCTCGCCGCCACCGCGCGCGCTGCGGGATTGGAAGCGGTGCGCCTCGATCTCGACGCGATCGGCTGGGACGGCGAGAAGTTCCTCGACGCCGACGACCGCCCGATCCGCACGCTCTTCAAGCTCTATCCGTGGACCTGGCTCGTCGACGACGAGTTCGGGCCGAACATCGAATCCTCCGGCCTGACGGCGATCGAGCCCGCGTGGAAGATGCTGCTGGCCGACAAGCGCATGCTGCCCCTGCTGTGGGAGATGCATCCCGGCCACCCGAACCTGCTGCCCGCCAGCATGACCGCTTCCGCCATCGCGGGGCCGGCGGTCGCCAAGCCCGCCTTGGGCCGCGACGGCGCCGGCGTGAAACTGTTCGCGAAGGGCCTTGCGGCCGGTGCCACCGGCGGCGACGCGGACGATCCGCAGGAACAGGACGGCCCGCTCGTCTACCAGGCAATGGCGGACCTCGCGAAGACGGGGCCGATCTCGGCGCTCGCCTCGACCTGGATGGTCGCCTCGCAGCCGGCCGGCCTGTCGCTGCGCGAAGCCGACGGCGACTTCGTCGGCTCGGCCGCGCGCTTCGTGCCGCACTTCGTGCGCTGAAACGCGAACGGGGCGGGAAGTTTCCTTCCCGCCCCGCTTGCTTCGTACCGGTATCCCGAAGGATCAGGCCGCGTTCTTGGCCATGATCTCTTCCGCGATGTTGCGCGGAACCGGCTCGTAGTGGTCGAACTGCATCGTGAAGGACGCGCGGCCCTTCGACATCGAGCGCAGGTCCGAGATGTAGCCGAACATTTCCGACAGCGGCACGTGGCTGCGGATGATCACCGACGTGGCGATCTGGTCCTGGCTCTGGATGATGCCGCGGCGGCGGTTCAAGTCGCCCACGACGTCGCCCACGTGGTCGGGCGGCGTGGTCACCTCGACGTCCATGATCGGCTCGAGGATGATCGGCTGGGCCTTCTTCATGCCTTCGCGGAAGCAGGCCTTGCCGGCGATTTCGAAGGCCAGGGCCGACGAGTCGACGTCATGGTACTTGCCTTCGAGCAGCGTGTACTTGAAGTCCACCGTCGGGAAGCCCGCGAGCACGCCCTGCTCGCACTGCACCTTGATGCCCTTTTCCACGGCCGGGATGAACTCGCGCGGGATCGAGCCACCGACGACGTCGTCCTCGAACACGACGCCGCCGTTGCGCGGCATCGGCTCGAACTTGATCTTCACTTCGGCGAACTGGCCCGAACCGCCCGACTGCTTCTTGTGCGTATAGACCTCGGTGTGCGCCTTCGAGATCGTCTCGCGGTACGCGACCTGCGGCGAGCCGATGTTGGCTTCCACGCCGTACTCGCGCTTGAGACGGTCGACGATGATCTCGAGATGCAGCTCGCCCATGCCCGACAGGATGGTCTGGCCGGACTCGTGGTCCGTCTTGAGACGCAAGCTGGGGTCTTCGGCGACCAGCTTCTGCAGGCCAAGCGCCATCTTCTCGACCGAATCCTTCGTCTTCGGTTCGACGGCGATGTCGATGACGGGCACGGGGAACGCCATGCGCTCGAGGATCACGGGATCCTCCGGGGCGGCGAGCGTGTCGCCGGTCCCGGTGTCCTTGAGGCCCACGAACGCGGCGATGTCGCCGGCGTAGACTTCCTTGATCTCGTCGCGCTTGTCGGCGTGCATCTGGAACATGCGGCCGATGCGTTCCTTCTCGCCCTTCGTCGTGTTCATGACGGTGTCGCCCGACTTGAGCATGCCCGAATAGACGCGCACGAAGGTCAGGTTGCCGTACTTGTCGTTGATCATCTTGAAGGCGAGTGCGGAGAACGGCTCCTCGTCCTTGGCGGGCTTGAAGCGCTCGGGTTCGCCTTCTTCGGTGACGACGCGCATGCCGCGGATGTCGGCCGGCGACGGCAGGAAGTCGACGACGGCGTCGAGCAGCGTCTGCACGCCCTTGTTCTTGAAGGCCGAGCCGCAGAACACCGGACGGAAGGTGCCTTCGATGGCGCCCTTCTTGATGCAGCGCTTCAGCGTCTCTTCCGCGACGTCGCCCTTGTCGTAGAACTCTTCCATGGCCTTGTCGTCGACGCCGAGAACGGAGTCGAGCAGCGCCAGCCGGTATTCCTTCGCCATTTCGGCGAGTTCGGCCGGAATCTCGATGTCGGTGAACTTGGCGCCCAGCTCGTCGCCGTGCCAGATGATGCCCTTCATGCGGATCAGGTCGACCACGCCCTTGAATTCGGCTTCGGCCCCGATCGGGATCTGGCACACGGCCGTGACGATGCCGAGCTTCTCCTTCATGGAGTCGACGGCCTTGAAGAAGTCGGCGCCCGTGCGGTCCATCTTGTTGACGAACACGACGCGGGGCACGTTGTAGCGGTCGGCGAGGCGCCAGTTCGTTTCCGACTGCGGCTGCACGCCGGCAACGCCGCAGATGACGAACACGGCGCCGTCGAGCACGCGCAGCGAGCGGTTCACTTCGATGTTGAAATCGATGTGGCCCGGGGTGTCGATGACGTTGATGCGGTGGCCGTTCCACTCGGCGGTCACGGCGGCGGACGTGATGGTGATGCCGCGCTCGCGTTCCTGCGCCATGTAATCGGTCGTCGTATTGCCATCGTGCACTTCGCCGATCTTGTGCGACTTGCCCGTGTAATACAGAATCCGCTCGGTCGTCGTCGTCTTGCCGGCGTCGATATGCGCCGTGATGCCGATGTTGCGGATTTTCTCGACCGGTATTGTTCTGGGCACGACTGCCTCCGTGGGAGTTCCGCCGTTCCCCGGGCGGGGAAAAGCGGGTTCGGGTAAAGACAAAGACGCACCGTCCCGCGTCCTCCGAGGTCCCGGGAGGGCGGTCCGCGTGCGAAACCTGAAAACGGCGCGGGTATATACTGCAATGCGAGATATGGCAACCCCCGCCGGGGGTCTCAAGGGGTCCGGGTACACTGGCCCTAAGGGCCGGATTCGGATAGGATAATGGGCATGTCGAGTCCCGCTTCCCCCGAACGCAAGGCAAGCCTGCGCCTGATCACGGCCCAGGCCGACAAGATTCGCCAGAAACTCGACCCCAAGGTGCTCGAAAGGGCGCGCTGCGTGGCCGAGGGCGGCGAGATCTACGACAAGGCGGCCGCCCAGAAGGTGGTCAGCGAGTTCCTGCGCTCGAAAACCCGCGCCGACGGCGGGCTTTTCCACGAGGAACTGAAGGCCCGCCTCAAGGGCACCAAGCACTAATAGCCGCGCGGCTCGACCGTCCCGGTCCGCCGCCCGCCCGCATCCCGCACGACATACCGGCCGTCGAAGCTCCGCTCCAGCGTACCCGTCCGCCGGCCCGTGGCGTCGCGCAGGACCTTGGTACCGCCGAGCATCGTTTCGACTGTCCCCGTCCGTCGGCCCGACGCGTCGCGCAGCACGAGATTGCCGCCGAAGCCCGGCTCGACCGTGCCGGTCCGCCGGCCGGCGGCGTCGCGCACGATCTTCGTTTCGCCGAATCCCCGCTCGACCGAGCCCGTCCGCCGGCCGCTGGCGTCGCGCAGGACGAAGTCCTGGGCGGCGGCCGGCGCGACCGACACGACGAGAAAAAGGACGAGAGCGCGAAGGACCGCCATGCCCTGCCAACGCGCGAGGCGTGCCGGATCATCCCGGAACTTAGGCTCGCGGGCGCAGATGCTCGGCGAACTGGCGCGCGCACTCGGCCCACGAATAGCGCATCGCGTGCGCGCGGGCCCGTTCGCGCGGGATCGCCAGCGCCATCAGGCAGGCCGCGCGCAGGTCGGTATCCATCGCCCCGCCCGATTCGCCCGGCGGCACGTCGCCCAGCACGTCGAGCGGGCCGGTCACCGGATAGGCGGCGACCGGCGTGCCGCAGGCCATCGCCTCGAGCAGCACCAGGCCGAACGTGTCGGTGCGCGACGGGAAGACGAACACGTCGGCCGACGAATAGACCTCGGCCAGTTCCTTCTGCTGCAGCACGCCCAGGTAGCTGACATCGGGATAGCGCGCCTTCAGCGACGCCATCGCCGGCCCCTCGCCCACCACCCATTTCGAGCCCGGCAGGTCGAGCGACAGGAACGCCTCGACGTTCTTCTCGACCGCGACGCGCCCGACATAGACGAAGATCGGCGGCTTGGTCTTGAGCCGGTCGCGGACCCCCGGCTTGAACAGGCCGAGATCCACGCCGCGCGTCCACAGCACGACGTTGTCGAAGCCCCATTTCTCGAGATCGGCCTTCACGGTCGGCGTGGGCACCATCACGCGGCTGGCGGCCGAGTGGAACTTGCGAAGCACGGCATAGCTCCACGACAGCGGCGCGCCGACGCGCGCCTGCACGTATTCCGGAAAGCGCGTGTGGTAGGCGGTCGTGAAGGGCAGATTGCGCGCAAGGCACGCCGCGCGCGCCGCCCAGCCGAGCGGGCCTTCGGTCGCGATATGCACTGCGTCGGGCGCGAAGGCGTCGAGCAGCTTGCCCACGGTCCCCGCACCGGCCAGCGACAGGCGGATCTCGGGATAGGTGGGGCACGGGAAGGTCGTGAAGCGTTCGGGCGCGATCATCTCGACCGTGTGGCCGGCCAGCTCCAGCTCGCGGCGCGTCTCGGTCAGCGTGCGCACCACGCCGTTGACCTGCGGTCGCCACGCGTCGGTCACGATCGCGATGCGCAGGGTCCGCTGCCGGTCGGCGGCGGGCGGCATTTCAAGGGCAAGCATCGCCGTCATGTCGCAGCCTCCAGCATGTCGAATGAGCGCATCTCCGCCCAATGCAGGATGCGCAGCGTGCCGTCGAAATCCTCGACCAGCGCGGTGCAGCTCTCCACCCAGTCGCCGTCGTTGAGATAGGCGGTCCCGTCGATGTCGCGGATCTCGGCCTTGTGGATGTGGCCGCACACCACGCCGTCGAGCCCGCGCCGGCGCGCCTCGCCCGCCAGCGCCACCTCGAAATCGTCGATGTATTTGACCGCGTTCTTGACCTTGTGCTTGAGCCAGGCCGACAGCGACCAGTAGGGCAGGCCGAAGAAGCGCCGGCCGCGGTTGAACCAGCCGTTCATCCAGAGGGCGAGGTTGTAGGCGTGGTCGCCGAGGAACGCGAGCCAGCGCGCATAGCGCACGATGCCGTCGAACGCGTCGCCGTGGATGACGAGCAGCCTGCGCCCGTCGGCGGTCTCGTGCACCGCGTCCTCGACCACGTGCACGCCGCCGAAATGCATGTCGAGATAGTCGCGCAGCATCTCGTCGTGGTTGCCGGGCACGTAGATCACGCGCGTGCCCTTGCGCGCCTTGCGCAGCATCTTCTGCACGACGTCGTTGTGCGACTGGTGCCAGTACCAGCTGCGCCGCAGGCGCCAGCCGTCGACGATGTCGCCGACGAGGTAGAGCGTGTCCGATTCGTTGTGGCGCAGGAAGTCGAGCAGGAAGTCCGCCTTGCAGCCCGGCGTGCCGAGATGGATGTCGGACAGCCAGATCGCGCGCCAGTGGCGCGGCGACTCGCCCTGCGGTCCGCCGCCGCGGTCAAGACCGTCGGGGGCGTCGACGCGGAGTCGCGTGAAGTTTTTCTGACTGCCCACAGGCCGTGCTCCAGATGTGGAAGCGGCGAAGTTCCTGTGCCCTGTATATTGTTTTTATGGTATTCGGTTGAAGTGAAACTTAGGTTGCAAAAAATTTATCCAAACCATCCGGAAACCGTCATCGGAATGTCACCGAACGCGCCGCCGAGTCTGCTCGTCGTCTACAACCCGATCGCCGGAAGGCGGCGCCAGCGCTTCCTGTCGCGCGTGCTCGAAGCGCTCGAACGGCGCGGGGCGTCGATCCGCCTCGAACCCACCAAGGCGCGCGGCGATGCCGAGGCGATGGCGCGCGCGGCGGCTTCCGACGGACGTGCCGGCCGGCTCGTCGTCGCGGGCGGCGACGGCACGATCAACGAGGCGCTGAACGGCCTTGCGGGTGCGCCCCTGCCGCTCGCACTCGTCCCGCTGGGTACTGCCAACGTGCTCGCGCACGAACTGGGTCTCGGCAGTGCAGCACAGGGCGTGGCGGATGCCGTGCTCGACGGCAGCCCGCGCAACGTGTCGCTGGGCACGGTCAACGGGCGGCGCTTCTCGATGATGGCGGGCGTGGGGTTCGATGCGCATGTCGTGCGCGACGTGTCGACGCGGCTGAAGCGCGCGCTGGGCAAGGGTGCTTATGCGCTGGAAACGCTGCGCCAGATCTTCGTCTTCGGATCGCGACTCTACGACGTGACGGTCGACGGCGTGCCGCTTCGTGCTGCCTCCGTGCTCGTGTGCAACGGCCATTACTATGGCGGCCGTTTCGTCGCGGCCCCCGACGCTCGGCTCGACCGGCCGGGCTTCCAGGTCGTGCTGTTCCTCGATCCGGGACCGCGCGCCACGCTCGGCTACATGGCCGCACTCGCCGCCGGCACGCTCTACCGCCATGCGCGCGTGCGCATCCTCGCGGCCGACAGGGTGGAAATCTCGGGACCGGCGGGCGAACCCGTGCAGGGCGACGGCGATGTCATCGCGCACCTGCCCGCGATTTTCGAATCGCTGCCCGATGCGGCGAAGCTGGTCGGGCCGGCCTAGATACCAGCTATCGTGCAGCCGTCGAGGCGCAGCGTCGGCGCGTCGGTGCCGTAGCGGAAGACCAGGTCGTCGGCCGGCGTCAGGTTCGCGAACATGTCGACGAGATTGCCCGCGACCGTCACTTCGCTGACCGGATAGGCAAGCTCGCCATCCTCGATCATGTAGCCGGCGGCCCCGCGGCTGTAGTCGCCGGTGACGCCGTTGATGCCCATGCCGATGAACTCGGTCACGTAGAGCCCGCGATTGATGTCCTTGATCATCGCGTCGCGCTTCACGGCGCCGGCTTCCATGTAGAGATTCGTCGTCGACGGGCTGGGCGGCGAGGTGGTGCCGCGCGCGGCGTGGCCGGTGGATTTGAGTCCGAGCTGGCGGGCCGAGCGCAGGTCGAGGATCCAGGTCGTCAGCCGCCCCCTGTCGATCAGCGCGCGGCGCATGGGTGCGATCCCTTCGCCGTCGACCGGCTTGGAGGAAAGCCCGCGCTTGCGGAACGGATCGTCGACGATGGTGATGCCCGGGGCGAACACCAGCTCGTTCATCTTCGATTTGAGGAAGCTGGTGCCGCGCGCGACCGACGTGCCGTTGATGGCGCCGGCAAGGTGGCGCACGATTCCGCCCGACACGCGCGGATCGAGGATCACCGGCAGCTTGCAGGTCTCGATCTTGCGCGGATTGAGACGCCGGATCGCGCGGTCGGCCGCACTCTTCCCGATCTTCGCCGGATCGTCGAGATCGGCGGCGTGCAGCGTGGACGACCAGTCGTAGTCGCGCTCCATGCCCGTCCCCTCGCCGGCGATGACCGCGACCGAGAAGGAATGCGACGAGCGCGCGTATTCGGCGGCGAAGCCGTTCGACGCGACGAGGGCCACGCGGCTGGTCCCCCAGCTCGATTCCGCACCCTCGGAATTGGTGATGCCCTTGACCGCCATCGCGGCTTCCTCGGCGGCGCGCGCGCGCTCCATCAGCATTTCGGCCGGCGGCTCGACCGGGTCGACGAGATCGAGATCGGGGAAGCTGCGCGCGATGTCGGCCGGATCGGCGAGGCCGCAATACGGATCTTCGGGTGCGGCCTTCGCCATCGCGACGGCGCGCTCGACCAGCGGATCGAGCGCCTTGGCCGACCGGTCGTTCGACGAGACGATCGCCTGGCGCTGGCCGACGAACACGCGCAGGCCCATGTCGTGGCCTTCGGCGCGCTCCAGCTTCTCGAGCTTGCCGAGCCGGCGCGCGTGGCTGACCGACACGCCCTCGACGAACACCGCGTCGGCGGCCGTGGCGCCCGCGCGCTTGGCCCGCGCGATCAGGTCGCCGAGCAGGTCGAGGGTCGATGTCGTCGCTTGCATGGGAACGGGTGCTTTCTATCGCAGACGGCGGTGGATCTCGAGTGCGAGCGCACCCAGACCGACGATGTAGGCGGCCCACAGCAACGGATCGCCCACGACAGGGATATGGCGCAGCACCGCCAGCGCCACAAGCCCGAAAAGGACGGCGCCGATGCGCCAGGCAGTCGCCGGCATCTCCGCCCGGCCGACGGCGCGCAGCGCAAGCTGCCCGACGAACCCGGCCGACACGATATAGGCCATCGCAAGTGCGAGCGCGAAGAACAGGATGAGCGCACCCGCGAACGGGATGCCGACCAGCGTGATCGCGGCGAACAGCGCCAGCACCGGCACGCCCGCCCCCAGCCCGATCCCCCACAGCGCCGACACGACCGGCTTTGCCGCGATCCAGCCCGCACTTCCGGACAGGAATCGCGGCTCGAACGCGGCGAACGACACCGCAACGAGAACGAGGGCGGCGTTGAACACCCAGCGGATCACCATGCCGACATAGCCCATCAGCGCCTCGATGGCGTTGCTCGCCCCGCCGAGTTTCTGCTCGATGCCGCCGGAGATCACGGCCGTTGGATGGATCTCGGCCGCGTCCGCCGACCAGATCTTCAGCCTGCCGCCGATGCGCGCGTTGGGCCCCACGACGACGCGCGCCGCCGCGACCGACACGTCGCCCGCCGTGCGCACGTCGAGCACCACTTCGTTGCCGACGGCCCACACGCGCTGCGAATACTGCCCGCCCATCGCGACCGCATCGCCGAACAGGAACGCGTTGCGCGCGACCTTCGTCGCCGCACCCACGCCGATCGTCGCACCCGCGAGCACGAGATCGCCCGTTATCTCGGCCTCGACCGTGACGCGTGCCCCCGCCAGCGTCACGTCGCCCTCGACGATCCCCTGCACGTCGAGCACGGCCCCCATGCGCGAGATGTCGTCGGCGAAGGCGGGCGCCGCAAGTAGCAGGGCGAGGAATGCCAGCGCGCGGCCGATCAACGCCAGATCGCCTTGCCCGAGCCCGGCAGGCCGAGCTTCGCCCATTTCTCGGTGACGGTGCGCACGACGTCGTCGTCCATGCGGATCTTCTCGCCCCATTCGCGGTGCGTCTCGGGCGGCCATTTGTTGGTGGCGTCGAGCCCGATCTTGGAGCCCAGCCCGCTTTCGGGGCTGGCGAAGTCGAGATAGTCGATGGGCGTGCCTTCGACGAGCGTGATGTCGCGCGCCGGGTCCATGCGCGTGGAGAGCGCCCACATCACGTCCTTCCAGTCGCGCGCGTCGATGTCGTCGTCCACGACGATGACCCACTTCGTGTACATGAACTGGCGCAGGTAGCTCCACACGCCCATCATCACGCGCTTGGCGTGGCCCGGATACGCCTTCTTCATCGACACGACGGCGATGCGGTACGAGCAGCCTTCCGGCGGCAGCCAGAAATCGACGATCTCGGGGAACTGCTGGCGCAGCAGCGGCACGAACACGTCGTTGAGCGCCTCGCCCAGCACCGAGGGTTCGTCCGGCGGCCTTCCGGTGAAGGTCGAGAGATAGATCGGATCGCGGCGCATCGTGATCGCGGAAATCGTGAAGACGGGAAACTTCTCCACCGAATTGTAGTAGCCGGTGTGGTCGCCATAGGGGCCTTCGTCGCCGTACTCGTCGAGGCTGACATGGCCTTCGAGCACGATCTCGGCCTCGGCCGGCACCTTCAGCGGAACCGTCTTGCAGTCGACGAGGTCGACGCGCTTGCCGCGCAGCAGGCCGGCGAACTGGTATTCCGACAGCGTCTCGGGAACGGGCGTGACGGCCGCGAGGATCGTGCCGGGATCGGCCCCCAGCACCACGGCCGCCGGGAACGGCTCGCGCTTGCCCGCCTTCTTCCAGCGCTGGTGCTGCTGCGCGCCGCCGCGATGCTTGAGCCAGCGCATCAGCGTCGTGTTCCTGCCCGTCACCTGCATGCGGTAGATGCCGAGATTGAAGCCGTCCTCGCGCGCCGCCCCCGGCCCCTTGGTGACGACCAGCGGCCAGGTGATCAGCGGGGCGGGCTCGCCCGGCCAGCAGGTCTGGATCGGCAGGCGGGCGAGATCGATGTCGTCGCCGGTCAGCACCACCTCGTGGCACGGGGCCGTGCCCAGCATGCGCGTCGACGGCTTCATCGACAGCACGGTCTTGGCGAGCGGGACAAGGTCGAGCGCCTCGCGCCAGCCTTCCGGCGGCTGCGGCTGGCGCAGGAAGGCGAGCGTCTCGCCCACTTCCTTCAGCTGGTGCGGTTCGCGGTCCATCCCCCAGGCCACGCGCTCGACCGTGCCGAACAGGTTGACGAGGACCGGGATCGGCGACGGCGTGCCGTCGGCCTTGACCGGCTTCTCGAACAGCACGGCCGGCCCGCCTTCGGCGAGCAGGCGGGTCTGGATCTCGGTCATTTCCAGCACGGTCGAGACGGGCTCGGAAACCCGCACGAGGCGGCCGGCTTTTTCCAGGCGGTCGACGAAGTCGCGCAGCGAGGCGTAGGGCATGGGCGGGACTATATAGGCCGAGCGGTCGCTTGCAAGCCGCGGCGGGGCTTGCGACAACCGGCGCGCCCATGCGCCGCTTTCCCGCCCAGTTTGCCGATCTTCTCTCGCAGCACGGCCGCCGCCTCGAAGGTCCGCCGGCCGATCCGTTCTTCGCCGACGCGCGGCTGATCGATGCGGCGAAGGCGAAGGCGGCCTTCGCGCTGCTCGAACGCGCCCTCGCGCCGGTCGTGAAGCCGATGGAACGCGCGATCCCGCCCGAATCGATCACCGGCCAGACGCGCAACTACCAGGAGCGGTTGCCCAAGACCGTGCGCGTATCCAGCGCCGACATCGACGCCGCGCGCACGAAGGCGGCGGCGATCGCGGGCGAGATCGGCCTGACCGCCATGCTGCGTTCGGACAGCTACATGGAATTCGCGGCCACGCTCGCGGGGCGCACGCTCGATCCCGCTTTCGGCCGGCAGGTGCTGCGCTACGGCCCGGGCGACTATGCCGGCCCGCATACCGACCATCATCCCGAGGAGCCGCGCGCCAAGGCCGGCTATTTCGACCTGCACCTGATGTTCGCGCGCGACGTGGCGCGCCAGCTGCTGGTCTACGCGAAGGACGGGCACCTGACCGAGACGGTCGATATCTCGGCGGCCGGCAGCGTCACCGCCTATCGCCTGCCCTTCTGGCACTACACGACGCCGCTCGAAGGCAAGGGACCCAAGGCCGCACGCTGGGTCGTGCTGGGGACGTTTCTTTACGCCTAGTCCGCCGCCTGCGCCTGCACGGGCAGGTCGAGGCCTTCGAGCGCATGCGGATCGGTCTTCGCCCAGTTGGGTGCGGGTGCGACGGCCGCCTCGTCCTTGTAGAAACCCCAGCGGCCGAATTCCGTGAAGCGCGCGGGCACGATCGCATGTTCGCGCGGCGTCACCTTGTAGAGCCTGCCGTCGCGGCCGATCAGCGGGATCGGGCGGTTGCGGCGCGCGAAGACGCGGCGCATGGCGGCCGAATGGTCGCGGTTGGCGGCGAACTCGTCCTTGTCGACGGCGAACAGCATCTCGTAGGCCGCGACGAACTCGTCGAGGAAGCGCTGGTTGACGATCTGCAGCTGCGACTGCACCCAGCAGCGGTCCTCGAACGTCCAGAACACCGACATGCCGACGAGGTCGCCCTCGCGCGTGATGTAGGGGAAGAACGGGAAGGTCCGGCACGACATCGAGCGGTTGTCGCGTTCGCAGAACGCGGCGCCCTTGCATTCGATGGCCGTGCATTCGTGGTGCAGGTCGGAGAGTTCCTTCTCCGTCGCCTTGTCGGGCGGCACGAACTCGCGCCACAGGTCGCTGCGCGACTTCAGCAGCGCCCATTCGTGGTTGTCGACGATCGGGATCGCGTCGTCGGTCGAGCAGCAGACCGGCGTGCCGTTGTTGTGCGCGGCACAGCGTGCACCACAGTCGAACGCCGACACGGGGGCCGTGAACAGGCGGTAGATGCGTTCGTAGATTTCGGGGGAAGCGGCCATCGATTCGACTATAGAGGCCCGCACCTTCGAGTCGCCAGAGCGCATGCGGGTGCGGTGCGATTCTTCCGCCGCACCTGTGGCACGACGGCCACGTCCGTCACTCGACCGCGAGCACGCGCGTCGTGCGTACGGTGCGGTCCTCGAGATCGAGATCGGTCGGCACGTCGTAGCGCGCGATCTCGCCAAGCCCGCTGCCCGGCAAATAGGCACGGCCCGGATCGGCGACGAGGACGACGGCCCCTTCCGCCTTGCGCGCCTTGAGCCACGGCCAGATCCGCTCGGCCATCGGCTTCTCGTAGAACACGTCGCCGGCCAGGATCAGCTCGTAGTTCGGCGGCGGGTCCAGTGCCGTCACGTCGTCGAGTCGCACGCTTAGTGCCACGCCGTTGGCCTCGGCATTGAGCGCCATCGCCGTGCCGGCGAAATCGTCGATCTCGCTGGCGGTCACGTGGGATGCCCTCGCCTTCGCCGCGGCAATACCCGCGATGCCGCAGCCGGCGGCGAAATCGAGCACGCTTTTGCCCTTCGCCAGCTCCGGCCGGTCGAGCAGCAGGCGGGCGAGTGCGCGCCCGCCCGGCCATGCGAAGGCCCAGTAGGGCGGCGGCAGGCCGGTCGCTTCCAGCTTCGCTTCGGTCGCTTCCCACAGGTCGGTCGCGCGCGCGGCCAGATGCAGCACGATCTCGGGCACGAGCGGCGGGGCGAAGAGGCGCGTCTGGGCGCGGATGAACGCGGCGCGATCCAGGCTCACAAGGCGCCGAGCCCGATCCCGGCGAGCACGAGCCAGCCGAAGACGCGGTTCGACTTGAACTTGGCAAGGCAGTCGGCCGGATCGTCGATGCGGCCCGCGCGCACCTGCCAGACGAGCTGGGCCGCCCCCAGCACGAGTGCGCCGGTATACGCGATGCCGAGCCCGGCAAGCGCGCCCACCATCGCCAGCACGGCGACGGTGGCGCCATAGAAGAAATAGAGGGCCGGCACGGTCCGTTCGCCCAGCCGCAGGGCGGAGGACTTCACGCCGATCAGCGCGTCGTCCTCCTTGTCCTGGTGCGCATAGATCGTGTCGTAGCCCAGCGTCCAGAAGATGCCGGCGAGATAGAGCAGCAGCGGCGCCTCGTCGAGCGTGCCGCGCACGGCCGCATAGCCCATCAGCGCGCCCCAGTTGAAGGCGAGGCCGAGGAAGAACTGCGGCCACCACGTGATGCGCTTCATCAGCGGATAGGTGAAGACGAGCAGCAGCGACGCCACGCCGAGGCCCATCGAGAACAGGTTGAGCTGCAGCAGGATGACGAGCCCGACGACGAGCTGTGCGACCAGCCACGCGACGGCCGCGCGCACGCTGACCTGCCCCGACGGGATCGGCCGGTCGGCGGTGCGCGCGACGGCCGCGTCGAACTCGCGGTCGACCAGATCGTTGTAGGTGCAGCCCGCCCCGCGCATCACCAGCGCGCCGAGCCCGAACAGCACGAACAGCCACAGCGCTTCGCCCGGTGCCGGGCGCGCGAGCAGGATCGACCACCAGCACGGGAACAGCAGCAGCCACGTGCCGATGGGCCGGTCGAGGCGCGAGAGCCGCGCATAGGGGCGCCAGCTGCGCGGCAGGAACCGGTCGACCCAGCCGCCCTTGGGAATGTCGCTTGCCGCGGTTTGCGCCGTATCGGTCATGTGCTAGCACGATCCCATGTCGAAGCCGCCCGCGTCCAGCACCCAGCCCCGTCCCCGCGCGCGCCTGCATGCGCAAGCGGACCTGACGGGTGCGGGCGCGCGTCTGGAAGGCGGACAGGCGCACTATCTTCGCAACGTGCTGCGCCTGCCGGCGGGTAGCGTCGTGGCGCTGTTCAACGCGCGCGACGGCGAATACGCCGCCGAGATCGCGGCGTACGGCAAGCACAGCGTCGATTTCGCGATCCGCGCGCAGCGTCGCGCACCCATGCGCGAGCCCGATCTGTGGCTGGTCTTCGCACCGATCAAGCGCGCGCATCTCGACTTCGTCGCCGAGAAGGCGACCGAGCTTGGCGTATCGGCACTCTGGCCCGTCATCACGCGCCACACGATCGTCGAGCGCGTCAACGAGGACCGCCTACGCGCGACCGCGACCGAAGCCGCCGAGCAGAGCGAACGGCTGGGCGTGCCGGAGGTGAAGCCCTGCGTAACGCTTTCGCAGGCACTGGCGAACTGGCCGAAGGACCGCAACATCGTGCTGTGCGACGAAGGCGGCGGCGGAAACGCCATCGCCGCGGTGCTTGCGAAGGAAGACCTTACGAAACCATGGGCCATTCTGACCGGGCCCGAGGGTGGTTTCGCGGCAGAGGAACTTGATATGCTCCGCAAACGTGCCGATGTTAGACCCGTGGGACTGGGACCGCGCGTGCTGCGCGCGGACACCGCGGCCATCGCGGCCATCGCGGTGTTCCAGTCGCTCGCACCGGACGCGGACAAGAAGCCGCGCTTCGCGCCGACCTGAAACAAGAGTCCGAAAGAACCCTATGTCAGCTCCACCGACCTCCCGCGGCGAAATCATCACGTCGAAACGCCAACTGATCGACTGGATCGCCTCGGGCGAGAAGCCGAAGGCCGACTGGCGTATCGGCACCGAACACGAGAAGTTCCTGTTCACGCTCGCCGACCACAAGCCGCTGCCCTACGAGGGCCAGAAGGCCAGCGTGCGCGCGATGATCGAGGGGCTGACGCGCTTCGGCTGGAATCCGGTCGAGGAGAACGGCAAGCCCATCGCCCTGCTGAAGGGCCTGTGTTCGGTCACGCTGGAGCCGGGCGGCCAGTTCGAGCTGTCGGGCGCCCCGCTCGACAACATCCACCAGACCTGCGACGAGACGAACCAGCATCTGGTCGAGTGCAAGACCGTCGCCGCCGAGCTCGGCGTGGGCATGATCGGGCTTGGCTTCGCGCCCGAATGGCGGCGCGACGAGATCCACTGGATGCCCAAGGGCCGCACGAAGATCATGCGCGAATACATGCCCAAGCGCGGCAAGCTCGGGCTCGACATGATGCTGCGCACCTGCACCGTGCAGGTGAATCTCGATTTCGGTTCCGAAGCCGACATGGTGAAGAAGTACCGCGCGTCGCTCGCACTCCAGCCGGCCGCGACCGCGATCTTCGCAAGCTCGCCCTTCCTCGAAGGCAAGCCGTCGGGGTTCTTGAGCTATCGCAGCCAGATGTGGACCGACACCGACCCCGACCGCTGCGGCCTGATCCCGTTCGTGTTCGAACAGGGCATGGGCTACGAGCGCTACGTGGACTGGCTGCTCGACGTGCCCATGTATTTCGTCTATCGCGACGGCAAGTATATCGACGCCGCGGGCCGCTCGTTCCGCAAGTTCATGGCGGGCGAGTACAAGGACCTGGGTGCCGGCGAAGCCACGACCGGCGACTGGGCCGACCACGTGACGACCGCGTTCCCCGAAGTGCGCCTCAAGAAATATCTGGAGATGCGCGGGGCCGACGGCGGCCCGTGGAATCGCCTGTGCGCGCTGCCGGCTTTGTTCGTCGGGCTGCTCTACGATCAGGGCGCGCTCGATGCGGCGTACGATCTCGTCAAGGACTGGACCATCGACGAGATGCAGGCCCTGCGCCGCGATGTACCCCGCCTGGCGCTAAAAGCACCGTTCCGCAAGGGCACGGTGCTGGACGTCGCGCGCGAGATGGTGGCCATCGCCCGCAAGGGCCTCGCCGCGCGCGCGCGTTACAACCGCATGGGCGACGGCGACGAGACGCACTTCCTCAACCCGCTGCAGCAGATCGTCGATAGCGGCACCACGCCGGCCGAACTGAAGCTCGCGCGCTTCCACGGTGCGTGGGGCGGCAGCGTGAAGCCGATCTACGACGAGTTCGCGTACTGAGGATGGAAACCGAAACGAAGTGCCCGCAATGCGCGTCGGAAAACGTCTATCACGACGGCAATCTGTGGATCTGCCCCGACTGCGCGCATGAATGGAATCCGGCCGCGGCCGGCGATCCCGCCGAAGCCGCCGGCGTACGCGACGCGCACGGGAACGCGCTGGCCGACGGCGACACCGTCAGCGTCATCAAGGACCTCAAGGTTCGCGGCTCGTCCGCGGTCGTCAAGGTCGGCACGAAGGTCAAGGGCATCCGGCTGGTCGAATCCACCGACGGGCACAACATCGCCTGCAGGATCGACGGCGTGGGTGCCATGAACCTCAAGTCCGAGTTCGTGAAGAAGGTCTAGCCGACGACCGCCGCGCGCACCGCGTCGCGCGTCGCGAACGTGAAGTCCGGTTTCGCTGCGGCGAGAGCCTGCGCGTTTGCATAGCCCCAGAGGACCGCGCCCGCCGCAAGTCCGGCCGCGCGCGCGGCATCGATGTCGCGCACCTCGTCGCCCACGCACAGCACGTCGCTGCGCTGGAGACCCAGCTTCCGGCGCAGCCGGTCGAACTTGCGCGCCTTGCCGAACATCGCGATCCCGCAGACGAAATGGTCGACCAGCGATGCCGACGGGCCCAGCACCCGGCGCACCGTCTCTTCCCCGTTCGACGTGACGACCGCGATGATCGCACCGGCCGCCGCGACGTCGCGCAGCAGTCCGGGCACGCCGTCGAACATCGGGATCGTATCGGCTGCCGCGGCCACGCGCTTGCGCATGTCGCGCGCGATGAACGGCATCTGCCAGAAACGCACGCCGAAATGGCGGACGACCTCGCGGCTCGGGCGGCCGCGCAGCGTCTCGATCTCGGCGGGATCGACCTTGCGCAGCCGGTGGCGTTCGGCGATTCCGGCGAGGTTTTCCATCAGCCACGGCCAGCTGTCGGCGAGCGTGCCGTCGAAATCGAACACGACGAGCCGGTAGCGCGCCATGCGGGCTAGAGCGACTCCTCGAGCAGCATCCCGGCCGCTGCCGCGTCGAGCTTGCGCGGGTTCGTCGCGGCCGTGTGGTCGGCAAGGATGTGCGGGATCAGGCCGGCGAAGCGCGAACGTTCCACGCCCATCGCCTTCAGCCCCGTCGGCAGGCGCAGCCGCGCGTTGAGATCGGCGATAAACGCGTCGAGCTTCGTCTCGGCCGCAAGACCCAGGGCCACGCGCAGGCGCGCATACTTGTCGCCGGTCGCACCCTCGTTGAAGCGGAGTACTGCCGGCATCACGATGGCGTTGAGCGTGCCGTGATGCAGGTTGAGATCCTTGAGACTGCCCAACGGATGCGAGAGCGCGTGCACCGCGCCAAGCCCCTTCTGGAACGCCATCGCGCCCTGCATGGCGCCCATCATCATGTGCCAGCGCGCCTCGCGGTCCTGGCCGTCCGTCACCGCGCGCTCGAGATGCTTGACGACGCGCACGGCCCCGTCGAGCGCGATCGCCTCGGCCGGCGGATTGACCGCGGGGGCAAGGAACGTCTCGATGCAGTGGGCGAGCGCGTCCATGCCGGTCGCGGCCGTGAGGCCGGCCGGCAGGCCGAGCGTGAGTTCGGGATCGCACACCGCGACGCGCGGGATCAGGAACGGCGACACGACGCCGAGCTTGCGCCCGTCGGCGAAGACGAGGATGGCCCCGCGCCCGACTTCCGAGCCCGTGCCCGCCGTCGTCGGGATCGCGATACTTGGTGCGATGTGCGAACCGATGCGCGGAACGCCGCCTTCGATGGCGGCGTATTTCACCAGCGGGCCTTCGTGCGTGGCACCCAGCGCCACGATCTTGGCGAGGTCCATCGACGAACCGCCGCCGAGCCCGATGCAGCTGTCGGCCTTCGCGGCCTTGAACATCGCGATCGCCGCGAGGGCGGCTTCCTCGGTCGGGTTCGCGGGCGTGGCGTCGAACACGCCCGCCGGCTCCATCCCCAGCTTCGCCAGCACGCGCGCGAGCAGGCCCGCGGCGGCGACACCCTTGTCGGTCACGACGAGCGGGCGCTTCGCGCCGATCAATGCGAGTTCGGCCGCAAGCGTGTCGAGCGCGCCATAGTCGAACTGGATGCGGGTCAGATACTGGATCAGCGCCATCGTCAGGCTCCGTGGGCGAGGAAAACGAATTTCGATTTGCCGTAGCTGCGGCTGTCGACCAACGCGAAGCCGGCCGGCACCTCGAACGCCTCGTCGAGGGCGAGTTCGACGACGCAGACCGCGCCGGCCGCAAGCCAGCCGCGCGCGGCAAGTTCGCCGAGTGCGGCGAGCGCCAGGCCCGAGCGGTAGGGCGGATCGAGGAAGACGAGATTGGCCGGCGCCCACGGCTCGGGCGGTGCGGCGGGCAGTTTCGTCGCGTCGGCGACGACGAAGCGCGTGCGCGGCCCCGCCGCCAGCATCTTGATGTTCGCCTCGATGGCGCGGCGCGCGGCCGGTGCGCGGTCGACGAACACGCACGTGGCCGCGTTGCGCGACAGCGCTTCGAGACCCAGCGCGCCCGTGCCGGCGAACACGTCGAGCACGTGCGCGTCCTGCAGCATCGACACGCCGCCGGGCGCGAAGCGCCCGTGGCCGAGGATGTCGAACAGCGCCTTGCGCTGGCGCTCGCCCGTCGGGCGGATCGCGTCGCCGTCGGGCACGTCGAGCTTGCGCCCGCGCCACTGGCCCGCGACGATGCGGATGGTTCCGGCCGATCTGTCTGCCATCAGATGCTCCGCCGCGGGGCGACGAGATCGGCGACGAGCACCTGCACGGCGTCGCCCGCACTGTCATATGTGGTGAAGCGCACCTTGACCATGCCGCGGTCGGGGCGCGATTTCGACGGGCGCACTTCCAGGATCTCGCTTTCCAGCCGGATCGTCTCGCCCGGGCGCAGCGCCTTGGGCCACGCGATGGTGCCGCCCGCCCCGATGACGCCGCCCGAGACGGGCACGCCCGAATCCACGATCAGGCGCATCGTGAGTGCGGCCGTATGCCAGCCGCTGGCGGCGAGGCCCTTGAAGAACGTCGCCTTCGCCGCTTCCTCGTCGAGATGGAAGGGCTGCGGATCGTACTTCGCGGCGAATTCCTTGATCATCGCGGCATCGACCGTCAGCGAACCGCCCTTGATCACGTCGCCGACGGCGAAATCCTCGAGATAGCGGATCGTCCGCGTCATGCGGCGGGCTTGCCCTTCTTCTGCACGGGCCCGGCGAGCGTGCCCAGCGTCTTGCGCAGTTCGCCCGGACCCACTTCCTCGATGCCGCCGCGCGGCAGCCGTTCGAGGCCGAAGACGCCATAGTCCGTGCGGATCAGCCGGTTGACCTGCAGGCCGAGCTGTTCGCACACGCGGCGCACTTCCCGGTTCTTGCCTTCGGTGAGTGCAAAGACGAGCCACGCGTTCTTGCCTTCCGGCGTGCCGTCCATGCGCGCGTCGATCGAGCCGTACTGCACGCCGTCGATGGAGATGCCGTTCTTCAGCCGGTCGAGCCGGTCGGGATCGGGCGTGCCGTAGACGCGCACACGATAGCGCCGCACGAGGCCGGAGGACGGCAGTTCGAGATGGCGCTTGATCCCACCGTCGTTGGTCAGCAGCAGCAGCCCTTCGGAGTTGTAGTCGAGCCGACCGACCGGCATCAGGCGCGGCAGGTGTGCGGGCATGCCGTCATAGATCGTGCGGCGGCCCTGCGGGTCGCGCGTGGCGACGAGCACTTCGCGCGGCTTGTGGAAGCGGAACAGGCGCGGCCGTTCGCTGGCGGGCAGCTTCTTGCCGTCGACGACGATCTCGTCGCCCGGCTTCACGTTGTGGGCGGCGCGGCGCAGCTTCTCGCCGTTGACCGTCACGCGGCCCTGCTCGATCAGCACTTCGGCCTCGCGGCGCGAACAGAGGCCCGCGCGCGCGATGACCTTGGCGACGCGTTCGCCGGCGGCCGTTTCGTCGCTCACCTGGCGCACGCCTTGATGAAGGCCACGAAGATGGCACCATCACCCGGATCGATCGAATATTCGGGATGCCACTCCACGCCAAGGCAGAAGCGCTTGCCCGGATGCTCGATCCCCTCGATCACGCCGTCGGGCGCCTTCGCGTTGATCACCACGCCGGGGCCCACGTCCTTGACCGCCTGGTGGTGCGCGGAATTGACGTTCATGCGCGTGGCCCCCACCACGCGGTGCAGCAGCGTGCCGGGCACGACATCCACGGCATGGCCGGGTTCGGTGCGCGGATTGGGCTGCTCGTGCGCCAGCCCGTCCGGGTACGCGTCGGGCACGTGCTGGTGCAGCGTGCCGCCCAGCGCCACGTTGAGGAGCTGTTCGCCGCCGCAGATCCCCAGGATCGGCATGTCGCGCGCGATCGCACCCTTGACCATCGCATGCTCGAAGGCGGTACGCCGGTCCTTGGTCTTGACGGTCGCGTGCTTGGTCGCGTCGCCGAACAGGGCCGGGTCCACGTCGAACGCCCCGCCGGTGATCAGCAGCCCGTCGATCCCGTCGAGATAGGCGCCGGCCAGTTCCGGCTCGTGCGGCAGCGGCAGCGGCAGGCCGCCCACCTCGGCGACGGCGCTGCAGTAGTTCTGCCGCAGCGCGTACCAGGGCATTTTCGACCAGCCGCCGGCCGGTTCGGAGTCGAGCGTGATGCCGATGCGGGGACGATTCATGCGTCCCTCTTATCACGGCGGCGATTCCGGCGTAAACGCTGGGGCATGGCGGACGATTTCATGGGCATGGCGCTGGACGAGGCGGCCGAGGCGGCGAAGGCAGGCGAAGTGCCGGTCGGGGCAGTCCTGGTCGACGGGGCGACGGGCAATGTCGTCGCCCGGGCGCACAACCGCGTCGAGCGCGACCGCGACCCGACCGCGCATGCCGAGATGCTGGCGATCCGCGCGGCGGCGGCCAAACTGGGTGCGAAACGGCTCGAAGGGCTCGACCTCTACGTCACGCTGGAGCCCTGCCCGATGTGCGCGCAGGCGATCGCGTTTGCACGTCTTCGCCGGCTCTACTGGGCGGCGTCGGACCCCAAGGCGGGTGGCGTGGAAAACGGCCCGCGCATCTTCGCGCAGCCCGGGTGCAACCACCGGCCCGAGCTTTACGGCGGGATCGGCGAGGCGGCGGCTTCCGAACAGCTGCGCGAATTCTTCAAGGCGCGGCGCTAAGGCAGATCGCGCGCGTTTTTTGCCGCGACAACCCTACCCGTTCGCTCATCACCAGTCGGCTTGCCACCGCCCATCGGCCACCCGGTGGCAAGGCATCTGCGAAGCCTTTCGCGCGCTCGAGCGTCTCCGGTTGAGCGGCTAAGCGGTACGATCCTGGCAATCGGCTTGCCATGACGCGTGATCGTCACGCTCCTGCCCGCCTCGACCAAGGCAAGGAGCTTGGAAAAGTGCCGTGCGGCCCTCGCGGCATCGATCTGCGTCATGCGTGCACCATACTACACCGCCACGAACCGCCACACGCCGGCTCCGTCCTGCACGCGGCGGGCCTGGCCGCGGCTTTCGATCAGGTGCAGGTGGGCGAGCGCCTCGCCGGTGGCGAGGCCCACATTGTGCGGGCCGATCTCGCGGCGGAACAGCAGCGTGAAACAGTCGGCTCCGCTGAGGCCGTCGGCGCGCTTCGCGATCTCGGCGCGCAGCAGATCGAGGCGTTCCTCGTGGTGTGCGCGGATCGCCGCGATGCGGCCGTGCACGCCGCGATAGGGGAAGCCGTGTGCCGGCAGGATCAGCGTGTCGTCGGGCAGATGCGCGAAGCCGTCGAGGCACGCGAGATAGTCGCGCAGCGGATCGGCGAAGGGTTCGGTCGGCCACACGCCGATATTGGGCGTGATGCGCGGCAGCAGGATGTCGCCGCCGATCAGCACGCCGCGCTTCTTCGACCACAGGCAGGCATGTTCCGGGCAGTGGCCGCGCCCGACGATGGGCTGCCAGTCCTCGTCGCCGACGCGCAGCTTCGTGTCGGAATGGATGCGCCGGTAGTGCGACGGCAGGTCGGGCACGCCGCGCCGGTAGATGTTGTCGGGGCTGGCGAAGGCGCCTATCGCGTCGGCCCCGATCCCGTTGGCCGTGTAGAACGCGACCCTGTGCGCGACATCGGCGGGCGAACCCTGCGCGTGGATCGCGCGCGCGGTGTAGTATTCGCCGAGCGTCGTCCACAACTCCACGCCGAAGCGTTCGCACAGCCACGCGGCGAGACCCATATGGTCGGGATGGAAATGCGTGCAGACGACGCGGCTGACCGTGTCGTCGCCGAGTGCGGAAAGCCAGTGCGCCTTCGTGTCGTCGCGCGCGAGGCCCGTATCGACGATGGCGGTGCCCGCTTCGCCGTCGTCGAGCAGCCACAGGTTTATGTGGTCGGGCGGGAACGGCAGCGGCATGCGCACCCAGCGCAGGCCCGGCTGGATTTCCAGCGTGGCGCCGGCCGCGGGCGGCGTCTCGTGCGTGTAGGCGACGCTCATCGCTTGCCGGCGACCTGCCAGCCGATGTCGCGCCGGCAGAAGCCTTCGGGCCAGTCGATCTTGTCGACGGCGGCATAGGCCTGCGTCTGCGCGGCTTTCGCATCCTTGCCGCGCCCGACGATGCCGAGCACGCGGCCCCCGTTGGCGAGCACGCGCGAACCGTCCGGTTTCGTGCCGGCATGGAACACCGTCACGCCCGGCACTTTCGCCGCTTCGCCGAGTCCGCGGATCTCGGTGCCCTTGCGCGGCGTTTCGGGATAGCCCTCGGCCGCCATGACGACGCACAGCGCCGTGTCGTCGTGCCAGCGCAGCTGGAACCGGTCGAGCCCGCCGTCGGCCGACGCGATCAGGGCCGGCAGCAGGTCGGACTTGAGACGCGGGATCAACACCTGGGTTTCCGGATCGCCGAAACGCACGTTGAACTCGATCAGCCGCGGGCCCTTCTCGCCGATCATCAGCCCGACGAACAGCACGCCCTTGAAGGGGCAGCCTTCCTTCTTCATGCCGGCGAGCGTGGGAAGGACGATCTCCTTCATCACGCGGTCCTGCATGGCGGCGTCGCACACGGGTGTCGGCGAATAGGCGCCCATGCCGCCGGTGTTGGGACCGGTATCGCCGTCGCCCACGCGCTTGTGGTCCTGGGCTGCGGCCAGCGGCAGCGCGTTTGTCCCGTCGCACAGGGCGAAGAAGCTCGCCTCCACGCCGTCGAGGAAGCCTTCGATGACGAGCTCGGCCCCGGCGGCACCGAAGCGCTTGTCGCGCATCGCGGCATCGACGGCCGCGAGCGCCTCTTCCACGCTCGTCGCCACGACCACGCCCTTGCCGGCGGCAAGCCCGTCGGTCTTGACGACGATGGGCGCACCTTGTGCCCGAATATAATTCTTTGCCTTGTCGCGGTCGGTGAAGCGCGCGTAGGAAGCGGTGGGAATCCCGTGCCGCGCGCAGAAATCCTTCATGAAGCCCTTGGAGCCTTCGAGGCGGGCGGCGGCCGCGTCGGGCCCGAAGGCCTTGATGCCGGCGGCGGCAAGCCTGTCCACCAGCCCGGCGGCCAGCGGGTCCTCGGGGCCGACGACGACGAAATCGATCTTCTCGCGCTTCGCGAGATCCACGATGCCGTCGAGATCCATCGCCGCGACCGGCACGCATTCGGCCTCGGCGGCGATCCCGGCATTGCCCGGTGCGCAGAAGAGTTTGGTGCATAGCGGCGATGCCGCGATCGACCAGCACAGCGCGTGTTCGCGCCCGCCCGAACCGACGACCAGAATCCGCATCCGACCAGCACTCCTGCTATTCAAACCGCACGGCTTGTATCATAAAGACGGGGCAACGCCATGACCGACCCGCGCGGCAACCTGCCGGAATATTCCGTCTCCGAACTGTCCCAGGCCGTCAAGCGCACGGTCGAGGACAATTTCGAGATCGTGCGCGTGCGCGGCGAGATTTCCGGCTTCAAGCGCCACTCCTCGGGCCACCTCTATTTCTCGCTGAAGGACGCGGATGCCGCCATCGACGGCGTGTGCTGGCGCGGCTCGGCCGGCAAGCTCGGCATCAAGCCCGAGGACGGCATGGAGGTCGTCGCGACCGGCCGGCTGACCACCTATCCCGGCCGCTCGAAATACCAGATCGTCGTCGAGCGCATGGAGCTGGCCGGCCAGGGCGCGCTGCTGAAGCTGATCGAGGACCGCAAGAAGCGCCTTGCCGCCGAAGGCCTGTTCGAGCAGGGCCGCAAGCGCAGGCTGCCGTATCTGCCCGACGTCATCGGCGTGATCACGTCGCCGACCGGGGCGGTGATCCGCGACATCCTGCATCGCCTTGCCGACCGTTTCCCGCGCCACGTCATCGTGTGGCCGGTGGCCGTCCAGGGCGAAGGGGCGGCCGAACAGGTCGCGACCGCGATCCGCGGCTTCAACGCGCTGCCGCCCGGCGGCAAGGTGCCGCGCCCCGACGTGCTGATCGTCGCGCGCGGCGGCGGCAGCCTCGAAGACCTGATGGCCTTCAACGAGGAAATCGTCGTGCGCGCGGCGGCCGAGAGCGAGATCCCGCTCGTCTCCGCCGTCGGCCACGAGACCGACACGACGCTGATCGATTTCGCGTCCGACATGCGCGCCCCCACGCCGACGGCGGCGGCCGAAATGGTGGTCCCCGTGCGCCAGGAACTGGCCGCACGCATCGCGCGCGCGGGCGCCACGCTCGAAGCCAGCCTCGAACGCACGCTCGACGAGCGGCGCACGCGCATCGCCGCGGCGGCGCGCGCACTTGGCGATCCCAAGCGCATGCTCGACGAGCGCGCGCAACGCGTGGACGAGCGCGGCGAACGGCTGAAGCTTGCCATCGTCGCCAGCCTCGACGCGCGAAAGCGCCGCACGCTGGAGCTGGGGGCACGCCTGCCCGACCCGAAGACGCAGCTCGAACGCGCGCGCGGCCAGTTGCTGCGCCTCGGCGGGTCGCTCGCGGCCAATGCCGGTGCGCGCCGGACAGCACTTGCGCGCGAGACGGCACACCTCGTCGACCTGCTGGCGCGCGCCAAGGCGGGGACCGCGCGCGGGATCGAGGTGCGCGGCCAGCGCCTTGCCGCACTCGACAAGCTGCTCGAAAGCGTTTCGTACAAGAAGGTGCTCGAACGCGGCTTCGCGCTCGTCAGCGATGCCGACGGCAAGCCGATCCAGTCGGCCGCGAAGGCGAAGCCGGGGGCGAACGTCACGCTTACCTTCGCCGACGGCAAGGCCGCCGCCACCATCGACGGCGAGAAGAAGCCGCGCAGCCCCGGCGCGCCGCCCGCCAAGCAGGGTTCGCTGCTGTGAAGCGTCTCGCGGTGCTGCTGGCCCTGCTTGCGGCACCGGCTGCCGCACAGGAAATCTCGTTCGACGGGAAGATCGTACAGGGCGGCGTCGTTTTCGGCCGCACGGTGCCCGGCGCATCCGTTTCGCTCGACGGGCGGCCGGTGCGCGTGGCGCCCGACGGGCGCTTCGTGATCGGCTTCGCACGCGAGGCGCGCGCGGCCCGGCTCGAAATTGCCGCAGGCGGTGCCGCACGCACGCTCGATCTCGCCGTCGTGGCGCGCAAGTTCGACATCCAGCGCATCGACGGCCTGCCCGAAGCGCAGGTGTCACCCGATCCCGCCGCACTGGCGCGCATCGCCGAGGAGAACGTGAAGCTCGTCGCCGCACGCCGGCGCGACACGCCCGAAACGCTGTTCGCCGGCGGCTTCCGGTGGCCGGTCGTCGGGCGGATCAGCGGCGTCTATGGCAGCCAGCGCATCCTGAACGGCCAGCCGCGCGCACCCCATCTGGGCGTGGATGTCGTGCAGCCGGTCGGAACACCAGTGCTGGCGGCGGCCGACGGCATCGTGTCGCTCTCCGAGCCCGACCTGTTCTTCACCGGCGGCACGGTCGTCCTCGACCACGGCCACGGGCTCAGCACCATCTACGCGCACCTGTCGCGCATCGACGTGGCGGTGGGCGCACGCGTGCGCAAGGGTGATCCGATTGCCGCACTGGGCGCCACGGGCCGCGTGACGGGTGCGCATCTGCACTGGGGCATGACGTGGTTCGACGTGCGGCTCGATCCCGCCCTCGTCGTGCCGCCGATGCGCGAGGAATAGGATGGCTGCCGCCCCGATCTTCCGCCGCGCGCGCGCCGACGAAGGCCCGCTGCTGCGCACGATCACGCGCACCGCCTATGCCAAGTGGGTCGGCCCGGTCGGCCGCGAGCCGCGCCCGATGGTGGCCGACCACGACGCGGCCGTGCGCGCGCATCATGTCGAGTTCGTCGAGATCGACGGCAAGGTCGTGGCCGGCGTCGAGCTTGTACCGATGGACGGCTACCTGCTGGTCGAGAACATCGCAGTACTCCCGGAAGCCCAGCGCCGCGGGTTGGGCGATACGATCCTCGAACGCGCAGAGCAGGTCGCGCGCGGACTGAAGCTGCCGCTGATGCGCCTCTACACGCACAGCCGCATGGGCACGAATGTCGACTGGTACCTGAAGCGCGGCTACGCGATCGAACGCGAGGAGCCGTTCGGCGACGGCAACCGCGTCCATTTCGTCAAGACTGTGCCGGATCGGATCGCGTAGGCGGCCGACACATGTACCGGATCCGGACAAAGGGATACTCGAAGAAGGATCCGTCGATGCGCTGGGCGCTGCCCGACCGTGTCTTCTTCGCCTGCGGTGCTTGCCACATCCTGGCGGCCGCATTCCTGGAACGATACGGCCCTGCCGATGCAAAGGTTCTGTGGCTCAAGCCGAACGCGCGTCAGCCGAGCAACCACATCGTGGTCGCGACGGAATGCTGGGTGTTCGACTATCACGGATACGTCGAGCGCGAGTTTTATTTCGAGCACACGGCCCGCAGGGCGCGCCGGTGGTGGCCGGATTGGGAACTGCAACTGGTCGAACTGCCGCGGCACGTCCTTCTCTCGGAAGCGGCTTCGCGCAGCTTCGACGGGCTTTGGCTGCGCGAACCGGGGCAGTTCCTGCACGACGCGATGCCGCGGGCCCGGGCCTATCTGGACCGCTTTCCCGGGCCGCCGTCCTACGCCTGAGCTAGGGCAACGCGCGCGTATCCGCGATCACGCGCACGGCGAGCGTGCCCTGCCGGCCGCGGATGTCGGTCGTCGCTTCCGGAAACGCGGACAGGTCGAGCCCGCTTGCCGCGACCGCATCGGCCGACAGCAGCAGTTCGGCGCCGAATTTCTTGGTCAGCGCCTCGAGCCGGCTGGCGGTGTTGACCGTGTCGCCGATGGCGGTGAACTGGCGCGCCTGCGCATAGCCCATCTCGCCGACGATGGCCGGGCCCGTGTGGATGCCGATGCCGATGCGCAAGGGTGCCGGCAGGTCGTGCGAGAGGGCTTCGTTGAGTGCGACAAGGCGTTCGATCATCGCCTTGGCACCGGCGATGGCTTCGCGCGTGCCCTTCGTCGGCCCGCTTTCCACGCCGAACAGCGCCACGATGCCGTCGCCGACGAACTTGTCGAGCCGCCCGCCCGATTTCTCGATTGCGGCCCCCATCTCGGCGAAATAGCGGTTGAGCAGGAAGACGACGTCGTAGGGAAGCTTGGCTTCCGACAGCGTCGTGAAGCCACGCAGGTCGGCGAACATGACGGCGATTGTCTTCTCGCTGCCGGCCGCGTCGCGCTCGGTGCGCCTTGCCGCCTGCGGACCGGCATTGGCCGGCAGCAGCGGCACCACGGCGACGTCGCCGGTCGGCCGCGCCTGGCAGGCGAGACGCACGCCGGGCGGTGCGCCGACGCGCGCTAGGACGGCAAGCTCGTCCGGTGCAGCGGCCGGCACGTTCGCGGCACCGCGTTCGATGCGCACGCGGCAGGTCGAGCAGCGCCCGCGTCCGCCGCACACGGACGCATGCGGCACGCGGCCCGCCCGGCTCGCGTCGAGGATCGTCGCCCCCAGCGGCAGGACGGAAACCTGCCCGTCGGGATACGCGACCGCGAAGCGTCCCGCACGGTGCTCGGCCCAGTCGCGCACGCGCCGGGCCAGCAATGCCCCGCCCACGCACAATGCCCAGAAGGCGTAGATGGCGTAGCGGATCGATTCGAGCAGTGCGCCGCCTTGCGCGTCCGGCGTGCGGTAGCGCTGCGGCAGCGACGCGCGCCAGGCTTCGTCGGCATAGAGGGCGGCGACTTCGCGCGCACCGGCGAGATAGCCGGCAAGTGCCGCCGTCGCGAGCGCCACGGCGAGGCCGAGCAGGATCATCCGCACGCGCGGATAGAACGGCTTCAGGCGCAGCCAGTAATGCATGCCGATGCAGCCATGCGTCCAGGCGAGCACGAGGCCGGCAAGGATCATCACGCCGCCCAGCGGGTCGAACTTCGTGCCGATCAGCACGATCAGCGTGTGGTAGGGCGTGGTGTCCAGCAGGGCGGGCCCGAGGCGTGCGGGCACCACATGATTGGCCATCAGCGGGACGATCAGCAGGCCGGCGACGAGCTGCATCGTCTCGCCGCGCGACATGGCGCGAAGGTCGCGCCGCGAATAGAGGGCGTAGATCGCGAGCGCGAAATGCACGCCGAGCGCGCCGTAGAGAACGATCTGCACCGGCCACAGGCGCACGAAGGCGAACATCACCCCGGCATAGGCCTCGGCCGCCGCGAGCGAGGCGGCCATCGTCGCGTGGTTGAGCAGATGGAATCCGACATAGGCGAACAGCACGAGTCCGCTGGAAAGGCGGAACTGGCGGACCGTGAGCTTCACCGCGCGGCCTCGGCCTCGAGGCGGGTCGTCGCCGCCTCGATCCGCTGCTCGACCTCGCGCATGAACGCCGCGCGCGACATGCCGGCCGGGATCGGGTCCAGCACCTCGACCACGATCGTGCCCGCGCGCTTGACGAAGCTGCGCCGGCCCCAGAACACGCCGGAATTGAGCGCAATCGGCACGCATTCGACGCCGAGCTTGGAATAGAGCCCCGCGACACCCGGATGGTAGGGCCAGTCGGCCGTGCTCGCACCGGGCGGAACGCGCGTACCCTGCGGGAAGATCACGATCTGGCGGCCCTCGGCGATGGCGGCCTGCGCTTCTTCCAGCATCTTCTTGAGTGCCGCCGCCCCGCCCTTGCGGTCGACCGGGATGTTGCCCTGCTTCTTCGCGAGCCACCCGTAGAGCGGTACGGACAGAAGCTCGCGCTTCATCACGTAGGCCGGATCGGGGCTGAGCGTGTGGAAGATCATCGTGTCCCACGCCGACTGGTGCTTAGCCGCGAACAGGCCGGGCTGGCGCAGCAGCTCCACGCGCCCGCGTAGTTCGTAGCGCAACCCGCAGAACGTCGCGAGGCCCCAGGCGAGGCCGCGCATCCACACCTTGCCGACCAGGCACGACCAGCGCCGCGCCATCAGGTGCGTGGGCAGCGACAGCACGAGCAGCACCCATGTCAGTCCGAAGAACCAGATGTTGAACAGCACCGAACCCAGGAACGTCACGGCAGATCCCCTCCCGCGGCGGCGCCCGTTTCGGCGCCGACGAGCGGCGCGTAAGGCCGCACCAACGCGACAACATA
This sequence comes from Tagaea sp., assembly GCA_965279565.1. Taxonomy (GTDB): domain Bacteria; phylum Pseudomonadota; class Alphaproteobacteria; order CACIAM-22H2; family CACIAM-22H2; genus Tagaea. The sequence goes on along the minus strand of OZ257249.1, from coordinate 1,628,259 downwards.
TTTGTGATACTCGGCCTGCACCAGCGCATAGGTTCCCGGCCAGCGCCACCACGCGTCGATGCGGAACGCGTCGGGGAAGACCGGATGGGCCGCGATCTCGGTGTCCGGCATCGCGCGGCGGAACTCCAGCAGCGAACGGCGCATGTGGTAGTTGGCTGTGACGAGCCGCAGGCTCGCGAAACCCTCGCGCGCCATCCATGCCGCCGTCTCGGCCGCGTTGCCGACGGTGGAATCGGCCGCATAGCCGAGCTCGACGCAGCATTCGACCGATTCGGGTTCCTGGCGCGCGACGCGCAGCAGTTCCTGCACGTCCACGCCGCGATAGACGCCCGAGACGAGCAACTTGCGCCCCTTGCCTTCCGCGAGCAGGCGCAGCCCTTCGCGCAGGCGCATCGGCCCGCCGGTCAGCACGACGATGGCGTCGGTCGTTCCCGTCTCGGCGGCGGGTACACGCGGGATCGTCTGCGCGAACCACGCGAGGCCGCCGAAATAGACGAGCGCGGCGGCGGCAAGCGCGATGGCCACCCATGCGACCGGCCGGTGGCGCTGGCGCTTCACGCCCGACCTGCGGACAGCAGGGCTTCGACCGCATCTCCCAGCGTCTCGTGGATCGCGACGGGCAGCGTTTCCGGCGGCAGGCCCTGCGCCTGCGTGCGCGCCCCGTGGCCGGTGCGCACCAGATGGCGCGGGCAGCCGATGGATGCCGCCGCCTGCATGTCGGTCGCACTGTCGCCGACGAACGGCGTTTCGCGCGCCGAGGCGCCGAAGCGGGCGAGTGCATCGGTCAGCATGCCCGGTGCGGGCTTGCGGCAGCGCGAGGGTGCTCCGGGCGCGTCGGGGCAATGGAAGATCGCGTCGAGACGTGCGGACTCGCGGGCTAGCTCGTCGCGCAGCTTGGCGTGGATGCGCGCCAGCATCGCCTCGTCGAAGATGCCGCGCCCGATGGGCGACTGGTTCGTGCAGACCGCGACGAGTATGCCCGCCGCGTTGAGGCGCGCGACGGCAGCCCCCGCCCCCGGCAGCATCACCAGCTCGCCGGGGTTCTTCACGTAGTCCGAGCGGTCGACGTTCAGCACGCCGTCGCGGTCGAGCAGCACGAGCTTCATCGCCTGCCGTTCTACAGGATACGGCCGAGGTTGCGCATCACCGTCAGATAGGCCGCGACCGCCGCGACGGCCGTCGCGGCGAGCGGCACGACGGCAAGGGCGACCCAGTCGAGCGGCGACAAGGCGGGCAGCGGGAAGGCGAGCGTGGCCGAAGAACTGGCGATCGAGTGCGCCAGCGCCAGCACGGCCGCCCCGCCGAGCGCGCCGGTCGCGGCCCCGACGAAGGCGAGCCGCATCGCCGCACTGGCGAACTGGCCGGCGATGTAGCCGTCCTCCGCCCCGACGAGATGCAGCAGGTCGACCGCCTCGCGATGCATGGCAAGGCCCGCGCGCGTGGCGAAGGCGACGCAGCTTGCCGCGGCAAGCCCGACCGCGACGACGACGATGGACGCGACGATCAGGGCCGCGCGCGCAAGCGCAAGGAACCCGCCCAGCCAGCGCGCATGGTCGTCGACCGCGACACCCGGGACGAGGGCCGCGAGCTTCGCTTCGAGCGAACGGATGTCGAGATAGGCACCCTCGCGCAGCTTCACGTCGATCAGCCCCGGGATCGGCAGGTCGGCGACATTGCCCGCCCCCAGCCACGGGGCGAGCAGCGCTTCGGACCGGCGCCGGTCGATGGCCTCGACGCGCAGGATGGCAGGTTCGGCGCGCAGCGCGCGCAGCACCGAAGCGTTGTCGGACCCGGCCGGCAGCTCGACCGTCAGCGTGCCCTGGAAGCTTGCCTGCCAGCGCCCGGCCGTGCCCGCGAGTGCCAGCGCCAGACCCAGTGCAAGCGTGGCGAGGAACGCGAGTGCGCCCACGACGGCCGCGATCCAGCGCCGCTCCTTGTCGCGTTCGAGGGCGAGTTCGCCGCCGAGGCCGAGCTTGAAGCCGATCATGCGGCCTTCGCGTGGCGCGAGAGCGTGCCGTCGTCCAGCCGCAGCTCGGGATGGCGCGATTCGCGCACGAGCTGCAGGTTGTGCGTGGCGATCACGATGGTGGTGCCCAGCCGGTTCAGTTCCTCGAACAGGCGCATCAGGCGGATCGCGATGCGGTCGTCGACGTTGCCGGTCGGTTCGTCGGCGATCAGCAGCTGCGGCCGGCCGATGATCGCGCGCGCGATCGCCACGCGCTGCTTCTGCCCGCCCGACAGCGTGGGCGGCAGGGCGCCCAGATGGTCGCCGAGCCCGACCCAGGCCAGCAGTTCGGCCGCATGGTCGCGCACCTGACGTTCGTCCGTGCCCTGCACGCGCAGCGGCAGCGCCACGTTGTCGACGACCGACAGGTGGTCGAGCAGGCGGAAATCCTGGAAGACCGTGCCGATCCGCCGGCGCAGGCCGGGCAGCTCGGCCCGCACGACGCGCGACACGTCGCGCCCGAACAGGTGGACCGTCCCGCGCGAGGGCACGCGGGCGAGGTACAGCAGCGAAAGCAGCGACGATTTGCCCGCCCCGGAGGCCCCGGTCAGGAAGTGGAAGCTGCCCGGGGCAAGCTCGAAGCTGACGTCGCGCAGGACTTCGGGCCCGAGGCCGTAACGCAATCCCACCTGCTGGAAAATCACCATTTCGGACGCCCGACCCCCGCGGCCGGGGTAAGGTACCCGTCCGCCGCCGGGATGGTCGCACGCGCCCGGAGGCACCCGCAAGCTTGCCCCACCGCGCCGCGCCGACCTATAAAAGCATTTGGCATCCGCAACTTCGTCAAACCAGAGCCGCACCAACCGGACCATGATCCTCGCCTGCCCAAAATGCGCCACGCGCTTCCGCGTGCCCGACGAGGCGCTTGGCGATGCAGGCCGGTCCGTGCGCTGCGGCTCGTGCGGCAACAGCTGGGTCCAGCGGCCGCGCCAGGCGATCCTCGAACTAAATCCGCGCTTCCCGAAGACCGCCAAGCGCATGCGCCAGGGCATGGACGACGCCATCGAGGCGCCGGCGGCCCCGCGCGGCCGCATGGCCGAGCCGGCGATGGCCCCGCCCCCGCCGCCTCCGCCGCCCCCGCCGCCGATCGCGGCACCGCCGCCGCGTCCGCTGCGGCCCGAGCCGGTGATGATGGACGAGCCGGAGCCCGAGGCGCCGGGAAAGAGCTTCGAAGAATCGATGAAGGAGGCGCTCGCCGCCGCCGACGCGGAAGTCCCGTCGAAGCCGACGGCCGACGGGCATTCCGACGGCATGGCCGCCCCGCGCCGCTCGATCGCGGCCGTGTTCGGCTGGCTGCTGTTCGCGCTGACCACCACGCTGATCGGTGCGGGCGTCTTCGCGCAGGGCGAGATCATGGCGCGCTTCCCGCAGACGCGCGCGATCTACCAGGCGCTGCATTTCCCGATCCCGCAGCCCGGCGAAGGGCTCGACGTCGTCGAGCCCACGCCCGCGCGCATCGTCGTGGACGGCACGCCGACGCTGCAGATCAGCGGCCGCATCCGCAACACCGGCGACATGGCGCGTCCGATCCCGCGCCTGCGCGCCACGCTGCGCGACGCCGACGGCAAGGAGATCGCGGACTGGGAATTCGGCGCCGAGGAACACCGCCTCGAACCGGGTGCCGAAGTCGCGTTCCGCACGACGCTCGCCAATCCGCCGGCCGGCCCGAGCCGGATCCAGATCGTCTTCCTCGAAGCCTACTGATCTAGGTCCGCGTCGGACCCGCGCGCATCTCGCGCAGCAGGCGCTGGGCGGCGGGCGAATCCCACACGGCCGCCCCTTCGAGCCGGCCGCGCTCGCGCCCCTCGCCGTCGACGACGACCGTCGTGGGCAGGCCGCGCACAGCGAAGGCGCGCATCGAACCGCCGACCGGATCGAGATAGACGGGCAGGCTGCGCAGATCGTGCGACGCGAAGAACGGGGCGACCTGGCGAAGCCCGCCGCGGTCGACCGAGATCGCGACGACCTCGATCCCCTCGCCTTTCAGTGCGGCATGCAGCCGGTCGAGGGCGGGCATCTCCTCGACGCACGGCGCGCACCATGTCGCCCAGAAATTGACGACCGCGAGCTTGCCGCGGAAATCGGCGAGCGACAGCTCGCGCCCCTCGGCATCGCGGAACGCGATCTGCGGTGCGGCGGCCGGCGGTGCGAGCCGCTTGAACGGGCCGAGGTTGCCGCGGAACTCCGGGCTCTGGGCCTGCGCCCCGCTCCCGAAAATCCTTGATCCGCCCGCGCCAAGCGCTAGGGTCGCGCCCGCGCCGAGCGCCAGAAATGCGCGCCGGTCCGAAGTCATAGCCGCAATATAGGTCGTCATGGCCCGCCGCACCAAGTCCGCCGCCCCGAAAAAGTCCGCTGCCCCCGCCAACCCGATGTGGGGCGGGCGCTTCGGCGTGGCGCCCGACGCGATCATGCAGAAGATCAACGCGTCGATCGACGTCGACAAGCGCCTCTATGCCGAGGACATCGCCGGTTCGATTGCGCATGCGCGCATGCTCGCCGCCCGGAAGATACTGTCGGCGAAGGACGTGGCCGCGATCTGCAAGGGTCTCGACGCCGTGCGCCGCGAGATCGAGGGCGGCAAGTTCGTCTTCCGCGCGGAACTCGAAGACATCCACATGAACGTCGAATCGCGGCTGGCCGAACTGATCGGCGAGCCGGCCAAGCGCCTGCACGTCGCGCGCTCGCGCAACGACCAGGTGGCGCTCGATTTCCGCCTGTGGGTGCGCGGGGCGTGCGACCGCGCGGACGCCGCACTGCGCGAATTCCAGCGCGCCCTGATCGACCGCGCGCAAAAGCACGCCGGTGCCGTGATGCCCGGCTTCACGCATCTGCAGCCCGCCCAGCCCGTCACGTTCGGCCACCACCTGATGGCCTATGTCGAGATGGCCGGGCGCGACCGCGCGCGCTTCGCCGACGCGCGCCGGCGCCTCAACGAATGCCCGCTGGGCGCGGCCGCCCTTGCCGGCACGTCGTTCCCGATCGACCGGCACGCGACCGCGCGCGAACTGGGCTTCGACCGGCCGACGGCAAACTCGCTCGACAGTGTGGCCGACCGCGACTTCGCGCTCGAGTTCCTCGCCGCCGCCGCCATCGCGTCGATCCATCTTTCGCGGCTGGCCGAGGAGCTGGTCATGTGGACCGGGCCGCAGTTCGGCTTCGTGCGCCTGTCCGACGCGTGGACGACCGGCTCGTCGATCATGCCGCAGAAGCGCAACCCCGACGCGGCCGAGCTCGTGCGCGCGACGACCGGGCGCATGTTCGGCTCGCTGATCGGGCTCGCGACCGTCATGAAGGGCCTGCCGCTGACCTATTCGAAGGACATGCAGGAAGACAAGGCGCGCACCTTCGCCGCCGCCGACGCGCTGATGCTGTCGATCGCCGCGATGACCGGCATGATCGACGATCTTTCGATCGATGCCGCACGCATGGAACAGGCGGCCGGTGCCGGCTTCACGACGGCGACCGACCTTGCCGACTGGCTCGTGCGCGAACTCGCCATGCCGTTCCGCGAGGCGCACCACGTGACCGGACGCATCGTGCGCCGCGCCGAGGAGAAGGGCTGCGACATTTCCGAACTGCCGCTCGCCGACATGCGCGCGATCGAATCGCGCATCGACAAGTCTGTCTTCGCCGTCCTCGGCGTGCGCAACTCGGTCGCCAGCCGCACCAGCTTCGGGGGTACGGCCCCCGCCAATGTCCGCCGCGCGACGGTTGCCGCGCGCAGGAAGTACCTTTAGGAGTCGATTGCAATGACGGCGCGCAAGATCATTCTGCTGGCCCTGGTCGCGGCACTCGCCGCACCGCTGGCCGCGTGCGGGCGCAAGGGCCCGCCCGAAGCCCCGCCCGGTGCCGACGAGAAGTATCCGCGCACCTACCCCAATCCCGGTCCGGTGCCGGTGCAATGACGCAGGGTTTCCACCGCAAGAACGGCGCGCTCCACTGCGACGGCGTTGCGCTCGCACGCATCGCGCGCGATCACGGCACGCCGGCCTGGGTCTACAGCCAGTCGATCCTGGAGCAGCGCTGGCGCATGTTCGAGAAGTCGGTCGCCGATCTCGACCCGACGATCTGCTACGCGCTGAAGGCCAATTCCAACCAGGCCGTGATCGCGACCTTCGCGGCGCTCGGTGCCGGTGCCGACATCGTGTCGGCGGGCGAACTGGCGCGCGCACTCGCCGCCGGCGTGCCGGCGGCCAAGATCGTGTTCGCGGGCGTGGGCAAGAGCGAAGCCGAGATGGCGATGGCGCTGGAAGCCGGCATCCTGCAGTTCAACGTCGAATCGGCACCGGAACTGGCGCGCCTGTCGGCGGTGGCGCAGGCCATGAACACGACCGCGTCGGTCGCCATCCGCGTCAATCCCGACGTCGACGCGAAGACGCACCGCAAGATCACGACCGGCAAGAGCGAGAACAAGTTCGGCGTCGAGCTGGCGCAGGCGCGCGAACTGGCGATCGCGGCACGCAGGCTGAAAGGCGTGCGCATCGAAGCGCTCTCCACCCATATCGGCAGCCAGATCACGGACGTGACGCCCTATCGCGCGGCGTTCAAGCGCGTGGCCGATCTCGCCAAGGCGCTGCGCGCCGACGGTGTCGCACTTCGCCGGCTCGATTTCGGCGGCGGGCTCGGCGTGGTCTATCGCGACGAGACGCCGCCCGACCTCAAGGCCTATGCCGCGGCCGTGCGCGCGGCGATGAAGGGAACCGGCTTCGGCCTGATCCTCGAACCGGGGCGCTGGCTCGTCGCGGACGCGGGCCTGCTGCTGGCGCGCGTCGAGTACGTGAAGCAGGGCACGGCCAAGCGCTACGCGATCCTCGACGCGGCGATGAACGACCTGATCCGCCCCACGCTTTATGAAGCGTGGATGCCGATCGAGCCGGTCGCGAAGCCGCGCGGCGGCAAGAAGCTCGCCTACGACGTCGTCGGGCCGGTCTGCGAATCGGGCGACTATTTCGCGCATGACCGGCAGATACCGCCGCTCGCCGAAGGCGACCTCGTCGCCGTGCGGCAGGCGGGTGCGTACGGCTCGGTCATGTCGTCGACCTACAATGCCCGGCCGCTGGCCCCGGAATTGCTGGTCAAGGGCACGAAGCTTGCCGAAATCCGGGGCCGCCAGTCGGTCGAGGCGCTTATCGCCCTCGACTCGCTCGCACCCTGGCAGTCCGGAAAGTCCCGGCGCGGCAAATAAATAGCCTGTGGACCGATCCGCCGGTCGCGCTAGACTGGACGGACGGGCCACAAGCCCTATTTCTGCCGGGGTGAGGATGACCGACGCGTCGCCTGAGCACCGCACGAGCCCGCCGCCGGCCGCAACGCCGGCCGCGCCGAAACTGGCGCGACGGCTGTGGCTTGCCCGCTTCGCCATCGCCTGGGAACGGATCTGGCCGGCGGTCTGGCCGGCTTTGACGGTGGCCGGGACCTTCTGCATCGTCGCCCTGCTCGACCTGCTGCCCCGTCTTCATTTTTCCCTGCATTCCTCGGCACTTGTGCTGTTCGCCGCCGCCTTCGCGATGGCGCTCTGGCGTGCGCGCCGCGTGTTCACGCTGCCCGACCGGGCCGAGGGCCGCCGCCGGCTGGAGAAGGCCAGCGGCTTCAGCCACCGCCCGCTTGCCGCCCTCGAGGACGAGATGGCCGGCGGCAACCAGGACCCCGCGACCCGCGCCTTGTGGGAGACGCACCGGCGCCGCCTGCTGGCGCGACTCGCGAGCGTGCGAATCGGCCTGCCCCGCCCGGGCCTGCCAACCCAGGATCCGCGCGCCCTTCGCATCGTGCTCGTCCTCGGCCTTGCCGTGGCGATGGGTGTGGGCGGCGACCGGGCCGGCAGCCATTTCGCGCGCGCCTTCACGCCCGGCGTGGACGTCGCGGCGATCCCGCCCGGCACGCTCGACCTGTGGATCACGCCGCCGGCCTATACGGGCCTGCCGCCGGTCCTGCCGCGCGCCGACATGGCGTCGATTTCCGTTCCGGTCGGCAGCCAGCTGATCGCGCAGGTTTCGGGCGGCACCGCGCCGCCGCGCCTGACGATCGACGGCAAGCCCGTGCCGTTTGCACCCGTCGATCTCGCCCCCGTGCTCGCCCCCGCCGCGACCGGAGCCGCACCGGGACCCAAGATGCAGAGCTGGCGCGTGGCGAGCGAACTTTCCGTCGGCCAGCGCCTGACGGTCGAGCAGGGCCAGCGTGCACTGGGTTCGTGGGAGCTGACGCTCATTCCGGACGCGCCCCCGACGGTCGAGTTCGTGCAGCCGCCGCATTCGAGCCAGCGCGCCACGCTGCGCATGGAGTATCGCGCGAAGGACGATTACGGCGTGGCCGGCGTGATCGCCGAGATCCGCCGCGACGCCCCGCCCGAAAAGCAGGGGGCGGGCGCGCCCATCGATCTCGCTTTGCCGCTCGCTTCGGCGCGCGCGAAGGATTCGACCGCGTCCACCTTCTTCGACCTGACGGCGCATCCGTGGGCCGGCCTGCCGGTGACCGTGACGCTGAAGGCGACCGACGTCGCCGGCCAGACCGGCGTGTCGGAGCCGATCCGCATCGTGCTGCCCGAGCGCGTGTTCCAGCACCCGGTCGCGCGTGCGCTGGTCGAGCAGCGCAAGCTGCTCATCTCCGAACCCGCCCTGCGCCCGGTCGTGGCGCGGGCACTTGCGGCCATCGCGTCGAACCCGGTGCAGTTCGCCGACGACCCGGTCGTGCTGCTGTCGCTGCGCATCGGGGCGCTTCGCCTGCAGAAGTCAGGCGAGCCCGGCACGATCGACGAGATGCAGGCGCTGATGTGGGACACCGCACTGCGCATCGAGGACGGAAGGCTGTCGGCCGCCGAGCGCGAGCTGCGCGCGATCCAGCAGAAGCTGCAGGACGCGCTCGCCAACAACGCGCCGGATTCCGAGATCGAGAAGCTGATGGCCGAGCTCCAGCAGGCCATCGACAAGTACCTGCAGTCGCTCGTCGAGCAGGCGATGAAGAACCCGGGCGAACCGCGCCAGCAGCAAGAACGCAACGCCCAGCGCATGGACCGCAACGACCTGCAGAAGCTGCTCGACCAGGCCCGCCAGCTCGCGCGCACTGGTGCGCGCGAAGCGGCCAAGGACCTGCTCGCCCGCCTGCAGGAGATGCTCGAGAACCTGCGCACGATGCAGGCCCAGCGCGACGGCCAGAAGGGCCAGCCCGGCGACGGCCAGGCGCAGGAAATGATGAAGGGCCTGCAGGAGCTGATGCAGCGCCAGCAGAGCCTGATCGACCGCACCTTCCGCCGCTCGCAGCAGAACCGCCCCGGCCAGTTCCGCCCCGGCCAGCCGGGCCAGCGCGGCCAGCAGGGGCAACAGGGACAGCAAGGCCAGCAGGGCCAGGGCGAAGGCGAGGGCGAAGGCGACGAAGCGGGCGAACAGGACGCGCTGCGTGGCGCACTCGCCGACATGATGCGCCAGCTCGAGGAGATGATGGGCGGCGCACCCGACGGCTTCGGCCGCGCCGACCGCTCGATGGGCGAATCGGGCGACCAGCTGCGCCGCGGCGCCCCGGGCCGCGCGTTGCGCCCGCAGATGGACGCGCTCGACCAGCTGCGCGCAGGTGCACGCGAGGCGATGCGCCAGATGATGGAACGCTTCGGCCAGGGCGACGGCGACGGCCCGGGCGACGAGGCGTTCGGCGAGCGCGAGCAGGCCGACCAGCGCGATCCGCTCGGCCGCAACCCCGAAGGCGACGGCACGTCGCTGTCCGACGCGTTCCAGAAGATCCCCGGCATCGGCGAAGGCCAGCTGATGCGCTCGCAGGAAATCCTTGACGAGCTGATCCGCCGGCTGGGCGAACGCTCGCGCCCCACCGCGGAGCGCGACTATCTGGAACGGCTGCTGAAGCGGTTCTAGGAACCCCTCACCCTAACCCTCTCCCGCAAGGGGAGAGGGGACTCCGGTCTTGGTGGCGCACGCACTGTGCGTCCATATCAACGGTGTAATTCCCTCTCCCCTTGCGGGAGAGGGTTAGGGTGAGGGGTCGCTAGTAGATCAACTCGTCCTCGCCGCCGTCGCGGCCGATCGCGATCTCGTTGCGCGCGGCAAGATCCTTGGCGAGCTCGATGATGGCGTGCTGCGCGTCGGCGACGTCCTTCACGCGCACGGGGCCGAGCTGTTCCATGTCGTCGCGCATCAGCCGGCCCGCACGCTCGGACATGTTCGACAGGAAGAGATCGCGCACGAGGTCGGGGGCCCCCTTCAGCGCTAGCGCCAGCCGGCCCTTGTCGACCGCGCGCAGGAGTGTCTGCACGCCGGCGGGATCGAGGCGCGACAGGTCCTCGAACTTGAACATGCTCTCGCGCACCTTCTGGGCCGCTTCCGGATTGCGGTCTTCGAGGGCCGAAAGGAAGCGCTTCTCCGAGGCCGGATCGAGCGCGTTGAAGATCTCGGCGATCGATTCGTGGCGGTCCTTGCGCGGCGTCTTGGCGACGTTCGACATGAACTCGTTGCGCAGGATCGTCTCGACCTCGTCGAGCACCTCCTTGGGCACGGTCTCCAGCCGCAACATGCGGGTGACGACCTCCATCGCGAAGCCGTCGGGGAGCTGGGCCAGCACCTTGGCCGCGTGCTGGGGCGAGACCTTGGCGAGCACGACGGCGGCGGTCTGCGGATATTCGTTCTTCAGGTAGCTCGCGAGCATCTGCTCGGGCACGTAGCCGAGCTTGTCCCAGATCGTGCGGCCGCGCGGGCCGCGAATGTCGTCGAGGATGCCGTCGGCGCGCTTGCCGAGCACCTTGCCGAGGAAGCGCTCGGTGCCCTCCATCGTGCCGGCCAGCGAGCTCGACTGGCCCATCTGCTCGGCGAACTCGACGATTAGCTGCTCGATGACGTTGGCGTTGACCGTGCCGAGGCCGGCCATGACGAGGGAGAGTTCCTTGATCTCCTCGTCGTCCATCATCGCGAAGACCTTGGACGCACTCTCCTCGCCCACGGCAAGCAGAAGGATCGCGGCCTTCTCCGAGCCGGTCAGCTGGCGATAGTCGTCGAGGTGTCTTGGGGCCGACATCGAATCGATTCTATGATGAATCGCGATTCGCGCGAAGTCTGCGCGCGCGTATGCCGGCGGGGCGTCGGTTGCCCTTCCTGAAAATATGTGACATTTTCGTTACATCCCCGTTCCATCTCCTCCCGGAGGACCGAAAAATCGGCGCGACTTCCGTCCTGATCCACCTTGTCGGTGGCGTGGCCCTGCTCCTGTGGGGCCTTCGCATGGTGCGTACCGGCGTCATGCGCGCGTTCGGCGGCGACCTGCGCGCGGCGATCGGTTCGGCGCTGGGCAACCGCTTCCTCGCATTCGGCTGCGGCCTCGGCGTGACCGCGCTGCTGCAGAGCTCGACCGCGACGGCGCTGATGACCGCGTCCTTCGCCTCGCGCGGCTTCGTCACGACGGCGATGGCGCTGGCGGTCATGCTCGGGGCCGATGTCGGCACCTCGCTCGTCGCCCAGCTTGTTTCTTTCAACCTGACGATCCTGTCGCCGATCCTGGTCACGCTCGGCGTGGCGCTGTTCTCCAGCACGCTCGCCACGCGCTGGCGCGATCTGGGCCGCGCGGGCGTGGGGCTGGGCATGATGCTGCTGGCGCTCAAGCTCATCGTCGCGGCGACGCATCCGCTGCGCGATTCGGCCGTCGTACACGAAGTGCTCGCCTCGCTCGCCGACGAACGCGTGCTCGTCGTGCTGATCGCGGCATGCCTGACCTGGCTCGTCCATTCGAGCCTCGCGATGGTGCTGCTGTCGGTGTCGCTCGCCGACACGGGCCTGCTGCCGGTCCCGCTGGCGCTTACGGTCGTGCTCGGCGCCAACCTGGGCGGCGCCCTGCCCGCCCTGATCGCGACCTGGTCGGCCGAGGCGGGGGCAAGGCGCGTGACGATCGGCAACGCCGTCTTCCGCACGCTGGGCGTGGTGGCACTCCTGCCGCTGGTCGGCCTCGCGGTCGAGCATCTGCCCGCGCTCGAAGCCGGGATCGGCCGCCAGATCGCCAATTTCCACCTGGGCTTCAACCTGGCGCTCGCGGTCGTGTTCCTGCCGCTGGTCGGCCTCGCGGGCCGGCTGCTCGACAGGGCCGTCGCCGCGCGCGAAGCCGCCGCGAACCCGGCGATCCCGCGCTATCTCGACGAATCGGCGCTGGAATCCCCGAACCTTGCCCTCGCCGCGGCGTCGCGCGAGGTGCTGCGCATGGGCGACTCGCTCGAATCGATGCTGCGCGACAGCATCACCGTCTTCAAGACCGACGACCGCAAGCTTGCCGACGACATCATCAAGCGCGACGACGTGGTCGACCGGCTGTGCGAGGACGTGAAGCACTACCTGCTGCGCATCTCGACCGACGCGATGGGCGAACGCGACCAGCGCCGCGCGATGGAGATCCTGCAGTTCGCCACCAACCTCGAACATGCCGGCGACATCGTCGAGAAGAACCTGATCGAGCTTGCCGTCAAGAAGATGAAGAACCGGCTGCGCTTCTCGGACGAGGGCATGGCCGAGATCGAGGCCCTGCACCTGATGCTGCTCGATGCACTTCGCCTGTCGCTGGCGGTGTTCATGCAGGGCGACGCCAAGATGGCCCGCCAGATGCTGGCCGAGAAGGTCGAGTTCCGCGAACGCGAGCGCCACGCCGCCGACCAGCACATCCAGCGCCTGCGCGGGCGCAACCCCGACACGATCGAGACGAGCTCGCTGCATCTCGATGTGCTGCGGGACCTCAAGCGCATCCACTCGCACTTCGTGTCGGTCGCCTACCCGCTGCTGGAGGCCTCGGGCGACCTGCGCGAAAGCCGGCTCGCCCCCGAGCGCGCCGCCCGCAAGCCCCGTGCCCGGCCGGCGGAGGAGACGTTCTAGGGTGCCGCCGCCGGGCCTGATCCCGGCGATTGCCCCCTCAAGTTGATAATACTTACTTGTTATGTTTTGATCCGCTGGCCGAAACCCGAAAACGGGTGCGGCGACAGCGGGGTTGCATGAACACTCGGTCGCTTTCGGCACGGATCGTCGCGTTCGTCGCCCTGCTTTGCATGCTGACCGGCGTGCTCGTCGCCGGGCTGTCGGCCGCCCAGTCGTATAACCGCCTGCTCCGGACGGCCGAGCGCAGCGTCGAGGACATCCGCAACGCGATCGCGACCGGAATCCGGACCAACATCGCCGACAGCGTCGCCGCCCTGCGGGTCGCGACCATCAATCCCGCCCTGCGCTCGCAGTTTTCCGATCTCTCCAACGCGTTCGTGCAGCTCAACGGCACCGACCGCCGCCAGATCGTCGAGCGGTTTGCCGGAAGCCAGGCAGGCCCGCACGAGCTGCGCTCGTCGAACGAGAATGCCGGCACGGGCACGACCTACGACGCGTTCCATGCGGCCTACCATCGCCACTGGCTGCGCTGGACGCAGGAAACTGGCGCGCCCGACCTGCTGTTCGTGGACCGCGCGGGCCACGTCTTCTATTCGGTGCGCAAGCGTTCGGATTTCGGGATCAACCTGATCGCCGACATGCCGGACAGTCTCGCGGCAAAGGCCTTCGTCGGCGCGATGGCCTCCAACCCGCCGCACCAGCCGACCTTCTCCGACATCGCGGCCTACTCGCCCGGCGGCAGCGACCGCACCGCGATCGTTGCCCTGCCGGTCACCGACGGTGCCGACCGCGTCGTCGGCGCGGTGCTGATGCTGATTCCCGACGCGAATTTCAGCGCCGTGATCCGCTCCGCGCCGGCGCTGGGCGACACCGGCGAAGTGATGATCGTCGGCGAAGACATGGTCCTGCGCAACGAGCCGCGCTTCGCGCCCGGCTCGGCGCTGTCGCTGCGCATCGGGACCGAGGGCGTGCGCCGCGCGCTGGCCGGCGAGACCGGCATCGTCCACTACACCGACTATCGCGACGAAGACACGATCGCGGCGGTCATGCCGCTCGAGATCTTCGGCGTGCGCTGGGCGATCGTCGCCAAAAGCGACACGAGCGAGATCGAGCGCCGGATCTTCGGGGCGCTTGCCGTCAACTTCACCGCGGCCCTGCTGCTGAGCATGGCGATCGCCGCCATCGCCGGCCTGTTCGCGCGGGGCATCGGTTCGCCGCTGGCGACGTTGACCGAAACGCTGGCGCGCCTCACCTCCGGCCAGCACGAGTTCGACGTGCCGTTCACCAACCGCAAGGACGAGATCGGCCGTCTCGCCAGCGGCATGGTCGCGTTCCGCGAGGCCCTGATCGAGACCGACCGGCTCACCGAGCGGCTGAAGGAAGGCGAAGCGCGGCTGGTCGCTCTCCTCGACAGCGGGCCGGCCGGCGCCATCGTCGCCCGGCTCGACGGAAAGACCGTGATGTTCGCGAGCGAGCGTGCGGCAACCCTGCTCGGTTGCGCGAAACGCGATCTCGTCGGCGGTGCGCTCGCGCTGAAGCTTGCCGGCGGCGATGCCGACGCGGTCGAGCAGATTTTCCAGAAGCTCCGACGACAGTCGGTCGTCGCCGCGACGGAGTTCCGCGTCGACATCGGCGACGGGACGGCGCCGATCTTCCAGGTGTCCGCCGAACGCATCGAGTTCCACGACGAAGCCTGCGCGCTGCTCTGGATCCTCGACGTGAGCGAGCAGCGTGCCTCGGAGGAAGCCGCCCGGCACGAACGCGAGCGTACGGAAGCATTGCTCGACGGAACGCCCGACGCGGTGCTGATCGTCGACAAGACCGGCCATATCCGGTTCGTCAACCGGCAGGGCGAAGCGCTGTTCGCCTACCGTCGCGAGGAGCTGGTCGGCAAGCCGATCGAAGTGCTGATCCCGGCGAAGTTCCACGGCAAGCATGTCGGTCTCCGCAGCGGCTACTCCGCCAGTCCCAGTGCCCGCGAAATGGGATCGGGGCGCGAACTGCTCGCCATCGACGCCAAGGGCCGCGAATTTCCGGTCGAGATCAGCCTCAACCCGATTCCCGGCGGCGAACTCGTCTCCGCCGCCATCCGCGACGTCACCGAGCGAAAGAAGGCCGAAACCGAGCTGCGCCGCGTCCACTACGCGCTCGAACACGCGGCCGACGGCATCATCTGGATCGGGCGCGACGGCAACGTCGTCGAGGCGAACATCGCCGCCGGCACGCTGCTCGCCACGCCGCATTCCGCCCTGCCGGGCAGGCATGTCCAGAACTTCGTGCGCGGCGTCGACGCGCGCGTCTGGGAAATCGTCTGGGACAAGGTCTCGACCCGGCCGAGCGACGAACCGGGCGAACAGGTGCTTCTGCGCGCCGACGGGTCGACGGTCGACGTCGAGACGCTGTCCAAGTACATCGATTTCGGCGGCAAGCAGTACATCCTGGTCTTCATGCGCGACATCACCGCGCGCAAGGTCGCGGAAGCCGCACTCGCCGAGGAACGCAAGCGCCTGCAGTCGGTGCTCGACAAGGGACCGATCTGCGTTTCGATCACTGCAATGGACGGAACAGCGCTGTTCGCCAATCCGATCGCGACCAAGCTGTTCGGCCTCGCCATCGGCGAGAGGGTGCAGTCGGCCTATGTCGATTCGGCCAAGCGCGACGAGCTCCTTGCCCGCCTCAAGGCCGAAGGAACGGTGCGCGATTTCGAGGTCGAGGTCTACGACACCGACCGCCAGCGCCGCACGATGATGATGACGGCGATCCTCGTCGACTATGCAGACCAGAAGGCCCTGATGGTCTGGCAGGTCGACATCACCGAAAGGCGCAGGAACGAAGAGCAGATCAAACGCGCGAATTTCCTCACCGACATCGCGCTGGAACTGACCGGCAGCGGCCATTGGTACGTCGACTACAGCGATCCGGACTACTACTACCAGTCCGAGCGTGCAGCCACGATTCTGGGCGAACCCCTGAAATCCGACGGGCGCTATCACCTCATGGAAGAATGGTACGCCCGCCTGGTCGAAGCCGACCCGGAGATCGCCAAGCAGGCGAGCGCCCGCTATCAAGGCGCCATCGACGGGAAGTATTCGCAGTACGACATGATCTATCCGTATCGGCGTCCGATCGACGGGAAGATCGTCTGGATCCATGCCGCCGGCAAGCTCGTGCGCGACGAAGCGACCGGAAAACCCCTGTTCATGTACGGTGCCTATCAGGACATCACCGCGCAGAAGGCTGCGGAGAACGAGATTCTCGCCGCCAAAGCGGTCGCGGAAGAAGCCCGGCGCCAGGCGGAAATGTCGTCGCGATGGCTCGAGCAGTCGAACAAGGACCTCGACGAGGCCCGCCTGCTCGCCGAGGACGCGACGAAGGCGAAGTCGAGCTTCCTCGCGACGATGAGCCACGAAATCCGCACGCCGATGAACGGCGTCATGTCGATGGCCGAGATGCTCGAACAGACCGAGCTCAGCGCCGACCAGCGCGAGATGTCGAAGGTGATCCGCACGTCGGCCGAGGCGCTGATGACGATCCTCAACGACATCCTCGACTTCTCGAAGATCGAGGCGGGCCGGATCGAGTTCGAGCGCCTGCCGATCGACATCGGCGACGTGGTCGAGGAGGCGGCCGAGCTCGTCGCCACGCGCGCCGACGAGAAGGGCATCGATCTCGTCGTCGAGATCGATCCGCGGCTTCCCGCGCGCATCCTCGGCGACCCGACGCGCATCCGGCAGATCGTGCTCAACTATCTCTCGAACGCGATCAAGTTCACCGAGACCGGAAGCGTCGTCACCGCCGTGCGCCTGGAAGCCGAGCCGCTCGGCGACATGCCCGAGCGCGTGCTGATCGAGGTGCGCGACACCGGCATCGGCATGACGCCCGAGCAGACGGCCAAGATGTTCCAGGCCTTCACGCAGGCCGACTCCTCGACGTCGCGCAAGTTCGGCGGCTCCGGCCTCGGCCTGTCGATCAGCAACCGCCTCGCCGAGCTGATGGACGGCACGGTCGGCGTCGAATCGGTCCCCGGGCGCGGATCGGTCTTCTGGCTGCGTCTGCCCGCCGAAGTCGTCGAGCGGGCACCGCCTACGCCGGCGGTCGACATTTCCGACGCGGCGGTCGCGGCCCTCGGGTTCGACGGCCCGACGCGCGGCGCCTTGGTCTCGATCCTGGGCACGGCGGGCATCCGGCCGCTGTTCCTCGGCGAAGCGGATCTGGCCGACATGCCGAGGGGCTCGGTGCCGATCGCGATGCTGCGCGGCACGTCGAGTGCGGCCATCGCGGCCTCCAAGCGCATCTTGGAGGCCCATCCGGCCGCCCGCGCGATCCTCGCGGCACCGCGCTCGCTCGCCTCGACGCTGAAGGCGGCCCCCGAGTCCGGCGCGTTCGACGCGATCACGATGCCGCTGCGCCGCCAGCGCGTCTGGCTGGCGGTCGCCGCCGCCCTCGACCGCGCGTCGCTGTCCGACGCCCAGAAGGCGCCCGGTGCGCCCGAAAGGTTCGTCGCCCCCGATCTCGACGTCGCGCGCGCGGCGAACGCGGCCATCCTCGTCGCCGAGGACAACAAGACGAACCAGTACGTCATCAAGCGCGTGCTCGACCGCGTCGGTTTCGCGTCGCGATTCGTGTTCAACGGCGTCGAAGCACTCGCCGCACTCGCCGCCGAACCCGGCTACGGCATCCTGCTGACCGACTACCACATGCCGGAAATGGACGGGATCGAGCTCGCAACCGCGATCCGCGCGGCCGAAGCCGGCGGAAAGAAGCCGCGCCTTCCCATCGTCGTGCTGACGGCCGACGCGCTGCAGGAAACCGGCCGGCTCGTCGCCGAGGCCGGTGCGGACGGATACCTCACCAAGCCGATGCGCTACGAGGTGGTGAAGGCGGAACTCGAACGCTGGCTGCCGCAGGGCGTCAAGCTGCGCCGGTCCGCCGGCGCACCGGCACCCGTCGACGACAAGCCGCCGATCGACCGCACCGTGCTGGAAGACCAGATCGGCACGAAGAGCGACGAGGACATCCGGGCCGCCCTGCAGTTCTTCTGGGAAACGTCGGCGAACGGGCCGGACGATCTCGACGCGGCCCTCGCCACGGGCAAGGCCACCGCCGTGCGCGAGGTGGCGCACGCCATGAAGGGGACGACGGCCTCGGTCGGGGCGGGCTGGCTCGCCGCCCTGTGCAAGGATGCCGAAGATGCGGCAAAGAAGGGCGACCTGGCGCCGGTCCGCGCGCTGGCCGGGCCGATACGCGAGGGCTTCGCCCGGCTCGGCACGTACATCGCGAAATTCTGAGGAGAACGCCGTGACCATGAAACCCCCCGCGGATCGCCCCTTCGCCGGCCTGAAGGTGCTGGTCGTCGACGACCAGAAATTCATCCGCGGGCTGGTGGCGCAGGGGCTCAAGGCCAGCGGCGCGCAGGTCGCCGAGGCGGCCGACGGGTTCGAGGCGCTGTCGATCCTGGGCATCGGCGACCAGATGGAGGGCGGCTCGGTCGAGGCGCTCAAGCGCGAGCGGCCGGACATGTTCCAGGGCATCGTGCATACGCGCCGCGACATCGACGTCGTCATCAGCGACATCCGCATGCTGCCGATGAACGGGCTGGAGATGCTGAAGGCGATCCGCTCGGGCCTCACCTCGGCCCACCGGGGCCTGCCCGTCATCATCATGTCGGCCCATTCGGACGAGGCGCTGATCGGTGCGGCGATCGCGCTCGACGCGCACGGCTTCGTCGCCAAGCCGGTGAGCCAGAAATCGATCGGCGACCGCGTCCAGCGCGCGCTATCGATGAAGATCAACACCAAGCCGGCCGAAGTCTACCGGATGCTGATCATTCCCGAGCTGGACGCCGCAACGCTCGAGACCGACGTCGGGCGGATGGCGGAGAACCTCGTCGCCGTCATCCGGGCCGGCGACGTCGCCATCGCGTCGGGCCAGCGCGCGATCTCCGTCAAGTGGCAGGAGATCGTGCTGGGCGACGTGCTAAACGAGAATTTCACGACGAAGACCGGCAAGCTGGTCGCCCCCGCCGGCACCCGCGTGACCGAGGTGCTGCTGGCGGCCGTCCAGGACCTTTCCACCGTCACGGATCTGTCGGATATGGTCTCGGTCCGCCGGAAGGTCCTCTGACCGGCACTGGAACCCCTTGCATTCGCCGGGAATTTCCCTAAATGAGTGGCGCCCAATCGAACAGGGAATATCCGGCGATGTCGGCAATGATCGAAATCCAGGGCCTTAAGAAGCATTTCGGCCCCATCCGCGCGGTCGAGGACGTGTCGTTCACCGTCCAGCGCGGCGAAGTCCTCGGCTTCCTGGGTCCCAACGGGGCCGGCAAGTCGACCACGATGAAGATGATCACGGGCTTCCTTGCCCCCACGGCGGGCACGGCCAAGGTCTGCGGCTTCGATGTCGAGACCCATCCGATCGAGGCCAAGCGCAAGATCGGCTACCTGCCGGAAGGGGCCCCCGCCTATCCCGACATGACGGCCGCCGCCTTCCTCGATTTCGTCGGCGCCATCCGCGGCTTCGACGGGGCCGAGCGCGCCAGGCGCGTGGCCAAGGCGGTCGAGCGCACGCAGCTTGAAGGCATCCTGCACCAGCCGATCGACACGCTGTCGAAGGGCTTCAAGCGCCGCGTGGGTCTTGCCCAGGCGCTGCTGCACGAGCCCGAGGTGCTGATCCTCGACGAGCCGACCGACGGCCTCGACCCCAACCAGAAGCACGAGGTGCGCGGCCTGATCCGCTCGATGGCGGCCGACAAGGCCATCGTCATCTCGACCCACATCCTCGAGGAGGTCGACGCGATCTGCTCGCGCGCGGTCGTCATCGCGCGCGGCCGCGTGCTCGCCGACGGCACGCCGGAATCGCTGGAGAAGCGCTCGCGCTGGCACTATGCGGTGTCGCTCGTCGCCCCCGCCGGCGAGATCGAGCGGCTGCGCGCGGCCCTTTCGGCAAACGCGCAAGTCGGCGGCTTCGAGCGCGTCGACGGCGAGGAAGGCCTCGCGATGCTGACGGCCTTCCCGAAGAACGGCCGGCCGATGCTGGCCGAGCTTGGCGCCATCGCGCGTTCGACCGGGATCCGCATCGACGAGATCCGCGAGGAGCGCGGCCGCCTCGACGAGGTGTTCCGCGACATCACGACGGCCAAGAACTAGGGCGGATCCAGCATGCGCAATATCTGGCACATCTTCCGGCGCGAGCTCGGCGGCTATTTCGCCACTCCGGTCGCCTACGTGTTCCTCGTCATCTTCCTCGTGCTGGCGAGCACCTTCACGTTCTATCTGGGCAATTTCTTCGAGCGCGGGCAGGCCGACCTGCAGGCCTTCTTCTCGTTCCACCCGTGGCTCTACCTGTTCCTGATCCCGGCAATCTCGATGCGCCTGTGGTCGGAAGAGCGGCGCGCGGGCACCATCGAGCTGTTCCTGACACTTCCGATCTCGATCGGCGAGGCCGTGCTCGGCAAGTTCCTCGCCGCGTGGGCGTTCGTGGCCATCGCGCTGGCGCTGACCTTCCCGATCTGGATCACGGTCAACCTGCTCGGCGATCCCGACAACGGCATCATCCTGGCGGGCTATGTCGGCTCGCTGATGATGAGTGCGGGCTACCTCGCCATCGGGTCTTGCGTGTCCGCCATGACCAAGAGCCAGGTCATCGCCTTCGTCGTGGCGGCGGCCGCGTGCTTCGCCTTCACCGTTTCCGGCACGCCGCTCGTGCTGTCGTTCTTCGCGGGCTGGGCGCCGGCGGGCGTGGTCGAGGCGGTCGCGGGCTTCAGCTTCCTCACGCATTTCAACGCGATCATGCGCGGCGTCATCGACCTGCGCGACGCGATCTATTTCGTCAGTCTCGTGGCGGCGTTCCTGTTCGCGAACGCGGCCATCGTGGAAATGAAGAAGGCGGGCTGATCCATGGCGAGCAAGGCGACCACGCGCTCCGCACTCACCGGCCTCGGCATCCTGCTCGCGGCCGTGCTCTTCGTCGCGGTCAATGTCCTGTCGGGCGCCCTCTTCCAGGGCACGCGGCTGGACCTGACCGCCGACCGGCTCTTCACGCTGAGCCAGGGCACGCGCGCGATCCTCGCGAAGATCGAGGAGCCGATCGTGCTGCGCTTCTACTATTCCGAGCGTCTGGGCCGCGAGATCCCGAGCTACGGCGTCTACGCCCAGCGCGTGCGCGAGATGCTGGAGGAATACCGCGACGCCGCGCGCGGCAAGCTGCGCCTCGACGTGATCGACCCGCCCGCCTATTCCGACGAGGAGGACCGCGCGGTCGCCTTCGGCCTGCAGGCGGTCCCGCTCAACCAGCAGGGCGAGTCGGTCTATTTCGGTCTTGCGGGCACCAACGGCGCCGACCGCGAGGAAACGGTCCCGTTCTTCCAGCCCGAGCGCGAACGCTTCCTCGAATACGACCTGACGAAGATCGTCTACAACCTGTCGGTCACGAAGAAGCCGCAGGTCGGCCTGCTGTCGTCGCTGCCGATGGAAGGCGAGTTCCGCGGCCGCGGCCAGCCCACGCCGCCCTGGGCCGTCTATTCGCAGCTCGGCCAGTTCTTCGACATCCGCCCCGTGGCGCGCGACGCGGCCGAGATCCCGGCCGAGATCGGCGTGCTGATGGTCGTGCACCCGAAGAGCCTGCCCGACGCCACACTCTACGCCATCGACCAGTTCGTGCTGCGCGGCGGGCGTGCGCTGGTGTTCGTCGATCCGCACGCCGAGGGCGAGCTTGCCCGCGGCGGCCAGGCCGCGATGGGCATGCCGACCGATTCGAACCTGACCAAGCTGTTCGACGCGTGGGGCCTGTCGATGGATTCCGACAGGCTCGCCGGCGACCGCGTGGCGGCGCGCCGCGTCAATGCCGGCGGCCAGGGCCGCGTGCAGGCGGTCGACTACGTGCTGTGGCTCACGCTGCGCGACGCGAATTTCGACCGCTCCGACGTGCTGCTGACCGAGGCGAACGTCATCCAGATGGCGTCGGCCGGCGTGCTGAAGGCCAAGGAAGGGGCGACGACGAAGTTCGTGCCGCTGATCCGCACCTCCGACCAGTCGCAGGAGATCGCCGCCGACGACGTGCGCATGCAGCCCGATCCCGCCAAGCTGCTTGCCGATTTCAAGCCGTCGGGCGAACGGCTCACGCTCGCCGCGCGCATCAGCGGCCCGGTCAAGTCCGCCTTCGAGAAGGCGCCCGAGCCCGAGAAGCCGGCCGAGGGCCAGCCCGCCCCGCCGGCACCGGCCGCGCCTGCGGCACCGCATCGCGCGCAGTCGGAAGGGCCGGTCAACGTCATCGTCGTCGCCGACACCGACCTGCTGGAAGACCGCTTCTGGGTGACGGTGCAGGAGTTCTTCGGCCAGCGCGTGGCGACACCGGGTGCCTATAACGGCGACTTCGTCGTCAACGCGGTCGACAACCTGCTTGGTTCATCCGATCTGATTTCCTTGCGCGGCCGCGGCCTGTCGCAGCGCCCCTTCACGCTGCTGGCCGACATCCAGCGCGAGGCCGAGCTCAAGTTCCGCGCCAAGGAACGCGAGCTGACCGAGAAGCTGAAGGAAGCCGAGAAGCGCCTGCTCGAACTGCAGGGCCGTGCGGGCGGGACCGCCGACGCGAACCGCTCGATCCTGTCGCCCGAACAGCAGACGGAGATCGAGAAGTTCCGCGCCGAGATGCTGGTCGTGCGCCGCGAGCTGCGCGACGTGCAGCAGGAGCTGCGCCGCGACATCGAAGGCGTGCAGACGCGCGCAAGGATCGCAAACATCGGTGCCGTGCCGGCCATCGTCGCGATCGTCGCCCTGGTACTGGGCTGGCTGCGCGTCAGCCGCCGCCGCCCGGCCGGAAGCTGAACGGAGCCGCATCCATGCAGAGCCGCACTCTCGCAATCCTCGCCGTTTCGGCCGCGATCGTCGCCGGTGCGGCCGTCGTCGTCACCGGCAACCGCAGCAAGCAGACGGCGGCCGATCCCGCCGGCCAGCTCGTGTTCCCGGCCCTGCCCGCGCGAATCGACGCGGTCGCGCGCATCGAGATCGAGCGGGCGGGCGAGAAGTTCGAACTGCATCGCGGTGCCGACGGTGCCTGGACCATGCCGGCCAAGGGCGGCTACCCGGCCGACTTCCAGCAGATCCGCCGCCTGGCGCTGGACGTCGCGAACATGCGCATCCTCGAGGCGCGCACCGCCAACAAGGCGCTGCATGCCGAAATCGATCTCGACGGCGCGGGCAAGGACCAGAAGGCCGTGCGCGTGGCACTGTTCGGCGCGCAGACCGAGCGCTTCGCCGAGGTGCTGGTCGGACGCACGCGCTTCGGCCGGCAGGGCAATGCCGGCGACGGCACGTTCGTGCGCCGCGCCGAGGAGGACCAGGTGTGGTTCGTCCAGGGCCGCGTGGGCGTCGAGCGCGAACAGGCCAAGTGGCTGGAGAAGCGCATCCTCGACGTGGCGCGCGAGCGCGTGGCGCGCGCCGTGATCGTCGCCGACGGGGCGCGCATCGAGGTTTCGCGCGCCAAGCCCGACCAGTCGGATTTCGACCTGTCGCCGGTCCCGGCCGACAAGAAGGTCAAGTCCGCCTTCGACGTGAACCTGATCGCCACGGCGATCGAGGCGCTCGACCTCGAAGACGTGCGCAAGGCCGACGGGCTCAAGTTCGACGCGGGCACGGCCGAATACACGACATTCGACGGGCTCGATCTGCGCGTCGAATTCGCCAAGGACGGTGCCGACATGTGGGCGCGCTTCACCGCCCGCAATGCGGCACCCGCCGCCGCGTTCGAGGGCGAGAAGCTGAAGAAGCCGGAAGACGTCGCGGCGGAAACCGCCGCGGTCGAGAAGCGCCTGCACGGCTGGGCCTACCGCCTGCCGGCCTACAAGGCCGAGCAGATGGGCAAGAAGATCGCCGACCTCGTCGAAGACAAGGGTGCTTGAGCGCCTAGCCGACGACCTTGCCGCGCACCCACTTGCGCACGATCGTGTCGTCGGACGGCCAGGCCGCCGGCTGCACCGGCGTGAGCTGCGCCAGCGCGCATTTCCATGACCCGCCCTCGCGCACATAGGTGTCGGTGTAGCGCGTCATGCCGGTCGCTTCCTTGCCGTCGCGCACGCGGATCCATTTCGTCGCCGAGCTGACGAGGGCCGCGTCGCCGAATACGTCGATGCGCTCGTCGCGATAGTCCCAGTAGACGATCACGGCCGGATCGAAGCCGGTCGCCCACTCGACCAGATAGGCCGCGCGGTCCGTGCGCGAACCCTCCGAATTGATGCAGGTGAAACGCGGATGGATGATCGCGTCGTGCGACGGCACGTCGTTCGTGACGAAGTTCTCGATGAATTTCGCGTTGAGCGCGCGCAGGGCGGGAAGCGGATCGGCGGTCATGTCGGTGGAGCCTCGGATGGAAGTGACGGCTACGAGACTACCCTCACCCCGGCCCTCTCCCGCAAGCGGGAGAGGGAGAAGAGTTGTCCCCTCTCCCCTCCGGGGAGAGGGCTAGGGTGAGGGTCTGTGAGTTTCGTGGATAAGTCGAAAGACCGTTGACCCACAATATCTTGTGGGTCTGGACACTGTGGAAACATATCAAGAACAAACATTTGCCGGACGCAGGTACTGGGCATAAACTCGCGCCCGCAACTGAGCCAGGAACCGACATGCGTCCGATCGCCGCCATTTCCCAGCAGATCTGGGACATGAAATACCGCTTCAAGGCCGCCGACGGCGCCCCGATCGACAAGTCGATCGAGGATACGTGGATGCGCGTGGCGACCTCGCTGGCGAGCGTTGAGAAGGAACCGGACGTCTGGGCGAAGCGCTTCTACGAGGCGCTCGACGGCTTCAAGTTCATTCCCGCCGGCCGCATCGTCGCGGGTGCCGGCACGGCGCGGCACGTCACGCTGTTCAACTGCTTCGTCATGGGCACGGTGCCCGACGACATGGGCGGCATCTTCGGCCATCTGCGCGAGGCGGCCCTGACGATGCAGCAGGGCGGCGGCATCGGCTACGACTTCTCCACGCTGCGCCCCAAGGGTGCCGCCGTGAAGGGTGTAGGTGCCGACGCGTCCGGCCCGCTGACCTTCATGGATGTGTGGGACGCGATGTGCCGCACCATCATGTCGGCCGGCCACCGGCGCGGTGCGATGATGGCGACGATGCGCTGCGACCATCCGGACATCGAAGCCTTCATCGAATCGAAGAAGACGCCCGGCCGCCTGCGCATGTTCAACCTGTCGGTCCTCGTCACCGACGATTTCATGACGGCCGTGAAGGAGGACGCGCCCTGGCAGCTCGTCTTCGGCGGTACCCATTACAAGACGCTGCGCGCGCGCGAGCTGTGGGACAAGATCATGCGCGCCACGTTCGCCTATGCCGAACCGGGCGTGATCTTCATCGACCGGATCAACCGCACCAATAACCTGTGGTACGCCGAATCGATCGCGGCGACGAACCCGTGCGGCGAGCAGCCTTTGCCCCCTTACGGTGCGTGCCTGCTCGGCTCGATCAATCTCGCCGCCCTCGTGACCGACCCGTTCGGGCCGGACGCCATGCTCGACGAAGCCGAGCTCGAACGGCTCGTCCCGCTCGCAGTGCGGATGATGGACAACGTGACCGACGTGTCGCGCTTCCCGCTGCCCGAACAGGAAGCCGAGGCGAAGGCCAAGCGCCGCATCGGCCTCGGCGTGACCGGGCTCGCGGATGCACTTCTGATGTGCAAGTCGCGCTACGGCTCGGAACCGGCCGTGGCGCTGACCGAACGCTGGATGTCGCTGATCCGCAAGGCGGCCTATCGCGCGTCGGTCGATCTCGCGAAGGAAAAGGGCGCCTTCCCACTGTTCGACCGCGAGAAGTACCTGAAGGGCCCGGCCATCGAGCTGCTGGACGAGGAAACGCGCGCGGGCATCGCCGCGCACGGGATCCGCAATGCGCTGCTCACGTCGATCGCCCCCACGGGGACCATCTCGCTGATGGCCGACAACGTGTCGTCGGGCCTCGAACCGGTCTTCTCGTTCAGCTACACCCGCAACGTGCTGATGCCGGACGGCACGCGCCGCGAGGAAGAGGTTTCCGACCACGCCTACCGCCTCTACAGGCGCCTGCACGGCGAGAACGCGCAGCTGCCCGACTATTTCGTCGATGCGCAGCGCCTGACGCCCGCCGAGCATGTCGTCATGCAGGCGGCGGTGCAGAAATACGTCGACGCGTCGATCTCCAAGACGATCAACTGCCCGGAGGACATGTCCTTCGACGCGTTCAAGGACATCTACGCGCAGGCCTATGCGCTGGGCTGCAAGGGCTGCACGACCTACCGGCCCAACGACGTGACCGGCTCGGTCCTGCAGGTGAAGAAGGACGACAAGAAGGCGCCCGTGCAGCAGTCGCTGCCGCTCGGCAAGACGCCCGCGCGCCATGCCGACCAGTTCGAGGGCGGCGGTGTCGTCTACATGACGCGCCCGCTCGACCGGCCCGAAGCGCTGCCCGGCCAGACCTACAAGATCAAATGGGCGGATGCCGAACACGCGCTCTACATCACGATCAACGACGTGATCACCGACGGCCGCCGCCGGCCGTTCGAAGTGTTCATCAACTCGAAGAACATGGAGCACTACGCCTGGACCGTGGCGCTGACGCGCATGATCTCGGCCGTGTTCCGGCGCGGCGGCGACGTGTCGTTCGTGGTGGAGGAGCTGAAAGCCGTGTTCGACCCGCGCGGCGGCCAGTGGATGCAGGGGCGCTACGTGCCCTCGCTGCTCGCCGCGATCGGCGAGGTGATCGAACGCCACATGATCCAGATCGGCTTCCTGCGCGCCGGCGAAGCGCTGGCCCAGGACCCGGTCGCGGAGATCATGCCGATGGCGATGCTCGGTGGGGCCGGTGCCGTCGAAGCGCCGGCGGCTTCTTCCTCATCCTCGACCGTCGCAGCCCTGTTCACCGACCAGCAGCCGGACGGCCAACGCCCGCGGCTGGCCGGTGCGCGCACCTGCCCCAAATGCCAGGCCCCGTCGCTGATCAAGATGGAAGGCTGCGATACGTGCACGACATGCGGGTATTCGAAGTGCGGGTGAGGTCTGGTTTAGTCATTTTATATTTCCTTTGAAATTAAGTTGATGTAATATTGCTTAAGAAAGAATCAGGGATTTTGCCATGTACGGTGCTTTGCCATCGACTGTCGCGCGTCCGGAATCCGGACCTGTCCTGACAAAGGCAGTTGTCCGGGCCTCGGAACATCTCGGCATGACGGCGAAAATATTGGCCATTGTGCTCGGAATCAGCGACGCGTCCGTTTCGCGCATGAAGCACGGCGAACTCGTTCTGGAGCCGACGACGAAAGCTTTCGAACTCGGCGTTCTCTTCCTGCGCATGTTCCGTTCGCTGGACGCCATCGTCGGCGGGGATGCCTCCGTCGCCCGCGCATGGCTCGCCAACGAGAATTCGGCCATTGGCGCGCGGCCGGTCGAAAGAATCCAATCCATCGCGGGGCTGGTCGATGTCATCGCCTATCTCGACGCCCGCCGCGCTGTCGTCTGAGCTTCGTCGATATCGGGGGAAGTGCTGGCGCGTCGTCGAAGCCCAGCATCGCGTTTCGACGGCAAAGCTGGTCGATACGCTTGCCGAGCAGAAACTGATCGAAGACCTGCTCGAAGAAAGCAAGCCGCCGGTTCCACCCGAATGCCGGCGGCTCGACTATCTCCTTTCCACGCCCTTTCGCTACGGTTCCGAGTATCCCAAGGGCTCGCGGTTCCGGCGCGCCGGCAGGACCCCGGGCGTGTACTACGCGGCAGAAGCGCCGCAGACGGCCATCGTCGAACTGGCATTTCACCGCCTTCTCTTCTATGCGGAATCGCCGGATACGCCTTGGCCGGTCAACGCCGCCGAGCTCAGCGCATTTTCCGCGACGGTCGCGACATCGGCCATGATCGACCTCTCGGCGCCGCCGCTCGTACGGCAACGCGCACTCTGGATCGATCCCGTCGACTACGAACCGTGCCAGAAGCTGGCGGAGAACTTTCGCGACGTCGGCGGCGAGATCATCCGCTACGAGTCTGTCCGAGCTGCGCATGCGGGCGTCAACATCGCCGTCCTCGCTTGCAAGGCATTCGAAGATCCGGCGCCACTCGACCGGCAGACATGGCGGATGCAGTTCGCCTCAAGCGGCATCCGCGCAATCTGCGAATTTCCAAATGGCGGCCTCGAACTCGGCCGAGACGCATTCATGGACGATCCCCGAATGGCGGAGTTCGACTGGGATCGCGGATGACGGATAGATTGAAAACTACATAAGTATTTATAGTTGTATAATATCCTAACCCGGATTATCGTCCGCGCATCGGCTGGCGTTCGGCCGTGTGCTCTTTGACAAGTGAATAGGGCTGAAAGAAAACGTGCCGGGTCGCGCGGCGGCAGGGGTTTTGCGCAATCGGTGTTCTGTAGCACGCGTGCGCGGGGAAGTTACCTTCGTGCAACCTCAAGGGGATAAACAGGTTACGGTAACCTGTCGTCGCCTATTGTTTGTCGGGGCCCCTCGCCCCGGAAATCGTGCGTTGCGCGGAGGGCGGTTGCAGTAACAGTGCTGCAACTTCAGGGAGATGGGCGCGTTACGGTTGCAGAAGGGGGCGGGTTGTTGCAACCGGCAAAGTCGTGGATGGCCGGGTCAAGCCCGGCCATGACGTCCGCGCGGCGTGCGCCGCCCGAACGTCACTTCTTCCCGTTCTCCTGCGGGTCGATATAGCCGCGTTCGATCGCGCGGTGCAGCGCTTCGTAGGCCTTCACGCCTTCCTCGAACAGCGCGCGTTTCTCCTGCACGTTCTGCAGCTGCTCGGCGTCGGACTTGTCGTCGAGGAAGCAGTCCATCGCGGCCTTGAGATAGTCCGCGCGCAGCTTGGCGACGGATGCGGCGAACTCGATGAAGCGTTCGCGCGTCAGGCCCGGGATCTGCGCGTGGATGATCTCGCGGTTGACGAGCCGGATCGACTTGTCGAGATAGGCGAGCATCTTCTTGAGATCCTCGGTCGGCGCCCAAGGGTCGGTGCTCATCTTCTGTCTCCTTCCGAATTTACGCTTGGGCGGCGGCAGGCTGGCGGGATCGAGCGCGAAGGAATGTACCGGCAGGTCGATTTCCTCGGCCAGCAGGCCCGACCGGCCGAGCGAGGCGACGAACGCGGCGAGCGTTTCGTCCGACCCGCGCGCGATCACGTCGGCGACCACGCCGCCGCGCAGCTGGCGGATCTGGTCGACGACCCGCGTGCGCCGCTCGGGCTCGATCAGCACGGCACCGGTCATTTCGCCGGCTTCTTCGCGCCCGAGGTGGCCTTGGCGAGGGCCGCCCCCGCCGCCGCCCCCTTCTGTCCCAAGATCTGCACGACGCGCGAATAGACCAGCGGCGGGGCGGGCGCGTCGATCTCGCGCAGCAGCTTCGAGGTCGGCTCGATCTCCTGCAGGATCGCGCGCGCATTGTGCACGAGCAGGCGGTTGCGCAGGTGGATTTCCTTGTTGAGCGCGTCGACCTTCTCGGCGTCGTCGAGGCTGAAGCCCTTGACCTCGTCCTCGCGCAGCGAGCGGTAGTCCTCGAGGAACTTCATGGCGTCTCCTTCGCCGCGGCACCCTTCACCGCCGCCAGCAGCGTGTGCAGCCGGCGGTCGCGGATGCCGAGCCTGTCGAGATGCTCGACCGTGTTCTCCAGATAGACGCGGTTGGCCCCGCGCTGGCCCACCGAATGGCGGATGCGCGCGGCCGTCTCGGGGATCGTCAGCTTGCCGG
This sequence comes from Tagaea sp., assembly GCA_965279565.1. Classification (GTDB taxonomy): domain Bacteria; phylum Pseudomonadota; class Alphaproteobacteria; order CACIAM-22H2; family CACIAM-22H2; genus Tagaea. The sequence goes on along the minus strand of OZ257249.1, from coordinate 1,598,698 downwards.
TGTAGCCGGGCCGCGCGCGGTCGACCACGAAGGTGCGCGCCACCACCTCGCGCCCGTCGGCGAGCGTCACCGGCAGATCCATGCAATGGTAAGAACTGTTAAGCATCTCGCGGTCCCACAGATACGCCATGGTCCGGTCGCCGTCGGCCTGCGAGACGCGGTAGGCGATGCCCCGGCACGACCCGCCCTTGTCGAGGCCGAGCACGAGGCCCGGCCGTTCCGGCGTGCCGCGATAGCGCGTGGAGTTGATGCAGAAGGCGCGGTGGAAGCCCATGAGGCGCGCAGGGCGCGCCTCCTCGTAGGGGAAGCCCGGGTCCCAGATCAGCGAGCCGTAGGCGAAGACCCAGAACTCCGCCGCAGCGGGCGGCGGCGGGCAGCCTTCGCAGGGTGCGATCTTGCCGGTCCTGACCTTCGCCTTGGTTTTCGCCGTCACGCCTAACCTCTTTGAACCAGCGCCACGCCCGCCGCCGCGACCGCCATGCCGGCGAAGGCGAGCAGCCCCAGCGTCTCGCCGAACAGCAGCCACGCAGCCACCGCCGTGCAGGGCGGGACGAGATAGAAGAAGCTCGCGACCTTCGCCGCCGCCCCCTGGCGCACCAGCACCATCAGCAGGCTGACCGCCCCCACCGACAGCACGACGACCAGCCAGCCGATCGCGAACACGAACTCCGCCGTCCAGCGTATCGCCATCGTCTCGAAAGTCAAAGCGAAGGGCAGCAGGAACAGCGTGCCGGCGACGTACTGGATCACGGCCCCGGTGCGCAGGTCCGCGTTCGGGCAGTGCCGCTTCTGGTAGAGCGTGCCGAACGCGATCCCGCCAAGGGCCGCGACCGACGGCCAGACGGCGACCAGCGGGATGCCCTCGAAGGCGAGCTTTTCCCACAGCACGGCGATCACGCCGACAAGGCCCATCCAGAGGCCGATCCACTGGCGCAAGCTGACCCGCTCGCCCAGCAGCGGGCCCACGACCGTGGCGGTCAGCAGCGGCTGCACGCCGACGATCAGCGCCGATACGCCCGCCGGCAGCCCCCACGCGATCGACACGAACACGCCGCCCAGATAGACGCCGTGGAGTGCCACGCCCACGATCGCCACGTGCTTCCACAGCCGGCGTTCGGGCCAGGGTGCGCGCGTGACCAGCACGACGGCGGCGAAGATCGCGACGACGAGGGCGAAGCGCACGACGAGGAACGTGACCGGTTCGGCATAGGGAATGCCGAGCTTCGAGCCGATGAAGCCGGTCGACCACAGCACGACGAACACGAACGGTGCCGCGGCTGTCCACGAGGCGGCGATGCTGCGCGTCTCTCCCATTGCGGCATCGACATTAGCGATCCCGCGCGATAAGCCAAAGCGATGAAGCGCTGGATACGCATGACCGCCGCCGGAGCCACCGTTGCGCTGGCCGCATGGACGGTCGCGTGGACGATGGCGGCCCGCCACATCGGCACCCGCTTCGTCGAATGGACGGCCGCACAAGAGGCAGCCGGCGTGTCGGTCGCCTACGGATCGTTCGACGTGAAGGGCTGGCCCTTCGGCTGGCGCGCGGTGGTCGAGAAACCGTCATTGAAAGGGGCCGGCGCCGCCGGTTGGCAATGGTCGGGCGAGCGATTCGTCGCGTCGGTCGATCCGCGCGATCTCTCGCACGTCGCGTTCCGCCTGCCCGGCCTGCACACGGCAAGCTTCGGGGCCGGCGATCTCGCCACGAAGCTGGCGATGCGCGCCGCGCGGCCCGACGGTGCCCTTTCCTTCGACACGGCGGGCCGCGTGACGCGGCTCGAACTCGATCTCGAGGCGCTGGAGCTGCGCATCGACGATCTGGCCGAACCGCTGCAGGTGCGCGCCCTCGCCGCCACGCTTGTCCCGCTGCGGCCCGGCAACCCCGACCACCGCACCGAAACACTGGACCTGAAATTCAACGCGACCGGCGTGCGCCTGCCCGCCCCGGTCGCCCCGCTCGCAGCGCTGGGACGCGACATCGCATCGGCCGAGCTCGACGCGCGCGTGAAGGGCCGCATCGCCGGCACGAAGCTCGCCGAGGCGCTGGCGATCTGGCGCGACGATGGCGGCACGCTCGACATCGCGAAGCTGTCGATTTCGTGGGGCCCGCTGCTGCTCGACGGCGACGGCACGCTGGCCCTCGACGCCGAGAACCGCCCCATCGGGGCCGCGACCGCGCGCATCGCCGGCTTCGTCGAAACGCTCGATGCGCTTGCCGGTGCCGGTGCGATCCGCCCGACCGTGGCGGCCGGCCTCAAGATCGCGCTCACGCTGATGGCGCGACAGGACCCGCAGGCCGGCAACCGGCCGCGCGCGACGATCCCGATGACCGCACAGGACGGCACGTTCAGCGTCGACCGCTTCCGCCTGTTCGCGATCCCGCCGCTCGATCTCGACTGATCACATGTTCGGGTAGTTGGGCCCGCCGCCGCCCTCGGGCACGACCCAGACGATGTTCTGGGTCGGATCCTTGATGTCGCATGTCTTGCAGTGCACGCAGTTCTGCGCGTTGATCTGCAGGCGCGGTGCGGTGGCCGCGTCGACGATCTCGTACACGCCGGCCGGGCAATAGCGCTGCTCGGGCGCATCGTAGACCGCGAGGTTGTGCGCGACCGGAACCGACGCGTCCTTCAGCGTCAGGTGGGCCGGCTGGTTCTCCTCGTGGTTGGTGCTGGAGAGGAACACCGAGGAAAGCCGGTCGAACGACACCTTGCCGTCGGGCTTCGGGTACGCGATGGGCATGGACGCGGCGGCCGGGCGCAGCGATTCGTTGTCGGGATGGTGGCCGAAGGTCCACGGCGCCTTGCCGCGAAAGACGTACGTGTCGATCGCCGCGTGCGCGAGGCCGACCCACAGGCCCTTCGTGAAGGCCGGGCGGATATTGCGCACGGCCGACAGTTCTTCCCACACCCACGACGCCTTGAGCTTTTCGGGATACGCGGTGGGCGCGTCGATGCGGCCGGGGCAACCGTCGAGCGAGTCGAACACCGCCTCGGCGCACAGCATGCCGGACTTCATCGCCGTGTGGCTGCCCTTGATCTTGGGCACATTCACGAAACCGGCCGAGCAGCCGACGATGGCCCCGCCCGGGAAGACGAGCTTCGGGATCGCCTGCAGCCCGCCTTCGTTGATGGCGCGCGCCCCGTACGCGATGCGCCGTCCGCCCTCGAACGTGCCGCAGATCGCGGGATGCGTCTTGAAGCGCTGGAATTCCTCGAACGGCGACAAATACGGGTTCTTGTAATCGAGGCCGACGACATAGCCGACCGCGACCTGGTTGTTCTCGAGGTGATAGAGGAACGACCCGCCATAGGTTTCCCAGTCGAGCGGCCAGCCGACCGTGTGCACGACGCGCCCCTGATGGTGCTTCGCCGGGTCGATCTCCCACAGTTCCTTGATGCCGAGGCCGAAGGTCTGCGGCGCAACGCCCTCGCGCAGGCCGAACTTCGCGAACAGCGACTTGGCCAGCGAGCCGCGCACGCCCTCGGCGAAGATCGTGGCACGGCCGTGGATCTCCACGCCCGGCGTGAAGTTCGCGGTGTGCGTGCCGTCCTTGCCGATGCCCATGTCGCCGGTCGCGACACCGCAGACCGACCCGTCGTCGGCATAGAGCACTTCGGCGGCGGCGAAGCCCGCGAAGATCTCCACGCCCAGCGCCTCGGCCTGCTGGGCGAGCCAGCGGCACAGATTGCCGAGGCTGACGATGTAGTTGCCTTCGTTGTGCATCTGCGGCGGCGTGGGCAGCCGGATGGCGTGCTTCTTCGTCAGGAACAGGAAGCGGTCTTCGGCGACCGGCGTGTTGAGCGGCGCGCCCTTTTCCTTCCAGTCGGGGATCAGCTCGTCGAGCGCACGCGGTTCGACCACCGCACCCGACAGGATGTGGGCACCCACCTCGGAACCCTTCTCGAGCACGCAGACCGACACCTCGCGCCCGGCGGCGGCGGCGAGCTGCTTCATGCGGATCGCCGTGCCGAGGCCGGCGGGTCCGGCACCGACGATGACGACGTCGTATTCCATCCGTTCGCGGTCGGTGCGGGTGCTCATGCGGACTCCCTGTCGGTCACGAACCTCATACTCGATCCGCGGGGCCCCGTGGTAGGGTCCCGGCCGATGAGCGACCTCGCCACCCTGCGCTGGCTGATCGAGGCCGGGGCGGACGAGGCTCTCCTCGACACCCCCCTCGACCGGTTTTCCGCCCCGCCGCCGGCCCCCGCCCGGCCAGCGCCGCGCGCGGTCGTTCCGGAAGCGCCGGCCCCGACCCTCGCCGCCCCGCAGCCCGCCGCCCAGGCGGTCGTGTCGGCCCGCGAGGCCGCCGCCGCCGCGAACAGTCTCGACGAGCTGAAGGCCGCCCTCGCCAGGTTCGAGGGCTGCGCCCTCAAGGCGACCGCGACCAATCTGGTCTTCGCCGACGGCAACCCGGCGGCCAAGATCATGCTCGTCGGCGAAGCCCCCGGCGCCGACGAGGACCGGCAAGGCAAACCCTTCGTCGGCGTGTCGGGTCAGCTCCTCGACCGGATGCTGGCGGCCATCGGCCTCGACCGGACCAGCGTCTACATCACCAACGTGATCCCCTGGCGCCCGCCCGCCAACCGCACCCCGAGTGCCGCGGAGCTTGCCGCCTGCCTGCCCTTCGTGCAGCGGCACATCGCGCTGGTGAACCCCCAAATCCTTGTTCTGGTGGGGGGAATCTCGGCCAAGGCGCTGCTCGACACGACCGAGGGGATCATGCGGCTGCGCGGCCGCTGGCGGACCTACCGGACCCCCGACATGGCAGCCGAAATTCCGGTGCTGCCCACATATCATCCGGCGTATTTGTTGAGGCAGCCGTCCCAAAAAAGGGATTCGTGGCGCGATTTATTGTCGATCAAACAAAAGATCACCAACAATATAAATAACCCGGCAAGTAAATAGGCCCTTCTAGTCTTTGACCTAAATATGTGGAAAACTTGATATTTCGGCTTGCGTGGGCCGGATATATTCGCCTATCACTTCGCCGACCATGCGCAACCCGTTAATCTATATTTCCCGGTTCGCATATTTTTTCGGCACGGGCCTTCTTGGCCTGGCGCTGGCGCTTTCCCCGTCCTCGAACGCCCAGACGCGCGGCCCGGCACCGGATCGCGTTGAAACGGCAGCCCTTCCCCGGTTCGACATCCAGCTCGACCGGGCGGCCGACCTGCCCCAGCCGCTGACCGCGTCCGACATGCGCGCCTACCGGCAGGCCTTCCAGCTCCAGTTGCGCGGGGCGTATGCCGATGCCGATGCGGCACTCCGCGGGGTCAAGAACCGCATCCTGGTCGGCCACGTGCTGGCCGAGCGCTATCTGAGCCCCCGCTACCGGACGAGTGCCGACGAACTGGCCGCCTGGCTGCGCGAATATTCCGACCAGCCCGACGCGCGCGCCCTCTATTCGCTGGCCGTCCGCCGGCAGGGCGGCAAGGCGACCGGCCTCACCCGGCCGCGCGAAGAGGCATCGTTCTCCGAACGCGCGTCGGCCGACGATCTGGGCCCGTCGCTCAACCGCCCGATCCCGCCCGGCCGCCTCGGCATGGCGGGGCCGGCATCGGCCCTGCGCAACCGCCTCAAGGACCTGCTCGGCGACGGCAAGTTCGAGGTGGCCGAGCGCATCCTCGTCGCGCGCGAAACCGTCCAGACGCTGTCGGCGGGCGAGATCGACCATTTCAAGACCATGCTGGCCGCCGGCTGGTTCGCCCGCGGCGACGACCGGCAGGCGATCGAGTTCGCCGGCGAGGCCGCCGCGCGCTCGGGCGCGCAGGTGCCGCGCGCGCACTGGATCGCGGGGCTCGCCTATTTCCGCCAGGGCGCTTTCGACCGCGCGGTCGGCCATTTCGAGACTCTGGCCCGCATGCAGCAGGGCCAGCCCTGGGACATCGCGGCCGGCGCCTTCTGGGCCGCGCGCACGCATCTGCGCGCGCGCCGGCCCGACGTCTACAATTTCTGGCTCGCCCAGGCGGCCGAATATCCGCGCACGTTCTATGGCCTGCTTGCCGCGCGCGCCCTCGGCGTCGATCCGGGCCTCAACTGGAACCCGCCGCCGCTGAGCCAGTCGGAGATCGACCAGCTCCAGCGCTTCCCCGGCGCGCAGCGCGTGTTCGCGCTGCTGCAGGTCGGACAGGACCGCCGCGCCGAGACCGAACTGCGCCGCGTCTACGCGCAGAGCGGTTCGGGCATCATGCGCGCGATCCTCGCGGTCGCGATGCGCGCCAACATGCCGGGTCTGTCGATGCGCCTGGCGCGCGAGTTCGCCGATCTCGACGGGCGGCGCTTCGACGGCGCCTTCTATCCGATCCCGCACTGGCAGCCGATCGGCGGCTACGACATCGACCCCGCCCTCGTCTTCGCGTTCATGCGCGTCGAGTCCGCGTTCAGCCCGTCGGCGGTCAGCCCGGCGGGTGCGCGCGGCCTGATGCAGCTGATGCCCGCGACCGCGGCGGCGATGGACGGCCGCTCGTTCCGCGGCCGGCTCGACATCCTGCTCGAGCCCGAGATCAACGTGACGCTCGGCCAGCGCTATATCCGCCATCTGGTCGAGGAGCCGCTGGTCGGCGGCGAGCTCGTGCGTCTCGCCGCAGCCTACAACGGCGGCATCGGCAACCTGTCGCGCTGGAAGCGCCTGCAGGACAATCGCGGCGACCGGCGCGAGGATGCGCTGCTGTTCATCGAAAGCCTGCCCGCCGCCGAGACGCGCCACTTCATCGCGCGGCTGCTCTATTCCTACTGGATGTACGCCGAGCGCCTCGGCCAGGCCACGCCGTCGCTCGATCTCGTGGCGCAGGGCGAATGGCCGGTCTACGCGCCGCCGGCCGCCCTCGCCGCCCGTCCGGCACCGGTCGCGCGCGAATCGGTCCAGCCGCCGCCGCCGCCGCCCACGCCCGCCCCGCGCGGCCAGGTCGCCTCCCTCGCGGCACCTGCGACACCGGCACCCGTTGCAACCGCCGCCCCGGCTCCGGCAGTCTCGAAGCTTCCGCCGCCGCCGACCCCGGCTCCCCGCCGCGAGGCCCGCGCGCGACGCTAGCCGCCCGAGGGTGCCGCGCAAGATGCCCAAGCTCGACGAAACCCGCCCCTTCCTCGCCTGCAACATCGCGATCCTGACCGTGTCCGACACGCGCGATCCCGCGTCCGACCGTTCGGGCAACGCGCTTGGCGAGATGATCGCGCGCGACGGGCACCGCGTGGCCGCGCGCGCGATCGTGCGCGACGAGATCGCACTCATTCAGGCGCAGCTCCGGGCGTGGATCGCGGATCCGGCCATCGACGTCGTGATCTCGACCGGCGGGACGGGCGTGACCGGGCGCGACGTGACGCCCGAGGCATTCGAACCGCTCTACGAGAAGAAGATCGACGGCTTCGGCGAGATGTTCCGGATGATCAGCTTCGGCAAGGTGGGTACATCGGCGCTGCAGAGCCGGGCGACGGGCGGCGTGGCCGGCGGCACCTATCTGTTCGCGCTTCCCGGTTCGCCGTCGGCCTGCCGCGACGGCTGGGACGAAATCCTGAAGTGGCAGCTCGACAACCGCCACCGGCCCTGCAACCTCGTGGAACTGATGCCGCGCCTGCAGGAACACCTGACGAAAAAGCCGAAGGCGACGGTCTAGCCGGTCGCGAACAGGTGCGCGTCGAGCCGGTGGACGACATCGAATTCCGGCGGCGCGATCCGCGCGAGTAGTTCCGCATGTTCGGCATCGAACGCGGCAACCGCATCGTCGTCGAGCGTGGCGCCCACGCCCCGACACGCGCGCATGCGCCCGCGCCAGCTTTCGGCCGTGAAGCGGATGGGTGCATCGAACCAGAACATGCCGCGCAAGTTCAACCCGCGCCGCGCCGCCCAGTCGGGGACGGGCGGCACCGTTCCCGCCCAGTCGCCGCCGCGCCAGGCGGGGTTGAACTTCAGCACCAGCGCCTCGCTCGCCTGCGCGATTGCGCTTTCGCGCGGCAGCCAGCTGAAATGGCTGGTCGAGAAGACGCCGCCGGGGGCGAGCACGCGGCGCAGTTCGCCGAGCGTGCGGTCGGGATCGAAATAGAGCCAGCACTGGTTGGCCGTCGCCGCGTCGAACGACGCGTCGGCGAACGGGATCGCCTCGGCGGGTGCCACTTCGAAGCGGCCGGAAAGGCCTTCTTCGGCGGCGAGCCGGCGGGCGGCGTCGATCTGGCCGGCGGCGATGTCGATGCCGGCCACGTCGCTGCCCTGCCGCGCGAACTGCCGGGCGAGCAGCCCGGTCCCGGTCGCAAGGTCGAGGATGCGCTGGCCGGGTTGGCCGATGCCGAGCGCGGCCAGTCGCCGGAAAAATTCTTCCGGCGGGCCCGGCCGGTGGCGGGCATAGTCGGCACTGGTCCGGCTCCAGTCGATCGACCGGCCCGGATCGATGTTCGGCACCCCGTGCATGGAACCCAGCATGGCCCGGCTTCAAGCCATTCGCCAAGTGCTACAAAAACATAGTAGAAACGCCGGACCATGACGATGCCCGCCATCAATGCCGTGTTCGCCGCACTCCGCGCCCTGCCGCGCTTTGCCGAACTTCCCGAAAACTCGCTTGTCCCGCTCGAGCGCAAGGGCCTCGCGCACGCCCATCTGCGCGTCACTGGCGGACGGGCCCTCGTGCGAATCCCGATGTCCGCCTTCGGCGGGCTCGATCCGCGGCACAGCCTCGAACGCGAAGCCGAATGCTTCGCGCGCGCGCAGGCATCCGACGCCACGCCGCGCCTGCTCGGCGTGCTGCCGGTCTCGGCCGAGCTGCCGTTCGGCGCACTCATCGTCGACGACATTCCGGGCGGCGCGCCGCGCCTGCCGGGCGAACTGCCGGCGATCGCCAGCGCGCTTGCCGCGATCCACAAGCTGAAGCTGCCCGACGCGGCCGCGCGCGCACCCATCGACACGCCGGCCGACCCGATCGGCGACATCGTGGCCGCCGTCGACGCGAACCTCAAGCTTGCCGACAAGGCCAATCTCGATCCGAAGGTGAAGCTCGCTTTCGGCCACGAGATCGCGTGGGCGAAGGATTTCGCGATCACCAACGCCAAGCGCTTCGCCACGCTGACGCGCGCGCTGTGCCTGGTCGATACGCATCCGGGCAATTTCGTCGCGGCCCCCGGTGCGCGCGCCTATGCGGTCGATCTCGAGAAATGCATCTATGGCCTGCCGGGGCTCGACGTCGTGCACGCGATCATCCTGCCGTCGACGAGCTGGGATCCCGACTGCGCGGCCACGCTCGATTCCGGGCAGATCGACGGGTTCCTGCGCGCGTGGGCCGGCAAGGTCGGCGATCCGATCGCGCGCGAGACGGCCTCGCTGCTGCGCCCGTTCCGCCGGCTGGTGTGGCTGCGCACGACCAGCGTGTTCCTGCGCTTCAAGGTCGAGGGCACGCACAAGGCGCTCGACGCGCGTCCGGCCGAACACGCACAGCGCTCGATCGACGCGGCGCTCGATCCGGCGACCATCGCCGCCCAGCGCAAAGCCTGGAGCTGAGCGTCAGCCCACCAGGCCGAGCCGTACGCCGTTGTGGAAGATGTCTGCCTTGACGACGTCGACCGGACGCGGATCCTCGATCCAGCTCTGCGTCGCGACACCCGTTTCGTCGGCGAACGTGACGGTCCAGACGCGCGCGGCGTCTTCCGAAAATTCGGCCGAGATGATCGAGAGCGGGCGGCGGTTGAGCTTCGCGTGATGGTCGAGCGCTGCGACGACCTGGTCGGCGCCGTAGCGCGCGGAGACGGAAGACGGTTGGGCTGACGTACTCATTTATTGAACCTGTCGATGTGATGCGCGTGGAGAGGAGTTAAGGCCTCAGGCGTTTAGAAATGGATAATGTGCCGATTCGATGTTCTTGAATTGTTCTAGTCGATCGGCTACGCTGCCGGTCCATGGTAGACACCCTTCCAGACCGCGTCCGCAAGGGCCGTGGCGCCATATCGAACGCCGCCGGCCGCTACGAGCCGCAGGCACGCGTGGCGGTCGACGACGGCTGGGAGCCGGACGCCGAGGACGAGCTGCCGGTCCTGCGCACGCACGTGGCGCGCGACGCGACGCGAACGATCATCAGCCGCAACGAATCGCCCGACATCCCGTTCGACCAGTCGATCAATCCCTATCGCGGCTGCGAGCATGGCTGCGTCTACTGCTATGCGCGCCCGACGCACGCCTATCTCGGCCTGTCGCCCGGCCTCGATTTCGAGACGCGGCTGTTCGCCAAGCCCGACGCGGCGAAGCTGCTGGCGGGCGAGCTGCGCAAGCCGGGCTACAAGCCGATGGCGATCGCGCTCGGCACCAACACCGATCCCTACCAGCCGATCGAGCGCGAGCACCGCATCACTCGCCAGGTGCTCGAAACACTTCGCGATTTCGGCCATCCGTTCTCGATCGTGACGAAATCGGCGCTTGTACTTCGCGATCTCGACATCATCGCGCCCATGGCCGCGCGCAACCTCGCGCACGTGTTCATGTCGGTGACCACGCTCGACCGCGACCTGGCGCGCACGATGGAGCCGCGCGCCTCCACGCCCGCAAGGCGGCTCGACGCGATCCGCGGGCTGGCGGCCGCCGGCGTGAAGGTCGGCGTGATGGCGGCCCCGATGATCCCGGCGCTGAACGACGCCGAGCTGGAGGCGATTCTCGAAGCCGCGCGCGACGCGGGTGCGACGAGTGCCGGCTACACGCTGCTGCGCCTGCCGCTGGAACTGAAGCAGCTGTTCGACGAATGGCTCCTCGAACATGAACCCCTGAAGCGCAAGCACGTGCTGTCGCTGATCCGCGACATGCGCGGCGGTGCGCTCAACCACGCCGAGTTCGGCAAGCGCTTCACCGGCGAAGGTGCCTACGCGCAGATGGTCTCGAAGCGCTTCCGCGCGGCGCGCGCGCGCCTCGGGCTCGACCGCAACGACTGGTCGTTCGATCTCTCGCAGTTCCGCCCGCCGCCGCAGGCGGGCGACCAACTCGGCCTGTTCTAGAAACCCGATACAACGCCGTCATGCCCGGGCTTGTCCCGGGCATCCACGACTTGGACTGCGAAGAAAAAAGACGTGGACCCCCGGGACAAGCCCGGGGGTGACACGATCGTCCGCTATCCCCGGTCCTTGAACCGGTATGGGTGCGCCGGATAGACGCCGATGATCTTCACCATGTCGGAAAAGAACGACAGTTCCTCCAGCGCCAGGCCAAGCGCGCGCTCGGCCGGATGGCCCTCGACGTCGGCGTAGAACTGCGTCGCGGTGAAGCGGCCGCCCATCATGTAGCTTTCGAGCTTCGTCATGTTGACGCCGTTCGTCGCGAAGCCGCCCATCGCCTTGTAGAGCGCGGCCGGGCGGTTCTTGACGCGGAACACGAAGGTCGTGACGGCAGCACCCTTGCGCGGGTCGGCGATGGTCGCCTTCTTCGACAGGATCACGAAGCGCGTCGTGTTGTGGTCGGCGTCCTCGAGATCCTTGCGCAGCGACTTGAGGCCGTAGATGTCGCCGGCCAGCGACGAGGCGATGGCCGCGCGCGTGGGATCGCCGGCGCGCGCGATCTCGGCGGCGGAACCGGCCGTGTCGGCGCCGACGACGCGCTTCAGGCCCAGCTTCTTCATCGTCTCGCGGCACTGGTCGAGCGCCTGGACGTGGCTCTGCACCGTGCGGATCGTCTTCAGCGTGGCGCCGCGCGGGGCGAGCAGGTGGTGGTTCACGCGCTGGAAATGCTCGCCGACGATATGCAGGCCCGCTTCCGGGATCAGGTGGTGGATCTCGGCCACGCGCCCGGCGACCGAGTTCTCGATCGGGATCATCGCGAGTTCGGCGCGGCCGCGGCGCACCGCGTCGAACGCGTCCTCGAAGCTCGGGCAGGGCAGCGGCTCGAAGTTCGGGCGCGCGGCCTTGCAGGCGAGGTGCGAGTAGGCGCCGGGCACGCCCTGGAAGGCGACTCGGGCGGGCGATTTGCGTTGGGGCATTCGCGGTTTACCTTGTGCAAGGCCGGTTGGCGGGGGCCGGAGTATCGGGGCCCGGCCCTGCGCGCGTCAACAGCCCCCCTGCGGCAGGACGCCGCAGGACCGGACCCCGCGCGGGCCGCCCGCGTCGAGTCCCGCGTTGAGGGTTGCGCAGGCCCGCCGCGGCATCTAAATTGCCGAAATTCGAGCCGGGTCCGACCCTTGCCCGGGACGCATGTCGACACAGAGCGGGATCATGAACGCTTACGAACTAAACAAGATCTTCGGCGCGGTAATTTCGTCGATCCTCGCGGTGACGGTGATCGGCTTCCTCGCCAACATGCTCGTGCATCCCCACAAGCTCGAAAAGAGCGTCCTCGACATCAAGATTTCAGACGAAGCCCCGGCCGCGGGTGCTGCCGCCGCGGCACCGGCCGCCCTCGATCCGATCGCCCCGCTGCTCGCCAAGGCCGATGCCGATGCCGGCAAGGGCGTCACGAAGAACTGCACGTCGTGCCACACGTTCGACAAGGGCGGAAAGAACGGCGTTGGCCCCAACCTGTGGGACGTCGTCGGCAACAAGCAGGCGCACATCGCGGGCTTCGGCTATTCGCCGGCCCTGCAGGGTGCAGGCGGTGCGTGGGACTACGACAAGCTCAACGCGTTCCTCGCCAATCCGAAGGCCGTCGTTCCGGGCACGCGCATGGCCTTCGCCGGCCTGCGCCGCGCCGAAGACCGCGCGAACCTGATCGCCTATCTGCGCACCCTGTCGGACAGCCCCAAGCCGCTTCCGTAGGCCCGCCCGGCGCATACCGCCGGTCCTTCGCGACAAAGACGAGACGGCACAATGGCAGAGCAGACCTTCAACGTGGCCGTCGTGCCCATCGGTGGCGTCCAGATCGCCATCGTCCATGTCGACGCGGCGTCGTGCTCGACACCCGAGATGCAGTCGCGTTCGATGAAGTTCTTCTCCGCGCGCCTGCAGGGCAAGCAGGTCGTCATGATGTACGTGGACCTCACCCGCAAGCCGGTCTTCATCGGCCCCGCCCATCTCGCGACGGCGCTGCGCGGCAAGGGCCTGTCGGAATTCCAGTGGCAGAAAGCGGTCTTCCGCTGACATGAGCCGGCTCCCGAAGCGCTACTGGCACGAGATGACGTCGCCGGATTTCGCGGCCCTCGACGCGGAGCGCGTCATCGCCGTCCTGCCGGTGGGGGCTATCGAGCAGCACGGCCCGCATCTTCCGGTCTATGTCGATGCCTGCATCAATGCCGGCATCGTCGCGCGCACGGTCGAGCTGCTGCCCGCCGACTCCCCCGTCACGTTCCTGCCGGCGATGCCGGTGGGCAAGTCGAACGAGCACATCTCGTTTCCCGGCACGCTGACGCTGACGGCCGAGACGCTGACGCGCCTGTGGACGGAAATCGGCGAATCGGTGGCGCGCGCGGGTATCCGCAAGTTCGTCATCTTCAACAGCCACGGCGGCCAGCCGCAGGTGGCCGAGATCGTCTGCCGGGACCTGCGCGTGCGCCACAGGATGCTGGCGGTGACGATCAACACCTATGGCCTTGGCAAGCCGCCGGGCGTGTTCCCGGCCGACGAGCTGCGCTTCGGCATCCATGCCGGATCGAGCGAGACGTCGGTCATGATGCATCTGCGCGGCGACCTGGTGAAGGATTCCGAGCGGCGCAACTTCGAGCCGGTTACCGCGAAGCTTTCCAAGGAAAGCCCGATCCTGGCCGGCGAAGGGCGCATCGCGTTCGGCTGGGAAGTCCAGGACCTGCACCCGGCGGGTGCCTGCGGCAACGCGCTCGATGCCGACGCCGCGCGCGGCAAGCAGGTCGTCGACTATGCCGCCGGGCGCTTCGTGCAGGCGCTCGCCGAGATCGACCGCTATCCGCTTTCCAACATCGTCGTGCGCAACTGACGGCTTGCCGGCCAAATGGCTGGTTGCCGTTTTCCGGGGCAGCCTTATATTCGGCCGCCATGGTACGGGAATTGCTGTTTAGACGTCGTTCGCCACGCCCCCTGAGATGTCCTGCCCGACAAGGAGCAAACCCATGAGCGGAAACCGTATTTCGCGTCGCCAGTCCCTCGGCCTGTTCGGAGCCGCCGCGGCTGCCGCAACGCTTCCGGCCCCCGGCCTGCGTGCCCAGACGCTCGACAAGTTCTCGTACCAGACGAACTGGCGCGCCCAGGCCGAGCATGGCGGCTTCTACCAGGCCGTCGCGACGGGCATCTACCGCAAGTACGGCATCGACGCCGACATCAAGATGGGCGGCCCGCAGCAGGATCCCAACACGCTGCTCGTCGGCGGCCGCGTCGACGCGATCATGTCGAACTCGTTCGCCGGCTTCAATTACGCGCGCGAAGGCCTGCCCTTCGTCGTCGTCGCCTCGGTGATGCAGAAGGACCCGCAGGTCCTGATCTCGCATCCCGGCATGGGCAACGATTCGCTGCCTGCCCTCAAGGGCAAGCCGATCCTGATCGGCGCCGGCGGCCGTTCGTCGTACTGGCCGTGGCTCAAGTCGAAGTTCGGCTTCACCGACGACCAGGCCCGCCCCTACACGTTCAACATGGCGCCGTTCCTGGCCGACAAGACGCTTTCCCAGCAGGGCTTCCTGTCGAGCGAGCCGTTCGCCATCGAGCAGGCCGGCGTGAAGCCAGTCGTCCATCTGCTCGCGGATTACGGCTTCGACAACTACCAGACGACGATCAACACGTCGTGGAAGCTCGTCAACGAGAAGGCCGACCTCGTCCAGCGCTTCGTCAGCGCCTCGATCGAGGGCTGGGTGTCGTACCTCAACGGCGATCCGGCACCGGCCAACGCGCTGATCAAGCGCGACAACCCCGACATGGACGACGTCAAGATCGCCTACGCGCACAAGGCGATGAAGGACAAGGGCATCGTCGACTCCGGCGACACCAAGACGCTGGGCGTGGGCTGCATGACCGACGCGCGCTGGAAGAGCTTCTACGAGGCGATGGTCGCCGCCGGCGCCCAGCCCGCGGGTCTCGACCTCTCGAAGGCGTACACGCTGCGCTTCGTCAACAAGCGCGTCGGGATGGGATGAGCGTTGCGGGCCTGACGCTCGATACCGCCGCACAGCCGGCCGGGCGCGCAGCCCGGCCGGTCGTCAGCTGCCGCGGTGTCGCGAAGCTCTTCTCGAACGGCACGCTGGCGCTGCAGAACGTCGATCTCGACATCGGCAGGCACCAGTTCGTGTCGCTGCTCGGCCCGTCGGGCTGCGGCAAGTCGACCCTGCTGCGGCTGATCGCGAGATTGGGCGAGGCGTCGGCCGGCACGATCGACTGGCCGGACGCCGCGCACGATTCGACCGGTGCGGCCCAGCCGAGCCTTTCCTTCGTGTTCCAGGAGCCCACGCTGATGCCGTGGGCAAGCGCCATCAAGAACGTGATGCTGCCGCTGAAGCTCGCCGGCGTGACGCCCGACGAGCAGCGCGCGCGCGCGTCCGAGGCGCTGCGCATGGTCGGGCTCGCCGCGTTCGAGAACGCCTATCCGCGCGAGCTTTCCGGCGGCATGAAGATGCGCGTGTCGATCGCCCGCGCGATGGTGACGCGCCCGCAGGTCCTGCTGATGGACGAGCCGTTCGCCGCCCTGGACGAGATCACGCGCTTCAAGCTCAACAACGACCTGCTCGAGCTCTGGCACGCGTCGAACTTCACGGTCGTGTTCGTCACGCACTCGGTGTTCGAAAGCGTGTTCCTTTCCCAGCGCATCGTGACGATGGCCGCGCGCCCCGGCCGCGTCATCGCAGACATGGACGTGACGGCCCCCTATCCGCGCGCGGCCGACTACCGGACCTCGCCGCTCTACAACGCCCACTGCAAGCGCGCGTCCGAAGCGCTCGAGCAGGCGATGGGCCATGCCCTCGGCGCGCACTGACATGCCCGACACCGCCCCTGCCCCCGTCATCACGATCGGCGACGACGCCCCGCCGGTGGTCCTGCAGGAACGCCGGATCCTCGGCGTGCCCGCCTCGACCTGGCCCAAGGTGCTGATGCCGCTGCTCGTCGGCGTGCTCGCACTCGCCGTGTGGGAATTCCTCGTCCGCCACAACGAGATCCCGGCCTATATCCTGCCGGGGCCCCTGCTGATCGCGCAGACGATGGTGACCGACTGGGGCACGCTGTCGGGTTCGCTGTGGATCACGCTGTCGATCAGCCTCGCGGCCCTCGCGGTGGCGGTCCTGCTCGGCGTGTCGCTGTCGGTGCTGTTCGCGCAATCGAAGTGGGTCGAGCTTTCGTTCTTCCCCTATGCGGTGATCCTGCAGGTGACGCCGATCGTGGCGATCGCCCCGCTCATCATCATCTGGGTCAACGACGTCCGGCTGTCGCTGCTGATCTGCGCGTGGATCGTCGCGTTCTTCCCGATCCTGTCGAACACGACGCTCGGTCTCAATTCGGCCGACCACAACCTCCTCAACCTCTTCCAGCTCTACAAGGCGACGCGCTTCCAGACGCTGCTGCATCTGCGCCTGCCCTCGGCCCTGCCCTATTTCCTCGGCGGGCTGAAGATCTCGGGCGGGCTGTCGCTGATCGGTGCTGTCGTCGCCGAGTTCGTCGCCGGGACGGGCGGCAGCCAGTCGGGTCTCGCCTACCGGATTCTCGAGTCCGGATACCAGCTGCGCATCCCGCGCATGTTCGCGGCCCTGTTCATGATCTCGATCTCCGGGATCGTCATCTTCCTGTGCCTGTCGACGCTGTCGCACATGGTGCTGCGGCGCTGGCACGAAAGCGCGCTGAAGCGGGAAAACTGAGATGGCCGCGGGCTTCTTCGAACCGCCGCGCGCGGCGGCCTTCGCGCTGCGCCACGTGCGCGTCCCGGCGGCCCTTGCCGCTGCATCCGTGCCGGCGAATGCCGACGGCCATCTCGACGCCGACATCGCGATCGCCGACGGCCGCATCGCCGACATCGTGCCCGCCGGCACGATCGATCCGTCGCGCGGGCCGGACCTGCGACAGGCGAGCGTCTGGCCGACCTTCGCCGACGTCCACACGCATCTCGACAAGGGCCATATCTGGCCGCGCGCGGCCAATCCGGACGGCACGTTCCTCGGCGCGCTGACGACCGTCATGGCCGACCGCCAGAAGAACTGGTCGGCCGCCGACGTCGAGGCGCGCTTCGATTTTGCACTTCGCTGCGCCTACGCGCACGGCGTCAGTGCCGTGCGCACGCATCTCGACAGCTTCACGTCGCAGGCGGCGATCTCGTGGCCCGTCTTCGCGAAACTGCGCGACAGATGGGCCGGCCGGATCGCGCTGCAGGCCTCGTCGATCGTGTCGATGGACCATTTCGGCACCGACGACGGGGCAAAGCTCGCCGATCTGGTGAAGCGCCATGGCGGCCAGCTCGGCTGCGTGACGCGCATCTCGGGCGAGGACCATGCCGGCATCCCGGCCAATTTCGACGCCTACATGCAGCGCGTGTTCGAACTGGCCGAGGAATGCGGCCTCGATCTCGACCTGCATGTCGACGAGTCGGGCGATCCGGAAGCACGCACGCTGGTGCGCATCGCGCGCATGGCGACGGCGCGGAAGTTCAAGGGCGCCATCCTGATGGGGCATTGCTGCTCGCTCGCCGTGCAGCCGGACGACGCCATCGACGATGCGCTCGATGCCTGCGTCGAGGCGAATGTCGACGTCGTCAGTCTGCCGATGTGCAACATGTATCTGCAGGGTCGCGAGGCCGGGCGCACGCCGCGCTGGCGTGGTGTCACACTCCTGCACGAGATGAAGGCCCGCGGCATGCGCGTGGCGGTCGCCGGCGACAACGTGCGCGACCCGTTCTACGCGTACGGCGACCACGACATGCTGGAAACCTTCGTGCAGGCCGTGCGCATCGTCCAGCTCGACCATCCGCTCGGCGACTGGGCGAAGGC
The DNA here is from genome assembly GCA_965279565.1 of Tagaea sp. Taxonomy (GTDB): domain Bacteria; phylum Pseudomonadota; class Alphaproteobacteria; order CACIAM-22H2; family CACIAM-22H2; genus Tagaea. The sequence goes on along the minus strand of OZ257249.1, from coordinate 1,580,885 downwards.
GGCCACGACCACGCCCGCCGACATCATGAAGCTTCCCGCGACGGGCCGGCTGGCGCGCGGCCTGCCCGCCGATCTGGTCGTGCTGCGCGCGCGCGGCTATTCCGAGCTGCTGTCGCGCCGCCAGGCCGACCGGGTCGTGCTGCGCGACGGCAAGGCCATCGACACGACCCTGCCGGACTATCGCGAACTCGATCCGATCGTGGGGCTGTGATGGCGCGCGATCTGGCGGGTCTGCGCAAGGCATTGACAGGTGTCGAGCTCATCGACGACCCGCAGCTCGTCCGCCAGAAGAGCCGGGACTTCTTCTGGTACAGCCCGATCCTGAAGGCCGAGCTCAACAAGAAGTCGGCCGAACTTGTCGCGATCCCGAAGGACCAGGACGAGGCGCTGCGCGTGATCGGCGCCTGCGCGCAGTTCCGCGTTCCGCTCGTCGTGCGCGGCGGCGGGACCGGCAACTACGGCCAGCTCGTCCCGCTCGACGGCGGCGTCATCCTCGACACGGCCAAGCTCGACCGCACCGTCTTCCTGAAACCGGGTGCGGGCCGTTTCGAATCGGGGGCGAACCTCGTCGAGATCGACCGGCAGGCGCGCGAGATCGGCTGGGAGATGCGCATGCATCCCTCGACCAAGCGCATGTCGTCGATCGGCGGGTTCGTCGCGGGCGGTGCGGCCGGCGTGGGCTCCGCGATGCTGGGCCAGCTGCGCGACTGGGGCAGCATTCCCGGTATTCGCGTCGCCACATGCGAACCGGTCCCGCGCACCTTCGATTTCCGCGGCCGCGACGTGGCCTCCGCCACGCACGCCTACGGCACGACCGGCGTGATCCTCGAGGTCGAGATCACGCTGGCCCCCGTCTATCCGTGGTTCGATGCCGTCGTCGCGTTCGACGATTTCATGGATGCCGCGCGCTTCGGCCAGGCGCTGGGCGAGGCCGACGGCATCGTCAAGAAGGAGATCGCCGTCGTCGCGTGGCCGATCCCAGCCTGGTTCAAGGCGCTGAAGGCCGAGTGCCCGGAAGGCAAGCACGTGGCCTTCTGCATGCTTGCGCAGTCCGAGAAGGCCGCGTTCGAGCGGCTGGCGGCCGACCATCGCGGAACCGTCACCGCCTGGCGCCCCACGCCCGACGAGACCGTGCAGAGCGAGACGCCGATCTACGAATATTGCTGGAACCACACGACACTGCAGGCGCTGAAGGTCGACAAGGGTGTGACCTACCTGCAGACCGTCTTCCCGCTCGGCCGTAATCTCGAAGTCGTCGAGGCGATGTACCGCCATTACGGCGACGAGGTGATGCTGCATCTGGAGTTCCAGCGCCGCTTCGGGCGGGTCAACTGCTCGGCCCTGCAGGTCGTGCGCTGGACGACCAAGGAGCGGCTCTACGAGATCATCCGCCACCACGAGGCGGCCGGCTGCATCATCCCGAACCCGCACAGCTACATCCTTGAGGACAAGGGCCCCAAGGTGATCGCCGGCGACCGCCAGCTCGAGTTCAAGCGCATGTCGGACCCGTACGGCCTGCTCAATCCCGGCAAGATGACGCGCTGGAGCCCGCAATGACCCTGTGGCCCGAACCGCCGGCACCCGCCCCGCACGTCACCGACTGGGACGCCTTCAAGGCCGACATCGCCCCGGTCGAGACGATCGACGAACAGTCGCTCGTGCGCCAGAAATCGCGCGATTTCTACTGGTACTCGCCGATCCTGAAGCGGCAGCTGAACAAGCATTTCGGCGACCTGATCGCGATCCCGAAGGACGAGGCGGAAGTCGTCAAGGTCGCCGCCGCGTGCGCACGGCGCCGCATCCCGCTGACCGTGCGCGGGGCCGGCACCGGAAACTACGGCCAGGCGATGCCGCTGGCCGGCGGCGTCATCCTCGACATGACGGCGATGGACAGGATCGTGTCGCTGGACGCGGGTGCCCTCAAGGTGCAGCCCGGCATCAAGCTGATCGATCTGGAGGCGCAGACCGTGCCGCAGGGCTGGGAACTGCGCTTTCATCCGTCCACCCGCCGCACGGCGACCATCGGCGGCTTCATCGCGGGCGGTTCCAGCGGCATCGGTTCGATCAATTTCGGCGTGCTGCGCGACCGCGGCACGGTGCGGGCCCTTCGCGTCGTCACGGTCGAGGAGACCCCGCGGATCGTCGTGCTTGAAGGCGACGACGTGCAGAAGGTCGTGCACGCCTACGGCACCAACGGCATCGTCACGGAACTGGACATCGCACTCGCGCGCACCTGGCCGTGGGCAGAGTGCATCGCGAGCTTCAAGGATTTCATGGGTGCGGTCCGCTTCGCCCAGGCGCTCGGCGAGGCCGACGCGATCGTGAAGAAGGAGGTCGCCCCCGTCGACTGGGGTGCGGCGAAACATTTCAAACCGCTGCTCGGCCATCTGCGCGAGGGCGAGGCGATCGTGATCCTCACCATCGCGGAGCCCAGCCTCGAGCCCTTCAAGGACCTGCTGGCCGAGCATGGCGGAACCTGCGTGTTCGAGCGCCCGATGGGCGACGGGGCGGGCGACATCCCGCCGCTCTACGAGTTCACTTGGAACCACACGACGCTGCAGGTCCTGAAGACCGACAAGACCATCACCTACCTGCAGACGCTGTTTCCGCCGCCCGACCACGTGAAGCTCGTCGAGAAGATGTGGAAGCATTTCGGCGACGAGGTTGTGATGCATCTGGAATTCGTGCGCCTGCAGGGCAAGATCGCGTGTTTCGGCCTGCAGATCGTGCGCTACACGACGCCCGAGCGCCTCAAGGAGATCATCGACTTCCACAACGCGAACGGCTGCCCGATCTTCGATCCGCACACGTTCCTGCTGGAAGACGGCGGCATGCGCGTGGTCGACGAGGCGCAATACGAATTCAAGCGCGCGGCCGATCCGCACGGGCTGCTCAACCCGTTCAAGATGCGCGCCTGGGCCGAACGCGCGCTGACCGAAGGCAAGTGGGCCGAAGTGAAGCTCTAGAACGAAGCGAAGGTCCGGCGGACCTTGGCGAGGAACGCGGCCCGGCTTTCCGGCGTGGACGAATCCATCCGGTCGTGCGCGCGCCACGTGAAGCGGCAGCCGGGCGCGCATATCGCGCGCACGCCGCGCGACAGGAACATCCGGCCCGGATGGCCCATGTACCAGGCGAACCACCAGGGCGCACCCATCGTCGTGACCGCGACGACGTGCTTCACGTTCGTCAGCAGCGGCCGGATCACGCCGCCATTGATGTCGAACACCACACCCGGCGCCCAGACGCGGTCGAACCAGCCCTTCAGCATCGCCGGCATTCCGTACCACCAGGTCGGATAGACGAAGACGATCGTCTCGGCCGCCTTCAGCCGCACGATATGCGCCTCGATGCCGCGCGTGTTGGCGCCGGTATCGTGATAGCGGCCACGCTCCTCGGCATCCATGACGGGATCGAAGCCGTCTGCATAGAGGTCGAGCAGGTCGACCGCGTGGCCGCGATCGCGCAGCGTCTCGCATGTCGCGTCGCGCAGTGCGGCGGCGTAGGAATCCGCGCGCGGATGGCAGTAGACGACCAGGACGTTCATTCGAGGCCGGCCATCGTGCGCTCGACCTTCTTCAGGAAATCCGCGCGCGTCCGGTCGGTCGACCGGTTCATGTCGTAATGCGCGATGAATTTCGTGCGCGCCCGCCCGCCGGTCACGAGGCGGAAATAGCGCACGATGTTCTTGCGCGGCGGATTGCCCATCAGGAACGTCGCGACCCACCAGGGCCGGCCATAGGTCGAGATGCCGACGACGCGCTTTATGTGCTGCAGGTTCGGGCGCGCGATCCCGTCCTCGCCCAGCCGGAACGACACGCCCGGCAGCATCACGCGGTCGAACCAGCCTTTCAGCATCGCCGGCAGGCCGTAGGTCCAGGTCGGATAGACGAAGACGAGCGCTTCGGTTCGCAGGAGCTGGGCGACGTACTTGCCGACCAGCGCGCTGTTCTTCGTCAGGTCGTGATAGTCGAGCCGTTCGGCCCGCGACAGCACGGGATCGAAACCTTCGGCATAGAGGTCGAGATCCTCGACCTCGTGGCCGGCGCGCTTCAGGGTATCGACCGCCACGCGATGGATCTCGGCGTTGTAGCTGGTCTCGACCGGATGGCAGTAGACGACGAGGACTTTCATTCAAGCCATGGCGAAGCAGGAGACATGCCATTTCTCTTGCCCGTTTGGCCGCCGCTTTGCAACGATCCGGACGTCCCGCCTTGCCTCCGGAAGGTCCGCCGATGCTGGTCACCCGCCAAAACGTGCTGCGCCGCTTCTGGTACCCTGTCCTGCCGGCCGACAGGCTCGGCGCCGAGCCTGTCCCGTTCACGCTACTGGGGACTGGAATCGTGCTGTGGCGCGACGCAACCGGTGCCCCCGCCGCCGTGATCGACCGCTGCTGCCACCGCACCGCGAAGCTGTCGAAGGGCATCTGCACCGAGGGGCGCATCGCGTGCGGCTATCACGGCTGGGAATATGACCGGACTGGGGCCTGCGTGCGCATCCCGCAGCACAAGGACCCGGCGCGCGTGCCGAAATTCCGCATCGACGCCTACCACGCGGCCGAACGCTACGGCTATGTCTGGGTGGCGCTGGCCGAGCCGATGTTCGACATCCCGTCGATCCCCGAGGCGGACGACCCGGCGTTCCGGCGCATCCACGAATTCTACGAGCCGTGGAAGGTCGGCGCGTTCCGTGTGATGGAGAACTCGTTCGACAACGCGCATTTCTCGTTCGTCCACAAATCCAGCTTCGGCGATCCCGATCCCACGCCGTCGGAGATGACCTATACCGACTATCCGTGGGGCTTCGAGACGCACTCGCTCGTGCACGTGAAGAACCCGGACCTGCAGAAGAAGAATCTCGGCCTCGCCGACGACATGACCGTGCGCGACAACACGCGCACCTGGTTCATGCCGTTCTTCCGCAAGCTGCGGATCAAGTACCCCAACGGCCTCGTCCACATCATCCTGACTGGCGCCACACCCATCGACGACCGCACGAGCCAGATCGTACAGTTCGTCTACCGCAACGACACGGAAGCCGACACGCCGGCCGCCTCGGTCATCGCGTTCGACCGGCAGGTCACGTCGGAGGACCGCGCGGTGCTCGAATCGACCGACGCGGACGCCCCGCTCGACCGCGCGTCGGGCGAGGAATTCCACATGCCGTCGGACAAGCCGGGCCTGCTGATGCGCCAGCGCCTGTCCGAGCTTCTGGCGGCAGCCGGCGAGACGGAGATTCGGGCTACACTATAGCCAAAGGTTATCGATGCGGGACCAGATGGTAGTTGTTCCCATCGCCGCTAGCTGCCAACTTTCCTGTGGACCGGAATTCCGGCCGAGATAACCGGGCGAAACGGCCCGAACAGGGAGGAAACGAATGTCCCCGACGCGCCGGAAGTTCCTTTCGACGTCCGCTGGTCTCGGTCTGGCCGCGGTGATGGATGTCCGCATTGCCCTCGGGCAGGCGCTGACGAAGGTCAGGCTGACGGCCGGCGCCAATATCGGCTACTCGCACCAGTATGTGGGCGAGGCCGCCGGCATCTTCCGCAAGCACGGGATCGACGCGAGCGTCATCCTGTTCGATGTCGGCTTCCTCGGCACCGAGGCGGTGATCGCCGGCCAGGCGGAGACGTCGGGCACGGTCGAGTTCCCGCTGATGAACCTGCTTTCCAAGGGTGCCGATCTCGTCGTCCCGGCCGTCATCATCACGGCGGACGATCTCAAGATCGTGGCCCTGACGTCGATCGCCAAGCCGGAGGATTTCGCCGGCAAGAAGGTCGGCTACATCTTCGGTTCGTCGGCGCATTTCGCGTTCGACCGCTATCTTTCGCATTTCGGGATCCCGCGCGAGCGCGTCACGCACGTCAACGTCCCCGCCGCCGAGCAGCCCGCCCTTATGGCGCGCGGCGACATCGATGCGTTCGTCTGGCTCGAACCGATGGTCAAGCGCGGGCTCGACATCATGCGCGGGCGTGCCCACGTGATGAAGCCGGGCATCGAGGTCGCCTACAAGACCCGCACGTACCTGCAGATGTCGCGCGCCTGGGTCGACAGGAACCAGGAAGCGACCGTCAACCTGCTGAAGGGCTTCGTCGAGTGCGACGCCTTCATCCGCGCCGAGCCGCGCCGGACCGCCGAGATCGCCGGCAAGAAGCTCAACATCCCGGCAGACCAGGCGCAGGAGCTGCTCCAGCAGGTCGGCTTCGATTTCAGTCTCTATCTCGACAAGGACCTGACCAAGGTGTTCGACGGCGTGGCCGACTGGATGCGCGGCCAGAACCGCCTGTCGGGTCCGGCACCGGACATGAGCAAGGTGTTCGTTCCGCAGTACCTGCGGCAGGTCAATCCGGCGCTCGTCAAAGGCTTCTGACGCACGTGACATCGATCGAACTGCGGAACGTCTCGAAGTCGTTCGACGGCGACGGACGGGCGGGCGGCGCCTACACGGCACTCGACCGCCTCGATCTCGACGTCCGGGAAGGCGAGTTCTTCTGCCTGCTGGGACCGACCGGCTGCGGCAAGTCGACGGTCCTGCACCTGATCGCGGGCTTCGACCTGCCGACGGCCGGCAGCGTCGAGGTGCGCGGCCGGGGCGTGACCGGCCCGGGCGCCGACCGCGGCGTCGTGTTCCAGACCGAACTCGCGCTATTCCCGTGGCTGACGGTCGAGGAGAACGTGTCCTTCGGGCTGAAGATGCGCGGTGCCGCGGCCGGGGAGCGCGCCGCGATCCTCGATCGGAATCTCGAACTCGTCGGGCTTTCGAAGCACCGCCGGAAATTCCCGCGCGAGCTTTCCGGCGGCATGAAGCAGCGCGTCCAGATCGCCCGCGCGCTGGCCAACGATCCCGACATCCTGCTGATGGACGAACCGTTCGGCGCACTCGACGCCCAGACGCGCCGGCGCATGCAGGAGGAAGTCGTGCGGATCTGGACGGAAGCGCGCAAGACGGTCGTATTCATCACGCACGACATCGGCGAGGCGATCTGGCTGGCCGACCGGATCGGCGTGATGACGCGGGGACCCGCCGCACGGGTCAAGGAGGTCGTCGAGGTGCCGCTGGCGCGGCCGCGCAAGACGATGACCCCGGAATTCGTCGAGATCTACAACGCGCTCAGCGCTTCGATCCACGCCGAGGCGGAGGCGATGCTCAATGAGTAGGCTGCTCGCGGACCGCCGGGTGTTCTATGCGGTGCTGGCGCTTTGCACCTGGGCCGCATGGGAAGCGATCGCGGCCGCCTCGATGCCGATCTTCTTCCCGCCGCCCGAAGAGGTCGTGCGCGCCTTCTGGTCGAGCCTGAAGGACGGCTCGCTCGTCGAGCACGTGGCGATGAGCTATTTCCGAATCCTCGTCGGCTGGGCCATCGGCTGCGCGCTTGCGATCCCGCTGGGCCTGCTTGCCGGGCGGTCGCGGATCGTGCGCATGGTGCTGGAGCCCTATATCGAGTTCTTCCGCTTCATCCCGCCGATCGCGTTCATCACGCTCTTCCTGATCTGGTTCGGCCTCGGCGAGACGTCGAAGATCCTGCTGATCGTCTACACGTCCCTGTTCGTCGCGTTCATCAACACGCTCGCGGGGGCAATGGCCGTCGACATCGAGAAGATCCGCGCGGCCCAATGCATGGGCGCCACGGCACGCCAGACATTCGCCCATGTCGTCGTTCCCGCCACGGTGCCGCACATCGTCACCGGCGTCCGGCTGGCGCTCGGCAACGCGTTCATGACCGTCGTCGCGGCCGAGCTCGTCGCGGCGCAGAGCGGCGTGGGGCACCTGATCTGGAACTCGCGCCTCTTCGCGCAGACCGACTTCGTGTTCGTCGGCATCATCACGCTGGGGTTGATGGGGTTCACGGCGAACTGGGCGCTGCGCCTGATCACCGCGCGCGTCGCCTACCGGTACAACATCAAGAGCTGATCCGTGGCGATCGACGCGCACATCCATCTCTGGCGGCGGGCGGACGGCGACGGCATCTGGCTGCCGGGAAAGATCGGCGGCCTCGCGCGCGATTTCACCGAAACGGACTGGCAGGCGCATGCCGACGCGTGCGGCATCGACGGCGTGGTCCTCGTGCAGGCCGCGCACGAGACCCGCGAATCGCTGCGCTGGCTCGCGGATGCCGAGAGGCTGCCGCGCCTGCTCGGCGTCGTCGCATGGGCGGACCTCCACTCGCCGGAGCTGCGCGCCGACATCGCCCGCTACAAGGCATACGGGAAGTTCGTCGGCATCCGCCCGCTGCCGCCAGGCACGTTCGGCGGCGACTGGCTTGCAGACCCGCGCACCCGGGCAGGTCTCGGGATACTGCAGGACGAGAACGTCGTGACCGACATCCTGGTCAAGTGGCCGTCGCTGCATGCGGCGACGGCGCTGCTTGCCGACTTCCCCGATCTTCCGGTCGTGCTCGACCATTGCGGGCGCCCCGATACGATGACGGGGCTGCTCGAACCCTGGGCGAGCGACCTGCGCGCCTTCGCGCGCGCGACGAAGGCGACGGTCAAATGCTCGGGCCTGATCGAGCGCGCCGGGATCGAGTGGACGAAGGCGGCCCTGCGCCCCTATGTCGAGACCGTCATCGATGCGTTCGGCCCGTCGCGCATCATGTTCGCGACGAACTGGCCGGTGCTGGAGATAAGCGGCACCTACGAGGGCTGGGTCCGGACCTTCGCCGAGATCTGCGACGATCTGGGCGTGTCGCCCGCCGACCGGGCACAGATGCTCGAAGGAACCGTCCGGCGGGCCTACCGGCTCGGTACCACGCAGGGGGCGGCGTAACCTTCCGCCGGCCGGCACCGAACGGGTCGTACCGGGCCGCCGAAAATCGGGCCCGGACACACGCTCGTATGCCGGAGAATCCGTCATGACCATGGAAGTCGTTAACGGCGTCCCGTGCTTCAACTGCACGGATGTCGAAAATGCCAAGAAGTCCCCGCCTGCCGAATCCTCGACGCTGAATGTGGCCCTTGCCGCCGCCAGCGGCCAGGCGCCGGGCCCTCGCGCGTTCCAGACGCCCAACGATCCGCTCGCCCTGGGCGAGCGGGGCCGGGTGTTCAACTTCGGCGCCTGAGGGCATTCGAATCCGCTTTTCGGGCGCGCGGTTTGTGCAATGCTCGCGCCCGATGGATAGCGATTCGTGGCCTGACCTGATGGCACGCGCCCAGCAGGGCGATGCCGCCGCCTACCGGCGCTTCCTCGCCGAATCGGCCGGGTTCCTGCGCATCATCGTGGCGCGTACGGGGATACCGAACGACCAGGTCGAGGATGTCGTGCAGGAGACGCTGATCAGCGTCCACGCCATCCGCCACACCTACGACCCGACCCGCCCGATCAAGCCGTGGCTGGCCGCCATCGCGCGGCGCCGGGCGATCGACTGGCGCCGACGGCGCAATTCGGCCCGGGCCCACGAAATCGCCCTCGACGAGGTCGGCCACGAAACCTTTGCCGACCCGAACGCGAACCGGGACAAGGACAAGGCCGAAGCTTCGGCGGCGATCCGGCGATGGCTCGCCGAACTTCCCCCGGGCCAGCGCCAGGCGGTCGAGCTGCTGAAGCTGCGGGAGATGAGCCTCAACGAAGCGGCCGCGGCCTCGGGCCAGTCGGTCGGGGCGCTGAAGGTGGCCACACACCGGGCGATGATCACGCTGCGCAAACTCTGGAAACGCGACGAAACGGAATGAGCAAGAGAACGGACGATCTGATCGGTGCATTGAGTGAGGGCGTGGCGCCCGTTGCCACCCTGCCCCCGCCCGCCGCGCGCGCCGGCCGCTGGCTCGCCTTCGCCGTGGCCCTCGTCGGCGTGCTCGTGCTGTGGCACGACCCGCGCGACGACCTTGCCGCGCGCTTCGCCGAGGTCTCGTTCTACGTGCCGTGGGCGGCGTCGGTCGCCGTCGCGGTCACGGCCGCGATCGCCGCGTTCAGCATGACCGTGCCGGGCAGCCCGCGCTGGATCGCCGCCTTGCCGGCCGCCCCGCTGGCGCTGTGGCTGGGCATGCTGGGAACGGGCTGCGTGCGCGAACTGGCCGACCAGGGCACGGCCGTGCTCGGCACCAGCTATGGCTGCCTCAAGTTCATCGGCCTGACGAGCGTGCCGCTTGGCGCCGTGCTGGTGTGGATGCTGCGGCGTGCGGCCCCGCTGATGCCGGCGGGCACGCTGGCGATGGGCGCACTCGCCGCCGCGTCGGCCGGCTCGGCCGGGCTCGAACTGTTCCACCACCTGCAGACATCGACGATGGTGCTGATCTGGCACCTCGGGACCGTGGCGCTGGTGGCGCTGATCGGCCTTGCCGCCGGACGGCGCGCCCTCGCCTTGCCGTCGGTCAACTGACCGAAAGCGCACGCTTCAGGTGTGCCGCCGTCTCGGCCAGCGCCGAGCGCGCGGCCTGCGATGTCGCCGACAGGTGGCAGAATCCGTGGTTGGCGCGCGGATATTCCGAATAGACCGTGTCGATGCCGGCGGCGAGCAGTACGTCGCGCATGCGCCGGCTGTCGTCGCGCAGCGGGTCGAGCCCGGCGGCCAGCAGGAACGGCTTTTTCAGCGCCTTGAGCCGGTCTTCGGGTGCCCGCGCGGGTGCGACCGAGAAGCTGGCGCGCTGGCCGGCATCCGGACAGTACAGGTCCCAGTACATCGCCATGTTGGCGCGCGACAGGCCGAAGCGCCCGTCGCCGCGCATCAGGTACGAGACCGTATCGAGATTCGCGTCGAGCACGCCATAGAGCGAGGCGACCGTCTCGGGCAACGGCCGGCCGGCCGAGCCGAGCACGAGTGCCGCCGCGACGACGAGGTTCGCCCCAGCCGAATCGCCGGCCATCGCGAAGCGGCGCGCCCCCAGCGATGCCGCGTTCGCCTGCGCCCAGTCCCACGCGTCCAACGTGTCTTCAAGCGCCGCGGGATAGGGATGCTCGGGCGCCTTGCGGTACGCGATGCCGAGGAAGCGCATGCCGGAGAGGTGGGCGAGCATGCGCGTCAGCCGGTCGTGCGTGGCGAGGCTACCGATGACCCAGCCGCCGCCATGCACGAACAGCACGAGCCCGTCGCCCGCCCCTTCGGGCACGTAGAGGCGGGCCGCCATCGTCCGGTTCGGAAGCTCGAGCGTCAGCTCGCGCGTCTCGGCCATGACCGGGCCACCCTCGTTCCAGGGTGCGCGTCGGCGCTCCTGCTCGGCACGCGCGGCAGCCGGGTCGCCGGGAAGATGGCTCGGCGGCGTGCCGAAGCGGGAAAGATCGAGCGCTGCCGCCGCAGCGATTTCGGGATCGAGTTCGAGCATCTGGACTACTCCGCCGCCTTGCGCGTGCCATTCTCCGCCGCGCGATAGAGCTTGAGGGCCGTCGGCACGGCCTGGTTGGACGCGATCCTGGCACCATTGGCGAGCAGCACCGATTCGAGTGCCGCCAGTGTGGTCAGCACGCAGTCCTTGCGCGCGTTGTAGCCCATCGTGCCGATGCGCCAGATCTTGCCGTGCAGCGGCCCGAAGCTGGTGCCGATCTCGATGCCGAAATCCTGCAGCAGGCCCATGCGCACCGCGTCTCCCGACACGCCTTCGGGAATGTAGACGCCCACGACATTCGCCATCTTGTTCCGGCGGTCGCCGAACAGCTTCAGGCCCATCGCGGCAAGCCCGTCGGCCATCGCGTCGCCGGCAAGCCGGTGGCGCGCGATCGCGGCGTCGATGCCTTCGGCCACCAGGATACGCGCGCACTCGCGCGCACCGTAGAGCATCGTCGTCGCCTCGGTGTGGTGGTTGAGGCGCTTCTCGCTCCAGTAATCCATGATCATCGCGAGATCGAAATAGTTCGAGCGGATCCGTGCTCCCGGCCCGGCCACGTCGGACGGCGAGGCGATCCCCTGCTCGACATGTCGGCGACGATAAATCGCTGCCTCGGCACGCGGCCCGATCGTGATGGGTGCCGAACCCGACGGCCCGGCAAGGCACTTCTGCAGGCCCGATGTGACCACGTCGAGCTGCCATTCGTCGGTGCGCAGGTCGTTGCCGCCCAGCGAGGCGGTCGTGTCGACATAGACGAGGGCGTCGTGCCTGCGCGCGATGGCGCCGATCTCGGCGAGCGGCTGCAGCATCGTCGTCGACGTGTCGCCCTGGCACAACGCCACGACCTTGGGCCGGTGCTTCTTGATCGCCGCCTCGACCTGGGCGGGGTCGAACACGCTGCCCCACTCGGTCTCGATCTCGACCACCTTGGCCTCGCAGCGGCGCGAGATCTCGGCCAGCAGGTGGCCGAACCGGCCGAAGACGGGGACCAGCACCGTGTCGCCCGGCTCGATCAGCGAGACGAGCGCCGCCTCGATGCCGCCGCGCGCCGTCGCGTCGACAAGCATCGACCAGCGGTTCGCGGTCTTGAAGACCTGCCGGTAGAGCTCCATCGTCTCGCCCATCAGGCCGGTCATCGACGGGTCGAACTGCCCGACCAGCGGGGTCGACATGGCGCGCAGCACGCGCGGATCGGCATTGATGGGGCCCGGCCCCATCAGCAGGCGGGCGGGCGGGTTGAGATCGGCGGCAGCAGGCATCTCGGCACCGGGCTACTGGTTGGATTTCCGAGGGTTTTCCCGCGAAACCGCCGGCCGCGCAAGGCCCCCTGCGGCTTTTGCCTGCCGGGCCCGCCCATGCTAACTGTCGGCCTCGCCAACTCGCACGGGAACAGCATGCTCGACCGCAACTTCGTCCTCGCTAACGCCGACGCCGTCATCGCCAACTGCCGCAACCGCGGCGTGGACGTGGACGTCCCCCGGTTCGTCGAACTGGAGAACCAGCGCCGCCGGACCGACCAGGCCCTGCAGGACGCCCAGCGCGATTCGAACGCGCTCGCCTCTGCCAAGGACCTGTCGGTCGAGCAGAAGCGCGAGAAGGGCCGCGAGCTGCGCGAGCGCCGCGAGAAGCTGAAGACCGAGCTCGACGTGCTGCAGGCGGACGCGGACGCGCTGCTGCTGCGCCTGCCGAACATGACGCACCCGGCTTCGCCCATCGGGCGCGACGACAAGGACAACAAGGAGATCGAGCGCAACGGCGTGCCGCACCCGAAATTCGGTTTCCCCGCGCGCGACCACGTGGCGATCGGCGACCATCTCGGCATCATCGACACCGAGGGCGGCAGCAAGGTCGCGGGGCCCGGCTTCTATTTCCTGAAGGGCGACGGGGCGCGGCTCGAACTGGCGCTTCAGAATTTCGCGGTCGAATTCCTCGCCAAGCGCGGCTACGTCCCGCACATCACGCCCGACCTCGCGCGCGATTCGGTCATGCAGGGTACGGGCTTTACGCCGCGCGGCAACGAGACGAACACCTACCGCATCGAGGGCGAGGACCTGTCGCTGATCGCGACGGCCGAGATCACGCTGTGCGGCCTCTACCAGGACACGATCCTCGACGAGGTCGATCTGCCGATCCGCATCGCCGGCATCTCGCACTGCTTCCGCACCGAGCGCGCGGCCGGCCGCGCGACGCGCGGGCTCTACCGCGTGCACCAGTTCACGAAGGTGGAGATGGTCGTCATCGCCACGCCCGAACAGTCCGAGGCGATGCACAAGGAACTGCTCGCCAACGAGCGTGCGATCTTCGATGCGCTGGAGCTGCCCTATCGCGTGCTCGACATCTGCACGGGCGATCTCGGCGGGGCGGCCTATCGCAAGTACGATCTTGAGGCGTGGATGCCGGGTCGTGGCGACGGCGGCGAGTTCGGCGAGGTGACGAGCACGTCGAACTGCACCGAGTTCCAGGCCCGCCGGCTCAACATCCGCTACCGCAAGGGGCCGAAGGACAAGCCGCTCTTCGTCCACACGCTCAACGGCACGGGCATCGCACTCGGCCGCGCGATGGTGGCGATCCTCGAGAACAACCAGCTGGAAGACGGCAGCGTGCGCCTGCCCAAGGCACTGCAGGCCTTCATGGGCCAGGACCGCATCGTGCCGCGCACGAAGGCCTGACCGGCAGGGACAATTTGCCGCTCGTCGGGTCGCAACTGCTTGGCCGGGTGCGTGCTAGACTTTCGGCATGCAGACCCGGATCGAGCCGACCGTACTGAAGAACGCCACGCGCCACATCTTCTTCACCGGGAAGGGTGGTGTCGGGAAGACCGCCCTTTCCTGCGCCTGCGCGATTGCACTCGCCGACCGGGGAAAGCGGGTCCTGCTTGTTTCGACCGATCCGGCGTCCAATCTCGCGGAGATGCTGGAAACACCACTCGGCGACACGCCGGGCCCAGTTCCGGGCGTAGCCGGCCTGTCGGCCATGAACATCGATCCCGAGATCGCCGCCGAGGACTATCGCCGCCGGGTCCTTGCCCCCTACGAAGGCCGCGCAAGCGCGGACGAACTGAAGCAGATGCGCGAGGAGCTGTCCGGCTCCTGCACCGTCGAGATCGCGGCATTCGACGCGTTCGCCGGCCTTGTCGGCGATGCCACAGAGTACGCGGCGTTCGATCACATCGTGTTCGATACGGCGCCGACCGGCCACACCCTTCGCCTGCTGAGTCTGCCGCGCAGCTGGTCCGGATTCCTCGAGCACAACGACCGTGGCGCCTCGTGCCTCGGGCCGCATTCCGGCCTGAAGATGCGCCAATCGCGCTTCGAAGCGGCTCTCGCCGGCCTGAGCGATCCTCTGTCGACGACCATCGTGCTTGTCGCCCGACCCGAGCCGTCCGCCTTGCGAGAAGCCGCACGCAGTGCCGAAGAGCTGCGCGCGCTGGGCCTCGCAAATCAGCATCTGATCGTCAACGCACGATTCCGCGCATCGGTCGGGGGCGATGCCGTCGCGGATGCGCTCGAGAAGCGAGCGGATGCCGCGCTCGCCGGCATGCCCGCCGCGATTGCCGAATGCCCGCGGGACGAGATCCCGCTGCGTGCCTTCAACATGGTCGGACTTGCGGCACTTCGCGGCCTGCTCGATCCGTCGAAGGGGCCGGCATCCGGGCCATCCGCTCCCGTGACGTCCCGCGAACTTCCGCCCCTTTCGGGACTGGTCGACAGCCTCGCCGCGCCAGGCAAGGGGCTGATCATGGTGATGGGAAAGGGCGGCGTCGGCAAGACGACGATCGCCGCGGCCATCGCCCTTGCGCTCGTCGACCGCGGCCACAAGGTGCATCTCAGCACGACCGATCCCGCCGCCCACGTCTCCGACACGATCGGGGCCGGCGTGCCAGGCCTCTGCGTCGACCGCATCGACCCGAAGGCCGAGACCGAGCGTTATGTCGAGAAGGTGCTTGCGACGCGCGGTCGCGACCTCGACGAAGACGGCCGGGCGTTGCTGCGGGAGGACCTCCGCTCGCCTTGCACCGAAGAGGTCGCCGTCTTCCATGCTTTCTCGCGCATCGTCGCCGAAGCGCGGGATGCCTTCGTCGTCCTCGACACGGCGCCGACGGGCCATACGCTGCTACTGATGGACGCCACAGGCGCATACCACAGACAGATGCTGCAGGGTACTTCGGGCACCGCCGGAAAGCTTACGACGCCGCTGATGCGGCTTCAGGACTCCGGATATACGCGGGTCCTACTTGTCACGCTGCCGGAAACGACTCCCGTATCGGAGGCCGGTGCCCTGCAGGAGGACCTTCGGCGTGCTCGCATCGAGCCGTTCGCATGGATCATCAACAACAGTCTTGCCGCCACCCGCACACGCGATCCACTGCTGCAAGCAAGAATCGAACGCGAGCTCGTGCAGACCGCGCGCGTATCCGGCGGACTTGCAGTGCGGCTGGCCATCGTCCCGTGGGCCGTCGACCCGCCGGTCGGACCCGATCGGTTGCGGGCGCTGGCAGTTGCCTGATCGATCCCGGACTTGTATGCGCCGGCAAACTGGCGAGAATGCGACGAATGACGGAGACCACAATCATGCAGACCAGCCCGAATATCGGCCGCCTGCGCGGCTTCGTCGCCGCGGCGACCGCCGCGATGGGGCCGCACGGGCTCGACGAGACGGCCGCGCACGCGAGTCTGGGGCCGCTGCTGCGCGACCTCGTCGCGCACGACGACTGGCTGCCCGACGCGTTCGCCCAGCCGCATCCCGAGCATTACCGGCAGTACCTGCTCCACTGCGATCCGGCCGAGCGCTTCTCGGTCGTCAGCTTCGTCTGGGGTCCGGGCCAGTCGACGCCGATCCACGACCACACGGTCTGGGGCCTGATCGGCATCCTGCGCGGTGCCGAGCGCTGCCGCTTCTTCGAGCGCGACAAGGATGGCCGGCTCGTACCGCTCGGCGAGGAGCGCCTGGAAGCCGGCCAGCTGAGCACGCTCGGCCCCGCCAGCGGCGACATCCACGAGGTCGCGAACGCCGTCGCGAACCGCGTGTCGGTCGCCATCCATGTCTATGGCGGGAACATCGGTGCCGTCGCCCGGCATGTCTACGATCCGGCGACGGGGGCCGCGAAGGACTTCGTTTCCGGCTACGCCTCGCCGAACATGCCCAACCTGTGGGACAGGTCGGCCGAGGTCCGCGCGAAACTCGGCTGAGGCCGGCGGCCGGCGAGATGCGCTAGGCCCGCTTCGGTCGGCAGGATGCGCACGTCACCTTTGGGCCCGACGCGTCGCGCGACATAGCCGCGATCGACGGATTCCTCCCACACCGGCAGGCGCGGGCACGAGGTGCGCCAGGCCGCCATCGTGTCGGCATAGCCGCGCGGGGCCACCGCCAGCCATTCGATGAAATCGAGGATCAGCGCCTCGACCGGACCGTGCGTGTCGCCGCTCATGTCGCGAACGCCAGCATCCGGATGCCGTTGAGCACGTAGAAGCCGGCGATCGTGTTGATGATGCGGTAGGACCAGCGCCGGTAGAACGCGTCGCCCATCCGCTCCAGCGGTCCGCGCGCGAGCACGGTGCCCAGTGCGGCGGCCGCGACGGCACCGGCGGCGGCGATCGGATCGATCGAACCGGTCACGTCGACGATGGCGCCGAAATAGAGCAGCTTCACGCCGTGGCTGAAGGTCTGGCACAGCGCCTTCGTCGCCACGATCTTCCGGCGGTCGAGCCCGCCGCCGAGGAAGAACGTGTCGAGGAACGGACCGGACACGCCCGTCGTCAGCATCAGCGCCATGCAGATGACGCCCACGCCGATCGTGTCTCGTGCACGCGACGGATCGGGGCGCAGGCTTTCCGGGATCAGCCGCAGCGAGAACGGGATCAGGCCGAGCAGCAGCATCGCCACGGCGGGCGGCGGGACCCAGCGCCACATCGACCAGATGCCGAGCACCGCGAAGGCCCCGATCATGTAGACGCCGGCGATGCGGAAATCGGCATGGCGGATCCACAAGGCACCCCGCCAGCCGTTCGAGGCGATCTGCGTGACCGCGTGCAGTGCCATCGCCGCCGGGACCGGCAGCATCGCCAGCAGCACGCCGATCAGGATCATTCCGCCGGCCATGCCGAACAGGCCCGACAGGAATGAGGTGGCGACGATCACGGCGCAGACCAGTGCGATTTCGAGCCCGCTCATCGAATCTTCCTTCCAGAGCGCGATTCTTGCGCCCATTGTGCCCGGACCGCAAACCGAGATAGCTTGGCCTTACCGATAGATTTGCTGAGGGTCGAGATGCGCCGCCTGCCCTTCCTGAACGGCATCCGCGCCTTCGAGGCCGCCGCCCGCCTCGGCGGGTTTTCCCCGGCCGCCGCCGAACTCGGCGTGACGGCCGCGGCCGTCAGCCGGCTCGTGCGGCTGCTCGAACTGCGCATGGGCGTGACGCTGTTCGAGCGCGCGGCCAACCGGCTTTCGCTGTCGCCGGCGGGCCGGCAGTACAGCGACGGGCTCGGCCCGATCCTCGACCGGCTGGCCGACCTGACCGGGCAGGTCGCCGCGCGCGGTGACACGCGCGCGCTGACGGTCGGCGTGGGCTCGACCTTCGCGATCCGCTGGCTGATCCCGCGCCTTGCCGCATTCCGAAAAGTTGCCCCCGACATCGAGGTGCGGCTGGCGACCGGCGGCTTCACTGTGCCCTATCGCGACGACTGGACCTGCGGCATCAGCCTCGGCACCGGCGAGCGGCCGGGCTTCGTCGCACGCAAGCTCTTCGACGCCGACCTGCTGCCGGTCTGCGCGCCTGGCTTCGTGCCGCGCCCGCGTGCCCCGGCCGAACTCGTGCCGAAGACGCTGCTGCGCATCGCGCAGGCGCCCGAGGATTGGCCGCACTGGCTGGAGGCGGCCGGCGCTCCGCGCGTGCGCGCGACCGGCCCGATGTTCGACAATTACGGTCTTGCGATCCAGGCGGCGTGCGACGGGCTGGGCATCGCCGTCGGCATCCGGCCCTATGTCGACGACGAGATCCGCGCCGGTCGGCTCATCGCACCCTTCCCGCTGACGGTACCGATGGGGCGCAGCTGGTATCTCTACCACCCGCCCGGCCGCGAACGCGAACCCGCCTTCGCCGCCTTCTCGCGCTGGCTGGTCGAAGCCGCGCGAAGCGCTAGCCCTTCAGGTAGCCGCGCGCCCAGCCGAGCCCGGCGGACGTCTCGCCGCGCGGCCGGTACTCGCACCCGATCCAGCCCGCATAGCCGAGCCGGTCGAGGAGATCGAACAGGAAAGGATAGTTGAGTTCGCCTTCGTCCGGCTCGTGCCGGTCAGGCACGCCGGCGATCTGCATGTGCGCCACACCGGGCAGGAACGCCTCGATCTTGCGCGCCACGTCGCCCTCGACTATCTGGCAGTGATAGAGATCCATCTGCACACCGAGATTGGCCGCACCGACCGCGCGGCAGATCGAATGCGCCTCGTCCTGCCGGTTGAGGAAATAGCCCGGGATGTCGCGGGTGTTGATCGGCTCGATCGTCAGCGCGCGGCGACGTTCGGTCGCGATCGCGGCCGCACGTCGCAGGTTCGCCATGTAGGTGGCGAAATCCGCACCGTCTTCGACGCGGCCGGCCATCGCGTGCACGCGCGGACAGTCGAGTATCTCGGCATAGTCGAGTGCGCGCGCGAGGGCCGCGTCGAAATCCTTCTCGCGCCCGACGAGAGCGGCAAGCCCGCGTTCGCCGCGCGTCCAGTCGCCCGGCGGCAGGTTGAACAGCACGATCCGCACGCCGGCGCGCCGCGCGGCGGAAGCGACCGTCTCGGCCGCCATCTCGTAGGGGAACAGGAACTCGACCGCGCGGAACCCGTCGGACGCCGCGGCGGCGAAGCGGTCGAGGAACGGGCGGTCCTGGTAGAGGAACGACAGGTTGGCGGCGAAATTCGGCATCGCCGATTTCTAGCCCCTGCGGGCCGGCTTCACGAGCAGGAAATTGAGGGCGGCACCTGCGACGGCCAGGACGAAGATCGTCGCGCACATCGGCACGGGCGTGCCGTCGGCAAGCGCCGCGACCAGCATGCCGGCAAGTGCGCCGACCGCGAACTGCACGAAACCCGCCAGCGCCGACGCGGCCCCCGCGATCTGCGGATGGTCGGCGAGTGCGCCCGCCATCGCGTTGGCGGCGACAAGCCCCATGCAGGCGAGGAACAGGAACAGCGGCACGACGATGCCGGCGAGTCCGAAATTTCCCGTTGCACCTTCCGCCAGCAGCAGGGCAGCGAAGCCGACCGACGCGACGAGCCCGATGCGCAGCGCCCGGTCGCTGCCGAAACGCAGCACGAGCCGGCTGTTCACGTAGCTGGCCGCCATCATGCCGGCGACGTTGAGGCCGAACAGGACGCTGAACAGGTCCGGCCCGACGCCGAAGATCTCGATATAGACGAACGGCGTGCCGGAGATGTACGCGAACATCGCGCCGAGAATGCCGGCTCCGCTCGCGACATAGCCCAGATAGCGCGGGTCGCGCAGCAGGCGCAGATAGGCGCCCGCGACGGACGACGACGCACCCGAGCGGCGGCGCTCGGCCGGCAGCGTCTCGGGCTGGCGCAGCAGCGGCACGAGCGGCAGCAGCGCAAGCAGGCCGAGGACGAGGAAGATCGCGCGCCAGTCCGCGACCTTCAGGATCTGGCTGCCGACGACGGGCGCCAGCATCGGTGCGGCCCCCATCACCAGCATCATCAGCGAGAATACGCTCGCACTGCGGTCGCGGTCGAACACGTCGCGCACCATCGCGCGCGCCAGCACGGTGGCGGCCGCGGCCCCCACCGCCTGGACGACGCGCCAGCCGGCGAGCGTCAGCGCGTCGCCGGCAAGCCAGCAGCCGGCACTTCCCGCGACGAACAGCAGTAGGCCGATCAGGCTCGGCCATCGGCGGCCGTAGCGGTCGCCGATCGGGCCCCAGACGAGCTGGCCGACCGCGAAGGCGAGGAAGAATCCGGACAGCGAAAGCTGGATGCGGTCCTGGTCGGCGCCGAGCGCACGCCCGATCGTCGGCAGGGCCGGCAGATACATGTCGACCGCCATCGGCGTGATCGCCAGCAGCATGCCCAGCGTGCCGACGAACGTCGCGTCGCTGCGCCAGCCTGCCGGTCTCGGTCCGCCTTTGAGACTGTCGAACATTCCTCCGGCTTACCTGTCGCCGGGATAGGTGTCGAGCGGCTCGAAGGCCGGCTCGCGCGGCGCCTGGGGCAGTCCGTCGAGCAGCGGGATGCGCGCACCGGTCGTGATGCCGGCATATTCGTCGCCGCCCCGCTTGATCGTCGCGAAGTAGAGCGCGCCGGCCATGATCGAAAGACCGACGATCCAGGCCGCGACGATTGCTCGATAGTCCATCCGGCCTCTCCATGTCGCACACCGATGCGCGATCGGGGTGAAGTTAGAGATCGCGCGCGAAGAGACAAGGGCTGCGCGCGGATGGCCTGCCATGCGCGGACCGCGCGCCTGTTACAGGAACGCATCCGCCTGTAACATGGTGGCAAGGCCGCGCGCTTGAACCGCCGCATCGCCGGAACGACAATGGCGCCATGACGATCGACGACGAGAGCGGCACCCTCCGGCGCACGACGCGGATCGTTCCGCTGATCGCCGCCACGGCCCTGTTTGTCGAGAACCTGAACGCGACCGTGCTGTCGACCGCGTTGGTCACCGTCGCGACGGATTTCGGCGTCGATCCGGTGGTGCTGAAGCTGGCGCTGACGTCGTATCTGGTGTCGCTCGCGGTGTTCGTGCCGGCGTCGGGCTGGATCGCCGACCGGTTCGGCACGCGCACGGTGTTCTGCTGGGCGATGGGCGTCTTCGCGCTGGGTTCGGCGGGCTGCGCGCTGTCCGAAGGGCTGTGGACGCTGATCGCCGCGCGCGTCGTGCAGGGGGCGGGCGGGGCCATGATGATCCCGGTCGCGCGGCTCGTCGTGCTGCGCAGCGTGCCGAAGGACGAACTGGTCGGGGCACTCGCGATCCTGTCGATGCCGTCGCTGCTCGGCCCCATCGTCGGCCCGCCGGTCGGCGGCTTCTTCGCGACCTATTTCTCGTGGCACTGGATCTTCTGGATCAACCTGCCGCTGACGGCGGCGGGCGTGCTGCTCGCCCGCCGCCTGCTGCCGCAGATCCGGGCCGAAACCGAGTCGGTCTTCGACCTTCGCGGCTTCCTGCTCGTCGGCCCCGGCCTGGCGCTGACGTTGACGGGCGTCACGGTCTTCGGGCTCGACCGGATCCCGCACTGGGTGGCAGGCACTTCGTGCGTCGCGGGCGTGTTGCTGGTCGCCGTCTATTGCCGGCACGCGCTTTCCGTTCAGGCGCCGGTGCTGGACCTGCGGCTGCTGCGCGCGGCGACGTTCCGCGTCGGCGTGATCGGTGGGTTCCTGTTCCGCGTGGGTGCGGGCGCCACGCCGTTCCTGCTGCCGCTGCTGCTGCAGGTCGGCTTCGGCATGACGGCCTTCGCGAGCGGCACGCTCACCTTCGCGACCGGCGTGGGCGCCTTCTCGATGAAGCTGGTCGCCCCGCATATCCTGCGCGCCTATGGCTTCCGCCGCGTGCTGGTCTTCAACGGCATCGTCGCGGGCGCCTTCGTGGCGCTGCCGGCCCTGTTCTGGGCCGGGATGCCGGCGGTCGCGATCCTGCTCCTGCTGCTCGCGGGCGGTTTCGCGCGCTCGCTGCAGTTCACCAGCTCGAACGTCGTGCTGTTCGCCGACATCGCCCCCGGCGATATGGCGCGCGCGACGACGTTCGCCGCCGTGCTGCAGGAGCTTTCCGGCTCGATCGGCATCGCGTTCGCCGCCCTGATCCTCGACTGGGCGACACACCGCATCGGGACCGGCACGCTGACGGCGACCGAGTTCGGCTACGCGTTCTGGTTTTCGGGCGCGCTGGCGGGCTGCTGCAGCCTTGCCTATCTCGCGATGCCCGCGAACGCCGGCGCATCGCTCGTGGCGCGGACGAAACCGGGCGTTTGACTTGGCACCGCTTCGGGCATAGGAGCGTTCGCATGCTGCTCCGTTCGATCCTCGCATTTGTCTCGATTGTCTCCATCGCCACGCCCGCGCGCGCCGGCGAGATCGCGCTCGTCTGTTCGTTCCAGGAGGAATGGTGCCGCCTGATGGCGAACGGCTTCGAGCGCGAGACGGGCGTGACGGTCGCGCTGATCCGCCGCAGCACCGGCGAAGCCTATGCGCAGATCAAGGCCGAGGCGGCCCGTCCGCGCGTCGATGTCTGGTGGGGCGGCACGGGCGATCCGCACCTGCAGGCGGCCGCCGACGGACTGACGGAGCCCTATCGTTCGCCGATGCTGGCGCAACTCCACCCGTGGGCCGTCGCGGTCGCCGACAAGAGCGGTTCACGTGCGGTCGGCGTGATCGCCGGCACGCTTGCCATCGCGTACAACGAATCCGCGCTGGCGACGCGCGGCCTGAAGCGGCCGGCCTGCTGGCGCGATCTCGTCGATCCCGCCTATCGCGGCCTGATCCAGTCGAGCGATCCCAACGCGTCGGGCACGGCCTACACGATGCTCGCAACGATCGTGTCGATCATGGGCGAGGACGGCGCCGTCGCCTATCTCAAGGCGCTCGATGCGAACGTGAACTCCTATGCCCGCTCGGGCTCGATCCCCGCGCGCTCGGTCGCGACGGGTGAATCGCCGCTCGGCATCACGTTCCTCGACAACGCGCTGGTGCAGATCGCGGCCGGTGCGCGCGACGTGCGGACCGTCAGCCCGTGCGAGGGGACCGCCTACGAGGTCGGCTCGATGAGCCTGATCCGGGGTGCGCGCAACCCGGCGGACGCGAAGCGCTTCTACGACTGGGCCCTGTCCGCACCGGCGCAGGCACTCGGCGTCAAGGCCGGCCTGTCCTTCTCGATCCCATCGAACAGGGCGGCTCCGTTGCCCGACGGCGTACCGGACATGTCGACGCTGAAGCTCGTCGACTACGACTTCGTCCATTTCGGCAAGCCGGAGACGCGCAGGCACCTGCTGCGCCGCTTCGACACGGAAGTCCGCGGCGTCGCGCGCTAGGCGCCGGGAACCAGCCGGGGCCGGAAGATCCGCACCAGCACGGGCGACAGGACCGCGATGGCCGCGCACGCCATCAGCACCGCCGAGATCGGCCGCGTGAAGAAGATCTCGACGCTGCCGTGCGACAGCGTCATCGACTGGCGCAGCGAGTTCTCGAAGATCGTGCCGAGCACGAGCCCGAGTATCATCGGTGCGGCCGGCCAGTCGTAGCGCATCATCGCCCAGCCGAGTGCTCCGAACACGACGAGCATCCACACATCCTCGATCGAGTTCGCCTGCGAATAGACGCCCGCCACGCACAGCGCCAGGATCGGCGGATAGAGCCACGAATAGGGCACGCGCAGCAGCTGCGCGAAGAGCCCCGCGAGCGGCAGGTTCATGATCAGCAGGATCACGTTGCCGATATACATGCTGGCGATGACCGTCCAGACGAGGGCCGCATTCTTGTCGAACAGCTCCGGCCCCGGCCGGATGCCGAACATGATCAGCGCGCCCAGGATGATCGCCGTCGTCCCGGACCCCGGCACGCCGAGCGCCAGCATCGGCACCATGGCGCCGGCCGCCGCCGCGTTGTTCGACGATTCGGGACCCGCCACGCCCTCGATCGCACCCTTGCCGAAGCGCGACGGGTCCTTGGCCACCTTCTTCTCGACGATGTAGGCCAGAAACGACGCGATCGTGGCACCGGTCGCCGGCAGCACGCCGACGAGGAACCCGATCAGGCTGCCGCGCAGGATCGGCATGCGGCTCTGCTTCCATTCCGCGCGCGAGGGCAGCAGGTTCTTGACCTTCGTGATAGGCCGCGGCGTGGCCATGCCGGCACTCGACAGCACCTCGCCCACGCCGAACAGCGCCACCGTCAGCACGATGAAACCCACGCCGTCCAGCAGCCAGATCTTGTCGAACGCGAAGCGCGCCACGCCGGTCTGCTGGTCGATGCCGACGGTGCTGATCAGCAGGCCGAACATGCCGGTCGTAAGCCCCTTCAGCACCGAGCCGCCGACGGCGGCGAGTGCGGTGAGGCCGAGCACGACGAGCGCGAAATACTCGGGCGGGCCGAACGCGAGGGCCGCCTTCGCCAGCGGCGGAGCAAGCAGCATCAGCCCGACGGTGGAGATCGTGCCCGCGATGAACGAGCCGATCGCGGCGATGCCGAGTGCGGCACCCGCGCGGCCCTGCAGCGCCATCTGGTAGCCGTCGATGCTCGTCATCACGCTCGACGGCTCGCCCGGCACGCTGATCAGCACCGAGGTGAGCGTGCCGCCGTACTGCGCGCCGTAATAGATGCCCGCGAACAGGATGATCGCCGACGTGGGATCCGCCCCGAAGGTCAGCGGCAGCAGCAGGGCGATCGCGGAAGAAGGCCCGATTCCGGGCAGCGCGCCGACGAGCTGTCCGGCGAACACGCCGGCGAAGCACATCAGCAGGTTCCAGGGCGTGGCGGCGGCGGCGAAGCCCGCCGCCAGATCGTAGATGACCGACATCCGTCAGAACCCCCAGGGCCCGGTTGGAAGCAGCACGCCGAGCCACGTGCGGAAGACGAGCGTCAGGAACAGCGAAGAACCCGCCGCGACGGCGAGCGACGCGACGAGCGACCTGCGTTCGGCCACCCGGAACAGGAACAGCATCGCCAGGAACATCGAGACGAAGAAGCCCGCCGTCTCGATCCCGGCCACGCCGGCGGCGAGCGCCAGCACGATCATCAGCGGCCGCCCGACGGGCCCTCTGGGTTCGGCGTCGCCGTCCGCCGACACGACGTCGACGGCGGTGGCGGCGACGCCGAGTGCCGCAAGCAGCAGTCCGTAGACGAGCGGCAGGAATCCCGTCGCGGGCGCGAAGCCGTCCCACAACGGAAGTCCTGCCGCCGTCGCGACCCAGAATGCACCGGTCGCGATGAAGACGGCGCAGAGGGCCAGTTCGCCCCCGATGGTCCGCAGCCGCATCGATCAGGCCGGCTTGTCGAGGAGGTTCCGGTAGAGCTTTTCCTGGTCCTCGAGGAATTTCACGAAGGCGGCACCCGGGATCGGGACCTCCGACGCGATGTTCTCCTTGATGTAGGCCTTGAAGACCGGCGAGGCGACGACCTTGGCGAACACGCCCTCCCAGTAGCGGGCGGCATCGTCCGGCGTGCCCTTCGGCGTCGCCATGCCGCGCCACATCTGGAAGTTCGGCGCATTGATGCCCTGCTCCTTCATCGTCGGCACGTCGCCGAGCACGGAGAAGCGGGTGTCGCGGAACACGCCGAGTGCCTTCACCGCCTTGGACTGCAGGTGCCCCATGAACTCGAGCGGGTTGCCCATGCAGGCCTGCACGTGCCCGCCGAGAAGCTGGGTGAGCGCCTCGCCGCCGCTGTTGAAGTTCAGCATGTTGTACTCGGCACCCGTCGCCTTGGCGAAGACGGTGACCGCCATCACGTCCGTGGTGCCGCCGGTCGCGAAGGCCAGCGATTTCGGCGGACGGGACTTCGCCGTCGCGACGAAATCCTTCGCATCCTTCCAGGGCGCGTCGCCCTTCACGAACAGCACGAAATCGTCGAGCATGACGTTCATCACCGGACGCACTTCCGACAGCGTCTTGGCGGCCGGGTTGAGGATCGGCGTGATCTGCGTCGTGCCGTTGACGAGGATGATCGTGTGCGGATCCGCCGCCTTGCGCGAGGCGACGTAGCCGATGCCGGTGGCGCCGCCGCCGCCGGGGCGGTTGTTGAGCGCGATCGGGACCGGCACGAGCTTTTCCTCGACGATGATCTTGTGGATCACCCGCGCGAGAAGGTCCGCACCGCCGCCGGTCGCGAACGGCACGACGAACTCGACTTCGCGCGTCGGAACCCAGCCGGCCTGCGCCGAGGCGCGCGGAACGGCACCGACAATCGGAACGGCCGAGGCCGCCAGCAGGAGAGAGCGTCGCGTAAGCATCATCGGATCCTCCCTATCTTGTTTTTGTCTTGGTTCAGGTTCGCAGGTCGTGTCGTCACCCCGTCGCGGGGATCGCATCCAGTCCGTAGGTCTCGTTGCCCACGCCGGTGACCGTCGAGACGATCTTCCCGGATTCGAGGTCGAGCAGCCAGACGAGGCTGCTGCGCGATCCTTCCTTGGCGCCGCCCACGACGCAGGCATAGCGCCCGCCGGCGATCGTGATGCCGCGCGGGCGCGGCTGCGCGCCGTTCGGCGTCCTGGGATGAATGCGCAGCGCCTCGGCCGGGCGGCCGGCGATCGCGTCGGCGACGTCGACGATCGAGATCGTGTTCGAGCGGAAGCACGAGGCGACGATCCGCTTTCCGTCCGGCGTGAAGGCGACGGCGAAGGGGCGCGTCTGTTCGGCGGGATCATCGCTGCCCACGCGCACGCGCGCCACTTCGGCGTCCTTGCCGCCGGCAGCCGCGCGCGCCACATCGATGATCGAGATCGTCCGCCCTTCGTAGGCAACCGACATGCTCTCGCGCGCGGCGACGGCGACGAACCGTCCGTCAGGGCTGGCCGCAAGGCCGAAGGGGCCGGTCTCGACCGGGATGCGATGGCGTTCCGCACGCGGGTCGCCCGCCATCGCGGCCTGCAGGTCGACGACCGAAACGTCGCTGATGCCGCCGTTGCCGACGAACGCGTAGCCGCCGCCATGGGCCGAAACGGCAATGCCCGTCGGGTTCGGATAGCGCCCGAAGCTGGGATGCGGGCTGTCGTGCCGGCTGGGGCCCGGTGCTGGATGGCCCGGCGTCTCGCGCAGCGGAATGCGCCGAACCGCCTTGCGCGTGGAAACGTCGATCGCGGTGATCTCGTCGCCACCGTCCTCGCTGCCTTCCGCTTCGCCGCAATTGACCAGCAGCGTGCGTCCGTCGGGAACGAGCGCGCAGCCGACGGGGCCGGTGCGGCCCGTCGGCACGAAGGCGGCGACGGCACCGAGCGTTCCGTCGTGAGCGGGATCAAGCGCCTTGGCGAGGTCGACGACGGTGATCAGGCCCGGATGGCCGTGCTGGTAGCCGGCCGCACCCGCAGGCGTCGCGGCGCCCGAATGGTTGACGACATAGGCGAAGCGCGCGTCGCGGTCGACGACGATCGAGACGGGCTGGCCGCTGGCCTTCGCGTCGGGCACGCCGTCGCCGTCGGTGTCGACGTCGGGCGTCACGCGCGGGCGGGAGATTACGGCACCGTCGGTGCGGTCGTTCTCGGGCAGCAGCGCCTTGGCGACATCGACGATTGCGACGTTGTTGTCCCAGCGGCCGCTGACGATCAGATGGCCCAGACGTTGCGTCATGCGCGGCGTTCCCCGAACTTCTTTCGGGAAAGACTATTTGGTCGTCCCGGCGCGCGCAACCGGGCACTAAGCGCCGTTACATTTCGACCAATGGGAAGATTGGGCGGCGCGCGTCAGACGCTCAGGAGTTTCAGGCCGAACACGCCGCCGAGAATCGCAGCCACGCACAGCACACGCAACAGATCCGCCGATTCGCCGAACAGGATCACGCCCGCAAGGAACACACCCGCCGTTCCCACACCCGTCCAGATGGCGTAGGCGGTGCCAAGCGGAAGCTCGCGCACGGCAAGGCCGAGAAACACGACGCTCGCGACCATTGCGGCGACGGTGAAACCCCAGACCGTCACCCCCGGCTCCTTCGCCGCCTGCTTGAGCCCGATCGCCCAGCCGATCTCGAACAGGGCGGCGAGTGCCAGATAGATCCATGCCACGGCGATACTCCTTCTGCCGTCAGGTCGCGGCGGGATCGAGCGAGACGGAGTCGAGGAACCGCGAGATGCGCGCGTGCCCGTCCTGGGAGAGCTCGACGAAGGCGCGCCGGCGGTCGCTCTGGTCGGGAACACGATGCACGAGCCCGCGCGACACGAGATCCTCGATCCGGCGCAGCGCCGTCGTCTGCGGGATTCCCGACGATACGCAGAGATTCGAAATTGAAACGCGCTGCCCGGTGATCTGGGAATGGTAGAGATCGAGCATCATGAACCACAGGGGTTCGTCGAACTCCGCCGTCGGCAGGTGCATGTCGCGCAACCTGCGGATCGACATGAAATGGTTCGCCTTGCGCAGGCGCTCGCCGTCCGACTGCGCGGCCCCGGCCGGTGCGGGAACCGGGCCCTTGCCGCTCAGGATGAAAGACTTGAACTGCTCGACGATCTGCGCGAGATCGCGCGTGGCGGCACCGTCGAGTGCGCGGCCTTCCATCTCCTGCCGGTAGTCGTCGGCCGCCTTGCGCACGGCGGCGAGAAGTTCGTCGGCTTCGACGGGCTTGGTCAGGAACTCGACCGCGCCCAGACGCAGCGCCTCGATCGTGACGCCCACGTCGGCGTAGGCGGTGCAGAAGATGATCCGCGCCATTCGTCCGCGGATGCCTACGCCGCGCAGCCCGCGCACGAACTCGATGCCCGACCGCCGCGGCATCCGGATATCGGAAACGACGACGCCGATCTTCTGGTCGGCCGCGAAAACCTTGATGGCCGACGACGCGTCGTGCGCCTCGACGACGGACAGGCCTGTGCGCGCGATCAGCGATGCCAGTTCGGCTGCGATCTCGGGCTCGTCGTCGACGATGAGGACTTTCGGCTGATCCGGCATTCCGGGTTCAATCGCCCTGTCCGGTGCGCTTGTCAACGGTCATTGGGCCGCCACGCCCGCCAGCGCGCTGGCCCCGCCCCTGTCGACGAGCACGCGGAACTCGACGCACGCACCGCGCTCGCCGTTGCGGATCGATATCTCGCCGCCGAACGCCTGCACGATCGTCCGGCAGATCGGCAGGCCGAGACCGGTCCCGCGGCCGGACGGCTTCGTCGTGAAATAGGGCTCGAACGCGCGCGCGGCTGCTTCGCCGGACAGGCCCGGGCCCGTGTCAGACACGCTCACGCCGAAGAAGCGGCCGTCGCCGAGCACGCCGCCCTCGACGGCGATCTCGCCGCAGAACTCCGCATCGGCGTCGTCCGCACCCGACACGATCGCGTCGCGCGCGTTCAGCAGGAGGTTCACGACCAGCTGCTCGAACAGCAGGCGGTCGCCGCGCACATAGTGGCCGGGCGGCACGCGGTTGACCACGCGCACGCCGTCGATGCGCAGCTGGTCGGCGACGAACTCTTCCGCGGCGCGGATCGCATCGACGAGAGCGAATCGCGACGAGGGGCTGGCGCCGGCCCCGGAAATGTAGCGGCGGAGCCGGTCGAGGATGCCCGCAGCACGTCCGACCTGCTGGTCGATGCGGTCGAGCTTGCGGGCGGCTTCCTCCGCGGCCCCGCCGCCGAGCATCTGGCGGACGTTCGAGCAGGCGAGCCCGATGACGTTCAGCGGCTGGTTCAGCTCATGCACGATCGATGCGGCGATCTCGCCAAGCGAGGCGATGCGTTCGCTGCGGATCGCCGTCATTTCGCTGCGCCGGCGCGCGGTCACGTCGATGCCGAAGCCGATGAAAGAGCGTGCGTCGGCCGGAGCCTTGTCGTCCGCACTCCAGATCCACAGGAACAGGTGCTGCTCGCCGTCCGCACCGACGAGGTCCTGCTCGAAGGAAACGGGCGCGTTCTCCGAACCGCGGATGCGTTCGAGGAAAAGCGCCGACGCACCCTCGGCGGCGAAGCGGAAAAGGGCCTGCACGTCGCGTCCGCCGGACGGGCCCGGTTCGACGAAGAATTCCGCGCAGCGCGCATTCGCGAAATGGACCCGGCCGTCGCAGCCGACCGCCAGCAGCAGTGCGTCCGACCGGTCGAGCAGGCCGCCGATGACCGCCATGCGGCGCGACAACTCGTCGACGACGGTGCGCGACATGGCCGCCTCGTGCCGGCGCTTGATCAGGATCACGATCGCCAGCGCGCTGACCCCGGTCAGGAAGGTGAACGTCCATGCGATGCGCTGCAGGAAGGCGATTCCAGACCGGAGGATCGAGGTCTCGTCCAGCACGGCCACGCCGACATAGACGATCAGGTCGTACTGGCCCAAGGTCCGGAACGCGACGAAGCGCTCGACGCCGTCGCTGATCCCAAGCGCGCGGGCCGTGCCGGATTTCTCCTTCAGCATCCGCTCGAACAGGGGCTGGCCGGCATAGGAATCCGCCGGCCGCACGGGGCCCGATCGCATGCGGACCGTTCCGTCGACGCCCATCAGGCTGATCACGTCCTTGTCGCGCACGCGCGTGCGCGTGAAGAAACGGTCGTAGTAGGCGGCGTCGAGCGACACGACGACCACGCCGAGGAACGAACCGTCGGGCCCGGATATCCGGCGCGTCAGCTGCAGCGAAACGCGGCCGGTCGAACGCCCGGCGATCGGCACGCTGAGATGCGGCCGGTCCGAGACATGGCCCATGTGGAAGCGGATATGCGGCCGGTCGGTCACGTCGATGCCGAGCATCGACTGGTCGCCGCTGGTCGCCGCCAGCCGTCCGTGCCCGTCGACGATCGCGTACATCACGGCGATCGCGTTGCGGGCGTGCTGGGAATCGCGCCATGGCCGCAGGTCGGGCCCTACCTCCCCGCGCAGATACCCGTCGCGCAGCATCAGGATGTCCTGGTCGAAGTTCGTCAGCGTCTGCTCGACGAACTCCTCGACCAGGTCGGCGTAGATCTGTGCCTGATTCTGCGCCTGCGTCTCGGCGGTCGTCTCGATCTCGCGCGTGCCCGCGACGATGAAGAACCAGACGAGCCCGATCAGCGTCAGCCAGAGGCCGACGACGAGAAGATACTGCGTCCAGCCCGACGATCCGTCGGCCGGCCGGCGGGACGCCGGAAGCAGGCCACTGAGCCCGAAAGCGCGCATGGCCGGAGGATGGACGCCCCGCGGGCGCCGGACAACTGGTTTTCGCCGATGCTTAGGTTTGCTCACCAGCCGGTTCAGATTAACTCGTTTGCCGGGTATCCGGTTGCCGGGCAGTCTCGCGGACAAGGAGACAAGACATGGCCCAGATCAGCACGTTCCCGCTGCGGCAGGTCCGCCGCACCGACCCCGAGCCGGCGCTCGCCGAACTCATCGACGATCCGGTCGCGCAGACCCTCATGCGGCGCGACGGCGTGACCCGCGAGTCGCTGTTCCGGACGATCGAGGCGGCCCGCCTGCGCATCGCCGCGGCGGCCGTTCCGCCGGCGCGCTGCTGCGCCTAGTTCACGACGGGCCGGATGCGGCCGGCTCGACGAGCCGCGCCACGAGCCGGCGAACGAGCGGTGCGACGACAAGCATCGTCGGGAACGCGAGCGCCCACGACGTCATCCACGAGCCGAACCAGCGTGCCGGCATACCCGGCACGAAGCCGATCGCCATGACCGTCGCGATGAGGCTGACCACCGACGTCATCGCGAAGGTAAGAATCAGTCCGAACAGGGGATTGGCCATCCGGGGCGGCAGGCGTCGCATCTTCTGAATTCCGGTTTCGCGTCCACTAGGTATCCGGAACATTGGCCCATATTCCGCGACTTGGAAAGCGTCGCGCCGGGCCCGGCGTCAGGTGCGGCGCAGCCTTGAGAGTCGCGTGGCACTTTCCGGATTGACGGCAAGATCCGGCATTTCGCCGCGGCTCAGTGCCTCGACCTGCCGGACCGTATCGAACGCCTGATGCGAGACCGCTTCCGGCGTCAGTCCGCCGATGTGCGGCGTGGCGACGACCTTGGGATGGGCGGCGACCGCCGGCGACGGCATCTGGTCGGGCGCCATGCCGACATCGACGGCGGCACCCGCGAGATGGCCGGAATCGAGTGCCGCGACCAGCGCCGCGTCGTCGACGAGCTCGCCGCGCGAAAGATTGACGAAACAGGCGCCGCGCCGCATCGCGGCGAAAGCGCCCGCGTCCATCATGTGCCTTGTCTGCGGCGTCGCCGCCGCCAGGCAGACGACGAAATCCGACCGGCGCAGCAGCGTGCCGAATTCGGCATGTTCGACGCCCGGCGGCACGGCGCCGGGATCGGGATCGGACGCGAGAACGGTCATGCCAAGCGCCAAGGCAAGTCCCGCAAGTCGGCGGCCGATTGCGCCGCAGCCGACGATGCCGAGCGTCGAGCCGGCAAGCTGGACGCCCATCCGGATCTCGGGCGCGCGGCCGGACCGGTAGGCGGCGACCGACGCGCTCGTCCCGCGTCCAAGATCGATCAGGAAGCCGATCGCGAGTTCGGCGGCCGACGCGACGAAGCCGGCCGACGCACGTGTGACGACGATGCCGGCCCGGCTTGCGGCCGTCACGTCGATGTTGCGGATGTCCATCGCGCAGCGCACGAAGGCGACGAGGCCGGGGAGGCTCTCGAACAGGACGGCCGGGGCCGGCGTCTGCCGGTCCGACACGATAACGTCGCAGTCGCGGGCAAGTTCGGCGAGCGCGGGCGAGCCGAGCGCATCACCGGTCGGATTGAGGCGCACCTCGCCGAACCGGCGCAGTTCGCCGAGGGCGGCATCGCCGTAGTAGCGCATGCGGGCGTCAGGTGCGTGGGTCAACAGGATGCGCATGGCGGCGGCTATTTCCGCCGCGCGCCGCGCCCCGGTCCCTTCGGCGGCGCGGCGACGGATCCGCGCACCAGCATTTCGGGCGCGAACCTGAATTCGGCCGGAACCGTGCCCGGCTGCTTGAGGCGCAGCATGATGCGGTCGACCATCGTGCGCGCGAGTTCGCGCAAGGGCAGGCGCACGGTCGTCAGCGGCGGCGAGGTGAACGCGCCAAGCGGGATGCCATCCATGCCGACCACCGACACGTCGGAGGGAACGCGGATGCCGAGCGGGGCGAGGCCCGAGACGAGGCCGATCGCCATCATGTCGTTGATCGCGATCGCCGCCGTCGGCCGGTCGGCGTGGCGCGCGAACGGTTCGGCCAGCCCCTGCCCCAGCTCGGCCATTTCGGCGTCCGCATAGATCGAGGCGACAGCCCCTTCGATGACGACACCCTTGAGCCCGCCGTCGCGGATCGCGGCAAGGAACCCCTTGCGCTTCTCCGCGCGGCTGAAGGTCCAGATCTTCGGCGTCAGGAATGCGACGGTGCGGTGGCCTGCCGCGGCCAGGTGCTCCACCGCCAGCCGCACGCCGGCGGAGTTGTCGGCCGAGACGTAGTCGAGGATCGGCCGGACGTTGCGGCGCGAATGGCTGTCGTAGCTGACCGCGACCAGCCCCTGCAGGGCGGGCGCTTCGAGATGGCTCTCGTCGGCGAGCGAGGAGATCACGATGACGCCGCGCACGCCCTGCGCGGTCATGTCGTCGATGAAGGCGCGCTCGAGTTGCGGGTCGCGGTTGGTGTTGCCGACGATGACGCGGAACCCGTAGCGGCGCGATTCCGTCTCGATCTCGCGCGCGAGCATGCCGTAGCTGGGGTTGCCGAGCGACGGCACGAGCAGCCCGATCATCGACGCCTCGCCCGTCTTCAGCTGGCGTGCCGCGAGGTTCGGGCGGTAGCCGAGCTGGGACATCGCCTTCTCGACGCGTGCCAGCGTCGCCTCGCCCATGCGGCCGGTCCGGCCGTTCAGGACGTTCGAGACGGTCGAAACCGAGACCCCCGCCATCTTGGCTACGTCGGTGATGGTCGACATGTGCGCGTTCTTCGGCTTTCTGGCCGTATCGTTCCGCCGGGTGCTCCGGACCCGGTCCATCCTCTACCCCAGGACCATATGCGGAATCCACGATGCAAGTTCCGGGAAAAACACGACGAGCAGCAGGACCGCGACCTCGGCCGCGATGAAGGCCCAGCAGTAGCGGACCGTCTCGCTGTAGGTGCAGCCGGCGATGCTGGTCGCCACGAAAAGGAGCACCGCGACCGGCGGGGTCGTCGACCCGATCTGCGTGGCCATGACCATGAGCAGGCCGAGCTGGAACTCGTCGATGCCGAAGCTCCGTCCGACGACGACGGCGACCGGGATCATGATGATCAGGATCGCCATCGAATCGACGAACATGGTCAGCACGAGCATGACCGCCATCAGGATGAGCATGACGGCGATCTTCGTGCCGGCGACGGACACGATGCCCGACAGCACGACGTCGTTGAAGTTGAGGTACGACAGCAGCCAGCCGAACGCGCCGGCCACGCCGATGATCCCGGAAACCAGCGCCGTCGTCACGCCGGCCTGGACGAAGATCTCGGGCAGGTCGCGCAGGCTGATCGTCCGGTAGACGAAGAAGCCGATGAAGAAGCTGTAGAAGCAGGCGACCACGCCGGCCTCGGTCGCCGTGAACACGCCGCCGAGGATGCCGCCGAGCACGAGCACGGGCGCCAGCAGGGCCGGCCAGACGAGCATCGCCGCGCGCACCACGGTCGCGAAGATGAAGCGGCCGGTCGTCACGCGTAGCTCGGGATAGTCCGGGTGGCGCGCATAGATCGCGATGACGATCATCAGGCCGATGCCGATCAGGATGCCCGGGATGATGCCGCCCAGGAACAGCCCGCCGATCGACACGTTCGCCATCGAGCCGTAGACGATCATCGTCATGCTCGGCGGGATGATCGCGCCGATCGTGCCCGCGCAGGCCACGAGGGCCGCCGCGAAGCCGGGCTTGTAGCCGCGCGATTTCATGGCGGGCACGAGGATCGAGCCGATCGCCGACGTGTCGGCGACCGACGAACCCGACACACCCGCGAAAATCATGCTCGAGACGACCGAGGCGTGGCCGAGGCCGCCGCGCCAGTGGCCGACCGCGGATTCCGCGAACTCGACGAGCCGCTTCGAGATGCCGCCGCGCGAGATCAGCTCGCCCGCGAGGATGAAGTAGGGCAGCGCCAGCAGGCTGAAATTGTCCAGCATGGCGAACATCTTCTGCGGGAACAGCGCTGGCACCAAGTTGGGCTCGGTCAGGATCCCGGCAAGCCCGACGATGCCCATCACCAGCAGGATCGGGATGCCGAGCGTGATGAGGCCGAGCAGGAACGTGAACAGCAGGACGAGCGTCATGGCGTCTGCTCCGCGGCGTCGGGGCGGAAGAAGGCGACGAGGCGGCGGACCGCGACCAACGCCAGATAGGCCGAGCCGATCACCATGCCCATGTAGACATGGTCCATGCGCCAGCCGAGGCCGGGACTGTCCTGGAACTTCGCCACCTCCATCAGCCGCAGCGTGTAGATGCCGATGGCGGCTGCCAGCGCAAGCCAGAGGAGTTCGATGACGAGTTCGATCGAGCGGCGGATCGGGGCCGGCAGCCGGACGAGCAGCGCATCCATGCCGATATGCGAGCCGCGCCGGTACGCGACCGGGATCGCGATGAACACCATCCAGACATGGCCGAACTTCTGGAATTCCTCGCTCCAGCTCAGCGGCAGGCCGAGCACGAAGCGGTTGAATATCTGCAGCCCTCCGACGAGCGAGAAGGCGAGGAAGATGACGAAGAGCGTGAACTCCATCGTTCGATCGATGGCGCGCAGGATGGCATTCATGACGGGGAGCCCCGGGGGAAGGACGGCCGGCGGGCCAACTGGCGCCGCCGGCCGGATTTTCGTCTACTTGGTCGCGCGGATGGTCCGCAGCAGGTCTTCGGCACCGATCTGCTTGGCGAGATCGTCCTGCACGGGTGCGGCGGCCGAGATGAAGGGCTGCTTGTCGATCTGGTTGATGATCATGCCGCGACCCTTGAGCGCTTCGAGCGCCTCGGCGTCGCGCTGGGCCGACAGGTTGCGGTTGACGTCCTGCGCCATCTTCGCGGCCGCGGCGACGACCGCGCGCTCCTTGTCGGTGTAGCCCGTCCATTCCTTCATCGAGCAGGCCGTCACCGTCGGCCCGAACAGGTGGCCGGTCAGCGTCACGTACTTGGCGATCTCGTAGTACTTGCCCGTCAGCACGACCGGTGGCGCATGCTCGAAGCCGTCGAGCACGCCGGTCTGGAGTGCCGTGTACACCTCGCCGAACGCCATCGGCGTGGCGCTCGCACCCATCGCGTTGAGGGCGGCCACGTAGGTCGGCGTCTGGATCGTGCGGATCTTGAGGCCCTTGAGATCGGCGGCCGTCTTGATCTCCTTCTTCGAGGTCACGACGTTGCGGTAGCCCCAACTGTCCTGCCAGCCGAGCACCTTGATGCCGCGCCCCTCGTACTCCTTGGCGAGCGCCTGGCCGACCGGCCCGTCGAGCACGTTGTGCGCGTGGTCGTAGCCCTTCCACATGAACGGCAGGTCGAGCACGCCCATGCGGCGCACGAAGTTGTTGTGGATCGCCGTGCCGCCGATATGGCACGTGGCGCCGGCACCCAGCTGCATGCCTTCGACGACCGCGCGTTCCTCGCCCAGCGCGTTCGCCGCGTAGATGCGCGCGTCGAGCGTGTCGGAATATTCGTTGATGTAGTTCTTCATGACCCACGCGACCATGTGGTTGTCGTTGCCGAGATCGGCAGCGGTCGCGTGCGAGAGCTTGACCTGCTTCTTGGCCTGGGCGGCGGCATCGTTCGGTGCCGCGACCGCGACGGCGAGCGCCGCGGCGGCGACGAATCCATACAGCATTGTCCTGCGAGACATGGCGTTTCTCCCTCCGGCGTTTTGGCGTCCGGCTTGTGCCGGATCGGCCTTGGTATAACGATTTAGTGTAACGTTACACCATGCGGCCGCGGAGTCAAGCGCGCGCGAATCCCATATGTCTCAGACGTCGAGGTTGGCGACCTTGAGCGCGTTTTCCACGATGAAATCGCGGCGCGGTTCGACCACGTCGCCCATCAGCGTCGTGAAGACGCCGTCCGCGTCGGCGGTGTCGGCGACGCGGACCTGCAGCAGGTGGCGCGCCTGCGGGTCGAGCGTGGTCTGCCAGAGCTGCTCGGGGTTCATCTCGCCCAGGCCCTTGTAGCGCTGGAACGAAAGGCCCTTCTTGCCGATCTCGAGCACCGTGTCGATGAGCTTGATCGGCCCCGAGACCTCGACGGCACCCTTGTCCTTCGTCTCGAGCTTCGCGCGCTTGGCGTAGAGTGTTTGCAGTTCGCCCGCCATCTCGACGAGGCGGCGCGCCTCGATCGAGTTGATCGTCACCTGGTCGATCGTCGCGCGGTCGATCTCGCCGCGCAGGCGGCGCTCGAACACCAGCCCCTCGGGGCCGCGGGTACCCGTCCAGCCGCGCTCGGTCTCCGGGCTCAGCACGTTGAGGCGCTTGGCGATGAACTCGGCCACCGCCTGCGCCTTGTCGGCGTCGGCCAGCAGCGTGGGATCGAGTGCCCCGAGGATCGCCGCCTGCTCGACCGCGTCGCGCGAACCCACGCGGCGCGCGAGCGCGAGGATCATCATCTTGGCCGCACGCGCGCGTTCGACGGCACTGCGCAGGTCCGGGCCCGCGCGCATGGCGCCGTCGGCACCCGTCAGCGTCATGCCCTCGATCCCGCCGGCGATGAGGTAATCCTCCATCGCGCGCTCGTCCTTGAGATAGACCTCCGACGAGCCCTTCTTGACCTTGTAGAGCGGCGGCTGCGCGATATAGACGTAGCCGCGCTCGATGAGTGCGGGCATCTGGCGGTAGAAGAACGTCAGCAGCAGCGTGCGGATGTGGCTGCCGTCCACGTCGGCGTCCGTCATGATGACGATCTTGTGGTAGCGGCACTTCTCGACGTCGAATTCCTCGGTGCCGATGCCCGTCCCGATGGCCGTCACGAGCGTGCCGATTTCCGCCGACGACAGCATCTTGTCGAGGCGCGCGCGCTCCACGTTCAGGATCTTGCCCTTGATCGGCAAGATCGCCTGGTTGGCGCGGTTGCGGCCCTGCTTGGCCGAACCGCCGGCCGAATCGCCCTCGACGATGAAGATCTCGGACTTGGCCGGATCGCGCTCCTGGCAGTCGGCAAGCTTGCCCGGCAGCGAGGCCATGTCGAGCGCGCCCTTGCGGCGTGTCAGCTCGCGCGCCTTGCGCGCCGCCTCGCGCGCGGAGGCCGCCTCGACGATCTTCTGGACGATGCGCTTGGCGTCGGCCGGGTGCTCCTCGAACCATTGCTGGAGCTTGTCGTTGCAGATCTGCTCGACGACCGGACGGACTTCGGAAGAAACCAGCTTGTCCTTCGTCTGCGACGAGAATTTGGGATCGGGAACCTTGACCGACAGCACGCAGGTCAGCCCCTCGCGCGCATCGTCGCCGGTCAGCGCCACCTTTTCCTTCTTGCCGGCGTTCTCGCCCGCCACGCGCGCGATCGTGCGCGTCAAGGCACCGCGGAACCCGGCCAGATGCGTGCCGCCGTCCTTCTGCGGGATGTTGTTCGTGAAGCACAGCATCGTCTCGTGATAGGCGTCGGTCCATTCCATCGCCACTTCGACGGTGATGCCGTCCTTCTCGCCCTTCATCGAGACGGGCGCATGCAGCGCCTGCTTCGAACGGTCGAGATACTTCACGAACGCCTCGATGCCGCCCTGGTAATGCAGCTCGACGCGCTTGGGTTCCACGCCGCGCTCGTCGGCCAGCACGAGGCGCACGCCGGAATTGAGGAAGGCGAGCTCGCGCAGGCGGTGCTCGAGCGTGTCGTAGTCGAACACGGTCTTCGTGAAGGTCTCGGTCGAGGGCAGGAAGGTCACTTCCGTGCCGCGCTCGTCGCCGGCGGGGCCGGTCTCGGCAAGCGGGGCGACCGCCTCGCCGTGGCGGAACTGCATCGAATAGGCCTTGCCCGAGCGCCAGATGCGCAAGGTCAGCAGCGAGGACAGCGCGTTGACGACCGACACGCCCACGCCGTGCAGGCCGCCCGAAACCTTGTAGGAGTTCTGGTCGAACTTACCGCCGGCATGCAGCTGGGTCATGATGACCTCGGCCGCCGAAACGCCTTCCTCGGCGTGGATGTCGGTCGGGATGCCGCGCCCGTTGTCGCGCACCGTGACCGAGCCGTCGGCGTTGAGCGTGACCTGGATCGCGTCGCACCAGCCGGCGAGTGCTTCGTCGATCGCGTTGTCGACGACCTCGTAGACCATGTGGTGCAGGCCCGTGCCGTCGTCGGTGTCGCCGATATACATGCCGGGGCGCTTGCGCACGGCGTCGAGGCCGCGCAGCACCTTGATGGAATCGGCACCGTACGCGGCGGACGCGTCTTCGATGCTCTTGGTCGGGATCGGCTTGGCGGGGTCTGTCATCTTCGGTCGTCCTTCAGGCGGGAACCACGCCGCCGGCCTCGACGCGCAGCATATGCGCGCGTCCGGCCAGCGGCGCGAAAGCGTCCTCGTCGGCACCGGTCGCCCAGAACTGGGCGCCGAGTGCGGCGAGTTCGTCGAACAGATGTGCGCGGCGCGCGGGGTCGAGATGGGCCGCGATCTCGTCGAGCAGCAGCACGGGCGGGGCACCGCGCTCGGCCGCCAGCTCGCGCGCATAGGCGAGGATCAGCGACACGAGCAATGCCTTCTGCTCGCCGGTCGACAGGCGCGCGGCGGGCGCATCCTTCTCGGCCCAGCGTGCGGCAAGATCGCCGCGATGCGGTCCGAAGGCGGTCGTGCCGCTCTCGGCGTCGGTGCGGCGGTTGGCGGCGAGGATGTCGCGCGCGCGTTCTTCCAGCGCCAAAGCCGGCATCTCGGCGCACAGGCGCTCGATCTCGCCGGTCAGCGTCAGGGCGGGCGTGGGAAACGGGCCGACATTGGCGTGGGCGGCGCGGTCGAGGCGCGCCACGGTCTGCGCGCGCGCGATCGCGATGGCGACACCGTGCCGGGCGAGCGATTCTTCCAAGGCACCCAGCCACGCCGCGTCGCCGTTGCCTTCGGCCAGCAGGCGCGCACGTTCGCGCAGCGAATGGTCGTAGGCCGCGACCTGCCCGGCATGTTCGGAATCGAAACCGTAGACGAGCCGGTCGAGGAAGCGTCGTCGCGCCCCTGCCCCTTCGGCGAACAGGCGGTCCATCTCGGGCGTGAGCCAGACGACCGACAGGCGGCGCGCAAGCTCGGCCTGGCCGCGCTGCGGCTTGCCGTCGACGCGCACGACGCGCTTGTCGCCCTCGCCGCGCCCGGTTCCCACGCGCACCGTCTCGCCGAAGCTGCGGATCTCGGCCGACACGGCCCACGGGCCGGCACTGCCGGTGCGCTCGGGATCGTGGATGCGCGCGCGCCGCATGCCCTTGCCGGGCGCGAGGAACGAGATGGCTTCCAGAAGGTTCGTCTTGCCCGCCCCGTTCGGCCCGACCAGCGCCACGGGGGCGGCGGGTACCTCCAGGCGCAGGGCGGCATAGCAGCGGAAATCGGTCAGGTCGAGCCGCAGCACGGCGGCGGGTGCGGATGCGCGCACCGCCGCTGCCGGGAAGGGAACGATCCGGGCCGGAACGGCCGTCACCTCAAACGCGCATCGGCATGAGGACGTAGAGCGCGCTCGGGTCGGCGGCATCGGCGACCACGGTCGGCGATGCGGCATCGGCCATCTTGAAGGTCGCGTTTTCGCCCTCGATCTGCTCGGCGATGTCGAGCAGATAGCGCGCGTTGAAGCCGATCTCGATCGCCGGCCCCTGGTAGGAAACCTCGATTTCCTCGCTCGCCGTGCCCGCGTCGGGGCTGTTCGCGGTCAGCGACAGCAGGCCCTTCGTGGCGGCGAGCTTCACCGCGCGCGACTTTTCCGTCGAGATCGTGGCGACGCGGTCGACGGCGGCGGCGAACAGCTTGCGGTCGACTTCCATCGTCTTGTCGTTGCCCGACGGGATCACGCGCTCGTAATCCGGGAAGGCGCCGTCGATCAGCTTGGAGACGAGCACGGCGTCGCCGAAGGCGAAGCGCACGCGCGTGTCGGAGAGCGACACCTGCACGGCCCCGGCCGTCTCGTCGATCAGCTTGCGCACTTCCATGACGGTCTTGCGCGGCAGGATGACGCCCGGGATCTTCGCCGCCCCGTCGGGCAGCGGCATTTCAAGGCGCGCCAGCCGGTGGCCGTCGGTCGCCACGGCGCGCAGCACATCCACGCCGCCCGACTTGGTGGCGTGGATGTAGATGCCGTTGAGGTAGTAGCGCGTCTCCTCGGTCGAGATGGCGAAACGCGTCTTGTCGATCAGCGTCTTCAGGTCCTCGGCGAGGATCTCGAAGGCGTGCGGCAGTTCGCCCGCGGCCATCTTCGGGAAATCGTCGGCGGGAAGTGCGGCGAGGCTGAAGCTGGAGCGGCCCGCGCGCAGCGAGACCTGGCCCTTCTCGGCCGACCATTCGATGCCGACCTGGCTGCCTTCGGGCAGCTTGCGCACGATCTCGTACAGCGTGTGGGCCTGCACCGTGGTCGATCCGGCCTTCGCGATTTCGGCGGGGACCGTCTCGACGAACGCGACATCCATGTCGGTCGCGGTGAGCGAGAGCTTGCCCGCCCCGCCCTTCGCGGCCGTGGCTTCGAGAAGCACGTTGGACAGGATCGGGATCGTGTTGCGGCGTTCGACGACGCTCTGGATGTGACCCAGCGCCTTCAGGAGGGCGGCGCGTTCGATGGTTATTTTCATCTCGGGTGCGGTCTCGAAAAAGGGTTTCGCGCGAATCGAATCCGTGGGCCGAGAAGTATACCAGATGGCCCGGATCGCGAAAGCTTCTCGACGCCGCAAATGCGCCGGAAACAGGCCTTATTTCAAGGATTTGCGCGCGGCCTCGGCGAGCACGATGCGGACGGCCGCAAGTTGCTGGCGAACCCCCATCGAGGCGCAGTTTTGGAGCGTCGGCGGGTCGGCCCGGCGCAGCGCCTCGGCGACCATTTCCGGGCTCGACGGCAGGTGGATGAAACCGCACGGGCGTTTGCCCGCGCGCGCCATCAGGTGCCACAGCGCGGCGTTGCACAGATAGAGACCCGCATCGTCCGACAGGCGCGCGGGAATGCCGGCGGCGAGCAGGCGCTTCAGGATCGCGGCGAAAGGCAGGTTCGCCTGCCGCGTGGCCGGGCCCTTGCGGTCGATCTTGCCGGTCGGGCGCTTGCCGTCATTGTCGGGATAGGGAAACTTGAGACCGTTCTTCGCGACGCGCTCGATGCGCACGCACGGCTCGCCCGCGGCAAGACCCAGCGCGACGATCGCGACCGGATCGGTCTCCTCGATTGCGGCATCGAGGGCGGCTTCGATCTTGCCGATCGACACCGGCAGCACGCGCCCGACGACGCGGGCGTCGGCGAACCATTCGCCATCGAGCCGTTCGGCCAGGATCTGGGTGGGATTGGTCTTGTGCGGCCCGAAACGCTCGAAGCCGGTCAGCAGGATGCGCGGAGCACGCGCACCCATCAGGCTTCCAGCATGCGGCGCAGCAGATCGACGTCTTCGCTGAACGCGGCGTCGGCCGCGCGGAGCTCGTCGATCTTCCGCACGGCGTGCATGACCGTCGTGTGGTCGCGCCCGCCGAACTTGCGCCCGATCTCGGGCAGCGAGCGGCTGGTGAGCTGCTTGGCCAGATACATCGCGACCTGGCGCGGACGGGCGACCTGGCGCGCGCGCCGGGGCGAGTGCATGTCGGCCAGCCGGATCGCGAAATGCTCGGCGACCTTCTTCTGGATCTCCTCGATCGTCACGCGGCGGTCGGAGGCGCGCAGCAGGTCGTGCAGCACTTCCTGCGCGCTTTCGAGACCGATGGGACGGCCCACCAGCGTGGAATGCGCGACGATGCGGTTGAGCGCACCCTCGAGCTCACGGATGTTCGCGACGATCTTGTGGGCGAGGAACTCCAGCACCTTGGGCGGCATCGCCACGCCGAGCTTCTCGGCCTTCGACTGCAGGATGCCCAGGCGGAGTTCGTAGGTGGTCGGGTGGATGTCGGCGACGAGACCCCAGCCGAGGCGCGAGCGCACGCGGTCTTCGAGGCCTTCCAGATCGGCCGGGCTCTTGTCGGCCGACAGCACGATCTGCTTGTTCTGGTCCACCAGCGCGTTGAAGGTATGGAAGAACTCTTCCTGCGTCGCGTCCTTGCCGGCGATGAACTGCACGTCGTCGACCAGCAGCACGTCGACCGAGCGGAACTGCTCCTTGAAGGACATCGTGTCCTTGAAGCGCATCGCGCGGATGAACTGGTACATGAACTTCTCGGCCGACAGGTACAGCACGCGGCGCTGCGGATTGCGCTTGCGGATGTGCCAGGCGATCGCGTGCATCAGGTGCGTCTTGCCCAGACCCACGCCGCCATAGAGGAACAGCGGGTTGAAGGGCACCTTCGCTTCTTCCGCCACGCGGCGCGCGGCGGCGGCGGCGAACTCGTTCGACTTGCCGTGCACGAAGGACTGGAACGTGAAGCGCGGATCGAGTTGTGCTCCGAAATCCTCGACGTCGTCGGCCGAGCGGGCGATCGCGGGGGTGGCGTAGCCGTGCGCGGCGCCGGCCGGCGTCGATGCCGGACGTGCGGTCGCGGCCGAAGCGGTCGGGCGCTGGGCCGAACCGGTGGCGGGTGCAGGGGCCGGCGTCTGCAGGCCGGCGGCGGGCTGCACGACCACTTCGATCGTGCGCACGAGCTTGTTCTCGGCGCGCCACAGCGTCTTGATGCGGTCGGAATAGTGCTGGCGCACCCAGTCCTGCATGAATCGCGTCGGTACGGCGATACGCACCGTGCCGTCCTCGACGCCGACGAGCGTGAGCGGCTTGAGCCAGCTCTTGTACGCCGCCTCGCCGAACTCGCCCTTCAGGCGGGCGCGTACGCGGACCCATTGGGCTTCGAGGGAGGGACCGAATTCCTGCGAACGCATGGCGCCTACTCCTGCGTCCAGGCAAGACCGGCGGCTTTCCAGCCCCCGGTCTTGCCGCGATGGTTGGCGCCGTCTCGGTCACCCTCGAACCCGCCGGAAAGGTTATATGCACGCTTGAAGCCAAGTGCCGTCAGCGCCATCGCGGCCGAACGCGAACGCCCGCCCGAACGGCAGATGAAGATCGCCGGCGCGTCCTTGTCGACGGCACCGGACACGGCAACCGCGAAGTCGGGATTGGGCACCATAAGCGCGCGCCCGTCGGCGGCGGTCGAATAGTTCTGCCACGCCACGAACAGCGGCGCCTTGCCGAGTGCCGCGATGTTGGGCACGCCGACGAACGTCCATTCCGCGCGGCTGCGCACGTCGATCAGCACGGCCGTCTTGTCGGCGGCGAGAAGGTCCCACGCCTGACGGGCGTCGAGGTCGCCCGCATAGCCCTGCGCGGCCGTCGCATCCGTATCGAATTTCCTGGTCGTCTCAGCCATCGTCCCCGAACCGTTCCGCTGCTGTCGGCCGTCTTGCGGCCGACCGTCGTCTTCGATCGTCTCCGGGCAAGAAAAGAAGCCCGGAGCCCGGATGCG
Organism: Tagaea sp.; assembly: GCA_965279565.1. Classification (GTDB taxonomy): domain Bacteria; phylum Pseudomonadota; class Alphaproteobacteria; order CACIAM-22H2; family CACIAM-22H2; genus Tagaea. The sequence continues at coordinate 1,536,567 of OZ257249.1, read as the reverse complement.
CACCCCAGAGCGGGGGCGGCAGTCCGGAAGGCGGGCTGCCTGCCCGCCCGAACCCGCTTCAACTCGAAGCGGAACGACTGGCGGAACGTCGGGGGGTGGGGCGGGGCGCTTCGGCAGGCCGGCGCCGCATCGGGCGGGGCATGTCGGAAAATAGGTTGAACCACATCACTGGCGGGAATCCCTGTTCTTGCGTCTGTTCGCGTCCAGACTTGTTGTCGTCCTGCGCCCCGCGCGAAACGGCGCGATGGGCAGCCGGACGAACTTGGTTGTTTTCGGTTTCGCGCGCCGCGACCGGGCGCCGGCCCCCGTTCCTGGAATCCAACGAAGAGTTGCGGCTAGATTTTCCGAACCGGCGTCGCATGTCGTCGTCCCGCTCCGCTCGTGGCCTGCTGCCGAACCCGTCCTGTTTTCGGTTCCGGATTTCAGATCCGGTTCCTTCGTCGGACAATCGCGATGTCGCGCGGCGATCCAACGGGCGAACTAAATCACGATGGACATCGACTCGCAACAGGTCCGAAGTGCGAACGTCCAAATCGTCGCGGCTGTTGCGTCCGGGCGACTCTTCGCGCTTCGAAATTTTATGAGTCTGCGCGCAAAAAATTCCGCGGATGCAATCCGCCGAACGGCGCACGCGGAGATTCAATGGCTTGCGCCGCATTGCGTGCACGCGATCGCAGGCGGTGCATGCGCGCGCATGTTCGCGAAACCACGATCCGTTAAAATGCAAGCGCCGTCTTCGGCGGAACGCGAAGACGGCGCGGCAGTCCGGGAAATATCCGCGCGCGAAACGCGCGCGGCGGAAGATCAGGCCTTGAGCGCCTTGATGCGCGCGGAGAGGCGCGAGATCTTGCGCGACACGGTGTTCTTGTGAACGATGCCGACCTTGGCGGTGCGCATCAGGATCGGCTGTGCGGCCTTGAGTGCGGCGGCCGCGGCGGTCTTGTCGCCGGCGGCGATCGCGTCTTCGACCTTCGTCACGTAGCTGCGCATGCGCGAGATGCGCGTGCGGTTCACTTCCGTGCGGCGCAGCGTCTGGCGCGCGGCCTTCTTTGCGGACTTGGTATTGGCCATTGTCTTGTGTCTTCCGAAACGGGTTTTCCGGGCCGCGCGCGACACGCGCACGCCCTAGGGGAAAGGCGGCGGGTTATAGCCCCGCCGCAGGGGCCCGTCAACAGGCCCCGATCAGCGGTTTTTCCAGCCCGGCGGGCGCTTCTCGACGAACGCGGCCATGCCTTCTTTCTGGTCTTCGGTGGCGAAGGTGGAATGGAACAGGCGGCGCTCGAAATGCACGCCTTCCGAAAGGGTCGTCTCGTAGGCGCGGTTGACCGCGTCCTTGGCCATCATGACGATCGGGCGGGACAGCCCTGCGATTTTCTCGGCCACCTTCAGCGCCTCGGGCAGCAGTTCGGCGGCGGGAACCACGCGGCTGACGAGGCCGGCGCGCTCGGCCTCGGCCGCGTCCATCATGCGCCCCGTGAGGCACATCTCCATCGCCTTGGACTTGCCCACGAAACGGGTCAGGCGCTGGGTGCCGCCGGCACCCGGGATCGTGCCGATCGTGATCTCGGGCTGGCCGAACTTCGCGGTGTCGGCGGCGAGGATGAAGTCGCACATCATCGCGACCTCGCAGCCGCCGCCGAGCGCGAAGCCCGCGACCGCCGCGACGATCGGCTTGCGGCACTTGGTGACGCGCTCCCAGCCGTTGGTGATGAAGTCGGCGAGATAGACGTCCATATAGGTCTTGGACGCCATCTCCTTGATGTCGGCTCCGGCGGCGAAGGCGCGCTCGGAACCGGTCAGCACGATGCAGCCGATATTGTCGTCCGCCTCGAACGCGTCGAGCGCCTGGCCCAGCTCCACGATCAGCGCCGCGCACAGCGCGTTGAGCGCCTTGGGCCGGTTGAGCGTGACGAGGCCGACCTTGCCCTTCGTCTCGACGATGATGTTCTCGTAGGCCATCGCGGCGGTCCTCACTCGGGTGAAAGGAAGAAGCGGACCTGCGTGCGGCCCGCAGGCGTGGGCGGAAACTCGATCAGCAGCCGCTCGCCCTCGCGTGCGAAACGGCCCAGCCCGTCGACGCGCCAGCCGAGCTGCGGCAGCGTGCCGGCGTAGAAATCGAGCACGGCCGCGCGCGTCGCGTTTCCTTCGGCGAGCGCTTCGACCACGCGGCCCTGGGGCGCGTCGAACACCGTGGGTTCGCCCGAAGCGACGAGGCCGGCCATCAGCGGCAGGTCGTCGATCCCGTCGACGAAGCCGCCGGCAGCACATCCGGGTGCGGCGGCGAAAAGCAGGCAGAACAGGGCGATGAGGGTCGCGCGGCGCATGGCTATCCTCATACTCAGCGCTGGCAGCGCGGACAATAGAAAGTCGAGCGGCCGGACTGCACGATGCGCCGGACACCCTTGCCGGCACCGCAACCCGGGCAGGGCTGGCCCTCGCGGTCGTAGACGCGCCACTGGTGCTGGAACCAGCCGAGCTCGCCCGACGCCTGCACATAGTCGCGCGCCGACGACCCGCCGGCCCGGATCGCGTCGCCCAGCGTGGCCTTGATCGCAGCGCACAGGGCAACGGCCTTCTCGCCCTTCACGGTGCCGGCCTTGCGCAGCGGGCTGAGGCCGCAGCGGGACAGCGCCTCGCACACATATATGTTGCCTAGCCCCGCGACGTTGCGCTGGTCGAGCAACGCGGCCTTGAGCGGCGCCTTCGAGCCTTCGAGTGCGCGCATCAGCGCCGCCGCATCGAACGACGCATCGAGCGGTTCGGGCCCCAGATCGGCAAAGCGCCGGTCCGACGCCAGCGATGCCGTATCCACCAGATCGACCACGCCGAAGCGCCGCGGATCTGTGAAGCGGATGGTCGCACCTTCGTCGGTGCGGAACTCGACATGGTCGTGCGGACCGGGTTTGCCCGGCTTGCCGTCGAGCAGCACGAGCCGGCCCGACATGCCCAGATGCACGAGCAGCGAGGCGTCGCGGTCGAGCGCCATGACGATCCATTTCGCGCGGCGTGCGACCTTCAGCACGCGCGCACCGGTGGCGCGCTGGACGAAGTCGGGCGGGATCGGCGTGCGGATGTCGGCGCGCCTTTGCACCACGGCCGCCAGACGGCGGCCTTCCAGATGCGGCTTCAGGCCGCGCACGACGGTTTCGACTTCCGGAAGCTCGGGCATGGGGCCAGACCCTGCCCCAAGCGCCCTCCCCTTTTCCAGTGGTGCTTGCTATGGTGCCCCCGCAATGACGCAAGCGACTGACGACACGACCCATTTCGGGTTCCGCGACGTGCCCGTGGCGGCCAAGGCCGGCCTCGTGCGCGAGGTGTTCGATTCCGTCGCCGGGCGCTACGACCTGATGAACGACCTGATGTCGCTGGGCGTGCACAGGCTGTGGAAGGCCGCGTTCGTCCACCAGATCGCGCCGAAGCCAGGCGAACGCTTCATCGACCTTGCCGGCGGGACCGGCGACATCGCGTTCGCACTGATGGAACGGGGTGCCGCCGTCACCGTGTGCGACTACAACGAACAGATGCTGCGCCAGGGGCGCAAGCGCGCAGTCGACCGCGCGATGATCGACGGGCCGGAATGGATCACCGGCGACGCGATGGCGCTGCCCTTCGCGAAGCACAGCGCCGACGGCATCACGATCGCGTTCGGCCTGCGCAACGTGACCGACCCCGCGAAGGCGCTTGGCGAAATCCGCCGCGTGCTGAAGCCGGGCGGGCGTTTCTTCTGCCTCGAATTCAGCCGGCTTGCGCTCCCCGTGCTCGACCGGCTCTACGACCGCTACTCGTTCGAAGTCCTCCCGAAGCTCGGGCAGATGGTCGCGGGCGATGCCGACAGCTACCGCTATCTCGCCGAGAGTATTCGCAAGTTTCCGCCGCAGGAGGCGCTTGCGACGATGATGCGCGCGGCCGGCTTCGGGCGCGTGGGCCATCGCAACCTGTCGGGCGGCATCGCGGCCATTCATTGGGGCTGGCGCACCTGATGGTCTTCCGCCTGCCCGGACGGCTCGTGCGGCTCGCCAAGATCGCGCGCACGCTCGTCGCCTACGACGCGTTCGAGGCGTTCGGCCTCCACGATCTGACGCCGACGGGCGGGCGCATCGCCAACGCCCTGCGCCGGCGCGACCTGCCGGAACGCCCGGGCCAGCGACTTGCACTTGCACTCACCGAACTGGGGCCGGGCTTCGTCAAGCTCGGGCAGGTGCTGTCCACGCGCGCCGATCTCGTCGGCGAGGCGGTCGCTTCGGACCTGACCGACCTGCAGGACCACCTCGCCCCGTTCGCGTCCACGCTGGCGCGCGAGACGGTCGAACGCGAACTGGGCAAACCGCTCGACGCGCTGTTCTCGGCGTTCGACGAGACGTCCGTCGCCGCCGCGTCGATCGCGCAGGTGCATTTCGCCACGACGACCGACGGGCGCGAGGTCGCGGTCAAGATCCTGCGCCCGGGCGTGGAAGCCGCGTTCGCGCGCGACGTCGACCTGCTCGCGTGGATCGCGCGCCTGATCGAAAGATTCGTCCCCTCGCTCCGGCGTCTCAAGCCCAACGCGGTGGTCGAAACGCTGGCGCAGACCGTGCGCTTCGAGATGGACCTGCGGCTGGAAGCGGCGGCGGCCGAGGAGCTGGCCGCAAACTTCAAGGACGATCCCGAATTCCGCGTGCCGGCCGTCGACTGGACGCGCACCGCGCGCCGCGTGCTGACGACCGAGCGCGTCGCCGGCATCCCGATCGACGAGCGCGAGGCGCTGATCGCCGCGGGCCACGATCCGCAGGACATCGTCGCCAAGGCCGCGCGCGCGTTCTTCCGCCAGGTCTTCCGCGACGGCTTCTTCCACGCCGACATGCATCCCGGGAACATGTTCGTGGCCGGGGACGGCACGCTGCTGGCGGTCGATTTCGGCATCATGGGACGCATCGACCGGCCCACGCGCATCGTGCTGGCCGACATGCTGGCGGGCTTCCTCAACCAGGACTACCGCAAGGTCGCCGAGGTGCATTTCCGCGCGGGCTTCGTGCCGGCCACGCAGGACGTGGGCGCCTTCGCGCAGGCCGCGCGCGCGATCGCACAGCCCATCCTCGGCCTGCCGCTCGAGCAGATCTCGCTCGCCCGCCTGCTCGCCCAGCTCTTCGAGGTGACCGAGCAGTTCCAGATGGAGACGCAGCCCCAGCTGCTGCTGCTTCAGAAATCGATGCTCGTGTGCGAGGGCGTGGGGCGTGCGCTCGATCCCGGCATCAACATGTGGGCACTCGCCCGCCCGCTGATCGAGGAATGGATGCTCGCCAACCGCGGCCCGATGGCGCGCATCGCGCACGGCAGCGAGGCGCTGCTGGAGCGGATCGAGGAACTGCCCGCACTCGTCTCCAATCTCGACCGCGCGGCCGCCCAGGTGGCCGGCGGCGGCGTGCGCCTGCACCCGGACACGCTGCGCGCCTTCGGCACCGACCGCCAGCCCGCGCGCTGGCCCTGGATCGCCGCCGGGGCGGCCGGGGCCGCGTTCCTGTGGCTGCTGTTCCGCTAGATTTCCGCCGCAAAACTGGCTTGACGGTTGTTGACGGGTGTTGACCGTCAACAAGTCAACCTGTTGATTAAAAACGATTCTGACCGTTTGTTGACGGGAATTTTCCGTCAACTGTATGCCGGCCAAGGCCGAGGGCGGAATCAGGCGACGACAGGCGACCGTCTCCTGCCTAACCCTCTGGTAACGCTCGAAACCGATGTTACCGAGACGCGGATTTTCCGTCTCTTGTATGTCGTCCCGGGTGCTGGCGTTCGTCGCGATCATGGGACCCTATATATCCTATAATAGGAATATTGACAATAAAGAACATAACACGTACAAACGGCGGGAAAGGAGATCCCGCCATGCTGTCCCTGCTTCCCGTTCCCCGCGATGCCGAAACGTCCGACTGGTTCGAACTTCTGGCCGATGTCGGCCGCAGCCGGCCCAACCGACGCGACGACACGTTCAAGGTCGAAAGCCTGCTCGCGAACGAAGGCGACCCCGAGCTGCGCGCCGGGATCGGCCCGACCGGTGCCTGGAGCCCGCTGCTCGACGCCGCGATCCGCCGCTTCCAGAAACGCCGCGGCCTGAAGGTCGATGGCTGGCTTTCACCCGGCGGCCCGACCATCGAGGCGCTGCGCGACAGCCAGGCCGGCGCGTTCGCCGGCTTCGACGTGCCCACGCCGGACGAGATCGACGCGCACCATGCCGCGATCGCCGACGGAAACGATCCGCTGATCGCGTTCGCGTCGCCGCCCGCACGGCTGCACCCGCTTCCCGGCCTGCCTGCACTCCGCCGCGCCGACCGCGATTCGAATTCCAGCCAGCTCGACTGGCTCGACGCGCATCAGGTCGGCCTCGGCGAAGTGCCGGCCCAGTTCGCGCGCTACGTCGCCGAGCTGGGGCCGTCCGGCATCGCGCAGACGCGCGACTTCGTCGAAAAGTTCGCGCGGCGCTGGCCGGGCGAGCGCGACGCGCTGGTCGACGGCATCCTCGACCGGCTCGATCCGCAGGCGCAGGCGAACTTCCTTGGCGTACCCCGCCCGAAAGGCCAGCCCTTCGGCACGCGGATCGACGGCGTGCGCCGGCCGGAACCGGTCATCAACGATCTCATCCATCGCCCGCAGGACGAGCTGCCGGACCATCTCACGCGACGCACGCTCGAATTGCGCAAGGGCGAGGAATCGAGCGGCGAGATGTTGCTGGCGGAGAACGGCGCGAACGGAGACGGAACCGGAGACGACGCGTCGAACGATCTGCAGATGGCGCAGGCGGAGCAGAAGCAATCCAAATCGCAACCCCCCGAACTCGAGTTACCAACGCCGGATCAGCAGACCCGCAAGGACGGTCGAGGCGAAGGCGCGTTCGGAGTCAGCCGCGACGGAGGAAAGCGACAGCACAATGGCATTGATCTTGTCGCTCCTCCCGGAACGCAGATCACGTCACCTGTCGACGGGAAGGTGGTGGCGCCGTTCGATCCCAACGGGAAGGATCCGGACAAGGCCGGCAAGCTCAACGCAATCCGGATCGAAACGAAGGACGGACATCTTGTCGACGTGCTCTATGTCGATGTCGATAAAGCGAAGTTCAAGCCGGGCACTTCGATCAGCAAGGGCGAACCGCTTGGACCGGCGCAGGACCTGTCACCGGTCTATCCGCCGAACGCAAAAGGCCCGATGACCAATCACATCCATCTGCAAATCCAGAAGGATGGGAAATTCATCGACCCGAAGCCACTTCTCCGGCCGCGCAAATGATCAATCCACGAAGAAATCGCGGTCGAAAAACACGCCGAACATCGAGAACGTCCAGAGCCATTTCCGGTGGGAAACAGTGTAAATCGAGTCCATCCAGTCGATGCCATCGCACGTATCCCGGCTGTCCGGGCAATCGCGCGTCAACGCACGGACCTGAAAGGCGTCGTATGTGAGCCATCTGTAGAAGTCGGGGCCACCTTCGGCTTCGAGCGCGGCGCGCACGCGCTTGCGGCTGACGAAGCCGGATTTCACGACGACGTACTCGACCCGCAACGGCAACCCGTTGCCGAAGAAGCGCGGATCCTTGTGACGCACGCAGCCGACGTTCGTCACCTGCCCATAGCAGCCGATCAGCGTCTCGATCCCGCACATCGGCGTTCGCGGCCGGCCGATGCAGCCCGAGCTTGCCGCTTTCGTCGTCACGAACCGGATGCGCGACGGATCGACCGCACCGGAGGGAACCGGTTCTGGGAACGCCATCGCCGGCCACGCGGCCAGTGTCAGCAGCACGGCAAGTCGCGCGGCTCCAATCATCGGCTGAATCTGCGAGTGATGGAGATCGCCGTCAAGCCGCTGTTTTTGCGGTGTAATTCTCCCCGAGTTGCGCGGTCCCGGGGGCTTCCGTAAAATAACACTTCATTCAGGGGTAAATCGGATGCTGGCCGGCAAACGCGTATTGCTGATCATCAGCGGCGGGATCGCGGCATACAAAAGCCTCGACCTGATCCGCCGCCTGCGCGAGCGCGGTGCCGAGGTGCGCTGCGTGCTGACGCGCGCGGCCAAGGAATTCGTCACACCGCTGTCGGTCGGCACGCTGTCGAAGGGCCGCGTCTATGACGAGCTGTTCGACCTGACGGCCGAGCACGAGATCGGCCATATCCGCCTGGCGCGCGACTGCGACGTCGTCCTCGTGGCCCCGGCCACGGCCAACATCCTCGCCGGCATGGCGCAGGGGCTGGCGGGCGATCTCGCCACGACCGTGCTGCTCGCGACCGACCGGCCGGTCCTCGCCGCCCCCGCGATGAACCATGTGATGTGGGCAAGCCCCGCAACGGTCGCGAACCTTGCCACGCTGCGTGATCGCGGCGTGTCGTTCGTCGGGCCGGAGAGCGGCGAACTGGCCGAAGGCGAGATCGGGACGGGCCGCATGAGCGAACCGCTCGCCATCGTCGCGGCGGTCGAGACTCTTCTGGGTGCGAACGCGCCCTTGCGCGGCCGGCGCGCGCTCGTCACCAGCGGGCCGACCTACGAGCCCATCGATCCGGTGCGTTATATCGCCAACCGCTCGTCGGGCAAGCAGGGCCACGCCATCGCCGCCGCACTCGCGGCCCTGGGTGCGGAAACCACATTGGTAAGCGGGCCCACGCGCCTTGCCGATCCGCCGGGCTGCCGCGTGCTGCGCGTGGAAACCGCGCAGCAGATGCTGGCCGCGAGCCTGTCGGCCCTGCCCGCCGACGTCGCCGTGTGTGCTGCCGCCGTCGCCGACTGGCGCCCGGCCGCACCGGGCAACGCGAAGCTGAAGAAAGATGGTAGCGCCCCGCCGCAGATCGCGCTCGCCGAGAATCCAGACATCCTCGCCACGCTGTCGGCCGCGAAGCCGCGCCCGGCACTGGTCGTCGGCTTCGCGGCCGAGACCGACGACCTGATCGCGCACGCGACGGCCAAGCGCCTGCGCAAGGGCTGCGACTGGATTGTCGCCAACGACGTGAGCACGGGCACCGGCACCTTCGGCGGCGACGACAACCGCGTGCACGTGATCGACGCGGGCGGCACGGAATCGTGGGACCCGATGAAGAAGGACGAGGTCGCGCGCCGCCTCGCCCGGCGCATCGCCGACCGGCTTGCCGGGGCCGCGTAGCATGGAACGCGCGCGTGTCGACATCGTGCGCCTCGCGCACGCGAAGGACCTGCCGTTGCCTGCCTACGCGACCGCAGGGGCCGCCGGCCTCGATCTGCTCGCCGCCATTGCCGAACCGGTCGAGCTTGCGCCCGGCAGCTACCGGCTGATCCCGACCGGGATCTCGATCGCGTTGCCCGACGGCTTTGAGGCGCAGGTGCGCCCGCGCTCGGGGCTCGCCCTCAAGAACGGCGTCACCGTCCTCAACGCGCCCGGCACGATCGACGCGGACTATCGCGGCGAGGTCGGCGCCATCCTGATCAACCACGGTGCGGCCCCCTTCCGCATCGAGCGCGGCATGCGCATCGCGCAGATGGTCGTCGCGCGCGTGACGCAGGCCGAGTTCGTCGAACGCGACACGCTTCCCCCCACGGACCGCGCCGCCGGCGGGTTCGGTTCGACCGGCCGATAGGAACGACACGCCATGATGCGCCTCACCAAGAAGCTGCTGTTCGGCATCGAGGCCGTGCTCGACATCGCCTACAACGCGGGGGCCCGCCCCGTGCAGGCCGCCGCGATCACGAAGCGGCAGGGCATCCCCAAGCGCTATCTCGAGCAGGTGCTGCAGGCACTCGTGCGCGCGGGCATCCTCGCCGGCCAGCGCGGCCCCAAGGGCGGCTACCGGCTTGCCAAGGAAGCCGCGGAAATCTCGGTCGCCGATATCGTGCGCATCGTGCGCACGATCGAGGTGGCGCCCGATCCGCTCGACGGCGCGCCGGCATCCGCACTGGGCCACCAGATCGTGCGGCCGATCTGGCACGAGCTGCAGAACCAGCAGATGGTGGCGCTGGAAGGCCTGACGCTGGCCGAGCTCGTCGGCCGCGCGCGCACGCTGGGCGTGGCGCTGGAGACCTGACGCGATGGCCGAAGCCCCGACCTTCGGCGAACTTTCCGACGCGCAGTTCGAACGCTATGCGCGCCACCTGATCCTCGACGAGGTCGGCGAGGCCGGCCAGGCGAAGCTGCTGGCCGCGCGCGTGCTGATCGTGGGTGCGGGCGGGCTGGGTTCGCCCGTGGCGCTCTATCTGGCGGCGGCCGGTGTGGGCACGCTCGGCCTCGTCGATTTCGACAAGGTCGATGTGACGAACCTGCAGCGCCAGATCGTCCACGCGCAGGAATCGGTCGGCACGCGCAAGGTCGACAGTGCCGCCGCCACGCTGCGCCGGCTCGACCCGGCGATCCGCATCGAGACGCACGACATGCGCGTCGAGCCCGACAATGTCGACGCCCTCGTGCGCGGCTACGATCTGGTCGTCGACGGATCGGACAATTTCGCGACGCGCTATCTCGTCCACGACGCGTGCTATTTCGCGAAGAAGCCGCTCGTCTCCGGCGCGCTGCTGCGCTTCGAGGGCCAGCTTTCCACCTTCAAGGCGCATGACGGGAAATCGTCGTGCTACCGCTGCGTCTTCCCCGTGCCGCCGCCCGCCGACCTGATCCCGCGCTGCGAGGAGGCGGGCATCCTGGGGTCCGTCGCCGGCGTGATCGGCACGCTGCAGGCGACGGAAGTGCTGAAGGAAATTCTCGGGCTGGGCACCAGCCTTGCCGGTTCGCTGCTGATCTATGACGCGCTCGACACGCAGTTCCGCCGCATCAAGGTGCCGCGCGATCCGGCCTGCGCGCTGTGCGGCGACCATCCGACGATCCGGCCCAAGCCTTGAGTTTCGTCGCTTGAACAAGGGGGCGCGTCCCCCGATAATCCCCGCCTTCGCCGCCCACCCCCGATTTCCGGAAAAACCGATGCGCCTCCTCCGCTTCCTCGTCCTCGCCTTCCTGCTCGCCTTGCCGGTCGCCGTCGCCGCGCAACCCGCCGACCGCGAGAATCTGCTCTATATCGATCTCGATTACGGCCGCGTCGTCATCCAGCTTCGCCCGGATCTGGCCCCGCGCCATGTCGATCGCGTCAAGCAGCTCGCGCGCGCGAAGTTCTACGACGGCATCGTGTTCCACCGCGTCATCGACGGCTTCATGGCGCAGACCGGCGATCCGACCGGGACGGGTACGGGCGGTTCGGGGCGCGGCAACGTGCCGGCCGAGTTCAGCCGCGTGCCGTTCGAGCGCGGCATCGTCGGGGCCGCGCGCTCGCAGAACCCGAACTCGGCCGACAGCCAGTTCTTCATCATGTTCCGCCGCAATTCCGGGCTCGACGGCCAGTACACGGTCTGGGGCCAGGTGATCTCGGGCATGGAATTCGTCGACCGCATCCGTCGCGGCGAACCGCCGCGCACCCCCGACAAGATGGTGCGCGTCCAGGTCGCCGCCGACGTGCCGAACTGAACTGAACCCAGTACACGCAAAAGGACAGACCATGGCGGCCGACCTCGAAAACACCGTCTATCTCGATCTCGAATGGGGCCGCGTCACGATCGCGCTGCGTCCGGACCTCGCACCCAAGCATTGCGAGCGCGTTCGCGAACTCGCGCGCGACGGCTTCTATGACGGGATCATCTTCCACCGCGTCATCGACGGCTTCATGGCGCAGACGGGCGACCCGACCGGCACCGGCATGGGCGGCTCCGACCGCGGCAACCTGAAGGCCGAATTCTCGAAGGAGCCCTTCGATCGCGGCGTGGTGGGTGCGGCCCGCTCGCAGAACCCGAACTCGGCCGACAGCCAGTTCTTCATCATGTTCGACGAAGGCCATTTCCTGAACGGCCAGTACACGGTGTGGGGCCAGGTCGTCGACGGCATGGACCACGTCGACCGCATCGCCAAGGGCGAGCCGCCCAAGAAGCCCGACCAGATCGTCAAGATGACGGTCGCCGCCGACGCGAAGTAGGCCTTCGCGTCAGGCGTCCGGCCAGCGGCGGTGCAGCCACAGCCACTGGCCCGGACGCGCGCGCACCCAGCGTTCGATCTCGGCGTTGACGGCGCGCAGCACCGTCATGCGGTCGGCTTCCTCGTCGCCGGTGGCGGGCAGCGGAACCGGGCCGGTCAGCGTGATGCGGAAATAGGCCCCGCCCAGCCGCTCGAACTGCGCGCCGATCACGGTGCAGTCGTAGCGCAGCGCCAGCGTGGCGATGGCCGGAGCCGTCATCGCGTCGGTGCCGAAGAAGGGCACGGCCACGCCGTCGTTCATCTTCTGGTCGAGCAGCATGCCCAGCCACTCGCCCTTCTTCAGCGCTTCCATGGCGAGGCGCGCACCCTTGCGGCCCTTCGGGACCAGGCCCGCGACCGAGCGGCCGCGCCGCGCGCGCAGCAGCATCTCGACATAGCGGTTGTTCGCCTCGCGATAGACCGCGTGCAGCGGGTGGCCGAAGCGCGTGGTCAGCATGGCACCCAGTTCCCAGTTGGCCTGGTGCGCGCCGAAGAAGATGACCGGCCGGCCGCGCTCGATCGCCGCGCGGATGATCTCGCCGCCGACGACCTCGACGCGCGGATGCTCGCCGACCGTGCCGATGTCGTCGAGATGCGGATATTCCGCCGCGAGCCGGCCCAGATTGTCCCACATCTCCACGACCGCAGCCTCGATGCCGGCCTCGCCCAGCTCGGGCATGAAGCGGCGCATGTTGCGGCGCGCGCGGTCGCTCAAGCGCAGACGCGGGCCGATCGCGCGGCCGGCGAAGCCGCCGATCGCCGACGCGACGTCGATCGGCAGGATGGCGAGCAGCCAGTAGCAGATCAGGACAGCGCCTGCTTCGAATGCGTGGCGGATGCGTCTTATCATCGTGCGGCCAGTCCTTCGTCGACGAGCCGGCCGAAGGCGGCGGGATCGGCGAAGCGCAGTTCGACGCCGAGGGCGGAAATGCCCGCGCGCAGGGATGCGGGCAGGCGCACCAGATCCTTGCGCGTGGTCACGAGGCGCGCACCCAGCCGCAGCGCATCGGCGTGCAGGGCTTCGATCTCGGCGCGCGAATAGGGGTGGTGGTCGTCGAACGCGCGCGTCGCGGCGATGTCGGCACCCATACCCGCCAGCGTGTCGAAGAACTTGGCGGGCCGGCCGATCCCCGCGAAGGCGAGCACGCGTGCGCCGGCCAGATCGTTCGCCTGCACCACGAGATCGGCGCGCAGGACCGGCAGGCCGGTCGACGAAGCGGCACCCAACCGGTCCTCGCCGATCAGGACGCAGGCCTTCGCGCGCGCGGCACCGGCCGCGACCGGCTCGCGCAGCGGACCCGCCGGGAACACGTAGCCGTTGCCGAATCCGGCCGCCCCGTCGACGACGAGCAGCGAACAGTCCTTGGCAAGGCCGGGATTCTGGAAGCCGTCATCCATCACCAGCACGTCCGCACCGTCCGTAATCGCCTGGCGCGCGCTTGCGGCGCGGTCCGCCCCCACATGCACGCGCGCGATCTCGGCCAGCAGCAGCGGTTCGTCGCCCACGCGCGCGGCATCGTGGTGTGCCGGATCGACGCGCAACGGGCCGCGCTCGCTGCCGCCATAGCCGCGACTGAGGATCGCCGGCCTGCGGCCGCGCGCGGTCAGTTCGCGCACGAGGGCCGCGACCGTCGGCGTCTTGCCGGCCCCGCCGAGCGTGAGATTGCCGGCACAGAAGACCGGGACGGACGCACGGAACGGCTGCGCGAAGCGCCGGCGCGCGGCGGAGCCCAGCGCATAGAGCGCACCCAGCGGGGCGAGCAGCGCGCCGAGCCCGTCGTCCTTGGTCCAGAAATCAGGGGCGCGCATCGGCAACCGCCTCCGGGCCGAGACCGGCCAGCACGGGGCCGAGGGAAGCGACGACGCGCTCGACCGTGCCTTCGCCGCGCGCGGCGAAAGCGCGTGCGGCGGCACCGTCCTTCGCGACGAGGGCCGGATCGGCAAGGCGCGCGCGCACCCAGGCCGCGAGCGCATCGGCATCGTCGACGCGCGTGGCGGCGCCCGCCTCGACCAGTTCGGCGGCGAGATCCGAGAAATTCTCCATCGACGGGCCGAACGCGATCGCCGCACCCAGGCGCGCGGGCTCGAGCGGATTATGCCCGCCATGCGGTTCGAGCGAGCCGCCGACGAACGCGATGGGGGCCGCCCGGTAGAACAGCCCGAGCTCGCCCATCGTGTCGGCGACATGCACGTCGGCACGGCCGGGCGCTTCGCCCGCCGCGCGGCGCGTGGCGAGGAGTCCCTTCGCGGCGGCGGCTTGCGCCATCGCGGGGCCGCGCTCGGCATGGCGCGGGACGAGCACGAGCAGTGCGGAACTTCCCATGGCCTTGACGCGCAGCTGTGCGTCGAGCACCGCGTCGAGTTCGAGCGGATGGATCTGGGCGGCAAGCCAGCGCGCGCGCCCGGCAAGCGAAGTCTCGAATTCCGCAAGCGCGCCGGCGTCGGTCGCGAGGGCGGGCGCGTCGTGCTTGAGATTGCCGATCGTCGCGACATGCGCGAGGCCGAGTGCTCGCAGCCGGGCGGCGTCGGCCGAGCTCTGCGCCAGCGCCACCGCGAACGCCTCGAAGGGCGGGGCGAAAACGGCTTTCGCCTTCGCCCAGCGCGCGGCCGAGCGCTGGGTCAACCGCGCGTTGACGAGGGCGGCGGGGATCGCGCGGCGCGCGACCTCGCCCAGCATGTTGGGCCACAGCTCGCTTTCCAGCCACAGCACCGCGTCGGGCCGCCAGTGGTCGAGGAAGCGGCGCGTCCAGCGGGGCACGTCGAGCGGCGCGAACTGGTGGAAACAGTATTTCCCGTCGAGCTGGCCGGCGAGCATCTCGGCCGAGCTCGTCGAACCGGTCGTCACGAGCACGCAGAGATCGGGCCGCCCGGCGCGCAGGCGCGCGATCACCGGCAGGATCGAGCGTGCCTCGCCCAGCGAAGCGCCGTGCACCCACACGAGCTTTCCCGCCGGACGCGGCCGTCCGGCGATCCCGCGCCGCTCGCCGATGCGCGCGGGATCTTCCTTGCCCGCGTTGCGGCGGCGCGCCAGCAGCAGGTTCACCGCCGGCTCGCCGACCGCCGCAAGGCCGCGATAGAGGGCGCGGATCATGCCGGCGACATCCCGGTCATGCGGTCGGCCTGCTCGGTGATCGCGTCGAGGCGCGCCTCGATGTGGCGGGCGAACGCGTCGAGCTCGCTGCGCTCCTTCGGCGGCTCGACGATCTCCCAGATCATGGCACCCCGCCCGAACGGATACGGCACGAGGAAGCGGTCCCACGAGCGCAGGAACCGCCCGCGCGTCGAATAGGCCATCAGCACGACCGGCGACTTGCCCATCCAGGCCGCGATGGCGATGCCGGGGGCGGCCTTGCGCGCGGGCCCGCGCGGTCCGTCGGGCGTGACGCCGATATTGATGCCGCGCTTCATCAGGTCGAGCATCTGGCGCAGGGCGGCCGCCGCCCCGCGGCTGGTCGAGCCGACGATCGTGTCGATGTCGTAATGCGTCACGCTCTTCGAGATGAGCCGCCCGTCGCGATGCGCCGAGACCAGCATGTGGATCGGCGAGCGGCGCGCCCAGATCGGCGCCATCATGAAGATGCGCTGGTGCCAGAAGCACACGATGAACGAGCGCCGCTCGCGCGCCAGCGCGTCCGGCCCGTCCTCGCCAAGGACGGTCCAGCGCGTCGTGCGGTGGACGAACCACATGTAGGCGGCCGCGAGCCCGGCGATCAGGCTTAGGCCCCTGTCGGAGCGGAGGAATTTCTTGAGCAATTCCGGTCAGGACCGTTGGGAACGGGAGAATCGCGCGAAAGAACACGGTTCGAGGGTCGAGCGCAAGTGGCCGGACTTCTTGCGGCCCGGCGCCGTTGTGCCGGTGGGCCGCCCTCGTCCATAATCCGGCCGCGAATCGCGCCGATTCGCACGGCGGGAGTGCAGGTTTGACCGACCGGCCCGATTTCAAGGAACCGAAGCTGGCCTCGCTCTGGGATTACTGGGCGGCGCGCAAGCGTGCCCGGCCCCATCCCGACCGCGCCGATTTCGACCCCGTCGACATGCGCCCGTGGCTGGGCCACCTGATGCTGGTCGAGCTGGTCGAGGGGCGCTGGGTCTACCGGCTCTACGGCACCTATTTCGTCGAGACGTTCCGGCGCGAGATGACCGGCAAGGGCATCGACGAGCTGCCGCCCGAGCAGGCGCGCGTGCTGCAGGCGGAATACGACGCGGTGCGCGACAGCGGTGCGCCGGTCGTGCGCACCTATTCCGCGCAGTTCGATTTCGGCACGCTCGACGGGCGGCAGAGCTGGCAGCTCGACCAGACATGGGAACGCGTGTGCTTCCCGCTGTCCGACGCCGCCGCCGGCCATGGCGAGGAAGTGCGCCTCGTGCTGGTCGCGGCCTACCTCGTCGGCGGGCACGCGGTCTGAAATTTCAGGACGGCGGGGATTCCATCAGGCTCGGCAACATGCGGCTGAGGCTCGTGGCACTGGCACTTCGCATCGGCAGGAACGTGCGGCCCAGCCGCCGGCACGCCGCCTTCAGCTTCAGGCATGCACCGTGCGACACGCAGTCGATCGCGCACACGACCGTGTCGGCCTGCGAGACCAGCCCGTCGATGGCGCCTAGGCTCTGCTCGATGCCGCCGTCATGGTGCAGGAAGGCGCCGCGATGGCGTTCGACCGCATCGCGCAGGTGCGCGCGCTGGTTCGGCCTGCCGCCGACATAGAGCACCGTGCGTCCGGTCAGGTCGACGGGCGGCGGCTCGGCCTGCGCCCCGGATTCGACGCGCGGCCCGGGCACCGCTTCGTTCTCGTCGCGCAGACGTTCGACTTCGGCTTCGGCCGCGCGCGCACGCGCGCGTTCGCTGGCCAGCTTGCGCTGGAGCGAAACGAGAAGCCGTGCGGTCTTGCTTTCCGCCGGGCGTCGCGGTTCCGGCGGCGCGACCGCGGCGACCTGCGCGGCAAGCTTCGCCTCGAGGGCGGCGATGGTCGCGTCGCGCGCGGCGAGCGATTCGCGCATGTCGGTGCGCGCGCGTTCGAGCCGGTCCTCGCTGTCGCGCAGGCGAAGCGTCAGCGCGTCGAGGCGCGTCAGGTCCGCGATGCGCGCCGAACCGTTGAGATGCGAAAGCATGTGCACGTCGCCGTAGATCTCGCCGGTCGTCGCACCGTCGATGGCGGGATGCGTCATCATCGCCCAGAAGGCGGGCGCGATGCGGCCCTTGGCACGGCTCTCGCGCCAGTGGCGCAGCAGTCCGGCGGGCGTATCGAGCGCACGCGTGCGCGCGACCTCGCCGGCATGGAGCTTGTCGAGCAGCTTGTTGAGATGGCGCGCGAGCGGCCCCGGCTTGGCGCAGGACGACACGCAATGGACATGCAGCGAATAGTCGTCCGTCCCCGGTGCGATGGTCAGGCCCGCCTTGCGCACGACGCGGCGCAGATCCTCGATCGACAGGCACGTGCCGACGATGGCGCAGTGCTGGCCCGGCCCCAGATCCCAGAGCCGGCGGCGGCCGCCTTCGCCGGCGGCTTCCGGGTCCGGGGCGACGACCGGCGGGCGGGGCGTCTCGCCGGGGCGCCAGGCGGCTCCCATCTCAGGGTCCCCCTGCGCGCCGGCGCGTGCAGCCGCCCTGTTCGCGGCAGTCGATCAGGCTGCCGCCCAGCGCCATCAGCGTCAGCATCGCGACCCCCGCCAGCGCGCCGGATTCGCGCAGCGTCGCGTCGCGGCGCGACCGGCCGGCGAGACGGGCGAGGAACAGCGATCCGACGATGGCGATCAGCGAAAGCATTGGCCGGCAGGATTGCCGCTCGGCCGGACCCTGTCAATGCAAATGATTCGCAATTGCATTGCTCGAGCAAGACGGGGCCGAAGCCCCCGCCCGCCGCCGGCTCAGCTGCTTGAGCCGGGCTCCATCTGGCTTTGCAGATAGTTCTGCTCGCCGACCTTCTCGATCAGCGAAAGCTGCGTCTCGAGATAGTCGATGTGCTCTTCGGTGTCCTCGAGCACGTCCTGCAGGATGTCGCGCGACACATAGTCCTTGGCACCCTCGCATACGCCGATGGCGCGCTGGAGCTTCGGGCGCGCGGCGCGCTCGAGTTCGAGATCGCACGCGAGACCTTCGGGAACCGTCTCGCCGATCTTCAGCTTGGACAGGTCCTGGAGATTCGGATGGCCGTCGAGCATCAGGATGCGCTCGATGATCTTGTCGGCGTGCTTCATCTCTTCGATGGATTCTTCGTATTCGTGCTTCGCGAGTTTCGCGAAGCCCCACTGCTTCCACATGCGCGCGTGCAGGAAGTACTGGTTGACCGCCGTCAGTTCATTGGTCAGCAGCGCGTTCAGTTCGGCGATGACCGCCTTGTCGCCCTTCATCGGAACCTCCTGCGTTCGCGTGCGGCCGCATGCCTGTCGGGGGGAAGCGGCGCACAAGGTGAAGTCGCAGGAGAAGTATAACGACGGCGCCGAGGATCGCCATCACGACGAAGAAATTCAGCGCCGTTGCAAGCGTCACTCAGCCGCACTCGCGATCGTCGCCTGGCGCCGGCGGACATGATCGCGGATCTCGCGCACGCATTTGCCGCAGCAGGGCGGTGCCGCGACCGTGTGCGCGAACACTTCGCCCGCGGTCCGGCAGCCGGCCGCGCAGGCCGATTCGATGTCGCGCTGGCGGATGCCGTGGCAGTTGCAGATGAACATCGGGCGAGGCCTCGGGAGCGGTGCGGCGTTCTGAATGTTGGTAATGATAATGAGTATCAATATCTCGATTCAACAGATTTAATCGATTGAAAAACAACATATATTCTCGATTACGTATTGAGAACGCGAATTATTCGCAATTCTGGAGCACTTCGGCTAGTGTCCTTGCGAACGCTTGCGATCCCGACGGAGGGGAAATGCCCGACGAAAAACGCTGCGCGCACGCCGTATCCGGTCCCGACATCCATGGCCCCGACGAGTCCGAGACCGGCATCGATACCGGCATGCTGGCACCCGGTGCGTGGCTCGCACTCTGGGGCATGCGCCATCGCGTGGGGCTGATGCTGCGCAAGCAGCCGTGCGACGCGCGCCTGCACGAAGCGTTCGAAGCGAACCGTGCGGGCGACGCGGCGCGCGCACTCGACGCGCTGATCGTCGTGCTCGGCGTGTCGGCGGTGCGCATGCTCGACGTGCGCTGCCCCGCCTGCCCGCGCCTGTCGGCCGACGAAGCGCTGCTGCTCGAAGCCTGCGCCGACGGGGCACGCTTCGGCGACCGCGCCGCACTTCGCCTGATCGTCGAGCTGCTGCCGCCGGCGGCCGCGCGCATCGCGTCGATCCATGCCGCGGCGACGGGGCGCGTGCTGCGCGAAGCCGGTCTCGGCTGGGATTCGCCCACTTGCGCGAACGGGCGGCGCATCCGTCTCGCCCCCGCGACGGGCCTGAACTGAGCTAGCGGGCGGAAGCGACGAACGCGGCGATCGCGTCGACGGCCTGCTGCTCGATGCCGAAATAGCCGTGCGCCGACAGCGCCTCGCACGGTTCGCTTTCCGCC
This sequence comes from Tagaea sp., assembly GCA_965279565.1. GTDB lineage: Bacteria > Pseudomonadota > Alphaproteobacteria > CACIAM-22H2 > CACIAM-22H2 > Tagaea. The sequence goes on along the minus strand of OZ257249.1, from coordinate 1,517,095 downwards.
GGCAGGCCGCCTTCGACCAGCTTCGAGGCCACACGCGGCGAACGCACGAAACGGCGTGCGAGATCGGCGACGTCGCGCGGCGGTGTCGCGAAGCATCCGTCGCCGACATGGCCGAGCACGAAGACCGGCACGCCGACCTGCGCCAGGGCGAAGTCGCGGATGCCGCCCGGCTCCGGGATCCAGTGCGGCCCGTTGCGGATCGGCCGCGTGATGCTCGACGTCAGCACGAGCCCGTCGATGCCGTTGCCCAACGCGATCGCGGCGGCCGCCGCACTGACCGATCCCATGCTGGTGCCGACGAGCCAGACCGGAAGCTTCTCGGGCCCGCGCAGTGCCGCGACCGCGGCGGCGATGTCCTGTGCGTGCTCGGGCGAACGCCGGTAGACCGCGGTCATGCCCTGCTCGCGCATCGCGTAGGGCACGTCGATGGCGCCGACGCGCAGGCCCTTTGCCGCGAACATCGCGCGCGTGCGCAGCAGGAAGTTGCCGCGCGGATAGCGTTCGGCCAGCGGTGTCGCGGATTCGCCCCAGATGCGGATATTGCCGGGCCCGCCGTTGAACAGCAGCACGGCCGCATGCGGCGGCATGACAGGCTCGACGAGCAGCAGGCGCACCGCCTCGCCCGGCCGGGCGCCCGGGATCTCGGCGATGCGCTGGGTCTGGGCGTACGCGGCCGCGGCCCACAGGGAAAGGAAGATCGCGAGGAGGGCGCGCGTGGCCATCAGAACATCGTGTGGACGACCTTGTCGGGCGGATTGTGCCCGTCGACGAAGCTCTTGATGTTGACGAGCACCTTCTCGCCCATCGCCGTGCGACCGGCATGCGTGGCCGAGCCGATATGCGGCAGCAGCACGACATTGTCGAGCTCGAGCAGGCGGGGATGCACGTCGGGCTCGCTCTCGTAGACGTCGAGGCCGGCCCCCGCGATCTCGCGCGCATAGAGGGCGCGGGCGAGCGCCTCCTCCTCGATCACCGTGCCGCGCGCGGTGTTGACGACGATGGCGCGCGGCTTCAAGAGCCGGATGCGCCGCGCCGAAAGCAGGTGGTACGTGGCCGGCGTGTGCGGGCAGTTGATCGACAGCACGTCGATATGGCCGAGCATCTGGTCGAGACTTTCCCAGTACGTCGCCTCGACCTCGGCTTCGACCGCCGGATCGACCTTGCGCCGGTTGTGGTAGTGGATCGACATGCCGAAGGCGCGCGCGCGGCGCGCGACCGCCAGCCCGATGCGCCCCATGCCGACGATGCCGAGGCGCTTTTCCTGCAGCCGCATGCCGAGCATCGCGGTCGGCGCCCAGCCCTGCCAGCGCCCGGCGCGCACCAGCCGCTCGCCCTCGCCCAGGCGCCGCGCCACCGCCAGGATCAGCGCCATCGTCATGTCGGCGGTGTCCTCGGTCAGCACGCCCGGCGTGTTGGTGACCGTGATGCCGCGCGCCTTGGCGGCGTCCAGCGCGATGTGGTTCACGCCTGTGCCGAACGAGGCGATCAGCTTGAGCTGCGCGCCCGCGTTTTCGACCAGCAGCGCGTTGATGTCGTCGGTGACGGTCGGCACGAGGATCTCGGCCTCGGCCATCGCGCGCATCAGTTCGGTCTGGGTGAATGGGTGGTCGTCGAGATTGAGCCGGCAGTCGAACAGCTCCATCATCCGCGTCTCGATCAGGTCGGGAAGCTTGCGCGTGACGATGACGAGCGGGCGGCGGCGGGTCATGGCGGCGGGCGGTCTCCGGGACGTGCGTGGCCGCCTCTGGCGTAGCACCGCCGCACGGGACCGCGCAAACGAAACGGGGGCGGCCGATGGGCCGCCCCCGTCCGTCTTTGGTGTGCTTGGTCCGTGTTTAGCGGAACAGGCCCAGCAGGACCGAAGGCTGCTGGTTGGCGATCGACAGCGACTGGATGCCGAGCTGCTGGCGGACCTGCAGCGCCTGCACCGAGGCCGAAGCCTTGCCGATGTCGGCGTCGACGATGGCGCCGAGGCCGGTCGTCGTGGCGTCGACGATCGCGTTCACGAAGTTCGACTGGAGCTGCAGCGTGCGGGTTTCCGCCGCGTTCGCACCCAGCGAGCTCGCGACCGCCTGCGAGAACGTGTTGAGCGAGGTGAGTGCCAGCGTGGCCGCCGAAGCCGACGTGACCGAAGAGGCCGCGAAGGTCGTGAAGGCCGCGTTGACCGAGGACTGCGACGTCATCGTCAGCGTGACGGCGTTCGTGTCGGCGAGGAACGTCTTGGCGGCCGAGGCGGCCGACAGGAGGTTCGTGCCGTTGTACGAAGCCTGGCTGATGAAGTTCTGGATCTGCGAGGTCATCGCGTTGAAGTCGGCGGAGTAGATCGTGCGCTGGTTGGCGCTGATCGACCCGTCGGCCAGCTGCGTGATCTTGGCCTGCAGGTTGCCGATGAGGTTCGAGATGTTCGTCAGCGCCGCCTGGGTGACGGAGCCGAGGCCCACGCCGTTGGCGAGCGAGCCCTGCACCGCCTGGAAGGCCTGCAGGTTGCCGCGAATGCCCTGGGCGACCGAGAAGGTCGACGCGTCGTCGGCAGCGTCCGCGACCCGGTAACCGGTCTGGACCTGCTTGGAAGCGACATTGAGGGCAGACTGGGTCGTACGCAGCGAGGCGAGAGCCACCATTGCGCCGACATTGGTATTGATCGAGTTCGACATTGGATGATCCATCCTATTCTAGGGTTCCACCCCGGCATTCTGCCGAAGCCACATTCGGGTCCTTCTCTGAAGGGGTACCGTCTGTAGGAAGGACCATAATCGAAGAGTTTTTGTGTTGCAAGTAGATTTTTAAAATTTGAGGGATTTTTTTGGAAAATACCCGTCGCAATCTTTATAGTAGATTATCTAATTGAAATAGGCCGGTTATTTGCCGCAATCCGGCACGGGATTCGTGCTTTCCCGGCCCGTAAGGCTTTCCAGGAACGAAATTATTTCTTCGATCTCGGCGTCGGACAGGGCCAGCGGCTTCAGGATCGCCTCCCCGTCGGCATGCAGCCGGTCGGGGTCGAAGCGCGAATAGTGGCGCACGACATCGCCAAGCGTGGCGAGACTGCCGTTGTGCATGTAGGGCGCGGTGCGCGCGACGTCGCGCAGGCCCGGCACACGGAACTCGCCGAAGTTGCGGTGCTGCGGATCGACATGGCGCGTCGCGGTCGCGGATGTTTTCGCCGGATCGTCGTTGAACGCGCCGAGAAGATTGAACGGACTCGCGCGCAGATCGCGGATGCCGCCAAAGCGGCCCATGTCCGCACCCGACGGCGTAAAGAACGGCACGCCGATATCGTGGAACTCGCCGTTCGTGAAGGCGGGCCCCAGATGGCACAGCGCGCAGTTGGCGCGCCCGACGAACAGGCGCGCACCGCGTCGCGCCGCGGCCGGCAGGTGCGATGCCGCAGCCGCCAGATCGCCGCGCACGAGTGCGTCGCGGAAATCGTCGAAGGGTGCCCGCCCGCCCGCGAGCGTTTCCTGGAAGGAAGCGAGCGCCTTGGCCGCATCGACCGCGAGCGTGGCATCGTCGATGCCCGCCGGTGTGCGCGCGAACGCCGCCGTGTAGCAGCGCGCCAGTGCCGGATCGTCGCGCAGCAGCGAAGCGGTCCCGGCAATACTGCCGGCGAGTTCGCGCGGTGCGAGGATCGGGCGCAGGCTTGCCGCCCACAGGCTGTCCGCCGCACCGTCCCAGCCGAACCAGCGCCGTCCCCGCAGACCAAGCAGCGACGGCGCGTTGCGCTCGAGCGGGCCGCGCCCGACGCTGACCGCGCGGGCGTCCGTCCACGCCTTCGCCGGATCGTGGCAGCTTGCGCAAGAGAGCGTGCCGTCGCCCGACAGACGGGGCTCGAAGAAGAGCGACGCGCCGAGGCGTGCTGCCAGCGGATTGCCCGACACGCGGTTGCTGGCGTCGTTCGCGTGCGGCGGCGGCCAAGGCCCGTGGCGCGCGAGGCGGGCGATCTCGGCCGGCGTGAAATCCTCGGCCGCCGCCGCCGGGGCGAACAGCAGCGCAAGCACAAGTGCGAACGCGCGCATCAGTCGAGTTCGACCGGGGCCGTCAGACGCTCGCCGCCGATCTCGACAATGTATTCCCAGCGCCCGGGCATGTGGAAGAGCAGACCGTCGGCGCGGAAACGCCCGTCGGCAAGCGCCGCCACGCTCGGCCGGTAGTTCATGCCGTGCCGGTGGGCGGGCATCCATGCGTCGATCCGCGGCGCTTTCGCAGCCGACCCGTCGCGCGCGCACAGCGCCACTTCGAGCACGAAAGGCGCGTTGAGCGGCGGGATCGCCGGCACGCTGCGGATCAGCGCCACGTGCCGCCGTCCTTCCACGCGCGTCGCCCCGCCGACTGCCGGCGGTTCGCACGCCATCGACGGCATGGCGGCAAGCGACAGGAGAAGGGCGAGGCTAGTCCGCGCGCAGCGCATTGCCGAACAGCGTCTCGCCGTTGCGCCACGCGATCTTCTCGGCCACGTCGCGCGGCAGGTCGGAAAGCCAGCGGCGCGAGAACGCCGCGTGCTCGACGACGAAGTGCCAGCGTTCGGGCGTGAAGGTGTCCGTGCCCAGCGTGAAGCGGCCGGGGTGTGCCAGGAACACCTCGCGCCACGCCGGATCGACCTTGCCGTCGCGCGCCTGGTCGGTGCGGAAGGCGAGATCGGCGAAAAGCTGCGGATGGCGCTCGAGCATGGCGCGCACGTTCTCGGGCCGATCGAAGCCCGAATGGGCCCACAGGATGCGCGCCTGCGGGTTCTGCGCGAACACGCGCGTCACCGCGTCGGCGTCGCCGTGCAGGTGCAGGAACATGCCGCGCGCGTGCGCCATCGCGACCGTGGCGCGCACGACCGGCAGGTCGGCGTCCGCCCCGTAGACGTGGAACTCGCCGATCGCCGCGTAGCGGTACTTCGCCAGCCGCTCGGCGAGATAGACGAGCACCGTCTCGTCGCGCGCCCAGGTCGAGAGGTCGCCGCGCTTGCGGTAGGGCCGCAGGACCGGGATGACGAGGTCGGGGGCCAGTGCGTGGAGCTTCTGCGTGCCCTCGTCGTCCGAGCTGGACACCATCGCCCGGCGCAGGCCGGCGGCGCGCAGGATCGCGACGGCGCGTTCGGGCGGGACCGGGTCCCAGGCGTCGTGGCTGTAATGAAGATGCGTGTCGAAGACGGGCAATTCGTCGGCCGCATCGGCCGGCTGCACGAAAGCCGCCAGAACCGCCACAATTGCCGCCAGTCCGAACCGCATGTGCCCCTCCTGCCCGCTTCCCCGGCAATATAGCGCGCGGCTATACTGCTGCCCATGATTCGCGCACTCGCCGTCCTGCTTTCGCTCGCGGCCGCCCTTCCCGCCCTCGCCCAGACCCAGCGCGAGGCCCTGCCGATCCCGCGCTTCGTCACGTTGCGCTCGGAGGAGGTCAACCTGCGCGCCGGACCCGGCGTGCGCTATCCGGTCGAATGGGTCTTCGTGCGCCGGCAGATGCCGGTCGAGATCCTGCAGGAATTCGAGAACTGGCGGCGCATCCGCGACCGCGACGGCACCGAAGGCTGGGTCCACCAGAGCATGCTGGCCGGCCGGCGCGCCGCCATCGTGACCGGCGACATGCGCAGCCTGCGCCGCCGGCCCGAGACCGAGGCCCCGGTCGTCGCCCGAATCGAGCCCGGCGTGATCGGCGCGCTTCTTGAATGCAGGGATTCGTGGTGCCGGCTCGAGACCGGCGGCTTCCGCGGCTGGCTCCAGCGCGACGAGATCTGGGGCGTCTATCCCAACGAGGCGATCAAGTGAGTCCGTAATCCGGCGGAACGGTTCCGCCGGCACCCCACCCTGACCGGAGAAGATCCATGCGCAATGCGCTGCTTGCCGCCGTGGCCGCCGTCCCGCTCGTCTTCGCCTTCACGCATGCCGACGCCCAGACGCGCACCGTGCGCTTCTCGTTCAACGCCGACGCCAACACGCTGGATCCGCACGCCAACAACGCGCTGACGACCAACGCGCTGCTCGAGCAGATGTACGAGTGCCTGACGACGCGCGACAAGGACATGAAGCTCGCCCCCTCGCTCGCCACGTCGTGGCGGCAGGTCGAGCCGACGCGCTGGCGCTTCGAGCTGCGCCAGGGCGTCAAGTTCCACGACGGCTCGCCCTTCACGGCCGACGACGCGATCTTCTCGCTGCTGCGCGCGGTCTCGCCGACCTCGCAGTACGGCATCTATGTCGACAGCTTCGCGGGTGCCGTGAAGGTCGGCGCCAACGCGATCGAGATCGTCACGCGCGTCCCCGACCCGGTCCTGCCCGACAAGCTGACGCGCGTCGTGATGATGAGCAAGGCGTGGGCCGAGGCGAACAAGTCCGTCCAGCCGCAGAACTACGCCGCGAAGGAAGAGACCTACGCCGCGCGCAACGCGATGGGGACGGGTCCCTTCGTGTTCCGCAGCCGCGTGCCCGACGAGCGCACCGTGATGACGCGCTTTCGCGACCACTGGGACAAGTCGGTCCAGACCAACGTCGACGAGCTGATCCTGCAGCCCATCGCCAGCGACGCCACGCGCATCGCCGCCCTGCTCGCCGGCGACATCGACATCACGAACTTCGTGCCGGCCCAGGATCTCGAGCGGCTGCGCCGCGACCCCCGCGTCAAGATCGTCGACGGGCAGGAGAACCGCACGCTGTGGGTCGGCTTCGACCAGACGCGCGACGAGCTTCTCTATTCCGACGTCAAGGGCAAGAACCCGTTCAAGGACGTGCACGTGCGCCGCGCGATCGCGCACGCGATCGACGTCGAGGCGCTGAAGTCCCGCGTGATGCGCGGCCAGGCCATCCCGACCGGCTCGATGTGGACCGAGTTCGTCAACGGCTATTCGAAGGAGAACGATACGCGCCTCCCCCTCGACCTGCCGCGCGCGCGCGCCTTGCTGGCCGAGGCGGGCTATCCCAACGGCTTCGGCGTCACGCTCGACTGCCCGAACGGCTCCTACGAGCAGGTCTGCGTGGCGCTCGCGGGCATGCTCTCGCAGATCGGCATCCGGCTGAACGTCAACCTGCAGCCCGGCGGCGTTGTGTTCCCGCGTCTCGTGCGCACGGACGTGTCGATGTTCGCGCTGTCGTGGGGCGTGCCGACCTTCGACGCGATGTACACGCTGCGCGGCATCGTCATGACGCGCGACAAGGTGGGGGCCGCGTCGTGGAACGGCGGCATGTACTCCAACCCGCGCGTCGACGCGCTGATCGAGCAGGCGCAGGCCGAGGCGGACGGCGAGAAGCGCCGCGGCTTCATGCGCGCGGCCCACAAGCTGCACAACGAGGATGTCGGCCACATCCCGATCTATCACCTGATGATCCCGTGGGCGATGAAGGCCAGCGTCAGCGTGCCGCACCGCGCCGACAACTTCATCGTCGGCAAGTGGCTCGTGGCGCGGTGATGGACTGCCGCGTCACGCTGGTCACGCTCGGCGTGGCCGACATGGGCGCGGCGCGGTCCTTCTACGAGAAGCTCGGCTGGCGCGCGCACGCATCGAGCACGCCGGACGTGACCTTCTTCGATGCCGGCGGCATGGTCGTGGCGCTCTTCGGGCGCGCGGCCCTGGCCGCCGACGCGCAGATGGCGGATGCGCCGCTTCCCGAGTATCGCGGCACGTCGCTGGCGCAGAATGTCCGCAGCGAGGCGGAGGTCGACGCGGTCATGAACGCGGCCGTCGCGGCCGGTGCGCGCGAGGTGAAGCCCGCGCAGCCGACATTCTGGGGCGGCTATGCCGGCTATTTCGCCGATCCCGACGGGCATCTGTGGGAGATCGCCCACAACCCGTTCTGGCCGCTCGACGCGGAAGGGAAGATTTCTCTGCCCTAGGCGAAATCGCCGGCCAGTGCGGCGCGCACCGGTTCGGGCAGCACGGCCATGTGGCCATATTCCGGATGGTCGAGGCCGAGCACGATGCGTGCCCCTTCCCGGCGGAACTCGGCGATCTGGCCGGCCGAGAACGGGAAGCGCACGAAATGGACGGACGAGGTCTTGCCGTCCTCCTTCGTGCGCTCGACGTCGGTCTCGGCGACGGCTGACACGCGCGCCCCCGCGATCTCGAAGAAGATGTGCCGCTCGATATGGCCGAGCTTGCCAAGCGTGCGTGCGCGCACGACCGGATCGGGGATCTCCAGCATCATCGTGGCGACCAGCTCGCTGCCCTGCGGGATCAGCGGATTGAAGGCCGCGAGCTCGTCGGCGATCTGCGCCTCGCCGCCCTTCTCGATGAACAGCATCTCGTGCACCTGATGCCACATCGTCTGGTAATTCTCGAAATAGAACGTCGCGACGGGGCCGACCTCGACGCGCCGGCGCTTCTTGGCGGCGACCACGGTTTCGCGCAGCGTCTTGCGCTCGCGCGCATAGTCGGCGAACGGCAGGATGTCGGCGCGGGTGATCTGGCGCTTGAGCGTGGCGGTCATTGCGGTCGGTCTCCTAGGCCAGGCCGTAGGCCTTGGCGAACAGCTCGATGGGATGCATCGAATGGTCGATCGTCGGCAGGTCGGCGTCGCCCAGCCGCTCGATCCCCTGCACGATATGCTCGCCCGCGAGCGGGCATTCGGACGCGAGATAGGTCTTGGCGTTCTTGGCCGCCGTGCGCGCGACCGGCTTGCCGACTTTCAGCGCCGTCTCGAAATTGTTCTTCATCACGCCCCACGAGCCGCCATGGCCCGAACAGCGCTCGATGATCGCGACGTCGATCTTCGGCACGAGGCGCAGCATCTCGGCCGCCTTCGGGCCCATGTTCTGCGCGCGCGCGTGGCAGGCGAAATGCATCGACACGCCGCCGTCCAGCGCCTGCAGGCCGGGGGCAAGCCCGTGCTTCTTGTGGATGTCGACGACGTATTCCGACGCGTCGAACGTGGCTTTCGCCAGCTTCGCCACAAGCGGATCGTCCGGCACGATCAGCGGCCATTCGAACTTCAGCATCAGCGCACAGGACGGGATCAGCGCCACGATGTCGTAGCCCTCGTCGATCAGCGGGCTCATCTCCGCGGCCACCGCGCGCGCGTTCGCGGCGACCTTCTCGATCTCGCCGTGCTCGAGCTGCGGCATGCCGCAGCATTTGGGATACACGACCTTGCTGTCGACGCCGTTCTTGGCGAGCACGGCGCGCATCGCCATGCCGATGTTCGGGTTGTTGTAGTTGACGAAGCAGGTCGCGTAGAGCGCGGCCTTGCGCTTGCCGAAGGCCGGCGCCTTGTCGTTGAGCTCCATCGGCTCGCGCTTCGCGCGCACGGCGAAGGTGGCGCCGTGGAACTTCGGCAAGGCGGCCTCGGGATGCACGCCGGCGACCTTGCCGAGCAGGCCGCGCGTCGCCGCGTTCTTCGTGTCGGTCGCCCAGTTGGCGATGCCCGGCACGAACGAGGCGAGCTTGCCGTTGCGGTCGGTCTTGGTCAGTTCCTTCTCGGCGAACGCGACCTTGCCCTTCTTCGCCTCGATGGCGCGATAGCGCAGCATCAGGTGCGGAAAATCCAGGTTGAATTCGTGCGGCGGCACGTAGGGGCACTTCGTCAGGAAGCACATGTCGCACAGCGTGCAGGCGTCGACGACGTCCTTGAACGCCGAGGACGGCACGTCTTCCATCACCTCGTTGGGCGAGTTGTCGACGAGGTCGAACAGCTTGGGGAACGAGTCGCAAAGATTGAAGCAGCGCCGGCAGCCATGGCAGATGTCGAACACGCGGCGTAGCTCGGCATCGAGCTTCGCTTCGTCCCAGAAATCCGGATTCTGCCAGTCGATTTTGTGGCGTGTCGGGGCTTCGAGGCTGCCTTCGCGCATGTCGCACTCCGCTGGAAACGTAGCGGCCCCCCGCGCGGATCCGCGCGAGGGGCCGGAACGGCAGTCAGCCTAGGCCGAAGCCTTGAGCGTCTCGAGCGTCTTCGAGAACTTGCCGGCGTGCGACTTCTCGGCCTTGGCGAGCGTCTCGAACCAGTCGGCGATCTCGTCGAAGCCTTCCGAACGCGCGTCCTTCGCCATGCCCGGGTACATGTCGGTGTACTCGTGCGTCTCGCCGGCGATCGACGCCTTGAGGTTCAGCTCGGTCGTGCCGATCGGCTCGCCCGTCGCCGGGTCGCCCGTCTCCTCGAGGAATTCGAGATGGCCGTGCGCGTGGCCGGTCTCGCCTTCGGCCGTCGAGCGGAACACCGCGGCGACGTCGTTGTAGCCTTCCACGTCCGCCTTCTGGGCGAAGTAGAGGTAGCGGCGGTTGGCCTGGCTCTCGCCCGCGAACGCGTCCTTGAGATGCTTCTCGGTCTTGGTTCCCTTGAGCTTGGGCATGGGAGGCTCCCTCGTTCCATCGGTGACGATCGGTTGCCGCATCGTTGCGTGCGGACCGGCCCGGGCTTCGGGCCCGGATCGCAAATTATATGGACCCTGAAAAGCGCAGGGTCAATACACTAGAATAGTTCAAAACTAGTTGAGAACGGTTTGCAGATAAACGGTAATTTTATTCCGACGCGACGCGCACGACGACATCGACGCGCGTCACGCGCATGCCGTCGGGGGCCGCCGGAAGGGCCGACAGCGCGACCTGCTCGACCGGGATGTCCTGCAGCCGGCCTTCGGCCTCGAAATAGAAATGATGGTGGTCGCCGGTGTTCGTGTCGAAATACGAACGGCCCGGCTCGACGACGACTTCGCGCAGCAGGCCGCTCTGCGTGAACTGGTTGAGCGTGTTGTAGATCGTGGCGAGCGACACATCGAGCCCCGCCGCATGCGCTTCGGCGCGCAGCTGTTCGGCCGTCAGATGGCGGTGGCCGCCTTCCTGCAGCACGCGCAGGAGCTGCACGCGCTGGCGCGTCGGCCGGAGACCGACGGCCTTGAGCCGCGCGATCGCGGGCGAGAAGGGACGTTCGTTCGTCATGCCCCGAATATAGGGTATGTCCCCTTCGATTGAAAGGACTGGACCGGTTTCTGGAATCCCTCCAAGCGCGGAAGGATCAGGCGGGGAAGCCGAAACCCTGCAGGAAATCGTTGAAGAAATGTGCCGCGACCGCGACCCAGACCGTCCCGGTCTGGCGCACGAGCCAGCCCAGCAGCAGCCCGAACAGGAAGACCGACGCGAACAGGTAGCCGAAGCCGCCGGCATCGAGATCGACCAGCGCCACCCAGCCCGGTGCGAGTATCGCGGCATAGAGGCCGGCCGTCGCCGCGTTGGCCGGCCAGAACGCCATGCGCCGGCGCAGGCTTTTCAGTACGAAGCCGCGGAACACGTATTCCTCGCAGATCGCCGCGAACAGCAGGCTGACGCTCGCCACCAGGAAGCTCTGGCGCGGGACGGGCGGGATCGCGATCCAGTCGGATCCGGCGAGCACTTCCAGACCGCGCGCGCCGATCGTGGCGAGAAGAGCCACGAGCCAGCCCAGCCATGCGCGCTGGCCCGGGCGCTGGTCGCCCGCCACGCGCGGATCGACGCGCTCGATCCAGAAGAGCCAGGCGAGCGGCAGGGCGAGCCAGATCGCCAGCCGCCAGAGTTCGGCGATCATGCGCGCGTCGGCGACGTTCTCGGCCGCGAGGTCGCTTACCGGCAGCGCGACGAGGCGCAGCACCCACGCGACGAACAGGACGGCGACGAAGGCGAGCGGGTGCGCAAGCGCTTCGGCGCGCGCGAAGGCGTGCGGCCCGCCCGGATGCTGCGGCCGGTCAGAAATCGACGCAGCGCCCCGCGCGCTCCCAGTCGCCGTAGCGCGTCGGCTCGGGCCCCTTGGGCCCGCCGATCTCGGCGGCCGGCTTCGGCGCGGCGGCGGGCTTCGCTTCAGGGGCCTTCGCCGGATCGCCGCCGGGTTTCTTCGTTTCGGTGTCGCTCATGCGGCAAGCATATGCGGTTTTTGCCCCACCCCGGCAAGCCAAGAAAGGGGGGCCGGCGCTTCTCAGGTCGGCGTTCGCCGCGTCGCGGTCAGCCCGACGGCGGCACCCAGCGCCAGCCAGAATATCCGCTGGTAGGAAATCTCGTGCGCCAGCGCGAACAGGATGAACAGCAGCATCAGGCCGACGAGGAACACGCCACGCACCGACCGCTCGCGGCCGGCACCGCGGACCCATTCGAAGATCCGCAGCATCGGATAGCTCGCAACCACGAACACACCGACCAGACCGAATTCGGCCAGCACCCAGATCGGCGTCGAGTGGATGACGAGTTGGCTGATGACGCTGCCGAGACCCAGCCGGTGGAACGCACCGAGCCCGGCGCCGAAGACCGGATGCGCGAGCCAGAGCTCGATGCCCTGCCGGATGCTGAGGAAGCGTTCCGCGAGACTGGTTCCCCGCAGCATCGCGGGCGGCTGCGTGTAGAAAGCGATGTCGCCACCCGAACTCGGCGACCAGAGCCCGATCCAGGTCGCACCCTCATGCAGCGCGAAGAACGCGAACGACCAGACGATGCCGCGCATTGCCAGGCTGCGCGTCGCGTCACCGAGAAATCCGACGACCAGAAGCACGCTTGCCCCCGTGATGGCGCCGGCAAGCGAACGCGTCTGCCAGATGCCGAACACGATTAGGCCGAGTGCCGCCGCATGCGCGTCGAGCCATCGCGTCGGTCGCCGCTGCGTCGCGAGGCACACCGCGAGAGCGGCACTCGCCGCGACGAGAAGCTGGAACGCGAAGGCATTGCGGTTCGCGGCATAGCCGGAATAGTCGAACGTCGACGGCCACTCGCCGAAGCCGTAGAGCGGCATCAAGCGTTCGATCGAGTAGGCGAGCACGATCACGGCCGCGACAAGCACGATCGTCTCGAGGATGCGCCGCACTCCGTGGCGCCCGAGCGCGCCCGCCACGGCGGCGCCGATGCAGAAGTAGCCGAGCAGCACAAACCATCCGAAGACGCGGTTGTTGAGCGCCCATCCCGTGACGCCGAAATCGGCGGCACCAACGGCGAAACCGCAGAGCAGGACGAACGTCGTAGCGAGGAACCAGGCGGCGAGCCCCGGCGACAGCCAGGCCGGCCGCGCGCGCGCCGACACGGCAGCGACGGCCGCCGCCCCCAGGGCAAGCAGGGCGACCGGATCTGCGAGATTGACCGATATGTATGCGCCAAAAACGAACACGTGCGTCTGGAAGAAGACAAGGATGCAGGCCGCGATCGCCGCAAGGAAAGCGAAGACGGCGTCGAGATCGAGGCGTGCCGGTTCGCCGGCGGTCGGCATCGCCGGAACGTGCTCGCGCACGCGCAGCGCCAGGACGGGTGCGAGCGCCACGACGGCGACGGTGGCGCACAGGCCGACGAGGATCGACAGTGCCACGGCCGGCTCCGCCGCCACGCCGAGGGCGCCGAATGCGGATACGGCCGCGATCTCGCGCACGCCCCAGCCGTTCACGCTGATCGGCAGGCTTGCCGCAAAGCTGACGACGGCTCCGGCAAGCATCAGTCCGCCGATGCCGGCCTCGACGCCGATCGAGCGCGCCGCGACAACATAGGCCGCGACCGACAGTCCCTGGCTGATGGTGGCCAGGAACAGCATTTCGCCCGCGCGCAGCGCCGTAGCCGGCGCGACCAGTGCCGACGCCAGCCGGCGTTCCAGACGGCTTTTGGCGTGGCGGAAATGCCAGACTCCGACGGTTGCGCAGACCAATGCAAGCGGAACGAGCGAGAACCGGCCGACGATCTGGCCCACGACGTCCTCGGCATAGAGCAGGGCGGCCGCAACCGCGCAGAAGGCGCCGCTGACCACCGCAACCGCCAGCCGTTCCGTCGCGACGGTCAGCGCGCCCGTGCCGGCCGACACGCCGGCCCGCCGCAGGACGGCCTGCCGGCCGGCAAGCGCGCCGAAGATGCCAAGGATGACGAGACTCGACACGAGCCCCGCCACGGCGGCACGGAACGAAAGCGCGAATGGCACGGGTGCGCCGAAAAATGCGAGCGATCTGTGCAGCCGCCAGGCGGAAACGACGGCGCTGGCAACGAACAGCAACGCGACGGTCAGCGCCGCCGCCGGATCGGCCTGCGACAGGCGCCGCAGGAGTTCGGGCGCATCGACCGCCTGCAGGACGAGTGCGGCCGCTCCGACGGTCAGGATGACCGCGGCGATCCGCTTCGTGCCGGCGGGAAATCTGGACGGCAAGGTCAGGGTCCCGTCACCGATTGGAAGGCAGGCCGTCTGACGCGAGCGGCCGCGCGCGTACTATAGATAGTGCGTTCTCTGTGGTACCCATATGCGCGTATAGGCCGACCGGCGGCAGAGAGCAAGCCTTGAACCGACGCCTTGCCGCACATACCTGATAGCGCATGAACTACGCCAAGACCGCAATTCTGCTCGCCGCCATGACCGGCCTATTCCTCACCATCGGCTTCATGCTCGGCGGCGAGGGAGGCATGCTTGTCGCCTTCGTGGTTGCCGCCGGCATGAACCTGTTCGCCTACTGGAACGCCGACAAGATGGTGCTGTCCATGTACGGCGCGCGCGAGGTCGGCCCGGACGAGGCCCCCCGCTTCCACGCCATCGTCGCGGGCCTGGCCGCCAATGCCGGCCTGCCGATGCCGAAGGTCTATCTGATCGACGATCCGCAGCCCAACGCGTTCGCCACCGGCCGAAATCCCGAGAACGCGGCGGTGGCGGCCACGCGCGGCCTGCTCGAGATGCTCGACGAACGCGAGGTCGGTGCCGTGATGGCGCACGAGCTCGCGCACGTGAAGAACCGCGATACGCTGATCATGACCGTGACCGCGACGATCGCAGGCGCCATCGGCATGCTCGCCAATTTCGCGATGATGTTCGGCGGCGGCAACCGCGAGCGCGGCGGGCTCGGCATCGTCGGCACCATCGCGGTCATGATCGTCGCCCCGCTGGCGGCGAGCCTCGTGCAGATGGCGATCAGCCGCTCGCGCGAATACGCGGCCGACCGCGCGGGCGGCGAGATCTGCGGCGACCCGATGGCGCTCGCCTCCGCCCTCGAGAAGATCGCGCAGGGTGTCGCGCACATCCCGAGCGACGCGGCCGAGCGCAACCCCGCGACCGCGCACCTGTTCATCATGAACCCGCTGACGGGTGCCGGAATGGACAACCTGTTCTCGACGCACCCGAACCCGGCCAACCGCATCGCGGCCCTGGCGGAGCAGGCGCGCGAGATGGCGGCGGGCGGAAGCGTGCGGCGCACGTCGGTGCCGGTGACGGGTCGCCGGCGCAGGAGTCCTTGGGGCTGAAGCCGGCTTACTGGGAAACGACTGGAGCGACTGCCGGAAGGTCGGCCGCGCGGTCCGCCCGTGCGATCGCCATGCCGCCGAGAATCAGGACCACCGCAAGGGCGAGCGCCTGAAGGCGGCTCATCGAGCGGGGGCGCGAACTGCGGATCGGGGCGAAATCGGTCATTGCGGCTTTTCCGTGGGCGCGTATCGATTCCCTATTCCCGATCAGAACGCAAGAGCCATGCCGCTTATTCCTTGAACCGCGGCGCGCGATCGCCCATTTTGCGTCGCCCATGGCCAAGCCCCGGAAAGACAAGCGCCCACAAGCCGTGGCATCGGCCCGCACGGTCGCCCGCGACCTGTTGGATCAGGTGCTCCAGAAATACCGCACGCTCGACGAGGCGGCCGGCCTCGTGCGCGGTTTTGCCGATCTCGAGCCGCGCGACCGCGCCTTCGCCCGGCTGCTGGCCGCCAGCGTGCTGCGCCGGCGCGGCAGCCTCGACGGCGTGCTGGCCAAGTGTCTGGACAAGGGTGCCCCGCCCCAGCCGGTCGAGACGATCCTGCGGCTGGGGGCGGCCCAACTGCTGCTGCTCGACACGCCCGACCATGCCGCGGTCGGCGAGACCGTGGCGCTGTGCGGCCGGCGCGAGGAGAAGCTGAAGGGCCTCGTCAACGCGGTCCTGCGCCGCGTGGCGCGCGACGGCAAGGCCATGCTGGCCGAACTCGACGCCGCCCGCCTCGATACCCCGCCCTGGCTGTGGCACGTGCTGTCGACGGCACATGGCGAGGCGGACGCGCGCGCCGTTGCCGCCGTACATGCCGGCGAACCGCCGCTCGACCTGTCGGTCAAGGCGGATTCCGAAGGCTGGGCCGCGAAGTTGGGGGCCCGCCTGCTGCCTAACGGCTCGCTGCGGCTGGCCGACGGTGGCGGCGTGACCGAACTGCCCGGTTTCGCCGAGGGCGCGTGGTGGGTGCAGGACGCCGCCGCCGCTCTCCCCGCCCGCCTGCTCGGCGATGTGTCAGGCAAGGACGTGCTCGATCTGTGTGCCGCACCGGGCGGCAAGACGCTGCAACTCGCCGCCGCCGGGGCGCGCGTCGTCGCGGTCGACCAGTCGGCCGGCCGGCTCGGCCGCCTGCGCGAGAATCTCGCGCGCACGGGCCTGACGGCGACATGCGTGGCCGCCGACGTCGCCGCGTGGAAGCCCGAGGCACCCGTCGGGCACGTGCTGCTCGACGCGCCGTGCACGGCCAGCGGCACGCTGCGCCGCAATCCCGAGATCGCGTACCTCAAATCGCCGGCCGACGCCGACAAGCTAGTCGGCGTGCAGGACCGCCTGCTCGACGCCGCCGCCGCGATGACGGCGCCGGGCGGCACGCTCGTCTACGCCGTGTGTTCGCTCGATCCGCGCGAAGGCCGCAGCCGCGTCGCCGCGTTCCTTGCGCGCAACAAGGCCTTCGTCCGCCGACGCGTGGACCCGGCCGAGATCGGCGGCGACGCGACACTCGTGTCGGACGACGGCGATCTCGTCACGCTGCCTTGCCACTGGGCCGAGGCCGGCGGGATGGACGGGTTCTACGCCGCGCGCCTCGTGCGGCAGGCTTGAGCGTGCCCCGCGTCGCGCGATAGGGTCCGCCCATGGGCGATTCCTTCGCGGGCAAGCGCGTTCTGCTGACCGGACATACCGGCTTCAAGGGTGCGTGGCTGCTCGTCTGGCTCGAGATGCTCGGCGCCAAGGTCTGCGGCGTCTCGCTCGATCCGCCGACGTCGCCTTCCCTGTTCGCGCTGATCGACGGCACGAAACGCTGCGCGCGCCACGAGATCTGCGACATCCGCGACGCGGCGCGCCTCGCCAGGATCGTCGCCGAATTCGCGCCCGAGACCGTCATCCATATGGCCGCTCAGCCACTGGTCCTGCCGTCGCTCGCCGATCCGGTCGACACGTTCTCGACCAACGTGACCGGCACCGCGAGCGTGCTCGATTCGTGCCGCAAGGCGGCCGGTGTGGCACGCATCCTCGTCGTCACCAGCGACAAGGTCTATGCCAATGACGGCGGCGGACGCGCGTTCGTCGAAAGCGACCGGCTCGGCGGGCACGATCCCTATTCGGCGAGCAAGGCGGCGTGCGAGATCGTCGTCGACAGTTTCCGGGCAAGCTATTTCGCCGGCAAGGTCCCGCTCGCCACCGCGCGTGCGGGCAACGTGATCGGCGGCGGCGACTGGGCGGCCCATCGCGTGATTCCCGATGCCGTGCGCGCCCTCCAGGCGGGCAAGCCGCTGGTGCTGCGCCGGCCCAACGCGGTGCGGCCGTGGCAGCATGTGCTCGATCCGCTGGCGGGCTACCTCGCGCTTGCCGCGCGGCCGATCGACGACGCGTTCAATTTCGGCCCCGAAGCGGTCGAGAAACGCACCGTCGCCGAACTGGTCGACGCGTTCGGCAAGCACTTCGCCGGCAAGCCCGGCTGGACGCTGGAGAATGCCGAGATCCCGCCCGAAGCGCCGTATTTGACCCTGTCGGCGGATCGCGCGCGCGACGAGCTGGGCTGGAAGGCGAAGCTCGACTTCGCACAGGCTGTCGAATGGACGGCCACCTGGTACGCCGAATGGCGCAAGGGCGGCGACATGGCCGCCGCGACGCGCCGGCAGATCGAGGCCTATCTCAAGCTTTAGGCGCGTGGCGCTTCTGGTGCCACGTCCACGCGTCGGCGACGATCGTTTCGAGTGCGGAGGATTGCGCGCGCCAGCCGAGTTCGCGTGCGGCCGCCGACGGATCGGCGACCAGTGCCGGGCTGTCGCCGGGCCGACGCGCGCCGAACGCGTGCGGCACGGGTTTGCCCGCGATGCGGCCGACCGTCTCGACGACCTGGCGCACCGAATAGCCCGTGCCGGTCCCCAGATTGAACGGCGCCCCGATTCCGCCGGCCAGCGCACGGCGAATACCCTGCACGTGCGCCGCACCCAGGTCGGCGACGTGGATATAGTCGCGCAGCGCCGTGCCGTCGGGCGTGGGGTAGTCGTCGCCGAAGATCGTCAGCGGCGGGCGCGTGCCCATCGCGGCCTGGCAGGCGAGCGGGATCAGGTGGCTTTCCGGCGAATGGTCCTCGCCGATTCCGTCGGCCCAGGCGGAACCGGCGGCGTTGAAATAGCGGAACGCGATCCATGAAAGGCCGCGCGCGCGCGCCTCGGCCGCGAGGATCTGCTCGACCGCCAGCTTCGTCTCGCCGTAGGGATTTGTCGGCCGCTTGGGGTGGGCTTCGGCCATCGGCACGCTTTCCGGTTCGCCATAGACCGCGGCGGTCGACGAGAAGACGAATGCGCCGACCTTCGCCGCGCGCAGCCTGTCGAGCAGGACAAGCGTGCCCGAAACGTTGTTCTGCCAGAAGCGCACCGGTTCGCGCACCGACAGGCCGACCTCAATCGATCCGGCCAGATGCACGCACGCGACGATGGCGTGCGCGGCGATCGCCGCGTCGAGTGCCGCTGCGTCCTCGATCTTCGCGTGGACGAGCGGGCCCCATTTGACGAAGTCGCGATGCCCGGCGCTGAGATCGTCGTAGGCGACCGGAAGGAAGCCGTCCGCCGCGAGCGCGCGGCAGACATGGGCGCCGACATAGCCGGCTCCGCCTGTGACGAGGATCGCGGGACCGCCCATCAATAGGCCTTCAGCTTGCGCCAGGCGAATACGACCATCTGGAGAAGCAGCCAGCCGTGGCGGAAACGCGAGATCTGGGTTTCGCCGTAGCTGCGGGCGAGATAGCGGACGGGGATCTCGACCACCTTGAGATTGAGTTTGACGGCGCCGAAGATCAGGTCGAAATCGCCGAACGGATCGAAGTCGCCGAAATATAGGCGGTTGGCGGCGATCGCTTCGTAATGCGCGCGTCGCAGCACCTTGGTGCCGCAGAGCGTATCGGTGAAACGCTGGTTCAGCAGCCACGTGAAGATGATCGAGAACGCGTGGTTCGCGATGCGGTTGAGCGGCCGCATCGCCTCGTCCTCCATCGGATAGACGAGGCGGGTGCCGTTGACGAACTCGCCGTTCCCCTCGGCGATCTGCCGGAAGAACTTCGGCATCTGCTCGGGCGACACCGTCAGGTCGGCGTCGAGGATCATCAGCACGTCGCCCGTCGAATTGTCGAAGCCCTTGCGGACCGCGTCGCCCTTGCCCTTGCCGTCCTGCACGAAGATCTTGATGTCGCGATCGGGATAGGCGGCCTTCACGCGGTGCATCTCTTCGAGTGTGCCGTCCTTGGAATGGCCCTCAACGAAGACGATCTCGACCCGCTCGCAGAACTGCGGCAGGCGACGGACGGCGCTCTCGATGTTGCCGCGCTCGTTGCGCGCCGGAATGATGACGCTGGCGGAACGCGGCGGCGGTGCCATCGTCTTGCGCGACCGGGCGACGAGATAGTGGCGCAGGCACAGGCGCCGGACGGCCGGAAGCGGGGCGAACAGCCGGTTGAAGAGCGTGCCGAGCCCAAGCAGGCGGAACGGGACGAGCGTGCGCCACTCGCGGCGGATCACCTCGAACCCCGCGAGATCGACAAGTGCCGCGAGTTCCGCCATGCCCAGCCAGTTGAGCGGCGGCATCGGCGCCTTGAGGCCGAGGCGGTCCGCCGCGCGCAGGGCGGGTTCCCACCCCGGCGCATGGTAGGAAAGGACGATGCGCGTGTCCGGATGGCAGACGGCGTGCAGGCGCGACAACACGGCCTCGATGTCGTCGAGCCAGCCGATCGAGTCGGCCAGCAGGATGATGTCGAACGTCTCGCCCAGATTCGCGAACGCGTCGGGCGCCTCGATGTCGACCTGCCGGAACTCCTGGCGGGGATGGCGCGTGCGGGCGACCTCGATCGCCGTCGCCGACGGATCGATGCCGAGCCCGCGCCGCGGCTCGAGCGCGTCGAGCAGGTGGCCGTCTCCGCAGCCGACGGCGAGCACCGAGCGGCCCGTCGACACGAGGAACCGGAGCGCCTGCACGTCTTCCTCGTGGTAGAACGCATGCCGACGCCGCCATGTTTCGCGCGCACCCTCGTTCGCGTCGCGGAATGCCGCAACGGCGGCGCGCCGCGCGGCGCCCGGGCTGGACTCTACGATCTCGTCAGGCATTCCCGATCCTTCCGTTCCCCGTGCGGTTGCCGGGATTGCCGCATTCAGCGCGCATTCGCGATGCCCTTGATCGCCCACTTGACCGTGGCGCCGGTCTCGTCGGCAATGCCCGAGGCGATGAACTGGCTGGCGCGGCGCGCACTGCCGGCGCGCGCGAACGAGACGCTCTCGCCGAGTTCGAGCACGGCGCCCGAAATCTGCAGGCGCCAGGCCTGGCCGCTGGCCGTGCGCAGCAGGGCCGCAGCGCCGTTCTGGATGACCGACGCCTGGATATCGGGCGCCAGATGGAAACGCAGCGCGAATCGTGCCGACGGTACCGGTGTGGCGCCGGCGGCGGGCACCAGCGAATCCTCGCCGCGGATGTCGCGCCCGTCCCGCGCGACGAACAGTCGGCGCCGGTGGACGAATCCGAAAAGCTGTACGTAGCCGTCGTGGGTTGCTTCGAGCCAGACATTGCCGTCGGCCTCGTCGCGCGTGCACGCGACGGCAGGCAGCCGTCGACGCAGCCCGCCCGGGATCGGCTCGAACGTGCTCGTGTCCTCGACGACCAGCGTCGAGTGCGCCGCCGTGGCACGCAGGGCGAGCGACCAGTCCGATCCGTCGCGCGGGCCCGCACCGCAATTGACGACGATGCGCTCGCGCCCGGCTGAAATCTCGACGGCAAGCGTGCCCGCATGCGCATGCGCGTCGTGCCCGGTGCCGGGCGGCAGGCCTGCATCCATCAGCACCAGCGTGCGCTCCGCGGCGACGCGCTCGAATCCGCACGTCGTCGTGCGTTCGGGCGGCGGCGACGGGCAGCGCGCGCGCGCGAGTACCTCGTCGATCCGGGCCGGATCCTCGACGTTGGAATTCTCGAACAGCGCGAAACCACCGTCACCGTGGCGGAAGAACCGCACGGCAGGTGCAAGCCGGTCGATCGCGTCGTGCATCCGGTCCGGCACCTGAAACGACGCGGCTTCCAGAGCCATGCGGCTGTCGACGAGTGCTGCGAGTGCCGCGAACTGCGCGCCGGGTCCGCGCTCGACGTGGAATCCGTCGGCGTGAAGCTGCCGAACGGCCTCGCCGCCGAGTGCTGCTGCGGCGGCGGCGAGGCCGGCCGTCGGCAGGAGGCCGCACGAGTGCGCGTAGACCAGCCCGCGCAACGCGCGCAGCCGCGCGATTCCGGCCGGCGCGGACTGCCAGCTTCGCGCAAGGTGGCGCGCCTGGCGGCACAGCGATTCCAGGAACATCGGCCCGAACCGGTCGCCGTCGCCGCGCGACAGGAAAGGTGCGTGCGTCAGCCATGCGGCGATGCGCCGCCCGGTCGGCTCGGCGTCCCAGGCACCCGCCCGCCAGCCCGGATTTGCGCTCACCCAGTCCTCGACGAGCGAGCGGGCCCGGCCCTGCGCGATCTCGCCGCCGGCCTGCGCAACGTCGTCCAGCCAGTCGAAGGAATTGAGTTCGATGCGCGCGGCTTCGGTCAGGTCCCGCGCATCCCATTCCGGCCGCTCGGCAACCAGTGCGCGACCCGCGCAGACCAGCTTGCCCGCCGCGATCGCTGTTCCGCGCGCGGCATCGCCTGGAAGCGGCGGAGGCGCCAGCCGGCTGAGACGCAGCGGCGTGCGGCCGCGCAACATGAACCCGTAAAGGAAGGAACCGTTCCAGGCGTCCCGGAATCGGGGTCTGGCCCCGCGCGCGGCCATGTTCAACCCCCGCGCAGGTGTCGCAGGTTCTCGGCGTATCGCGCAGGACCGCCCGTGAACGCGGCGGTTCCGGCCACGAGGACGTCGGCGCCCGCATCGCGCGCCTGCGGCGCGGTTTCCGGATTTATGCCGCCATCAACCTCGAGATCGATCCTGCGGCCCGTCGCGTCGATGCGCGCGCGAAGGGCGGCGATCTTCGCGAGCGCGCCCGGAATGAAGCTTTGCCCACCGAACCCGGGATTGACCGACATCACGAGCACCAGGTCGAGATCGTCGAGCAGTGGATAGACCGTCTCGACCGGCGTCCCCGGATTTATCGAAAGTCCGGCGCGCTTGCCGAGCCCCCGGATCAACTGGACCGTCCGGTGGACGTGCGGGCCGGCTTCGGGATGCACGGTGATGATGTCGGCTCCGGCCTCCGCGAATTCGCGCACGAACGGATCGACCGGCGAGATCATCAGATGGACGTCGAGCGGCAGTTTCGTGTGCGGCCGGATCGCCCGGACGATCGCCGGCCCGAGCGTGATATTCGGAACGAAATGCCCATCCATCACGTCGACATGGATGTAGTCCGCACCGGACGCTTCCATCGCGCGGATCTCCTCGCCGAGCCGCGCGAAATCGGCAGAAAGGATCGAAGGAGCGAGGCGGATCGGCAGCGGCACTGCTTTTGCGGCCCTTATTGGGAGGGAATCCGAAAACGCCGCCATCTAACAGGTCGCGGGCATTCCGGGCAAGCCGGCCGGACACGAGTCACCGGACCAACATACCACATCTTCCGAGTATCGCGCCGACACCACCCAACTCATTGAGAACGCCCCACGAACCGGCTTTCTGCCGCGGGGAATTATCTGTATGTGGCGGTTTGCCAGAGTCGCTATAGTCCCGCGTCCCATCGCCTTCCCGAAAGCCGTCTCGACGTGCCAGCGCACCCCGACCTCCACCGCACCGGAATGCGCATCCGCAGCCTGGCGGCCGCGATCGCGGCGGCGGTCGCACTGTGCCTCGGTGCCACGCCCGCCCACGCGCAGCGCGCCCCAGCCCCGCCGGCGCTGCTGAAGGCCGATGAAGTCTCCGTCGACGAGGAACTCGGCATCGTCACCGCCTCGGGCAAGGTCGAGATCTCGCAGGGCGACCGCGTCCTTACCGCCGACTCCGTCAGCTACAACCGCCGCACCGACGTCGTCACGGCGACCGGAAACGTCGTGGTCGTCGAGCCGACCGGCGAGGTCGCGTTCGCCGAGTACGCCGAACTGACGAACGAGATGCGCGACGGCGTCATGCGCAACCTGCGCCTCATCATCGCGGACCAGTCGCGCTTCGCGACGGTCACCGCGCGCCGGGCGGACGGCACGAACACCGTGATGCGCCGTGCCATCTATACGCCGTGCGAGCCTTGCGAAAAGGATCCGACGCGCGCGCCGATCTGGCAGATTCGCGCCTCGCGCATCAACCACGACCAGGACAAGAAGACCGTTACCTATCAGGACGCCACGCTCGACGTCGCGGGCGTTCCGGTCTTCTACACGCCGTACTTTTCGCATCCCGACGGCACGGAGAAGCGCGCATCCGGCTTCCTGTTCCCGGAACTGTCGACGTCCTCGCGGACCGGCGGCATGGTGACGACGCCCTATTTCTGGGCGATCTCGCCGACGAGCGACGCGACGATCGCGCCGAGCATCCTTTTCAACGACAACCCGATGCTCTCAGGCGAGTATCGCCAGCGCTTCGCCGCCGGACAGGCGCAGTTCAACGGCTCGGTCCTGAACACGCGTCGTCAGGGAGAGGGCTTCCCGACCGTCCGCGGACATGTCGGCGGCAACGGCCGCTTCGACATCGACGATACGTGGCGATGGGGCTTCGACGCCACGCGCGCGTCGGACAAGACCTATATCGACCGCTACCGGCTCTACCAGCGCTTCAATTTCCTCCAGCAGAACAGTCTCGAGAGCCGGCTCTACACCGAAGGATTCGGCGAGCGCAGCTATGCGATCGTCGATGCCCTCGCATTCCAGGGCCTGCGGCCAGAAGACGACCCGACCCTGACGCCCGTCGTGCTGCCTGCGGCGCGCTACCGGTGGGAAGGCGAACCCGGCCGAGCTGGCGGGCGCTTCACGTTCGACGGCGACGCCGTCGCGATCCATCGCAGCCGCGGCACACAATCGCGCCATGTCGGGATGCTTGGCGGCTGGACGCTGCCGTACACGACCCGCTCCGGCGAGATCTATGCGATGACGCTCTCGGTCCAGACGGACGCGTACGACGTCCAGCGCCAGGGGCCGACCTCCGACCAGTTCCGGCCGACCGAAAGCGGCACGAATTTCCGGGCGATGCCGCAGGCGGCGTTCTCGTGGCGCTATCCGCTCGTGCGCAGGCATGGTGCGGTAAGCACGATCATCGAGCCGATGGCCGCCGTCTACGTGGCACCCAACATGGGCGCGCAGCGCGACCTGCCCAACGAGGACAGCCGCGCCCTGACCTTCGACGACACCAACCTGTTCCGGACGAACCGCTTCAGCGGCCGCGACCGTCTGGAATCCGGGCAGCGCTTCGTCTACGGCTTCACGGCCGAGCTGATGCGCTCGTCCAGCCAGCGCGTCTCGATCTTCCTCGGCCAGCAGTACCGTTCGAACACCGAGTCCGCCGCCACAGCCGGATCGGGGATCGACACCCGCTTTTCCGACCTGATCGGTCGGACGATCTTCATGCCGTCCTCGTGGCTGCGGGTCACGCACCGCTACCAGTTCGACAACGCGACGCGCGAGCTGCAGCGGTCGATCGCGACTGCCGCGTTCGGCGGGAGTGCGCTCAGCTACAGCGTATCGCACATCAGCATCGATCGCGCGCTGCAGCCGTCGGCGACGAATTCGATCAACCAGATCTCGCACTCGCTGAGCAGCCAGATCGACCAGAACTGGTCGGTGCGCGGGCGGGTTTCGGAAGCGCTCAACGCCGCGGAACGCGGAGTCCTCGTCGCCGGCGCGACGCTGGTCTACGAGGACGACTGTGTGATCTGGGGGATCGACCTCACGCGGCGGAACATCGGCCGCGCCGAAATTCCGCCCGATACGGCGCTGCTGTTCAGGTTCGGGCTGCGTAATCTCGGCGAGTTCCGGCTTGCCGGCCTATAGCCCGGCGGCCCTGTTCCTGAAAAAGACCGCGATCTGCGCGCGGATGTCGGCGCTGACGAGTTCGAGCGTCCGCTCGCGCGCATCGTCGCGGCTGGCGAGCGTGGCGTATTCGGAATTCGCGATCTCGTAGTCGGTCGTGTAGCTCGCCGTTCCGCCGAAAATCGCCTTCCCGCCAACCTCGGCCAGCGAGAATGTCGCGGTGGCGGTGTAACCCGACCGGCTGATCACGTCGTCGCGGCGCACGGCCAGGATCTGGCGCGGCTCGCGCAGCTGGACGTTCAGCGTGTAGCGTGACGGCGTCTTCGATCCGAACGCGTCGACCAGCCGGTTGCGAAGAAGCTGTCCGGACCGGTCCGGAATCGTTTCGACCCGGATCTCCGTCAGATTCGCCTGCCCGCGCGAGTGGGGGAACTGCCCGAGCAGCGGCTCGAAGCCGCACGCCGAAAGCAGGAGCCCGACGACCGCGAGACCCAGCAACCTGCAGGATGCCTTCATTCTCGACATATCTGCCTGATAACAGGGGCATTTCGCGGACGCAAGCCCGGATTGGAGCTGGCCCCTTGCGCCCGGCGCGCGCTGCGGGCAAGAACGGCTCCGGGTTCCCGGATAGGATTCGCGATGTGCGGCATTGCCGGACTGTTTGATCGGACCAGATCGCTCGACGAAGCCGGCCTGCAGCGCACAGTCCGCGCGATGTGTGACGCGATCGCCCATCGCGGCCCCGATGGCGAGGGATTCTGGACGCGCGCCGAGCAGGGCGTGGCGCTCGGCCACCGGCGGCTGGCGGTCGTCGATCTGACGGAGACCGGCTTCCAGCCCATGACGTCGGCGGACGGGCGCTGGACGATCGCGTTCAACGGCGAGTTTTTCAACCATCGCGACCTTCGCGCCGCACTCGTCCGGGACGGCGTCGCGCTGCGCGGCACGTCAGATACCGAAGTGTTCGTCGAGACACTGGCGCGCAAGGGCCTCGAAGCGACGCTCGGCCTGACCGTCGGGATGTTCGCCATCGCGCTCTGGGACGCGCGCGAGAAGCGCCTGCTGCTCGTGCGCGACAGGCTGGGCGTCAAGCCGCTCTACTATTCGTGGGACGGTCGCCGGATCGCGTTCGCATCGGAGCTGAAAGCCCTGCGCACGGTGCCCGGCTGCGACTGGACGCTCGACGAGGCGGCGTTCGGATCGTATCTGCGCCACGGCTACGTGCCCGCTCCCGCCTCGATCTATCGCCAGGCGCGCAAGCTGCCACCGGCTGCCATCCTCGAGATACGTGCCGGGGGCGAGCCGGTCCTGTCGACCTACTGGGATTTCCGCGCAGCGGCGATCGCCGGCCGGGCGCGCTGGAATCGCCCGATCGATGCGGCTACGGAGGTCGAGAATCTCGACCGGCTCCTGCGCGACAGCGTGCGGATCCGCATGGAGGCGGATGTGCCGCTGGGCGCATTCCTGTCGGGCGGGATCGATTCGTCGGTCGTCGTCGCCCTGATGCAGGCGCAGAGCGAAAAGCCGGTCCGCACCTTCACGATCGGGTTCCGCGAACGCGGCTACGACGAGGCGCAGCATGCCGCACAGGTCGCCCGGCATCTTGGCACCGACCATACGGAACACTATCTCGATCCGGAGGACGCGATCGCACTGATCCCCGGCCTGTCCCACACATGGGACGAGCCGTTCGCAGATCCGTCGCAGATTCCGACTGCCCTCGTCTCGGCGATGGCGCGAAAGCACGTGACGGTGGCCCTGTCCGGCGACGGAGGCGATGAGAACTTCGCCGGCTACAACCGCTATGCCTGGATCGACAACCTGACGCGATTCGACGGCACGCTCGGGCGCGTCGCCCGACGCGCAGCCGCCGGCGCGATCCGCTGCCTTTCGCCCGAAACATGGGACGGTCTCGCGCGCCTGCTACCCGAGGGCCGGATCCCGTCGCGCATCGGCGAGAAGCTCCACAAGACGGCAGCGCTGATGGACCTGACCGATCCGGACGACATCTATCGCCGGCTCGTCAGCCAGTGGCCGGACCCTTCGCGGATCGCGCCGCGCGCGGGCGAACTGCGCGGCACGCTGTGGGACACGACGTTCCGCAACGACTTCCCCGAGGCGAGCGCGCGTGCGCAGGCGCTAGACACGTTGACCTACCTGCCCGACGACATTCTCGCGAAGGTCGATCGCGCGACGATGTCGGTCGGGCTCGAAGGCCGAGAGCCGCTGCTCGATCACCGCGTGGTCGAATATGCCTGGACACTGCCTCCGTCGTTCAAGATGGCCGACGGGCGTGGCAAGTATCCGCTGCGCGCCGTACTCGAGCGCTACGTGCCGCGGGCACTCTACGAACGGCCGAAAATGGGGTTCGCGATCCCGATCGACGCTTGGCTGCGCGGCCGCCTGCGCGACTGGGCCGAGGCCCTGCTGTCGCCTGCTGCACTCGCCGCCGGCGGCCTGCTCGATCCCGCGCCGGTCCGGGCGTTGTGGGCCGAACACCTGTCCGGCCGGCAGAACCATCAATATGCGCTGTGGGTCATCCTGATGTGGCAGGATTGGCGGGTTCGCTGGAATATCTGAACACGCGCGCGATCACGACACCGACAAACACGCAGAAGACCGGTTCAGCAGGCAGCCGGTATTTCGGCGCCACCACAGGTCCCGCGATCAACAACGTGAACAGCGCCCATCCGGCAAGCAGCGACAGCGCCGGCAGCATGCGCCGCCGGACCAGCAGCAGGGCAAGCCCGCCGGCCGCCAGGCCACGCAGAACCATCTCGATCGCGAGTCCCGCGGCAAGGAGTCGCGCGAACGCACCCCCTTCGACCGCGTGGAAATAGTTCTTCAGGCGTGACACCGGATCGTCGCCGACAGTCGCGTACCACGAAACGCGCGGCAGTCGCGAAACAGCCGGCACCTGCGTGAGTGCCGGCGCGAAGAGATTGACGAACATGCCGCCCGTCCAGCTGCGCAGGATCGCAGTCAACTTGACGTCGGCCATCGCCTCGCGCGCCAGTTCCGTCTGGGCTGCTGTACGCTCGAACAGGTCCATCCCGGACCCGCCGGGATAGCGACGGCTGTATATGTCGTAGAGCCGCTCGCGCTCCTCGGCGTAGGGCACGCCGAACTGCGCCTCGCGCACGAGCGGGACGATCCAGTAGAGGACATGTTCGCCACCCTGCGTCGTCAGCGCGAAATGCCCGGACTGCTGACGATTGATCATGGCCGTACCGGCAAGCGGAAGCAGTACCGCTACGGCAAGAATTGCGGCACTCGATGCCGTCCGTACCGGATCCGCGCGCCGGAAACCGACGACGAGGCAGAAGGCCGGCAGCAGCAGGGCAAACGGCCAGACATGCACGCGCACCATCAGCGCGAGTGCCATCAGCAGGCCCGCCCGGGCCGCTTCCGCCGGCCGCATCGTGTCCGTCCAGACGACGAACCGCCATATCGCGAACGTCGCAAAGAACAGGAAGAGCGTGTCGGTCAGGATGAATCCGGCATAGACGATCTGCACCGGATTGAAAGCCGCGACGAGCCCTGCAGGAAGGCCGGCGCGCGGGTCGAAGCGCGCCGCGATCGCCGCGACGATCAGGCAGGTGAGAGTGTCGATGAAGCATTGGCCGACGACCGGCCAGACTTCGTCGCCGCTGCCGGTCAGCCGACCGACGATCCAGAGATAGGCGGGATAGAGCGGCATGCGCTCCGGAAGCCCCCAGAGGGCCGCATGCATCGCGTCGAGATAGTGCCCGGAGTCCGGCGTTACCCGGTCCGCGCGGTCGACCGGAAGCCAGAGGACGTAGGAAAGACGCAGGGCGAGCGCCGCGACGGCAACGGGCAGGAAGCGGGCGCCCTGCACCCGGCGCCTCAGCCGGTGACGGCGGCGCGGACGGCCGCCGCGATCCGGTCGACCGTGGCGTCGTCCAGATAGGGATGCATCGGCAGGCTCAGCACACGGCCCGACAACGCCTCGGAGACGGGCATGCTGCCCTCTCCGCCGCCGTAGATCGCGTAGGCCGGCTGCAGATGGAGCGGCTTGGGATAGTAGATCGCCGTCGGAATGCCTTCGGCCTTCAGGCGGGCCGCGACGCGCGCGCGATCATCGACCTTGATCGTGTACTGCGCCCATGCGCTGAGCGCGCCGGCAACCCGCACCGGTATCTCGACATGGCCCGCGAGGCCGGCGTCGTAGCGCTTCGCCACGGCTTCCCGGCGGACGAGCTCCTCGGGGAATATCTCGAGCTTGGCGAGGAGGATCGCAGCCTGCAGCGTGTCGAGACGCGCGTTCGTGCCGATGCGCACGATGTCGTAGCGGTCCTCGCCGGCACCGTGCATGCGGATCGAACGGTAGACCGCCGCCAGTTTCGGATCGTCGAGGAAAACGGCACCGCCGTCGCCGTACCCGCCCAGCGGCTTGGCGGGAAAGAAGCTCGTCGCCGTGACGGGCGCAAGCGTCCCGACGGAACGGTTCGCGCGCGATGCGCCAAAGCTCTGGGCCGCGTCCGACAGCAGGAACAGGCCTTCGCGCGCGCAGAGTTCCGAAAGCTCGGTATAGCCGGCCGGCAGGCCGAAAAGGTCGACCGCGATGACCGCGCGGGGACGAAGCCGGCCTTCCGCGCGCACGCGCGCGATCTGCCGCTCGAGATCGGAGAGCGACATCAGGAACGTATCGGCTTCGACATCGACGAAGACCGGTGCGGCACCTTGCGTCACCGGGACCTCGGCGGTCGCGGTGAACGTGAAGGCGGGCATGAAGACCGCATCACCGGCGCCGATGCCTTCGGCCATCATCGGCACGCGCAGCGCTTCGGTTCCGCTCGCGAGCGTCACGACGTGCCGCGCGCCGCAGAACTTCGCGAGCTCGACTTCGAGCTCCTCGACCTCGGGGCCAAGAATGTACTGGCCGTGCTTGAGGACGCGCGCGATCCGCGCGTCGATTTTCGGTGCGAGCAGCGCGTACTGCGCCTTGAGATCGACGAAAGGGATCATTGCAGCTTAGACCTTGAAACGCTGTGCGACATAGTCGGCGAGCTGTTCGACCGACTGGTCGGCCGACAGCTTCTCGGTATCGACGACGATCTCCGGCATCTCGGGCGCCTCGTAGGGTGCCGAGATGCCCGTGAACTCGGCGATCTGGCCCGCCCGCGCCTTGCGGTAGAGCCCCTTGGGATCGCGTGCTTCGCAGACATCGAGACCCGCCTTCACGAAAACCTCGTGGAAGCCGGCCGCACCGTCGATGCGCAGGGCCGCCTCGCGCGCGCGCGCGCGGTCGGACCGGTAGGGCGAGATGAAGGCCGTCACGACGATGAAGCCGGCTTCGGCGAACAGGGCGGCGGCCTCGCCGACGCGCCGGATGTTCTCCGCGCGGTCGTCGGGACCGAATCCGAGATTCGCGTTGAGCCCGGTCCGCACGTTGTCGCCGTCGAGGACGTAGACCTGCATGCCGCGCGCGAACAGCACCTGCTCGAGCGCCACGGCGATGGTCGACTTGCCGGCACCCGACAGGCCAGTCAGCCACAGGACGCCGCCGCGATGGCCATTGCGCTGGGCGCGCTGGGCGCCGGTCACCCGGTGCTCGACGCGGACGAGATTGTCACCCTTGCGGGTGGTCGCGGCGCGCTGGTCGGGATAGCCGCCGAGTTCGACCACGCCGCCGCCGAGCACGTCGGCGCCGTCGGAGAGGACGAACCGGCCCGTCGCCGCGTTCGCCGAATACGCGTCGAGCGCCACGATCCGCGAGGCGCGCAGCACGATCTCGGCCACGTCAAAGGATTCGATGCGCGTACCCTTGCGCTCGGTTAGGTCGCCGCTGCCGACGATGCGGCCGATCTCGTGCACGACGACCGGCATCGCCTGCGTGCCGATCCGCAGTGTCATGCGGCGCCCCGCCTCGAGCGGTTCGCGGCCGAGCCAGAACAGGCGCGCGCGGAATACGTCGGTCTCGAAAGGCAGGTCGGTCGTGTGGCTGATGACGTCGCCGCGCTCGACGACGATCTCGTCCTCGGTCGTGATGCCGACCGACTGACCGGCCTCGCAGGACGCCGGCGGCACGAATCCGGGGACGGCACTCCACTGCTCGATCGAACGTACGCGCGTAGTCTTGTTCGACGGCGAGAACACGATCGTGTCGCCCACGGCGATGCGGCCGCTCTCGATCCTGCCCGCGACGATGCGGCGCTGGTCAAACTTGTAGATGTCCTGCACCGGCAGGCGCAGCGGCCGCTCGATCGGACGCGCCTTGGGCGCGAAGGAATCCAGAGCGGCGAGCATTGTCGAGCCCTGATACCAGGGCATCGTCGCCGAACGCTCGACGACGTTGGCGCCCTCGCGCGCCGCGACGGGCACCATCGCGGCGGGCCGGACGCCGATCGACGCGAGATAGTCCTCGTATTCGGCGCGCACCGCCTCGAAACGGGCCTGGTCGTATGCGATCAGATCCATCTTGTTGAGGACGATTGCGACCTGCTCGATGCCGAGAAGATGCAGCAGGAGCCCGTGGCGGCGCGACTGCTCGCGCACGCCCTCGGCCACGTCGATGACGAGGACCGCCGCATCCGCGGCGGCGGCACCCGTCACCATGTTCTTGACGAATTCGCGGTGACCCGGCGCGTCGATCAGGACATAGGGGCGCTTCTTGCTCTTGAACGGAATGTGGCTGACATCGACGGTGATGCCCTGATCGCGCTCGATCTGCAGCGCGTCCGTGACGAACGCCCACTCGAAAGGCATGCCGCGGCTGCGGCAATTCGCTTCGACCTGACGCATCTTTCCGTCAGGAAGCGCGCCGACGTCGTGCAGCAGGCGGCCGACGAGCGTGGATTTGCCGTGATCGACGTGACCGACGACGACGATACGCAGCGGCCGGGCCGCTTCGGCTTCTGAAATCCTGATCATCTCACATGTATCCGTCGACGCGCAGGCGCTCGAACGAATCCTCGGCCTCGTGGTCCATCGTGCGTCCGGCGCGCTCGGGCACGCGGGTCGTCTCGAGTTCGGCGATTACTTCGGCGATGTTCGAGGCGTTGCTGTCGACGGGCACGGTGATGTCGCTTTCGCCCAGCGAGCGGAAACGCTTGCCGTCGCGCGCGAAATAGAGCGGCACGACGGGAATCTGCTCGCGCTGGATATAGCGCCAGATGTCGATCTCGCTCCAGGACAGCAGTGGATGGATCCGCACGTGGCCGCCCTCGGGCACGGTCGTGGCGAAATGGCCCCAGAACTCGGGCGGCTGGCTGCGGAAATCCCACTTCGATTCCGAACCGCGCGGGCTGAAGACGCGCTCCTTGGCGCGCGTGCTCTGCTCGTCGCGCCGGATGCCGGCGACGATGCCGCGGAACCCGTGGTCGGCGACGACCTGCTTGAGGCCCGCCGTCTTCCGGCTGGCCGAACGAGCGTTGGGCGGCAGCGACTGGTCCATCGCCTCGATCGGCGGGCACGGGGCCGCGATCAGGTTGAGCGACCATTCGCGCGCGACCCGGTCGCGGAATTCGTACACCTCTGGGAATTCCAACCCCGTGTCGACATGGATGACGGGGAATGGCAGGTGGCCGAAGAACGCCTTGCGGGCGAGCCACACCATGACGTTGGAGTCCTTGCCGATCGACCAGAGCATTCCGATCGGATGGATTGCGGCAAAAGCTTCCCGGAAAATTCCGATACTCTCACTCTCGAGCCGATCGAGTTCGTCCATGTCGCGAGACCGCTCCGGTTACTTCCAAAACGTGCCAAAATGCCGATTTTCGCGAGGCTTATACGCTTGCCCCTGTGACTTTGCAACTCGCCGACCAATGCAGGAAATGTGGGCCAGCCAATCGAATTGATTTTGCGTCGGCTATCGTTTATCGATCGACGCGACTTCGGATAATGCGTCGCCGGCAGAGGGAAAATGGGCATTCCTGGCTTCATCGTGATCGGCGCCCAGAAGGCCGGAACCACCTGGCTCTACGAGTGCCTGAGCGAGCACCCCGAGGTGTTCGTGCCGCGCATGAAGGAGGTCCACTACTTCATCCGCCCGGAGCACGACCGGTTGAGCCGGATGGCGAACGGGCTCGACTGGTATAAATCCCTATTTCCCGACGATCCGAAGCGCGTGTCGGGCGAGATCACGCCGGATTACATCTTCTTCCCGTACGTCGCCGAGGCGATCCGCGCGGTCAATCCCGCCATGAAGATCGTGGCCCTGCTGCGCGAGCCGGTCGCGCGCGCGCACTCCGCCTACTGGATGCGCCGGCGCTACGATCCGGATCCCAAGCCGTTCGAGGAAGCGATCAAGGTGTCGCCCGCCCTTCTCGACCGGGGCTACTACCACCGCCAGCTCGTACCTTATCTCGACGCGTTCGGCGCGGAGCGCGTGCGCATCTACATCTACGAGGAAGCCACGGCGAATCCCGAGGCGTTCTTCGCCGACCTGTGCCGTTTCCTCGGCGTGTCCGACAGCTTCGTGCCGCTAAGCCTGCGTCAGCGCGTGGGCGAAACGAAGGTGCTGCCCCCGCCCTTCGGCTTCATCTTCTACAAGGTGCTCTCGCCGATCGTGAACCTGCCCGGCATCCTGGGCGTCTGGCGGGCGCTGCGCCGGCGCACGCGCATCAAGGAATGGCTGTTCGGCAAGCTCGCCCGCGGCGGCGACGGCAGCAGCTACGCGCGCCTGCCCGAAGCGCAGCATGCCGATCTGAAGCGCCTGTTCGAGGAAGAGAACCGGAAGCTGTTCGAACTGCTCGGGCGCGACATTCCCGCCTGGAAGGCCTGACGCGCGCATGTGCGGACTCGCCGCCTTCTTCGAGGCCGGTCGCCGCTTTCCCGACGCGCTTCTCGACGCCGTCGAAGCGGATCTCCTGCATCGCGGCCCGGACTCGGGCGGCAGGCTTTCGGGCGACGGCTGGGCGATGGTGTTCCGACGGCTCGCGATTCTCGATCCGACAGCAGTCGCCGACCAGCCAATGGTCGATCCGACCGGACGCTACGCGCTGCTGTTCAACGGCGAGATCTACAACTACCGCCGACTGCAGGCCGAGCTGCGCGCGGCCGGCGTGACGCTGCGCACCGATGGAGACAGCGAGACGATCCTCGAAGGCTATAAGCGCTGGGGCAGCCTGATATTCGAGAAGCTCGAAGGCATGTTCGCGCTGGTGCTGCTGGACCGCACCGAGGGCACCGCGATCGCCGCGCGCGACCCGCTGGGCATCAAGCCGCTGTATGTGGCAACGCGCGGCGGGTTGACCGCATTCGCCAGCGAGATGCGCACGCTGCGTCGTTTCGTGCCGACCGAGTTCGACCCGGAGGCGCTCGGCGAGCTGCTCGCGTTCCGTTTCGCCGCCGGACGGAAGTCGAATCTCAAGGGCATCGAGCTTGTCGCGCCGGGAACGGCGCTGCACGTGCGCATTTCCGACGGTACGGTGCGCGAGGTTCGTTTCTGCGATTCGCTCGCCACGCTCGCTTCGGGCTCCGTGACGGCCGACGAGGCAGACGCGCGCGCCGAGGAAGCCGTCGAAGCATCCGTGCGCGACCATCTGCAGAGCGACGTCGGTTTCGCCCTCCAGCTTTCCGGCGGAATTGATTCGAGCCTCGTCGCCGCGATGGCACATGCGCGCGTGTCGGGCCGGCTACGCAGCTACGCGATCTCGCTGGGCGACCTGCCCGAAGACGAAGGCAAATGGCGCCGGATGGTCGTCGAGCGGACCGGCGTCGAGCATTCGGAACTGCGCATTGACGCAACCGCGTACGCCGAGGCGCTGCCGCAGGCGGTCGTCGCCATGGAAGGCCCCACGCCGCACACCGGCTGCCCGATGCTGATGCTGCTGTGCCGCGAAATCCGCAAGACCGACCGCGTCGTGCTGACCGGCGAAGGGGCCGACGAGTTCTTCGGCGGCTACGCGCGCTACAAGAACTGGCGCGCACTGCGCCGCCAGGGCGTATTCGCCCGGCTGATGCCGGATTTCGCATGGCGGCTGCTGCCGCGCTACGCGAAGCTGCGCCGCTACGCGCGCCACGATCCGGCGATATACGCGTCGGTCTATTTCGACAATCTGGCGATGGAAGCGCTCTTCCCGGCACTCGCCCTCGGGGCCGGCGCGCGCGCCGATACGGCGCGCCGCTTCGCGGATTTCCGCGACCGGATGTTCGCCGTCGACCAGACCGCCTATCTCGGTTCGCTGCTGATGCGTCAGGACAAGATGGCGATGTCGGCGTCGGTCGAAGCGCGCGTGCCGTTCGCGCACCAGCCGCTGGCGACGGTCCTGAATGCCCTGCCGCATGCCGTGCGCGCACCGGGCGGCGCGACCAAGCCGATCCTCAAACGCATCGCGGAGAAGTACCTGCCGCACGACCTGATCCACCGGCGCAAGGTGGGATTGACGATCCCGGTGGCGGACTGGATGTCGCGGCCCGACGGGCTCGGGCGCTATCTCGAGATGCTGACCGAGCCGAATGGCAGGCTTGCCGCCATCGGTGACGCCGTACGCCTGCGCCGCGTCGTCGAGGATTTCCGCAGCGCGCCGGGCAAGGAAAGCGCCGGGCTGCTGCTGTCGCTGGTCAATGCCGAGTTGTGGCTGCGTTCGTTGGCGACGGCGCCGGCAGGACCGCACGCATAAGCGACATGAAACGCTCGCAGAAGGCCGCATCGCCCTCGTCGCTTGCCACGGCCGACCGGTAAAGGACCTGCGCGCGCGCCGCGATCGCGCGCGTCGAGCATTCGTCCCCAAGCGCGCGGCCGGTCACATCGGCAAGATCATCGAAGTCCCATCGATATGGCAGATAGGTCTCGCCGGCGACGAACAGGTCGGGCCAGGTCTCGAGATGCGACATGTCCGGCTTGACGATGGCGGCACCGGCGATGCACGCCTCGTAGTCGCGGAGATTGATCTCGCCCCAGCCGAACGGCGACACGACGACGCGCGTGCGCGCGAGCTCGCGCATGAAGGCTCCGCGGGCGAGGCGCATTTCCTCGCCGATACCGAGGCGCCTTGCTGTCTCGACCCGCTGGAACGCGACCGTCTCGCGCGCGTAACGGCGCGTCATCCGGTAGCCGAGTCCGACCGGACGCGGCGCGGCCGGATCGGCGAAGCCCGTGGGTCGCCGAATCAGCGGCGAAACAGGAAGGCGCCGGTAGATCTCCCGGCGCAGGATTCCGCCGGAACCGTAATCCGCGAAACCGGCATTCCAGCCGACTGCAAGTTTCGCGAGATCGGCGGCATCGGCAATCGGCTCGGAACGCATCTCCTCGCGATCGACGATGCCGAACCGGCGGTGCGCGAAATCGGTGAACAGCCTTCCACCATAATGCGGCGCGCGATAGAGCGACCGATCGCGCAGGAGCTGGTTCTTGAAGTAGCGGCGTACGAACGGTAGCGCCTGCGGCTGCAGCGTGCCGGTGCTGTCCTGGATGTCGAAATAGGCGATCTGCGGGTTGCGCCGTGCCACCGTTTCCAGCGTGCGCTGCGCGTCGCCGTCCTGCCACCCGCCGCGCAGCGCGCGGCTTTCGATCGCCAGCACGTCGCAATCGGCGGCGGCTTCGTCGGCCGTCTCGAAGAAAACGACCTCGGCACCCGCCGCGGCAAGCTGCCGGCGCAGGCGGATCAGCGGCGCAAGCAGCCCCTGCCCGTTCGCGCTCGAAAACCCCGCCGTGACGAGATGGACGCGCATTCAGCCTTTCGGCGCCAACGTGATCTTGGCCAGGCACATGTGGGACCGGTAGCTCGGATAGGGCCGGATCGCGGCACTGACGTCCTCGATCCGCATTCCGTGGCGGCTGGCGACCTTCTCGAAGAAGGCGAAAGACTGCAGCCAGTTGCGCGCGTCGACGCGCACGATGTCGTCCTTCGCATCCGGAACCTGCAGGCGCGGCTCGTCGTGGGTGAAGAAGAAGGCCGAACCGGGATGCATCGCCTTGGGAAGGTTGCGCAGCGTGTCCTCGACGTCTTCCTGCGGCATGTGCCCGAAGACCGCATGGCACCACAGGAAGTCGAACTTGCGCCCCTTCAGCCAGTCGAACGAGTTGTCGTCGTTGACGATCAGCGTCGGCCGGCGCGGGTGCAGCCGGTCGCCGAACAGGTCCATGCCGAGATCGATGCGGCCCTTGCTGGAATCGTTCGCCGAGAAATTGCCGGGCTCGAGATACTCGGCGAAATGCAGCGCGCTGCGCAGCTGGCCGCAGCCATATTCGTGCAGCGTGTGCGTCGGGAGCATGCCGAAGCCGCGCAGAACCGCGACGTCGTCGACACCCGATTCGGCGAGCGCGGCACGCTTGCGGGCGAGAAACTCGGGATCGCGGGATTCGACCCAGCCGTCGAGCGTGTCGGCATACCAGCGCAGATAGCTACGCCCCGTAAGCCGGTGCCAAGCAAGCTGCAGATAGAGTTTCGTTTCAGGCCACGTGCCAGCAAGCGCGTAGATGCGCCGCCACATCGCGCGCGCCGGCGCATGCAGGCCGGCGGGGAGAAGCGCCTTGACGGCACCGGCGATACGGCCGGCGGCGGTGGGTCGTTTCTGCATGTTCTCGGATACTCCTATCGGATCGTGCCGGCGGCGCACAGGGCGCGCGCGATCTCGCGGCCGGCAATGCCGTGGGCGGATGCGTTCCAATGCCCGCCGAGGCCGCCGCGGTATTCGAAATGATGCAGATCGCGGCCTGTAATCTCGGCCTGCGTGCGCAGCGCAGCAGACAGGGGCGCGAAGGCGATCCCTTCCGCAGCGAAAAATCCGGCAAGCCGCCGTTCGACATAGTCGGCGTCGTCAAGGCCGAGGGCGGCGATCTGGCGCGCGCGTTCGGCCTGCGAAGGCAGAAGCGCGAGTGCCGGCGGCACGTTGGCGACCCAAAGGGGAGCACCCGCGATCGCCTTCGCCTCCTGCGCGAAGATCCGGAAATGCGCCTCGGTCAACGCCCATGCCTTGGCGTCGAGCTCGCTTTCCGGCGGTGCAACCGAGAGCGTCCGCACATTGGTCACGCCCGGATCGATGCCGTCGGCTTCGGCGGCCGCGGTCTCGGCCTGGATGATCGTGCGTTCGTAGTAGTCCTGCAGGACCTGCAGGAAGCGCACTCGCGCCACGATGTCGTTGCGCAGGTTCGACCAGCGCAGCTTGCGTCTGAAAGCCTCGGTCTCGAGGTTCGAGCGATCGAGGACGAGCTTGCCGTCGGCGAAGACAAAATAGGGATTGAACGGGTTGCGCTCCATCTCCTTCGTGTTGTTCCGGAAGTCGTTGCCGCCATGGAACAGGACGAGGACGAGGTCGGGTGCGTAGGCTTTCGCACGGTGACGCAACATCAGGATCTCGCGCGCCTGACCGTATCCGGAGACACCGAAATTGAGGACCTCGACGCGTTTTCCTTGCGGCACGCACGAGGCGGCTAGCGCTTTCTCCATCACGTCCGAAAAGCGGGCCTCGTAGCCCACCTGGAATCCTTCCGCGAAGGAATCGCCGAGGATCGCGATCCGGAACACGCCGGGCGGCTTGGCGACGGAGATCTCTGGACCACGCAGACCGTTCGAATTGATCCGGATCTTGATCAGATCCTCCCGTTCGTACCAACCCTCCGTACCGGCGCGATGGGAAGAACCTGTCTCGGCATCGTACTGGTAGAAGGGCGGACGCGAATAATCGAACAGGCGCAGTCCGATCTCGACGAGCCCGAGCCCGGCGAGGGACGTCAGACCGAACGAGAGCAGCGCCAGCAGGACGACCCGGCCGCGACTGGCGGACGCAGGCGACACTCAGCCGCCTTCCACGAGCGACCAATCGACCGGCGTGCCGCGCGCGATGTCGCGTGTCGCGCGACGGCCGAGGATGGCTTCGTAGTGCTTGGGTGGCAGTCCGTGGCCGGGTCGGATCGAGCGGAGATTCGCCGCTGTGAAGGTCTCGCCCGCGCGGATGTCTGCGACGACGTAGAGCGAGCGACGGAAGATCGCATTGGGCTCCTCGGCAGCCTGACGGACGAACTCGCCGGACCCGAGGGCCTGCCAGGCCTCGCGCACGTCGTGCACCATCTTCGCGAATTCGTCGGGCTCGAGCGAGAAGCCGGCATCCGGCCCGCCGTCCGCGCGCGCGAGCGTCACGTGCTTTTCGATCAGCACGGCGCCGAGCGAGGCCGCGGCGACCGCCGTCGTCGAACCGAGCGTATGGTCGGACAGACCGGCCCACACGCCGAAGCGCCGCGCCAGTTCGGGCATGCGGCGCAGGTTGTACTGGTCGGCCGGTGCGGGATAGGCGCTGACGCAGTGGAGCAGCACGATGTCCTTCGCGCCTGCCCCGCGCGCCGCGGCGACCGCCTCGCCGATCTCCTCGAGCGACGCGAGACCGGTCGAGATCACCATCGGTTTGCCGGTTGCGGCACAGCGACGGATCAGCGGAAGATCGACGCATTCGAACGATGCGATCTTGTACGCTGGCGCGTCGAGCGATTCGAGGAAGTCGACTGCCGTGAAGTCGAACGGCGACGAGAATACCGGCAGGCCGAGCTCGCGCCCGCGTGCGAACAGCGCCTTGTGCCACTCCCACGGGGTGTGCGCCTCCTGATAGAGCTCGTAGAGCCGCCGCCCGTCCCACGGGCCGCCGCGGATCTGGAACTCGGGACGGTCGCTGTCGATCGTGATCGTGTCCGCCGTATAAGTCTGCAGCTTGACCGCGTCAGCACCGGCCGCCTTCATCGCATCCATCAGCGCCAATGCGGAATCGAGCTTTCCGTTGTGGTTGCCGGAGAGCTCCGCGACGACATACGGCGGATGCCCGGGCCCGATCGGGCGGCCGGCAATTCGGGGATCGATCGTTTCGCTCATTCGGATGTTCCGACCGCTTCGTTGAAATAGAGACCGTCCACGCGCCGGTAGCCGGCCGCCGCGAACAGGGCATGGGAAGCCGCGTTGCCTTCGAGCACTTCGGCCCGCAGCCGGGCCCACGGCACGGCGGCGCGTGCATGGCGCAGCATCGCCTTGCCGACTCCCAGTCCCTTCGCGCCGGGGAGCGCGAAGACGGAGACTTCATAGCACGGTGCCGCGTGCGCGTCCTGCGGGGCCAGACGGTCGAGACGCACGACCCCGGCAGGCTTGCCGTCGAGCGATGCGATCTCGAAAAGCCGGGCAGGATCCACCAGTCGCGCCGCCAGCCAGCGCGCGTGCGCCTCGGGCAGCGGTGGCTCGGGATTGCGGGAATGACGCCGGATCGAGGGCAGACACTGCCAGTCGAGAAGCGCGTCGCGGTCCGCCATCGTCACGGGACGGAACGTGACGGGCCGCCCGTCCTTTGCCCGCACCGCGCCCAACGCCGCCGCGACACGAAGCGCACCGTATCCGTCGCAAAGACCGAATGCCGCCTGCCGGACCGGACCGGGATCGGCGGCAAGGCGGCCGAATGCGGCGGCCAGCCGGGCTTCAAAATCGCCCGCGGGTGATGGCTCGACGCACAAGGCCGCGCCCGCTGCGGCCAATGCGCGGGCATTGTCGCGCTGGTTGTCGACGATCGGCACCGTCACCGACGCCAGACCCAGACAGCAGCGTTCGAGCGCCGAAACGCCAGCAGCGCCGATCGCGAGTCCGCATTCCGCCATCTGCATCGCGATGCCCGCCGGATCGATCCGGACGTCCACGCGCGGATCCCCGACAAACCGCGCGCGGACGGCAGCGGCGTGTGGCGCCATCCGCCCCAGCACGGCGCGCACGCGCCGTCCGGTTGCAGCCGCGACCGCGACCGCCGGCCCGGTGAGGCCGGAGGGGTCGCTGGCGCCGAAGCCGACGAAGACCGGTGCGTCGCCCGTCTCGACGCGCGCATGGCGCGCCTGCCGGAACGAAGCGCGCAGCAGCGCATGGTCGGCACCGGCCAGAACCTGCGCGCGCGCAGGCACGAACCGCGCATAGTCGCCGGCGGCCCGGCCCGGCGCCTGGTCGAGCAGGAAGTCGCAGTCGTGCGCACGCGACGGCGAATCGTCGAGCACGAGGATGCGGTCCGCCCAACCCCGGCAGGCCGCCTCGAACGCGGCATCGAGCCGGTAGCTGTCGACGACGAGAAGATCGCAGCCGTCGAGAAACGCGTCCCGCAATGCCGTCGCATCGGCACCTTCGAGACGACGGACAGGAAATCCGCCGGCGACATCGGCGTCCGAATCGGGACCGACCGCCAGAATGCAGTCGACACCGAAGCCGCGCAGTGCCACGGCCAGCGCCACGCACCGCATCGCATGGCCGGCACCGACGGCGGCCGACTGGTCGAAGCGCAGGATCGCGCGCATGCCGCTCTTACTGGAGCCCCAGCACGGATGCGAGCTCGCCGACGACACGATCGACATCCTCGTCCGCAAGACCGACATAGAGCGGCAGGCTGAGGACGCGCGCGTAATAGGCCTCGGCCCCCGGCAGGTCGAGCGCGGGATCAATCGCGCGATAATAGGGCTGGCGATGGACCGGGATGTAATGGACCTGCGTGCCGATCCCGCGCGCGGAAAGCTCGCGCATGACGGCCCCGCGATCCTTGCCGGCGGCTACGAAGTCGATCAGGGCCGGACAAAGGTGCCAGGCCGGTCGACCGGTCGCCACACGCCCGAGCGGAGCGGCAAGCGGCGCCAGACCGTCGAGCCGCGCGCGATAGCGTTCGGCAAGCTCCGCACGGCGCGCGACGAAGCGGTCGAGCTTCGCGAGCTGGCTGCGCCCCAGCGCACACTGGAAATCCGTCGCCCTGTAATTGTAGCCGGGCGCGGCCATCTCGTAATACCAGGGGTTCGGCTGCCCATCGGGCGCGAAGCCGAGCTCGCGGTTGGTGAAATACGACGGGTTGCGCTCCAGTCCGTGGCTGCGGGCAAGCCGCATCCGGCGATCGAATTCCGGATCGTTCGTCGTCACGACGCCGCCCTCGCCCATCGTCACGGTCTTCGCCGGATGCAGCGAGAACACGGCAAAATCGCTCCAGGCGCAGGCCCCGACCGGCGTGCCGGCCGCCTCGCCGCCGAGCGCATGGCACGCGTCCTCGACGACCTTGAGGCCGTTCTCGCGCGCGAGGGCCGCGATGCCCGGCATGTCGACGCACTGGCCGTTGAGATGCACGACGAACAGCGCCTTGACCTTCCGCCCGCCTGCGCGCGCAAGGGCCACGCGTGCGGTTTCCGGCGTGATCAGGCCGGTCGCCGGATCGACGTCGGCGAAGATCACATCGGCACCCATGTAGCGTACGCAGTTCGCGGTCGCGAGAAAGGTCATCGTCGGCACGATCGCGGCGTCGCCGGGACCAAGCCCGATCGCCATCGCCGCGATGTGCAGCGCCGCCGTGCCGTTCGCGCAGGCGACCGCGTGGCGGGCACCGGTCTTCGCCGCGAACTCGGTCTCGAATGCCGCCACCATCGGGCCGGTCGTCAGATAATCGCCGCGAAGCGCTTCGGCGACGGCGCGCACGTCGTCGTCTTCGATCGACTGGCGGGCATAGGGGAGGAACGGTCGGGTCATCCGGATCTACCTCGTTGTTCTAGCCGTCGCCGGCCAGCAGGTCGCGGAACTCGGTCGGATCGGCCGGCCTTGCAGTTCCCACCGCGTCGGCAAGCGCCGCCGGGTCGAACTGCGGCCGGTTACCGGCATCGTACGCGACCGGAAGTCGCGCGCAGCGGCGCGACAGCATCGCGTCGATCGCCGGATGCCAGCGCGCGCGCGCGACGTCGAGCAGCACGACGGGCCGGTCCGAGCACAGCGTTTCCCAGAAACTCGTGCTGAGGCAGTAGTCGAAAACGACGATATCGGCCTGCGCCAATGCCCTGCCGAACGGCATATCGAGCGCGGGATAGAGTGCGGGCAACGGCTGGACGCCGCTCAGGACGAGGTTTTCGGGGTGCGGCTTGCAGTAAACGTCAGCATCGAGCGCGTTCAGCGCGTCGAGGAGCCGGCGCTGCCAGTCGAAATAGATCGCGTCGGGCGGAACCGGCGGAATATGAACGAGTTGTCCGGCGAAAGCGGTTCCGACATAGAGTACGGTTGGCCGGCGCGACGGGCGCGGACGACCGACGCGCGGCACGGCCCGGAATTTCGGGTCGCCCGCCACCGCGTCGAACGCCGGAATCTGCCGGTCGAACGACGAACCGATCCGGGCGTCGCGCAGCAGGCCGAGGGCGGCCGGCGTGGCAAGCGTGAACCGACTCGTCGCGGCCATGTCGACGAGTGCATGCGTATCCGCATATCCGTCGAGGGCGATGGCGCCACCGTGGGCGAAACGACGAACGCTGCCGCCACGGCGCATCACCTCAAGCCCGATCGCGCGGGTCGCGTAGCTGCCTGCCCCGCCCGCCCATACCGCATCGGGCATGTCGGCGACCCGTGCGAGACCGGCAAGGTCGCGATCGGCCCGCGAAAGCGCCGACATGGCCTGTGCACGAAGCAGGATGGACGCACGCACGCGCAGCGCCGCGGGCACGAATTCCGAGCCGGACAGCGCCGCTGCCCAGCCCTCGGCGAGTTCCCCGATATCCAGCCGCGTCGCGGGCGCGGTCCGGCGGGCGGCGGCGATCAGTTCGTCGGGCGCGGCATAGGACAGGGAATGGCCGACGGTCGCCTCGAGGAGAAGCCCGCCGGTGCTCAACACATGCGCTTCGGGTGCGAATACCGCCTTCGCCAGCCGGCGAAGCGGCGTCCAGCGCCGCACGTTCTTTATCGCGCGCAGCGTGCGGGCGAACGGGATCCGGCTCGGGCGGCGCGCCTCGTAGGGCTCGCGGTTCGTTTCGCCGGGAGATTTGCCGTCGCGCAGGACCGAGAATTCCGGCCGGTCGCCGACGAGTTCGGCATCCAATGCAGCAGCACCCGCAAGTTCGTGCGCATAGAGCGCTACCCGCGCGCCAGACGTCAGCAGATGCAGCGACGCGAGATCAGCGACGTCGATGGCCGGGCCCGCCGGCAGGCCTCGACGCCACGCCCGCAGTGTCGCGACGACGCCTTCGGCGATGACGCAGCGCGCGTCCGGCCCGAGCGGCCAGCGCAGGTCCGCGCGCCAGTCCGGAACCGAACCGATCGCGTGGATCGAATGCGGCAGCCGGATCAGGACTTCTCCAGCAGGCACCAGGTCAGGTCGTCGGCACCCGTCGAACGGCGCCAGAAAAAGCCGTCGTCGACGATCTTGAGGTCCGGGAAAAGATCGAGATAGAGCCCGCCGAAATCGCGCTTGAACATCATGTCGCTTTCCCCGCGATAGCGTACCTCGGTGGCGTCGCGCGAGAAATATTCCAGAC
The DNA here is from genome assembly GCA_965279565.1 of Tagaea sp. Classification (GTDB taxonomy): domain Bacteria; phylum Pseudomonadota; class Alphaproteobacteria; order CACIAM-22H2; family CACIAM-22H2; genus Tagaea. Next base: position 1,472,922 of record OZ257249.1, on the reverse strand, counting down.
AGGCGATGTAGCGGCCGCTGGTCCGGTGGATCTCGCGCATCGTGTCCTGCAGGGCCGGCTCCGGAATGTGGATCAGGACACCCGCAGTGAATACAAGGTCGAAACGCCCGTCGGGATGCGGCAGCGCCGAGCCCCAGGCATCGGCGATATGTGCCTCGTCGAGAACGCCGTCGGCCAGCACGGTCGCGCGCGCCTTGGCGTTCGGCTCGATCGCGAACAGTTCGGCGTCGGCAAACCGGCGCATCGCGCGCAAATTGATGCCGATGTTGCAGCCGACCTCGAGGATCGTCTTCGGCTTCTGGTGGGCGGCGCCGATCACGCGCCGGAACACCTTCTCCATGATCCCGAGGATCTGTTCGGTGGGGCGGTTGCGCGCGACATAGGCGTCGCCGAAATCGCCACGCCAGCGGTCGATCTGGAAATTGGACTTGGTCACGGGATACCGCCTCGATTCCTGTCAGAGAACGACATATTCGGTCTGCACGGCGCCCGTCTTGTAGCGGGCCCCTTCCTGGGAAGGCGTGCGGACATAGGCGGTCCGGTCCTTGCCGAGCGGCCGGCGGGCCGTCTCGACGCCCGGATCGGCGCGATGATTCGCCACGCTGTCGCGCGTGCGCCAGCTTCCGTCGACCGCCCTCTCCCAGATCGACTTGTCGCGCAGATGCTCGATGTTCGCCATGAACTCGGCCTCGCTCATGCCCGACTCGCGCAGGAAGATGTCCATGTCGGACGGACGCACATGGTCGTACTTCGCGACCATGTCGATGCCTTCCTCGCGCGTCATGCGGCCGCGACGGATCTCGAAGCTCGCCTCGTCGGTCGCGCGGCCGTAGCCGAACTTCAGGTACTTGAGATAGTCGTGCAGCCCGTTCGCGTGAATGTCGTCGAGCTTGTCGTAGAGATTGAAGGTGCGCTCGCGCGACTGCGCGGTCTCGAAGCCGAGCTTCTCGATCACGAACTCCGCGTGCTTCTTGCCGTCCCACTCCATGTAGTTCGACAGGTAGATCCCGCGCACGCCGACGCGCTCGATGTCCTCGTCGCTCGGATAGAAGAAGGGCGCCAGATCGTAGCTCGTCAGGCCGGAATCGGCCTCCTCGAGCAGATCCTCGGGCTCGAAGCCGCGCATGTCGTGTTCCTGGCGCTTCTTCTTCGTGAACTCGACGAAGTCGTCGTAGTTGTGCATGCCGACGAGCTCGCTGAACCCGTGCTCGCCCCAGATGACGAGCGGCACGTCGTATTGCACGGCCGTGCGGATCGGGAAGGTCATGATGCCGGCATGGTAGTGCCAGGTCACGTCGCCGACCTTGCGCAGCATGTGGCGCGCGATGCGGATCGCCGATCCCGGGGCGGTCGTGAAGCGGATCAGGTTGCAGTCCATCCGCTTGACGAGGTTCGTCAGGTTGCGGATGCCGATGGCCGTGTTGAAGGCATGGTTGTAGCTGACGAGCAGCGGATTCATGCCGTAGCGCTCGCGCATCAGCCAGACCTGGTAGGTGCTGTCCTTGCCGCCGGAAACCGGGATCACGCAGTCGTACGGATTGCCCTTGGCGCGCTGGCGCCCCTTGTACTCGTCGAGCAGATCCTTGAGCACCTTCTCGCGGCTCGACCAGTCCACCGACGGGCGGCTTTCCGCCAGGCGGCAGCCCGAGCAGACGCCGTGATCGTCGAGAACCAGTCCGGGGCGCGCATTGCCCGGATAGACGCAGCGCTGGCAGTAATGCATTTCCTACTCCGAGTTCCGTCAGAAGGGCCGGTATTTGGGACGGCGCGGCAGCGCCACCTTATAGAAGGAGCTGCGCCGCATCGGCAAGCCCGCGGCGGCGAGGAATTCCTTGGCTTTCTTGGTGCTGTGTTCGGTGTAGTGGAAGATGTTGCCTGCGGCAACGGCATTGGCGCCGCCAAGCCGGATTCCGTCGACCAGATCGTCCCACTTTCCCACGCCGCCCATCGCGATCAGCGGCACGCGAGTGGCGCCCGATACCAGCCGCATCAGCTCCAGATCGTAGCCCCGCTTGTCGCCGTCGTGATCGACGGCGTTGACCAGCAGCTCACCCGCCCCGCGCTCGACCGCCTCGCGTGCCCAGGCGATCGCATCGAATGCGGAGTCGCGCCGCGCATTGTCGACGACGACACGATAGCCGGACGGCATGTCCGCATCGCGGCGCGCATCGATCGACACGACAACCGACTGGCTGCCGACCGCCGCCGCCATCTCGCCGATCAGCTCCGGCCGGTCGACTGCCGCGGTATTGACGACGGCCTTGTCCGCGCCGACGCGGATATAGCGCAGCGCGTCGTCGACCGTCGCGATCTTGCCGCCGACGCTGAGCGGCACGAAGCAGCGGCGCGACAGCTCGTCGATGATCTCGACGAACCGGTCGATGCCGTCGCGATGACGCGAGATCTCGAGGATGGCGATCTCGTCGACCGCCCAGCCGTTGAAGAAATCCACCGCCGTGAACGCGTTGCCGACGGCGTTGGTCGGCTTAAACTTGCGCGTCTGCACGACGTTGCCGTCGGCGATGAGCAGCGTGGCGATGAGGCGGTGTTTTATCACAGCGTACCGATAAAGTTCTCGATCGCCTTCAGGCCGGCAAGCTGCGATTTCTCGGGATGGAACTGGCAGGCCGAGACGTTGGCGCGCTCGACGGCGGCGGCGAACTCGAAGCCGTATTCAGCGATTCCGGCGACGTGATCCGCACCGTCCGCTTCGAGCGGGATGTAGAAGCTATGCACGAAATAGAAGTCGGACGGCGATTCGAGGCCGACGAACAGCCGCGTCGGGCGCGGGAAGCGCACGTCGCTCCAGCCGATATGGGGCACTTTCGGGAAGTTGTCCCCCTCCGGAAACTTCGCGACGCGCCCGCGCATCCAGCCCAGGCCCGGCTCGCTTCCTTCGGCACTGCCCTCGAACAGGAACTGCATGCCCAGGCATATGCCGAGAAACGGTACGCCGGCGCCGACGACGCGCCGCTGCAGCGCGTCGTAGTGGCCGCGTTCGCGCAGGCCGCGCATGCCGGCGTCGAACGAGCCCACGCCGGGAACGACGATGGCGTGCACGTCGTCGAGTCCGGCGCCGGAATCGACGACGCGCAGATCGACGTCGAAGCAGCGGAAGGCGTTGAAGGCCGAACGCAGGTTGCCGAGCCCGTAGTCGACGATGGCGACGCGCTTGGCGCTCATGCGCCGGCCTCGCGCCAGCCGAGTGCGCGCGCCTTCTGCACGGCCGCGTCGAGGTCCTCGGGGAAATCGATGTCGGTCGAGCGTCCGCGCGGCATCAGGTGGCCGCGGCATCCGGGTCCCGTGAAGACTTTCGCGCGCTCGAATGCCGGCACGCCGACCGCGTAGGTGCTGCCGTTGTTGACGCGGAGCACGGGCATTTCCTGCGACTTGCGGAAGGCGAACTCGGGCCACATCGGCTCGAGCGTGCCGTCGGCGTTCTCGCGCAGCGCACGATAGGGCGGCAGATCGTAGTCCGTCACGGCGATCGCGAAATCGCACTTTCCCGGCTCGAGCAGCGCCATTGTGGCGCGGATGTCGTCGGACCCGCGCAGCGGGGACGTCGCATAGAGCGCGCAGAGTGCCGAATACTCCCGCCCGGCCGTACGCTCTCGGGCCAGCAGATCGAGGCACACGTCGACGACGCCGGCCGTGTCCGTCGCCAGATGCGCCGGACGATCGTCGGTCTCCGCCCCGTGCGCGCGGGCGATCGCCGCGATCTCGGCATCGTCGGTCGATACGACCGTGCGCGCGAAACAGCCCGATCCGAGCGCCGCCTTGATCGTGTGCGCGACGATCGGCAACCCGAAGAACGGCGCCACGTTCTTGCGCGGAAATCGCTTGCTGCCGCCGCGTGCCGGAATGACGGCGATCGCGGGACCGGAACGGATGGAAGATGCGGTCACGAAAGATCGTCGAGGGCAACCATGTGGCCGGCCGGAAGGTCCTTGCGGAAGGCCCGGCCCGACAGCTCTTCGTAGCGTTCCGGCCCGTACCCGTGCCCTGGCCGACGGAACTCGATCTTAGCGTCGGAGACCCGCGTGCCGGCACGCACCGGGGCGGCCAGGAAGATCGAGCGGCGGTAGTTGTCGCGCTTCTTCTTCTCTTCCGGCGCGAGGATCCGGCGCGTCAGGCCCATCGCTGCCTCGACGTCGCGCACGATGCGCACGAAACGCGCCATGTCGGCGGGTTCGAGCGAGAAGATGTGCTCGACCGAACGCGTCGTGCGATCCTCGGTGATCGTCTTCTCGACCATGTTGGCGCCCAGCGCGATCGCCGCGATGTCCATCTCCCAGCCCGGCGTATGGTCGGAATAGGCGACCGGAAGACCGAACATCTGCTTGAGCGTGCGGATGATGTTGAGGTTGATGCCGTCGCGCTTCGCCGGATAGCCGGTCGGGCATTGGTGGATGACGATCGAGTTATTGCCCTCGGCCATCACCGCGTCGACCGCGATCTCGACCTCGCCGAGCGAGGCGTTGCCGGTATCGAGCTGGATACACATGCCCGTGCGCGCCGCCTTGCGGATCAGCGGCAGGTGGTTGACGTCGGCCGACGCGATCTTGATCGAATGGCAGCCGATTTCCTCCAGCAGCCGGATCTCGTCGTCGAATCCGATCGTCGCGAAGAACGCGAGGCCAAGACCGTCGCTGAACTTCTTGAGCTCGCGCCATTCGTCGTGGCTGAGAGCCCGGCGGCACAGGATGTCGTAGAGCGGCTCGCTGACCGTCTCGGTGCGTTCCGTGACGCGGTCGACGAGCACGTCGTAGGTAAAAGGCAGCTTGCGGTCCGCGACCAGCCGGTCGGGATCGATGATCTGGAATTTGACCGCATCGGCCCCGGCGTCGGCCGCGAGCTTCACGAGCTTCTTCGCGGATTCGAGGCCACTGTGGGTCGGGCCGGCCTCGTAGGTCACGAAACACGGATTGCCGTCGCCGACGGCGCGCGAACCGAAACGAACGCTCATTGCGTGCTCCTCAGGATGCCGATTGCGAGGCGAGCTTGGCCAGCAGGCCGCCGATCGCGGAACCTTCGAGCCACTCGTCGTTCGTGTCGCTCGCGTAGCGGAAATTCTCGGGTACCGGCTTGCCGCCGCGCGCGGCGTGACCGCGCCGCTCCCAAGTCGCGAAGGCCGGCTCGATGACGTAGCGGTCGTCGAACGCGACCGTCGAGCGCGAATCGTCTTCGCTGATCAGCACTTCGTGGAGCTTCTCCCCCGGCCGGATGCCGATCGTGCGCATCGTGAGGCCCGGCGCCATGGCGCGCGCCAGATCGACGACCCGCATGCTCGGGATGCGCGGCACGAACACCTCGCCGCCTTCCATCATCTGCAGGCACGAGAGGACGAATTCGACGCCCTGGTCGAGCGTGATCCAGAAGCGCGTCATCCGTTCGTCGGTGATCGGCAGCTCCTTGGCACCTTCGGCCAGAAGGCGCTTGAACAGCGGAATCACGCTGCCGGTCGAGCCGACGACGTTGCCGTAGCGCACCACCGCGAAACGCGTCCCGACGCGCGCGCTGAGCGCGTTCGCCGCAACCATGATCTTGTCCGAGGCGAGCTTGCTGGCCCCGTAGAGATTGATCGGGTTTGCCGCCTTGTCGGTCGAAAGCGCGATCACCTTCTTCACGCCGGTATCGATCGCGGCCTGAACCACATTCTCGGCGCCGATGACGTTGGTCTTGATGCACTCGAACGGGTTGTACTCCGCCGTCGGAACGTGCTTGAGGGCGGCCGCGTGGACGACATAGTCGATCCCGCGCATCGCCATCTTGAGCCGGTCAACGTCGCGCACGTCGCCGATGAAGTAGCGCAGCTGCTTGGCGTGCGCGGCGAAGCGGCGCTCCATGTCGTAGTGCTTGTGTTCGTCGCGCGAAAACACGACGAGCCGGTCAGGTTTCGACGTCGCGAGGACCGTCCGCACGAAGTGCGATCCGAACGATCCGGCACCGCCGGTGACCAGGATCGAGGCACCCGTGAGGTCGATGGGCTTATAGGTCGAAGAGGGCATGATTTCTCTCGCTTTGGGCGCGCGGTTCATAGCATCGACGCGACGATCTGCGCTACCTGCGCCGTCGCGCCTTCGGGAAAGGACTGGTTGGTCAGGGCCGGATCGGGCTCGCTCGCGAGCTGATTCCTCAGCATCGGCAGGATGTCCGCGCGCCGGGAGACGGTCGGCGTCAGGCCGGCGACGACGCTGGGCAGCCAGACGGCCTGCGCCGGATCCGGCAGGATCGACAGCGTCGGACGCCCCAGAAGCACAGCCTCGACCAGCAGAAAGGTCGTCAGGCCGACGACCAGGTCGGCGGCGAACGCGAGATCGTAGGCGAGGCCGCCGGCGCTGACGGAAGCAAACTCGCCGCGATATGCGGCGTACTCCTCCGGGCGATTCTTCGGGTGCAGGCGCAGTATCCGATGCAGGCCGAGATCGGCCCCGGCATCGAGAAACTCCTCGACCGCGATCTGCGTGCGCAGCGCGCTCGTCCCGCGCCCCGACAGCGTCCAGTGCGGCGCAAGCCGGTAGAGGTCCGGCGCCATGCCGTCCGACAGTTCGGCAAGGAACAGCGCGATGCGGGCGTCGGGTGCGGCATCCGGGACGACGCGGCGGCGAACCGCATCGCGCCCCTCGGCCTCGAGCCGGCGGCGCTCGGCACGCACGCGATCGAACTGGGGGTGCCCGGCGACCGCGATACGCCCGGTCGCGAAGCCCGCTGCCCGGAACGCGGCGGCCGTCGGCGCATCCGGCACGACAATGCGGTCCGGTGCGTGGGCATCCGCACGCGTCGTGCGGCCACGGAACCGGTCGACCACATGCGAGGGACCGTCCACCACGCCGACGCTCGGGATGCTTCGCATGCGCGCCACATCGATAAGCGACAGGCCCAGTGTGTCCCGGTTCTCCGCCGTTCCGCAAAGCACGAGCCGGGGCTTCACCCCGTCGGCAAGCACGTCGGCCGACGCGTCGCAAGCGCAAGGTTCGAAGCGTTCGCCGAGTGCGGCCAGATGCGCGCGCGCATCACCGCCTGCGAACAGCCTGCACGAAAGACCGCCTGCCGCAAGCGCGCGCGGGAGCCCTGCGACGAAATTCGCGGCGCCGGGATCCTCCACATAGGCGAGAATGTCCGTTCCGGTCATGTCGACCCGGGACGCACACGCGCGCCGCCGCGGACTGCCGATCGCAACAGGGCGGCAACGACCGCCTCTGCCGCAAGCGCGTTGCGCGCACCGCTGCACGGCACACGACCGGTCGCGAGCGCCGCGGCAAGATCCGAATAGAGCTCGTAGAAGGCGGTGCCGACGCCGGACGGATGGATATTCGGTCGGTCGCTGGCGATCTCGCGCGCACCGACAAGACCCCGGTTGGCGACGCGCGGATAGTCGGCGACGCGCAGCGTCTCCTGGTCGAATGTCCGGCGTGCTTTCGTACCCCACAGGTCGAGCGACACTTCGCGGTACTCGGCGAAATCGAGCGGCTGGATCGTCACGACGGCGCCCGAGCGCAGTTCCAGCGCACCAGCCAGCGCCACATCGCCGCGGATCGGCGCGCTGCGCACGGCGGTCGCCTGCCCCAGCGCACGGACGGCGACGATTTCGTCGGCCTGCATCCGCACCAGATCGACCAGATGGACGCCGTTGTTGCGCAGGCCGTTTCCGTAGAGGCCGAAGCCCGCCTGGATCCGCCCGAGCGAAGCGGCCCGGCCGGCGGCAAGGTGTCGAAGCGTCCGGTCGCCGCGCCGCCACAACCCGACCTGCACGACGATGCCACGTGCCTCGCACGCCGCGACGAAGCGCCGGGACGAAGCGACGTCGGGGCCAAGCGGCTTCTCGACGATCACGCCACGCAGGCCCGGCAGGGCGCGCAGAACGTCGAGCCGCGCTGCCGGCGGGGTCGCGATCACGGCGATCTCGGGCGAGCACTTCGCGTCGATCCCGTCGAGCGAGGTCGCGACGAACCCGCTTCCCCACGACCCGGCACGCACCCGCGCTGCCGGGTCGGGATCGACGGTCGCGCACCAGTCGAAGCGCGGATGGTCGCGCAGGACCTGCGCATGGGTCGCGTAGCGGAAATACTTCGCCATGCGCCGGTCGCCGGAAAGACCGTGCGCGATCGCGCCGAAACCGACAAGGACCGTGCGATAGGGCGTGCTGCTCAACGGGCGGCCTTCTCGACGCAATGACTGTTCATTCCGGCAAGCCGCGGCTCGCGCCGCAGCAGCCCGACGATCTGCGCGAGGCCGTAGGAAAGGCCATGCGCGGGCGACAGGCGCGCATGGATCGCGCGGACAAGCTCGAGATCTTCCGGATAGTCCACCTGCAGGCGCTGTTCGGGAAGTCGTTGGTCCTCGGGCGCCTCGAGATGCGCGATGCGATATCGGGGGTTCTCGTAGAAATGTAGCGACACGTGTTCGCGGACTGCCGCATCGGTGACGGTCCGCTCGACCTCGTCCAGCGCCGAGAAGGCGAAGACCTGAGCTTCGCTGCCCTGCGGATAGCTCGGCCGGACCGTGTTGGTCACGACGTCGCAGCCACCCGCGAGATACGTTTCGACGGCGCGATCGACGAAACCCGGATCGATCAGCGGCGTGTCGCCGCAGACTTCGATGACGACCTCGCCCCTCATCATGCGCTGCGCGCCGACGACGCGGGCCAGCACATCGTCCTCGCTGCCACGATGGACGGCCACGCCCTCGCTTCCGGCCCATGCGGCGAGCGCGTCGTCAGCAGGCGATGTCGACGTCGCCAGCACGATATCGTCGACCCTTCGTGCCAGCCTGAGGCGCCGGGCGATCAGCGAAAGCATCGGTATGCCGCCGATGTCCGCAAGGACCTTCCCCGGCAACCGTGTCGACGCCATGCGTGCCTCGATGCTTGCGACTGTGCGCGGCACGTTCGCTACTTCGCCGCCACCGGTGCTGCCCGCAGTGCGGGCAGGCCCGCGTGGACCTTGCGCAGCGCGTCGCCGAGTGCGTCGAGCGTCGAATCGTCGATCGCCCAGGCGCACGGCTCGAACAGGATCAGGTCTTCGGCATGCAGGCGCTCCCCGACCGGGCACATGCCGTCGGCATAGCTGCGATTGGTGAGGTTGAACGGGAACCCGTCGCGCCCGATCGCGCGGCGCTTGCGGAACATCGGTAGACGATGCAGCGGCGCCACGTAGCCGACGAAATTGGGGAACCCTTCGGCCGCAAGCGCCTTGGCGAACAGGTCGCGCGACACGCCGAGCCCGTGCGCGTCGATCCGCATCGTCCAGCAATAGTAGTTGTGGCGGCAGCCCTCGCGCACGACCGGCGGCGTCAGGCCTTCGAGTTCGCCTGCGACGGCGCTTAGGTGCTTCGCGATCCGCTCGCGTGTGCCGACATGCCCGTCGATCCCGCGCAGCTGCTCGATGCCGATCGCCGCTTCCAGCTCGGTCATGCGCAGGTTCATGCCGACCATGTTGACGAGATCGTCGATCCCGCGCCAGACGGCACCGTTTTCGGCATGATTGCGGATCAGTTCGAGGCGCTTGGCCAGGTCCGGATCTGCCGTCACACACACCCCGCCTTCGCCGGTATGGATGTGCTTGTGGTAGTTGAGGCTGTAGATGCCGATATGTCCCACGGTGCCGGCCCGCCGTTCGCCTTCGAAGGCTAGCGGCGCCTGTGCGGAGTCCTCGACCAGATAGATGCCGCGCCGGTCGGCGAGCGCGCGCAATGCCGCCAGTTCCGCCGGATGCCCGAACAGGTTGGTCACGACGATCGCTCGCGTGCGGGGCGTGATCTGGGCCGCGATGGTCTCGGGGCTGGCGCAGAAAGTGCTGTCTTCGATGTCGGCGAAAACGGGGATGCCGCCGTAGAACAGGCAGGCGACGGCGGTCGCCGACATCGACGTGACCGGCACGATGACCTCGTCGCCGGGCGTTACGCCGACCGCACCCATCGCCGCGATGAGACCGGACGTCGCCGAGTTGACGGTGACCGCGTGCGCCACGCCGTACGCCTCGCGCCAGGCCTGCTCGAACGCGCGCACCTTCGGGCCGCCGAAAAACTCCTCGCCCGGACTTCCGTAGAAGCCGGACAGACAGCCGGAATCCACGACCTCGACGACAGCACGTCTTTCGGCATCACCCAAAGAACGGTACGGGGTCAGCGGCGCCGGCAGGACCGGCCTGCCGCCAAGCAGGGCAAGTTGCGTCATCGGAGGAGTCCTTCCATCAGGTGCGCGGACCGCACGCGAAGGCCTGCCAGTCGGCGAGGCGCTCGGGCCGCACATAGACGATGTCCATCGTCGGCGGCACGATGCCGGGATAGTGCACGAAACGTTCGGCCTCGACGTAGCCGGCACCGCGTAGGGCGGCGTCGACGGTGACGATGTTGTCGTCGCCGTTCGCCTCGATCGCCCACGATACGACCTGCCCGGACCCGAGCAGGTTCGCGGCACCGGCGAGGACCCGGCACTCGAATCCGTCGACGTCGATCTTGACGTGGCTCGGGCTCGGCAGGCCGTACGTGCCGACCAGCGCGTCGAGCGAGACCGCCTTAACCCATTGCGAGATCGCCACGCGCTCGCGCGGATTGTCGCCCGCATACCGGATATAATCGGATGCGTCGCCGAACGTGTTCATGTTCTCGCCGGCGTTCGGCGCGCCGTGCATCAGCAGCCGCGCATAGCCGTCGCTGTCGCCGCAGCCGGCATGCACGATCTCGGCGCGGGCTGCGGCGGGCACGCGCCGCCGGGCGACAAAGACGGACTTCAGAAGCGATTCGATACTCGGCGTATAGGGTTCGATGAATACGACCGCGCAGCCGTGGCGGTGCATCGCGTAGAGGCCCTCCAGGCCGTTGGACGAGCCGACGTCGAAAAGCGTCGTGCAGTCGCCGATCCAGTTGAGCCAACGCCAGACCGCATCGACCCGAGGGCCGCGGCCGAACTCATGGACACGCCGCAACTCGCGGTAGGAACGCACGCAGACGCCGACGTGCACTCCCCCATCGAATTTCCCCTCGGCGACGAAAGTTCCGATCTCGCGATCGTAGCGCAGTCGCCCACCCGCCTGCACGAACCGCTGCACCATCCGCGCCCGGTTCCAGAGCCGGCGCAAACCCGAAATCGCCACGATCATTTCCCCCGAAGCGCACGAAGCTTCGCGCGCAGATGCCTGTGCAGGTAGGCGTTCTCGACCGCCGCCACCACGAACCGGTAGAACGGGTTGCGGCGGAACTTGGCATGCAGGCTGTTCCACGCGTCGCCCCACGATTCGGCACCGGCACCCAGGGCGCGCATCTGCCGCGCGGACAGACGCCCGAGATCGGTGCTCCAGATCGAGTAGGGGGTAACGACATGGCGCCCGAACACCGCGACGCTGTAATAGTCGACGAGGATGACGGTGCGCGAGACCGGTGTAGGCAGATCCGGACCGTGATAGCCGCGGTCGTCGAACAGAACGAAATCTCCCTTCAGTCCCTCGACCCGCACTTTTGTCGACTCGATCTCGGTGCGGACAGCCGACGGAACCTTTTCGATGTCCTGCCAGCCGGGCGGTACCTCGCGCTTGTGCGTGCCGAGGCAATAGCAGAACGCGCCGTCGCGCGTGTCGTGCAGGTAGATCGCGCCGCCGAGGCCGACTGGCCTGCGCAGTGTCTCGGCCGTCAGGACGGGCAGCGTGTTTTCCTTCTTGCGCCAGCCGACGAAAAAGTCCGTATGCAGCGGAAAGTACCCGTAACCGACCGGCTCATCGTATTTGAGATTCGATTCGGCGAGCACGCACTCGCTGCCGAGAAACCTCTCGGCGATATCGAGAATCGGTTCGCCGACGAGCAGTTCGTAGACGGGTCCTCCGAGCACGCACGGATCAAGCAGCTTCTTCGGGTGATCGATCTTCCAGTAACCTGGCGTGCCGGCGATCGCCGGACGCTCAAGCCACCGCAGCGCGCCCGCCGCGACCGCGTCCACGCTTTCGCGCGCAAACACGTTGCGCAGCACGACGACGCCGTCGCGTTCGAGCGCGGCAAGCACGGCCGGGACATCGATTCCTTTTGCCATACAATCGACAACGACGACACTGTTCATGCACGTCCTCCGGTTTCCGCAGGGGCGGGCCCTTCATGGACCCAACCCGGATGCAGCAACGTGTATGCGCCGCCGGGAGGCTCGGGTGCCTTGATCGGTGTCAACCGGAACTCGCAGGCTTCGCGGCGCGGTAGCGCCGCATCCGGGTAGGCTTCCGGATCGACGGCGACGGAGCTTCGCAGCGCCCACGTACCGTTCACCTCGCGAACCCAAGCCGCCGGATCGCGGAATGGATCGATCGCGGTCTCGAGCTCGGTGCGCGTCATCCCGACGAACTCGAGGAGCTGCGGCATGTCGGCGGGTTCGATCGGCGAATGCCGCACGGCCTGCGCGATCCCCTCCGCACGCGTCATCCGCCTCAGCCGGATCTCGCGTGCCGCGTGGTCGCTCGCCTTGCCGTAACCCCACTTCATGAATTTGATCCAGTCGTGCGCGCCGCTGTAGTGGACGCTGTCGACGTCGTTGTAGCGATCGAAGGTGCGCTGCTGGTCGGCGGTCTCGTAACCATACCGGTCGAGCATCGCCTCGTGCTGCGTCTTGGTGTCCCAGCGCACGTAGTTCGAAAGATAGATGCCGCGCACACCGACGCGCTCGATCTCGCGGTCGTGCGGATAGAAGAAGGGCAGCATCTCGCGCTCGATCAGCTTCTCGTCGCCGCCGACAATGTCCTCGGCTTCGAACCCCATGAGATCATGTTCGCATCGATACTTTCGGGTCATCTCGACCTCGTCGAGGTGCGAGAACATGCCGACCTGGTCGCAGCCCTGATGGGCGCCCCAGACGATCAGCGGAATCTTCATCCGGACCGCGATCTGGACCGGATAGACGGTCTGCCCGGCGAGCGCGTGCCAATGGAAGCTTCCCATCGTGCGCAGCGTCTGGCGCATGATCCTGCGCACGAGTTGGGGCTGGATCACCTGCTGCACGAAATCGCCGTCAGTCAGCGTGCGCAGGCGAGCGAGATTCCGGATGCCGAGGCGGGTGTTGTAATGCGGGTTGTAGGAGACCAGGAGCGGGGTCATCCCGTACTTCCGGCGCACGAGATCGACGATGAAGAACGAGTCGCGCGCACCCGACACCGGCACGATGCAGTCGTAACGCCCACCCGAGCGGTCGCGGTATCCGTCGAAAATGTCCTTGAGAAGCTTCTCGCGTGCCGTCCAGTCGAGCGAGTCCTTCTCCTCGTGCACGCGGCAACCGCTGCACACGCCGGCCTCGTCGAACGTAAGCCCCAGCGGATGGTTCGCCGGGTAGACGCAGCGGCGACAATAAATCAAACCACGTCCTCCTCGAGGACTTCGAATACGCGTTCTTCGAGTACCGCGTCGGACAGTTTCGCGATCCGCCCGTCGGCATGGAAGCCGAACTCGGCATACGTCACGGCCGCGTCCCGGCGGACCGGTCGTCCACCGCGCGCGCAGAAGGCCTTCGCGACCGCGACCGAGTGCTCCGTGTAGTGCCAGAAGTTCGCGGCCGCCGCCGCCGCAACGCCAGGCAAAGCAAGCGCTTCGGCGACGTGAGCGGGCGAACCCGCTCCGCCAAGCAGGATGATCGGCAGCGACGCGGCCGCAGCCGTGCGCGCGGCAAGTTCCAGATCGTAGCCGGTGCCACTCCCGTCGCGATCGACGGCGTTGAGCAGGATTTCCCCCGCCCCTGCCCGCTCGAGCGCCTGCGCATGGTCCCACGGCGAGATACCGGTCGGGACGGATGCGCGGTCGAGCATGACCTCGTACTGGCCCTCGCGTATCCGCACGTCGACGGAAGCGACGAAACACTGGTTGCCGAACATCTCTGCCGCACGCGTGACGAGATGCGGATCGTCATGGCTCGCCCGGTTGACGACGACCTTGTCGGCACCCGCCGAAAGCAGCGTACGGATCTGCTCGACCGACGAGATCCCGCCGCCGGCCGACAGCGGCGCGAAGATGTTGTCGGCAACGCGAGCGACGAGGCCGGGATCGATGCAGCGTCCCTCGCGACGTGCGTCGATGTCGACGAGCGCGATCTCGTCCACGCCCCACGCGTCGAGGAAACGCGCGGCGATCTCCGGCCGGCCGACCGGAAGGTAGCGTTCGAAGCCGAGGCTCTGGACGACACGGCCGGACCTGACGAACAGGCATGCGATGACGCGTTTGTCGGCCATCAGGCAGCGACCTCCGAACGGCGTTCGAGGCAGAATTCTGTGAAATTGCGCAGCAGCCGCAGGCCCGCGCGCTGGCTCTTCTCGGGGTGGAACTGGGTGGCGAAGACGTGGCCACGCTGCACGGCGGCGACGCAGTCGAACGCGCCGGCGCATCGCGACGACACGAACGTCTCGGGACATTCCAGATGGTACGAGTGGTCGAAATAGAACGACGTGCCGGGTTCGATCCGCGCGGTCAGCGGATCGCCCGCACCGGCGAGCGGTGCCCAGCCGACATGCGGGACGCGCCGTCCGTCGGCGGGATCGAGCCGGACGACCTGACCGTCGATCCAGCCGAGACCGGGATGGATGCCGTTCTCGGTCCCTTCGCGGGCGAGAAGCTGCATGCCAAGGCAGATGCCGAGGAACGGCACGCCGCCGTCGAGCACGGCGCGCGAAAGTGCGGCATCGAGTCCGCGGGTGCGCAGGTTCTCCATCGCCAGGCGGAACGCACCCACCCCGGGCAGCACGACGGCCTCGGCGCGTGCGAGCGCCGCCGGATCGGACGTGGCCACGGCATTGTGGCCGAGAAAGGCGAAGGCGTGCCGGACGGAACCCAGATTCCCCATGCCGTAATCGACGACGGCGATGTCGAGAGGGCGACCCACAGGCCGACGTGCGCGCAGTTGCAGACTCATACCCCGCTCCTCCCGTCGATCGGAAAGCGATGGCGCCAACCGTTGGCATCGTGCTCGAAAAGCTTGGGATTGCGGAACCGCTCGACCACGCCCCAGAACTCGTCGTCGGTGATCTCGAGGAACCTGCAGAGCTGCGCGATGTAGCGGTGCGCGACCTTACCGTCGAGCCGGCGTGCCAGTTCCACGCCCTCGGCGCGCGTCATCATGCCGGCGCGGATCATGCCGCTGCACTGCTCCGACGCCTTTCCGAAGCCGAGTTTGACGTATTTGAGGAACTGGTTGACCTGCACGAAATCGCAGTCGAGCGCGTCCCACGCGTTGATCTGGCCGATATCCTCGGGCACGGCGTCGATGCCGGTGCGCTGCACGAGACCGTTCGCGATCGCCACGCGCGCGTTCGTCCAGTCGTCGAAGTCGGGCATGTAATAGCCGAGATAGATCATCCGCAGGCCCGCGCGCGCGATGTGCGCGTCGCTCGGATAGCGGTACCAGAACATCTCCTTGGGATCGAAGCCGGCACTCGTGTAGGGCGAGATATCGCCCCCTTTCAGCGTGTTCGTGTACTTCATCCGGTTCGCGTCGCCGTCGAGCGACCCGCCGGCACTGCCCCAGGACAGGGCCGGGTTCTCGCCGTAGATGAGCAACGGGATCTGGAACATGATCGCGAATTTCGGCACGGCCGCGTAGAGCGCCAGTTCGGTCGGCTTGTAGAAGTTCCCGAACTGGAAGAAGCCGACGCGCATCAGCTTGCGCCAGGTCTCCGGCGCCGGGCTCACGATATGCGCGTCGAAGCCGAGCGAGATCAGATTCGCCATGTTCGCCGCTCCGCGTTCCGTCTGCTCGCGCGGCGGATAGGCGCAGCTGACCAGCAGCGGCCGCAAGCCCAGTTCGTCGCGCGCATAGATCGCCTGACGATGGCTGTCTTTTCCGCCAGAGACCGGAATAATGCAGTCGTAGCCGGAAACGTTGCGCTCCTTGGCCCACGACGCGATCTCTTCGAGCTCGCGTCGGCGCCCCGCCCAGTCGATTTCATGGCGACGTTCGGCGTATCGGCACGGAAAGCAGACACCCTCCTCGTCGAAGATGCTGTCCGGCCGCGTGTCCGGCTCGAGACATTTCTTGCAGTAGCGCATTGTCGCGGGGGCTTTTTTCGGCAATTCTCTAGAAATGACGCCGATCATCGAAACGAAGCGCCTTCGCCTCGTGCCGTTCGCCGAACGGCACCTGACGCCGGCCTATGTCGGCTGGCTGAACGATCCGGAGACAGTCCGCTACAGCGAACTTCGCCACCGGACCCATACGGCGGATTCCTGCCGTGCCTACATGGAGTCCATGCGCACGGACGGGCATTTCTTCTGGGCGATCGAGCGGGCGTCGGCTGGCGACACGGCGCATATCGGCAACCTTACCGCCTACCTTGATCGACCGAACGGGCTTGCCGATCTCGCGATCCTGATTGGCGCAAGCGACGCCCGCGGTGCCGGGCTTGGGCGCGAGGCCTGGATTGGCGTCTGCGATTGGCTGGCCGGGCAAAGCAGCATCCGCAAGATATGCGCAGGCACGATGGCGGCGAACCGCAGCATGCTGCGGGCGATGGAAGCGTCCAGGATGGCGATCGAGGCTCGGAAGGTCGCGCATTTTGTCGTCGAGGGTCAGCCGATGGATGTCGTTTTCGGCGCCCGGTTCACTCGACCGGATCCCGCACACTGATACGACGGCGTGCCGACCGGCGCAGGAACTGGCCAAACCACGACACGTAGCCGTGCTCGCCGCGATAGACTTCGCTGTGCTCCATCGTGACGATGGATCCGGGCTGCGAAAGCGCGTGATAGAAGAAGAACATGTTGACGCGGTTCGTGCCCCAGACGAAGGCTTGCCCGCTCCATTCCTGAACATCCGGGCCGAGCATCGCCGCGAAGTCGATCCGGCGCGCCGCCATCGCGTCAACCTTGACCTTCTGCGGCTTGGCCACGCCTTCGAGCTCGACATTGACCACGGCCGGGCGCTCGTGCGGATTGATCAGCAGGACCGATTGGCCGACGTCGCGTGTGCGGTCGATCGCGCAGGCCGGATAGCCCTCGACCCACGAGCGGAAAGCCTCGATCTGGTGGATGACGACCGTGTTCGCGTATTTGAGCGCGTTGTCGTTGAAGAAAGACTTGAGCGTATCGCTGTCGAACACCGTGTAGAACGACGGCGCGAACATCGTGCGAAACCCGCGCCCCTCTGTGGCGCTGATCAGCGTCTCGACGAACGGAAGCGCACCGCCATCGCGCCATTCTGCCTGCGAGACCGTTCCTTCGAGATCGAACGCCGCCGCAGCGCCGTCGATCCATGCGCCGCCGCGCAGCACCAGCTTCGATTCGAAGCGCCTCAGGAGCTTTCCGCCGCCATAGACGCGTCGCTCGATCGAGATCGTCTCGTCTGCGTCGAGGCACGTCGCGCGCAGCGCGTCGAGCGGCAGGCGCTGGCGCAGCGTGTAGCCAGGCGGCGGCGGTGCGGTGACCACCGGTATGAAGCTCGCCTGTGCGCGGATGGCCGGATCAGACATGGTCGACCGAGACTTTCGAGAAATCCGTGGCGGCCGTCACGAACCAGGTGCGCTGCAGGCCCGAACACTCGACCACGACGGACTGGATGCCGCGATCGGATCCGTCGAGATCGATCATCGCCGAGCCGAAGGGCGGCAGCGTGCGGATGCGCTCGAGGGCATCGCCGCCGGATTCGGGCGATATGCGCGCGACGCATGTCATCTCGATATCGGTGCAGTTGCGTACGTGCGCGAAATGGCGTTCGTCCGCGCACCGGCGAGAAAAGAGATGCGGCGTCGAGTGGTTGCGCGACGCGTTCGCGGTGTGGACCGCGGCGATCCCGCGGCGGCCACGCATGACGAAATGCGGCCGGACCGTGCCCTTGAATCCGCGGTCGCGCGCCGTCAGTGCAATGCGCGCCGAGCCGCAGCGCGTCGCACCGTCCGCGGCAGGCAGCACGGCGGCGAGGTCGCGCGTCCACATCTCGCCCGGCCGGATGTCTCCGTCGAAGGTCGCAGCGATGCGTCCGTCGGCGTCGCGAACCTCCACGTCGATGGCGAAACGCGCGGAGCGCGGACCGATCGGCGTCGGTACCGCATTCGAAACGACGATCTGCGTCGCGAGACCGTCCGCGCCGATGACCGGGCAAACGCTCTCGAACCGGCCCGGCACCAGCGGCGAATTCTTCACGAGCCACGACGCGATTTCGCCGCGCGACGGCACGTGGAACCCGCGCGAAGCGCCGGCCTTCCTGGGCAGTACTGCTGCGGCCGGACCGCCGGATCGCCGCGCATCCGCGAACACGACTTCGGCGTTGAGCAGGCACGACGTACAGACCATGCCAACGCCGGTATCCTCGCAGACCTGCGCGAAGCTGGCATCAGGTCGCTTGCGGACGTCATCGGCGAACTGGGCGCGGCTGGCGCTCTTGCAGTAGCAGAGAAGTTCGGGATCGTCTTCGACGGCACTCATCGCGGCGTTCCCGGAATCGGGGAAATGGGGTTGCGCGCGATCGGCGAGAACCGGAGATCGATCAGGCCCTTTTCCTCGTAGCGTTTCAGGTAGCGCATCAGGCGCGTGAAAGGCAGGTCGTGCTTCAGCGCGATGTCGAGCACCGTCATCGATCCGTCGAAGTAGCGCAGCAGCGAATCGAGAAGCTGTCCCCACTTCTCGTCCTCGGCGGTCAATCCCTTGTCGATTGTCGGGTCGTGCCGCTCCATGTAGAGGTCGAACTCTGGATTCGACAGACAGACGAGTCCGTCGAAGCGGCGCAGCGGCCGGGCATCGCTCTCCAGAACATCGATCGCCCGGCGCAGCACGCCGACCGTTTCGTCGACCATCTCCGGATCCATGAGGTCCGCATTGTCGAGGCTCGAATGGTATTCGCGGTAGGGATAGTTGAAATGCTCCGCCCGTGTCACTTCGACGCACGGAACCTCGTGGCCCGGCGCTTCCCATACGGTTTCGTCGTTCCCGCACCCCTGCCGCCACGGCGCCCGACGCGCACCGTTCGGCAGCCCCCGCGTCGCCTCCGCAAAGACCCGGTCGAGCGGCTGGTCGCCGAGGAAAGTCGACGTCACGACAAGCGGTGCGCGGTTGCCGGGCATCTCCATGAAGATCGCCGAAACGATCTTCTCGAGCCCCGTCCGTCCGAGATCGCGGCAGTACATGACGGAGCCGAGATGCTCGGGCGCAAGCAGCAGCCGGTACGTATAGTACGTGTCGCGGCCCTTCAGCTTCTGGAAAAGCCGGACTAGTGCCGCGACCGCGCAGAACCCGTCATTCGCTTGGGTCGGATGGCAGGTGTTCGTGTGCAGGATGATGGTGCGGTCGGAACGTCCGACATGGTCGTAGGTCAGAACCGGCATTTCTCCGGGCGTGTATCGCGTCTCGAGATCGACGCGGTAACGACCGGGACCGAGTGTCCGGAATATCCGGTGGGGAACGCACAGGCGCCAGTCGGCCGCCCAAGAGCGCACCTGCCAGACGCTGTGGAACATGTAGGCATCGGGAAGATCGGGATTCGTGACGATCTTTGCGGCCAACTCGTCGAAATCGAGCTCGCCCGAGAAGGACCGCGAATACATGCCGACGCCGAGAGGGTGGTCGCGGCCGTCAAACAGCACGCGCCCGTCGCGCGAGATCGTCGCGCGGTCGACATGCCAGTTCTGCGGAACGATCCAGCCGTTGTGCGCCGTACCGCTCGCGTAGCGGCGCATCGAAAAAGGCAGCTCGCGCGACAGGCGCTCGATCATCCGTTCGTTGCCGTCGGCAACGACGCCGGTCGGGATCGCACAGAGCTCGCGCGCGAGTGGCAGGATCTTGTCGGGATCGCGGGTGCTCATGCGGCCTCGCCTGCGGGAACGACCGCGGATCGCTTGCGCAATGCGTCGTAGATCTCTTCGAACAGGAACGCGTCGCGGATCGTTTCGCCCGACGGCATCGTCGGCGCGTCGAGCATCATGCGACGTGCACGCTCGCGCGACAGGGCCACTGCGGGCGTACCACTGTCGCTGCGCCAGCTGCAGATGCGCGATCCGTCCGCTTCGAGAAAGGCGAGCATTTCGGCATCGCCGACATCGGCTCCGCCCGACGGATAGCCGCAGGCGCGCATCTCGGCGCCGCACACGAGTTCCACGAGCGCTACCGCCGCCGGATCGAGACGTTCGCGCCAGCGACCGACAGGCGAGGCGCTGATCGTGCCGAGCTGCGCGTCGAAGGTGCTGTTCCCCTTCCAGACGCTGCCCGAGTTGTAATCCCGGAACGCGGACGCTTCGGTCATCGCCGGATCGACGCCGACACCGATGAAAGCGCCAAGCCGCCGCGCGGCGGATTTCGGATCGCGCACCACGTCCTCGTAGCGGACGGTCAGGAACCTGCCCGCGAGTGCCGGATCGGCGGCATAGCGCCACGCGAGTGCCACGGACTTGCGCCAGTGCCGCAGCATCGACAGCACGTGGCCGACCTGGGTCGGATCGATCGGCAGGAACCCGATCGCCGACGCGACGACATCGCGCGGGTCGCGGAAGATCAGCACAAACCGGGCGTCGGGGTAGCCGCGTGCAAGCGCCGGGATCAGGTCCGCGAACCAGAGATCCTTGACGCCGACGGCAGCGAGCTCGTCGGCCGGCCGGGCACGCGCGATCTGCGCCAGCGCGCTGTCGATCAGGCCACGCGGCGTCGTCCCGTCGATCGCGTCGACGAACGGAACGAGATCGCCGGACTCGTCGCCCGATCGCCGCCGGATCGCCTCGCGCAGTGAGTCCGCGTCCGCACCTGCGAGCGGCACATCGATGCTACCCGCAAGCAGCACGTCGAGCCTTCGGCGCTGGATCGGATCGAAATAAAAATCCTCCATCGGGCGCGCGGGATCGAAGCCGGGATACTTCTCCATGACGATCGAGTTGCGCAGCGCGCGGAAGATGTGGAGATAGGCATCGATCGCGATCGCACAGCGAGGATGCGCATCGACCATGCGCCCGACGAGCGACGTGCCGCCGCGCGCTATCCCGGTCATAAAGACAGGACGCAGGCTCATGCGGCTGCAGCCGTCCTGAGGCCGAGACTCTCTTCAAGGGCACGAACCGCCGCCTCGAGCCGCTTGGCGTCGAATATCTCGGGGCGCGCCATGTCATAGCGGCCCAGATCGAACGAGATGTCCGCAAGCGCCCGGTGGAAGCGGGCACCGTCGCGCGATGCCTTCTCCGCGTCGAAGCGGTCCGAAAGAACCTCGCCGAACACAGCCCGCAATCCGCCCGGATGGAGATCCGGCTGCCAGACATGGTCGAGGAAGTTGTAGAGGCAGTGACGGCTGAGACTTATCACGGGCTTGCCCATCCAGGCGGCCTCGTAGCCGGCGGTGCTCGTGATCGTTGCCACCGCGGCCGCACCGCGCACCACGTCCGGCCCCGGCAGGAGCGGATCGACCACCAGCACGTTCTTGAAATCGGCGAGATGCCTGTAGAATCCGATCGGCCGCCGGCCGATTCCGAACACGTGCTCCTTGACCGCAAGCTTGTAGCCGGCAGGCAGATCGCGCGCGAACTGCCAGAGATAGGCGAGCTGCGGCAGCGACTCCGGGCTCTGCCAGCTCAAGCTCATCTCCGGCTCTTCCTGCAGCGTGAAGAACACGTAGGGCGTCGCGGCGAGATCCTTCATCGTAGCCAGACGCACGCGGTTGATCTCGCGCCACTGCAGTGGAACCTGGATATGGTGCCAAGCAGTGCCGGCCCAAGTATAGCCCGCCGTCCGGCCCGTCAGGCGCTGCATCGCGTACTTCACGGTCCATTCGGCGACATTGCGCAGCGCCCGCCCGAATCCGAAATTGGCGATCACGATCTTCTTGTTGGTCTCGTACTGCTGGTAGACCTTGATCTCGACCGGCTTGTCCGGCTGCTCGGTGACGGCAGTGCGCGCGGCGAGTTGAGGCAACTCCGTGAACTCCCCGTCATGCGACCAGTGGAACAGCTCGCCGATCCGCGTCCGGGTGAAGTTGCGCGTCGGCACGCCGCGGCCGCGCGCGACGACGGCCGGTATCTTCTGCGGGAAGATCATCAGGTCGATCTTCTTCCCCTCGAACTCGCGTTCCCAGAAATCGAAGTCGGCGTTGAACTTGCGCAGCACGCTTTCGTAGGTCGTCGACTCCGACTGCCGCGAGCGCGGGAAGTTCGGCGCCAGCAACGAAAATCCCCGGCCTATATGCCGGTCGGTCATCATGATCTCGTTGTAGGTGATCCCGTAACGGCGCTCGATCTCGCGCGCATGGGCCGCCAGTTCCTTCGGATCGCCGTCGAACGGACGCTGCGCGCCGTCGGAGATCAGCTTTCGGACCTGCACCGAATCGACGAGCCCCGGTTCGGCATGCTTGGCGTAGAACTTCGTACCCTGCTCGGACAGGACATAGACATGGATCGCGCAGCCGTGCCGCTTCTTGATCGCCCGCATGACTTCGAGCATCAGGAAGCGCCATTGCGGCGAGTGGCAGAAGGCTACGCTGCGCGGAGCAACGGGAAGCGGCGTGTCGTTCATGCGGATACGGTTCCCGGAAGCGTTGCGGCGAGCCGGGCCGCCTCGTGCGCGGACGCGGTCGCGAAAGGCGGCAGCAGGCGTCGGGCGATCGCGTCGGCCTGCGCCAGTTCCGCCTCGGTATCGACGGTCAGGCGAACGCCGGGCGGAAAGGGGATCGCCGGCGCGAATCCTTCGATGCGCAGCGACGCGGCATTGCGATAGAGCCACGGAGTCACGTGCTCTCGATCCTCGGCCGTGGCGCCTTCCGCCGGCGCCCGTGCGAGGGTCGCGGTACGGACGACCTCCACGCTGAGGCCTGGGGGGCACGTCCGTGGCGTCGTGTTGGTGGTCAGGTCCGGCCGCAGCCGCTCGTGCGTGTCGATGGCAACGTCGATGAGCCCGGGATCGATGAAGGGACTGTCGCCGCTGATGCGCACGAAATCGCCGTGCCCTCCCGCGACGGAACAGGCCAGCGCGCGCCCAAGAACGTCGTCGAGCGCGCCGCGGAAGACCGATGCGCCCGATCCGGCGGCGAGCGAGACGATCGCGTCGTCGTCGGCACGATCCGACGTCGCGACGACGACGCCGGCACCCCGGCGCGCCGCAAGGCAGCGCTCGATCACGCGCGCCAGCATCGGCCTGCCGGCGATGTCGCGCATCGCCTTGCCCGGCAGCCGACGCGACGACATCCGCGCGAAGATGTAGATCGGGATCGACAAACTGGCCTTACCGCTCGGCGTTGCGCTGCGCGCGACGCCACTGGTCGACGTACCATTCGACGTACCGGCGGTAACCCGTTTCGAGCGACCATTTCGCCTTGAAGCCGAGAACCTCTTCGGCGCGCTTCGTCGACAGCGTGCCGCGGATCGGCTTGTCGGCGGCGCGGGGGCGCTCCTCGACCTTGGCGTCGGGAACTACCTCGCGGATGATTGCGGCGAGTTCGGCGATCGTGCGCGCGTTGCCGAAGGTCAGGTTGTAGGTGTTCGTCTTGCCGGGCCCTTCGTGCATGGCGAGTGCCCGGGACATGCCGTCGACGAGGTCCTCGATGTAGGTGAAATCGAGACGGCCGTCGCCGCCGCCCTCGAGCAGCAGCGGCTTGCCGGTCAGCGCATTCTCGATGAATTTCTGGCTGACGCGCCCGCTGATGCATCGCTCGCCGTAGAGCGCGCTCGGCCGCACGATCGTGATGCCGATGCCGTACTGCTCGGCATAGGTGCGCACGAGACGCTCGCCCATGTACTTGGCGTTGGCGTAGATGCCGCGCGGCTTGGGGCGAACGTTCTCGTCGACGGTATCGGTCTCGAAATCTCCGTAGACCGTGCTCGACGACAGGAACATCACCTCGTTGACCGTGTCACGGCGCAGCCGGGCGAGCTCCAGGACATTGCGCAGCGTCGTCAGCTGCAGGTCGAAGGCGAGACCCGGATCCTTGCGCGCCTCGACGGCACTCGAGATCGCCGCCAGATGCACGATCTTGGTGGGCTGGAAATCGACGCAGGCGTTCGTCAGATCGATGCTGTTGCGCGCGTCGACGTTGCGCAGCGCCACGCCGGAGTCGCGCATCATGCCGAACCGGTCGAGCAGAAAGTTGAGATAGAGCGTGCGGAACTGCGGCTGGCGGGCGGAGGTGTACTCGTTGTCGATCAGGTTGTTGACCACGAGATTGTCGACGACGATCGTCTCGACGCCGAGGCCGCGCAGCTGGAGCGCCAGGTTGTGGCCGATGAAGCCGGCGCCACCCACCAGCATGACGCGCTGGCCGGCGAGGCGCGCGCGGATCGTTTCTGTCGGAATCGTTGCCATTTCTGTGTTTCCTTCTGACGCCCTATTTCCTGGCGGCGCGCACGCCGCTTTTCACCGCAGCCGCGATCCGGGCCGGATCGCCGTCGGCCAGATGCGGCCCGACGGGAAGCGACACGGTCTGCTCGGCAAGCCATTCCGCGACCGGGAACTGGCCCGGCCTATAGCCGTACTTCTCGCGATAGTACGTGAACAGCGGCACGGCCGCCGGATAGTGCACGCTGGTCCCGATGCCGGCGCCATTGAGATGCTTGACCAGCGCGTCGCGATCGACGCTGCCGTCCTGCGGCAGCACGACGTTGAGGCAGTAGTGCGACGAGCGCGCCTTGCCCTTCTCGGGCGCGAACACCGTGACCTCGGCCACGTCGGCAAGGGCCGCGCGCAACCCCGTGTAGTTGGCCGCACGCTTCGCCGCGAAGCCGTCGAGCTTGGCGAGCTGCGCCAGACCGACCGCCGCCTCGACCTCGTTCATGCGGTAGTTGAAGCCGAGCGCCACGACGTCGTAGATGCCCGGCTTCGTGCGCTGCGCGATCGTCCGGTCATAGCCGAAGGCCTTGGCCTGCCGGATCTTCGCCGCGACGGCCGGATCGTTCGCGGTCACCATGCCGCCTTCGATCGTCGTCATGTGCTTGACCGGGTAGAACGAGAAGTTCCCCGTGATGCCGTGATTGCCCGTGTGCCGGCCGCCGTAGGTGGCGCCGAGCGACAGCGCGCAGTCCTCGACGACAAAGGCGCCGGTGCGTGCCGCAACGGCGCCGATGCGGTCCATGTCGCAGGGCAGGCCCAGATAGTGGACGACCTCGATCGCGCGCAGACCGGCCGAAACGGCATCGAGTGCGGCCGGATCCATGTTGCCCGTATCGCGCTCCACGTCGACGAATACCGGTGTGGCACCGCACAGCTCGACGACGTGCGCGGTCGCGACATGCGTCATCGCCGGCACGGCGACCTTGTCGCCCTTGCCGATACCGTGGACGAAGAGCGACAGGTGCAGCCCGGCGGTGCACGACGACACGGAGATCGCCTCCGCCGCACCCACGCGCTTCGCGAACTGCAGCTCGAACTCGTGCGTCGCGGGACCGTGGACAAGTGTCGTGCCGGACAGTATCCGGGTGACGGCTTCGATCTCGCTCGCATCCAGCATCGGCTTTCCGAACGGGATCTGCGGCGGGGCTTTTTCGGCGTTCATATCTGGTAATCCACCGTGACGTTGCGGTTGTTCTGCAGGGCGGTTTCGAGGGCGAGACAGACGTCCATCGTGCGGAAGACGTCGATGGCGCCGACGACCGGTTCGCGGTCGGCGCGGATCGCGTCGACGAACTCGGGAATGAGGTCGCCCTTGCGCGCACCCGGATAGACGGTTTCGACGCGCGACTCGTCTTCGTCGCGATCGCCGGTGAACCACTTGGCGTGCGGCCGGTCGTTCACGAACGAGGCCTTCGTGCCGTAGACGTTCAGCGCGTGGAACTTCGTGCGCCGCGGCCCATAGGCGCTGAGCGTCTTGCCGGTGGCGCCGCGCGCGAACTTGAGGATGCCGACGATGCAGTCGTCGTAGCGGTACTGCGTGCCGCGGCCGGAGATGCCGTTGCCGAACGCGGCAACTTCGCGGATCTCGTCGTCGAGCAGCCAGCGCATCAGGTCGATCAAGTGGATGCCGCCGCCATAGACCACGCTGTAGAACGCCATGCGGCCGCGCCAGCCTTCGGTGATCTTCCACAGGATGTCGTGCAGGTAGTCGCCCTCGACATGGAATATCTCGCCCATCTCGCCCGCCCGGATGCGCTCGCGCAACTCGGCGAAGCGCGGTTCGCGTCGCAGGATGAGGTTCGACGAGATGCGCTTGCCGCTGTCC
The DNA here is from genome assembly GCA_965279565.1 of Tagaea sp. Classification (GTDB taxonomy): domain Bacteria; phylum Pseudomonadota; class Alphaproteobacteria; order CACIAM-22H2; family CACIAM-22H2; genus Tagaea. Next base: position 1,446,866 of record OZ257249.1, on the reverse strand, counting down.
TGCTGTGCCCGCAGCAGGCGCTCGCTTTCCGCGCGCGTCAGGCAGATGGGCTTCTCGACCATCGCGTGCTTGCCGCTGCGGAACGCCGAGATCGCCTGTTCGGCGTGCCCGTCGTCGTACGAGCAGATCGAGACCACGTCGATATCGCCGGCCTCGGTGATCGTGCGCCAGTCGGAAGTCCGCCGCGCGACGCCGTAGCGGCCAGCCACGTCGGCGAGCTTCGCCGGATCGCTGTCGCACACGGCGACGACCTCGACGTCGGGCAGCGACGCATAGGTCTTCACATGCTGCTCGCCAACCCCGAGCCCGATCACACCCGCGCGCAGCTTCTTCGTCATTCGAAGCGCTCGCCGGTGGCAAGGTGCCCGGGCGCGCCGTCCTCGAAGCGCCAGGCGACGAGCCGCAGCGCTTTGTCGGCGCACACGACAAGCGGGCCGCTTCCGGAAACATGGACGATGCGGCCTGGCACGCCGCGCACGACGGGTGCGTCGAGCGACGTACGCTCGATGCGTACGCGCCGCCCGCCGAGAGCGGTGAACGCGCCCGGATAAGGGCGCGTCAGCGCGCGGACCATGTCGTGGACGCGCGCGGCGGTCAGCATGCGCCAGTCGATCCGGCCGTCGGCGTCGTTGCGCTGGTGCCAGTAGACGGCCGCCGCCGGATCCTGCCGCCTTCCACCATGATCGCCGGCCGCAAAACGGCGGATCGTCTGCGTCACCAGCCGCGGAAAGGCAGCGTTCGCCTTCTCGTGCATCGTCGCGATGTCGTCTTCGGCGCCGATCGGCAGGCGGGTTTCGGCAAGCACGTCACCCGAGTCGATCCCGTCGTCGACACGCAGGACGCTGATCCCGGCCGTCGCCTCGCCGTTGAGAATCTGCCAGTTCAGCGGCGAACCGCCGCGATAGCGCGGCAGTTCGCCGGCATGGCAGTTGATCGTGCCGAGCTCCGGTGCCGAATAGGTCGGCGCGCGGAAGATCGTCGAGAAGCCGGCGATCACGGCAAGCTGCGGACGACGGGCCCGATATGCGGCGACGAATCCCGCCGCGTTGACGTCGGCGACCGGCTCGCCGGTGAGGCCGATTGCGGCAAGCCGGCCGGCAATCTCCGGCTTGGCGGCCGCGACGGGCGGTAGATGGACGCCGGCGACCGCGTGGCCGTCGCGGACAATCGCTTCGACGACGCCGAGGCCGCGTTCCGCATTCAGGAAGACGTGGATCCGGTCCATTCAGCGCCCGGCGTAGTGCGCCCAGGTTTCGGCATGCCAGCGCGCGAAGAAATCGATCACGGCGGCGGGGCTGTCGGTCTGGCGGGCGATCGGCTTTCCGGCCGGCGCCTTGCGGGCGACCGCGCACAGGATGTCGCTGTCGATGTCGCGGTTGACGGCGACGGTCTCGAACCCGCTGTTGGCGAGGACGGCGGAAAGGCTGTTGCGGCTGAAGCGGAAGCAGTGCGTGTCCTGGTCGCCGGGCCCGAGATAGTAATGGAGCGGCTTCTTGAACGGCACCAGGATCCGGCTGCCCGTCGCCACGACGATATGGCCGCCCGGCGCCAGCAGGTCGGCGGCCGCATCGAGCATCGTCCGGCACGACTGGCAGTTCTCGAGCGTCCACAGCACGGTCGCGACGTCGAATCCGCCGCGCTCGGCCTTCGGCGAGGCGGCGTAGCTCTCGATCGTGCCGACGAAGTTCGGGATCCCCATCGCGTCCATCAGCGCGCCGTTCTGCGCGGAGGGTTCGACGCCGAAGCCGCGCGCGCCGAAACGCGGACCGCGCAGCATGTCGAGGAACGTCCCCTCGCCCGCCCCGATGTCGCAGACGCGCTTGCCGGCGAGATCGAGCGAGGCGTGCGCGAACTCGGCGACATAAGTCTGGCGCGCGACGACCGCCGGGATGCGCGCCGTGTAGTGCGTTCCGTAGAGCTCGTTGCTCCACGAATCCGCAATCGCCTGCGCGTCGCGCCGCGCGCGGACATAGACGAAGCCGCAGCCGTCGCAGACATGCAGCGGCCAGCCGTCGGTATATTCGCGAGCACAGGCGATCTCTGTCGCGCGGTCGGAACCGCAGGCATCGCATGCGAAGTCGCGAAGGTCGGTTCGGCGTGCGGATATCATGCGAGTCCTGCGCGGAGTTCGGGGGTCGGTTCGGTACCCTGGGCGACGACGCGTCCCGCCTCGAGGCGGTAGACGCGGTCGGCGACATCGACGAGTGCGGGACGATGCGAGATCGCCAGGACGGTCGTCGTCCGCGCGAGATCGGCGAGCGTGCGGCAGAGCTGGCGCTCGGTCTCACTGTCGAGGGCGGCCGTCGGTTCGTCGAGGATGAGAAGCTGCGGCTCGCGGACGAGGGCGCGTGCGATCGCGATGCGCTGGCGCTGTCCGCCCGACAGCTTGCCGCCGCGCTCGCCAACCGTCGCATCCATTCCGCCCGGCATCGCCTCGACGAAAGCAAGTGCACCCGCGCGCTCCAGCGCGATCCTGACGCTGGCATCCGGAATTGCGGCGTCGCCGAGCGTGACGTTCTGGCGGACCGAGTCGTGGAAGAGCGGGACGTCCTGCGGGACGTAGCCCAAGCTCGCCCGCCAGGCCGCGCGGTCGAGCGTCTCGATCGGCACGCCATCGACGGTGATGCGGCCCCGGTCCGGTTCGTAGAGCCGGCAGATGAGATCGATCAGTGTCGTCTTGCCCGCCCCTGACGGCCCGACGATCACGGTCAACTGCCGGGCCTCGATGCCCAACGAGATTCCATCGAGGACGGGTGTGTCGCGGAACGCGAACCCGACGCGGTCGAAGACGATCTCGCGTTCGAGGCGGCCGACGACGCTGCCCTGACCTCCCTCCTCGGCTTCTTCGGCCTCGCGGATCAGGCCGAGGATCGACCACAGGCCGCTCTGGGTGTTGAGCAGACTCTGCCAGTCGCTCTGGAGCAGGTTGATCTGGCCGAGGGCGCGCTGGAACAGGGCGGCCAGCACCGCGATCTGCGCGAGATCGATCCGGTAGACCGCAAGTGCCACATACGCGCCCGAGGCGAGCACGAGCACACCGGCAATCTCCTGCCCGACAGTCACCGCACCCTTGGCCGTCGTGATCTGCTGGTGCGCCTGGTTCAGCTGTTTGACTTCGTTGCGAAGGAGATCGTGGAGCCGGGCTTCCTGCCCCATCGCCTTCAGGCCCTTCAGCGAATGCATGCCGTCGGAAATCCGGCTGACCATCGACCGCAGCAGCGTGGTGATCCTGGAACCCGACTCGTGCGAGATGCGCAAGTAGCGACGCAACGTCACCGCAACCGCGCCGCCGACCGTCACGGCGGCAAGCGTGATCGTCGAATCGACGAGCAGGCACGCCAGCAGCAGGAAGGCGGCGCTGATCGCGTGCCCGGCGAAGCGGCAAAATGCCATGTAGGTGCTCGACGCACGGTCCGCTTCGGACACCATCGCGGTGGAAAGCACGCCGAGCGGATGGTTCACGAAGAAGGCCCAGCGCGCCCGCGAGACCGCGCGCATCAGCCCGTGCCGAAGGTCCGTCATGAAGCGCGCGGCGGCGAAGCCGACATGTCGCAGGGCGAAGAAACTCAGTGCCGCCTTGAGCAGCAGGGCCGTCGCGATCAGGACGAGCAGCGAACCGATCGACTTTTCAACACCGACGACACGGAACGCTCCGTCGATCGCTTCCGTCAGGCCCGAGGCCCGGCCGCCGCCGTCGAGCACCATCTGCAGCAGCGGCAGCAGCGACAGCACGCCGACGCTTTCCGCCACGCTCGCCAGAACGATCGTGGCCATGATGCCCGCCGACCGCCACCGGTTGTTGCGCAGCAGGATGCGCAGCGTCTGGCCGGCCGACGGCCTCGCCGCCGCGGCGAAGTCGGCCGCGCTGACTCCGGTGAAGGTCGAGAAATCGCCCATCAGGACTTGCGCATCACGCGTTTGCCGAACCACTTCGCCAGCTTCCCGATCGGGCCGGACGGGCGGTACACGAAATCCTTGTTCTGGCCTGCCATCGAATCGAAATCGGCCTGCGTGATCTTCCGGTTCCGGTCGATCTTCTTGAAGACGATGTACGTGTTCGTCGCCAGCAGGTCGGAAAGCTCGACGTCGGGGCGGAACGTGCGGATATCGGCAAGCGCTTCCTCGAGCACGGCGGGCTCGAGCTCGCCCCAGCCGCGCGAGCTGAGTCCGTACTTCTTGTGGAACGGCGCGGAAGCCACGTCCTGCTGGAAAGCCAGCGCCAGCAGCCCGTTCTCGGCACCGTAGCGCACATAGTCGCGCAAGGTCGGATGGGTCGGGTCGTAGAATTCCGATGCCGCGGTAAGCGCGTCGGCATTGCGCGGCAGTGCCGCGCGCGTATAGCGCGCGAAATCCGCCTTCTCCATGCGCTGGGCGGCGAACGGGAAATGGCCGGCGGCCTTTCCGCCCGCGACCGCATGCCACCAGTTCGCGACGTACATGTAGAAGATGCCGCCGTCGTTCAGCATGCTGGAGATCTTCTTCATGGCGCTGGGCGCCTCGAACCACTCCATCGACGAGAACGCCGTGATGAAGTCGAACTTCTCCTCGACCTCGAACACGTCGCCGATGATCAGCCGGTCCAGCTTCGGCTCGGCGACGAACTTCATGTCGTAGAGATCCGGACCCGGAACCCAACCCTGGCGGTACTTGGCGAGCAGCCGGGGCCCCTGGAATCGGAGCATGAAGGCGCGCTCGAAATCCGACCAGGATTCCGGCGGCTTCGCGTCGATGCGCGCCTGCCAGCGGTCGATATGGCGGAACCACCGCAGTTGGCGATGCTGGCGCGCGATCCGGCTCTCGTCGATCGACGAGGCGCGGTCGTAGAGATCGAGTCCGACCGCCTCGCGCGCGAGACCCAGCGCCTTGATGATCCGGGGCTGGAGCCCGTATCCGCAACCGATGTCGAGCAGTCGCCCGACGGGGAAACGCAGGTTCGTCGACTGCAGGAGCCGGTTCATCCGGTAAACCGGCAGGAGGCGCGTCGCGTAGCCCATGATCGCGAAGCCTTGCTGCGTCTCGGCGAGCACGCGCGCCTTGTCGACATCGACCTTGTCCGCGCCGCCCGCGACATTGATGCTCGCGAGCTCGTAGTCGGGCGACACCTGCTCGGGCAATCCGATGACCTTCTCGACGAAGGGAAGATAGCCGGGAACGTACCGGATCGAACGGCCGCGCGAGGTCGTGAAGGAAGCTTCGGATTCTGGCTTGGTGGGTTCCATAATTCTCACTCGACGGGGTAGCGAAGGCGCCAACCGTTGGCACCACGCTCCCAGATTTCGTTGTTGCGATGCTGGTCGACGACTTCCTCGAATCCGGGCCGGTCGAGGCCGAGATAGGCGAGGTTCTCGTCGAAGAACGTGTTCGGGAATTCGTCGTCGTGGCGACGCGCGAGTTCGAGACCTTCGGCGCGCGTCATCTGTCCGTTCTGGATCATCCGGCAGGCGTCGCGCGTCGCGCGGCCGAAGCCGAATTTCACGTACTGCATGTAGTAGTAGAGATTGTCGATCTTGTCGTCGAGACTGTCGAAATCCGTGAACGTCCCGTCCGTGCGACCCTTCGGGTCGGTGCGGAAGGACGGCATCGCCTTCTGCATGTAGCGCCAGTTCTCGAGCATGCTCCAGCGGAAGAAGTAGGCGAAGTAGAGCGCGTTGACGCCGACGCGCTCGACCGAAGCGGGATCGGGATAGAGATAGGGTGCGAGGTCCTTCTCGCCGACCGTCTCGTCCATCCAGTTGTGCGGGTCGTCGCCGATCTGGTTCTCCAGCACCTCGGCGAGGTCGCGCCGCTTGCGGTGCTCTTCGCTGAGGACGCGGCCACCATACTCGCTCTCGCCGTGCTCGGCGTAGAAGATCAGCGGGATCTCGTATCCGACCGCGGCCTGGACCGGGACGGCGTTGATGCCCGCATCCCAGTGGACCTTCGGATTGCCGCGCTCGCGGAAGAACCGGCCCGCGAGATGCTTCGATACCTTCTGGTTCGGGCGGACCATCAGGTGGTCGAAGCCGAGCTGCAGGAACGATTCGCGGTTCGCGGCACCGATCTCGTTGGGCAGCAGCGGCGAGAACGTCACGAGCAGGGGATTGAGGCCGAACTCGAATTTCAGCCGGTGCGCCACGTAGCTCGAATCCTTGCCGCCGCTCCACGGCACGATGCAGTCGTAATTGCCGCGCTTGGGCCGGTAGCGGTCGACATAGTCGAGGAACTCGCGCCGGCGCGCGTCCCAGTCGATCGACGCCTTCTCGCGCGCGGTATGGCAGGCGTTGCACACGCCGTCCCTGTCGAACACGATTCGCGGACGCGTGTCGGGCATCAGGCAGGTCCGGCAGTAGCGGACGACGGTGGCGCGGGCGGCAGTCAATGAAGGCTCCTCAGGTGGTCCGCACCGGGACGCCGGCCTTCGCCAGATAGGCCTTGGCGCTGGCGATGCTCGTCTCGGTGAAATGGTAGATGTTCGTCGTGCAGGCCGCGTCGACGCCGGCAACCCGGAACGCGTCGGCGAAATGGCTCCAGTTGCCGGCCCCGCCGCTGACGAGGACCGGGACGCGCACGGCGCCGGCAACGCAGGCCGCGAGCTCGAGATCGTAGCCGAGCAGCGAGCCATCGCGCTCGATCGACTGCACGAGGATCTCGCCCGCCCCTTCGGCTTCCAGGCGCCGCGCCCATTCCTGCGGCGTCAGGCCAGTCGCGCGCGTGCCGAACTCGGCCATCACCTCGTAGCCGTCGCCCGCACGCCGCGCGTCGATGACGCCCACCGCGCACTGACTGCCGTAGCGCCGCGCGATCTCGCCCACAAGCGCGGGCCGGTCGATGGCACCCGTATTGACGACCGCCTTGTCGGCGCCGATGTCGAGCAGCGCATGCACGTCGTCGAGCGAGCGTACGCCGCCGCCGGCCGCCAGCGGCACGAAACAGCGCCGCGCGAAATCGGAGACGACGTCGAAGAAGTTCCGCCGATCGCCGCCGCCGGCGCGCGTGACGTCGAGCACGACGATCTCGTCGGCCGACCACGCGTCGACGAATTTCAGCGTGTAGCGGTAGTCCGGCACGAACTCCTTCGTGCGGAACAGGACGCCGTCATTGAACGTCAGCACCGGAACCACGCGCTTGCACAGCATCGCAGCCGTCACATCCGCTCGATGAAGTTCGCCAGCACCCGCAGTCCGTGGCGCTGACTTTTCTCGGGATGGAACTGCGTGCCGTGCACGTTGCCCTTCGATACGGCGGCCGCGAACCGGCCGCCATGGTCGCACTCGCCGACGACCGCCGGCATGTCTTCGAGCCCGATCCGGTAGCTGTGCACGTAGTAGAACAGCGCGTCTTGCGGAACACCGTCGAACAGCGCGCTCGCGCGCACCTGGTGCAGGCCGTTCCAGCCGACATGCGGGACTCGGATGTCATCGCCCCCCGCGATCCGGTCGACGTCGGCGTCGATCCAGCCGAGCCCGCGCGTGGCGCCGAACTCGGTGCTGCCGCGCGCCAGCAGCTGCGCGCCCAGGCAGATGCCGAGGATCGGCTTGGCGTCCTTGCGGACCAGCCTGTCGAGCGTGGCGTCGAGGCCGCGCGCGGCGATGTTCGCCATCGCATCGCGGAACGCACCCACGCCCGGCAGCACGAGCCGGTCGCAGGCGGCCAACGTCGCGGCATCATGCGAGACTTCCGGTACGTGGCCGACCTTCTCGACCGCACCCGCCACCGAACGAAGGTTTCCCATGCCGTAGTCGACGATGCCGATCCGGGCCACGGCGGCTAGGCCGCCGCCCGTGCGGACTGCGCGGCACCGTCGAGGAACAGGCGCGCGCTGACGAACGAGAACATGAACTTGCTGAAACTGTTTTCCGTGAGATCGCTCGTCAGCCACGCCTCGAAGCGGTTGCGGTCGACGATGTCGAAGATCGGGCCCGGCTCGAGCAGACGCTCGCGCACCTTCGGGTCCTTGCGGTCGAGCAGCGAATCGATCGACGCGTTGAAGCCGCGCTTGCGGCGGTCGAACAGGATTTCGTCCGGGGCCACGCCGCGACCGGCCGCGCGCAGCAGCCATTTCGGCATGCCGTCCTGCACGAGATGCTCGGCCGGAACCGAATAGGCGAAATCGACCAGATCGCGGTCGAGATAGGGCGCACGGTTCTCGACCGAGAAGCGCATCGAGTTGAGGTCGTCCTCGCGCAGGATGACCGGCACGATCTCGTGGCGCAGCTCGTTGAGCATGCGGTTGCGCAGCGTCTCGCCGCAGTAGGCGGTCTCGGCGAAATCCTCGTCGAGCGGCACGCGCATCAGCGACTGGAACGCGTCGCGGTCGAGATAGATGTGCCCGCGCGCGGCCGGATCGCGGCGGAACGCCAGCGGATCCTGCAGAAGCGGGTTGCGGACCGTGGCGCCGAAGCCCTTGCGCCAGTCGGCGACGAGGCGTTCGAAATCCGGCCGGTCGGCCATGGACGCCAGCCAGAACGCGTAGTGGTCGTAGTAGCCGGTGAAGATCTCGTCCGCGGCGGTTCCCGACACGGCGACCTTGTAGCCCTGCGCCGAAATCGCCTCGGACAGGAACTCGTGCAGGTAATACGAGATCGTCGACACCGGTGCGCCGTGATAGGCGATCTGCCGGTCGAGGCGTTCGAGAAAGCCTTTCCGCGACGTGCGCACGATGTCGTGCCGGCAGCCGAGATGCGCCACCGTCGTCGCGATCGAAGCGCTTTCGTCGTAGCGCGGATCGGAATCGACGATCGAGAAGGCATGGACGGGATAGTCGAAATGCTTCGCGGCGAGACACGCGAGCACGGTCGAATCGACCCCGCCGCTCAGGCAGAAGGCGATCGGCACGTCGGCACGCAGCCGCAGTTCCAGCGCGCGCATCACGCGCGAACGCACGCCCGCTTCGGCTTCGGCGAGCGTCATCGCGCGGGGTGCGACCCTGGGCCGCCAGTATTCGACCGGCTCGGACACGCCGGCGCGCGTGACGCGCACGTAGCTGCCGGCGGGAACCTCGCGCACGTCCTCGTGCCACGTGGCCGTGCCCTTGTGCAGCGCGCGGTAGCCGTTCACGAGATAGCGCAGGACCTGGCGCCTGTCCGGCACCAGCGGCCGGGCGGCGAGGCCCGCGAGAAAATTCGTCTCCGAGCCGAACACCAGCTCGTCGTCGCGATCGAGCACGAAGAGCGGCTTCTCGCCGAAGGCGTCGCGTCCGAGGATCAGGGCATCGGCGCGGCTGTCGTGGATCGCCAGCGCCCACATCCCCTCGAACCGCGCGAAGGCCGCCTCGCCCCACGCGCGCCAGGCGACGGCGACCACTTCGGTGTCGGACTGGGTCCGGAAGACGGCCCCGCCCTTCTCGAGTTCGGCGCGCAGTTCGCGCCAGTTGTAGATCTCGCCGTTGAAGATCAGGACGCCACCGTCGAACTCGAACGGCTGGTCGGAACGCCGATCCAGATCGACGATGGCAAGGCGGCTGTGCAGCAGGACGGCGGGACGGCCGGCGATCTCGCCGGTCCACTTGCCTTCGGCGTCGGGCCCCCGGCGACGCATCGCGGCACGCACGGCCTCGAGCCGCTGCGGTGCGAGCGGTTTCGACGAGAGCCGGCCTGCGATGCCGCACATTGCCTGCGTCCGCCGCCTAGACGCCCGTGCGCGGCACGAGCTCGCCGGTCGCGAGCGCCACGCCCAACTTGCGTCCGACCAGCGAGTCGATCTCGCCGGCCGCGAACTCGGTCTGCGGACGGGCGAACATCAGGTCTTCGCGCTTCAGCACGGTGCCGGCGGGAAGATCGCGCGCGGCGACCACGCCCTTGCGCACGGCGCGCAGGTTGGCGAGTTCGCTCGACATCCGCTGCTTGCCGGGCGCGCCGAGGCTGGCGCGGATGCGCGGCAGCACGGCCAGCAGGGCGCGCAGGTCGTCCGGTTCGAACGAAAGCGAATGGTCGCGGAATTCGCGGCCGGTCTTGCAGTCGGTGAAATGCACCTCGATCATGCACGCACCCAGAGCCGCGGCGGCGTAGCAGGCTTCCGGGCCGATCACGTGGTTCGAATATCCGACCCGCAGTCCGGTGCGTTCGGCGAGATACGGCACGCCGAGCACGGAAGCTTCCTCGATCGGTGCTGGATAGGCCGACACGCACTGCATCAGCACGAGCCTGTCGCGCAGGGCGGAAGCGCCGACCTCGTCGCGCACCCAGCCGACGGCCCGCTCGACCTCCTCCATCGTGCCGAGACCGGTGGAAAGGATCATCGGCTTTCCGGTCCGCGCCGCCGCGCGGATCACGGGCTCGAAATCGAGATCCCCGCTCGCGATCTTGATCGCCGGGAACGTCTCGGCAAGGAACGGCACGACGTCGTCGCTGACGGCAGTCGAAAACATCGCCACGCCCAGTGCGGCTGCCTCGCGCGCGAGCCTGAGGTGCGTGTCGCGGTCGAGCGAGAAGCCCGTGACGCGCTTCAGGCGCGCCGGATCGGACGCCGAGGCGTAGCGGGCGGGCGTGAAGGTCTGGAATTTGACGGCGTGCGCGCCCGCTTCGGCGGCGAGCCGCAGCAGGCGCGAGGCCACCGCCGGATCGCCTTCATGGTTGACGCCGATCTCGGCGACGACGGCGATTTCGCGGTCGATATCGCGACCGAAGATATTCATGTTTTGAGCCTCGAGGGGGAGAGCGGTTCCGGCCGATTCCGGCCCGGAATTGCTACCGCAGCACGGGTGAAAACGGGTTCCCCGCGCCGGAGCGACAGACGAGGCAATACCCTCGCGCCGCAGGCTTCGTCAAGCACTATGTTCACGCCGTGAACATTCATTCCGGAGCCTGCCGCCGGCCCCTGCCGGCCGCTTGACACCGGGTCACGAAGGCTGTCTAAAGCCGCGATATCGCTCCCCGAAAAACGGTCGTCGCAGATGGCAAAGAATGCAGGTTCTGACCTTGCCCGCACGCTCCTGCGACTGGCCGCATTTGGTGCGGTCGCCGTGCTCGCATTCACGGCGGCGCAGCGCTGGACGTCGCTGAGCGGCGGCGATATCCCGGCCGAGTACCTGCTCTACTACGTCCTTCCGCTGGGATCGGCGGCGGCACTCCTGTTCGCCCTCTCGCTCGCACCGCGCGACGTGCGGGCCACTGCCGTGCCGTCCCTCGCCGCTTGCGTCGTCGGGATCTACGCGGCCGAGATCTATCTCCAGCTTTCCGGCTACGACAACCGCACGCTGATCGCCGAAGCCGCGGCGAAGTCGGGCAACGCCTACGATCCGCGCACCGTCGACGAGGTCGTCGCCGAGCTGCGCGGCAAGGGCGTGGACGCCCATCCGTTCATGCGGATCCTCAACCGGCGCACCGACCCCATGCCGCTCGCCAACACGCCGGCGCGCACGATCGTCTGGTGCAACGAACGGGGAAGGAATCTCGTCTACAGGTCGGATCGGCACGGGCTCAACAATCCCGATGCGATCTGGGATGCGGCACCGGTCGACATCGCGGTCGTCGGCGATTCGTTCGTCCAGGGGGCCTGCGCACCCGACAACGACGGCATGGTGGACCGGCTGCGGCGGACCAATCCGTCGGTCGCCAATCTCGGCATCGGCGGCAACGCGCCGCAGTCGAACCTCGCCACGCTCGTCGAGTACGCGCCGGCGCTCCGTCCACGGCGCATCGTCTGGGTCCATTACGCGGGCAACGACCTCTCCGGAATGATGCAGGATGTCCGGCATCCCGTGCTCAGCCGCTATGTCGACGAACCGGGCTTCACGCAGCGCCTTGCCGCGCGCGACGGCGAGATCGTCCGCCTGATGGACGATTTCTTCGCCAACGAGTACGCGGGCACCAACCGCTACGAATTGTCGCCGCTCGAACTGATGATCCGCAAGCCGCTGCTGACGCTGAAGCTGACCGCACTCCGGCTGCGTCTCGGCATCACGCATTTCGACGGCGCCACGGTCGATTTCGACCTGCTGGAGCGCACTTTCGCTCGCGCAAAGGCGCTCGCCGACGGGCTCGGCGCGGAACTCTCGGTGATCACGCTGCCACACGCCCTTCAGGCCGAACGGCCGCTCGAACTGCCGGAAGTGCGGCTGCGCGAGATCGTCCAGCGCCTCGGTATCTTCCATCTGGATGCCGGTGCCGAAATGCGCCGGCGCGGCGAGCCCGCGAAATACTACGTGTTCGGGCGCAACGGCGGCCATCTGAGCGCCGAGGGCGACGCGCTGCTGGCCGAACTCATCGCGGCTGCTGCGGATCGCCGGCAAACTCGCTGAGAACGGTGGTGCCGCGCACGCGGCGCGGGGCCATGCCCGGCCGGCGCCACCAGCACGCGCCGAACGCCGAATAGAACTCGAGCCGCACGACGGGCGCGAATCCCGCCGCCTCGATCCCGCGCCTCGACGCGACATTGTCCGACGGACATTCGATCCAGACGCTCCGCGCGCCCTGCGACGCCGCACGGCGCGCCGCCGACGACAGGCCTGCCCGATAGAGCCCGCGCCCGGCATGCGCATCACCCGTCCGGCAATCCCAGAAATACGCATCGGCGGAACCCGGCGCGACGCGGATGGTCCGCCAGACCGGAAGCTCGCTCGGCCCGGTCCATCCGCGCCCGATCCAGATGTAGCTACAGATCTCGTCACTGCGGTCGCGAAAACCGACGCATTCGAATCCGGCCTCTGCCCGCGCGGCGAAACGTTCCGCCCTACCGCGGTCACGGACGAGCGCGCATGCCGCAAGTTCAGCGGCAGCGAATGTATCGAACCGGTAGCCGTCGGGAACGACCGGCACGGCCGCCGCGACGGCCGGACGCGAAAAGAGGATTGCGTCCCGGTACGCGAATGGTCCCAGGCGGATCACAGCAACCGCCCGTGGCGGCCGAGCCAGGTCCGAGCGTGAACCTGAAGCGCAACCGGAAGGATGCCAAGCGCGCGATCAAGCCGACCCTGCCCCGCAGAGGGTGACAGCGCCTTTGCCGTCGCCGGATTCGCCGACAGGCCAGAGGCCATCAGGTCGGCGTAGTGCAGCGTGCGCGGGTGCGCGCCGAGATTTGTCTTGAACTTGAAGGCGCCACTCCCCGGCGACGACGGTCCGAGATCGATCCGGGGCACATGTTCCTCGACAAGCACGCGCACGACATCCCAGAGAAGGAAGCTGTTCGCGGCGAGAATCCTGCCACGCGCGTCGAACGCGCCGAACGGATAGGCCGCGCCGGACGCGTCGGCGACCACGAGCATGGCACCGCAGGGTCGGCCGCCGTCGAGCGCCGTGTGCAGCCGGGCCGCATCGCCGAAGGTCGAGAACAACGCGCGGAAGAAACCGAGCGAGCGCACATTGACCTGCTTTTCCGTCATGGCCCGCGCGTAGATCGCGTGGAACGCCGGAAGCATTGCTGGATCGCGGACGGCGGCAAGACCTTCCCGTTCGCCCTTGCGGATCGTGTTCCGGACCTTGTCCCGGAAACCCCGCCACAGGGCGTCGGCACCACCGGAAAGATCCAGAGAGAACGTCGTCCGTTCGCGCTGCCTGAAATCGCCGTCGACGGGCGCCTCGCTTCCGCCGACCCATGCCTCGCGGCAGCCCAGCTGCGCGAGATGGCGTCGCGCTTCTTCCGCAAGCACCTTCGCGACAGTCTGGTCGGACGCGACGAATCCGCCGCGCAGCGAATGGAACGTCGGCGCGCCGCGCAACTCCTCGGCGACGTAGCCCGCCAGCCCGCCCACCGCATTGCCGGCCGCGTCCGATGCGATGGCGACGACCGTCCGCGCGCCGTAAGCCTTGTCGAGCACGTCGAGCCACCGGATGTCGGAATGCGGGGGTTCCGTCGACCGGACTGACAGCGCGCTCCACGCGGCGCGCAGCGCCGGATCGCGCGCGTCGCCGAACGCAATGGCTGGCATTTCTCGACTTGGCGAAACGGACACCCTAAAGTCCCTCGTACGTTCAGGCTTCGAAGTGCAGCTTACCGGCAAGGGCGGCCATGGATCGACACCGTTTTGGGCGCTTGATGACGCGTGCCGCCAACTGGCTTGCCCGCCGCTCCGTATACAGGTTCGTGCTGCGCGACCTCGATCCGCTCGACGACCTCGACCGCGTCGCTGATGCGGCAGCGAGTCTTCGTCTTTCCGGAAGACTGAAACCGATCGTAGCACCCGGTCCCGATGCGAGGTCGATCGCCGTCGTCGCTCCGCATCCCGACGACGAATCGGTCGGGCCTGGCGGCACGCTCGCGGCAGCCGCGGATCGCGGCGCGGCCATCTCGATGGGTTTCCTGACCGACGACGGCGGACGCCGGGACGAAGCGCAGGCGGCCGCCGGGCATTTCGGCGCTTCGGCGCGGTTCTTCGGCTGGCGCGCGCGCGACATCCCTGTCGACGACGCGGCGACGGCGGCCTTCGCCGAATGGGTCGACGATGCCGCGCCAGGCGCCCTCTTCCTGCCTTTCCTTGCCGACGATCATGACGATCACCGGCGCGCGAGCGAGTTGCTGTGGCGCGCGGCGACGTCCGGAAAACTGTGTTGCCGGCCGGACATCTGGGCCTACCAAGTCTATACGTCGATGCCGTGCAACGTGCTGGTCGACATCACCGACCGCGTGGCGCGCAAGCGCGCGGCCATCGCGTTGCACCGTTCGCAGACCACGAAGCGCGATTGGGCTCATGTCGCGCTCGGTCTCAACGCGTACAACGCGCGCTTCGCCGGCACGGGGGCCGAGGCGCGGTTCTACGAAGGCTTCTTCGTGCTGCCCTTCGACGACTACATGGACCTGTGCGCACGTTATTTCCGGGCACCGGCCGCTGCCTGCTATCGCTCGCCGTCATATCGATCTCCCGACGCCTAGGATCGACTCCCAGAGCGAGAGCGGATCGTCGCGCACCGCCGCACGCGCATGGGCGGCCGATCCGAGCCGGACCCTGAGTTCCGCCGAGGCGAGGAGCCGCCCGAGCGCTTCCGCCAGTGCGGCCGGATCGTCGGGCGGCACCAGCAAACCTTCGACGCCATCCGAAAGTGCGGCACGGATGCCCGGCGACGCGTCGCTGGCCACGCAGGGCAGGCCGTGGCCCATCGCTTCGACCAGCGCGTTGGGCGTGCCTTCGTGCCGCGACGGCAGGACGAACACGCCGGCTTCGCGGTAGAGCGCGTCGATATCGGCGACGGCGCCCGCGAACGTGACGCGCGACAGGATTCCGCGCGCCTCGGCAAGCGCTTCGAGCGACGCGCGCGATTCGCCCGTCCCGGCAACGACAAGCCGCAGGCCGGGATGCGCAGGCGCAAGCAGGGCGAACGCCTCGATCAACGTGTCCTGGCCCTTCTGCGGATGCAGCCGGCCGACATTGAGCAGCGTATGCGCCGGCCGCGCCGCATCGACCGAAGGATGGAGCGGCGGCGGCGGATTCGGCAGCAGTACCGGTCGGATTGCACGCACGAGACGGCCCAGGGACGCGACGGCACCCTCGGAATTCGCGGTCACGGCGTCGGCGAACGGATAGAGCGCATCGCGCAACAGCCGCCAGACCGGCGACAGCGTCTGGCGGGCGGGATCGTTGCGCTCCGAAACGACGAGCCGCATGCCAAGCCCGGCGCCCGCGACGAGCAGCAGCACGTTCGTCTGCGTCACGAACGAGAGTGCG
Source organism: Tagaea sp. (assembly GCA_965279565.1). GTDB lineage: Bacteria > Pseudomonadota > Alphaproteobacteria > CACIAM-22H2 > CACIAM-22H2 > Tagaea. Next base: position 1,431,292 of record OZ257249.1, on the reverse strand, counting down.
GCACTCGCACCGCTGGCGCGCAGCGCACGGCGCAGCCGCTGCACGCGGCCGAAATTCCGGAACAGGCCAACGAGCGGATTGGCGGACCGGCCGATCCCGCCGACGGAGATGCGACGCACGCCCGGCGGCACGGCGAAGAAATCCGTCGACGGATCGGACAGCGTGACGACGCACACGCGCCGGCCGCGGGCGGCCAGTCCTTCCGCCGCCCGCAGCAGTACGCGCTGCGCGCCGCCGGAACCGAGATCGGCGATCACCAGCGCTATCTCCGACCGTTCATCCATCGGGATGCTCGGCAAGCCGCTCGCCTGCGGCGATGCGGGCGACGAGGGCAAATTCGCGATCGAGCCGCATATTCCATCCGCTCAGCTCCGCGTCGGCGACCGCGCGCGCGCGTACCTTGCGCCGCGCCACGTCGGCCGGATCTTCCGCGAGGCCCGAAAGAACGTGCGCGAGCGCGGCGGCGACCGGCCGGTCGCCATCGCGCGGGATGCGGATTGCCACGTCGGCAGGCAGCAGCCGTTCCGTCGCGGGATCGTCAGCAAGATGGCCCGGCGGATCGAGCACGACCGGACAGAGCCCCGCGCGCAGCGCTTCGAGCGTGGTGTTCGTCAGGCAGCACATGTCGTTGAGCATCACGTAGACGTCGGCGCGCGCGAGTGCGGCGGCCACGCCTGCCGGCGGCAGCGCGCCGGTGAAAGTGAACGCGGCAGAGGCTTGTGCCTCGCCGACGCGGGCGACCAGCCGGTCGCGCAGCGGACCGTCGCCGACGACCAGCGCGTGGACGCGCGCACGGACGACGGACGGCAGCGAAAGCACGCCTTCGACGAAGGCCTCGCAACCGCGCAGCGTTTCCAGGCGCCCGAGCATCAGTACGACCAGCCGGCCTTCCGGCAGTGCCGCGAACGCCGGATGCGCGGGATCGGCCGGCTGCGGATCGACGCCGTTGAGCAGCGTGACGCGCGGCACGCCAGGCCGAAGATTGGCGGTCATCCAGGCCCGGCCGCCGCTGCCGTCCTCGCTGCATACGACGAGACCGAATGGTGCTCGATAGGCCCAGGCGAGCAGCCGGTGATAGATCGAGGTCGATGCGGCGAGCCCGTTCATCCACGGCAGGATACCGAGCACGCGCAGCACGACGCGGCCGGGATGCAGGCGCGCGACGATGCCGGCCAGTAGGGCAGCACCACGCTCGAAATAGATCGCGTCCGGACGCGTGCGACGGATCTCGCGCAGCAACACGATCAGTTGGCGCAGTTCCGACAGATGACCGCGCCAGCGACCGAGCCATCGCGGAAAGCAATGGGCGCCGGCCAGTGCATGCAGAGGTGCGGGAAACCCTTCGAGCTTCAGCTCACGGTCCTGCACCGTTGTCCACGGTGCGGCAAAATCGAACCCCGCCTCGCGGCACAGCAGGAAGAAGCGGCTTTCCGGCGCACGCGACGCGACCATCCCCATCAGGCGGTGGATCGCCGGCGCGCCGGTTGGCCGCCAGGCGCCGCTCGCCAGAGATGTCGCGAACCCGCTCATGACGCGCGTGACGAAGACCAGCTTCATGTCGTCGTCGCGAAGCCGTTGTCGCGCAGCCAGAGCCGCGCGTGGTGCGCGCCGATATGGCGCATGTCGTTCCGTACCGCCAGGAATTCGCGGAAACCGAGTTCCGCCGTCTGGTGGGCGTAATGGCCGAAGTAGCGCAGCACGGCGTTCGCGCGTGCCTGAAGGGGAGCGCCGCCCGCAAGTCGCGCCGCTTTCTCGAGGACGGCGAGCGCGCGACGGCCGCGCGGCCATGAACTGCGCGCGCGCACGAATCCCGCGAACAGGCCTGCGAAATTCCACTTCGCCAGATATGCGCGATAGCGGCGCTGGCCGACCTTCTCGTCTGCCGGTAGGTCGCGGAACAGGTCGACGAGTGCCGGCTGCCAGAGCGGCAGCTCCCAATCCAGCTCCAGATACTCGTAGGTCCGCTGCGCGTTGACGACCCAGCGCGCCTGACGCCCCTCGAATTCCCACAGCGCATGCCGGGCGATCGCTTCGTCGCGCGGCAGAGAGCCCGCATCCGGCAGGCCTGCAAGCGCTCGCACGCGCACGGCCATCCGCGCGCGGTTCGCAGGCGTGGCAAGCGAGCGCCACAACGCATAGTGCTTGCCGAGGATCTCATCGACGATGCAGTCGACCGGGATTTCGGCCTCGATGAAACTCTTCGGGATATGGCCGCCGGTCAGGAAATCGCCGGTCTGCCCGTTCACGACGATCGTGCCCGGTGCCACGAAGCCGGCCGCGCGCATCTCCGAAAGCGGGACGATGTCCTGGGGACTCGGGACGCAGCCGAGCCCGTCGGCGAAGCGCCAGAACGTGCGTGCGTCCGGGCCGCGGAAGAAGGCGCGATGCGCAGCCGGCCGCGACGCGACGAACCGCCACACCACGCCGAGCCGTTCGGCCACGTGCCGCCCCGATTCGGCGTCGGTGTTTCCCGGCATTCCGTACGAGAAGGCCGACAGGTTCGGGCACCCCCGCTCCGCGAGTTTGGCGAGCACGAGCCGTGAATCGAGCCCGCCGCTGATCGGCACCAGCACCGGGCGGCCGGCGGCGCGCTCGATCAGGCCGTCGAAGATGCCGTCGAGGACTTCGCCGAGATCGCGCTCCGCCGAACGGCCGCCGGACCCCGGAAGGAAACGGTAGTAGCGGCGCAGGGTTGCGGCACGCCCCGCCGCAGGGAAATTCGCGAATGTCCCCGGCTCGAGCTGGAACACGTGCCGGCAGGCCGTTCCCGGTCCCGTGACAAAGCCGGCCATCTCGATCTCGAGAAGCGCTTCGGGATCGGGCGACGTATCGGCGATCCTGTCGCGCACCGAGCGCGCGTCGTTCGACACGCAAACGGCGCCGTCGCGATCGACGCCATGGAACACCGGCGTCGACCGGATCCGGTCGACCGCGGCAAGGACACCGGTCCCCGTCTCGAGGATCACGGCGAAAAGGAAATCGGCCGAACGCAGAGCGGCTTCGCGCGCCGCGTCGTCCGGGGCGGCGCGCAGTGCGCCGACAAGGCCGGCGACGAGCCGCCTATCGCCGGCGAAATGGACGTCCGCACCCTGCATCCGCTCGCGGCGCCAGGGGTGCCGAGCCGGCGCGACGACACGCGGAACGGGCGGATTCACGAAGCACCCAGCTTCTCGATCTGGTCCGTTCCGACGACGACGTGGAGATCGCGCCCGAGAAGGCGGACAAGGATGCGGACGCGCTCGGCGGCATCGGCCGCAAGCAGCGTGCCGACCTGGTCGGCGAGCGCGCCGTCGAGGATGCGCACGCTCTGGCCAGGAAGCAGCTCCGCGGCCGGCGGGCGCACGACACCGGTTTCATCCTCGAGGGCGCGCAGCCCGCGCACGATGCCTTCCGGCACGGGAGCGGGCGCCTCGCCGAACGTGACAATCCGGACGACACCGAGGGTCGAGTTGATCGGACGCCAGCTGTCCCGCGACGGGTCGAACTCGACGAACAGGTAGCCCGGGAACATCGGCACGAGGACGGTCTCGACCCGCCGCGCATGCCGCCGCCGCCGGCGCATGCGCGGCGCATAGACGGCGTAGCCCTGCCGGTCGAGATTGGCGGCTGCCTTCGTTTCCGCGCGAGGCTGGGTCTGGACGACGAACCAGGACATCGGCGGGCCGGCGGCTCAGCGCCGCCGCCCTTTGGGGCGCTGCCGGCCGATCCGAAGCATCGGCGCCGCGAGGATGCGCTCGGGCGGAAGCTGGGAAAGCAGGGCATCGTGGACGCCCTGCGGGTTGCGCATGTCCGTGACGATCACCGCGTCGACCTGGCCGAAGGCGGAAAGTTCGCGCGCCGTCGGCAGGTTGCGGAACATGGTTCCCTCGAAATCGGGGTCGACGATGCCGAGGATCGTTACGTCGACTTCGGTCGCCGCGATGATCGCGACTTCGCACAGGTCGCCCGTACCGCACAGCACGACGCGCTTGAGCCCGCGCTTGGCGCAGTCGGCGAGGACTTCGGCGCACTGGCCGCGTGCAGTCCGGAAGAACTGGAAACCCGACACGAAGAAGCTTGCGGCCAGGCGGCTTTTCTCGGCGAAACCCTTCGGCGTCAGGTAATAGGCGTATCGGCGCGCAGGCGCCTTCGTGGTCTTGAGGTACCCCTTGCGCACGCAACGCTTGATGTAGGCGTTCACCAGGCCGACGGCGATGCCGACCTCGCGCGCCAGCAGGCGCTGGGTCACGCTTTCGCGCGTCTCGACGACGTCGAGCACGCGCATCATCGCGATCGCGTCGCTGTTCGCGGGCCCGAGGACGGGCTGGAAGTCGTCGGCGGTTTTGTCGTTCATGGCATGAACGAATTACCCAAGATCGGCCCCGCAGTCAAGCGGACACGCCGATTACGATTGAAGTGGCTGCGACTCCTGCTACACGTTTCGGCATTCTCCGCCGCCCGAAGAGTGCTGCCCGGAATGCCCGAATCCAACCCGCACACCACCCGCGACGGACACCCTGTCGCCGTCCGCGTCCTGTTCGCGGCAATACTCGGACTGGCAACCCTCGTCCTGTGCGAAGGCGCCTTGCGCGTCTACCAGTGGCTCCAGAGCGACAGCCGCACGATCGTCAGCAGCGACATGCTCCACCACCGCCTGCGCCCGAACCTCGACGCGGTCGATCCGCGCGGGGACAGGCCCCACCGGCTGGTCACGAACTCGCAGGGCTTCGTCGAGGATCGCGAGATCGCGCGCACGAAGCCGTCCGGCACGTACCGGATCTTCTATGTCGGGGATTCGAACGTGCAGGGTCTGGTCGACTTTCCGGACAAGATGGTCCGCCGCGTCGAAGCCGGATTGAACGCCCACCGGCCGGCCGGGGCCGATCGCTTCGAGGTCGTGAATGCCGGCACGTCCAGCTATTCGCCGTATCTCTACTATGTCCTGATCAAGCGCGTCCTGCTGGCCTACAGGCCGGACCTGATCGTCGTGAATGTCGACATGACAGACGTCGCGAACGACGATCTCTACCGTCGTTTCGCGGTCTTCGCCGCCAACGGGACGCTCGATGCCGTCGTCGATGCCGTCGAAACCAGCCGGTACGATTACGCGATGACCCCCAACGGCCTGATCCGGGTCGAGCGCCCGTCGCGTCTCTACCGCTGGTTCGCCGAACACACGGCGACCTTCTATTACGTCGACAAGATCCTGACCCGGCAGCGCGTGCGCCGCGCGATCGGCAATGCCGATACCGAGGTCAACCGCGACGCGGACTGGCTGGCATTCGAATGGACGCCGGCGATCGAAGCGAGCATCGCGCGCACGATGGAAATGCTGGCCGCCACGGCGAAGCTCGCGCGCGAAAACGGGGTCAAGCTCGCGATCACCGGGGTGCCGCATCTGCCCCAGTACGACGGCCGCTGGTCGGCCCGGCCGCACGAGACGCTGGGCGCTTTCGCCGCCTCGCTGGACATCCCGTATTTCGACGGCCATGCGGCCATCGCGGCGCGTGCGCCGGCATCGGGGCCGAAAGACCTGTATTTCGCGACGGACGACACGCACTTCAATGCCGCCGGGAACCGGGTCTGGGCCGACGCGCAGATCGAGTTCCTGCGCGACCCGCGCTGGAACCTCATTCCCCGCTGACCGGCCGCCCGGCGACGATCCGCGTGTAGAGATCCTCGTACCGCGAAACGCAGGCGCCCAGCGCGAATTCGGCCCGCGCCCGCGTGCGGCCGGCATCGCCCATGCGGGCGCGAAGCGGCGCATCGGCGGCCAGATCCCGGATCGCGGCCGAAAGCGCCGCTGGATCGCGCGGCGGAACGAGGCAGCCCGTCGTGCCTTCCACGACGGCTTCGGGAATGCCGCCGACGCGCGTCGCGACGACCGGCAGGCCGGCCGCCATCGCCTCGATGACCGCGTTCGGGAAGCCTTCCTCGTGGCTGGCGAGGACCGCGATGTCCGAGGCCGCGAGTAGATCGGGCACGTCGGTCCGACGGCCGAGGAAATTCACGCGGTCGGCAAGACCGGCACCGGCGGCGCGGGCGCCAAGCTCCTGCCGGCGCACGTCACCGGCGCCGACACACAGGAGCGTCCAGTCCGGCAATTCGCGACCGCATGCGGCGAGCGCGTCGATCAGGTCTTCGTGGCCTTTGTAGGGAATCAGGTTCGCAACCGAGATCAGGACGAGCGTGTCTTCGCGGATGCCGAGCACCGCGCGCGTGGCGGCGCGCGGTGCCGGGTCGGCAAAGCGCGCCAGGTCGATCCCGTTGCGGATCACGCGCAGCCGCTCGGGCGGCGCGCCCTCTTCGGCAAGCTGGTCGACGACGCGCTGCGCGTTTCCGACCAGTGCCCGCATCCGGCCATGGAGCATCCGCTCGAAGCTTGCCAGCAGCGGACGGCGGGACTGGTAGTCGTTCAGCGAACGGCGCGCCATCGCGAGACGCGTACGGCCCAGCGCAAGCGCGATCGGCGCCCCGACCATGTACGCCTCGGGCAGGAAGAAATGGATGACGTCCGGCCGCCACACCCGGATGAACCGCGCATAGGCAAGGCACGCCCGGAGGATGCGCATCACACGACTGCCGGCCGGCCGCGGCATGGCGACCGAGACTCCCGCCCCGGCGAGCGGGGCCGCAAGCGGGCCGGCACCCGAAAGAGTGTGGATCGCGACCTCGTGTCCGCGCCGGACGAGCTCCGGCAGGACCTGCGCCAGATGCATCTCGGTGCCGCCGACCTCGAGCGAACCGATCACGAACAGGATGCGGATTTGCCTCTCTCCTCGTCTCGTGGAAGCTTAGCGGCTATATCAGGATTCTCCTTCCGCTGGGCCAGTATGCCGTAGTGCTCCATGAAAATCTGCCAACTCTGCTCCGTCGACTTCACGCTCTATCACTTCCTGCTGCCGCTGATGCGCGCGATGCGCGAGCGCGGCCATGAGGTCGTAGGCATGTGCGCGCGCGACGATCTGGCGGCCAAGGTCGAGGCGGAAGGCTTCCGCGTTATCGACGCCCCGATCCGCCGGTCGGCCAGCCCGCTCAATCTGTGGCGGGCCTACCGCGCCTTCGTGGCGCTGTTCCGCGCCGAAAAATTCGACATCGTGCATGTCCATACGCCGGTCGCCGCTCTCGTCGGGCGTCTTGCCGCCGCGCGCGCGGGCGTCCCGACGGTCGTCTACACGGCACACGGCTTCTATTTCCACGACCGCATGGCGTGGCCCAAACGCATGGTCCACATGGCGCTCGAATGGATCGGCGGGCGCTGCACCGACCTGCTGTTCACGCAGGCCGCCGAGGACGCCGAGACGGCACGCACCCATGGTCTTTCGCGCGGACCCGTCCACGCCATCGGCAACGGCTCGGATCCGGCACGCTTCCGTCCCGACCCCACGACACGTGCGCGCGTGCGCGCCGAGCTTGGCACACCCGACGCTCGCCCGGCCATCGCGGTGGTCGGCCGTCTCGTTGCCGAGAAGGGCTATCCCGAGCTTTTCGCCGCGATGCGCGACGTCGACGCGGAACTATGGGTGATCGGCGGGCGGCTCGAATCCGACCATGCCGGATCGATCCGCAGCGCCGTCGAGGCCGTCGAAGCCGACCCCGCCACGAAGACACGCGTGCGCTTCCTCGGCTATCGGTCCGACGTGCCCGACCTGCTGCGCGCCGCCGACATCTTCACGCTGCCCTCGCACCGTGAGGGCATGCCGCGTTCGATCATCGAGGCGATGCTGACCGGCCTTCCCGTCGTCGCGACCGACATCCGCGGCAGCCGCGAGGAGGTCGTCGACGGAACGACCGGCCTGCTGGTGCCCGTCCAAGCGCCTGCCGCCCTCGCCGCCGCCCTCTCGAAGCTCGCCGCGGATCCCGCATTGCGCGCGGCGATGGGCAAAGCCGGGCTCGAACGCGCGCGCGATATCTACGACGAACGCAAGGTCGTGGCCCGGCAGCTGGCACTGATGGGGCTTTCGTGAAGGTCGCGCTCGTCGGTGCCACCGGAATGACCGGGCGACGCGCGCTCGCGGCCCTGCTGCGGCGCGGCCACGGCGTCATCGCGGTCGGCCGCAATGCCGAGCGGCTCGCCTCGCTCGATCCGCGCGCCGAGCGGCGGATCGGCGACTTCGACAGGCCGGAAACCCTGCCAGCCGCCCTCGCCGGCGCCGACGTGGTCGCATATGCCGCACACGCCAAGGACACGAAGGTCGTGCTCGACGCGATGGCGCCGGGCGTGCCGCTCGTCGTCACTGGCTCGATCCGCGTGTTCACGAAGCTCGCCGATCCGGCGGCCGACGCGGTGCGCGCGGCCCTCGACACGTTCGCGGCATCCGGCCGCCCCGGGCTGGTGCTGCTGCCCGCGATGATCTATGGCGCGCGCGAGGACCGGAACGTGGGCCGCCTGCTGCGGCTGCTTTCCCGCTTCCCGCGCTTCGTGCCGATCCCGCTGCCGCTGCCCGACGGTGGCCGGCACACGGTGCAGCCCGTCCATGTCGACGATCTGGCCGAATGCGTGGCCGCCGCCGTCGAGCGCACGTCAGTTGGTGCTGTACCCATCGTGATCGCGGGACCGGAACCCATCGCCTATGCGCGCATGGTGCGCGAGTGTGCGGTCGCACTCGGCCGGCGCGTCGTCGTCGTGCCCGTACCAGTGGGCCTGCTTGCGGCGTTCGCTAGGCTGCTTGGGGCCGTCGGCCTGCGCCCGCCCTTCGATGCGGCCGAACTGCGGCGCGCCGCCGAAGACAAGGCGTTCGATGTGGAACCGATGCGCAAGCTGCTCGGCGTCGAGCCGCGTCCGTTCGCACAAGGCGTGGCCGAGAAGGTCGCCGCGCGCGCGTTCTGACTATTCGCCACCGGAAAGCGTCAGGATCGTCCCGGTCATGTACGACGCCATGTCGCTGGCGAGGAACGCGATCGCCGCGGCGATCTCGTTCGGCGTCGCCGCGCGACCCATCGGGATCCGCGCGATGCGCGCCGCGAATCTGGCGCGGTCCGGATCGTCGGCCCAGCGGTTGAGGTCGGTGTCGGTCATGCCCGGGCGCACGGCATTGACGCGGATGCCGAGCTGCGCACCGGCGAGCGCGAAATTGCGCGTCGCCTGCTCAAGCCCGGCCTTCGCCATCGAATAGTGCGCCAGCCGCTGCGATGCGGCCCGGCCGGCGGCCGTGCTCGACACATTGACGACGGCGCCGCGCCGCTGGCCGGTGAAGGCAGGCCAGGCCGCCTCGATCAGGGCGACGGGCGAATCGAGATTGAGCGTGCGCACGGCACCGGCCGCCGCCGGAACGCCGCCGGCATTGTTGACCAAAATGTCGATGCCGCCCGCCCAGGCAAGGAACGCCGCCATCAGCGGGCCGGCCGTGCCCGGGACCGACAGGTCGGCGGCGAACAGCGCCGATTCCGGGCAGGCTGCCGCGACCGTCTCGGCAGCCGCCCGGTCGGCGCGATAGTGGATGCCGACCCGGCATCCGCGGGCGGCGAGCGTCCGGGCGGTCGCCGCCCCGATGCCCCGCCCCGCCCCCGTCACCAGCACCCGCTTTCCGGCGAGTCCGGCTGATTGTGCCAATCCGGCCATGGGCCTGCATAGAGCCGGGCCCGCTCTGGGCGCAAGCCTCGCATCGCTGGACGGCGTCCGGTCGGGGGATTAGATAGGGGCTGCCGGGCGTTAGGGCATGCGGGCGATCCGGGTCCCGCCGTCTTCACGCCGTTCGAAAGGTCGAGTCCAAGTGTCCAATTCCACGCCCATTGCCGACATGCTCGTGCGCGACAGCGATTCCCTCGGCACCGCACTCGCCCGGCTCGACGCAAGCCCGCTCGGCCTGCTCTTCGCGACCGACGCCGAGGGCCGGCTCGCCGGCCGCCTGTCCGCCCTGGACATCGAGGCCGCCCTGGCGCGCGGCATGGACCTGTCGCAGCGCGTGGGTTCCGCGATGGCGAAGGACGCCGGCGGCGTGCCGGCGGGCCTCGACGCCGCCGAACTGCGCCGGCGCGCGAATGGCTCGGGCAGCGTGCTCGCCCTCGTCGACGCGGACCGCCGCCCGGTCGGCTTCCATTCGCCGGCGAGTGCGCGTCGCGTGCCGATCGCCGAGCCCAAGCTCGGCGGCAACGAACTGAAATACGTCACCGAGTGCATCGAGACGAACTGGATCTCGAGTCAGGGCAGCTTCGTGCGCCGCTTCGAGAGCGAGTTTGCCGCGCGCCTCGGCGTGCCGCACGCGCTCGCGGTGTCGAACGGCACGGTGGCGCTGCATCTGGCCCTCGCCGCCTTCGGCATCGGTCCCGGCGACGAGGTGATCGTGCCCGACCTGACCTTCGCCGCGACGCTCAACGCGGTGATCTATACCGGGGCCACCCCCGTCCTTGTCGACGTGGCGCCCGACACGTGGAACATGGATCCCGACGCTTTCGCCGCGGCGATCACGCCGCGCACCAAGGCCGTGATGCCCGTGCATCTCTACGGCCAGCCCGCCGACATGGGTCCGATCATGGCGCTCGCCAAGCGTCGCGGCCTCTTCGTCGTCGAGGACGCCGCCGAGGCGGCCGGATCGAGCTGGGAAGGAACGCCGTGCGGCGCCATCGGCGACTGCGGCACGTTCAGCTTCTTCTCGAACAAGCTGATCACGACCGGCGAAGGCGGCATGGTCGTGTTCAAGGACGATGCGGTCGCCGCGCGCGCCCGGCGCCTGCGCGACCACGGCATGAACCCGGCCAAGCGCTACTGGCACGACGAGGTCGGCTTCAACTACCGGCTGACGAACCTGCAGGCGGCGATCGGCTGCGCGCAGCTCGAGCAGATCGACGGCTTCCTCGCGCGCAAGCGCGAGATCGGCGCGCACTACGAGAAGCGCTTCGCGCACATCGCCGAGATCGAGACGCCGCGCATCCTGCCGGGTTTCGAGAATGCCTACTGGGTGTTCTCGATCGTGGCGGACTGCGCCGCACTCGGCCTGACGCGCGATGCGCTGATGGCGAAGCTCGCCGCAGCCGGCGTGGATACGCGTCCGCTCTTCTACTGCATGCACGAAATGCCGCCCTACAAGGGCTTCGCGGGCAACCGCGAATTCCCGGTCTCGGCCCGCCTTTCGGAAAACGGCCTCAGCCTGCCTTCGTCGACCTCGATCACCGAAGGCGAGCTCGACTATGTCGCCTCGACGGTCGAGCGGATCGTCGCGGCACGCCGCCTCGCGCGGGCCAACGCCGCGTGACGAAACCGGCGGTCGCGACACGGGCCTTCGTCGCCGTCGCCGCCCTGACGGCCCCGGTCGCGGTCGTCGCACCCAACGGACTTTCGGTGCTGCTGGCGCTCGCGGGTCTGGCAGCGGCGATCTTCGATCCCGACGCGCGCCGGATGGCGGGCGTGCCGCGCTGGCTCGGCGCGGTGTGGATCGCGTTCGCGTTCGTGGCCTTCGTCTCGCTGCTCTGGACGCTCGATGCGGGCGCAGGGTTCGACGGATGGCTGCGCGTATGCGCCACCGCGGTTCTGGGCCTGATGCTCCTCGCCAAGGTCCGCCGGCTCGACGATTCGGAGCGCCGGCGCGCGGGTGAAGCTTTGCTCGGCGGCTATGCGGCGGCACTCGTCCTCGTCAGCCTGCAGGTCGCCAGCCAGATGATCTGGGATCTCGATAATTCCATCGCGGCACTCTGGTATCCGCCCGAGACCAATTTCTGGGCGCTGTTCAATCGCTCGGCGACGGTGCTTGCCCTTGTCCTTCCGCTTGCGGTGCATGCGGCGTACCGGCGCTACGGGGCCCGCGCGGCGCTGGCTTTTGCCGCAGTCGGAGTTTTCGCGATTTTCCGCCTCAACAGTCTCGCGGCCGAGATCGCCGTCGCCGTCGGGGTCGCAGGTGCCGTCGGTGCCGCCATCGCGGGGCGACACGCGCCGCGCGCCCTCGCGACCCTTCTCGTCGCCCTGATGCTGGCCGCCCCGCTCGTGGCGCGGTCGGACGCGTTGGCGCAGATCGCCGGCCGGCGCGACCTGTCGGTGTCGATCTACCACCGCGCGGCAATCTGGGGATTCAGCGCCGAACGCATCGAGGAGAAGCCGCTGCTGGGCTGGGGCATGCATTCCGCGCGCGCCATGCCGAACGCGAAGGAGATCATCGTGCGCGGCGCCGAGCTGATGCCGCTGCATCCGCACAATGGACCGCTGCATCTGTGGCTGGAGTTCGGCGCGTTGGGTGCCGTCCTGGGTGCGGCCCTGCTCGCCGGGCTGGCGCTGGAAACGCGCGGACCCACACCGGCGCGCATGATGCGCACCGCCGCACTGCTCGCCGCCCTCGTCGTCGCGTCGGTCAGCTATGGGCTCTGGCAGGGCTGGTGGATGGCCACGCTCTGGCTTGCCGGCGCCTTCGCCGCCGCGTTCCCGGCCGGGGAGCACGCGGACGGATGAAGCTGCTCTTCGTCTCGCACCAGGGCGACCTCGGCGGGGCGACGACACCGATCGTCGAGGCGATCGACGCGCTGGCACCGCGCGGCCACGGTTTCGTGGTCCTGATGCCCGAGGCGGGAAGCCTGTCCGCCGCCCTCGACGCGCGCAGGGTGCCATGGGCGACGTGCCCTCTTCCGCCCTGGTGCTCGACGAAGGGCCGCCGGCGCTTTCGCAACATCGTCGCGAATTTCCGCGCCTTCGCGGCCGTGCGCGCCGCGATCCGCGCGGCCGAAGCCGATCTCGTGATCTCGAACTCGATCGTCCTCGGCGTCGCCGCGCGCGCCTGCGTGACGCTGGAGCTCGCGCACATGTGGTGGCTGCACGAGTTCGCGACCGAGGACCACAATCTCGCCTTCGACTGGGGCGGCTTCTTCACGCCGCGCATCGCGTCACGCAGCTGCGTGCGCGCCTTCGCCAACTCGGACGCCGTCGCCGCGAAGTTCGCCGGCTGGTTCGGCGCGGATCGCGTCGGGCGCGTCGACTACCATATCGGCGTGCAGGCGCCCGGATTCGCACCCGCCTTCGAGCCCGCAGGCGCCTTCCATCTCGTCCTGGTCGGCTCGCTCAATCCGCAGAAGGGCCAGGATGACGCGATCGCGGCCGTCGGATGGCTCGCGGCGGCCGGGCGCGACGTCCATCTCCATCTCTACGGCACGGGCGGGCGCGGCTATACCGCGCGCCTGAAGACACAGGCCGGGTCGGCCGGCGTCGGAACACGCGTGCATTTCCACGGCCATGTCAGCGACGTGCCGGCCCGCATGGCGCGGGCGAACGCCGTGCTCGTCACGTCGCGCTGCGAGGCGTTCGGTCGCGTGACGGTCGAGGCGATGCGCGCCGGCGTGCCGGTCGTCGGCACCGACAGCGGCGGCACGCCCGAGCTGGTCCGGCACGGCGAGACGGGCCTGCTCTATCCGCCGCGCGACGCCGGTGCACTTGCCGCCCGTATCGGCCGGCTGATCGACGAGCCGGGCCTTGCGTTGCGGCTCGCCGAGGCGGGCCGCGATTGGGCTACGCCGCGCTACGGCGAGAGGCAGTTCGCCGACGCGCTCGAGGCGCAATTCGCCTTCGCGCGCTAGTTCCACCCCTCCGGCCGCCATGCTACGAGGGGGCGCCTTTTCCCCTTGCGGAGTCGCCATGTCTGCCGTTCGCATCCGTCGCGCTTTGATCTCGGTCTCGGACAAGACCGGCCTCGTCGAACTGGGCAAGGCGCTTGCCCGCCACGGCGTGGAGATCCTGTCGACCGGCGGGTCGGCCAAGGCGCTTTCCGACGCCGGCATCGCGGTCAAGGAAGTGGGCGCCCACACCGGCTTTCCCGAGATCATGGACGGCCGCGTCAAGACGCTGCACCCAAGCGTGCATGGCGGCATCCTCGGAAGGCGCGATTCCAAGGACCACATGGGGGCGATGGAAACGCACAGGATCGCGCCCATCGACCTCGTCGTCGTCAATCTCTACCCGTTCGCGGCGACCGTCGCGAACGGGGCGGGCTTCGACGAGTGCATCGAGAACATCGATATCGGCGGGCCGGCGATGATCCGCTCGGCCGCCAAGAACCACGAATTCGTCGCCGTGATGGTCGAGCCTGCGCAGTATGCCGGCCTGCTCGCCGAGATGGATGCCAATGGCGGCGCCACGTCGCTCGATCTGCGCAAGCGCTACGCCGCGGCGGCCTACGCGCATACCGGCTCGTACGACGCGACGATCTCCGGCTGGTTCGCGGGCCAGCTCGGCGAGACGTTCCCCGAGCGGCTGAACCTGACTGTGAAGCGCCAGCAGGCGCTGCGCTACGGCGAGAACCCGCACCAGGACGCGGCGTTCTATGTCGACGGCACGAACCGTCCCGGTGTCGCGACCGCGCGCCAGCTCCAGGGCAAGGAGCTTTCCTACAACAACCTCAACGACACCGATGCCGCGTTCGAGGCGGTCGCCGAGTTCGAAACGCCCGCCTGCGTCATCGTCAAGCACGCCAACCCGTGTGGCGTGGCGCTCGGGTCCGGCCTGCACGAAGCGTATCTGAAAGCACTCGCCTGCGATCCGGTATCGGCCTTTGGCGGCATCGTCGCGGTCAACCGGCCGCTCGACGCCGCGACCGCCGCCGAGATCGCCAAGATCTTCGTCGAGGTCATCGTCGCCCCCGACGCCGACGAGGGCGCGCGCGCCGTGCTCGCCGCCAAGAAGAACCTGCGCCTGCTGCTGACCGGCAGGATGCCCGACGCCCTCGCGAAGGGCATGACCGTCAAGACCGTGGCGGGCGGCATGCTCGTCCAGTCGCGCGACGCGGGCCGCGTGGCGGCGGGCGACCTCAAGGTCGTCACGAAGCGTCAGCCCACGAAAGCCGAGCTCGACGACATGCTCTTCGCCTTCCGCGTGGCCAAGCACGTCAAGTCGAACGCGATCGTCTATGCGAAGAACGCCGCAACGGTCGGCATCGGGGCGGGCCAGATGAGCCGCGTGGATTCCTCGCGCATCGCCGCGACGAAGGCCGAGGAGGCCGCGAAGGCCGCCGGCGAGGCGCAGAGCCGTTGCATCGGCTCCGTCGTCGCGTCCGACGCGTTCTTCCCGTTCGCCGACGGGCTATTGGCCGCGGCGGCGGCCGGTGCGACCGCGATCATCCAGCCCGGCGGCTCGATGCGCGACAACGAAGTGATCGCGGCGGCCGACGAAAAGGGCCTCGCGATGGTCATGACCGGGATGCGCCACTTCCGCCACTAGGTCGCAGTACCGGCCATCTGCGTCAGGCCCAGCGCCACCGACATCAGGTCCGAACCGCCGGCCAGGCGTGCCGAAGGTGCTGCGCGCGCGACGGCCGCGCGGACTGCCGGCACGCGGCTTGAACCGCCGGTCAGGAAGATCGTGTCGATGTCGGCAGGCCCCACGCCAGCCGCCGCGATGCAGCCGCGCGCCGCCTCGTAAAGCCTGTCGGTCCTCGACTCGATCGCGCAGTCGAAATCCTCGCGCGTCGCCGCAAGCGCAAGGCCCGCTTCGAGAAATCCGAGTGGCACGTCCGAGCGCTCCGCGGCACTCAGCGCGATCTTGGCATCCTCCACGGCGAACGCCAGACGATGGCCGAGCCGTTGGCGCAGCACCTTCAGCAGGCGCTCGACTTTCTCGGGCTCGCACGCGAGCGTGACCAGTTCGGCCACCTCGCGTTCGTTCCTGTAGCCATAGGCGAAATTGATCGTCGGCCACGCGGCAAGCTCGTGGTAGAGCGCGCTTGGCATCGGCAGGTCCTTCTCGATCAGCTGCGTGCCGAGCCCGAGCAGCGGCATCACCGAAGCGAGGCTCAGTGCGGCATCGAAATCGGTGCCGCCGACGCGCAGGCCGGCGTTCGCGAGCACGTCGCGGCTGCGGTCGGCGCGTTCGCGGTGCTGCGGGCCGACGCGGATGACGGAGAAGTCGCTGGTCCCGCCGCCGATGTCGGCGATCAGCGCCAGCTCCTCGCGCCGGATCGTCAGCTCGTAGTTCCGCGCGGCCGCGATGGGCTCGTACACGAACGCGACATCGCGGAAGCCCGCGCGCCGGGCGATCGCCTCGAGCACCGCCTGCGCGCGCGCATCGGCCGCATCGTCGCCGTCGACGAAGCGCACCGGCCTGCCATGCACGACGGACGCGATCTCGCGGCCCGCGAACGCCTCGGCCTTCTTCTTCAGATGCCTCACGAAGATCTCGACGATCCGCGTCAGCGGCACCTTGCGGCCGGCAAGGATCGTCTCCTCGTCGATCAGCGGCGAACTCAGGATCGACTTGAGTGCGCGCATCAGCCGTCCGTCGGTCTGCGAGACATAGGCCGCGATGGCCTCGTTGCCGAACAGCGCGCGGCCCTTCTCCTCGTAGTCGATGAACACCGCGCTCGGAATCAGCGTGGCGTCCGCCTCGACGGGTGCGAGCGCCGCGGCCCCGTCGCGAAAGACGCCGATGGCCGAGTTCGACGTCCCGAAATCCAGTCCGCAGGCGATCATGCCGTCCTCAGACCGGTGCCAGGACCGCGGCGAGCTGGTCGCCCCTGCCGGCAGCGTTGAGCGTGCGGGCCTGTTCCGCCCAGCCGTCGAGTTCGGCGGCCGTGAACATCGGCTTCTTCTTCGAGTGTGCTTGCGGCGAATTCATCGGCACGTCGCGCCGGTACATCTCCGAACCCCAGAACTGGAAACCGTCGGAATCGTCCTCGATCCGCTCGATGCGGAAACCGTGCGCGTCCGCGAGCCGACGCAGCGAGTCGCGGCTGAACAGGAACAGGTGGCGGGGTGCGTCGAGCTGCACCCAGTCGGTGCCGTAGGTTTCCCACGCCTGCGACGAGCAGGTCGGCACGCGGATCAGCACGCGGCCATCCTCGTCGACGAGCCGGCGCGCGGCATCCATCGCCGCATGCGGATCGGGCAGATGCTCGAAGCTGTGATGGAACATGACGAGACGGTAGGGCCCGGCGACGGCATCGAGCGTGGCCCGGCGCGCGATCACGGCTCCGTCGAGCGAGACGTCGGCGTCCAGGTGCGGGTCGATCCCTTCGGCGCGGAAGCCGAGCTGGCGCAGGCGCGCGACACGCGCACCCTTGCCGCAGCCCACATCGAGGATCGCGTCGTCGCGCGCGATACCCAGTTCGCCGAGCAGGCGCATTTCCGCATTGGGCTTCAGCTTGTGGCACGCCCAGCCGAGCAGGCCGCCGTCGCGCGAATAGGCCCACGCCGCCGCGAGCCGACGCTTCCAGCTCGGCTTTTTCGGCAGGCCGCCGTCGAGGCTGTAATAGTCGGCCGGATAATGCCGCGCGAGATCGGCGGGAATGTCGGCGATCTGCAGGCAGCCGCATGTCGCGCACTCGAAATACGCGAAGGTCTCGCGCGAGCCATACATCATCTCGCGTGCGGTGTGGCGGGCCTTGGGTGCGCCCCCGCAGATCCGGCAGGTTTCGCTCATCGGGGACTTCTAGCGGAGTTCCGCCACCTTGCGCCACAGCACGATCAGGCCCACGACGAAGAAGGGCAGGATCGTCGCCATGCCCGCGCGCTGGCTGTCGAAGGCGAGCGTGACCGTGCCGAGGATGGCCGGCCCCATGAAGGCGGTGATGCGGCCGGAAAGGGCGAACAGCCCGAAGACCTGCGTGCGGTGTTCGGGCGGGGCGATGCGCGCGGCGAGCGAGCGGCTGGCCGCCTGCACGGGTCCGAAGAACGGGCCGATGGCCACGCCCAGGATCCAGAAGGCGGTCTTCGATTCGACCACCAGCAGGGCCGCCCCGATCGCGGTCAGGCAGACGAGGCCGATTGCGATGGTCCGGCGCGAACCGAGCCGGTCGTCGATCCATGCGAAGGCGAAGGCGCCGAGCCCGGCCGACAGGTTCAGCGCGATGCCGAACACGATCACCTCTTCCAGCGCCATGCCGAAGCTGCCGGCGGCGTAGATGGCGCCGAACGCGAACAGCGTGGTCAGCCCGTCGGTGTAGATCATGTTCGCGGCGAGGAACCATGCGATGTCGCGCCGCGCGCGCAGGAAGGCGAGCGTGCCGCGGATCTCGCCCAGCCCCTTGCGGAGCGCCGACCCCCAGCGCTCGCGCGGGCCGGTCTCGCGCAGCACGAGCAGGATGGGCAGCGCGAAGACGAGCCACCAGAGTGCGGTGAACGGCCCGACAATTCGCACATGCTCGGCCGCGGAACGGTCGAGCCCGAGAAGCGGGGCCGGGTTCTGCACGAAGGCGACGAGCAGGATCGCCAGGCACACGATGCCGCCGACATAGCCGAGCCCCCAGCCCCAGCCCGACACGCGGCCCAGCCGCTCGGGCGAAGCGACCTTCGGCAGCAGCGAATTGTAGAAGACGTTCGCGATCTCGAACGAAACGGTCGCGATCGCGAACGCGACGAGCGCGAACAGCGCGTCCGCCGGATCGGGCCGCACGTACCAGAGTGCGGCACTCGCGACGATCGCGAGCGACGTGAAGAAGGCGAGATAGGGCTTCTGCCGGCCGCCATGGTCGGCGATGGCGCCCACGACCGGGGCCAGCAGCGCGATGCACAGCCCCGCGATGGCCGTCGCGTGGCCCCACATTGCGGTCCCCGTCACCGGATCGGCGGCGACACCTTGCGTGAAATAGGTGGCGAACACGAACGTCGTGATGACGGCCGGGAAGGCCGACGACGACCAGTCGTAGAGGCACCAGGCGAAGACGGCGCCCTTGCCCGCATCCGACGTCGGCTGCGTCACCCGGCCACCAGCGCGCGCAGTTCGCGCCCGGCAACGGTGAGTGCGGCAAGATCGGCAGCCCCGCCCGCGCGCAGTTCGACGACCAGCGCGTCGTAGCGCGCGAGGGAAGCCGCATGCCCGTCGAGATACGCCGTTGCCGGATCGCCCGACGTGCCGTGTGCTGCAAGCGCGCGCCCGACGAGTTCGGCCTGCTGGGCATAGAGATCGTCGACCGTGGCAGCGACCGCGCGAAGCTGCCAGGCGTTCTGTGCCGGGATCTTCGCGGCCGTGTCGCGCAGCCAGTCGAAGCCGAGCCTTGCGCCGAACGCGAAATAGCATCGCGCCACCGCATCGATGGGTGCCTTGGCGTTCTGCGCGATGCGCACCAGATCGAGACCCGCGCGCAGGTCGCCCAGCCCGGCGATCCCGTCCGCGAGTTCGGCCGGCACGCCGGCACCGGTCAGCCGGTCGCGACGCGCGGCGAAGGCGGCCTTGCGGTCCTCGTCGAGCGTGCCGGCGATGCCGTGCTTGAGTTCCTCGATGCCGCCGCCGAACACGGCAAGGGCGGCCGCGACGTCGACCCGGCCGGGCAGATGGCGCAGCAGCCACGTCGTCGCGTGGTCGAGGATCGACATCGTCTCGCGCAGCATCGCGTACTGGATTTCCGCCGGCACCTTGTTGTCGAGCGTCTCGATCGTGCCCCACATGTCGCGCAGGCCGAAGACCTGGCGCGCCACGATGTAGGCGCGCGCCACTTCCGCCGGGCCCGTTCCGCAGCGTTCGCCCAGCTCGTGCACGAACGTGATGCCCGCGCGGTTGACGATGGAGTTCGTCGCCACCGTCGCGATGATCTCGCGCCGCAGGCGGTGGCGCAGGATCGCGTCCTTGTGGTCGCGGCGCAGCTCGCGCGGGAAATACTTGACCAGATCGTCGACGAGATAGGCGTCGTCTGGCAAATCGCCGGCAAGCAGCTCGTCGTAGAGCGCCATCTTGGCGTAGGCGAGCATGACGGCAAGCTCGGGCCGCGTCAGGCCCTTGCCGGCACCCGCGCGCGCGGCAAGCTCGTCGTCGTCGGGCAGGTACTCGATCGCGCGGTTGAGGCGGCCGGTCTTCTCCTGTGCGCGCATCAGGCGCGCGATGCGGTCCACGCCCCCCGCCCCGTCGAGTTCGGCAAGGCTCAGCGCCTGGGTCTGCAGGTAGTTGTCACGCAGCACCTGCAGGCCGAGCTCGTCGGTCATGCGCGCCAGAAGCGCATCGCGCTGCTTGAGCGTCATGTCGCCGCGCTGGATCACGTCGCCGAGCAGGACCTTGATGTTGACCTCGTGGTCGGACGTGTCGACGCCGGCCGAATTGTCGATGGCGTCGGTGTTGATCCGCCCGCCCTTGCCGCCGGCACCCGCCAGCGCGTACTCGATGCGCCCGCGCTGCGTGCAGCCGAGATTGGCGCCCTCGCCGATCACGCGTGCGCGGATCTCCGACCCGTTGACGCGGATCGCGTCGTTGGCGCGGTCGCCGGCGTCCGCGTTGGTCTCCGACGCGGCCTTGATGTAGTTGCCGATGCCGCCGAACCACAGCAGATCGACCTCGGCCTTCAGCATTGCCTTCATCAGGTCGAACGGCGTCAGGCTGTCGGCCGAAATGCCCAGCAGCGCCTTGATCTGCGCGGACAGCTTGATCGACTTGGCCTTGCGGTCGAATATCCCGCCACCCTCGGAAATCAGCTTGGCGTCGTAGTCGGCCCACGACGAGCGCGGCAGCTTGAACATGCGTTCGCGTTCGGCGAAGGCCTTCGCGGCATCGGGATTCGGGTCGAGGAAGATGTGGCGGTGGTCGAACGCGCCGAGAAGGCGCGTGTGCGGCGAGCGCAGCAGGCCGTTTCCGAACACGTCGCCCGACATGTCGCCCACACCCATGCAGGTGTGCGGCTGGCTTTGCGTGTCGAGGCCGAATTCGCGGAAGTGGCGCTTGACCGCCTCCCACGCGCCGCGTGCGGTGATGCCCATGCCCTTGTGGTCGTAGCCGGCCGATCCGCCCGAGGCGAACGCGTCGCCCAGCCAGTGGCCGTACTCGACCGAGATCGCGTTGGCGATGTCGGAGAAGGTCGCGGTGCCCTTGTCGGCCGCGACGACGAGATAGGGATCGTCCGCGTCGCGCCGGTGCACGTTCTTCGGCGGCACGATGCCGCCGGGCGAGATGTTGTCGGTGATGTCGAGCAGCCCGCGCATCATGATCTGGTAGCAGGCGATGCCTTCGGCCTGAAACGCCTCGCGGCCCGCCTCGGGGGCTGGCGGCTTCTTGACGAAGAAGCCGCCCTTCGAGCCGACCGGCACGATGACCGCGTTCTTGACCATCTGCGCCTTGATGAGGCCGAGGATCTCGGTGCGGAAATCCTCGCGCCGGTCCGACCAGCGGATGCCGCCGCGCGCGACCTTGCCGCCGCGCAGATGCACGGCTTCCACGCGCGTCGAATAGACCCAGATCTCGACGAGCGGGCGCGGCAGCGGCAGCTCGTCGATCTTCTGGCTGTCGAACTTGATCGAAAGATAGCTCTTCGGCCTTCCGTCGGCACCGGCCTGGAAATAGTTGGTGCGCAGGGCGCACTGCAGCAGATTCAGGAACCGGCGCAGGATGCGGTCCTCGTCGAGATTGGCGACGTCGTCGAGCATGTGCGCGATCTCGACGGCAATACCCCGCTCCTTGACCTCGCGGTCCTTGTCCGCGGCCGGATCGTGGCAGGCGATGAAATAATCGACGAGCCGGCGCGCGATCTTGGGATGGTGCGCGAGCGTGTCTTCCATGTAGCTCTGGCTGAAGGTGATGCCGGCCTGCCGCAGATAGGCGGCAAGGGCGCGCAGCACGGTCACCTCGCGGATCGACATGGCAGCGGCGAGGACCAGCCGGTTGAACCCGTCGGACGCCGCGTCGCCCGCCCACACGTCGGCGAAGGCCGCCTCGAACAGCGGCTTGACGCGCGCGAGATCGAGTTCGCGCACCTCGCGCGCGACGAGTGCGAGATCGTGCATGTAGACGTCGCCGGCGGGTGCGGCGGCGGCGGCATCGAGCGGCTGGATGCGGAACGGATCTTCCGTCATCACCTTGAGGCCCATGCTTTCCAGCATCGGCAGCACGTCCGACAGCGGGACGGGTGCATTGCGATGGAAGATGCGCAGGCGCAACTCGCTTTCCGCCGCCTCGACCGAGCGGTAGAGGTTGAGAGCAAGCGTCGTCTCGCCCGCGAGCGTGGATTCGACGAGGGCAATGTCGGCGACCGCCTGCTCGGGCGTGAAATGCTCGCGATAGGCGGCCGGGAACGCGGCCTGATAGCGGCGCAGGCGGGCGAGGCCCTTCTCCTCGCCCTCCGCCGCGACGAGCGCGTCCTTGAGCCGGTCGGCGAAGCCGCGGCCGGCCTCGACCAGTTCGTTCTCGACGTCTTCCACGCGTACGTCGGGCACGGCACCCGGCGTCAGCCCGACGATGAAGTGGCAGCGCACCAGCGCGCTGTCGTCGGCGAGCAGCACGTAGAAGGCCGATTTGCGTCCTGCATAGGCGCGCGCGAGGATCGAATGGAAGCGGTCGCGCAGTTCGGTGTTGAACCGGTCGCGCGGCACGTAGACGAGGGCCGAGATGAACCGGTCGAACGCGTCGCGGCGCAGGAACAGTGCGATGCGCTGGCGTTCCTGCAGGCGCAGGATGCCGAGTGCGATTTCGTAGAGCTCGTCGACCGTGCTCTGGAACAGTTCCTCGCGCGGATGGGTCTCGAGGATGTGCTGCAGCGCCTTGGCGTTGTGCCCGTCGGCCGAGAAGTTCGCTTTCTTGACGACGGCCGTGACCTTGTCGCGCAGCAGCGGGATCTCGCGCGGCCGCTGCATATATGCCGCCGACGTGAACAGGCCGAGGAACACCTTCTCGCCCACGACGATGCCGTCGGGCCCGTAGACCTTGATGCCGATCGCGTCGAGATAGGCCGAGCGGTGCACGGTCGAGCGGCGGTTGGCCTTGGCCACGCGCAGCAGGTCGGGGGCGCGCACGAAATGCTGGAGGGCGGGAAGATCGGCGATGCGGCGCAGCACGTCGAACACGACGAACTCGGAATTGCGCGCGAGACCGAGGCCGCGCTCGGCGTTGACGACGCTGCGGAACGTCGTGCCTTCGCCGTTGTACGAATATTCGCGATAGCCCAGGAACGTGAAATTGTCGGCCGCAAGCCAAGACAGGAAATCGCGCGTCGTGGCGATCTCGGCGGCCGGGCGCGGCGGCGGATTGTTGTCGAGCCCGTCGAGCACCTCGCGCACGCGTGTGAGCATCTGGCGCCAGTCGGCGACGCACGCGCGCACGTCGGCGAGCACGCCTTCCACGCCGGAACGGATCGAATCGAGCTGCGCCTGGTCGCCCTGCGCGTCGATCTCGATATGCATGAAGCTCTCGCGCCCCGCACCGTCGGCAAGCGCCGTCGCCGCCCCGCCCGCGTCGCGCGCGACCGGCACCACCGGATGGATCACGAGATGGACCGACAGGTCGCGCCGGTTGATCTCGGCGGTGATCGAGTCGACGAGGAACGGCATGTCGTCGTGGACGATCTCGACCACCGTGTGCGTCGAGGCCCAGCCATGCTCGGACAGGCGCGGGTTGTAGACGCGCACCTTGGCCGTCCCGGGGGCACGCGCGCGCCCGTAGGCCCACAGCGAGATCGCCGCCCCGTAGAGGTCGTCGGCTGCCCGCTCGGCCAGGTCGTCGACCGCGACATTCGCGTAGAAGCGACGGATGAAGGCTTCGGCCGTTTCGGCGTTGGCGACCGCCCCGCCGGCCTGCAGGCGCTGGCGGGCCAGGCCGGCCAGCCTGTCGAGAATCTCGGTCTTCCGGGCTTCGTCGCGCTTCGACATGGCAGCCTTCCCCTGCCCGGCAGATGCCGGGAGCGGCCAGCATAGCGCCCGCCTTCCGGCTGCCAACAGCCCAATTTTACAGCGGTTTAGTGAAGAATAGTTGCGCGGCGCTGGCACCTCCGGCATTTTCCGGTAACATACGGTAACAATCCGGGCCAACCCCGGGGAATAGCGCCGGTATCGCCGCCGTTGGGTCTCAGGATCCGGCGGAGGTTTCCAAGGAAATGGCCCACGCGACGATGACCACCCCAGCGAACGAGACCCGTCTCTTGCCCGATTCCGCACCCCTTCGCTTCGAGCCGCCGCCGACCGCTGCCGCATGGATTCCAGCGTTCGCCTGGCTGACCCGGCACTTCCATCCCAAGGGCACCGACCGCGTGGTCCGCGCCCTCCACCCGCCGGGCAACGCCCGGCCGGTGCGCACCGTGCTCGACTACGACGAGGGCATGGTCATCAACATCGACACCCACTCGTTCCTCGAGTGGTACATCTATTTCTACGGCGCGTTCCGCCCGCAGATATCGAAGCTGCTCAACCGCATGCTGCGCCCGGGCCAGGTCGCGTTCGACATCGGCTCGAACATCGGCATGCACGCGATGATCATGGCCAACCGCGTCGGCCCGACCGGCAGCGTGCACGTGTTCGAGCCCGATCCGCATCCGCTGGGCCGTCTCAAGGCGAACCTGGCGCTCAACGGGCTTGCCAACGTGACGCTGAACCAGGCGGCCGTCGCCGGGCGCAGCGAGACGCGCCAGCTCTTCCTGCACGACGACACGATCGGCAACTTCGCCAACGCGTCGCTGCAGCAGTCGAACGTCGGCCGCTCGACCCGCTCGATCGACATGAAGGTGTGGAGCCTCGACGACTATGTCGCCGCCAACCCGATCGAGCGCCTCGACGTGATCAAGCTGCTGGCGCAGGGCGAGGAATGGAACGCGCTGCAGGGCGCCATGGCGACGATCAAGCGCTTCCGCCCGAAGATCTTCTTCCTGTGGGAACCGTCCTATTGGGCGCGCCAGTCGCTGTGCCTGATGGACGCGGTGCGGCTGTTCCGCGAACTGGGCTACTCGACCTATCAGGTCGAGTTCGGCGCGCGCCGGCCCGTGACCGAAGAGATCGCGATGGGCCAGGTGCTGCTGGCCGTGCCCGACAGGCTCTGACCGGACCGCGCGGGCCCCACTCCGCAAAAAGAAGGTCGGGGTCCGCATGCTTCTGGAAACGCCCGACACCATCGCGAAGGCCTCGCCGTGGACGTTTGTCCTGCGCGCGTTCGCCGTCGTCGCGATCGTCGCGATGGCGCTGCCGACGCTTCGCGGCGCGCCGCTGATTTTCGGACCTCCTCTTACCGAAGACGGCTATTACGCGCTGACGGTCGCGCGCAACCTCGCGCAGGGCCGCGGCATGACGATCGACGGCACGACACTGTCGAACGGCTTCCAGCCGCTCTTCACGGTCATCGAGTCTCTGGCGTTCGCGATCGGCGGCGGCGACGACGCGTTGGCGCTGCGATTCGTGCTGCTCTTCGCATGGGCGTTCCACGCGGGCGGCGCGATACTCTGCGGATCGGTCGCGCGCGAGATATGGCCCGTCCGGCACGGATCCGTCGAAGCGGAGCTGCGCGCGCCGCTCGCGGCCATCTTCTATCTCGGGTCGCCACTGCTGTTCGGGCATGCCTACAACGGCCTGGCCACGGGCTGCGCGCTGTTCTTCTATCTCGCGGTCATCCGCTGGCTCCAGATCGGCGGGGCGGAGTCCGCGCGCGGACGGATCGTCCTGGGGATCCTGATCGGCCTCATGGTTCTGGCGCGGATCGACGCGGCCTTCTTCGCGATCGCGATCGGCCTCCATCTGCAGTGGAGCAACCGTTCGGCCGGGCCGGCCGCCAGCGCCGGACGGGCGGCGGTCGTCGCGCTGACGGCGCTGTGCGTGTCCGGGCCCTGGTGGGCCTACAACATCCTCGATTTCGGCTCGTTCCTGCCGACAAGCGGCGAGGCGCTGCAATCGTCCGGCCTCACGCCGGCGCGCGCGCACTATGCGCTGTGGGCGCTGCGGGCGGTGCTGATGCCGTGGGTCTTCTTCGGGCAGCTCGACGACTACGCCGGCTATGCCACGTCGCTGCCGCAGTACTGGGGCTTCGGCTACATATCCGCCGCCAGCACCGCGCGACTTATCCTGATTGCCGCCGTCGCCGCGTTCGTCTGGCGCGCCGTGCGTCGGCGCGCGTTCGCGTTCGACGTCGAGCGGCTCGGTGATGCCGGCATGGCGCGCGCGCGTCGCGGCCTCGCGGCGGTCGGCCTGCTTCTGGCCGCGGTCGTTCCGCTGATCGTCTACTACACGTTCTTTTTCGGATCGTACTGGTTCTACTACCGGTATTTCATGCCGCTCGCGATCCTGCCGTTCCTCGCGGCTCCGGTCGTGGCGGCGCGCGCGATCCCGGCGGCGCGCAAGGCGGCCCGAATCGCCGTTGCGGCACTCGTCGTGGCCGGCATCCAGGCAGTCGGCTGGCCAGCGCTGGCGCTGAACGGCTGGACCTTCAATCCCGAGGCCGTCTATTTCGACCAGGTCGAGCTCGCCCGGGCGAACGTGCCGGCGGACGAGCTGCTGGCCGCCGGCCAGTCGGGCACGCTCGGCTTTTTCCGCGCGCATGTCGTCAATACCGACGGGAAGGTCAATCTCGACGCGCTGAAGTACAAGGGCCGCATCTGGGAGTATCTGCGCATGCGCCGCGTGCGCTGGTACGTCGACTGGCCCTTCTACGTGAACCGGCACCTCGGCGTTCCGCTCGATCCGGAGACGGGCCTGCCGGCGAAGGCGGGCAACGGCTGGGTCTTCGTCGCCGAACGCACCGGCTTCTTCCTCTACCGGTACGACCCGGACGGCGCGCGGTGACCGACGAAAGCTGGAACCGCGCGACGATCCTGCTGTTCGCCTGCGCCGCCATCCTCGCCCTCGCCACGTTCCGCGACTACGGCATAACCTGGGACGAGCACTTCCACGACACCTACGGAAAGGCGGTGCTCCGCCACTTCGAGACCGGGTTCTCGGACCCGGCGGCGCTGACCTATTTCAATCTGTGGCTCTACGGTGCCGCGTTCGACGCGGTCGTGGCCCTCGCCAAGCGGCTGCTGCCGTTCCCCGCCCACGAAACCCAGCATCTGATGATCGCGCTCGCGGGTCTGGCCGGTGCCGCCGCCGCTGCGCGGATCGGCAGCCTCGCAGGCGGTCCACGTGCCGGCTTCCTCGCGGGACTGGTGCTGCTGGCCACGCCGTCCTGGTGGGGCCACATGTTCATCAACCCGAAGGATATCCCGTTCGCCGCCGCGATGGCGTGGGCGCTCTACTGGTCGATGCGCGCATCGCGCGAGCTGCCGCAGCCAACCGCCGGCACGGTGCTCTGGCTTGGCCTGTCGCTTGGCCTGTCGCTCGGGATCCGGATCGCGGGACTCTACGCCTTCGTCTATCCGGCCTTCGCCGGCGCGCTATGGCTCGCATTGCGCGTGCGGGCGCACGGGTCCGGCGGACTCGCGCCCGAAATCGCGGCGGCCGTGCGCGGTTTAGCACTCGCCGCAGCGCTCGCCTATGCGGTCATGCTCGCGGCATGGCCATGGGCGTTGCGCGATCCGCTGCATCGGCCGTTCGAAGCGCTGGCGGTTTTTGCCGCGACGCCGTGGGACATCAACGTGCTGTTCGAGGGGCATCTCGCCAGTTCGATGGCGCTGCCGCGCGACTATCTGTTCGTCTATCTCGGCGCGAAGCTTCCGCTCTTCGTGCCGGCGGCGGTGGCGGCCGCCCTTGCCATGGGCCTGCACGCGTTGCGCAAGGGCGGGGTCCCGGCGCTGCGGCAGGATATCGCCTTGCTCGCATTCGCCGTGCTGTTCCCGCTGCTGTCGTTCGCGGTGCTGCGTCCCGTCACGTACGACGGCATAAGGCATTTCCTGTTCGTCCTGCCGCCGCTCGCCGCGGCGGCCGCACTCGGGCTCGACCGGCTCGTCGGCGCGGCGCTGCGCATGCCGGTCGTCGCGCGCGCGGCGCTCGGTGTCCTGACCGTGGCCGTCGGCGCGTCGCACGCGCTCTACCTGCGCGAAATCCACCCTTACCAGTACGCCTATTACAACGCGCTCGTCGGCGGCATGCGCGGTGCGGCGGGGCGCTTCGAACTGGACTATTGGGGCTCGTCCTATCGCGAGGCGGTGCTCGCGCTGCGCGAGCACCTGAAGGGCGAAACCGGCGGTCCGCACACCGTCTTCGTCTGCGCGGAAGGCTCGTCGGCCGCCCCTTTCCTGGCACCGGATCTCGAACTGACGGCCGACGACCGGACGGCGGATTTCTACCTCGCGACGACGCGGTTGGGCTGCGACATGGAATATGAGGGAGATGTCGTCCTGACCGTCGCGCGCGACGGCGCGATCCTCGCGGTGGTCAAGGACCGCCGCACGCTCAGGCGCGACGCGCCCGACCGGCTGGCCGCCCGCCCCGCACCCGGCGCGCTGGTCGCGCCGCGGCATCCGGGCCTGTAGAGCCGGTCCGGCAGTCGGTCATTTTGATGGGAAAGGGCGTTCCGCGGCGACTGGAGCGGGAAAAGGGATTCGAACCCTCGACCCTCACGTTGGCAACGTGATGCTCTACCACTGAGCTATTCCCGCACCGGTCGCCGTGGCGAAACGCGCCGGGATAATAGGGCGGGCCGCCCCGATTGCAAGACCTAAAACGGGGGGCGTAGGGGGTTGTCTTGCCCCCCGAAAAACGCCATTTTCCCCGCGGGTTTCGACACCGCAGCCATTTCGCACACGGGACGGATCATGGACCAGCTCATCGGGGCCGCCAAGGCGGGGGCCGCACCGGCCGACCTCATCAAGGACTCGACCGACGAGGCGTTCGAACAGGACGTCCTGCTCGCCTCGGCCAAGGTGCCGGTCATCGTCGATTTCTGGGCGCCGTGGTGCGGGCCGTGCAAGCAGCTCGGGCCGCTGATCGAGAAGGTCGTCAAGGAAGCGGCGGGTGCGGTCAAGCTCGTCAAGATCAACATCGACGAGCATCCCTATTTCGCCCAGCAGCTGCGCGTGCAGTCGATCCCGGCGGTCTTCGCCTTCAAGGCCGGCCGGCCGGTCGACGCGTTCCTCGGCGCACTCCCCGAAAGCGACATCCGCAAGTTCGTCAAGAAGCTGGGCGGTGCCGCCGCCGGCCCGTCGCCGATCGAACAGGCGCTCGAGCAGGCAGCATCCGCGATGGCGGCCGAGGATTTCGCGACCGCCGCCGCCCTCTACGCGCAGATCGCCAAGCACGAGCCGGCCAACGCCAAGGCGATCGCCGGCCTCGCCAAGTGCCAGATCGCCGCGGGCGAGCTGGATGCCGCACAGGCCACGCTCGACGCGGCCCCGCCCGAAGCGGCGAAGGACTCCGATGTCGTCGCCGCGCGCACGGCACTGGACGTGGCGCGCGAAGGCGAGAAGGCGGGCGACGTCGCCCCGCTGCTGGAGAAGGTCGCGCACGATCCGGCCAACCATCAGGCGCGCATGGACCTGGCACTGGCGCTGTTCGCCGGCGGCCAGGCCGAGGCGGCGATCGACCAGCTTCTCGAACTCTTCAAGCGCGACCGCAACTGGAACGAGGGGGCCGCGCGCGCCCAGCTCGTGAAGTTCTTCGAGGCGCTGGGCAACGCGCACGCGGCCACCGTGCAGGGACGCAAGCGTCTCTCCTCGCTGATGTTCGCCTGAGACCGGGAGCCGGCCGCCCATGCCGACGACAGCCGGGCGACTGATCCTTGCCGACATGCCGGCCACGCTGCCGGTCTTCCCGCTGGTCGGCGTGCTGCTGCTGCCGCGCGGCAAGCTGCCGCTCAACGTGTTCGAGCCGCGCTATCTCGCGATGGTCGAGGACGTGCTCGCCACGCCCGACAAGCTGATCGGCATGATCCAGCCGACCGAGAAGGAGCGCAAAGGCGTCGCCCAGCCGCTCTATCCGGTGGGCTGTGCAGGCCGCATCACGAGCTGGTCGGAGACCGACGACGGCCGCTTCCTGATCCAGCTTTCGGGCATCGCGCGATTCGCGGTCGGCGAGGAGATCGCCACGATGCGCGGCTATCGCCGCTTCCGCCCCGACTTCGCCGCCTTCGCCGCCGATTTCGAGACGCCGGATGCCGGCGGCTTCGACCGCAGGCGCCTGCTCGCCGCCCTCAAGGCCTTCTTCGCGGCCGAAGGGCTGCAGGGCGACTGGGATTCGATCGAGCAGGCGAACGACGAGCGCATCGTCAACACGCTCGCCATGCTGTGCCCGTTCAGCCCGGAAGAGAAGCAGGGCCTGCTGGAATGTGCGACACTCGCCGACCGGGCGAAGGCGATGACCGGGTTCTGCGAGGCGCGCGCGGGCGGCAGCGAGCCGCCCCCGGGCGCACTGCGACACTGATCTAGGGAAGGAACGCGCGATGGCCGAGAACGCGAACACCGACCGGGGCGGCGGCGTCGATCCGCGGCTGCTCGAGATCCTCGTGTGCCCGGTCACGAAGGGCCCGCTGCGCTACGACGCAGGCAGGGCCGAGCTCGTCAGCGAGCAGGCGGGCCTCGCCTTCCCGATCCGCGACGGCATCCCGATCATGCTGGTCGACGAGGCGCGCCGCCTCGACGCGGGTGCGGCCGGATGAGCTTCGCGGTCCAGCACCGCCCGACCGAGATCCGCCTGAAGAAGGCCGAGAAGATCCTCGAGGTCGACTACGACGACGGCACGACCGTGCGGCTTCCCGCCGAGCTGCTGCGCGTGGAAAGCCCGTCGGCCGAGGTGATGGGCCACGGGCCCGGCCAGAAGACGATCGTGCCCGGCCGCGCGGAAGTGGGGATCATGGATCTCGAACCCGTCGGCAACTACGCGATCCGCATCAAGTTCGACGACCTGCACGACACCGGCATCTACAGCTGGGACTATCTCTATGCGCTGGGTGCCGACAAGGACCGGCTCTATGCCGAGTATCTCGCCGCCCTCGAACGCATGGGCCTGTCGCGCGACCCGCGCGCGAAGAAGTCGAAATGACGACCGTCGCTCCCCTAGCACCCGGCGATCTCGAAGCACTCGTGCCGCTGTTCGACGCCTACCGCGTCTTCTACAAGCAGCCGTCCGATCCGGCATTGGCGCGCGCCTATCTCGAGAAGCGCCTGGGGGCGGGCGAATATGTCGGCTTCCTCGCGCGCGACGCGGCCGGCAGGGCCGTCGGCTTCGCGTTGCTGTCGCGGACCTTCTCGTCCGTCGGGCTGAAGGATATCTGGCTGCTCAACGACATCTTCGTCGATCCGGCGACGCGCAAGTCGGGGGCCGGTGCCGCGCTGATGAAGGCGGTCGAGGATTTCGCGCGCTCGAAAGATGCGGGCCGGCTCGACCTGTTCACCGCGCGCACCAACGCGACGGCACAGTCGGTCTACAAGCGCGCCGGCTGGATCGAGGACGCGGACTATCTGAGATTCCAGAAGAGATTGTAGTCCGGTTGACGGCTTGTTGACGGATGTTGACCGTCAACAAGCAACTCGTTGAAATCGCACAATTCCCTTGTTGACGTTGACGGAAATCGCGCTTCGTCAATGAAACTTTGCGGTCCTGCGGGTCCGGGCAACCGTCCGCATCGCGCCCGAGGCACGCTGCCGGGTATCCTTATTCACGATGTCAAAGAGCACGGCCTGACTGTCAGAATTATGAATAACCACCTTTCGATTGTCAAGAAAATAACCCCATTTGCGCAACGCTCCCTGCCCCGCTACTTTTGTCGCGTCGGGGCCCTGCAGACTCCCGGCGTTGCAGACGGTGCGCCGTCCAAGTTCTGCGCCAATCTCGCGACAGCGGGGGCGCATCCGTGTCCGGACAAGAACCAACGACACTTTCCATGAAGCCGGCGACGCTGCTGTTCGCCGCCCGCGCGCTGCGCGATTTCGGCGACGGGTTCGTTGCCGTTCTCCTGCCCGTCTATCTGCTGTCGCGCGGGCTCACACCATTCCAAGTCGGCGTGATATCGACCGTCTCGCTGCTCGGCTCGGCGTTCCTCACGCTTGGCGTAGGTGCGATCGGGGGTCGCTTCGACAACCGGCGTCTGCTGATGGCCGCAGCCGGCCTGATGACCGCGACCGGTGTCGCCTTCGCGCTGATCGACGGCTATGCGCTGCTGCTCGTCGTCGCGTTCGCCGGCACGGTCAATCCGAGCGGCGGCAGCTCCAGCGTCTTCACGCCGCTGGAACAGGCGGCTCTGGCGGCCGAAGCGCCCGCCGCCGGTCGCACGCGGATGTTCGCGACCTACAGTCTCGTCGGCGCGCTGGCCGGTGCGGCCGGAGCGCTGTTCGCGGCCGTGCCCGATTTCGTCGCCGCGACCGGCATTCCGCAGGCCCGGGCGATCGACGCGATGTTCGTCGTCTACGCGGCCTTGGGTCTGGCCGGCGGCTTCCTCTATTCGCGCATCCCGGCGCGCGGCGAAGTGCACCCGCAGGCCCCGCGCACGCCGCTGGGGCCCTCGCGCGGCATCGTGCTGAAGCTCGCCGTGCTCTTCAGCCTCGACTCCTTCGCCGGCGGCTTCGTCGTGCAGTCGCTGCTCGCACTCTGGCTGTTCGAGCGTTTCGACCTGTCGCTGGCGCAAGCCGGCGCCTTCTTCTTCTGGACCGGCGTGCTGTCGGCCTTCTCGTTCCCGGTCGCCGCATGGATCGCCGCGCGCATCGGCCTCATCAACACGATGGTCTTCACGCACATTCCGGCGAGCATCGCGCTGATGCTGGCGGCGGTCGCACCTTCGCTGCCGGCAGTGCTCGTGCTGCTGTCGATCCGCGCCGCCCTGTCGCAGATGGACGTGCCGACGCGATCTTCCTACGTGATGGCGGTGGTGACCGAGCCCGAGCGCGCGGCGGCCGCAAGCTTCACCGCGGTCCCGCGCAGCCTTGCCGCGTCGATCAGCCCCGCGATCGCCGGCGCCATGTTCGCCGCGTCGCTGCCCGCCCTGCCGCTGCTTTTGTGCGGCTTCCTGAAGATCGTCTACGACCTGCTGCTGCTGCGCCAGTTCCGGCACGTCAAGCCGCCGGAAGAAAGCTAGGCGGACCTCACGCGATCTCGCGCACCAGCTTGTGCGCGATCGCGGCGGCGAAATCGGCATAGCGGCGCACGGGCACCAGGAACGAGCCGGGGCCGCCGATCACCTCGCGCCGGTAGATCGTGTCGAGATTGGGTTCGTCGGTCAGGATCGGCAGCCCGTTGATCGAGATGCCCATCGCCACGGCCGCATCGCGCGCATAGTGCGCGAGCTTCCCCTGGTTGTTCGACCCGTCGCCCGACACGTCGATGACGTTGCGCAGGCTCGCGAACGGGCATTCGGCCAGCACGCCGCGCGCGTGGTCGATGGCGCTGCCCAGCGCCGTCGCGTCGTCCTCGGTCAGGCGCGGCTGGGTGGCAAGCCTTGCGGCGAACGCGTCGAGGGCGGCCGGCCGGTCGAGCAGCGTCCAGCCCACGGCCACGTGCTGCCGGCGCGCCCCGGCCCAGTGCGTCATCGACACCGCGATGCGCTTCTCGCGCCCGGTCAGGATCGCCCGGCGCACGCGCTCGTTGCGGAAGGCTGACGCGTAGCCCTCGGCCTGCAGGCGGTATTCGCCGGCGTCGACCGAGCGCGAGCAGTCGACCGCGAGGACGAGATTGAGGTCGCTGGGCGGGCGGGTGAAGGGCTGGGTCGGATCGATGCTGGCTGCCGGCTGGGCAATTCCCGCCCCCGCCCGGCCGACCACCGCCAGGGCACCCATTCCCGCCAGAAAGCGCCGGCGGGCCTGCGTCGAGCGGACTGGGGCCATGCGAGCCTCCGATTGCCCGAATCATGCGCCCCGGCCCCCGGGGCCTGTCAAGGTCGATTGCCCCAAGCCGCGGAATTTGCGAGGTTCCCGCCCGTTCTGTCGGCCGAGGGTCCGCACATCCGCATCCTGCACGTCATCGCTTCGATCGCCGCCAGCACGGGCGGCCCGGCCCGCGCCGTCGTCGACATGGCGCGCGCGGTGGCCGCACGCGGCCACGACGTGTCGATCTACACGACCGACCGCGACATGACGGATGCCGAGCGCGCCGCCCCGCCACCCGCCGACGGCGTGGAACGCCACGTCTTCGCGCAGGGCTTCCCCGCCTTGTTCGCGACGAGCTGGAAGCTGGCGCGCGCCCTGGACGAAGCGATCCCCAAGGCCGACATCGTCCATATCCATTCGCTCTATCTGTTCCATGTCTGGTACGCGGCGCGCGTCTGCCGGGCCGCCGGCGTACCCTATGTCCTGCGCCCGCACGGCACGCTCGACCCGTTCCTGTGGAAGCGCCACCGCGCGCGCAAGAAGCTGCTGGAGCTCGCGTTCCAGGACCGCGTCATCCGGAACGCCGCCGCCCTGCACTACACGGCCGAGGACGAGATGCGCCTGGCCGCCCCCTACGTGCACGGCGCCAAGGGCGTGGTCGTGCCCAACGGGCTCGACATGGCGGCCTATGCGACGCTTCCCGCCAAAGGCGGTTTTGTCGCCCGCCATCCAGAACTTGCCGGCACGAAGCCGGTGCTGTTCCTGAGCCGCATCAATTTCAAGAAGGGGCTCGACGTGCTGATCCCCGCCTTCGCCAAGGCGCTGGCGGCCGATCCAGCCCTGCGCCTCGTGATCGCCGGCCCCGACGACGGCTACAAGGCGACGGCCGAAGGTTTCGCCGCCGCGGCCGGCGTGGCGGACAAGATCGTCTGGGTCGGCATGCTCGACGCGGGCGCGAAGCTCGACGCGTTCGCCGACAGCGCGCTGTTCGCGCTGCCGTCGTGGAGCGAGAACTTCGGCATCGCCATCGTCGAGGCGATGGCGTGCGGCGTGCCGGTCGTGATCTCCGACCGCGTCAATATCTGGCGCGAGATCGACGCGGCCGGGGCCGGGCTCGTCTCGCCGCCCGACGTGGATTCGGTCGCGGCGCACATCCTGCTGCTTGCCGGCGATCCGGGGCGTGCCGCGCGCATGGGGGCGGCAGGGCGCAAACTCGCCCAGACGCGCTATGATTGGGCGAAGGTCGCGGTCGATCTCGAACGCGTCTACTCGGAGCATGCGCGCAAATGACGCCGGTCTCGGTCATCGTCCTGACGTTCAATTCCGCCGCGACGATCGGCGCCACGCTCGATTCGCTGGCCGGGCTCACCGACGACGTGCATGTCGTCGATTCCGGCTCGACCGACGCGACGCTCGCCATCGTCGCCGCGAAGGGCGCCAAGCTCGCCGAGCATCCGTTCGAGAACTACGGCGCGCAGCGCAACTGGGCGATCGCGAACCTGCCGCTCGCGCACGAATGGCAGCTCCATCTCGACGCCGACGAGCGGCTCAGCCCCGGCCTGAAGGAAGAGATCGAGAGCATCCTGTCGCACAGGATCCACGACGCGATCGGCGGCTTCTACATCCCGCGCCTCGTGCGCTTCCACGGCCGGCTGATACGCCGCGGCGGCATGTACCCGATCTACCACATGCGCCTGTTCCGCTCCGGGCGCGGGCGCTGCGAGGCGCGCAAGTACGACCAGCATTTCCACGCCGACGGGCAGACGCAGAAGCTCTACCACCCGATGATCGACGACATCCGCCTGTCGCTGGGCGAGTGGACGAACCGCCACAACCGCTGGGCCGACGCCGAGGTCGACGAGATCCTGGAACCCGGCGGCGAGGGCGTGATCGGGCCGGGCAGCGGCGATCCGGTGGCCGAGAAGCGCCGCGCGCGCGGGCTCTATTACAGCGCGCCGATGTTCCTGCGCGCGTTCGCGCTGTTCTTCTACCGCTACGTGCTGCGCCGCGGCTTCCTCGACGGCAAGGAAGGGCTGATCTTCTTCGTGCTGCAGACGTTCTGGTTCCGCTTCCTCGTCGACGCGAAGCTCCACGAACGGCGCAAGGCGGCGAAGAAGCCATGAGCGATCCCTGCCTGTTCTGCGGGACGGCGACGCGGGTCGACCTGCCGCGGATCGTCGACAACCGCTTCGGCTCGCCGGGCGAATACGCGATCCATGCCTGCGCCTCGTGCGGCGGGAAGCAGACCTTCCCGCGCCCCGACGCGGCCACGCTGAAGGGCCTCTACGAGCGCTGGTACAATTACGGCGGCAAGACCGACTCGTTCTACGCCTCGGCGCGCGAGGCGTTCCTGTTCTCGCCCTTCTACAAGCTGATGCTTGCGGTGGACGGCGACGTCTCGTTCCACTCGGCGAAGGGCAAGGGCCGGCTCATCGACATCGGCTGCAACGAGGGGCGCGGGCTCGCCCTCTACCGGCGCAACGGCTTCGCGGCGGAAGGGCTGGAGCTGAACGCCCATGCCGCCGCCGCCGCGCGCGAACGCGGCTTCACGGTGCACGAAACCTGGATCGAGGATTTCAGGCCCGCCGAGCCGTTCGACGTGGCAGTACTTTCGAACGTGCTGGAGCACGCGTCCGATCCGCGCATCATGCTCAAGCACGTCAAGCGCATCCTGCGGCCCGGCGGCGAGGTGTGGATCAGCCTGCCCAACGCCGAGTCCGCCCTGATCGGTCTCGCGGGGCCGGACTGGATCAACTGGCACGTGCCCTTCCACATCGTGCATTTCACGAAGACGCGGCTTACGCGCCTGCTCGAGGAAGAAGGCTTCGCCGTGCGCGACGCGAAGAACGTCACGCCGGCGCTGTGGGTGGCGCAGAGCGCCATCGCGCGTCTCTGGCGCCGCGATGCGCAAGCGACCATCCGCCTGCAGCGCAAGGCCGTCCTCGTCGCCGCCCTCATGGCGCTGGCGCGCGGATTGCTGTTCCCGGTGCTGTGGGGCTGGAACCGGGCCGGGCACGGCGACTGCCTGGTCGTGCGCGCAAGGCGCGCTTGAATGCGCATGCTCGTCCACGACTATCCGGGCCATGCCTTCCCGGTGCAGCTTTCGCGGGCCCTTGCCGCGCGCGGCCACACGGTACGCCATCTCGCCTTCCCCGAATTCGAAGCACCCAAGGGTCCGCTGGCGCGCCGCGCCGACGATCCGGTGAATTTCGAGACCGGGTTCCTCGACCTTGGCGAACCCTTCGCCAAGCACAGCTTCGTCACGCGCTGGCGCCAGGAACGCCGGCTGGGCGTACTTTCCGAAGAAGCCGTTGCACGCTGGAAACCGGATGTCGTCCTTGCCGGCAACGCGCCCATCGACGTGCAGGCCGGCACGATGCGCGGGAGCCGGGCCGCCGGTGCGGGCTTCGTCTACTGGCTGCAGGACATCGTCGGCATCGCGATGCGCCGCATCCTCGGCCAGAAACTGTCGCTGCCCGGCACGCTTGTCGGCATGGCGTATGAGTGGCGCGAGCAGCGCATGCTGCGCGCGTCGGACGCGGTCGTCTCGATCACCGCGGATTTCGAACCGCTGCTCGCCGGGTGGGGCGTGGAAGCCGCGCGCATCCACACGGTGGAGAACTGGGCCGCGCGCGAGGAAATCGCTTTCGCCCCGCGCGACAATGCGTGGGCGCGCGAACACGGCCTCGTCGGCAAGCGCGTGTTCCTCTATTCGGGCACGCTCGGCCTCAAGCACGATCCGAGCCTGCTGCTCGATCTCGCGCGCGCCGAGCCGGACTGCGAAGTCGTCGTCAATTCCGAAGGACGCGGGGCCGACTGGCTGCGCGCGAACGGGGCCGGTGCCGCGAACCTGCGCGTCCTTCCCTTCCAGCCCTTCGCGCGGCTGGGCGAGGTGCTGGCGAGTGCCGACGTGCTCGTCGCCGTGCTCGAACCCGACGCCGGGATCTTCTCGGTCCCGTCGAAGGTGCTGACCTATCTGTGCGCCGGCCGGCCGCTGCTGCTCGCGATCCCGCCCGCCAACCTCGCCGCACGCATCGTGCTGCGCGAGGGGGCCGGGCTTGCCGCCGATCCGGGCGACCGGGCGGGCTTCCTTGCGGCCGCAAAGCGGCTTGCCGGCGAGCCCGCGACGCGCGCCGCGATGGGCGCCAAGGCGCTGGACTACGCGGCAAAGACCTTCGATATTGCCGCAATCGCGACACGATTCGAGGCCATTCTGGCAACGGCCGCGCAACGACGGACGCCATGACCCAGCAATTCGACACCGACAGCTTCTACGAGTCCGAATTCGTCGAGCACCGCGCGGTCGCGGAAGCCACGCACCGCGCGCTGAAGAAGGAATT
The DNA here is from genome assembly GCA_965279565.1 of Tagaea sp. Taxonomy (GTDB): domain Bacteria; phylum Pseudomonadota; class Alphaproteobacteria; order CACIAM-22H2; family CACIAM-22H2; genus Tagaea. Next base: position 1,393,737 of record OZ257249.1, on the reverse strand, counting down.
CGCCAGGCTGCTCGCGCAGGCCATCGCGACGATCCGCAACGGCGGCAAGTTGATGTTCTTCGGCAATGGCGGCTCGGCCTCCGACGCGCAGCACCTCGCGACCGAGCTGACCGTGCGCTACGTCAAGAACCGCCCGGCGCTGGCGGCCATCGCGCTGACGACCGACAGTTCGGCGCTGACCGCGATCGGCAACGATATCGGCTTCCACCGCCTGTTCTCGCGCCAGATCGAAGCGCTCGGCAAGCCGGGCGATCTCGTCGTCGGCATCACCACGTCGGGCGCGTCGCCCAACGTGCTCGAGGCCTTCAAGGTCGCGAAGAAGATGGGTATTGCCGTCGCGTGCCTGACCGGCAAGGGCGGCGGGGCGGCGAAGGGGATGGCCGACATCTGCCTCGTCGTGCCGTCCGACACGACCGCGCGCATCCAGGAAATGCACATCACGCTCGGCCAGATGCTGTGCGGCGGGCTCGAACAGGCCCTCGGCATCGCCGACGGCCCGGACCCGTTCGGCGCCCCATGACGATCAACGCCGAACTCGCCGCCCTCGTCCCGAAGCTGAAGGGTGCCCGCGTCGTGTGCGTGGGCGACCTGATGCTCGACCGCTTCGTCTACGGCACGGCCGAGCGCATCTCGCCCGAAGCGCCGATCCCCGTCGTGCGCATCGAGCGCGAGGAATCGATGCTCGGCGGTGCCGGCAACGTCGTGCGCAACATCGTCGGCCTGGGCGGCAACGTGGAGTTCGTGTCGGTCGTCGGGCAGGACCAGGCCGGGCGCGAAGTGATGGAGCTGGTCGGCCAGCTCGACGGCGTCGAGCCGCACCTGCTGGTCGAACGCAACCGCGCCACGACGATCAAGACGCGCTACATCGCCGGCCACCAGCAGATGCTGCGCGCCGACCGCGAGACCGCCGCCCCCGTCGCCGACTCGATCGCCGAGGATTCGGCACGCCTCGTCTGCCAGGCGATGAAGGACTGCGCGGTCGTCGCGATCTCGGACTATGCCAAGGGCCTGCTGATCCCGCGCGAGATCGCCACCATCGTGCACGCCGCGAAGGCGGCCAAGCGCATCGTCATCGTCGATCCCAAGGGGCGCGACTACTCGCGCTACAAGGGGGCGACGATCCTCACACCCAACAAGCGCGAGCTTGCCGACGCCGCCCAGATGCCGGTCGACGACGACCGCAGCGTCGAGCTGGCCGCCAAGAAGATTCTGAAGATCGCCGAGGCGCAGGCCATCGTCGTCACGCGCGGTGCCGACGGGATGAGCGTCGTGCCCGCCAAGGGCAAGGCGCTGCACCTGCCCGCCCTCGCGCGCGAGGTGTTCGACGTGTCGGGTGCCGGCGACACGGTCGTCGCCACGCTGGCGACCGCCCTTGCCGGCGGCCTTTCGCTCGAACAGGCCGCTCGCCTCGCCTCGGTCGCGGCCGGCGTGGTCGTCGCCAAGGTGGGCACGGCCGTCGCCTATTCGGCCGACCTGCTGCGCGCCCTGCGCCACGACGACATTGCGACGGGCGAACACAAGGTCGTCACGCTCGACCAGGCCGTCGACGAGGTGGGCCGCTGGCGCCGCCAGGGCCTGAAGATCGGTTTCACGAACGGCTGCTTCGACCTGCTGCATCCCGGCCATGTCTCGCTGATCGGCCAGGCGCGCGCGGCGTGCGACCGGCTGGTCGTCGGCCTCAATTCCGACGCGTCGGTCAAACGCCTGAAGGGTGCGACGCGCCCGGTGCAGAGCGAGGCGGCGCGCGCCTCGGTCATCGGCTCGCTCGGCCATGTTGATCTCGTCGTGATCTACGCCGAGGACACGCCGATGGAAACGCTGAAGGCGCTGAAGCCCGACGTGCTCGTCAAGGGTGCGGACTACACCAAGGACAAGGTCGTGGGCGCGAAGGAAGTGGAAGGCTGGGGCGGGCGCGTGGTGCTCGCCAAATTGACCGCCGGCCAGAGCACCACGGCGATCATCGCGAAGTCGTCGCGCTAGGATACGGATAGATTTGCTATCATAAGATTGTATACCTTGACGATGTTTTGATTGTTCTATAATCGTTCTCTCCACCTTTGGATGTGGAGAGAAACATGCTTCAGTCGCCTGAGAATCTTCTGACCCCCTACGCACCCCGCCGCCGTCCATCGATCACGGGCGACGGCGCCGGCGGCTGGTACGATCTCGACGACTGGGTCGGCCCCGCTCATCCGAGCACGCGCGCCGATATCGCCAAGCTCGAAGCGATCCTCGCCAACAGCGGGGATTTCCCGATGGAACGCTTCCAGGGCCCGACTGGCTACTGGGGCGGGGCGCTCGACGCCGGCATCCGCGCCTACCAGAAGCGCAACGGCCTGAAGGTCGACGGCACCTTGCGCCCCGGCGGGCCGACGATCAGCCACATGCGCGATTCCTTCGCCGGCCTGTTCGACGGTTACGCGCCGCCGACGGTCGCCGACATCGACGCGCACCAGAACGTCGTCGGCGACGACAATCCCGGCACCATCGCGTGGCGCAAGCCCGCCGTCGACCTGTCGCAGGTTCCCGGCCTGCCGGAGATCGACCAGGAAGCCGACGCGTCGAACACGCGCCTCGTGCGCGCGATGCTGCGCACCGGCGACATCGAAGGCTACGCGCCGCTGATGCGCGACGCCATCGGCCAGGGCGGCAAGCACGGTCTCGCCGAGGTGCGCGACCTCGCGCAGAAGCTCGACGAAGCGTCGCCGGGGCTTGGCGGCCGGTTCGCAAGTGCCGTCACGGCCCCGCTCTCGAAGGAACAGCTCGACGCGCTCGGGATCGAGGTGCCGCAGGCGCCGCCCATGGGAACGAAGATCGCGCTCGGACCCGCCGCGATCCCGCTGTGGCAGTTAGGCGCCGCCGCGTTTGGTCTCGCTGCTACCGGCGCCTATGCCATCGACCAAACATCGAAGAATCTCGAAAAGCTTCCTGGGCGGACACCGGCCGACAACGAGAACAAGCCGCCGCAGGCACCGCCGCCCGCACTCGTCGACGTGCCGATCCATACGGGCGGCCCCGCACCCGAGCCGGTCAAACCGACCGTGCTGCCGAACATTCCGCCGCCCACGAAAGAACAGCAGGAAACCTTCACCGGCGAATTCGGGAAGGAATTCGCCCAAGTCCTTCCGGCGATCATCTACGAGGACGGCGAACAGGACAATCGCGGTACGGACGAGACCGTGACCGGCAACAACCTCATCGCCAGGGCCTGCACCAAGCGCGCAGGTATGTCGCCGCTTGCCGGCCTCATCAAGCACGCGGGCGGTGCATCGCGTGACGGCGAAGGCAAAGAATATCTGGAGGAGAAAACCATCAGCACGAAGGATGTGAGCGAATCGCCGTTCCGGAGATCCGATATCGCCTACACCCTCGAGAAGGACGGCAATGTGATCTCCGAAACGCATATCAATTCCGCGACGACGCACGCCGACGGCAGTCTGGTCACGCGCGAGATCAAGCCGATCCGGGATATGGCAAAGAAGGTCGGCGAGAAATTCGTCCGCGCAATGCGGAAGTTCAAGAAAGGCGAAGACGAGCAGGAATATTTCGACGAAGCCTTCAAGGTCTGCGACGAAGCGATGACCGCCATCGAAAACGACTATGCGTCGAAATTCGGCGTCGCACCGTAGGAGAATGCCGATGGATATCTCCGACCTGAAGCGCGAAGACGACCACCCCGTCATTTCCCCGAATGCCGGCCAGGGCCGGGAATTCTGCTGGGCGCCGGCCGATTGGGGGCGCTATGGCGAAGAACTGAAGCGCGCGTTCCCGCACGTCGTGTTCCATGAAGAGCTCGGGCATGAGGCTTATGACGAAGCGAAGCCCGTGGTCCGGTTCTTCGACCGGCTCGACGATCCAGCGATCTCGCAGCCGATTCATGCGGTCTTTCCATACAAGGGCTGGAAGCCGGAACTGGTTCAGGCGACATCCCGATTCGGCCCGCCGACGAAGCTCTGGACTTGGGCACACTACCTGTCGCCAAGGCTCCGCCTTTTCGTGCGCAAGCAGGACAAGTGTGCGTTGGATAACTGGCGCGGCCAGGCCGCCGATGTGCCAATCGAGGAATGGCCCGCCAGCCGCTACAACTCGTCCTACCGGCGCCTACTGCGCGAGGAGCAGCAGATCGCGACGAAGGCCTTCCGGATCGCGCAGAAGCTGAGCGTGCGCGCCGTGCCGGTCCGCTGGAAATCGCTCGCGGACTTTCGCGAAGGCCGGTTCAAGGTGAACGATGTTGGTTTCATGATCGGTAAAGGCTGGGCGTCGCAGCGGGTCATCGACTGGTGCCTGCAAAAGCCGCAGCGCGCGATGCAGATGTTCGTCAACATATCCGGCAGTGCTGAGGGCTGCCTGCCCGTCGAACTCGTCCCCGACAGCGCGTGGGGCGATGTCCACAAGCCCAAATGGGCGCAGCGTTAGCGCGTCATCACGCGCCGGCGCGCGGGAGCCGGCAGTTTCGGCAGCCAGCGCGCCATCAGGCGTTCGACGTTCTCCAGCCCGTCGAGCAGGCGCAGCTCGACGACCTGATCCGGTCGAACGTCATCCGGTTCGTAGAGTGGCTCGGCAAGGCCGGCAACGATCAGGACCCGAAGGACTCGTTTGCCGCGGCCTACCGGAAGTGCAAGGAGGGCGTGAAGATCCTCGAAGAGAATATCCGCGCCGACATCGCGTCCGGCAAACGCACGGTCGGGAGGTAGACCGCGATGGACATCGAAGACCTGATGCGCGAAGGGCCGCATCCCGTCATCCCGCCCAATACCGGCCAACGCGTGACCTTGAGCTGGACGCTGCCGGACTGGCTGGCATTCGAGCGCGACATCCGCACCGCGTTTCCGGGCGCCTTCTTCTATGAGAAGTGGCGGTACAGTTGGGAATATGTCCCGAGGCCCTCGCCACGGATCGTGGAGCGGCTCGACGATCCGGGTATCGAGCGGGACATCAACGTGATGTTCCCCTATCCCGGCTGGGAACCCGAACTGGTGCTGATCGAGCCGAAGGGACCCACTTCGCCATACTCCTGGACATGGAAGAACTATCTGTCGCCGCGCCTGACATTCTCCGTTCGCCCGCACAACGACCCGTTCGAACGCCGGTTTCGCGAAACCGAGCCGGACAGCGTCGTGCAGGTCTGGGGGACGCGCGATCTCCTGACCTCGTACCGTCGGGAATTGTCGGCGGAAGGAAAAATGATCCGCCGGATCCTGCGGATGATCGACAAGCGATGCGGTTGGGCCGTACCGGTCCGATACGCCTCCTACGCGGATTTCCGCGCCGGAAAGGGCCAGATCTCGAGGTATCTGGGCTCGGAGCGCTGCCGCGCGTCGCCGGCGGTCATCGAATGGGCAATGGCAAGTGAGGACCGGGTGATCTTCTGCCAGGAGATAACCAACGACATCGTCGAGGTCTGGATGCCGCTCGAACGCGTGCCGGAATCGCTCTGGGACGGCATCCGCCGCCCGAAGTGGGCGCAGCGCTAGCGCGTCAGCACGCGCCGGCGCGCGGGGGCCGGCAGTTTCGGCAGCCAGCGCGCCATCAGGCGCTCGACATTCTCCAGCCCGTCGAGCAGGCCCGGGATGACAGCCGCCGACGGCGGGTTCTGGTCGGCGAGGCCACGCAGCGCATCGACCATCTTGCCCGTGTCGCGGATCCCGTCGTCGGGCAGCATGCGCGTGAGGCCGACATATTCGGCGCGCTCGGCGCGGATGTACTGCTCCAGGCGCGGCGCGATGCGTGGCACGATGACCGCCGGCTTGTCGAAGGACAGGATCTCGCAGAACGTGTTGTAGCCGCCCATCGCGACGACGCCGGCCGCGCGCGTGATCAGCTGCTCGAGATGCGCGTCGAACGTGATCGCCTCGACCCGGCGGCCGAGAGCGGCCGCGCGCTCGATGAATTCCGACTGCTTTTCCGACTGCATGAACGGGCCCAGCACCAGCAGGGCACGATGCGGCAGGACCGCGTCGCTTTCGTAGGCGCGCAAAACCCAGTCGATCAGCGCGTCGCCGTCGCCGCCGCCGCCGGTCGTCACCAGCACGTAGGGCTGCTCGCGCGCCTGGGCATGCTCGACCGTCGAGCGCGGGTTGCCCTGCGGGATCACGCGCTTGAGATAGCCCGTGTAGCTGATCTTCTTGCGCACCGTCGCCGGGATCGACAGGCCGGCGAGCGGGTCGCAGATCTGCGGCAGGCCGTAGACCCAGATGTCGTCGTAGAGCTCGCGCAGGGCCGGCAGCGCCTTCTTGCGGCGCCATTCGGGCTCGAGCAGGGCCGGATCGTCCATCACGTCGCGCAGGCCAAGGACGAGCGGCACGCCGCGCCGCTTGAGGAAATGCAGCGTCTCGGCGACCTCGCCGCGCAGGCCGAGCGGCTCCTTGTCGACGATGAACAGGTCGGGATCGAACGCCTCGGCCGTGTGGCGGATGATCGAGGCGCGGATCGCCAGCGTCTGCGCGATGTCGATATGCAGGTTGAGCGAGGTGTATTCGCCGTTGCGCAGCTTGATGACGCCCGGGATGCGCACGAAATCGACGCGCGCCTTGAAATCGAACGAACCGATGATCGGCGAGCCGGACAGGATCAGGACCGAGAGGTCCTTGTCCGCCTCGACCAGCGCATGCGCGATCGTGCGGCAGCGGCGCAGATGGCCGAGACCCATCGTGTCGTGGCTGTAAATCAGCACACGCCGGTCGGTGCGGAGCGCCCGCTTGGCGCCGTTTCGACCCCCGATTTCCACGACCGGACTCCGTTGTGTCGGCCTTGTCGGCCCCCGATTCCGGACGAACACTAGGGGCATTCCGGGGGCCAAGCCAAGTGGCGATTCCACGACGCCGTTTCGCTCAATCTACCGCTAGACGGTACTGCGACGTTTCGCCCCACCCGTTGGAAGGCTGTGGGCAAGATTCGGGCAGCGTGGGTATCCGGGGCCGCGCTTGCGGGGGCGTCCGGCGCACGGCTAATCTCCGCCCGACACCGAAATCCGGGGGAATGCGCGAACGTGGCGTCTGGGGCGGACGACGGACTCGACCGGTCGATCTACCGGTACGTGATCCGGTTCTCGATCAAGGACACGCTGACAATCTGCGGCCTCGTCGCCGCGGCGCAGCTCTTCTATTACGTCACGCTCGACCTGCCCAAGAACATCATGAACCAGGGCATCCAGGGCAAGGGCATCCAGTTCCCCGTGGACCTGTTCGGGCTCGGCTGGATCAGCGCGGACCAGATCTCGTACCTGATGTGGCTGTGCGCGCTGTTCTTCGTCGCGATCCTGATCAACGGCGGCCTCAAGCAGTACGTCAACTCGCTGAAGGGCAAGCTCGGCGAACGGCTGCTGCGCCGGCTGCGCTTCCAGCTGATGGCGCGCATCCTGCGCTTCCCGGTCCCGCACTTCCGCAAGACCTCGTCGGGCGAGCTGATCCCGATGCTGACGGCGGAAGTCGAGCAGATCGGCGGCTTCATGGGCGACGCGTTCGTCCAGCCGCTGATGCAGGCCGGCATGCTGCTGACCATCGCGATCTTCCTGTTCGTGCAGAACCCGCTGATGGGATTCGCGGCGATCTCGCTGTTCCCGCTGCAAGCCTACATCGTGCCCAAGCTGCAGAAGCGCGTGAAGATGCTCGGCAAGGAGCGCGTCAAGGCGGTGCGCAAGATCTCCGAGCGCATCGGCGAGACCGTCGGCGGCATCCAGGAAGTGCGCACGCTGGGCACCGCGGCGTGGGAGCGCGCGGACTATACCGACCGCTTCGGGCTGGTCTACCGGATCCGCTTCGACATCTACCAGCGCAAGTCGCTGGTGAAGTTCATCAACAACACGCTGAACCAGGGCGCCCCGCTGCTGTTCTACGGCATCGGCGGCTATCTGGTGATCGAGGGCAGCCTGTCGGTCGGCGCCCTCGTCGCCGCACTCACCGCGCACAAGGACATGACCGCGCCGTGGAAGGAACTGCTCGACTACTACCAGCAGTCCCAGGACGCGCAGCAGAAATATGAGCAGGTGATCGAGCAGTTCCAGCCCGAGAACATGCTGCCCGCCGGCCTGCATGCGCCCGCGGCCGAGAACGCCCCGCGCCTCGACGGCCCCATCGTCGCGAACGCGCTGACCGTGCATGAGGACGCGCAGACCAAGCTGCTCGAAGGTGTCAATTTCACGATCGCGCCCGGCGAGCATGTCGCCGTCGTCGGCCCCGCGAATGGCGGGCGCGAGGCGCTGGCGCTGACGCTGGCGCGCCTCTATCTGCCGACCGGCGGCAGCCTGCGCATCGGCACGCGCGACATCGCGGCGATCGCCGACGCCGATCTGGGCGCGCGCATGGGCTATGTGGGTCCGAGCGCCTATGTCTTCTCGGCCAGCGTGCGCGACAATCTCGCCTACGGCCTGCGCCAGCGCGTGCTGTCGGATGTCGAGAATGCCGAGCGCCGCGCGATGCTGGTCGAGGCGGAAAAGGCCGGCAACCTGGCGCTCGATGTCGAGGCGCAGTGGGTCGACTACGCGCAGGCGGGAGCGAAGGACGCCGCCGATTTCGACCGCGTGGCCGCCGAGGTGCTGACGCGCGTGGACCTTGCCGAGGACGTGTTCCAGCTCGGCCTGCGCGGCCGGATCGATCCGGCCCGCAAGCAGGCGGTCGCCGACGCGATCCTTGCCGCGCGCGCCGCCTTCCGCCAGCGCCTGACCGGCAGCCAGGCGGACGCGGCGCTCAAGGGCCTGATCGAGACGTTCGATCCCGAGCGCTACAACGACAACGCGTCGCTGGGCGAGAACCTGCTGTTCGGCACGCCGCTCGACCCGAGCTTCGAGGGCGACGCGCTTGCCACGCAGCCCGATTTCCTCGCGGTCCTTCGCGCCAAGGGGCTCGACATCGAGCTCGTCGCGATGGGGCGCAAGGTCGCCGAGACGATGGTCGAGCTGTTCGCCGGCCTGCCCGCGGGCCACGAATTCTTCGACCGCTTCAGCTTCATCGCCGCCGACGACCTGCCGCTCTACCAGGCGATCCTGACGCGCACCGTGCCGCTCGCCGACGGCTCGCTGCCGGCAATGGACGAGGAAGACCGCGCGCGCCTGCTCAGCCTGCCGCTGAAGCTCGTCGACGCGCGCCACCGCCTCGGCCTGATCGACCGGGATTTCAAGGCGCGCGCACTCGCCGCGCGCAAGGCGCTGCACTCCGATCTGCCCGGTGCGGCACGCGCCAAGATCGCCTTCTTCGATCCCGAACGCTACAACGCCGCCGCGTCGATCCAGGACAACATCCTGTTCGGCCGCGTCGCCTACGGACAGGCCAAGGCGCAGGCGACCGTCGGCCAGACCATCCGCGAGGTGCTCGACGCGCTCGGCTTGCGCGAGCGCGTGTTCGAGATCGGCCTCGATTTCCAGACGGGCGTGGCCGGTGCCCGCCTGTCGGCCCCGCAGCGCCAGAAGCTCGCCATCGCGCGCGCCCTGGTGAAGCGGCCCGATATCCTCGTCATGAACGATTCGATCGCCGCCCTCGACCGTTCGGCGCAGGCGCGCGTGCTCGACGCCATCCTCGACGCGACCCGCGGCATGACGCTGGTCTGGGCCACGCAGGACGCGACCTCAGCACCCCGCTTCACGCGCGCCCTCGTCTTCTCCGACGGGCGGCTCGTGCAGGACGGACCGGTCGAGGATCTCAAGGCCCGCGAGGGCATGCTCAAGGAAATGCTCGCCGCGGAGTAGCCGCGAAGGAAGGCAACGCATGTCGCTCAAGGAAGAAACCGACGCGCTCAAGCGCATCCCGCTCTTCGCCAATCTCGATCCGGCGAAGCTCAAGCTGCTCGCCTTCATGAGCCAGCGCCTGACCTTCGAACCCGGCCATGCGGTCTTCTCGCAGGGCGACGCGGGCGATGCCGCCTATATCGTGCTCGACGGCGAGGCGATCATCTCGATCGACACGCCCAAGGGCCGTATCGACATCGCGCGCATGGGCCGCAACGAGATCCTCGGCGAGATCGCGATCCTTTGCGACGTGCCGCGCACCGCGCACGTCACGGCCGCCACGGAAAAGAACCTCATCTGCCTGAAGATCGAGAAGAACGACTTCATGGGCCTGATCAACGAATTCCCGGGCATGGCGGTCGAGATCATGCGCGAGCTCGCGCGGCGCATCGTCAACACGAACCAGCAGCTGCGCCAGGCAGTCGCGGCGAAGGGCTAGAGCGCCAGGTCGACCGCGACGGGCACGTGGTCGGAAGGCTGGGTCCAGTCGCGCGCCCCACGCAGGATGTGGAAGCCCTTCACCTTGGCCGCCAGGTCCGGCGTCACCCAGATATGGTCGAGCCGGCGGCCGCGGTCGGACTTGCGCCAGTCGGAATTGCGATAGCTCCACCACGTGTAGAGGCGCTGCGGCTCGGGATAGCGCTGGCGCGCGACATCGACCCAGTCGTGGCTGCTGCGCATCTTCGCCAGCCCCTCGACCTCGACCGGCGTGTGGCTGACGACGTCGAGCAGCTGCTTGTGGCTCCACACGTCGGTCTCGAAGGGCGCGATGTTGAGATCGCCCACGAGGATCGCGGGCCGGCCGCGCTTGCGCTTCTTCCACAGGGCTGCCTGTGCGGCAACGAAATCGAGCTTGTGGCGGAATTTCGGATTGGCGGCCGGGTCCGGCTCGTCGCCGCCGGCCGGGATGTAGACGTCGTTGAGATCGATCCCGCCGGGCAGCTCGACGGCGAGATGCCGGCAATCCTCGAGCCCGCAATGGTGCATCGGCGACGACTTGCCGAGCGGTACACGGCTCAGCACCGCAACACCGTTGTAGCTTTTCATGCCGTGGAAGGCCTGATGCGCGAAGCCCATCGCCTTCAGCGCCTCGCCCGGGAACGCCTCGTCCGGGCACTTGGTTTCCTGCAGGCACAGCACGTCGGGACGTGCCAGCCCCACCAGCTTCTCGATCAGCTTCAGGCGCAGGCGCACCGAATTGATGTTCCACGTGACGAGCCGCAGCGCGCCTCGCGGAGTCTTCGGCAGGGCGGCTTCGTCGAAATAGGGCGGCGGGGGAAGATCGGTCATGCCTGCCGATCTAGCGCGATTCGCACTCGCTGGCGAAGGATTTGAGGAGTCGGGCGCATTCGGCCTCCTCCTCGAACACCATCATGTGCGAGGCACCGGCAAGCTCGGTGAGCCGTGCATGCGGCACCTTCGCCGCCGCATCCGGCATCATCGCCGTGACGGTCACGCCCTGTGCGCGGCCCGTCGCGATGTCGCCGGCGACGAAGTGCAGCGGCGTGCCGGCCGGAAAGCGGTGCAGGGCCGGGAAATTGACCGGCTGCCCGCCCAACGCGCGGAACACCGCCGTCTCGGTCGCGGGCGCGCAGGCCAGCCGCCACGTGGTCCCGTCGGGGCGCAGCGTCGCGGCGGCGTGCGCGTCGATCTGGTCGGCCCGGAAACGGGCGAAGATCTCGCGCCCGGTGATGTAGGCCGCAAGCTCGGCCGGCCCGCCGGGGAATTCGTCGCGCCTTGCGCTGGCGCGCGTCACGCGCTTCCTGTGGCGGGCGAGCCCGGCCTCGTGCAGTTCGTGGCCGGGCGGCGGGAAGAAGGGCGGCTCGAACAGGATCATGCCCATGATGCCGAGTGCCGCGAAGCGTGCGGGATGGAACAGCGTCAGGCGCAGCATCGCCGCCCCGCACATCGAATGCGCGCCGTAGACGACCGGCCGGCCGGCCCAGGCGCGCGCTTCCTGCGCCACCGCATCGACATCGTCGGCCAGCGCGTCGGGATCGCAGAACGCCGAAAGATCCGCACCTTCGGCAGGCTGCGCCGAACCGCCCTGCCCCGCCGCGTCGAAGGCGAAGATGTCGAGATCGGCGGCGAGCGACGCGAACAGCGTGCGGTAGCTGCCGGCGGCGAAGCCGTTCGCGTGGCCCCACAGCAGAGCCGGGCGCGGGCCGGCACCTTGTGCGCGCCAGCGATAGATCCGGATCGGCCGGCCGCCATGGCCGGGTACAAGCCGGCTTTCGGCCAGTTCCGCCGGCAGCGAGACGAAGCCGGTCATGCGGAACGCGCCGCGATCGCGTCGGCGAAGGACTTGAAGATCGCGCGCGCGAACGCGTCGCTGCGCACATGCCATTCGGGATGCCATTGCAGGCCGAGTGCAAAGCCCGGTCCCTTCGTCCAGCGCACCGCCTCGATCGTGCCGTCTTCGTGCGTCGCCTCGACGGCGAGCCCGTCCGCGAGCCGGTCGATCGCCTGGCTGTGCAGCGAATTGACCCACGCGCGCGGATTTCCGCCATTGATGCCCTGCAGGAATCCGCCCGGCACGAGCTCGACCCAGTGGCGCAGCGCGTAGCGCGCGTTCATGTCGTCGCTGACGGGTGCGCTGTGGTCGATGCGGCCGGGCATCTCCTCGACATGCTGGTGCAGGCTGCCGCCCAGCGCCACGTTCAGTTCCTGATGCCCGCGGCACAGGGCGAGCACGGGCAGGCCGCGCGCCAGCGCCTCGCGGATCAGCGGCAAGGTGGTCTCGTCGCGCGCGGGGTCGTGCAGCGTGGTCGGCCGGCCGGTGTCGCCGTAATGCTTCGGCTCGACATTCGACGGGCTTCCGGTCAGCAGCAGCCCGTCGAGCCGGTCGAGCACCCCGGCCACGCTCTGGCGCGCACCGACGGCCGGCAGGATCAGCGGCACGCCGCCGATGCCGTCGAGGACGGCGTCCACGTACTGGACGCGCACGGTGTGGATGGGGCCGCGATTGCTGGGCTGCAGGCAGGCCGAAACGCCGATAACGGGGGCTTTCTTCATGTCCCCGAACCCCTAGCACCGGGTTTGATCCAGCGCAAATACCGGCTGGCGGGAAAGTGGGATAAGGGCCGGGAACAGAACCGAGGACAGCCCCCATGAACCATTTCCACGCCGTCGTCTGGCTCGACCATGCCAGCGCCAAGATCTTCCATTTCGACGCCCATGCCTTCGAATCGAAGGTCGTGAAGTCCGCCCATGCCGGCGAGCAGGTCCACCACAAGGCCGGCGCCATCGGCTCGGGCCACGCCGCCGACGATCCGAAATTCTTCGCGGCGGTCGCCGACGCGCTGAAGGACGCGCAGGAGATCCTCGTTACCGGCCCCGGCCACACGAAGGGCGCCTTCGCCAGGCATCTCGAGGCGCACGCCCCGCAGGTGTCGAAGAAGGTCGTCGCGGTCGAGAATGCCGATCACCCGACCGACGGCGAGATCGTCGGCCAGGCGCGCAAGCACTTCAAGATCATCGACCGGATGACGCCGCAGCGGGCCTGATCCCGGCCTCGCCGCGGGTCTTCCACAGCGACCAGAGGATGCCCGCGGCGATCAGGCCCACCGTCACCGACAGCGAGAACCAGGCCGGCATCTTGATGCCGAAGCCGACCAGGAAGATCTTGGTGCCGACGAACAGCAGGATCGCCGCCAGTGCGTATTTGAGATAGCGGAAGCGGTGGATCATCGCGGCGAGCGCGAAGTAGAGCGAGCGCAGCCCGAGAATCGCGAAGATGTTCGACGTGTAGACGATGAACGGGTCGGTCGTGATCGCGAAGATCGCCGGCACCGAATCGACCGCGAAGACCAGGTCGATCGCCTCGACCAGCACGAGGCAGAGGAACAGCGGTGTGGCCCAGCGGACCATCTTTCCCGACACGGGGTCGGGCCGCGTCACGAAGAAGCGTTCCTCGTGCAGGCTTGCCGTCACGCGCATGCGCGCCTGCAGGAACTTCAGCACCGGGTTGTCGCCGAGCCCGCCTTCCTTGTCGGCCATCACCAGCATCTTGACGCCGGTGAAGAACAGGAACGCGCCGAAGACGTAGAGGATCCACTGGAACTCCGCGACGAGGGCGGCGCCAAGTGCAATCATCACGCCGCGCATGACGACGACGCCGATCACGCCCCAGAACAGCACGCGATGCTGGTATTTCCGCGGGACCGCGAAATACGTGAAGATCATCGAGATCGCGAACACGTTGTCGAGCGACAGCGACCATTCGACGAAGAAGCCGGTGAAATACTCCATGCCCGGCACCGGGCCCATGAACCACCAGACCCAGCCGCCGAACAGCATGGCGAGCGACAGGTAGAAGGCCGAGAGCTTCAGGCTCTGCGCGACGCCGATCTCGTTCTGGCCGCGATTGAGCACGCCCAGATCGAGGGCGAGCAGCGTGACGACGATCGCCACGAAGCCGGCCCACATCCAGACCGGCTTGCCGAGAAATTCGTTGGAGACGAGGAATTCCATGAAGTCGCACTCCCGTTACGAGGGAGTCCGACATCGCCGCGCATTGGCGCGACCAGAGGGGCCCGGACCCTGATGGAAGGAAGGTGGGAAGCGTGCAGCACCCGCGCAAGGGGTCGGGCCGGGAAAATCGGACATGTTCCACGCGCCGGACGCGTGGAATGGATCACTCGACGAAGGCCTTCTCGCGCGCCCGGCGCACCGACGGGGCGAGCACGGCGACGAGCAGCAGCACCGACAGCACGAGCAGGGCGAGGCTGATCGGCCGTTCGACGAAGACCATCGGGTCGCCGCGCGAGATCCGCATCGCGCGGCGCAGGTTCTCTTCCATCATGGGGCCGAGGATGAAGCCCAGCAGCAGCGGTGCGGGCTCGCAGCCCAGCTTGACGAAGACATAGCCGAGCACGCCGAAGGCGAGTGCGAGCACGACCTCGAAGGTCGAGTTGTTGAGGCCGTAGACGCCGATGCAGCAGAACACGAGGATCGCCGGATAGAGCAGCCGGTAGGGAACGCGCAGCAGCCGCACCCACAGCCCGATCAGCGGCAGGTTGATGATCACGAGCATCAGGTTGCCGACCCACATGCTGGCGATCAGGCCCCAGAACAGCGCGGGCTCGCGCGTCATCACCTGCGGGCCGGGCACGATGCCGTGGATCGACATGGCGCCGATCATCAGCGCCATCACCGCGTTGGGCGGAATGCCGAGCGTCAGCATCGGGATGAACGAGGTCTGCGCACCGGCATTGTTCGCCGCCTCGGGTGCCGCCACGCCGGCGACCGCCCCCTTGCCGAAGCGCTCGGGCGTGGCCGACAGCTTCTTTTCCAGCGTATAGGCCGCGAAGCTCGACAGCAGCGCGCCGCCGCCCGGCAGCACGCCGAGGATCGAGCCCACCAGCGTGCCGCGCGCGGCCGCGGGGGCCGCCTCGCGCAGCTCCGCGCGCGTCGGCCACAGCCCTTCGATGGCGGCGGATTCGCCGCGCACGAAATGCCGTTCGAGCTGCACGGCGATCTCGGCGATCGCGAACACGCCCATCGCCAGCGGCACGAAGCCGATCCCGTCGGAAAGTTCCGCAATGCCGAACGTGAAGCGCAGCTGGCCGGAATTCACGTCGGTGCCCACGAGGCCGAGCACGAGGCCCAGCAGCGTCATCGCCACCGCCTTCACGACCGATCCGTGCGCCAGCACGATCGCGGCGACGAGGCCGAAGGCCATCAGCGAGAAATACTCGGGCGCCTGGAAAAGCTGGCCGAAGCGCACCATCGCGGGGCTTGCCACCGCGACGACGAGCGTGGCGACCGTGCCCGCGAAGAACGATGCCAGGGCCGCGACCGCGAGGGCGGCGCCTGCGCGCCCGTTGCGCGCCATCGCGTGCCCGTCGAGGCACGTGACGACCGACGAGGATTCGCCCGGCATGTTGACGAGGATCGCCGTCGTCGAGCCGCCGTACTGGGCACCATAATAGATGCCCGCGAGCATGATGAGCGCACCCACCGGCTCCAGCGAGAACGTCACCGGCAGCAGCATCGCGATCGTCGCGACGGGGCCGATACCCGGCAGCACGCCGATCAGCGTGCCGAGCAGCGCGCCAGCCAGGCACCAGAAGAGATTGATCGGCGTGAGCGCCACGCCGAAGCCGAGCAGCAGCGGATCGAAAAGCTCGCTCATCGGCCGAAAAGCGGGATCGGCAAGCCAAGCCCCTTGATGAAAATCCCCCATCCGAGTGCGGCGAGGAAAGCCGCCAGCGCCAGCGTCTCGAGCACGCGGTAGGGCCGCTCGGCGAGCCGTGCGAGCCCCACGCAGGCGAAGATCGCGGCGATCAGGCCCGCGCGTTCGAGCAGCAGGGCGAATGAAGCCACGCCGAGCAGCAGGCAGGCGAGCGGACGCGGATCGCGTTCGGGAAGCGCTTCGCCCTCGCGCGCGAACAGCCCCGCAAGACCGATCCCGCCGCCCAGTGCGATCAGCGCCGCACCCAGCGCCTCGGGAACCCAGCCCGGCCCCATGCGCCGGAGGTCGCCCGCCGGATAGTTCCACGCGAGCGTCACGGCGAGGATGCCGAACAGGATGAAGAGGCCGCCCGCGAGCGTCCCGGTACGCAGCAGGCGGCTTCGCATTCAGTCGACCCTTGCACCCGACAGGCGGACGATCTCGCGGTACTTCTCGTGCTCGGCGCGCACGAAGGCGGTGAATTCCGCCGGCGTGTTGCCGACCGGCACGACCGCGAGCTTGGCGAGCCGCTCGACGGTCGCGGGATCCTTGAGTGCGGCGATGCTCGCCGTGGCGAGCTTCTGCACGATGTCGGCCGGCGTACCGGCGGGTGCGAAGATGCCGAACCACGTGCTGATGTCGAAGCCGGGAATGCCCGCCTCGCCCATCGTCGGCACGTTGGGGACCTGCGCGCTGCGCTTGGGCGTGGTCACGGCGAGCGGCTTCAGCTTGCCCGCCTCGATCTGCGGGAAGGCGTTGGCGAGATTGTCGAACGTGAACTGCGTTTCGCCCGACAGCAGCGCGTTGAGCTGCGGCGCACCGCCCTGATAGGGGATGTGCTCGATCGGCACGCCGATGCGGTCGGCGAAGAGCGCGCCGGCCAGATGCCCGCCGCTGCCGTTGCCGCCCGAGCCGTAGTTGAAGCCCTTCGGGTTCGCCTTGATGAGACGCACGAGGTCGGCGACCGAATCGGCCTTCACCGACGGACCGATGACCAGGATGTTCGGCACGTCGCCGACCTGCGTGATCGCGACCGTGTCGCGCAACGGCTCGAACGGCATCTTCGCGTAGAGATGCGGGTTGACCGCGTGGGTCGACAAGGCGCCCATGACGATCGTGTGGCCGTCGGGTGCCGCCTTCGTGACGAGGTCGACGCCGACATTGCCGCCGGCGCCCGGACGGTTCTCGACGACGACGGTCTGGCCGAGCAGCACCGTCATGCGGTCGGCGACCGCGCGCGCCGACACGTCGAGCGAGCCGCCCGGCGGGAACGGCACGACGAAGCGGATCGGGCGGCTGGGGAAGGCCTGTGCGCTGGCGATGCCCGGCAGGGCGGCGGCAACACCGGCGACGGCGATGAAATGGCGGCGGGAAAGCGTCAAGGGCGGATCTCCTCGGGGGATTGCGGGCGCGGCGTTCGCCGTCGCCGGAACGGCAGCGAAGTTAGCCCAAACGCCCCGCCCCGTCAGCCCCGTTTCAGTTCGCGTAATCGCCCTTCGGCGCCAGAACCTCGCGCTTGCCGACATGGTTGGCCGAGCCGATCACGCCTTCGGATTCCATCCGCTCGACGATGCGCGCCGCGCGGTTGTAGCCGATCTGCAGGTGGCGCTGGATGAAGCTGGTCGAGCATTTGCGCTCGCGCGCCACCAGCGCCACGGCCTGGTCGTAGAGCTGGTCGGAGCCTTCCCCGCCGCCCGAACCGCCGGCCGCCCCGCCCTCGCCGCCTTCGCCAAGGCCCATCGCCGCCAGCGCGTCGTCGTCCTCGGTGACTTCCTCGATATAGGCGGGTGCGCCCTGCGCCTTCAGGTGCTGGACGACGTGCTCGACCTCGCGGTCGGACACGAACGGGCCGTGCACGCGCGTGATGCGCCCGCCGCCGGCCATGTAGAGCATGTCGCCCTGGCCGAGGAGCTGTTCGGCCCCCTGCTCGCCCAGGATCGTGCGGCTGTCGATCTTGCTCGTCACCTGGAACGAGATGCGCGTCGGGAAGTTCGCCTTGATCGTGCCGGTGATGACGTCGACCGACGGGCGCTGCGTGGCCATCAGGATGTGGATGCCGGCCGCACGCGCCATCTGGGCGAGGCGCTGGACGGCCCATTCCACTTCCTTGCCGGCGACGAGCATCAGGTCGGCCATCTCGTCGACCACGACCACGATGAAGGGCAGCGGCGTCATGTCGAGCGGCTGGTCCTCGAACACGGGCTTGCCCGCCTCGTCGAAGCCGGTCTGCACCTTGCGCGTCAGGACCTCGCCGCTCTTCTTGGCTTCCGCGAGGCGCTGGTTGTAGCCCGCGATGTTGCGCACGCCGAGCTTCGACATGGCGCGGTAGCGGTTCTCCATCTCGCGCACGGTCCACTTGAGCGCCACGACCGCCTTCTTCGGATCGGTGACGACCGGCGAGAGCAGATGCGGGATCCCGTCATAGACCGACAGTTCGATCATCTTGGGATCGATCATGATGAAGCGGCATTCGGCCGGCGACAGCCGGTAGAGCAGCGACAGGATCATCGTGTTGATCGCGACCGACTTGCCCGAGCCGGTGGTGCCGGCGATCAGCAGATGCGGCATGCGCGCGAGATCGACGATGATCGCGCCGCCGCCGATGTCGCGGCCGAGCACGAGGCTGAGGCCCGCCTGCTTGTCCTCGAAGGTCTGCTCCAGCAGGTCGCGCAGGAACACGGTCTCGCGCTCGGCATTGGGCAGTTCGATGCCGATGACGTTGCGCCCCGGCACCACCGCGACGCGCACGGCGAGTGCGGACATCGAGCGCGCGATGTCGTCCGACAGGCCGACGACGCGCGCGGCCTTGGTGCCCGGTGCGGGTTCGAGTTCGTAGAGCGTGACGACCGGACCGGGGCGGACCTTGACGATCTGGCCCTTCACGCCGTAATCGTCGAGCACGCCTTCGAGCAGGCGCGCGTTCTGCGCCAGCGCGGTCTCGTCGACCGTCGCGGTCTTGACGATCTTGGGCTTGGTCAGCAGGTCGATCGACGGCGCCTGGTATTCGCCCAGCACGGCGAGATCGAGCGCCGTCTGCTTGGGCTTCTTCTTCGCCTCGGGCTTCGCCTTGTCGGGGGCGGCACTGCGCTCGACCAGTTCGGTCGGCGACACGCGCGGCTTCTCGGGCTCAAGCGCCGTTTCGGGTTCGGGATCTTCCGTGCCGTCGAACGAGGGTTCGTGGCGGCTGCGCTTGAGTTCCTGCTTCTCGCGCGCGCGCGCCTTCGCCGGATCGCCCAGCCGCACCTTCGCGACGATCGTGGCGAGAGCGAGCCACAGCCCGGCCGCGACCTTGGCCGAGGTGCGCGCGAGCCAGCCGCCGGCCCAGGCGGCCGTGCGGTATTCGCCCCATGTGATCGCAAGGCCGAACACGAACGCGACGAGGGCGAGCCCCGCAACGCCGGTCGCCAGCACGTCGGCCCCGCGGCCGAAATCCGCACCCAGATTGAGCATCATCGCAAGGAAGAGCTGGCCGACCACGCCGCCAAGGCCGCCATCGAGCGGACGCGGCCAGCCGGCCGGTGCGCTCCAGGTCGACAGCGCCATCGCGGCGAGCAGGATCGTGACGGGCAGCAGCGCCACGCGCAGCCACCACAGATTCAGGTAGCGCGAACGCATCAGGCGCCAGCCCCACGCCGCGAACGACACGGGGATCAGCGCGCCCGCGAGCCCCAGCGTCTGCAGGATCATGTCGGCGCATGCCGCACCGGGAAAGCCGAGGATGTTGTTGGGCCGCAGGTCCGTGGCGCGGCTGAAGCTCGGATCGGCCGAATCGTAGGTCGCGAGCGAGGCGGCCACGAGGGCGGCAAGCACGAACAGGGCGAGCCCGACGGTCTCGGCCATCCGCTTGCGGAAGAAGGCGCCGGCCCCTTCGGGGAACAGGCCGGTCGTGATGCGGGTTGCGATCGCCATTGGCTTCGTCCTCTAGAGAACCTGCGCGATGCGCGCGAGCGCACGCTCGACGGTGTCGAGATCGTGCACCAGCGCCACGCGGATGAAGGGGATGCCGGAATTGCTTCCGTCCGGCTCGTTCTTGGTGAGATAGCGGCCGGGCAGCACCTTGATGCCAGCGGCTTCCCACAGCTTCTTCGTCGCGGCCTCGCCGTCGCCGACGTCGATCCACAGGAACATGCCGCCCGCGGGGCTGTAGAAACCGGGAAGCTTGCCCAGATGGCGCGCGGCGGCGGCGAACTTCGCCTTGTAGAGCGCGCGGTTCTCGATCGCGTGCGCCTCGTCGCGCCACAGCGCGGCCGAGGCGAGCTGGATCGGATAGGGTGTCGCCGCGCACGAATAGCTGCGCAGGCGGTTGAGCGACGCCATCGTCGCGGGCGAACCCACGCCGAAACCCGAGCGCATGCCGGCGGCCGAGCTGCGCTTGGACAGCGTGTGGAAGCAGATGACGTTGTCGAGCGGGTGGCCGGCGGGCCCGCGGCCCATCGCGTGCGCCACCTCCACGCCGCCGGGCGGCGGCACGTCGCCGTAGTAGAGTTCGGCGTAGCACTCGTCGAGGATCAGCAGGAAATCGTGCTCGCGCGCGAGTTCGATCGCCTTCTGGATATAGGCACGCGTGGCGACGGCACCCTGCGGGTTGCCCGGCGTGCACAGATAGAAGATCGCCGTGCGCGCCAGCGTGTCGGCCGGGATCGCGTCGAGATCGGGCAGGAAGCCGGTCTCGCGCGTGGTCGTCAGGAAGACCGGTTCGGCACCGGCCATGACGGCGGCCCCGTAATAGACCTGGTAGAACGGGTTGGGCATCAGCGCCACGGGCGGGCGGCCGTCCTTGGCGCGGCTCACGGCCAGCAGGGCGGCGATGAACAGCCCCTCGCGCGTGCCGGCGACCGGGGCGATCTGGGTCTCGAAATCGATCGTCCCGCCGGCCAGCTTGTAGCGCCGCTCGAGCCACCCGACGATCGCCTGGCGGTACTCGGCCACGCCCTGGAGTGCCGGGTAGGTGTTCCATTTGTCGGCATTGGCCGCGATTATTTCGGCGGCAAAGGCGGGCGGCTGATGCTGCGGGTCGCCGACCGACATGGCGACCGGGGCCTCGTTGCTGCGCGGGGTCAGGCCCGCGATCAAATTCGCAAGTCGGGCAAAGGGATAGTCGGCAAGCAGTTCGAGTCGTTCGTTGAGCATGTCCGCCGTCGTCTGGGCCTATGAACACAAGATTTTGCGCGTCGAACCCTTGCCCATCCGCCGGGGGCGAACAGGTACAAAGGTGAAACAACAATAACCCGGCGACTCTTAAAGTACAAGTTTAAGAGCCGCTTGGGCTACCGAGTCTAGGGGGTCGAACGGATGTTCCCTACGAAATACCCGAGTCGCCCCGAGTCGCGGAACAGGAAAAGAACAAAACGTGTTAACCCCCTGATCCACTGGGATTTTGGCGGGCATCCCCGGGGCACCTGCCGACCACTAGGGATTGGGGCGATCCGATTGGCTTTCCGCCGCAATTCTGTGGGAAAAGAGCCGCCTAGGAGCCGTCCGATCCGATGATCATCCCCGTTCTGTCCGACCAGTCCACGCGCGGCCTCGTCGCGCGCCTGATCCGCAACCATGTCAGCGTCCACTGGAGAAGGCTGTCGCTGGCGACGATCTGCATGGCGCTGGCCGCGGCGGCGGCGGCGGCGAACGCCTGGCTGATGGAGCCCGTCCTCGACAAGGTCTTCGTCGAACGCAACGAGACGATGCTCTATCTGATCCCGCTTGCGGTGATCGTCTCGGCGCTGGTCAAGGGCGGGGCGAACTACGGGCAGGGCGTCCTTCTGAACCATGTCGGCCAGCGCATCATTTCCGACCTGCAGGTGCGGCTGTTCGCGCTGACCGTGCGCGCCGACCTCGCCTTCTTCAACGAATACGCGTCGTCCAAGCTGTCGATCCGGCTGACGCACGACGTGGGCCTGATGCGCCAGGCGATCACGCAGGCACTTGTCGGCATCTCGAAGGACGCGCTGACGGTCGTCTTCCTCGTGGCGCTGATGTTCTATCAGGACTGGCAGATGGCGCTCGCCGCCTTCGTCGTGTTCCCCGTCGCGATCCTGCCGATCGTCAAGCTCGGCCGGCGGATCCGCAAGACGACGACGTCGATCCAGGACACGATCGGCACGCTGATGACGGTGCTGGACGAGGCGTTCCAGGGCATCCGGCACGTCAAATCCTACCGGATGGAAGACGAGGAGACCGGCAAGGCCCGGCGCGCGGTCGAGGGTATCTTCGGCCTGCTGCAGAAGCAGGCGCGCACGCGCTCGGCCGCCTCGCCGATCATGGAGACGCTCGGTGCCTTCGCCATCGCCATCGTGATCTTCTATGGCGGCCTTCGCGTCATCGAAGGGGCGACCACGCCCGGCACGTTCTTCTCGTTCATCACGGCACTTCTGCTCGCCTACCAGCCGGTCAAGAGCCTCGCGAACCTCAATTCGACGCTGCAGGAAGGCCTGTCGGCCGCCGCGCGCGTGTTCGCGCTCGAGGACATGCAGCCCAGCATCGTCGACCGGCCGGGTGCGGTGGCGCTCGAAAACGTTCGCGGCGACATCCACTTCGAGAACGTCGTGTTCGGCTACCGGCCCGAGCGACGCGCCCTCGACGGCATCGACCTCGTCGTGCCGGCCGGCAAGACCGTGGCCCTGGTCGGCCCGTCCGGCGGGGGCAAGACGACGCTGCTGAACCTGCTGCCGCGCTTCTACGACGTGAACCAAGGCCATGTGCGGGTCGACGGCCACGACGTGCGCGACGTGACGCTCGGCTCGCTGCGCGAGAGCATCGCGCTCGTTACGCAGGAGACCGGCCTGTTCCACGACACGATCGCGATGAACATCGCCTATGGCCGGCCCGCCGCGCCGGTCGAGGAGATCCGCGAGGCGGCCCGGCTCGCCGGCGCACTCGAGTTCATCGAAGGGCTTCCCGACGGCTTCGCGACAATCGTGGGCGAGCGCGGCGTCAAGCTGTCCGGCGGGCAGCGCCAGCGCATCGCCATCGCGCGCGCCTTCCTGAAGAACGCGCCGATCCTGCTGCTCGACGAGGCTACCAGCGCGCTGGACAACGAGTCCGAGCGCGTCGTGCAGGCCTCGCTCGCCACGCTGATGAAGGGGCGCACGACCGTCGTCGTCGCCCACCGCCTGTCGACGGTCGTGGACGCCGACGTCATCTACGTGATCGAAGGCGGCCGCGTGGCGGAGAGCGGCACGCACGGCGAGCTGCTGGCCCGCGGCGGCACCTATGCCCGGCTGCATGCGCTGCAGTCGTCCGAGCGCCGCAACGGCGAAACGGGCCTGTGAAACGCGAAACGGGCCGGGGAAGATCCCCGGCCCGTCGCCATCCTGCCGCCGGAGCGGAAGGAAGTTACTGGACGCTTTCGCCGTGGAGCGAGAGGTCGAGGCCGTCGCGCTCGGCTTCTTCCGTGACGCGCAGGCCGACGATCAGGTCCACGATCTTGAGCAGGATGAACGACCCGATGCCCGAGAAGAGCAGCGTGGCGACAACCGCGTAGACCTGGATCATGAACTGGCCGGCATTGCCTTCCAGCACACCCTGGAGGCCGTCGGGCAGTGCCGCCGAGGACGAGAGCGCGCCCACCGCGAACACGCCCGTCAGCAACGCGCCGACGATGCCGCCCACGCAGTGCACGCCGAACACGTCGAGCGAGTCGTCGTAGCCCAGCGCCTTCTTGAGGCTGGTCGAGGCCCAGAAGCACACGATGCCCGCGACGATGCCGATGACCAGCGAACCGCCGGGCATCACGAAGCCCGAGGCCGGGGTGATCGCGACGAGGCCGGCGACGGCACCCGAGATCACGCCCAGGACCGACGGCTTGCCGCGCGTCGCCCACTCGGCGAACATCCAGCCCAGAGCCGCCGCCGCGGTGGCGATCTGCGTGACCGCCATCGCCATGCCCGCACGCCCGCCGGCCGCACCGGCCGAACCCGCGTTGAAGCCGAACCAGCCGACCCACAGCAGGGAGGCGCCGATCACGGCGAGCACCAGGTTGTACGGCGAGAAGTTGTCGGTGCCGTAGCCCTTGCGCTTGCCGAGCACGACCGCCGCGACGAGACCCGCGATGCCCGCGTTGATGTGCACGACCGTGCCGCCGGCGAAGTCGAGCGCGCCGAGGCCGAAGAACACGCCGTTCGGATGCCACACGGCATGCGCGACGGGCGCGTAGATCAGGATCGACCACAGGCCGACGAACCACAGCATCGCCGAGAACTTCATGCGGTCGGCGAAGGCGCCGCAGATCAGCGCCGGCGTGATGATCGCGAAGGTCATCTGGAACATCATGAACACGACCTCGGGGATCGTGAACGCGACGGCCGCATCGCCAGTACCCAGCGTGAAGGGATCGGCGTAGCCCATGCCCGAGAGGAAGAAGCGCGAGAAGTCGCCGACGTAAGCGCCGCCTTCGCCGAAGGCGAGCGAGTAGCCCACGACCATCCACAGCACCGTGACGAGCGCCGTGATCGAGAAGGACTGCATCATCGTGGCGAGGACGTTCTTCTTGCGCACCATGCCGGCGTAGAAGAGCGCCAGGCCCGGGATCGTCATCAGGAGGACGAGGGCGGTCGAGGTGAGCATCCACGCGGTGTCGCCGGTGTCGATCTTCGGCGTGGCGGCCTCATCGGCGAAGGCGGAGCCGATCAGCCCCACCGTTCCCACCAACGCAAGCGCACCCAGGCGCGCGAGCTTTTCGAGTTTCGTCATCTGTCGTCGTCTCCTGGCTGTCCCGGCGGGGACCGGGAAGGTTGCGCTCGGGGATGCGGCCCCCTCGCGAAGAATGGTCTGGATAGTCAAGAATCGTGCCATCGGAACATGGTCATGCTGCATCGCAGCAACCCTTGATTCCATTTGGCTTTCAGAGACCTGCCGGTGGTTTTGCCGGCGCACGTTCCTCGTGGCCTCGATCCGGAGATCGAAGCTTGCCTGTTTTTTAGGCCGAATGGCTGTCTATTTTTAGGGCAATCAAGCCCTAGAGCGCCTCGACATTGGTCTCGCCGGTGCGGATCCGCACGGCGTGGCTGACTTCGAGGACGAAGATCTTTCCGTCGCCGATCTTGCCGGTATTGGCCGCTTTCTGGATCGCCTCGACGACGCGCTCGACCATCGGTTCGGCGACCGCGACCTCGATCTTCACCTTCGGCAGGAAATTGACCGAATATTCGGCACCGCGATAGATCTCGGTCTGCCCCTTCTGGCGCCCGAAGCCTTTGACCTCGGTCACGGTGAGACCCTGGACGCCCAGCGCCGTCAGGGCTTCGCGGACTTCGTCGAGCTTGAAGGGCTTGATCACCGCCATAACCATCTTCATGACCGAATTTCCTCTCTCGTAGAATTCATGCGAGCCAAGGGGCTGATCGTCGACTGCCCCCCGCACGCGAAAATGGTTTCAAGAAGCATGCCGCACTGCCGAAAGGGCATGCAACCTTTATCGTTCGCAGCCGCAAAACCGACCGCTGGACCGCCCGCCCGCCGTGGCCTAGCTTTCCCGGCATGGAAGCGCCGACCCTGAGCACGGATGTCGCGATCGTCGGCGGTGGCCTCGTCGGGCTGTCGCTGGCACTCGCACTTGCCCGCACCGACATCCGGTCCGTCGTCGTCGATATCGACGACCCGTCGACCAAGACGGTCGACGCGTTCGACGGGCGCGGCTCGGCCATCGCACTTGGTTCGGCGCGCATGCTGCAGGGCATCGGGCTGTGGCCGTATCTGGAACGCCATGCCGAACCGATCCTCGACATCCGCGTGTCGGACGGCGATTCGAGCCTGTTCCTGCACTACGACCACCGCGAGCTCGGCAGCGAGCCGTTCGGCTACATCGTCGAGAACCGCTACACGCGCCGCGGCCTCTATGCGTGCCTGGCGCAGGAACCGCGCATCACGCTCGTCGCCCCCGACACGGTCGCCGATGTTTCGGCCGACGCGGGCGGTGCGCATGTGCGCCTCGCCTCGGGCACACGCATCGTGGCGAAGCTTGCCGTCGCATGCGACGGGCGCCCCTCGCCCACGCGCGCGCGCGCAGGGATCGGCGCGCTGCGCTGGAACTACGGGCAGCACGCCATCGTGTGCGCGATCAGTCACGAGAAGCCGCATCGCGGCATCGCCAACGAACGCTTCCTGCCGGCAGGCCCCTTCGC
Source organism: Tagaea sp. (assembly GCA_965279565.1). Classification (GTDB taxonomy): domain Bacteria; phylum Pseudomonadota; class Alphaproteobacteria; order CACIAM-22H2; family CACIAM-22H2; genus Tagaea. The sequence continues at coordinate 1,367,726 of OZ257249.1, read as the reverse complement.
CGTGCTGCCGCTGCCCGACGCGCCCGACGGCACGCATCTTTCGTCGATCGTGTGGACCGAGCGCCCCGAGCTTGCCGCGATCTTCGCGGAACTGCCGGAGGACGAGTTCGTCGACGAGATCCACGAGCGCTTCGGCTGGGGCCTCGGGCGCATCGGCCTTGCCGGCGGGCGCTGGGTCTATCCGCTGCATTTCGTGCAGGCCGAACGCGCGACGGGGCCGCGTCTCGCACTTGCGGGCGACGCGCTCCACGGCATCCATCCGATCGCGGGACAGGGGCTCAATCTCGGCCTGCGCGACGTGGCCGCCCTGGCCGAGGTGCTGGCCGATTCGGCACGCCTGGGCCTCGACATCGGGGCGGCCGACACGCTCGAGCGCTATGCGCGCTGGCGCGGCGTCGACACGGTCGGCCTGTCGGCCGTCACCGACGGGCTGCTGCGGCTGTTCTCGAACGACATCGCGCCGCTGAAGCTGGCGCGCGACGCGGGCCTCGCCCTCGTCGACCGGATCGCGCCGCTCAAGCGCGTGTTCATGCGCGACGCGATGGGCACGCTCGGCACGCTGCCGCGCCTGATGCGCGGCGAAGCGCTTTAGGCTCGCGGAATCAGGCCGCAGGCAGGGTCACCCGCACGCAGGTTCCCCTGCCGGGTGCGGTGTCGATCTCCAGCGTGCCGCCGTGCAGTTCCGCGAACATCTTCGCCAGCGGCAGGCCGAGGCCTGTACCAGATTTCGTACGGATATTCGGGTCGCCGGACGTCTCGAACGGCCGCACCGCGCGCGCCGCTTCGTCGGCCGACATGCCGGGACCGCGATCGACGACGCGGAACTCCACGCGTCCGTCGGCAAGGTGCGCGGCCGCGACGCGCACCGTCCGGTCGGCGCCGGCGAAACGGATCGCGTTGACGACGAGGTTGAGCAGGAGCTGGACGAGCGCCTGCCGGTCTCCGGGGAAAAGGAGCCCTGTCTCGACGTCGGCGGTGTCCAGCACGACGCCTTCTTCGCGGGCAAACTGCTCGGCAAGGTGGCCGACGCCCGCGACCAGTTCGCGCGCCTCGACCGGCTCGAGCCGCAACTCCCATTTTCCGGCTTCGATCTTCGACAGGTCGAGGACACGCTGGATCACGCCCAGCAGATGCGTCGCGCTGAAGCCGATGTCGGCTGCATAGTCGCGATAGCGCACCGGCCCGCCCAGCCGCATCGCATCGCTCGCGATCACCTCGGAAAAGCCGATGATCGCGTTGAGCGGCGTGCGGATCTCGTGGCTCATATGCGCGAGAAACGCCGTCTTGCGCCGGGCGATCTCCTTGAAGTGGTCGGCCTGGCGGTACGCCGACCTTTCGGCTTCGGCCCGCGCGATGGCGAGCGTGCCCATGGCGTCGGCACGCCGGCGCAGCCAGACGCCGATGATGACGACGGCGAGTGCTGCACTGGCCGTCACGAACGCGGTGCCGGCCGACCAGACGAGCCACGTCTCGACAATCTGGCTTCGCGGCACGCTCGCGATCACGATCAGCCCGGTTCCCGGCACGCGCGACGCGTCGGCAAGGCGCGGCAGGCCCGTCGTCGAGGACGTCAGGTAATCCGCCGTCCCGAACTTTGCCGGCGAAGGTACTGGTCGCCGTGGCGCGCCTAGCAACTCGATCTCCGGGTAACGGGCAAAGAGCGTTCCGTCGGAATCGACGAGATTGATCGAGCCGGTACCGAGCCTGGAGAAGAATGCGGAAAAGTAGCCGGGATCGAGCCGGGCCGCGACCGTGCCCCCGAACGAACCGCCCGGCCCGGAAACACGGCGCGAGACCGTGATGTAGACGGGGTTTCCCGGCAGAGGTGCCGCGATCGGGCGGCCGATGCGCATGCTGCGGTCCGGATCGTTCCGATGCGCGGTATGGACCGGTCGGTCGGACAGGTCGGTACGCTGAGGCGCGGGCGAGTTCCAGTTCACGAGGACGCGGCCGTCCGTCCCGATGAAGGCAAGTGCTTGAAGCGCCGGCGAGGCGATCTGCGCGCGCCGAAGGATTGCGTGGATTTCCTCGTTCGTTTCCGGAAGGACGAGATCCGGTCCCAGCAGACCGACATTGACGCTTTCGAGAACAAGCGCTGCCGCACTGAAGATCTGCCCGGCATAGACCGCAGCCGCCTCGGCCTGGATCGTCATCTGGCGCTTCGCTTCGGCTTCGACCCGGTCGTAGGTCCGCCAAATCTGGATCGCGGCGAGAATGCCGATCAGCGCGAGCAGCACCGCCAGATAGATGGTTGTCCGACGCCCGCCGATCTGCGCCTCGATGCGCAGCAGCTCGGGTGGAAGGTCGATGTCGCCCGACCCCGAGGCGGCGTCCCGCCGACGCCTGCCCGATCCCAATCCTCCATCCTCGGCCGGCACGATCCTGCTCATCGAGAATCTCTGGATTTCAAAGGGGGGCAGGTTCGATTGAATACATACTTTGTATAGAAAGACTTAATAAATCCGCTCGTAACGGTTGATCTGCCGCAATGCGCCGGCCGTGCGATGCGTTGATCTTTCTCCTGAAGGCCCAACCACAGGAGAGCGCCATGGAACGCCGCACATTCGCGATCGGCATCGCCGCCACCTTTCTCGTCGCCGACGGCGCCTTTGCCCAGGGCATGGGTTCGCGCGAGCAGATGCGCAAGCGCTGGGACGAGATGGATCACGACCATCGCAGCGAAGCGATGGAGCGCATGCGCGGCCGCCGCCACGAACCGAAATACGAGGACATGCGCGAACGCTGGGACAAGATGAGCCCCGACGACCGCCAGAAGATGATGGAGCGCCACGGCAAACGTCACGGCGAGATGCACAAGTAGGTCCGTAAAGTTTGCTTGACGGCTGTTGACCGTCAACAAGATATCCATTTGATATCCTTGGATTTCCTTGTTGACGGTGACGGGAAACGCGCGCCGTCAAGCAAGGTTTCCGGGAGCATTTCTTCACGTTTCAAACAGCGCACGCCCGAACTCGCATCCGGACGATGCGGAAACACTATCCCATCTTGGGATTGTTTTCAATAAAGAAAAGCAACTAAAAATTACACACTGCTTTCGGCGTGCGGCACCTAGGCCGCCAGGCCCTGTGCGACCGGCAGCGTCACGCGTGCACACGTCCCCTTGCCCCGCGCCGTATCGAGCTCCAGCGTGCCGCCGTGCAGCTCGGCGAACATGCGCGCCAGCGGCAGGCCGAGGCCCGTGTCGGATTTCGCCTGCAGGCCGGGTGCAGCGGCCGTCTCGAACGGCCGCAGGGCGCGCGCCGCTTCCGCCTTCGACATGCCCGGGCCGTTGTCGGTGACCGCGAACTCGATCCGTCCGCCGTCGATACGCCGGCAGCCGAGCCGCACCTTGCGGTCCGGGCCGGCGAACTTGATCGCGTTGATCGTGAGGTTGAGCAGCAGCTGGTCGAGCACGCCCGCATCGCCGGTGAATTCCAGATGCGGGTCGGGCGCATCGACCTCCAGCACGACGCCTTCCTTCTGCGCGCGCTGGGCCGCCAGATGCGCGACGTTGTAGACGAGCGACGCCGCATTGACCCGGCCGAGCGACAGCGTCCATTTGCCGGATTCGATCTTCGACATGTCGAGGATGCGGTTGATGACGCCAAGCAGGTGTCCGGCGCTGAAGCGGATGTCCGACGCATAGTCGCGATAGCGCGCCGGAACGCCGAGCTTCATCGCGTCGTCCGAGATGACCTCGGAGAAGCCGATGATCGCGTTGAGCGGCGTGCGGATCTCGTGGCTCATGTGGGCGAGGAAGTCCGACCGCGTGCGCGCCACTTCGCGGAAATGCTCGGCGTCGAGGCGGGCCTGCTTGGCGCCGGCGGCCGTGGCGCCGACCAGCGCCGCCTGATCGCGCGCGCGGCGGCGCAGCGCGTACGACACGGACAGCGCGATCCCCGCCGCGACGAGCCCGAACAGCAGCGGCGTCGAGGAGCGACGCAGCCATGTCCGGTAGATCTCGGCCTTGAAGACCGTCGCCCGGACGAACAGGCCGCCGTTCCCGACCGGCACGGAATGGCCGACGAGGTCCTCGCCACGCGCCGTGCGCAAGGCGAACGGACCGTTGCCGGAATGTCCGGGCAGGGGCCGAGGCGGGGCCGCGATCACGTCGATCGCCGGGAAGCGGGCATGGAGATGCCCGCCTGCATCGACGAGATTGACGGCGGCGACGCCGAGCTTGGAGAAGAAGTTGGCGAAATAGCCGGGATCCAGTCCGGCCGCGAGGAGTCCGTCGAATTCGCCCGCGACGGTCTCGACCCGCATCGACACCGGAATGCTGGCGAAGTTCCCCGTGCGCGAGGCGACCGGTCGCTCGATATGCAATCCGACGGACGGGTTGTCTCGATGGAACGCGAAATAGGCGCGGTCCGACAGGTCGGTCTGCTGCGCCTGCGCCGAAGCGGTGCCGACGGCGAGGCGCCCGTCGCGGCCGACGAGTCCGAGCCCGAGAATCATCGGCGAGGATTCCTGGATGCGGCGCAGCGCACGCCGGATCTCGTCCGGCGCGCTCGTGAGCACGACCGCCGGCGTCGTCGGGTCGCCGTCGATCGCCTGGAACGCCAGCGCGATCGACGACAGCGACTGCTCGACATGGGTGGCGGCGACTTCCGCCGCGACGCTCGTGCGCCGCTCGAATTCGATGAACGCGCGCTCGCCCAGATCGTAGACCTGATGGCCGGTGGCGAGCGCGATCAGGACGAGGATCGCCGCCGTGAGCGGAATTCGCGCGAACTGCCGGAGGACGTTCTGGACGAAAAGCATGCCGGGATGCTTCCGCAGTGGACGATCCGCAATCCTAGCCGAAGATGTGCGAACCGCCCGTTAATGCGGCGCCGGACCTGATCGAGTTTCGATCCAGAACGGTTCCAATCCTTGCGCCCAGACGGCGCGCTTCGCGGCCGGGTTCATCGCCGCATAAGCCGGACTTGTCGAAGGCATCTGCACGAAAGCAAGACCCGCCTCCGGCAACGCGTGCCGGTGGTAAAGGCGTGCCGCTGCGGCCCCGTTGAACGCGACGCGCGCGACGTGCCGGTGGCGTGCAAAGAACATCGCGAAGTCGTTGGGCCGGATCGTGTCGGCCGCGATCGCGGAATCGAGACTGCCCGGCCGCACCGCGGCCGCGCACACGTCCCACACCGCGACGCGTGCGCGCATCAGGGCGGCGACGCGCGAATCGTACGGCGCATCCGGTGCAAATCCGAAAATGCCGCCGAGGATCGGCCAGAACGCGTTGCGCGGATGCGCGTAGTATTGCCGCGCAGCCAGCGACGCCTGCCCCGGCAGCGTGCCGAGGATCAGGAGCCGCGCGTCGGGTGCCGCGATCGGCGGGAAGCCGCGGTCCATATCGCAGGGGCCGGCTAGCGGCCGAGCACGTGACGGACCATGCCGCGCGCGATCTCTTCCTCGCCCATCAGCACGTAGTCGGCCCCGCACTTCCGCAGATGCTCGACGGCCTCGCCGCTGTGTGCGCGCGCGACGATGCGGGTCGACGGTGCGGCCAGCCGCGCGGTCTCGACGATCGAGCCGGCCTCGAACGGATCGGGGATCGCGACGATGAGCCAACCCACGTCGCCGCGCGCGAGCGCTTCGGCGGCACCGGAACTCGCGAAGCTGCCGGCATGCGTGCTTGCCCCGCGCGCGTCGAGCCCGGCCAGCGTCGACGCGTCGTCGTCGACGACCGAAAGCGGGACGCCGCTGTCCAGCAGTGCGGGGCTGACGCGCGAGCCCACGCGCCCGTGCCCGACCAGGATCGCGCGGCTGCGCGGTGCGGGGGCCGCCGGTACCGGAGACGGCGGTGCCGCCGCTTCGCCGCCGCCCGCCCAGCGTTCGAGCGCGAAGAAGCACAGCGGGTTGACGACGATCGACAGCAGCGCGCCCGCCACGATCAGGTCGCGCGCGGCCGGCGGGATGAGGCCCAGATCGATGCCGAGCACGGCGAGGATGAACGAGAACTCGCCGATCTGCGCGAGGCTTGCCGCGATCGTCAGCGCCGTGCCGTGCGTGTGGCGAAAGGCGCGCACGATCAGGTAGGCGGCGAGCGACTTGCCCAGCACGATGATCAGGAACGTCGCGAGGATCGGCAGCGGGCGTTCGACGAGCGAGGCCGGATCGAACAGCATGCCGACCGAGACGAAGAACAGCACGGCGAAGGCATCGCGCAGCGGCAGCGTTTCCTTCGCGGCCTGGCTGCTCAACGCCGATTCCGCCAGCACCATGCCGGCGAAGAACGCACCGAGCGCGAACGACACGCCGAACAGCTTTGCCGCCCCGAACGCCACGCCCAGCGCGATCGCCAGCACCGACAGGCGGAAGAGCTCGCGCGAGCCGGTGTGCGCCACATAATGCAGGCACCACGGGATCAGCCGCCGCCCGATCACCAGCATGAAGGCGACGAAGAACGCGACCTTCGCCCCCGTGACGAGCAGCGTGCCGGCGACAGGGCCAAGCTGCAGGTCGGCGAGCAGCCCCGGGAGCGGGATCGGTGCGGGCGAAGTACCACCCATCAGGCCAGCAAGCGGCGGGATCAGCACGAGGGCGAGGACCATCACGAGATCCTCGACGATCAGCCAGCCCACCGCGATGCGCCCGCGCTCGGTCTCGACCAGCCGGCGTTCCTGCAACGCGCGCAGCAGCACGACCGTGCTGGCGACGGAAAGGGCGAGGCCGAACACGAGCCCGGCCCCCCACGGCCAGCCGAAGCTCCACGCCAGCCCCATGCCGAGCGCGGTGGCCACCGCGATCTGGCCGATGGCGCCGGGGATCGCGATGGCGCGGACCGACAGCAGGTCCTTGAGCGAGAAATGCAGGCCCACGCCGAACATCAGCAGGATCACGCCGATCTCGGCGAGTTCGGTGGCGATCGACTGGTCGGCGACGAAGCCCGGCGTGAACGGGCCGACGAGGATGCCGGCCGTCAGATAGCCGACGATGGGCGGCAGCCGGACCTTGTTCGCGAGCAGCCCGAGCAGGAACGCCAGGGCAAGGCCGACCGCGACCGTCGCGATGAGGGGAGTTTCATGCGGCATGCGGCACTCCTGTCCCCGGAAGGATACAGGAGGGCGGCCGAATTACAAAAGTCGTGGATGCCCGGCACGAGGCCGGGCATGACGATCAAATATGGAGCTTAAGCCGCGAGCTTGGCGGTCGCGATCTCGATGCGCGCGGCGAGTGCCGTGCGTTCGCCGTCGTCGGTGGCGGCACCGAGCTTGGCGCGCAGCGTCTCGATTTCCTTGCCGACGGCCGCCTTGTCGATCTCGGACACGCGCACCGCCTCGTCGGCGAGCACGGTGACGCGGTCGGCCGAGGCTTCGGCGAAACCGCCCGCGACGAAGATGCGGTCCTTGACCGCGCCGGCGTCGTAGATCGAGATCGTGCCGGTGCGCAGCGTCGAGATGACGGGCGCATGGCCCTTCAGCACGCCGAAATCGCCCTCGCTGCCGGGGACGACGACCATCTCGACGTCCTCGGAAACGAGCAGACGCTCGGGGCTGACCAGTTCGAACTTCGTGCGCTCGGCCATCGTCGTCTAACCTCAGGCCGCTTCGGCGGCCATCTTGCGCGCCTTGGCGCGGGCTTCCTCGAGCGTGCCGACCATGTAGAAGGCCGCTTCCGGCATGTCGTCGCAGTTGCCCATGACGATTTCCTTGAAGCCCTTGATCGTGTCCTCGAGCTTCACGAGCACGCCCGGCGTGCCGGTGAAGACTTCGGCGACGTGGAAGGGCTGCGACAGGAAGCGCTGGATCTTGCGCGCGCGGGCGACGACGAGCTTGTCCTCTTCCGAGAGCTCGTCCATGCCGAGAATGGCGATGATGTCCTGCAGCGACTTGTAGCCCTGCAGCACCTTCTGCACGTCGCGCGCGGTGTTGTAGTGGTCCTCGCCGATCACGCGCGGGTCGAGCATGCGCGAGGTCGAGTCGAGCGGATCGACGGCCGGGAAGATGCCCAGCTCCGCGATCTGGCGCGACAGCACGGTCGTCGCGTCAAGGTGCGAGAACGACGTCGCCGGCGCGGGGTCGGTCAGGTCGTCGGCGGGCACGTAGATGGCCTGCACCGAGGTGATCGAACCCTTCTTGGTCGAGGTGATGCGTTCCTGCAAGGCGCCCATGTCGGTCGACAGCGTGGGCTGGTAGCCCACCGCCGACGGGATGCGGCCGAGAAGTGCGGACACTTCCGCACCCGCCTGCGTGAAGCGGAAGATGTTGTCGACGAAGAACAGGACGTCCTGGCCTTCTTCGTCGCGGAAATATTCGGCGACCGTCAGGCCCGAGAGGCCGACGCGCATGCGCGCACCCGGCGGCTCGTTCATCTGGCCGTACACGAGGGCGACCTTCGAGCCGGGGCCGTCGGTCTTGATGACGCCCGATTCCATCATCTCGTGATAGAGGTCGTTGCCTTCGCGCGTACGCTCGCCCACGCCCGCGAACACCGACACGCCGCCATGCGCCTTGGCGACGTTGTTGATGAGCTCCATGATCGTCACGGTCTTGCCCACGCCGGCACCGCCGAACAGGCCGATCTTGCCGCCCTTGGCGTAGGGGGCGAGCAGGTCGATGACCTTGATGCCGGTCACGAGGATCTCGGCTTCGGTCGACTGCTCGATGAAGGGCGGGGCCTGGCGGTGGATCGGCGAGGTGCGCTTGTGGCCGATGGGACCGCGCTCGTCGATCGGCTCGCCGATGACGTTGATGATGCGGCCGAGCGTCTCGGGGCCGACGGGCATCGCGATGGCGTTGCCGGTATCGACCGCTTCCTGGCCGCGGACGAGACCGTCCGTCGAGTCCATCGCGATCGTGCGCACGGTCTGTTCGCCCAGGTGCTGCGCGATCTCGAGGACCAGCGTCTTGCCCTGGTTCTGCACATGCAGCGCGTTCAGGATCTTCGGCAGTTCGCCGTCGAAGCGCACGTCGACGACGGCACCCGTGATCTGGACGACGCGGCCGACCTTGTTGTTCGCCATGGTTCCTACTCCTGCAATATCAGACGGCTTCGGCGCCGGAGATGATCTCGATCAGTTCCTTGGTGATCGAGGCCTGGCGCGAGCGGTTGTAGACGAGCGTGAGCTTCTTGATCATGTCGCCGGCGTTGCGCGTGGCGCTGTCCATCGCGGACATGCGCGCACCCTGCTCCGACGCGGCGTTCTCGAGAAGTCCGCCATAGACCTGGACGGCGAGATTGCGCGGCAGCAGGGCTGCCAGGATCTCGCCTTCCTCGGGTTCGTATTCGTAGCTCGCCCCTGCGTCCGGAGCACCGGCTTCGGCGGCGACGAACGGGACGAGCTGGAGACGCGTGGGGATCTGCGTCATCGCCGACTTGAAGCGCGCGTAGTAGAGCGCCGCCACGTCGAACTCGGCGGCATCGAACATCGCGAGCACCTTGTCCGACACGCGCTGGGCTTCGGCGAAGGTCATGCGCTTGCGACCCACGTCCTCGACGGCGCCCACGATCAGGCTACCGAAGTCGCGGCGCAGCTGGGCAAGGCCCTTGCGGCCCACGCACAGGATCTTGACCGTCTTGCCCTCGGCCTGGAGCTTGCGGATCTCGGCGCGCACCAGGCGCACGATCGAGGAGTTGAAGCCCCCGCACAGGCCGCGGTCCGACGTGCAGACCACCATCAGGTGGACCTTGTCCGCACCCGTACCCGAAAGCAGCTTGGGCGCACCCGCCCCCGCCGTCATCGAGCCGGCGAGCGAGCCCAGCATGCGGCCCATGCGCATCGCGTAGGGGCGCGCGGCCTCGGCCTGCTCCTGCGCGCGGCGCAGCTTGGCCGCGGCAACCATCTTCATGGCGGACGTGATCTTCTGCGTCGACTTGACCGACGCGATCCGCATCCGGAGTGTTTTGAGTGTTGCCATCTTGCTTGTCCGGCGCCGCTAGGCTCAGGCCGCGAAATTCTTGACGAACGCGCCGAGGATCTCGCGCAACTTCTTGTCCGTTTCCGGCTTGATCTCGCGGTCCTTGGCGACCGCACCGAGGACATCGGCGTGCTTGGCCTTCACCAGCGCCATGAACTGCGTCTCGAACTTGCCGATGCTCTTGACGTCGATCGTGTCGAGGAAGCCGTTGACGCCCGCGAAGATCGAAACGACCTGCTCTTCGACCGGCATCGGCGCATACTGCGGCTGCTTCAGCAGTTCGGTGAGGCGTGCGCCGCGCGCGAGCAGCTTCTGCGTCGAGGCGTCGAGGTCCGAGGCGAACTGCGCGAAGGCGGCCATCTCGCGATACTGGGCGAGCTCGAGCTTGATCTTGCCGGCGACCTGCTTCATCGCCTTGATCTGCGCGGCCGAACCGACGCGCGACACCGACAGGCCGACGTTGATGGCCGGGCGGATGCCCTTATAGAACAGGTCGGTTTCGAGGAAGATCTGGCCGTCGGTGATGGAAATCACGTTCGTCGGGATGTAGGCCGAGACGTCGCCGGCCTGCGTTTCGATGACCGGGAGGGCCGTCAGCGAACCCGCCTTCATGTCGTCCGACATCTTGGCCGCGCGCTCGAGCAGGCGCGAGTGCAGGTAGAACACGTCGCCCGGATACGCTTCGCGGCCCGGCGGGCGACGCAGCAGCAGCGACATCTGGCGGTACGAGACGGCCTGCTTGGAAAGATCGTCGTACACGATGACGGCGTGCATGCCGTTGTCGCGGAAGAACTCGCCCATCGCACAACCCGTGTAGGGGGCGAGGAACTGCAGCGGCGCCGGATCGGACGCCGTCGCGGCGACGATGATCGTGTATTCGAGCGCGCCATAGTCCGCGAGCGTCTTGACGATGCGCGCGACGGTCGAGCGCTTCTGCCCGATGCAGACATAGATGCAGTAGAGCTTCTTGGATTCGTCGCCCTGCGCGTTGACCGTCTTCTGGTTGATGAAGGTGTCGATCGCGACGGCGGTCTTGCCGGTCTGGCGGTCGCCGATGATCAGCTCGCGCTGGCCGCGGCCGACGGGGACGAGCGCGTCGATGGCCTTCAAGCCCGTCTGCATGGGCTCATGCACCGACTTGCGCGCGATGATGCCGGGGGCCTTCACCTCGACGCGGGTCATCTTGGCGCCGACGAGCGGGCCCTTGCCGTCGATCGGGTTGCCGAGACCGTCGACGACGCGACCCAGCAGCGCCTTGCCGACCGGCACTTCGACGATGGCGCCGGTGCGCTTGACGACGTCGCCTTCCTTGATGTCGCGGTCGTCGCCGAAGATGACGACGCCCACGTTGTCGGTCTCGAGGTTGAGGGCCATGCCCTTGATGCCGCCCGGGAACTCGACCATCTCGCCCGCCTGGACGTTGTCGAGGCCGTAGACGCGGGCGATGCCGTCACCGACCGAGATGACCTGCCCGACCTCGGCGACGTCTGCCGACGTGTCGAACTTGGCGATCTGGTCCTTCAGGATGGCGGAAATCTCGGCGGCGCGGATAGACATGGACTCGTTCTCCGATGGAAATCAGGCCCGACCCGCGAGGGTCAGGTGAAGACGCTTGAGTTGACCCTGCAGCGAGGCGTCGACGAGGCGGGAACCCACCTTCACCTTCAGCCCGCCCAGAAGCTTGGGATCGACCTTGAGGTCGAGCGTGACCTTGCGGCCGGCGGCGGCGCGCAGCTTGGTTTCGAGTTCGCCGATGCGTGCGGGCGACAGCGCGACGGCCGAGACGACTTCGGCCACGGTCTCGCCGCGCGCTTCGGCGAGCAACGCACGATACTGTTTCGCGATCGCCGGGAGATCCGCGAGGCGGCGGTTGCGCGCCAGCGTGCCGACGAAGCGGCGCACGAGATCGCCGATGCCGAGGCTCGCCATGACGGCGATGACGGCCTTTTCCTGTGCGACGCGCGGCAGCAGCGGACTGTTCGTCACGCGCTTGAGCTCGGGCACCGCCGCGAGGGCTTCTTCGAAGGTCTTGAGATCGCCCGCGACGGCGTCGAGCCATTGCGGGTTGGCGAGTTCGTACAGTGCGCCCGCGTAGCGTTGGGCGATTCCGGCGGAAGAGGCGTTTTTCGAGGCCACGCGCGGTCCCTTGGTCGGCGGTCCGTTTCTCGCTTCTGGCCCACCCCGGACGGGCTTGCCAACCTCGCGAAAAACAACAAGAAAACGGCGAACGAAATGTGTATTCCGTTCGGCTGCGGGCGATTAGCTAACATACCCCTTTCGCCGATGCAATAAGGCGGGCGAAAAAGCTGCGGGTTATCCACGAGTGCCCGGAAAACGGGCCTTTCAGGCGCGCCGTTTGGGCACGAACCGGACCCCCGGAAGGCCTTCGAAATGGCGGTCGCAGGTCAGGATGTCGGCGCCGTTCGCCCGGGCGGTGGCATAGACAACGGCATCGGCCATCGCGAGTCGGTGCCGGGAACCGAGTTCGGCCGCCAGCAGCGCCGTCGGCGTGTCGAGCCCCGCAACCAGGCAAGTGCCCGTAAAGGCGATCACTTGATCCGCCTTGTCCTCGTCGGCTTCGCGCGCAAGCCATTTGGCCAACTCGTACTGCACGATGGTCGGGACGAGCCATTCGTCGGCCTTCGGCAGTTCGGGCGCGACGGCCTTGCCGACGGCGGAACCGGTCAACCACTCGATCCAGGCGGACGTATCGACCAGCCGCATCAGAAGCGGTCGGACCGGTCGCGGAAATCCTTCGCCTTGGCCCCGCGCGCCAGCCCGGCCAGCGCCTCGCGCGACGGAACGGGGACGAGCAGCAGCCCGTCGCCCTTCGGCACGAATGCGAAACGCTGACCCGCCTTCCACTGCTTCGCGGCGCGCACGGCCTTCGGAATCGAAATCTGGAATTTCGACGAGAGCGTCGCCATGTCGTTTCCGGCCATTACGTTTCTCCGATCGATAGGAAGAACGTAAGAATATAATGCATGTCGCCGTCGAGTAAAAGAGGATCAATCGTCCTCGTCACTGAAATAGCTCAGGTCAATTTGCTTAATCTGGATGTCGTCCTTCAGCTTTCGGACTCCGACATCGAATCGAATCATCAAATCAGTTAGCTGCCGTCCATCAATCAGTACCAATCTTTGACTCGTCGTTTTCAGTTCAAGTGCGGCTTTCGAGAAGCGACTTGTCGTAACAAACACGCCCTTGGTTGCGCCCTTCGTAGAAAGAGCACCAATAAATTGCTGAATCTTGTCTGGCCCAACAACGTTTTCCGCAGAGTAGCGCTTAGCCTGGATATAGACAGCATCAAGGCCTAGCGGGTCACCCTTCACCACGCCATCGACGCCGCCATCGCCGGAACCGCCAAGATGCTCCGCTGCCTCCGAAAACGATCCGCCATAGCCCATTTCAATTAGCAGATCGATGATTAATCTCTCGAAGAACTCAGGCGATGACTGGGCAATTGCATCAAGAATGTCAGCACGAAGCTTTTCCTTCAACTCGCCGGCGGCGATAAGCAATCGCTCTTCTGGTGTAGCCTCTGAAGCAGAATCAGTTGCATCGCCGGACTGGGAATCAGACGACACCTTCGACGCACTATAGAATTCCATAAATTTTGGAATTGCCTTCAATTGCTTCAATCGAAGCTCTTGTGGATTTTTCGACAGTAGCGCCAGTCCTTCAGATGTCGCCCGAAGGGTGCCGCGCTTAGGTCGAATCAGGAGTCCGGCCTTAACAAGATAAGTCGCAGCCCAATGAATTCGATTGTCGAATACCCGCTGCTTCCCGCTCGCTAAAAGCTTGCCATGATCCTCCTCTGAAAGTCCGAACTCTGCCGTAAGCGCCTTGTCGGCGTCCTTACGAATGATGTCGGATTTTGCGGCAAGCTTCAAAAGCGGCAAAAAAATCGATTGATAGTCGGGGATTGCCATCGCCGCCTCGCCTATTCGCAAAACAACCAATCGTAGATAATCAAAGGACACACCCGAGTTCTACATGAAACTGTACGGATCGACGTCGATCTGGACGCGGATGTCGTTCGGGATCCGGGTCAAAGCGAGCCACGAATCGACGATTTCCTGGAGGTTGGCTTCGCGGCCGGTCTTCACCAGCAAGCGGCGGCGGTGGCGGCCGCGCAGGATGGCCATCGGGGCGGGGGCAGGCCCCAAAACGCTGATTCCCGGGGCTTTCGGCGCGGTCGCGCCCAGGCGGCGGGCGAGGCGTTCGACCAGCCCTTCGTCCTCGCCGGCCACGATGATCGCGGCAAGCCGCCCGAAAGGCGGCCAGCCGTGGCGCTGGCGGTCGGCCCGTTCGGCCGCGAGGAAGCGCGCCCGGTCGCCGCCGACCAGCGCCTTCATCACCGCATGCTCGGGCATGTGAGTCTGCAGCAGCACGCGGCCCGGCCGTTCGGCGCGCCCGGCCCGGCCCGAGACCTGATGCAGCAGCTGCCAGGTCCGCTCGGCCGCGCGCAGGTCGCCGCCCGACAGGCCGAGATCGGCGTCGACGATGCCGACCAGCGTCAGGAACGGGAAATGATGGCCCTTCGCGACGATCTGCGTGCCGACGAGGATGTCGATCTCGCGCGCGGCCATCCGGCGCACGAACTCCTCGGCCGCCGCCGGGCCCGTGACGGTGTCGGACGTCATCACCTCGATCTTCGCGTCCGGGAAAAGTGCACGCGCCTCTTCCGCCACGCGTTCCACACCCGGGCCGCACGCGACGAACGAATCCTCGGCCGTGCAGGACGGGCACTGGCGCGGCAGCGATGCGTTGTAGCCGCAATGGTGGCACTGCAGCCGTCCGTGCAGCCGATGCTCGACCAGCCAGGCCGTGCAGCTCGGGCATTGCAGCCGGTGTCCGCAGGCGCGGCATAGTGTGAGCGGCGCATAGCCGCGCCGGTTGAGGAACAGCATCGACTGTTCGCCCGCGGCCAGCGCTTCGCTCAACGCGGCGCGCAGCGGCAGCGAGATGAACGACTGGCGCGGCGGCGGGTGCTTGCGCAGATCGACCGCCTCGACCTTCGGCAGGCTCGCCCCGCCGTGGCGCGCAGGCAGTTCGACGACCGCGTAGCGGCCGCGCTCCACGTTCGCGAGCGTTTCCAGCGACGGTGTTGCGGATGCCAGCACGATCGGGCAGGCCTCGAAGCGCGCGCGCACCACGCCCATGTCGCGCGCGTGATAGATCGTGCCGTCCTCCTGCTTGAAGGCCTGCTCGTGCTCCTCGTCGATCACGACGAGGCCGAGCTTCGCGAACGGCAGGAACAATGCGGAGCGCGCCCCCACGACGACGCGCACGTCGCCGGCCGCGACACCGCGCCACACACGCGCGCGCTGGGCCGTCCCCAGTTCGGAATGCCACTGCGCGGGTTCCGCCCCGAAGCGCGACACGAAGCGCGCGAGCCACTGGGCGCTCATCGCGATCTCGGGCAGCAGGACGAGCACTTGCCTCTCCGCCGCAAGTGCGGCGGCGACGGCCTCGAAATAGACTTCCGTCTTGCCCGAGCCGGTCACGCCGTCGAGCAGCGTCACCGAGAAGCCCTGCCCCACCTTGCCCGAAAGCACGTCGGCCGCTTCGCGCTGGACGGGCGAAAGATCGGCGCGCGGATGACCGGCATCGGGGCCCGGCGGCGAAGGCGGATCGATCTCGACGCTTTCGAGCCAGCCCTTCTCGACCAGCCCCTTCACGACACCGGTCGAGACCTCGGCCGCGCGCGCCAGTTCGGCGGCAGGGCGCGCACCCGAGCGCGCCTCGCGCAGCACGCGCCTTCGCGCAGGCGTGAGCACGCCGGGTTCTTCCAGCTCGGGATCGGGCGCGTTCTGCGAAAGTGCGAACGCCGAAATCCGGCGCGCGGGTACCAGCGCTTCGGGCACGCTCATCGCCATGCGCAGCACGTTGCCCAGCGGCGACAGCGTATAGGCCGACACCCACGCAAGAAACTTGCGCAGCGGTTCGGCCATCCTTGGTGCGGGCAGCAGGCCGGCGATATCCTTGAGCTTGGCTTCGTCGAGCGTGTCGTCGGCCGCGTCGTCCCACACGACGCCGGTCACCGTGCGCCGGCCGAGCGGCACGGCGACGAAGTCTCCGGGCGCGACCGCGCGTTCGGGCGGTACGCGGTAATCGTACGGCCCGAGCGGCAGCGGCAGGGCCACGCGAACGCGCGTGCTGGATCGCGACTCGACCATCGGCTAGACTCTGGCCGTTTCGAGTCGCGAGGGGAATGCGCATTCCATGAAATTCTTCGTCGACACTGCCGACACCGCCGAAATCCGCGACCTGGCCGCCACCGGCCTGCTCGACGGGGTGACGACGAATCCGTCGCTGATCGCCAAGTCGGGCAAGAAATTCCTCGATGTGGTCGCCGAGATCTGCACGATCGTCGCGGGCCCGGTCAGCGCCGAGGTCACCGCCAACGATTTCGACACGATGCTGAAGGAGGGCAAGAAGCTCGCCGGCATCGCGAAGAACGTCGCGGTCAAGGTTCCGCTCACGCTCGACGGCCTCAAGACCTGCAAGGTCCTGTCGGACGCCGGCACGATGGTCAACGTCACGCTGTGCTTCAGCCCCGCGCAGGCGATCCTCGCCGCGAAGGCGGGTGCGACGTTCGTCTCGCCCTTCGTCGGGCGGCTCGACGACATCGGCACCGACGGCATGCAGCTGATCGCCGACATCATGACGATCTACCGCCAGTACCCCAATTTCAGGACCGAAGTGCTCGTCGCGTCGGTGCGCGGCCCCATGCACATCGTCGAAAGCGCCAAGCTCGGCGCGCATGTGGTGACGGCACCGGCCAACGTGCTCAAGCAGCTCTTCGCCCATCCGCTGACCGACAAGGGCCTCGCCCAGTTCAACGCGGACTGGAAGAAGACGGGCCAGTCGGTCCTTTAAGCCAAACAGGGGAGAATCCCTCGATCATGGCCGAGTCCGAGAGTTCAGCCGCCCTTGCAGGTGCCGTACCCCCGACGGGGGCCGCCGTCGCCGAATATCTGCGCCGCCACCCCGACTTCCTGATCGAACATCCCGACCTGCTGTGGATCCTCACGCCGCCAGCGCAGCGTTCCGACAACGGCGTGGTCGACATGCAGCGCTACATGCTCGAGCGCATGCGCACCGATCTTGCCAAGCTGACCGCCGCCCAGGCCGAGCTGATCGCGACGAGCCGCGCCAATCTCGCCACGCAGGGGCGCATCCATGCCGCCGTGCTGTCGGTGCTGACGGCCAAGTCGCTGCCGCACTGCATCGACACGATCGCGGTCGACCTGCCGATGCATCTGGAAGTCGACGCGATCGGGCTGGGCTTCGAATCGCTGGATCATGTACCCCCGGGCGAGAACGCGCAGAACCTGCGCATCCTGCCGCGCGGCACCGTCGACCGGCTGATGGGCGAGCGGCGCGACATCCTTCTCCTTTCCGACGAGCCGGGCGACAGCGCCATCTATGGCGGGGCGTCCACGCTCGTGCACAGCCAGGCGCTGCTGCGCCTGCAATTGAAGCGCGACATGCCGCCGGGCATCCTCGCCTTCGGGGCGCGCGCCACGTCGAAGTTCCATCCCGGCCAGGGCACGGAACTGCTCAATTTCCTCGGCCGCACGGTCGAGGCCGCCCTGCGCGGATGGCTGGCGCGCGGGAACTGAGCGTCGGCTTCGCGGCGGCCGCCGATCTCCAGCCGGCGATCGCCGGCTGGCGCGCGCAGCTGGAAAACGAGAAGCGCGCCTCGCGCCACACGCTGTCGAACTACACGCGCGATCTCGCGGCGTTCCTTTCGTTCCTGCAGGACCATCTGGGCGAGCCGCCCACGCTTGCCGCACTTGCAAGGCTGAAGCCCGCCGATTTCCGCGGCTTCCTTGCGCGCCGCGCGCAGGCCGGCTTGAAGGCCGCGACCAACGCACGCGCCCTTTCCACGCTGCGCGGCTTCTATCGCTATCTCGACCGGGCCGGGCTCGCGCAAAACGCGCATGTCGCGGCCCTGCGCGGACCCAAGCTGCCCAGGAGCCTGCCCAAGGCGCTGGACATCGCCGACGCGGCCGCCCTGATCGAGGCCGAAGGCGAGGACACGCAAATGCCGTGGGTCGCCGCGCGCGACCGCGCGGTGCTGGCGCTTCTCTATGGGGCGGGCCTGCGCATCGACGAGGCGCTGTCGCTTTCCCGCGACGCGGCCCCGCTTGGCGAAATGCTGCGCATCCTTGGCAAGGGCCGCAAGGCGCGCGACGTGCCCGTGCTGGCGCAGGTGCGCGACCTGGTCGACGAATATGTGCGCCTGTGCCCCTTCAAGGGGAAGCCGGCCGGGCCGCTGTTCCTGGGCGTACGCGGCAAGCGGCTCAACGCCGCAATCGTGCAGGCGCGGGTGCGCCGGCTGCGCGTCGAGCTGGGCCTGCCCGATTCGGCCACGCCGCATGCGCTGCGCCATTCCTTCGCCACGCACCTGCTGGGGGCGGGGGCCGACCTGCGCGCGATCCAGGAACTGCTGGGCCACGCCTCGCTGTCGACGACGCAGCGCTACACGGCGGTCGACGCCGAGCGGCTGATCGACGTCTACGCCGCCGCCCACCCGCGCGCGCGCGGATGACGCCAGCCGCGCGCACGGTCTCGCAAGTGCTTCTCGACCTGCGCGCGCGCGGGGCCGAGCGCGTGCGCCTGCGCGACCTGGTCGAAGCTCTCGACGATCGCGCCTTCGGGGCGGCGATGCTGCTGTTCGCCCTGCCCAACGCCGTGGGGATCGGCACGATCCCGGGCGTGTCGACGCTGTTCGGCGTGCCGCAGATCCTGCTCGCCATCCAGATGATCCTCGGCTTCGACCGGCCGCGCATTCCCGACTGGCTGCTCGACCGCTCGCTCGCGCGCAAGGATTTCGAGACGATGGTCGATCGCGGCGTGCCCTATCTGCAGCGCGTCGAGCGCATCCTGAAGCCGCGCCTGCAGGGCCTGACTGACGGCCTCGCCGAACGCGTGCTCGGGCTCGTCTTCGCGGTCCTCGCCGCGATCGTGTCGATGCCGATCCCGTTCGGCAACCAGCCGCCCGCCGTGGCGATGGCGCTGATAGCACTCGGCCATGTCGGGCGCGACGGCGCCTTCGTCGTGGCGGGCTGCGTGGCCGGCGTGTTCGCGGTCGCGATCGCCGGTGCGGTCGTCGCGGGCGGTGCCGCGGTCGTGTGGCTGGCGATCACGCATTTCTTCGGAGGGTGACTTGACGATGAAGATCCATGGCGCGCCGGGAACGGCCCTGATGGCCCCGCACGCGATCCTCGAGGAGATCGGCGCCAGATACGAATGGATGCGCGTCGACCTGAAGGCGAACGGGCACCGCACACCGGAGTTCCTGGCCCTCAACCCCAAGGGCCGCGTGCCCGTGCTGGTCGACGGCGATTTCGCGCTGACCGAGGCCGCCGCGATCTGCCTGCATCTGGCCGAACGCTTCCCGCAGGCGGGCCTGCTGCCCGCCCCCGGCACGCACGAGCGCGCGCGCGCCTATGAATGGATGCTGTTCCTGTCGAACACGATGCAGACGGCGCTGATGGACTGGTTCCATCCCGACTGGCTGATCCGCGAGGAAGCCGCGCACGCGGCGGTGAAGGACCTTGCCGAGGCGCGCCTGGGCGAGCATCTCGCCTATGTCGATTCGTGCCTTGCCGCGCGCGGGCGGCCCTATTGCCTGGGGGCCGCCGTCTCGGTCGCGGATTTCTACGTGCACATGCTGGCGCGCTGGACGCGCTTTTTGAAGAAGCCGGCCTACGCCTATCCGGCGATCAAGCGCCTGACCGACGCGATGAAGACGCGCCCGTCCGTCGCGCGCATGCGCGAGATGCAGGGGATCGCGGAAGCGCCGATGGCGTGATCCCGCCTTTCACGTCATGGCCGGGCTTGTCCCGGCCATCCACGTCTTCTTTCGCCGCATTCCAAGTCGTGGATGCCCGGGTTAAGCCCGGGCATGACGGACTTCGTCCGTCAGATGTGGATCGGGCGTCCGTCGACGGCGAGGGCCGCTTCACGGACCGCTTCGGTCAGCGTCGGGTGCGCGTGGCAGGTGCGCGCGATGTCCTCGGACGAGGCGCCGAACTCGATCGCCAGCGCCATCTCGCCGGTGAGTTCGCCGACCGACGGGCCGATCATGTGCACGCCGAGCACGCGGTCGGTCGCCTTGTCGGCCAGGATCTTGACGAAGCCGTCGGTGTTGTTCTGCGCGCGCGCGCGCCCGTTCGCGGTGAACGGGAACTTGCCGGTGCGGTATTCGACACCCTCGGCCTTCAGCTGCTCCTCGGTCTTGCCCACGCTGGCCACTTCCGGCCACGTGTAGACGACCGACGGGATCGCGTCGTAGTTCACGTGCCCGTGCTGGCCGGCGAGGATCTCGGCCACGGCCATGCCCTCGTCCTCGGCCTTGTGGGCGAGCATCGGGCCCGCGATGCAGTCGCCGATCGCGTAGATGCCCGGCACGTTCGACTGGAAATGCCCGTCGACCGCCACGCGGCCCTTGTCGTCGAGCGCCACGCCCGCTTCCTTGAGGCCCAGCCCGTCGGTGTAGGGGCGCCGCCCGATGGCGACAAGCACGATGTCGGTCTCGATCGTCTCGGCCGCACCGCCGGCGGCGGGCTCCACCGTCAGCGCCACGCCCTTGGGGCCGATCTTGGCACCCGTCACCTTGGTCGAGAGCTTGAAGCTCATGCCCTGCTTGGTGAGGATGCGCTGCATCTGCTTGGACGTGTCGCCGTCCATGCCCGGCATGATGCGGTCGAGGAACTCGACCACGGTGACCTTCGCGCCCAGGCGTTGCCAGACCGAGCCCATCTCGAGCCCGATCACGCCGCCGCCGACCAGCACCATCGATTTCGGCACTTCCGCAAGCGTCAGGGCACCCGTCGAGGAAACGATCTTCTTCTCGTCGATCTTTAGGCTGGGCAGCGAGACCACGTCCGAGCCGGTCGCGATCACGATGGCCTTCGTCGCCAGGCTCTGCGTGCCGCCGGCATTGAGCGCCACATCGACCTTGCCGGCCGCCGCGACCGTGCCCATGCCCTTGATCCAGTCGATCTTGTTCTTCTTGAACAGGTAGGCCACACCGTCGACGTTCGACTTAACGGTCTTGTCCTTGTGGGCCATCATGCCCTTGAGGTCGAGTTCCACCTTGCCGACCTTGACGCCGAAGGCGCCCAGCCCGTGCGAGGCTTCCTCGTACTTCTCCGAGGCCTGCAGCAGCGCCTTCGAGGGAATGCAGCCCACGTTGAGGCAGGTGCCGCCCAGCGTCTCGCGCTTTTCCACGCACGCGACCTTCATGCCGAGCTGTGCGGCGCGGATCGCGCACACATAGCCGCCGGGTCCGGAACCGATGACGACGAGATCGTAGGCGGCTTCAGTCATTTTCGTTCACATGTCCAGGATGAGGCGGGCGGGATCTTCCAGGCATTCCTTGACGCGCACGAGGAACGTCACGGCTTCGCGCCCGTCGATGATGCGGTGGTCGTAGCTGAGCGCGATGTACATCATCGGGCGGATCTCGATCTTGTCGCCGACGGCGATCGGGCGCGGCTGGATCTTGTGCATGCCCAGGATGCCCGACTGCGGCGTGTTCAGGATCGGCGTCGACATCAGCGAGCCGTAGATGCCGCCGTTGGTGATCGTGAAGGTGCCGCCCGACATGTCTTCCATCGTCAGCTTGCCGTCGCGCGCGCGCCGGCCGAGGTCGCCGATGGTCTTCTCGATCTCGGCGAAGGACAGCAGGTCGCAGTCGCGCACGACCGGCACGACCAGGCCCTGCGGCGTGCCGACGGCGATGCCGATGTCGTAGTGGTTCTTGTAGACGATGTCGCCGCCGTCGATCTCGGCGTTGACGGCCGGCAGTTCCTTGAGGCCGACGATGCAGGCCTTGGCGAAGATCGACATGAAGCCGAGCTTGACGCCGTGGCGCTTCTCGAACTGCTCGTTGTACTTCGAGCGCAGCGCCATCGCCGCCGTCATGTCGACCTCGTTGAAGGTCGTCAGCATCGCGGCGGTGTTCTGGGCCTGCTTCAGGCGCTCGGCGATGCGGGTGCGCAGGCGCGTCATCTTCACGCGCTCTTCGCGCGGGCCCGTGGCGCGCGGGGCCGACGGAGCGGCGGGCTTGGCCGCCGGGGCGGCCGAAGCGGCGGCGACATCGGGCTTGGTGATGCGCCCGTCCTTGCCCGTCCCCACCACGCTGGCGGGGTTGAGGCCCGATTCCGACAGCGCCTTGCGCGCGGCCGGGCCCGGCTGGGCGGCGGCAGCGGCGGGAGTCGGTGCGGGTGCGGGAGCCGCGGCCTTCGCGGCGGGTGCTGCGGCTGCGGCAGGTGCGGCGGCCTTGCCGGCAGCACCGGCCTCGATCTCGCCGAGCTTGGCGCCCACGCCGACCGTCGAGCCCGCTTCGGCGATGATCGCCGAGAGCATGCCGGCGACGGGGGCCGGAACCTCGATCGTGACCTTGTCGGTCTCGAGCTCGCACAGCGGCTCGTCGACCTTCACGGCGTCGCCGACCTTCTTGAACCACTTGGCGATGGTCGCCTCGGTGACGGACTCGCCCATCGGAGGGACTTTGATTTCGACGGCCATGCTCGGATTCCGTTCTCTGTCGTGCGGGGTGGGGTTCAGACCGTCAGCGCCTTGTCGACGATCTCGGCCTGTTCCTTGTTGTGGCGCTTGTAGAGACCGGTCGCCGTCGCCGCCGCTTCCGCGCGGCCGACATAGACCGGCCGCTTGGCCGTGATCTTCAGGTGCGAGAGCATGTTCTCGAGGCGATGCTCGACGAACGTCCAGGCACCCATGTTCTGCGGCTCTTCCTGGCACCAGACGATCTCGGCGTTCTTGTAGCGGCCGAGCTCGCGTTCGGTCGTGGCGAGCGGGAACGGGTAGAGCTGCTCGATGCGCACGAGCGCCACGTCGTCGATGCCGCGCTTGGTCCGCTCCTCGAACAGGTCGTAGTAGATCTTGCCCGAGCACATCACCACGCGCTTGACCTTCGCGTCGGCGGCGATCTTCTCCGTCTCCGGCAGGATGCGGTGGAAGCTGGTGCCCGGCCCGAAATCCGCCAGCGGCGAGACCGCGAGCTTGTGCCGCAGCAGCGACTTGGGCGTCATGATCAGCAGCGGCTTGCGGATCGTGCGGCGCACCTGGCGGCGAAGTGCATGGAAATAGTTCGCCGGCGTGGTCAGGTTGCAGACCTGCCAGTTGTCCTCGGCGCACATCTGCAGGAACCGCTCCATGCGCGCGGACGAGTGCTCGGGCCCCTGCCCTTCGTAGCCGTGCGGCAGCAGCATGACGAGACCCGACATGCGCAGCCACTTCACTTCGGCCGACGAGATGAACTGGTCGAACATCGTCTGGGCGCCGTTGGCGAAGTCGCCGAACTGCGCTTCCCACAGGACGAGGGAGTTGGGTTCCGCCATCGAGTAGCCGTACTCGAAGCCGAGCACGCCGAACTCCGACAGCGGGCTGTCGTGGACCTCGAACGTCGCCTGCTTCGGGCGGATGTTGTTGAGCGGGACGAAACGCTTTTCGGTCTCCTGGTCGACCAGCACGGAATGGCGCTGCGAGAACGTGCCGCGCCCGCAATCCTGGCCCGACAGGCGCACCGGCGTGCCCTCGACCGCGAGCGTGCCGAAGGCGAGCGCTTCGGCCGTCGCCCAGTCGATGCCCTGGCCGCTCTCGAACAGCTTCTTCTTGTTCTCGAGCTGGCGGCGGATCGTGCGGTGGATGTTGTGGCCGTCGGGCACGCGGCAGATGCCGTCGCCGACCTCCTTGAGAAGGTCCATCGAAACCGCGGTGTTGCCGCGGTTGTCTTCCTTCTTGGCGAGCTCGATGCCCGCCCACTTGCCTTCGAGCCAGTCAGCCTTGTTGGGCTTGTAGTTCTTCGACGCCTCGAGCTGGGAATCGAGCTGCGCGATGAAATCGTCGTAGATCTTCTGCGATTCCTCGGCCTTGAGCTGGCCGGTCTTCGCGAGATGCTCGGCATAGAGCGTGCGCGCCGTCGGCTGCACCGCGATCTTGCGGTACATGATCGGCTGCGTGAAGGACGGTTCGTCCGCCTCGTTGTGGCCGTGGCGGCGGTAGCAGATCATGTCGATGACGACGTCGCGGTGGAAGCGCTGGCGGAACTCGACCGCGATGCGCGCGACGTGGACGACGGCTTCCGGATCGTCGCCGTTGACGTGGAAGACCGGGAAGCCGAGGCCCTTGGCGATGTCCGAGCAGTAGGCGCCCGAGCGCGAATAGGCCGGTGCGGTCGTGAAGCCGATCTGGTTGTTGACGATGAAGTGGATCGTGCCGCCGGTCCGGTATCCCAGGATGTCCACGAAACCCATCGTCTCGGGCACGATGCCCTGGCCGGCGAACGCCGCGTCGCCGTGCAGCAGCAGCGGCATGACCTGCGTGCGGTCGTTGTCGCCCAGCTGCACGCTCTTCGCGCGCGCCTTGCCGAGCACGACGGGATTGACCGCCTCGAGGTGCGACGGGTTGGCCGTGAGCGAGAGGTGGATCTTGTTGCCGTCGAACTCGCGGTCCGACGAGGTGCCCAGATGGTACTTCACGTCGCCCGAGCCCTGCACGTCGTCGGGCTGCGAGGAGATGCCCTGGAACTCGGAGAAGATCGCCACGTAGGGCTTGCCCATCACGTTGGCGAGCACGTTGAGGCGGCCGCGATGAGGCATGCCGATGACGATCTCGCGCACGCCGAGCTGGCCGCCGCGCTTGATGATCTGCTCCAGCGCCGGGACGGCCGATTCGGCACCGTCGAGGCCGAAGCGCTTCGTGCCGACGAACTTCTTGTCGAGGAAGCGCTCGAAGCCCTCGGCCGCCGTCAGGCGCTCGAGGATCGCGCGCTTGCCGCGCTCGGTGAAGTCGGTCTGGTTGCGCGGGCCTTCGATGCGCTGCTGGATCCACGATTTCTGCTCGGGATCCGTGATGTGCATGAACTCGACGCCGATCGAGCCGCAGTAGGTCTTCTTCACCGCCGCGATGATCTCGCGCAGCGGGGCCGTGTGCATGCCGAGCACGTTGTCGATGAAGATCGGCCGGTCCATGTCGGCTTCGGTGAAGCCGTAGGTGGCCGGATCGAGCTCGGGATGCGGCTCGCGCTTGGTCAGGCCCAGCGGGTCGAGGCTGGCGTCGAGATGGCCGCGCACGCGGTAGGCGCGGATCAGCATGATGGCGCGGATCGAATCGAGCGTGGCGGCGCGCGCCTGCTCGATCGAGACGCTGCCCGCCGCGGGTGCGGCGGCGGCCGGTGCGGCCGCACCGTTCGCCGCACCCTTGCCCTTGGCGGGCGGGGCGGCGGCCGGATCGGCCACGCCGATGACCTTGGTCTTCTCGCGTCCCCAGCCGGGCACGAAATAGCCCGTCCCCTCGTTGCCCATCTCGCGGAACAGCGCGTGCCAGCTCGGATCGACGCTGGCGGGGTCCGCGCGGTAGCGGTCGAGAAGCTCGGCCAGATAGACCGCATTCGCGCCGTTGAAGAGGGAGTCGAGGTCGGGGTGCGTCGCCATGGTCAGCCTTCGGGGTGGATACGGCGTTTCGGGGTCAGCCCTTCATCGCCTTGAGCATCGTCGAACCGAGTGCGGCCGGGCTGTCGGCAACCATGTAGCCGGCCGACTTCATCGCCTCGATCTTGTCGCCGGCAGTACCCTTGCCGCCGGAGATGATGGCGCCCGCATGGCCCATGCGCCGTCCCGGCGGGGCCGTGACGCCCGCGATGAACCCGACGATCGGCTTCTTCGACTTGGTCGACTTGAAGAACGCGGCCGCGTCTTCCTCGGCCGAGCCGCCGATCTCGCCGATCATGATGATGCCGACGGTCTCGGGATCCGCGACGAACAGCTCCAGCACGTCGATGAAGTTCGTGCCGTTGACCGGGTCGCCGCCGATGCCCACGCAGGTCGTCTGGCCGAGACCGGCCGCCGTCGTCTGCGCGACCGCTTCGTAGGTCAGCGTGCCGGAGCGCGACACGATGCCGATCTTGCCGCGGCTGTGGATGTGGCCCGGCATGATGCCGATCTTGCACTCGCCCGGCGTGATCAGGCCCGGGCAGTTCGGCCCGATCAGGCGCGTCTTGGAGCCCGTCATCGCGCGCTTGACGCGCACCATGTCGAGAACCGGGATGCCTTCGGTGATGCACACGACGAGGCGGACCTTGGCGTCGACCGCCTCGAGGATCGCGTCGGCGGCGAAGGGCGGCGGAACGTAGATGACCGAGGCGTCGGCCCCGGTCGTGCGCACGGCTTCGTCGACCGTGTTGAAGACGGGCAGGTCGAGATGCTTGGAGCCGCCCTTGCCGGGCGTCACGCCGCCGACCATCTTGGTGCCGTAGGCGACGGCCTGCTCGGAGTGGAAGGTGCCCTGCGCGCCGGTGAAGCCCTGGCAGATGACCTTGGTGTTCTTGTCGACGAGTACGGCCATGTTATGCGGCCTCCTTCACGGCCTTGACGATCTTTTCGGCCGCGTCGGCGAGGTTGTCGCCCGACACGATCTTGAGGCCGGAGTTCTTCAGGATCTTCTTGCCCAGATCGACGTTCGTGCCTTCCAGGCGCACGACCAGCGGCACGTTGAGCGCCACCTCGCGCGCCGCGGCGACGACGCCCTCGGCGATGACGTCGCAGCGCATGATCCCGCCGAAGATGTTGACGAGGATGCCCTCGACGTTCGGATCCGACAGGATCAGCTTGAAGGCCTGCGTGACGCGCTCGCGCGTGGCACCGCCGCCGACATCCAGGAAGTTCGCCGGCTCGCCGCCATAGAGCTTGATGATGTCCATCGTCGCCATCGCGAGGCCGGCACCGTTGACCATGCAGCCGATCGAGCCGTCGAGCTTGACGTAGTTGAGCTCGTGCTTGGAAGCCTCGAGCTCCATCGGATCCTCTTCGTCCTCGTCGCGCAGGTCGGCCACGTCCTTGTGGCGGAACAGCGCGTTGTCGTCGAAGTTCATCTTGGCGTCGAGGGCGAGCACTTCGCCCGCGCCCGTCACGACCAGCGGGTTGATCTCGACGATCGACGCGTCGAGACCGGTGAAGGCCTCGTACATCGCCGACAGGAACTTGACGCAGGCGCCGACCTGCTTGCCTTCGAGACCCAGCGCGAACGCGACCTTGCGCGCGTAGTAGGACTGCAGGCCCTGCGTGGGGTCGACATAGATCTTGATGATCTTCTCGGGCGTCTTGTGGGCGACTTCCTCGATGTCCATGCCGCCTTCGGTCGACGCCATGATCGTCACGCGGTGCGTGCCGCGGTCGACCAGCATGCCGAGATACAGCTCGCGCTTGATGTCGCAGCCTTCCTCGACATAGATGCGCTTGACCTCTTTGCCCTTCGGGCCGGTCTGCTTGGTGATCAGCGTCTTGCCGATCATCGCGGCGGCGTTCTTCTTGACCTCGTCGATCGACTTGACGACGCGCACGCCGCCCTTGCCGTTCGGATCGTCCTTGAAGCGGCCTGCCCCGCGCCCGCCGGCATGGATCTGCGACTTGACGACCCAGACCGGGCCGCCGAGCTCGCGCGCGACCTTTTCGGCCTCGTCGGGGGTGTAGGCGACCGCCCCCTTGGGAACGGCGACGCCGTAGCGCGCCAGCAGGATTTTCGCTTGGTATTCGTGGATGTTCATGAACGACCCGGTCCGTTTGAAGGTCGGAAACCCGCCCGCGGCACACCCCTTTTAGGGTGCGGGGACAGGGTGGACGCGTACGTTAGTCCGGGCGGGGCGGCGAGGCAACCGCACCCGGCCCGGAATAACGGTATCCTGTTACAGCTTGCCTTCGGCCTTGAGCAGCTTCTCGGCGATGGCGCACAAATCCTGCACCGCCTTGACCGACTTGTCGAAACCGGCCTGCTCGGTCGCGTCGAGCTTGATCTCGACGATCTTCTCCACGCCGTTCTTGCCGAGGATGACCGGCACGCCGACATAGAGGTTCTTGACCCCGTACTGGCCGGTGAGCCAGGCGGCGCACGGCAGCACGCGGCGCTTGTCGCGCAGGTAGCAGGCGGCCATCTCGATGGCCGACATGGCGGGTGCATAGAAGGCCGAGCCGGTCTTCAGCAGGTTGACGATCTCGGCCCCGCCGTCGCGCGTGCGCTGGACGATCTTGTCGAGGCGTTCCTGCGTGGTCCAGCCCATCTTGACGAGGTCCGGCAGCGGGATGCCCGCGACCGTCGAGTAGCGCACCGACGGCACCATCGTGTCGCCGTGGCCGCCGAGCACGAAGGCCGTGACGTCGTCGACCGAGACCTTGAACTCGTCGGCCAGGAAGTGGCGGAAGCGCGCGCTGTCCAGCACGCCGGCCATGCCCACGACCTTGTTGGCCGGCAGGCCCGAAAGCACCTGCAGCACCCACACCATCACGTCGAGCGGGTTGGTCACGCAGATGACGAACGCGTTGGGCGCGTGCTTCTTCAGGTTCTCGCCGACCGTCGCCATGACCTTGACGTTGATGCCGATCAGGTCGTCGCGCGTCATGCCGGGCTTGCGCGGCACGCCGGCGGTGACGATGACCACGTCGGCCCCCGCCATCGCGGCGAAATCGTTCGAGCCGGTGAACAGCCCGTCGAAACCTTCGACGGGGGCTGCCTCGGCGATGTCGAGCGCCTTGCCCTGCGGAATGCCCTCGGCGATGTCGATGAGCACCACGTCGCCGAGTTCCTTGAGACCGGCGAGCAGCGCCAGCGTGCCGCCGATCTGGCCGGCGCCGACGAGCGCGATCTTGTTGCGAGCCATTGGTTTTTCCCTTTCCGAACGGTACCCCGCTCGGGGTCCGGTCGCTGCACTGCGAAAAGTGACGTTGGGTTTTACTCCGCCCCCCGCGACAGCTTCAAGGGGGGAGCCACAAAAATCACCGATTTTTGCGGAACTTGGCCCTCTAGAACGCCGCCAGCAGCGCCGCGATCTCGTGGGCGGCGAGCCCGGCGGTCAGGATCGCACCCAGACCGCCGACCCACCGCCAGGGACGCAGCCGGGCATGGTCCGCCCGGCCGCCGAGGACGACGAGGGCGACATTCACGCAGGCGAAGACGAGCAGCGTGATCGTCGTGGTCGTCCGCGCCAGTGCCGCGATCGGGAAGGCGAGTGCCAGCACGACGATCAGGCCGGCGACCAGCCAGACCGCGACATAGGGTGTCTGGCGCGCACCGACATGCGCCAGTGCGGCCGGCAGCATGCGCTCGCGCGCCATGCCGTAGAGAAGCCGGCTGGCCATGACGAGCTGGACGATCACGCCGTTGAGCACCGAGACGAGGGCGAGCGTCGAGAGCCACGCGCCCGACGTGCCGGTCAGCCGCGTCCACAGGTCGGCGAGCGGTGCGCGGTCGTGGCTGGCACCTTCCGCTCCCGGCGCCCCGACGGCGATCAGTGCGACCGCGACGTAGAAAAGCGTCGTGATGCCCAGCGTCCACAGGATCGCCTGCGCGACGACCCGGTCGGGCTCGACCGTCTCCTCGGCCATGTTGACGATGTCCTCGAACCCGATGAACGCGAAGAAGGCGAGCACGGCCGCCGCGATGATCGCACCGGAATCGAGCGGCGCACCGGCGCCGAACGCGGCGATCCAAACGTCGCCCGCCGCGAGCACCGGCACACCCGCGGCGATCAGCGCCGCCAGCACACCGAGTTCGACCAGCGTTAGCAACGCGGCGGTGCCCACGCTTTCGGAAACACCGCGCGCCACCAGCGCACCCACCAGTGCCAGCGTGACCACGATCACCGCCGCGCGCGGCAGCTCGACGAGCTGCTGCAGATAGCCGGTGAAGCCGAGCGTGATCGTCGCACTCGACACGATCGCGGTCAGCGCCACGCCCAGCCCGACCGCCAGCCCCGCCGCCGGGCCGAACGCGGTCTTGACATAGAGCGACGCACCGGCGGCATGCGGGAAGCCGCGCGCGAGGGCCGAATAGGCGAACGCGGTGACGGTCGCCACGACCGCCGCGACGAGAAAGGCGAGCGGTGCACGCGGACCGGCAAGATCGGCGATCGTGCCGATCAGCACGAAGATGCCCGCCCCGACCGTGACGCCCACGCCGTAGAGCACCAGCATCGGCAGCCCGATGACGCGCTTGAGCGGCCGGTGTTCGGCCAATTCCGTCAGCCCCCCAGATGCGGGGCGGCGAGATAGTCCTCGCTCTGCATCTCGTGCAGGCGGCTCGCGGTGCGCTGGAACTCGAACGCGTGGTCGCCGGACGGGTGGAGCTGTTCGGGACCGGCGGCGGCGGCCATCACGAGCTTGGCGCGATGCTCGTAGAGCGCGTCGATCAGCGT
This sequence comes from Tagaea sp., assembly GCA_965279565.1. Lineage (GTDB taxonomy): Bacteria > Pseudomonadota > Alphaproteobacteria > CACIAM-22H2 > CACIAM-22H2 > Tagaea. Next base: position 1,337,645 of record OZ257249.1, on the reverse strand, counting down.
GACGAAGCGGCGCGCCTCGTTGCGGTTGTCGGGCGTGAGGATCGGCACGCCGTCGAGCACCAGCGTGTGGCAGGCCTTGGCGAGACCCAGATAGTCGGCCGCCCCCAGCGCCTTCTTGCACAGATCGTCGAACGACGCGAAGGCGACCCCGCCGCCGGCGCGCTTGAGATCGAGATCGCGCCCGCCGACATCCAGCGTCAGCGGCCCGATATTCGCGCCCTCGGTCAGCGTGGCGAACGCCCTCTCCAGTTCCGCACTCGCCGGGGCTCCCAGAGGCGAATGGTAGACCGGCAGGCCGCGGATGCGGATGCGCCGATAGTCGATGCCGCCGTCGAGGGCGAGCACGTCGAGCTTTTCCTTCAGCAGTGCTATCGCCGGCAGGAAGCGCTCGCGCTGAAGGCCGTTGGCGTAGAGATCGTCGGGCTCGAGATTCGACGTCGCGACGACGACCACGCCCTTCTCCAGCATCGCGCCGAACAGCCGGCCGAGGATCATCGCATCGGCGATGTTGGTCACCTGGAATTCGTCGAAGCACAGCAGCCACGCCTCTTCCGAAATGGCCTGTGCCAGCGGCGGGATCGGATCGCCGTCGCCCTTCTTCGCCTCGCCGGTCTGGCGCCAGGCATGGATGCGCGCATGGACCTCCAGCATGAAGGCGTGGAAATGCACGCGGCGCTTCCGCTCCACCGGTGCGTGCGCGAAGAACAGGTCCATCAGCATCGACTTGCCGCGCCCCACGCCGCCGAAGAAATAGAGGCCGGTGGGCGGGGCGCCGCGCTGCTCGGTGCCGAACTTGCGCGCGAAGCCCAGCGACGCGCGCCAGAAGCCCGGCCGCGGATCGGGCCGGTAGCTGGCGAGAGCGCGCGACAGTGTTTCGAGTTTTTCCACCGCGAAGGCCTGTGCGGGGTCCGCCTTGATCTCGGAAGCCGCGAGCTTGGCGCGATAGGCGTCGAGCAGCGCGGTCATGCCACCCCCAGCAGCTCGGCGACGAAGACAGGGACCAGATCCGTCGCCTTGCCGTAGCGCTTCTCGGCGAAGGCGCTGGCCCCGGCCGACGGTTCCAGATTGAGCTCGACCGTGCGCGCACCCGCCGCGCGCGCGATCTCGACGAAGCCGGCCGCCGGATGGACGTTGCCCGACGTGCCGATCGACACGAACAGGCTGCAGGTCGCGATCCTGTCGTGGACCTCTTCCATGTAGAGCGGCATCTCGCCGAACCACACGATGTGCGGGCGCAGGCTGCCGCGCGCGTCGCAGGCCGGGCATTTCGACGTGGGCGTGAGATCGCCGCGAAGCTCGGGCAGGATGCCGCACGCCATGCAGCGCGCCTTCAGCAGTTCGCCGTGGATGTGGCGGATGTTCCGCGAGCCGGCGCGCTCGTGCAGGTCGTCGACATTCTGCGTGACGATCGTTACCTCGCCGCCCTGCCAGTTCGATTCGAGGATCGCCAGCGCCACGTGCGCGTCGTTGGGCTGGACCGCGGGATCGAGCAGCGCGCGCCGGCGCGCGTTGTAGAAGCCGTGCACGCGCGCCTCGTCGCGCACGAAGGCCTGCGGGGTCGCCACGTCCTCGATCTTCACGGTCGCCCAGATGCCGTCCGCGTCGCGGAAGGTGGACAACCCCGATTCCTTGGATATTCCCGCACCGGTGAGGACGATGATCGAGCCCGTCATGCCCCGGCACCCTAACGAAAAGATGCGGTGAGGGAAATATCGGCCGAACTTGCCGATTCCGGTCAGGCGGCCAGCATGTACTCGGCTTCGGGGGTGTAGATCGATCCGGAGGACTGCCGGTAGCTCGAATAGAGCACGAACTGGTCGACGGTCATCGGGCCGGCGCGGAACAGCGAATTGACCGCGAGCCATTCCTGCACCTTGGGCAGGTTCGCGTCGCGCAGCTTGGCGAGCGTGACGTGGGGGGTGAAGCGGCGCTGCTCGTCAGGCAGGCCGAGGCGGCGCAGCGCGTTGTCGATGCGCTCGTGCAGCGCCATCAGTTCCGCGCTCTTGCGCAGGCCCGCCCAAAGTACTCGGACCTCGTTGCCGCTGGAGAAGTGGCCCACGCCGGAAAGCTCGATGTCGAAGCGCTTCGGGCGGACCTGTGCGAGCGCGAAGCCGACATCCTCGGCGACGTCGCCGGGAACCTCGCCGATGAAGCGCAGCGTGATGTGGAAGTTCTCGTCCGGGATCCAGCGTGCGCCGGGCACGCCGCCGCACATTCCGTCCAGACGGAGCCGGATGTCTTCCGGCAGCGGCACGCCGACAAACAGGCGGTACATCGCATCCCCCGACGCGAATCTCGACTCTCCGAGGGGTAGACCGATTCGCGGATGCTTACAAGCCGCGGGCCGTTACGGACAGGGGTTCGGGTTCATCGCGTGCACGCGGTCGATCGCGGCTAGCACGTCGGGCGACAGCGTGACGCCGATCGACGCGATGTTCGTCTCGAGCTGGGCGAGCGTCGTCGCACCGATGATGTTCGACGTGACGAACGGCCGGCCGGTGACGAAGGCGAGCGCCATGTGCGCCGGATCGATTCCGGCCTCGCGCGCGATGCGCACGTATTCGGCCGCGGCCGGTTCCGCGCGCGGCGTGGAATAGCGCTGGAAGCGCGAATAGCGCGTCAGGCGCCCTTCGGGCGGACGCGCACCGTTCAGGTACTTGCCCGCGAGCACGCCCATGCCGAGCGGCGAATAGGCGAGCAGGCCGACATCTTCCTTGACCGTCATCTCGGTCAGGCCCACGTCGAAGCTGCGGTTGAGGAGGTTGAACGCGTTCTGGATCGACACGATGCGCGGGCCCTTGCCGGCATCGGAAAGTGCCAGATGCTTCATCACGCCCCACGGCGTCTCGTTCGACACGCCGAAATGGCGGATCTTCCCTTCCTTCACGAGGGCGGCCATCGTCGCGACCGTCTCCTCGATGGGCGCACCCTGGTCGGCCGCCGGATCGTACGCGTAGTCGAGCCGCCCGAAGCGGTTGGCCGGCCGGTCGGGCACGTGCGTCTGGTAGAGGTCGATGTAATCCGTCTGCAGGCGCTTGAGCGACGCGTCGACCGCGGCACGGATGTTCTTCGCGTCGAGGCCCGAGCCGTTGCGGATATGCGCCGTGCCGTTGCCGCGGCTGGCGATCTTCGTGGCGACGATCACGTCGGCGCGCTTCGACTTGTTCTTCGCCAGCCACGTGCCGAGGATCGCCTCGGTGCTGCCGTAGGTTTCTGGCTTGGGCGGGACGGGATACATCTCGGCCGCGTCGATGAAGTTGACGCCCTTCGACAGCGCGAGATCGATCTGCGCGTGCCCCTCGGCCTCGGTGTTCTGTTCGCCCCAAGTCATGGTGCCAAGGCAGATGGCCGAGACGGACAGGCCGGTCCGCCCGAGTTTACGGTATTGCATCGTGTCGAGGCTCCGGAGTGGGGGTCAGACGAACAGCGCGAGGACGCCGGTATAGCCGTAGAGCCGCGCGTTGGATATCTCGCCGTTGCAGAACATGCCGACGATCGGGATGTCGCCCAGCGTCTCGCGCAGCAGGCGGCGCTCTTCCGAGCCCGGCCCGAACAGGTTGGGCCCGCGCGCCAGGCACGAGAAATAGAGGCCGGCCTTCGCGCGCGGCGCGCGGCGCTTCAGCCCTTCGAGCATTTCGGCGAGATCCTGTGCCGCCGCCACGCGGTCGCGGCGCACGAACATGATGCGGTCGCCCGGCTCGACCGAAGCGCCCACCGCGACGAGCCCTTCGCCCGGATCGATGCCGGTCAGGTTGCGCACGAGATAGTCGGCCGAGTCGGAACCCGGCACCGGCAGGGCCGCGTGGATCTGGCCGGCGACCTGGCGCAGGTCGCGGCCCAGCATGTCGCCGATGTCTTCCTTGAACACGTCGAGGGCGCGCCGCCCGTCGATCTCGATCAGCACGTTGCCGTCGGCGGAATTGACGCGGTGCATCGGCCCGATCGGCGAGCAGCCCTGCGTGAGGCCGGTGACGACGGCGACCTGGTGGGCGAACAGCACGCCCGACACGCCGCCTTCGACGACCTTGCCGGCGATCTGCGCGGTCGCGCGCTCGCCCGAGGAAAGCCCGCCGACGAGGAAAGCCTCGCTCGCCTCGGCGATCCCGCCAATCATGTCGGCCAGTTCCGGGCAGCGCGGATCGGCATGCACGACGCCGAAGGCCGGCCGCTTGGCGGCGATCCAGGGCCCGAGCGGTGCCAGCACCGAGAGATCGTTGGTGACGTTGGGCAGCACGCGGTAGGAATCCGCCGGCAGGTCGAGGGCGATCGCGGCGAGGGCGGCGGTGTCGAAGACTTCCTCGTCGCCGAGCACGCCCATGCCGACGGAGCCGACCCAGTCCTGGATGCCCGACACGCGGCGTACGACGGCGAGGACTTCCTCGAGCCGGTCGGCGAGCACGTCGGTCGCGTAGAGGAACCCCAGACGCGCCGTCGGCAGGTTGCGCGACAGCGACTCGCCGATCTCGACGGCCAGCTTTCCCCACTCGAGGGGATCGGCGCTGCGCGCCTGGGCGAAAGCGATCTGGGGAGCGATCTGCGACATGGCTCCGCCATCCTGACGGAAACGCGTCGCCGACGCCAACCGGAATCCGGTAACCGCTCCCCCCGACTCGCCGACGTCAGTCCATGCAGACGGCTTCGACGTTGTTGCCGTCCGGATCGAAGACGAAGCCGGCATAATAGGTCGGGCTGTAACCCTCGCGCAGGCCCGGCACGCCGTTGTCCTTGCCGCCGGCCTTCAACGCGGCCGCATGGAACGCGGCCACCGCCTTGCGGTCCTTCGCCTTGAACGCGACGTGCGTGCCGCCCTGTGTTTTCTTCGCCTCGTAAAGCCACAGCGCGGGCGCACCGGGCGGACCGAAGCCCGTGCCCGAGGAATCCGGCACGAAGCCGAGCGGCTTCAGGACGGCGGTGTAGAAATCGCGGCTGGCGGCAAGGTTTTTCACCTTGAGGCCGATATGGTCGTACATGCGTGGTCCTCCTTGGATGGAGGCCCAGCGCTAGGCAATGCCGGCGAAGCGTTCTTGGAGAATCTTGCTGTCCGATCCGCGCGCCTGGCGGCGGAACATGCGCGGCGTGATGCCGGCCGCCCGGCGGAAGCTGCGCATGAAATTCGACAGGTCGGCGAAGCCCGACTCGTACGCGACGTCGGTGACCGGCGAGTCCGCCTCGACCAGCAGGCGGGCCGCCCGGCGCAGGCGCGCGCGCACGAGATACTGGTGCGGTGTCACGCCGACGACGCGCGTGAAGACACGCAGGAAATGGAACGGGCTCAATCCCGCCTCGGCCGCCGCGCCGGCGAGGTCGATCTCGCTGCCGGCATTCGCGTCGATCCACAAAGCCGTCTCGACCGCGCGGCGCCGGTCGCGCGGCGTGCCGTCCGCCGGTGCCGCTTTCCGGCCGCCGACAAGTTCGACGAAGCGCGCCGCGAAGGCGTGTCCGATCTCGTCGAGGCCGATGTCGTTGCGCCCCTCGGCCGCCGCCTGCGCGAGTTCGCCCAGCATCATCGTTTCGGGCAAAGGCGGCAGCCCGCCCTGCCGCCACGCCGCGCCCCCATCGAGATCCGCGACGAAGGAAGGCGACAGGCGGAACGACAGGCATTCATCGCCGCAAGCATGGTGATCGTGCGTGCAGGTATATTCGTCGCCCGGATGCCCGGCGAGCACGGCACCCGCGACCAGCTCGTGCGTGCGCCCGCGATAGCGATAGCCGAAGCTGCCGCGCCGGACATAGGCGAGCGAGTTCGAGGAATGCTGCTCGGCGAAGGGCTTCGCACCCGGCCCCGCCGTGCAGCGATACTCGGTGACCGTCACGTGCGGGGTGCAAGCGAGCGTGCGCGAGAGCATGTCAGGTCGCGCTCAGGAAGGCGCGCAAGGTGGGCAGCAGATTCGCGACGATCTTCTCCACGCCCGCCGGATTGGGATGGATGCCGTCGGCCTGGTTGAGCGCGGGATCGGCCGCGACCCCTTCGAGGAAGAAGGGATAGAGGGCGGCCTTGTGCTTTTGCGCCACGCGCGCATAGACGGCGCGGAAGCGTCCGGCATAGTCGCTGCCCATGTTGGGCGGGGCGAGCATGCCGGCCAGCATCACGCGGCTGCCGCGCGCGGCAAGCTTCGTCACGATGGCGTCGAGATTGCGTTCCATCGCGTCGACATCGAGCCCGCGCAGGCCGTCATTCGCACCCAGCGCCACGAACGCGAATTCCGGTGCCTTGTCGCCGATCGCCCAGTCGAGCCGCGCAAGCCCGCCGGCCGACGTATCGCCCGACACGCCGGCATTGACGATCTGCATGTCGATCCCCGCCGCGCGCAGGGCGGCTTCGAGCTTCGCCGGGAACGCCAGCGACGCGGGCAGGCCGTAGCCGGCGGTCAGGCTGTCGCCGAGCAGCAGCAGGCGCGGCTTCGCCTGTGCCGCCGCCCGATTCGCCCATGACGCGCAAAGACTTGCCGCGGCTGCGTTGAAAAGCAGCCGACGGCGACCATATGTTGGGGACCCCGGTCCCGATCCCGAAAGCGCATCCATGTCCGTTGCTCCTGCCGCACCGATCGTCGAGCTTCGCGGCGTCCATCTCAAGTTGGCGAGCCAGGCGGGCGAGGTCAATATCCTGCGCGGGGTCGATCTCGACATGGCGCCGGGCGAAAGCCTTGCCGTCGTCGGCCCGTCGGGCTCCGGCAAGTCGACGATGATGATGATCGTCGCCGGGCTCGAACGGCCCACGCAAGGCTCCGTGCGCGTCGCCGGCCACGATCTGGGATCGCTCGACGAGGACGGGCTTGCCCTGTTCCGCCGGCGCAACGTGGGCATCGTCTTCCAGGCGTTCCACCTGATCCCGACGATGACCGCACTTGAAAACGTCGCGATCCCGCTGGAGTTCGCCGGCGACGCCGACGCGTGGGACAAGGCGCGCGCGGCCCTCGACTCGGTCGGTCTTTCCCATCGCACGACGCACTATCCCGGGCAGATGTCGGGCGGCGAACAGCAGCGTACGGCGCTCGCGCGCGCGTTCGTCGCACAGCCCGCCCTGCTGCTTGCCGATGAACCCACCGGCAATCTCGACGCGACGACCGGCCATTCGATCGTCGATCTGATGTTCGATCTCAAGGACCGACTCGGCACGGCACTCCTCCTGATCACGCACGACGCCAAGCTTGCCGCGCGCTGCGAACGCGCGGTGCGCATGGAAGACGGCAAGCTTTCGCCGGCCCCGGCTTTCCGGTCGGCCGCGCAATGAACGCCGGTGCCGACCGCTACGCGCTTGCCTGGCGGCTGGCCGGGCGCGAGCTGCGCGGCGGCATCAAGGGTTTCCGCGTTTTCATGGCCTGCCTGATGCTGGGCGTGGCCGCCATCGCCGGCGTGGGCTCGCTCGCCGAGGGCGTGCGCGAGGCGCTGCGCCAGGACGCGCGCCTGCTGCTGGGCGGCGACGTCGAGCTTTCCTTCACGCATCGCACGACCACGCCCGAGCAGCGTCGCTTCCTCGAGGCCTCGGGCCGCGTTTCCGAAATCCTCGAGATGCGCGCGATGGCGCGCACGGCGAACGAACGCACGCTGGTCGAGCTGAAAGCCGTCGACGGCGCCTATCCGCTGGTCGGCGCCATCCGCGTATCGGGTGCCGCCGATCTCGCCGCGGCGACCGCGAAGGGCGCGGACGGTCGCTGGGGCGCGGCCGTCGAAGCCGCGACGCTGTCGCGTCTCGCCATCGCCATCGGCGACACGATCGAGGTCGGCGACGCGATCGTCACCGTGCGCGCGACCGTCGACGTCGAGCCGGACCGCTCGGCGAACCTGTTCACGCTGGGCCCGCGCGTGATGGTCGCGCGCGAAGCCCTCGAAGGAACCGGGCTCGAACAGCCGGGTGCGCTGATCCGCTACCAGTCGCGCATCGTGCTAGCACCCGGCACCGATGCGCCCGCGTGGATCGAGACGCTGAAGCAGCGCTTCCCCGACGCCGGCTGGCGAATCCGCGGCGAGAGCGAGGCCGCCCCCGGCCTGCAGCGCTGGATCGACCGGATCGCGATGTTCCTCACGCTCGTCGGTCTCACCTCGCTGCTGGTCGGCGGCGTGGGCGTGGCGAACGCGGTGCGCAGCTATCTCGAAGGCCGCACGGCGACGATCGCGACGATCAAGTGCCTGGGTGCGCCCGGCCGGCTCGTGCTGCGGCTCTATCTGATCCAGATCCTCGCCCTTGCCGGGCTCGGCATCCTCGCGGGTCTTGCGGTCGGCGCACTCGTGCCCGCCGTCGTCGCTCCGCTGCTGGCCGAACGGCTGAGCCTGACCGCGCGCGGCGGGCTCTATGTGCTGCCGCTGCTGATGGCGACGGGCTTCGGCGTTCTCACCGCACTCGCCTTCACGCTGTGGCCGCTGGCGCGCGCGCGCGAAGTGCCGCCGGCCGCCTTGTTCCGCGATCTCGTCGCCCCGGTCCGGCGCTGGCCGCGCACCGAATATATCGTCTACACGGCCGCCGCCGTGCTGGCGCTCGCCGCCCTCGCCATCGTCACGTCGATCGACCACAAGCTGGGCGCTGCGTTCTGTGCGGCATCCGTCGTCACCTTCGCGATCTTCCGCGGCGCCGCGGCCCTCGTCGCGTGGCTTGCGAAGCGCTTCGGCCGGGTGCGCAACCCCGCACTGCGGCTCGCACTCGCCAACATGCACCGGCCGGGCAGCCCGACGCCGGGTATCGTGCTGTCGCTCGGGCTGGGCCTGACGGTGCTGGTGCTGATCGCGCAGGTGCAGGGCAATTTCGCGCGCCAGCTTGCCGAACAGCTTCCGCAGATGGCGCCGTCCTTTTTCTTCATCGACATCCAGCCCGACCAGATCGCGGCCTTCGACAAGCTGGTCGAGACCCATCCCGGCGTGGGCGAGGTGCGGCAGGTGCCGTCCTTGCGCGGGCGCATCGTGCGGCTCAACGGCGTGCCGGTCGAACAGGTCGCCGTCGCCCCGGACGCGCAATGGGCGATCGGCTCGGATCGCGGCCTTACCTATACGGGGCCGATGCCGGCCGGCACGCGGCTGGTTGCCGGCGAATGGTGGCCCGAGAACTATGCCGGGCCGCCGCTCGTCTCGTTCGACGCGCAGATCGCCAAGGGCATGGGCCTTGGCGTGGGCGACACGATCACGATCAACGTGCTGGGGCGCGAGATGGACGCGCGCATCGCCAACCTGCGCGCGATCGACTGGACGAGCCTCGGCATCAATTTCACGCTGACCTTCGCGCCCGGCATGCTGGAAGGCGCCCCGCAGACCTGGATCGCGACGGCGCAGGTCGAGACCGCGAACGAGGACGCGCTCGAACGCGCCGTCACCGCCGCCTTCCCGAACGTCTCGTCGATCCGCGTGAAGCGCGCCCTCGCCACCGCCCGGCAGACCGTGACCGGGATCGCCACCGCCGCGCGCGTGACCGCGGCGATCACGCTGGTCGCGGGTACGCTCGTGCTGGCCGGCGCCATCATCGCCACGCAGCGCCGGCGCACCTACGACGCTGTCGTGCTGAAAGTGCTGGGGGCGCGCCGGCGCGACGTCATGCGCGCCCTGCTGGCCGAGTTCGCGCTGACCGGAGCGGCCGCCGCAAGTGTTGCGGCCATCGTCGGCACGACCTGTGCGGCCCTGCTGATCGGCGCCTATATGCGGATCGAGTTCGTCGTGCTGCCCGGCACGCTGACCGCAACAATTGTCGGATCGGCGCTTGTCGTGGCGCTACTCGGGCTTGCCGGCACATGGCGTGCACTGGGCCAGAAGGCGGCACCGCTGCTGCGCAACGCCTGACACGAAACCGCAAGGATTGCCGGTTATCGTCGGCCCTGCAGTTGCAATCGCGGCGTGCTGGGGTAGCATGTTTACAGTGCCAACAAGCGAGTCGCGCGTGGACGACATTTTTTCCGCCCCCAGCGCGTCCCCCGGGCTGGACGAGGGGGCGCTTCGCGACATCGTCGACGCGCTTCCCGCGATCGTGAACGTCAAGGACCGGGCCAGCCGCTACGTGTTCATGAACGCCCATCAGGCGCGTCTCTACGGCACGACGCCTGAAGGTGCGCGCGGCCGCACGGCGGCCGAGCTGCTCGACACGCGCTACGGCGAGTACACGCAGGATATCGACCGGTCCGTCGTCGAATCCGGCCGCACGTTCTCCAACTACGCCGAGACCTACATCCTGGCCGACGGGATCGAGCGCAGCTTCCTGACGACCAAGCTGCCCTGGCGCCTGCCCGGCGGCGACATCGCCGGCACGATCACGATTTCGCTCGACGTCTCCGACAAGCGCGAGACGGATCGCGCACTTGCCGACGCGCTGATCCGAACCGAAACGGCCAACCGCGCGAAGTCGGTTTTCCTCAGCAACATGAGCCACGAGCTGCGCACGCCGCTCAACGCCGTGATCGGTTTCGCCGAACTGCTCGCCGGCAATCTCGTGCGCGATCCGACCCGTCTGCAGGACTACGCGAACTCGATCGTCGGCGGTGCGCGCCGGCTGCTCGACGTGATCGACAGCGTGCTGGAGATCGCGCAACTGGAGACCGATCCGCCGCAGCTGGCGCGCAGCGCGTTCGAGATCGAGCCGCTGGTACGCGAATGCTTCGTCGATTTTGCGCCGTCCGCCCACGCCCGTGGCACCGATCTGGTCGCCGACATCGCCGGCGGCCTGCCGCTGCTGCATGCCGACCGGCGCGCGACGCGCAGGATGCTGGATGCGCTCCTGTCGAACGCGATCAAGTTCTCGCCCGACGGCGGGCCGGTGCGCGTCGAGGCCGATCTTTCGGCACCCGGCGGCGGCCTGTGCGTCGCCGTCGCCGACAGCGGCATCGGCATCGCGCCCGAGGACCTGCGGCGCTGCCTGGAGCCGTTCGGCCAGGTCGAGGGGGCGCTCGCCAAGCGGTTCGCAGGCCCGGGTCTCGGCCTTTCGGTGGTCCGGGCCCTGATGGAACTGCATGGCGGGAAGCTGGCGATCGACAGCGCGCTGGGGGCCGGAACGCGCATCCAGCTCCTGTTCGCGCCGTCCGCGCGGAGCTGACTCCCGATTTCACACGTGATTCTCGTAATAAGACGCTGAAAAGCCATATTTATCAGTCGGAATGGGGCTATCCGGTATATTGAATTCCGGGGCGGGAGCCCCCATTATCCTTAGGGTCCGGTTCCGGCATCCGCCGGTTCCGTAAATTTTCTGGGAGCCAGATGTCCATGTACGAGACCGAAAAACAGTATATGCCGCGCGTCGGCGTCGATGCCGCGGCATACGACGAAGGCCTGCGCAGCTATATGCTCGGCATCTACAACTACATGGCCTCGGCCGTGGCGTTGTCGGGCATCGTGGCCTTCCTGGTGGCAAGTTCGCCGGCCGTCTCGCAGCTGATCTTCGGCACGCCGCTGAAGTGGGTCGTGATGCTCGCCCCGATCGGCTTCGTGATGCTGATGTCGTTCCGCTTCGAGAAGATGTCGAAGCCGGCGCTGCTCGGCATGTTCTGGGTCTTCGCGGCCCTGATGGGCGCTTCGCTGGCGGCGATCCTGCTCGTCTTCACGGGTGCTTCGGTCGCGCGCGCCTTCTTCATCGCGGCCGGCATGTTCGCCGGCGTCAGCATCTACGGCTACACGACCAAGGCGGACCTGTCGAAGTTCTCGACCTTCCTGATCATGGGCCTCATCGGCGTCGTGATCGCGGGCCTGGTCAACATCTTCGTCCAGTCCTCGATGATGCAGTTCGTCATCTCGGTGGTGTCGGTGCTGGTGTTCTGCGGCCTGACCGCATGGGACACGCAGCGCCTGAAGGACACCTACGCCGAGACGGCGGGGACGGAGATGGAAGGCAAGCTCGCCGTGATGGGCGCGCTCTCGCTCTACCTCAACTTCGTCAACCTGTTCCAGGCGCTGGTCTCGCTGTTCGGCCAGAAGGACGAGTAGTCCCTTCCGGCCTCCGCTACGACGAACGAACCCCGGACCGGAAACGGTCCGGGGTTTTTCGTTTCAACCCATCCACAGAATCTGGCGCACCACGTCGCCAGCGGCGAGCCGTTCGAACGCCTCGTTGAGGCCGTCGAGACCGATGCGGTCGCTCATCAACCGGTCGACCGGCAGCTTGCCGCGCCGCCACAGGTCGATATAGCGCGGGATGTCGCGCAGCGGCACGGCCCCGCCCACGTAAGACCCCTTCACCGTGCGCTCCTCGGCGACGAGCCCGACCGGCGACAGCGACCACATATGCGCCGGGTTGGGCAGGCCGGCCGTGACGGTCGTCCCGCCGCGCCGCGTGATCCTGTAGGCAAGCTCCATCGCCTTGACGGAACCCGCCATCTCGAACGCGTGGTCCACGCCGCCGGGGACGAGCGCCTTCACGCGCTCGGCCGCGTCCGGCTCGCGCGCGTCGACCGCGTCGGTCGCACCCAGCTGGCGGGCAAGCTCCAGCTTGCGCGGGTCGAGATCGACCGCGACGATCGCGCGCGCCCCCGCGACGTTCGCCCCCAGCAGCGCGTTGAGCCCCACGCCGCCCAGCCCGACGACCGCGACCGTGTCGCCGGCCTGCACGCGCGCGGTATTGACCACCGCCCCCACGCCCGTCAGCACCGCGCAGCCGAACAGGGCGGCCACGTCGAGCGGCACCGATTTGTCGATCTTGATCGCGGAGCGGCGCGACAGAACCGCCTGCTCGGCGAAAGCCGACACGCCCAGATGATGGTTGATCGCGGCCCCGCCGCGCGCGATACGCCGCGCCCCCGACAGCAGCGTGCCGTCCCCGTTGGCCTTCGCACCCGGCTCGCACAGGGCGGGCCTTCCTTCGGCACAGGGCAGGCAGCAGCCGCACGAGGGCACGAACACCATCACGACATGGTCGCCGGGCGCGAGATCGTCCACGCCGGCGCCCAGCTCCTCGACGATGCCGGCCGCCTCGTGGCCCAGCGCCATCGGCATGACACGCGGCCGGTCGCCGTTGATGACCGAAAGGTCGGAATGGCAAAGACCGGCCGCGACGACGCGCACGCGGATCTCGCCGGGGCCCGGCGGGGCAAGCTCGATCGTTTCGATCTTCAGGGGCCTGCTGGCCGAATAGGGGCGCGTCGCGCCCATCGCATCGAGTACCGCCGCACGTACGCGCATCCGTCCCTCCCTTTACGGGAGGAAGGCTACCAGCCGATGGCCTTGGGAAGCCAGAGGGCGAGGCCGGGGAAATAGAAGACAAGCACGAGTGCGACGAGCTGCAGCCCGATGAAGGTCCACACGCCGCGATAGATGTCGTTCGTCGAAATCTCGGGCGGTGCGACGCCGCGCAGGAAGAACAGCGCCCAGCCGAAGGGCGGGGTCAGGAAGCTCGTCTGCAGGTTCACGCAGATCAGCGTGGCGAGCCAGACGAGGTCCACACCTTCCTTGATGAAGATCGGCAGGAACAGCGGGACGGCGATGTAGCTGATCTCGATCCACTCGATGAAGAAGCCGAGCACGAAGATGATCGCCATCATGAACCAGATGCCCGCATCCACGCCGCCCGGCAATGCGGCGAACATGTCCTCGACCAGCTTCTCGCCGTGCAGGCCGCGGAAGGCCAGCGCGAAGACCTGCGCGCACATCAGGATGAACATCATCATCGCGGTGATCTTGGTCGTCGCCGTCACCGTGTCGCGCAGCACGGCGAACGAGAAGCGCCGGCCCAGTGCCGTGACGAGGATGGCGCCGAGTGCGCCCATCGAGGCGGCCTCGGTGGGAGCCGCGATGCCCGCGATGATCGAGCCGAGAACGGCCACGACCAGCCCGAGCGGCGGACCCACGACGCGGAACAGCTTCTTCCACAGCTCCTTGCGCGGCAGCGCGTCGAGCTCTTCCTGCGGCACGGCGGGCACGGCGCCGGGGCGGAAGATACCGAGCAGCAGGATGTAGATGCAGAAGATGCCGGCGAGCATCAGGCCGGGGACCATCGCCGCCGCGAACAGCGTGCCGACGGATTCGTTCAGGATGTCGGCGAGCAGGATCAGGATCAGCGAGGGCGGGATGATCTGCCCCAGCGTGCCCGACGCGCAGATGACGCCGCAGGCGAGGCCCTTGTCGTAGCCGCGGCGCAAAAGCGTGGGCAGCGTCAGCAGGCCGAGTGTGACGACCGTGGCCCCCACGATGCCGGTCGTGGCCCCCATCAGCACGCCGACGATCACGATGCCGATGCCCAGCCCCCCGCGCAGCCGGCCGGCGAGATGGCCGATCACGTCCATCAGGTCGATGGCGAGCTTCGACTTCTCCAGCATCACGCCCATGAACACGAACATCGGGATCGCGAGCATCGAATAGTTCGTGATGACGCCGTAGAGCCGGTGCGGCAGCAGGTTGAACAGCATCGGCCCGAAGCCCAGCCAGCCGAAGACGAAGCCGGAGATGGCGAGCGTCAGCCCGACCGGAATGCCGATCATCAGCAGCACGAAAAAGCTGACGAGCATCGCGATGGCGTAGATCTCGGAGATCGGCATGGCGGCGCTCAAGTGCGGCGGAACAGGATCGCGTAGCGCGCGGCGAGCGACGCGTACTGCAGGAGGATGATCGCGAAGCCGATCGGGATGATCGCCTTCAGCGCCCAGCGCAGCGGCATGCCGCCGGGATTGGCCGAGCCTTCCGACTGGCCGAAGGACTGGCCGACATAGCCCCAGGCGAGCCAGACGACGGCGAAGCTGACGAGCACGCCGGCGAGCGCCGAAACGAACTCGACCGCAAGCTTGCCGCGCGGCCCGTACTTGGTGAACAGCACGTCCACGCGCACATGCTCGCCGTGCGCCAGCGCATAGGACATGCCGAACAGGCAGATCGGGGCCTGCAGGTGCCACTCCAGCTCCTGCGCCCACACCGAACCGGTGTTGAACACGTAGCGCAGCAGCACGTTGCCGGCCATCAGGCAGACGAGTGCGAACGTCGTCCACGCGGACCACCGGCCGATCTCCTCGACCAGCCGGTCGATCCGGCGGACCGCGGCGGGCATGCCCGCCGCGTCGTCGACAAGCGTCACGCCTTTACCCGGATCTTGTTGTGGTAGACGGTCTCGCTGTAGCCCGACCACGTGTCGAACTTGCCCTTGTAGGCCATGTACGAGTCGTGGACCTTCTTCACGACCGGGTCGCGCGCGACGGCTTCCTCGAGAATCTTGTCGTTCGCCGCACGCAGCGCGTCGATGACCGGATCGGGAAGGGCCGACGCGATGACGCCCTGGTTCTTGATCAGGTCTTCCATCGCCTCGGCGTTGTTCTTTTGGCACCACGCCTCGGAGATGACGTTGCAGGCCGCCGTCGCATTCTCGACGATCGCCTTGAGGTCGGCGGGAAGCCGGGCCCACGCGGCCTTGTTGATGATGAGTTCCGACGCCGTCGCCGTCTCGTGCCAGCCGGTCGTGTAATAGTACTTGGCCGCGCGCTGCAGGCCGAGCTGGCGGTCGAGGAACGGGCCGACGAACTCCGCCGCATCGATGACGCCGCGCTCGAGCGCCGGGAAGATCTCGCCGCCGGGCAGCAGGCGCACGTCCACGCCGAGCGTCTGGTAGACGCGCCCCGCGAGCCCCGGGATGCGCATCTTGAGGCCCTTGAAATCCTCGATCTTCTCGATCGGCTTCTTGAACCAGCCGGTCATCTGCACGCCGGTATTGCCGCACAGGAACGGCACGACGTTGAACCGGTCGTAGACCTCGCGCCAAAGCGCGAGACCGCCGCCGTCGTACATCCAGCCATTGAGGCCCTGGAAGTTCAGCCCGAACGGGACCGCGGTGAAATACTGGGCAGCGAAGCTCTTGCCGGTCCAGAAATAGGCATTGGCGTAGTTCATCTCGACGATGCCCTGCGACACCGCGTCGAAACCTTCGCCCGCCGGCACGAGCTCGCCCGCACCGAAGAACTGGATCTTGATGCGCCCGTTCGACATCGCCTGGATGCGTTCGATCAGGTCCTTGGCGGAGCCCGGGCCGGTCGAATAGAACGCGGCGTTCGGACCGTAGAAGCTGGTCATCCGCCAGTTGAACGTGGTCTGCGCCGTGGCGACCGCCGGAGCGGCAAGCGTGGCACCGGTGGCGCCGGCGACGGCACCCGAGAGGAATCTGCGACGGAGCATGGCTGGCCTCGCGATGAAAAAGGGGGATCGGACGATCCCCCTTCTCAGCAATCCATATGCCAGCGATGCCCGATCTAGATGCAGCGCCCGCCGTCGACTTCGAGCGCGACACCGGTGATGAGGGAAGCTTCGTCCGAGCACAGATAGAGCGACGCGTTGGCGATGTCCTCGGGCGTCGAAAGGCGGCCGAGCGGGATCGACGCCTTGAACTGCGCGCGCTTCTCCGGCGTGTCCTCGCCCATGAACGTCGCCAGCAGCGGCGTATCGCCGGCCACGGGGCAGATGCAGTTCACGCGGATCTTCTCGGGTGCGAGCTCCACCGCCATCGCCTTGGTGAGCGAGATCGCGGCACCTTTGGACGCGTTGTACCAGACGAGCCCCGGCCGCGGCCGGATGCCGGCGGTCGATGCCGTATTGAGGATGACCCCGCCGCCTTGCTTGCGGAAGACCGGTACTGCTTCCTGTGCTGCCAGATAGATCGACTTCACGTTGACCGCGAAGATGCGGTCGAACATCGCCTCGTCCACGCCCAGCATGGGACCGTTCCGGTGGCTCACGCCCGCGTTGTTGACGAGGATATCGAGCCGGCCCCAGCCGCCGGTCGCGGCCGCGACCATCGCCTTCGTGTCGTCGGCCCGCGACACGTCGACGCGCACCGCCTTCGCAATCCCGCCGGTGCGGCCGATCGCGTCGGCCACGCGCGTCGCGGCGGCAAGATCGATGTCGGCGACGACAACCTTTGCGCCCTCGGCCGCGAAACGCCCCGCGATACCTTCGCCGAAGCCCGAGCCGCCGCCGGTGACGATCGCGACCTTGTCCTTGAGACGCATGCGTTCCCTCCCCTTTTGCCGGGAGTCTAGCGGCTCGACGCCATTGTGCGCTAGCGTCGCCTCCGAGCCCGCATGACCGACATACCCGCCCACTACTGGATCTACATCGCGGCCGTCGCGCTCGCGATGGTTTGGGTCGCCGCGGCCGGCATGCGCTCGCACGATCCCGTGCGCCGGCGTCTCTCCGTCCTGGGTCTCGTCCTGCTCGTCGCGACCGCCCTGTGGGTCGGCGGGCCGAAACTGGCGGCCCAGCTCCAGTCGCCGACGCTGAAGGGGCTGATCGCCGACGCGGCGCGCGTCTTCGGCGTGCTGTGGTGGGTCCTGCTCGCCTTCATGTCGCTGGTCGGGCTCGAGCGCTTCGTCTGGCGCGCACTCGACAAGCGCAAGATCGCGGTGCCGAAGCTGCTGAAGGACGTCGTGCGCGCGCTCGTAATGATCGTGGCGCTGTTCGGCATCGTATCCGCCGCGTTCGACCAGTCCTTCACCGGCGTGCTCGCCGCTTCCGGCGTGCTCGCCGTCGTCATCGGCTTCGCCATGCAGTCGACGCTGGCCGACCTGTTCAGCGGCATCGCGCTCAACATCGAGCGGCCCTACCGCGTGGGCGACTGGGTGCAGATCGACAGCAATCTCGTCGGTCAGGTGCAGGAGATCAACTGGCGCGCCACGCGCCTGCGCTCGGCCGACGGCAACACGGTCGTGCTGCCGAATTCCAAGCTCGCGGCGGCACAGATCGTCAACTACGACTCGCCGGCACCGAGATATCGCGCATCCGTACTGATTCCGCTCGACGCGACCGTCCCGCCGGGCGTGGCGAAGGAGGCGCTCGCCGCCGCGGCACTCAAGGCAATGCGCGTCTGCGCCGAGCCCGGGCCGACCGTCGAGACCAAATCGATCGAGTACACGACCGTCGTCTACGAGGTCCGCTACTGGGTCGACTCTTTCAACGACGATTCGAGCGTCCATGACGAGGTCACGACGTCGATCTGGTACGCGCTCGACGCTGCCGGGATCGCCATCGGCCAGCCGATGCAGGCCGACCGGCCGATGCACGAGCGCCTGCTCGACCATGTCGACCTGTTCCGCACGCTCGATCCGGAGCTGCGCGCGAACATCGCCTCGGCGGCAAGGCCGATCTCGTTCCATGCCGGCGACGACGTCGTGCGGCAGGGCGACACCGACGGCTCGCTCTTCATCGTCGCGCGCGGCGTGTTCGAAGTCAGTCTCGATGGCAACGGCAAGCGCGTAGCGGTGGCAAGGCTCGGAACCGGCGACTTCTTCGGCGAGATGTCGCTGCTGACCGGAAGCCCGCGCAGCGCGCACGTGACGGCACTGTGCGACACGACTGCGCTCGAACTCGACAAGCTGGCGCTGGGGCCGATCCTGCAGGCCAATCCCTCGCTCGCCAAGCGGCTGGGCGACATCGTGCTGCATCGCCAGCTCGCCAACGATGCCACGCTGCGCGCCATGCCGCCTGCCGAGCGGCGCACGGCGCAGCGCAGCCAGGCGGCCGAACTGCTGGCCAACATCCGCGCGTTCTTCGCGCTCGACTGAAGGCCACCGCCATGGACGCAAACCCCGAACGCCAGGAATTCTATTCGCGCATCGCGGGTGCGAGCCTCACACCGCTCTGGGAAGTGATGAAGAACCTCATCACGAAGGAGCCGAAGAGTGCGGCCCTGCCCTATCTGTGGCGCTACGACACGGTCCGCCCCTTCGTGCTCGAGGCCGGCGGCCTGATCACGGCCAAGGAAGCGGAACGGCGCGTGCTGATCCTCGAGAATCCCGGCCTGCCGGGCCAGTCGCGCATCACGAACACGCTTTATGCCGGTCTGCAGCTGATCCTGCCGGGCGAAGTGGCGCCCGCACACCGCCACACGCAATCGGCCCTGCGCTTCATCGTGGAAGGCAGCGGCGCCTACACGGCCGTCGACGGCGAGAAGACGCTCATGCGGCCCGGCGACTTCGTCATCACGCCGTCGTGGACATGGCACGACCACGGCAACGAATCGGCCGAACCGATGGTGTGGCTCGACGGGCTCGACATCCCGATCGTCGGTTTCCTCGACGCGTCGTTCGCCGAAGGGCATTCGGACGACATGCAGATGCTGTCGCGTCCGGCCGGCGATTCGCATGCGCGCTTCGGCGAAGGATTGCTGCCGGTCGGGTTCGAGCGCCGCTCGGCGGCAAGCCCGGTCTTCAACTATCCCTACGAGCGCACGCGCGCGGCGCTCGAAACGCTGCGCCGCACGCAGGAATGGGACGCGTGCAACGGCCTGCACATGCGCTACGTCAATCCGCTCGACGGCGGCTGGGCGATGCCGACGATCGGCACGTCGATCCAACTGCTGCCCAAGGATTTCTCGACGGCACCCTACCGCTCGACCGACGGCACCGTGTTCTGCTGCACCGAAGGGCGCGGCAAGACCCACGTGTTCGGGCCGGGCGGGAAACTGGAAACGCTGGAATGGGGGCCGCGCGACATCTTCGTCGTGCCGTCGTGGAACTGGCGCCGGCATGAAGCGTCGGAAGACGCGGTGCTGTTCGCCTTCTCCGACCGGCCCGTGCAGGAGAAGCTCGGCCTGTGGCGCGAGGCGCGCGGCAACGCCTGAGGCGTCGCCGCGCGGGTGCTCAGCCTTCCTTGATCGGGTTTCGCAGCAGGCCGACGCCGGAAATCTCGATCTCGACCGTGTCGCCGGGGAACATGAATTCCGGCGGCGTACGCGCCGCACCCACGCCGCCCGGCGTGCCGGTGACGATCACGTCGCCCGGTTCGAGCGGGGCGAAGGTCGAGATGTAGGCGATCAGCTGCGGGATGTCGTGGATCAGCATGTCGATCGTGGCCTGCTGCTTCACGTGGCCGTTCACGCGCGTGGTCAGCGTCTGCTTGGTGATGTCCTTCATCTCGTCGGACGTCACCATCCACGGGCCGAAACCGCCGGTCCCCGCGAAGTTCTTGCCGGGCGTGAACTGCGAGGTGTGGCGCTGGTAATCGCGCACCGAACCGTCGTTGTAGCAGGCGTAGCCGGCGACATGGCCCATCGCCTTCTCGCGCGGGATCCGGCGACCCTTCTTGCCGATGACGATGGCAAGCTCGCCTTCCCAGTCGAGGCGTTCGCTCTCCTTGGGCTTCAGCATCGGCTGGCCATGGCCGATCTGGGTGTAGGCGTAGCGCGTGAAGATCGTCGGGTGCAGCGTGTCGGGACGGCCGGTCTCCGAGCGGTGTTCGCGATAGTTGACGCCGGCGCAGAAGATGCGCGGCGCGTCCGGGATGACCGGGATCCAGGCGAACTTGCCGTCCTTGATGTCGGGCTTGCGGCCCTTGGCATAGGCCTTGAGCTTGCCGAGCCCGCCGCCGAGCAGGGCCATGCGCAGGGTCGGCCACTTCTTGCCGAACTTCTTGCCGAGATCCACGAGACCGCCGGCGACGACTGCGCCGTAGGTTTCCTTCTTGCCGACGCGTACGCTCGCGAGCTTCATGTGCGATCTTCCTTCCCGGATGGCCCGGCCGATACGATGCCGGCCGGCAAATTCGATGTCCGTTGGATAGCCCGTCCGGCGGCCTGCGGCAACCCCGTCGGAACAACAGGAAATGGCTCCAGAATCACCCCCGGAATTCGACGAAGCCTTCGTGGAAGCGCTCGATTCGCTGCTGCGCTGGCGGCGCGACGTGCGCCGTTTCCGCCCCGATCCGCTGCCCGACGGCATGCTCGACGCCCTCGTGGCCAGGGCCGCCCTCGCCCCGTCGGTCGGCAACAGCCAGCCTTGGCGCTTCGTGCGCGTGGCCGATCCGGCCCGGCGCGCGGCCGTGAAGGCGGAGTTCGAACGCTGCAATGCGGCCGCCCTCGCCGGGCAGGACGACGAACGGGCGGTCCGCTACGCCACGCTCAAGCTCGCCGGGCTCGACCGGGCGGCCGAGCAACTTGCCGTCTTCTGCGACGATTCGACGGCCGCCGGCCACGGGCTGGGTCGCGCCACGATGCCCGAAACGCTGCGCTATTCGGCCGTCGGTGCGGTGTTCGCGCTGTGGCTGGCGGCGCGCGCGCGCGGCGTGGGCGTGGGCTGGGTCTCGATCCTGGAACCCTCGCGCGTCGCCGCACTCCTCGAGGTTCCGCGCGACTGGTCGCTCGTCGCGTATCTGTGCGTGGGCTGGCCGGAGGCCGACAGCGACACGCCGGAGCTGGAGCGTGCGGGCTGGCAGGCGCGCGATCCGCGCGCGGGCGAAATCCTCGCGCGCTAGGAAGCTAGCTGCGCATCCACGCGCCGCCCCACAGGTTCAGCGCACGCTCGCCGTGCTCCCAGCGGCGCGACTTGAATTCCGGCCCCATCGTCTCGAGCTCGGCCGAGATCTCGACCTTGTAGCCGTCGGGGTCCTCGACCATGAAGAACAGGTTGTTGCCCGGCCCGTGCCGGCCGGGGCCCCACCACAGCTTGATATGCAGGCTCGCCATGTGGTCGGCCCACAGCTTGATGTCGCCCCAGCCCGTCGTCTCGTAGGCGTGGTGGTCGCCGCCGGCCTTGGGTGCGCGGAACGCGGCGAGCGAATGGTGCTCGGCATCCGAGCGCCAGAAGGTCGCCGTCACCTGGTTGCCCTGCATCACGTCGTCCGACGTGCGGAAGCCGAGCTTGCCGACATAGAAATCGATCAGCCGCGCAAGGTCCGTCGTGGCGTAGACGACATGCTGCAGGCGCCCGGGAAATGCCTGCGCGCCCGGGCCCGGCGGCGGCACGGGGAATTTCGCGTCCGCCAGGCCGAAGGCAAGGATGCGGCCGTCGGGATCGGCGAGCGCGAAGCCTTCGGCGAACAGCTTCGTGGGATTGGACAGCAGGGCCAGACCCTGCGCGGCGCAGTGCGCGCGAAGTGCGGCGAGCTGTGCGGCATCCGGCACGCGGAAGGCCGACAGGTTCTGCCCGCCCTTCTCGCCCGGCCCCACGAGCAGGCGGCGGTTGAAGCCTTCGAGCAGCCAGAGCCCGTCGCCAAGTTCCCGCGCCGCCATGCCGAACGCGTCGCGGTAGAACGCCACGAGCCGGTCGGGCGCGTCGGAATCGCGGCGGATATGGTCGAGCCTGGCGGGCCAGAGCGGTGTCGTCTGCATGCGCGTCGTTTCTCTCCCCGATTCCCGCGATGCTAGCATCACCCGCCGGCGCGCCGCACCAGGACGAGGGCCAGAAGGCTGATGCCGGTGCACAGGAAGCCCGTGCCCAGCATCGTCTGCGCCACGCCGAACGCGCCGAACAGGCTTGGCGACAGCAGGCCGGCCAGCATGATCCCGCCGAACGTCATGAACATGCGCACGCGATGGACCGACGCCGCCGCCGCGCGCGGGGCCGACGGTCCGCCGGCAAGCTGGATGCGCATGGCGAGCGGGATGTCGCACATCGGCCCGCCGATGGCGGCCAACGCGAGCCCCGCATAGAGTGCGGGCAGCAGCAGCGGCTCGGGTGCCAAATAGGCACCCACCCCCATCGCGGT
The DNA here is from genome assembly GCA_965279565.1 of Tagaea sp. Lineage (GTDB taxonomy): Bacteria > Pseudomonadota > Alphaproteobacteria > CACIAM-22H2 > CACIAM-22H2 > Tagaea. The sequence continues at coordinate 1,315,298 of OZ257249.1, read as the reverse complement.
CAGGCCCATCCCCATGAAGGCGAGGCCCGCGACCATGCGCGAGGCCGACAGCGACGGGGCGATCGAGACGATCGCGATGTTCGAAACGATGTTGGCCACGCCATAGGCGGCAAGGCCGGCGCCGTAGGCGGCCACGCCCGAAATGCCGAGCCAGCTTGCGTTGCTCTGCTCGATGGTCAGCGGCAGCGCATGGCCGATCACGACGACCCAGCACGCGTCGGTGACGCTCTTGAGCGACAGCAGGCCGCGCAGCAGCCGCTCGCCGCGCACGATGCGCACGCCGATCACGAAGCCGCCGTCGCTGCGGCCTTCGCGTTCCGGGATCGCGTTGCCGACGCGCAGCAGCATGTAGGCCGCGAACAGAAGGGCGGCGGCGTAGACGAAAAAGAGGTCGTGGACGGCGAAGACCGCCGCGAGTGCCGCGGCGAAGATCGGGCCGGTGATGCGCGCCATGCGCCGCACGCCGTCGATCAGCCCGTTGGCGGCGAACAGCACGTCGCGGTCGGGAACCAGGACCGGCAGATGCCCCTGGATCGTCGGCTCGAGCTGGGCGCGCATCAGCGAGACCGCGATGGCCGGCACCATCAGCGCCGCGAACGAAGGATAGCCGGCCTCCCACGCGATCGGCGGAACCAGCACGCAGCCGGCACCGATTGCCAGGAAGATCGACATCGCGCGGCGCTGGCTGAGTGCGGCGGCAAGCGAGCCGCCGAGGGCCGCCCCCACCAGCATGCAGGCCGACTGCATGGCACTGAGATAGCCGGCCTGCCGGCCGACGAGGCCGACCGCCAGCCACACCAGCGCCACGCGGTAGAGTTCGTCGCCCGTCGTGAACACGACGAGTGCCGACCAGAGCCGGGCGAAGATCGGATCGCGCAGGGGGGCGAACGCCCTCACTTCGCGCGGTCGCGACGCCGGGCGGCCTTCTTGGCGAGCGCCTGGAAGGCTCCGGCGGCATAGAGCAGCGGCACGCCGTTCTTGTGCGAATGCGCCGCGCGCACCTCGCCGATGAAGACCGTATGCGTGCCCGATTCGATCCTGTCGACGAGCTTGCAGTCGAAATAGGCGAGCGCGTCTGCCAGCACGGGCGCACCGGTCGCGGCGGCGATCCAGTCGCCGCGCGCGAAGCGTTCGTCGCCCTGCACGCCGGTCACGCCGGCGAACCGCAGCGCCAGCGCCTTGTGGCGCGTGGCGAGCACGTTGACCGAGAAGCGTCCCGCGCGCGCGATCGCGGCGTTGGGGGCGGTGTCGCGGTTGACGCAGACGAGAAGCTGCGGCGGATCGGCCGAAAGCGAGCATACGGCCGTGGCCGTGAGCCCGCAGCGCCCGTCCTTGCGCCCGGCGGTCGCCACGATCGTCACGCCGGCGGCGAGGCGGCGCATCGCGTTCTTGAAATCGGCGGCCGCGACGGCGGCGGCGGTACGGCGGCGCTTCATCGGGCGGCGCCGCAGGCGGTGGAACCGGATTGCATGGGAGACTTCGACTTTCGGGCAGGCGGACGAATCGGGGGATACTCTAGCCCCGCCGGGGCCGTCGCGCACAGGTCCCTTGCCCGCACCGGGCGGACGCGCTACGAACCCCCGCGCGCGACGAGGGCACGATGCGGTCGATCCCAAGCTGGTGTTTTCTGGCCCTTTTCCTGTGCGGCCCGGCCGCCGCGCAGACCAACCTGCGCGCGCTGGAAAGCGATCTGGCACGCGACTTCCTGGCCCTCGAACTTGCCGGCTGGCGCCTGCCCGATCCCGTGCTCGACTGCATCGAAACGCTGCGCCTCGCGCGTCTGGAGCCGGGCACCTTCGGGGCCGCCGAGATGGCGGTCGATCCGATCCTCGTCGACGGGCCCGGCCCGTTCGCGCGGGTCGTCTCGATCGACCCCGACCCGTCGGACCGGCGCCGGAGAATCGTGCGAATCCAATGGCTTGTCCCGGAAGCGGGCGGCCTCAAGATCTATCCGGACCAGTTCGTCATGGCGATGAACGATCCGGGGCGCGGCGAACAGGGCGGCGGTGCAGCGGCGATGATGCGCGAACCGGACCGGCTGGTCGTGCGCCGGGAATGCTTCGGCGGCTGAGCCGTTAGGGACGGACAGGAATCATGGACAACGAACAGAATCCCGCCACCGACTGGCGCCAGCGCTTTCTCGCGCGCTACGTCTCGACCCATGCCGCCGTCTCGGACGCGGCGGGCAATCTCGACCGGCGCTGGCCGTTCCTCGAGAAGCTGGTGCGCGAGCATTTCCCGGCCGACCGGGATGCGAAAATCGTCGATCTGGGTTGCGGCCACGGCGCCATCGTCTGGGCCGCGCGCCGGCTCGGCTACCGCAACATCGAAGGCGTGGACGCGAGCCCCGAGCAGGTCGCGATGGCCGCCCAGCTCAAGATCGACGGCGTGCGCCAGGGCGACCTGATGGCCACGCTGCGCGCGGCACCGTCCGACAGCCACGACGCCATCGTGCTTTTCGACCTCTACCATTATTTCGATCCGGCCACGCAGCTGCGCCTGGCCGACGAGGTGCGCCGCGTGCTGAAGCCGGGCGGGCGCTTCATCATGCACCTGCCCAACGGCGAGGCGCTGTTCGCCGGGCGCGTGCGCTACTGGGACATCATGGCGACCGGCTCGTTCACGCGCCGGTCGATCGAGCAGCTGATGCTCGTGTGCGACTTCCGGGAAGTGGCCTGCCACGAGGACCAGCCGGTGGCCCACGGCCTCAAGAGCATGGCGCGCTACATCCTCTGGAAGCTCGTCCGCTTCGTGCTGCGCCTGGCGCTTGCCGCCGAGACCGGCGAGACCGGCCGCGATGCGATCTTCAGCCAGACGTTTCTGGCGGTCGCGCGCAAGTAGCGCTATCCTCCGGAAACCCCTCGGGAATTTCATGCGCATCCTCTTCCTCGGCTTCGACATCGAAGGCTATGGCGGCATCGCCACGTACAGCCGCTATCAGGTCGCGGCGCTGAAGCGGCTTGGCCACACGCTCGATATCGTGTCGATCGACAAGCAGCCCGGCGCACCCCTCGCCCCCGGCATCGCGCACCGCAAGCTGCCGTTCGAGAACCGCCTGCTTGCGGTCGCCACACTCGTGCGCGAGGCGATCGCCGCGCGCGGGCGCTACGATCTCGTCATGCTCAACCACGTGTTCCTCGCCGGCCTCGGCTGGCTCGTGAAGAAGATCTCGGGCACGCCCTTCACCGTCAACGTCTACAACATCGACATCCTGACGAAGCTGCCGGCCCTTCGCGAAGCGGCGTTCGCCGCGGCCGATCTCGTCATCGCCGACTGCAAGTACACGATCGACTGGATGCCGAAATTCCGCAGCTTCGTGCCGCCGACCGGGCTGCTCTACGATCCGGTCGACGTGAAGTTCTTCGCGCCGATGGCGAAGGAAGCCGCGCGCGCCGAGATCGCGAAGGCCTATGGCTGGAACGATCTTGCGGGGCGCTTCGTCGTGACGACCGTCGCGGCGATGCTGCTGCCGCCCAACAAGGGCCAGCGCCAGACGATCGACGCGATCGCGAAACTCGCCGATCCGCGCCTGCTCTACATCGTCGTCGGCTCGGGCCCCGATCGCGAAGCGATGGAAGCCTATGCGCGCGACGCCGGTGTGGCGGCGCAAGTGCGCTTCACCGGACGCGCACCGCAGGAACAGCTGCCGCTGCTCTATGCCGCCGCCGACGTCGCCACGCTCGTGGCGCGCGGCGGGCCGGGCTGGGGCGAGGCGGTTCCGCTCGGCCTGATCGAGGCGGCCGCGTGCGGCACGGCCTTCGTGTGCGGCAACGAGGACGGATCGCCCGAAGCGATCGTCGCGGAAGATCCCTGCGGCTTCGCGATTTCGCCGCTCGATGTCTCGGCACTTGCCGCCACGCTCGCGTCGCTGCGCGACGATCCGGCCCTGTGCGCACGCATGGGAACCGCCGGCATCCGCACGGTGGAAAAGCTCTTCGCATTCGACCGCTATGTCGAGCAGCAGGAACGCCTGCTCGCACGCTTCGTCGAACGCACGAAGCTTGCGGCGTGAGGCGGACATGACCGGCAACCGCTTCCGCGAACGCATCTACGCCAACTACACGGCGGCGACCTGCGCGCCGCTCGCGCCCGAAACGCTCGACGGGCTTGCCCCGCGCGAAGCGCATCTCACGCGGCTGGTGCGCGCGCATTTCCCGGCCGACCGCAACGCGCGGATCCTGGAACTTGGCTGCGGGCACGGCGCGTTGCTGCATTTCGCGCGCAAGCTCGGCTACGCGAACATCGAGGGTGTGGACGGTTCGCCCGCCCAGATCGCCGCCGCCCGCCGGCTCGGCATCGAAGGCATCCGCGAAGGGCAGCTCATGGAAGCCCTCGCCGCCGCACCGGACGCGAGCTACGACGCCGTCATCCTGTTCGACGTGCTCGAGCATCTGACGCGCGACGAGGTGATCGACGCGATCGACGCGATCGCGCGCGTCCTCAAGAAGGGCGGCCGGCTCATCCTGCACGTGCCCAACGGCGCTTCGCCCTTCGGCACGCTGATGATCTATTCGGACTTCACACACGAGGTCGCGTTCACGCCGGAGAGCCTCGCGCAGCTCTTCCTCGCCTCGGGCTGGGTAAAGGTCGACTGCTTCGAGGATCCGCCGGCCGTGCACGGGGCGGCCAGCCTCGTGCGCGCGATCCTGTGGCGCGCGATCCGCGCCACGCTGCGCTTCTATCTCGCGGTCGAGACCGGTTCGCGCCGGCACGACGTGCTGACGCAGAACCTCTTCGCGGTGGCGGTGAAATAGCATGTGCGGCATCGCCGGCGCCTTCGCCTACGCCGCCGGCGCGCCGCCCTTGCGCGAGGGCGAGCTGCGCGCGATGCGCGACGCGATGGCCGCGCGTGGCCCCGACGGGACGGGCGAGTATTTCTCCGCCGACGGGCGTCTGGCCTTCGGCCACCGGCGGCTTGCCATCGTCGATTTGCGCAGCCTCGCCGACCAGCCCATGCGGCTTGCCGGCACCGACATCCGCATCGTCTTCAACGGCGAGATCTTCAACTACAAGACCCTGCGCGAGCGCCTGGCGCGCGAAGGCGCCGTCTTCGAGACGACGTCGGACACCGAGATTCTGCTGCATCTCTACGCGCGCGAAGGGATGGGCATGCTGCGCCACCTGCGCGGCATGTACGCTTTCGCGATCCACGATCCGGCCAAGGGCGGCATGTTCCTGGCGCGCGATCCGTTCGGCATCAAGCCGATGTACCTTGCCGATGATGGCGCCACGCTGCGCTTCGCAAGCCAGGTGAAGGCGCTGCTGGCGGCCGACCGGCCCGACACGCGCCCCGACCCGGCCGGCCATGCGGGCTTCTTCCTGTGGGGCCACGTGCCCGATCCGCACACGCTCTATCGCGGCATCTCCGCGTTGCCCGCGGGCACGTCGATGTGGGTCGACGCGAAGGGTGCGGGAAAGCCCGTCCCCTTCTTCGACCTCTGCGCCGCACTCGCGGCACCCGCTTCGCCGGCACCCAGCCTGCGCGATGCCGTGCGCGACACGGTCGCCCACCACATGATCGCCGACGTGCCGGTCGGCGTGTTCCTGTCGGCCGGGATCGATTCGACCGTGCTTGCCGGGATCGCGGCGGAGAACGACGCGGGCCGGCTCGACACCGTCACGCTCGGCTTCGACGCCTATCGCGGGACGGCGAACGACGAGACGGCGCTGGCCGAGGCCTTCGCGCGCGCGCGCGGCACGCGCCAGCACACGCTGTGGATCGGGCAGGCCGAGTTCGCCGCCGAGCGCGAGGCGCTGTTCGCCGCGATGGACCAGCCGACCGTCGACGGCATCAACACCTATTTCGTCGCGCGCGCGGCCAAGCGCGTGGGCCTCAAGGTGGCGCTGTCCGGTCTCGGCGGCGACGAGATCTTCGCGGGCTATCCCGGCTTCGCGCAGATCCCCGCACTCGTGCGCCGGACCGCCCCCTTCGCGTTCCTCGGGCCGCTGTTCCGCGCGGCGACGCAAGACTGGATCGGCAGCCTCACGTCGCCGAAATACGCGGGCCTGCTCGAGTACGGATCGACCTATCCGGGCGCCTACCTGCTGCGACGCGCGCTGCACATGCCGTGGGAGATCGCCGGGCTGCTGCCGCGCGCGATGGCCGAGGAAGGGCTCGCCACGCTCGGCTATCCCGACACGCTCGACCGCGGGCTCAAGCATGTACCCAGCGACAGGCTGAAAGTGTCGGCGCTCGAGATCGCGAACTACATGCGCGACCGGTTGCTGCGCGATGGCGACTGGGCGGGCATGGCCCATTCAATCGAGATCCGCGTGCCGTTCGTCGATCCGGTGTTCCTTGCGGGGGCACTCGCCTCGCTGGGCGCACCCGGCAAGCGCGCGCTGGCCGCCACGCCGCACCCGCCGCTTCCCCGCGAGCTGGTCGACCGGCCGAAGACCGGCTTCGTCGTGCCGGTGCGCGAATGGCTGATGGGCGAAGCGCATCCCGATGCCGCCTTGCGCGGCCTGCGCGGCTGGTCGCGGCAGGTCTACCGCGCCTTCACGGACGCGGCATGAGCCCGGCCATGGACAAGCTCCGCCTCGCCTATCTCGTCACGCATCCGATCCCCTACCAGGCGCCGCTGCTGCGCATGGTGGCGAGCCAGCCCGACATCGACTTCAAGGCCTTCTTCGGTACCGACTTTACGACACGTCCGTTCGTCGCCGGCGATTTCGGCCAGCAGATCATCTGGGACGTGCCGCTCGTCGAAGGCTACGCGCACCGCACGCTCGCGCGCCTCGACCCGCAGCCGCCGGCCGGCATCATCGAGCCGCTGACGCTGTGGCGGCCGCTGTCGACGGGCTTCGCGCGCGCCCTCGACGAGGGAAAGTTCGACGCGCTGTGGATCCACGGCTACGCGCATTTCAGCCACTGGGCGGCGATCCTGTCGGCGAAGAAGCGCGGCATCAAGGTGATGATCCGCGACGAGGCAACGCCGATCTCGGCCGTGCGCTCGCCCGCCAAGCGCTTCGCCAAGCGCGCGTTCTTCGAAGCGCTGAAGCTGGGCGTGGACGCCTATCTCGCGATCGGCACGCTGAACCGGCAGTACTATCTGGATTACGGCGTGCCGGCCGGGCGGATCTTCCACGTGCCCTATGCGGTCGACAACGACCGCTTCGCCGACCAGGCGCGTGCGGCATCCGTGCGGCGCGACGCGTTCAAGCGCGAACTGGGCATCGCGCCGGGGCGGCCGGTCGTGCTGTTCTGCGCCAAGCTCATCGAACGCAAGCGCCCTGGCCTGCTGCTCGACGCCTTCGCGCGCATCCACGCCGATCCGGCGATGCGCGACCCCGTCCTCGTCTTCGTCGGCGACGGCCCGCAGCGCGGCGAGCTGGAAGCGGCCGCCGCGAAGCTTGGCGCCGACGCCGTGCGCTTCCTCGGCTTCAAGAAGCAGAACGAACTGCCGCCCTGCTACGACCTCGCGGACCTGTTCGTGCTGCCCTCGGGGCAGGAGGCCTGGGGCCTCGTCGTCAACGAGGTGATGTGCGCCGGCAAGGCCGTGATCTGCTCGGACAGCATCGGGGCGGCCCCCGATCTCGCGAAACCGGGCGAGAACGGCGCCATCTTCCGGACCGACGACGTCGCCGACCTTGCCCGGGCACTCGCCGACGTGCTGCGCGACGAATCCCGCCTTGCCGCGATGGGCCGCCGTTCTGCCGAGATCGTCGGGACATGGAGCTACCGCGAGGACGTCGCGGGACTGCGCGCGGCCCTCGCCGCCGTGTGTCCGGGGCGGATCGCGCCATGAAAGACATGTCGATCTCGTTCGTCACGACGATCCTGATCCAGATCGTCAACATCGTGACGGGCCTGCTCGCCGCGCGCCTGCTGCTGCCCGAAGGGCGCGGCGAGCTTGCCGAGATCATGCTGTGGCCGGGCCTGCTGATCGAGTTCGGCATCCTCGCGATGTCCGACGCGCTCATGTATCGCGCTGCCACGCGCGCGGCGAGCCCGAAGGTTCTGTTCGCTACGGTCATGTGGATCGGGCTGGCTCTCTCGGTCGCGATCGTCACGATCGGGCTCGTCGTCCTGCCCTACGCCATCGCGCAGGACTCCGCGACCGTCAAGCTCGTCGAATTCTGGTATCTGGCTGCGTTCGTGCCGGTCTATTTGTTCTCGCTGTTCGTCGCGACGATGTTTCAGGGCCATCTCGACATCGTCGCGTGGAACGTGGTGCGCGCACTCGTGGGCCTCGGGTATCTCGGCTTCATCGTCGGCTTCTATGTCGCCGGCCACAGCAGCGTCGAGACCTTTGCCATCGCGTACATCGCCGGCACGCTCGTGTCGGCCATCGTCGGGCTCGTCTGGCTGGCGCGCAAGGGCTGGGTCGGCTGGAAGCCGGACCTGCAGGCGGCCAAGGGGCTCGTCTTCTACGGCGCGCGCGTCCATGTTGGCGAGATGGTCAACACCCTGCGCCAGCGCGTCGACCAGATGGCCGTGTCGCTGTGGCTGACTTCGAGCGACATGGGGCTCTATGTTGTGGCGCTGACCGTCGCCAACGGGCCGATGATCCTCGTCAACACGGTCGCGGGTGTCGCCTTCCCGAAGATCAGCCAGGCGCCGACGGCGGAAGAGAAGCTGCGCATCTTCGGCACCTATCTGCGACTCGCGATGGCGCTGTCGATCGCGAGTGCCGCGGGCCTTGCGGTCCTTGCCGAATATCTCGTGCCGCTGATCTTCGGCCGCCTTTTCGACAGCAGCGCCACGATCTGCCAGATCATGCTGCTCGGCCTGCCGTTCTTCGCGGCGAAGCTGATGTTCATCCAGGCCCTCAACGCGTTCGACCGTTCGCTCGCGATCGGTTGGGCCGAGGCCGCGGGCCTGATCGCCGCCGCCCTGTCGCTCTACGGTCTGCTGCCCGTATTGGGGATCTACGGGGCGGCCTGGGCGCTGGTCGTCGCGAACGTCGTGGCACTCGCCGCGATGGCCGCGTCGCTCAACCGCCAGATCGGTGCACCCGTGCTGCCGCTGTTCCGCCCGACAGCGGAGGATTTCGCGCATGTCCGGCGGCTGACGTCGCGGGTCTGGCGATGAAGCGCGCCGGCATACGCGGCCTGATCGGCCATCCCGGCTCGAACCATCTGGCCTACCAGCTCGTCGCCGCACTCCAGAAGGCCGGCTACGACGCCGCGTTCGAGACAGGCCTGTTCTGGACCGGTCGCGGACTGCTTCCCGCACTGACGGGGCTGCTGCCCCCGGCGATCCGCGCGCGCGTCGAGCGCGAACTGAAGCGCCGTTCGCATCCCGGCGTCGATCCGGCGCGCGTGTCGTTCCAGCCCGTGCCCGAACTGATGTACGTCGCCTCGACGCGCCTGAAACTGTCGGCCGAGCGGCAGCTGGCGGCCATCGCATGGCGCAACGACGTGTTCGACGCACAGTTTGCCCAGCGCGTGCTGGCCGAACGGCCGCGTTTCACGATCGGCCACGACAGCTCCGCCCTGCTCGCCCAGCGCGCGACGCAGAGTTACGGAGGCCTCGCGATCCTCAACCAGGTGATCGGGCATATAAGCAGCGGGCTCGACCTGTTCGCCGAGGAAGCGCGCCTTGCCCCCGAATTCGCCGAGACGCTGCCGCTGCCGCCGGCGCGCGTCACGGCGCAATGCACGACCGAAGCGGTCGAGGCCGACCGCATCATCGTGCCGTCGGAATATGTGCGCGACACGATGGTCGCGAACGGCGCCGATCCGGCGCGGATCTTCGTGCTTCCCTACGGCGTCGATACGGACCGTTTCCGCCCGCCCGAACGGCCGCGCGATCCGGACGGCAAATTCCGCGTGCTGTTCGTGGGGGCGCTCACCCAGCGCAAGGGAATCAAGTACCTGCTCGAAGCGGCCAGACGCGCGGACATCCCGGGGCTCGAGCTTGTCTGCGTGGGCAAGCTTGCCGGCGATCCGGCGGCCTTTGCACCCTACGCGGACGTGTTCCGCCACGTGCGCCACGTGCCGTTCCACGAAGTGCACCGGCTGTTCCAGACGGCCGACGTCTTCGCCTACCCGTCGCTGCACGAAGGCTCCGCCTTCGCGAGCTACGAAGCGCTCGCCTCGGGCCTGCCGGTCGTCTGCACGCCCAATACCGGCTCGGTCGTGCGCGACGGCACCGAGGGCTTCGTCGTGCCGGTGCGCGACGTCGATGCGCTTGTCGACCGGTTGCGTCTTCTCGCGCGCGATGGCGACCTGCGCGCACGCATGGCGGTCGCCGCACGCGCACGCGCCGAGGATTTCACCTGGGCGCACTATGGTGCGCGTCTGGCGACCTGGCTCGACGCGCAGCTCGCCTGAAAAGCGAAAACCCCGCGCCGTCAGGCCCGGGGTTCCGGAACCGCCGGCGCTGGCGCGCGGCGGATCAGACGTTCTGCTGCACCCACTCGTACAGCTTGCTCTTGGGCAGCGAGCCGATCTTGGTCGCGGCAACTTCGCCGCCCTTGAACAGCATCAGCGTCGGAATGCCGCGCACACCGTACTTGGACGGCGTCATCGGATTCTCGTCGATATTGATCTTGGCGACGGTCAGCTTGCCGGCCATGTCGCCGGCGAGCTCGTCGAGTGCCGGTGCGATCTGCTTGCAGGGGCCGCACCATTCCGCCCAGAAATCCACCAGCACCGGGGACGCCGACTGGAGCACGTCGGTCTGGAAGCTGGCATCGGTAACCTTGGTCGTGTTGGCGCTCATGGAAGCCTCGCGAATGAACGGCGAATCGAAGATACGAGAAGGTAGGAAGCGCAAAGGGCGCGGTCAAGGCGCACCGACCTGAAAGAAACTGTCGCGCGTTATCAGTCAGTTAGGCGCGTGCGCGTCGAGCAATGCTGTGGGTATCGGCATCAGGCGCGGTGCGTGCGTCCACAACAGCGCGCAGCGGATCGCCCGTCCTTCGAACAGCGGCGCGAGTGCCGCGCGGTACGCCGCGAGCTGCGCCAGATAGACAGGCGCCACACCCGCGACATCCGCCGGCGGCGGGCGGTTGGTCTTGTAGTCGATCACGTAGACCGCATCGTCGCGCACGACGAGCCGGTCGATCCGCCCCGACAATGCGCGCCCGCCCAGCCGCGCCACGACCGCCGCCTCGGCAAGACCGGTCCCCTCGAACGCGGCGACGAATTCGGGATGATCGAGCACGGCCAGCGTTTCGCCCGCCAGCTCGTCGATCTGCGCAGGCGTGAGGCCATAGGCCGGACGCGCCAGCAATCGGCGGGCGGCCTGCGGGCGGGCGGCGGCTTCCATGTCCGGCAGCGACTGCAGCAGGCGGTGGATGAGCTTGCCGCGCAGGAACGCGAAACCTTCACCTGCACCCAGCGGCGAAGCCACCGCCGGCTCGTTCTCGGGACGCGACGGGGCGAGCGGTCGCGGCGGTACCGGTTCGTCGGGCGCAGCCGTCGCCGTCGCCCATGCGGGCAGCGTCCCGGCCGATGCGACGGCCGTCGCGTCGGCTTCGCGCGCGTCGGCTTCGCCGGCCGGCTCGTCGATGCGCCAGACCTTGCCGTCGGGCGCGTCGATCTCGATGGCCTTGGGATGCGCCCGGATGGCGCCGGCCAGATGCGCGTACCACGAACCCTCTGTCGGCTCGTCCTTGCACCAGCCGCAGACATAGAGCCGGTCGCGCGCGCGCGTGGCCGCGACATAGAGAAGGCGCCGGTACTCCGCCTGTTCGCGCGCCGTACGCGCATCGCGTGCGGCAACGCTGGCCGGGTGTTTCGACTTGCCGGATGGCGGCCAGAGCGGCACGCCGGGCCTTTCGGCCGGCTCGGTCCACACGGTGCCGCCGCGCGCCGGCGGCACGTCGCACGTGTCGGGCAGGAACACGATGTCGGCCTCGAGCCCCTTGGCGCCGTGCACGGTCATCACGCGCACCTCGTCGCGGCCCTGCTCCATGTCGCGCTTGATCTCGCCCGCCCCGCCTTCGAAATGGCGCAGGAATCCCTGCAGGGAAGGCGCACCCGCCCGTTCGGCCGAAAGGCACGCGGCGAGGAATTCGTCGAGCGGATCGGCGGCGTCGGGGCCCAGCCGGGCGAGCATCCGCCGGCGCCCGTCGCGCGCGTCGAGCAGATGCGCGAAAAGCTCGTAGGGTGCGACGAAGTCCGCGCGCGCGAGCAGGGAGGAAAGCTCGTCGACCGCTGCACGCCATTTCGCGTTCTCGGTCGCGCGCGCGCGCAAGGCTGGCCACAGCGGGCCGGGCCGCTTCCAGGCGAGGGCGAACAGATCGTCGTCGTCGAAGCCGTAGAGCGGCGATTTCAGCACCTCGGCGAGCGACAGATCATCGGACGGCAGCAGGCAGAAGCGTGCGAGCGACAGCAGGTCCATCACCGCGATCTGGTCGGCAAGCACCATGCGATCGGCACCCGCGACGGGTACGCCGGCATCCTTGAACGCGCGCACGCACGCCTCGAAGAAGCGGTTGCGTCGGCGCACGAGCACGAGCACGTCGCCCGCCCGCACCTTGCGCCCGCGCGCGTGCAGATCCTCGACGCCGATCCAGCCTTTCACCGTGGCCGCGATGCGCACGGCCAGCCGTTCGGACGGGTGCGAGGACGACCTGTAGTCGACGGGCGCGTCCCAAGCTTCCTGTTCGGGCAGTTCCTCGGGGATCTCCGGCAGCCACAGCTCGACCCGGCCGCCGGCCTGCAGGCGCTTCGCGCGGTGCGACAGCTTGCGCCCCGCACCGACCACGCCGTCGCTTGCGGCTTCGCGCGCGAAGGTCGCATCGACGATGTCGAGGACGACGGGGCCGGAGCGGAACGAGATTTCGAGGCGGACCTCTTTCCAAGCGGCGGCCGCGCGTGCGCGCAGACTCTCGCGTGTGCGCTCGAACGCCTCGAGATCCGCACCCTGGAAGCTGAAGATCGACTGTTTCTCGTCGCCCACGACGAACACGCTGCGCGGCGGCACGCGGCTGCGCGCACCTTCGCCGGCGAAGAACTCCTCGACGATGGCGCCGACGGCTTCCCACTGCTCGGGGGCCGTGTCCTGCGCCTCGTCGACCAGTACATGGTCGATGCCGCCGTCGAGCTTGTAGAGGACCCAGGGAGCAGCTCCCTTCAGCAGCGACACGGCGCGCAGGATCAGGTCGTCGTAGTCGAGCAGTGCGCGCCCGCGTTTCAGCGTGTCGTAGCGCGCCAGCAACCCGGCGCCCAGCCGGAACAGCGCGCAGGAACGCGCCGCCGTCTCGATCGCGGAAAGCCGTTCGCCGAGCGCCTCGCAGCGCACCTGTTCGGATTTCAGGAACTCCGCCAGACCTGGATTCTTCGCAGCCGTGGGCTTCGTGACGAGGGCCGCGCGCGGCTTGCCCTCCTGGGTCAGGAACGCGAGCAGCCAGCTCTCGATCGCCGTTTCGGGATCGGTCGCCGCGAGACTTGTGGCAAACGTTTCGGCGACATCCGAATCCCGTTTCGATCCGGCGGCAAGGGCGGCGACCGCCCGGTCGAGCTCGGCGCGGTCGCATGCGGCGACATGTGCGGCGAACGCGTCGGCGCGCGTCTCGTCTCCCACGACGCCGAGCGTGCGGCGGATCTCGGCCAGTGCCGCGTCGACATCGCCGTCGCCGTCGCCGGCCGCGAGCAGGCGGCGCACGCGACGGCTCTGGTTGAGCAGGCCGTCGATCTCGGCGTTGAATCCGCTTTCGCCGGCCGCGCGTGCGGCCTCGGCCAGCGCGGCACCAAGGACGGCGTCCGCGCCCGCATCCGCGATCAGCTTTTCGCGCGCCTCGCGCTTCAGATCGACCCCGCCCGCCTCGTCGGCGATGGCGAAATGCGGCGGCACGCCGGACTCGATCGGAAAGCGTTTCAGCAGGCCTTCGCAGAAGGAATGGATCGTCTGGACGCGCAGGCTGCCGGGCGCGTCGATGACGGTCGCGAACAGCGTGCGCGCCTTCTCCGCCTCGCCGGGTCCGGGTGCGCGCCCCAGCCGGTCGCGCAGTGCAGCGTCGAGCGTCGCGTCGTCGGCGGTCGCCCAGCCCGCGAGCAGGCGCGACAGCCGGTCGCGCATCTCCGCCGCCGCCGCCTTCGTGAAGGTCAGGCACAGGATCGCCGAGGGTCGTGCACCCGCCAGCAGCAGCCGCACGATGCGCGACGTGAGGACATAGGTTTTCCCCGAACCGGCATTCGCGACGACCCAGACCGAATTTTCGGGATCCGCTGCCGCTCGCTGGTTGCCGAGGCCTTCGGCGATCGCTTCCTCGTCGGTCACTCGTCGCCCCCGTTCGCCCATTCGCGCCAGCGCGCGAGATGGTCGTAATCGCCGGCGTATTTCACGAATTGCGGGCGCGGGCGGGAAAGATAGGGCTTCGACGGGTCGGCGTAGTGCGCGACCAGCGCACGCAACCGGCCGAACTGTTCCTCGGCGAGGGAAGCCGCCTCGCCTTCCTTGGCGACGACGCGCCGTTCGCCCGGTGCCTTGCGCGAGCCGAGCCGGACATAGGCAAGCTCGCCGGCCGCGGCCGCGTCGAGTCCGGGAAAGCCGCCGCGCGCCGCGATCGCCGCCGTCAACGGAAGCTGGGGCGCAAAGCCGATGCGGACCTGCTTGGCCGAACTCGGCTGGCCGGTCTTGTAATCGAGAATCGCGAGCGTGCCGGACGCGTGCCTGTCGATGCGGTCGGCCTTCGCCGTCAGCGTGAAACCGTCGAACTCGACGGCGCCCTGCGTCTCGACGAGACAGGGGAGCGTTCCGACCGCGCGGATCCGGCGTTCCTCGCCGACGAACCACGTCGCCACTTCGAGGAAGCCCGGCCACCAGAAGGCGCGCACCGCCGGGCGCGCCATGAGGGGCGCGAAGATCTCCGCGCCGATCCCGCGCAACCGGTCGAGAGCGGTTTCGGGAAGGTCGCGCGGAAACTCCTTCACGAACGTTTCCATCGCGCGATGGAAGACGTTGCCGCGCTCCCGCGCATCGAGATCGGCATCGAGCGGGTCGAGGATCTTCAGGCGCAGGATGTTGCGCGCATAGACCGCATAGGGATCGCGGATGAGCGTTTCGACCTGCGTGACCGTAAGCCGGCGCGGGCGCGCATCGGCCGGCGGGGCCGGCTGCGGCGCCTTGATTGCGCGGCCCTTCTCGCCCGCACCGGCAAGTTCGCGGGCCCACGACGCCGCGGCATCGCTCGCCGTCGCCTTCCAGCGCGGGTCGGAGCCCAGCAGCGCTTCGAGGCGCTGGAGCCAGCGCGACGCCAGCACAGGTGCGCCGTCGCGCTTGCGCGCGCGCGTCAGCACGACCTGCGGGCCGGAAAGCGCCTGCGCGAAATCGTGCGCTGCCTGGCCGATCTGCCGGTCGGCGGAAGAAAGCCCGACCGCCGCGCGCATCTGGCGCGACAGCCACGGATCTTCGGGCGTGTCCGCCGGCCACACGCCCTCGACCAGCCCGCCGAGGATGACGCGGTCGGCACCGACGAGACGCGCTTCGAGCGTGCCGCGGATCGCCAGCCGCGGATGGCCGCCATGTGCCGGGCGGAACGTCGCCCCTTCGAGGAGGACGTCGAGAAAATCGGCGAAGCGTCGCGGGTCGAGCGGGCCGTAGCTGCCGGCCGCAAGTCGCGCTTCGCCGACGAAGCGCGCGAGCGCCTCGCCCGTCTCGCCGGCCCAGACGGCACTTTCGCCATCCTCGCCGCTCGACAATGTTTCGGCCGCGCGCACATGTGCATCGAACAGGCTTGCAAGATCGGCTGTCGCGGACGCGACGGGTGCGAACGCCGCATCGAGCGCGCCAAGCAGGTCGTCGAACCCCTTGCCGGCGAGATGCGCGCGCAGGCCGTCGAGGCCCGGGGCCGGCCGCATGCCGCGCAGCGCCTCGCGCTCCAGCCGGCGGATCTCGGCCAGATGCGCCGTGCGCGACCGGCCCAGCGACACCAACGGATGCTTGAGCAGCGCCATGAGCGCCACCGGCGCGAATTCGTCGTGGACGCAAGCGACCGTCAGGCGCAGCAGCGCCGCCGGCGGCGTGCGCGCAAGCGGCCGGCCGGCCGTGTCGTCGATCTCGATGCCCCAGCGGCCGAGCTTCGCCGCCACGCGACGCGCGAGATTGCGGTCGGCGGTGACGAGCGTGGCCGTCCGGCCCGGCGTTTCCAGCGTCTCGCGCAGCAGCAACGCCACGGCACCGGCCTCGCTCTCGCCGTCGGGCGCGTCGATGCGCGTCAGGCCCGCGAAGGCGGCGTCGAGGAAGGCCGGCCGGGCGCGCCATGCGCCGGTGCGCGACGCCGGCAGCAACGCGGTCGCCACGAGCGGGTCGCGCGGCGTTTCGACCGTTCCGGGCCAGGCCTGCACGTCCTCGCGCAGCACTTCCATGCGGCGCAGGAGCTGATGGAGCCCGTATTGCGGATGTGCCGGATCGATTCCGACCGCTTCCCACGTCGCCGCATCGGCCGCGCGGTCGAGCCCGGGCAGCACGACGGCGCCCTCGGGAAGGCGCGCGACGGTCGACAGCAGATGCGCCGTCGCCGGCACCGACCCGGTCGAACCGGCCGCCCAGACCGGACCCGGCGGGTTGGCCGTCCAGTGTGCGGCCAGCGCACGCACCAGCCGCACGCGGCGGGCCTGCGGATCCATCTGGCCGCGTTCGGCGAGAATTTTCGGCCACTCTTTGCGCAGGATGTCGAGGAACTTCAGCGTCTGGTTCCAGTGCGACGCATAGTCGGCGGGAACGAGGTTCGCGAACGCGTCGAAGCCGACTTCCTCGATCTGCAGCGCATCGAGCAGGTCGCCAAGTGCGCCGGCAAGCTTGAGGGCGGCCGCAGGCGAAGGTGCGATGTCCCGGCGCGCGGCGACGAGGCGGGCGAGCAGCAGGCTGCGCGCGAGCGGGTCGATCGCCGGCGGCAGCTCGGCATCGAGGGTCGCGGCGCTTCCGGTCAGGACCAGTTCGTCCTCGTCGACGTCGCCGACGGCGATCAGGCGCGGCAGCAGCATCGGCTTGCCGTCGCCCGCGACAAGGAACGCTTCGCCGAGTGCGCGCACCGCGCGCCGGTTGGGCAGCAGGATGGTGGCGCGTGCAAGGACGAGCGGATCGTCGCCGAGCCGCGCGCGGATGCTCTCGGCGAGGGCGGCGAGGAACGGCACGCCCGGCGGGATGGAGAAGACGCGCGCGGGCCCTGCCGGTGCGCCCTGCGTCACGACCGCGCGCGCCGCCAGCCCAGATCGAATTCGGTCTGCGCCACGCTTTCGGGCGTGCCGACATGGAACCACAGGCCGTCATGCGGCATGGCGCGCAGGCGGCCGTCGGCCTCGGCGGCATCGTAGAGCAGGTTCAGCGAGAAGCGGCCCGACGCGAGCCCGGCAAACCGCCGCGGATGCAGGATCTGCACGCCGGCATAGACGAAGGGCGCCACCTCGTTGCCGCGCCGCCGGCGCGCGCGGCCGAGCGTATCGACGAAATAGTCGCCGCGCCCCTCGTAGCCCTGCGCGGTCACGGCCGACTGCATGAGCAGCAGCACGTCGCTGTTCGCCTCGTCCCAGATGCGCGCGAGACGCTTGAGCGCCGGCGTGGGTCCGTCGAACCACAGCACGTCGGCGTTGGCGCAATAGAACGGCCTGTCGCCGATCAGCTTCAACGCGTTCAGCACGCCGCCGCCGGTCTCCAGCAGCTCGGCTTCGGGAGACAGCACGATCTCGACGTCGGTGCGCGTCTTCAGGTGCGCCTCCAGCGTCGAGCGGTGATGGTGCAGGTTGACGATGATGCGCTTCACGCCCGCCTCGACCATCCGGTCGAAGACGCGGTCGATCAGCGTGCGGCCGGCGACGGGAACCAGCGGCTTGGGCAGCGTGTCGGTCAGCGGGCGCATGCGCTTGCCAAGGCCGGCCGCCAGCACCATCGCGGTCTCGATAGGCTTCATCGTGCTTCCTCGAAGGCCGGCGCCATCCGCCAGGCGGCCGGTACGTTTTCGTCGAACCAGTCGCGCAGCTCGGCCAACGCCGGGTGTGCCAGATTTCCCGCCAGCAGGCGCCAGACGCGCGGGATGTGCTTGAGATACTGCGGCTTGCCGTCGCGGCGCGCCAGCCGGACGAATATCCCGACGATCTTGGCGTTGCGCTGGGCGGCGAGTACCGTCATCGCAGTGCGGAACGCGTCGGGCGGCACGTCGGGAAATGCCGCGAGATAGCGCCCGACGCAGGCACCTGCGATTCCGGGATCGACGTCGCGCCGCGCATCCTCGACGAGGCTGGCAAGGTCGTAGGCGCGCGGGCCGACCAGCGCGTCCTGGAAATCGAGCAGGCCGCAGGCTTCGATCCCCTTGCGGCCCGGCAGGCGCACGAGATTGTCGACATGGTAGTCGCGCAGCACCAGGCCGGGTTCGCCGACATGCGCCAGCGGATAGACGCGCCGCCACGCGGCAAGATAGGCGCGCACGACGCCGTCGGGCGTGGCCGCCCCGCGCCAGGCCGGCAGAAACCAGTCGACGAGCAGGCTCGCCTCGCGGTCGAGGATCGCGTCGTCATAGGCCGGCACGTCGATCTTGCGCTGTGCCGGGTGCCGGTGGAGGGCGATCAGCGTATCGGTCGCCAGCGCATAGAGCCCGGCTTCGTCCGCACCGGCGGCAAGTGCGCGCGTATATGTCTCGTCGCCCAGATCCTCGAGCAGCAGGAAGCCGGCATGCGTATCTTTGGCGAGAATGCGCGGTGCCGACAGGCCGAGGGCCGCGAGATGTGCAGCGACCGCCGCGAAGGGGCGCACGTCCTCGCGCGGCGGGGGCGCGTCCATCAGCACCGCGCGGCGCTTGCCGTCGGTCAGGCGGAAATAGTGGCGGAAGCTCGCATCGCCGGCGAGCGGGGCCGGATCGATTCCGGCCCAGCCGTGCGAATCGAGGAACAGCCGCGAGGCCGGGCGCGCTTCAAACATCCAGGCTCTCCAGCCGGGCCGCCCAGCTTCCAAGCCCTTCGAGCCAGGCCTCACGCGCCGACGGCGTGGCACCGGCGGAAAGGCGGATGTCGAGCCGGTCGGCCGGCAGCAGCGCGCCGAGCCGGACCGGCCATTCGACCAGCACGATCGCCTCGGCAAGCGCTTCTTCCCAGCCGAGTTCCCAGACATCTTCGGGATCGGCAAGCCGGTAGAGGTCGAAATGCCAGACCGGCCCGCCCGGCAGATCGTAGGTCTGCACGAGCGTGAAGGTCGGGCTCGGCACTTCGGTCGCCTTTCCGGCCCGGGCGGCCACGAAGGCGCGCGCGAAGCTGGTCTTGCCCATGCCGAGATCGCCCCACAGCGCCAGCACGTCGCGCTTCTGCGCAACGCCAGCCAGCCGGCCGGCCAGACGGGCGGTCGCGGCCTCGTCGGCAAGCGGGCGGTTGCGAATCGACGTGGGGGTCGCCATGCCCCCGTTCTACAGGGGCCGAAATGCATTGAAAACCCGCCCGAGGCGGCTATCAATTGCCCTTTCCCGAAGCCGGTCCCGGAGCCTGCCCCTGCCCATGCCCGAAACCCACACCACCGACGTCGCGATCATCGGCGCAGGCCCCGTCGGCCTGTTCGCCGTCTTCGAATGCGGCATGCTGAAGATGCGCTGCCACGTGATCGACGCGCTGGAAATGCCCGGCGGACAGTGCGCCGCCCTCTATCCGGAAAAGCCGATCTACGACATTCCGGGCTACCCGAAGGTCGGCGCCCTCGAACTGATCGAGAACCTGCAGGCGCAGGCGGCCCCGTTCGCACCCGTCTACCATCTCGGCCAGCGGGTCGAGAAGCTGACCCGCGACGGCGAGTTCTGGCA
Source organism: Tagaea sp. (assembly GCA_965279565.1). Classification (GTDB taxonomy): domain Bacteria; phylum Pseudomonadota; class Alphaproteobacteria; order CACIAM-22H2; family CACIAM-22H2; genus Tagaea. Next base: position 1,295,625 of record OZ257249.1, on the reverse strand, counting down.
GCTCGAATCGGCGGCCGGCACGACGATCCGCGCCAGGGCGGTGATCCTCGCGGCCGGCGTGGGCGCCTTCGGCCCCAACAAGCCGCCGCTCGCCCGGATCGACGAGTTCGAGAACAAGGGCGTCCATTATTTCGTCCAGCGCCGCGAGGAATTCCGCGGCAGGCGCGTGGCGATCGCCGGCGGCGGCGATTCCGCGCTCGACTGGACGCTGTCGCTGGCCGACGTGGCCGCGCGCGTGATGGTGATCCACCGGCGCGACAAGTTCCGTGGCGCCCCCGACACGGTCGACAAGGTGATGGCGCTCGCCAAGGCCGGCAAGATCGATCTCGTGACGCCCTACCAGCTCGAAGGGCTGGAAGGCGAGCCGGGTGCGCTCACGCATGTCGTGCTGAAGGATCTCGACGGCAACATCCGCAAGCTGGAAGCCGACGCGCTTCTCGCCTTCTTCGGGCTCGCGATGAATCTGGGGCCGATCGCGACCTGGGGGCTCAATCTCGTGAAGGGCAACATCGCGGTCGAACCGTCGACCTGCGAGACCTCGTCGCCCGGCATCTTCGCCATCGGCGATATCGCGCAGTATCCGGGCAAGCTCAAGCTGATCCTGCAGGGCTTCGCGGAAGCCGCGATGGCCGCGCACGCCTGCCACAAGATCGTGCATCCGGGCGAAGTGCTGCATTTCGAGTATTCGACGACCAAGGGCGTGCCCGCGGCCTGAAATTCAGTCGGCCGCGACGGCCCGTTCGCCCGGCACCCACAGCGGCAGCCGGCACGTCACCGTCGTGCCCTCGCCCGGCACGGAAACCAGATCGATCGTGCCGCCATGCAGCTCGACGATGCGCTTGACCAGCGACAGGCCGAGCCCCGCCCCCATGCGCCGCGCGTCGGCCGCCGCACCGCGCTCGAACTCCTTGAACACGCGCGCCTGGTCGGCAACGGGGATGCCCACGCCGTTGTCGGAAACCTCGAGCGAGACCATGCGCTCGTCGGCATGCGCGGAAAGCCGCACGATGCCGCCGGGCGGCGTGAACTTGAGCGCATTCGAGACGAGATTGCACATCGCCTGCTTCAGGCGCCGCTCGTCGCCGCGCAGGCGCGGCGTGCGCGTCGGCACGACATCGAGCTTCAGTTCGCGCTCGCGCGCGAGATCGCCCATGATCTGGGCCGCATCCGAAAGCAGCTCCACCGGATCGACGGCCGCGAGCTCCAGCGTCATGCGGCCCGCGTCGATCGACGCGAGATCGAGGATGTCGTTGATGATCGCCAGCAGGCGCTCGGACGCGGTCAGGATGTCGGCGCAGTATTCGCCCTGGCGCTTGTTGAGCTCGCCGAAATACTGCTTGGACAGCAGCTCGGCGAAACCGATGATCGTGTTGAGCGGTGTGCGCAGCTCGTACGACACGGTCGAGATGAATTCGGACTTGAGCCGGTCGGCCGCTTCCAGCGCCTCGGCGCGTTCGCGCAGCGCCTGTTCCACGCGCACCTTGTCGGTGACGTCGACATAGGAAAGCTGCGTGGCGCCGTCGGGCAGCGGGACGAGTGCATAGTCGAGCACGCGGCCGTCGGTGCGCTCGATGCGCGCATTCGCCGCGTCGCGCGAGGTGAGCTTCTCGACGATGCGTTCCTTGAGCGCCGGCCAGTCGGCGTCCTCGGGATAGAAGATGCGCATGCGCTCGACGACGTCGGCGATATGCGGCTCGGCGATCAGCGCGGCATCCGGGATTTCCCAGATGCGCGCGAAGGCCGGGTTGTGCAGCTTGAGCCGCCCGTCCGATCCGAACACCGCCACGCCCTCGTAGAGATTGTCGAGCGTGGCGCGCTGCACGGCGATCAGCGTGTTGTACGAGCGTTCGAGCACGAGCCGGTCGGTCACGTCCTCGAACGCGAAGAGCAGGCCGCCCAACGGATGCGGCATGCAGCGTTCGCGCAGCGTCGTGCCGTCGGGCAGGTACATAAGCTCGTCGAAGGATTCGAAGATCGTGTCGAACAGCTTCAGCCGTTGGCGCTTGAACATGCGGAAGTCGGCGACCTCCGGCAGGCGGCGGCGTTCGCGCAGGTTCTCGAGGATCTCGCCATATTCCGGCTCGCCCGACAGCCACGATTCGTCGGCGCGCCACAGGCGGGCATAGGCACTGTTGAAGTATTTGAGCCGCTTGTCCGCGCCGAAGATGCCGATGGCGACCGGCATCGTCTCGAGCACGGCGCCCTGGGCGGCGATGTGGCGGGCAAGCTCGATGCCCGCTTCTTCGCGTTCGGTCTGGTCGACCGCCATGCCGACGGTGCCGCCGTCGGGCAGCGGCGCCTCGACGAACTCGAACAGGCGGCGCGCACCGGAAACGACGATGTGTTCGGCCTCGCTCTGCGCCGTGCGCGCGGCGAGCGCCAGGCGGGCCAGTGCCGCGAGCCGGCGCGACAGGGCCGCCCCGCCGATCCCGTCGCGGCCGGCCAGCAGCTTCTCGCGCTCGACGTCGGCGGCCAGCGCATAGGCGGTGTTGCACCACACCAGACGCTGCTCGCCGTCGCGCCGCCACAGCGGTAGAGGAAGCGCATCAAGGGCCGCCTCGATCCGGCGGGCGGCGTCTTCGGCGGCCTCGCGCTCGGCCCGCAGCAGGTTCGTGCGGACCGAAAGCTCGCCGCGCGCCGTCTCGGCCGCGTCGGCACGCGCCGTTTCGGCGTGCAGGCGCTTCAGCAGGACAAGGCATCCCGCCCCGCCCAGCCCAAGCCCGACCGCCAGCCCCGGAAGAAACTCGATCACGCCGCCATCCTAGACGAGGGCGGCGAGTCGGCGCGAGGGGGACGCGAAAACGAAAACGGCCGGGGCCCTTCCGGGACCCGGCCGTTTCCCGCCCTTGCGGACGGAACTTCGCTAGTAGCGGTACTGCTCGGCCTTGAACGGGCCCTGCTCGGACACGTTGATATACTTGGCCTGCGCCGGCGTCAGCTTGGAAAGCTTCACGCCGATCTTCTCGAGATGCAGGGCCGCGACCTTCTCGTCGAGCTTCTTGGGCAGCACGTAGACCTTCTTGGCGTACTTGCCGTTGTCGCGGTTCGTCCACAGCTCGATCTGGGCGAGCGTCTGGTTCGAGAACGACGACGACATCACGAAGCTCGGATGGCCCGTGGCGCAGCCGAGATTCACGAGACGGCCTTCCGCGAGCAGCAGGATGCGCTTGCCGCTGGAAAGCTCGATCTCGTCGACCTGCGGCTTGATGTTGTTCCACTTGTAGTTCTTGAGCGCCGCGATCTGGATCTCGCTGTCGAAGTGGCCGATGTTGCACACGATCGCGCGGTCTTTCATGTTGCGCATGTGCTCGATCGTGATCACGTCGATGTTGCCCGTGGCGGTCACGAAGATGTCGCCGCGCGGGGCGGCGTCTTCCATCGTGACGACCTCGTAGCCTTCCATCGCCGCCTGCAGCGCGCAGATCGGATCGACTTCGGTCACGAGAACGCGCGCGCCGGCCTGGCGCAGCGAGGCGGCCGAGCCCTTGCCCACGTCGCCGAAGCCGGCGACGACGCCGACCTTGCCCGACATCATCACGTCGGTCGCGCGGCGGATCGCGTCGACCAGCGATTCGCGGCAGCCGTAGAGATTGTCGAACTTCGACTTGGTGACCGAGTCGTTGACGTTGATGGCCGGGAACAGCAGCGTGCCGTCCTTTTCCATCTGGTAGAGGCGATGCACGCCGGTGGTCGTCTCCTCGGTGACGCCTCGGATCGCGACGCCCTGCTTGGAGTACCAGCCCGGCTGTTCCTTCACGCGCTTCTTGATCGCGGCGTAGAGGATTTCCTCTTCCTCGTTGGTCGGGTTCGACACGACCTTGAGGTCCTTCTCGGCCTTCATGCCGAGATGGATCATCAGCGTGGCGTCGCCGCCGTCGTCGAGGATCATGTTCGGCGTGCCGCCGTCGGCCCACTCGAAGATCTTGTGGGTGTAGTCCCAGTAGTCGACCAGCGTCTCGCCCTTGACGGCGAAGACCGGCGTGCCGGCGACGGCGATCGCCGCGGCGGCGTGGTCCTGCGTCGAGAAGATGTTGCACGAGGCCCAGCGCACGTCCGCACCCAGCGCCTTCAGCGTCTCGATGAGGACGCCCGTCTGGATCGTCATGTGCAGCGAGCCGGCGATGCGCGCACCCTTGAGCGGCTGCGACTTGCCGTACTCGGCGCGGATCGCCATCAGGCCCGGCATTTCGGACTCGGCGATCGAAAGTTCCTTGCGGCCCCACTCGGCGAGCGAGACGTCCTTGACGATGTAATCGGGCATGGGAATTGAGGCTCCGGAAGAAAGAGGGCGCCGTTCAACGGGCGGATTCGCTGGAAAATTCCGAGGGCGCCTTATACCGGCCCCGGCGGACCCCCTCAATCGGTTTCGGGGATGCCGTCCAAGCCATTGAAATGCCGTCTATTCCTTGGCGCGGACGAGGCTTTCGTTGAACTCGTCGACGAGGCTGGCGATGGCCTTGGTATCCCACTGCTCCATGACCACGCGCGCGCGCGCCGTGGCGCTCTGCACGTCGAGGTTCCGCACCCGGCTTTTGACGCGCGGAATCTTGATCGGCGACATCGAGAATTCGCGGATCCCGAGCCCGGCCAGCAGGGCGGTGTAGCGCGGATCGCCGGCGATCTCGCCGCAGATCGACACCGGGATGCGGTTGCGCAGCGCCGCTTCGGCCGTGAACTGGATCAGGCGGAGAACCGCCGGATGCAGCGGGTTGTAGAGATGCGCCACCTGCTCGTCGCCGCGGTCGATGGCAAGCGCATACATCGTCAGGTCGTTGGTGCCCAGCGCCAGGAAATCGCAGACCCGCGCCAGCGCGTCGGCGGCGAGTGCGGCGGCGGGAATCTCGATCATGGCGCCCAGCGGCGGCAGCGGATCGGCGATCGCGATCCCCTTGCGCACGAGACGGCGCGCGGCCTTGCCGACCGCCTCGCGCACCTGCTTCATCTCGTCGACGGTCGCGACCATCGGCACGAGGATGCGCAAGGGCCCGTGCGCGCCCGCGCGCAGGATCGCGGCGAGCTGGGCATCGAGAAGTTCCGGGCGCGCCAGCGAAAGCCGGATCGCGCGCAGGCCGAGGGCGGGATTTGGCCCGGGCGAGAGATCGCCGAGGGCGGAGGCCAGCTTCTCGCCGCCGACATCGAGCGTGCGCACCGTGACGACGCGCCCCGCCATGCCCTTCACGATCTCGGCGAGCTGCTGGTACTGCTCCTCCTCGTCGGGCACGTCGTTGCGGTTCATGAACAGGAATTCGCTGCGCAGCAGGCCGATGGATGCCGCACCTGCCGCCAAGGCCTGCTCGACTTCGCGCGGCAGTTCGAGATTGGCGCCGAGCGCGAACTCGATGCCGTCCTTGCTGACCGACGGCAGCTTCGACAGGCGCGCGAGCTGGCGCTCTTCCTTCGCGTATTCGAGGCGGCGCTTCTCGTAGCGTTCGAGCGTCGCCGCGGTCGGCCGCGCGATGACCTTGCCTTCGTTGCCGTCGACGATGATCGTGTCGCCGGGACGCACCGCGCCGACGAGATCGGCCACGCCGAGAACCGCCGGCAGGCCGAGCGCGCGCGCCATGATCGCAGTGTGGCCTTCGGCACCGCCGATGACCGTCGCGAAGCCGGCCACGATCGCGGGATCCATCACGGCCGTGTCGGCGGGCGTGATCTCCTCGGCGACGACGATGGCGCCCTCGGGCAGGTTCTTGAAAGCGCCCCACGGCGTCTGGGTGAGGTTGCGCACGAGGCGCGCACCCACCTCGCGCACATCCTGCACGCGCTGGGCGAGATAGGAATCGTCCATCGCCTCGAACGCCTCGGCGATGGCTTCGGCCTCGGCGCGCACGGCCGTTTCGGCCGTCGCGAGATTCTCGACGATGCGCTTTTCCACGCCGCGCACGAGGCGCGACTGCGAAAGCATCTGGACATGCGCATCGAGCAGGTAGCCGAGTTCCTCGGCCGCCGCCGGCGGCAGGCCCGCGGTCTTCTGCTTGAGCTTGGAGAGCTGCTTCTTGCTGGCCTCGACCGCGGCGCGGAAGCGGCCGCGTTCGGTCTCCGCCTGGTCGGGCGCAATCGCGCATTCGGCGAAGGCCGGCAGCTCGATGCCGTGGACATGCGCCGGACCGATCGCGACGCCCGGCGCCACGCCCAGCCCCTGGAACACGGTCTGGCCCTCGCCGCCGGGCCGGCGGCTGCGGGGCTTCGCGGCGCGCGGGTTGCGCAGCGTCACGTCATTCCTCGTCGAACTTGGCCGCGATCAGGGCGGCGATGGCGTCGATCGCTTCCTGCGCGTCGTCGCCCTCGGCGCGGACCTCGACCGTGCAGCCGGGGGCGGCCGCCAGCATCATCAGCCCCATGATCGACAGGCCCGAGACGGTCGTGCCGCCCTTGGTGACGTGCGTGGCGGAGCGGAACTGGCCCGCGAGCTTGACGAACTTGGCCGCGGCGCGCGCATGCAGGCCGCGCTTGTTCAGGATCTCGCAGGTGCGCGTGACGACGTGGCCGCCGGATGCGGCCGCATCGTTCATCGGGCACCCGCGGCGGGCTTGATCTCGCCGGCCAGAAGCTGGGAAGCGACGTTGATGTATTTGCGGCCGGCCTCGCGCGCGGCCTGCACGGCGGCGACGAGCGGCTCGGTGTTGCGCACGCTGGCGAGCTTGATCAGCATCGGCAGGTTGACGCCGGCGATCACCTCGATGCGCGCGCGATCCATGATCGAGATCGCGAGGTTCGACGGCGTGCCGCCGAACATGTCTGTGAGCACGACGACGCCGGCACCGGTGTCGCACCGCGCGACGGCGGCCAGTATCTCGTTGCGGCGCATCTCCATGTCGTCTTCCGGGCCGATGCACACGGCAGAGATGTTCTGCTGCGGCCCGACCACGTGCTCGAGAGCCGAGACGAATTCGGCGGCGAGGCGGCCGTGGGTCACAAGAACGAGTCCGATCATTTGAGACGTGCCTTCTTTCGCGTGTTGCGCGGAGTCCGAAACGAGATTCATGCGAAACTCCGGTCGAGATCGCGGTGGACGAGATTGACGCGCCGTCCGCCCTGGGAAAGGCGCTCGGCGAGACGTTCGGCGACGAAAACGGAACGGTGCCGGCCGCCGGTGCAGCCGACGGCGACGGTGAGGTACGACTTCCCCTCGGCCTCGAAGCGGGGCAGCAGCGCCACGATCATGTCGCTGAGGCCTTCGAAGAACGCGTGGAAGCCGGGGTCGCGCTCGACGAAGCGCGCGACGTCGGCGTCCTTGCCGGTCAGCGGCTTGAGGTCGGGTCGGTAATGCGGGTTCGACAGGAAGCGCACGTCGAACACGAGATCGGCTTCGCGCGGCAGGCCGTTGCGGTAGGCGAAGCTGACGATCGAGAGCGCGAGGCCCGCCGGCGCGTCGAGCGCGAAATCGTCCTGGATGAGGCGCTTGAGCTGGTGCGGGGCGAGGGCCGCCGTGTCGATCACGCGGTCGGCGCGCGCGCGCAGCGGCTCGAGCAGGCGGCGCTCTGCCTTGATGCCGTCGACGAGCGGGCGGTCGGCGGCGAGCGGGTGGCGGCGGCGCGTCTCGGTGTAGCGGCGCGCCAGCGTCTCGTCGTCGCAGTCGAGATAGAGCAGCCGCACGTCGAGACCCTGTTCGCCGAGCAGCCGGTCGATCGCGGCGACCAGCGCGTCGACGCCGAAGTCGCGCGTGCGCGTGTCGACGCCGATGGCCACGGGCCGGGCGTGGGCCGGGTCCGTCTCGGAAAGGACGAGGCTCGACAGCAGCGTGAGGGGGAGATTGTCGACCGCCTCGTAGCCCGCGTCCTCGAGGGCGCGCATGGCGGTCGAGCGGCCGGCCCCGGACAGGCCGGTGACGAGGGCGATGCGGCGGCGCGGCGTCAGGGCGCTCTGCGGGGTCGCGACGGGCAGGGGGACGATCATGGTGCGGCCTTGCCCGACCCTGTCAGTGCGCGAACAGCTTGCCCTGACGGGCAAGGCCGGCCGCGATTTTCAGTTTGGCGGCCGCCGAGGCGGCCCATGGGTCGAGCTTCAGGCACGGCAGCTCGATACCAAGAAGGTTCCGGCTGGATGCTTCGGGCAGACGCTCGATGGCCGCTCGGTCCGTCAGGTCGACGACCAGTCCCAGCTTCGCGCTGTCCGCGCACGCGCCTGCAATCCCGTCGAGTTGCACGATACCGATGCCTCTTACTTCCAGCAGTCCGGCAATTTTGCCGGGAGCCGTTGCCCAGATCGCGTCGCCGCGCCGTTCGAGATCGACCCTGTCATCGGCCACCAGTCGCGCCCCGCCATCGACGAGCCGCAGCGCAAAATCCGATTTGCCGCTGCCCGACGGTCCGCACAATAAAACGCCAATCTCGGCAAGAACGACACAGGTGCCATGTACCTGAAGAGTGAGCGGGTCCGTCACGCGGCAATAACGTGCGACCGTTCCGAATCGAAGTCAATCTTGACTCTTTGCACTGCACAAATTCGCAGCAAGCAGATTTTAGGTAATTAAATACCTCAGAATCGCCCGCTTTCAGGCCGCCGGAAGCCGGACGCGGAACCGCGCGCCCTGGGTCTCCCCCTTGGAATCATGGCGGTTTTCCGCTTCGATCGTTCCACCATGGGCCTCGACGATCTGTCGGGAGATCGAAAGACCCAGTCCGGAATGGGTCCCGAACTTTTCGGCTGCCGGACGCTCCGAATAGAACCTCTCGAAGATGGATTCGAGCTTGTCGGCCGGAATGCCGGGTCCGTCGTCGTCGATTGTCACGGTGACAAACTCGGCCGACTTGCCGACCGCAATGCGGACCGTCGCACCGGCCGGGCTGAAGGACTGCGCGTTCGCGATGACGTTGCGGAAGACCTGCCCGAGCCGGTCGGCGATGCCCATCACGGCATACGGCCCGGCACCCTGCAGGGTCAGGACCGGCTTGGCCTGGTCGGGCTTCGCGACTGCAGCAAGCGCATCGATCAGGCCGCCCAGCACCTCGCCGAGATCGACGGGCTCGGCGTTCGCCCGGCTCAGCTCGGCATCCAGGCGCGAGGCCCCGGCGATATCGGTGATCAGCCGGTCGAGCCGGCCGACATCGTCGAGCACGATCGCCATCAGCTTCTCGCGCACGGCGAGGTCGGGAACCCGGGCGGCCGTCTCGACGGCGCTCTTGAGCGAGGTCAGCGGATTCTTGAGCTCGTGCGCCACGTCGGCGGCGAACCGGTCGATGGCGTCGAGCCGGCGCGACAGCGCGTCGGTCATCTCGCGCAGGGCTGCGGAAAGGTCGCCGATCTCGTCGCCGCGCGCGGAAAGATCGGGAATGGCCCCGGCGAGTGCCGCACCCGCCCCCAGCGTGCCGCCGACCCGCGTGCGCGTCCCGCCGGTGCGCACGCGGTCGGCCGCGCGCGCGAGCCGGCGGATCGGCCGCGCGATCGTGCCAGCCAGATAGAGCGACAGCAGCACCGTCAGCAACAGCGTGGCGCCCGCGACGCGCAGGATGTCGCGCCGCACCGTGCGCAGCGCCAGTTCGATGTTGCGGCCGTCGCTCGACAGCATCAGCGCGCCGAGCACCTGCTTGAAACGCTGCACCGGGACCGCGACCGACAGCTGGAGCCGTCCGCCGACGGTTCGCCGGACCGCCTGCCCGCCATCGCCGATCAGGGCCGCGATCGCTTCCTCGTAGTCGAGCGCCACCGGATCGCGCCGCTCGCGATAGAGCGGCAGGTTGAGATTGCCGGTCAGCCCGCCGCCGAAGAAATCCGACAGCGCGTCGACGGTGCGGCCGGGCAAGGGTGCGTCGGGTTCGGGCGGCGGCAAGATCTCGACCTCGACCGCAAGGCTCCCCTGGCCGAGAACCCGGCTGTCGGCCAGCAGCGCGCCGGTGAAGTCGAACAGGCGGGCGCGCACGCGCGTCGGCTCGATGAGGCGGCGCAGGATCTGGCGGGCTGTGTCGGGGGCGAGCCGGTCGTCGCGCTCGTCGTCGTCCGGATCGGCGACCGAGACGGCCGCCTCGCCCAGCGCGGCCGCGATGATCTGGCTCTGCGTATTGAGCGACTGCAGTTCGGACTCGATGAGGCCGCGGCGGAAATCGTCGAGATAGAGCACGCCCGCCGCCAGCAGCAGCAGCGGCAGCATGTTCAGGAACAGGATGCGCCGCGTGAGCGGCGAAAAACTTCGGCGGGAACCGAACCGGGCGGCCATGGCGGCAGTCTAGCGAAGTGCGCGGCGGGAAGGCGGCAGGAAATGCGCGCCTGCCGGCCGCCCCGACCTACTTCTCCTTGTAGCGATAGCCGAGGCCGTAGAGCGTCTCGATCTGCGTGAACTCGGCATCGACCGCCTTGAACTTCTTGCGCAGACGCTTGACGTGGCTGTCGATCGTCCGGTCGTCGACATAGATCGACTCGCCGTAGGCGAGGTCCATCAGCTGGTCGCGGCTCTTGACCAGGCCCGGACGCTGGGCCAGCGCCTTGAGCAGCATGAACTCGGTCACAGTCAGCGTCACGGCCGCACCTTTCCACGTGCACAGATGGCGGTCGGGATCGAGGGAAAGCTCGCCGCGCACCATCGGCGGCTCGGCGCTCGCGGAAGGCGCTTCGCCAGAATCCGCGGCGCGGTTCGCCGCCTGGCGGCGCAGCAGCACGCGGATGCGCTCGACCAGCAGGCGCTGCGAGAAGGGCTTGGTGATGTAGTCGTCCGCGCCGAGCCGCAGCCCCATCACCTCGTCCACCTCGTCGTCCTTCGACGTGAGGAAGATCACCGGCAGGCGCGAATGCGCGCGGATGCGCTCGAGCAGCTGCATGCCGTCCATGCGCGGCATCTTGATGTCGAGGATGGCGAGATCGGGCGGCTCGGCGAGCAGGACCTTGAGCGCCTCGGTGCCGTCGGTCCAGCTGCGCACCTTGAAGCCTTCGGCTTCGAGGGCGACCGAGACCGAGGCGAGGATGTTGCGGTCGTCGTCGACGAGCGCGATGGTCGGTTGCGGGGCCGGATTGGGGGTCATCGTTGCGACTTTGAGAGAAAGAGCCATGGCGGGTTCGGAACCTCGGGATGTCCGGAATTGCGGGCAACGCGTCCGACCGTCAATCTGGCGCGCGAATGCGGCCCAAATTGGGCGGCGTTTTGCCCGTTTCCGGAGGCTCCGGGACGTCCGATAATCGTGCGCGCACTATAGGGGGAATCCCGACCATGTCGACCGCCGAACCTGCCCAGGCCACCGCACCGGACCCGCTGGCCCTCGCGCGCCATGTCGCGCGCGGCTGCGACCGGGCGGCCCTTGCCGCCGTCGCGCGCGCCGACACGCCCGAGGCGGGGGCCCCCTACGCAAGCCTCGTGCAGGTCGCCTTCGGCCACGACGCGAGCCCGATCCTGCTGATCTCGACATTGGCCGACCACACGAAGAACCTGCTGGCCGATCCGCGCTGCTCGCTGCTGTTCGACGGCACGGCGGGGCTGGCCGAACCGCTGACGGGCCCGCGCGTCAGCCTGCAGGGCGTCGCCCGGCAGACCGGCGACGAGCACCTTGCCGAGCGCTATCTGGCACGCTTCCCGGGTGCGCGCATGTACGCCGGCTTCAAGGATTTCGCCTTCTGGACGGTCGCACCCGCCCGCGCGCATCTCGTCGCCGGGTTCGGCCGCATCCGCTGGTTCGACGGCTTCGCCTTCGACGCTTCGGCGACCGCGGATCTCGCGACCGGAGAACCGGGGATCGTCGCGCACATGAACGAGGATCACGCAGACGCGATCGCCCTCTACGCCACGAAGCTTGCGGGAAAGGCGCCCGGCGACTGGTCGATGACCGGCGTCGATCCGGAGGGCTTCGACCTGCGCGAGGCGACGCGCGGCGAGGTCGCGCGGCTTGCCTTCGACAGGACCGTGCGCGACCCCGAGACCGCGCGCGTCGAGCTTGTCCGGCTGGTCAAGCGCGCGCGGACGGAAACCTGACGTCTATTCCTTGAGGACGAATTCGCGCGCCGAGTTCTCGGCGTAGTAGGCGCGCGTCGGCGCCACGTCCAGCAAGTCGCGATGCTGGAGGCCGAAGAAGAACGGCGTCTGGTCCGGTCGGTGGATGTTGAGCTTGACGTTGAAGGCTTCCATCGTCGCGTCGGTGCGGATCTGATACTGGAACGCCTTGATGTCGAACGTACCGGGGCCGATCTCGTCGCCGGTCAGATAGAGCTTCAGGCTCGACACCTTCTCGGTTCCGAGCAGGACGTTGTCGAAATCCTGGAGGCGGCGCTGGGCGAGGCCCATGAAGCGCGGCGCGTCGAGATTCTTGTAGATGTTCCCGAAGGCCGGCGGACCTTCGACCATCGGCCGGTCGAACGAGCCGATCAGGATCTGGCGCGGCAAGGCCGCATCGACGAGCTGGGTGACGAGGTCGCCGACCTCGCCGAGCACGTCGTTATGGATGACCGGGCTTGCCCCACCGCGCGGCAGCGAGAATTCCCAGCCCGCGCCCACGGTGAAGGCCGCCTTGACGACCGGTGCGGTGCGCGCGTCGCGCGCGCGCGCCAAGCCGTTTTCGGCAAGTGCCAACGCGATCAGGCAGAACAGGTCGATATCCGCACGATAGCCCTGGCGGCGGTTCCACAGCCGGTAGCCGGCCACGGTCGCCGCACGACCCAGATCGATTTCCGACCCCAGATCGGCGATCCGGCGCGCGGCGATGTTGATCGAATAGGAGAGCGTGGCGAGCTGCGCGATCTGCTCGGCAGTCGGCAGTGCAGCGAAGCCGTCGATCTCGATGCGACCCATCGCATGGAACGGCGAACGGCGGATCGCGTAGCGCTGGACGCTCTGCGCGAGTGCGGATTTCATCGGCGCCGTGGTCCACCAGCCGCCGGCCGGGATCGAGTCGATCCGCAGGTTCGCGCGCTGGGCGACCTTGATCAGCGCCTTGGCGTCCAGCGGATCGCCACGCAGCAAAGCGGGTTCGGTTTCCGCAAGTTGCGGCAGGTCGGCGATCGGCGCCATCGCGACGACGAGATCTTCCTTGTCGAGCGTCCAGCCGGCCACGAACCAGGCACCCTCGCGCCACAGCTCGACCATTCGCCGGTCGATGGCAAGAAGTGCTGAGCGCGGATCGGAAACTGATGCGTCGTCGGCCATGGGCGGGGGGAAGCTTCGCCTGCGAACGTTACCAACGCGTTAAGCAAAACGTGCGAGCTGCCGCTCGGTCAGGCTTCGATATTGACGTTGTTGCCGCGCGTCGCCGTCGTGTTGGATGACTGGTTGGTTGCCACGGGTGCCGCCTGTGCTGGCGGCGGGGGCGGCTGGGCGCGCTGGGCGTCGCGCTCGACGCGCGCCGGCGCACCGCCGTTGGGCGAGACCGGCGAGATGACTCTGGGGAGCGGATAGAGTTCAGCCACGCCGCGTTCCCGTCAGGCGAAGAACGAGTAGTGCGCGGCACCGAAGGATTTGGACGCGGGCGGCAGCGGTGCGGGCGACGTGGCGGTCGGCTCGCGTCGCACGCTTTCGGCGCGGCCGGCGATATCGGCCACCACGGCAGGTGCCGCCACCGGATGCGCATAGCTGCGCGCGGCGTTCGGCGTGAAGACGGATGGCATCAGTTGCAGTCCCATATAAGAATTATATATCAAAGCGGGAACCCGGCCAAGCCGGTCCGAATCCCAGCCGAGTCAATGGGCTGCGGACCAGTTCTTGCCCGCACCCCAGTCGACCTGGAGCTTGACCGTGAGTTTTACGGCAGGCTCCGCAGCCTGTTCCATGATCCCCGAAACGAGGGCGACCGTGCGGTCCTGTTCGGCCGGATCGACCTCGAACAACAGTTCGTCATGCACCTGCAGCAGCAGCCGCGCGTCGAGCTTTGCCGCCGCAAGGGCTGCGGGCAGGCGCACCATCGCCCGCTTGATGATGTCGGCCGCCCCGCCCTGGATGGGCGCGTTGATCGCCGCGCGCTCGGCGAACGAACGCATCGCGGGATTCTTCGAGCCGATCTCCGGCAGCCAGATCCGCCGGCCGAACAGCGTCGAGACGTAGCCGCGCTGGTGCGCGTCCTTCTTCGTGCCGTCCATGTAGGCGCGGATACCGGGATAGCGCTTGAAGTACGCCTCGATATAGGCGCGCGCCTCGCCCTGCGGGATCGAGAGCTGGCGCGCGAGCCCGAAGGCGGAGATGCCGTAGATGATTCCGAAATTGATCGCCTTGGCGCGCCGGCGCGTTTCCTTGTCCATCTTGTCGAGCGGCACGCCGAACATCTCGGACGCCGTCGTCGCATGGATGTCCTGGCCCCTGGCGAACGCCTCCTTCAGCGATCCGATGTCGGCGACATGCGCCAGCAGGCGAAGCTCGATCTGCGAATAGTCGAACGACAGCAGCGTCTTGCCCTTGGCCGGCACGAAGGCTTCGCGGATCTTGCGGCCTTCCTCGTTGCGCACCGGGATGTTCTGCAGGTTCGGATCGGTCGAGGAAAGGCGCCCCGTCGATGTCGCGGCGAGTGCGAAGCTGGTGTGGACGCGTCCGGTGCGCGCGTCGATCGCCTCGGCCAGCGCGTCGGTATAGGTCGACTTGAGCTTGGCGAGCTGGCGCCAGTCGAGCACCATCTGCGGCAGCTTGTGGCCGGTCGCGGCAAGATCGTCGAGCACGTCCGCACCGGTCGCGTAGGCGCCGGTCTTCGTCTTTGACGGCATCCTTCCGTCGGGCAGCGTCAGGCCGAGCTCGTCGAACATCACCCGGCCGAGCTGGGCCGGGCTGCCGACATTGAACGGATGGCCGACTTCCTTGTGGATCGACTTTTCCAGCTCGTCGAGACGGATCGCGAACTCGTTCGACAGGCGCTGGAGCGTGGTGCGGTCGACCGTGATCCCTTCGGCTTCCATCGCGACGACGACGGGGACCAGCGGCCGTTCGATCGTCTCGTAGATCGCGAGAAGACCCTGGTCGGCCAGGCGCGGCTTCAGCGCGCGATGCAGGCGCAGCGTGATTTCCGCGTCTTCGGCCGCATAGTCGCGCGCCTTGTCGAGCGGCACTTCGGCAAACGAGATGCGCGCCTTGCCCGTCCCCGTCACCTCGTCGTAGGCGATGGTCTTGTGGCCGAGATGGAGTTCGGCCAGCTCGTCCATGCCGTGTCCGTGGCCCCCGCCCTCGAGCACGTACGAGATCAGCATCGTGTCGTCGATCGACGCCGCCTGCGTCAGCCCGTGGCGGGCGAAGACCTGCAGGTCGTACTTGATGTTGTGGCCGATCTTGAGCGTCGCCGGATCGGCGAGCAGCGGACCGATGCGCTTGAGCACCTCCGCGCGCGGGATCTGGCCTTCGACAAGTTTCCCTGCGGCACCGAAATCGAGTCCGCCTGCCGCGGCCGCCGAACCCGGCGTCACGTGGGCAACCGGGATGTAGCAGGCGTGGCCGGGTTCGACGCACAGCGACACGCCGACGAGCGAGGCGTTGAGCGCGTCGAGCGACGTCGTCTCGGTATCAATGGCGCAGGCACCGGCCGCCGTCGCGCGCGCGATCCAGCCGTCGAGCGACTTGATGTCCTGCACGAGTTCGTACGTCGCCGGGCCATCGGCCGGCTTCGGCGCCTCGGGTGTCGCAGCGGAAGCGGTCGCCGGCGCAGGGGCCGCGTCCGTTCCGCCGGTCAGCAGGCCCGCCGCCTCGAGGCGCGACACCGTCGTGCGGAAACCCTGCGCCTGCAGGAAGCCGCGCAGCTTTGCCGCATCCGGCCGCTTCAGCGTCAACGCGTCGAGCGGCACCGGCACCGCGACGTCGTCCCGGAGCCGCACGAGCTCGCGCGAGACGCGCGCAAGCTCGGCGTTCGCGAGCAGGCTTTCGCGCCGCTTGGGTTGCTTGATCTCGCCCGCGCGCGCGAGCAGCGTGTCGAGATCGCCGTAGGTGTTGATGAGTTCGGCGGCCGTCTTGATGCCGATGCCCGGCACGCCCGGCACGTTGTCGGTCGAATCGCCGGCGAGTGCTTGCACATCGACCACGCGGTCGGGCTTGACGCCGAACTTCTCGACGACTTCGGCTTCGCCGATCGTCTTCTGCTTGATCGGATCGAGCATCGCCACGCCGGGCCGCACGAGCTGCATCAGGTCCTTGTCGGAGCTGACGATGACGACCTCGTCCCCCGCCTCGACCGCGAGCTTCGCGTAGGTCGCGATCAGGTCGTCGGCCTCGAAGCCGGCAAGCTCGATCGCCGGCAGGTCGAACGCGCGCGTGGCATCGCGCACGAGCGCGAACTGCGGCACGAGGTCTTCGGGCGGATCGGGGCGGTGCGCCTTGTAGTCCGGATAGATCTTGTTGCGGAAACTGACGCGCGAGGTGTCGAAGATGATCGCGATGCGGTCGCCGGCATGCGTCTCGATCAGGCGCGAGACCATGTTGCAGAAGCCCATGACGGCGCCGACCGGCGTGCCGTCGGGCCGCGTCAGGGGCGGCAGGGCGTGATAGGCGCGGAAGATGAACCCCGATCCGTCGACCAGACAGACGCGGGCGCGGGACTTTGCCTTGCTCAACTGCCGGTGCTCAGTGGCCGCCGCGCGGGCTGCCGGGCTTCAGCACGTATTTGCGGTCGCAATAGGGACATTCGACCGAGTCGCCGGCAGCCATGGTCAGGTAGACGCGCGGATGGCCGAGGGCCCCGCCACCGCCGTCGCATGCGATCGAGGTCGATTCGACCGCGATCGTTTCGGGGGGCGTGGTGGTCTGGGCGGAACTTGCCATTTTCGCTGCTTCCGGAATGTTTGACCCTGTCGAGGCGCGGATGATACCCAATGCGCGTCCCGATGCAATCAGCGAAGCTTCCCCAGCCCCCCGTCCCCGCCAACGCCCTCGAAATCGAGGGCCTGACGAAGATCTATGCCGCGCGCGGCTCGATGCCGGCCAAGACGGCGCTGGATCGTGTGGACCTTGCGGTGCCGCGCGGCGAGATTTTCGGCCTGCTCGGCCCCAACGGTGCGGGCAAATCGACGCTGATCAACATTCTGGCCGGTCTGGTCAACAAGACCGGCGGCCGGGCGCGGATCTGGGGCATCGACATCGACGAAGACCCGCGGGCAAGCCGCGGCGCCATCGGCATCGTGCCGCAGGAGCTCAATCTCGACGCGTTCTTCACGCCGCGCGAGCTGCTCGAGCTGCAGGCCGGTCTCTACGGCGTGCCGAAGGCCGAGCGGCGCACGGCCGAGATCCTCGCCGCGGTCGGTCTTGCCGACAAGGCGGACGCCTATTCGCGCACGCTGTCGGGCGGCATGCGCCGGCGCCTGCTGGTGGCCAAGGCGCTGGTCCATGCGCCGCCGGTCCTCGTTCTCGACGAACCGACCGCCGGCGTGGATATCGAACTTCGCCAGAGCCTGTGGAAATACGTGCGCGAGCTCAACGAAGCCGGCACGACGGTGGTGCTGACGACGCACTATCTGCAGGAAGCCGAGGAGCTCTGCGACCGGATCGCGATCATCAACCACGGTCGCGTCGTCGCGTGCGACACGAAGTCGGCCCTGCTCGCCCGGCTCGACGCCAAGGAAATGCGCGTGACGCTCGATTGCGATCTGGGCCATCTGCCGGCCGCACTGGCCGCGTTCGGCGCCACGCTCGACGGGGCCCGCACGCTGGTCATGCATTACCGGCCGAGCCGCACGCGCGTGGACGACCTGCTCGCCGCGATCCGCGGCGAGGGCATCGCGATCGTCGACATCTCGACGCGCGAAAGCGATCTCGAAGACCTTTTCCTGCAGCTCGTGCGCAGCGCACCGGCCGCGGCCTGACGCGATGCGGCGCATCCTCGTGGCCCTGACTGCATTCGGTCTGGGTGCGTGCACGCCCGCCTTTGCGCCACGCGGGCCCGACATCCGCGCCCCGCATATCTCCGCCGATGCCTTCGAGATGTCGGACGGCATGCGCCTGCCCTATCGGGTCTGGCGGCCGGCAGGTGATCCGCCCAAGGCGGTCGTCCTCGCCCTGCACGGCTTCAACGACCATTCGCGCGCCTGGACGATGCCGGCAGAAAGTTGGGTCGCGCGCGGCATCGCTACCTATGCGTACGACCAGCGCGGCTTCGGGCGCACGGAACAGCCCGGCATCTGGGCCGGCACCGAAGCGATGGTCGAGGATCTCGCCTCGGCGCTCGACCTGCTCGCGGCACGCCATGCTCCGGCACCCGTGTTCGTCGCCGCCGAAAGCATGGGCGGGGCCGTCGCGATGGTCGCCCTCGCGAACCGCAGGCTCGATGCCGCCGCCGGCTCTATCCTCGTCGCACCCGCCGTGCGCGGCCGCTCCGCGCTCAACCCGTTCGAGCGCGCCGGCCTCTGGCTGCTCTACAACACGATCCCCGGCTTCGCGCCGACGGTGCAGGCGCCGGGCTTCGTCCCGTCGGACAATTACGAAATGCTGCGCGAGTTTTCCGCCGATCCGCTGGTGCGCAAGCGCACGCGGGTCGACATGCTCAAGGGCCTGATCGACCTGATGGACGAAAGCCTCGCCGCGGCACCGCGCATCGCGCGGCCGACGCTGATCCTGGTCGGCGCGCAAGACACGATCGTTCCCGGCGGGCCGATGGCGACGATGCTGGCACGCCTGCCGCCCGCACCGCCGGCCGACCGGCAGGTCATCACCTATCCCGCCGGCTTCCACATGCTGCTGCGCGACCGGCAGCGCGCACGCGTCCATGCCGACGTCGCCGACTGGATCCTCGCGCGCACGGGTGCGCGATGAATCCGGGCCGCATCGAGGCGATCGCGTGGGTTCTGGTGTCGCTGCCGGCGGTTATCCTGATCGGCGGGCTCCTGTCGGGTGCCTACGACGCGTCGCCCTGGCGCTTCGCGGTCCACGAAAGCGGACTCTGGGCGCTGCGGCTGACGACGGTGGCCCTGCTCGTTTCGCCTTTCGTGGCGCTCACCGGTCTGCGCGCGATCGAGCCGTCGCGGCGCGCCCTGGGACTTGCCGCCGCACTCTACGGATTCGCGCATGTGTGGTTCTGGATGCGCCAGTACGCGTTCCAGTGGGACTACCTGCTCGACGAGATCGCGCGCCTGTTCCTGATCCTCGGCCTGATCGCGACGCTGCTGATGGTGCCGCTCGCCGCCACGTCGAACGACATGGTGCGAAATCGCCTCGGCATGGCGGTCTGGCGCCGGCTTCATCTGTTGGTGTTTCCCGCGGCGGCGATCGGCTGGTGGCACTATGCGCTCGCCGTGCGGCTCGACCGCACGGAGCTCTATGTGCAAGGCGTCGCGATCGGCGCGGCACTCATTCACCGGATCTGGCGCGCCCTGGCACCACAGCACCGCTGAACCACGCTGCACCGCAACAAGTCTGTGCATTTATTGTCGACGCAATTGTTGACTCTTCCGTCGGCGCCGGGGGAAAGTCGGGGCGGTTGAATGGCGCCGCACAACCGAAAACGGTGTGCGGCAAGAACACCCGAAGAACGCCATCGATCTCCAGGGAGGAACCACAGATGAAACGCTTCACATCGGCCCTATTCGGCCTCGCGGCGGGTCTCGCACTCGCCATCGGCAGTGCCTCGGCGCAGCAGGCGATCACGCTTCACGGCGCGTCGCAGTTCAACGACGACCACGCCTTCAACAAGTCGATGTTGAAGTTCGAGGAGCTGGTCAAGAAGTACTACGGCAAGCCGATCAATTTCGTGCTCCACCGCAACAGCGAGCTCGGCCTCGAGAAGCAGTATTTCGAGTACATGGCGCAGGGCCGCGCGGTCGACTACGCGATCGTGTCGCCGGCGCACATGTCGACCTTCTCGAAGGCGGCACCCTTCATCGACGCGCCTTTCATCTTCCGCGACCTCGCGCACTGGAACAAGGTGCTCGACGCCGACCTGCTGAAGCCGATCGCCGACGAAGTCGCGCAGAAGGCCGAAGTCATGCTGATCGGCTATGCCGGCGGCGGCACGCGCAACATCTTCGTCAACAAGCCCGTGCGCAACATGGCCGAACTCAAGGGCCTCAAGGTGCGCGTGCAGGGTGCGCCGATCTGGAGCCGCACATTCCAGGCGGCCGGCATGGCCCCGACGGTCATCGCCTACAACGAGGTCTACAACGCGATCCAGAACGGCGTCATCGCCGCGGGCGAGAACGAGGCCGCCGGCGTCGAACAGATGAAGTTCTTCGAGGTGGCGCCGCACCTGGCGATCACCGAACACGCGATCACGATCCGTCCGCTCTGCTTCTCGGCCAAGACGTTCAAGCGTCTGCCCGCCGACCTGCAGGCCGCGATCGTCCGGGCCGGCAAGGAAGCCGGCGCGCACGGCCGGCAGATCGAATCCTCGGAAGACTCTTCCAAGCTCGACGCGCTCGAGAAGGCCGGCAAGCTGAAGCGCGTGCCGTTCGCCGACCGGGCCGAGCTCAAGAAGCTCGTCGATCCGGTGATCGCGGCCTACGCGAAGGAAGTCGACGCAGACAAGATCTTCGCGCAGATCAACGCCATCCGCTGACGCGGTGACGGCCTTGCGCCGCGGCCGGGAAACCGGCCGCGGCGCTTCTTTCTCCGGAGGATCACGATGTTCGGACAACAGACCGGCGCGCCGGGACTATGGCGCCGGATCACCGACGCGTACAGTCGCCTGCTTTCGTTCCTGCTCGTCGTCTCCGTCGCGATCCTGATCTTCCCGGTCACGCTGCAGATCTTCTCGCGCTTCACCGCGCTGATCCCGTCCTATATCTGGACCGAGGAGATGGCGCGCTTCCTGTTCGTCTGGACGATCATGATCGGCGCGATGATCGGCGTGCGCGAATCGACCCACTTCGAGGTCGATCTCTGGCCGAACCTGTCGCGACGCGGCGAAGCCGTCATCAAGCTCGTGTCCAAGCTCTGCGTTCTCGTCTTCGCGCTCGTCTTCGTGTGGTCGGGCATCGAGTTCACGCGGTTCGCCTGGTTCCGCTTCTCGGAGCTCGCGGAACTGCCGCTCTGGCTCATCCATATCGCGTGGCCGGTCACCGGTTTCACGTGGGTCGCCTTCCTGGGCGAACAGCTTGTCGACGACATGCGCACGATCGCCGGGGGCGAAGCACGATGATGGGTTCAGTCCTCACACCGACCGATGCATCCTGGATCCTGTTCGGGCTGTTCTTTCTTGGCCTGTTCCTGCGCGTGCCGGTCGCCTTCGCGCTCGGCCTCGCCTGCCTGCCGATCCTGCTGATCGAGCCGCGCCTGTCGGCGATGACGCTCGTGCAGGAGACATTCAATGCCTACAATTCGTTCATCCTGCTCGCCGTCCCTTTCTTCCTGCTGACGGCGAACCTGATGAACGTGGGCGGGATCACCGACAGGCTCGTGCGCCTGTCGCGTGCCCTCGTCGGGCACTTCCCCGGCGGCCTCGCGCAGATCAACGTCGTGCTGTCGATCTTCTTCGCCGGCATTTCCGGGTCGTCGACCGCGGACGCGGCGAGCCAGTCCAAGATCTTCATCGAGGCGCAGCGCAAGGAAGGCTACGACGACAGCTTCTCGGTGGCGATCACGGCGGTTTCGGCCGTGCTTGCGGTCATCATTCCGCCGTCGATCCTGATGATCGTGTGGGGCGGCGTGCTGACCGTTTCGATCGGCGCGCTGTTCCTTGCCGGCATCGTGCCCGGCCTGCTGATCGGTCTCGCCCAGATGGGCACCGTGCATGTCTACGCCAAGGTCCGCGGCTACCCCACCTATCCGCGCTCGACCTGGGGCGAGATGCTGGCAGCGCTGATGGTCTCGCTGCCCGCACTCACCACGCCCTTCATCATCATCGGCGGAAAGATCTTCGGCTGGTTCACGGCGACGGAGTCGGCCTGCATCGCGGTGCTCTACGCCGGCGCCCTGTCGCTGTTCGTCTACCGCGAGATGGACGCCAAGGGCCTCTACAGCGCGCTGCTCGACACCGGCAAGCTTGCCGGCATCGCGCTGTTCTGCGTGGGCACGGCCAGCGCGTTCGGCTGGCTGCTCGCCTACTACCAGATCCCGAAGGCGATCCTCGCCGGCGTGTCGACCTGGGGCATGGGATCGATCGCCACGGGCTTCTTCATTTCTGGCGTGTTCCTCGTCGTGGGGTGCTTCCTCGATGCGATCCCGGCAATCATCATCGTGGGCAGCATCCTGCAGCCGCTCGCCCAGGCCGTGCAGATGGACCCGGTCCATTTCGCGATGATCGGGATCGTGTCGCTCGCTTTCGGGCTCGTCACACCTCCCTATGGGCTGTGCCTGATGATATCGTGCTCGATCGCCGGCATCCGGATGGTCGACGCGATCAAGGACACGATGATCATGCTCGTCCCGATGCTGGGCGTGCTGGCCCTGGTGATCCTGTGGCCGCAGGTCGTCCTCTTCCTGCCGTCGCTCATTTCCCCGGAGTTCCTGCGATGAATCCTGCCGAACGCTTCTCCCTTGCCGGCCGCCACGCGCTGGTCATCGGCGGCACCAGCGGCATCGGCAAGGCGATCGCGACGGGATTCCTGCAATCGGGCGCCAGGGTCGTCGTCGCGGGGAAGAACGAAGCGAAGCTTGCCGCCGCGGTCGAGGACCTGAAGCGCCACGGCGACGCGTCGGGTATCGCGGCCGACATGCGCGAGCATGCCGCGATCCGCGGCCTGATCGGCGCCACGCTCGCCCGCATCGGGCACCTCGACATCCTCGTCAACTGCCAGGGCATGACGACGCTGAAGCCGGCGATCGAGTTCACCGCCGCCGACTGGGACGAGGTCGTGGGCACGAACCTTCGGTCGGTCTTCTTCGCGTGCCAGGAGGCCGGCCAGCACATGCTGGGTCGCGGGCGCGGCGCCATCCTCAATATCGGCTCGCTGTCGAGCTATCGCGGCTGGCCGCGCAGCGCGCTCTACGGCCTCGCCAAGACGGCGGTCGTGAGCCTGACCGAAACGCTCGCCTCGGAGTGGGCGACGAAGGGCGTGCGCGTCAACGCGCTCGCCCCCGGCTTCTTCATGACCGAGCTCAACCGCGACAAGATGGCGCCGGAACGCAAGGCGCTGGCGCTGTCGCGCACGCCGATGGGCCGCTTCGGCGAGGTCGACGAGCTTGTCGGTGCGGCGATCTATCTGTGTTCGGATGCCGCCGGCTACGTGACGGGCGAGACGATCCGCGTCGACGGCGGCTTCCTCGCCAACGGACTCTAGGAGGGAACGCGATGCCGACCGTGAAACCCCTTTCGCCCGTCCTCGGCGCCGAAGTGACCGGCGTGGATCTTGGCAAGCCGCTCGACGACGCGAGCGTCGCGGCGATCGAGACGGCGCTGGACGACCATCTCGTCGTCGTGCTGCCGGGCCAGACGCTGAGCCCGACGGCCTTTACGGCTTTCGCGCGCCGCTGGGGCCGGCCCGAGCCGCACGTGATCGACCAGTTCCACCATCCGGAAAGTGCGGATGTCCTGATCCTGTCGAACGTCAGGCATGGCGGAAAGCCGGTCGGGCTGGAGGACGCGGGCTCGTATTTCCACACCGACTATTCCTATCTCGACGTGCCGGCGCGCTGCACGATGCTGTACGCGATTCAGATGCCGGCCAGCGGCGTCAATCTCGGCACCACCTTCGCCAACCAGCGCAAGGCGTGGGAAGACCTGGACCCGGCGATGAAGAAGCGGCTCGAAGGCCTGATCGGCCGCCACCACTATGGCAACCGCGACAATCTCGACGAGACCACGCGCACGGTCGCCTCGCCGCTCAACCGCGACCAGAAGGCGAAACTGGACTGGGTGCGTCATCCGGTCGTGCGCACGCATCCGCGCACCGGCCGCAAGACGCTCTACTCGATCTCCGGCAGCTCGTTCGGGATCGAAGGCATGGACGATGCCGAGGCGGTGAAGCTGCTTGACGAGCTCAAGCTCCACGCGACCCAGCCGAAATACCTCTACCAGCACCCCTACCGGGTCGGCGACGTGGTGATCTGGGACAATTGCTGCCTGCTGCACCAGGCCCCGCTGCCCGACCCGACCACCGCGCGCACGCTGTGGCGCGTCACGGTCAAGGACAAGGGACCCACGCTGGCAGCCTGATTCCGGCGCAATTGCGTCGCCGGAGGCTTTCCGCTAGGTTCCCGCCCGGTGAGCGCCCGTAGCTCAGTTGGATAGAGTGTCAGCCTCCGAAGCTGAAGGTCGCGCGTTCGAGTCGCGCCGGGCGCGCCAATTTCTCGAGCGGAGAGTTTTTCGCGCTTTTATCCGCCCGGCATCAAGCCGATCGTCTTCAGTCTTTCGCTGACCATTTTGCTGATCATCGCGTGAACGCCGGGTCCGTAGTGGCCATCGTGCGGAACGATCCGCTCGCTTGCCGGCAATGCCTCGCTTGGCAGCGAGATCTCTTCTCGCCACTGTTTGTTCCCGACATGGATCATCTCGCCGGATGCGACGGCGTCGCCCGTCAGCCCGTCATATGTGCCCCCGGGGTCGAGCAAGATCATTCGCGCCTTGTGTCGCGCAATCATCCGGAGCAGATCCGCAAAGCTGGCTTGGCGGATCGCTTCCGTCTCATGAGGCGGCGCCACGCCACGGAAGTCGTCGGGCGTACCGCTGATGAAGCCGAGCTTCACGAGCATCGAGTTCAATTTTGACATCGGTCGGCTGATCAGGAAGTAGCTGAATGTCTTTTCGCCTGTGCCCAGCATTCCGCCGGGCCGCAGGCCGAACGGTGCCACCGCATCCACGAGGCCCGGGGGCGGCGTTACCAACCGCGCCTTGTCGCCGGGCGCCGTCCAGTAGCACGGTTTCAAGATCCATCTGGGCTCGGCATCGCCGACGCAGACCGCGCGCTCTAGGCCTGCAGTCAGATAGACAAACACTTTGGGATGATATTTTTCCGCCATCCTGTCGGCCAGCATCATGGCCTGCGCGTTCGAGTAGGCCGGGCTGGCGAACAGGGCGGTCACGTAGCCGTGATCGCGCATGAGACGACTGGCGAAGGTGTCCTTCCCGTCGATGCCGTATCCGAACGGCCATGAGTCACCCATTACTATGACCTGAAGCGGCTTACTTTCGTCGCCCGCAGTCCTGAAATCGGCTGCAGGCACTCGGGCCCCCCTGTCATCGATCGAGACCTCGCCTCGGAATGCAACCTCGCCGAAAGAAGCTGTCTTCCCAATGATGCAGCTCTGCGTGCCGGGTTTCAGCGTCCACCCGATTTCCGCATCCAGCCTGCCGAATGCGCCGCAGAAATCACCTTGGAACCCTAGATACCCATAGAGGTACCAAACCTGCACCAGCGCGAGAGGCGCGATGACAAACGGTATGATCAGCATGAACAGCCACAGGATAATCCTTCGGCCGACGGGCGGTCTTTCGGATGCTTCGCCACAGCGCTGTTGATTTGGGCAACCGTCTTGGATCTTTTCAGCCATGTGCATTTACTTTGTTCTTGTCGCATCGAGGAAGGCGGCACGGATGCCGCCATCAATCTAGTCGGTGACTTCCGAAGGTGGAATTCTCAAGTTTCTGGGCCCGTCAGTCCCGCCTGTTTTGCCAAACCGACGCGTCGTCATTGCGGCTTTAGATAACTGGAATTGTTGTCGAAATGCGAGGCGCCCCTAGCTCAGTTGGATAGAGCATCGGCCTCCGACATCCCGCGTTACGAGATGTACGCGGAACGCACGCGCGCCGAACTGGCCCAACGGGGCGCGGGTATCGCCAACCGCTGATTCTCGGCTTCCTCGAAGGTGCGAAAGGCGGCTAGCGCCGCTTCGCGTCCGCCATCGCTTGGGCGGCGAGTGCCAGTTCCGTGACCGTGAACGCGTGCGACTGGACCATCGCGGTCTGGGTGCGTGCGCTTATGTCGACGGCAAGTCGCGCGAAATACGGCATGCCGGCGCGCGACGCGTCGATCCGCTCGCAGCGCTTGCCGTTGACGAGGAACAGATGGTCGGTGCCGGGCGCCCCGCCGACATCCACATACTTGCGAAGCTCGATCGTGCCCTCGGTGCCGAGCAGCACGAGCCGCCCGTCGCCCCATGTGGGAAGTGCATCGGGCGTGTACCAGTCGACCCGGATGTAACCGCGCCCGCACTCGCTCTTCAGCACGATCTCGCCGAAATCCTCGAAACCCGGATGCGCCGGATTGGCGTAGTTGTCGCTGTCGGCCGACACGATCTCGGCCGTCGTTGAGCCGGTGAAGAACAGGAACTGGTCGATCTGGTGCGAACCGATGTCGCACAGGATGCCGCCATGCGCCGAACGCTCGTAGAACCAGGCCGGGCGCAGATGCGCGTTGTGCCGGTGCGGGCCGAGGCCGACGGTCTGCACGACGCGGCCGATGGCGCCCGACGCGACGAGATCGGCCGCCATCGTCACGGCCGGCACCTCGAAGCGTTCCGAGAAATTGACCGACCAGATGCGGCCCGTCTCCGCGACCGAGCGGCGCAACGCGGCAAGCTGCCCGACCGAAACGCAACCCGGCTTGTCGACCATGACGTCCTTGCCGTGCGCCATCGCGGCGAGGGCAAGCTTGGCGCGCGTCGACGGCACGGATGCGATCAGTACCAGGTCGATCGACGCGTCCTCGAGGATCGCGCGCCGGTCGGCGACGCGCGGCAAGTTCGGGAAACGCTCGCGGAAACCGGCGGCGGGAATGGGATCGCCTTCGGTCCACCATGCGGCCGCCTCGCAGCCGACATCGAGCATGCCCTGCAGCATGCCGTAGATATGGCGATGGTCGATGCCGAGGACGCCGACGCGCAGCCTGCCGCCCTTGCTCATGCGACGCGCACCCGTGTGCCGGTGCGCGACGAGCCGAGGATCGCGTCGATCAGCCGGTGCACTTCCAGCGCCGAGCGGCCGGTGATCGACGAAGGGCGGCCCGCCGCGATGCAGGCCGCGAAATCCTCGATCACCGCGCGATGCGCGCCGTGATCGAACGCCATCGGATCGGTGCCGCCGCCCGTGGCCTGCTTCTGGCCGATCTCCTCGACCTTCCCGTCGCGCCACGAGACCGACAGGCTGCCGCCGCGGAAGATCGCCGAGCCGTGCTCGGCATGGATCGCGAGCGTTTCCGAATCGCCCGGATAGGCGGCCGTCGTCGCCATGATCGAGCCGAGTGCGCCCGAACGGAACCGCACGCCGGCGGCGGCGAAATCCTCGGTCTCCATGCGATGCAGGCTCGTCGTACCGGCCATCGCCTGCACCTCGTCGACCGGGCCGAGCAGCGACAGCATCAGGTCCAGCGCATGGATCGCCTGCGAGATCAGCACGCCGCCGCCGTCGCGCGCGAGCGTGCCTCGGCCCGGCTCGTCGTAATAGGCCTGCGCGCGCCACCACGGCACTTCGAGCCGGACCAGCCCGATGCGGCCGAGCCGACCGCTTTCGAGCAATGCCTTCAGCGACAGCGACGCCGGCCGCAGGCGGTGCTGGAAGACGATGCCGAGTGCGATACCCGCACGCTCCGCAATGCCGACGATGTCTTCGGCGGCCTTCGTCGTGCGCTCGACCGGCTTTTCCATCAGGATCTGCTTGCCCGCATCCGCGAACAGGCGCACCGCTTCGACCCGCGCGTTGGGCGGCGTGAGCAGCAGGACCGCGTCGATGGCCGGATCGGCGGCGATCGCTTCGAGGCTTGTCGCCGCCTTCCAGCCGTTGGCGGCGGCGAAGGCCTGCCGGCGCGCGGCGTCGCGCGAATAGACGCCGGTCACCTCGACCCGCCCATCGGCGAGATCCTTCAGCGCAAGCACATGCGGCTTCGACGCCATGCCGATGCCGACGATGGCCATGCGCACCGGGCGACCTTCGATCTTCTTCATGCGGCGTTCTCCCGTTCGTTGGGCTCGGCGATCACCGGATTGCGCAGGATGCCGACCTGCGGAATCTCGATCTCGACGATGTCGCCCGGCCGCACCGGGCCCACGCCCGACGGCGTGCCGGTCATGATCACGTCGCCCGCCTGCAGCGTGATGGCGCTGCTGATGTGCGAAACGAGCCGCGCGACCGAATAGACGAGGTCCGACGTGTTCGAATGCTGGCGTTCGACGCCGTTGACGCGCGCGATGATCTCGATGTTCGCGGGGTCCAGGTCCGTCTCGATCACGGGACCGAGCGGATTGAAGCTGTCGAACGCCTTGCCGATGACAAGGCAGCCCTGCTTCATCTCGGCCGCCTGGATCACGCGTTCGCTGACGTCGTTGCCGCAGGTATAGCCGAGGACATGCTCGCCCGCCTTCGCCTCGGGGATGCGCCGCCCGCCCTTGCCGATCACGACGGCGACCTCGGCCTCGAAATGCACGTTCTCGCCTTCGCGCGGATAGACGATGGGCTCGCCGGGCCCGATCACGGCCGACGGGGGCTTCATGAACAGCATGGGAACCGCCGGCAGCGGCAGGTTCATCTCGCGCGCGTGGTTCACGTAGTTGAGCCCCGCACCATAGATATTGCGCGGCACGACCGGTGCGAGCAGACGGACCTGGTCGAGCCGCACCACCTTGCCGTTGGTGGCGAGACTGTCGAACGGCGAGCCGGCGAGCTGGCGGATCGTGCCGTCGCGCTCGAGGATGCCGTAGCGGATTTCCGGGTCTGCGTAGCGGATGATGCGCATGGATGTTTCCTGTCAGCTCCGGACGATCGGCAGGGCCGACCAGCCGGCAAAGGCGGCCTTGCCGGCGAGATGCTCTTCGAGGCGCAGCACTTCATTCCACTTGGCCGTGCGCTCGCCACGCGTGATCGAGCCGACCTTGATCTGGCCGGCATTCCAGCCGACCGCGAGATGCGCGATCGTCGTGTCCTCGGTCTCGCCCGAACGTGCCGAGACGATCGTGGCAATCTTCCCGGCGTTCGCCGCTTCGAGGGCGGCCAGCGTCTGCGTGATGGTGCCGATCTGGTTGGGCTTGATCAGCGCGCAGTTGACGAGCTTGCGACGCGCGGCATCCACCACGCGGCCCGGATCGGTCACCAGCAGATCGTCGCCGACGACCTGCACGCGATGGCCGACCGCCGCGGTGAACTTGCGAAATCCTTCCGGATCGTCTTCGGCCAGCGGGTCCTCGATCGACAGGATCGGATAGCGCTCGACCCAGCGGACCATCATCTCGCACATCGCGTCGCTGTCGAGTTCGCGGTTTTCCAGGCCCAGTCTGTAGCGACCCTTGCGACCGAAGTCGGATGCGGCAACGTCGAGGGCGATATGCACCTCGTCGCCCGGCGTGTAGCCGGCCTTCTCGATCGCGCTCACGAGCAGGTCGAGCCCTTCCTCGTTCGTCGCGAAGGCCGGCCAGTGGCCGCCCTCGTCGGCGACACCCTGCGTGCGGCCGCTGTCGCGCAGCAGCCGGCGCGCGGCGTGGTAGACTTCGGCCGTGCGGTCGAGCGCGTCGGCGAAGCTGCCGGCCGACGGGCACATGACGAGGAAATCCTGCACGTCGACGCGCCGGCCGGCATGCGCCCCGCCGCCGAAGATCTGGATTTCCGGCACCGGGATGCGCATCGGCTGCCCGCTGGCCAGATGCGCGAACAGCGGCACGCCGGCATCTGCTGCGGCCGCGTGCAGCACGGCCATCGACACCGCGATGACCGCGTTGCCGCCCAGCCGCTTCTTCTGCGCCGTGCCGTCGAGCTCGATCAGCAGCTTGTCGATCGCCGCCTGGTCCGACGCGTCGCGGCCCTTGAGCGCGCCTGCGATCTCGCCATCGACATTGGCGACCGCCTTGCGTACGTCCATCCCTTCGAAGGCTGTGCCACCGTCGCGCAGATCGGCGGCTTCGCCCGTCCCCATCGATGCACCCGCCGGCGCGATCGCCCGGCCGACCGCACCGCTGGCGAGCGTCACTTCCGCCTCGACGGTCAACCGGCCGCGCGAGTCCCATACCCGCCGCCCGTGTACCGATGCGATCTTCGTCATTGGCCGCTCCGTCCTGTTTGTGCGAGCCGGGCCGCCCATGCGTCGCGGACCATGTCGAGCGAAGCGGCTGGTGTCGCGACGAGCGGAACGGCGACGCTCCGCACCAGGTCGCGATCCTCGTCCCGCACGATATATTCGACCGGCGACTTCCCGTCGATGCGCGCCAGCAGCAGGGCCGGCAGCAGATGCGCCGTGCGCGTCTCGACCGCACTGCCGGTCTTTCCGCCGAGATAGGCATCTTTCAACGCATCGAACGAATCGAGCAGTGCCGGCGTGGCACCGCGATTCCACACGCATTTCAGCAGCAGGTGGTTGAGGCAGAAGGCGAGATCGAAGGCCGGGTCGCCGTACCAGGCGCATTCGGCATCGAGAAAGACCGGACCTTTCGGTCCGACAAGGATGTTTTTCGGGCTGACGTCGCCATGCACGAGTGCTTGATGGCAGGCGAGCGTGCGGCGCGAAAGATCGAAGAGTCGGTCCGCGATCGCCGGATGCCGGCGGGCGGTGGCTTCAAGATAGGGTTCGAGCCGGATCGCATGGAACGTGTCGTCGAGCGCGAAGCGCTTCGCGATCTCGCTGTCGCCCGCTGTCGCCGCGTGGATGCGCGCGAGCGCGTGGCCGACGGCGGTTGCGAACGCGACGTCGGCCTTTCCGTCGCGCAGCAGGACCTTCCAAACCGGAAAGCGCTCCGGCGGCAGGAAGTCCATCGCGAACAGGCCGGAAGCCGGATCGTGGAACAGGATCTCCGGCACGCAGCCCGGCACGATGCGTGCGGCGATGCGCAGCCAGTCCGCCTCGGCGGCGTTGCGGCTGACCGGTGCGTGCCAGTCGGCGGCTACCCGCAGCTTCGGCAAGGCGCGCTTGACCGCGAAACTGCGCGCACCGGCATCGACCCGCCAGATGTCGGACGCGACACCGCCGGTCAGCGGCACGAATTGCACGTCGGTGCCCGCCGGGACAAGCCCGCCCGCCCGCAGCAGGGCGGCGATCGCGTCGGTCGGCATGAGTTCGGGTTCGGAATTCATGTGACGCGATGAAGCAAGGGTTCGCCCGCGGCAAGCCGCCGGCAGTTCTCGGTGACGACCGCCATGCTGCGCTTCCAGGTGCCGGTGGTCATCCACGCGACATGCGGCGTGACGACGACGTTGGCCAGGCCGAACAGCGGGTTGCCGGCGCGGGCCGGCTCCTCGGCGAACACGTCGAGCCCGGCAGCGGCGATGTGGCCGTCGCGCAGGGCCGCGACCAGTGCGGCTTCGTCGATCAGCGGTCCGCGCGCCGTGTTGACGATGACCGCACCGCGTTTCATGCGCGCGATCCGGCCGGCGTCGAGCAGGTTGCGCGTCTCCGGCACGAGGGGAACGTGCAGCGACACGATGTCGGCCCGCGCCAGAAGTTCGTCCAGCGACACGAGCACGACATCGGCCTCGCGTGCGCGCGGCGAATGCGCGATCACGCTCGCTCCCATCGCGCGCAGCACGCCGGCGAGCCGGCGCGCGACGGCGCCATAGCCGATCAGCCCGACGCAGGCCCCGTCGATCTCGGCCGCCGCGTCGAGATGCGCTTCGGCCGCCGGCCAACCGTTGCCGGCGCGCAGCGCGCCGTCGATCGGCACGATGCGCCGCAGGCACGCCAGCATCAGGCCGAGGGCCAATTCCGCGACCGCAACGGTGTTCGTGCCCGGCATGTTGCAGACGGCAATGCCGTTGCGCTTGGCATGCTCGCGGTCGATCGCGTCGACGCCCACGCCGATCTTCTGCACGAGCTTCAGCGACGGGCCCGATTCCATGATTTTCGCCGTCACCGGGGCCAGCACGTGCAGCAGGACCTGCGCGTCGGCGATCTCGCGCTTCAGCCCGTCCGCATCGCGCCCGTCGACGATGGCGATGTCGAGATCGACGCGTTCGATCGCGCGGCGCACCGCGGGCGACGCGTCATAGGGAAGGACCGCCTTCATTTCCCGGCCAGGAATTCCGCGTGCCACGCGCCGATCTCGGCGGCACTCGCGGCACCGTCGTACGCGATCACGCGATAGCGCGCGCGCACCGGCTCGCCCTTGCGCAGCAGGCGCTGGCGCAGGCGGAACGCGCCGACGCTGACCACGCCCCAGTCGGCGACGAACCACGACGCCTCCTCGTGGTCGCGCGGATCGGGGAACACGGTCATGCCCGCGACATTGCCGCCGCCGACGGGCCCGGAAAAATCGACCCAGCTTGCGCCCACGCCACTGACCGACTCGCCGCCGGTGCGGCCGCGATCGTCGCGCACCTTGCCGCCGAGCGAGACGACCATGCTGTCGGCGACGCGCACGTTGAAATAGGCATGCCGCGTCGGGCCGATGGCGATGTCCCAGCCTTCGGCGTGAAGGACGGAATCGACGTCGATGAGGTTCGCCTTGCCGGCGACGCGGACGGTCAGGCGGCGTTCCTCGCGCGCGACGAGGCGGCCGGCGGCGGCCCCCCATTCGACCGGGCCGCGCCATTCGACGTCCTGCGCAAGCACGGCCGCACCGGCGGCGTCGTGCGACAGTTTCGTCGATTTGAGCTGCAGCGTGCCGGGTGCGCGGCCCTGGAACGTCTCGTCGACATAGAAGTTGTACGTGTACTCCTCGTAGCGGTCGCCGCCGACGGGAAAGCGCGCGTGCATGTGGTCGGCTGCGATCCACAGCGAATTGTGGTGCGGATGGTCGGCCGGGCTTTCCGAGCTGACCGCGAAGCCCGCCGGCGTGAAGACCGGATAGGCGTAGGGCCGCATGCGCCCCTGCGTGAGGCCGAGGACCGGCCTGCCGCGATGGCGCAGGATCTGGCGGTGCGTGCGCGCGATCGCGCCCGGCGGCAAAGCGAGCGCGTCGTCGGTCAGCGTGAAATCGTCCGCCATCGCTCAGGTCCCGAAGATGCGCACGGGCACGAGGCTGAGCGCCGGCACGAACGTGATCACCGCCAGCCAGATCAGCAGGCCGAACATGAACGGCCAGCAGGCGCGGTAGGCGAGATGGATCGGCGTGTTCGTGACCTGTGCGGCCGTGAAGACGAGGACCGCGAGCGGCGGCGTGAGCGCGCCGATGCACAGATTGGCGACCATGATCACGCCGAAATGCACGAGATCGACATTCGCGGCCTTCAGCACGGGGACGAGCAGCGGCACGAGGATGACCATCGAGGCGATCATCTCCATCGCCAGCCCGACGAAGAGAAGGAACAGGTTGATCGCGAGCAGCAGGAGCACCCAGCTCGACGACAGCGTGCCGAGGGCCAGCGTCATCTTCTGCGGGACCTGCTCGATGATCAGCGCGTAGGCGAACGGGGCCGACGCCGCGATGACGGCAAGCACCGTCGTCGTCTCGATCATGGATTCGCGCAGCGCGTTGAGGAGCGAAGCACCATTCGCCGTGCGATAGATCCACAATCCGCAGATCAGCGCATAGAGCACGGCGACCGCACCCGCCTCGGTCGCCGAGAACACGCCGTAGCGGATGCCGCCGACGATCAGCAGCGGCAGCACCAGTGCCGGCAGCGCCTGGCGGAGTGCAACGCCGCGCGCGTTCCAGCCCGAGCGGGCGCTGCGGTCGCCGATCTTCAGGCGGCGGCATTCGAAATGGACGACGATCGACAGCGTCAGCGCCATCAGCAGGCCGGGCACGATCGTGGCGGTGAACAAGGCACCCACCGAAACGCTGGCCAGCGCCCCGAAGATGATGAGGCCGAGGCTGGGCGGGATCATGTTCGCGAGGATCGAGCCGGAGCTGGTCAGCGCCACGCCGAACGGCTTGGGATAGCCGCGCGCCGCCATCGCGGGAACCATCGTCTTGGCGATGGCTGCCGCATCGGCGGTGGACGAACCCGACACGCCGCCCATCAGCGTGTTCGTCAGCACGTTGACATGCGCAAGTCCGCCGCGGAAATGCCCGACCAGCGTCGAAGCGAGTGCCACGAGCCGTTCGGTGATGCCGCCCACGTTCATCAGGCCGCCGGCGAGCATGAAGAACGGGATCGACAGCAGCAGATAGTCCATCGAGTTCGTCAGGCCCTGCGGCACAGGCAGCAGAGCGAGCGGTCCCTGCGGCAGGAACGCGACGAACGTGCCGAACACGAGCGCGTCGAAGATCGGGATGCCGGCCAGCATCAGGCCGATCGCGACGACGACCAGCGGCGTGACGACGCCGAACGAACCGATGAAGGTCAGGCCGACCGCACTTTCCATCACGTAGTAGAGGGCGATGCCCGCGAGCGTGGCGACTGCACCCGCCCATTGGCTGCGAAAACCGGCGAGCGGTTCGAGGGCGAGGAACACGAGGGCGAGCCCCGCGCCGACCGGAACCGCGAGATAGAGATAGGCGTAGTTCCACTGGAGCGCCGGCGAGATGTAGCTCGCCTGCGAGACGAGACTGCCGCCGCAGGTGAGCAGGAAAATCGCGCACGAGGCCGAGATCACGCGGCAGACGAACGCGTGCACGCGCAGCGCATCGGGCGAGAGAGAGCGCGGCAGCATGTCGATCGTGATGTGGCGCGCGCGCCGCGTGACGAGGGCCGCGCCGAGGAAGACGAACCAGACGAACGCGAAGCGGGCCATTTCCTCGGGCCAGCTCAGCGCGCTGTTCAGCATGTAGCGGCAGAAGACCTGCAGCAGAGCGACGAGATTCGTGCCGACGAGGGCGAAGATTGCGAATGTCTCGACCGTCCGGTCGAGCATCAGGGATATGCGCCCCGCCGCATTCACAGGGGCGGCCGCTTCGTGACTCATCGGTGTTCTGCTTTCGGGGAGATGCCGTCGGGATGGCGGCGGGGAGGCGGCAAGCCTCCCCGCGCCGGCCGCACGCTCAGGCGAGCGCGCGGATCTTGTCGATCATGGTCTTGGTGGCAGGGCTCTTCGCGCCGAACTCGGCGAAGAGCGACTCGGTCGCCTTCGCCCAGGCCGGAATGTCGGAGAGCGTGAGGACCGAGATGCCCGACGCCTTCAGCTCCGCGAGCGTCGCGGCGGTGTTGGCGCGGTTCTGCCGGCGCTGTTCGGCGAACACCGTCTTGGCGGTGTCGCGGACGAGTGCCTGCAGTTCGGCCGGCAGCGAGTCGAGCCAGCGCGCATTGACGCGCGTCGCCTTGGGCAGGAACCAGTGGTTGGTCAGCGTCATGTGCTTGGCCTGCTCGCCCCACTTGAAGCCCTTGATCGAGAACACGTCGGCTTCGAGCGCGTCGATCAGGCCGGTGGACAGCGCGCTGTACTGCTCGGCATAGGCCAGCGGCGTCGGGTTGGCGCCGAGCTGCTTCCAGAAATCGACCCAGATCTTCAGTTCGGGCACGCGGATCTTGAGGCCCTTGAGGTCGCCAAGTGCGGCGACCGGACGCTTGGCCAGCACGTGGCGGAAGCCGACCTCGCCGTAATCGACGAATTCGACGCCCGTCTTCTGGCGCGCAATGCGCGAGACTTCCTTGCCGATGTCGCCCTGCAGCACCTTGTCGACATGCGCCTCGTCCTTGAAGATGAAGCCGGGGGCACCGCCCGTCGCGGCGATCTCGGGGGCGACGGCTTCTTCGGTGTCCGGGCCGCCGGTCGTGACCTGCAGCGTGCCGAGGCGGTTCTGCTCGATGTTCTGCGTGTAGCTGCCGAGCTGGCTTGCCGGGAAATGCTGCGCGTCGATGCGACCGCCGCTCTTCTCGTTCAGGATCTTCGCCCAGGATTCGAACGCCATCGTCAGCGGCGAACCGATCGCCTCGGAATGGCCCATCCGGCAGACGAATTTCTGCTGCGCGAGCACGGCCGGCGCCGCGATCACCGAAAGCCCTGCGCCGGCGGCGCTGGCCGCGAGCAACGAACGGCGCGTAATTCCCTTGGTCGGCATGCTCTCCCCCCTTGTGCGTCCGTCCGGGACATTCCCGGCGGCTTTCTTGAAGGTCCGCACGATGGATGCGTAATCGATTGCCGTCAATACAAATAACTATTATGATATTCGTGTTTATTATCAATTGATTGGATATAGCAAACGTTTGCGCAACAAGGCGTTGTCAAGTGCCTATGGACGCAGGTTATTACCAAATCCCGGGGGAATCGAGTCCTCCTGCGTTACTGCACTTGCTGTAAGCGATGCGAATCGCCAACCGGCTTGTCGCGGAAGGCGAAACATGCAATCGATTGCGCGCCATCAGGCCCGGATCGGGGATCGCATGAGTCGCCAGATGAAGATGAAAGATCTAGCGCTGGCGCTCGGCCTCTCGGTCGCGACGGTGTCCCGCGCGCTCGCCGGCTCCGAGCGGATCAGCCAGAAGACGAAGGCGCGCGTGCGCGCCGCGGCCGAGCGCCACGGCTATGTCATCGATCTCGCCGCGCGCACGATGCGCAGCGGTACAAGTTCGATCGTCGGGCTGCTGCTGCCGGACATCGAGAACGATTTCTATTCGACCGCGGCCAAGGCGATCGCCGACTGCTGCCGGGAACGCGGCGTGCAGCTCGTCCTCGCGGTCACCGACGACAACGCCGATCTCGAACTGCATCACCTGCGCAACCTGCGCTCCGCGCGCGCGCTTGGCGTGATCATGATCCCGTCGGTGTCGCCCGCACCCGAGACGCGCCGCCTGATGCGTTCGACCCCGCACATCCAGTTCGTCCGCAGCGATCCGGACGTCGCGTCCGACTGGTTCGGCATCGACGACGCGCAGGCGATGCGGCTGTCAGCCGAGCACCTGATCGGCCTCGGCCACAAGCGCATTGCCTATATCGGCTCCACGCTCGAGATCTCGACCGGCCGCGCGCGGCTTGGCGGATTCCGCCGCACGCTGGAAGACGCCGGCATCGCGATCGACGAGACGCTCGTCCATGCCGGAAGCTGCGATGCCGAGTTCGGCTATGCGGCGATGGAATCGCTGCTGTCGGCGCCCCGGCGGCCGACGGCCATCGTGACGGCGGGTGCACGCATCTGCGTGGGTGCGTACGACTGCATCCGCCAGCGCGGCATCGACGTGCCCGGCGAGATGTCGTTCGTCGGCTTCAGCGACGGACCGATGCTTCGCTGGTGCGGACAGGGGATCACGACGCTCTCGCTGCCGGTGCGCGAACTGGCACTCGTCACGACCGACCACCTGTTCCGCAAGGTCGGCGACGCGCGTCGCAAAAGCGAAGCGCCCTGCAAGGTCATGCTGCTGTCGACGCTGGTTCCGCGCAGCTCGACCGCGGCCCCGCCGGCCGCCGATGCGCCGCGCCGGCGCGCGCGGCCCGATCCGGCACTGGCGCTCGCCGCCAAGTAGCGGCGCCGGCGGAAGCGATTGCTTCGCCCGCCCAACGATCTATTCTGGCGCCGCACGACGCCACCAAACGCCGGCCGCATCGACGGACCGGCAACATCCAGACGGAGGAAACCTTGAAGCGCCCGCTACGTTCCCGCCAGTGGTTCAACAATCCCGAGAACCCCGGCATGACGGCGCTCTATCTCGAGCGGTACCTGAATTTCGGCATGACGCTGGACGAGCTCAAGTCGGGCAAGCCGATCATCGGCATCGCGCAGACGGGCTCCGACCTGTCGCCGTGCAACCGCCACCATCTCGAGCTCGCCAAGCGCGTGCGCGAAGGCATCCTCGCCGCCGGCGGCGTGTGCTTCGAGTTCCCGTGCCATCCGATCCAGGAAACCGGCAAGCGCCCGACCGCGAATCTCGACCGGAACCTTTCGTACCTGTCGTTGGTCGAAGTGCTGTTCGGCTACCCGATCGACGGCGTCGTTCTGACGACCGGCTGCGACAAGACCACGCCGGCCCTGCTGATGGCGGCGGCCACCGTCAACATCCCGGCGATCGGCTTCAATGTCGGCCCGATGCTGAACGGCTGGAACGGCAAGGAGCGCGTGGGCTCCGGCATGGTCGTCTGGAAGGCGCGCGAACGCCACGCCGCGGGCGACATCACCTACGAGCAGTTCATCGACATCGTCAGCTCGTCCGCCCCGTCGAACGGCCACTGCAACACGATGGGCACGGCCTCGACGATGAACTCGCTGTCCGAAGCGCTCGGCATGTGCCTGCCCGGCTCGGCGGCGATCCCCGCCCCCTATCGCGAGCGTGGCCAGGTCGCCTATGAGACCGGCCGGCGCATCGTCGCGATGGTCGCCGAGGACCTGAAGCCGTCCGACATCATGACACGCGAGGCGTTCGAGAACGTCATCGTCGCCAACACGGCGATCGGCGGCTCGACCAACGCGCCCGTGCACGTCAACGCGATCGCCAAGCACATGGGCGTGAAGCTCGAGGTTGCCGATTGGGAGAAGCACGGCTTCGACATCCCGCTGCTCGTCAACCTGCAGCCGGCGGGCGAGTACCTGGCCGAGGAGTATTACCGCGCCGGCGGCCTGCCCGCGGTGATCGGCGAGCTGATGCGGCACGGCAAGATCCACGAGAACGCGATGACGGTTTCCGGCAAGACCATCGGCGAGAACTGCCGGGGGGCGAAGTCCGGCGATCCCGACGTGATCCGCAGCTGGGACAATCCGCTGCGAAAGAACGCGGGCTTCCTCAATCTCAAGGGCACGCTCTTCGACAGCGCGATCATGAAGACAAGCGTGATCTCGAAGGAGTTCCAGGACCGCTATCTTTCGAACCCGAAGGACCCCAACGCGTTCGAAGGCAAGGTCGCCGTGTTCGAGGGGCCCGAGGACTACCACCACCGGCTCGACGATCCGGCCATGGGGATCGACGAACACACGATCCTGATCATTCGCGGTGTCGGCCCCATCGGCTATCCCGGTGCCGCCGAGGTCGTGAACATGCAGCCGCCGGCGTCCCTCATCAAACGCGGCGTGCTGTCGCTGCCCTGTATCGGCGACGGGCGCCAGTCCGGCACGTCGGGCTCGCCGTCGATCCTCAACGCCTCGCCGGAAGCGGCGGCCGGCGGCGGGCTTGCGATCCTGCGCTCGGGCGACCGCATCCGCATCGATCTCAACAAGCGCACGGCCGACATCCTGCTGCCGCCGGAGGAGATCAAGAAGCGCCATGCGGACCTCGCGGCGAAGGGCGGCTTCCCGTTCCCGCCGAGCCAGACGCCGTGGCAGGAGATCCAGCG
Source organism: Tagaea sp. (assembly GCA_965279565.1). Taxonomy (GTDB): domain Bacteria; phylum Pseudomonadota; class Alphaproteobacteria; order CACIAM-22H2; family CACIAM-22H2; genus Tagaea. The sequence continues at coordinate 1,256,898 of OZ257249.1, read as the reverse complement.
CTCGATGGTCGACCAGCTGTCCGGCGGCATGACGCTGAAGCCCGCGGTCAAGTACCAGAAGATCGCGCAGACAGCCGGAACGCCGCGCGACAACCACTGATTCTGGCACGCACCTTGCGTCGTCCTCCCGATCTTCACAGACCGGGAGGACGACGATGGCCACGATTTACAAGTTCGAGCGCCGGACATTCCTGAAGTCGGCCGCGGCCGGTGCCGCTTTTTCGGGCCTCGCCGCCCCTGCCGTGTTCGCCCAAGCGGCACAGATCCCGGTCCGCTTCACGCTGAACCTGCCGCGCAACGGCACGAACTCGCCCTTCATCCACGCGATGGAAAAGGGCTACTACCAGCAGGAAGGCATCCGGATCGTCTCGATGGATCCGGCCGCGGGTGCCGACGCCATGCAGCGCGTGGCCTCCGATACCTACGATCTCGGCTTCGGCGACCTGCCGGCACTCGCCGAGTTCTATCTAAAGAATCCCGACGCCACGCCGCTGGCGGTCTTCAACGTCTACCGCTCGACGCCGGCCGCGATCGTGTCGTGGAAGACGTCGAAGATCGAGAAGCCGGCGGACCTGGTCGGCCGCACGGTCGGCGGCCCGCTCACCGACAACGCGTTCCGCCTGTTCCCGGTCTTCTTCCGCGCCAACGGGCTCGATCCCGCAGGCGTCAAGTTCAACAACGTGGACCTTCGCCTGCGCGAGGCGGTGTTCATGCGCAAGGAAGTCGACGCGGTCACCGGCTTCGATTCGACCGTGTGGCTCAACCTGCGCGGTCTCGGCGTGAAGTTCGAGGACATCTCGATCATGCTCTATTCGAAGCACGGGCTCGACCTCTACTCGAACACCGTGATCGTCAGCCGCAAGTTCCTGCGCGAGAACGAGGCCGCGATCCCCGGCTTCCTGCGCGCGACGATGAAGGGCTGGCGCGACGCCGCCGCCGATCCGGTCGCGGTCACCGAATCGCTGTTCAAGGCCGACGGGCTCATCAACAAAGACATCGAGCGCGACCGCCTGAAATGGATCCTCGAGAACCAGGTGATGGGGCCTGAAACGGCGAAATCCGGCCTCGGCCAGATCGAGCTTCCGCGCCTGCAGAAATCGATCGAGCTGCTGGCCAAGGGCATGGCGCTGCCCGGTATCGTCGCGCCCGACAAGATCTGGACCGACAAGTACCTGCCGCCGCTCGACCAGCGGAAGATCTAGACCGGTTCGAGCGCGCGGAGCGGACCTTCGGGCGGGATGGTGCTGATCGCGTCGCCCGCCCGCACTTCGCCGCCTTCGCGAACGACCGCCATGATGCCGGCCTTGCGCACCAAGGCACCGGCCGCGTCGCGGTCGAGGACCGCCTGCATCAGGCCCGGCCTGAAATCGTCGAGCTGCCTGCACGGATTGCGCAGACCCGTAACTTCCAGCCGCACGGTCGTACCGATCTCCAGCATCGTGCCTGTCGCAAGACCCAGCAGGTCGAGCCCGCGTGTCGCGATGTTCTCGCCAATGTCGCCGGGCGCGACGTCGAAGCCGCGCGCGCGCAGTTCGTCGAACAGCTCGGTATGGACGAGATGGATCTGGCGCAGGTTCGGCTTCGTAGGGTCGCGCGCCACGCGGCTGCGGTGCTTGACCGTGACGCCGCGATGCGCGTCGCCCTCGACCCCTTCGCCGGCCACGAGCCGGATCGACGGGCAGACTTCCTTGGAAAACAGATGCGCGGCCCGGCGGGCCACGCAGACGACCAACCCTTTCATGGCGCCAGCATAGCCGCAAAGTTGGCGGAATCAGCGTTCTTCGCTAAACTCCCGACAACGAGGCCGAAATCGGGCCAAATCAGGGGAGTGACGCTGCCGTGGAGCCCGCTGCAAAGACCGCCGAGCCGTCGATCTCGCCGGCCAAGATCCTCTATCTCGCCTTCACCCCCCGCTACATCGTCTACACGCTAAGCCTGATCGCCACGGTGGTGTTCGCACTCGCCAGCCTGCGCGACACCTGGTTTCTGGTGCCGTTCGCAGTGGCCGCAATCCTCGCGATCATCGGCACGCGCGACATCCGGCAGACCCAGCGCAGCCTGCTGCGCAATTACCCGATCGCGGCGCATATCCGCTTCCTGCTCGAGGAGATCCGCCCCGAGATCCGCCAGTACTTCCTCGAGAGTGACCTCGACGGCATGCCGTTCAACCGCAACAAGCGGTCGATCGTCTACCAGCGCGCCAAGTCCGATCTCGACAAGCGCCCGTTCGGCACGATGAGCGACGTCTACGCGACCGGCTTCGAATGGATGAACCATTCGCTCGCACCCAAGCACCATTCGGGCGAGCCGTTCCGCATCTCGGTCGGCGGGCCGGACTGCCGGCAGCCCTATTCGGCCTCGGTCTTCAACATCTCGGCGATGAGCTTCGGCTCGCTTTCCGCGAACGCGATCCGCGCCCTCAACCGCGGTGCGGCCATGGGCGGATTCGCGCACGACACAGGCGAAGGCGGCTTCAGCCAGTATCACCAGGAATTCGGCGGCGACATCGTCTGGGAAATCGGCAGCGGCTATTTCGGCTGCCGCAACCCCGACGGCAGCTTCTCGCCCGAACGCTTCGCCGAACAGGCGAAGGCGCCGCAGGTCAAGATGATCGAGATCAAGCTGAGCCAGGGTGCGAAGCCCGGCCATGGCGGCGTGCTGCCAGGCGCCAAGGTCTCGGGCGAGATCGCCGCCGCGCGCGGCGTGCCGCAGGGCGTGGACTGCATTTCGCCGGCGAGCCATCCCGCATTCTCCACGCCGCTGGGCCTCGTCGGCTTCATCAAGGAGCTGCGCGAGCTTTCCGGCGGCAAGCCCGTCGGCTTCAAGCTGTGCATCGGCCATCCGACCGAGTTCCTCGGCATCTGCAAGGCGATGCTGCAGACGGGCATCTATCCCGACTTCATCGTCGTCGACGGTTCGGAAGGCGGCACGGGTGCGGCCCCGCTCGAGTTCCTCGACCATATCGGCACGCCGCTGCGCGACGGCCTGGTGTTCGTGCACAACGCGCTGGTCGGTCTGGGCATACGCGAGCGCATCAAGATCGGTGCCGGCGGCAAGATCACGTCGGCCTTCGACATGGCGCGCGTCATGGCGCTGGGGGCCGACTGGTGCAACGCCGCGCGCGGCTTCATGTTCGCGGTGGGGTGCATCCAGTCGCTGAGCTGCCACACCGACACGTGCCCGACCGGTGTCGCCACGCAGGACAAGTCGCGCCAGCGCGCCCTCGTCGTGCCCGACAAGGCCCAGCGCGTGGCGCAGTTCCACAAATCGACCGTGACGGCGCTGGGCGAGGTGATCGCCGCGGCGGGTCTTTCCCATCCCAGCGAACTTCGCCCGCACCACATCTCGCGCCGCCTCGGGCCGGAGCAGTGCGCGACCTTCGCCGAGGTCTACCGCTTCACGAAGCCGGGCGAGATCCTCGACGGCACCGACCATCCGGCCTTCGCGAAGAGCTGGCCCGCCGCGCGCGCCGACGCGTTCTGAGCGCTACTGGTTGAGCACGACCTCGCCGAGGCGGGTGAGGTCGTAGCCGCCGAGCCGCTCGGCATGCCGCTGGCATTCAGGGCCGCGCGCGAAGGCAAGCAGGCGCTGGACCGACCGCTCGAAATAGTCGCGCCGGCGCATGGCGAGATCGAAGCGCTCGCGGAACAGCGGGACGAAGTCGATGCCGAGCTGGCCGGCCGATGCCGCGACGCCGAATCCCGCATCCGCACGCCCCTCGCGCACAGCGGCGGCGATTTCTGTCTCGTTGAGGGCCGGCGGATCCAGCGCGTCGAGCGAATCGAGCCGGATGCCCGCCTCGGCCAGCAGATGCAGGAACAGCACGTGGCTGCCCGCCTGCGGCTGGCGCAGCACGATTCGTGCCTTGCGCCGCTTCAGGTCGGAAAGCTTGCGCAACCGCTTCGGGTTGCCCTTTGCGACCAGCAGCCCCTGCTGGCGCCACGCCCAGCCGATCGCGACGATGTCCTGTCCGGGCATCGCGGCGGCAAGGGCCGGCACGTTGAATTCGCCGCTGTCCGGATCGACGATGTGCACGGCCGCGACCATCGCGGTGCGGTCGCGAAGTGCATCGAGCCCGTCGAGCGAGCCGTGCGCCATCGTCGCGAGGCCCGAGCGCGAGCGGCGCAGCGCCCATTCGAGCAGCGGGTCGTGGCTGCCGGCGAGGATCGGCGGCGGCGGGGCCGCGGTCACGCCGGAATCGCCGAATTCGGTGTGCTTCAGGATCCACGCGTCGACCAGGGCACGCGGGAACAGCCATTTGCCGCCGATGCGCGCGCACGGAATGCGCCGCGTGCGCACGAGTTCATAAATCGTGCGTTCCTTGAGCCGCAGATAGGCGGCGACTTCGGCGGTGGTGAGGACGGCTTCGGGCATCGCTGTCCCTGACTATGCATTTTCCTGCATAAGCCTGCAAACGATGCCCGGGGCGGCAATTGACGGGGCCGGGGGGCTGCCCGACCATCCGCGCCCATGCAGACATTCGCCGAAGCGTTCGTGGCCGCCGCCGGCTTGCTGGCCGACGGCGACCTGCGCCTGTTCGCCATCGTGCTGCTGTCGCTCGAAGTCAGCCTCGTGGCGACACTGATCGCGGCCTTGATCGGCCTGCCGCTGGGCGCGTTCGTGGCGCTGGGGAAATTCCCCGGGCGGCGCGCGACGATCGTGGCGCTCAACGCGATGATGGGGCTGCCGCCGGTCGTGGTCGGGCTGGTCGTCTATCTGCTGCTGTCGCGCGCCGGGCCGCTGGGCGGATTCGGGCTGCTGTTCACGCCGGGCGCCATGGTCTTCGCGCAGACGATCCTGATCGCCCCGATCCTTGCCGCCCTCGCCCGCCAGGTCGTCGAGGATGCGTGGATCGAACATGGCGAACAGCTGCGCTCGCTGGGGGCGGGCCTGCCGCAGTCGGCGGCCACGCTGCTGTGGGATTCGCGCTTCGCGCTGGTGACCGTCGTGCTCGCCGGCTTTGGGCGCGCGAGTGCGGAAGTGGGCGCCGTGATGATCGTCGGCGGCAACATCGATGGTGTCACGCGCACGATGACGACGACGATCGCGCTTGAGACCAGCAAGGGCGACCTGCCGCTTGCCCTCGGTCTCGGCATCGTGCTGATCGCGACGGTGCTGGCGGTCAATGCGGGGGCCGCGTGGCTCAAGGAAACGACCGCGCGGCGGTACGGCTGACGATGGCCCCGCTCCTCCCCCTGACGCTCGACAAGGTGACGCTGGAAATCGGCGGCACGAAGATCGTGTCGGATTTCAGCCTGCGTCTGGGCCCCGGCCTGCGCACCGTGATCGTCGGCCCGAACGGGGCCGGCAAAAGCATGCTGCTGCGCCTGTGCCACGGGCTGATCGCACCGACCGGCGGCACGCTCGCTTGGGCGGGCGATCCGGCCGGCAGGCAGGCGATGGTCTTCCAGCGCCCGTCTATGCTGCGCCGTTCGGTGCTGGCCAACGTCGCCTACGGGCTCAAGCTGCGCGGTGTGGCGCGGGACGCGCGCGAAGCGCGTGCGCGCGACATGCTGGCGCGCGTGGGCCTTGCCGATCTTGCCGCGCGCCCCGCGCGCGTGCTTTCCGGCGGCGAGCAGCAGCGCGTGGCGCTGGCGCGCGCCTGGACGCTCGCACCCGACATCCTGTTCCTCGACGAGCCGACCGCGAGCCTCGATCCGGGTGCCGCACACGCGGTCGAATCGATCGTGCTGGCGATGGCCGCCGAAGGCACGAAGATCGTCATGACCACCCACAATCTCGGCCAGGCGCGCCGTATCGGCGACGAGATCGTGTTCGTCCACAAGGGCCGCATCGCCGAACGCGCCACCGCCGACGCCTTCTTCCGCTCGCCGGCCACGCCGGAAGCCGCCGCTTTCCTCAAAGGAGAACTGCCATGGTGATTCTTCGCCGAATTCTGCTGGGCGCATTGCTGCTCGGAGCACTTCCCGCCCACGCGCAGGAACGTTTCATCACCGTCGCCTCGACGACGTCGACCGACCAGTCGGGCCTGTTCACCCACCTGCTGCCGGCCTTCAAGCGCGTCTCGGGCATCGACGTGCGGGTCGTGGCGCTGGGCACGGGCCAGGCGCTCGACGTGGGCCGGCGCGGCGATGCCGATGTCGTGTTCGTGCACGACAAGGTCGCCGAGGAGAAGTTCGTCGCCGAGGGCTTCGGCGTGACGCGCACGCAGGTCATGTACAACGACTTCGTCGTGATCGGCCCGAAGGCCGATCCCGCGAAGGCATCCGGCCTCAAGGACATCCTCGAGGCGTTCCGCCGCATCCAGGCGACCCAGTCGCCGTTCGTCTCGCGCGGCGACAAGTCGGGCACGCATGCGGCCGAGCTGCGCTACTGGCAGGACGCCAAGGTCGATCTCGCGGCGACGAAGGGCACCTGGTACCGCGACGTGGGCCAGGGCATGGGCCCGGCACTCAACACCGCCGCCGGCATGAACGCGTACATCCTCGCCGACCGCGCGACGTGGCTCAACTTCAAGAACCGCGCCGAGCTTGCGATCCTCGTGGAGGGCGACGAGAAGCTCTTCAACCAGTACGGCGTGATCCTCGTCAATCCCGCGCGCCACGCGAACGTGAAGAAGGATCTCGGCCAGACCTTCATCGACTGGCTGGTCGGCCCCGCCGGACAGCGCACGATCGCGGAGTACAAGATCGGCGGCGAATCGCTGTTCTTCCCGAACGCGATCCCCGCGAAGCCCCGCTCGTGAGGCGGCGCTAGAAGCGCATCGACACGTCCCAATAGATGCGCAGCGGCCGTTCGCCCTCGGTGAGCGAGGGCACGCGGGTCAGCGGCTGGGCGAGCTCCAGCCCGGACGACAGCCAGTTGCCGGGCGCCACCTTGACGCCGACGCCGACCGACGCAAGCGTCTGCGTGAACGACGAACCGCTGCCGCGCCGGTTCCACGCCCAGCCATAGTCGTAGAAGACGTAAGGCTGCCAGCCGGCCGTGCCGAGATCGCCGTAGCGGATGTCGAGCGCGGAGCCCGCCCCGTTGACCCCGGTGATCTCCGACGGATCGTAGCCGCGCCCGAAGCGCCCGCCGCCGATCGAGAATTCCTCGCCGGAATAGAGCCTGTTGCGCGTCACCTGCCCGGCGAGCGTCCACTGGGCCGAGAAATCGTCGGTCAGCAGCTGGATGCGCCGGATCTCGCCGGTGAATTTCGTGAACTGCGGCTGCGCGTCGGAACGGCTTCGCTGCAGGTCGTTCGGGTTCTCGGTGCCGAGCCCGATGATGCCCCTGACGATGCCTGCCGACAGGACGGTCGCCCCCTGCAGGAAACCCAGATGCGAGAACGTCACGCGCGCGTCGGTCGCGAGATACCGGTCGCGCGACAGCGGGTCGCCGCGAACGAACGTCGCGGTGCGCGAGACATAGGCCGACGTGTCGAAGACGAGATTGACGCGCCGCGAACGGATGACCGGATAGGACAGGCGCGGGCCAAGCCGCCAGGCGGTCGTGTGGACCTGCAGCGCCTTCAGCGTGTGGCCGGGCCAGCCCCACGAATAGGTCGTGTCCCAGCCGAACACGAGTCCGTCGTCGCCGATCGGCTGCGTGTAGCGGAACACGCCCTGGCGCAGCTCGCGGTTGCTCTTCCAGGACGGGACCGTCGAGCCGCCGATCGTGATCTGCTCGGTCATGCCGAGCAGGCCGTTGAACGACGTCTCGGCATAGACGGTGACGGGGCCCTGGAACTTCGAGGCCCGGTTCGACGCCGTGGCGCTGGCCTGGACGGCCTTCTCCTCGATACGCACGAGCAGGTTCGAGGAGCCCGGCTCCTGGCCGGGGGCGAGCGTGCCGGCAGCGCTGACGCCCGCGAGGTCGCCGGCGAGCAGCAGACCGCGCTCGATGGCGGCCAGATTGGCCGGGCGCCCCTCGAAGGCGCGGCGAAGATAGCTGCGGATCCGGTTGCGCGCGGCCTCCGAGCCGCCGTCGAACTCGATCTGCGACAGGAAGCCTTCGACGATCTGGATGCGGAACGTTCCGTCGCCCACGCGCTGGGGCGGCACGAAGGCACGCGACAGCACGTAGCCGTCTGTGCGGTAGCGGTTCTCGATCGCCTCGGCCACCGCCGTGATCGCCGACAGGCCGAGCGTCTGGCCGATCAGCGGGGCGGTGAAGGCCGAAAGCTGCGCCTCGCTGTAGATCGTGGCCCCGTCGACGAGAATTCGCGAAATGGGAAAGCGCAGCTCGTCGACGGCGCGCCGGTCGGGGGCGCGCGGCTGGGCGGGAATCGACAGCTCGAGATCGACTTCCGGGACCGGCAGGCCGCGGCCCGGCAGGCGGGGTTCGGCGGCCGGCGGAATGACCACGGCCTGGCCATAGGCGGGCGCGGCCGCAAGGAGCAGCAGCAAAAAGGCACAGGGTACCGGTCGGGCGGGTCGTTTCGAGTCGGCCATCGTCCTCCTTAAGGCTAGTACACGACGCGCCCGCGGTCGGGCAATCCAAGTCCGGGTAATTCGTTAAATCTTGTGGATCGATCGGATCGGCGCTAATGGACTCGGGCGAGGAAAATTCATGCCCGACCCCCTGTTTTCAGCCAAAACCGCAATCTCCGGCGCGATTCTGGCCGCGCTGATTCTGTCCACCGGTCCGGCCGGCGCGCAGCAGTCGCGCGCCACGCCTGCCCCGGCGGCACCCGCTGCGGCGGCACCGGCGGGCGAGTACAGGCTTGCCGGGTTCCGGTCGGCGAATTTCGGCATGACGGCCGACCAGGTCCGCCAGGCGATCCGCAAGGACTTCAACGTCGCGCCGGACAAGATCGAGACGGCCGAGAACGCGGTCGAGCGCACCCAGATCCTGGCGGTCACGGTGCCCGACCTGCTGCCCAACGGCGGGCCCGCACAGGTCGCGTACGTGATCGGCTTCAAGACGAAGCAGCTCGTGCAGGTCACGGTCACGTGGGGCGGTGCTGTCAATCCGCAGCTCGCCCCCGCCGCCGCGGTCGAGAGCGCGCGCATGCTGCAGAACTATCTCGCCGGGCTCGGCTACAAGCCCGACACGGTCGCCACCAATCTGGGCCAGCCCGACGGCAGCATCGTCGTTTTCCGCGGCGACGACGCGCAAGGACGGCGCACGATCCTCGTGCTCGGCGGCGTGGCGGCACCCGAAGGGCAGAAGCCGGCCGGCCCGCCGGTCCTGCAGATCTCGTACGTCCGCGACCCCGCGACACCGGACGTGTTCCAGATCCGCAAGGGCGATTTCTAGCCGCGATGTTCAAGCGCACGTTCCCCAAGGGCAAGGTGCTCTTCAAGGAAGGCGAACCGGGTCTCGAGGCCTTCCTTGTCGAGAAGGGCAAGGTACTGATCCTGAAGAAGGGAACCGAAGCGCCGATCATCGTGGCGAGCCTCGGGCCCGGCGCGCTGTTCGGCGAGATGGCGATCCTCGACGGCAGCCCGCGCATGGCGACGGCCGTGGCCGGCGACGACACGATCTGCGTGGTCATCAACAGCCAGCAGCTGACGCAGCGCATGATGATGCTCGACCCCGACCTGATGCGCCTGTCGACGTCGCTGATGGAGTATGTGCGCTCGACCGTGCCCTACGAGATGCGCGCCAAGGCGGGTCTGGGCAACGAGGAGACGGCGCAGGACCGGCAGGCGCGCCTGATGCTGCCGCGCCCCGAGGTCGTCGAAAGCTTCGGCATCAAGGACCCGATGCTGCGCGCACTTTTCAACATGCTCTGCGACTACACGCGCCGGCGCCTGCCGCCCGCACCGGGCGGCTGATGCGCGCGAGCCTCCTCTTCGCGGCACTGCTGGCCGGCACGTCGATCCTTTCCGGATGCCAGTCCGCCGGCAGTAGCGGTGCGGCGCGCGAGGCCGGCGAGAGCCTGTCGGGCGAAGCGTGCCGTGCCGAACCGCGCCGGGGCCAGTCGCGCATCGATGTGCCCGTCATCGACGTCACGTGCGCGGGCAGCAGCCGCGTTGCCGGATCGGTGATCCAGCTCGGCCAGCAGCGCGGCGCGCCGGCGCAGGGCGAGGCGCGGCACGCGCATTTCGCGCGCGCACTGGAAGCAAGCGCCCCCATGCGCGCACTCGGTGCCCGCGCCACGTGCCAGACGCCCGAATGGATCGACGCCCCCGGCGAACCGGACGTGCTGGCCGCAAGCTGCGCGCTGAAGGATGGCGGCTGGCCCTATCTGGTCGTCGGCCTCGCCTCGGGCGACGCGCTCGCTTTCGGCGAAGGCCAGCCGGGCGCGTTCCCGGCCCTGGTCCGCGCGATGCGCCTGGGCCTGTCGGGTCCGGCCGCGCGCGAGGTTGCACCGGCGACGGCGGCCCAACGCCAGGCGCTGACAGCACGGCTGGAAAAGCTCTTCGGCGGCAGTGCCGCGATGGCGGGCGACGCCGCGGGCGCCTATCAGGATTTCGTCGAGCTGGCGCGGCTCTACAACAGCACCGGCAACCATGGTGCGGCGGAAGCGGCGTACCGGCGGGCACTCGAACTCCAGTCCGCCGCGATGGGGGCCGAGCATCCCGGTGTCGGCACGACGCTGACGCTGCTGGCGGTCGAGATTTCCAACCAGGGCCGCGGCGAGGAAGCCGACGCGTTCTTCCGGCGCGCCGAAGCGCTGGTCATCAAGTCGCCCGATCCGGGCGAGTATCCGCGCTATCTGAGCTATCTGGGCGTCCACGCGGCCAACCAGCGCCAGTTCGACCGCGCGCTCGCCGTGGCGCGCGACACGATCCAGCGCCGGCGCGACCTGATCGAGCGGCTGGGCGGCGGCATCCCGGCCGGGCTCGACGCGGGCGGCGGCGGATCGATCTTCGGCGGTGCCGTCTTCCTGCAGGCCGAACTTGCACACGCGCTGATGTTCGCTTCCGCAATGGCGCTGCGCAGCGGCGATCTTGCCGGTGCGGAAACCCATGCGCTGGAAGCGCGCCGCATCGTCGACCGCACGCCGGGCCTGCCGGCGTGGTGGCAGCCGCAGGCGATCGGCGGGCTTGGCGAAGTGCTCGCCGCGCGCGGCGATTTCCGCAATGCCGAACGCCTGCTCGCGTCGGCGGCCGACCTGCGCCTGCGCATCTTCGGCACCGGCTGGCCGGTGGCGCAGGGGATGATGGCGCTGGGCCGCGCGCAGGCGGGCGACGGGCGCCATCCGGCGGCGATCGAGAACTATCGCGGCGCGCTGCGCCTGATCTTGGCCGAGACGCCGACGCGCAATCTGAATTTCGACCAGATCCATCCGTTCCTCGCCGCGGCGGAAGCGCAGGCGCGTCTCGAACCTGCGAAGGCCGCGGGCCTGCATGCCGAGATGTTCGCCGCCGCCCAGCTGATGCGCGAAGGCACGATGGGCCGCGCCGTCGCGCGCACGGCACAACGCGTGGCCAACGAAGATCCGCGCATCGCCGCCCTCGTGCGCGAACACGGCGAGACGACGCGCCGGCGCGACCGGCTGCAGGTCGACCTTACCGGCGAGCTGGGCCGCCCGGCCCAGTCGCGCGACGCCCCGCGCATCGAACGGCTGCGCGGCGAACTGGCCGGCCACGTGCGCCGCATCGCCGCCCTCGACGCCGAGATCGAGCGCGCCGCCCCCGGCTTCGAGCGGCTGTCCTCGCCGCGTCCGGTCGATCCGGCCACGCTCGCCAAGGCGCTGGGCCCGCGCGAGGCGATGGCGGTCTACACGGTCGGCCCCGACGGCGCGTTCGCGTTCCTCGTGCGCGCGTCGGGCGTGCACGCGGTCAAGCTCGACACCGACGAGCCGCAGCTTGCCGAGCAGGTGAAGGCGCTGCGCGGTGCCTTCGAGATCCGCAACCGCAACGTCGCCCCGTTCGACGCGGCACTTTCCCATCGCCTCTACCGCACGCTCGTCGGCCCGTTCGAAGCCGAGCTTGCCAGCGTCGAGCAGCTCTATGTCGTGGCCAACGGCGCACTCGCGAGCCTGCCCTTCGCGATCCTCGTTGCCGCACCGCCGGCGGCTGCCGCCGCGGGCGACTATTCGGGCGTGGCGTGGCTTGCAAAGCGCGTGGCCATCGCCAACCCGCCATCGGTGCGCGCGTTCCTCGAACTGCGCGCACTCGCCCGCCGGCCTTCGGCACCCGAGCCGCTGCTCGCCCTCGCCAATCCGGATTTCGCGGGCGGGGCCGGCAACGGGCTTGGCGCGCTCGCGGGTGCGTGCCGCACCGAGGGGGCGGTTCCTTCGGCACTGATCCGCGCACTCGCACCGCTGCCCGAAACCGCCGACGAGGTGCGCCGCGTGGCGACGACGCTCAAGGCCGGCAGCGATTCGCTGCTGCTGGGGGCCAACGCGACGGCGGCCAACCTGCGCGCGCGCCAGCTCGACCGCTACCGCGTCCTCTATTTCGCCACGCACGGGCTGCTGCCCGGCGAGCTGCGCTGCCAGGCGCAGCCCGGTCTCGCGATGTCGGCCCCGCCGGCCGACGTCGGCGATCCGGCGATCGATGGGCTGCTCGAATCGGGCGAGATCGCGAGCCTGCATCTGAACGCCGACCTGGTCGTGCTGTCGGCCTGCAATACGGCCGCATCGGGCGACCGGCTGGGCGGGGAATCGCTGTCGGGTCTGGCCGAGGCGTTCTTCTTCGCCGGAGCACGCAACCTGCTGGTCACGCACTGGCAGGTGCCCTCGCAGCAGACCGTGGCGCTGACCACGGGCATGTTCGAGCGGCTGGGCGGGGATCTCAAGCGCGGCATCGCGGCAGCACTGCGCGATTCGCAGATGGCGCTGGCCGGTGCACCGGCTACGTCGCACCCGTTCTTCTGGGGGGCCTTCGTGCTCCAGGGCGACGGGGCGGCGGTGGCGCCGACGGGCAACCCGAGTTAGAATGTTGACCATGTACAAGGCATGGACCCTCCTCCTCGCCGGCCTGCTGTTCGCCGCCCCGTCCGCGCGCGCGAACGAGCTTGTCGTGGTCGAGGCCAAGGGCGTGGACCTCGCGCCCGGTGCCAAGGTCGACGGCACAAAGGTGCTGCAACTCGCGGCCGGCCAGCGCGTGACGCTGATCGCGGCCGACGGGCGCACGGTCAAGCTGCGCGGCCCGTACGAGGAAGCGCCGGCCCCTGCCGCCGGCCAGGTCGCCAGCATGGGCGACGCGCTCAAGAACCTGATGAACCAGCGCGGCTCGGGCACGGCCCAGCTCGGTGTGGTGCGCGCCGCGGGCGACGCCGCCGAACTGCCGGAACCCTGGATCGTGGATGTCGGCCGTTCGGGTGCGCGCTGCCTGCAGGCCGACGGCGTGCCCGTGCTGTGGGGACCGAAATTCGCGGCCGCGGCCGACCTCGCCATCGAGCCGGCCGACCGCAGCTGGCGCGCGAAGGGCACGTGGCCAGCCGAGACCGACCGGATGGCGCTGTCGGGCCGCATCCCGCTGGCCGACGGCGGCTCGTACGTGTTCGACGTCGGCGGCAATCCGGCCAACGTGACGATCCACCGGATGCCGGCGGGCTTCGCCGATCCGGTACTGCAGGCCGCCTGGATGATCGAGAAGGGCTGCGAGGACCAGGCCCGCGCGCTGGTGCGCGAAGCGCAGCGTTGACGATGGAAGCGGGTGCGGTCCTGAAGCGCGTCGCGACGACGCTCGTCATCGCCGCGATCGCCGGCAGCCTGACCTTCGGAATCTTCTATTTCTTCCCGTTCCTGGGCACGGCCGAACGCTGGACGCGCGACTTCCGCATCGCGAATCTGTCGCCGCCCGAGCCGCAGCATCCCGACATCGTCGTTGCCGCGATCACCGAGGAGACGCTGTCGGCGTTTCCCTACCGCTCGCCGGTCGACCGCAAGTTCCTCGCCGACACGATCCGCATCATCGCCGAGAAGGGTGCGAAAGCGATCCTGATCGACGTGCTCTTCGACCAGGAGACGGAAGAGGAGAAGGACGATGCGCTGCGCGAGGCGCTGGCCGAGCTGAAGATCCCGTTCGCGATCAGCTATTCGGACTCGCCCACCTACGTGACCGACGAGCAGCTCGAATATCTCGACGATTTCGTGAAGCCCGCCTGGCGCGGCCTTGCCGACATCGAACCCGACAAGACCGACGGCATCATCCGCTTCGTCGCCCCCCCGCGCACGCTGCGCGACGGCACGCCGGACGTGGCCAACGTCGCCGCGCGCGTGGCCCAGCTGCTGGGTGCGAAGATCCCGAACCGGCAGACCATCATCGCCTGGCGCGGCGAGCCCGACAGCGCCACGCAGCCCTTCCGCGAATTCCCCGCGCATGCCGTGCGCGTGCTGCCCGAGGCTTGGTTCAAGGACAAGATCGTGCTGGTGGGCGCCAACCTTTCGCTGACCGACCGCTATCGCACGCCCTTCTCGATCGGCCGCGACGTGGGCGACAACCGCATGGCCGGGATCGTCATCCAGGCGCATATCCTTGCGCAGATGCTGGAAGGGCGCATCGCCCCCGAGGACCGCGCCTTCGTGCCGCATCTCGTGACACTCGCGATCCTGGCGCTGATCGGCGCGGCACTGGGCAGTACCGGCGTGCCGATCTGGGCGCGGCTGGGCGGGGCTTCGCTCGCGGTCGTGCTGATGTGGGCGGCGGGCTGGTACCTGTTCAAGGCGAACCACCCGCTCGTGCCGCTGGTCGAGGCGCTGACCGGCGGGCGCAACCTGCTGGTCCCGCTGATCGAGCCGATCGTGGCGCTGGGCCTGTCGCTGTGGCTGTCCGACGCGTGGTCGGGCCGCGCGGAACGCCAGCAGAAGAAATTCATCCAGGGCGTGTTCAGCAAGTACGTGTCGGCCGAACTGCTGAACGAGATCGTCAAGGACCCCAAGAAGCTGGATCTTTCGGCGAGCCGCCGGCCGATGTCGCTGATCTTCACCGACGTGCAGGGCTTCACGACCCTGTCGGAGAAGCTGGAGGCGGCCCATCTCGCCGACGTGCTGAACCGCTATCTCGACGGCGGCTGCCGCGAGATCTGGAAGTACGGCGGCACGATCAACCAGTTCACCGGCGACGCGATCTACGCGATGTTCAACGCGCCCCGCGAGCAGCCCGACCACGCGAAGCTCGCGTTGAAGGCGGCGCTCGACATCGACGCGTTCTCGGAAACGTTCCGCGCGGGCGAGCGCGTCAAGGGCGTGGACATGGGCATGACGCGCATCGGCGTGCACACGGCCGAGGCGAACGTCGGCAATTTCGGCTCGCTCGACCGTTACGAGTATAAAGCGTTGGGCGACGCGGTGAACACGGCCGCGCGCCTCGAAGGCCTCAACAAGTATTTCGGCACGCGCATCCTGATCACGCAGCAGACGCGCGACGCGAGCCCCGAGATCCCGTGCCGCAAGATCGGCGGCGTGATCGTCAAGGGCAAGAGCGAGCCCATCCATGTCTACGAACCGCTGACCGGCGAACGCGCCGGCGACGAGAACACGAAGCTCTATCTCGCCGCGTTCGAACTGATGAAGGCGAAGGACCCGGCCGCCCTCGCCGCGTTCGAGGATCTGTGCAGGCGCTACCCGGACGACGCGCTCGCCGAATACCATCTCGACCGCCTGAAGGAAGGCGAGACCGGCGAAGTCTTCGCGATGGCCGAGAAGTAGGACAACAGGTTACGACCTGTTACGGTAACGTGTTTATCCCGTTGAATTCGCTCGCATGTAACTGCAACACGCGTTTTTCGCGTAGTTTGTAGGACAAAGCGACGCTTTTCCAAGCCGAGACAGGGCTTTGGCCGGTGCAACCGGGAGTATTACCGGCGCAACCTGCATAAGGACGTATTCACTTGTCAAAGAGCACGGCACAACGGTTCCAAGCATGCCGGAACCCGCGCAGGTTGTCAAGAAAATAGGCCTATCCTCTCACCCTAACCCTCTCCCGCAAGGGGAGAGGGGACTCCAGTCTTGGTGAAGCACGCACTGTGCATCCACATCAACGGTGTGATTCCCTCTCCCCTTGCGGGAGAGGGTTAGGGTGAGGGGTTGCCCGCAATCGCAACATCCTTTAATTGCATCACATGCTGCGCAACTTCGCACGGCAGATGCGACGCGATCCCACGCCGGCCGAGCAGCGACTCTGGTACTTGCTGCGCGGGCGCCGATTCTCCGGATTCAAGTTTCGCCGGCAGGTGCCGCTCGGCCCCTATATCGCGGATTTCCTGTGCTTCGACGCGCGGCTCGTGATCGAGGCGGATGGCGGCCAGCATGCGGACTCGTCTATGGATGAGGAGCGGACGGCCTGGCTTATGGAAAACGGCTTCCGCGTGCTGCGCTTCTGGAACGCGGAGATTCTCGGCAATCCGACCGGCGTGGGTGACGCGATTCTGGCGGCACTCGGACAGCACCCCTCACCCTAGCCCTCTCCCGCAAGGGGAGAGGGAATCCTACCGTTGATGTGGATGCACAGTGCGTGCATCACCAAGACTGGAATCCCCTCTCCCCTTGCGGGAGAGGGCTAGGGTGAGGGGCCCTACCCCGCCATCGAAGCCCGGTCGATCAGGTTGGCCCAGCTCTGCATCGACTGGAAATGCGCGTAGGCCATCGCGAGCCAGCCGCGTTTGCGCCAGTCGATGAAGGCGGCGTCGGGGAGCGTGTCGAACTTGGCGCGGTCGAGGATGCGGAAGCCGCCGAGCGTGATCTTGCGGCCGTCGCCAAGCGCGAACTCGGCGCGGTGGTCGGCGAGCAGGCCGGCGGTGGCGCAGGCGGCGGCGAAGGCCTGGGCCATGTCGGCCTGGATCTGGAACTCGCGCGAGAAGGCGAGTGCTTGCGCCACCAGCGGGGCCGGCTTGTCGCCGTCGAACAGCGGTTCGCCCGTGTCGCCGAGCGCGTCCGCCGCCTCGTCCACGCACAGCAGGAGCTGGTCGCCGAGCTGCGCGAAGGCGAAGGGATAGCGGCGCACATAGGCCGGGATGTAGCTGCCCGGCCGCCAGTCGCCCGATTCGTCGACGAAGAGGTTCTTGCCCGTCTCCACGCCCAGCAACGCGATCAGCCCGCCCGGATCGGCGGCGGCGAAGACGATCGGGTAGTGGCGCGCGGCACTTTCCGCCTCGATCGCCCCCAGCGGCACCGCGTTGGTCGTGCGCGCGAAACCGAACCCGACGGGGGCCGTGTAGCGCTTCGTGCCGTGCGCGTCGCGCGACAGCGCCACCGGGCGGCGATAGAAGGGCGGCTCGGTCATTTGCCGACGAACTCCAGCACCGCGCGGTTGAACGCGTCGGGCACCTCGAAATAGGCCGAGTGGCCCGCCCCCGCGAATTCCGCGTGACGCGCATCAGGGAAGCCCTTCGCGAGGATCGGGGCCGCGAAGGACGGGAAGACCATGTCGGCACTTCCCGTCAGGAACAGCGTGCGCACGGCGAGGTTCTTCACGTCCGCGAGCTTGCGGGTGCGCATTTTCACGATGCGCGCGCGCAGCTCGTCCTTGGGCAGGCTGGTCGCGAGCGCGTCCATGCCGCGATAGAGATGGTGCATCGCCGGATTGGCCTCGGCCATCGCGGCACCCAGGGCCGGATGGATCGCGCGCATGCGCAGGTCCGCGTTGGCCGCGAGCGCACGCCCGCTCCATTCGGCGAATTTCGCCGGATCGGCCTGGGCGGGATCGAGCGTGCCGCTCGTCGCGGCCAGCACCATCGCACGCACGCGCGCCGGATGGCGCAACGCGAATTCAAGTGCCGTCCACCCGCCCATCGACTGGGCGACGATGGCAAAATCGTCGATGCCCAGATGCGCGGTCAGCGCCTCGAGATCGCCGGCGAAGTCGGTCGGGTCGGGCACACCGCCCGCGACAGTCGAGGGGGCGAAGCCGCGATGCGCGAAGGTCACGCAGGTGAAGCGTTCGCGGAAGAACGGGACCTGCTGCCACCACGACAGATGGTTGCCGCCCAGCCCGTGCGCGAAGACCAGCGGCGGGCCGTCGCCGGCCATCTCGTAATAGATGCGCGAACCCGGCCGCTCGACGAAGCCGGTACGTTCGGCGCCGTGCGGCGCCCAGGGTGTCGTGTCGCTCATGGCTGCCATCATCGCGCGCGGCTTGGCGCGCGGCAACTGCCGGGCTAGCCTCGCCGTCCGTTTCCGATTTTCAGGAGTTCCCCCATGAAGTACGTCCCGCTCGGCCGTTCCGGCCTGATCGTCAGCCGCGTGTGCCTCGGCGGGAATTCGTGGGGGGCGCGCGGCCGGCGCGCCTGGGCCGGGTTCGATGCCGGCGACAGCGCGCCCTTCTTCAAGCGCGCGCTGGATCGCGGCATCAATTTCTTCGACACGGCCGACGCCTATAATCTGGGTGCGTCCGAGACGATCATGGGCGAGACGCTGATGAGCTACGCGCCGCGCGACGAGATCGTGCTGTCGACCAAGATCGGCCTGAAGATGGGCGACAAGCCCAACGCCGCCGGGCTGGGTGCGAAACACCTGCTCGCCGGCATCGACGCGCAATTGAAGCGCCTGAAGACCGACCATATCGACGTCTATCAGGTGCACCGGCTCGACCCGCACACGCCGATCGAGGAGTTCATGTACACGCTCGACGGCATCGTGCGGTCGGGCAAGGTGCGCTATATCGGCGGCTCGACGATGCCGGCGTACAAGTTCGCGCAGATGATCGCGTGCGCCGAGCGCCACGGCTACGCCCGGCCCATAGCGATGCAGAACCTGCACAACCTGATCCAGCGCGAGGACGAGCGCGAGATGAACGCGCTGTGCGCCGAGGCGGGCGTGGGTCTGATCCCCTATTCGCCGCTGGCGCGCGGGTTCCTCGCCGGCAACCGCGTGCGCGGCGGCGGCGGCGAGACCGAGCGCGCGAAGAACGACGCGGGTGCCAAGCCCGAGACCTACCGCGACTGCGACTGGAAGATCGTGGACGAGCTCAAGGCCATCGCCTCGGCGCGAGGGAGCAAGCCCACGCAGGTCGCGTTCCAGTGGCTGTGGTCCAAATCCTACATGGCCGCCCCGATCATGGGGGCGACGAAGCTGGAGCAGCTCGACGAGGCGGCGGCCGCCGCCGACATGCCGCCGCTGACGGAACTGGAGATTTCGCGCCTCGAAAATCCATACCAGTGGCGCCCACATCCGGGCTGGAACGGATAAGGCTTATCGGGCTATCGTCCGGCCAAGCAATCGACGTTCTCGGGAGGAACGCATGTTCGCACGCATCTTCGCCACGGCGGCAGTCGCCGCCGTCGCATTCGTTTCCTTTGCAGCCGCGCAGGAACAGCCTCGCCGCGGCGGCGAGTTCATCTTCGCCGTGGGCGGCGAACCCGACACGACCGACTGCCACGCCGCGACGAACTTCGCGGTCGTCCATCACCTGGCACCGCACTATTCGACGCTGGTGAAGTTCAACGCGCCGAAATATCCCGAGATCGTCGGCGACGTGGCCCGCGAATGGTCGGTCTCGCCCGACGGCAAGACCTATACCTTCAAGCTGGTCCAGCCGATCAAGTTCCACGACGGGTCGGCGCTGACTTCGGCCGACGTGAAGGCGAGCTTCGACCGGATCAAGACGCCCGTCACGGGTGCGCGCTCCGCGCGGCGCGACCATTTCGCCGACGTGGCGTCGGTCGAGGCACCCGCCCCCGACACGGTCGTGTTCAGGCTCAACAATCCGAACCCGGCCTTCATGACCTACCTCGCGGCTCCCTTCAACTGCATCTACTCGGCCGCGAAGCTGGCGCAGGACCCGCGCTATCCCGAGAAAGAGGTGATGGGCTCGGGCCCGTTCGTCTTCGGCGAGCGCGTGCGCGGCTCGCACTGGACCGGCAAGCGCTTCGACGGCTATTTCCGCGCCGGCCAGCCCTATCTCGACGGATTCCGCGCCACGACGATGAGCGGTGCGGCCATGCTCAACGCCATCCAGGGCGGGCAGGTGATGGCCGAGTTCCGCGGCATCAGCCCGGCCGAGAAGGCGCGGGTCGCCAGCCCGAAGGTGACCTTCCAGGAGGCGCCGTGGCTCTCCGGCCTGATCCTGTCGTTCAACATCGAGCACAAGCCGTTCGACGACGTGCGCGTGCGCCGGGCGCTGAGCCTGGCACTCGACCGCTGGGGCTCGGCCCCGTCGCTGGCGCGCGTCTCGCAGGTCATGTCGACGGGCTCGCTGCTGCGCCCGGGCTACGCCTATGCGCCGACGGAAGCCGAACTCGCGACATATCCCGGCATGGGCCGCGACATGGCGCGCAACCGCGCGGAGGCGCGCAGGCTGCTCGCCGAGGCCGGCGTGCCGAACCTGAAATTCGAGCTGATCTCGATGTCGCTGCCGCCCTTCCCGACGGTCGCGGTGTGGCTGATCGACCAGTGGCGCCAGGTCGGCGTGACGGTCGAACAGCGCGTGGCCGAACGCGGCACCTATTTCGGCGCGCGCACCTCGGGCGCCTTCCAGGCGATGCTCGACTTCACGACCGAGTTCGCCGACGAACCGAACTTCCAGCTGCGCCGCTTCATCTCGTTCGACCGCGTGCCGGGCTTCAATGTCAGCCGCCATCTCGACCGGCAGCTCGACGAGATCTTCGACCGGCAGGAGCGCGAGACCGACTTCAACAAGCGCAAGGCGCTGGTGCGCGACTTCCAGATCCAGCTGATGGACCTCGCCTACACGGTCCCGCTGTTCTGGTTCACGCGCATCATCCCGCTGGCGTCCAACGTGCGCGGCTGGCACGTCACGCCCTCGCACCTGCTGGGCCAGGACCTCGCGGGCGTGTGGCTGGCGCCGTAGCCCCCTCACCCTAGCCCTCTCCCGCAAGGGGAGAGGGGACTAGAATTTTGGGGATGCGCGCACTGTGCATCCGCATCGACGGTGTGATTCCCTCTCCCCTTGCGGGAGAGGGCTAGGGTGAGGGGATCGCCGTCACCGACCCCGGCACCGTCAGCTTCTCGACCGACGGCCAGTCCCATTCGATGCCGAGGCCCGGCGTGGTCGCCGGCATCACGTGGCCGTCCGCGACGCGCACGGGGCTGGGGGCGACGAGGTCAAGCTGCGGGATATACTCGAGCCAGGCCGAGTTGGGCACGGCGCACACGAGTGCCAGATGCAGCTCCATCAGGAAGTGCGGGGCGACGGCCACGTTGCAGCACTCGGCCATGTGCGCGACCTTCAGCCACGGCGTGATGCCGCCGATGCGCGCCACGTCGACCTGCACGATGCCGCAGGCGTTGCGCTTGAGATAGTCGGCGAACTGGCCGGGCGAATAGAGCGATTCGCCGACCGCGATCGGGATCGGCGTGCCCGCCTGCAGGCGCGCGTGCCCATCCACGTCGTCGGCGGGCAGCGGTTCCTCGAACCAGTCGAGATCGAGATCGGCCCACAGATGCGCGCGGCGCAGCGCTTCGGCCGCCGTGAAGCGCTGGTTGGCATCGACCATCAGGCAGAAGCCCGGGCCCGCCGCCTCGCGCACGGCCGCGAGGCGCGCGCGGTCTTCCGCCCCGGTCGGCTTGCCGACCTTGATCTTGGCACCCGCGAAGCCCTGTGCGCGGGCGGCGAGCGTTTCCTCGACGAGCTGTGCGGGCGGGTGGTGCAGCCAGCCGCCTTCGGTCGTGTAGACCGGGATCTTCGTCTTGGCCCCGCCTGCGGCCAGATGCAGCGGCATCTTCGCGCGCCGGCAGCGCAGGTCCCACAGGGCGGTGTCGATCGCGGCCATCGCCAGCGACGTGATCGCCCCCACCGTGGTGGCATGCGTGGCGAACAGCATGCCGTTCCAGATGCCCTCGATCGCATCGGCATCCTTGCCCAGCACGAAGGGCCCCAGACAGTCGCGCAGCATCGCCAGCACGGCCGAACCGCCCGTGCCGATCGTGTAGCTGTAGCCGGTCCCGACCGCGCCGTCGGCGTCCCAGATGCGCACCATCGGCGTTTCCTGGCGCACGAAGGACTGGATCGCGTCGGTGCGCACCACCGGAGGTACGAGGTCGACCTGGCGTATCTCGATCCGGACAATGCGCGACATTTGGGCAGTTCTCCCCGTTCTGGGCCAATGACAAGGCCGTTTCCGGCCGCTAGGATACGCCGGTATTCGCGACGGGAAAATCCGCGCGACACGCCCGAGGGAGGATTTCGCATGCAAGCCAATCACGCGCGCCTGGCCATTCTGGCCGTCGGACTCGCGGTCGCCTGGGGGGCCGGCACTGCCGACGCCCAGCAGCGCCTGAAGTTCGCCCATGTCTACGAGACGAACGAGCCCTACCACACCGAAGCCGTGTGGGCCGCGCAGGAGATCCAGAAGCGCACGAACAACAAGTTCGCCATCGACGTGCACCCGGCCTCGGCGCTGGGCAACGAGCAGCAGATCAACCAGGCGCTGCCGCTGGGCACGATCGACATGATCTACACGGGGGCAGCCTTCGCCGGCGCCTCGCATCCGCCGATCGCGATCTCGAACGCCCCCTACATGTTCCGCGACTTCAACCACTGGAAGGCGTACTCGACCTCCGACCTGTTCAAGGAACTGGCCGACGGCTACGACCAGAAGACCAAGAACAAGATCGTGGCGCTGACCTACTACGGGGCACGCCACACGACGGCGAACAAGGCGATCAACACGCCGGCCGACATGCGCGGCATGAAGCTGCGTGTACCCCAGGCGCCGCTCTACCTGATGTACGCCAAGGCCGTCGGCGCCAACGCCACGCCGATCGCGTTCGCCGAGGTCTATCTGGCGCTGCAGAACAAGACCGTCGACGGGCAGGAAAACCCGCTGCCGACCATCCAGGCCAAGAAGTTCTACGAGGTCCAGACCCACATCAACCTGACCTCGCACATCTTCGAAAGCCTCGTGACGGTGATCGCGCCGCCGCTGTGGAACCGCCTGAACGCCGCCGAGAAGGAAACCTTCGCGGCCGTGTTCCGCGAGGCCGCCGGCCGCGCCACCGACGCGATCCGCACGTCGGAGCAGCAGCTCCCCGAGTGGTTCAAGTCCCAGGGCAAGACCGTCGTGACGCCGAATGCCGCGGCGTTCATCGAAGCCGCCAAGCCGCTGCACAACGACGCGTCGGCCGGTGCGGGCTGGACCAAGGCGCAGTACGACCGCCTGCAGGCGCTCGGCAAGAGCGGCAGCTGACGACCCGGCGGGCGGTGCCTTCGCGCACCGCCCGCCTCCTTTTTCTTCCCGACATGGTGGCGACGTGACGAACGACAAGACCGGGCCCGATCTGGGCGACCCGATCCTGGGGCTGGCCGACGCGCCGGATCCGCCGCTGTCGAGCTACGGACCGGAGGACTGGGCGGCCTTCGTCTTCTTCTGGGTGCTCGCCTTCGTCGTCTTCCTGCAGTTCTTCTCGCGCTACGTGCTCAACGACTCGATCGCCTGGACCGAGGAGATCGCGCGCTACCTGCTGATCTGCGTGTGCTTCGTGGGCGGCGGCATGGCGATGCGCAAGACCAGCCACATCCATGTCGAGTTTCTCTACGTCTACCTGCCGCGCACGCTCGGGAAATGGCTTTCGGTCGGGGTCGACGTCGTGCGCGTGCTGTTCCTGGGCTATGCCGCGTGGCTGTGCTGGCTGGTGACCGAGATCATGCACAACCAGCGCATGGTCGTCATCGACTGGCCGATGAGCGTCGTGTTCGGCATCGCCACGTTCGGCTTCGCGCTGATGGCGGCGCGCGCGGTGCAGGTCGCCCTGCGCCACTGGCGCGACGGCGACAGCCCGCTCACCCGCGTCAATGTCGAGGGACGCCACCAATGACAGCCTTCCTGATGATCGCGTTCGTCGTGCTGCTGACGGTCGGTGTGCCGGTGGCCATCGCGCTGGGCGGCGCCTCGCTGCTCTACGTCATGGCCGAGGACGTTTCTCCCCATCTCGTGGTGCTCCACCGGATGGTCTCGGGCGTGGACTCGTTCCCGCTGCTGGCGATCCCGTTCTTCATCATGGCGGGCTCGCTGATGAACTCGGGCGGCATCACCGCGCGCATCTACGATTTCGCGCTGGCGCTGGTGGGCTGGCTCAAGGGCGGGCTCGGCCACGTCAACGTCGTGGGCTCGGTCATCTTCGCGGGCATGTCGGGAACGGCCGTGGCCGACGCCGGCGGGCTGGGCAACATCGAGATCAAGGCGATGCGCGACCACGGCTACGACGTGGATTTCGCCGTCGGCATCACGGGTGCCTCGTCCACGATCGGGCCGATCATCCCGCCCTCGCTGCCGATGGTCATCTACGGCGTGATGGCCAACTGCTCGATCGGCCAGCTCTTCGCGGCCGGCCTGCTGCCCGGCCTGCTGATGGCGGGCACGATGATGTGCATGGTCGCCTGGTACGCGCATGTGCGCGGCTTCCAGCGCGACGCGACCTTCGCCTGGGCGCGGCTCGCCTACACCGCGAAGCGCGCCTTCCTGCCGCTGATGACGCCGGTGCTGCTGATCGGCGGCATGACGTCGGGCCTGTTCACGCCGACCGAGGCGGCCATCGCCGCGACGGCCTACGCACTGGTGCTGGGCCTGTTCGTCTACCGCACGCTTTCGATCCGCGGCCTGATCCGCGTGTCGATGGAGACGGTCGAGACGACGGCGATCATCCTGTTCATCGTCGCGGGCGCCTCGATCTTCGGCTACATCATCACGACGACGAAGGTCACCGACGAGATCGCCGGCGCCGTGCTGTCGGTGACGAGCGAGCCGTGGGCCGTGCTGCTGCTCGTCAACCTGTTCCTGCTGGTCGTCGGCTGCTTCATGGAGACGATCGCCGCGATCACGATCCTGGTGCCCGTGCTGATGCCGCTGATGACGCAGATCGGCGTCGACCCGGTGCATTTCGGCCTGATCATGGTGCTGAACCTGATGATCGGGCTGCTCACGCCGCCGGTCGGCATGGTGCTCTATATCCTCGCGCGCATCGCCAACATCAGTTTCGAGCGCACGACCAAGGCCTGCCTGCCCTTCCTGGTGCCGCTCCTCGCCACGCTCGGCCTCGTCACCTACTGGCCCGACTTCGTGATGCTGCTGCCGCGCTATTTCTACGGCTAGACCCATGGAACTCGTGCTGCTGGGCACCGGCTGCCCGCAATGCGACCCCGACAGGCGCGGGCCGTCGAACCTGCTGCGCGCACGCGGACTTTCGTTCCTCGTCGATTGCGGGTCGGGCGTGACGCAGCGTCTGGTCGAGGCAGGGGCGAAGGGGGCGACGATCGACGCGCTGTTCCTCACGCATCTGCACACCGACCATCTGGTCGATTTCTACCAGCTCGTCATCTCAAGCTGGCATCAGGGCCGCGCACGTCCGTGGCGCGTGTTCGGCCCGCCGGGCACGAAGGCGTTCGTCGAAGGCACGATGGCGCTGTGGGCCGCCGAACGCGCGCAGCGCATCGCGCACGAGAAGCGCGCCTCGACCGTCGGGTTCGACATGGACGTGAGCGAGATCGAAGCCGGCACCGTCTGGGACGAAGGCGGCGTGCGCGTTGCGGCCGTCGCGGTCGCGCACCAGCCCGTGAAGCACGCCTTCGGCTACGCGTTCGAAGCGGACGGGCGCAAAGCGGTCTTCAGCGGCGACACCGCGTACTGCCCCGCTTTGATCGACGCGGCGAAGGGCGCCGACGTACTCGTCCACGAATGCTTCCTGCATGCCGAGATGCCGGTCGTCCCCGGTCTTCGCACCGCCGAGACGGTCGCGGCGGTCGCCTCGTATCACACGCCGTCCGACCAGGTCGGCCGCGTGGCGCGCGAGGCGGGCGTGCGCGTGCTAATCCTCAACCATTTCGTGCCCACGCGCTTCGACCGGCACCGGCTGATGGACGAGATCGCCGGCGATTTCGCCGGCCCCGTCGCGATCGGCGAGGACCTGATGCGCTACGATTGCGTGAAGCGCCGCTTCACGCATCGCGACGGGGTCGTTACGCTCGGGGTATGACCCCCCAGTCCCAACGCCCCGAACCGGGCTCGCTCGTCCTCGACCATGTCGCGCACTGGGTGCCCGACGCCGGACGCGCCGAAGCCGCCCTTTCCAACCTCGGCTTCACCGTCACGCCCTTTTCCGCACAGAGCACGGGCGATCCGCCGGTCTCGGCGGGGACGGGCAACCATTGCGTGATGCTCGAACGCGGCTATCTCGAGTTCCTCGCCCCCACCGCCGACACGACCAACGCCGCGACGCTGCGCGCGGGCATTGCGCGCTATGTCGGCGTGCACCTGATCGCGTTCGGCACCGCGGCACCTGCGGCGGACCATGCGCGGCTGGCGGCCGAGGGCTTCGGCCCGCTCGAACCCGTGGCGCTGAGCCGGCCCATCGGCACGCCGGACGGCGAGCGGCGCGCACGCTTCACGGTCGTGCGCACCGCCGCCGGCACGATGGCGGAAGGCCGCGTGCAATTCGTCGAGCAGGTCACGCCCGAACATCTGTGGCAGGAACGCTGGCTCGGCCACGCCAACGGGGCCACCGACCTGCGCCGTGTCGAATTGTGCGTCGCGGACCCCGCGGCGGCGGCCGCGCGCTTCGCGCGCTATACGGGCCTTGCCCTCGGCCGCTCGGAGGGTGCCCCGTCGCTGGCGACCGCGCGCGGCACGCTCGTGTTCCGCGATGCCGCCGCCACGCGCGCGCGCCTGGGCATCGAGCCGCCCTGCCTGCCCTGGATCGCCGGCTACGCGCTGGGCTGCGACGACCTTGCGAAGCTGCGCGCCGGCCGCGAGACCGCACGCGGCCGCATCGTGGCGCTCGACGAAGCGCTGGGCGGGGCGATGATCTTCGAGCGCTAGACGTACTCGACCGGGATCAGCGTCTCGGTCGGCGGGCGGTTGAGTTCGACGACGAAGGCGACGCGGTCGTCGACCAGCCGCAGCTCCTTGTTCGCCTTCACGGGCAGCGGGATCCCCGACTTCTTGCAATGGCGGATCAGGGCCTGCGCGAGGGCCGCCGAGTGGAACTCGACCGCGACGGCCTCCGACCCCTTCTTGCGGAAGAAGAGCTTCACCGAGAAGGTCTCGCGGTCGATCGACAGGCGGGTCGCCTGGCCCGGCGGCAGCTTCGTGCCCTGCGTGCGCGCATGCTCGATCAGCGCCACGACAAGTTCGCGGTCGTCGAAGAACACGATGCGATATTCGCTGGTCAAATCGGCCCCACCCCGGGATACGAATAAGGCTGCCTTATAGTATCTGCCGGCCGGGGCCGGCAATCCCGAAGCCGTCAGAACCGGTCCTTGGCCCCGCGCACGGCCGCGAAGACCTGCTCGGGGGCGGCACCGGCCAGTCCCATCGCGCGCGCAAGGCCCGGATCGTCGGCGCGCAGGAACGGGTTGGTCCGCTTTTCCAGCCCCAGCGGCGAGGGCACCGTCGCCTCGCCGCGCGCGCGCGCCGCATCGATCGCCTTGGCCCGCGCGACCAGATCGGCGTTGGCCCCGTCGACCGACAGCGCGAAGCGCGCGTTGCTCTGCGTATATTCGTGCGCGCAATAGACCTGCGTTTCGTCCGGCAACGCACGCAGCTTGCCCAGCGAGTTCCACATCTGCGCGGGCGTGCCCTCGAACAGCCGGCCGCAGCCAAGTGCAAACAGCGTGTCGCCGCAGAACAGCGCCCGGCTGCCGGCGAACCAGAACGCGATGTGGCCGCGCGTGTGGCCGGGCACGTCGAAGACCCGGGCCTCGGCCGATCCCAACCGGTACGTGTCGCCGTCGCCGACCTCGACATCGATGCCCGGGATCCGGGCGGCGTCCGCGCGCGGGCCCACGATGGTGCAGCGCCACTTGGCCTTCAGCGCAAGATTTCCACCCACATGGTCGCCATGGTGATGGGTATTCAAGATATGGGTCAAAGCGAGGCCCCGGGCGACAAGCCTTGCCTCGACCGGTTCGGCATCGGCAGGATCGACGACGGCGACCGCGCCGCTGTCCGGTTCGCGGACCAGCCAGACGTAATTATCGGCCCGGCAGGGAATACGTTCGATCTCCAGCATCGCACCATTGTATCGGAGAAGAGCCAAACGTTAATATGCCCGTCTTCGCGGAGATGCGCCTTGGCCCTGTTCAGTCGAAAAGAAAGCTTCGAAGTCCACTGCCTGAAGGAGAATCGCTGGGTCATCGAGACCAGCATTCCGAACCAGACGGAGGCCGAAGCCTACGCGCGCAAGCTGCTCGAAAAGAAAGAGGTTCTCGGCGTCAAGGTGATCCGCGAGCGCGAGGGGCGTTCGTCCAGCTCCGAGGCCGTCGTCTTCACCAAGGTCAAGGAGAAGAAGGAAGAAAAGATCACCATCGGCCAGATCGACAGCTCGCCGGTCTGCCAGTCGGCCAACGATTGCTGCGACCTGCCGGCGCGCATGGCCCTCAACCGGCTGTTCCGCCAGTATCTCGACAAGCAGAACCTGACCCCCATCGAGATCCTGCACAACTACCGCGAAATCAAGCGTGTGCAGGACTCCGATTCGCTGATGACCAGTGCGGTCGGCCAGCTCGCCACGCTGCAGGCCTCGTCCGGGCCGGCAGGCGGCACCGTGATCCAGCGCCGCGACGCGCTTTATGGATATCTGGGCGAGCTCACCAAGCGCGCCAAGGACGTCGAGAACCTGCCGCTGCCCTCGATCAAGCAGCTCGGCGTCGACGAGACCATCGCCAAGATCGCACCGCGCGCCGGCGACGACCCGGAGAACGCCAACTACCTGTTCCGCGTGGCCGTCAGCCGCGAGCTGATCGACATCCGCAGCTATCTGGGCAAGCTCGACCGCGCGCTGATGTGGGTCGAGGACAGCCAGGACGACGAGGCCGCCCGCCGGCTCGACGATTTCGTGTGCGATGTGCTGGGGACCAGCAGCGTCATCCAGGACCTGCTGGGCGAGCAGCCCAGCCTGATGGCCGCGGTCACAAAGCTTCTCGACCTCGCCCAGGGCCGCTGGCAGGCCCCGCCCCCGGGTGCGGGCGGGGAAGCCGCCGCGGCCAATGGCGGCGAGGAAGACCGCATGGCCAAGATCGGCCGCCTGATCGCCGGCGGCCGGCTGCCCAATTGCGGGCGCGTGCTGGTCGAACGCGTGCGCCTGCAGCTTTCCGGTTCCAACCCGCTGGTGCGCTCCGACCCCGAACAGGAAGTGCCGAGCTTCCGCACGCTGCTCGACCGCCTGGTGCCCGAGACCGATCCGATCTTCGGCGGCACCGACATGGTCGATGCACTGATCCAGCGCAAGATGCGCATTCTCAACCGCGGCGGGGCGGCCGGCTATCGCGCCGCGGCGGCGTGGATCTGCATGGTCATGATCAACCCGGTGCGCAAGACGCGCTTCATGGTGGCGCTGACGCAGACGCCGACCGGCCAGCAGTATCCCGAGGAGACGTTCGGCCTGATCGACGACGTGCTGGTCAAGGTCGAGTCGATCTCCGACATCGTCAAGGCGCGCGTCCCGCCGAACGAGAAGATGGGCGGCATCACGCTGGTGTGGAACGAGATCCGCAAGGCGCCGCTGCCGCTCGAGCATGTCGAGCGCATCTGCACGCGGCTGGACGACCTGCTCGTCCACTACGTCAAGTCCGAGCGAATCCTCGAGAAGATCGACGATCCCGCGCGCCCGCTGCGCATGCGCACGATGATGCTGATGAAGATGTGCCTGCCCACCTCGCTGCCGCCGGGCAAGGCGTCGAACCTGGCGCGCGAGATCATCGTGGGCATGCTCAAGCGGCAGAATTTCGAGAACGAGGTCGTGGCCGACATCACCGACCCGGCCGAGAAGGCGCGCGCGCAGCGCGACCTGTTCGTGCTGATGCGCCAGGCCGGCTTCATGTGAACGACGCGGCGGCCGATGCGGCTGCCGAAGGCCCGGTCGCCCGTGCCGTCGCGCGCGGCACGTCCCGGCTGCTCGCGCGGATGGGCTGGACCGCCCTGCCGGAATTCCCGCTCGCCAGCGGCCGGCGCGCCGACCTGCTCGCCCTTTCCGACGATTCGCGCGTGCTGCTGGTCGAGATCAAGTCGTCGGCCGCCGATTTCCGCTCGGACCGCAAATGGACCGAGTATCTCGACTGGTGCGACCTGTTCGCCTTCGCCGTGCCGGCGGATTTCCCCGTCGACCTTCTGCCGGGCGGATCCGGGCTGATCGTCGCCGACGCGTACGACGCGGCGCTGCGGCGCGATCTCCAGCCGCAGGCCCGGCTGGCGCCCGCACGGCGCAAGGCATTGATATTGCGCTTCGCGAAGCTCGCCGGCCAGCGCCTGCACCGGCTCGCCGACCCGGAAGGGCTTTTTTAACAGTGCTTCGCGTATCCTCGGGAGCGATGGAAGTTCCCCGTCCTTCCGGCGACGCGCGCGCACGCGCCCACGACGACGCCTTCGCCAAGGCGCTCGAGGCGCTCGCGCGCGACGACACGGGGCCGATCGACCGCCACTTCACCGGCATCGGACTTGCGGCACCGCGCATCGCGTGGAGCCCGGCGACCGATGCGCTGCCCGACGCCACGCTGCGCGCGACGCACGCCCACTGGAACCGCATCCGCGGCCCGCGCGAAATGCCCGACTGGAGCGACCTGCATGCCGAGGAGCTCGGCGTCGACGTCGTCCATCTCGCGGTCGTCGATCCGGTTCCCGACGCCGACGATTTCCGCTTCGCCGTCTACGGATCGGCCGTGAGCAGCGCCGCGATGCGCGACTATCGCGGCGAGACCGTGCGCGAGATGGCCCTGCGCGCCGGCACGCCGGGACCGATGCTCTACCGCGTCGTCTACGCGCTCGCCCGGCGGCGGCGCGTTCCGGCGTTCACGTGGAACCTGGCCCCGCCCTGGCAGCCGTTCGTGGCGTGGAACCGCATCGTCCTGCCCTTCGCCTTCGCCGGCGGCGAGTCGCGATTTCTCGTCTGCCTGAAGGGCGAGGGACCGCGCGAGGTCTCCGGCGACGCGTTGCGCGAAGGCACCGCCCGGCTCGCGACCGATCCCTGAAGCGCGCCCGCGCTTGCCGCACGCGAAGCGGCAGGGCTAGGCTGGCGGCACCTCAAGGAGATCGGAAGCACATGCAATCCCCGGCGCGCCCGCATGTCGGGCTCGGTACGTTCCTCGCGCGCCTGTGGCGCCTGACCCGCCCCTACTGGCTTTCCGACGACCGCTGGGCCGCGCGCGGCCTGTTCGCGGTCGTGCTGGCGCTGACGATCGGCGGCGTCTGGCTCGAAGTGCTGTTCAACTCGTGGAACAACGGGTTCTACAACGCGCTGCAGGAGAAAGACGAGCCGGAGTTCTGGAAGCAGTTCGGCGTGTTCGGCTGGCTCGCCGTGCTGTTCATCGCGAACTTCGTCGCGACGCGCTATTTCAGCCTGTGGCTCCAGATCCGCTGGCGCGAATGGCTGACGAAACGCTACGTCGACAGCTGGCTCGGGGGCCGCGTCTATTACCGCTTCCAGGTGACCGGGGCCGAGACCGACAATCCCGACCAGCGCATCGCCGAGGACGTGAAGCTCTTCGTGTCGACGACGCTGGGGCTGGTCACGCAGCTGATCAATTCGGTGCTCACGCTCGCGGCGTTCCTGACGATCCTGTGGGGCCTGTCGGGCGATTTCGCGCTCACACTTTTCGGCACCGAGATCGCGATCCCCGGCTACATGGTGTGGTTCGCGATCGTCTATTCGGTCGTCGGCACGTGGCTGACGCACAAGGTGGGCAAGCCGCTCGTCCCGCTCAACTACGCCCAGCAGCGCTACGAGGCGGATTTCCGCTTCGCCCTGGTGCGCCTGCGCGAGAATGCCGAGCAGGTGGCGCTCTATGGCGGCGAGGGACGCGAGCGCGCCAACTTCCTCGCGCGCTTCGCGGGCGTGGCGTCGAACTGGTACGCGCTGATGTGGGCGGGGTTGAAGCTCAACCTGTTCACCAGCCTGTTCGGACAGCTCGCCATCGTGTTCCCGTTCATCGTCGCGGCCCCGCGCTATTTCTCGGGCGCCATGCAGCTCGGCGGGCTGATGCAGACGGCATCCGCCTTCGGGCAGGTGCAGGGCGCCTTGTCGTTCTTCGTGCAGGCCTATGCGCAGCTCGCCGACTGGAAATCGGTCGTCGACCGTCTGCTCGATTTCGAGACGGCCGTCGCGGCTGCCGAGCGCGACGCGAAAGCCTCTCCGCTGGTCGAGGAAGCCTCGGACGACGGCGCGCTCGCCATCGACGGCGTCGATGTCGGCCTGCCGGGCGGGGCGACGCTGATCGCAGGTGCGACGGCGCGCGTGGCACCGGGTGCGCGCATCCTGCTGACCGGCGATTCAGGGACCGGCAAGAGCACGCTGTTCCGCGTGCTGGCCGGGATCTGGCCGTTCGGGCGCGGCCATGTGCGCGCACCGGCGCGCAGCGGCTTCCTGTTCCTGCCGCAGAAGCCGTACATGCCCATCGCCACGCTGCGCGAAGCGCTGCTCTATCCGCACGCCGACGGGGCCGACGACGACACGCTGCGCCGCACGCTCGACGACGTGCGCCTGCCGGCGCTGAAGGACCGGCTCGACGAGGTCGCGCACTGGGGCCAGCGCCTGTCGCCGGGCGAACAGCAGCGCCTGGCCGTGGGCCGCGCCTTGCTCGCCAAGCCCGCCTTCCTGTTCCTCGACGAGGCGACGGCCGCCCTGGACGAGGCGACCGAGGCGCATGTCTACGCGCTGCTCGCCCAGCGCCTGCCCGACACCGCCATCGTCAGCATCGGCCACCGCCCCGCACTCAAGGCGTTCCACACCGCGTTCTGGCACGTGACGCGCCAGCCGAGCGGGCCGGCGAAGTTGGCGGTGGCCTAGGGCGCGAACACCGCGATCTTGCCGGCGAAACCCTTCAGCTCGAATTCGCCAAGGGCACGCGCCGGCGTGCCGAGGCTCGCGGCGAAATCGCCGGACATGACGACGGGTTCGTCGAGCACGCCGCACAGCTTCTCGATGCGCGCGAGCAGGTTCACGTCGCGCCCGATGATCGTGAAGTCGAGCCGGTCGCCCGCCCCGATATTGCCGTAGGCGACCTCGCCGACATGCAGCGCCATGCCCACGCGCCCGCCGCCGCAATTGTCGCAGGCGAGCGTGGCCGTCGCCGCGGCGAGGGCGGCCATGCAGGCCGCCTTCGCGTCGCGCGTTTCCGAGATCGGGAAGATCGCGAGCACGCCGTCGCCCATGAATTTCAGCACCTCGCCGCCTTCGGCCACGATGGCGGGCACGACGCGGTCGAGATAGGCGTTGATCGCAGCGACCGTCGTCTCGGGCGTGCCGGCATTGGCCAGCACCGTGAAACCGCGCAGGTCGCTGACGAACAGGGCCGCGCGGATGCGCCGCACGTCGCCGCGCCTTATCGCCCCCTTCAGGATCAGCTCCGTCGGCTCGGTGCCGACATAGGCCTTCAGGATGTCGCCCCACATGCGATGGACCGCAAGGATGTTCATGGCGGCCGTGAGGGCCGGCCGGATCGCTTCGAACAGGGCGCGATGCTCGCTTGCGAAGCCGCCCGGCCGGCGCGTCGAGAACGACATGCCGTGGACCGGCTCGTTGCGGAAGCGGAGCGGCATCAGCAGATAGTGCGTGTGCCCCTCGTCGCGCAGGCGCGGCAGCAGGTCGAATTCGTCGGCCGCCTTGCCGGCCTCGCCCTCCAGGCGCATCTCGAACCAGTCGCGGGTCTGCTGGACGATGTCGCTCGCGTATTTGAGCGTCGGTGCCGTGACGAGCGGGTCGTCGTGCTGCACGCGGCGCAGCCGCAGGTCGCTGCCCGGTTCCCACACGCGCATGGCGCCGATGAAGACCGGGTGCAGCGTTTCCATCACCGAGGCGACGCGCGCGACCGGCACGCCCTCGGCGAGCAGGCGTTCGGCGAGATTCTCGACCAGTGCGCCCATGTCGGGCAGGTGGGCGGCGTCCGACAGCAGCCAGTCGATGACGCGGTTGGCATCCATGCTCAGCGCCCCTTCAGCCAGAGGAACAGGCCAGGCAGGCCGGCGGCGATCTGCGTCAGCCCGAACGCGACCGACAGGGCAAGCGCATCGCCCGCCGGCACGCCGACCAGCGCAAATCCTGCCACGGCCGCCCCTTCGCGCACACCCCATCCGGCAAGCGAAACGGGCAGCGTGGTCAGCAGCACGATGGGCGGCACCAGCACGAGGCAGGCGACGAAGCCCGCATCGATGCCCAGCGCGCGGGCGAGCAGCCACATCGTGGCGATCACGCCCAGATGCACGGCGACGGCCAGCATCACGATCCCGGGCTGGCGCAGCGCCGCGCGCAGGTCGCCCGCGAGCGACACGGCGAAATCGACGATCCGTCCGGGGGCGAGGCGGCCCAGCAGATGCCGCTCGGCCAGCACGAGCAGGACCAGTCCCGCCACCGTGCCCGCGACGAGCAGGCCGAGGAAAGCGAGCAAAGCCGGATCGGGGATCTCCCGCGCCGTCAGCGGCAGGCAGACCGCGACGATCCCGACGAGCACGACGAGTGCCGTGCCCCGGTCGACCAATACGCCGCTGGCGGCACGCGCGACGGACAGGCCGCGCCGTGCGGCCAGTGCGGCGCGCACGGCATCGCCGC
This sequence comes from Tagaea sp., assembly GCA_965279565.1. GTDB lineage: Bacteria > Pseudomonadota > Alphaproteobacteria > CACIAM-22H2 > CACIAM-22H2 > Tagaea. Next base: position 1,222,625 of record OZ257249.1, on the reverse strand, counting down.
CGATCGCCGAGGGCAGCGTCTGGCTGAAGAACTGGCCGATCAGGGCCAGCTCCACCGCATCGCGCACGGGCAACGGGGCGCCGATCGCAAGCTGGATGCGCTGCCAGCGCAGCGCGGCGACGAGGAGCTGGGCCGCGAAGACGAGCAGGGCCGCGAGCGTCCAGCCCGCATCCGCGCCGGCGAAACGCGCCGCAAGCGGGGCGAGATCGACGCGCGCGGCGAGCCACGCGATCAACCCCAGCGAGACCGCCAGCTTCAGGAAGAAGACGAGGAGCTTTTTCACGACCGTGCCCCGAACATGGCGACCAAGGCAGGCGGACGCAAGACTTGACGAAAGCGGCCCGCCGACGGACTCATAGGCCGAACCGGAGTTCCCCCACGCATGTTCCGAGCACTCCTCCTCGACCGACAGGACGGCAAGTTCAGCGCGAAGATCGCCTCGCTCGAGGATTCGGCACTGCCCGAAGGCGACGTGACGGTCGCGGTCGCGTACTCGTCGCTCAACTACAAGGACGGTCTCGCGATCTCGGATCGCGGCAAGATCGTGCGCAGCTTCCCGATGGTGCCGGGCGTGGACTGGGCCGGCACGGTGGAAAGCACCACCTCGACCACCTTCAAGCCGGGCGACCGCGTGATCCTGACCGGCTGGGGTGTGGGCGAGACCTTTTGGGGCGGCATGGCCGAGAAGGCGCGCGCGAAGGCCGAATGGCTCGTCAAGCTGCCCGCCGGCATGGACGAGAAATGGGCCATGTCGATGGGCACGGCCGGCCTGACCGCGATGATGTGCGTGCACGCGCTCGAAGCGAACGGCCTGCGCCGCGAACGCGAAGTGCTGGTCACGGGTGCCGCCGGCGGCGTCGGCTCGATCGCGGTCGCCCTGCTCGCCAAGCTCGGCCACAAGGTCGTGGCATCGACCGGCCGGCGCGAGCTCGACGGCTATCTCAAATCGCTCGGCGCGCAGACGATCCTCGACCGCGCCGAACTCGCCAAGCCCGGCCGGCCGCTGGAAAGCGAACGCTGGGGCGGGGCCATCGACACGGTCGGCTCCACCACACTTGCCGGCACGCTCGCCGGCATGGCGCGGCGCGCAACGGTCGCGGCCTGCGGCCTCGCCGGCGGCGCCGACCTGCCGACGACCGTGATGCCCTTCATCCTGCGCGGCGTGCGCCTCGTCGGCATCGACTCCTCGCAATGCCCGATGGCCGAGCGCGAGGCCGCGTGGCGCAAGCTCGCCGCCCTGCTGCCCGACGGCCTGCCCGGCGACGCGGTCAATACCTGCGGCCTCGGCGACCTCGCGAAGCTCGCCGACGCCATCGTCGACGGCAAGGTCAAGGGCCGCACGATCGTGGACGTGAAGAAGTAATCGGCCTTACTGGGAAAGCGACGATACGTTGGGTTCGTACGGGCCGACGTCGCCCGCGAAACCCGCCGCGACGATTTCCCGCATGCGCTTCGACCATTCGACCCACAGATCGGCGAAGCGCGCATGCTGCGGGTTGCGCTGCCGGTTCTGCGGCAGCCATTCGAAAGCCTCGGGCAGGTACATCGTCGATTTGGGGCCGCCATAGAGCTCCGGATAGATCTCGTAGCGCCACGAGAAGTATCGCCCGTCGCCCGCCACCTGATATGTCGACGCGAGGGCCGCACGGAAACGAGCGGTGTCGTTCCGCCCGAGATATTCGTAGAGCAGCACCTCTTCGGGCGTTTTCGCTTCGGCGGCAACCCAGTTGCGTCGGCGCGCGAAGGCGGCCATGCACTGCTCGCCCGCCGGCGGCCGGGCGTCGCCGAACAGGGTGAGATGGGCGTTCTGGCCGCCGCAGTTCCGGTCGAGGGGATCAGCGAAGCGCACGCCGCGAGCCGACGCGATGGCAACGACGGTGCCGCGGAGCATTCCTTCCCTGATCTGCACGAAGACCGCGAAATCGACGCGGGCCGGTATGTCGTGCTCGTTCGATCCGGCCGGCCGTTCGCCGGCCGCAACAAGCTGCCAGCGCCCCTCCGGCAACGGGACGTCGGCGGCGCCCATCCTGTAATGGCGCAAGAAGTCCTGCCCGACCGGCGACGTCGGCACCTGCGCGGCACAGCCGGCAAGCGCGACGGTGCAAACCAATCCCCAAAACGCTCGGGTAATTCGAAATTCCATGATTGCAGTCTTGATCGACATTCAATCTATGACAAGCGTGTCGTGCGTGCTGCTTCATAAAAAATGCCGGTTCGTGCTAAAGACCCGCTGATGGACCGCGACCGCGAGAACTCCAACGGACCCTCCCAGCGCCAGCTTCGCGTCGGCGAAGCGCTGCGCCGTGCGCTGACCGAAGTGCTGCTCGACGGGCATTTCCGCGATCCCGACCTGCAGGGCGTGTCGGTCACGGTCAGCGAGGTGCGCTCGACCCCCGATCTGAAGCACGCGACCGCGTTCGTCACCACGCTGGGTGGGGGCAATGTCGATACGGTGATCGCGGCACTGGGGCGTGCGCGCGCCTATATCCGCCACGAGATCGCGCGGCGCGTCGATCTGCGCCAGGCGCCCGAATGGCATTTCCGGCGCGACACCGCGTTCGAGCATGCCGACAAGATCGATCGCGCCTTGCGCGACCCCAAGGTCGCGATGGACGTTTCCCCGCCGCCGCCGCCAGCCCCCAAGCGCAAGCCGCGCAAGAAGTGAGCGGCAAGTCGACGCGCGAGAAGGTCGACGGCTGGGTCATCCTCGACAAGCCGGTCGGCCCCTCCTCCACGCAGGCGCTGGGTCGCGTGAAGCGGATCTTCAACGCGGCCAAGGGCGGGCATGCGGGCACGCTCGACCCGCTCGCCTCGGGCGTGTTGCCCATCGCGTTGGGCGAGGCGACCAAGACGCTGGCGCATTTCGCCGACGGCACGAAGGAATACGAGTTCACGGTCCGCTGGGGGATCGCCACCGCCAGCGACGACGCGGAAGGCGAAGTGACGGCCACCAGCGATGCCCGCCCGGCGCAGGGCTCCATTGCGGCCGCCCTGCCCCGCTTCACCGGCGAGATCGACCAGACCCCGCCGGTCTATTCGGCCATCAAGATCGACGGCGAACGCGCCTATGCCCGCGCCCGGGCCGGCGAGGATGTCGCGATGAAATCGCGCAAGGTGTTGATTCACAAACTGGAACTGCTCGAAACCCCGTCGCCGGACGAAGCGCGGCTGCGGCTTTGCTGCGGGCCCGGCACCTATGTGCGCAGCCTCGCGCGCGACTTGGCCGTGGTGCTGGGAACCGTCGGGCACGTCACAATGCTGCGCCGGACGGCGGTCGGCCGGTTCCGCGTGGAAACCGCTATTTCACTGGAAAAGCTGGAGGGCTTTGTGCATAGTCCCGCCCGCTTTGGGGCCCTCGCCCCGGTCGAGACCGTGCTGGACGACATCCCGGCTCTGGCCCTGACCGCGGAAGAAGCCGCTGCCCTTCGACAGGGACGCGTCTTGCGAGACCCCCGCGCGGAACATTCCCCGCCCGAGCCCGGCACGCTGGCTGTCTTCACGGACGGCAAGCTCGTCGCACTCGCCGAGGGGGGCGACGGTTTTCTCCGTCCCGCGCGCGTCTTCAACCTCTAGGGTCCAAGGAGTGACCGATGTCGATGAACGCCGAGCGCAAGAGCGCTATCGTATCCTCGTACGCCATCAAGAAGGGCGATACGGGTTCCCCGGAAGTGCAGGTCGCCCTGCTGTCCGAGCGCATCAAGGAGCTCTCCGAGCACCTTGCCACGCACAAGAAGGATTTCCACTCGCGCCGCGGCCTGCTGATGATGGTCGGCCAGCGTCGTGCGCTGCTCGACTATCTCAAGCGCAAGGACTCCAAGCGCTACGAGACGCTGATCGGGCGCCTCGAACTGCGCCGCTGAAGTTTCCGGCTTGAAGACTGCCATCCCGAACGACGCGCCGCGCATGCACCCGAGGCGGGTGCCGGTGCGGCGCGTCTTCGTTTCCGATCCCCACGACCCAAATCCCCGCGCGGCGGCCCATCGTACGACGCCGCGCATCAGAATTCCGACGTCCCGAAAAACCGGGGCGGTGTCGGTTGGGGCGGGTGCCATCCGGGCATTCGCGACCGGCGCCACGTCGCGCGCATCAACGGGTGCGCGCCGGCGGGTCCGTACGCGGCAAGAAAGAGAGTAGAAAAATGTTCGACGTTGTTCGCAAGGAAATGATGTGGGGCGGGCGCAAGCTCATCCTCGAGACCGGCAAGGTCGCCCGTCAGGCCGACGGCGCCGTGATGGCGACGTACGGCGACACGGTCGTGCTCTGCACGGTCGTCGGTGCCAAGTCGGCCAAGCCCGGCCAGGACTTCTTCCCGCTGACCGTCCATTACCAGGAGAAGACCTTCGCCGCGGGCAAGATCCCCGGCGGCTTCTTCAAGCGCGAAGGCCGCCCGACGGAGAAGGAGACGCTGACCTCGCGCCTCATCGACCGTCCGGTCCGCCCGCTGTTCCCGGAAGGCTTCCGCAACGAAGTGCAGGTCATCGCGACCGTGCTGAGCCACGACCTCGAGAACGATCCCGACATCGTCGCGATGGTCGGCTGCTCGGCCGCCCTCACGATCTCGGGCATCCCGTTCATGGGCCCGATCGGTGCGGCGCGCGTCGGCGTGTTCGGCGGCGAGTTCCGCCTCAACCCGCTGCAGACCGACCTCAAGGACTCCGACCTCGACCTCATCGTCGCCGGCACCAAGGACGGCGTGCTGATGGTCGAATCGGAAGCCAAGGAGCTGACCGAGGAAACGATGCTCGGCGCCGTCATGTTCGGCCACAAGTCGTTCCAGCCGGTGATCGACCTGATCATCAGCCTGGCCGAGACGGCCGCCAAGGACCCCTGGCCGCTGACCCCGGTCCCGCCGGCCGTCGCGTCGGTCAAGTCGAAGCTCGCGGCATTCGCCGGCGATCTCGGCAAGGCCTACACCGATCCGGTCAAGTTCGCCCGCCGCGACAAGGTGTCGGCCATCAAGAAGGCCGCCGCCGAGAAGTTCAAGGACATCCCCGAGGAAGCCGCCGTGTTCGGCGCGCAGTTCGAGGAGCTCGAGGCCAAGGTCGTTCGCGACGCGATCCTCGACACGGGCCGCCGCATCGACGGCCGCGACACGAAGACCGTCCGTCCGATCGTGACGGAAGTCGGCTTCCTGCCGCGCACGCACGGCTCGGCGCTGTTCACCCGCGGCGAGACGCAGGCGGTGGTCGTCACGACGCTGGGGACCGGCGACGACGAGCAGATCATCGACGCGCTCGAGGGCGAATACCGCGAGCACTTCATGCTGCACTACAACTTCCCCCCCTACTCGGTGGGTGAAGCCAAGCGCATGGGCTCGCCCGGCCGTCGCGAGATCGGCCACGGCAAGCTCGCCTGGCGCGCGATCCGTCCGCTGCTTCCGCCCAAGGACAAGTTCCCCTACACGATCCGCGTCGTGTCGGAGATCACCGAGTCCAACGGTTCGTCGTCGATGGCGACGGTCTGCGGCTCGTCGATGTCGCTGATGGACGCCGGCGTTCCGCTGCCGCGCCCGGTCGCGGGCATCGCGATGGGCCTGATCAAGGAAGACCGCGCCTTCGCCGTGCTCACCGACATCCTCGGCGACGAGGACCATCTCGGCGACATGGACTTCAAGGTCGCCGGCACGGAGAAGGGCGTCACCGCTCTCCAGATGGATCTCAAGATCACGTCGATCGACGAGAACATCATGAAGATCGCGCTGGGCCAGGCCAAGGACGGCCGCCTGCACATCCTGGGCGAGATGGCCAAGGGCCTGAACGACCCGCGCCAGGAAGTGTCGAAGAACGCGCCGCGCATCACGACCTTCACGGTTCCGAAGGACAAGATCCGCGAAGTCATCGGCACGGGCGGCAAGGTCATCCGCGAGATCGTCGAGGTCACGGGCTGCAAGATCGACATCGAGGACGACGGCACGATCAAGGTCGCCTCGGTCTCGGAAGAGAACGCCAAGAAGGCGATCGACTGGATCAAGGGCATCGTCTCCGAGCCCGAGATGAACGCGATCTACACGGGCAAGGTCGTCAAGATCATGGACTTCGGCGCCTTCGTGAACTTCATGGGCTCGAAGGACGGCCTGGTGCACATCTCGGAGCTGGCCCCGCGCCGCGTCGAGAAGACCGGCGACATCGTCAAGGTCGGCGACTCCGTCAAGGTCAAGCTGATCGGCTTCGACGACCGCGGCAAGGTCAAGCTGTCGATGCGTCGCGTCGACCAGGCGACCGGTGCGGACATCTCCGACCAGTTCGACAAGAAGCCGAACCCCGCCGAGTAAGGGCGGAGCTCGACGACACGACCCGAACCCCCCGCCGGAGCCCGACTTCGGCGGGGGGTTTTTCTTTGCCCAGGACCAAGGACTGACATGACCATCAATCCCCCCCGCATCGTCGGCCATCGCGGCGCCAAGGCGAGCGCGCCCGAGAACACGCTGGCTGCCTTCCGCCGCGCGCGCGAGGAAGGTGCGACCTGGGTCGAATTCGACGCCAAGCTGACTTCCGACAACGAAGTGGTCGTCATCCACGACGCCACGCTCGAGCGCACGACCGACGGCAAGGGCAACGTCGCCGGCCACACGCTGGCCGAGATCCGCAAGCTCGATGCCGGAAGCTGGTTCGCGCCCGCCTTCAAGGGCGAGCGCGTCCCCACCTTCGTCGAATCGATGGCGCTGTTCGCGGAACTGGGCATGGGCTTCAACATCGAAGTGAAGCCGTGCCCCGGCCGCGAGGCCGAGACCGCGCGCATCTGCTGCGAGCTGATCGCGAAGCACTGGCCGGCCTCGGCCCCCGTGCCCGTGCTGTCGAGCTTCAAGCGCGCGTCGCTGGAAGCCGCGCGCGAGGCGGCTCCGCACATCCCGCGCGGCTATCTCGCCGAGGAGCTGGGCAAGACCTGGCGCGCCGAGGTCGAAGCGCTGGGCTGCATGGCCGTGCATCCGGGCTGGAAGCGGCTGACCCGCCAGCAGGTGCGCGACATCAAGGAAGCCGGCCTCAAGGCGCTGGTGTGGACCGTCAACGAACCCGAACGCGCGCGCGAGCTGGTCGCGTGGGGCGTGGACAGCATCATCACCGACGCGCCCGGGGCGGTCGGCGCGGCGCTCTAGGCCGCCACCGGCAGGTAGACCGCGAAGGTCGTGCCCTTGCCGATCTCGCTGTCGATGTCGAGCGTGCCGCGGTGGCGGTTGACGATGTGCTTGACGATGGCGAGCCCGAGACCCGTGCCGCCCATGTCGCGCGAACGCCCGGCATCCACGCGGTAGAAACGCTCGGTCAGGCGCGGCAGGTGTTCGCGCGCGACCCCCTCGCCGTCGTCCGCGACGCGCACCTCGACATAGCCGCGCGCGCGCGCCGCGAAGCCGCGCGGCAGCTCGCGCGCCACGCGCGCGACGACGCGCACGGTTCCGCCCGCGCGTCCGTACTTGATCGCGTTGTCGACGAGGTTCTGGAACACCTGCGCAAGCTGGTCGCCGTCGCCGGCGACCGGCGGCAGGTCGGGCGCGATCTCGACGGCCAGCGTCGTGCCCTTCTCCTTCGCGGCGAGGCCGAGCGCGTCGAGCGTGCCGGCCAGCACGCGGCCCGCGTCCACGCGATCGGACGGCGGCGTGTGCTCGACCTCCTCGATCTTCGACAGCGACAGCAGGTCCTTGACGATGCGCGTCATGCGCGCGGCCTGCGTACCCATGATCGACAGGAAGCGGTCGCGCGCACCGGCATCGTCACGCGCCGGGCCCTGCAGCGTCTCGATGAAGCCCGCGAGCGTGGCCAGCGGCGTGCGCAGCTCGTGGCTGACATTGGCGACGAAGTCGCGGCGCATGCGCTCGGCCTGCTGGACGGTCGTCACGTCGGCGATCGCGAGCAGGGCCGCGGGCCTGGCACCCGTCGCGCGCGGCAGCGGCACCACGCGCACGCGCAGCGCGCGCTCGACCGAACCGGCCAGCCGCACGTCGACCGTCTCGGGATGCGTGCCGGCATGTGCGGCCTCGAGCGCATCGAGCACGCCGGGGTCGCGCAGATAGGCGACGAACGGCTTGCCTTCGAGCCCGGCGCCGAACATCGCGCGCGCCGCAGCGTTGGCGCGCACGATGTGTTCGTCGGCATCGACGAGGACGATGGCGTAGGGGAGCGCATCGACGATCGATTCAAGCGCCGCTTCGTTGGCCAGCGGCTGCAGGTCGCTAGGGATGGATCCCAGCTCGCTGTGCGGCGGACGGAGCCGGTCGCGGACCAGCAGTGCGCCGGCCGCGGCGGCCGTGGCGAGGGTCCCGGCGATGGCCCAAACCCATGGAATCGCGTCGAGAAAGGCGAAGCCGCCGAGCACGGCTGCGGCCGGTGCGGAAAGGCCCGCCAGCCGTGTCCAGAAATCGCCGGGGAAGCCGTTTCGATCCATGATCTCTCCGCTTGTGCAGGACGCTTGGCCTTGCGTCAAGCGCAGGGCCCGGCCGTTTGCCGGACCGGCCATTCTGGCGTATAGTCCGCGACATTCCGGCGTCAGATATAGGCCGGCGTCCGAAAGGGGCGATTCAGATGGCTTCGTCGATTTCCTCCAGCTCGACATCCACCCTTCCGCCGGTTGCCGGCGGTGGCGCGCAGGTTGCGGCCGTCTCGAATTCCGATCCCGCCGAGGACACCAGCGCTCCGGCCGCCGCCAGTTCCGAAACGACCGCGCAGGCGAGCCCGGCGGCCCCCAGCGGTTCCGGTCGCGGGCAGAACGTCGATATTTCGGTCTGAGGGGTCTTCCCCGGGCCGACAGGAAAAACCCGCCGGGCGACCGGCGGGTTTTTCCGTTTCAGCTCACGCGAAGCGCACGCTGGCGATCGGCGGCAGGTTGCCGGCGACCAGCGTCCACGAATCGCCGCCGTTTTCCGTCACCCACAGATTCCCGGTCGACGAACCCATCGCCAGGCATTTGCCCGTCGCGTCGACGTCGAGCCCGTGGCGCAGGACCAGATCGTAGGCGTGCTTCTGCGGCAGGCCCTTGGCCAGCACCTTGAAGCTCTTCGCCCCGTCGCGCGTGCGCGCGACGACCATCTTGGCGTCGACCGGGATGCGGCATTCGTCCTTCACGCCCGGCACGAACCACGCCGTATCGGAATCCTTGGGGTGTGCTGCGACCGCGAAGCCGAATTTCGACGGCTTGATCGACTTGACCTCCTTCCACGTCTCGGCCCCGTCGGTCGAGCGGAAGACGCCGTTATGGTGCTGGAGCCACAGCGTGTCGGGATACGCGGCACAGCGCGCGATGCGGTGCACGTCCTGCATGAACGGATCCTCGCGCCGGGCCGGCGGCATGTATTCGGCATAGAGGCCCTTCGACGTGACGCGCCAGCTTTTCCCGCCATCCTTCGTCTGCCACACGCCGCCGGTCGAAATACCCAGCACGATGCGGCGCGAATCGCGCGGATCGACGAGGATCGTGTCGATGCCGGGCTTGTCGACATTGAAGCCGCCCCCGCCCCATTCCTTGCGCGAGGGCTGGTTCCACAGCGCCTCGTTCAGCGTCCAGCTTTCGCCGCAGTCGGCCGAACGGAACAACCCGCCCGATACGGTGCCGCACCACAGCACGCCCGGCTCGTCGGCCCCGCCCGTCTCGATCGAGAACAGGTACTCCACGCTCGGCCCGTCCTTGGCGTCGGTCTTCGGGAAGGAAGGGGCGGCGATCTCCTTCCATTTCTTCCCGTCGTCGATCGAGCGCTGCAGCTTGACGCCGAAATGGCCGAGCGACTGGGCGACATAGAGCGCCCCGTCGCGCGGATCGCGCATCGCCTGCGAGAGGATGTCGCCAAGAAACGCCGTGCGCGCGATGCGCCAGCCCGATGCGGCGCGGCGCACGTCGAAGAGACCCTTGCGCGTGGCGACGAGAATGCGTTTGGACATTTCCTGCTCCTTCAGCCGCCCGACAGGGCCTGGAAGACGAAGATCTCGGCGTCGGCACCGACGGGCGTGTCGAGCTCGGCGCGCGCATCGTCGACATAGACGTTGACGTGCTTGCGCAGGCGTCCCTGGTCGTCGACGACGTAGGAGCGCAGGCGCGGATTGTCCGCGAACAGGTTCTCCAGCACGGCGCGCACGCTCGCCCCGCCGACCTTCGCGGTCGGGCAGTCGACATGGCGCTTCAGGTTGCCGGTGAACGCGACGCGGGCCATGGTGGGCTGGTCTTGGGCGGGACGGCCCTCGCTCTAGCGGACGATCGACTGGTAGGCGGCGAGCGCCGCCATGTTGACGATCTCGCCGACCGGGGCGCCGATCTGGACGATCTGGGCGGGCTTCGTCAGCCCGATCAGGATCGGCCCCAGCATCGTGCAGTTGCCGAGCTTCTGCACCAGCTTCGACGAGATGTTCGCCGAATGCAGGCCCGGCATCACCAGCACGTTGGCCGGCCCGGTGAGGCGGCAGAACGGGTAGAGGTTGCGCATCAGGTCGTAGTCGAGCGCCACGTCCGGGCCCATCTCGCCGTCGAACTCGAAGTCGAGCTTGCGCCCGCTGTCGGACATGCGCTCGAGCTCCTGCACCGCCTCGCGGACCTGGCTGCCCTTCTCGCGGTGCGGGTTGCCGAAGTTCGTGAACGAGGTCAGCGCCACGCGCGGCTCGTGGCCGAGGCGGCGGGCCGCGGCGGCGGCGGCGATGGCGATCTCGGCCATGTCGCGCGCGTTGGGAAGCTCCGTGATCGTCGCGTCGGCGACGAAGACGGTGCGTTCCTTGGTCATCATGATCGACACGCCGATGCAGCGCTTGCCCTTCTCGACGTCGATCACGCGGCGCACGTCGTCGAGCGCCTGGTAGTAGCTGCGCGTCGTGCCCGTCACCATCGCGTCCACGTCGCCGACCGCGACCATCGTGGCGGCGAAGGCGTTGCGGTCCTGGTTGATCAGGCGCTGGCAGTCGCGCTGCAGGAAGCCCTGCCGGCGCAGGCGCGAATAGAGATGCTCGACATAGCGCTTGTTGTCCGTCGACAGGCGCGCGTTGTGGATCTCGAGGCCCAGCTCCTTGGCCGACTGCGTCAGCCCCATTCCCTTCATCGTCTCGTCGATCGCCTTCTCGCGGCCGATCAGCACCGGCGTGCCGTAGCCGGCGTTGCGGTACGAGATCGCCGCGCGGATCATCTTCTCGTCCTCGCCTTCGGCGAAGGCGGTGCGGCGCGGGTTGGCGCGCACCGTCTCGAAGATGCGGTCGAGCATCGCGGCCGTGGGATCGCGCCGCAGGCTCAGCGAATGGCGGTAGGCGTTCATGTCGGCGATGGGCTTGCGCGCCACGCCCGATTCCATCGCCGCCTTGGCGACGGCGGCGGGTACGACCGAGATCAGGCGCGGATCGAACGGGACCGGGATGATGTATTCCGGCCCGTAGCGCAGGCGCTGGTTGGCGTAGGCGGCATCGAGATCATCGGGCACGTCCTCGCGCGCGAGGATCGCGATGGCGCGCGCGGCGGCGACCTTCATCTCCTCGTTGATCGTGCGCGCGCGCACGTCGAGCGCGCCGCGGAAGATGAACGGGAAGCCCAGCACGTTGTTGACCTGGTTGGGGTAGTCCGACCGGCCGGTGGCGATGATGCAGTCGGGCCGCGCTTCCTTCGCCTCTTCCGGCGTGATCTCGGGATCGGGATTGGCCATCGCGAAGATGATCGGCTTGGGCGCCATCGCGCGGACCATGTCCTGCGTGATCGCCCCCTTGGCCGACAGGCCGAACACGACGTCGCAGCCTTCCAGCGCCTGGGCGAGCGTGCGCGCCTTCGTCGGCACGGCATGCGCCGACTTCCACTGATTCATGGATTCGGTGCGGCCCTGGTAGATGACGCCCTTCGTGTCGCACAGGATCACGTTGTTGTGCGGCATGCCCATAGCCTTGACGAGCTCGGCGCATGCAATACCTGCGGAACCCGCACCGTTGATCACCATCTTGGTCGTGCGGATGTCGCGGTTGGTCAGATCGAGCGAGTTGATCAGCCCGGCGGCCGCGACGATCGCGGTGCCATGCTGGTCGTCGTGGAAGACCGGAATGTCGAGAAGCTCGCGCAGGCGCTGCTCGATGACGAAGCACTCGGGCGCCTTGATGTCCTCGAGATTGATGCCGCCGAACGTGACGCCGATATAGCGTACGCAGTTGACGAACTGGTCGACGTCCTTGGTGTCGACCTCGATGTCGATCGCGTCGACGTCGGCGAAGCGCTTGAAGAGGACGGCCTTGCCCTCCATCACCGGCTTGCCGCCCAAGGCACCCAGGTCGCCGAGACCGAGAACGGCCGTGCCGTTCGAGATGACCGCGACGAGATTGCCCTTCGACGTGTAGTCGTAGGCCGCGTCCGGGTTCTTCGCGATGTGCAGGCAGGGCCACGCCACGCCGGGCGAGTAGGCGAGCGAAAGGTCGCGCTGCGTTGTCAGCGGTTTCGTCGCGTTGATCTCGATCTTCCCGGCCTTGCCGCCCTGATGATGGAAGAGCAGCGATTCCTGCTCGGTCACGGGCCCGGTCGCGTTCGGCATGTGGCGTTTTCTTTCCCTGGAAATCGAAGCGTTCTTGCGCGGGGGCGTGCCCGCTGCATTTTTGAGACGGCTATGGTACGGGGAACCTCTGCCCGCCGTCAAAACTCTCGACCGCAAAAAGATTGCTGCACTGCAATGTCCGAGATCGACTCAGCCACCACGCCGATGATGACGCAGTACCTGGAGCTGAAGCGCCAGTACCCGGGTTGCCTACTTTTTTATCGTATGGGCGATTTCTACGAGCTTTTCTTCGAAGATGCCGTTTCGGCGTCCAAAGCGCTCGACATCACGCTGACGAAACGTGGCCAGCATGCGGGCAACCAGATCCCGATGTGCGGCGTTCCATGGCATGCGCACGAGGCATATCTGGCACGCCTGATCCGGCAGGGTTTCCGCGTGGCCATCTGCGAGCAGGTCGAGGATGCCGCAGAAGCGAAGAAGCGCGGCGGCGGCAAGACGCTGGTGCGCCGCGACGTCGTACGCGTCGTCACACCGGGCACGCTGACGGAAGATTCGCTGCTCGACGCGCGCGCCAACAACTTCCTCGCCTGCCTTGCCGAGGCGGGCGGCGCCCTCGGTCTTGCGTGGCTCGACATGTCGACCGGCGATTTCCGTATCGAGGCGGTCGGCGTGCCGTCGCTGGGTGCGGCACTCGCGCGCGTCGCACCGGGCGAGCTGCTGCTCGCCGACCGGCTGACGTCGCGCGAGGACCTCGCCGCCGCCCTCGAACCGCTCAAGCAGCGCCTGACCCCGCTGCCCTCCGCGCGCTTCGACAGCGAGAACGGGCGCCGCCGGCTCGAGGCGCTCTACGCCGTCAAGTCGCTCGACGGGTTCGGCAGTTTCGGGCGGGCCGAGATCGCCGCGGCAGGCGCCCTCGTCGACTATGTCGAGCTCACGCAGAAGGGCCGGTTGCCGCGCTTCCTGCCGCCGCAGCGCCGGTCGGCGTCGGGCGCGATGGAGATCGACCCGGCGACGCGCCGTTCCCTCGAACTTGCGGAGACGCAGACCGGCGAGCGCAAGGGCTCGCTGCTCGCCACGATCGACCGGACGCTGACGGCCGCGGGTGCGCGCATGCTCGCGGCACGCCTCGCCGCCCCGCTCGCCGATCCGGCCGCCATCGGCGAGCGGCTCGACATGATCGGCTATTTCGTCGAGGCCGCGCGCGCGCGCGAAATGCTGCGCGAAGCACTCAAGGGCTTCCCCGATCTCGAACGCGCGTTGCAGCGTCTGGCGCTGGGCCGCGGCGGTCCGCGCGATCTTGCCGCGGTGGCGCAGGGGCTGGAACGCACGCCGCAGGTGCGCCGGCTCGTGGCACCCCAGGCCCTCGACGCACGCCCGGCCGGGATCGCCGCCGCACTCGACGAACTGGGCGAGCATGGCGAACTTGCCGAGCTTCTGGCCAGTGCGCTCGCCGCCGACCTGCCGCTCGACCCGCGCGACGGCGGATTCATCAAGCAGGGCTACGCCGCCGATCTCGACCGGCATCTGGAACTGCGCGACGAAAGCCGCCGTCTTGTCGCAGCACTTCAGCAGCGCTATGCCGACGAGACGGGCATTTCGCAGCTGCGCATCAAGCACAACAACGTCATCGGCTATTTCATCGAGGTCAACGCGACGCACGCCGACAAGATGCTGAAGCCCGGCGGCATCTATATCCACCGCCAGACGATGGCCGGTGCCGTGCGCTTCACGACCGTGGAGCTTGGCGAACTGGAAGGTGCCATCACCGGGGCGCGCGACAAGGCACTCGCCCTCGAACTCGCGATCTTCGCGGACCTGACGCGCCGCACGCTGGAGCGTGCGGGTGCGATCGGCATGGCGGCGCAGGCACTCGCAAGGCTCGACGTGTCGTCGGCCCTTGCCGATCTGGCGGTCGACCGCGACTGGTGCCGGCCGGCGGTGGACGCAAGCCGCGTGTTCGCCATCGAAGGCGGGCGCCATCCGGTCGTCGAAGCGGCCCTTGCCCAGCAGAGTGCGGGCTTCGTCGCCAACGACTGCACGCTCGATGCCGAAGGCGGCCAGTTCCTGTGGCTCGTCACCGGCCCGAACATGGCCGGCAAATCGACCTTCCTGCGCCAGAACGCGTTGATCGCAGTACTCGCCCAGTCGGGCTCCTACGTGCCGGCGAAATCCGCGCGCATCGGCGTCGTCGACCGGCTGTTCAGCCGCGTGGGGGCGGCCGACGATCTCGCGCGCGGCCGCTCGACCTTCATGGTCGAGATGGTGGAGACCGCCGCGATCCTCAATCTCGCCACGCCGCGTTCGCTGGTGATCCTCGACGAGATCGGGCGCGGGACGGCCACGTACGACGGCCTCTCCATCGCGTGGGCGTGCGTGGAGCATCTGCACGGAATCAACGCCTGCCGCGCCCTGTTCGCCACGCACTATCACGAGCTGACGGCCCTTGCCGCGAAGCTGCCCGGTCTTTCGTGCCGCACGATGCGCGTCAAGGAATGGAAGGGCGAGGTCGTGTTCCTGCACGAGGTGGCGGCGGGCACGGCCGACCGGTCCTACGGCATCCATGTGGCGAAACTCGCCGGCCTGCCGCCGGCGGCCGTCGCGCGCGCCGAAGCGGTCCTCGCCTCGCTCGAACAGGGCGGGGAACAGCGCAATCTTTCCAAGATGGCCGACGACCTGCCGCTTTTCTCGGCACGACCCGCAAGCGGCCCGGTGCGCGCGGAGAAATCCGCGCTCGCCGATGCGCTTGGCGCCATCAATCCCGACGAACTTGCCCCCAAGCAGGCGCTCGAAGCACTCTACGCGCTCAAATCCATTCTCACGAAGGAGTCCGGGTCATGAAGGTCGCTCTCGTCACCGGCGCCGGCAAGGGAATGGGGGCCGCGTGCGCGCGCGAGCTGGTCGCGCGCGGCTGGCAGATCGCGCTGCTGTCGCCGTCGGGCGGTGCGGAAAAGCTCGCTAAAGAGCTCGGTGGCATCGGCGTGACCGGTTCGGTCGTCGAGACGGCCGACCTGCAGCGACTCGTCGATGCCGCGATGTCCAAGTGGGGACGCATCGACGGTGTGGTCACGTCGACCGGGCATCCGCCCAAGGGCGACCTGCTGTCGCTCGACGACGCGGCCTGGCGCACGGGTCTCGATCTCATCATCCTCGACGTCGTCAAGCTCGCGCGCATCGTCACGCCGATCATGGAAAAGCAAGGCGGCGGGGCGTGGGTCAACATCTCGACCTTCGCCGCGTTCGAACCCGATCTCGCCTTCCCGATTTCCTGCGCGCTGCGCGCAGGCCTTGGTGCGTTCGCCAAGCTCTATGCCGACCGCTACGCGAAGGCCGGCATCCGCATGAACAACCTGCTGCCCGGCTTCATCGACTCGCTGCCGGTGAAGGAAGCACTGCTGCCGAAGATCCCGATGGGCCGCTACGGCACGACCGCCGAGATCGCCAAGACGGCGGCCTTCCTGCTGTCGGACGACGCGGGCTACATCACCGGGCAGAACCTGCGCGTTGACGGCGGCATCACGCGCTCGGTATAACGGGTACGGCATGAAGCGGGCACTACCTCTGGCTCTGGTTCTGGCACTGGCCGCATGCGTGCAGTCCGAGCCGCCGGTCGTCCGCGCACCCGGCGGGACAGGCCCGTTCTTCGACGCAGGCGGTCCGGACGCGGCGGGTCTCGGGCAGGCAGCCTCCTACCCGCGCGGCCTGCCCGGACGGCGGATGGATCGCCACAATCTCGTCGGCACCTTCTCAGGCTACGACCAGATGTATCCCGCTCGCGCCATCGCGGCGCCGGCACAGTCCTCGGCCCTGCGGCGCGCACCCGAACCGGCGATCCTCTACGATTCGCCGTCCGGCCAACGCGGCATCGACCATTATCTCGCGAACAATCCGGCGATGGCCCTGCTGGTCGCGAAGGACGACACGATCCTGGTCGAGCGCTACCAGTACGCGCGGCGCGAAGACACGCGCTTCACGTCGTTCTCGATGGCCAAGACGATCACCGCGATGCTGTTCGGCATCGCGGTGGGGGAAGGCCATGTCAGATCGATCGACGATACGGCCGAGACCTATGTCCCCGAACTTGCCGGCAGCGAATACGGCCGCACGCCGATCAAGGCGCTGCTGTCGATGTCGTCGGGCGTGCAGTACCTGGAGAACTACGGCGGGAACGACGACGCGGCACGGCTCGCGCGCGACACGTATGTGGGCGTGGGGCCCGGCGGTCCGGGCGTCCTGCGCCAGTTCTCGACGCGCACGGCGCCGCCTGACACGCGCTTCTACTATGCCGGGGCCGAGACCCAGACGCTGAGCGCCGTGCTTGCCGCGGCGACCGGCCGTACGCTCGGCGCCTATGCCGCTGAAAAGCTTTGGCGGCCGCTCGGGGCGGAAGCGGACGCAAGCTGGGTGATCGACCGGGCGGGTGCCGAGTCCGCCTATTGCTGTTTCCAGGCGACGTTACGCGACTGGGCGCGCCTCAGCCTGATGATGGCCCACGACGGGGCGTGGAACGGCCAGCAGATCGTGCCGCGCGACTGGGTACGTGCCGCGACTTCGGTCGATCCGGCGCGTCCGCATCTGGCGCCGGGCCGCGCGACGCGCACGCTCGGCTACGGCTACCAGACCTGGCTGTTGCCCGGGCCGACGCGGACCTTCGTGCTGCAGGGCATCCACGGACAGACCATCTTCGTCGATCCGGCTGCCCGGCTCGTGATGGTGCATCTGGCCGCACGCGCCGGCGCGCGCGACCCCGGCGGCGCGCAGACGCAGGCGCTGTGGGACGGCGTGCGCGCGGCGCTGGGGAAGTAGCTCAGGTTCCGCGGCCCCACACGCCGCAATAGCGGCGCGCGACGAAGGGCAGGCCGTTCTCGTAGCCGGGCCAGTCCTTGTATTTGGGCAGCGCGAATTCCTTCTCGGCCGCGTCCCAGCATTTGCCGGCCTGTGCGAGCACCTTCATCGTGTCGGACGCGTCGCGCAGCAGCTGCAGCATGTCGCGCGCGTCCTGCTTGGTGCCGAGCCGGTCGCCGGGGCCGGGATGGCCGGGGATCATGCGCTCCCAGTCCATCTTCAGGACGTCCTCGATGAACGTCTCGGTTTTCAGCGGATCGATGTCGATGAAGCCGCGCGCGGGCATCTGCCCGACCGGGATCGTGTCGACGAGGAAGATGATCTTCTCCTTCGGCAGGCGCATCACGAGCGTGGAGTCCGAGTGGTTGACGCCGAGATAGCGCAGCTCGAGCTTCGTGCCGCCGAGCTCCAGCGTGCGGAACTTCGAGAAGGACTGGTCGGGCAGGACCGTGTGCGGGTCCTTCAGCGCCTTGAGCCGCACGGCCGCGTTGCGGTGCGCGATGAACACCGCACCCGCATCCTTGAACGCCTTGCCGCCCGCGATGTGGTCGAAATGGTGGTGGCTGTAGACCACGTACTTGACCGGCTTGTCGGTCACCTTGCGGATCTCTTCGAGATACTGCCGGCCGCCGTCGGGCTTGCCGTAGGCGACGGGGTCCGTCGCGATCACGCCGTCGGGCGTGACGACGAACATCGCCTGATGGCCGCCATTGCGGAAGATGTAGACGTTGTCGGTGCCCGAGACCTTCGTGGTCTGGATCGGCGGGCGCTGTGCGTGCGCCTGCGGCAGCGCGAACAGGAATGCGGCGGCCGCGAAAACGGCAATGCGAACGAACGACATCGTTTCCTCCCCGGGACGTTTGCCCGGGGCGGACTCTAGCGCAGCGCCAGCAACTCGACGTCGAAAACAAGCACCGCATTGGGTGGAATCACGTTTCCGGCCCCGCGCGCGCCGTAACCGAGGTCTGCGGGTACCACCAGCGTGCGCTGGCCGCCGACCTTCATCGTCGCGACACCTTCGTCCCAGCCCTTGATGACGCGCCCGGCGCCGAGCGGAAACTCGAAGGGCTGGCCGCGGTCGCGCGAGGAATCGAACTTCTTCCCGCGCGTGCCGTTCTCCAGCAGCCAGCCGGTGTAATGCACGCGCGCGGTGCGGCCCGAAGATGCGGCTTCGCCGGTCCCCTCGCGCACGTCGAGAATGCCGAGACCCGAACGCGTGCGCGTCGCGGCGGAAAGATCGGTGCCCTGGGCGCGCGACGGTGCGGCGGCGAGGGCGAGCAGCGAACCGAGGACGGTCCGGCGGGCGAATCGGTTTTCCATGCGCACGAACCTAGCGTCCCGGTGCCGGCATTTCCACCAGCCGCGTTTCGCCGGGCGGGCGGCCGAATTCGAGCTGCAGCTTGGCGTGCCCGGCGATCGCCGGCCACGCCGCCGGATCGGGGATCGCGATGCGCGCCGCCGAATCGACGAGCCCGTCGCGCGGCCCGCCCGACAGCCAGTCGAACGGCACCGAGAAGACCATCCCCGTCCCGATGCCCGAACTCGACCCGCCGGAAGCGCCGACACCCACACTGGGCCGGCCTTCGGCCACGCGCGCCCCCGGTGCGGGGGCCGACAGCCGGTCGGCCGCCACGGCCGTGCCGTCCGGAAAGACCAGCCGGGCCGCAATCAACGGCAGGCGGTCGCGCGCGCGGATCTCGATCGTGGCGCCGTCGGGCAGCAGACCCGCCGACAGGCTTGCCGGCGGTGCGGCCGGCGTGCAGCCGGCAAGAAAGACGGCGATCAGGGCGGAAATGCGGCGCAATTCTAAAGCCTCCCGGCGGGTCAGGAATCCCACTATATACTGTCGCCATGGAACTCGACGTCCTGCCCCGCGAGATCGCGAACCAGCGCGCGATCCTCGACCGCCGCACGATCGACGCGCGCCTTGCCGAGATCGCCGACGCGACCGAGGGCAAGCCGGAGCTGCGTCGCGCGCGCGCGCTCGAAGCGCTGAAGGCCGCCCTCGCCGAAGGCCGGAAGGAAATCCGCGAACGTTTCGAATCGCGCGCGGCCACCGGCGGGCAGACGATGCGCGCCAACGCCTTCCTGATCGACCAGCTCGTGCGGCTCGTCTACGACTTCGCCGAGCGCCACGTCTATCCGGTCGCCAATCCGACGATGGCCGAGCGCGTGACGATCGCCGCCGTCGGCGGCTACGGCCGCGCCGAGATGTCGCCGCAGTCGGACATCGACCTGCTGTTCGTGCGTCCCTACAAGTCGAACCCGCGCATCGAGCAGATGGTGGAATTCGAGCTCTACATGCTGTGGGACATGGGGCTGAAGGTCGGCCACGCGACGCGCTCGATCGAGGAATGCCTGCGTCTCGCGCGCGAGGACCACACGATCCGCACGGCCCTGCTCGAAAGCCGCTACCTGTGGGGCGACGACAAGCTTTTCGCGGAACTCAAGAAGCGCTTCTTCGTCGAGATCGCGAAGGGCACGGCGGCCGAGTTCGTCGAGGCGAAGCTCGAGGAGCGCAACCAGCGCCACCAGCGCACCGGCGATTCGCGCTACGTGCTGGAGCCCAACGTCAAGGACGGCAAGGGCGGGCTTCGCGACCTGCACACGCTGTTCTGGATCGGCAAGTATCTGCACCGCGTCGACAACGTCTCGGACCTTGTCCTCAAGGGCGTGTTCACGGCCGAGGAGGCCGCGAAGTTCGACAAGTGCCAGGAATTCCTGTGGAGCGTGCGCTGCCACCTGCACTACGTCACCGGTCGGCCCGAAGACCGGCTGACCTTCGACGTGCAGGCCGAGATCGGCCGGCGCATGGGCTATACCGACCACCGCGGCACGCGCGGCGTCGAGCGCTTCATGAAGCACTATTTCCTGGTCGCCAAGGACGTGGGCGATCTCACGCGCATCTTCTGTTCGGCACTGGAAATCGAGGAAGGCAAGAAGGCGCGCTTCGACGTGGGTGTGGTCGGCAAGCTCTTCAAGCGCGACGCGGCCAAGCTTGCCGACGGGCGCTTCGCGATCGAGAGCGGGCGGCTGACCGTCGCGCGCGGCGACGCGTTCGAGAAGGACCCCGTCAATTTCCTGCGCCTGTTCCGCGTGGCGCAGGAGAACGACCTGGACGTCCACCCGCATGCGCTGCGGCTGATCCGCCAGTCGCTGCGGCTGGTCGACGGCGCGCTGCGTGCGGAACCGGAAGCCAACCGGCTGTTCATGGATATCCTGACCGACGGGCGGGCCGAGATCGCGCTGCGCCGCCTCAACGAGGCGGGCGTGCTCGGGCGTTTCATCCCGGATTTCGGGCGCGTCGTCGCCCAGATGCAGCACGACATGTATCACGTGTACACGGTCGACGAGCACACGATCTTCGCCATCGGCATCCTCCACCGCATCGAGGCGAACCAGCTCAAGACCGACCATCCGCTGGCAAGCGAAGTGATCCACCAGATCGAATCGCGCCGGGCACTCTATCTCGCGATATTCCTGCACGACATCGCCAAGGGCCGAGGCGGCGACCATTCGGTGCTGGGGGCGGAAGTCGCGATGAAGCTCGGGCCGCGCATGGGCCTGACCGAGGAAGAGACCGAGACGGTCGCATGGCTGGTGCGCGCACATCTGTGGATGTCGGCCACCGCCTTCAAGCGCGACATCCAGGACCCACAGGCGATCCGCGCCTTCATCGAGCACGTGCAGAGCCCCGAACGGCTGCGCCTGCTGCTGTGCCTGACCGTCGCCGACATCCGCGCGGTCGGCCCCGGCGTGTGGAACAACTGGAAGGCCGCCCTGCTGCGCGAGCTCTATTACCGCGCGACCGAAGCGCTGGCCGGCAATTTCGGCGAGAGCGGCACGCTGCAGCGCGTGGCGGCGGCACAGGCCCGCCTCAAGGAAGAGCTCAAGGACTGGAGCGAGAGGGATTTCGCGTGGTACGCGGGCCTCGGCTATCCGGCCTACTGGCTGTCGCTCGATCCGGGCACGCAGGCGCGCCATGCGCGCTTCGTGCGCGAGGCGGAGCGCGGGCAGGTGCCGCTCGCCATCGACACGCGCATCGACCGCGCGCGCGCCATCACCGAGATCACGATCTATACCGACGACCATCCCGGCCTGTTCGCGCGCATCGCGGGCGCCATCGCGGTGGCGGGGGCCAACATCGTGGCGGCCAACGTCTTCACGCTGTCGAACGGCCGCGCCCTCGACACGTTCTCGATCCAGGCGGTGCCCACCGATCTCGACGGGCAGCCCTCGGCCTACGACCGGCCGGAGAAGCTCGCGCGCCTCGCCACGCACATCGAGCATGCGCTGGGCGGACGGCTGCGGCTGCGCGAGCAGCTTGCCAGGCGCCCCGCGATCCCGAGCCGCATGCGCGTGTTCACCGTGCCGCCGCGCGTGCTGATCGACAACGCCGCGTCGAAGTACCACACGCTGATCGAGGTCAACGGCCGCGACCGCGTCGGCTTCCTCTACGACGTCACGGCCGCGATCACGGCACTGGGCCTGTCGATCCGCACCGCGAAGATCACGACCTACGGCGAGCGCGCGGTCGACGTCTTCTACGTGGTCGACATCTTCGGCCAGAAGGTGCTCGACGAAACCAAGCTGGCGCGCATCCGCACGACGATGCTCGCCGCGGTCGCCGATCCGGACGCGCCCGCCGAACCGCCGAAGGTTCGCAAACGCGCCGGCACCGAAGCAGCGGAGTAGCCAGATGCCCCCTTCCCCGCCCGACGAGATCCGCGCACGCGCCACGCTGCCCGGCATGACGCTGGAGATCGTCCACCGCCCGGCCGACGCGAACGGGCCCGAGACGATCGGCCTGCTGATCAAGGGTGCCCCGAACCTGCCGGCGATGCCCGACATGCTGGCGCTGTCCGGGCCGATGGGGGCCGGCACCGATCCGATGAGCATGTGGATGGAGATCACGCGCCAGGCCTGGGCGCCGTGGCTTGCGCTGTGGGGCCTGTCGGCGGGGCAGATCGGGCCCAAGCGCTGAAACAGTCGATGTCGCTCGCCCGTCCCGTCGCCACCGTCGGCCTCTACACGATGGCCAGCCGCGTGCTGGGCTTCGTGCGCGACATGCTGGTGGCCGCGTATCTGGGGGCGGGCCCCGTCGCCGACGCGTTCTTCGTTGCGTTCAAGTTCCCGAACTTCTTCCGCCGCCTGTTCGCCGAGGGGGCGTTCGCGTCCGCCTTCGTGCCGATGTTCGCCGGCACGCTGGCGACGCGCGGGAACGTCGCCGCGCGCGGCTTCGCGGAATCGGCCCTTTCCGTCCTGCTCGTGGCGCTGTTCGTGCTGACGGTCTTGGGCGAATTCGCGATGCCGTGGATCGTCGCGGTCATCGCCCCCGGCTTCGCCGGCGATCCGACGCGCGCCACGCTGGCGGTCGAGTTCACGCGCATCACGTTTCCCTATCTTCTTTTCATCAGCCTCGTGTCGCTACAGGGCGGCGTGCTGAACTCGCTCGATCGTTTCGCCGCCGTCGCGGCCACGCCCATCCTGCTGAACCTGTGCATGATCGGCGGGCTGCTCGCCCTTGTCGGCACGCTGCCCACGCCGGGCCATGCACTCTCGTGGGGCGTGCTCGCGGCCGGGCTCGCGCAGTTCCTGTTCCTCGCCTGGGCATGCCGGCGGGCGGGCCTGCCGCTGCGCCTGCCGCGCCCGCGCCTGTCCGGCGAGGTCAGGACGCTGCTCAAACGCATGCTGCCCGTGGCGCTGGGGTCGGGGGCGGCACAGGTCAATCTCGTGGTCGACATCGTCATGGCCTCGCTGCTGCCGGCGGGCTCGATCAGCTGGCTCTATTACGCCGACCGTGTCTACGAGCTGCCGCTCGCGGTGATCGGCATCGCCATCGGCACAGCACTTCTGCCGCGCCTTTCAAAGCAGGTACGCACCGGCGAGTTGGCCGACGCGCAGGTCACGCAGAACCGCGCACTCGAAGGCGCCATGCTGCTGACGCTGCCGGCGGCGGCGGCCCTGATCGTGCTGGCCGAGCCGATCGTCGGCGCGCTGTTCGAACGCGGCGCGTTCGCGGCTTCCGACGTGCGCGCCAGTGCGCTTGCCCTCGTCGCCTATACGGCCGGCCTGCCCGCCTATGTCGCGATCAAGGTGCTGGCCCCCGCCTTCTATGCGCGCGAGGACACGCGCACGCCGGTCAAGATCGCCGTCCTCTGCGTGGTCGTGAACACGATCGTCGGCTTCGCGTCGATGCAAGTGATCGGGCATGTCGGGCTTGCCCTTGCGACAGCGCTTTCGGCCATGCTCAACGCGGGCCTTCTGTGGCGCGCCCTCGCCCGCAACGGGAACTTCGTCGCCGACGCGCGATTGTGCTCGCGCCTGCCGCGCCAGATCGCCGCCGCCGCCGCGATGGCGCTGCTGCTGTGGCTGGCGCTGGGGCCGGCGGCCCCGTTCCTCGCGGCACAGGGCGTTTCGCGATATCTGGCCCTAGCCGGGCTGATCGGGCTCGGGCTTGCCGGTTACGGACTGGCGGCCTGGGCGACGCGCGCGGCCGTGCCGGGCGACCTGCGGGCGATCTTCGCACGCCGCACTTGATAAGTGCCCGCCGAGCGGCGATAAACCCGCCGCCATGAACCGCATCTTCTCGGGCATCCAGCCCACCGGCAACCTGCATCTGGGCAACTACCTGGGCGCCATCCGCAACTGGGTGAAGCTGCAGCGCGACTTCGAATGCATCTTCTGCATCGTCGACCTGCACGCCATCACCGTGCCGCAGGAGCCGGCCGCGCTGGTCAAGGCGACGCGCGAGGTGACTGCGGCCTACATCGCCTGCGGCATCGATCCGGACGCCTGCACGATCTTCAACCAGTCGACCGTCTCGACGCATGCCGAGCTCGCCTGGACGCTGGGCTGCATGACGCCGCTGGGCTGGCTCAACCGCATGACCCAGTTCAAGGAGAAGGCCGGCAAGCAGCGCGACGACGCGGGCCTCGGCCTCTACGCCTATCCCGTCCTGATGGCGGCCGACATCCTCGCCTACAAGGCGACGCATGTACCCGTCGGCGAGGACCAGAAGCAGCATCTGGAACTGGCACGCGACATCGCGGGCGCGTTCAACCGGCGCTACAATGTCGAATATTTCCCGCTGCCCGAACCGCAGATCTTCGGCACGGCCACGCGCGTGATGAGCCTGCGCGACGGCACGCGCAAGATGAGCAAGTCAGAGCCCTCGGAGCAGAGCCGCATCAACCTGACCGACGATGCTGACGCGATCGCGCAGAAGATCCGCCGCGCCAAGACCGATCCGCTCGAACTGCCCGATTCGGTCAAGGGGCTGGAAGGACGGCCGGAAGCCGAGAACCTGCTGGGCATCTACGCCGCACTCACCGACAAGTCGCTCGAGGCGGTCGTGCTGGAGTTCGCCGGCGCGCAGTTCTCGACCTTCAAGGGGGCGCTCGCCGACGTGGCGGTCGCCGTCCTGTCGCCGATCACGGCCGAGATGAACCGCCTGATGGCCGATCCGGCCGCCATCGACGCGATCCTGCGCCGGGGTGCCGACCGTGCCGGGGCCATCGCCCAGCGCCACATCCGCGAAATCTACGATCTGGTCGGCTTCCTGAGGCCCTGACGGGCCGGAACCGCTTGCCCCGGCGGGGGGCACGGGCGCATTCTTCCGGGACTGTCCGGAGGCGCTTGCGGTCTCGTGCTCATTTACCTGCCGATTGCCGAGATATCGGTCGATATTTTCCTGTTGCTGCTGCTGGGAAGCGGGGTCGGCTTCCTCTCGGGCCTGTTCGGCGTGGGCGGCGGCTTCCTGATGACCCCGCTGCTGATCTTCATCGGCGTGCCCGCGACGGTCGCGGTCGGCTCGGAAGCGGCACAGATCGTCGCCGCGTCGGTCTCGGGCGTCATCGCGCACATGCGCCGGGGCAACGTCGATTTCCGCATGGGCGGCGTGCTGCTCGTCGGCGGCCTTTTCGGCTCGACGGTCGGCGTGCAGATCTTCAAGTTCCTGCAGGGTCTCGGCCAGATCGATCTGGTCATCTCCCTCGCCTTCGTGATCGTGCTCGGTGCGATCGGCACGCTGATGCTGGTCGAATCGCTGCGCACGGCGCACACCAGCGCCCAGCGCGCCCGCGCCGGCGGCGGGCCGATCCTGACACGCCTACACGCGCACACGTGGCTCCACGGCCTGCCCTTCAAGATGCGTTTCCCGCGCTCCAAGCTCTACATCAGCGCGATCGCGCCTTTCACGATCGGCGCGGTCGTCGGCGTGCTGTCGGCCATGATGGGCGTGGGTGGCGGCTTCATCATGGTGCCGGCGATGATCTACCTGCTGGGCATGCCCACGTCGGTCGTCATCGGCACGTCGCTGTTCCAGATCGTCTTCGTCACGGCCAACGTCACGTTCCTGCAGGCCTGGCAGAATTTCACGGTCGACATCTTCCTCGCGCTGCTGCTGCTCGTGGGCGGCGTGATCGGCGCGCAGTTCGGCGCGCGCGCCGGTGCAAAGCTGCGCGGCGAGCAGCTCCGCGGCCTGCTCGCCGTGCTCGTGCTCGGCGTGGCGACGAAGCTGCTGTTCGACCTTGTCGTCACGCCGGACGATCTCTACTCGACCGCCACGCGCGCGGGCGGAGGGCACTGACATGGAACTGTTGCCCGTCTATCTGCCGATGGCCGAGACCGCGATCGACGGGCTGCTGCTTGCCGGCATCGGCAGCGGCGTGGGCCTGCTGTCCGGCATGTTCGGCGTGGGCGGGGGATTTCTGATCACGCCGCTGCTGATCTTCCTCGGCGTGCCGCCGGCCGTCGCCGCGGCAACTGGCGCCAACACCGTCGTCGCTTCGTCGGCGGCGGGCGCCATCGCGCACTGGCGGCGCGGCACGCTCGACGTGCGGATGGGCCTGCTGTTGCTGGCGGGCGGGCTTGCTGGCTCCGCGGCGAGCGTCAAGGTCTTCGGCATTCTCAGCGCCATGGGGCAGATCGATCTCGTCGTGGCGCTGTCGTATGTGGTCCTGCTCGGCTCGGTCGGCGCCATGATGCTGGCCGAAAGCGTGCGCGCGATGATGTCGGGCGTGCGACAGGCCGGTGCGGCGCGCACCGCGATCGGCGCCGGCCTGCCCTGGCGCATGTCCTTTCCGCGTTCGGGCGTCGAGACGAGCGTGCTCACGCCCATCCTGCTCGGCTTCGTCGTCGGCGTGCTGACCGGCCTGATGGGCGTGGGCGGCGGCTTCCTGCTGGTACCGGCGATGATCTACCTGCTGGCGATGCCGACCACGACGGTCGTCGGCACGTCGCTGTTCCAGATCCTGTTCGTGTCGGGGAACGTCACGTTCCTGCAGGCGGTCTCGCACCAGACGGTCGACATCGTGCTCGCGTCCCTGCTGATCGTCGGCGGCGTCGTTGCCGCCCCGTTCGGCGCGCGCCTGGGCGCGAAACTGGATGCGACACGCCTGCGCGTGCTGCTGGCCCTGCTCGTGCTAGCCGTCGCGATCGGCCTCGGGGCCGGCCTCGTGCGCCAGCCAGCCGACCTCTATTCGATCCGTCTCGACCTGAACGAACCCGCGAAGGACGATAGGCCGTGATCCGCGCGCTGCTCCTCGCCCTCGTCTTCCTCGTCGCCGCGACGCCAGTGCGCGCGCAGGCACTGATCGCCGACCTGTCGAGCCACCTGATCGCGATCACGACGGGCTTCTCGGGCACCGAGCTTCTGCTGTTCGGCGCGACCGAGGGCGAAGGCGACGTCGTGGTCGTCGTGCGCGGACCGGAAGGCGAGGCGTCGGTGCGCCGCAAGGCGCGCGTCGCGGGCATCTGGATCAACCGCGACGAGCTTCGTTTCGCCGGCGTGCCGGCCTTCTACCGCATCGCGTCGTCCAAGCCGCTTGCCGATTTCGTACCCACGGCACTGCGCCAGCGCCACCAGATCGGCGTCGAGTTCCTGCGCCTGCAGCCGCAGCGCGAGCTCAATTCCGAGGAGACGGCCGCGTTCCGCGCCGGCCTCGTGCGCAACAAGGAGGCGCAGAAGCTCTACGAGCCGGAGGTCGGCCGCGTCAGCTTCCTTGGTCCGCGCCTGTTCCGCACGCGCATCCTGTTCCCGGCCAACGTGCCGACCGGCAACTATTCGGTCGAGGTCCTTCTGATCCGGGGCGGCCAGGTCATCGCGGCGCAGACCACGCCGATGTTCGTCAGCAAGGTCGGCTTCGGAGCCGACGTCTACGATTTCGCACACGAGTGGGCGGCCATCTACGGCCTGCTCGCGATCCTTCTCGCCGTATCGGCCGGCTGGGCAGCCGGCGCCATCTTCAGGAAATAGCTGGAAGCGGGAGACAAGCCATGCCGACCCGACAGCAGCAGACACAGCGCGTTTTCCTCGTGGTCGTCGACCAGACACCCGAGCTCAAGGTGGCGCTCCGCTACGCATGCCGGCGCGCGCGCCATTCCGGCGGGCGCGTGGCGATGCTCTACGTGACAGAACCCGCCGAGGCGTCGGAATGGGTCGGCGTGGGCGAGCTGATGCGCGAGGAGCGCCGGCAGGAAGCCGAATCGAAGCTCCAGGAACTGTCGAGCCTGGTGCGCGAGCAATCGGGCCAGATGCCGATGCTGCACGTGCGCGAAGGCGACGCGCGCGACGAACTGCTGAAGCTGCTCGACGAGGAGCCGACGATCTCGATCCTGGTGCTCGGTGCCAGCACCACGTCGAAGGGGCCGGGGCCGCTGATCACGGCGCTGACCGGCAAGTACGCGAGCAAGCTGCGCGTACCGCTGACGATCGTTCCGGGAAGCCTCGCCGACGAGGAAGTCGATGCGATTACCTGACGCCCCCGCCTATTTGACGACCGGACAGGTGAACGCCTCGACCGGCTCGGCCACGCCGCGCAGCGCGTGGCGCCCGAGCGAGACGAGCGGCTCGGGGCAGATTTCCGCGAACGCGGCCGAGACGATCAGTTCCTTGCCCAGCGCCTTGGCGAGGCCTTCGAGGCGCGACACGACATTGACCGACGTGCCGATGGCCGTGAAGTCGAGCCGGTCGGGCGCGCCGATGTTCCCGTGGAAGACCTCGCCCGTGTGCAGGGCCGCGACGGCGGCGAGCGGCAGGGCGTCGGCGAATTCCGGATCGGCCGCCATCGCGCGCGCGGCGACCAGCGCGTCGCGCGCCGCGGCCAGCGCGTTTCGCGCCGACATGCGCGCGAACTCGACATCGGCGATCGGGAAGATCGCCAGCATGCCGTCGCCGACGAATTTCAGCACTTCGCCGCCATGCGCGTGGACGGCGGCGACCTGGCGCTCGAACCATGCGTTCAGCAGCTCGATGACCCGGGCGGCCGGCAGCCGGTCGTTGAGTGCGGTGAATCCGCGCATGTCGGTCGTCAGGATCGCGGCGCGGATCGCCTCGCCCGATCCGCGGCGGATCTCGCCCGACAGCACGCGCGGCCCCGTCGACCGGCCCAGATAGAGCGACAGCAGGTCGCGCGAGATGCGCCGCTCGGTGACGAGGGCGAGCGGGCCCGCGAACTCGTGCGCGATCGCGCCCAGCGCAGCGATGTCGGCGTCGGTGAAGCCGCCTTCCTTCTTGGTCGCCCAGTTGCAGGCCTGGAAGCGCCGGCTGTCTTCGGTCGGGGCGAAGCCCTGCAGGCGGACGGGCTGGACGATGTAATCCGTGTAGCCCTGCGCGGCGAGGTCGGCGATGACCGGATAGGGATAGGCGTTGGCGCGCGGCTCGATGCGCACGCGGACCGTCTCGCCGCGCTCGACCACCGCCGGGAAGGGGCTGGCGCGGTAGACCTCGCTGCGGGTCACCTCGTGCTCGACCAGCGCTTCTTCCGATTCGCCAATGTCTCGCCACCAGCGGATACCGTAGCCGGAGAACTGGGGATGCAGCAGGGCGACCGTGATCCCGGCCCGGTCGATCGGCAGGCCGGCCGCGGCCATCCGCCAGCACAGCCCGTCGACAAGCTTGATCGGGCTTCCGACCGCATGGGCCGGTCCGCGCAGCCATTCCTTGATCGAGGCGAGCGACGCGTTCTTCGGGCGGGCCGGTTCCGGGCGCTTGTAGCGGCGGCGTCCATGGATGCCGGCGGGCCGATTTTGCTGCACTTGCGAAGAACGGTCGTTCAATGAGACCTCTTATATTTCAATATGTTGCAGACTCGGCCTTGACAGTCCGGCGCTTTCGGCCCATTTCGACCCTACCGCACGGACCGCCTGCAGCGCCATCGCTGCCAGTCACGGGAGTATACGCAAATGTTCATCCAGACCGAGACCACGCCCAATCCGGCGACCCTGAAATTCCTACCCGGCCGCGAGGTCTTGTCGGCCGGTTCGGCGGATTTCAAGTCGGCCGACGAGGCCTCGGCACGCTCTCCGCTGGCCGCCAAGCTGTTCGGCGTCGACGGCGTGACGGGCGTGTTCCTGGGCCAGGATTTCGTCACCGTGACCAAGCTCGACGACAAGGACTGGCACCTGATGAAGCCGGCCCTGCTCGGCGCGATCATGGAGCATTTCACGTCGGGTGCCGCGGCCCTGTCCGAGGGCGGCGAGACCGCCCACGGCGAGGCGGCCGAGGGCGACGGCGAGCTGGTCCAGCAGATCATCGAGCTGCTCGACACCCGCGTCCGGCCCGCCGTGGCCCAGGACGGCGGCGACATCCTGTTCCAGAAGTACGAGGACGGCATCGTCTACCTGCACATGCAGGGCTCGTGCTCCGGCTGCCCGTCCTCGACCGCGACCCTGAAGATGGGGATCGAGAACATGCTCCGGCACTACATCCCCGAAATCGTCGAGGTCCGCGCGGTCGCCTGAGGGCGCCCTCGCCACCCGATTCCGCAAATTCCGAGATGATCGAAACCGCCCGCTACGCGGCGACAGACGGCGTTGCCGTCGATTCGCCCGACATCGCGCCGAAAAGCCGGACCGTCCGCGTCCTGTTCGCCGGCCTCGCCTTTGCCGCAGCACTGCCGCTCGCCGTCGCGATCGGCACGCCGGAGCGCGCCCAGCGTCTGGTCGAGGCGTGGCGCGGCCCGATCGAGCTGCTCGAGCCGGAAATCGCCCTCGTGCCCGAGGCGGTCGAAAACGTCACGCGTGTCAGCCTCGCCGCGGCGGGCGAGCTCTACGCGCTGTTCGTCGAGCGCGGCTACCTGCTCGAGGACGCCAAGCGCGGCAGCGACGCGGTCCCGCGCATGGTCGTCGAGCGCCTGCCGCGCGACCTCGCCAGCCTCGAATCGACCGACATGCGCAAGGCGGTGTTCATCAAGTCGCTGCTGCCGCTGCTGCTGCTGGAGAACGAGCGCATCCTCGCCGACCGCGCCCGACTCGAAAGCATCTTCGCCGACCGCGCACAGGGCACCATGCCGTCCTACGCCGATCTGGTCTTCCTCGACGAGGTCGCGGAACGCTACGACGTGGATACCGACCGCGTGCGCGACACGCTGCGCAAGGTCGACGCGGTACCGGTCTCGCTCGCACTGGCGCAGGCCGCCCTCGAGACCGGCTGGGGAACCAGCCGTCCCGCCCAGGCCGGCCACGCGCTGTTCGGCCAGATGGCCTATCGCAACGAGGACGACGACGGCCGCGTGCGGAAGTTCGACGACCTGCCCGGTGCGGTCGCGGCCTATGCGCTCAACCTCAACACGCACCGCGCCTATGCCGAGTTCCGCCGCGCGCGCGAACGCGCACTCGCCGAAGGAAAGCCGGTGGACGGGCACGCGCTTGCCCAGCACCTGCAGCGCTATTCCGAGCGCCGGATGGACTACGTACGCGACGTGCGTTCGGTGATGCGGGCGAACGGGCTGCGCGCGCTGGATCGCGCGCGTCTCGACGCCGAACCGGGCTAGTTCAGGCGCCGGTCGCGATTCGCTCGACGAGCTGCTTGACCGTCGGGATGAAGCCGTTGCGATAGAACGGATCGGACGCGAAGCGATACGCGTTGTGGCCCGCGAACATCAGCTGGGCCTCGACGTCGGCGCCGTGGCTGATGTCCTGCAGCGTCTTCTGGATGCAGAAGCTGCGCGGATCGGCCTTCTTGCCGGTGGTGCCTTCCTCGTTCTGCTGCCAGTTCGAGAAGGCGCAAGCCGAAAGACAGCCCATGCAGTTGACCTGGTCGCGGTGGATTTCCTCCGAGCGCGCCGGGTCGACGAAGATCAGCGTCGAATCTGGCGTGCGCAGCGCTTCGGTGAAGCCCGCCTTCACCCACGCCTCGGCATGCACCTTGTCCTGCGCCGACAGATAGACGAGCCGGCCGCGCGCACCCACCGGAAAGGGCTGGTCGTGCTCGCCGACCGGATGCATCTGGTAGGCGACCTGGCGGGCCGAGCGCGCTTCGAGTTCGTCGAGGAACGGGTTGCGCACGGCCGACGAGTAGAAGCCGGTCGGCGAGAAGCGGTGCAGCAGCACGTCGCCCGACTTCAGCGTCAGCAGGCGCTGTTTCCACGCGTCGGAGATCGGGCTTTCCTTCGTCAGCAGCGGACGCGTGCCGAACTGGAACGCGCACGGGCCCACGTCGGGATTGCCGATGAAATCCTTCCATTCGTCGAGGCGCCACACGCCGCCGGCCATGAAGATCGGCGTGCGGTTGAGGCCGAACTCGTTCATCTGCTTGCGCAGCTCGATCACGCGCGGCAGCGGCGCTTCGGGCTTGCGCGGATCCTCGGCGTTGGAAAGGCCGTTGTGGCCGCCAGCCAGCCACGGATCCTCGTAGACCACGCCGCCGAGCAGATCGCTGAACTTGTGGTAGGCGCGCTTCCACAGCGCGCGGAACGCGCGCGCCGACGAGATGATCGGATAGTAGTAGGCGCCGTACTTGGCGCAGATCTCGGCGATCTTGTACGGCATGCCGGCACCGCACGTGACGCCGTGGATCAGGCCCTGCGACTTCTCCAGCACCGCCTCGAGGATGGGTTCGGCACCGCCCATCTCCCACAGGATGTTCATGTGCACGCGGCCGTTGGGGCCCGCCATGTCGTGCGCGACGCGTGCCTGGTGGAGCGCGCCCTTGACCGCGTAGGCGATCAGCTCGTCGTGGCGCTCGCGGCGCGTCTTGCCGCGATAGATCTGGCGCACGACTTCGCCGTTCGCGTCGAGATGGTCGGCATTGACGCCCGAGAAGGTCCCCACGCCGCCGGCCGCAGCCCAGGCGCCCGAGCTTTCGCCGTTCGAGACGGAGACGCCCTTGCCGCCTTCGACGATGGGCAGGACCTCGCGGCCCGAAATCAGGAGAGGTTCCAAGGAAAACAAGTTCGCGGTTCCGTCCGTAGGGGCCTCGGGGGACGACCAGCTCCGGCCGTTCGCAACACAGGGATAGATATAGGGAGCGCGCGGGGGCGCGCAAGCGGCTTGCGAGCCCCCTGACTAGCCCGGATTTGCGGGCAATTCCAGTGCGCCGGCCCCCCCGACCCAGTCTGCCGGTATCAGGCTCGCATGGACCAGTTCGGGCGCCTCGGGCGAGGCCGCGATCCGGAAGCCGAGGGAGCGGCACAGATCGATCATCTTGTGGTTTTCGCGCATGATCTCGCCGAAAACCTCGCCCACGCCGCGCGCCTTCGCGTAGTCGAGAATGCGGATCATGAGCCGCCGGCCGAGGCCGATTCCCTTCAGATCGGACCTAAGCGCGATCGCGTATTCGGCCCGCGCACGGTCAGGGTCCGCAGCGATGCGCACGACGCCGAGCAGCCCGACACCGAGCAGGGCTGATTCGCACACGAAAGCCATCTCGCGGTCGTAATCGATCTGCGTCAGGCGGGCGAGCTGTGCATGCGAGAGCTGTTTGACGGGCGCGAAGAAGCGCATGCGGCGGTCCTCGTCGTCCATCCGGTCGACGAGCGATTCGATCAGCGGCGCGTCCTCCGGGCGGATCGGGCGCAGGATCGCGGGCCCCACCCCGTCGACCAGGATCGTCTCGACGAGATCGGACGGGTAGGGCTCGATCGCCAGACGTGCCGCATGCACGAAGCTGGCGGGCCGGCGCACGCGGATGCGCGCGTCGAGCACGATCGCCTCGTTCGCGTCGACCAGCAGCGGATTGATGTCGAGCTCGGCGACCGCATCCAGATCGCAGACGAGCTGCGAAAGCCGCACGAGGGCGAGTTCGACCGCCGCGACGTTGGCCGCAGGCCGGTCGCGATAGCCCTTGAGCAGGCGCGAGACGCGCGTCGCCGCGATCAGTTCGCGCGCCAGTTTCACGTTGAGCGGCGGCAGCGCCATCGCGGTGTCGGCCATCACCTCGACCGCCGTCCCGCCCTGGCCGAACAGGATCGCGGGTCCGAACTGGCGGTCCTCGCTCGTTCCCAGGATCAGCTCGTGCGCGTCGGGCCGGCGCACCATCTCCTGCACGAGGAAACCGCGGATCTCTGCCGTCGGGATCTTCGCGCGCACGCGCGCGGCCATCGCGGCGGCCGCCAGCGCCACCGCCTGCGGCCCGTCGAGATCGAGCGCCACGCCGCCGACATCCGATTTGTGCAGCACCTGCGGTGACACGATTTTCAGCGCCACGCGCCCGCCGATGCGCGCGGCCGCCGCCGCCGCCCCGGCCGCGTCGGCGACGAGCTCGCCCTTGGGCAGCGTGAAGCCGTAGCCCGCCAGCACGGCGCGCACGTCGGGATCGGGCAGCCATTCGATGCCGGCCGCGAGGGCCGCCGCCACCGTCGCGCGCGCGGACGGCGCGTCGGGCGCGAGATTCTCAGGTGCCGCGTCCGGCACCTCCATCAGGTTTTCCTGTGCGCGCCGGTAGCGCACCAGATGCATGAAGCCGCGCACCGCCTTGTCGGGCGTCTCGAAGCTGGGGATCCGTGCATCGGCGAAGCGCGCGCGTGCGGCCAGCGCGTTCTCGGTCCCGCCGAGCCAAGAGGCGAGAATCGGCCGGCGCGCGCCCTTCGCGACCTCGACCACCGCTTCGGCCGCCTCGACCGACGAGGCGATGGCGGTCGGACAGTTGAGCGCCAGGATCGCATCGACGTCCGGTGCGGCGAGCAGCACCTTCAGCGCCGACTTGTAGCGTGCCCCGTCGGCGTCGCCGATGATGTCGACCGGGTTGCCCTTCGACCACGTCTTCGGCAGCACCTCGCCGAGCCGCGCCATCGTCGCCGCATCGAGCGTGGCGAGATGGCCCGACTCGTCCATCAGCGCGTCGGTAGCGAGAACGCCAAGACCGCCGCCGTTGGTCAGGATCGCCAGCCGATCGCCGCCGCCGATGGGCGGGGCGGCGAGCGTGGCGACCGCGTCGAAGAGTTCGTCCACGTCGTAGACGCGCAGCATGCCCGCACGCCGGAACGCCGCGTCGTAGACCGCGTCGGCCCCGGCGAGTGCCCCGGTGTGCGAGGCGGCCGCCTTGGCCGCCTCGGCATGCCGGCCGGCCTTGATGACGATGACGGGTTTGAGGCGCGCGGCCGCGCGCGCCGCGCTCATAAACTTGCGCGCGTGGGTGACGGCCTCGACATAGAGCAGGATCGCGCGCGTGCCGGCGTCGTTGGCGAGCCAGTCGAGCATGTCGCCGAAATCCACGTCGGTCATGTCGCCGAGCGAGACGACCTGCGAGAAGCCGATCTTGCGCGGCATCGCCCAGTCGACGACGGCGGTCGCCATGGCGCCCGACTGCGTGACGAAGGCGAGATCGCCCTTGGGCGGAACGACATGCGCGAAGGTCGCGTTGAGGCCGATGCCCGGCACCATGACGCCAAGGCAGTTCGGCCCGACGATGCGCAGCAGGTGCGGCCTTGCCGCTTCCAGCATCGCGCGCTCCAGCTCCTTGCCGCGCCCCTCGCCCAGCTCGCCGAAGCCGGCCGTGACGACGACGGCCGCGCGGCAGCCGCGCGCGCCCAGCTCGCCGATCAGGCCGGGCACCGTTTCGGGCGGCGTGCAGACGACCGCGAGGTCCGGCACCGTCGGCAGGCTCGCCACGTCGCGGTACGCGAACACGCCCTCGATCGCGTCGTACTTGGGATTGACCGGCAGGATCGGGCCCGCGAACCCGGCATGGAAGAGGTTGCGCGCGAGGACCGCGCCGACCGATCCGGGCTTCGGCGTGGCGCCGATCAGCGCCACCGATCTGGGCGCCAGCAGCTTGTCCAGATTGCGGATCGACATGGCGGAATCGGCTCTACAGTTGTTGCTGCATCGCAGCATACACGAGGGGCGAAGCCGATCCGGGCACCGCCATTCGCGGCGTGCGCTTTTGTCGCGCACCATGGTAAACGGATCGCCGATGCATTCCTACGACACGATTCTGGTCTATGTCGGCCTCGACCTCGTCGGCGACGCGCTGATGAAGATGCCCTTCGTGCGCGCGCTGCGCGCGACGTATCCCGAGGCGCGGATCACGTGGCTCGCCGGCAAGGGAAAGACCGCCTTCGCGGGGCCCCTGGCACCGCTGGTCGACGGGCTGATCGACGAAGTCATCCAGGAAGCGGACATCGGGACGCATTGGGGCGAACTGCTCCGGCGGCCGTTGCCCGGGCGGCATTTCGATCTCGTCATCGACACGCAGCGCCGCGTCCTGACGACGCTCATCCTGCGCCGGATCCGCTGCGGAACGTTTGTCTCGGCGGCGGCGGACTTCCTGTTCTC
The DNA here is from genome assembly GCA_965279565.1 of Tagaea sp. Lineage (GTDB taxonomy): Bacteria > Pseudomonadota > Alphaproteobacteria > CACIAM-22H2 > CACIAM-22H2 > Tagaea. Next base: position 1,186,861 of record OZ257249.1, on the reverse strand, counting down.
GTCGCGCCGGCCGCCGCGCGGCTACCGCAAGCCCACGACCATGATCCGCCAGATCCTCGACCTGATCGAGGTCGCAGGTGGGCGCAGGGTCGAAGAACAGTGGGCGGCGGATCTTCCCGCGCGGTTCGAGGATCGTGCGGCCGGCCTGCTGCCCGAAGGTCCGGCCTATGTCGGCCTGTCGCCCGGTGCGGGCGGGCGCCACAAATGCTGGCCGCTCGAACGCTTCGTCGAAATCGGGCGTCGCCAGGTCGCGCGCGGCCGCGTGCCTGTCTTCATCCTCGGCCCGGACGAGGCGTCCTGGTACGACGGATTGCGCGCAAAGGTACCCGAAGCGCGCTTTCCGCTGCAGGAAACCGAGCCTGATACTGTCGGAAAGAGTCCGCTGCTGACCATCGCGCTGGCCGGGCGCATGCGCGCCGCCGTCGCCAACGACAGCGGCGGGGGGCATCTGCTGGCAACCGGCGGAGTGCCGCTCCTTTCCCTGTGGGGCCCGACGCGGATGGAAAAGGCACCGCCGCAGACACCGGTGCTGCGCACGGTCCTGGCGCGCGACTTCGGCGGCGAGTCGATGGATTTCATCCCCGTCGACGTCGTGGACGCGGCGCTGGAGGCGCTGGCGTCGGCGTCCTAGTCGTCCACCACGACAGCAGCCGTCCTCTGCGGCCGCGCGTCCGGGAAGCGGCGCATCAGCCACACGACCATCAGGATGCCCGGCAGGGCCGCCAGCGTCGTCAGCGCGAAGAACGCCATCCAGTCGAGCTGTTCGGAGAGCCACCCGCCCCATGCCGACAGTGTCGTTCGGCCGACCGTGGCAAGGCTCGACAGCAGCGCGTACTGCGTGGCCGTGAAGGCGACGTTGCACAGGCCCGACAGGTACGCGACGAACGCCGCCGATCCCATGCCGCCGGTGAAATTCTCGAGCCCGATCGTGACGGCCAGCAGCGCCGTATCGTAGCCGACCCACGCCTGCAGGACGTACATCAGGTTCGACGCGGCCTGCAGCAGGCCGCAGATGAACAGCGAGCGGTAGAGCCCGTAGCGGTGCACGACCGCACCGCCGGCCGCCACGCCCGCGAGCGTCGTGAAGACCCCGAAGATCTTCGAAATCGACGCGACCTCGACGCGGCTGAAACCCATCGCGACGTAGAACGGGTTCGCCATGATGCCGGCGAGCGCGTCGCCGAACTTGTAGAGCACGACGAACACGAGGATGAGCAGCCACGACGGGCGCGACGCGAACTCGGCGAACGGGCCGACGACGGCCGCGCGCACCCAGGCGATCGCCTTCTCGCCCGCCGTGTCGCCGGGCAGCGGTGCCGCGACGTCGGCGGGAACCGGCGGTTCGCGCGTGAACCAGACCGTGAGTGCCCCCACCGCCATCAAGCCCGCCATCAGCGCGAAGGCGAAGCTCCAGCCGGCATATTCGGCCGCGAACAGGACGCCGGCCGACGAGGCCATCAGGCCGAAGCGGTAGCCCCACTGCGTGGCGGCGGCACCGGCCCCCTGTTCCTCGGGCTGCAGGATCTCGATGCGGTAGGCGTCGATGACGATGTCCTGGCTTGCCGACAGGAACGCGATGACGAGGGCAACGAGGGCGGTCGGCCACGGATCGATCTTCGGATCGGTGAGCCCGAGACAGAAGATCGCCACGGCGAGGGCCGCCTGGATCGCCAGCGCCCAGGCGCGCCGCCGGCCGAGGCGACGGCTGAAGGCGCCCAGCGGCAGCCGGTCGATCAGCGGCGCCCACAAGAATTTCAGCGAATAGGCCGTGCCGACGAGGGCCAGCGCCCCGATCGTCGTGCGGCTGACGCCGGATTCGGCCAGCCAGAAGGACAGCGTGCCGAAGGTCAGCGGCAGCGGCAGGCCCGACGAGAAGCCCATGAAAAGCACGGCGAGCAGCCGCGGCCGCAGATAGACGGCAAGGGAATCGCGCCACGCTGTCGCCGTCGGATCGGTCACGCTGCAAAATTTCGCGAATCGGGGATGGGACGATTCAGTCTACGCGGTCGCCGATTCGCGTCGAGAAATATTGCGTGCAACGGCGAGTCGCCTTGCGCGGGGTACGCGTGATAGCGTCCGCCCCCGTCGGATATTCGGTACTACAAATGAGAATGCCGGCAACCACGATCCCGGAGCCCGAGTTCGATCCGGCCACGCTGCGCGGCAACCGCCTGCGCCGGTTCTACAGCTATTGGGACGGGCGGCGCGGGCACCGCGCGATGCCGGCCCGGCGCGACATCGATCCGGTCGACATTCCCTGGATGCTGGGTTTCGTGACGCTGCACGACGTGCTGGCGTGCGGCGACTTCCGCTTCCGCGTCGACGCGACGAACACGGCATCGATGTTCGGCATCGACATGACCGGCAGGCCGCTTGCCGAATACCCGGTCGTCTCGGTACGCGAGATGATCCGGCGCGCGCTGACGACGGTGGTGGAGACCGGCAGGCCGCTGCGCAGCGATCTGGATTACGATTCCGCGTTCAGCCACTGGCGCTACGAGCGCCTGATCCTGCCGCTGTCCGACGACGGCGAACGCCCGAACATGCTGTTCTCGGCGATCGACGTCGCACCGATACCCGTCGACTAGGACGCCTCAGGCGTCCGCGTCGGCGGCCTTCTCGGCGCGCTTGCGCGCGTTGGGGTCGAGCAGCTTCTTGCGCAGGCGGATCGACTTGGGCGTCACCTCGACGATCTCGTCGTCGTTGATGTAGGCGATCGCCTGCTCGAGCGTCAGGATCTTCGGCGTCTGCAGCACCACCGCCTCGTCCTTGCCGGCGGCGCGGACGTTGGTGAGCTTCTTCGCCTTCATCGGGTTGACTTCGAGGTCGTTGTCGCGCGTGTGCTCGCCGATGATCATGCCTTCGTACACCGGCACGCCGGGCTGGATCATCATCGGCCCGCGATCCTCGAGGTTCCACAGCGCGAAGGTGACGGCAGTCCCCCCCGCGTTCGAGATCAGCACGCCGGTGTGGCGGCCGTCGATCGAGCCCTTCCACGGCGCGTAGCTGTGGAAGATCTTGTTCATGATGCCGGTGCCGCGCGTGTCCGAGAGGAACTCGCCGTGGTAGCCGATCAGGCCGCGCGACGGGACCAGGAACGTCACGCGCACCTTCGCACCGCCCGAGGGGCGCATGTCGGTCATCTCGCCGCGGCGGCGGCCGAGCTTCTCGACCACGACGCCCGCATAGTTCTCGTCGACATCGACCTGCACTTCCTCGATCGGCTCCAGCTTGTTGCCGTCGTCGTCGGTCTTGATCAGCACGCGCGGACGGCCGACCGAAAGCTCGAAGCCTTCGCGGCGCATCTGCTCGATCAGCACGCCGAGCTGCAGTTCGCCGCGCCCGGCGACCTCGTAGGCCTCGCCGCTGTCGGTCTCGCGCACGCGGATGGCGACGTTGCCTTCCGACTCGCGGAACAGCCGGTCGCGGATCATGCGCGTCGTCACCTTGGTGCCCTCGCGGCCCGCGAGCGGCGAATCGTTGACCGAGAAGGTCATCGCCAGCGTGGGCGGATCGATGGGCAGCGACGGGATCGGTTCGTTCACGTCGATCTGGCACAGCGTGTCGGCGACCGTCGTCTGCGTCAGGCCCGCGATGGCGACGATGTCGCCCGCCTCGGCGGTATCGACGGGTACGCGCTCCAGCCCGCGGAACGCGAGCAGGCGCGTGAGGCGGCCGTCTTCCAGCACCTTGCCGTCGCGCGACAGCGACTTGATCGCCATGTTGGTCTTGGCCACGCCCGAGAAGATGCGCCCCGTCAGGATGCGGCCGACATAGGAGTCGTATTCCAGCGTCGTTGCCAGCATGCGGAACGGCCCGCTCGCATCGGCCTTCGGCGGCTTGACGTGCCTGACGATCAGGTCGAAGAGCGGGGCGAGGTTCTCGCGGGGCGCGTCGAGCGATTCCGCCGCCCAGCCCGACCGGCCGGAGGCGAAGAGCGTGGGGAAATCGAGCTGTTCGTCGTCCGCACCCAGCGCCGCGAACAGGTCGAACACCTCGTTCAGCACTTCCTGCGCGCGCGCGTCCTGGCGGTCGACCTTGTTGATGACGACGATGGGACGAAGCCCGCGCGCCAGCGCCTTCATCGTGACGAACTTGGTCTGGGGCATCGCGCCCTCGGCCGCGTCCACCAGCACGACGACGCCGTCGACCATCGACATGATGCGCTCGACCTCGCCGCCGAAATCGGCGTGGCCGGGCGTGTCGACGATGTTGAGGCGCACGTCCTTCCACGTCACCGACGTGCACTTGGCGAGGATGGTGATCCCGCGCTCGCGCTCGAGATCGTTGGAGTCCATCGCGCGCTCGGCGACTTTCTCGTTGGCGCGGAAGGTGCCGGACTGTTTCAGAAGCTGGTCGACGAGCGTGGTCTTGCCGTGGTCGACATGCGCGATGATCGCGAGATTGCGGAGTTCCATTTTCCTTACGACGCCAGCGAACGCGCGGCGAGTTCCTTGAGGGATGTTTCGGGACGCGCACCGTAGTGCGAGATGATTTCGCCGGCGCAGATCGAGCCGAGCTTCGCGCAGGTCGCCAGATCCTTGCCGGTCGTCAGACCGTGCAGGAAACCCGACGCGTAGAGATCGCCCGCACCGGTCGTGTCGACGACCTTGATGCCGGGAACGGCCGGAACGGCATGCACTTCGCCGTTGCCGATCGCGACCGAACCCTTTTCCGAGCGCGTGACGGCCGAGATGCGCGACGCCTTGGCGCGCAGGTGCGGCAGCGTTTCCTCGAAGCGGGTGGTCTCGTAGAGGGAAAGTATTTCGGCCTCGTTGGCGAACAGCACGTCGACATGGTTATCGACGAGGTCGCGGAACTCGGCGCGGTGGCGGCCCACGCAGAACGAATCCGACAGCGTCAGCGAGACCTTGCGGCCGGCCTTGTGCGCGACCTCGACCGCCTTGCGGAACGCGTCCTTCGCGGCCGGCTTGTCCCACAGATAGCCTTCGAGATACGTGATCTGCGCGGCGGCGACCTGCTTCTCGTCGACCTGGTCGGGGCCGAGCTCGACGCATGCGCCGAGGTAGGTCTGCATCGTGCGCTGCGCGTCGGGCGTGACGAAAATCAGGCAGCGCGCGGTCGACGGGCCGCTCTTCGCCGGGGCCGTCTCGAACGAAACGCCCATGGCGCGGATGTCGTGGCGGAAGATGCCGCCGAGCTGGTCGTCGCGCACGAGCCCGATATAGGCGGCCTTGCCGCCGAGGCCCGCGAGGCCCGCGATCGTGTTGCCGGCCGAGCCGCCCGAGCTTTCCCGCCCCGGACCCATCAGGCCATAGAGGGCTTCGGCGCGCGCCTCGTCGACGAGCGTCATGGCACCCTTGCCCAGGCCGTTGGCGGCGAGGAAGGCGTCGTCGGCGCGGGCGATCACATCGACAATGGCGTTGCCGATGCCGAGCACGTCGTAGCTGGCGTTGGTCACTTGCGACTCCGGTGGGGGGAGCTTGGTTGGCGCGGAAAATAGCCATCCCTGTTGCGCCGCACAAGCGCCCATTCGGCGGGGGAATATGCCTGCCTTGCCAATGCCATAAAGGTCTGGCTCCCTGTCGGGCAGGATGACCGCCTCCGATTCGCCGATGGGGCTGCTGCGCGCCGGTGCGCTGGCAGTGGCCCAGCTTTCCGATCCGCGCCTGCGCGCCCCCCTGCTGAAGAGCATCGGGCTGACGCTGGCGGCGTTCCTGGCCCTGTGGACCGGCATCGGCTGGCTGATCGCCAATACGCGCTTCTTCGAGACGGGCTGGCTCGATACCGGGGCCGGGGCCCTGGGCGGGATCGCGGCGGTGGTGCTTTCCGTCGTGCTGTTCCCCAGCGTCGTGGCGGCGTTCCTCGGCGTCTTCCTCGAGGACGTCGCGGCCGCCGTCGACGCGCGCCACTATCCGGGCCTGCCCACGCCTTCGCGGCGCAGCCCGCTTGCCGAGATCGGCGGGGCGCTGCGCCTGGTCGCCACGGCCGTGGTGCTCAACCTCGCGGTGCTGCCGCTCTATCTCGTGCCGGGGTTGAATCTTGCGGTATTCCTCGCGACGAACGGCTTTCTTCTGGCCCGCGAATACGTCACCATGAGCGCGGCGCGGCGGCTCGATTCGCACGACGCGCGCCGCCTTTGGCGCGACCGGCGGGGCCAGGCCTGGCTCGCCGGCGCCGTCTTCGCGGCGCTGTCGACGATCCCGGTCGTCAATCTCGCCGCCCCGGTCGTCGCCGTCGCGACGACCACGCATCTGATCGAGGCCTGGCGTCGCACGCAAGCGAACCGCCCGGGTAACTGAGGAAGGAACCGGACTTATGTTCCGTCGCAAGAAAGACGATACCGAAGACTCCAAGCCGGCCGACGCCGAGACCGCCGCCGCCCCGGCCGAGCCGGAAGCCGAAGCGATCCCGTCGCGCCCCTTCCCGCGCCCGTCCCCGCCGTCGCCGGGCGCACTCGCCCGTTCGGTCGCCGGGCCCATCGCACCCACGGCCACCCGCACCACGGCCGTCGCCGCGCGCGCGGCCAGCGATCCGGTCGAAGGCCGCAAGCTGATCGTCGGGCGCGAGATCGTGCTGTCGGGCCAGATCACGTCGTGCGAACGGCTCGTCGTCGAAGGCCGCGTCGAGGCCTCGCTGTCGGAGAGCCGCTTCATCGAGATCGCCGAGAGCGGCGTGTTCAAGGGCATGGCCGAGATCGAGAACGCCGAGGTCGCGGGTACGTTCGAAGGCACGCTGACGGTCCGCCAGAAGCTGTGGATCCGCGCGACCGGCAAGGTCACCGGCACCGTGCGCTACGGCAAGATCGAGATCGAGGAAGGCGGCCAGATTTCCGGCGAGGTCCAGGTCGACACGAGCAAGCTGATCAAGTCGGATTCCAGCGACGGCGGCTGAAGGCATGGTTCCGTTCCGCATGGCGGCGCCTGCTTTCGCGGGTGCCGCCATTCTTTTTCTGACCGCCTGCGCCGGCAGCCCGCCGCCGCCGGCAACGGTCGCACCGGCGGCCGAAGCGCCGGCACCGACCGCACCGGCTGCGGCACCGCAGGCGGCTTCCGTTCCCGCCGCGACGGGTGCGCGCGCGCTGATCGGCCTGACGCGCGAGGGCGTGACCGAACGCTTCGGTCCCGCCGGCTTCGTGCGGCGCGACGGGCCGGCCGAAGTCTGGCGCTATCGCGCGACCGAATGCTTCCTCGAATTCTTCATCTATCGCGACGCCGACGGCGGCCAACGCGTGACGCATGTCGACGCGCGCAACTTCGTCGGCAAGCAGGCCTCGGCCGACACGTGCCTCGCGCGCCTCGTCGCGGAGAAGCGCGGCTAGGCCTCGGGTGCGGGCGTCTTCGGCTTGAAGACGCACATCGGCGCCACCGAACAACGCCAGCATTCGGGCTTGCGCGCCTTGCACACATAGCGCCCGTGCAGGATCAGCCAGTGATGCGCGTGGCGGCGGAACTCGTCCGGCGTGGCCTTCACCAGGCCGTCTTCCACGTCGCGCGGCGTCTTGCCCTTCGCCAGCCCCGTGCGGTTGCCCACGCGGAAGATGTGCGTATCGACCGCGATGGTCGGTTCGCCGAACGCGACATTGAGCACGACATTCGCGGTCTTGCGCCCCACGCCCGGCAGCGCTTCGAGCGCTTCGCGGTTGCGCGGAATCTCGCCGCCATGTTCGCGCAGCAGGATTTCGGAAAGCGCGATCACGTTCTTCGCCTTGGTGTTGAAGAGACCGATGGTCTTGACGTGGTCGCGCACCGCTTCGAGGCCGAGGGCGAGCATTTCCGCCGGATTCTTCACCTTGGCGAACAGTGCACGCGTCGCCTTGTTGACGCCCACGTCGGTCGCCTGCGCGGAAAGCACGACCGCGACGAGGAGCTGGTAGGGATTGCCCCATTCGAGCTCGGTCTCGGGCTCCGGCACGGCGGTGGCGAGGCGGCTGTAGAATTCGTGGATGTCGGTCTTCTTCATCGCCCTCTGGCGATAAGGGGCCGGCGTTTCGCGGTCAAGCGGAACGCGCTATCCTTGGCCGCGATGGACGCCCCGCTCCTCGACCTGACGCTGCGCCCGCACCGTTCGCTGAGTGCGCGCGGCTTCGCCGTGCTGATGGGGCTGCTGTGCGCCGTCAGCTTCGTCGCCGGGATCGTCTTCCTCGCGGTGGGGGCGTGGCCCGTCGTCGGCTTCCTGGGCGTGGACGTGCTGCTCGTGTGGATCGCGTTCCGCGTCAGCTACGCGCGCGGCCGGGCCCGCGAACGCCTGACGCTGCATGCCGACCGGTTCGAGATCGTGCGGACGGATCGTTGGGGCCGCACGCGGCGGCACAGTCTGGAACCCTACTGGCTGTCGGTCGAGCTGGCGGATCGCGGGGCGGGTGCGCCGCTCGTGCGCCTGCGCAGCCACGGCAAGGCGACGATCGTGGGAAGCTTCCTGCCGGTGGGCGAGCGCGCGGAACTGGCGCGCATCCTCGACGAAGCGCTGCACCGCTGGCGTCAGGGAACGCGCAGCTCCTCGTAGGAGATCATGACGTGTTCCCGGTAGGCCGGGCGCGTCGCCAGCCGGTCGTAATAGCGCCGCAGGGCCGGGAATTCCGGCCGCGCGATGTCGATGTCGTAATAGCGGTAGAGCACGTGGCCGAACTGGATGTCGGCGAGCGTGAAATCGGGGCCGGCGAGGAACGCGTCGCGTTCGAGCCGCTCTTCGGCGATCGCGAGCCGCTTCGACAGCGCTTCGACCGCCGCCGCGATCGCCGCCGGATCGCGCTTCGATGGCGACGTGCGCACGACGCGCCAGAAAACCGGGGCCGTGAATCCCAGCGTGATGTTGATCTTCGCCCACTCGGCCCACATGTCGACATGCGCGCGCGCACGCCCTTCGGCCGGCCAGAACGGCGCCTTCGCATGAAGACCGGCGAGATGGCGCAGGATCGCACCCGTCTCCCACAGCGGCGGCTCGTCGCCGTCGGCGAGGACCGGCACCGTGCCGTTCGGGTTCATCGCGCGGAATTCCGGCGTGTCGACCACGCCGTACTTGAACCCGGCATCGCGGCGCACGTGCGGCAGGCCCATCTCGCCGATGAACCACATCAAGGCCTGCACGTTGGACGACGAGGCGCGGCCCCAGACGGTCAGCATGGCGGAACCTCAGAGCCCGAGAACGTCGCGCATCGAAAACAGGCCGGGGCCCTTGCCCGCCGCCCACAAGGCCGCGCGCACCGCACCCTTGGCATAGACCTGCCGGCCCTGTGCCTTGTGCGCGATCTCCAGCCGCTCGCCGTCGCCCATGAACATGACGGTGTGTTCGCCGATCTCCGACCCGCCGCGCGCGACCGAGAAGCCGATGGGGCCTTGCGGCCGCGCACCCGTGTGCCCGTCGCGGCTGCGGATCGTGTCCTTCGCGAAATCGAGCCCGCGGCCCTTGGCCGCCGCGCGACCCAGCGACAGCGCCGTGCCCGAGGGGGCGTCGACCTTGTGCTTGTGGTGCGCCTCGAAGATCTCGATGTCGTAATCGGGGCCGAGACGGCGGGCCGCTTCCTCGACGAGTGCGAAGGCGAGATTGACGCCGAGCGAGAAATTCGTCGCCTGCACGATGGTCGCGGACTTCGCCGCCGCATCGATCTTCTTCTGGTCGTCGGCCGAAAGGCCGGTGGTGCCCAGGACGAGAATCTTCTTTCCGCCGGCCGCAAGCGCCGCGTGCGCGATGCTCGCCGCCGGGGCCGTGAAATCGATCACCGCATCGCACGCCGCGAACAGGGCGGCCGGATCGGCGCCGAGCTTCGACTGCAGCGCGCCCAGGCCCGCGACCTCGCCCGCGTCGCGGCCGATCTGCGGGCTGGCCGCATTCTCGGTGCCGCCGCCGAAGGCCGCGTCCTTGGTCGCGACGATCTCGCGCACGAGCATCTGGCCCATGCGCCCGCCCGCCCCGACAACGCCGATCCTGAGTGCCATGCCGAAAGTCCCCTGCCGTTCAGATGTTGAGCTTCTTGAAGATTCGTTCCGGGATGTGCCGGATGATCGTCATGATGCCCCACCAGAAGAGCGGCGCATAGACGATGTCGCGCTTCTTCGCCACCGCCGCGAGGGCGGCATCGGCGATCGCGCAAGGCGGGGCGACGAGGAACATGCCCGGCAGGCCCCACGTCATTGCCGTATCCACGAAGCCCGGCTTCAGCGTGACGACATGCACGCCCTTGCGCACGAGACGCGCGCGCAGCCCCTGCAGATAGGCGTGCAGGCCCGCCTTGGCGGCACCGTAGACATAGTTCTTGAGCCGTCCGCGATCGCCCGCGACCGAACCCAGTGCCACGACCGCGCCCGTGCCTTGCGCTTCGAGTACCGGTGCGAAGCGGTGCAGGATCGCCGCCGCGTCGGTGAAGTTCGTCGCGATGGTCGAGGCGAGCAGCGCCGGGTCGGCGTCGATCGCCGCCTGTTCGGGCATCGATCCGAAGGCGAGGAACACGCTGATCGGGGCGGTGCCCGCGAACTCGCGCGCGGCGGCCACCAGGTTTTCCTGCGATGCGACGTCGCCGGCATCGAACGCGACGGCCATGCAGTTGCGCTGGTTGCGGATCGCGATGTCGCAGGCGGTCGCGTACGCGTCGTCGAAATCGCGTGCGGCCAGCAGCACGTCGGCGCCGCCGCGCGCGGCGGCGCGCGCGAATTCCCGCGCGATGGAAGACGTCGCCCCGAGCACGACCCACACGCCGCTCATGCCGGCCCCCGCGCGATGTTCAAACGACGGGACAAGTCGGACGCGAATCGGCCGGCGGGATCGTACTTGGCGAGTGCGGCACGGAATTCCGGCAGCTTGGGATAGGTGGCGGCGAAGGTCTCGGCCGACATGCGCGCGTCCTTGGCAAGGTAGATGCGCCCGCCGGCATCGCGCGCGATGCGCTCGAGCGTGCGCATCAGGTCGTCCGCCCCCGGTGCGCGCGGAATGTCGAGGGCGAGCGTCACGCCGCGCATCGGGAAGGACAGGTGCCCGCGCCCTTCCCCGCCCAGCGTCTTCAGCACGGCGAGGAACGAGGCGTTGCCGCCCGACGCGACCGCTTCGAGCATCGCGCGCGTGGCCGCCAGCGCCCCCGCATCGGGCACGACGGACTGGAACTGGTAGAAGCCGCGCCGTCCGTAGAGCCTGTTCCAGCCCGCGAGACTGTCGAGCGGATAGAGGAACGCGTCGAGGGCGCGCATCGACGCGCGCCCCGCCTTGGGCACGCGCGCACGATAGATCGCGTTGAAGGCGCGCACGCTTGCGGACGAGAGTGCGAATTCCGGCAGGTCGAAGGGAACGCGCAACGGCTTGCGTGCCGGCGACGCGATCCCGGCATCGGGCACGAACTCTGCCGTCTCGAACACGCCGCGGCCGAGCGCTTTACCCTGCGCAAGCGCATCGACCCAGCCGACCGAGAAGGTGCTGCTCGCGCGCGCCGCCTCGAACGCGGCGAAGAACCCGTCGAGATCGGCGATGCGTCGCTCGCGCACGGCGACGCGCGCCGTGCCCGGCAGCATCCGGAATGCGGCGCGCACGATGACGCCGGTCAGCCCCATGCCGCCGATCGTGGCGCGGAACAGGTCGGCGTTTTCCGCCATCGACGCGCGCAGCGTGCGCCCGTCGGCGACCAGCAGGTCGATCCATTCGACATGGTCGCCGAACGAGCCGTGGCGGTCGTGGTTCTTGCCGTGCACGTCGGCGGCGATGGCGCCGCCCACGGTCACGTGCGCCGTCCCCGGCGAGGTCGGCGGCACGAAGCCGCGCGTCGCGAACGTGCCGATCAGGTCGCCGAACGTCACGCCGGGTTCGCATTCGAGCAGCCCGGTCGCCGGATCGAAGGCGAGCAGCCGGTCGAGGCGCGCCGTCAGGATCGCGCGGCCGCCGGAAAGCTGGGCCGCGTCGCCATAGGCGCGCCCCGCCCCGCGCGCCAGCACGCCGGCATCGCCCGATGCCGCGAGTGTTGCGGGTGCGGCGGACTGCCGTTCGGGCCGGGCGGCCAGGATCGCGGCGGGGGCCACGCGCCCCCAGCCTTCGAGCCGCATCTCTTTCCAGCGGATCGTCATGCGTAGATCAGATAGCCGAAGACGGCGATCCAGCCCAGCACGCAGACGAGCAGGAACCGGTCGCCGACGGCAAGGTCGGTGGGCGAGCCCGAGCGTTCCTCGACCAGCGCGATCTGCAGGTAGCGCAGCACGCCCGCGACGACGAAGGGCACCGTCAGATAGAGCCGGTCGGTGCCGTAGCGCCGGATCACGGCCGCGTCGGTCGTATAGATCACGTAGCTGACGAGCAGTGCCCCGAGGATCACCGCGAGGGCGGAATCCACGAAGCGCAGATTGTAGCCGTCGAGCGAACCGCGATGCGTGGCGTCGAGTTCGCCGGTCAGGTCGTCGCGCCGCTTGGCAAGAGCAAGGAACAGCGCCAGCAACCCCGTGCACACGACGATCCACACGGTCGGCGCGATGGCGACGGCGGCGGCTCCCGCCTCGACGCGCAGCACGAAGCCGGCCGCGACGATCAGCACGTCGAGCAGGCTGACATGCTTGAGCCGGGCCGAGTAGGCGACGTTGAGGGCGAGATAGACCGCCAGCAGCTTGCCGAACGCGGCCGGCAGGGCGAGCGAGATCGCGAGCGCACCGGCAAGCAGCAGGCCGGCGAACGCCATCGCGGCACCGCCGGATACCCTGCCCGACGCGAGCGGCCGGTGGCGTTTCTCCGGATGCAGCCGGTCGGCCGCGCGGTCGAAGAAATCGTTGACGACATAGACCGCCGACGCCGCGAAGCCGAACGCGAGGAACGCCAGCGCCGCGGCCCGCAGGTTTGCGGCATCCAGCGCGTCCGGCGTGAAGAACAGCGGGGCGGCGACGAACGCGTTCTTGACCCAGTGCCTGGGTCGCGCGAGGCGGATCAGGTCGAACATGCGCCAGCAATTACCACAATTCTCGCCCATCCTGTTGAACTCGCCCCGCCGCATCGGCGACAATCGGAACCGGAAATGACCGATTATCCCGCACGCCTCCTGACGGCCGACCATATCTGGAGCCCCAAAATGCGCGCCTTCGGCGCCCAGTGGGCGGCCGGGCGCAGGGGCGGGGCAATGCCGTCGCGCGACGCGTTCCGCGCCGAGAGCTGGGGCCGCTGGTGGTCGAGCATGCTGATGTACCGCATCGAGGCGGACGCGGCGGCGGCGAATGGACTCGCCTTCCGGATGACCTACCAGGGCGATCAGGTCGAGTACACCGACGGCGGCTCGAAGATCGGGAAACGGCTGGAGGAGATCGCTCCGCCGGCCATCCTCGCGCGCACGCTCGAGACCTACGGCCGCGTCGCGCTCGAAGGCCTGCCGATCTATTCGGTGCGCGTCGGCGCCTGGCGCATCACGCGACGCGTCGCCTTCGAACGGCTGCTGGTCCCGCTGGGGCCGCCCGGCGGGCCGGCCGACCATGTGATGGGTCTGCTGCTCGACCACGGGCTCGACGACAACGTCAAGCGCAGCGACCTGTTCGCGCAGTCGCCCACGCTCGACGGGCAGTCGTTCGTGCTGCGTCAGGTCGATCCCGACAGCTTCGCGGACTGCGATCTTGAATCGGTCGGCAAGGGCATCGGCCTGGCGATGCCGGCCTAGCCGTCAGTAGAACGCGTCGCGCAGCCAGAGCGAGATTGCCGGCACGTAGGTGATCACCATCAGGCACGCCAGGATCACGATCACGAAATGCGCCAGCGAGCGCGAGATCTGGTTGAGCGAGATGCCCGCCACCGAGCAGGCCGCGAACAGGTTGACCCCGAAGGGCGGCGTGATCATGCCCAGCGCCAGGTTGACGACCATGATCATGCCGAAATGCACCGGATCGATGCCGAGCTGTGCGGCGACCGGGGCGAGGATGGGTGCCAGCACGATGATCGAGGCCGACGTCTCGATGAACATGCCGATCACGAACAGGAACGCGTTGACGGCGAGCAGGAAGGCCCAGCCTTCGTGGAAGTTCGCGATGATCCACGCGCCGATCTCGGCCGGCACGCCGGCGCGCGTCAGCAGGAAGCTGAACAGCCCCGCCATCGCGATGATGAACATGATGACCGACGACGAGATGACGGACTTCTTCAGAACGCCGTAGACCTCGCGCATACCCAGCTCGCGGTAGACGAAGCAGCTGACGACCAGCGCATAGACGACCGCGACGATCGAGGCTTCGGTCGGCGTGAAGACGCCGCCATAGATGCCGCCGAGGATGATGACCGGCATCAGTAGCGCCAGGCCCGCGCGCCGCGTGGCCAGCAGCAGCGGCTGGCGGCCCTCGGCGTCGCGCTTGCCGTAGCCGCGCAGCCGGCACCAGACCCACACGAAGGCCATCAGCGCCACGCCGATCAGCAGGCCGGGCCCGAAGCCGGCGATGAACAGCTCGCCGATCGATACCTCGGCCGCCACGCCGTAGAGGATCATCGGGATCGAGGGCGGGATGATCACGCCCAGCTCGGCCGCCGTCGCCTGCAGCGACGCGGCGAACGGCACCGGATAGCCGTGGCGCACCATCGCCGGGATCAGGATGGCGCCGATGGCAAACGTCGTCGCCACGCTCGATCCCGATACGGCGGCGAAGATCATGCAGGTCAGGATGCAGGTGCAGGCGAGCCCGCCCTGCACGCCGCCCACGAGGCACTTGGCGAAATCGACGAGCCGGGCGGAAATTCCACCCTCGCCCATCAGGTTGCCGGCGAGGATGAAGAACGGCACCGCCGCGAGCGGGAACTTGTCGAGTGCGGCGAAGGCCTGCTGCGCCACGAGGATCAGCGGCAGGTTCGTGAACGCCGTCATGCCGGCGATCGACGCGAGGCCGACCGAGACGGCGACCGGTACCGCCAGCACCAGCAGCACGCACATGGTTATCAGCATCGTCGGCGCCATCGCGGATTCTCCTAGACGGCCGTTTCGAGTTCTTCGCGCTTCGGATCGAAATAGTGCGCGAGGACCGCGAGGATCGAGATGGCGGCACCCACCGGTATCGCGGCATAGGCCCACGAGACCGGCACTTCCAGACCCGCGAGGACCTGGAAGCGCACGCGGTACGCGAGCATGGTCCCGAACCAGACCAGGATTGCGAGCAGGGCGAGCGTCGAACAGGTGATGAAGGCCTGCAGCGCGCGTCGCGCCCGGCCCTTGCACGCCTGGTGGAGCACGTCGACCGACACAAGTGCGCCGATCCGCATGGCGCCGCACAGGCCCAGATACGCCATCCAGATCAGCAGCACGCGCACCGCCGTCTCCGACCATGTCGCCGGTTCGGACAGCACGAAGCGCGTGAGCACCTGATAGAAGCCGACGGCCGAGGCGGCTGCCAGAAGGCAGCACGCCGCGAACACGCTTGCCCGCGTCACCGCGCGCTCGACGCGCATCAGCAGTTCGACGGCGGCGGGCATCCGGCTCATTTCACTTGTGGTCCTTGATGCGGTTGATCGTGGATTCGCCGAAACGCTTGGCGAGATCCGCGAAGGTCGGCTTCAGGGCGTCCTGGAACTTCGACGTGTCGACCTTCTCGACGACCTGCATGCCCATGCCGCGCAGCGTGTCGACGCCGGTCTTCTCGACCTTGGCGACTTCCAGCTTGCACAGCGCCATCGCCTTGACCGCTTCTTCCTGCAGGACCCTGCGGTCGTCGGCCGACAGCGACGCGAACGCCGCCGGCGAGATGACGAGGGCCACCGGCGTGAAGGCGTGGTTGGAGATCGTCAGGTACTTCTGCACCTGGCCGAAGCGGTTGTTGATGATGGCGCCGATCGGGTTTTCCTGCCCGTCCATCACGCCCTGCTGCAGCGCTGTGAACACCTCCGGGATCGCCATCGGCGTGGGCAATGCGCCCAGTGCCCGCCACACCTGCAGGTGGATCGGGTTTTCCTGCGTGCGGATCTTCAGGCCCTTGACGTCGTCGATGCCCGACACGGCCCGCTTGCTGTTGGTGAGCTGGCGGAAGCCGATGCCGCCGAAGGCGAGGCCCTTGATCCCGCGCGCGTCGAACTTGGCGAGGATCTCCTGCCCGACCTGGCCGTCGAGCACGTTCTGCGCGTGGTCGAAATCGCGGAACAGGAACGGGATGTCGAAGACCTGCACGTCGGGCACGAAGTTGGCGAACACCGACGTCGACGCCACCGTCATGTCGACGGTGCCGATCTGCACGCCTTCGATGACCTCGCGGTCGCCGCCAAGCGCCCCGCCCGGATGCAGGCGGATGTCGACGCGCCCGTTCGTGCGCTGCTTGACCTGCTCGGCCATCGACGTGACGGCGATGCCTTCGGGTGCCGTCTGCCGGCCGACGAAGCCGAGATTGAGGACCTTGGCCTGCTGGGCCTCGGCCGCTTGCGCGAACAGGGCACCCGCCGCGAGGGCGAGTGCTGCCAGGAAATTGGACTTGGTCATCTTGGTTTCCTCCGTTGGGCTTTTTATGGGTAGGCGGCCGGCGTCACTGCACCGTCCAGCTGTCGACGAGATAGGGGGCGAATCGTTCGGGTCCGAGTTCGAGTCCCAGCCCCGGCCCGTCGGGCACGCCGACCGTGCCGGCATCGTCGACCGGGCAGTCGCCGCACATCGTGCGCAGCGGGTTGTACGAGGAGTCGTACTCGAACAGCGGGCATGGCATCGCGTGGCCGCCGCGATGGGGCAGGATCGCGGCGAAGTGCAGCGACGCGTTGAAATTGACGGCCGTTCCCCAGACATGCGGCACGAGGGCGATGTCGAACGCCTCGGCGAGGGCGGCGATCTTCAGCCCCTCGGTGATGCCGCCGCACAGCGCCAGATCGGGCTGCAGATAGCCGAGCACGCCCGAGGCGACGACGTCGCGGAAGGCCTGCACGCCGAACAGCGATTCGCCGCCGGCCAGCGGGATCGGGATCTGGTCGGCGAGCCGGCGATAGGCCGCGATGTTGTCGTGGGCCATCGGTTCTTCGAGCCAGCGCACGTCGCACTCGACGAGACGCCGGGCAAGATCGGCCGCGGGGCCGAACGCGAAACCCTGGTTGAGATCGACCATCAGCGGCATCGCCGCACCGATGCGCTCGCGCACGCGGCGCGCGATGGCACCGTCGGTTTCCGGCGACGTGCCCAGCCGCAGCTTGATCGCGCGGAAGCCGGCCGCGAGATAGCCGTCGATGTCGGCGAAATAGTCGCGATAGGGATCGGCACCGGGCTTCAGGAAGGGGCCGCTGACATAGGCGAAGAGGCGTTCGCGCGAAGCGCCGCCGAGGAAGGCGTGCAGCGGCTGGCGTGCGGTGCGCGCGGCCGCGTCCCACGCCGCGATGTCGAGCGCGCTGACCGCCATCAGCGGCACGCCGTGCCGCTCGGGCGTCCGGCGCATCATCAGGTCGTGCAGGCGGCGCGGGGCCGACGCGTCCTGCCCGACGAGATGGGGGGCGAGCTGCCGGCGCACGATGTCGGACGCGGCACCCGGATAGGCCCAGGTCTCGCCCCAGCCGGTGACGCCTTCGCGCGTGGTGAGCGCCACGAGGAGGGCCCCGCGGCTCTCGAAAAAGCCGCGCGAATTGCCGATCCGTTCGGGCAGCGGGCAGGACAGTTCATAGCCGTCGATTCGGACGATCTGGGAGGCAACGGAGGACGCCATCGGCACGCACGGGCTCGCAATCGCTGACAGGCCCGTGACTTAGCTCCGTTAAGTCCTGCAAATCCAATTGGATTATTAAACGTCTATATATTAAATAATCCAATGCGTTTGACGCTGGCACAGCTGGAAGCCTTCCTTTGGACGGTCGAACTCGGCTCGGTCCAGGCGGCCGCGCGCCAGCTCCACCTCGCCCAGCCGACCGTGTCGTTGCGCCTGCGCGATCTCGAAAACGCGCTCGGCGTCGAAATCTTCGAGCGCGCCGGACGCGGCATCCGGCCGACCGCGAGCGGGCTCAGCCTGCTCGCGCGCGCCAAGACCGTGCTGCGCGAGATCGACCGCATCCGCGAACCGCCAGGTCCCGCCGCCCCGGTCGCCGGTGCGGTGCGCGCCGGATTCGCCGAAGGTGTGGCGATGGTGAGCCTCGCACCGCTCGTGCGCGTCCTTCGCCAGGAACACCCGCACCTGCGCCCCGAATTCACCGTCGCGACGACGGCCGCCCTCGAGCCGGAACTGGCGCGCCACAATCTCGATCTCGCCGTGCTCGTCAATCCGGTCGGGCACACCGGCGTGCGGCTGATCCCGCTCGGCCTGCAGCCCACCTCGTTCGTCGCGGCACCTTCGTGGGGATTGAGCGGCAAGGTCCGGCCGGCCGACCTGCGGCACATCCCGATCGTGTCGAACCCGCCGCCCTCGGCGATGTTCCGCCAGACGCAGGACTGGTTCGCGACGGCCGGCATCGAGCCTGCGCGCGTCGACATGTGCAGCAGCGTGACCGTGTCGGCGCACCTGATCGCGTCGGGCGTAGCGGTGGGCGTATTGCCGCACAAGATGGTCGAACGCCAGATCGCGGACGGTTCGCTCGTCGTGCTCGCGACCGACCCGCCGGTCGGCGACGGGCGCGTCTACATCGCCTATCGCGAAGGCGGGGAAAGCCGCGCGATCGACGCGATCATCCACTGCCTGCGCGGCGTGCTGTCGTCGATGGACTATCTCGTGACGGCGTGAACGCGGCCTAGCCGCGCAGATCGTCCCAGAGTTCCTTCACCTTGGCGAAGAAACTCGCACTCTCGGGGCTGTGGCTCTTGTTGCCGCCGCCGCTGCCCTCGAACTCGCGCAGCAGGTCCTGCTGCTTCTTGGTGAGATTGACCGGCGTTTCGACCATCGATTCGATGAACATGTCGCCGCGCGCGGCGCTGCGCAGCACCGACATGCCCTTGCCCTTCAGTCGGAACTGCTGGCCGGTCTGCGCACCCGCCGGGATCGTCACCTTCGCGCGCCCGCCATCGACGGTCGGCACTTCGATCGCACCGCCGAGGGCGGCCGTCGTCATCGGGATCGGCACGCGGCAATAGATGTCCGCACCTTCGCGGTGGAACAGCTTGTGCTGCTTGATCGACAGGAACAGGTAGAGGTCGCCCTGCGGCGAGCCGCGCATGCCGGCCTCGCCCTCGCCGGCGAGACGGATGCGCGTGCCATCTTCCACGCCCGCCGGGATGTTGACCGACAGCGTGCGCTCCTTGCGCGTGCGGCCCTGGCCCTGGCAGGTCTTGCACGGCTTCTCGATGATCTGGCCGGCGCCACCGCATTGCGGGCAGGCGCGCTCGATCGTGAAGAAGCCCTGCTGCGCGCGCACCTTGCCCTGGCCACGGCAGGTCGGGCACGTCGCGGGCTTCGAGCCGGCTTCGGCACCCGAGCCGTGGCACGTCTCGCATGCATGAAGCGACGCGACGCGCACGGTCGCCTGCTTGCCGTGATAGGCGTCCTCGAGCGAGATCTCGAGGTTGTAGCGAAGATCGGCACCGCGCTGCGGGCCAGCCCCGCGACGCCCGCCGCCCATGAACTCGCCGAACATCTCGTCGAAGATGTCGGCGAAGCCGCCGGCACCGCCCGCACCGAAATCGAAGCCGCCCGCGCGCCCCGCACCGCCGTTGCCGCCTTCGAAGGCGGCGTGGCCGAAGCGGTCGTAGGCCGCGCGCTTCTGATCGTCCTTCAGGACGTCATAGGCCTCGCTGATTTCCTTGAACTTGGTCTCGGCCTTCTTGTCGCCCGGGTTCTTGTCCGGGTGGAACTGCATGGCGAGCTTGCGATAGGCCTTCTTGAGGTCGTCCGCAGACGCCCCCTTGGCCACGCCCAAAAGCTCGTAATAATCCTGCTTCGCCACGCGACGGGTCTCCGATGGTCAGGCCGCGGCCGGGCGATGCGAAAACCGCACCGCCCGACCTTGCGACCCGATCCTTAGGCCTTCTTGTTCTTGTCGGAAAGGTCTTCGAACGTGGCGTCGACGACCTTCTCGTCCTTGGCGGTACTTGCCGAAGGACCGCCCGCCGACGACGGACCGGCCGCAGCCTCGGGGCCCGCACCGGGTGCGGCACCTTCGGCCTGCGAAGCCTTGTACATCGCCTCGCCGAGCTTCATCGAAGCCTGCATCAGCGCCTCGGTCTTGGCCTTGATGTCCTCGACATCCGTGCCGTCCTTGGCCGTCTTCAGGTTCGCGATGGCCGTCTCGATCGCGGTCTTGTCCTCGGCGCCGAGCTTGTCGCCGTGATCCTTCACGTTCTTCTCGGTGTCGTGGACCATGCTCTCGGCGCGGTTCTTCGCCTCGACCAGGTCGCGCTTCTTCTTGTCTTCCGCGGCGTTCGCCTCGGCGTCCTTGACCATCTTCTGGATCTCGGCGTCGGAGAGACCGCCGGAAGCCTGGATGCGGATCTGCTGTTCCTTGCCGGTGCCCTTGTCCTTGGCCGAGACCTGCACGATGCCGTTGGCGTCGATGTCGAACGTGACCTCGATCTGCGGCACGCCGCGCGGTGCGGGCGGCAGGCCGACCAGATCGAACTGGCCCAGCGCCTTGTTGTCGGACGCCATCTCGCGCTCGCCCTGGAAGACGCGGATGGTGACCGCACTCTGGCTGTCCTCGGCGGTCGAGAAGACCTGGCTCTTGCGCGTCGGGATCGTCGTGTTGCGGTCGATGAGGCGCGTGAACACGCCGCCCAGCGTCTCGATGCCGAGCGACAGCGGCGTCACGTCGAGCAGCAGCACGTCCTTGACGTCGCCCTTCAGCACGCCGGCCTGGATGGCGGCACCGATCGCGACCACTTCGTCGGGATTGACGCCGCGGTGCGGCTCGCGCCCGAAGAACTGCTTCACGGTCTCGATGACCTTGGGCATGCGCGTCATGCCGCCGACGAGGACGACCTCGTCGATCTCGCTGGCCTTGAGGCCGGCGTCCTTCAGCGCGTTGCGGCACGGCTCGATCGTGCGCTGGATCAGCACGTCGACCAGGCTCTCGAGCTTGGCGCGCGTCAGCTTGATGTTGAGGTGCTTGGGCCCCGACGCGTCGGCGGTGATGAAGGGCAGGTTCACTTCCGTCTGCACGGCGCTCGACAGCTCGATCTTCGCCTTCTCCGCAGCTTCCTTCAGGCGCTGCAGGGCGAGCTTGTCGGTGCGCAGGTCGATGCCCTGCTCCTTCTTGAACTCGCTGGCGAGGTAATCGATGATTTCCTTGTCGAAGTCTTCGCCGCCCAGGAACGTGTCGCCGTTCGTGGACTTCACCTCGAACACGCCGTCGCCGATCTCGAGCACCGACACGTCGAACGTGCCGCCGCCGAGGTCGTAGACCGCGATCGTGCCGGCCTTCTTCTTTTCGAGGCCGTAGGCGAGTGCCGCCGCCGTCGGCTCGTTGATGATGCGCAGCACTTCGAGGCCGGCGATCTTGCCGGCGTCCTTCGTGGCCTGGCGCTGGCTGTCGTTGAAGTATGCGGGCACGGTGATGACGGCCTGCGTGACCGTCTCGCCGAGATACGCTTCCGCGGTCTCCTTCATCTTCATCAGCGTGAAGGCGGAGATCTGCGAGGGCGAGAACTTCTTGCCCTTCGAGTCGACCCACGCGTCGCCGTTGTCGGCCTTGACGATCTTGTACGGGACGAGATCGACGTCCTTCGCGACCATCGGGTCTTCGAAGCGGCGGCCGATCAGGCGCTTGATCGCGTAGAACGTGTCGGTCGGGTTCGTGACCGACTGGCGTTTCGCGGGCTGGCCGACGAGGCGTTCGCCCGAATCGGCGAAGGCGACGATCGACGGCGTGGTGTTGGCACCTTCGGCGTTGGGGATGACCTTCGGGGTCGATCCTTCCATCACGGCGACGCAGGAATTGGTCGTGCCGAGGTCGATACCGATGACTTTGCTCATGAAATCCTCGCTTTGCGGCAGCCCCGCCAGGCCGACCCCACCAGAGGCATCGGCACGGGACCCCGTCTTTTCCGGGTCAAACTCCGCAGGGTCTTCAGCAAGACCCTACCTTCGACAGCGATATAGGCAGGTGCCCGCAGCCGCGCAACGGTCAAAGCCGTTTTCCCGCCCTGCCGCCCGGCGCGGGGCTGGAATGCGCCTCCGGAAAATTTCTTGACATACTTCCGCAGCCGACCTATAAAGACCGTGAGGAATTCTCGGTTGCAGTGCTTCACGTTCCGTTAACCATAGCGGAAGCTGCCGCAGGGACCCTCAGAACTTCGAGAAACGAGGTTCCGTGTTATGACGACCGTTCAGAATGTCGGTGTTGTGCCGCCTTTGCCCCTTGTGGGTGAAAGCCGTCAGCCGCTGTCCCTCCCGGGCCAGCGGACGTCGCAAGCGCAGAACTCGACCACAGCAGACCAGGTAAAGACCCAGGCGGCGGAATCCGCCCGGGCCGCCGAGGTTTCGCGCGCCCAGCGGGCGCGTGCGGACCGCGACGAGGTCAGCGTGGCCGAACCGCGTCAGCTCGCGACGAAGTCCGGCTTGATCCAGGGGACCTTCGATGCCTTCGTGGACGTTGTCGATCCACGCTACCAGACGCGCATCGCGCGCATCTTTGGCCCCGCTTCGGGCGCCACGGCTGCCGAGCTTGCGCCGAACCTGGTGCCCAGCGTGGTCAGCAAGGCCTACGAACCGATCGATGTCGGCGGCAAATCCGGCGCGTTCCGCCAGAGCGCGTAAGGGCACCGTATCCGCTTCAGACCCGCGCCGGGGCGCAATGCTCCCGCGCGGGCGAAGCCGTTTTGGCGTCTAGGCGGTCGTGTCGATTCCGGCGGCGGGGGCCGCCTTCGCGACCGTGACCATCGCCTCGCGCAGCAGCCGCCCGTGGATCGTGTAGCCGGGCTGGAACACCTGCACCACGCTTCCGGGTGCGTGACCCGGCGCATCGACATGCGCCACCGCCTGCTGCAGGGCCGGATCGAACGGCTTGCCGGCAGCATCGATCTTCGCCACCCCGTTGCGCTCGAACACCGACAGCAATTCGCGCTCGGTCAGCTCGACGCCCTCGAACAGCTTGGCCAGATGCGGATCGGCCGCGCGCGCTTCGGCGCTGACGGCGTCGAGTGCGCGACGCAGATTGTCGGAAACCGCGAGCAGCGACTTGGCGAAATTGCCGACCGCGTATTTCTCGCGGTCCAGGATCTCGCGCTCGGCGCGCTTGCGCATGTTCTCGGCGTCGGCCATGGCGCGGAGTGCGGCGTCCTTGGTCTTCGCCATGTCGGCTTCGAGGGCGGCGATCTTCGCCTGCGCCTCGGCAAGCGGATCGGCCGGCGTCTCGGCGGCAGGCGTTTCGGCGGGCTGCGGCTGGTCGTTGGTCGGCTCGGTCATCGGCAAGGTTCCATCGATTGTTCCGCCCGGCATTTGGGCGAAAACCCGCGCGGACGCAAGGGTTGATTTTCAGCCGACCAGCCGGCCGACGACGCGCGCCGTGTAGTCCACCATCGGGATGATGCGCGCGTAGTTGAGCCGCGTGGGTCCCACCACGCCGATGGCGCCCACGATGCGCTCCTGCGCGTCGCGATAGGGGGCGACGATCGTCGTGCATCCCGACAGGCCGAACAGCTCGTTCTGCGCGCCGATGAAGATCTGCACGCCTTCCGCACCCTGCGCCTGGTCGAGGATGCGGGCCATCGATTCGTGCTGTTCGAGCGCTTCGAACAGCCGGCGGATGCGCTCGAGATCCTCCATCGCGTGCACGTCCTCGAGCAGCTTCGCCTGCCCGCGCACGATCAGATAGCCCTCGGTGCCCGAGTTCTTCTCGGGCGTGGACCACACGGCGAGGCCCTGTTCGACGACCTTCTGCGAGAGCTGGTCGAGCTCGGCGCGCGACTGCTCCAGCCGCTTGAGCACGTCCTCGCGCGCCTCGACGAGCGTGCGCCCGGTGAGATGTGCGGAGAGGAAGTTCGAGGCCTGCACGAGCTGCTGCGGCGTGAGGCCGAGCGGCGTCTCGATGACGCGGTTCTCGACGAGGCCGCGTTCGGTGACGAGCACGACGAGCGTGCGCCCCGGCCCGAGCGGCACGAACTCCACGTGCTTCAGCGGCGAATCGGACTTGGGTGCGATGACCAGCCCCGCCCCGCGGCCGAGGCCCGCGAGCAGCGAGCTTGCCTGCTCCAGCACCTGGCCCACCGCGCGCCCGCCGGCAGCGCACTGCGCCTCGATCTTCTCGCGCTCGTCGCTGGAAAGCCGGCCGACTTCGAGCAGCCCGTCGACGAACAGCCGCAGCCCCAGATCGGTCGGCAGGCGGCCGGCCGAGGTGTGCGGCGAATAGAGCAGCCCCAGATCCTGCAGGTCGGCCATCACGTTGCGGATCGTGGCCGGCGAGATCTGGTCGGGAAGCTGGCGCGACAGCGTGCGCGAACCGACCGGCTCGCCGGTCTCGACATAGGCCTCGACGATGCGCCGGAACACCTCGCGCGAACGTTCGTCCATCGCGGAAACGGCGCTCTGCGCGCGCGCACTGGTCGCGGCGGAAACGGTCGCGGCGGGCCTGCGTTCGAAGGGGACGATGGGGGTGCGGGACATGTGACAATAGCTAGTCATCCCCCGCCTTGCGTGTCAACGCACCCCGGACTAGGTTCCCCTCCCGCCAGCCCCCGTTCCGCCGAAAGAGAAGTCCCATGCGCCCTTCGGGCCGTCTTGCCGACCAGATGCGTGCCGTCAGCCTCGAGCCGGGCTTCGCCAAGCACGCGGAGGGTTCGTGCCTCGTGCGCTTCGGCGACACGCATGTGCTGGTCACCGCCTCGCTGGAGGAGAAGGTGCCGCCCTTCCTGCGCAACTCGGGCCAGGGCTGGGTGACGGCCGAGTACGGCATGCTGCCGCGCTCGACCCACACGCGCACCGACCGCGAGGCCGCGCGCGGCAAGCAGTCGGGCCGCACGCAGGAGATCCAGCGCCTCGTCGGCCGCAGCCTGCGCTCGGTCACCGACATGAAGATGCTGGGCGAACGCCAGATCAAGATCGACTGCGACGTGCTGCAGGCCGACGGCGGGACGCGCACCGCCGCGATCACCGGTGCATGGGTCGCGTTGCATCAGGCGATCTTCCCGCTGGTCAAGGCCAAGGGCCTTGCCGGCTTCCCGATCCGCGACCATGTCGCGGCCGTGTCGTGCGGCATCTCCGGCGGCAAGAGCGTGCTCGATCTCGACTATGTCGAGGACAGTGGGTGCGACGTGGACGCGAACTTCGTGATGACCGGCGACGGCAAGCTCGTCGAGGTGCAGGGTACTGCAGAGCGCGACCCGTTCGCCGAGGACCAGCTGCTTGCGATGTTGGCGCTGGCGCGCAAGGGTGTTGGCGAACTCGTGGCGCTCCAGAAGAAGGCGGTAGCGGCATGGGCCAGCGCCAGCTAAAGGCGGGCACGCGGCTCGTCGTCGCGACGCACAACAAGGGCAAGCTTGCCGAGATGGCCGACCTGCTGCGGCCCTTCGGGCTCGACTGCGTGTCGGCCGCTTCGCTCGGCGTGGTCGAGCCGGACGAGACCGGCACGACCTTCGAGGCGAATGCGGAGCTGAAGGCGCGCCACACGGCGAAGGCCACGTCGCTGCCGTCGCTTGCCGACGACAGCGGCATGTGCACCGACGCCCTCGACGGCGATCCGGGTGTGTACACCGCGAACTGGGCGGGCCCGAAGCGCGACTTCGCGCGCGCCATGCGCATGGTCGAGGCGGCACTGGACGGCTCGACGAACCGGCGCGCGCGCTTCGTATCGGTGCTGACGATCGCGTGGCCCGACGGCCACGTGCAGACGTTCCGCGGCGAGGTGGAAGGCACGCTCGTGTGGCCGCCGCGGGGGAGCCGCGGCTTCGGCTACGACCCGATGTTCATGCCCGAGGGCCACACGATCACGTTCGGCGAGATGGACCCGGCACTCAAGCACACGATCAGCCATCGCGCCGTCGCCTTCGCGAAGTTCAAGGCCGCGTGCCTGGCATGAGCGCCGCCATCCCGAGCTTCGCGGTCTACGTCCACTGGCCCTTCTGCAAGTCGAAATGCCCCTATTGCGATTTCAACAGCCACGTGCGCGAGAAGATCGACGCGAACGCGTGGCGTGATGCACTCCTCGCCGAGATCGACCATTACGCCGCGCTCACGCCGGGCCGGACGGTCACGTCGGTGTTCTTCGGCGGCGGCACGCCGTCGCTGATGGACCCGCATATCGCGGGCGCGATCCTGGAGCGCATCGCGACGCGCTGGGCGGTCGCCGACGCGCCCGAGATCACGCTGGAAGCGAACCCGAACTCGGCCGAGTCCGACCGCTTCGCCGCGTTCAGGTCCGCCGGCATCAACCGGCTGTCGATCGGCGTGCAGTCGCTCGACGAGCAGGCGCTGAAGTTCCTCGGCCGCGGCCACAGCGCGCACGAGGCGATCCGCGCCATCGACCGCGCTGCGAAACTGTTCGACCGCTTCTCGTTCGACCTGATCTATGCGCGGCCGGGCCAGACGACGACAGACTGGATCGTGGAGCTGAAGGCCGCACTCGACCTGCGCCCCACGCACCTCTCGGTCTACCAGCTGACGATCGAGGCCGGCACGCAGTTCAAGACGCTGTTCGATCGTGGCGACTATTCACTGCCCAGCGAAGCCGAGCAGGAACGACTCTACGACACGACGCAGGCCATCCTCGAGGACGCGAAGATGCCGGCCTACGAGATCTCGAACCACGCGCTCGCGGGCCAGGCCTCGCGCCACAATCTCGTCTACTGGCACTACGAGGATTATGTCGGCGTGGGCCCCGGTGCCCACGGGCGCATCACGATGGACGGGCGGCGCGTGGCCACGCGCCAGCAGAAGGCGCCCGAAACCTGGCTCACGGAAGTCGCCAGGCAGGGCCACGCGACGGCCGAGCAGACGGTGCTGGAGCGCACGACATGCGTGGACGAGGCGCTGATGATGGGTCTGCGCATCACCGAAGGCATCGACGCCGCGCGCTTCGCGCGCGTGACGGGGGCCGCCCTCGAAAGCCCCGAAGCGCTCGACACCGCGCGCGTCGAACGCATGATCCGCGACGGCTTCATCGCGCGCACGAAAACCGGACTCGCCGCGACGGCACAGGGCCGCAAGGTGCTGAACGGACTTCTTGCGGCACTGCGGACCTAGTTGACGGTTGTTGACGGTTGTTGACCGTCAACAAGCGAAGTCCTTGATCCGTTTCGATTCACGCTGTTGACGTTGACGGAAAACGCAGGCCGTCAAGCAAAGTTGGCGGCAGCAAGCGTTCCTTCCGGCCTCGACCTGCCGGCATGGTACACGCGTATTCACGGATTCAAAGAGCACGTTCGACCTGTGGCGACTCTACGAGAGCGCGCGGAGGTTGTCAAGAAAATAGGCCTATATTGCTTAGGTACCGTCATGCCCGGGCTTGTCCCGGGCATCCACGACTTACAATCGTGCCGATGGCGAATCTCTGTTGTCCGACACGCCCGGTGACATTCAATCTCCCCGGGTGGAGCCGACATTTCGCCAGATCGTGCAATTCGTCAACGGCCGAGGTGGCCCGACTCTGGCCGTTGCGACGTTTCCGCCGACCTTCTCCAAACTGCTCGGCGTCTCCAGCACGGAACTTCGCATCGGGATCGATTGCGCGATCAAGATGCGCGCGAAGCACAGGCTTCTCCCCCTGCACTATTCCGTGATCCCGGACTGCATTTCCAAAGGGAGGATCGGGTACCACAACGACGATCTGCTCTTCGTCCATTTCGAGGAGCGGGCGTTCGGCTCCGGATTCAAGCTGGTCGTGAAGAGCATCATCCGCCCCAACGAATTGTGGGTGCGCACGTTTCACAAGGTCTCCCTCGAAGAGGCGAGACGGATCTTCAGGAAGCCTGGATTGATCGAGCTGGAAAGATGACGGCACCCGCGATGGCTCGGGTGCCGTCAAAACCCGCAACGGGAGGGACTCCCAAACTTGGTCCCCTCCTAGCCTAGGGCGATAAAGCCATCATACCGCGCCAGTACGGCCGGGAGATTCACCGTGTCGTTGCAAGTACAACTATGAATCATGGAGCGAATCGCGTCAAACTTTAGTTCGCCCGACGAGATTCTTGGTATTTGAATCGGTTACCGGCGGTTCCGTTAATCGTGCGGTATTCCGTCGGCTGCGAGGCGCCGCCGTCGCGCATGCGACGTCGCTTGATCCTCGCCCTGTCGAACCGGCCGGCGCGCGCTATATCCCTTGCCGGACAGAGAGAGGCCGGATGAAGGATCGCATCGCGTTGCCGCTTTTTCTGATTGCCGTGGTCGGCGGCGGCCTCGCCATCGGATATCTGAACCCGCCGGGCGAATGGTATGCCGGCCTCGCCAAACCGTCGTTCAATCCGCCCAACTGGGTGTTCGGACCTGCCTGGACGCTGCTCTATGTCCTGATCGCGGTCTCCGGCTGGCGCATCTGGCGCAGCGGATCGGGCGGCTGGCCGATGCGGCTGTGGGGCGTGCAGCTCGCGCTGAATTTCATGTGGTCGCCCGCGTTCTTCGGCGCGCACCGCATCGATCTTGCGCTTGCGGTCGTCCTGACGCTGTTCGGCGCCATCGTCGCATTCATCGTCGCAGCATGGCGGCAGGATCGCATCGCCGCGTGGCTGTTCGCGCCCTATGCCGCATGGGTGGCTTTCGCCACGGCGCTCAACGGCGCGATCCTCGCGCTGAACTGACCGGACGCAAGCGGCGGATGCGGCATTCGCCGGGGGAGACGGCGGCGCCTCACCCCGGAATTTCCGGCTCCACCAGATGTGCAAGCTGCACGAGCGATTCCTGCCAGCCGAGGTAACACATCTCCGTCGGGATCGCCTCGGGGATGCCTTCCTGCACGACGGCGAGGTCCGTGCCGCACAGCACCGGCTTCAGCGTGACGGTGACGGTGATCTCGCCGGGCAGGTTGGGGTCGTCGAAGCGGTCGGTGTAGCGCAGGCGTTCGTTCGGCACGAGTTCGAGATATTCGCCACCGAAGGAATGCCCCTGGCCGCTGCCGAAGTTCACGAACGTCATGCGGAACTTGCCGCCGACCTTGGGTTCGAGAAAGGCGACCTTGCACAGGAAGCCGTAGGGCGGCAGCCAGCGCGCCAGCGCGTCGGCGTCGAGGAACGCGCGATAGACCTTCTCGGGCTTGGCGCGCAGCACGCGGTGGAGGCGGACGGTTCCGGTCGGCATTCTCGAAGCTCCCTTCGGGTTCAGTTCGACGGCGCTTCGAACGTCTCGGGGGCCGGTGCCAGCACGCGCGCCCCTTCGCGGCGCACTTCGAGCACGGCATAGCCGCGTTCGACGAAGCCGTTCGCCGTCAGCCGGAAGATGCCGTCCACGCCGGCGAAGCCGGAATTGACGGTCAGCGCCTCGAGCGAGAAATCGGCACCCGTCGGGCCCTTGTCGCGCGCGAGGATCGCGGCGAGCGCGACCGCATCGTAGGCGAGGCTCGCCACGCGCGGGGCGGGCCGGCCGAAGGCGCCGCGATAGCGTTCCTCGAACATGGCGCGCGGCGCCTGCGCCGTGTTCGCGAACCACGCCCCCTGCAGCGAGGATTCGCGCAGCGTGCGCGGATCGTCCCACAGCGGAATGCCGAGATACTTGACGCGCCCCGGATCGATCTCGTGCCCGTGCAATTGGGCGACGACCTGGATCAGCCGGTCGCCGAAATCCGGCAGCAGGACCGCGTCGAAATCGAGATCGGGCGGCGGCGGACCCACTTCGCCGCGCGCCAGGCGCGGCGGCGGGCCGGCAAGCTGGCCGAGCCGGCGCACGGCGGGCGCGAAATCCAGCGCACCCGTGTCGTAGCGTTCGATGCGCACGAGATCGCCGCCGGTCGAGGCCAGCGTCGTGCGCAGCGCGCGCTCCGACGCGACACCCAGCGCGTTCGACGGCAGCAGGGCGGCGAAACGTTCGTGTCCGCGCGCGCGCGCATATTCGATCGTGCGCGCGATCGCGTCCTGCGGGGCGATGCCCAGCGTGAAGATGCCGGGGGCCGCGACCGTGCGGTCGTTGGACAGGCTGAGCAGCGGCATGCCCGCCGCGCGCGCGGCGGGGGCCACGGCCTGCGTCTCGGCACCCAGCAGCGGGCCGATCACGAGGCGCGCTTCCTGGGCCAGCGCCCATTCGAACGCGGCGAGTGCGCCCTGCGGCGTGCCGGCCGTGTCGCGCACGAGCAGGGCGAAATCGTCGTCCGCCACATCGAACACGGCCTGCGTCGCGGCATCGAGCAGCGCCTGCCCGACCGGCGCGTTGGGTCCCGTCAGCGGCAGCAGGAGTGCGACGCGCGGCGGACCCGAGCGCGCGGATTTCTCGACCGCGACCGCGGCGGCCGGATCGATTGCGGTCGAAGGTGCAGGTGCGGCCGGCGGAATTGCGGGAACCGCTTCGGCGGCGGGCGGCGGTGCGGGCGGTGTGACCGGAGCCGACTGGCCCTGACCGAGAATGCCCGCTACCCTCTCGCGGAGTTCGCCGGCATTCTCGCAGCCGCCGAGCGACAGGGCGGCCACGATCACGGCAACGAAGAGCGGAACGGAACGCAAGATGGCGGCCCCTGACGACGATGAACCCGATGCGCGCGAGCCTAGCGAGATGGAACCGCACAATCCAGCGTCCTTGGGGCCAGCCTCCTTGGCGCCCGGCCTCTATCTGGTCGGCACGCCGATCGGCAATCTGGGCGACGTGACGGCGCGCCAGCGCCAGGTGCTGGCGGCCGCGTCCGTCATCGCGGCGGAAGATACGCGCGTCGCGCGCCGCCTGCTTTCCGCCCTCGGCATTCCGGCCCCCAAGCTGCTGCGCTGCGACGAGCGGGCCAGCGAGGCCATGGGGCCGAAGCTGGCGCAAGCCGCGCGCACGGGCATCGTCGCGTTCGTGTCGGATGCCGGCATGCCGGGCATCGCCGATCCGGGGGCCGCCCTCGTGCGTGCGGCGGAATCGGCGGGTGTGCCGGTCACCGCCGTGCCCGGCCCGTCGGCGATCGCGACGGCGGTGGCACTTTCCGGCCTGCCAGCCGAGCCGTTCCTGTTCCTCGGGTTCCTGCCGCCGAAGACCGGCCCGCGCGCGCGCCGTCTGGCCGAGTTCCGCGACGTGAAGGCCACGCTCGTCGCGTTCGAGGCGCCGCACCGCACGGCCGAAACGCTCGCCGCGATGGCCGAAGTGCTGGGCGACCGGCCGGCCTGCGTGCTGCGCGAACTGACCAAGCGGCACGAGGAGCGGCGCGCCGGCCCGCTCGCGATACTCGCCGCGCACTATGCCGCGCACGAAGCGCTGGGCGAGATCGTGCTCGTCGTCGGCCCGCCGGGCGAAGCGCAAGAGATCGAGCCCGATCCCGCCGCCCTCGACGCGAAGATCGAAGCGGCCCTCGCCACGCTGGGCGTGCGCGATGCGGCCGACCGTATCGCCGCCGCGACCGGCCTGCCGCGCCGGCAGGTCTATGCGCGCGCACTCGCCCTTTCGGGCAAGAAGCGTTGAAGTCGGCGCGCCATGTCGCGGCCCAGCGGCGCGGCCGGTTCGCCGAATCGCTGGCCGCGTGGCGGCTGCGCCTGACGGGCTGGCGGATCGTCGCGCGCGACCTGCGCCTGCCGGCGGGCCAGGTCGATCTGGTGGCGAAGCGCGGGCGCACGCTCGCCTTCGTCGAGGTCAAGGCGCGCGCCGGCGCCGACGATGCGGCCGAATCGCTACACCCTGCACAAGCCGCGCGCATCGCGCGGGCGGCCGAACAGTATCTTGCGGCGCGCCCTCAATTCGCCGCATTCGAGGTTAGATTCGACATGGTGCTGGTGGCCCCCGGCCGCTGGCCGGTCCATGTGAAAGACGCTTGGCGCGACTCGCGTTAGCACCCTAAATATTGGGCAAGGAGAACCCCATGCCGAACCAGATCCGACCCCGCACTCTCCTTCTCGCCGCCGGCCTCCTCGCCGGGGCGCTCGCCCTGCAGGGTTGCGTGGGCGTCGCCGTGGGTGGCGCCGCCGCCGTGGGTGGGGCTGCCATGCAGGAACGCGGCGTCAAGGGTGCCGCGACCGACAACGCGATCGCGCTCGAGATCAACAATTACTGGTTCCAGGAGCGCAAGGATTCGACGATCTTCTCGTCGATCTCGACGCAGATCTACGAAGGCCGCGTGCTGCTGACCGGGGCCGTCACCGATCCCGACACGCGCGCCGAGGCCGTGCGCCTGGCGTGGAAGGCCGGCGGAATCCGCGAGATCATCAACGAGATCGAGGTCACCGACGAAGGCGGGATGAAGGCCTACGCCAAGGACGTGTGGGCGGCCAACGAGCTGCGCTCGCGCCTGCTGTTCGCCAAGGGCATCAACTCGGTCAATTTCTCGGTCGAGGTCGTCAACGGCACCGTCTACATCCTCGGCGTCTATGCCGATACGGCCGAGCACGACCGCGTGGTCGGCGTGGCGCGCAACCTGTCGAACATCAGGCGCGTGGTCAGCCACGCGATCGCGCGCGACGATCCGCGCCGTTTCCGCGCCCCGCCTGGCGCGCAGGCTGCCGCGGTTCCGTGAACCCGCCCTATCGCCTCGTCGCCGGGGCCCCGGCCGAGATCGAGCGCACGCTCGCCGACGCGGCACATGCCGGCGAACAGGATCTCGCCCTCGCCGACACGGCGCTCGCCTTGTCGGGAGCCGCACGCCCCGCGCTCGACCTCGCCCCCTATCGCGCACACCTGTCCGAGATCGCGACCTGCGTGGCGGCAGAGGCGCAGGTCCGCGCCGACAATCTCGATGGCCGCGTGGCCGCACTTCGCGAAGCTCTCGTCGAACGGCTCGGCTATCGCGGCGACCGCGATTCCTACGACGACCTGCGCAACGCCGACCTTGCCGGCGTGATCGACCGGCGGCGCGGCCTGCCCGTGTCGCTCGCGATCCTGTGGATCCATGCCGCGCGTGCACAAGGCTGGGCGGCCTCGGGCCTCGCCTTCCCCAGCCATTTCCTGATCCGCGTCGACGCCCCCGACGGGCGCGCGATCCTCGATCCGTTCAACGGCGGGGCGCTGCTCGACACCAAGGCGCTGCGCAGCCTGCTCAAGCGCTTCGAGGGGCCCAACGCCGAGCTGCAGAACCACCATTACGCGACCGTGCCCGACCGCACGGTGCTGCTGCGCCTGCAGAACAACATCAAGATGCGCCTGCTGAAGGCCGAGGATTTCCGCGGGGCGCTGGCCACGCTCGAACGCATGCTGATGATCGCGCCTTCCGACCCGGCGCTGTGGCACGAGGCGGGGCTCGTGCATGTCGGACTCGACAATCTGCGCGCCGGCGTGATGTGTTTGGAGCAGGCCCACGCGCTCGTCGAGGCCGCCGGTGCGAAGAACCGCATCGCGATGGAGATACAGGCCCTCAAGGGCCGCCTGAACTGAAGTCCGAACCGAAGGAAATCCGCCCATGTCGCGCGTCGTTGCCGTGCAGATGGACCCGATGGGTCCGATCAATATCGACGGGGATTCGAGCTTCGCGCTGATGCTGGAAGCGCAGGCGCGCGGCTACACGCTCTACCACTATCTCGTGAAGCACCTGTCGATGCGCGGCAAGGAGAAGATCTACGCGAAGGCGCATCCGGTGACGGTGCGCCGCGAGAAGGGCAACCATTTCACGTTCGGATCGCCCGAGACGATCGACCTCGCCAAGGTCGACGTGATCCTGATGCGCCAGGACCCGCCCTTCGACATGGGCTACATCACCGCGACGCACATCCTCGAGCACATCCACCCGAAGACGCTCGTCGTCAACGATCCGGCACACGTGCGCAACGCGCCGGAAAAGCTGTTCGTCACGCATTTCCCGCATCTGATGCCGCCCACGCTGATCACGTCGGACACGGCCGAGATCCTCGAGTTCCGCAAGGAGTTCAAGGACATCATCGTCAAGCCGCTGTTCGGCAACGGCGGCGCCGGCGTGTTCCGCGTCAAGCCCGACGACGAGAACCTGACGGCCCTCATCGAGATGTTCACGAACGCCAGCCGCGAGCCGATGATGATCCAGCGCTACGAGCCGGCCGTGCGGCTGGGCGACAAGCGCATCATCCTCGTCGACGGCAAGGCGGAAGGTGCGATCAACCGCGTGCCCGCGGCGGGCGAGGCGCGCGCCAACATGCATGTCGGCGGCAAGGCCGTGAAGACGACGCTGACCAAGCGCGAGCAGGAAATCTGCGAGACGATCGGGCCGGAGCTGAAGAAGCGCGGCCAGATCTTCGTCGGCATCGACGTGATCGGCGACTACCTCACCGAGATCAACGTCACCTCGCCCACCGGCATCCAGGAAGTGAAGCGCTTCGACGGCACCGACCTCGCCGCGTCGATCTGGAACGCGATCGAATCGAAGCTCTAGGCGAGCCCCCGCAACGCCAGGTACAGCCCCAGCGCCAGCAGGCCGATCAGGAACCAGCGGCGGAAGCCTTCGGCCGGCATGCGGTGGCGCAGCACGGTGCCCAGCCACATGCCGCCAAGTGCGGGGGCGAGCGCATAGACCGAGCCGATCAGGTTCAGTGTTTCGAACACCCCGTCGTTCGCAAGCCCGAACGCGAGTGCCACCGTCGCGACGAGGAACGACAGGCCGAGCGCCTGGATCAGGTCTTCCTTCGCGAGGCCGAGCGACTGGATATAGGGCACGGCCGGCAGCACGAAGATGCCCGTCGCGGCCGTGACGAGCCCGGTCGCGAGCCCGACCGGCGGGCCCAGCCATTTCTCCAGATGCGGCGGCACGTGGAAGCGCACGGCCGCAAGGCTCAGCCCCGCATAGGCCGCCACGCACAGGCCGAGTGCGACGCGCGCGGCCAGCGCGTTCTCGCCGGCAAGCCAGCCGCCGCCCAGCGCCACGCCGACGCACACCATCAGCATCATCGGCCACAGCCGCACGACGAGTGCGCGGAAATCCGGCCCGGCCCAGAGCTGCCACACGTTCGTCACCAGCGACGGCACGATCAGCAGCGCGGCCGACTGTGCGGGGGCGAGGGCGAGGCTCAGCAGCCCCATCGAGATCGTCGGCAGGCCCAAACCCACCACGCCCTTGACGAATCCGGCGAGGGCGAACGAGAGCGTGACGAGGACGATCAGCGAGAAATCAGGCATCGCACTTCGTGAACCTTCCGATGTCGAGATGGAGATGGTTGGCGTGGGCGAAGTCGGTCTTCGGCGTCAGCACGATGTTGAAGTGGCGGCAGGCACCTTTTGCGACGTCGCGCAGGAACGCGCCGCGCGAGCCGCGGTCGGCCCAGTGCTGGCGCACATTGACGACCGTCTTGCCCTCCAGCTCGAAGCCGCCGATGTCGATGGCACGCCCGAAGGCGTGCTCGGAGAGCCGGTCGTTGCGGCCCGTCTGCGGCTTGCACACGTAGCTGCCGAAATGGACGAGCTGCACGACCGTCTTGCCGAAATGGCGCTGGGCGGCGGGCTGGACGACCTCGCGCTCGAACGCGGCGAGTGCGTGCGCCATCGGGCAGGTCATCAGCGTGGGCCGGTTGAGCGGGATCGTCGCGCGGGTCAGCATCACCGCCTCGTCGACGCGGCAGCCTTCGCGCGTTTGCGTCGTGGGGCGGCGCTCGAACACCGCGTCGGCGCGCGCGAGGGCGTCGAAGCAGTCGCGCGGCGGCTCGACATTCTGCGGCACCGCCGGCGGCTCGACCGGCGGCGGCAGACGCGGCGCGCACGCGGCCATCGACAGGGCGAGAAGCCCCGCGGCGGCAAGACGGTGCGGCAGATTCCGGAAGAAACGACTCAGGGGGCGACTCCAGCCCCGCAACTATACGCGCGAAGCGCCCTTGCGTGAATCGCCCGTCGCCTTGGCAAGGGCCGCCCCCAGCAGCTCGAACTCCGGCCGGCGCGACGTGCCCTTGCGCCAGACGAGGCCGAGGTCGCGCGCCGGATCGTCCTCGACCGCGACGGACACGAGGCTCGTGCCCTTCAGCAGGCCCGCGTCGATCGCCATCTGCGGCAGCAGCGTGACGCCCAGCCCGTTGTCGACCATCTGCACGAGCGTGAAGATCGACGTGGCGGCGAACGGGTCGGGATCGCGGCTTTCGCGCAGGCCGCACGCGGCGAGCGCATGCTTCTTCATGCAGTGGCCGTCGGCCAGCAGCAGCAGCTTCTGCGCGCGGATCTCGCGCGCGGGAACCTTGCCGCGCCCGGCGAGCGCATGGTCGCGCCGCACGATCAGGCGGAACGGATCGCGGCCCAGCGGATAGGTGTCGTTCGGTCCGCATTCGCACGGCAACGCGAGCAGGGCGGCATCGAGCGTGCCGGACGCCAGCTTCTCGACCAGCCGCTCGGTCAGGTCCTCGACCAGATAGAGCTTCAGCTTGGGATAGGCCTTGCGCAGGGCCGGCAACGCGCGCGGCATCCAGAACGGGCTGACCGACGGGATCACGCCAAGGCGCAGTTCGCCCGCCAGCGGCTCGCCCGCACCGCGCGCTTCGAGTGCGAGCTCCTCGGCATCCGCCAGCAGCTTGCGCGCGCGCACGAGGATGCGCTCGCCCAGGGCCGTCAGCATCACGCGCTGGCGCGTGCGGTCGACCAATGCGGCACCCAGCGTGGCCTCCAGCTCCTGCAGGCTCGCCGACAGGGTGGACTGCGTGACGTTCGCCAGCCGCGCGGCGCGCCCGAAATTGAGCGTGTCGGCAAGGGCGGCGAAGTGGCGGAGCTGGCGGATCGTGGGCAGGTGGATCATCGGTTTCCTCGATTACGGCGACCAGTTTAATCCATTGGACCGATGGTACGCAAGCCTGCACATTGCGCGTCGACGGGGACCCAAATCAACAGGCCACCCGAAATCCCACATGGAGTACTCGACATGCTGACCATCGGCGACAAGTTCCCGAGCTTCGACCTCAAGGCCGTCGTCTCGACCGACATCAAGAACGCCTTCACGCAGATCACGAGCGAGTCCGACAAGGGCAAGTGGAAGGTCGTGTTCTTCTGGCCGAAGGACTTCACCTTCGTCTGCCCGACCGAGATCGCCGCCTTCGGCAAGCTCAACAAGGACTTCAACGAACGCGACGCGGTCGTCTACGGCGTGTCGACGGACAGCGAGTTCGTCCATCTCGCCTGGCGCCAGAACCACGCCGACCTGAAGGACCTGCCCTTCGCGATGCTCGCCGACATCAAGCGCGAGCTGTCGACCGCACTCGGCGTGCTCGACAAGAACGAGGGTGTCGCCCTGCGCGCCACCTTCATCGTCGATCCGGAAGGCGTCATCCGCTTCGTGTCGGTCAACGACCTGAGCGTGGGCCGCAACCCGGCCGAGGTGATGCGCGTGCTCGATGCACTTCAGACCGACGAGCTGTGCCCGTGCAACTGGCAGAAGGGCGAAGAGGTCCTGAAGGCCGCCTGATCCGGCGGGGCGCCGGGATCGCCCCCCGGCCCGGCGCCCTTTCCTTCGCTTCCCGCAACGGAGATTCAAATGACGATCGAAAGCCTGAAGTCGGCCCTGCCCGACTATGCCAAGGACCTGAAGCTGAACCTCTCCTCGCTCGCGGCCGAGACGGCCGTGTCGCCGGAGCTGCGCGCCCTGCTGTTCGTCACCGCCGGCCTCGCGGTGCGCCAGCGCGAGGTGCGCGATGCACTTCTGGGCGAGTTCGGCCCCGCACTCACGGCCGAGCAGATCGGTGCCGCGAAGATCGCGGTGTCGCTGATGGGCATGAACAACATCTACTACCGCTTCACGCATCTGGTGTCGGCGCAGGATTACGCGACGATGCCGGCCAAGCTGCGCATGACCGCGATGGCCAAGCCCGGCATCGGCCACGCCGAGTTCGAACTGCTGAGCCTCGCCGTGTCGGCGATCAACGGCTGCGGCATGTGCATGGACAGCCACGAGCAGGCCGTGCGCAAGGGCGGCATCGAGCCCGCCGCGATCCAGGCCGCCGTGCGCATCGCCGCCGTCGTCCACGCGGTCGCGGTGACGCTGGACGCGGAAGAGGGTGCGGCGGGGCTGGCGGTGGCGGCGTAAGAAGGCATATCGTCAGGCCCGGAAAGGCGTCGCTGCCTTTCCGGGTTGTCGCACGTGAGTGCTCCTTCTATTGCCTATTGCACGAACGGCGGCGATTTCTTGAAGAAGCATGTCGACGACTCAAGGAGGACTGCGGAAGGTGGATACTCGACAAATTTGATTCGGGAAACTGTTCCCTGACCATCAGCCTCAAACCTCAGTTCGTACCATCGATTGTCGCCAAGATCGGTAGCCGCAACACCACATTTGAATTTGTTCTCGACGAGCTTCCTGAACAGATCGACGGCGTCCTCGCTTTTCAGCTGCCGCTCCTTGAGGGTCTTGCCGTCGTCCGCCAGTATCAATTGGGGCATCGACCCGAACTGCGCTTCCTGGACGACAACTGAAGGCGCCGCCAAGGATTCCAGCAGGACGTTGTATAGATTACCCCACGCGCGCTGCACGGCGGCAGCATTTCCTGCTCTTCCGTATTCGCGAAGCGCCGTGGAAAGCCGGTCAGCTGCGCGGCTTCTTTCGAGAACCGCAGCCTGAATCGTCGCCGTATCGAAGTTCAGGCCTTTCAGAATTACAAGCTCGTTCGGCTCCAGACACTTCTCGTAGAGGGCTTGTCGCGGAAGATCCGTCGACGCGCGATACATGTAGGCAAACGCGATCAGTGAAATCTCGTCGGGCCGGTTCAGCGACAGATCCTTGCGGGCTGCCGCCCTCATCGGGCCGCACATAACCGCAGCCTGATCGGGACTCTTCGTCGATATGAACGTATTCCAGTTTGGCGAGAACGAAGGTGAGTTCTGCAACTGGTCGACGATGTAGCCGGGGCTCGTGGTGACGGTAGGGGTAGTCCCGCCCGAGAATCTCAGAATGTCCATCGGCACTCTTTCGCCGAAATCTTTGAGCGAGTTTCCCTGATGATTCGGCAGACCTTGAGCGGTGCTCTTCCCGGTACCGATCGAGTACTTCGGAACCGCTCGGACTTCGATCGTGGCGCTTCCGTCTGGAAGTAATGAATCATACAGTGTGTACTTGATGCCGGCAGTCCGATTTTCGCATTTGATCCCCGAAATGGGCGTCAGGTCCAACTGGATCGGCTGGAACGCTGGCTTTTGGGAATCCGAAAAGAAGTCACCGACGTTCTTGTCGAATCGATCCGCAACCTCCGACGTCAGCATCGCCGAAACGGAATGCGTCCCGGGAACGACACCTGCGATCGTGGCGCCGATCTTGAACATTTCGGTCAATGTCTGTCCGATTTTCGAATCAAATTTGGTGGCGTAGCGCATCTTCATCTGGATCGTGCCGGTTCCGTTCAGCGGAACGTAGATCGACGGCAGGACGGTCGATTTCTGCGGCAGCGGCACCGACGGTTCGGCATCGGTAATTCCGGTGCCCCAGAGAAAGACTGGAACGAACACGCCTGCCTTGGAACCGCCGGAACCCGGAACCGTTGCCATGAAACTCCACGCGATCGCCTCGGATTTCGTACCAACAAGCGCTTCCCAAAGTTTGTTACCAACCGACTGTCGCTTGAACATCGGCGACTCGAATCCGGTCAAGGAGACATCGATGTCGAAATAGGTGCCGTCGTATCTGCTTGTGATCGAGTCGATCGCGGTGCATTCGTCCGCGGTGAATCGAAGGGTGACAGGCGGTGCGAAGCCCTGCTCCGTCTCCTTTTTCGTTACCGGGCCGGGCTTGGGACCGCATGCCGATACGAGAAGTGCTACTGCAAGCAACGACAATGTACGAGGGATCGTGCGCATCTTGCCTCTCCACGGAATTCGCCTGGGCGCCGGGGACCGGCCGCGAGGTTCCTATGAGCGCACATGCAAAACGACATTTCTGCCGGACTAATCATACAAATCTGGCGCGGTAGCAGCCCACGCAAGCGCTTGCATTCACAAGCAGTAATTGCGGCTGCGCCGGATCGAACCTATAAACGATGATACAATCTTAAAGGGATTTGCGCATGGCCGCGCACGCCGCCGGTCAGGGCGTATCCGGATAGGTCTCGCGGATCCGGGCGAAGCAGTCGAGATTGTCGAGCAGCAGGCGCGCCAGCCGGGGATCGAAATGCCGGCCCGCCTGCTGCGCGACATGCTCGGCCACCTGTGCGGCCGGCCACGCCTTCTTGTAGCAGCGGGTCGACGAGAGCGCGTCGAACACGTCGATGAGCGCCACGATGCGCCCGAACACGTGGATGTCCTCGCCGGCAAGGCCCGCCGGGTAGCCGCTGCCGTCCCACTTCTCGTGATGCTGCAGGGCGATCGTCGCGCCGGCGCGGAAGAACGGCCCGTCCGAATGGGCCAGGATTTCGGCGCCGGCGGCCGCATGGGTCTTCATCGTCTCCCACTCGGCCGGGTCGAGCTTGCCGGGCTTGGTGAGGATGGCGTCGGGAATCGTGATCTTGCCGATGTCGTGCAGGGGTGCCGCCACCTCGATGACCGCCAGGTCGCTCTCGGGCAGGCCGGCCAGCTGCGCCAGGAGCCGCGAGCCGCTCGCCACGCGGCGCACATGGTTGCCGGTCTCGCGCGAGCGCGCCTCGATCGCCTCGGACAGCACGAGGACGAGCTGGCGCTGGGTCTCGGCCACGGATTCGTTGAGCCGGATGTTCGAGAAGGCGAGTCCCATCTGGCGCGCGAAGACCTCGATGAGGCGCCTGTCGACGGCGTCGACCGGCCCGTCGACCTCGAGATGCAGGATCGCGTTCTCGGCCCCGCACATCGCGTTGACGGCGATCCAGCCGTCGCCGACGACCGTCTCGAGCGCGCCGTCCGTCCGCCGCAGCCCTTCGAAGATGCGGTCCGGCAGCGTCTCGCGCGCGGACTTGCCGACCGCGTGCTCGTAGTCGCCGATGCCCGCGAGCACCTCGTAGTCCAGCGAGCGCCGGACGAGTGCGAGGCCCCGTCCGCGCAGGTAGACGGCGCTGTTCTCGGAGCGGATCATGGCCATCAGCTGCTCGAGCGCGCCCGACGCGAACGTACGCAGCGAGCGCGCGTCGAAGATGTCGGGCGAGGCCATCAGGATGTGCTCGAGACCGCGCCGGCTGCGTTCCAGCGCGACGAGATCGCGGTACGAACGCAGCGACGCCAGCACGGTGGTGAACAGGCGCTGGGCGGAAAGCTCGGTCTTGGCCTTGTAGTCGTTGATGTCGTAGTCGACGATCACCGCGCGCTCGGGCGCGCTGCCGGGTTGGCCGGTGCGCAGGCAGATGCGCACGATCGCGTTCTTCATTTCCTCGCGCACGAAGCGCACGAGATCGAGCCCGGCATGCTCGGTCTCCATGACCACGTCGAGCAGGATCAGCGCGATCCGGTTCCGGCGCTCGGCGAGCAGGAGCTCGCGCGCCGCGGCACCGGAATGGGCGGACAGGATCTCGATCGGCGCGCCGTCGAACTCGGCCCCGCGCAGCGCCAGTTCGGTGATGGCGTGGACTTCCGGATCGTCGTCGACGACGAGGACGCGCCAGGTCCGGCCGGGTGCTACCGGTGCGGGCCTGGGATCGGGCGATTCCGGGGCGAACAGTTCGTCCAATCCGCCTCCTCGGCGGCGCACCGCGGCACGGTCGCGGAGGTCCACCTTCATTTACTAACTACGAACGTAGTTTACCCCGATAAATTTCCCGTTAACGGCGGGGCGGCCGGCTCGGCCGCGGGGGCCGGCGCGCGACCAGGCAGCAGGAACTCGATTTCGAGCCCGGCACCGGGCGCGCTGCGCATCTGCATGGTCCCGCCGAGGCGGTGGGTGACGAGATTGTGGATGATCGTCAGGCCGAGACCCGTGCCGCCGGTCCCGCGCCTTGTCGTGAAGAAGGGTTCGAGGATCCGCTCGAGCGTTCCGGCATCCATGCCGCATCCGTCGTCCCGGTACGCGATGCGCGCGCGCCCGTCGCGCCACCCGACATCGAACGTGACCGTGCCCGGCGTCGCGCGCCCTTCGAACGCATGCATCAGCGCGTTGGTGACCAGATTGGTCGCGATCTGGGCGAGCGCGCCGGGATAGGAGTCGATGGCGACGCCGGCTTCGCCGCGCGTCTCGACCCGGTGCGGCGTTCGCTTGATCGCCGGCTGCAGGCTCTCGACGACGTCTTCGAGATATTCCTTCACCGCGAAGCGCCGGCGCTGGTCGCCGGTCTGGTCGACGGAAACCTGCTTGAACGACTGGATCAGCTCGGCCGCGCGGCGCAGGTTCCGCCCGACGAGGTCGAGGGTCTGGATGCCGCGATCGAGGAACTCGGCGAAGCGCGACCGGCTGAGCTGGTTGGCGTCGAAGGCGCGGCCCATTTCGGCGAACTGGTCCTGGTGGAGCGAGATGCCGGTCACGGCCACGCCCAGCGGCGTGTTGACC
This sequence comes from Tagaea sp., assembly GCA_965279565.1. Taxonomy (GTDB): domain Bacteria; phylum Pseudomonadota; class Alphaproteobacteria; order CACIAM-22H2; family CACIAM-22H2; genus Tagaea. Next base: position 1,144,777 of record OZ257249.1, on the reverse strand, counting down.
TCGTGCGCCACGCCGGCGACGAGCGAGCCGAGCGAGGCCATCCGTTCGCCGCGGGCGAGCGCCTCGCGCGCCTCGGCGAGCCGGGCGAGATTGGCGCGTTCGCGCGCCTCGGATTCGCGCCTCGCGATCAGGCTTTCCTTGAAGACGTCGAGCGTGCGCGCGATGCGGCCGACCTCGTCGTCTCGGTCCGTGCCCTCGGGCACGACCGTCGTGTCGCCCGCGGCCAGCCGCTCGATCGACGCGTCGAGCCGTTCGAGCGGTGTGGCGATGTGCCGCCGGGCCAGCAGCAGTGCCGCGGCGAGCCCGACGGCAAGCAGGAAGAGCGAACCGCCGACGATGAGCGGCAGCCGCGTGCGGTAGAACTCGGCGAGCGCCGCTTCGAGATTGGCGATTTCGGCAAGGTCGCTCGCCGCGACCCGCTGGATGAAGCTGTTCAGCCGGCGCCGGTTCGTGCGGTTGGCCTCGTTGTCGCCAAGCTCCCGGCCCGCCGCGGCGCCGACCTCGGTTCCCAGGCGCGCCAGCTCGGTGCGGAACTCGTGGAACTGCTGCGTTTCCGCACGGACTTCGGCGAATGTCTCGCGCTGCTCGGGCGTGATCGACAGCGACCACCGCTCGATCTCGGAGTTCAGCCGCACGAGCGTCTGGCGGATGGCGGTGGCGTAGACATTCGTCTCTTCGGGCGTCAGCGACATGTAGACGCCGCGCGATTCCATCACCACGGCGTTGATCAGGCCGTTCACCCGCTCGGCGGCGGCGGCGCGGCGCGAGGCGCTGACCAGCGCCTGGTTAAAGCCATTGTAGGTCCGCATCGTGTCGACCGCGACGAACGCGATCGCCGCATTGACCAGCGCCATGAAGCCGGTGAGCGCCAGAATCTTCGTCGAGATTCTGAAATTCCGGAAATCGACCATCGTGGCCCTCCGTCCGCCCGGGGCGGGATACCGCCCGCGACAGCATACAAATAAGACGCGCCGCCCGGGACAAAGTCCAGCGGCTCGGCCGGCACCGCACTCCACATAGGTAGTGTCCGTTGAATCGGCGCACCGGAAATTGTAGAAGCGCGCTTCCGCAATTTCCGGACGGCTGGCTTGCATGGTCGCGCGCGTCGCCACGGTGGCGTTCCAGGGGGTCGAGACGGTCGCCGTCGACGTGCAGGTCCAGGTCGCCTCGGGCGCACCCGCCTTCGCGGTCGTCGGGCTGCCCGACAGCGCGGTCAAGGAGAGCAAGGAGCGTGTGCGCGCCGCCCTTGCCGCCATCGGGCTCGCGTTGCCGGGCAAGCGCATCACGGTCAATCTCGCCCCCGCCGACCTCGCCAAGGAGGGCGCGCATTTCGATCTGCCGATCGCGTTGGGCCTGCTCGTCGCGATGGGGGCGCTACCGGCCGACCTGATCGAACGCTATGTCGTGCTCGGCGAGCTGACGCTGGACGCGCGCATCCTGCCCGTGCCCGGCGTGCTGCTCGCGGCGATGTCCGCACACGCGCGCGATCTGGGCCTTGTCTGCCCGGAAGCATGCGGCGGGGAAGCCGCGTGGGCGGGCGAGGCGCGCGATTTCGAGATCCTCGCGCCCTCCACACTGCTGTCGCTGCTCAACCATCTGCGCGGCGGCCAGTTGCTGGCACGCCCCGAGGCGCGGCTGGGTGCGGCACCGTCGGGCGGGCCGGACCTGCGCGACGTGAAGGGGCAGGAGACCGCCAAGCGCGCGCTCGAAGTGGCGGCGGCCGGCGGCCATAACCTGCTGATGGTCGGGCCGCCGGGTGCCGGCAAGTCGATGCTGGCGCGCTGCCTGCCCGGCCTGCTGCCGCCGCTGAGTGCCGCCGAGGCGCTGGAGGTGTCGACCGTGCGCTCGCTCGCCGGCCTGCTCGGCGACGGGCGCATCGCCGCCGCAAGGCCATTTCGAGATCCGCACCACACAGCCAGCCACGTCGCGTTGATCGGCGGCGGACCGCGCGCGAAGCCGGGCGAGGTGAGCCTGGCGCATCTGGGCGTGCTGTTCCTCGACGAGCTGCCGGAGTTCCCGCGCGCCGCCCTCGAAGCGCTGCGCCAGCCGCTGGAAACGGGCCGCGCCATCGTCGCGCGCGCGCAGGCGCACGTGAACTATCCGGCACGCGTGCAGCTCGTCGCGGCGATGAATCCGTGCCGCTGCGGCCATCTCGACGATCCGGCACAGGCCTGCGGGCGGGCACCACGCTGTGCGGGGGAATACCAGTCGCGCATTTCCGGCCCGCTGTTCGACCGCATCGACCTGCATGTCGACGTGCCCCCCGTGCATGCGCGCGACCTGTCGCTGCCCCCGCCGGCCGAAGGCTCGGCGGACGTGGCCGCCCGCGTGGCCGCGGCGCGCGAACGCCAGCGCGAACGCTTTGCGGCACTTCCCGATGCGAGCCGCCCGCGTTCCAACGCCGAGCTCGACGGCCAGGCGCTCGAAGCGCTCGCCGCCCCCGAGCCCGCCGGACGGCGCCTGCTCGACGACGCGGCCGAGCGCATGCGCCTCTCGGCGCGCGGCTATCACCGCGTCATGCGCGTGGCACGCACGCTCGCCGATCTCGACGAAGCCGAAATCCCGGCGCGCGCGCATGTGGCGGAGGCGCTGGGATACCGGCGCGTGCGCGCGGCCGGATAACTCAGGCCGGGACGGGCAGACGCACGATCGCGATCGTCCCGCCGGTCTCGCCCGCGCGCACGGCGAACGTGCCGTCGAGCCGGTCGACCAGCGATTTGACCACGGCAAGCCCGATGCCGATGCCGACGGTCGCCGTCGTCGGATCGTCGCGCACGAGGAAGGGTTCGCCGACGCGCGCGGCAAGCTCGGCCGGCATGCCCGGCCCCTCGTCGGCGATGGCGATTTCGACCTCGGCGCCGTCGCGCCGGACCGACACGTCGACGCGGCCGCCGTCGGGCGAATGTCGGACCGCGTTCGACAGCAGGTTCGCGACGATCTGGTTCACCGCGCGGCGGTTGAGCGGCAGCAGCCCGTCCGTCGAGGCGCCGATCCGCACGCGCACGCGCCGGCGCGCCGTTTCGTCGGCGAGACGTGCCGCCGCCTGCTCGACAGCCTCGCGCAGGTCGGTCTCCTCGCGCGCGAGCGGCTGGCGCGGCCCGTCGGCGGGGGCGAGATGCAGCAGGTCGTCGATCAGCGACAGCAGATGCTGGCCGCTGTCGTTGATGTGGCCGACATAGGCGTTCGCGCGCGGGCCGACGGGGCCGGCCAGGCCACCGCACACCATTTCCGAGAAGCCGAGGATCGCGTTCAGCGGCGTGCGCAGCTCGTGGCTCATATGCGCGAGGAAGGCGCCCTTGGCCTTGTTCGCCGCCTCGGCCTCGCGCATCGCAAGTTCGGCCTGCGCGCGCGCGGCGCGCGCCTGTTCGGTAAGTGCGGCGTCGCGCCGAACGCGCCGGATCGCGAAGGCGCTGAACGCGATGTAGATCGCCGAAAGGGCCAGCATCAGCGCCAGCGTGCGGTAGAGCTCCTCGCGCCAGCCGGCGAGCACGGCCTGCGAATCGTAGGCGGCGGTGGCGAAAACGGGATGCGCCAGGGAAACCCGGTAGCCGTAGATGCGCGCGATGCCGTCGAGCGAGGAAACCGCGTGGAACGTGCCTTCGCGCGTGTCGCCGACGACCGACATCAGGTAGCCGTCGCGCCGGATGCTCTGCCCGACGAAGCGGTTGCCGGCCGGGAAACGCGCGATGACCGTCCCGTCGGAGCTGAACAGCGTGGCGCCGTCCACGCCGAGCGTCTGCATGAAGGCCTCGAAATAGTTGGGCTCGACGAGGGCCGAGATGACGCCGGCGAACCTGCCTTCCCTGTCTTCGAGCCGGAGCGAGATCGGGATCAGCCACGTGCCGCTCGCGCGGCCGAGCAGTGGGGCGCCGATCGACATCCCGCGGTCGGCATTGTCGCGGTGGTAGGTGAAGTAGCCGCGGTCGCGCACGTCGGCGGGCGGCAGGACGGCGCCGTTCGACGTCATGAAGAAATTGCCCTCGGCATCGACGACGCCGATGCCCTGGAAGCCCAGCGCCGCGAGATTGGCCCGGTGCAGCTCTTCGTGAAGCGCCGCGGGGTCGCGCGGCAGCACGATGGTCGGGGAATCGGGATCGACGCTGACGCTGCGCAGCGCGCGCAGCGCCTGGCGCAGCGTCACGTCGGTGAACTGCAGCAGCGTGCGCGCCGCGTTCAGTGCGGCATCTTCGTTGCGCCGGACGGCGTCGCGGTAGCTGGCGTGGAGGGCCGTTCCGATCACGGCGAACATCAGCAAAAGCACGGCGCCGAAGCCGGCCGCGAGCAGCGGGACCGACGTCCACGCACCCGCCGGGCGCCGTTCGGCTGCCGCACCTGCCCTGTTTATGTCTGGACCGGTTCCCCCCATGCGAGGGAATATGGGCCGGAATCCGTATAGCCGAGATTAATTTTTGCACAGCCTGCCAGTACCTGGCTGGGCGCCGGGGCACAGAACGCCGATTCGCAAATTGAAACAAAACGGTTAACACCGTCGGCCGAATGCCCGGAAAGCTTGTCCGACGCGACTCCCGCCATATACAGTTATTGTGTGTGTTAGGGGGACCCCATGGGGAGCGATTCGGCAATCGACCGGTTGGAGCTTCCCGCGACCGGCGAACTGGCCGCGATCGGCGACCTCAAGACGGTCCTGCTCGAGCGGCTGGCGGCCGGCCAGCCGGTCCATCTCGACGCGCGCCATGTCCATGAACCGTCGACCGCCCTGGTCCAGCTCGTCGAGTCCGCCGCCGGCGCGTTCGCGGCGCGCGAGCTTGCCTTCGGCCTGGTCGATCCGACCGACGCGCTGTGTTCGGCCTACGAGGATCTCGGGCTGTTCGGCGCGCTGATGTCGCGCATCGCGGCGACCGGCTGACGATGGCTTCCGAAGACGAAGATCTCCAGCGCATCTTCTTCCTCGAATGCGAGGAGCTGGTCGCCAGCGCCGAGCAGAGCGTGGAAACGCTGCGCGGCGGCGGGACCGTCGACGACGCGATCAACGCGCTGTTCCGCGCCGTCCACTCGATCAAGGGCGGGGCCGGCGCCTTCGGGCTCGACCGGCTGGCGAAATTCGCGCACGCGTTCGAATCCTACATGGACCTGCTGCGCAAGGGCCGCGCGTCGCTCGACCAGGCCGCGATCGACCTGCTGTTCGACGGCGTGGACGTGCTGCGCATGCTGGTCGACGAGGCGCAGCACGGCACGCAAGCGCCGCCCGCGCGCTACGACGCGGCCTTCGCGGCCTTGCGACGCGCCGCCGGGCTCGACGAAGAGTCCCCGCCGCCGGCTCCCGTCGTCGAGATCGAGCCGCAAGCCGCAGCGGAACCGGAAGCGGCCCCGATGCGCCAGTATCGCATCGCGCTCGCACCGGGCCCGCGCATGCTCGCGGCCGGCGTGGATCCGCTGCGCGTGATCGCGAACCTGAAGGCGTTGGGCAGCGTGTCGGTCGAGATCGACGCGGCGCGCCTTCCGCCGCTCGAGGCACTCGACACGTCGGTCTGCCATTTCGCCTGGACGATCAATCTCGACACGTCGGCCCCGCGCGACGAGATCGACGAGATCGCCGGGATGATCGACGACCTCGCCGAGGTGAAGGTCGAGGACCTGACGCCGCCGCCGCCGGAACCCGAAGCGGCACCCGAAGTTCCCGCACAGGCGGCGAAGCCGGCCGAAGCGCCCGCCGCGGCCGCGACTGACGCGCGGCGCGACAGGCCGGTTCCCACCGTGCGCGTCGACGTGCCCAAGCTCGAACGGCTGGGCAACATGGTGGGCGAGCTCATCATCACGCAGGCCTTCCTCGCTCGGCAGGCCGCTTCGCTCGATCCGGAGAAGCACCGCCGCCTGTTCCGCGCCCTCGACGAGATGTCGCAGCACATCCGCGATCTCGCCGACGCGGCGACCTCGATCCGCGCCCAGCCGCTGAAGGTCGTCTTCTCGCGTTTCGGGGCGCTGGTGCGCGATCTCGAGAAATCGACCGGCAAGCGCATCCGGCTCGACGTGCAGGGCGAAGGGACCGAGATCGACAAGACCGTCGTCGAACGGCTCAGCGAACCGCTCACGCACCTGATCCGCAACTCGGTCGACCACGGCATCGAATCGCAGGAAAAGCGCCTCGCCGCCGGCAAGGACCCGGTCGGGCTGCTGAAGCTGAGCGCCGAACAGCGCGGCACGCATGTCGTCATCGAGCTGTCCGACGACGGGGCCGGCGTGAACCGGCCGCGCGTGCTGGCCAAGGCGACCGAACGCGGTCTCGTGCAGCCGGGTGCGGCGCTGAGCGACCAGGAGATCGACGACCTGCTGTTCCTGCCCGGCTTCTCGACGGCGGAGGCGGTGACGTCGATCTCGGGGCGCGGCGTGGGCATGGATGCCGTGCGCGCGACGATCGCCGAGATGGGCGGCCAGGTCAGCCTCGTGTCGCGCACGGGGCACGGCACCACCTTCTCGCTCTATCTGCCGCTGTCGCTGGCGATCCTCGACGCGATGGTCACGGTCGTGGGGCTGCACAGCTACCTGATCCCGACCAGCGCCATCATCGAGAGCCTGCGCCCGACGGCCGCCATGATCGTGCGCATGGACGACCAGAACCCGCTGCTCGCCTGGCGTGGTTCCATGCTGCGCATCCTGTCGCTGGGCACGGAATTCTCGGTCTCGGGTGCCGTCGAGGATCCCACGCGCGGCATCCTCGTCATCGTCAAGCCGGCGGGCGGCGAGCTGGTTGCGCTGCTCGTCGACGACCTGATCGGCCAGGAGCCGGTCGTCGTGAAGAGTCTCGAGAAGAACTACCGGAAGGTCCGCGGCATCTCCGGCGCCACGATCCTGGGTGACGGACGGCCGGCGCTGATCCTCGATCTTCCGTCGCTGGGTGCGACGATGGCGCGCCGGCCCCGGGCCGATGCGACGCCGGGTGCGGGATGAAGGTGGCAGGCATGGAAACGAAACAGATCGGCGGCGACGCCCCGGAATCGCAGTTCGTCACGTTCGAGATCGGCGACCACACGTTCCTGATCCCGATCGAGCGCGTCGTCGAGTTCCGCACCTGGAGCGAACCCACATCCGTGCCGCACACGCCGGAATACGTGCGCGGCATCGTCAACATCCGCGGCGAGATCGTGCCGGTCTACGACGTGGGCGCGCGCCTCGGGCGCGGGCTGACGGCGCCGGGCGCGCGGCACGTCGTCGTCATCGTGCGCGGCGAGGAGCAGCGCTCGGTCGGGCTGCTCGTCGACTCGGTGACCGACATCGTCAACGCGCGGCCCGACAACATGGCGCCGATGCCGAAGATCGAGGGCGGCGACGCGACGCCCTTCATGTCGGGCGTCGTGTTCGCCGAGGACCGCATCTTCGGCGTGACCGACGTCGACCGGCTGGTCTCCGAGACGTTCCCGGACGGCGTCGACATGGCGCCGGTGCCGGCAGGGCAGGACGGATGAACGCGCCCGCCCTGCACGAGATCGCCGCCGCCGCGGCCGCTTCCGGCCCCGCGTTCGAGGTGCAGGACATGCGCTTCTTCGCCGACGGCGTGCGCGAACGCATCGGCGTCGTGCTGCCCGACGCGAAGGCGGCCCTCGTGTTCCGGCGGCTGGCGCCGCGCGTGCGCGAGCTCGGCTTCGATTCCTTCGCGCGTTACCGCGAGAGCCTCGCCGATCCGGCATCCGACGAGTGGGACCGCGTCGTGGCGCTGCTGACGACGAACCATTCGCGCTTCTTCCGCGAGATCCACCATTTCAAGCTGCTCTCGCGGCACCTGGAAGAGGCGTTCGGGCGCGGCGTGAAGCGCGTGCGCCTGTGGTCGGCCGCGTGCGCCGCGGGCCAGGAACCCTATTCGATGGCGATGCTGGTGGCGCACCTGAAGCAGGACCGCCCGCAGATCGACGTGCGCGTGCTGGCGACCGACGTCGACCGCACGGTGCTGGACGCGGCCGGGGTCGGCCGTTTCGCGCCCGAGGACGTGGGCCACCTGCCGCGCTTTGCGCGCCCGTTCATGCGCACGGAAGACGACGGCACCTCGACCGTGACGGGGCCGCCGCGCGACCTTGTGCGCTTCCGCTACCACAACCTGATCGGCGGCGAATGGCCGATGCGCGGACCGTTCGACGCGATCTTCTGCCGCAACGTTCTCATCTACCTGTCGCGCGCCGACCAGACCAAGGTGGTACGGCGCCTCGCGCGTCTGCTCAAGGTCGGCGGCATCCTGTGCCTCGGCCATTCCGAAGTCGCGCGCACGGACGACATGCCCATCAAGCGTATCGAGGTTCCGAGCAGTTATGTCCGCATCTGAGTCCAACATCCGTTCGCGTATCCGCGTCCTGATCATCGACGATTCCGCCCTCGTGCGCGAGATGCTGACCGCCATCCTGTCGGCCGATCCGGAGCTGGAGGTCGCGGGTACCGCACCCGATCCGATCATCGCGCGCGAGAAGATCAAGGCGCTGAATCCCGACGTGCTGACGCTCGACGTCGAGATGCCGCGCATGAACGGCATCGAGTTCCTCGAACGGCTGATGCGCATGCGCCCGATGCCGGTCGTGATGATCTCCACGCTGACGCAGGACGGGGCCGACACCACGCTGCGCGCGCTCGAGCTTGGTGCCGTCGACTACGTCGCCAAGCCCACGCAGCGCCTGAGCGAGTCCTTCGACGGGCTCAAGCAGGAGATCTGCGCCAAGGTGAAAACCGCCGCCGCCGCGCGCGTGCGCGGCGCGCCGACCACGCGACCGGCGGCACAGCCGGCACCGGCCGCGGCCGGCGATCCGGCGCGCTTCGGCCATGTCGATGTCGTGGCGCTTGGCGCTTCGACCGGCGGGGTCGAGGCGGTGGGCGAGATTCTCGCCGCCGTTCCGGCCGATGCACCCGGCATCGTCGTCGTCCAGCACCTGCCCGCGAACTTCACCGCGCGCTTCGCCGCGCGCCTCGATTCCACGCTGGCGCTGAAGGTTTCCGAAGCCGTCGACGGGGCCGCGATCCTGCCGGGCACGGTCCATGTCGGGCGCGGCGGCCAGCATCTGGAAGTCGCGCGCGACGGCGACGGCCGGCCGGTGTGCCGGCTCGTCGATGCACCGCCCGAAACCGGCCACCTGCCGTCGATCGACCGGCTGTTCCGCTCGCTCGCCCCGTTCGGAAAACGCGCGGTCGGCGTGATCCTGACCGGCATGGGCCGCGACGGCGTTGCCGGCCTCAAGGCCATGCGCGAGGCGGGTGCGCTGACCATCGCGCAGGATTCCGCCACGTCGGTCGTCTACGGCATGCCGCGCGCGGCGACAGAGGCCGGTGCGGCCAAACTCGAACTCCCCCTGTCGCGGATCGCCGCGGCGATGCTCGAACCCGGAAACGGAGAACGCTGAAATGCCCGCCGCAAGATCCCTACGCGTGCTCGTCGTCGACGACCAGCCCAGCATGCGCGGACTGGTGCGCAGCTACCTGCGCAAGATGGGTTTCGAATCGATCGACGAGGCCGGCAGCGGCGCCGACGCGCTCAAGGAGCTGGGTCTGCGCCCCTACAACCTCGTCATCTCGGACTTCAACATGGACAACGGGTCCGGGCTCGACCTGCTCAAGAGCATGCGGTCGCACCCGGTGCTCAAGCGCGTGCCGGTGATCATGGTCACCGGCAATGCCGACAAGGAGACCGTGACGTCGGTGCTGCAAGCCGGCGTCAACGGCTACGTCGTCAAGCCGGTGGCGCTCGAGGCGCTCAAGCAGCGCGTCGTGCACATCCTCGGCGCACTTTCCTGAACCGACCGGAAGCGAACGACATGAAGATCTCGACCAAACTGACAGGCCTGATCTGTGCGGCGGCGATCGTGGCGGGCGGCATGCTCGCGACCCTCGTCTACCGGGACTGGGGCGACCTGAAGAGCGAGGAAAGGATCTTGGCCGGCGCCCACTATATCGGGCCGCTGCGCGATCTGGGCGAAGGTCTCTACCGCCACAAGATCGCGCTGCTGAAAGGCGCGGTGACCGGCACGTTCGAGCGCGAGGGGATCGCGCGGCACAAGGACCAGATCCGCAAATCGATGGAGCGCCTGGCCGCCGCCGACGTGCGGCTGCGCGCGGCGCACGGGCAGGGCGTGGCTGCGCTCGCCGCGATCAAGCCGGCGGTCGATCGCGTGCTGGCGACGCAGCCGGGGAGCGACCTGACCGCGTCGAGCCTCGTGCAGCTCCACGAGGCGACGTTCGCGCAGTTCCGCGATCTCGTCTACGGGTCGGCCGACGCGTTCAACGTGCTCGGCGACGCCGAAACCGACATCGTGCTGATGATGATCAACCAGTTCGACGTGCTGCCGAACCTGATGCTGAGCCGCGCCTACCAGATGGGCCGTCTGTTCCTGCTCGACGAGACGCTCGCCAGCCGTTCGACGACGGCCGAATCGCTCCAGCAGCAGATCGAAGGACTGCAGCAGCAGCGCGGCATGATCCAGGAGACGCTCCGTCGCCAGCTGCGCAATGCCGCGCGCGCGGCGCGCATCGACGCGGCCGGCCGCGGCTGGGAACAACGCGTGGCCAGCGGCATGGCGCTGCAGGACCGCAGCCAGCGCTTCGAGGGCGCGTTCGACGTGGCGACGAAGAGCATGCCGTCCGCACCGCTCGTCGTGGCCGACGACGAGGCCTATCTCGATTTCCTGCTCGAAAGCTGGCGCAGCCTTTCCCAGCGCCTCGACGATGCGCTGGCCGCGCGCCTGAAGACGCACACGCGGCAGTTCTACGTGCAGACGGCGATCCTCGCCGCCGCGATCCTGCTGCTTTTCCTGACGATGCTGCGGGTCGTCATGCGCGTGTCGCGCGACATCGGTGCCGCGGAAGCGACCACGACGCAGATCGCCGGCGGCAATCTCGACGTTTCCATCGCGGGTACGGATCGCGGCGACGAGATCGGCGGCCTGATGCGCTCGGTCGAGGTGCTGCGCCAGAATTCTGAGGCCCAGCGCGCATTGCAGGAAAAGGAAAAGGCGATGGTGGTGCGCCTGTCGCAGACGGCCGAGCAGGTTGCCGAATCGGTCGATGCGATCCGCGCGGCGGCAAGCGAGATCTCGCAGGGCAGCAGCGACCTTGCCGCACGCACCGAGCGGCAGGCCTCGGCCCTGCAGGAAACGGTCGCCACGATGGCGGAGATCTCCGCGACCGTGTCGATGAACGCGCAGAATTCCGAACAGGCGCGCAAACTGGCGGCCGACGCGCTGGCCCGCGCCGAGAGCGGCGGCAGTGCCGTTTCCAGCGTCGTGTCGGCGATGTCGGGCATCGAATTGTCGTCCTCGCGCATCGCCGAGATCATCCAGGTGATGGAGGAGATTTCGTTCCAGACGAAGCTGCTCGCCCTCAACGCCGCGGTCGAGGCCGCCCGCGCCGGGGAATCGGGGAAGGGCTTCGCGGTCGTGGCACAGGAGGTGCGCTCGCTCGCCGACCGTTCGCGCCAGGCTTCCCAGCAGATCCGCGAGCTGATCGCACAGAGCACGCGCGAGGTGGGCCAGGGCGTGAAGCTCGCCGGCGGGGCCGGCGACGCGCTGTCGGGCATCGTCGACATCGTGCGCCGCGTGGCCGAGATAGCACCCGAGATCGCGGCGGGCAGCCGCGAACAGTCGCGCAGCATCACCGAGATCAACAAGGCGCTGAGCGACCTGGATGCCGCCACGCAGCAGAATGCGGCCCTCGTCGAGGAAAGCTCGGCTTCCGCCGCTTCGCTCGCCGAACAGGCGGGCCAGCTCGTCGACGTCGTGGCGAGCTTCCATGGCGACGGCGGCCGTCCGCCGGCCAAGGCGGCGGCACCTGCGGCCGAGAAGCCGAAGCCCGCGAAAACGGCCGCACCGGCGAAGGCCGGAACGCGCGATGCCGATTGGGACGAGGAGTTCTAGGCCGTCTTGCCGATCATCCGCCCGAGCGGCTTGCCGGCGAAGATGTGCATGTGCAGGTGCGGCACTTCCTGGTTGCCGTCGACGCCGCAGTTCGACAGCACGCGATAGCCGCTTTCGGCGACGCCGACGAGCCGAGCCACGTCGCCGACCGCCTTCAGGAAGGCGCCCTGCTCGGCCACGCTCGCCTTCGCCGTGAAATCGTCCATCGACACGTAGGCGCCCTTCGGGATCACCAGCACGTGGACGGGTGTCTGGGGTGCTATGTCGTGGAACGCCAGCACGTGCTCGTTCTCGTAGACCTTCTTGCACGGGATCTCGCCGCGCAGGATCCGGGCGAACACGTTGTTCGGATCGTAGGCCATCGCCGCCTCAGTCTTCGTCGTCGGGATCGCGCGCGGCCTTCTCGGAGATGCCGGACATGCCGGCGCGGCGCGCCAGCTCGTCCCAGATCTCGTGCGGCTCGATATGCGCGTCGGCCCACAGGACGAGCAGGTGGTACATGAGGTCCGCACTCTCGTCGACGAGACGCTTGCGGTTGTTGCGGATCGCCTCGATGACGACCTCGACCGCCTCCTCGCCGACCTTCTGCGCGATCTTCTTGGTGCCCTTCTGGAAGAGCTTGGCCGTGTGCGACACCTCGGGATCGGCGTTGCGCCGGCTCTCGATCGTGCGGAACAGCCGCAGCAGGATGTCGTCGGAGTTCGGGGGCGGTTGGGTCATGGGCATGCCCCGAAAATGGCAGAGCGGGGCCACGAACTCAAGCAGGGGAACTCAAGCCGGGCGCACCGGAACGCCGGCGGCGGCCAAGTGCGCCTTCACCTGCGCGATCGTGTAGGTGCCGAAATGGAAGACCGACGCAGCCAGCAGGGCGGCGGCATGGCCTTCGCGCACGCCGTCGGTGAAATGGTCGAGCGTGCCCACCCCGCCCGACGCGATGACCGGCACGGGCACGGCGTCGGCGATGGCGCGGGTCAGCTCGGTGTCGAAGCCCGCCTTGGTGCCGTCGCGGTCCATCGAGGTCAGCAGGATCTCCCCCGCCCCCAGCTCGACCATGCGCTTCGCCCAGCCCACGGCTTCCAGCCCCGTCGGGTTGCGCCCGCCATGGGTGAAGACCTCGAACCGGCCCGGCGCCACGCGCTTGGCGTCGACCGCGACGGTCACGCACTGGCTGCCGAACTTCTCGGCCGCCTCGCGCACGAATTCGGGCCGCGTGACGGCGGCCGTGTTGATCGACGCCTTGTCGGCCCCGGCGAGCAGCAGCTTGCGGATGTCGTCCGTGCTGCGCACGCCGCCGCCGACCGTCAGCGGCATGAAGCAGCGTGCGGCGGTGCGCGCGACGACGTCGTAGATCGTCTCGCGGTTCTCGTGGCTGGCGGCGATGTCGAGGAAGCAGAGCTCGTCCGCCCCCGCCGCGTCGTAGGCGGCGGCGGCTTGCACCGGGTCGCCCGCATCGACGAGATCGACGAAATTGACGCCCTTGACCACGCGGCCGTTCTTGACGTCGAGGCAGGGGATGATGCGGATCTTCAGCATCAGGCGGCATCCAGCAGCTTGACGGCCGATGCGAGATCGATGCGCCCGTCATAGAGCGCGCGACCCGAGATCACGCCGACGATGCCGTCGGCAGCGCGGGCCTTCAGCGCGGAAAGATCTTCAAGCGACGACACGCCGCCCGACGCGATGACCGGGATGCCGCAGGCCTTGGCGAGCGACGCCGTCGCCTCGACATTCGGCCCGCCCATGGCGCCGTCGCGTTCGATGTCGGTGTAGACGATGGCGGCCACGCCGGCGTTCGCGAACTTCTTCGCAAGATCGACCGCGAGCACGTCGGACGTCTCCGCCCAGCCTTCGACCGCCACGCGACCGCCGCGCGCGTCGATGCCGACGACGATGCGCCCCGGCCAGTCGTGGCACGCCTGCTTGACCAGATCCGGGTTGCGCAGCGCGACGGTGCCGAGGATCACGCGGTTGATTCCGGCATCGAGCCACGCGGCAATACCGGCCGCGTCGCGGATTCCGCCGCCGAGCTGGACGGGTACTTTCACGGCCCCCAGGATCGCGCGCACGGCGGGCGCGTTGACCGGGGCGCCGGCGAAGGCACCGTCGAGATCGACGACATGGATCCAGCGGCAGCCCGCGGCGGCGAACTTGCGCGCCTGGTCGGCCGGATCGTCGTTGAAGGTCGTGGCGGCCGACATCTCGCCGCGCAGCAGCCGCACGCACTTGCCGCCTTTGAGGTCGATGGCCGGGAACAGGATCATGGATTCCACGCGAGGAAGTTCGAGACGAGGCGCAGGCCCACGGCCTGGCTCTTTTCCGGGTGGAACTGCGTGCCGAAGATGTTGTCCTGAAGTACTGCCGCGACGATCGGGCCGCCATAGTCGGCCGTCGCGAACACCTGCGCGGGGTCGCTCGGCACGAAATGGTACGAGTTCGCGAAATAGACGTGCGCGTCCTTCGGGATGCCGGCCGTCAGCGCGTGCTCGCGGAAATCGAGCGCGTTCCACCCCAGCTGCGGCAGCTTGAGTGCCGGATCGGCCGGCGTCATGCGGCGCGTTTCGCCCGCGATCCAGCCTAGCCCCGCATGCGTGCCGTATTCGAGCCCGCGCGTGGCGAGAAGCTGCATGCCCACGCAGATGCCGAAGAAGGGGACTGCGCGCTTCAGCACCGCTTCTTCCAGCGCGGCGACCATGCCCGGCACGGCACGCAGGCCCGCGGCACAGTCGCCAAACGCCCCCTGCCCCGGCAGCACGACGCGGTCGGCCTTGCGCACGACATCGGGATCGGCGGTGATCGCGACCTCGTGGCCCGGCCCCGCCTGGCGCTCGAACGCCTTGGCGGCCGAGCGCAGGTTGCCCGACCCGTAATCGACGACGGCGATCTTCATGCGTGCGCCGAGAACCAGCGAAGCTCGGCCTCGCCGAGCGAATGGCCGCGCGCGTAGCCCTTCTCGACATAGCCGCGTTCGGCAAGGGCGTGGCGGCGCAGGTCGTTCGCCTCGAAGCCGACGATCAGCGCGAAGGCGAGATCGAAGCAGATCACGCGCACCGGATCGAGCGGCAGGAACGTCTCCACCGCCGCCAGCGCCACGAGATAGGCGAACATGCCGGCGGCCGGCCACCACAGGCGATGGCGCAGCGCCCACAGCACGCCGAACAGGCAGGCGGGCCAGCTGAAGCCTTCGCGCACGAAGATGGCGCCGCGGTCGGGTCCGGTCGCGAAGGGGCTGGAATGGACGGTGTAGAGCTTCGAACCCATCACACGTCGACGCCGTCGGCCGAGCCGCCGCCGAGCACGCCCTTGGTCGACGGGATGGCGTCGGCCTTGCGCGGATCGATCGTCACGGCCGCGCGCAGCGCACGGGCCAGTCCCTTGAAGCAGGATTCGACGATGTGGTGGTTGTTCTCGCCGTACAGGTTCTCGACATGCAGCGTCAGGCCCGCGTTCTGCGCGAAGGCCTGGAACCATTCCTTGAACAGCTCGGTGTCCATGTCGCCGAGCTTGGGCCGCGTGAAGGCGACCTTCCAGATGAGATACGGCCGGTTCGACGCGTCGAGTGCCACGCGCGTCAGCGTCTCGTCCATGGGGATCATCGCGTCGCCGTAGCGCACGATGCCCTTGCGCTCGCCCAGCGCCTTGGCGACCGCTTCGCCCAATGCGATGCCCACATCCTCTGTCGTGTGGTGGAAATCGATGTGCAAGTCGCCCTTCGCGCGCAGCTGGATATCGATCAGCGAGTGGCGCGAGAGCTGTTCCATCATGTGGTCGAGGAAACCGATGCCGGTCGAAACGTCGTAGACGCCCGACCCGTCGAGATTGACGGTGGCTTCGATCTGGGTCTCCTTCGTGGCGCGCTTGACCGTGGCCCGGCGCGGCGAAGGGAACGGATAGACGGTGGGTTTGGGTTCGGCCATAACGGCCGATATTTACCAGACGAATGGCTGCCCGGACCACAGATAAGTCCCGGCCGCTTGATCCGGGGCGCGCACACCCCTAGATCGAGGGTGCTGGAAAGAAAGGCAATTCCACCAATGGATTCCAACCGGAACGAGAGCTGGCACGGCACCACGATCCTGGCCGTCCGCCGGGCGGGCAAGGTCGTCATCGCCGGCGACGGGCAGGTCAGCCTGGGGGCGACCGTCATCAAGTCGAACGCCCGCAAGGTGCGCCGGATCGGCAACGGCAACGTGATCGCCGGCTTCGCCGGGGCCACGGCCGACGCCTTCACACTGTTCGAGCGGCTCGAAGCCAAGCTCGAGAAGCACCCCGACCAGCTGATGCGCGCCTGCGTCGAGCTTGCCAAGGACTGGCGCACCGACCGCTATCTGCGCCGGCTCGAGGCGATGATGGCCGTCGCCGACAAGCAGGTGAGCCTTGTACTCACCGGGACCGGCGACGTGCTGGAGCCCGAGGACGGGCTGATCGGGATCGGCTCGGGCGGCTCCTATGCGCTGTCGGCCGCGCGCGCGCTTGTCGGCTCGACCGAGCTTTCCGCACGCGAGATCGCCGAGCGGTCGCTGAAGATCGCCGCCGAAATCTGCGTCTACACCAACGGCAACCTGACCATCGAGGAACTATGAGCCAGCCGGCCTTCTCCCCGCGCGAGATCGTTTCCGAACTCGACCGCTACATCGTCGGCCAGGACGCGGCCAAGCGCGCCGTCGCGGTCGCGCTCCGCAACCGCTGGCGCCGGCTGCAGCTTGCGCCTGAGCTTCGCGACGAAGTACTCCCCAAGAACATCCTGATGATCGGGCCCACCGGCTGCGGCAAGACCGAGATCGCGCGCCGCCTGGCGAAGCTCGCCCAGGCGCCGTTCATCAAGGTCGAGGCGACGAAGTTCACGGAAGTGGGCTATGTCGGCCGCGACGTCGAGCAGATCGTGCGCGACCTGATGGAGATCGCACTCGAGATGACGCGCACGCGCCTGCGCAAGGAAGTGGAAGCGCGCGCCGAACTTGCCGCCGAGGACCGCGTGCTCGAAGCGCTGGTGGGGGCGAACGCATCCGCCGACACGAAGCAGAAGTTCCGCAAGATGCTGCGCGAAGGCCAGCTTTCCGACCGCGAGATCGAGCTGCAGGTCGCCGACAATGCCGGCGGCATGCAGATGCCGATGATGGACGTGCCCGGCATGCCGGGCGGCCAGATGGGGATGGTCAATCTCAACGACATGCTGTCCAAGGCCTTCGGCGGGCGCACCAAGACGCGCAAGATGAAGGTCGGCGAAAGCCATGCCGTGCTGCTGCAGGAAGAGGCCGACAAGCTCGTCGATCAGGAGCGCGTGCTGAAGGAAGCAAAGCTCGCGGTCGAGCAGAACGGCATCGTGTTCATCGACGAGATCGACAAGATCTGCGGGCGCGGCGATCGCGTCGGCGGGGCCGACGTGAGCCGCGAAGGCGTGCAGCGCGACCTGCTGCCGCTGATCGAGGGCACGACGGTTTCCACCAAGCACGGGCCCGTGAAGACCGACCACATCCTGTTCATCGCGTCGGGCGCGTTCCATGTCGCCAAGCCGTCGGACCTGCTGCCCGAGCTGCAGGGCCGCCTGCCGATCCGCGTGGAGCTCAAGGGGCTGGAGAAGGAAGACTTCGTGCGCATCCTGCGCGAGCCGGAGAACAGCCTGATCAAGCAGTATGTGGCGTTGCTGAAGACCGAAGAAGTGGCACTCAGCTTCGGCGACGACGCGATCGAGGCGATCGCCGGCCTTGCCGCCGACGTCAATCGCGGCGTCGAGAACATCGGTGCCCGCCGCCTGCACACGATCCTCGAACGGCTGCTGGAAGAGATCAGTTACACCGCCTCGGACCGCGGCGGCGAGGCCATCGCCATCGACGCCGGCTACGTACGCGACAAGGTCGCCGACCTCGCGAAGAACGCGGACCTGTCGAAGTTCATCCTGTAACGGGTCGCGTCACTTTTTCTTCTCGATCTGGTCGTAGAGGAAGCCGCCGGCGGCACCCACGCCGGCGCCGATCAGGGCGCCGGCACCCATGTCGAGGCCGCCGGAGACGGCGCCGATGCCGGTGCCGACGGCGGCACCGATCGCGGCGCCGGACAGCGTGCGCTGTTCGGTCTTGCCGAGATTGGAGCAGGCCCCGGTGGCGAGGGCCGCACCGAGCGCTAGGGCGAGAGCAGCGTTGCGCATGGAATTTCTCCTTCGCATGGTTGCCAGTGCCCCGATTGGAACAAGGCGGCATGGCGAAGGCGGGCCTTTCTTGTGGCGAAAGAAAGGCAATTCAAATCAACGCTTTAGTGGCTTTCCGGCAACGGTTTGCGCAGTCTTTAGGCGCTTCAGCAAATCTTCCGTATCGCCGTCCGACAGGCCCCGGATCCGCTCGGCCAGCAGGTTCGCGAGCTCCGTCTTGCGCGGGTCGAGGCCGCGCGTGTCGACGGTCACGCGCGGATGGGAAATTCCGGCGAGCCGGTGCACGTCCTCGAAATCGTCCCAGATCAGGTGGAAATATTCGCAGATCTGCACGACGAGGGCGGGCGACGGCTGGCCGCGATGGCCGTGTTCGAGGGCCGAGAGATACGCCTGGCTGATGTCGAGATCGGCGGCCATCTGCTTCATGGTGATGCCGCGCGCCTTGCGCAGGTCGCGCACCTTCTGGCCGAACGGCGTCATCGGTTTCGCCGCAGCAGAACGTAATAGGCGCCCTCGCCGCCATGCTGGATGCGCGCGGACGCCAGCCGGAGAATCCGCGACGCATGCGGCCCGAGCTTCAGCCAGTCGGGCACGTGCTTGCGCAGGATCCCCTCGCCCAGTCGCCCCTTGCCGGTGACGACGAGCAGCACGCGCGCCCCGCCGCGCACCGCGTTGGCGACGAACGCGTCGAGCGCTTCGTGCGCGCGCGCCTGCGTGAGGCCGTGCAGGTCGATGGCGGAATCGATGGGCAGTTCGCCGCGCTCGAAGCGGCGCGCGGTGTTCTTGTCGAGGCCGGGTTCGGGGGTCTTGCGCGAAGGTGCGCGCGGCGGCGGGGCCGCGACCGGCAGCGGCACATAGACCGCGCGGCGCGCGACCGGCAGCGGGACCGGTTCCGCCGCGACGGCGACGGGTGCGGCCGGTTTCGCGCGTGACTTGCGCCGCTTCAGCGGCACCACGTCGCGCATGGCGAGTTCGAAGAGATGCGCGTCGGGAACCGTGGCGGTGCGCCGCGCCATCGCCGCCCTATTTCGCCAGGCCGAATTCCCGGCGCACGTCGTCGGTCACGATCAGGTCGCCGCGATCGAGCCTGCGCGAGTCGGTCTTGCCGCAGAACGCCATCGTCACGTCGAGTTCCTTGCGGATGATCTCGAGCGCCTTCGTAACACCCGGCCCGCCCATGGCACCCAGGCCATAGAGGAACGCGCGGCCGATGAAGGTGCCCTTCGCCCCGATCGCCAGCGCCTTCAGCACGTCCTGGCCGGAACGGATGCCGCCGTCGAAGAAAACCTCGATCTTGCTGCCGACCGCGTCGACGATGGGGGCGAGCTTGGCGATCGACGACAAGGCGCCATCGAGCTGGCGGCCGCCATGGTTCGACACGATCAGCGCGTCCGCACCCGAGTTGGCCGCAAGGCGCGCGTCTTCCTCGTCGAGGATGCCCTTCAGGATCAGCTTGCCGCCCCAGCGGTCCTTGACCCATTTGACGTCGTCCCACGACAGGCGCGGGTCGAACTGCTGCGTCGTCCACGCCGACAGCGACGACATGTCGGCCACACCCTTGACGTGCCCGACGATGTTGCCGAAGCCATGGCGCTTCGTGCCCAGCATGCCCATGCACCAGCGCGGCTTGGTCATCATGTTCAGGATGTTCGTCAGCGTCAGCTTGGGCGGTGCCGACAGGCCGTTGCGGATGTCCTTGTGGCGCTGGCCGAGGATCTGCAGGTCGAGCGTCAGCACGAGCGCCGAGCATTTCGCCGCCTTGGCGCGGTCGATCAGGCGGCCCATGAATTCGCGGTCGCGCAGCACGTAGGGTTGGAACCAGAACGGCTTGTCGGTGTTCGCCGCGACATCCTCGATGGAGCAAATACTCATCATCGACAGCGTGAAGGGCACGCCGAAGGCTGCCGCCGCGCGCGCGGCGTGGATCTCGCCGTCGGCATGCTGCATGCCGGTGAGGCCGGTGGGCGAAAGGGCCACCGGCATGGAAACGTCTTGCCCGACCATCTTCGTGGCGAGCGTGCGGTTGTCCATGTCGACCGCGACGCGCTGGCGCAGGCGGATCTTCGCGAAGTCGCTCGTGTTGGCGCGGTAGGTCTGCTCGGTCCACGCACCCGAGTCCGCGTAGTCGTAGAACATGCGGGGGACCCGCTTCTTCGCGAGGAGGCGCAGGTCTTCGATATTGGTGATGACGGACATCTGTTTCCCCCGAGAGGACAGCGCTTTCTATAGCAACGCGGGCGTGCGCGCGTCGAGGACCCAGCTGCGGAAGGCCGAAACGCGCGGGTCTTCCGTTCCCGCCTTCGGGGCGACCACCCAATAGGCGAAGCCCGACGGCAGTTCGAGATCGAACAGGCGCACGAGCCTTCCCGCCGCCAGATCGTCGGCCAGCGGCGCGCTGCGCCCCACCGCCACGCCGTGCCCGAGGCGGGCAGCGACATAGAGGGCGCTGGAATCCGAGAAGCCCGGGCCGCGTGCCGCGAGCGACGCGGGCAGGCCGAGCAGGTCGAGCCACGGTTCCCAGCCCAGCCGCGGCTCGCTGCGCCCGATGCTGGAATCGTGCAACAGCGTGGCCTTCGCAAGATCGGCGGGCTTGCGCAGCGTGTGCGCCAGGGCCGGGGCCGCGCACAGGAACAGCGTTTCGGGCAGCAGCCGGTCGGCGCGCAGCGCCGCCGGCGGTTCCTTCGTGTAGCGGATCGCGACATCGACCGCGTCGCGCGCGAAATCGATGAAGCGCCATTCCGAGCGGAGGACGGCGTCGATCTCGGGATAGCGGCGGCGGAAATCCGGCAGGCGCGGCACGAGCCATCCGGTCGCGAAGGACGGCAGCGTCGAGACGACGAGCTTGCCCGCGCGCGGCCGGCCGCGCAGCGCGCCCGTCGCCGCGGCAAGCGTGGCGAAACCTTCCTCCAGCCCCGGCAGATAGGCGCGGCCGGCGTCGGTGATCTCCAACCCGCGCGCCATGCGGCGGAAGAGCCGCACGCCCAGATGCGCCTCGAGGGCCGCGACATGCTGGCTGATCGCGGCGGGCGACACGTTCAGTTCGCGCGCGGCTGCCGTGAAGCCGCCATTGCGCGCCGCCGCCTCGAAGGCACGCAGGGCGTTGAGCGGGGGCAGGCGTCGGGCCGACATATGACCAAGTATAGCTTGGTCTTGGCCCGGAAAAACCCGTTTGTGCGGATGCCCGCCCGCCCCTATCCATGCATCCATGATCGAGCTATTCGACAGCCCGTCCTCGGGCAACGCGTACAAGTGCCGGCTGCTCATGCACAAGCTGGGCTTGTCCTATACCCGCACCGTCGTCGACATCGACACCGGGGCCACCCGCACGCCTTCGTTCCTGGCGCGCAATCCCAACGGCCGCGTCCCGCTGCTGCGGCTTGACGACGGCACCTATATCGCGGAATCGAACGCGATCCTGTGCTGGCTCGCGAAGGGAACTGCGTGGCTGCCCGACGACCGGCTCGAATTCGCGCAGGTGATGCAGTGGATGTTCTTCGAGCAGTACAGCCACGAGCCCAACATCGCGACCGTGCGCTACTGGCTGACGCACGGGATCGAGATCACGCCGTTGCGCGCCCAGCTCATCGAAATGAAACGCCCGCAGGGTGTGGCGGCCCTCGGCGTGATGGAAACCCATCTCGCGTCGCGGCCCTTCTTCGTGGGGCAGCACCCGACGGTCGCGGACTTGGCGCTCTACGCCTACACGCATGTCGCGGAAGAAGGCGGCTTCGCGCTGGCCCCCTTCCCCAACGTGCGTGCGTGGCTGGATCGCGTCGCAGCGGATCCGCAGCACATTCCGATTACGGACTAAGCCCACACAACAATAGTTGGTGCATAGCTGAGTTAGAAAACGTGTCGAGTTCTACTCGGAGTGTTTTCGCATGGGTTGGGTGACGGAACCCAACGGAACAATTCCGATTCTCTGCCGATTATTCTTGGTTGGGAAAATCAGGCCAAGACTTGAAAAGCCACTCAGTCATGCTGCGACCACTCGCATCTTTTTTTGTGCGCGCATGCCAACCAACCGGCTCAATCTCATAGACTAAGCACCGAACAGTATTGTTGATCTCAAATATTACATCAGAGATTTTCTTTGGGGTCAGGCTATCGCTACTATCTTTCACGAGCCAAAAATTAGGTAGCCAGTGCCACCAACCTGCTTTCCCCAATGCATCTTTAAGGCGCCGTTCCTCATCCGAGGTTAGCGGATCGGTTGCTATCAAGAATCGCTTGGTCATCGCTCCGTCTCCGGCGTGGTAACTGTGTTAATTTGGAGCGGAAGCGAGGATGTTGTTTGAGCGTTGATGTTTTGAGGCGTGACGGCCTCGGACTCGATCATTCCAGTCGTACTGTCTCCATAAACCCCGCGCTCAATCGCCATTTTATGCAGAGAATATTTCTCTGATCGTAGTGCATCCCTATCCTTTAGAAGGCAGAATATATAAGCACCGGCATACAGAATTATGCTCGCGACGAACGAAATGCCCGATGCGAGTAAAAGCCACTCGGGAGCATTTGCTAACAAAAAAGACAATGTTGCCGCGCCCAAGAGTCCGATTAGCCAAGCAAGCGGCTTTAGAACATCCGACCTAGACAATGTTGCGTTCATTTGTTCACGCAACAGCGAGACCATCTGCAGAAAATTGGGCATTCGGGCTCTTCTTCTCGAAGGAATGTCGAACAGCGGGCGAATTACTTTCGAAGATCGACTACGCGAGCACCTTGAATAAATATTGTATCTATAAGTGTTTTGATCAGCTACCGGGATTATTCTGGCAAGTGCGATAGCTCTCGAGGGACCTTACGGTCAACTCCCCCGGAACCGCCGCTCCGCGACTTCGCGCGGCAGCAGGAGCCACGCGCGGCCCGTCGAGCGCATGCGGCCGGCACGCTCCTCGGCATCGCGGCCGGGGCCCCAGAACACGTCGCCGCGCACGGGCCCGCGGATGGCCCCACCGGTGTCCTGCGCCATCATCAGGCGCGACACGCGCCGTGCGGGATCGAGCGGATCGTCGGCGTCGAGGAACATCGGCACGCCCATCGGCAGGAAGTTGCGGTCGACCGCGAGCGAACGGCCCGGCGTCAGCGCCACGCCTTCGCTGCCCAGCGGCCCGTCGCCTTCGAGCAGGCGGAAGAACACATAGGACGGGTTCGAGTTGCGGATCGCGGCCGCCTCGGCCGGGTTCGCCGCGAGCCACGCCTTGATCGACTGCATCGACACGTTCTCGCGCACCAAGGCACCGCGCTCGATCAGCGTGCGCCCGATGGGCACGTAAACGTGGCCGTTCTGTGCTGCAAATCCGACGCGCAGGATCCGCCCGTCGTCGAGCACGACGCGGCCCGAGCCCTGCACTTCGAGGAAGAACGCCTCGGTCGCATCCTCGACCCAGACCAGCGGCTTGCCGCGCGCACCCAGCGCACCCTCGACGATGCGCGCGCGCGGTTCGTAGGGGCGCAAGGCACCCGCCTCCACGCGCCCGGCGAGGCGCTGGCCGCGCAGCTCCTCGCGGAAGGCACCCAGATCGACGGTGACGAGATCGTCGGGCCTTCCATAGAGCGGTGTCGCATAGCGCGGCGTGCGCGCGAGGCTGCCGCGCAGCTCGGGTTCGTAATAGCCGGTGAACAGGCCCGTACGTTCGGCATTGTTCGACAGCGCGAAGGGCCGGAAGTTCGCCTCGAAGAACGCCTGCGCGCTGGCGGGCGGCACGTCGCGCGCGGCGGCACACGGTGCGCGCCAGTCCGCCACGCGCCCGGCGAGTGCCTCGTTGCCGATCGTCTGCGTGTCGGCAAGGCGTGCGAGACGCGCGCAGCTGCGCAGCAATGCCGGCAGCGCTTCGGCGTGGCGGTCCGCCGTCCAGCCGGGAAGGTCCGCGAACGCGGCGGGCGTGAGGACGAGACGGGCGGGCGGTTCGGGCGGCGGGGCCGGCGGCGGGGCGGCCGCACAGCCTGCGAGGGCGGCGGCCAGCAGCAGGAGTGCGAGATTGCGGACCGGCAAGGCGGCTCGCCTTACGCCGGTTCCTCGGTGCGCACGAGCGCCCAGTTCGGGTCGCGGTTGCGCGTGTCGCGCGCGAAGGTCCACAGGTCGGTCAGCACGGTCATCTTCGTCGCGTCGCCGTCGACAACGTTGCCGTCGGCGTCGCGCGTGACGTTGACCTGCTCGGTGACGAACTTGACCGTCACGTTCGCGAAGCGGCCTTCCATGCCCGCGGCGACGATCTCGGCGCTGCGGATGCCGACCAGCGTGGTTTCCAGCGTGTGCTTGGCCGCGACGCGATCCTTGATCGCCTTGGCGAAGCCTTCGTAGACGTCGGGGGCGAGCAGCGGCTTCAGCGTGGCGGTGTCGCCCTGCGCGAAGGCCTGCACGATCATCTCGAACGCGCCGCGGGCACCCTGCACGAACTCGACGGGTGCAAAGGAAGCGTCGACGCGGCGGATCGCGTCGTAGCCTGCCTGGAGGGCGGGATCGGCGGCGGGTGCGGCGTCTTCGGCCGGGGCCGCGTCGGTGGCCGGACGGGGTGCACCGGGGAACGGCGTGACGTTGTCGGGAACCTTGTCGGCGCGGTCGAGCGTGCGCTCAGGCGGACGGGCGCGCCAGCGTTCGGAATCCTCGGCCCCCGTGCGTTTGCCCAGGATGCTGCGCAGACGCAGGATCAGGAACGCCGCGACCGCCGCGAAGAGCAGGATGTCCATGAATGCCATATCGCCCATCTGCGTCGGCCTGCCGGAAAAAGGGGGAGAGGCGGGTGATTTCCCGTCCCGTCCTGCTATAAATAAGCGTGGCGGGGGCCGGGAACAAGCGGCAATGCCCGTAATTCCGCACCCGCGGCTGCGACAAGGTCCGATTCACCCCCGCCCATGCTGCTGATCCGACACGGCCAATCCGAGTTCAACGTGATCTTTTCGCGCACGCGCGTCGATCCGGGCATCCCCGATCCGCGCCTGACCGAGCTTGGCCGCGCCCAGGCGGCGGAAGCGGCCGATGCCCTTGCCGGCCACGGCGTTCGCCGGCTGATCGCCAGCCCCTATACGCGCGCCCTCGAAACGGCGCTGATCATCGCCGGGCGGCTGGGCCTTTGCGTCGATGTCGACCCGCTCGTCGGCGAACGGGCGGCCTTCCACTGCGACATCGGCTCGCCGCCGTCGGTGCTCCGGCAGCGCTTCCCGGAGCTCGATTTCGACCATCTGGACGACCCGTGGTGGCACGACCATGTCGGCCTCGGGCGCGACGAGACCGAGGACGAGCTCCACGCGCGCGGCGCGCGTTTCCGGGCCCGCGCCGCCGGGTTCGACGACCGCGGCAGTGTGGCCGTCGTCTCGCACTGGGGCTTCATCCGGGCGCTGACCGGGCACGAGGCGAAGAACGCCGAGATCGTGCGCCTCCAATTCGACGATTGAGCCGGTCCGGCGGTTCGTGTTAACCCCCGC
The DNA here is from genome assembly GCA_965279565.1 of Tagaea sp. Classification (GTDB taxonomy): domain Bacteria; phylum Pseudomonadota; class Alphaproteobacteria; order CACIAM-22H2; family CACIAM-22H2; genus Tagaea. Next base: position 1,119,373 of record OZ257249.1, on the reverse strand, counting down.
CGGTCTTTCCTCCGACCGGAGTTTCCCGTCCCATGACCGATCCCGCGAGCGGTGCCGCCGCCCAAGGCCCCGTGTTCGGCGTTCTCGCCCAGTATCTCAAGGACCTGTCCTTCGAGAGCCCGCGCGCGCCCGACATCTTCCTGCAGCAGGACAAGAACCCGCAGGTTGGCGCCGACGTGAAGGTCGAGGCGCGCCCGCTGGGCCAGGACGTCTACGAGGTCGAGCTGTCGATCGAGGCATCGGCGCGCAGCGGCGAGGAAACCGTCTTCGTCATCGAATGCCTCTATGCCGGCGTGTTCCAGGTGTCGGGCCTGCCGCAGGAACATCTCGGGCCGTTCCTGATGATCGAATGCCCGCGCCTGCTGTTCCCGTTCGCGCGCAATATCGTCGCCGATTCCACGCGCGAGGGCGGCTTCCCGCCGCTGCTGCTGCAGCCCGTCGATTTCGTCGAGCTCTACCGCAAGCGGCTGGCCGAGCGCACCGACACGCCGCCGGCCCCGTCGGCCACCGGCCCGACATCGAAGATCATCCTGCCGAATTGATCAGTTCAGCCAGACGGGCGTCTTGAGCTTGGCGAGGGCAGCGGCGTGTGCCGCGGCTTCCGCTTCGGTGGGGGCGTGGGCGCGCGCGATGCGCGTGGGCCCCTTCGCGACCGCCACTGCAGCGGGCTTGCCGCCTGCGATGGTCATGTCGGTTCCCAGCAACGCCGCCTGCCGGCCGCCGATCAGTTCGAGATAGACCTGCGCGAGCAGGTCGGCGTCGAGCAGCGCGCCATGCAGCGTGCGGTGCGCGTTGTCGATGCCGAAGCGCTTGCAGAGCGCGTCGAGCGAGGCGGGTGCTCCGGGGAACTTCTTGCGCGCGACCTGCACCGTGTCGATGGCGCGCGTGATCGGGATCTTCGGGAAGCCAAGCCGGACGAGCTCGGCATTGAGGAAGCCCACGTCGAACTCGGCATTGTGGATGACGAGCTTCGAATCGCCGATGAATTCGAGGAACTCCGACACGATCGCCGAGAAGACGGGTGCACCCTTCACCTTCGCGTTCGTGATGCCGTGGATGGAAGCGGCTTCGGCCGAAATCTCCATCTCCGGATCGACGAGCTTGTGGAACTTCGCCCCCGTCGGCACGTGGTTGACGAGCTCGATGCACGCCACCTCAAGGATGCGGTGGCTCCTGGGATCGAGGCCGGTGGTTTCGGTGTCGAGGACGATTTCGCGCATCAGGCTTTCCGTCGGCGGGGGATGTGGCGGGCCAGTCTCGCGGCTTTGCGCAGCGTGCGCAACGTCGCGAGCTGGCCAAGGGCCGAGACCGCGACGAGGTCGGCAAGCGCACGCTTCTTCGCGTCGGGCATCTGGCGCGCGAGGATGCCGTCGAGCTTCGCCGGCGTCATGCCCGGCCGGGCGAGTGCACGCTGGCGCTGGATCGCGGGCGAGGCCGACACGACGACGACGAGATCGCAGTTGCGCTCGCCCATCGTCTCGTAGAGCAGGGGTACATCGAGGCACACGAGCTTCGTGCGCGCGCGCATGTGCCGGGCAAGGAAGGCGCGCTGATTGCGCCAGGCGAGCGGATGCAGGATTGCCTCGAGCCGGCGCAGGTCGGCGGGATCGGCGAAGACGCGTGCCCCGAGTGCGGCACGGTCGACCGCCCCGGCGCGCACCACGCCGGGAAACGCAGCCGCGACCGGCGCCACGCCGTCGCCGCCGCGCGCGAGCAGCTTGTGGATCTCGGCGTCGGAATCGTAGACGGGCACGTGCATGCGCCGCAGGATGCGCGCCGCGGTCGACTTGCCCATCGCGATCGAACCGGTGAGACCGAGTACACGCGTCATTCCGGCACCACGCCCTGTGCGCGCAGGAAGCCGAGCAACGCGAGCAGCGGCAGGCCGAGGATGACGAAGAAATCGCCTTCGACGCGCGCGAAGAGCTGGGCGCCCAGCCCTTCGAGCTGGTACGCGCCGACCGACGCGTAGGCGTCTTCGCCCGCCGCGTCGAGATAGCGTGCGATGAACGCGTCGTCGAGCGGGCGCATCGTCAGGCGCGCATGCTCCACGTGGTGCCAGACGCGCGTCCCGTTGCGGAAGACGACGGCGGCGGTGGCAAGCCGGTGCGTCTTGCCGGAGAGGGCGCGCAGGTGCGCCTCCGCATGCGCGCGATCGACGGGCTTGTCGAACCACACGCCGTTGCAGTCGAGCATCTGGTCCGAGCCGATGACGATGGCGCCGGGATTGCGCAGCGCCACGCGGCGCGCCTTGTGCTCGGCCAGCTTGATCGCGACGTCGTCGACCGAAGCGCCGTCGGCATGCATCGAGCGCTTGATCTCGTCCTCGTCCACGTGCGCCGGCTCGACCGCGAACATCAGGCCCGCGCGTTCCAGCATCTCGCGCCGGAAGCGGCTCTGCGAGGCGAGGACAACGGGCGGGGCTTCGGCGTTGAATAGCTTCGTCATTGCGGCTTGGCGGCCTTCTCGCGCCGCTCCTGGACCATCGTCATGATCTGCGCCGACGTCTCCTCGATCGAGCGGCGCGCCACGTCGATGACCGGCCAGCCGCGCGCGGTGAAGAAGCGGCGCGCCTCGACGACTTCGCCGCGCACCTTGTCGAGATCGGTGTAATCCGTCTCGCGATTCTCGTTCAGCATGTTGAGGCGGTTGCGCCGCAGCTGCACGAGGATGTTGGGATCGTTGGTGAGGCCCACGAACATCGGCCCGTTTTCCTTCGCGTGCAGCGCCTCGATCTCGTCGGGCAGTGCCACGCCCGGCACGAAGGGTACGTTCGCGGCCTTGATGCCGCGATTGGCGAGATAGATGCAGGTCGGTGTCTTCGACGTGCGCGACACGCCCACGAGGATCACTTCCGCGTCGCCGAGGCCCTGCGCGGCCTGGCCGTCGTCGTGGATCATCACCCAGTTGATCGCGTCGATGCGGCGGAAATAGTCGGCGTCGAGCACGTGCTGGCGGCCGGGCAGGTTGCGCGTCTTGAGGCCGAGATAGTTCGTGAGCGCGCCCATCGTGGGATCGAGGACCGGGATGCACGGCATCGACAGCGCGCGGCACGCGGTCTCGAGCTGGGCGCGCACGCGTTCCTCGATCACCGTGTAGAGGACGACGCCGGGGTTCGCCGCGATGCCGGCCATCACCTTCTCGAGCTGGCGGTCGGAACGGATCATCGACCACATGTGTTCGACGGGCTCGACGTTCTCGAACTGCACCAGACATGCGCGCACGACCGAGTTCAGCGTCTCGCCGGTCGCGTCGGAAACGAGGTGAAGATGGAAACGCTTCATCTGGGGAATGCGGGGATCAGGGGCACAAACACGGTGTTCATCCACAGGGTCAAAAATTCGTCCCCAAACCGTATACACGTCAAGCGGCACTTCGGCACAGGGCGAACCGAATCTTGCCAACGTGGCGAAGAGTGGGGAGAACTCGCCGCCACCGGGTTATCCCCGGTATCCCGGATGCGTTCATCCCCGTTTGCCATGCCACGCCGGTGCAAGAGTCGCGGCATTTTTCCCGACGGTCACCGGCGTTCGTCCACAAATCTGTGCGCGTGACACGCGACGGGGACGAAGCCGGGACAAGATGGATTCCCCATCATCCACAGGCACCCATCTACCTCCACTACCTAGAAAGTATTTAGATTCTTGTTTGGTAGAGGGGCAGCGTGGCGGGTACACTCCGCCCGCTTTTCCGCCCCGAGGTACTTTGCATCGATGATCCAGCCGCGTGCGACCCCAAGCCAGGCCAAACCGTTCGTGCGCTCCCTGCGCGGCGAGGTGCACGAGCGCCCGTGCTTCTGGCTGATGCGCCAGGCCGGCCGGTATTTGCCAGAGTATCGCGCGACGCGTGCCCAGGCGAACGGCTTCGTCGATCTGTGCCTACGTCCCGATCTTGCCTGCGAGATCACGCTGCAGCCGCTGCGCCGCTTCGCGATGGACGCGGCGATCCTGTTTTCCGACATCCTGATGGTGCCTCACGGGCTCGGCCAGAAGCTCGAATTCCGCGAGGGCGAGGGTCCCGTCCTCGAGCCCGTGCGCGACGCGGCCGGTGTCGCGAAACTCGAAGCGGGGCTCGCCGGATTTTCCGCGCGCGTCGCCCCGGTCTACGAGACCGTCGCGCGCGTGAGCGCGAACCTGCCCGACGCGACCGCGCTGATCGGTTTTGCGGGCGCTCCGTGGACCGTCGCGACCTACATGGTCGAGGGCGGAACGAGCAAGGATTTCGCCAATGTCCGGCTGTTCGCCTATCGCGACCGCGCCGCGTTCCGCCGGCTGATCGACCTGCTCGTCGAGGCGACGACCGGTTACCTGCTGCGCCAGGTCGCGGCCGGTGCCGAAGCGCTGCAGCTTTTCGACACATGGGCCGGAATCCTGCCCGAGGACGAGTACGCCGAATGGGTGCTCGCCCCCGTCGCGAAGATCGTCGCGGCGATCGCGGCGAAGCATCCCGAAATCCCGGTGATCTTCTTCCCGAAAGGCTCCGGGCTGCTCTACGAAAAAGCCGCCGCGATCCCGGGCGTGTCCGCCCTCGGCCTCGACACAGCGGTACCCCTGACGTTCGCCAAGCGCCTGCAGAAGCTGACGACCGTGCAGGGCAATCTCGATCCGATCGCGCTGACGGCCGGCGGCGAAGCGCTCGACCGGGCCGCGACGCGCATCCTCGACGCGCTCGCCACCGGTCCGTTCGTGTTCAATCTGGGCCACGGCGTGATCCCGCAGACACCGCCGGAGAATGTCGGCCGCCTCGCCGACCTGATCCGCGGCTGGCGCGCGCGCAAGGGCTAGCCATGCCGAAGATCGCGGTCATCCTCTTCAATCTCGGCGGGCCCGACCGGCCGGAAGCGGTGCGGCCGTTCCTGTTCAACCTTTTCAACGATCCCGCGATCATCGGGATCCCCAATCCGTTGCGCTGGCTGCTTGCGCACTTCATCGCCGGGCGGCGTGCGGGCAAGGCGCGCGGGATCTATGCCGAGATGGGTGGCGGCTCGCCGATCCTGCCCAACACGAAGGCGCAGGCGACGGCCCTGGAAAGCGCGCTGCGCGACCTTGGCGAGGTGCGCTGCTTCCCCGCGATGCGCTACTGGAATCCGCTGACGGCCGACGTGGTGCGCGACGTGGCCGCGTTCGTACCCGACCGCATCGTGTTGCTGCCGCTCTATCCGCAATATTCGACGACGACGACGGCAAGCTCGAAGAAGGCGTGGGACCGCGAAGCGCGCCTTCAGGGCCTGTCCGTCGCGACCGTGTCGGCGTGCTGCTATCCGCGCCAGCCCGGCTTCGTCGCCGCGATCGCCGACCTGATGGGGGCCCATCTCGACGCCGCGTCGAAACACGGCAAGCCGCGCGTGCTGTTCTCGGCGCACGGCCTGCCGAAGAAGATCGTCGCGAAGGGCGATCCCTACCAGCGGCAGGTCGAACTGACCGTCGCCGCGGTCGTGGCGCGCCTGGGCGTTGCCGGGCTAGACCATGTCGTCTGCTACCAGTCGCGCGTGGGCCCGCTCGAATGGATCGGGCCGAGCACCGAGCACGAGATCGAGCGCGCGGCGGCTGACAAGGTGCCCGTCGTCGTCGTGCCCGTCGCGTTCGTGTCGGAGCATTCCGAAACGCTGGTCGAGCTCGACATCGAGTACCGCGACCGGGCGTCGGAACTCGGCGTGCCCTACTACACCCGCGTGCCGACCGTCTCGACGCATCCCGATTTCATCCGCGGACTTGCCGAGATCGCGCGCGCGCTGGTGCGCGGCGCCCCGCGCGAATGCAGCGGCGAGGCGGGCGGTGCACGCCTGTGCGGACCCGAATGCGCGAAGTGCCCGCTGGCGGCCGGAGGGTGAAGTTGGACGCGGTATTGGACACGATCAACGACTGGTATCTCTGGATCAAATGGCTCCACGTCGTCTCGGTGATGTCGTGGATGGCGGGGCTGCTCTACCTGCCGCGCCTGTTCGTCTATCACTGCGCGGCGGCACCGGGCTCCGAGACGTCGCAGACCTTCAAGGTCATGGAGCGCCGCCTGCTGCGCGCGATCATGAATCCCGCGATGGTGGCGACGTGGATCTTCGGCGGGCTGCTGCTCGCCGTGCAGGACTGGGCCGGCGGCTGGCTGCACGTGAAGCTCGCCTGCGTGGCCGCGTTGACCGTCCACCACCACCTGCAGGCGCGCTGGTGCAAGGACTTCGCGGCCGACAGGAACCGCCGTCCGGCGCGCTTCTACCGGCTCCAGAACGAGGTCCCGACGGTGCTGATGGTCGTCATCGTGTTGATGGTGATCGTAAAACCCTTCTGAGCAAGGCGATTGACTTCGCCCCGGGATCGGCTAGATTGGGCTTCGGACGGACATCTAGCCCGTTCTCGTGGCCGCTTTTACGTGCCGGCCGATCCTTCCCGACGACGATTTCCGAGGCTACCCCGCGAACCGACTGACGCTCCGCGTCCCGGTTTGCCCGAAAGCCCCAAACGTTCGCGGGTCCTCTCCCAAACCCAGCCCCAGAAAAAAGAATGAATCTCCAGGAATTGAAGCGCAAGACGCCCGCCGAGCTGCTGGTGTACGCCGAAGAACTCCAGATCGAAGCCGCGTCGGCCCTGCGCAAGCAGGACATGATGTTCGCCATCCTCAAGCGGATGGCCGAGAACGACGTGGCGATCTACGGCGACGGCGTGCTCGAAACCCTCTCCGACGGGTTCGGCTTCCTGCGCAGCCCCGAATCCAACTACCTGCCCGGCCCCGACGACATCTACGTCACGCCGCAGATCATCCGCCGCTACGGCCTGCGCACCGGCGACACGGTCGAAGGCCAGATCCGCGCGCCCAAGGACGGCGAGCGCTACTTCGCGCTGACCGCCGTGCGCACGATCAATTTCGACGAGCCGGAAGTCGCGCGCCACCGCATCAACTTCGACAACCTGACGCCGTTCTATCCGACCTCGCGGCTCAATCTCGAATTCGGCGACGAGCCGGTCGAGGCCCCGCCGCCGCCCAAGCCCAAGCCCGCCCGCCGCCCGCAGGGCGACGAGGAGGCCGTGGCGCTGAAGGGCACGCTGTCGGCCCGGCGCACCGAAGTGGTCAAGCGCGACAACGCGCCGGCCACGCGCCGCGACATCACCGGCCGGATCATCGATCTGGTCTGCCCGCTCGGCAAGGGCCAGCGCGCCCTGATCATCGCGCCCCCGCGCGTCGGCAAGACCGTGATGCTGCAGAACATCGCGCACTCGATCTCGCAGAACCATCCCGAGGTCTACCTGATCGTCCTGCTGATCGACGAGCGGCCCGAGGAAGTCACCGACATGATCCGCTCGGTGAAGGGCGAGGTCGTCAGCTCCACCTTCGACGAGCCGGCCGTGCGCCACGTGCAGGTCGCCGAGATGGTGATCGAGAAGGCCAAGCGCCTTGTCGAGCACAAGCGCGACGTCGTGATCCTGCTCGACTCCATCACGCGCCTGGCGCGCGCCTACAACACGGTCGTTCCCTCGTCCGGCAAGGTGCTGACGGGCGGCGTGGACGCCAACGCGCTGCAGCGCCCGAAGCGCTTCTTCGGTGCCGCGCGCAACATCGAGGAAGGCGGGTCCCTCACGATCATCGCCACGGGCCTGATCGATACCGGCAGCCGCATGGACGAAGTGATCTTCGAAGAGTTCAAGGGTACGGGTAACTCGGAAATCATCCTCGACCGCAAGCTGGCCGACAAGCGCACCTTCCCGTCGATCGACATCACCAAGTCGGGCACGCGCAAGGAAGAGCTGCTGGTCGACAAGGCCGTGCTGTCGAAGATGTGGGTCCTGCGCCGCATCCTGATGCCGATGGGCACGACGGACGCGATGGAGTTCCTGATCGACAAGCTCAAGCATTCGAAGAACAACAAGGACTTCTTCGAGGCGATGAATACCTGATGCCGGTGCTGCACGTGATGGTCGCGGGCCCCTATTCGGCGCCCACGGCCGAGGGACGTGCAGCCAACCTCAGGCGCATGAACGAGGCGGCGGCCAAGGTCGCTGGCCTCGGCCATGTCCCGGTGATCGGCGTCAACGCGGCCCTGCCGGTGCTCGAAGCGGCGGGCCTGCCTCATACCCATCCAAGAATGATGGAAATCTCGCTGGCCCTCGCCTCGCGCTGCGATGCGTGCCTGCACATCGCGCGCTCGCCGGGGGCCGACCGCGAGGCGGCCGCGATCGCGGCGCGCGGCCTGCCGGTCTGGACCCGGATCGAGGACGTGCCGTCGGCGGAATAACCGGATAAGCTTCGCCCGGTAAGGCCGGGGCGGAGTTCATGTCGGACAGCGGCGGCGATTTCTACCGGCGGATTTTCGAGTCCGCACGGATCGGCATCTACGAAACGGGCGGCGACGGCCAGCTGCTGCGCGCCAACGAATATCTTGCCCACATGTTCGGCTATCCCGACGCGCAGACGATGCGCGCGGAGCCGGGCCATGTCGGCGACCGTTTCTATGCGCGGCGCACCGACCGCGACCGCTTCGCCGCCAAGCTGCGCGACGAGGGCGTCGTTTCCGAATTCGTCAGCGAAGGCAAGCGGCCGGACGGCAAGCGGGTCTGGTTCAGCCAGACGGCCGTGCGCGAGGTCGGCGCCGACGGGCGCGAGCGCTTTCTCGGAACGATGGTCGACGTCACGGCGCTGATCGACGCGCAGGACCGCGCCTTCGAGGCCGAGGTCGCCTACCGCTCGATCTTCGAGAATTCGAGCGTCGGGCTCTACCGCTCCACCCCGGACGGCAGGCAGCTTCGCGCCAATCCCGCCCTCGTGCGCTTCAACGGCTACGAGACGGAGGCCCAGCTTCTCGCCGCCGTCACCGACATCGCGCAGGAATGGTATGTCGACCCGAACCGGCGCGCCGAGTTCCGCACGCAGATCGAGCGCGACGGCCGGGTCGTCAATTTCGTCGCCGAGGTCTATCGCCACCGCACGCGCGAGCGGGTGTGGATCTCGGAGAATGGCTGGGTCGTGCGCCGGCCCGACGGCAGCGTGCTCTGCTACGAAGGCACGATCGAGGACATCACCGAGCGCCACCTCGCCGAGGTGCGTCTCGCACAGGCCAAGGCGGCCGCCGAGCAGGCCGAGGCCGACTACCGCTCGATGTTCGAGAACGCCGATTTCGGCATCTACCGCACGCGGCCCGACGGCATCCAGCTGCGCTCGAACCTGGCGCTGGCGCGCATCAACGGCTTCTCGACCGAGGCCGAGCAGCTCGATGCGGTCGCCAAGGCCAAGGTCTCGGGCATGGGCTGGTACGTGAATCCGGACCGGCGGGCGGAGTTCCAGCGCCTGCTGCACCGCGACGGCTACATCCGGAACTTCGAATCCGAGATCGTCCGCCGCGCGACGGGCGAACACGCCTGGGTCAGCGAGAATGGCTGGCTCGTGCGCGACCGCGACGGCAACGTGCTGGCCTACGAGGGCACGGTCACCGACATCACCGAACGCAAGCGCGCCGAGATCGAGCTGCACGAGGCCAAGAGTGCCGCCGAAGCCGCGTCGGCGGCCAAGAGCGCGTTCCTTGCCGTGATGAGCCACGAGCTGCGCACGCCGCTCAACGCGATCATCGGCTTCGCCGAGATCATCGAGACGAAGCTGTTCGGGCCGAACGACGAGCGCTATTTCGAATATGCGGCCGACATCCGCAACAGCGGCACGCACCTGCTGCGCCTGATCAACGACATCCTCGACCTGTCGAAGATCGCGGCCGGGCGTCTTGAGCTGATCGAGGTGCCGGTCGACATGGATTCGCTCGTCGGCACCACGATCAAGCTGTTTGCCGCCAACGCGACGAAGGCCGGGCTCGCGATCACGGCCGACATCCCCGACCCCGCTTTGTGCGTGCGCGGGGATTCGCTGCGCCTGCAGCAGGTGCTGATGAATCTCGTCTCGAACGCGATCAAGTTCACGCCCGCCGGCGGGCGCGTGCGCGTCTTCGCGCGGCGCGATCCCGACGCGGTGCGCATCGGCGTCGCCGACACCGGTGTGGGCATGGATCCGGTCGAGGCGCGCGCGGCGATGGAGCCGTTCGTGCAGCTCGACTCGCGTCTGGCGCGCCGGCACGAGGGAACCGGTCTTGGCCTGTCGATCAGCAAGGAGCTGATCGCCCTCCACGAAGGCGAGCTTTCGATCGCCAGCGTGAAGGGCGAGGGAACGACCGTGACCGCGAAGCTGCCGCTGGCGCGCGTCGCGGACTGAGTTTACGGAACCAGGATCACCGAGCCCGTCGTCTTGCGGCCTTCGAGGTCCTGGTGCGCGCGCACGGCGTCCTTCAGCGCGTACTCGGCCGTGGTCTCGATCTTGACCACGCCCTTCGACACGACGTCGAACAGGTCGTTCGCGGTGGCGACGAGGTCGGCGCGCTTGGCAACGTAGGTGTTCAGCGTCGGACGCGTGACGTAGAGCGAGCCCTTCGCCGACAGCAGGCCGAGATTGAGCGGCTCTGCCGGGCCCGAGGACTGGCCGAACGTGACCAGCGTGCCGAGCGGCTTCAGGCAGTCGAGCGACTTCAGCAGCGTGTCCTTGCCGACCGAATCGTAGACCACCGGCACGCCCTCGTTGTTCGTCAGCGCCTTCACGGCCGGAACGAAATCGGTCTCGCGATAGAGGACCGTGTGGTGGCAGCCATGCGCCTTGGCGAGCTCGGCCTTTTCCTTCGAGCCGACCGTGCCGATGGTCGTCGCACCCAGGTGCTTCGCCCACTGGCACGCGATCAGTCCCACGCCGCCGGCGGCCGCGTGGAACAGGATCGTGTCGCCCTTCTGCACCTTGTAGGTCCGGCGCAGCAGGTACTGCACGGTCATGCCCTTCAGCATCATCGAAGCGGCCTGCTTGTCGGAAATGCCGGCGGGCAGCTTGACCACGCGGTCGGCGGGCACCAGGCGCTTCTCGGCATAGGTGCCGGGGCCGGCCACGTAGGCCACACGGTCGCCGGCCTTGAGGTCGGTCACGCCCGCGCCGACCGCCTCGACCACGCCCGCCGCCTCGTTGCCCGGCGAGAACGGGGCCGGGGCCGGATAGAGGCCCGAGCGGAAATAGGTGTCGATGAAATTGACGCCGATCGCTGTGTGGCGGACGAGCACTTCGCTCGCGGCGGGGGCCGCGATCTCGATGTCTTCCCACGTCATCGCGTCGGGACCGCCGGGTTTGTGGACGCGGATCGCCTTGACCATCGTTCGTACTCCTTCAGCCGATGACTTGCCCTGTGACGGGTGCGTGTCCGACTTAGAGCGAAGCCGGCCCTTTGGCAAGAACGGCCGCACCGGTTGCGGGTGCGGGCGGGGGGCGGGTAAGGTCGTCCGATGACGATATGAGGTCGCGCCGATGAAGATCAAAATCGATGTCGAGTGCACGCCGGAAGAGGCCCGGGTCTTCATGGGCCTGCCCGACGTGAAGCCGATGCAGGAGGCGCTGATGGGCCAGATGACCGGCCGGCTCGAAAGCGCCATGAAGGCGATGGAGCCCGAGACGATCCTGCGCCAGTGGTTCACCGGGGCGGGCTGGGACCAGATGCAGAAATTCTGGTCGCTTGCCGGCGACCGCGACAAGGCGAAATGACGTGGACGGCGATCCCAAGCATTTCTATCAGGCCCATGTCTTCGTCTGCACGAACGAGCGGCCGGCCGGCCATCCGCGCGGCTGCTGCAAGGAGAAGGGCGCCGAGAAGCTGCGCGACTACATGAAGGCGCGCGCCAAGGAGCTTGGCCTGCCCGAGACGCGGATCAACACGGCGGGCTGCCTCGAACGCTGCGAGTTCGGGCCGACGCTGGTGATCTATCCCGAGGGCGTGTGGTATTCGCCCAAGACGCGCGAGGACATCGACGAGATCCTGTCGGTCCACATGCAGCAAGGAAAGCGCGTCGAGCGCCTGATGCTGAAATACGAAGACCGCGTCCCGCCCAAGCCCAAGGGCTGATCCGCCCGCGATGACCCGTGCCACGATCTATGCGCCCGCCAGTGCCGCCGGCAAGGCCGGGGTCGCGGTCGTGCGCGTGTCGGGGCCGATGGCGGGGCCGGCGATGGCCGCCATCGCCGGCCGCCTGCCCGCCCCGCGCGTGGCGACGCGTGCCCCGCTTGCCGATCCCGCCGACAAGTCGCCGATCGACGACGCGCTGGTGCTGTGGTTTCCGGGCCCGGCGAGCTTCACCGGCGAGGATGTCGCCGAGTTCCACATCCACGGCAGCCGCGCCACGCTGGCGGCCCTGCTCGAAGCGCTTGGAAAGCAGCCGGGGCTGCGTCTTGCGCGTGCGGGCGAGTTCGCGCGCCGCGCGTTCGATGCCGGGAAGCTCGACCTCGCCCAGGTCGAAGCGCTCGCCGACCTGATCGCGGCGGAAACGAAAAGCCAGGCGCAGCAGGCGTTGCGCCAGCTCGGCGGGGCGCTGGGCGAAGCCGTCGAAGCCTTGCGCGGGCGCGTTCTAAGGCTGCGTGCACAGGCCGAAGCGGAGATCGATTTCCCCGACGAGGGCGACGTGCCCGGCGGCCTGATCGCGCGCATGCGCGAACCGCTCGCGGCACTCGACCGCGAGCTTCAGGCCTTGATCGACGGGGCCGCGCGCGGCGAAAGGCTGCGCGCGGGCTTTACCGTCGCGATCCTCGGGCCGCCGAATGCGGGCAAGTCGAGCCTGCTCAACCGGCTTGCGGGCCGCGAGGCGGCAATCGTGTCGGAGACGGCCGGCACGACGCGCGACGTGATCGAGGTGCATCTCGATCTTGCCGGCTGGCCGGTGACGTTGTGGGACACGGCAGGCCTGCGCGACGTGGCGGCGGGCGACACGCACGCGGCGATCGAGATAGAGGGCATGCGGCGCGCGCGCCGGCGCGCGGAGGAAGCGGACCTGAAGCTCGTCGTGCTCGATGCGCGCACGCCCGCACCCGATCCGTCGCTGGCGGAATTCGCACGCACCGGGCTTGTCGTGCTCAACAAGGCGGACCTTGTGCCCGCGGGCCCGGGCCTGCGCGTGTCGGCGCTGACGGGTGACGGGATCGCGGATCTGGAATCCGAACTCGCGTCGCGCGCGGCTGCTGCACTTTCGGACGGTGACGGCTCCGCGCCGCTCGTCACGCGCGCGCGTCACCGCGAAGCGCTGGTCGACGTGCGCGCAGCACTTGCGCGTGCGGGTGCCGCGCGCGAGGCCGAGCTTGTGGCGGAAGAATTGCGGATCGCGGGCGACGCGCTGGGCCGCATCGCCGGCCGGACCGGCGTGGAGGATGTGCTGGATCTGCTCTTCGCCGAATTCTGTATCGGCAAATAGAGCGGTCTACTTGGCCATCGCCGCCGAGCGCAGGATCTGCTTGCTCTGCAGTTTCATGCGCGACTTCTGGTTCCACAGGATCAGCCAGCCGGGCCCGAGCTCGCGCGAGGCCTTGTCGTAGGCCTGTGCTGCGGTCGAGAAATCGTTTCCGGCGAAGACGGGCGAACCAGGCGCGTTTTGCGGCTGGCCGGCTTTGTAGAACTGCACCAGATAGGTTTCCATTGCGGGCAACCCCTGTCGGTAAGTCCAGTGCCCAAAAGATAATCCACAGTGGCTATTCTGTCTCGGGATAAAATGTTGATAACGTTACGGATTTTAGATAAATTGCAAAACGCAAATCGTTGAATGTATGCAAATATCTGATTTGATTAACCAATCCCCGATGTTTCGCGAGAAACATCCGCCCGCCGCCCGCGCATGAATTGACGCGCCCCGGCCGACTACCTAGGTTGCGCCCATGTGGCGCGAAACCGACTTCGACGTGATCGTTATCGGCGGCGGACATGCCGGCTGCGAAGCCGCAGCCGCGTCGGCGCGCGCCGGTGCGGCCACGCTGCTGCTGACGCTCGATCCCGCCAAGATCGGCGAGATGAGCTGCAATCCCGCCATCGGCGGGCTCGGCAAGGGCCATCTCGTGCGCGAGATCGACGCGCTGGATGGCGTGATGGCGCGCGCGATCGACCGCGCCGGCATCCAGTTCCGTATGCTCAACCGCTCGAAGGGCCCGGCCGTGCGCGGCCCGCGCGCGCAGGCGGATCGCAAGCTCTATCGCCTGGCGATGCAGGAAATGCTGGCGGGCCAGGCGAATCTGGCGATCCGCGCCGGCGAAGCCGCGGATCTGGAGATCGGCGCCGACGGCCGCGTTGCGGCCGTTCTGACCGCCGACGGGGCGCGGATTTCTTGCGGTGCCGTCGTGCTGACGACGGGCACGTTCCTGCGCGGCCTCATCCATATCGGGACCGAGAAGATCCCGGCCGGCCGTGTCGGCGAGAAGCCGTCGGTGGCGCTGTCCGAAACGCTTTCGCGGCTGGGCTTTCCGCTGGGCCGGCTCAAGACCGGCACGCCGCCGCGCCTCGACGGGCGCACGATCGGCTGGGCCGGACTGGAAATGCAGCCCGCCGACGATCCGCCCGAACCCTTCTCGACGCTGACGGACCGCATCGCGGTGCCGCAGATCGAATGCGGGATCACCTACACGTCGCCGGCGACGCACGACATCATCCGCGCGAACCTGCATCAGGCCCCGATGTATTCCGGCCAGATCGAAGGCGTAGGCCCGCGCTATTGCCCGTCGATCGAGGACAAGGTGGTCCGCTTCGCCGGCCGCGAGCGCCACCAGATCTTCCTCGAACCCGAGGGCCTGGACGACGACACGGTCTACCCGAACGGCATTTCCACGTCCCTGCCCGCTGCCGTCCAGCTCGAAATCCTCAAGACGATCCAAGGGCTTGAGAACGCGACGATGCTGCGCCCGGGCTATGCGATCGAGTACGATTTCATCGATCCGCGGGCGCTGAAGCCCACGCTGGAAACGATCCGCCAGCCCGGCCTCTATCTCGCCGGCCAGATCAACGGCACGACGGGCTACGAGGAAGCGGCCGCGCAGGGGCTGGTCGCCGGAATCAACGCGGCGCTGGCGCTGGGCGGCTCTGCCCCCTTCGTGCTGGACCGGGCGGACGCGTATATCGGCGTGATGATCGACGATCTGGTCACGCTGGGTACACGCGAGCCCTATCGCATGTTCACGAGCCGCGCCGAATATCGCCTGACGCTGCGTGCCGACAATGCCGACCAGCGCCTGACCGACCGCGCCATTGCCGCCGGCTTCGTCGCGGGTGCTCGGACGGATGCGTGGAACGACAAGAAAGCCCGGCTTTCCGAGGCCCGCGCACTGGTCGAACGCCTGAAGGAATCGCCTGCGCGGCTGGCGAAGCGCGGCTTCGCGGTCAACCAGGACGGGGTCGCGCGCTCGCCGCTCGACCTTCTGGCGCTGCCCGGCGTGGACTGGGCCGGCCTCGTGGCGGTGTGGCCGGAGCTGGGCGCGCTGCGGCCCGACATCGCCACGCAGGTGGAAATCGACGCGCTCTATCGCGGCTATCTCGCCCGGCAGGATGCCGATATCCGCGAGTTCCGCCGCGACGAAGGGCTCGAACTGCCCGCCGATCTCGATTACGCGGCGCTGACGGCGCTTTCCAACGAGATGCGCCAGAAGCTGGCTTCCGTCCGCCCGGCCACGCTGGGGCAGGCGGCGCGCATTTCCGGCGTCACGCCCGCCGCACTTACGATCCTGCTGCGCCACGCAAGGCGGGCAGCGTGAAGCCGTCCGATTTCGCCAAGCGGACCGGTGTTTCTCAAGAAACAATCGAGAAACTGGTTACGTATCAACGCCTTCTCGAAAAATGGCAGGCGAAGATCAATCTCGTCTCGGCGACCACGCTGCCGGATACCTGGATCCGCCATTTCTACGATTCCTGGCAGGTCCTGCCGCATCTGGGCGACGCGGCGAGCATCGCCGATCTGGGGGCGGGGGCCGGTTTTCCGGGCCTCGTGATCGCGATCTGCGCGCCCGAGAAGATCGTGCATCTGGTCGAATCCGACGCGCGCAAATGCGCGTTCCAGATCGAGGTCGCGCGCGAGACCGGTGCGAAGATCAAGATCCACAACACACGCGCCGAGCGCCTGGCGGGCGAGCTGAAGGTCGCGGCGGTCACGTCACGTGCGCTGGCGCCGCTGCCCGACCTGCTCGAACTTGCGGTCCCGTTGCTCGAGCCGGGCGGGTTATGCACGTTTCTCAAGGGGGCGACGTACAAAGCCGAATTGACCCAGGCGGAAAGCGCGTGGCATATGCGCGTGGACGTCGCCGCTTCACTGACCGAACCCGACGCCGCAATCCTCACGCTTCGGGATATCGCGCGCAAGTGACTGACAACAATAGAAAAAAGCCGCGCATTCTCGCGATCGCCAACCAGAAGGGCGGGGTCGGCAAGACGACGACCGCGATCAACCTCGCCACGGCCCTCGCGGCCGTCGGCAAGAAGGTGCTCGTCGTCGATCTCGATCCGCAGGGCAATGCGTCGACCGGCTTCGGCATTCCGGCCGACCAGCGCGAGGTCGGCTCGTACGACGTGCTGATCGGCAACGCGACACCGGGCGAAGCGATCCAGCCTTCGATCATCCCGGGCCTGACGGTGATGCCGGCAACGCCCGATCTCGCCGGGGCCGAACTCGAACTCGTCGATCTCGAGCGGCGCGAATACCGGCTTGCCGACGCGCTCGTCGAAGCGGTCGCGAACATGGATCTCGACTACGTGATGATCGACGCGCCCCCGTCGCTGGGGCTGCTGACGCTCAACGCGCTCGTCGCGGCCGATGCGCTCCTGGTTCCCCTGCAGTGCGAGTTCTTCGCGCTCGAAGGGCTTTCCAACCTGATGCGCACGCTCGACCGCGTGCGCGACCGGTTCAACCCGAGGTTGACGCTGCAGGGCGTGGTGCTGACGATGTTCGACAAGCGCAACAACCTCTCCGAAGCCGTCGCCGCCGACGTGCGCCAGCATCTGGGCGACGTCGTGTACGAGACGGCGATCCCGCGCAACGTGCGCATCTCCGAAGCGCCGTCGCACGGCAAGCCCGTACTTCTCTACGACCTGCGCTGCCCGGGCTCGCAAGCCTACGTGATGCTGGCGAGCGAACTGCTGAAGCGCGAAAGCGCCCTCGCGACGGATCAGGCCGCATGACGCCCGCCGACGGAAAAAAGGGACTGGGCCGCGGCCTCTCCTCGCTGCTCGGCACGCCGAACCCCGGCCAGGCCGGCTCGGAAACGCCGCGCGGGACGCGCAACCTGCCGGTCGGCAAGATCCATCCCGGGCGTTTCCAGCCGCGGCGGAATTTCAATGCGGCGGCACTCGCCGAGCTCACCGCGTCGATCAAGACGCAGGGCGTGCTCGCCCCCATCCTCGTGCGCCGCGATCCGAAGGACCCGACGTCTTACGAACTGATCGCCGGCGAGCGGCGCTGGCGTGCCGCACAGGCCGCCCAGCTCCACGAGATCCCGGCGGTCGTGAAGGACCTGTCGGACCGCGAGGCGCTGGAAGCGGCCCTCGTCGAGAACCTGCAGCGCCAGGATCTGGACGCGATCGAGGAAGCGCTCGGCTATCGCCGCCTGATGGACGAGATGAAGTTCACGCAGGAGCGCGTCGCCGAAGCGGTCGGCAAGAGCCGGCCGCACGTCGCCAACACGCTGCGCCTGCTCGACCTGCCGGACTCGGTGCAGAAGCTGGTCGGCGAAGGCAAGCTGACGGCCGCACACGCGCGTCTTGTGCTGACCGCGAAGGACCCGGCCTTGTTCGCCGACATCGTCGTGCGCGAGGACCTCAGCGTGCGCGCGGCCGAAGCGCGCCTGAAGGCCGCTGCCGATCCTGTCGCGAAGAAGAAGAAGCTGAAGGGTGCCACGGGCGACGCGCGCGATGCCGATACGCGCGCGATCGAGCGCCGGCTGACCGAATCGCTCGGCCTCAAGGTCGAGCTACGGCCCCGCAAGGGCGGTGCGGGCGAGCTCGTGCTGCATTACAGCTCGCTCGACCAGTTCGACGACCTGCTGGCCCGGCTCGAACGCAAGCCCCGCTGAACGCCAGTTCGCGGGCGACGCCATCGCGTCGGCCGACATCTTCAGGATCGCGGCCTCGCCGTTGATCGCGCGTCCCCAGATCCAGCCCACGATTCCGAGCCGGTTTTCGAGCTGCGTATAGAGATGGAAGTTGGCGCTGTCGGCGGCGAAGGGCGGCCGGTCGGCGGCGACGAGGAAGAGGGCGACGGCGAGCAGCGGCACCATCGCGGCCAGCCGGCGCACGCGCCGGCGCCGCGCGCGCGCCAGCACGAGGGCTGCAAGCGCGCCCAGATTCGCGACGATCGCCAGCAGCGACAGCGTCATCGACATCGGCGGCAGGAACATCGCGGCCGTCGCGTTGCGCAGCGTGCCGTCGCCGGCGTCGCGCGCGCGCGCAAGGGCCGCCTCGGCGCGCGGTTCGAGCGCCACGCCCTCCAGCCGCGCCATCTCGCCGCGCGCCAGCCAGTCGCGCATCGCGAGGATCTCCGGCTTGTCGCCGGTCAGGCGTGCCGCGAGATTGACGAGCGCCAGGCGGTGCGAATCCTCCAGCTCGCCTTCGCGCGCGCGCAGGTCGGGATTCTCGACCAGGCCCGCGAACACCGCCTCGCGGTACAGCGCCAGATGGAACGCCTCGTACTGCGTTTCGACCGGCACGCGGTCGAGGACCGTCTCGTAGACGAGCGTCAGGCCGCCATAGGCCGCCGCCCACGCGGCAAGGAAAACGCCCGCGTGCCACACGCGCAGCCGGCGCACGCGCTGGAGTGCGGGGCGAAGTGCGAACAGGATCAGCCCGAACGCGCCGGACAGCTTGCCCAGCGTGGTCAGCTCGTCGAGCTCGTCCGGGTCGATCTCCGCGGCGGCCACGGTATCGACGAGACGGATGTTGAACGCCGCCTCCGCGACGACATAGATCGCCAGCAGCACGGCAAGCAGCGGCCACGCGAAGGGTCGGACGGCGGGTGCGGGTTTCATGGATTCGGGGGGTAAGTTTGTGGGGCCGACTATTGAGTGCCGGAAGTTGCATCTCAAGGAAGCGCGTGTAACAGCGTGCGACCGGCCGCGTCAGTGACCGGCATCACCGGGGCCCGGCAGTTAATGCCGCCCGGGACCGTTTCTGCCGGGCATCGGGCGATCCGGAACGTATCTAACCGATTGAAATTGATCGATTTCAAGGTTGGCGCGCGGCTTGCGAAGGATTCCGGAGAAGAACCTCAACGCGTTCCGGAGCCGAGCACCATGTCGCAAGCCGCCACCGCCGACCTGCCGTCCCACAAGGGCCTGTTCAACCTCGCGTCCCAGAACCAGCCCGAAGCGGCACAGGCACAGCCCGCCCGCCGCTCGCTGTTCTCCGGAACCGAGGGCAGCCGGATCGAGCCGCGCCTGGTGCCCGTGACGTCGGCGGCACCCGCTCCCGCACCCGTGGCCCCGGCACCCCGCCCGGCCACCGCCCGCCCGCAGCTTGCCGTCGCGTCGACCAACCTCGTTCCGCGCGGGGCCGCCCCCGCCGGCGGTTCGGCACAGGTCCAGCCCAAGCCGCAGGTGCCCGCGCGCCGCATGCCCGACGCGATGGAGCCGATGAGCCGTGGCCGATTCCTGAAGACCATCGAACATCTCGCGAAGACCGAAGAGGCCAAGGCGGTCGGCGAGATCGTCACGCGCGTGCGCACGCGCGAGGTCGAGCAGGCCATCCAGCATTCCGCGCGCGCCCGCGCGCGCTATCTCGCCTGCATCGTCGATCTCGGCGCCAACCGCTCGCCGGTCGGCCGCGCGAATGTCGAGGAGCTTTCCGCCCTGCGCCGCGCGCACGAGGAACTCTCCAAGGGCATGGACGCGCTGGCCGACGCGATCCGCGAAGGTCTCGTCGACGTGGTCGGCGTCGGCGAGTAGCACGCCGCGCACTAAATTCGGGTTTTCCGACGCCCGGTCCGTCGTAGAATGCGCCGTACGCATTCCGCCGATGGGTGAGGCTTGGACAACGCACGACCGGACGCCGCCGGGCTTTCGGCCATCACCGCCGTGGTCGTCGACGACGATTCGTTCGCGCTCCGCTTCATGGAAAAGGCCCTCGGCCGGATCGGCATCGGGCGCGTCCATAGCTGCCTGTCCGCCCCGCTGGCGCTGCGCACCGTCTCGGATCTGGGCGATGCACCCGTACTGCTCGTGTGCGATCTTAACATGCCCGACATGGACGGGATCGAGTTCCTGCGCGCGGTGGCGCAGCGCCGTTTCCGCGGTTCCGTGCTGATCCTGTCGGGTGCGGACGAGACCGTGCGCGAGGCCGCGACGAAGCTGACGATGGCCTACGGCCTCGATCTTCTCGGCACCTTCGCCAAGCCGATCGCGGTCGACCGGCTCGCCGACGCCGTCGCGCGCATGGCGAAAGCCCTGCCGCCCGCGAAAGAAACGCCGTGAAGGGAATCGTCACGTCGCTCAACACGCCTTTCGCTGCCGACGGCAGCGTGGCGCTCGCGGGCCTCGAACGCCACGTTCAGGTCGCCCTCGACGCGGGCGTGGTCGGTTTCCTCGTGCCGGCCCTCGCGGCCGAGGTGCAGAAGCTGCAGCCCGACGAACGCGACGCGATCGTGCGCACGGTCGTGGCCACGGCCGGCGGCCGCGCGTCGGTGGTCGGCGGCGCATCTGCACCCACGCAGGACGAACGCTGCCGCCATGCCGGCCGGCTCGCCGAACTGGGCTGCGATATCGTGCTGGTGAACATGCCGTACGAATCGCAGGCGCAATACGTCGCCGATATCGCCGGCGTGGCGCGCGCGGCCGGAAAGCCGGTCATGGTCCAGGACTGGGACGCGAGCGGATCGGGCGCACCGCTGCCGGCGATCCTCGCCGCGTTCGAGGCGGTCGACGCGTTCCGCTATCTGAAGATCGAGACGGCGAATGCCGGCCACAAATACACGGCGCTGAAGCAGGCGACCGGCGGCCGGGCGCACGTGTCGGGCGGCTGGGCGGTCATGCAGCTGATCGAAGCACTCGACCGCGACGTCGACGCGTTCATGCCGACGGCGTTCAACATCGTCTATGTCGCGATCCTGAAGCTTTACGCGGCCGGCGACCGCGACGGCGCCATCGCGCTGTTCCGCCGGCTGCTGCCGGTCCTCGCCTTCTCGAACCAGAGCCTCGAGACATCGATCCTGTTCTTCAAGCGCCTGCTCTGGCGCCAGGGCATCTATCCCACGCCCGACCTGCGCGCCCCCGCCGGCGCCTTCGACGACTACCAGCTGCGCGTCGCCGACGAGCTGATCGCGCACGTGATCGCGCTGGAGGCGGAGCTGGCAGCAATAAAGTGAGTTAACTAGGTCGACTCACTAAATTCCAATTGAAGTTTTACCTACAGATGTATTCAGTTCCTCATGATGCTTCTGCATTCTTGAGGATCGAATTTGCGCGGCCAAGTAATTAGCTACATTGAGATGTGCCAAATTGAAGGCGTTAGCCTTCAGCGCGGAATGAATTTTCGGCTCAATGGTCGCCACTCCGTGATTCTAATGTCACTGAGACCTGACGCCCCCTATGCCGATCGAATCGAAGATGATGGGCTAGTCCTTGTTTACGAAGGCCATGACATGGCGCGGCGAAAGGGTGCGCCCCATCCAAAGCTCGTCGATCAGCCCGAGTTCCTTCCGTCAGGCAAGCCGACAGAGAATGGCAAATTCGCCGCTGCCGCGCGGAAATACAAAGCAAGTGAGAAGGACGCGGATTTAGTTCGCGTCTATGAAAAAATCCGCGGCGGAATCTGGAGCGATAACGGCTATTTCCGGCTAGTCGATGTTTGGCAAGAACAAGTCGATAAGCGCTCTGTATTTAAGTTTAAGTTAGTTGCCGTTGAAGCCGAAGATCAGCGCTTGGGTGCAGTTGAAACCAGGAAACTTGCGATATCGCGACAACGCATAATCCCGGCTTCGGTAAAGCTAGAAGTTTGGAAGCGAGACCAAGGACGCTGCACGAAGTGCGGCGCAAGCGATGAACTCCACTTTGATCACGTTGTGCCCTACTCGCGCGGCGGCACGTCTCTAACGGCAGAGAATGTTCAGCTCTTGTGTGTGCGCCACAATCTTCAAAAAAGCGCAAAGATTGAATAGCGCGCCGCTAGTTAGTTGAAGTAGCGCAAGTCAACCGGCGATCAACGCTGTTGCGTGATCCCCGCCGTCTCCGGCAGTTTCGCCGATCCCACGACCGCGTCGCGCTCGAAGCGGCAGCCGACGACGCCGTTGTCGAAGCCGCGCTTGGTGCGCCGCGCGAGGCCTTCCATCATTTCCACGCAGGTCTTGCGGTCCGGGTAGCAGGCGAACTTCATTTCGTCCGCCTTGTCCATCGCAAGGGCCATCATCGCCCAGGCGCCTACGGCACAGGATACGCTCATGATCGTCTCCCCCACTTTTCGGGCGGACAGACGTCGGCTCGGATAGCGGCCTAGATTCCGATATCCGGGTTGAACACCTTGCCCGCACCCACGCGGCTTGCTTTGCCGCCTTGATCGAACAGCGAGTTGCCGCCGCGCACCGAGGCGACGAGCGGCTCGGCCAGAAGCGCCATGGCCATGATGGTTTCGGGCTTCAGCGAAGCGCCCTTGAGACCGAACTGTGCGGCGAGCGCCTGGAGCTGCGCCGGCAGCTCGGGCTTCGTCTTGCGCGGGCCCATCGCGGGTGCTGCCGGCAGCTCTTCGGCCGTCGTCGCGTCGACCGTGGCGATCTCGCCGGTCATCTTCTTCGCGAAGAAATCGTAGACCTGCCCGAGCGTGCGGGCACGGCCCGACTGCGGATCGTAGAACACGCCGCGATTGGCGGCGGCGGCTTCGGGGAACTGTGCGGCCGCGACGCGCTGCGGATCGTTGCGGTGGCTCGCGAGGAAACGCGTGGCCCCACCCGCCCCCAGGAAGTGCGCGAGATAGAGATCGGTCGAGTTGACGCCGGAGCCCAGCGCGTTCTCGAGCTGCGCGTGGTTCGACTTGGCGAACTCCGCGGCCATGGCACTGGCGGTCTTCGGATCGAAGCGCATGTCGAGGATCGAGCGGCGCGTGGCCGGATCGCGCACGCGCGGATTGCCGGCGAAATCGTCCTCGATCTGGGCGGCGGCGTCGCCAAGCCCGTGTTTCGCACCATGCTGGCGCACGGTGTTGAGCCACGTGCTCTCGATGAACTGGTAGAGGCCCGAGGCCGACGAGGTGCGCGCCTTGGCGCGCGGATCGAAGCTCGATTCGGTCTGGGCCTTGGCGAGCATGTACTTGAAGTCGACGCCGCTGCGCTGGCTGGCGTCGCGGATCGCGTCGACCACCTCGCGCGAGGCGCCGCGCGGTACATTGTCGATCTGTCCGACGGCTCGAAACGGCCCGATGCTCATGATTCGACGAGCATAAAGGCCAAAACGTAAAGATTTCGCTAAATTTGCCGTTAATTCCTAACGGCGGGCGGCCTGGGCGGCCATCTGGGCCAGCGCCATCAGGCAGCGCTGGGCGACCAGCTCGGCCGGCATGCCCGACGACTTGCACTGGATCTCGGCCTCCAGCAGCCGTTCCAGCGCGGCGGTCAGGCGCGGCAGCGGCCAGCGGGCAAGCTGGGTCTTGAACGGCGCCTTTTCCTTCCAGAAGACCGGCGGGCGCAGCTTGCCCATCGCGGCGTCGGCATCGAGGCCGCGCGCCATCTCGCCCTGCGCCATCTGCAGGCGCTGGAAATGGCGCGACACCATGCGCAGCACGCCGATCGAGCTGTCGCCCTCGGCCGACACGCGCGAATAGGCGCGGTCGAGCGACGTCATGTCGCCGCCGGCCGTGGCGCGGATGACGTCGTCGAGATCGATGTCGGCGGAATCGCCGATGATCGCGATGCAGTCCTCCACACTGGCGCGCTTGCCGGCCCCGACATAGAGCGACAGCTTCTCGATCTCGCTGCGCGTGATCGCGCGGTCGCCGCCAAGGCGCATCGCCAGCCATTCGAGCGCGTCGGAATCGGCGGAAATGCCGGATGCGGCGAGGCTGTCGGCGATCGTGCGCGAAAGATCGGCCCCCTCGTCGCGATAGCAGGCGATCGCCGCGGCGTTGTCGGCCGCCTCGCACAGCTTGCGCAGGGCGGACTTGCTTTCAAGTTCGCCAGCCTCGATCACGACCAGCCCGTCGCCCTTGGGATCGTCGAGCAGGTTCTTGACCGCGGCGAGCGATTCCGTACCCGCCCCGCGCACGCGGACCAGCCGTCGGCCGCCCAGCATCGGGATGGCGGCCGCCTCGTCGGACAGGCGGGCCGGATCGTCCTTCAGCGTGTCGGGCGAGAGTTCGGCCACCGCGAACGGGTCGGCGAGATCGGGCACGGCCGTACGCGCGATCGCCTCGGCGCGCTCGCGCACGAGGCCGGCGTCGGGGCCGAAGACCAGCACCACGCGGGCGGCCGGGTCCGGCCGCTTGATGAATCCGGCGATTCCACGCCCGTCGATCTTCATGGCGCCGATGATAGCAGTTTGCTAAGCGTGCGCGCGATGGATCAGAAAATCGACGAAGCGCTTGCCAAGGCAAGGCGCCTGCACGCGGCACGCGACCTCGACGGGGCGCTGGGCGCCTACGCGGCCATCCTTTCCGCCGACCCGCAGCAGCTTGATGCACTCGACGGGCTCGTCTCGATCCTCGAGATGGCGCGCACGCCGTCCTTCCATCCGCGCCTGGCCGGGCTGATCGAGGCGGCCCTCGCGGCCCCCGGCGCGAACACCGAGGCGCTGTCGCAGAGCGCGACCGCCCAGCTCGTGCGCAAGTACCGGATGGACGATCCCCAGCAGACGCCGGCGCGCGACCTGCTGCTCGCGATGGCGCGCGACGGGCTGATGCTGGCCACGCTCGTATGCTGCATCGTGCGCGACCCGGTCTTCGAGGCGTTCATGTGCAAGGCGCGCCGGGCACTCTGCGCGCCCGACATGCCGGTCGGCGCCATGCCGCTTGTCCTCGCTCTCGCCCTGCAGGCCGACAACAACGAATTCATCTGGCCGCAGACGGCCGACGATTCGGCCGCCGACCTGCCCCGCGATGCATTCGGGCTTGCGCGCCGCGCGATGTTCGCCCCGCTCGACGCGGATGCCGGCATGTTCCCCGAGCTTGCCGGCCTTGTCGCGGCGACGATCACGGCGCCCGAGAACGTGCGCGCGGCGCAATCGCGCATCCCCACGCTCATCTCGATCATCGACCGCACGAGCCTCGCGGTGGGGGCGATGTACGAGACGAACCCCTATCCGCGCTGGCTCAACCTGCGGCGCATCGTGCCCTTCGACATCCGCGCGGAGCTTTCCCGCCGCTTCGAATTCGCCGGCCCCTTCCCCGCCTTCACCAGCCCGCTGCGCGTGCTGATGCCGGGTGCGGGTACGGGCCAGCACCCGCTGACGGTCGCGGCCAACTATGCCGACGTGCAGGTCGAGGCGGTCGACCTGTCGCGCGCCTCGCTCGCCTACGGGCTCGTCAAGGCCGAGACGATCGGCGTGCCGAACATCCATTTCGCGCAGGCCGACATCCTCGACCTGCCGAAGCTCGGCGCAAGCTGGGGCCATGTCGAATCGATCGGCGTGCTGCATCACATGGAGAATCCGCGCGCCGGTCTCGAAGCGCTGGTCGCGGTGAGCGTGCCCGGCAGCTTCATGCGCCTCGGGCTCTATGGCGAGCACGGCCGCGCCGCCGTGGTCGAAGCGAGGGCGGCCATCGCCGCGCGCGGCTACGCGTCGGATCTTACCGGCCTGCGCGCCTTCCGTGCCGACGTGCAGTCGGGTGCGCTCGGCAAGCGTCTGCAGACCGAGCTGCCGCACTGGTCGGATTTCCACAGTGCCAGCCTGCTGCGCGATCTGTGCTTCCACGTGATGGAGCATCGCTACGACATCGCGGGCATCCGCCGCCTGATCGACGGGTTGCCGCTGCGCTTCCTCGGCTTCGATTTCGGCCTCGGCCAGGCCGCGCGGCGCACCGACGACGTGCCCGCGACACGCGCCTACGCGAAACGCTTCCCGAAGGAAAAGACGTTCGCCGATCTCGCGAACTGGGAAGCCGTCGAGAAGGCCGACCCGTCGCTGTTCGGCGGCTACCAGTTCTGGCTGCTGCGCGTCTGAATGGCGAAGGCCGACGAGACCTCGCTGTTCCGGGCCGCCCTGGCGAACCACCAGGCGGGCCGGCTCGACGCCGCGAAGGCCGGGTACCACGAAATCCTGAAGCTCGATCCGAAGAACCCCGATGCCCTCCACCATCTGGGCATCGTTTTTCTGCAGACCGGGAACTTCAAGGCGGCGATCGACTGGATCAACAAGTCGCTGGAACGCGCCCCGCGCCAGCCGATGGCGCTGTCCAATCTCGCCTTCGCGCTCGTCAGGCTCGGCCATCACCGCAAGGCCGTCCACGCCTGCAACAAGGCGCTGCAGATGCAGCCGGGCTCGGTCGCGACTCTCGTGAACAGGGCCAACGCCTATCTCGGCCTCGGCGAGTTCCGGAACGCCGAGCAGGACTATCTGGCCGTACTCGAAGCCGATCCGGGCAACGCCGAATACGTATTCAATCTCGGGAACGCGTTGTTCGAGCAGGGCGCATTCGAGCGCGCCGCGGCGACGTTCGAGCGCGCGCTGTCGCTCTCACCCGGCATGGCGGAAATCGCGACGAATCTCGGCGCCGCGTACCTGAAGCTGAAGCGGCAGGAAGAAGCACTCGCGCAGTTCGACCGGGTTCTCGCGGCGCATCCGGATTCCGCGCGCGCCTGGTCCAACCGCGGCAACGCGCTCAGCCAGCTCCAGCGGCGCGAGGACGCGCTGGCAAGCTACCGCAAGGCGGTCGAGCTCGATCCCGGCCTTGCCGAGACGTGGTCGAGCATCGGCGTGACACTGCGCGATCTCGGCCGGCTGGACGAGGCGCAAGCCGCCTGCCGGCGCGTGCTCGAACTCGATCCCGGCCACGCGGTGGCGTTGGGCAATCTCGGCAGCGTGCTGCGCGATCTTGGCCGCATCGACGAGGCGCTGGAATGCTTCGAGAAGGCGCTGCTGGCCGATCCGGGTCATGTCGATGCGCACCGCAACATCCTGCTGTCGCTGACCTATCACCCGTCGGTCGATCCGGAGAAATTCTTCGCCGAGCACCGACGGTTCGAGGCGAAGCACGCGCGCCCGCTCTACAGGCAGGCCGTACGTCACGCGAACACGCGCGATCTGGGACGGCGGCTGAAGATCGGCTACCTGTCTGCCGATCTGCGCGGCCATTCGGTGGCGCGCAACCTGCTGCCGCTGGTGCGTGCGCACGACCGTTCCCGGTTCGAGATCCACTTCTACGGCGAGGTCGCAATACCCGATGCGACGACGGCGGCGTTCCAGGCGGCGGCCGACGGCTGGCAATCGACCATCGGCCACGACGACCGGGCCGTGGCCGACCGAATCCGGGCCGACGGGATCGACATCCTCGTCTGCCTTGCCGGGCGCTTCGACCTCAACCGGCCATTGGTCGCCGCACATCGGCCGGCACCTATCCAGATCAGCCTCTACGACGCCGCGACGAGCGGCATGGAAGTGATGGACTACCTGATCTCCGACCGGACGATGACGCCGCGCGGCACGGCGGAGAAATTCGCCGAGCGCGTGCTTTGTGTGCCGCACTTCTACATCGCCGAGATTCCGGAAGGATTGCCGGCCGTGCGGCCGCGCACGGCGGGCCCGGTCGTGTTCGGTAGCCTCAACAATCCGTCCAAGGTCTCGGACCGGACTCTCGACCTTTGGGCGCTGCTGCTTGCGCAGGTACCGGAAAGCCGGCTCCTGCTGCGTTACCTGAACTGGTACGAGGTCCCGTCGCTGCTGGCCCGGGTAGCGGCCGCCTTCGAACGCAACGGCATGGACCCGGCGCGCGTCGACTATCCCGCAAGTGCCGGCTCGTTCGTCGAACACATGGAGCAGTACAACGGGATCGACGTGGCCCTCGATACGTCCCCGTTTTCAGGCTCGACGACGACGTTCGACGCACTGGTCATGGGGGTGCCGGTCGTGGCACTGCCGGGCTGGAACATGATGAGCCGCTGGACGGCGGCGATGCTCAGGGGCCTGAAGCTCGAGGATCTCGTCGCCAGTTCGCCCGAGGAATATCTCGCGATTGCGCGGCGTCTGGCCGACGACGCGCCGCGGCGGGCGGTGCTGCGCGAAACGCTGCGCGCGCGAGTGGCGAATTCGACTTTGTGCGCGGCACCCGCCAAGGCACGCCAGTTCGAGCGCTTCTACCGCGCCGCCTGGAAGAAGTGGTGCGCGGCGGGTGCCGCGACCTAGACGACGATATTCACGATCTTGTTCGGCACGACGACGATCTTGCGTGCCGGTTTCCCGGCCATCGCCGTCTGCACGTTGGGCACGGCAAGTGCGGCTTCCTTCGCCACCTGCTCGGCCGCGTCGCGCGCAATGGCGATCGTGCCGCGCAGCTTGCCGTTGACCTGCACGGCCAGCGTCACGCTTTCGTCGACCAGCAGGGCCGGATCGGCCTTGGGCCAGGCTTCGTTGCACAGCATCGTCGCATGGCCGAGCTCGGCCCACATCGCCTCGGCGACATGCGGAATCATCGGGCCGACGAGGCGCACCAGCGCTTCGTAGGCCTCGCGGCGGACCCAGCTTGCCCCGTCCGCCTTGGGATCGAGCTCGCCCAGCGTGTTGGCGAGCGTGCGGATCTGTGCGACCGCCACGTTGAAGCGGAAGCCTTCGAGATTTTCCGTCACGGACGCGATCGTCTTGTGGACCGCGCGAAGTGCGGCGTCGGCCGCCGGCGCCAGCGCGTTGGGCCTTGCGGCTCCCTTCGCGGCGAACGGGACTTCCGGCTCAGTCACGTCGCGCCACAGGCGCTGGATGAAGCGGAACGCGCCATCCACGCCCGCCTCGCTCCATTCGAGATCACGCTCGGGCGGGCTGTCGGACAGCATGAACAGGCGCGCGGTATCGGCACCGTATTCGTCGATGATGCGCGCGGGCGCCACGACGTTCTTCTTCGATTTCGACATGACCTCGCGCCGGCCGACCGCGACGGGCTTGCCGGTCGCGGTCTCGACGACGCTGCCGTCTTGCTTGCGCTCGATCTCTTCGGGATAGAGCCACTTGCCCGCTTCGGACTTGTAGCTCTCGTGGCAGACCATGCCTTGCGTGAACAGGCCGGCGAACGGCTCGTCGAGATTCGCGTGCCCGGTCTTCTTCATCGCGCGCGTGAAGAAGCGCGAATAGAGCAGGTGCAGGATCGCGTGTTCCACACCGCCGACATACTGGTCGACCGGCATCCAGTAATCGCCCGCCGAACGCGTCACCGGTTCGCCGGCGCGCGGGCTGCAGAAGCGCGCGAAATACCACGACGAATCGACGAACGTGTCGCACGTGTCGGTCTCGCGGCGCGCCGGCTTGCCGCATTTCGGGCAGCCGACATGCTTCCAAGTCGGATGATGGTCGAGCGGATTGCCCGGCTTCTCGAAGCTGACATCGTCGGGCAGCTTCACGGGAAGGTCCGCGGCCTTGACCGGGACCACACCGCACGAATCGCAGTGCACGACCGGGATCGGGCAGCCCCAGTAGCGCTGCCGGCTGATCAGCCAGTCGCGCAGGCGCCAGATCGTCGTCGGCTCGCCGTTGCCGTCGGCCTTGAGCCTGGCGCCGACCGTCGCCTTCGCGGCTTCGACGTCGAGCCCGTCGAGAAAGCCCGAATTGACGATCTTGCCGGGACCGACATAGGGCTCGGCTCCCACCTTGAACGATGCGTCGCCGTCCGGCGACACGACGGTGCGGATCGGCAAGGAATACTTGGTCGCGAAATCGAAGTCGCGCTGGTCGTGCGCCGGGCAGCCGAAGATGGCACCCGTGCCGTAGTCGATCAGCACGAAGTTGGCGACCCACACGGGCAGTTCCACGCCCTCGAGGAACGGGTGCTTTGCCTTGAGGCCCGTGTCGAAGCCCTTCTTCTCCAGCTGCTCGATGACGGCGGCCGACGTGCCCGCGCGCTGGCATTCGGCGACGAACTCGGCCAGTGCCGGGTTCTTCGCGGCCATCTCGGCGGTCAGCTTGTGGTCGGGCGACAGGGCCAGGAACGAGGCGCCGAACAGCGTGTCGGGGCGCGTCGTGAAGACCTCGACCCGGTCGGCGCGGCCGGAAAGCGCGAAGCGCACATACGCACCCGACGACTTGCCGATCCAGTTGTCCTGCATCAGCCGGACCTTCTCCGGCCAGCGGTCGAGCGTGCCGAGGGCTTCGAGCAGCTCGTCGGCATACTCGGTGATCTTGAAGAACCACTGCGAGAGCTTCTTCTTCTCGACCGCGGCACCCGAACGCCAGCCCTTGCCGTCGATCACCTGCTCGTTGGCGAGCACGGTGTGGTCGACCGGGTCCCAGTTGACGAAGGCTTCCTTGCGATAGACGAGGCCGGCATCGAAGAAATCGAGGAACAGCTTCTGCTGGGCCGCGTAGTAGCCCGGATGGCAGGTCGCGAGTTCCTTGCTCCAGTCGATCGACAGGCCCATGCGCTTCAATTCGCCGCGCATCGTCGCGATGTTGTCGTAGGTCCACTTGGCCGGGTGGATCTTCATGTCGCGCGCGGCGTTCTCCGCCGGCAGGCCGAACGCGTCCCAACCCATCGGATGCAGCACGTTGTAGCCTAGGGCCCGGCGATGGCGCGCGACGACGTCGCCAAGCGTGTAGTTGCGCACGTGGCCCATGTGGATGCGCCCCGACGGATAGGGAAACATCTCGAGCACATAATATTTGGGGCGTGCGGGATCGACATTCGCCTCGAAGGCGCGCGTGTCGTCCCAGCGCTTCTGCCAGGCGGTTTCGGTTTCGCGGAAGTTATAGCGTGCCATGTCGTCGACGGACCTTCAGGAAAGGGCCGCCATGAATAGGCGAAGCGAAAGATTCTGTGAAGGGTGCTCTAGCGGCCGGCGGTCTGGCGGATCTGGCGCGCGCGCGTCAGGATCGCGTTCTCGACGTCGATCGGCGTGCGCGACTCGACCGCCGCGTCGGCCCAGTTGCCGGTCGCGTCGCGGCGCTGGCGGAACACCGCCACCTTGATGCCGTCGGCGCGCAGGTCGCGGCCGAGGATGTAGATGTTCATCTTGAACCGCTCGTTCGGCGTCTCGGCGGGCGCGAACCAGTCGGTGATGATGACGCCGCCGAACGGATCGGCCGACGTGACGGGCATGAAATTGATCGTGTCGAGCGAGGCGCGCCACAGCAGCGCATTCACGCCGATACCGCCGCCGCCCTCGTCCTTCTTGCCGCCGCCGAACAGGCCGCCGAGGCCTTCCTCGCCGAACACGCCTTCCTTGTTCACCTGGTCGCGCGGCGCCCACTTGCTGTCGGTGCCGGGCACGACCGTGGGGTAATTATCCTCGACCTTCAGCCCGCTGCAGGCCGTGAAGCCGAGCAGGGCCGTGCCGATGAAAAGGCCGAAAACCGGATTCCGCATGGCGAGGACCTTGTGAAAGGCGGGTTCGCATCCGGAACGCGCCCGGATGCCAATAATTCCACCTATTTAGTCCATTCGGGCCGTTGCCGCAACCCGCCCCCCTAAGTTCCTTGGAAACCTAGGATTTTTGCAAAATGCACCGGCAGAATTGCCGACTGCCCCGTAGAGGGCATGTTGCATTCGTGCCACATGGTCAATTCGAATTCCCGCTGAAGGGCTTATTCGGGTTGACCGTTTACGGGCCCATGGGCGAAAAACCTCGGGAGCGGGCGGATCACGACCGCGCGGCCGTAATCTGGCCTCAACATGGAGAAAAAAGTATGAAGAAGCTTCTTCTTGCGACGACGGCGCTGGTCGCTGCGGCAGTGGCTCCGGCCCTTGCCCAGACGCCGGCCCAGCCGTTCGGTTCGGCGAACTTCGCCGTGACCGTCGGCGGCTACGCCCGCCAGTTCGTCCAGTACACGGACCAGACCAACGTTGCCGGCCAGATCCGCAGCAGCGGCATCGACCAGACCTCGGACAACCGTCTGATCCTGACCTTCCGTGCGGCCCTGCCGTCGGGCATGTCGGCCGGTACGGTATGGCAGCTGAACCCGAACGCTGGCACCTCGTCGGGCAACGCGATCACCCGCCGTATGTGGAACTTCATCGAAGGCAGCTTCGGTCAGGTCCAGCTGGGCGGCATCGAAAACGTCGCCTCGCAGTCGGCCGTGGGCGGCTTCGAAGCCTTCACGGGCGGCATGATCAACGGCGATAACAACGCTGGCGCGTTCGCGACCAGCCGCGTTGGCGTCAGCGCGCAGTCGGGTCAGGCTTCGCACCCGTCGACGGGCATGGATATCGACAGCATTTCGAACAAGATCGTGTACTACACGCCGCGCATCGAGGGCTTCCAGCTCGGCGTCAACTACACGCCGGAAATGTCGTACCGCCAGGGCCTCGCCACGGAGAACACGCAGTACATCAACGGCGTGGGCGCCAACCTGAACTTCGTCCGCACGATCGGTGGCGTCGGCATCCGCGCCGCCGCTGGCTACATCACGTTCGACAAGCCGTCGGGTTACGGCAACTCGGATGCGATCAAGGCCTCGCTGAAGGACCCCTCGGCTTGGAACGCCGGTCTCGGCTTCCAGTACATGGGCTTCGACGTCGGCGGTTCGTACCAGAAGACCAGCGACTGGCGCCAGATCGGTGGCGGCACGACGACGACGGCTGCGGCCGCTCTCGCCGACGGCCTCCGCAACCACAACGGCTACGGCTGGGAAGTCGGTGCCGGCTACGTGTTCGGCGCCGCTGCGGTGTCGATCAACTACACGCAGTCGCAGAACGACCACTCGACGGTCACGAACGGTGTCGTTGCCCAGCAGAACGGCGGCAAGGACAAGATCGAAGCTCTCAGCGCTTCGGGCCGCTACACGCTCGCTCCGGGCGTGAACGTGAACCTCGGCGTCTTCACCGCCAAGTTCACGGAAGGCACGCTCAACACGGCGGCCGCGCAGAACGCCAACTTCTTCACGGCGGGCACGCAGTCGTCGCGCGCCAACGGCGTCATCTCGGGTCTGACGCTCGCGTTCTGATCGTCTCAAAAACGATCGGTGGGGAAAGGGGCAGCGAAAGCTGCCCCTTTTTCTTTTGGGGCATATGACGTAATCCAAGGCGGGCATGATCTCCGCCGCACTTGAAGCCGTCCGTACGCGCATCGACGATGCGACCCGCAATGCCGGCCGTCCGCAGGGCAGTGTCACGCTCGTCGCCGTCGCGAAGACCCATCCGACCGAAGACGTCGAGCAGGCGATCGCCGCCGGCCAGCGCGTGTTCGGCGAGAACCGCGTGCAGGAAGCGATGGCGAAATACGCGCCGCTGCGCGCCGCCGGCGTCGCGTTCGAGCTGCACCTGATCGGGCCGCTCCAGTCCAACAAGGTCCGCGAGGCGGTCGCGACCTTCGACGCGATCCAGACGCTCGACCGGCCCAAGCTTGCCGCCGCCCTCGCCGCCGAGTTCGCGCGCGGTACGCGCCGGCCTCGTCTTTTCGTCCAGGTCAATACGGGTGCGGAACCGCAGAAGGCGGGCATCGCGCCCGAATCGGTCGACGCGTTCCTCGGCGAATGCCGCGAGATTCACGGGCTTCCGATCGAAGGCCTGATGTGCATCCCGCCGGCCGACGAGCCGGCCGCCCCGCATTTCGCGCTGCTGCGCGAGATCGCGCGACGCAACGGCCTGGCGGGCCTGTCGATGGGCATGAGCGGTGATTTCGAGACCGCCGTCGCGCTCGGCGCCACGCATGTGCGCGTGGGCAGCGCCATCTTCGGCACGCGCGGCTAGCTCAGATCCCGCGCCGTGCAGCACCGTCGCGCTGCATCTGCATCTGCCGATAGCGTTCGAGCCCGAGTGCCACCGACGCGCTGAAGAAAGTCTGCGGCTCGCCGGCCGCATCGATCGCCTGCTGCGCCTGGAGCGCCGCCGGCAACGGGGCCTGGCTGCGGTTCGTCGCGAGGGCGCGCAACGCTTCGCCGCGCTGGGCCAGCCCCTGCGTATCGTTGATCGCGGGTGCCCGCGCCATCGGCCCCTGCGGAAGCACCGACTGCGCGCGCGCGCGATAGCTGTCGAGCGACAGGGCACGCGGAACTTCGGGTTCGGCCGTCCGGATGACCGGGCCTGGCGCGACGGCCGGCGGTGCGGCCGCCAGCTGCGGTTCGACAGGTGCGGGCGATGCGGCAGGCGTCGGCATCGGCGGTGGCGGCGCCTTCGCGACGATCGCGCCGGGCGATTGCGCCGGGGCGCCGGCCATCCGCATGTCGTATTCGGGCTTGACGGGTTCCGACGGGGCAGACGGTGCGCCGCCGGCGATCCACGTCGTCAGCAGGCCGCTGCGTTCGGTCGTTCCGCCGACCGGGGCGCTCGCCGCGAACGACGCGAAATGGAGGTCGGGATTGCCGGCCGGAACGGCCAGGCCATCGACCGCCGGCGGCGGAGGCGGGGCATCCTTGCCGGGCGAAACCATCGCGATCAGGTTCTCGCCGAGATCCTTGCCGTTGATTCCTTCGAGCAGCGCGTTCGCGATCGACGAGATGCCGCCGCCGAGCCCGCCGAACAGAAGGCCGCCGACGACGCGCGCGGCCGGCTCGATCGTGGCCCCGGTCACCGAGCGATAGATCGAGCCGATCACGGGAAGATGCTGGAGCGGATTGAGCGCCTCGAGCATGTCGCCGAAGCCGAGCGGCTTGGCGTCGAGATTGACGTACTCGTCCGGCGCGTCCGGATTCCAGGTCTTGAGCGGACTTGGACGGACCTCGAAACGCGGGGCCGCGGCAGGCGGCATGTTGGCTGGATCGCTCATCGCCGGAGACCTTGCAAGGGCCAAACCACGGCAAACCATTGCAATTTCAACAGGTTGAATTCGGAAAATCGGCCCGCCCGGCAGATTCTGCCGGGCCAAGCCTGCCGCGCCGGCGCTAGTTGCCGCGACTCTCCGGCGGCCTCGGATCGGCATAGGCGAAGCGCGCCGGGTCGATCGGCTGGCCGACCTTGGTGTCGAGCAGCGACAGCCGAGTCATCTGGCCCTGCGCGTCGACGAACGACCAGCTCGACAGCGCGAAGGGCCGCTCGCTGAACGCCAGCACGAGCCGGCCGGCGCGCGGATCGGATGCCTGGACGATCGCGATGCGCAGCGTGCCGGGGCCGCGCTCGACGCCGACGACGCGCACGTCGCCCGAAAGACGGATCCGCTCGCGCACCAGCAGGCCCGCGGGCGTGGAGTCGATCGGCAGGTACGCGATCGTCTTCAGGTGCCGGTCGATATGGACGAATGCGCGGCCGTCGGCGACCAGCAGGTTGGGATTGGGCGCGTCATAGTCGAGCCGCAGCCGGCCCGGCCGCGACAGGAAGAAGCCGCCCTCGGCGACCGAGCCGTCGGGGGCGATCTGCAGGAAGCGCGCTTCGAGCGTGCGGATCGAATCGAGATACGTCTCGGCGCGCGCGATGTCGGCCCCATCGGCCGCGGAGGGCGTGCCGGCGCTTTGCGCGCGTGCCGGTGCCTGCGCTACAACGAGCGCGGCGGCGGCACCGAGAAAGGCGCGGCGCGAAGGATTTCGAAGTGGGCCCATCGGCGGTGTCATGCCGCAGAATTGGGGCCCGAACAAGGCGGAAGCGAACATGCACAGACCCTATGCCTATCCCGACGACCAGGCCGCCCTCGATGCGCTGTTCAACAACCGCGCGCGCTGGCCGGATTTCGCGGCGACCGTGACCGGCTGGCAGCGCGCGGGCGAAGCCGCACTCGCGCGCCCGGGCTGGCATGTCGATCTCGCCTACGGTCCCGGACCCAAGCAGACGCTCGATCTTCTGGTGCCGCCGCGCAAGGGGGCCGCGCGCGCACCGCTGTTCGTCTTCATCCATGGCGGCTACTGGCAGTCGCTCGACAAGAGCGACGTGCGCGGGCTCGCCCCGGCCTTCGCTGCGCGCGGCATTGCCTTCGCCACGCTGAACTACGCGCTGTGCCCCGACGTGAGCGTCGAGGCGACCGTGCGCCAGATCCGCGACGCGTTCGCGTTCCTGTGGCGCGAGGCGCCGCGCCTGGGCTGCGATCCGGCACGCATCTTCGTCGGCGGCCATTCGGCCGGCGGCCATCTCGCCGCGATGCTGTGCACGATGGCCGACCTGCCCGTCCGCCCGGCCGGCTGCTTCTCGGTCTCGGGCGTCTACGATCTGGCGCCGCTCGCGCGCAGCTACCAGCAGCCGGTGCTGCGCCTGACGCCGCGCGAAGTCGCGCGCTATTCGCCGCTGACGCTGCGTCCGCAACCCGGCACGCGACTGTGGGTCACGGTCGGCGGCGACGAGCTGGGGGCCTTCATCGGCCAGCAGGCCGATCTGGTCCATGCGTGGCGCAGGGCAGGGGCGGCGGTCACGGTCGTGCCGGCGGCCGGTCACAGTCACTTTTCCATCGTCGAGACCGTCGCGGACTTCAGCCATCCGGTCGGAAAGGCGGCTCTGGCGATGATTCAGGGTCGCGCCGGAAGCCGCTGACGCAAATATGTTACCGTACGGCAACACCATCAAAAATCCATGTTACAGCGGTTGTAAATATCACCCTCGGTGCCGATTCGCCGGTTACTTGGAACACGGCTTGCTGCGGTAAATCCAAACTTGGCAAAACGAGGGTCAAAATGCTTCAAGTGTCTAGAATTTCGACGGTTTTCGGTGCAATTGCCGCTGTTTTCGGCATCGCCGCCGTCAGCGCACCCGCGCACGCACAGATCGAAACGTCGGTTGGCACGTTCGCCCCGTCGGTGACGATCACGTCGAACTACATCTTCCGCGGCCTCTCGCAGTCGCGCAGGGATCCGGCGATCCAGGCAAATCTCGAATACACGTACGAGATCGGCGCCTTCACGCCGTATCTCGGCATGTTCGCCTCGACGACGCGGTTCCCGTCGAACAACACGCCGGCCGGCAGCGAATCGGTCAGCATCCGCCAGACCCGCGAGCTCGACTTCTTCGGCGGCGTGCGCTGGAAGACGCCGCTCGACGGGCTGCTGCTCGATGTCGGCGTCATCAGCTACACCTATCCGGGCAACACGGCCGACCAGAATATCGGTGGCGGCCCGAACACCTACGGCAACCCGCAGTGGAACGAAGTCTACGGCAAGTTCGCCTATGATTTCGGCCTCGCGACGGCCGTCGGCTCGCTCTACTACGCCAAGGACTTCTCCTACGGCGCCGGCAAGGGCATGTACTACGAAGGTGGCTTCGACGTGCCGCTGCCGTTCTCGCTGCTCGGCTCGGCCCGCCTCGGCCGCCAGACGATCGACCGCAACGCGACGTGGGGCACGCCGGACTACACGACGTGGAACGTCGGCTTGGCGCGCGACATGGAATGGCCCATCGCCTTCACGGCGTCGCTGGTCTACTCGGACACGAACATGAAGGCGGGTTCCAGCCTCGGCTTCGACAACGTGGCGAACAACGCCAACCCGGTCCTGCAGTCGGACACCTACGAGCAGTCCAAGCGCCAGTTCTCGCTGTCGCTGACCAAGAAGTTCTAAATTCTGGGTTTTTCCAGCGATGGGCCGCCGGGTTCCGCCCGGCGGCCCATTTTGTTTTTGGCGGGCGAGTTGCTAGACTCGACTGCGAATGAGCGGTATCCGCGTCCTTCTGCTGGCCGATGCGGCCTTGGGTCCGGCCCTCGGCGAGGCACTGCGCGCGCACGGATTGCGCGTCGAGACGACGGCGGCACCTGACGCGGCCCTCGTGCTGGCCGGCGGGATCGGTTTCGACGTGGCGGTCGTCGACCGGGCGATGCTGGGCCAGCGGGCTTCCGCGCTGATCAAGCGGCTGCGCGGCGTGCTGGCGGCCCCGCTCTGCCTGCTGGTGGCCGGCCGGCCGGGGGCGGGTCCCGCGGCCGATGCCGTGCTTGCCAAGCCTGTCCGCGTGCCCGCCCTGGCCGCGACCTTGCGCGAACTTGCCGGCGGCCGGCGCAATCCCCGGATCGGCGCGTTCGAGTTCCGCGCCGCGGCCCGCTCCCTCTACGAGCCGGCGAAGCGCACGGAAGTCCGCCTGACCGAGATCGAGACGACGCTGCTCGACAGCCTCCACAAGGCCGCCGGCCGGCCGCTCGCGCGGGAAGACTTGCTCCGCGCCGTCTGGGGCTATAATTCGAAGGTATCGACCCGCACGCTGGAGACGCATGTCTACCGCCTGCGCCAGAAAATCGAGCGCGATCCGGCCCGCGCACGTCTGCTGCTGACGGTGCCGGGGGGATATCGCTTGGTGCCGCGCGGAAAGGACAAGTCCCGGTGACGACCGATCGCCTGTCGGTGACTTTCTGGGGCGTGCGCGGCTCGATCCCGTGCCCGGGCCCGACGACCGTGCGCTATGGCGGCAACACGCCCTGCCTTGAAGTGCGCGCTTCCGACCGCCTGATGATCTTCGACGCGGGCACCGGCCTGCTGCCGCTGGGCCGAGCACTCGCGGCCCCCGATCAGCCCGTCGATGCCGACTGGTATTTCACGCACACGCATTTCGACCATATCCAGGGCATCCCGTTCTTCAGCCCGCTCTACGACAAGCGCAACCGCTTCCGCCTGTGGGCCGCCCATCTTGCCCCCGAGATGTCGCTGAAGGACGTGCTGTCGAAAATGATGCAGGCACCGCTCTTCCCGATCCCGATCGAGATCTTCGGCGCCGACGTCACCTACACCGACTTCCCGCTCGGCAAGACGCTGAACCCGGCACCCGGCGTGATCGTGAAGACGGCGGGGCTCAACCATCCCAACCGCGCGACCGGCTATCGCGTCGAGGTCGCGGGCAAGTCGCTCTGCTACGTGACGGACACCGAGCACCTGCCGGGCAAGCCCGACGCCAGCATCCTCGGCCTGATCGCGGGCGCCGATCTCGTCATCTACGACAGCACCTATACCGACGCCGAATTCCCGGGCCATGTCGGCTGGGGGCATTCGACGTGGCAGGAGGGGATCCGCCTCGTCGAGAAGGCCGGCGCCAAGCGCCTCGCGATTTTCCACCACGACCCGTCGCACGACGATTCGTTCATGGACAGGATCGCGGCAGAAGCCGCCGCGATGCGGCCCGGCACGATCGTCGCGAAAGAAGGCGAGACGATCGCGCTGTGAGCGTGATCCGCCGCCTGCTGTTCGAGGCCGCCACGCTGCTGGGCACGGCGCGCGGCTTCTTCATTCCCTATCGCCACGCCGCCGGCGTGCGCCCGCCGGAAACCTACCCCGCACTCGCGCGCCGTTTCGAGGCCGCCCGATCGACGTTCCTCGGCGGTCTCGACACGATCGCGGCACATCGCGACACGCTGCTCGCCTTCGGGAACGCGGCGCCGCCGGCCCCGCGCTGGGAACAGGACTGGTTCCCCGGCCTCGATGCGGCCTTCGCCTATGCGCTGGTGCGCGCGCGCCGACCCAAGCGCATCGTCGAGATCGGCTCGGGCCATTCGACCCGGTTCCTCGCGCGCGCCGTCGCCGACGCAAAGCTCGCCACGCAGATCACCTGCATCGATCCCGATCCGCGCGCCACGCTCGAGGGGCTCGCCGTCACGTGGCACCGCCACCGGCTCGAGGAGACCGAATGCGCGCTCGACACGCTGGTCGCGGGCGACGTGCTGTTCGTCGATTCCTCGCACATCCTGATGCCGGGCACCGACGTGGACCACGTGCTGGGGCGCATCCTGCCAGTACTTCCGGCCGGCGCCCTCGTGCATTTCCACGACATCTTCCTGCCCGAGCCCTATCCGGCCGACTGGGCGTGGCGCGGCTACAACGAGCAGAACGCGGTCGCGGCCCTGCTGGCCGGCAGCGGCTTCGATCTCGTCTGGGGTTCGGCATGGATCGCGCGCAACATGCAGGGCGAGATCGCTTCGCGCGGCCTCGACGCGATCCCGATGCCGAAGGCTGCGCATGCGGCCAGCCTGTGGCTGGCCAAGCGCTGACTACTTGTAGGGATCGGCCGCGTCGCGCAGCCCGTCGCCGAGGAAATTGAAGGCGAGCACGGTCGCGATCACCGCGAGGACCGGCAGCAGCAGCCACGGATAGAGCGCCACGACGTTGATGTTCTGCGCCTCGGTCAGCAGCACGCCCCACGACGTGATCGGCGGGCGCAGGCCGAGACCCAGGAACGAAAGCGCTGTTTCGCCAAGGATCATCGTCGGGATCGCCAGCGTGGCCGATGCGATCAGGTGGCTCATGAAGCTGGGCACGAGATGGCGGAAGATGATGCGCCGCGGCTTGGCCCCCATCAGGTTCGCCGCCGTGCAGAAATCCTCCTCGCGCAGGCTCAGCAGCTTCGAGCGCACGGCGCGCCCCAGCCCCGTCCAGCCGATCAGGCCGAGGATCAGCGTGATGCCGAAATAGATGTAGAGCGGGCTCCACGAGACGGGCAGCGACGCCGACAGCGCCATCCACAAAGGCAGCTCGGGGAAGGAGCGGATGATCTCGATCACGCGCTGGATCACCATGTCGACCCAGCCGCCGTAATAGCCGGCAAGCCCGCCCAGCACGATTCCCAGCACGAACTTGATCGTCACGCCGATCAGCCCGATCGTCAGCGAAATGCGGGTACCGTAGGCGAGTCGGCTGAACATGTCGCGCCCGAGCCGGTCGGTTCCCATCAGGAACAGCGTGCCGTCCTCGGCCGGGCATATGAAATGGAGGCTGCCCTCGACCAGGCCCATCCACTCGTAGCTCTCGCCGCGGCAGAAGAAGCGGATCGGCTGCACCTTGTCGGGATTGGGCACGTAGTTGCGCTTGAGCGTGTCCATGTCGAGCGAATAGTCGAGCCCGTACACGAACGGGCCGACGAACCGGCCCTCGTGCCACAGATGCACGGCCTGCGGCGGCGCGTAGATGAAGTCGGTGTTGCGCGTGGCCAGCGAATAGGGGGCGATCAGCTCGCTGACGAGGATCGACAGGTACATGACGAGCAGGAACGCGCCCGACCACAGGGCAAGCTTGTGGCGCTTGAGCTTCCACCACATCAGCTTCCACTGCGTGGCCATGTAGTAGTTTTCGAGCGACGGGTCCGTCTTCTCGCCGTCGTAGGCGTCGAACGGTTCGCGGCGCACATAGTGCGCGAGCCTGTCGCCGGAAGCGGGCGCGTCGGTCATTTCGTCGCCCCGCCATGCAGCCGGATGCGCGGATCGAGGGCTGCCAGCGCCAGATCCGACAGGAACACGCCGACGACGATCAGCACCGCCTCGATCATCAGGAACGAGCCGGCGAGGTACATGTCCTGGCTGCGCAGGGCCGACAGCAGCATCGGCCCGTTCGTCGGCAGCGACATGACGACCGACACGATGGCGGCCCCCGAGATCATGTGCGGCAGCAGGTCGCCGATGTCGGAGATGAAGGGGTTGAGCGACATGCGCAGCGGGTACTTGAGCAGTGCGCGGCGCGGCGGCAGGCCCTTGGCGCGCGCGGTCGTCACGTACTGCTTCTGCAGCTCGTCGAGCAGGTTGGCGCGCAGGCGGCGGATCATCGCGGCCGTGCCCGACGTGCCGATCACGATGACCGGGATCCACAGATGCTCGAGCACCGACGCGAACTTGCCCCAGCTCATCGGCTGGTCGACGAACTCGGGGTCCATCAGCCCGCCGATCGACGTGCCGAACCAGATGTTCGCGAGATAGAGCATCACGAGCGCGAGCAGGAACGACGGCGTGGCGAGGCCGAGGAAGCCGAGCAGC
The DNA here is from genome assembly GCA_965279565.1 of Tagaea sp. Lineage (GTDB taxonomy): Bacteria > Pseudomonadota > Alphaproteobacteria > CACIAM-22H2 > CACIAM-22H2 > Tagaea. The sequence continues at coordinate 1,077,923 of OZ257249.1, read as the reverse complement.
GTCAGCCCGTAGTCGCCCCACGAATACTGGTGCGTGGCCGAATAGATGCCGATGGGGAACGCGACCGCATAGGTGAAGATCACGGTCACGAACGCGACGAGGAACGACAGCACCAGCCGGTCGCCGATCACGTGCGCGACGGGCAGGTTGTACTCGAACGACCAGCCGAGATCGCCGTGCAGCATCCCGAACAGCCAGTGGAAATACTGTTCGACCGGCGAGCGGTCGAGCCCGTATTGCTGGCGCAGGAACTCGATGCGCTCCAGATTCGCAGCTTCGCCCTGCGACTGCAGCTCGGCGATCAGGGTCGACAGGTAGTCGCCCGGCGGAAGCTGGATGATCGTGAAGACGATCGCGCTGATCGCCAGCAGCGTGGGCACCATCACGAGAAGTCGGCGGACGAGATAGGCGAACATGCTCTTGCCGGTCTCCGTCGCCGTCAGCGCTGAGGTGCGGCAGCCGTGCGCGGCTGCGGCTGCTCGTCGAACCAGAACGCATCCATGTTGTGGATGCCGAAGAAGGCGCCCGGGTCCCAGTTCCACACGCCCTGGCGCGGGACGTTGCGCAGGCGCCTGGAGATGACGACCGGCTGGCGCACGTTCGCGACGATGCCGATCGAGAACACGTTGTCGGCGTGGATCGCCAGCATCTTGCGCCAGATCTCGGCGCGGGCGGCCGCACCCGCCGTGGTGCGCCAGGCGTCGTTGAGCGCCATCAGTTCCTTGGCTGCCGCCATGTCGATCGGCTCGCCGGACTTGCCGCCCGTCTCGTAGTGCTGACCCCATTTGGGCCATTGCAGGCCCTGCTGGGAAACCGGGGCGAGTTCCTCGGGCGAGAAGTCGGGCGTGGCGACGGCGTTTTCCAGACCGAACCACACGCTCATCTTCGTCTCGCCCGCGAAGATGCGGTTGCGGAAGATCTCGCGCTGCTGCGGGCGCGAATAGAGCTTCACGCCCGCCCGCATCCACGAATCGTGCACCAGCTCCAGCACGTCGACCTGCTCGACGTCCTCGCCCGCGGTCTCGACGACGATCTCGAGCGGGCGGCCGTCTTGCATCAGGCGCACGCCGCGCGAATCGCGCTTCGTCAGGCCGATCTCGTCGAGCAGCCGGTTTGCCTCGCGCAGGTCGAGCCGGTGCCAAGCACTGCGGTACTTCGCGTCGTAGATCGGGCTGCCGGGCAGCACGGTGTTCGCACCCTCGATCGCGAGCCCGAAATAGACGACCTGGTTCACTTCCTTGCGGTCGATCGCGAGCGACAGCGCACGCCGGAAGCGCAGGTCGCGCATCAGTGCCCGCCATTCCGGATCGTTGACGTTGAGATTGGGATAGAGGGCGATCTGCGCGCCCTTGGCCGTGTCCCACAGCACGGTCTCGAACTCGTTGCGCTTGCCGGCCTGGCGCAGGAACGTGTAGTTCGCGAAGGTCAGGCCGCGCGCCTGCAGGTCGGCCTCGCCCGAGCCGGTCTTGGCCGACAGGATCTTGCCGTCGGCCACGTTCATGATGACGCGGTCGATATAGGGAAGCTGGCGGCCCTCGATGTCGACGCGGTGGTAATAGGGGTTGCGCTCGAACACGAAGCGCTCGGACGGGGCGCGCGTGCGCACGACCCACGGGTCGAGCGTGGGCAGGTCCGGATTGTCGTTGCGGTTGAGATTGTCGAGCCGGTTGTGGAGCTGGGCCCAGTTGCGCGCGTTGGCGCGCCGGGCGGCCTGCACCAGCACCTCGCGCTCGGCATAGCGCGCGTGGAAGCCCTTCATGTAGTGCGACGGACGGTAGATCACGAGCGGGGCGGGCCCCGCGATCGCCGGCAGGAAGCCGGGGTTCGGCCCGTCCCACGCATAGCGCACCGTGCGCGCGTCGGGAAAGCTCACGCGCGGCGGCTTGCCGTCGACCAGCAGCGCCTTGGGCGGTCCGCCGGGCGACAGTTCCTTGCTGTTCGCGACGTCCTCCCAGTAGTAGCGGAAATCCTCGGACGTAAACGGCTTTCCGTCGGACCAGCGATGGCCCTCGCGCAGGCGCATCGTGAAGACGCGGTCGCCTTCGTTCTCGACCGCTTCGAGGATGTCGGCGCGCAGCTTGAGGTCGGCGTCGAAGCCGACGAGACGCGCATAGCCGTAGACCGACATCAGCCGCACGTCCTGCGCGCGGCCCGACAGCATGCGCAGCTCGCCGCCGTGCCGGCCCGGCACCCAGTCCGCGCGCGTGGGCGCGATCACCAGCGGAACCGCCGGCAGGCGTTTTTCCACCGGCGGGAAGCGGCCGGCGGCGACGTCGTCGGCCATCCACGGCGTTTCCCGGTAGGGTGCCGCGAACGCCGATGCCGAAACGCAGGCGATGAGGGCGGCGGCGAAGAGGCGGACCGGACGGATCATGCGAGCTCCCGCGGGCGTGCGCAGGCACGCAATGTGGAAGGCGACGTGCCGATGGCGGCGCGCACGAAATGTCCCTGGCCCAGATCGATGAAGCCGACATCGGCCGCCTCGTCGATCGTGAAGGGGGCGGGCCAGGCGGACGGGATCGAGGCGCGGCCCTCCATCAGTGCCGTCAGGTCGAGCGGCCGGTCGATGTCCGGCTCGGGCACGGCCGCGAGCAGGGCCTGCGTATAGGGATGGATCGGCGCCTTGAAGAGGGCGGCGCGCGGCGCGACCTCGACCAGCCGGCCCGCGCACATCACCGCGATGCGGTCGGCCATGTAGTCGACGACCGCGAGATTGTGGCTGACGAACACGTAGGTGAGGCCGAGCGCCTTCTTGAGGTCCTTGAGCAGGTTCAGCACCTGCGCCTGGATCGACACGTCGAGGGCGGAGACCGGTTCGTCGAGCAGCAGCATCTCGGGCCCGAGGGCCAGCGCCCGCGCGATGCCGATGCGCTGGCGCTGCCCGCCGGAGAACGAGTGCGGATAGCGGTTGAGCGCGCGGTCGTCGAGCCCGACGACGCGCATCAGCTCGCTGACCGTGGCGCGGCGCGAGGCGGCGTCGCCGATCGCGTGGATGACCAGCGGCTCGGAGACGATGTCGAACACCGTCATGCGCGGATTGAGCGAGCCGAACGGGTCCTGGAACACGAACTGGACCTGGCGGCGGTACTCGAACAGGTCGTCGCCTTCCAGCGTGTGGACGTCGCGCCCCTCGAACACGACCTTGCCGGAATCCGGCGTCAGCGCGCGCATGACCATCTTCGACACGGTCGTCTTGCCGCAGCCCGATTCGCCGACAAGGCCGAGGCATTCGCCGCGGAACACGTCGAAGCTGATGTCGTCGACCGCCAGCACCGACTGCGGCTTGCCCGCACCCAGGAAGCCCGACTTGCGGATCGTGTAGGACTTGCGCAGGTTGCGCACCGACAGCACGGGTGCCCGCCGGTCGATAGCACCGGGGGCGGGGCCCTTGTTCGCGACGCGCGCGTTGGCCTCGCCGGTCCCCTTGCGCATCATCGAGCCGATGTCGGACTTGATCTCGCGCAGCGGGACGAGCTTCTCGCCCGGCGCCATGTCGAAGCGCGGGACCGCGTGCAGCAGCGCCTTCAGATAGGGATGCTCGGGCCGGCGGAAGATGTCCTCGCGCATGCCCGATTCCATCACGCGGCCGCGATACATGACGACGACCTCGTCGGCCATGTTGGCGACGACGCCCAGATCGTGCGTGATCAGCAGGATGGCCATGCCGAGATCCTGCTGCAGGTCCTTCAGCAGCTTAAGGATCTGCGCCTGGATCGTCACGTCGAGGGCGGTGGTCGGCTCGTCGGCGATCAGCAGGGCCGGCCGGCACACCAGCGCCATTGCGATCATCGCGCGCTGGCGCAGGCCGCCCGAAAGCTCGAACGGATACGTGACCAGCGCCTTCGCCGGATTGGGGAAACCCACGCGACGCAGCATGTCCTCGGCCAGCTCGAGTGCGAGCTTCGGGTCGTCCGACTGGTGCAGGCGCACGGCTTCCGAAATCTGGTCGCCGACCGTGTGCAGCGGCGACAGCGACGTCATCGGTTCCTGGAAGATGATCGAGATGCGCCCGCCACGCAGCTTGCGGAATTCCGCCCCGTCCGGATCGAGCTTCGCGAGATCGATCTCGTTGCCCCGGTCGCGGAAAAGCATCGAGCCGCGGCTGATGCGCCCGACCTTGGGCAGGATGCCGAGTGCGGACTGGCTGATGACAGTCTTGCCCGAACCCGATTCGCCGACGATGGCGACCGTCGTGCCGGGCCGCACGCGGAAGTCCACGCCGTCGACCGCTTTCACGTGCGTGTTGTGCACGCGGAAATCGATCGCCAGGTCGCGGACTTCGAGAAGGTTCATGCCGCGTCCCCGGCAAGCCGGATGCCGAGCGAGGCGAAATTGGCGCGCGTCGCGGTGTCGAGCGTCAGGTTCTTCGCCTGGGCCGCCGCCGCACAGCGCGCGGCGAAGGCGGGGAAATTCTCCGCACCCGAATCCGCGAGCACTTTCGCGCCGTTGCCGCGTAGCGTCAGTTGCATCCAGCCCCCCGTGCGGTCGCGCCCCGTCGCGTAGAACGCGAGCTTGAGCGAAACCAGCTCCGACCACGGCAGACTAGCCCGCCCGCCGCCCGAAATCGATAGACCCGTATCGTCCCATTCGATGACGGTTCGGCCGCGCCGCCAAGTGCGGAACGCGAATACGCCGAACAGGCCGGCAAGAGGCAGCAGCAGCCAGTGGGCGTAGCTCCACTGCCCGATCGCCAGTGCCGGACCCAGCGTGAACAGGAGGCCGACGGCCGCGCGCGCGTAGTCGCCGTATGTCGCGCGCACGGGATAGGAAAGCCGGTTCATGCCGAAGCGGCGAAAATGTCGCGCGGGTCGAGCACCCGTGTCGCGCGATGCGCCTTCAGCTGCGCGATCAGCGTGGCGAGGAAGCGCCACGCACCCTCGTCGTGTGCAAGATGATGGCTGAGAACGCCCGTCGCTTCCCCGGGATCGGCCGTGCCCGCAAGGCGCGCCTTGAAATGTGCTACGAGCGCGCCGAGTGCGGGCCCCTCGCCGATGAAGGCGCGCGTCCCCCAGTCCATGATGTCGGTATGCGTGTTCGTCTGCGCAATACCGGCCGGCACGTTCTTGCGCGCACCGTAAGTCGACAATGCGCGAATGCCCGCACCACGCAGGCCGGCGGCGACCGAAGGCGCCACGCGATTGTGCGGCGGGACGAGCAGCGTCATCGCGTTGGGGAAGATCTGCGTGAGCCGCATCCAGCCGCGCGCGAGCTCGCCCAGCACGTAGGAAGTCGGCCGGTGGGCGCCCAGCTCGGCCTTCGGCTCGCCGAGCGGTGCATGGTTCCAGTGGTTCCAGCCATGCAGGCAGACGCGCGCGGCCGGTGCCGTCTTCAGCCGTTCGGCGAGCTCGGGCTGCGCGCGCGCCGGGATCACGGCCAGCACGAGCGGCACGTCGGGGGCAAGCGCGAGCAGCCTGTCGAGTGCGGGCGTAGGATGCGTGGCGTCGTCGTCGCGCCACCACCAGGTCGCCGTCTTGCCGGCGGCGGCATACGCGTCGAGGGTGCGGTCGAGGTCGGCCCAGTCGGCCGGGGGCGGGATCATAGCCATCTTGTCAGGAGTTTGGCCGTTTGCACGGCTCCATCGCAAGCGATCCGATGGGCCGGCGGCACCGGTGCGGCGTCGATCGCGGCACCGAGCGTGTCGGCCGACAGGTCGGCCTCGGCGCAGACCGACGCCCAGCCGTGCCGCGCGAATGCGGCGGCGCGGATCGTCTGCTCGCGCTCGCGTGCTTCGGCGAACGGAACGAGGACGGCCCGGCAGCCCGCGCGCAGCAGGTCCACACACGTATTGTAGCCGGCCTGGCTCACCGACAGGCGGGCATGTGCCAGCAGGTCGGGGAAATCGCGCCTGTTGGGCTCGACGACGACATGGGGATTGGGTGCTGCGAGCGCAGGCGCATCTTCGCCGGTCCGGATGCGCCAGCGTTCGCCCGCATGCGCGCGGCGCGCGGCAAGGGCGCGTGCTGCCGCAACGAGCTTCGCGCCTGCCGCCCCGCCGCCGACCGACACGACAATCTCATCGCGTGAGTTCGCCGTCACGCCCGGATCGCCCGGCACGTAGCCGGTGTAATGCAGCCGTTCGCCGAGATCGGCACATTCGGGCCAGCTGTCGGGCAAAGCGAGCAGCTTCGCATCGCCATGCACGAGCACGCCGTTGAAGCGCTTCGCGGATTCCACGCGCGCGGCGGCCTTCGATCCGTCGGGCCGCTGCAGCACGTCGCGCACCGAACACAGGCGCGGAATGCGCCGCGCGCGTTCCAGCAGCGGTTCAAGCTCGAAGCGCAGCATCGAACGGCCGAACGGATAGAGCTCGACGACCAGCAGGTCGGGGCGGAACGAGTCGAACAGCGCCAGCGTGGCGTCGTGCCGCGCCGTGCGCCACGCATCGTCGACCGCGCGTCCTTGCGCATCCACGAGCGTGGCGAAGGTCGCGTCGATCGCGCGCATCGCCGGAAGCTGCACGAGCTTCGCGGCACCGGTCGCGAGACCAAGCTTCATGCCGCCGCTTGCGAGCACGACATCGTGACCGTGCTTCGCGCACGCCGCCGCGATCGCGGCCATGCGTCGCGCATGGCCGGTGCCGAGCAGGTGCTGGACGTGGATCAGGATTTTCGCCATCGCCGCTTCAGCGCGAGATTGAGCTTGTCGACCGACGGCGTGCCGTCGGGTGCCAGCGTGAAGACGTGCAGCGCGTAGAGATCGAGCTTGTCGGGCGAATCGCCCGTCATGTCCCAGCCGCGCGCGGCGGCGTAGACGGCGCGGAACACGCCGCGATGCGTCACGCACAGCGTGTCGCGGCCGGCGGCGGCGATCTCGGCCAGCAGCGGGGCAACGCGCGCCTGCACCATTCGCGGCGATTCCCCGCGCGGCGGCGTGAAGTCGAGCCCGCGCGATTCGTTCATCGCGAACGCGTCGCCCTGTTCGATGCGCAGCTGCTCGACCGTGCGCCCCTCGAATGCACCCCAGTCCATCTCGACAAGGCGCGGATCGATCTCGCCGGCAAGGCCGAGCGCCTCGGCCGTCTGCCGGCAGCGCTGCAAGGGCGAGCACAGCACGCGCCAGTCGGCGAACTCGCGCGGCAGCCGGCGTTCTTTGAGGAACGTGAGCGTGCGCGGCGTGAGCTCGATGTCGGCGCGGCCCTGCAGGCGCTTTGCACCGTTCCATGCGGTCGGCCCGTGGCGCATGAAGGCGATATGGGTCGTCATCGCGCGATCGCCTTGTCGAGCTGCGCGGCGGCCCCGGCCAGGCCGTGCGACGCGGCGACCTTCACGGCCGCCTGCCGGCCGAACGCGGCGCGACGGTCGGGATCGTCGAGCAGCGACGAGAGCGCTTGGGCGAACGCCGCCGCATCGCCGGGCGGAACAAGCGTACCCGTGATGCCGTCGGCGACGATCGCGGCCACGCCGGGTCCGCGCCCGGCGACGACGGGCAGGCCGCTCGCCTGCGCTTCGAGGATCGCCATGCCGTAGGCCTCGTTGATCGCCGGCCACGCGAAAATGTCGGACGCGGCCATCAGGCCGGCAAGCGATTCCTCGTCGAGCTGGCCCGCGAACGCGACGCGTGCGCGCAGGGACGCGAAGGCTGCCTCCACGTCGGACCGCGCCGGTCCGTCGCCGACGATCATGAGCTGCCAGTCGCGTGCCGCGATGCGGCCCAAAGCTTCGGCCAGCACGGCATAGGAACGCAGCTTGTCGCCCGGCCGGTGCATGCCGACGGCGAGCAGCAGCGGTCGCGACGGATCGAATTTCAGGCGCCGCGCCCAGGCGTCGCGATGCATGTCGCGGTTCGCGGCGGCCGAAGCGTAGGGCCTGGAATCGAGGAACGGCGGCAGCACGAGTTGTTTCGTGCCATGCGCGAGATGCGGTGCGAGTGCCGGCACGTCGCCGGGATTGAGCGAGACGATTGCAGCGGCCTGCGCCAGTGCTGAGAGCACGGCGCGATGGCCGGCATCCCACGGTCCGCCGGCGCGCTTCATCGCGACCGACGCCTCGACCGCCACATAGGGAATGCCGAGCGCCCTGGCGACCGGCGGCCCGAGATGGTCGGGCGCCTTGTAATAGAGGTGATAGGTGAACCAGAGATCGGGGCGCAGATGCGACGGCCCGGCTTTCCAGCGCCGGATCAGGCGCGCGGCAAGATAGCCGCCGATCCTCGCGAGCCGCGCCTGACGCGCCGGATCGCCCGTCGCGTCGCGGCTGCGCAGCCGGCCGGCCCATTCGACCTCGTGCCCGGCGAGTTTCAGGGCCTGGTCGAGCAGCCGCGCCACACGCCGGTCGCCGGACGGCACCGGATGGTCGGGCGGCTTCAGCGGTGCATAGGCGGCGATACGCATGCGTGCAGCAAGTCGTACAGCGTCTCCAATCCGCGCGCGAAGGGAAAGTCGCGCCGGACGCGCGCGTTGGCCGCCGCACCCAGCGTCGCGCGGCGATCCGGATCGCCAAGCAGTCCTTCGATCGCCGCGGCAAGCGCCGCCACGTCGCCGGGCGGGACCAGCACGCCGCTTTCCGGCCCGACCAGTTCGGGGATCGCGGCGACGTCGGTGGCGACGAGGGCGAGGCCCTGGCTCGCCGCTTCCATCAGCACGTTGGGCAGCCCGTCGCGGTCGCCGTCGGCGGCGATCCGGCTTGCCAGCACGAACAGGTCGGCTTCGCGCAGGGCCGACAGCACGTCGGCCTGGTCGCGCGCCCCGCGCCATTCGATCCGGTCGGCAATGCCGGCGGCCGCCGCCTGCGCCTGAAGCTGCGCTTTCAAGGGGCCGCCGCCGACATGCACGAAGCGCCAGGCGCGCGCGGTGCCGATGCGTGCAAGGGCCGCGATCGTGTCGTCATAGCCCTTCTTCGCGACGAGCCGGCCGACCGACACGATGACGACGGGCGCATTCGGGTCCTTTCCGGCGCGGGCCGGCGGGTCGGGCCAGCGCGCGAAATCGAGCCCGTGATAGACGAGCCGCGTCTTGCCGGGCCCGAGCGTTTCGAGATGTTCGAAGCCCGCCTTTGTGCAGGTCGTGCACCAATGCATCGCGGCGAGCTTTTCGCGCTTCTCCCAGTCGGGCGTGGTCCAGATGTCCTTGGCATGCGCCGAGGCCGACCAGCCCAGCCCGCGCATGATCGCGGCGTAGCGCGCGACCGAGCCCGGCGTATGGATGAAGTGCGCGTAGAGATGCGCGGTTTCCGGCCCCATCTCGGCCGCGAGCACGCAGGCCTGTCCGAAACGCCGGCCGCGGTTGGGCGTGGGATCGCGCCGCCAGTCGGAAAGGAACGTGGCAAGTGCGGCGGCGTAGCCGGGCAGGCGGCGTGCCTGCACCCAGCCCGCGAGCGCACGGGCCGGCTCGCGCCACAGATATTCGGGCAGGTAGTTGACCCTGGCCTTCAGCGAGCCGGCGAGCGCATGCCGGCGCGTGTCGGTCGGGTGGCGCAGCGACCACAGCTCGAGTTCGAGACCCCGCGCCTCGAGCCCGACCAGCTCCTGGGCGATGAAGGTCTCGGACAGGCGGGGCCAGCCTTTGACGATTACGGCAAGGCGGGTCAAGCTTGCGTCTCCCGATTCGCGCTCCGGCCGCGCCTTCGTCAGGCGGCACCCATCATGCCCGGCGACAGCACGCTGTCGGACAGCACCGGATAGCGCCTCGATTCGAAGAGCTGATAGTGCCACCATTCGCGCCTGTAGAAATCCCAGCCGGCCGCCGACATCAGCCCGAGCAGCATGTGCCGGTTGCGCTGCGCTTCGACGCTGACCTCGGTGCTGCCGTGATACGAAAGCTCGGTGAAGGCGTCGAACTCGGTGCCCATCTCCAGCTCCTCGCCGCTGGCCGCGTCGACCAGCGTGAGATCGACCGCCACGCCGCGCGAATGGGGCGAGCCGCGCCGCGGATCGGCGATGAAATCGGGATCGGGGCGGAAATTCCACAACGCCCACTGCGCCTCGGACGGGCGGAAGGCATCGAAGATCTTGAGGCGCAGGCCAAGCGCCGCGGCAAGCTCGATCGCTCGCGCGAGATGGCGTGCGCCGTCCGGATGCAGGAACGCGGCGGCGCGCGCATAGACGGGTTTGCCGGTGAAGTTGGCCGGCGTGGCGTAGCGCAGATCGATCGTCACGTCGTACTGCGGCGGGGCAATGGCGGCGAGCGTCATGGGGCCTGTTTAGCATGAAAATTCTCGCCTTCGACACCGCCTTTGCCGCCGTTTCGGCCTGCGTGACCCGCGACGGCGAAGTACTCGCCTGGCGGCGTGTCGAGATGGCGCGCGGCCATGCCGAAGCGCTGCTGCCGATGATCGGCGACGTGCTCGCCGAGGCCGGGTTGACGGCGCAGGACATGACACGGATCGCCACGACGCTGGGGCCGGGCCATTTCACGGGCCTGCGCGCCGGGCTTGCCGCCGCACAGGGGCTGGGCCTCGCGACGGGTGCCGCCCTCGTCGGGATCACCAGTTTCGCGGCCGTCGCCGGCGACATCGAGCCGGTGCACGCGGGCGAACGCAGTTTGATCGCGCTCGATTCCAAGCGCGCCGAGGCGTTCGTGATGCTCGACGACGAGACGCCGTTCGCCGCCCCGCCCGAAGGCTTCGCCCCTGCCGGCGATTCGTTCCTCGTTGCGGGCGATCGCGCGGCTTCGTTCGTCGAAGCGCTCGCGAAGGCGGGCAAGCGGGCACGCGTCGCGGCCGGGCCCGCACTGCCCGACGCGCGTACGATCGCGCGCCTTGCCGCGGCGGCCGAACCCGTCGGCCGGCTGGTGCCGCTCTATATCCATCCGCCGGCGACGAGCGCACCCAAGCGGCCATGATCGAGATCCATCCCGTCGACCGGGCCTATGCCGAGCTGCTGTCGGTACTGCATCGCGAGACCTTCGCCGACGGCTGGTCGGTCGACGCGATGGGCGAAGTCCTGCGTTCGCCCGGCGTGTTCGCGCTGCTTGCACTGGCCGACGGCGAGCCGGCCGGATTCGCGATCGGCCGGCTCGCCGCGGACGAGGCGGAGCTGCTCAGCATCGGCGTGCTTGCGAGCGCACGACGACTCGGCATCGGCCATGCGCTTGTCGTGGGGATCGCGGCGTGCGTGCCGCGCGCCCGGGCGCTGTTCCTGGAGGTCGGCGAGGACAATCCCGCGGCACGTGCACTCTACGCCGGGCTCGGATTCGCCCTTGTCGGGCGACGGGCCGACTATTACCAGCGCGGACCCGGTGCGCGGGTCGCGGCCCTGACAATGTCGGCAATACCTGCTAATATAACCAAGTAAATTTTCTTTCGGCGGGCGGCTGTATTCGCCCTTGCCGAGTAATTGTGATCTTCCTATACACCGTGCTCCCCGAGGGGACCGGCCCCGATTTGTTGAGGAACATGAAAATGTCCGAATTTAAATCCAATGATGTTCTGGCACTGACCGCGAATATTGTCGCGGCCCATGTCTCGAAGAACGCGCTGGCGACGGAGGAGCTTCCCGGCCTGATCCGGCAGGTCTACCAGACGCTGTCGACCGTCGGCACCACGGCCGCCCCGGTCGAGCGGCCGCAGCCCGCCGTGCCGATCAAGCGTTCGGTCACGAACGACTTCATCGTCTGCCTCGAGGACGGCAAGAAGCTGAAGATGCTGAAGCGGCACCTCAAGGCGGCCTACAACATGTCGCCCGAGCAGTATCGCGAGCGCTGGGGTCTGGCGCCGGACTATCCGATGGTTGCGCCTAACTATGCCAAGAAGCGCAGCCAGCTCGCGCGCGATCTGGGTCTCGGCACGAAGTCCAAGCGCCGCCGCGGCAGCGATTGACCGGACTGCGGTACCGGGACGACGGGAAAACGGCAGTGTTCCCGTCATCGCGCCGCAATATAATGCGCGTAGACCGTTCCCATCGGTTCGCGGGTCCGATTCGCACATGGCGAAATCCGGGTCCGGGTACAGGGGGATCGGCATGCCGGAAGGTTCAAGGAGCATGATGTCGATGCCGCAGCGAATCGAACAGCTTTGCGTCGAAAAGGGTCTGAAGATGACCGGCCAGCGCCGCGTCATCGCACGGGTCCTTTCGGAAGCGACGGACCATCCGGACGTCGAACAGGTCTATCGCCGCGCCGCGGCGATCGATCCGCGCATTTCGATCGCGACGGTCTACCGGACCGTCAAGCTGTTCGAGGAAGCCAACATCCTGGCCCGACTCGATTTCGGCGACGGGCGCGCACGCTACGAGGAAGCGCCCGAAGAGCACCACGATCACCTTATCGACGTGAAGAGCGGCACGGTGATCGAGTTCCACAACGAAGAAATCGAACGCCTCCAGCGCGAGGTCGCACGCCGGCTCGGTTACGAGCTCGTCGGGCACCGCCTCGAACTGTTCGGCATTCCGCTTGGCGCCCGCGAGTCCGATCCTCCCGAAAAGAAGGAACGATCGCAATGACCGCACAGGCACTCCCAAAGACACAGGCCCAGGACCTCCTCGGCTTCGGCGACGCGCTGCGTTCGGGGAATCTCGAAGTGCGCCTGGCGCGCGACGCGGCCGACATCGACGCCGCGCAGGCGCTGCGCTACCGCGTCTTCTACGACGAGCTGGGCGCGCAGCCCTCGCAGGCGGCCCGCGAATCGCGTCGCGACGCGGACAAGTTCGACGCGTATTGCGACCATCTGCTGGTGATCGACCACGCGAAGGGCGAGGGGCCAGAATCGATCGTCGGCACCTACCGCCTGCTGCGCCGTTCCGTCGCCGAACGCCACGACGGCTTCTACACGGCGACCGAATTCGACATCTCGCGCCTGCTGGCGCAGCAGGGCGAGCTTCTCGAGCTCGGCCGTTCCTGCGTGGACCAGCAGCACCGCAACCGCCCCACGATGCAGCTGCTCTGGAAGGGGATCGCGGCCTACGTCTTCGCGCACGACATCAAGCTGATGTTCGGCTGCGCGAGCCTGCCTGGAACCGATCCCGCCGAGCACGCGGCGGCGCTTTCCTATCTCCACCACAACCATCTGGCGCCGGAAGGGATCCGCGCGCGCGCATTGCCCGAGCGGCATGTCGCGATGGATCTGCTGCCGGCGGGCCAGGGCGGCCACGAGGACGCGATCAAGGCGTTCGACGCGCGCACCGTGGTGGCGGCGCTGCCGCCGCTGATCAAGGGCTATCTGCGTCTGGGCGGCTTCATCGGCGAGGGTGCCGTCGTCGACCACGAGTTCAATACGATCGACGTGTGCATCCTCGTCGTCACCGATGCGGTGACGGACAAGTATTTCAAGCACTATAGCCGCCAGGTCGGCGGCCCGACCGCGGACTAGGCGCGTTGGGCGGCATCGGGTCGAGCGCGCTGGCGTTCCTGCGCGCCTGCATCTACGTGGCGCTGACCGTGCCGCTGATGCCGGTGCAGGCGGCGTTCGTGGCGCTCGGCCTGCCGGCGGCGCGAGCACTGCCGCGCTGGTACCATGCGCGCTGCGCTTCCCTGTTCGGCCTCGACATCCGCGTGACCGGGGCGCCCGCATCCGCGTCGCCCACGCTGTTCGTCTCCAACCATGTCAGCTATCTCGACATCGTCGTTTTCTCCGCACTCGCCGAGGTCAGCTTCGTCGCCAAGACCGAGATCGCCGGCTGGCCGTTCTTCGGCTGGCTCGCGAAGCTGCAGCGTACGGTCTTCGTGGCGCGCCGCGCGCGCGCGGTGGGCAAGGAGGCCGACGCGCTCCAGCGCCGCCTCGCCGAGGGCGGCAACATCGTGCTGTTCGCCGAAGGGACGACCGGCGACGGCAACCGTGCCGGCCGCTTCAAGAGCGCGCTGTTCGCCGCCGCCGAGCCGGCCGAGGGCGGCCCGCCGGTCGCGGTCCAGCCCGTCACGATCGCCTATACGCGGCTCGACGGGATGCCGCTGTGCCGCGCCCTGCGCCCGGCCGTGGCCTGGTACGGCGACATGGAACTGCTTCCCCACCTGTGGGCGTTCATCGGGCTGGGACGGATCAGCGTCGAGGTGATCTTCCACGCGCCCACCTCGCTGGCCGAAGCCGGATCGCGCAAGCATCTGGCACAGCATTGCGAGCGCGCGATCGCCGCGACGCTGGCGGCGGCCAATGCCGGGCGCGAGACGCCGCCGGCACCCGCCTTGGCGGCCGCGGCCGGGGCAGCTTGAAGGCCGCCGGGCCGGGGTGATAGATTCGACCATGGGTCGCCGAACCGCGTGAAGAAGCTCCATATCAAGACATACGGCTGCCAGATGAACGTCTACGACTCCGCCCGCATGGCGGATGTCCTGGCGCCGCTGGGCTATGCGCCGGTGGACGTTCCGGAAGGTGCGGATCTCGTCATCCTGAACACCTGCCATATCCGTGAAAAGGCTTCGGAAAAGGTGTTTTCCGAGCTTGGCCGGCTGCGCCCGCTCAAGGAGCGGGACGGCACGATGCTTGCGGTAGCGGGCTGCGTGGCGCAGGCCGAAGGGGCCGAGATTCTCGCCCGCGCCCCCTATGTCGACGTGGTGCTGGGCCCGCAGGCCTATCACCGCCTGCCCGAGCTGGTCGCTCGCGCGGCACGTGGCGCCGGGGCGGCCCTCGACACCGACTTTCCGGTCGACGTGAAATTCGACCATCTGCCGGCCCCGTCGGCCAACCAGGGCCCGTCCGCCTTCCTGACGATCCAGGAAGGCTGCGATAAGTTCTGCACGTTCTGCGTGGTGCCCTATACGCGCGGCGCGGAGTATTCGCGCGGCGCGGACGCGATCGAGCGCGATGCGCGGGTGCTGGTCGAAGGCGGTGCGCGCGAGATCACGCTGCTGGGTCAGAACGTCAATGCCTGGCACGGCAGCGACGGCGAGGGACTGGGAAGCCTCGTGCGCCGGCTCGCGCGGATCGACGGTCTCGAACGGCTGCGCTACACGACGTCCCACCCGCGCGACATGGACGAGGCGCTGATCGCCGCGCACGCCGAGGAACCCAAGCTGATGCCGTTCCTGCACCTGCCGGTGCAGTCGGGATCCGACGCCATCCTCGACGCGATGAATCGCGGGCACACGGCGGCGAAATTCCACGAGATCGTGGCGCGACTGCGCGCGGCCCGGCGCGACATCGCGCTCTCCAGCGATTTCATCGTCGGGTTCCCGGGCGAGAGCGACGCGGATTTCGCACGCACGCTCGATCTCGTGCGCGAGGTCACCTTCGCGCAGGCCTTCTCGTTCAAGTATTCCCCGCGCCCCGGCACGCCGGCTGCCCTGATCGACAGGCAGGTGCCTGAAGCGGTCAAGGATGCGCGGCTTGCCGAACTGCAGGCGCTGCTGAAGGTCCAGCAGGACGCGTTCAATGCCGCGACTCTCGGACGGACCGTTCCGGTCCTCTACGAGCGCGCGGGCCGCAATCCGGGCCAGCTCGTCGGCAAGTCGCCGTGGCTGCAGGCCGTGCATGCGCTGGCACCCGCGGCGTTCGCCGGCCGGGTCCTTGCAACGAAGATCACGTCGGTCGCGCCCAATTCGCTGTCGGGCACAATCGTCGATTCGCAACTCGACGGCGGTGAAAGGCGGTCGGCTTGAGCGGTCCCATCCTCCTGGCCTTCGACGACACGACGCTTCTCTCCCCGCTCTACGGCGAGCACGACCGGCATCTTGCGCGCATCGAGCAGCTGCTCGGCGTCAACATCGCCTCGCGGGGCAATCAGGTCCGGATCCAGGGGCCGCATTCGGCGGCCGAGTCGGCGCGCGACGCGCTGACCTCGCTCTACGGAAAGCTGCGCAAGGGCATGACCGTCGATCTCGGCGAGGTCGAGGCGGCCGTGCGCCTGTGCACGCCGGCCACCGGCGAGACCGGGCTCGACCTGTTCGGGGCCGAAGATCTCGCGATCACGACGCGCAAGCGGCGCGTGGCGCCCCGCACGGCCAACCAGGGGGCCTATCTCAAGGCGCTCAAGACCAACGAACTCGTCTTCGGCATCGGCCCGGCGGGTACGGGCAAGACCTATCTTGCCGTCGCGATGGCGGTGGACGCGCTCACGTCGGGCAAGGTCGACCGCATAATCCTGTCGCGTCCGGCGGTCGAGGCGGGCGAGCGGCTGGGCTTCCTGCCTGGCGACCTGCGCGAGAAGGTCGATCCCTATCTGCGCCCGCTCTACGACGCACTCTACGACATGCTGCCGGGCGAGCAGGTGACCAAGCGCCTGGCGACCGGCGAGATCGAGATCGCCCCGCTCGCCTTCATGCGCGGGCGCACGCTCGCCAACGCCTTCGCCATCCTCGACGAGGCGCAGAACACCACGCCGATGCAGATGAAGATGTTTCTGACGCGTCTGGGCGAGGGCAGCCGCATGGTCGTCACGGGCGACCTCAGCCAGATCGACCTGCCGCCGGGCACGCGCTCGGGGCTCGCCGACGCGCTCGAAGCGCTCGACGGGGTCAAGGGCATCGGCCTCGTGCGCTTCAACAGCGTCGACGTCGTCCGCCATCCGCTTGTCGCCAAGATCGTCGATGCCTACGACGCGCGCGACGGTGCGGGACCGCCGCGACAGAAATCATGAACGCGAACATCCGAATCGACATCCTCGATCCGCGCTGGCGGCGCAACCTGCGCCAGGCCGAAGCGCTCGTGCGCCGCGGCGCGCGCGCCGCACTCGACGGGTCCCGCACCGCGGGCACCGTCACCTTCGCGCTGGGCGACGACGCGCTGCTGCGCCGGCTCAACCACGACTTCCGGGGCAAGGACAAGCCGACCAACGTGCTGTCGTTCCCCGGTTCGGGCGACGGCGAGCTCGGCGACGTGGCGCTGGCCTTCGAGACGTGCGCGCGCGAGGCGCATGCGCAGCGCAAGGAGCTGGACGCGCATGTGCGCCATCTCGTCGTGCACGGCACGCTGCATCTGCTGGGGTTCGA
Source organism: Tagaea sp. (assembly GCA_965279565.1). Classification (GTDB taxonomy): domain Bacteria; phylum Pseudomonadota; class Alphaproteobacteria; order CACIAM-22H2; family CACIAM-22H2; genus Tagaea. Next base: position 1,061,131 of record OZ257249.1, on the reverse strand, counting down.
CCACGAGACCGACTCGGACGCCTTCGCCATGGAAGCGCGCGAACGGCGCGTGCTGCGCCGGCTCGGCGTGTCCGATCCCTATCGCGTGCGGGGTGCCGCATGAACGATTCGGAATCGACCTTCACCGACAAGCTGCGCGGCCGCCTGCGCGACATGCTGCGGCCCAAGGGCCGTGCGGCGGAAGAACAGCTGCGCGACACGATCGAGGAGATCATCGAGGAAGGCGAAGCGCCCGCCGAGCCGATGGGTGCGGCCGAGCGCGCGATCCTCGCGAACGTCCTTCGCCTTCGCGAAGTGTCCGCCGCCGACGTGATGGTGCCGCGCGCCGACATCGTCGCCATCGACCAGGAGATCGGGCTGGAAGCGCTCGTCGCGTTCCTCGTGCGCGAGGCGCACAGCCGCGTGCCGGTCTATCGCGGCACGCTCGACGAGGTGCAGGGCTTCGTCCACGTCAAGGACGTGCTGCGCATCCAGCAGTCGGGCGCGCCCTTCCAGATCGCCGACATCCTGCGCCGCGTGCTGTTCGTCGCACCCTCCATGCGCGTGCTCGACCTGCTGCTGGAGATGCGCAAGAGCCGCACGCACCTTGCCCTCGTCGTCGACGAGTACGGCGGCATCGACGGGCTCGTGACCATCGAGGACGTCGTCGAGGCGATCGTCGGCGACATCGAGGACGAGCACGACGTCGACGACCGTCCGCGCCTGCTGAAGCTTCCCGACGGCAGCTTCCAGATCGACGCGCGCGTCCCGATCGAGGAATTCGTCGCCCAGACCGGCATCTCGCTGGAGGACGACGCGCGCGACGCCGACATCGACACGGTCGGCGGTGCGGTCGTGGCGCTGTCGGGCCGCGTGCCCGGCCGCGGCGAGATCGTCACCCATCCGGCCGGCTGCGAGTTCGAGGTGATCGACGCCGATCCGCGCCGGCTCAAGAAGCTCAAGGCGCGCCGGGTCGAGCCGCGCCGCCCGGCCGAAGACGCGTCGGGCTAGGCGAACGCGCGCGATGGACCTGTCCGAAATCGCGGCGCGCACGCGCGCGCTGGCCGGGCGCCGCCGGGCGATCGCTGCGGCTTTGCTCGGGGCGGGTGCCGCACTGGCCCTGCCGCCGCTACACCTTCTGCCGCTGGCGGTCGTCGGCTTCGCGGGGCTGGTCTGGCTGCTCGAAGGCGCGTGCGACGACAAGCACCGGCCCGCACTTGCCGCGTTCCTCGTCGGCTGGTGGTTCGGCTTCGGGCATTTCTCGCTCGGGCTCTACTGGGTCGCCAACGCGCTGCTGATCGAATGGCAGCGGGTCGGCTGGATGATCCCGTTCGCGGTCTTCGGCCTCGGCGCGCTGCTCGGCGTCTTCGCCGGCCTTGCCACGCTCGCCGTGTATGCGAGCCGCATGCGCGCAACCGGTGCGGTCGCGGCACTGGCGATCGCATGGTCGCTCGGCGAATGGCTGCGCGGCCATGTGCTGACCGGATTCCCGTGGAACCTGATGGCGACGCTCTGGGTCGAAAGCGCGCCGATGATCCAGGGTGCGGCCCTGTTCGGCGCCTACGGGCTTTCGGCGCTGACCGTCCTGGTCTGCGCGATGCCGGCGACGCTGGCCGCACCGGGTACGCGCGCGCGATGGCTGCCGACGGCTGCCGCCAGTCTGCTTGTCGCCGTCGGATGGGCGGCGGGTGCCTATCGGCTTGCCGGTGCGGACAGCGGGACGGTTCCGGATGTCCGGCTGCGCCTCGTGCAGCCGAACGTGCCGCAGGCGCTGAAATGGGATCCGGAAGCGCGCGAGGAAAACCTGCGTCGCATGATCGAGCTCACGCGCCAGCCGGGCTTCGAGACACGCACCCACACGATCTGGTCGGAGACGGCCACGGCCTTCCCGATCTGGGGCGAGAACGACGTGCTGGCCCGCCGGCGCGCCCAGATCGCCGCGGCCGTGCCGCCGGGCGGGATGCTCGTCACCGGCGCGCCGCGATTCGAGCGGGCGGCCGACGGTTCGCTGCGCGCCTGGAATTCGCTGCACGCGATGGACGGGGCCGGCACGATCGAGGCGACCTTCGACAAGTTCCATCTCGTGCCGTTCGGCGAGTACGTGCCGTTCCGCGAGATCCTGCCGATCGACCGGATCGTGCCCGGCGGGATCGATTTCAGCGCCGGGCCGGGCCCGCAGCTGCTGGCGATCCGCGGCCTGCCGCTCGCCAGTCCGCTCATCTGCTACGAGATCATTTTTCCCGGCCGCGTCGTTCCGGATGCCGGGCGTGCCGAGATGCTCCTAAACGTCACGAATGATTCATGGTTCGGCGAGTCCGCCGGTCCCTACCAGCATTTCGCGGCCGCGCGTCTGCGCGCCGTGGAGGAGGGGCTTGCCCTGGTGCGCTCGGCCGGCGGCGGGATTTCCGCCGTCGTCGATCCTTACGGACGGCCGTTTGCGTCGCTGGCATTGGGTGCAACCGGCGTGCTCGACAGCGACCTGCCGAGGTCTATTGCGCCGACCCCGTTTGCACAGCTTGGAAACGTAGCATTTGTGATTCTGCTATTGGCGATTGCGGCCGCTTTTTTTGCGAGAATTCTGCGGGGCATTACATAATATAGTATGCAGTCTTGCCAATCGCAGCTTCCCCAACCACATGCGATTCGACTACAACGAATCAGACTGAACGAATTCGCTCGATCGGATATCCCCCCTCCATGGCTGACAAGCACAAGGCGAAGCCGCAGCGCCGCCGAGGACAACGAGGCCGTGCATCGCCCGGCCCCAACCCGATCGACATCCATGTCGGAAAGCGCCTGCGCGAGCGGCGCACGATGCTCGGTCTGTCGCAGCACGAGATCGGCCAGCTGCTCGGCGTGACGTTCCAGCAGATCCAGAAGAACGAGCGCGGCACGAACCGCATGTCGGCCTCGCGTTTGTTCGAGGCCGCCCGCGTCCTCGACACGAGCGTCCAGTACTTCTTCGAGGAGATGCCGTCCGACGTCGTCTCCTACGGCCGAAAGCATATCCAGGGCGTGGCTGAAGGGCCGATCCCCGTCTACCGCGCCGACCCGATGGCGCGCCGCGAGACGATCGAGCTGGTGCGCGCCTATTACGAGATCCCCGAGCGCAAGATCCGCCTGCAGATGGTAAATACGATACGGGCCGTCGCCCGCGTCCACGGGCAGGCGGAGGCAACCGCCCGGCCCCGGCGGGGCAGACCACCCAAGCAGAAGTCCTAAAAGGCCCTTTTACCCCTTCGATATTGACGGCAGGGGCGAACCTTGCCACAAGACCCCCGCATTCGGGCCTGACCCGGCCGCCGAAGGGAATGGCGGGCCGGGCGGGCGCGTTCGAGAAGGTCCACTTGTGGCGGCCCCACCCATCCCGCCCCATCCCACGTCCAATTCCCGGAGGTAAGCCCATGCGCAAGGGCGAGTACGTCTTCACCAGCGAATCCGTGTCCGAAGGCCATCCCGACAAGGTCTCGGACCGCATTTCCGACGCGGTCGTCGACGCCTTCCTGGGCCTCGACCCCTATGCCCGCGTCGCCTGCGAGACGCTGGTGACGACCAACCGGATCGTCATCGCCGGCGAAGTCCGCCTCGATTCGCGCAAGTGCGGGCCCAAGGCGCCGATGCTCAAGGGCGGCAAGGTCAACGCCAAGGTCGTCGAGGCGCTCGCGCGCGGCGCCGTGCGCGAGATCGGCTACGAGCAGAAGGGCTTCCACTGGAAGAAGGCGAAGGTCGAAGTGCTGCTGCACGGCCAGTCCGCCGACATCGCGATGGGTGTCGACGCCAAGGGCAACAAGGACGAGGGTGCGGGCGACCAGGGCATCATGTTCGGCTACGCGACGAACGAGACCGAAGAGCTGATGCCGGCCCCGCTCCAGTACTCGCACAACATCCTGAGGCTGATGGCCGAGGCGCGCCATTCGGGCAAGGAGAAGTATCTCGAGCCCGACGCGAAGAGCCAGGTCTCGCTGCGCTACGTGAACGGCAAGCCGGTCGAGGCGACCGCGATCGTCGTGTCGACGCAGCATTCGCCCAAGGTCGACCAGGACGACGTGCGCGAGATCGTCCGCCCCTACGTGCAGAAGGTCCTCCCGAAGGGCTGGCGCATCCCGGAGACCGAGTTCTACGTGAACCCGACCGGCAACTTCGTCATCGGCGGTCCGGACGGCGATTGCGGCCTGACGGGCCGCAAGATCATCGTCGACACCTACGGCGGCGCTTCGCCGCACGGCGGCGGCGCGTTCTCGGGCAAGGACCCGACGAAGGTCGACCGTTCGGCGGCCTACGTGGCCCGCTATCTCGCCAAGAACGTTGTCGCGGCCGGCCTCGCCGACCGCTGCACGATCCAGCTCTCCTACGCCATCGGCGTGGCGAAGCCGCTGTCGGTCTACGTCAACACCGACAACACCGGCCAGGCCGACGAGAACAAGCTCTCGAAGGTGCTGCAGGAGCTCGTCAACCTGACGCCGCGCGGTATCCGCGAGCATCTGGGCCTCAACAAGCCGATCTACCGCCGCACCTCCAGCTACGGCCATTTCGGCCGCAAGCCGGAGAAGGATGGCGGCTTCTCGTGGGAGCGCACGGATCTGGTCAAGGAACTGCGCTCGGCCTTCGGCGCGCGTTGAACGCGCCTTCGCACGAGACCGGAAATGGCGAGGCGCCGGGCGAACCCCGGCGCCTTCTCCATTCCTACGGAAGGCGCCGCGGGCGCAAGCTCAAGCCGAACCAGAAGACGCTGGTCGAGGGCGCGCTGCCGGCCCTGTCGGTTGCGAAGCCCGCGCCGGGCGAGCGGTTCGACATTCCCGCCCTGTTCGGCTTCGCGCCGCGCGCACTCTGGCTCGAGATCGGCTTCGGCGGCGGCGAACATCTCGCCCATCAGGCGGCGAACAATCCCGACGTGGCGCTGATCGGCGCCGAGCCGTTCCTGAACGGCATGGTCTCCGCCCTCCAGCATATCGGCAAGCTCGGCCTCAAGAACGTGCGCCTCTACCAAGGCGACGCGCGCGACCTGCTGCCCGCCTTTGCCGACGCGTCGCTCGAGAAGCTGTTCGTGCTGCACCCCGATCCGTGGCCCAAGCAGCGCCACCACAAGCGCCGGATCATCCAGGCGGCATTCCTCGACGAGGCCGCGCGCCTGCTCGTCCCCGGTGGAGAGCTGCGCATGGCGACGGACGACGAGCCATATCTGCTGTGGATGCTCGAACGCGTGCCGGTGCATCCGGCGTTCGAATGGACGGCGCGCACCGCCGACGACTGGCGCCTCTATCCGCCCGACGCGATCGAAACGCGCTATGCCGCCAAGGCGCGGCGCGAAGGCCGCAAGCCCACGATGCTGCGTTTCAGGCGGCGATAGGCACGCGCGCCGCGTGCGTCGCGCCGAGCGTGGACAGGAACGACTCGGCCCAGGCCGATGCCGTGTTCGCCGAAATGCTCCCGAAATCCGCCTTCCAGCGGGATATGCGTTCGTCGAGAGGCATCGACAGCGCCTTGCCGATCGCGTCGGCCAGCGCGTCGACGTCATAGGGATTGACCTTGAGGGCGCCGCCCAGCTCGGCCGCCGCCCCCGCGAATTCCGACAGGACGAGCACGCCCGGATCCTCCGCGCGCTGGGCGGCGACGAATTCCTTGGCGACCAGGTTCATGCCGTCGCGCAGCGGCGTGACGAGCCCGGCGCGCGCCTGCCGGTAGAAGCCGGCGAGCGATTTGCGCGGATAGCCGCGGTTGAGATAGCGCAGCGGCGTCCAGTCGAACTCGGCGTATTTGCCGTTGAGCCGGCCCGCCAGCCCGTCGAGCTCGCGGCGCATCGCCCGGTAGTTCGAGACGTCGCCGCGGGAGATCGGCGCGATCTGGAGATACTGCACCTTGCCGTGCCATTCGGGGCTGCGCGCGAGGAACTCGCCGTATCCCGCGATGCGGTTGGGCAGGCCCTTGGAGTAGTCGAGCCTGTCCACCCCGATCACGAGCGCCCGGCCGCCGACGCTGTCGGCGAGCCGCTGCGATTCCGGGCTGCCGTCGCCGCTGGCCGCAATGGCGGCGAAGCGCTGCGTGTCGATTCCGATCGGGAAGACGCCGGTCTCGAAGCGTCGCCCGCCGATCTCGGCGAAAGCGGGATCGGCCGAGCCGGCATAGTCCGCGAACTGCCGGCGGCAGGTCTGCGTCTGGAATCCGACCAGGTCGTAATGCGAGAGCGCGTTGGCAAGATCGCGGTGGACGGGCAGGGTGCGGAAGAACTCGGCCGCCGGAAACGGGATGTGCAGGAAGAAGCCGATCGGCTGCGTCACGCCGAGCCGGCGCAACTCGCGCGCCAGCGGGATCAGGTGGAAGTCGTGGACCCACAGCGTGTCGTCGGGTCGCAGGTTCCGCCGGACGAGTTCGGCTATCTGCGCGTTCGTCGCCAGATACGCCTGATAGTCGTCGCGCCTGTAGTCGACGAAGCCGAGCCGGTAGTGGAACAGCGGCCACAGCGCGCCGTTGGCGAAGCCCGTGTAGAACCCGGCATGGAGCTGCGGCGTGAGGCCGAAGCCGACGATCTCGGTGCGCCGCACGCGCCGGTGCGTGACGTCGCCCGGCGCCTCGGCGACCGCGCCGTTCCAGCCGATCCACAGCGATTCGCGACGCGCGAGCACGTCCGACAGCGCCACGGCGAGGCCGCCCGTGCTGCCCACGCGGGCATTGGCGACCGGAATGCGGTTCGAAACTACGACAAGGCGTCCCATATGCCCTCCTTCCAACCGCGGCTGAGGCGCATCGCGGCGCTGACCAGCCCGGCCATGCAGTAGGTTTGCGGGAAGTTTCCCCACAGCTCGCCGCTGGCGGGGTCGATATCCTCGGACAGCAGGCCGAGATGGTTGGTGCGGGCGAGCACCCGCTCGAATACGGCGCGCCCCTGGGCGACGCGGCCGGCGGCCGCAAGCGCCTCGGCGTACCAGAGCGAACAGACGACGAAGGCCGTTTCGGGGCGCCCGAAATCGTCGGCATGCGCGTAGCGCGCGATGAATCCGCCGGAATCGAGTTCGCGCCCGACCGCATCGAGCGTGGAAAGGAAGCGCGGGTCGCTTCCGGAAAGGAAGCCGACCATCGGCATGATCAGCACGCTGCCGTCCATCTCGCCGCCGTCGAGCGTGCCGACGAAGGCCTTGCGGCCATCGTCCCATGCGCGCGCCGTGATTTCGGCATGCAGTGCGTCGGCGTCGCGCCGCCACGCGGCGGATTCGACCGGCCGGCCGAGCCGTGCCGCGATGCGCGAAAGCCGGTCGAGCGCACCCCACGACATGACGGCCGAATGCGTGTGGATGCCGGTCCTGCCGCGATATTCCCAGATGCCCGCATCGGGCGAGAGCGCCACGGCGCGCGCGTGCACGCCGAGCGGCACGAGCCGTTCGTAGAGCGCGCTGCCGCCCATCGCGGGAAGCCGCTCGTCGAAGAACATCTGTGCCGCACCGACGACGACGGAGCCGTAGACGTCGTTCTGCACCTGGTCGATCGCCGAATTGCCGAAGCGCACCGGCCGGTTAGACCGGTAGCCGCGCGCGTCGGCGATCTCGACCTCCGCCGACGGCGGCGTGCGCGCGATCGGATAGAGCGGACGCAGTTCGCCGGCCTGCGCCGCGGTCGCGACGTCGGCGGCGAAGACGATGAACTCCTCCATGGTGCGCGTGGCGCCGAGCTGGTTGAGCGCGTAGATGACGTGGAACGCGTCGCGCAGCCAGCAGAAGCGGTAGTCCCAGTTGCGCAAGCTCCCCGGCGCCTCGGGAATCGACGTGGTCAGTGCGGCGACCAAGGCACCGGTATCTTCGAACTGGCACAGCTTCAGCGTGATCGCCGCCCGCAGGACGGGCTGCTGCCATTCGAACGGCAGCGAGAGATAGCGGACCCATTCGAGCCAGTAGGCGTGGGTTTCCGCGAGCCACCAGGTGACGAGCTGGTCGGGCGCTTCCGCGAGCGGCTCGTCGCCGCTGAGCACGAAGTTGAACGGGCGGTCGAGTGCAAACGCCGTCTCGTCGTGCACGTAGGCGAGCGGCGCATCGGTCGTCACGCGGATCGCGCCAGTCGGGAAGCCGTAGCGGATGTGGTGGCTGCCCTGCGCCACGGCCGGCGCTCCGTCGCCGCGCAGGCCCCGCGGCCGGATGCGCACGCGCACGCGCGGCGCGCCGCACAGCGGCTCCAGCCTGCGGACGAGGATCGGCGGGCGGAAGGTCCTGCCGTGGCGCTTGAACCGCGGGCAGAAATCGACGATCCGGACCGCGGCCCCGCGCAGATCGTGCACGACGGTCTCGAGAACCGCCGTGTTGCGCACGTAGCGCTGCTCGCTCGCCGTGCTGTCGACGATCTCGAACGCCCAGGCACCATCGTCGGAATCAGCGTCGACGAGCGCGCCGAACGCCGGGTCGGAATCGAGACGCGGATGGCACATCCACACCACGCGCCCCGCGCGATCGACGAGGGCGGCGATCTGCGAGTTGCCGACCACGCCGAGATCGAGCGATCCGCCCCCGCGCCCCGCGATCACGCGGCCTCCGCGACGGCTTCGAGCGCGTCGAGCAGCGTAGCGGGCGAATCCAGCCGGTAGCGCGCGCCGGCGCGCGTGATGCCGACCGAAACGCCGAATCCGCCAAGCATTTCGGCGGCGCGGAAGCCGTCGATATCGGGCGTGTCGTTGCCGACGAAGATCGGTCGGCGACCCAGGAACGGTTCGAACAGTGCGGCACCAGCAAGCACCTTTCCCTTGTCGATATCGGCTGGCCGCAGTTCGGCGACGTTGTGCGCGACGATACAGGCGAGCCGTCCATCCGATTCCTCCGCGATGGCGCGCATGCCCTCGACGAGTGCGGGGAAATCCGGATGGAGGCGCGGTAGATGCAGCGCGACGGTCGGATTCTTGGCCTCGACCATCGCGTTGCCGCAGCGCATCGCCAGTTCCACGCAGTCGGCGACGACCAGCCGGTAGTCGGGCAGGCCGAGGCGCACGTCGTCGAAGTTCGGATTGAGGAAGCGGATCTCGGCGCCGTGCTGGCCGGCGACCGGCAGCTGCATCCCCAGCAGTTCGTCCACCTTCGCGATCGGGCGGCCGCTGACGATCATCATTGCGCCGCCGGTTGCGGCCCAGAGCTGGCGAAGCACGCCGCGCACGCGCGCGTCGGCACGGGCGTCGTCCGGCGTCGAGGCAGTTTCGATCAGCGTTCCGTCGAGGTCGAGGAAGAACGCGTCGTGACGCGTGGCATCCATGATTGCCTCCGGGGTCGGGGGTCCACGGGCGGGACCCTTGGTGCCGGAGGAATGTGACCAGAATGGGGAGTTGTCCGGCGCGCGTGCCACATGCGCGCCGCAATCGAGATTCGCTAAATGGAATCAGTCCTGTTTGGCGGCCACGACGCCGCGCCGGATGCGGCGGGCCCTCGTAAACAGGCGTTCGAGCGTGTCGCCCTCGTCGTGGCGGATCGCCTTCTGCATCAGCGCGATGTCCTCGTAGAGACGGCCGAGCATCTCGAGCACCGCGTCCTTGTTGGCGAGGAAGATGTCGCGCCACATCACCGGATGGGAAGCCGCCACGCGCGTGAAATCGCGGAAGCCCGACGCCGAGTAGCGGATCACTTCGGTGCGCAGCGTCGATTCGAGGTCGCTCGCGGTGTTGACGATCGTGTAGGCGATCAGGTGCGGCACGTGGCTCGTGATCGCCAGCACGCGGTCGTGGTGCTGCGGCGTCATACGCGTCACGCGGCTGCCCATGCGCTTCCACAGCTTCTCGACCTTCGCCGAGGCCGCCTTGGGCGTGCGCGCCAGCGGCGTGACGATGCACCAGCGGCCGTCGAAGAGTTCCGCGAAGCCCGATTCGGGCCCCGAATTCTCGGTGCCCGCGATCGGATGGGCGGGAACGAGATGCACGCCCCTGGGCAGGTAGGGTGCGAGATCGTCGATCGCCGCGCGCTTGACCGAACCGGCGTCGGTCAGGACGGCGCCCGGCTTCATCTTCGGGCCGATCGCGCGCGCCACGCGCGCATAGGCCGACATCGGCGTGCAGATCATCACGACGTCGGCGCCGGCGGCCGCTTCGGCCGGGCTCGCGACGACGGCGTCGGCAAGGCGCAGGCGCTTGATGGCGCGGCGTGCCGCCGCACTCGCGTCGCACGCGACGATGCGGCGGACGGCCCCGCTCTTGCGCGCGGCGCGCGCGACCGACGAGCCGATCAGCCCGAAGCCGATGATGGCGAGCGTGCCGACGACGGGCTTCACTTGAGGAAATCCGAAAGGGCGACGACGACGGCCTTCATCTCGTCCTCCGTGCCGATCGTCACGCGCAGATGGTCCGGCAGGCCGTAGTTGGCGACCGCGCGCGGGATGATCGCGCGCGACATCAGGAACTCGTTTGCCGCCGCGGCCGTGTGCGCGCCCGACGACGGGAACTCGACCATCACGAAATTGCCGACCGAAGGCAACGTCTTGAGACCGAGCTTCGCGACTTCTCCGGTGAACCACGACAGCACGCGGTCGTTGTGCGCACGGCATTTCTCCTGGAAGGCGAGATCCTCGAGTGCTGCCACGCCGGCGGCCTGTGCGGCGGCCGAAACGTTGAACGGCCCGCGCACGCGGTTCAGCACGTCGACGATCTTCGCGGGCGCATAGGCCCAGCCCAGGCGCATCCCGCCAAGTGCAAACATCTTCGAGAAGGTGCGCAGCATCACGGTGTTCTCGCTCGCATCGACCAGCTCGGACCCGTTCGTGTAGTCGTTGCGGCTGACATACTCGGCATAGGCCGCATCGACGATCAGCAGCACGTGCGGCGGCAGGCCGTCGCGCAGCCGCTTGAGCTCCGCCCCCGTCACGTAGGAGCCGGTCGGATTGTTCGGGTTCGCGACGAAGCAGATCTTCGTCTTCGGGCCGGCCTTGGCGATCATCGCGTCGATGTCGGTGCGGTAGCCCTTCTCGGACGCCTGCACGGGAACCGCCCCCGTGCTGTGCGCGGCGATCGGGTACATGACGAAGCCGTACTGGCTGTAGAGCACCTCGTCGCCTGGTCCGGCATAGGACTTGACCAGAAGTGCGATCAGCTCGTCCGAGCCGGCACCGCACACGATGCGCTCGGGATCGAGCGAGAAGCGCTTGCCGATCGCCGCACGCAGCGCGCTTGCACCGCCGTCGGGATAGCGGTGCATCTGGGTTGCCGCGCGCGTGGCCGCCTCGATCGCCTTGGGCGACGGGCCGAGGGCCCCCTCGTTCGACGACAGCTTGATCGGCTTGGCGCCGCCCGCGACGGACGACTTGCCGCCGACATAGGGGGAAATCTCGAGGATGCCGGGCTTTGGCACGGGCGTCGTCATCTGGAGGCTCCCTTGGAACTGGCCTGGCCGCGCCGGCTTGCCTTCTCGGACGCGAGGCCCAGCGGCACGGCATAGCCGCCCGCGACCTTCACCGACAGGCCGAGCCCGGAAAGCGTGGCGAGCCGCGCGTCGCCGGGTGCGATGTAGGTTTCGGTGACGGCAAGGAAGCTCTGGCGGCCGCCGCGCTCGGATTCGGCGATGGTTCCGGCAAGGCCGATGCCGGCCTGCCCGAAGGCGCGGCCGAGCTTGGCGCGGCTCGTCTCGGTCTCGGCCACGACGATCAGCAGGCCGCGGTCGGCGCCGGACTCCTCGAACGACGCCCGGCCGATCGCGAGGGCGCCGGGCTGCGTCTCGACGCCGTCGATCGGCAGGCGGGCAACGACCTGCAGGCCGGCCGGATCGAGATTGCGCCACCAGTCGAGATCTGGCGTGTCCTCGGGCGACGGCAGCAGGGCGAGCTGGGCGCGCCCGTCGTCGAGCCGCGCGAAAACCTGGGCGGGGGACGTCGCCGTCAGCAGCGGCGTCGACTGGCCGTAGTGCTGGCGGGCCAGCGCCATCAGCGCGGTGTACGACTCGTTGCGGAGCACCGCGATCGAAAACGGCCCCTGCAGGCGCGTGAAGCTCGTCATGATGTCGCGCCACAGCCGGACGACCAGATCGGGCGGCAGCGGGCCTTTGATCCGGTCGATCAGGCGGCGCAGGATCGTCATCTCCCGGCCCGGCCGGGCCAGTCGCGGATCGGCCCCGCCCTCCGCAGCCTTTGCGGCGCGCACGTCTTCCATGGCGCGCGCGCGCTCGGCCAGCAGGTCGAGCATGCGGTCGTCGATCGAATCGAGACGCCGGCGCAGGTCGGCAAGCGTCTGGTTGGATTGGGACGTCTGGGACATCGGGTTCGCAGGCATAGCGCAGCGCGCGCCGCCCGCGCAATGGCCGTCGCGGCCCCCGACGCCCCGGAAAGGCGGCGCTTGAATCCGCGGCTTGCTTGGCCCATGTTTCGCCGCAACTTGGGCCCTTTCCAGAACGAACCCGTGAGCGCAAATCCCCGCATTGCCGCGGTCGACACGACCGCGCCGGACTTTCCCGGCAGACGCTTCGAGATCCCCGCCGGCATGCCGCTGCGGCTGGATTCCGGCGTCGAGCTCGGGCCGGTGACGGTCGCCTACCAGAGCTACGGGACGCTCAATGCCGACCGGTCGAACGCGGTGCTGGTGTGCCACGCGCTGACCGGCGACCAGTTCGTCGCCGACACGCACCCGGTCACCGGCAAGCCCGGCTGGTGGGAGACGCTGGTGGGTCCGGGCAAGCTGCTCGATACCGAACGCTATTTCATCGTGTGCGCCAACGTGCTGGGCGGCTGCATGGGCTCGACCGGCCCCAAGGATGTCAACCCGGCGACCGGCAAGCCCTGGGGCCTCGATTTCCCGGTCATCACGATCGGCGACATGGTCAAGGCGCAGGCGCGCCTGATCGACCATCTGGGCATCGAAAAGCTGTTCTGCGTGATCGGCGGTTCGATGGGCGGCATGCAGGTGCTCGAATGGGTCTCGGCCTATCCCGAGCGCGTCTTCGCGGCCGTACCCGTCGCCACGTCGTACCGCCATTCGGCGCAGAACATCGCGTTCAACGAAGTCGGCCGGCAGGCGATCATGGCCGATCCGGACTGGCGCGACGGCGCCTACCAGCCCGCCGGCGTCATGCCGAACCGTGGCCTTGCGGTCGCGCGCATGGCCGCGCACATCACGTATCTTTCCGAGACGGCGCTGCACCGCAAGTTCGGCCGGCGCCTGCAGAACCGCGCGCAGCTTTCCTACGGCTTCGACGCCGATTTCCAGGTCGAAAGCTACCTGCGCCACCAAGGCTCGACCTTCGTCGACCGGTTCGACGCGAACTCGTATCTCTACATCACGCGCGCGATGGACTATTTCGACCTGCAGGCCGAGCACGGCGGCGTGCTCGCCGAGGCCTTCACCGGCACCAAGACGCGCATCTGCGTGGTCAGCTTCACGTCCGACTGGCTGTTCCCGACATCCGAGAGCCGCGCACTCGTCCACGCGCTCAACGCCGCGGCCGCCAACGTCTCGTTCGTCGAGATCGTGTCGGACAAGGGCCACGACGCCTTCCTGCTCGACGAGCCGGAGTTCCATTCGGTTCTCGGCGGGTTCCTCAACGGGGCGGCCGAGCATCGCGGCCTGAAATTCGGATGAGCGAGCCGGCTGCACCGCCGGCGGCGGCCCAGGGCCGGCCGCGCTCGGCCATCCGCGTCGACCTCAAGGCGATCGCCGAGATGATCGAGCCGGGTACCCGCGTGCTCGACATCGGCTGCGGCGACGGAGCACTCCTCGACTATCTCGCGCACGAGAAAGGCGTCGATGCGCGCGGCATCGAGATCAGCCAGGCGGGCGTCAACGCCTGCGTGGCGCAGGGCCTGTCGGTCATCCAGGGCGATGCCGACACCGACCTCAAGGACTACCCGACCGGCGGATTCGACTACGCGATCCTGTCGCAGACGCTGCAGGCCACGTGGGATCCCAAGGCCGTACTCGGCCAGCTCGTGCGCATCGCGCGCCGGGCGGTCGTCTCGTTCCCGAATTTCGGCGTGTGGCACGTGCGCCTGCGCCTGCTCGTTGGCGGGCGCATGCCGGTGACCGATTCGCTGAGTGCGGCCTGGTACGAGACGCCGAACATCCACCTGTGCACGATCAACGATTTCGTCGAGCTGTGCGAGGCGCTGGGTGTCACGATCGAGACCGCAATGGTGCTCGACGCGGAAGGCCGGCCCAAGGGGCTGCGCGCGCCCGGCCGGCTCGCCAACCTGCTCGGCGAGCAGGGCCTGTTCGTGCTGAAGCGCGAAGGCTGAAGGGCGGCCTCAGGCCGCCGCGACGTCCCCGAGGAACCCGTCGATGCGCGTGCGCAATGCGCGCGATTCGTTCGCGAGCGTTTCGGCCGCACTGCGCACGTTCCCGGCGACCCGGCCGCTCTGGTCGGCCGCGTCGTTGACGCCGACGATGTTCGACGAGACTTCCTGCGTGCCGGCCGAAGCCTGCTGGACGTTGCGCGAGATCTCCTGCGTGGCGGCCGCCTGCTCCTCGATCGCCGCGGCGATCGCCGCCGTGATCTGGTCGATTTCGCGGATCGTCCCGCCGATCGACTGGATCGCCTCGACCGAAGCGCCGGTCTCGGACTGGATCTCGGCGATCTGCTGGCTGATGTCCTCGGTCGCCTTGGCCGTCTGGTTGGCGAGGCTCTTCACTTCCGACGCCACGACCGCGAAGCCCTTGCCGGCGTCGCCGGCGCGTGCGGCCTCGATCGTCGCGTTGAGTGCAAGCAGGTTCGTCTGGCTCGCGATGTCGCTGATCAGTTTGACGACCGCGCCGATGCGCTGGGCGGCCTCGGCGAGTCCCTGGACCTTCGAGTTGGCGAGCGTCGACTGGTCGACTGCGCGACGCGCGATCTCGGACGACGAGCTCACCTGCGAGGAAATCTCGCGGATCGACGAGGTCAGCTCCTCGGTCGCCGAAGCCACCGTCTGGACGTTCGTCGAGGCTTCTTCCGAAGCCGCGGCGACCGCGTTGGCCTGGCGTGCCGTCTCTTCGGCCGTCGTGCTCATCGTCGTCGCGGATTCGTTGAGGCCGTCGACGGAGGTGCCGACCGCGGCGAGGCGCTGGGTGACGTCCGTGTTGAATTTCTGGATGAGCTCCATCATGTCGCGCGCGCGCTTCTCGCGGGCGGCGACGTCGGCGCGTTCCTTCTCCTGCGCGTTGCGCTGGGCGA
This sequence comes from Tagaea sp., assembly GCA_965279565.1. GTDB lineage: Bacteria > Pseudomonadota > Alphaproteobacteria > CACIAM-22H2 > CACIAM-22H2 > Tagaea. The sequence goes on along the minus strand of OZ257249.1, from coordinate 1,046,072 downwards.
TCAGGCCGGCCTTGAAGACCTCGAGCGTCTTGGCGATGCGGCCGACCTCGTCCTTGCGGTCGGCACCTTCGGCGACGATGTCGGTGTCGCCGGCGGCAAGTTTCTCGATCGTGGCGCCGAGCCGCACGAGCGGCCCCGCGATAAGCCGGTTGGCGACGAGCAGCGCGATGGCGAGACCGAGGACGATCGCGGCGAGCGATCCGCCGACAAGCAGCGGCAGGCGGGTGGCGTAGAACTTCCCGAGTGCTTCGTCGAGCTGGGCGATTTCGGCCAGATCGGCGGCGGCGACCTGCTGGATGAAGACGTTGAGCTGCTGGCGGTTCGAGCGGTTGGCGTCGTTGTCGCCGAACTCGCGGCCCTTGGCGGGACTCTCTTCGCGACCGAGGCGGGCAAGCTCGGTGCGGAACTCGACGAAGCGCTTCGTCTCGGCCTGCGCCTTGGCGAAGGTCTCGCGCTGCTCGGCCTTCACGGCGGCGGCCCATTTCGACATCTCGGCTTCGAGCAGCTTGAGCGAGGCGAGGATGCCGTTGCCGTAGCGCGTCGCTTCCGGAATGGACATCGACATGTAGACGCCGCGCGAGTCCATCACGACGGCGTTGATCAGGCCGTTGACCTTCTCGGCGCTCGTCGAGCGGCGCGAGGCGGAGACCGTCGCGTCGTTGAAGGCGTTGTAGGCGCGCATCGTGTCGATGGCGAAAAGCGTGATCCCGAGGCTGACCAGTGCCATGAAGCTGGCGACGACCGCGATCTTCGCCGAGATGCGCAGGTTGATGAACGCGTTCATGGTGCCGTCCCCGATGAGTTGCGGAATGGCCATTAAAATGCGCTTCTGCGCATAATTTTTGGTTAATGAGGCGGTATCCATCGGTATACGTACACGGATACCGGCAGATTGCGCCGGCCGGACAATGGCCTAAGGTAAGCCGATGCAGGACTGGTACTGGCTCTGGATTCCCGCGACGCTGATGGCGGCAGGCGCGCAGACGGCGCGCAACGCCATGCAGCGCCACCTGACCGAGGCGCTCGGCACGGTCGGCGCCACGCATGTCCGGTTCCTTTACGGATTCCCGTTCGCCGTCGCCCTGTTCGCGGCCGGATGCGCGTTTGCCGGCCATCTTCCGCCATTGCCGGACACGGATACCGTCGCGTGGATCGCCACCGGTGCGCTCACGCAGGTGCTGGCGACCGCGGCGATGCTCGCCGCAATGCGGACGCAGTCTTTTGCCCTTGCGGTCGCCTACACGAAGACCGAGCCCGTGCAGGTTGCCGTGTTCGCGATGTTCGTGCTGGCCGAGCCGGTGACGCTGACAAGCGCTGCCGCGATCGTGATCGCCTGTGCCGGCGTCATCGCGATGTCGGGCAATCCGTGGCGCGCGGGCGGCCACGACTGGCGCGCGACGGCACTCGGCATCCTGGCGGGCGGGCTCTTCGCGCTGTCGGCGGTCTTCTATCGCGGCGGGATCCTGAAATCCGGCGAGCCGGTGTTCTGGCTGGCGGCCCTGACCGCACTCGTCCTCGCCCTTGGCCTGCAGGCGGCGGCCCTGACCGCCTATCTCGCCGTCACCGACCGCCCCGCACTCCGGCGCGTGCTGGCCGCGTGGCGGCCTTCGCTGTTCGCGGGTGCGATGGGGGCACTCGCGTCGGCGGGATGGTTCACCGCATTCTCGCTCGCGACGGCGGCGGCCGTGCGCACGCTCGGCCTGATCGAAGTGCTGTTCTCGTTCGCTGTGGGTCGGCGGCTGTTCAAGCAGACGGTCAAGCCGAACGAGCTTGCGGGCCTCGTTCTCGTGCTGGCCGGCGTGGCGATCCTGATCTTCAACGCGTAGCGGTGGCGGGCATCCCGTCGCGCAGCTTCTTCTCGATCTCGACCTTGAGATCGGGTTCCGGCTTGTTGCGCAGCGCACGCTGCCACTGGAACGAGGCTTCGAGGAATCTTCCCACGCGCCACAGCGCGTCGCCCAGATGGTCGAGGATGACGGCGTCCTCGGGCAGCAGCTCGACCGCGCGTTCGAGAAGCGGGACCGACTCCTCGAACCGGCCGAGCCGGAAATAGGCCCAGCCGAGCGAGTCGACGATCTGGCCCGAATTCGGGCGCTGCTCGACCGCGCGGCGCAGCATGCGCTCAGCCTCGGCGATGTTCTGGTTCTTGTCGACCCACGTATAGGCCAGATAGTTCAGCACGTCCGGCTGGTCAGGCTGCAGTTCCAGCGCGCGCTTGAAGTGCTGCTCGGCGGCCGGCCAGTTCTTCGCGCGCTCGAAGGCGATGCCGCGCATGTAGAACAGCGTCCAGTGGCGCGGCTCCGGCGTGCCGAGGCGTTCGACCGCGCGACCATAGGCCGACGCCGCTTCGGCGAAACGCTCCTTCTCGCGAAGGATGTTGCCCATCGTCATCAGCGCTTCGATCCGGTCCGTCCGGTCGGCGGCGAGCCGGTCGAGCGCACGCACCGCACCGTTCGTGTCGCCTGACTCGTGCAGGTTCTCGGCGATGCGCAGGCGTGCGGCGAAGCCGTGCACCGACGCGGGATCGACGCGCGCATAGAGCTTGTCGGCCTCCGCGCGCTGGCCGAGCTGGTCGAGGATGTCGGCGACCGTCGCGAGCGATGAGGCTTCGTCGGGGTTGAGGTAGAGCGCCAGACGGCCGTAGCCGAGTGCGAGCGCCACCGTGTTGTCCTGCCGGAAAGCGGCGGCGAGATTCGCCAGCGCCTCACCCGCACCCGCGGCCGGCGTGTTTGCCGGAAAGGCGGGTGCCGCCGCCGGCGGGCCGCCGGCCATCGTGCGCCGCAGGCCCTGGCGGATCACCGGTGATTCGGGATTCTGCGCGCGGAAGCGCGTGTAGAGCGCGCGTGCGTCGGCCGCCCGGCCGCGCCGTTCGAGGAATCCGCCGAACGCCTCGATCAGGCGCGGCGGGGCGCCGCCGTCGCCTTCGAGCGCGCGGCGATAGGCTTCCTCGGCATCCGCGAAGCGGCCGGCCAGCTCGTTGATCAGGCCGACATGGTAGTCGTGCAGCGACCGGAAGCCCTGCACCTCTTGAACCGGCCGAAGTGCGATGATCGCCGCGGCGGGCCGGTCGAGCGCCATCTCGATCCAGCCGAGCATCAGCGGATGGACGATGCGGTTGATGCCCTGGATCGGCAGCGAGCCGAGGCGCGCGCGCGCGACATCGTTGAGACCGGACTTGAGCTCGGAAACCGCGAGCGTGAGATGTGCAGGCGCAAAACCGCCATTGACGCGCACGATGCGCTGGGCGAGAGCTGCCGCTTCGTCGATGCGGCCGGCCTCCACGAGGCTCGAATGCGCGCGCAGCATGAAATCGAGACTGCCCGGATCGGCTTCGAGTGCACGCGCGCTGAACTCGGCGGCCGCGGCGACGTCGCGCTGGCGCTGGGCATGCAGGGCGGCAAGGAAGTTGCCGGATGCGGTCGGGACCGAACTGCCGGCCGGCTCGATCTGCGGGGCCTGTGCCGTCGGCGGGGTCGCGCAGCCGCCCAGCAGGGCCGCCGCAAGTGCCGCTGCCCGAAGGGTGCCGTTCGCCGACCGCTTTGACATGTCCGTTGCGTATCCATCTGGCACCGCACGCGATACGCGTGCGGGCGACTCGACCGTTCCGTCTGAACTTAGCCCAGCGCCGACGGGCTTCCAATGGCTGTCGCAGCGCGTTGCCGGCCGTTTGCGGGGACCGCGCGCAGGCCGATTTAGCCCCGGAAATCCAAAAGGTTAATCGGGTGTCTTCAATACTTGATTCGGGCGCGGAAAAGCGTATATTCCCGCCCGTCATAACTCCCGAGGTTTGGCTCGGGCATCAATAGGAAGTGCGCCCAAACCGGCGCACTTTTTTATTGCCCGCCCGGCTGTGCCGCGGGCGTTTCGCGACATCGACAGAAGAGTCCGCACCGGAACCATGGAACGCGCGCGCGCCTTGGAAGACATCGTCGGCCCGACCATCGAAGGTCTGGGCTACGAACTCGTGCGCGTCGTCGTCACCGGCCGCGACCGCCCGACGCTGCAGATCATGGCCGAACGCAAGGACCGCAAGGCCATGCGCGTCGAGGATTGCGAGAACCTGTCGCGCGCATTGTCCGCCAAGCTCGACGTCGAGGATCCGATCGCCTCGCAGTACGTGCTCGAGGTGAGCTCGCCCGGCATCGACCGGCCGCTGGTGCGGCCCGCCGATTTCGAGCGCTTCGCCGGCCACGTCGCGAAGGTCGAGACGCGCGCGCCCCTCGACGGGCGCAAGCGCTTCTCCGGCCGCCTGCTGGGCGTGGCCGAGAGCCGCGTGCGCATCGAGACCAAGGAAGGCCCCGCCGAGGTTCCGCTCGCCGAGATCGCGCGCGCGAAGCTTCTGCTGACCGACGAACTCATTGCCGCGACGAAAGCCGAAGAGAAGGCCGCGGCGACCGCCAACTGACCTAAAAGACTTGAGACCGAGAGAGATCGCACATGGAACGCACGACCGCCTATAACCGCATCGAGATGCTCCAGGTCGCCGACACGGTGGCCCGCGAGAAGGGCATCGAGCGCGAGCAGGTGCTTGAAGCGATGGAGCAGGCCATCCAGAAGGCCGGCCGCGCCAAGTACGGCATCGAGCACGACATCCGCGCGCACATCGACCGCGACAACGGCGAGATGCAGCTGCTGCGCTACCGCCTGGTCGCCGATCCGGTGACCAACGAGGCGACCGAGATGTCGGTCGAGGACGCCCTGCGCAAGAATCCCGACGCGAAGGTCGGCGACTACCTGACCGATCCGCTGCCGCCGATCGATTTCGGCCGCATCGCCGCGCAGACGGCCAAGCAGGTCATCGTCCAGCGCGTGCGCGAGGCCGAGCGCCAGCGCCAGTTCGACGAGTACAAGGATCGCGTTGGCGAGATCGTCAACGGCCTGGTCAAGCGCGTCGAGTTCGGCAACGTCACCGTCGATCTCGGCCGCGCCGAAGCGATCCTGCGCCGCGACGAGACGATCCCGCGCGAGAACTTCAAGGCGCAGGAGCGCGTGCGCGCCTACATCTACGACGTCCGCCAGGAAGCGCGCGGCCCCCAGATCTTCCTGTCGCGCACGCATCCGCAGTTCACGGCCAAGCTGTTCGCGCAGGAAGTGCCGGAAATCTACGACGGCATCATCGAGATCAAGGCCGTCGCCCGCGATCCGGGCAGCCGCGGCAAGATCGCGGTCGTCAGCCACGACAGCTCGATCGATCCGGTCGGCGCCTGCGTGGGCATGCGCGGCAGCCGCGTGCAGGCCGTCGTCGCCGAACAGCAGGGCGAGAAGATCGACATCATCCCGTGGTCGAACGACCCGGCGACGTTCGTCGTCAACGCGCTCGCACCCGCCGAAGTCACGAAGGTCGTGCTCGACGAGGAAGCCCGCCGCATCGAGGTGGTCGTTCCCGACGAGCAGCTTTCGCTGGCCATCGGCCGTCGCGGCCAGAACGTGCGCCTCGCCTCGATGCTGACGGGATGGGCCATCGACATCCTGACGGAAGCCGAGGAATCCGAGCGGCGCCAGCAGGAATTCAAGGAACGCTCGCAGGTGTTCGTCGACGCGCTCGACGTCGACGACGTCATCGCGGGCCTGCTGGTCACCGAAGGCTTCACGACGGTCGAGGAAGTCGCCCTCGTCGACGCCGACGAGCTGGCCGGCATCGAAGGCTTCGACGAAGGTGTCGCCGCCGAACTCAAGGCGCGCGCGGAGACCTTCGTCGAGAAGGAACACGAGCGCCTCGAGACCGAGCGCAAGCGCCTCGGCGTGGTCGACGAGATCGCCGCGATGGACGTCTTCACGCCCGCCACGCTGGTCATGCTCGGCGAAAAGGGCGTCAAGACGCTCGACGACCTCGGCGACCTCGCCGGCGACGAACTGCTCGAGATCGTCGGCAAGGACACGATGGACGAAGAGACCGCCAACGCCACCATCATGAAGGCGCGCGAGCACTGGTTCGCCGAAGAGAAGCAGAAGTAAGGAATCCGGACGTCACGTGACCGAAGCCCTCGCCCTCGAGCCGGCCCCGCCGGCCGACGATCTGCCCGACACCGACGGGCCGCTGCGCCGCTGCATCGTCAGCGGCCGCACGGGTCCGCGCGAGTCGTTCGTGCGCTTCGTCGTCGGGCCGAACGGCGAAGTGTTCCCGGACGTGGCGGGCAAGCTGCCCGGGCGCGGCCTGTGGGTAACGGCCGATGCGGCGTCGGTGCGCCAGGCCGTGAAGAAGAACGCGTTCGCCAAGGCGGCGCGCGCACCGGCCAAGGCCGCTGCCGACCTGCCCGAGCGGGTGGGCCATCTGCTGGCGCGCCGCGCCATCGAGACGCTGTCGCTGTGCCGGCGCGCCGGACAGGCGGCGCAGGGTTTCGCGAAGGTGAAGGAAAAGATCGAGAAGGGCCGCTGCGCCCTGCTCGTGGCGGCATCCGACGGTTCGCACGCCGAGCGCGCGCGACTGGGCGGGACGGACATTCCGGTGGCCACGGGGCTGACGGCGAACGAGATGGGCGAGGCCTTCGGGCGGGACCACGCGGTGCATGCGGCGATCGCACCGGGTGCGCTCGCCCAGCGGCTCGGCGAAGACTTGGCGCGTTTGGCGGGATACCGCGCGAACGATAGCAACGAATGAAAGCGAACGACGGTCGGGACATGACGGATACCAAGGATCAGGAAACTCCCCAGGACGCGAAGAAGAAGCTCGCACTCGCCGGCAAGTCCGGCGGTCGGCTCGAACTGCGTTCGCCCGGCGGTGCCGGCGGCGATGCGGGCTCGGTCCGGCAGAGCTTCCCGCACGGCCGCTCCAAGACCGTCCAGGTCGAGGTCCGCAAGAAGCGTGTGCCGGGTGCCGCACCCGTCGCCGCCTCGGGCCCCGCACCCGCGGCCGAAGCTGCCGCGACGAAGGCCGCCGCTGCCGAAGCCACCGCGGCGAAGTCCGCCGCCAAGCCGCAGGTCCTGCGCACGCTGACCGACGAGGAACGCACCGCGCGCCAGCGCGCGATCCAGAGCGCGATCCGCGCCGACGTCGAGGCCAAGCGCCGCAACGAGGACGAAGCGCGCAAGATCGAAGACGACATGAAGCGCAAGGCGGAGGACGACGCCAAGCGCAAGACCGAGGAAGTCGCGCAGCAGAAGGTCGACACCGTCGTCGCCAAGAAGGCCGACGAGGAACAGAAGAAGCGCGCTGAGGAAGAAACGCTCCGCCTCAACGAGGAAGAGAACAAGCGCCGGCAGGCCGCCGAGCTCGTGCGTGCCGCCACGCTGCCGCCCGTCGTCAAGGCCGCGGTCGCCGCGACCGCCGAGGACGAGGAACGTCCGCGCCGTCCCGGCGCGTTCCGTCCCGGCCAGGGTCCCGGCCGTCCGGGCAGCCGTCCCGGCCCAGGCAAGGCCGCGCCCGAAGGCGGGCGCGACCTCAAGGAACGCCGGCAGGGCAAAATCTCGGTCACCCAGGCGCTCGACACCGAAGAGACGATCCGCGTGCGCTCGCTCGCCGCGATGAAGCGTGCGCGCGAGAAGGAACGCGCGCGCATGTTCCAGCAGGGCCCGGCCGCCAAGGTCGTGCGCGACGTCGTGGTCCCCGAGGCGATCACCGTGCAGGAACTCGCCAACCGCATGGCCGAACGCGGCGTGGACGTCATCAAGTCGCTGATGAAGATGGGCGTCATGGCGACGATCAACCAGTCGATCGACGCCGACACCGCCGAACTGATCGTGGCCGAGTTCGGCCACAAGGTGACGCGTGTGGCCGAGGCCGACGTCGAAATCGGCCTCGAGGGCGACACCGACACGGACGTGGCGCTCCAGCCGCGCGCCCCGGTCGTCACGATCATGGGCCATGTCGACCACGGCAAGACCTCGCTGCTCGACGCGCTGCGCGAGACCGACGTCGCCAAGCACGAGGCCGGCGGCATCACGCAGCATATCGGCGCCTACAAGGTCACGCTGAAGGGCGGCCAGGCGATCACGTTCCTCGACACGCCCGGCCACGAGGCGTTCACCGCCATGCGTGCGCGCGGCGCCAAGGTCACCGACATCGTGGTCCTGGTCGTCGCCGCCGACGACGGCATCCAGCCGCAGACGATCGAGGCCATCGCGCATGCGAAGGCCGCCGGCGTCCCGATGATCGTCGCGATCAACAAGGTCGACAAGCCCGACGCCGATTCCGACCGCGTGCGGCGCGATCTGCTGCAGCACGACGTGGCCATCGAAGGCTACGGCGGCGACACGCTGGGCATCGACGTTTCGGCCAAGGCCCGCACGGGCCTCGACAAGCTCGAGGAAGCCATCCTGCTGCAGGCGGAAATCCTGGAGCTGCGCGCCAATCCCGAGCGCGCCGCGCAGGGTGCCATCGTCGAAGCCAAGCTCGAGCGCGGCCGCGGTCCGGTCGCCACCGTGCTGGTCCAGAAGGGCACGCTCAAGGTCGGCGACATCTTCGTCGCCGGCGAGGAATGGGGTCGCGTTCGCGCCCTCGTCGACGACCATGGCCGCCAGATCATGTCGGCCGGGCCGTCCACGCCGGTCGAGGTCATCGGCCTCAACGGCACGCCGCAGGCGGGTGACGACTTCCAGGTCGTCGACAACGACGCGCGCGCGCGCGAGGTGACCGAGTTCCGCCAGCGTCGCACGCGCGAAGCGACGGCCACCGCCCGGGCACGCGGCACGCTCGAGCAGATGTTCGACAAGATCCAGCAGGGCGAGGCCAAGGAGCTGGCGGTCGTCGTCAAGACCGACGTGCAGGGCTCGCTCGAGGCGATTGTCGGCGCGCTCACCAGGCTGCGCACCGACGAGGTCGCGGTCCGCATCCTCCACGGTGCGGTCGGCGGCATCACCGAAGGCGACATCGCACTCGCCAAGGCGAGCCAGGGCGTGATCATCGGCTTCAACGTGCGCGCCAATCCGCAGGCCCGCGAGATGGCCAAGCGCGACGGCATCGAGATCCGCTACTACTCGATCATCTACGGCGTGATCGACGAGATCAAGGCGGCCCTCTCGGGCATGCTCTCGCCGACGCTGAAGGAGAAGTTCCTCGGCAACGCGGAGATCCGCCAGGTCTTCAACATCACGAAGGTCGGCAAGGTCGCCGGCTGCCGCGTCGTGGAAGGTATCGTCAAGCGCGGGGCGAAGGTCCGCCTGCTGCGCGACCAGACGGTCATCCACGAAGGCACGCTCAAGACGCTGCGCCGCTTCAAGGAAGAAGTGCGCGAGGTCCAGGACGGCTACGAGTGCGGCATGGCCTTCGAGAACTACGAGGACATCCGCGAGGGCGACCTGATCGAGTGCTTCGAGGTCGAGGAAGTCGCGCGCACGATCTGATGCTGCACGCGGCCAACGATACCGGGGACGGTGCGGGCACGATCCCGCCCGTCCCCTTCTATTTCCTGCGGCACGGCGAGACCGACTGGAACCGTCGCGGCGTCCTGCAGGGTGCCGTCGACATTCCGCTGAACGAAACGGGTCTGGCGCAGGCGCATGCCGCGGCCGCGCGCTTCGCGGGCGTGGCCATCGCGACCGTCGTTTCGAGCCCGCTTTCCCGCGCGCGCGTGACCGCCGAGATCGCGGCGGCCTCGCTCGGGCTCCCGATCGAGTTCGAGCCCGCCGTCGCCGAAGTTTCGTGGGGGATCCGCGAGGGTACGCCGGACGGCGACACGATCGCCCGGTGGCTCGACGGCGACACGCCGGAAGGCGGCGAACCGGTCGGATCGTTCAATAACCGCGTCGCCGCAGGCATGACGCGCGCCCTCGCCCGGCCCGGGCCCGTGCTGGTCGTGGCACATGGCGGCGTGTTCCGCGCGGTGCGCAGCCTGCTGTCGCTGCCGCCCGCCGCGCGCGTCGAGAATGCCCGGCCGCTGTTCGTGTCGCCGGGTGCGGACGGCTGGCGGATCGAGGACGTCGTCTAGCTAGCCCTGCGGGCGCATCGCTTCCTTGGCCTTCGCCGCGAGCTGGTCGAGGCTGAAGGGCTTGGGCAGGAAGTGGACGTTGTCGAAGCCCGCCAGCGTCTGGCGGAACTGCTCCTCGGCATAGCCCGAGATGCACACGATCTTCAGCGCCGGGAACAGCTTGCGCGATTCGCGGATCAGCGTCGTGCCGTCCATCTGCGGCATCACCACGTCGGTGATCATCAGGTCGATGGTCGCCCCGATCTCGCGCACGATGTCGAGGGCGGCATCGCCCGTCTTCGCCTCGACGACCTTGTAGCCCTTGTTGCGCAGCGCCCGCGCGCCGAACAGGCGCACGGCATCCTCGTCCTCGACCAGCAGCACGGTGCCGGCCCCCGTCAGGTCGCGCCGGCGTGCGGGCGAGGCGTCGGTGCTTTCCTCCTGTGCGGGGCCCGTCCAGCGCGGCAGCAGCAGCGTGAAGGTCGAGCCGCGCCCCTGCGCGCTGTCGACCTGCACGAAGCCGCCGGTCTGGCGCACGATGCCGTAGACGGTCGACAGGCCCAGACCCGTGCCCGAGCCCACGGCCTTGGTCGAGAAGAATGGTTCGAAGATGCGTCCGATGATGTCGGGCGGGATGCCGGTTCCGGTATCCGCGACGTCGACGCGCACGTATTCGCCGGGCGGGATTTCCTCGTCGCCGTAGCGTTCGGGCACGGTCTTGGTCGCGTTCGACGTGCGGATCGTCAGCGTGCCGCCGTTGCCCATCGCGTCGCGCGCGTTGACCGCGAGATTGATGATCACCTGTTCGAGCTGGCCCTGGTCGACGCGCACGAGCCACAGGTCGCGCGCATGCACGACCTTGAGCTCGATCGCCGCACCGATCAGCCGGCGCAGCAGGTGCGACAGCTCGGTCAGCGCGTCGGTGACGTCGAGCACCTTGGGCTGCAGCGTCTGCTGGCGCGAGAAGGCGAGGAGCTGGCGCACGAGATTGGCCGCGCGGTTCGCGTTCTGGCGGATCTGCATGATGTCGGCGAACGACGCGTCGCCCGGCTGGTGGCGGAGCAGCAGCAGGTCGCAGAAGCCGATCATCGCGGTCAGCAGGTTGTTGAAATCGTGCGCCACGCCGCCGGCGAGCTGGCCGACGGCCTGCATCTTCTGCGACTGGGCGAACTGCTGCTCCAGCCGGCGCTGCTCGCTGATGTCGAGGAAGTGCAGGATCGTGGCGCCGTCCGTGCCGGCCGATTCGTCGAGTGCGCGCGCGAAGGTGGCGACGATGCGTTCCTTGCCGTCCGATCCGACGAGCCGCACGTTGATGTGCTCGGGCGCGCGGTCGCTCGCCCCTTTGCCGGTCGAGGCGACGGCGAGCCGGCGCAGCTTGCCGATCAGCTCCGCGCGCTCCTCGGGCACCACGAACATCGTCAGGTTCCGTCCGGCGGCACCTTCGCGGTCGGTGCCGGCGAGGCGCTGGAAGGCGCGGTTCGTCTCGGTCAGCCTTCCGTCGGGATCGACGAGCGCGATGCCCACGGGCGCATTCTCGAAGAAGCGGCGGAAGCCCAGCTCGCTGCGCGCCAGTGCCGTCGCCATCTCGCGTTCGGGTTCGGCGTCGCGGGCCATCGCGCGCACGGCGATGCCGCCGGGGGCGGCGGGATCGCAGGTCTGCACGATCGAGAGCAGGGCGGGTGCACCACCGAGATGGCGGAAGCGCACATTGCCCTTCGACAGGCCGAGACCGCCGAACGGATCGTAGGGTGCCGTGCCCGCGGGGATCGGTTCGGCGAGCACGTCGTGCAGGCGCAGGCCGCCGACGATCTCGGCGAGCGGCCGGCCGAGCATCTCGGCGAAGGCCGGATTGGCGAAGGCGAAACGCCCGCCTGAATCGAGTGCGTAGAAGCCGACCGGGGCTGCGGCGAGGAACGCCGCAGCCCCTTTGTCGGTCGGTGCCGCGGGATTGTCGCTGCGTCCGAAAAACTTGCCGAATACCATGCGTGCCAGACTAGTGCAGAACGCGATCCGGCGTAATCGCGTTCTGCACCCTGTCCGGTTACGCCGCGACGCGCTGCGTCAGGGCTGCCGCACGTGCGGCCCAGGCGCGATTGACCGGGCTTTGCGGCTTGGCGGCCAGCCGCTCGGCGGCGAACAGGCGGGCGGCACCGCTCCTGCCGGCCCGGATCGCCGCCTCGACCAGCGTCCACGACACGATGTCGCGCTGCGCGTGGCTGCCGCCGAAGCGTGCCGCACGTGCGCGCATCGCCAGCAACCGCTCGATGCAGGCCGCGTAGCGGCCTTCGCCGAAAGCCAGCATGCCTTCGGCGAAATCGAGACCGCTCATCGCCGACATCGACGCGTTGGTGCCGTTGCCCACGCACGCGGCGCGCAGCGTGGCGATCTGCCGGCGCGCGAGGTCGAAGCGCCCCGCCCCGACGAACGCCATCGTCGCGTGCGCGTCGTTGAACGCGTAGAGCCCGTGGTCGACCCGCGCGGCCCAGCGTGCGGCAACGGGTGCGAACCGGTCGCCGACCGCATGCCCGCGCGTGTTCAGGCGCCACAGCATGGCGGTCGCGTCGATCATCTCGAGCACGGTGTCGCTGTCGGCCGGCCGGATCCGCGTGTCGTAGAGATCGAGCACGATGCCGATCTCCTCGCGGTCGAGGCGGTACATCGCCAGGTGCCACCAGTTGTGGAACGAGAACAGGTTGTCCGGCGCCCATCCGTCGACCGTCGATTCGAGCCAGCCGATGCCCGCCTCGGCCGCACCGCGCATCTCCAGCACGTGCCCGACCGCATGGACCGCCCAGGCATCCTGCGGATTTGCCGCGACCGCGGCGCGGCCCGCGCGCTCGGCCGCATCGAAGTCGCCGGTTTCTTCGAGGCCGAAAGCATGCATGCCGCGCACGAAACCGGCGCGCGGCACTTCGCCCTCGAACGCCGGCAGGATTCCCGCCACGCGGTCGCGCAGCATCGCCGACGAGCCGTTGAAGAAATCGCCCAGATGCGCGAGCTGAATCGCCAACGTGTCGCGCGGATAGTCGAGCAGGATGCGGCCCCAGAGTTCGGTCGCCTGCGCCCAGTCGCCGGCCGCCCACGCGTCGAGTGCGGCGATATGGCCGCGCTCGCGGTCGTTGGCTTCGGAGCCAAGCGCACGCGCCGCGTCGAGCGACTTCGCCAGTTCGGCGTCGAGCGTGCGATCGGTCGCGGTCGCGATCAGACCGGCACGGAAGCAGTGCGCGAGGACGAAACGCGGGTGCTTCGCGAGGATCGCCTCGACCGCGGCGAACGGATCGGCGCGATAGGCAAGAAACTTGTCGGCCGCCGCGTCGAGCTCGGCGATGGCGTCGCGGTTGGCATAGGAAACGGGGTTGCCAAGCAGGTCGTGATACATAGTTTGTGTCTCCGGAAAGGATCGGGGACGCGGTGATAGACGAGCCCGGGATTCGGCACCATCAACCCGTGGTGCAGTTCCGGAATCCGGAAAATCAAAGTTTTTCAAATATTTGAAACGACGCGGCGATACACGCGGTACGTTTGCATTCTGCAACTGTACCTATGGTATAGAACCGCCCCATGACCGCCGAACCGACCCTCCGCCGCGGCGAAGCGCGCGAGCGGATTCTCGATCTTGCCGAACGCACCGTGCTCGAGAAGGGCTTCGGCGCGACGTCGATCGACGCGCTGATCGCCGGCGTCGGCGTCACCAAGAGCGCGTTCTTCTATCATTTCCGCGACAAGAACGCGCTCGCGCGGGCCCTGATCGAGCGCTACCTCGACAACGACACGGCGATCCTCGACGGACTGTTCGCGCGCGGCGACGAGCTCTCGGACGATCCGCTCAACGGCTTCCTGATCGGTCTCAAGCTGTTCGCCGAGACGATGGCGCGGTTGCCCGAGGCGCATCCGGGCTGCCTTGCCGCTTCGTTCTGCTACCAGGAACAGCTTTTCAGCCACGACGTGCGCGAACTGACGCGGGCTTCGGCCCTGCGCTGGCGTGCACGTTTCCGCGCGCGCTTCGAGGCGATCGCGGCGAAGCACCCGCCGCGCATCCCGGTCGATTTCGACGCACTTGCCGACATGGCGGTGACGGTCGTCGATGGCGGGATCACGATGGGCAAGCTGATGAAGGATCCGGCGATCCTGCCGGCACAGGTCCTCAATTTCCGCAACTACGTGCGGCTGCTCTTCGACGACGTCTAGCCGTTGCGGGCGAGCACGCGGCCGCACAGATAGAGCGACCCGCAGATCAGTACGGGCACGTCCGGTGCGGCACCGGCGGCCAGCGACGCGGTCGCGGCCTGTTCGTCGTCGGCCTGCGCGACGTCGGCAATACCGACCTGGCGCGCGGCGGCGGCAATCTCCGAGGACGACCGCGACAGCGGCTCGCCCTTGATCGGGATCGCGCGCAGGCGGCGCACGAAGGGTGCCACGTGGCGCAGGAAACTGGCCGGGTCCTTGGTCGACAGCATGCCGAACACCAAATCGATCTTCCGCCCGGCGATCCAGCCAGCCAGCGCTTCGCCCGCCGCATCGTTGTGACCGCCATCGAGGAACAGCGGCGTTCCCGCCGGCAGGGCTTCGGCGAGTGGCCCGCGCGTCAGGCGCTGCAGGCGCGCGGGCCACTCGGCGCCGGCAATGCCCGCGGCGATCGCACGTGTATCGAGGCCGAGGAGTTCGGCGCAGGCCACGGCGAGCCCGGCATTGTCGTACTGGTGCGGGCCGGGCAGGGCGGGGGCGGGCAGGTCGAACACCTGGCTGCCGGAATAGCGCAGGCCCGTCGGCGTGCGCGCGATGTTCCATTCGCGGCCGTGGCGGAACAGCGGCGCACCCAGCTCGGCGCCGCGCCGGTCGAACACGGCCGCCGCTTCGGGTGGCTGGACGCCGATCGCGGTCGGCACGCCGGCCTTCATGATGCCGGCCTTCTCGCCGGCGATCAGGGCGAGCGTGTCGCCGAGATACTGCATGTGGTCGAACGAGATCGGCGTCTGCGCGATCACGGCGGGGCGCGGAACGAGGTTCGTCGCGTCGAGCCGGCCGCCCATGCCGGTCTCGAGCAGCACGTAATCCGCCGGATGGCGCGCGAATGCGAGGAAGGCGGCGGCCGTCGTCACCTCGAAGAACGTGATCGGGGCGCCGGCATTGATGCGCTCGATCTCTTCCAGGATCGTGGAAAGCTCCGCATCCGGAATCAGCGATCCCGCGATGCGGATCCGCTCGTTGAACCGCACGAGATGGGGCGAAGTATAGACATGCACGCGCTTGCCGGCGGCTTCCAGCATCGCGCGCAGGCACGCGATGGTCGAGCCCTTGCCGTTCGTGCCGGCGACATGGACGACGGGGGCGAGCGCTTCCTGCGGATCGCCGAGCGCATGCATCAGCCCGACCACGCGGTCGAGCGACATGTCGATGGCCTTGGGATGAAGCGTCTTCAGACGCTCCAGGATCGGATCGGCGCTCACGCCTTGGCGGACGGAATCTCGAGCTGCGGCTGCGGCAGCTTGACGACGTCCGCGCGCGGCTGGCGTTCGGTCAGCAGGCCGATCAGGCGCACGAGCATCGCGCGCAGCTCGTGCCGATGGACGACCATGTCGACCATGCCGTGCTCGAGCAGGTATTCGGCCTTCTGGAAACCCGGCGGCAGCTTCTCGCGCAGCGTCTCTTCGATGACGCGCGCACCCGCGAAGCCGATGGTCGCACCCGGCTCCGAGATCGCGATGTCGCCGAGCATCGCGAACGACGCCGAGACGCCGCCGGTCGTCGGATCGGTCAGGATGACGATATAGGGCAGGCCCGCTTCCTTGACCTCTTCGGCCGCGATCACGCTGCGCGGCATCTGCATCAGCGACAGGATGCCTTCCTGCATGCGTGCGCCGCCCGAAGCAGGAATCACGATCAGCGGCGACTGCTGGAGGACCGCGAGCTTGGCCGCCGCGACGAGACCTTCGCCGACCGCAAGCCCCATCGAGCCGCCCTGGAATTCGAAATCGAACGCCGCGACGACCGCACCCATGCCGCCGATGCGGCCGTGCGCGACGAGGATCGCATCCTGCTCGCCGGTCTTCTCGCGCGCGGCCTTCAGCCGGTCGACATACTTCTTCTGGTCGCGGAACTTAAGCGGATCGGCCGCCACCTTCGGCAGCTCGATGCGAGCATACGCGCCGTCGTCGAACAGCGTCTCGAGCCGGCGCTTGGCCGGCAGGCGCATGTGATGGCCGCAATGCGGGCAGACGCGCTGGTTGGCTTCCAGATCGCGGTGGAAGATCATCTTGCTGCAGGCTGGGCACGTGTCCCACAGATTGTCCGGCACCTCGGTCTTGCGGACGAGGGCGCGCAGCTTCGGGCGGACGAAATTGGTAAGCCAGCTCATTGCCGGAACCTCACGCGCTCTGCTTCTGGCGGGCCGTGCGCACGGCCTTGGAAAGTTCGCGCACCAGACCGTGCACGCGCGATGCCGCGTCGCCAGGGCCGGTCTCGACGACCTTCTGCACCAGTGCCGATCCGACGACGGCCGCATCGGCGTCGCGCGCGATCGCGGCGGCATCGGCCGGCGTCTTGATGCCGAAGCCGACGGCGACGGGCAGCTTGGTCGAGCGGCGGATGCGCGCGACCGCCTCGGCCACCTTCGTGCTGACGACCGACTTGGTGCCGGTCACGCCAAGGACGGCGACGTAATAGAGGAAGCCCGATGCGCCTTCGAGGACGATCGGCAGGCGCTTGTCGTCGGTCGTCGGCGTGGCGAGGCGCACGAGGTCGAGGCCGGCCGCCTTGGCGAAGGGGCGCAGCTCGGCGTCCTCTTCGGGCGGCAGGTCGACGATGATCAGGCCGTCGGCACCGGCGGCGGCCGCGTCCTTGCAGAACTTCTCGGGCCCGTAGATGTAGACCGGGTTGTAGTAGCCCATCAGCACGACCGGCGTCGTCGCGTCCTTCGTGCGGAACTTGCGCAGCTGGTCGAGCGCCTTGCGCGTCGAAGCGCCTGCGGTCAGCGCGCGCAGGGCGGCGGCCTGAATCGCCGGCCCGTCGGCCATCGGATCGGAGAAGGGCAGGCCCAGCTCGATCACGTCGGCACCCGCTTCCGGCAGGCCGTCGAGGATCGCCTGTGCCTGCGCCGCGTCCGGATCGCCCGCCATCACGTAGGTGACGAGGCCGGCGCGGCCTTCCTTGGCGAGGGCCGCGAAACGTCCGGCAAGGCGGCTCACAGCTTCACCCCGAGGCGTTCGCCGATCGTGAAGATGTCCTTGTCGCCGCGACCGCAGAGATTCATGACGATCAGATAATCCTTGGGAAGCTTGGGTGCGATACGCGCGACATGCGCCAGCGCATGCGCCGGCTCGAGGGCGGGAAGGATGCCCTCGGTGCGCGACAGCAGCTTGAAGGCCTCGATCGCATCGTCGTCGGTCGCGGCCACGTAGTTCACGCGCTTGATGTCGTGCAGCCACGAATGCTCGGGCCCGATGCCCGGATAGTCGAGACCCGCCGAGATCGAATGCGCCTCGTTGATCTGACCGTCGTCGTTCATCAGCAGGAAGGTGCGGTTGCCGTGCAGCACGCCGGGCCGGCCACCCTGCAGCGACGCCGCGTGCTTGCCGCTGTCGAGGCCGAGGCCCGCGGCCTCGACCGCGTCCATCGCGACTTCCTTGTCGTCGAGGAACGGATGGAACAGGCCCATCGCGTTCGACCCGCCGCCGATGCACGCGACCAGCAGGTCGGGCACGCGGCCTTCGAAGCCCATGATCTGCTCGCGCGTCTCGCGGCCGATCACGCTCTGGAAGTCGCGGATCATCATCGGGAAGGGATGCGGGCCCGCGACCGTGCCGATGATGTAGTAGGTGTCCTCGACATTCGCGACCCAGTCGCGCAGCGCCTCGTTCATCGCGTCCTTGAGCGTGCCGGTGCCCGACGTGACCGGCCGCACCTCGGCCCCGAGCAGCTTCATGCGGAACACGTTGGGCGCCTGGCGCGCGATGTCGGTCTCGCCCATGTAGACGGTGCAGGGCAGGCCGAACAGCGCGCAGACCGTTGCGGTCGCGACACCGTGCTGGCCGGCACCGGTCTCGGCGATAATGCGCTTCTTGCCCATGCGCTGGGCCAGCAGGATCTGGCCCATGCAGCTGTTGATCTTGTGCGCACCCGTGTGGTTCAGCTCGTCGCGCTTCAGGTAGATCTTGGCCCCGCCCAGCGCCTTGGTCAGCCGCTCGGCCAGCCACAGCGGCGAGGGTCGGCCCACGTAATGCGCGAGGTAATAGTCGAGCTCCTTCTGGAAGGAAGGGTCCTTGCGGGCGGCGGCATAGGCGCGCTCGACCTCCAGGATCAGGGGCATCAGGGTCTCGGAGACGTAGCGGCCCCCGAAGATGCCGAAATGCCCGGTTTCGTCGGGTCCGGCGCGGAAGGAATTGAGCTTGTTCATGGCCGCGCGGTTATAGCCGAGCCGCCCGCCGGGGCCAAGCGACGTCAGGCCGCCCGGACGGCCGCCAGAAACCGCCGGATCAGGCGGGGGGATTTGTGTCCCGGCCGGTCTTCCACACCCGACGCGACGTCCACGGAAGGCGCACCGGTCGCGCGGATAGCACTCGCGACGTTCTGCGGCGTCAGGCCACCCGCCAGCATCCAGGGAAGGGTCCATTTCCGTCCGGCCAGCAGCGACCAGTCGAAGGTGACGGCATTGCCGCCGGGCAGGGCACCTTCCCGCTTGGGCGGCTTGGCGTCGAACAGCAGCCGGTCGGCTGCACCAAGATAGGCGGCGACCCCGTCGAGATCGGCGGCGGTCGAGATCCCGAGCACCTTCATCACGGGCAGGCCCGCGCGTGCACGGATTTCGGCTGTCCGCGCCGGCGTCTCGTGGCCGTGGAGCTGCAGGATGTCCGGCCGGAAGATCGACAGAAGCGCATCGAGTGCGGCGTCGTCGAAATCGACGAGAAGTGCGACGCGACATACGTCACGCGGCAGATGACCGGCAAGGAAGCGCGCCTGTGCGGCCGTCACGCTGCGCGGACTTGGCGCATAGAAATTGAAACCGGCGAACGCGGCGCGTCCGGCTGCTTGCGCCCCCGGAACGGAATTGATGCCGCAGATCTTCGCCTGCGCCGTCATCGGGCGATTTCGGCGAGGATGCGCGCGAGTGCCGCCTTCGGATCGGCGGCCTGCGTGATCGGCCGGCCGATCACGAGATGGTCGGCACCGAGATCGACCGCCTCGCGTGGCGTCATGACGCGCTTCTGGTCGCCCGCTGCCGCCCATTCGGGCCGGATGCCGGGAACCACAAGCTTGAAATCCGGGCCGACGGCCTTGCGCAGGCGCTCGATCTCGTGGGCCGAGCAGACGACGCCGTCCACGCCCGCTTCGCGCGCGAGCATCGCCAGGCGCAGCGCCTGTTCGCCCGACGGGCCGCGCTGGCCGACCGCGTCGAGATCCGCGTCGTCGAGGCTGGTCAGCACCGTGATCGCGAGCAGCATCGGCCGGTCCGGGCCGGACTGGGCGGCCGCGTCGCGCGCCGCGACCAGCATCGCGCGCCCGCCGCCGGCATGGACCGTCAGGAAGTGCGGCCGGCAAAGGGCCGCCGCCTTCACGCCGCCGGCCACCGTGTTGGGAATGTCGTGGAGCTTGAGGTCGAGGAACAGCGGGCGCGGGCCCGTAACCTTGCGCACGCCTTCGGGCCCGTTCGCGACGAAGAACTCGAGACCGAGCTTGAGTGCGAAGCCCTCCGTACCGAGCCGCGCCAGATCGTTCGCCGCATCGTCGGTGCGCATCCGGTCGATCGCGACGAAGACGCGCGGCAGGGGCGGACGGGAAGGCTGGGACATTGCGATATCCTCGCTGTTGGGCGATAGAGGCTTGGGGCCGGGCGACTCGAATCCCGGCCGAGCGCAGGATTGCCCGCACCATGACCCGATTCAAGACCCTCCGCGACTTCGATTTTTCCGGCAAACGCGTGCTCGTGCGCGCCGACCTCAATGTTCCCATGCAGGACGGGGCAGTTAGCGACGCCACGCGCATCGAGCGCTTCGCGCCGACCGCCGCGGAACTGGCGGGGAAGGGGGCCAGGGTCGTCGTGCTGTCGCATTTCGGACGGCCCAAGGGCCGCGACGAGAGCCAGTCGCTGCGCCCGCTCGTGGCACCGCTCGCCAAGGCCATCGGCCGGCCCGTGGCGTTCGGGGCCGACTGCATCGGTCCCGACGCGAAAGCGGCCATCGACAGGCTGAAAGACGGCGAGGTCGTGCTTCTGGAAAATCTCCGCTTCCACAAGGGCGAGGAAAAGAACGACCCCGATTTCGTGAAGGCGCTTGCGTCCCTTGGCGACATCTATGTCAACGACGCGTTCTCGTGCGCGCACCGCGCCCACGCGTCGACCGAAGGCATCGCCCACGTGCTGCCTTGCGCGGCCGGGCTTTCGATGCAGGCCGAGCTCGACGCGCTGGGCAAGGCGCTCGACCATCCGCGCCGGCCGGTCGCGGCCGTGATCGGCGGCTCGAAGATCTCGACCAAGCTCGACCTGATCGGCAACCTCGTATCGCGCGTCGACATCCTCGCGATCGGCGGCGGCATGGCCAACACGTTCCTCCACGCCAGGGGGATCGCGGTCGGCCGTTCGCTGTGCGAATCCGACATGGCCGAGACGGCCCGCCGGATCATGGCCGACGCCGAGACGGCTGGAAAACAGATCGTGCTTCCGGTCGATGCGGTCGTCGCCGGCGCGCTGACTGATGCGGCTGGTGCCGAGACCGTGCCGATCGGCCGGATCCCGGCCGGCAAGATGATCCTCGATATCGGCCCGCTGTCGGTCGCCGAGACGCTGCGCATCTTCGACGGCGCGCACACGCTGGTCTGGAACGGGCCCGTGGGCGCATTCGAGCATGCGCCGTTCGATGCCGGCACGACGGCGCTGGCCAAGGGCGTGGCGGAGCGCACGAAGGCGGGACGGCTGCTGTCGGTGGCCGGCGGCGGCGATACGGTCGCGGCACTGGCGAAAGCAGGTGCCGTCGATTCGTTCAGCTATGTGTCGACGGCCGGCGGCGCGTTCCTGGAATGGCTCGAAGGCAAGGAACTGCCCGGCGTGGCGGCACTGGCCGTCCGCCCGTAGGTCAGTTCAGGCGCTTCAGCGGCGTGCGTCGCGGCGGGCTGCCCGCGTGCATCTTGCGCGTGGGGGCCGGCGTCAGCGGTTCGCGGCGTTCTTCGTTCGCCACCATCGTATCGTCGACCAGCGGACCGCGCGTCTCGCCGCGTCGCCAGGCGGCGACACGTGTTTCGGCGACGCTCTCCTCGACCAGATCGAAGAACGACAGCGCATCGAACAGTTCGCCCGGATCGACGAGACCGCCGGTCATGTCGCCGAGCTGGCGCATGGCGATGAAGAACTCGGTGAACAGCAGCTTGTCGACGTGGCAGCCCTTGCATGCGACGGCGAGCGCACGGCCGCCTTGTTCGTAGAGGCAGCGGCGTGCCGTCGCGACGGAGACGCGCGCGAACTTGGCGAACAGCGTTTCCAGCAGCGAACGCTCGCCCGCGCGCACCAGCGGCAGCAGGATCTGCAGGTCATGCACGTCGTCCCGGTCCAGCGCCGCGCGGATCCTGACGAGCGCCCCGTTGAGTGCGGCCGCGCGCGCGTGGTTGCCCACCACCTCGGCCAGCGCGTCGCCGATCGCCTTGTCGAGCAGGTAATGGTCGATCTCGAAATTCTCGATGATGTGCCGGCGCAGCGCTTCGGAGACCCAGCCGTACATGCGGCCGGCCAGACGCGGGTCGAGATCCTCGCGCTTCAGGATCATCTCCTGGAGATCGGAATCGGCCTGCGAAACTTCGACGAGCGATTCGAACGTGTCGGTCCCGATCGTGGCGCCCGGATTCTCGAGCAGGGCGCGCACGACGTCCTGTTCGCCCGGCCGCACGAGCGCGTCGCTGACGGGGGCCGAGATGCGCTCGCGGCGCGCGATCGCCAACCGGTGCTGGAACGTGCGTGTGCGGATGACGTTCAGCAGTTCGCCGTCGTCGAGCAGCTCGGACTTGAGAAGGACGGGCCAGGCGACCTCGATCCGGTCGTTGGCGAGCTGCACGATCAGCCGGCGGGGGGCCACGCCTTCGGCGGCGAGGCGCTCGGCGAGCGCGCGGCGGATCGGCATTTCCAGATCGTGCAGCAGCCGCTGGAGGATCTCTTCAGCAAGCTCGCGCTCGCGCGGGGACATCGAGCCCAGATCGGTCCCGAGGATCATGTCGCCCATGCGGACTGCCAGATGCGCGCGCGCGTCGGGGCGCTTGTCCTGGGCGAGAATCAGGAGTCCCTGCAACTGCTCGCTGTCGAAAGGGGTCGTCATCTAGACAAGGTCACCGAAATTCTTCGACGCGCCGGACCCGCGTGCGTTCTATTAGTAAGTCTAAGTCTGATCATCATACAAATCCAGACGCACGCCGACCCGTCACGATGATTTCGGTTACGGGCGTGACATCTGCGTGCATCGAATTGCAATTTGCCAAACCGTACAAATTGCGTGGGAATTCGAAGCAGATCGCGGTGCAATGCGCGTGGCATTTCCGTCGCAGATGCCTTCGGCAAGGCAATCGTGACGTGTGGATACGAAATTAACTTAGAATTAAATAAAATTTGGTTCTATTGCCGATCATGCAGATTCAAGCTGGCACATCTTCGATTGCAAACGGTCTCGTCCGCCCGGAAAGCGGGCGCGTCTCGGGCCGTCCGAGCTTTCCACCCCGCGGCGGACAGGCCGCCGACGTGGGCGGCGGCTTCGTCGTTCCGGCGCGCGCGGCCGGCCTGCCCGAAGCGCGCGAAGCCATCGCGTCCAATTTCGCCGAAGAAGCGATGCCCGCCCGCGCCCTGCCGCGCGGCTCGCTGGTCGATCTGCTGATCTGAGTTTCCGTTCGCTACCGGGACTGCCGGAACGGCTGCAAAAGCAGCCGCCACAAGCCTTGGCTGTCCGCATCGCGATAGTCCGGCAGGCCGATGGTCAGGCCGAGCTGGCCGTCGGCGGGTGCCGCGCGGTACGTGCCGAACAGCCGGTCCCACCACGAAACCGAGAATCCGAAATTGCTGTCCGTCTCCTCGCGCCGCACCGAATGGTGGATCCGGTGCATGTCGGGCGTGACGACGACAAGGCGCAGGGCGCGCTCCAGGGCAGCCGGCATGCGGATATTGGCGTGGTTGAACAGCGAACTTGCGTTGAGCAGCACCTCGAAGGCGAAGACGGCCTCCGGCGGGGCGCCGGTCGCGGCGATGACGGCAAGCTTGATCGCCAGCGACAGCCCGATCTCCAGCGGATGGAAGCGCACGCCGGTCGTCGTGTCGAACATGACGTCGGAATGATGCATCCGGTGCAGCCGCCAGAGGACGGGGACCGCATGGAAGATCCGGTGCTGGAAATAGATCGCAAGATCGAGTGCGGCAATTCCCGCCGCGAGCGCGATCCAGCCGGTGAGGCCGGCCTGGCCGATTAGCCCCCATCCCTGCGCCTGCGCGTAGATCGCGAAAGCGGCCGCCCCGCCGGGAACCGCGACGCGTGCGACGAGTGCTCCGAAAGCGGCGAAGGCGAGATTGACCGGCCAGCGTCGCGTGCGTGCGGGCGAGTCGGTCCGGCGTGGCGCCAGCATCTCCCACAGCGCCATCGATGCCAGCAGGCCGACGAAGATCCCGAGCCGGATCGCCGCTTCGCCCGGCATCGCGCTAGCCGATCCTGAAATTCATCGCGAGCAGGCCGCAGACGAGCACGACCGCCGCGACGATCCGCAGCTTGCCGAACTTCTCGCCCAGCAGGAACGTGCCCATCAGCGTGGCGAACAGCACCGACGTCTCGCGCAGCGCCGAGACATGCGCGATGGCGCCGAGGCTCGATGCCCAGATGGCGATGCCGTAGCCGATTGTCGCGACCACGCCGCCAGCCGATCCGCGCCACCAATACTTACGCATGTAGTCGAAGATGGCCGGCCCGCGCTTCCATACTGCGAAGACGAAGACCCACGGGCCTTCGAGCAGGTTGAGCCAGACGATGTAGGAAAGCGCGTTGCCCGCCGCCCGCGCACCAAGGCCGTCGATGACCGTATAGGCCGCGATCGTGAACCCCGTGAGCACCGCCAGAAAGATGGCGCGCCGCTCGGCGAAACTCGGGATGCCGCGGGCGAAGGCGAGGCCGGCGATGCCGAGCGACACCAGCACGACGCCGACCGATTCGCGGAAGTTGAGGTACTCGCCGACAACCGTTCCGGACACGATCGCCACCAGCGTGGGCCCCAGGCCGCGTGCGATGGGATAGACGAGGGAAAGGTCGCCGAGCGCGTAGGCGCGCAGCAGGAACACATAATAGAAGACGTGGATGAGCACCGAGCTGATGAGATAGGGCCACGCGGCGGCGTCGGGAAACTCGACGAAGGGCGCGAAGACGACCCCGAACAGGCAGCCGGCCAGCATGACAAGGCCGAACGAGGCGAGGCGGTCGGGGTCGGATTTGACGACCGCGTTCCACGAGGCGTGCATCAGTGCCGCCATCAGGACGAAACCGGCGACCGTCGGATCGACTTTATCCAAGTTTCCCTCGCCCTCCCGAACGGGTGCGGCAGTCTCGCATGTCCGGCGCGGAAATCGGCCCCCAGAAACGCAGAAGGGGCGCGGGAGAAGAACCCCCGCGCCCCCAAATGCACTGAGCGAAAACCGCTTACTTCTTCTTCTTAGCGGCCTTCTTCTTAGCCTTCTTCTTCGCAGCCATGATGTGACTCCTTGTTTCCGATGGTGTCGGACCGGGAAAGGCGCGCCGGAGATCTGAGCGGAGCTGGGTGTTTAATCCCTGCCCTTTTGACCTTCGACGGAGTTGGAGCCCTCCCTGGAGACGATCCGAACGTGGCTAGAACATCATTTTGAACAAGGGCATGTCAAGGAAATTCAATATGAGGGGGGTTGACATCGCCAACCCCACTATCGTTAGGGGGCAGCCCTTGCTGTTGCGGGAGTCGCCTCGACACCTTCTACAGCTAGTTAGAGACAGCAAGAAAACCCAAATAAAATCGAGACAATTTGCATGTCGTCGATTCATGCGCGCGATGAATTTCGACGCGCGGATTCATCACGCATCGAGGTCGAGAAGGCTCTTTGAAAAATTTTCAGCGTCGAACGATTTCAAGTCGTCGACACCCTCTCCGACACCGATAAGTACCGTCGGAGTCGCGAATCGATTCGCGATCGCGACCAGGACGCCGCCCTTGGCGCTGCCGTCGAGCTTCGTGACGACCAACGCATCGACATCGACGATGCTCTTGAAGGTCTCGACTTGCTGCAGCGCGTTCTGGCCGATCGTCGCGTCGAGGACGAGCATCGTGTCGTGCGGCGCACTCGGGTCCAGCTTCTTGATCACGCGAACGATTTTCCTGAGCTCGTCCATCAGGTCGGCCTTGTTGTGGAGCCGACCGGCCGTATCGACGAGCAGTACGTCGACATTCGCCGCCCGCGCCCTCTCCAGCGCTTCGTAGGCGAGTGCCGCCGGATCGCCGCCCTCGCGCGCGGCGACGACCGCCACGCCGGCCCGCTCGCCCCATATTTCGAGCTGGCGCACGGCGGCGGCGCGGAACGTGTCGCCGGCCGCGAGCATCACCGACTTGCCGTCGGCGCGCAGTGCCGATGCGATCTTGCCGATCGTCGTCGTCTTGCCGCTGCCATTGACGCCGACGACCAGCACGACATGCGGCCGGCGCGCCGGATCGGGCGCCCAGCTCCGCGCGACGGGCGTGAGGATCGCCGCAATTTCGGCGGCGAGGATGCGACGCACCTCGATCGACGGCGTATCGGCCGGCAGCTTGCGCGCGCGCACGCGTTCGACGAGCAGGGCCGCGACGGCCGGGCCGAGATCGGCTTCGATCAGCGCTTCCTCGAGTGCGTCGAGCGACGCGGCGTCGAGCCGGCCGAGATTGAGCGCGCGCCCGATCCCGTCGACGAGCTTGCTGGAAGATTTCCTGAGACCTTCCTTGAGTCGGCCGAGCCAGCTCATGCCGGGACCCCGATCAGGCCGGTCGCGTCATGGCCGGTGACGCGCACGCGCACCAGCGCGCCGCGCGGCCGCGATTGGGTCAGGCGGACGCGCACGCCCTGCGCGTCGAGCCCGTCCTGTCCCGACTTCTCGACGAGGATCTCGGCAAGATCGCCGGTCCGCGCGGCGAGATACACCGCGCGCGCATCGGCGACGGTTTCGCGCAGCATGCGCGCGCGCCGGCGCACGGTCGGTTCGGGAAGGGCGCGCATCCGTGCGGCGGGCGTGCCGGGCCGCGCGGAATAGGCGAACACATGCGCATGCGCGAGGCCGATCTCGCCGACGAGTGCGCGCGTGTTCTCGAACGCCGCGTCGCTTTCGGTCGGGAAGCCGGCGATCAGGTCGGCGGCGATGGCGATGTCGGGTCGGGCGGCGCGTGCCCGGGCGACGGTTTCGATCACCTGCGCGCGGCTGTGCCGGCGCTTCATGCGCTTCAGGATCAGGTCGTCGCCAGCCTGTACGGACAGGTGCAGGAACGGTGCGAGGCGCGGTTCGCGCGCCAGCAGCTCGAACAGCCGGTCGTCGAGTTCTGCTGGATCCACCGAGGAAAGTCGCAGGCGCGCGAGGTCGGGTACGCCGGCGAGGAGGGCCGCGCACAGTTCGCCGAGCCGGGGCCGGCCGGGCAGGTCGTCGCCCCACGCGGTCAGGTCGACGCCGGTCAGCACGACCTCGCGCCGTCCGGCCGCCACCGCCTGGCGCACGCGCGCGAGCGCACCCTCGAGGGGGAGCGAACGCGACGGTCCGCGCGCGAACGGGATGACGCAGAAGGTGCAGCGATGGTCGCAGCCCTGCTGGATCTCGACGAAGGCGCGCGTGCGGCCTTCGGCAAGGCCGATGTCGGCCGCGACGAAATCCTGCCGCACCATGATGTCGGACACGGAACCGGTCCGCGCGCGCCAGACCGCGGGATCGAGCTTGTCGCGGTTGCCGACCACCGCGTCGACCTCTTCAAGCGCTTCGTAGCGCGCGGGATCGAGCTGGGCCGAACAGCCGGTCACGACGATCCGCGCATCGGGCTTCTCGCGCTTCAGGCGGCGGATCGCGGCGAGCGCGTCGCGCTCGGCTTCCTGCGTGACCGCGCAGGTATTGACGACGAGCGTGTCGCCATCGCCCGCCGCGGCGAGCAGCGCTTCGATCGTGGCGGCTTCCGCGGCATTGAGCCGGCAGCCGAAGCTGACGATGCGCGCCTGCGTCATCCCGGCCAGACGCCCGAGAAGGACATGGCGACGGGTCCCGCCATCAGCACGTGGCCGTCGGCGCGCCATTCGATCTCGAGCGAACCGGCACCGCCCTCGCTGCCGTCGACGATCACGCGCGCGCGCCGTCCGGCGAGCAGGCCGCGCCGCACGGCCGCGACGGTCGCCGCACACGCACCCGAGCCGCAGGCGAGCGTGATGCCGACCCCGCGCTCCCATACGCGCAGGCGCAGCGTGGCGGCATCGAGAACCTGCGCCACGCCGATATTCGCGCGCTCGGGGAAGATGCGGTGATGTTCGAGCTGCGGTCCCAGCAGGGCGAGATCGACCGCACCCGCATCCGCCACGAAGAACGTCGCGTGCGGATTGCCCATGCCCGTCGCGACCGGATCGGCAAGCGGGCCGATCGCGAGCGGCACATGCGCCGTGTCGCACGCCTCGGCGAGCGGGATCTCGCGCCAGTCCGTGCGCGCCGGGCCCATGTCGACGCTGACGGTGCCGGCCGTGTCGCGCCGCGACTTCAGCAGGCCCGCGCGCGTCTGGATC
Organism: Tagaea sp.; assembly: GCA_965279565.1. GTDB lineage: Bacteria > Pseudomonadota > Alphaproteobacteria > CACIAM-22H2 > CACIAM-22H2 > Tagaea. Next base: position 1,018,490 of record OZ257249.1, on the reverse strand, counting down.
GTCAGGTCGGCGGCGTTCTTCTCGCGCATGACGAGATCGGCCACGCAGCGTGTACCGTTGCCGCAGGCACCGGCTTCCGAGCCGTCGGCATTGAGGAAGCGGAAGTACACGTCGGCCGACTTGTCGGCGGGCTGTTCCAGCACGACGAGCTGGTCGAAGCCCACGCCCTTGTGGCGGTCGGCGATGGCGCGCACGCGGCTTGTGTCGAGGGCGACTTTTTGCGCGCGTGCATCGACCACGACGAAGTCGTTGCCGAGGCCGTGCATCTTCAGGAAGGGCAAACCGCTCATGGCCGGGGATATAGGGCCCGGCCGCCGGACTTGTCTAGCAAGGCGGCATTTCGAGGAAATATAGCCTATAAATCCCGGGATTTGGATAATCTAGCCATTCCAATATCTTAAGGCGCCTGGCCCGCCGCTCCGGACACTCCCTATATACGTGTCGCCGGATGCCGGGTTCCGGCTTCTTGACGCCCCCGGCCTTTGGGCCTAGAACCGCCGCCGTTCAGGGGAAATCTGCGCCCTTGGGCCTTCGGGTCTCCCGCCGTCCGCGAGTGTCGCGCACGGCGGCCGTCGTGTTTTGCGCTTCCGGAAGGTTTTCGGGTCGGGATGTTCGAGTCGCTATCAACCAAGTTGGGGTCGGTCTTCGACAAGCTGCGCGGGCGCGGTGCGCTCGGCGAGGCGGATGTCGATGCGGCGCTGCGCGAGGTGCGGGTGGCGCTGCTCGAGGCCGACGTGGCGCTGTCGGTCGTCAAGGATTTCGTCGCGGGCGTGAAGCTCGAGGCGATCGGCCAGCAGGTCGTCCGCTCGGTCACGCCGGGCCAGATGGTCGTCAAGATCGTCAACGACAAGCTCGTCGAAACACTCGGCTCGACCGCCAGCGAAATCAACCTGCGCGCCAATCCGCCGGTCGCGATCCTGATGCTGGGCCTGCAGGGCTCGGGCAAGACGACGACGTCGGCCAAGCTCGCCAAGCGCCTGGTCGAAAAGGAACGCAAGAAGGTCCTGCTCGCCTCGCTCGACGTGCGCCGCCCGGCCGCCCAGGAACAGCTCGCCGTGCTCGGCACGCAGGTGTCCGTGCCCACGCTGCCCATCATCGCCGGCCAGGATCCCGTCGCGATCGCGAAGCGCGCGATGGAGACGGGCCGCACCGAAGGCTACGACGTCGTCATCCTCGACACCGCCGGCCGCCTGTCGATCGACGACGAGCTGATGGCCGAAGCCGCTTCCGTGCGCGACGCGGTCGGCCCGACCGAATCGCTGCTCGTGGTCGACGCGCTCACCGGCCAGGACGCCGTCAACACCGCCACCCAGTTCAACACGCGCCTCGGCATCACCGGCATCGTGATGACGCGCGTCGACGGCGACCAGCGCGGCGGTGCCGCCCTTTCGATGCGCGCCGTCACCGGCAAGCCGATCAAGTTCATCGGCCTCGGCGAGAAGATGGACGCGCTCGACGTCTTCCATCCCGACCGCATCGCCGGCCGCATCCTCGGCATGGGCGACATCGTCGGCCTCGTCGAGAAGGCGCAGGAGAACGTCGAGGCCGAGGACGCCGAGAAGCTCGCCCGCAAGATCAAGAAGGGCGAGTTCGATTTCGACGACATGCTTTCGCAGCTCGAGCAGCTCAAGAAGATGGGCGGGCTGGGCGGCGTCATGAACATGCTGCCGGGCGTGCAGAAGATGAAGGCACAGCTCGCCAACGCGAACGTGGACGAGAAGGTGGTCGGCCGGCAGACGGCGATCATCCGCTCCATGACGAAGAAGGAACGGCGCGACGCCAAGCTGCTCAACGGCAGCCGCAAGCGGCGCATCGCGTCGGGCTCCGGAACGACGGTCGAGGAGGTCAATCGCCTCGTGAAGCAGTTCATGGAAATGAGCCGCGTCATGAAGCAGATGGGCAAGCTCGGCCAGAAGGGAATGATGCGGACGGGGATCGCCAACCTCTTCCGCAGATAGCGCAACCGAACAGAACGAAGACCTGAACGAAAGGATCGAACCGACAATGTCCGTCAAGATTCGCATGAGCCGCGGCGGTGCCAAGAACCGCCCGCACTACAAGATCGTCGTCGCCGACAGCCGCATGGCCCGCGACGGCCGCTTCATCGAGAAGATCGGCTACTACGACCCGATGCTTCCGAAGGGCGACGCCAAGCGCGTCGTGATCGACGTCGAGCGCGCCAAGTACTGGCTGTCGAAGGGCGCCCAGCCGTCCGAGCGCGTCGCGCACTTCTTCTTCGCGCTGTCGCTCGGGCCGAAGCCCGAGATCCGCGAGACGCCGAAGAAGTCCGCGCCCAAGAAGAAGGCGCAGGAACGTCTGAAGGCAGCCGAGGAAGCCGCGGCGAAGCCCGCCGAGGCGGCACCGGCGGCCTGAGGCCATGACGTCCGGCGCGGACGCGAAGCCGATCCTGGTCGGCGCCGTCGTGGGTCCCCACGGCGTGCGCGGCGAGGTCAAGATCAAGAGCTTCACCGAACGCGCGAAGGACGTCGCGGCCTACGGCCCCGTTTCGGACGAGAGCGGCAAGCGCCGCTTCGCCGTCCGGGTGCGGGGCGAGGTTCGCGGGCTGGTCGTGGCCCGGCTCGAGGGGATCGAGGACCGGAACGCGGCCGAGGCACTGAAGGGACTGCGCCTCTATGTCGAGCGCAGCGCCCTCGGCGCCAAGCCCAGGCACCGGTCCAAGGGTGCCGAGACCTGGTTCCATGCCGATCTCGTCGGCCTTTCGGTGGAAGACACCAAGGGCACGCGGCTCGGGACGGTGAAGGGTCTGGCGAACTACGGCGCGGGCGACATCGTCGAGGTCGATACGGGGAACGGGCCCAGCCTGCTTTTCCCGTTCACCAAGAAGGTGGTGCCGGTGGTCGATGTCGGAGGCGGGCGGATCGTGATCGATCCGCCGGTCGAGATCGAAGCGAAGGAAGACGGTAAGGACGAATGAACGCGGCAGTGGACATGGCGGGGAACGGCGGAACGGGCGGCGCCAAGGCGCCGTGGCGTGCGCTCGTGCTCACGCTCTATCCGGGCATGTTCCCGGGTCCGCTGGGTGCGTCCATTCCCGGCCGCGCGATCGAGGACGGCGCCTGGGCGCTGGAGACGGTCGATATCCGCGACTTCGCGTCCGACAGGCATCGCACGGTCGACGACCTGCCGTTCGGCGGCGGTCCCGGCATGGTGATGAAGCCCGACGTGGTGGACGCGGCCCTCGCGGTCGCCATCGCGAAGGCGCCGGAAGGTGCCGTCGCGATCTGCCTTTCGCCCCGCGGCAAGCCCTTCACGCAGGACCGCGCGCGCGAGCTTGCGGCCGGTCCCGGCGTGGTGCTGCTGTGCGGCCGCTTCGAAGGGATCGACGCGCGCGTCATCGAGGCGCGCGAACTGGAAGAGATCTCGATCGGGGATTACGTGCTGTCGGGCGGCGAGCCTGCGGCGATGTGCCTGATCGATGCCTGCGTGCGGCTGCTGCCCGGCGTGCTGGGTGCGGCCGAATCGCTGGGCGAGGAGAGTTTCGAGGACGGACTTCTGGAATACCCGCACTACACGCGGCCGGCCATCTGGCAGGACCGCGAAGTGCCGGCGGTGCTGACCTCCGGCAATCACGCGAAAATCCGCGCCTGGCGGCGGGACGAGGCCGAACGCCTCACCGCCGAGCGACGCCCCGATCTGTGGGCCAAGCGCCAGGCACGTACACAACACTGAAGATCGAAGAGGAGAAGACCATGGCTTACATCATCGAACAGCTCGAGAAGGAGCATATCGGCAAGCTCGTCGCCGCCCGCAAGGTGCCCGACTTCGCGCCCGGCGATACGCTGCGCGTGCAGGTGAAGGTGCTGGAAGGGACGCGCGAGCGCCTGCAGACCTTCGAGGGCGTGTGCATCGCGCGCAAGAACTCGGGCATCAGCTCGAACTTCACCGTGCGCAAGATCTCGTTCGGCGAAGGCGTCGAGCGCGTGTTCCCGCTCTACTCGCCGCGCCTGGGCGGCATCGAGGTCGTCCGCCGCGGCGACGTGCGTCGCGCCAAGCTCTATTACCTGCGCGGCCGCACGGGCAAGTCGGCCCGCATTCTCGAGAAGACGGGCGGCGTTGCCGCCACGGCCGCCGACCTGTCGGCCGCCGAGCTCGAGGCTGCCGCGACGGATACGCCGGCCGAGAAGAAGTAAGCCGCCGGCAGCGGGCCGCGCCGGGCAATCCCGGGCGGCCCCGCCGGAGGTACTGCAAGACGGGAGGGAAATCGATGACCAAGCCGCGCACGTTGTTCGACAAGATCTGGGACAGCCATGTCGTCCACCGCCAGGACGACGGCACCTGCGTGATCTACATCGACCGCCATCTCGTCCACGAAGTGACGAGCCCGCAGGCCTTCGAAGGCCTGCGCATGACGGGCCGCAAGGTCCGCCGGCCCGACGCGACCATCGCCGTCGCCGACCACAACGTGCCGACGACGGACCGCTCGAAGGGCATCGCCGACGAGGAAAGCCGCATCCAGGTCGATACGCTGGAGAAGAACGCGAAGGACTTCGGCGTCGTCTATTACGGCATGGACGACATCCGGCAGGGCATCGTCCACATCATCGGTCCCGAGCAGGGCCTGACGCTGCCGGGCACGACGATCGTGTGCGGCGACAGCCACACCGCCACGCACGGCGCGTTCGGGGCCCTCGCCTTCGGCATCGGCACGTCCGAGGTCGAGCACGTGCTGGCCACCCAGACGCTGGTCCAGCGTCCGGCCAAGAACATGCGCGTCACGGTCGACGGCGTCGTCGGCCCCGGCGTGACCGCCAAGGACGTGATCCTCGCGATCATCGGCAAGATCGGCACGGCCGGCGGCACGGGCCACGTTGTCGAGTTCGCCGGCTCGGTCATCCGCGATCTGTCGATGGAAGGCCGCATGACCGTGTGCAACATGACGATCGAGGGCGGTGCGCGCGCCGGCCTCGTCGCCCCCGACGAGAAGACCTTCGAGTACGTGAAGGGCCGCCCGTCCGCGCCGAAGGGTGCGGCATGGGAAGCGGCCGTCGCCTACTGGAAGACGCTGCCGTCGGACGCGGGTGCCAAGTACGACAAGGAAGTCTTCCTCGACGCCAAGGACATCCCGCCGATGGTCACGTGGGGCACGTCGCCCGAGGACGTGCTGCCGATCGGCGCGGTCGTGCCGAACCCTGCCGACGTGGCCGACGAAGGCAAGCGTGCGGCCATCATCCGCTCGCTCGACTATATGGGCCTCAAGCCGGGCACGAAGCTGGCCGAGGTGAAGATCGACAAGGTCTTCATCGGCAGCTGCACGAACGGCCGCATCGAAGATTTGCGCGCCGTCGCGGCGATCGCCAAGGGCCGCAAGGTCGCCAGCCACGTGCAGGCGCTGGTCGTTCCGGGCTCGGGCCTCGTCAAGGAACAGGCCGAGCGCGAAGGCATCGACAAGGTGCTGATCGAGGCCGGCTTCGAATGGCGCGAGCCGGGCTGCTCGATGTGCCTGGCGATGAACGCCGACAAGCTCCAGCCGGGCGAACGATGTGCGTCGACCTCGAACCGCAACTTCGAGGGCCGCCAGGGCCGCGGCGGGCGCACGCACCTGCTTTCGCCGGGCATGGCGACGGCGGCTGCCATCGCCGGGCGCCTTGCCGACGTGCGCGAGTTCGCGCGTTGAACTTCCTGCTGGCCGTGCAGCCGGCGCGGGCGACGGCAGACGTCGCCCCGTTCGGCCGCAGGCTGGCAGCACTGGGCCTCGACGCCGCGATCCTCGTGGCGCTGATCTTCGCGTTGATTTCGACCGCCAACAGCACGAGCCGTTCGAGCATGGGCGATTTCTTCTACCCCTTCTGGCGCGAAAGCCCGGTCGTGACGACCGAGCGCACGCCGGCCGCGCGCGAGGACGAGCGTCTGGTCGATGGCGGGGGGCGGCGCATCGTCGATCTGGTCCGCGAGACGCGCGTGCATGCCGACGGCACCGTGCGCGTCTGGGCGGTGGCCGAGGGCGAGATCCGCTACGACGACGGCCGCGTCGAACCGATCCGGTCCGACCTTCTCGTCGCGCGCAACCTGCGCGGCCTCGTGCGGCTCGTCGCCACGCAGGCGCTCGTGGCAATTCTTCCGTTCGTCTATTTCGCGCTGTTCGAAGCCTCGCGCTGGCAGGCCTCGCCCGGCAAGCGGGCCTTCGGCGTGCGCGTCGTCGATCTCGACGGACGGCGGATCGGCCTCGGCCGCTCGTTCGCGCGGCAGTTCCTGAAGGTCTGCGAGATCCTGTCGACCGGCTTCGGCTACGCGCTCGCGGCCGTCACCGGCACGGGACAGGCCTTCCACGACATCCTCGTCGGCACGCGCTGCGTGCGGGCGCAGTAACGGGTTTCCAAGGGAGAACGACATGGACAAGTTCACGGTTCTCACGGGCGTGGCGGCACCGCTGCCGATGATCAACATCGACACCGACATGATCATCCCCAAGCAGCACCTCAAGACGATCAAGCGCACCGGGCTGGGTTCGGCGCTGTTCGAGGAGATGCGCTACACGAACGACGGCAAGGAGAACCCGGACTTCGTGCTCAACAAGCCGGCCTACCGCAAGGCGCAGGTGCTGGTCGCGGGCGACAATTTCGGTTGCGGCTCGTCGCGCGAGCATGCGCCGTGGGCGCTGCTCGATTTCGGCATCCGCTGCGTGATCAGCACGTCGTTCGCCGACATCTTCTACAACAACTGCTTCAAGAACGGCATCCTGCCCATCAAGGTGTCGAAGGAAGATCTCGCCAAGCTGATGGACGACGCGCAGCGCGGCTCGAACGCGACGCTGACGGTCGATCTCGAGAAGCAGGAGATCAAGGGCCCGGACGGCGGCACGGTGAAGTTCGAGATCGACCCGTTCCGCCGGCACTGCCTGCTCAACGGCCTCGACGACATCGCGCTGACGCTCGAGAAGGCCCCGCACATCGACGCTTACGAAGCCAAGCAGCGCACGTCGCAGCCTTGGCTCGCCGCGACCCGCTGATTTCCAGTACCGGAGAGACGAAATGGCATCCAACCGCAAGCTCCTTGTCCTTCCCGGCGACGGCATCGGCCCCGAGGCGATGAAGCAGGTCCGTCGCGTCGTCGACTGGTTCGACAAGCGCCGCACCGTGTCGTTCGACGTGAAGGAAGGCCTCGTCGGCGGCATCTCCTACGAGAAGCACGGCACGCCGCTGACCGACGCGACGATGGAGCTGGCGCAGAACTGCGACGCGACGCTGTTCGGTGCCGTCGGCGGCCCGCAGTGGGACAACCTGCCTTTCGACAAGAAGCCCGAGCGCGGCCTGCTGCGCCTGCGCAAGGAGATGGACCTGTTCGCCAACCTGCGCCCGGCGATCGTGTTCGAAGCGCTGGCCGACGCCTCGTCGCTGAAGCGCGAGCTGGTCGCGGGTCTCGACATCCTGATCCTGCGCGAGCTCACCGGCGGCGTCTATTTCGGCGAGCCGCGCGGCGTGACGACGCTGCCCGACGGCCAGAAGAAGGCGATCGACACGCAAGTCTACACGACGTCGGAAATCCAGCGCATCGCGCGCGTGGCCTTCGAACTGGCGCGCAAGCGCGCCAACAAGGTGCACTCGGTCGAGAAGGCCAACGTCATGCACACGGGCGTGCTGTGGCGCGAGGTCGTCACGGCGCTTCACAAGGCCGAATTCGCCGACGTGAAGCTCGAGCACATGTACGCCGACAACTGCGCCATGCAGCTCGTCCGCCAGCCCAAGCAGTTCGACGTGATCGTCACCGACAACCTGTTCGGCGACATGCTGTCGGACTGTGCTGCCATGCTCACGGGCTCGCTCGGCATGCTGCCGTCGGCCTCGCTGGGCGCGCCCGACGCGACCGGCCGGCGCAAGGCGCTCTACGAGCCCGTGCACGGCTCGGCACCCGACATCGCCGGCAAGGACATGGCGAACCCGCTCGCCACGCTGCTGTCGTTCGCGATGATGCTGCGCTATTCGTTCGACCTGTCGGCGGACGCCGATCTCGTCGAGCTGGCGGCGAAGAACGTGCTGGCACAGGGCCTGCGCACGCGCGATATCGCCTCGCCGGGCTCGACGGTCGTCTCGACCACGCAGATGGGCGATGCGCTGCTGAAGGAACTCGACAAGCTGGCGGCGTAAGCCGTCAGGCCGGGGCGGGCTCCGCCGCAGGCAGGTAGCTCCACACCCAGGCCGGCGGAAAGTTCATCATCGCGATTCCCTTGCGCCGGCCCTTCAGGCCCAGCGGCTTCTCCTTGATCGGCGAAGCGAGCGAGTAGGTGTATTGCAGGATGTCGCCGCCGGGGGCCATCACCTCGAACGCGGCGTCGGTCAGCGCGCGCTGCACCTCGATCGGCAGCGGCAGCATCGGGATGCCCGAGATCACGCAGGCGACCTTGCCGACCCATTCGGCAGGCAGCAGTTCCTTGAGCCGCGTCGCGTCGCCCTGGATGACGGTCACGTGCGGAAACTCGCGGCGCAGGTGCGCGCACAGGGCCGCGTCGATCTCGATCACGAAAAGCCGGTCGGCCGGCACGCCGGATTCCAGCAGCGCCTTCGTGACCGGCCCCGTTCCCGGCCCGAGCTCGACCACGCACTGGCCGACATCGGGATGGACCTGCCGCGCGATGAGGCGCGCAAGCGACGGCGACGAGGGCAGCACGGCGCCGACTTTCATCGGGTTGGCCAGCCAGCGGCGGAAGAAGAGGACCTCTTCGGGTGCGGGGCTCTTGTCATTCCGCTTCATGATGCCTCCGTGACGGATCGGTGAAGGGCCAGGCGGAATCTAGGATTTTCGAAGCGCCATTCCAAGCCCTTGAGGAATATTAAAAAATTGTGACAAACATCCGCCGCACGGGCGTGGCATAAGGTTGCGGCAATACGGCATTCAGCGGGGCATCGATGGCAAAGCGGATCGCGGTGGTGGGCGCCACCGGCACAATCGGACGGGAAATCCTGCAGGAACTCGCGGCACGCGGCGTGGACGCGAGCGACGTCGCCGCTCTGGCCTCTGAGCGCTCGGTCGGCGTGACGCTTTCGTTCGGCGAGGATGCCGACGTGCGCACCGACGATCTGGCGGCGCACGATTTCTCGGGCACGCAGGTCGCGATCTTCTGCACGGCCCCGGCCGTCTCGGCCGCCAACGTGCCGCGCGCGGCCAAGGCGGGGGCATGGGTCATCGACACGTCGTCGCACTTCCGGCTCGATGTCGACGTGCCGCTGGTCGTCGCCGGCGTCAACGACGATGCCGCCACGCTGGCGCGCGCCAAGCGGCGCATTGTGGCCGTCCCGGGCGCCTGCGTGACGATGCTCACGCAGGTCCTTGCCCCGCTGCACAAGGCGGCGACGGCCAGGCGCGTGATCGTGTCGACCTACCAGTGCGTCTCGGAAGCCGGGCGTGCAGCGATGGACGAGCTTTTCAGCCAGACGCGCAATGTCTACGTCAACCAGCCGCTGGAAAGGGCCAACTTCGCCAAGCAGATCGCGTTCAATGTGATCCCGCAATGCGGCAGCTTCGAAGGCGACGGCCGCACGAGCGAGGAACGCGCGCTCGCGACGGAAACGCGCAAGGTGCTTGCCGGCGATGTCGGCACGATCGCCACCTGCGTGCGCGTGCCGTCCTTCGTCGGCCATGGTATTTCGGCGGTCGTCGAGTTCGCCGAGCCGATGGGAATCGCGCAGGCCCGCTCGATGCTGATGCGTGCCGACGGCATCGCCGTCACCGACCATCGCTCGGAGGAGGCCTTCGTGACGCCGCTCGAGACGCAGGGCGAGCAGAAGATATATGTCAGCCGCCTGCGCGACGATCCGTCGGTGCCCAACGGCCTGGCGATGTGGATCGCCGCCGACAACCTGCGCACCGCCTCGTCCGCGCCGATCGTGGTGCTCGCACTGGCGCTCGCCGAGAACGAATGAAGGCGCTCGCCGTCCTTCTGGTCTTGCTCGCACTTCCCGCGCGGGCCCAGGTGCCGGCGACGGCCGAGCTAGACCGGCTCTACGCGGCCGGCCAGTACCGCGAGGTTTCGCAGCGCATGTTCGCCACGCGCGACAATGCCGAGGCGCGCGCCATCCTTGGCTGGGCGCAGGCACGCGTGCAGGCGGCTGCCCCGCACGTGATCGCCGTCGCCTATTCCGACCTGCTCTGGCAGATCGGCGAGGGCCAGTCGAACGACGCGCTGCGCGAGGAAGCCGGGCTCGTCCTCGTCTATTCCGTGCTTGCGGTGGGCGTGGACGGGGCGAAATGCGCCGACGTGTCGGCTTCCGATGCGCGCGTGCGCCAGATCCTGTCGACGCGCCAGAACCGGCTGGAGTTCGCGCGCGGCCGGCCGGCGGACCGGCGTACGCATCTTCGCAATTCCGCCGTGGCGCTCGAACAGTCGACCGCCGCGCGCCGGCCCGAGGACCGCGACATCTGTGCCGCAGGCGAGGACGAGATCGCCCGCCAGCTCGCGACCCCCGGCACCGTCGCGCGCGAGCAGCCGCTGAAGCCGGGCGAAGCGCGCCGCACGATCGACATCGAGCCGGGCCCGACCTACCGGCCGCGCTTCCTTGGCCCCGAAAGCTGGCATCCGCGCCAGGCGCAGGTGCGCGCGCGCTTCGCGCGCATCCTCGACCAGCTCGTTCCGGCCTAGATCAGCCCCAGCGCGTGCAACGCGACTTCGCCGGCGACGGCGGCCGCGAAGACGAGGATGACGACCGCGGCGATCCGGTTGGCCCAGGTCAGGCCGGTCGTCGTGAAGCGGTCGCGGAACATGCAGACGGCTTCGACCACGATAACCCACCAGACCATGGCGCCGGCCATCACGCCGGCCAGCAGCAGCCAGTCGTCCATGCCGATCTGCCCGTCCGGGCGCACGCCGAACGCGGCGAAGATCGCCAGGAACGACAGCACCGTGATCGGGTTGGTCAGGGTCAGGAACAACGTCGACGTGAAATCGGCGAACAGGCTGGTCGGATCCTGGCCCGCCGCGATCTCCGGCGCGGGCCGATGCAGCAGGCGCAGCCCCATCACCAGCAGCACGACGGCGCCGACGAGCGAGAGCGCCAGCCGTTCCTGCTCGAGGAACGTCTGCAGCATCGAGATGCCGAGTGCGGCGATGGCGCCGAAGACCGTGTCGGCGAGTGCCGCACCCAGCCCCGATGCGAAACCCGCCAGCCGGCCGTGGACGAGCGTGCGGCGGATGACCAGCACGTTGATCGGCCCCACGGGTGCCGCGATCAGCAGGCCCACGATCGCACCTTTGAGGAAGATCCACTCGAACATCGGTGTGCGCCCGTCAGCCTCCGAGACGTTCGGAAGGGAAAACGACCGGCGGTGCCGCGAGCGCGGCCTGGCATGCGACCAGCGCCAGATCGATCGACGCGCGCGCCGCCGTCGCCGCGACGACCGCATGCACCGAAGACGTCGCCAGCGACAGCGAACCGGCGATGTCGCGCGTGCCGAGATACCGGGCAAGAAACAGCGCCGCGAAACTGTCGCCGGCGCCGTAGGCCGGATGGTCGATCGGCGGGACGCGGACGATGAAATCGCCGTCGGGCCCGCAGGCGAGCGTGCCCAGCCGCCCGTCGTCGGCGACCGACGTGGCGACGACGATCCGGTCCGGCCGGCCGGCTGCGCGCAGGGTGCTGGCGGCCGCGCGGACCTCGCCGAGGCTGCCTGTCGGCATGCCGGTCAGCAGGCCGAGTTCGAAGACGTTCGGAAACAGGATGTCGGCGCGCGGCGCCAACGCCCGGATCGCGTCGACCACTTCGGGCCGCACGAACACGCGCCCGCGGTCGCCCATCACCGGATCGAGCGCGTAGAGGCAGCCCGATCCGCCGCGCCGGGCGCGCAACACCGCGTCGGCGACGACGGCGCCGTGGTCGCCCGCACCCAGATAGCCCGACAGCACGCAGTCGATCGCGCCCAGAAGTCCGCGCGCGTCGAGCCCCTCGACGAGCCGGAGGAGATCGGCCGCCTCGGCCGGGCCGCCGGTAAAGCCGCCATGGCCGGGATGGTTGGAAAAGCGGACCGTATCGAGCCGGGTCACGTCGATGCCGAGGCGCTGCAGGCAGAAAACGGCCGCCGAGTTGCCCACGGCACCGGCGGCGACGGACGACTGGATCGACAGGACGCGCATGTCGCCCCTCATAACGGGAATCGCCATCTGGCGATAGGGTTTCGCGGCGGTCCGCCGCGTCGCGATTCCCTTGGCAAACCGCCCGGCAGGCTGACAGGATAGGTACTTCAGGGGAGGCAGTCGAAACGAATGGCCGAGTTCCGCACCGTCGCGCGCCGATCGGCGCTCTACATTCCGGGGTCCAACGCGCGCGCCCTCGAAAAGGCGCGCACGCTCGACGCGGACGTGCTGATTTTCGACCTCGAGGACGCCGTCCATCCCGACCGCAAGGACCTCGCGCGCGACCAGACGATGGCGGCCCTGCGCCAGGGCGGCTTCCGCGCCGAGACCGTCGTGCGCGTCAATCCGCTGTCCGACAAGCTGGGGGCGGCCGACATCAAGGCGGCGGCGCGCTCGGGCTGCCAGGCCGTGCTGCTGCCGAAGGTCGAAAGCGCCAAGGAAGTGCGCGACGCGGCCCTGCGGCTTGCCGCGGCGGGTGCCCCCGAAAACGTCGTGCTGTGGGCGATGATCGAGACGCCGCTCGGCGTGCTGCGCGCGCAGGAGATCGCGCTGTCGAGCCCGCATCTGGGCTGCCTCGTGATGGGCACGTCGGACCTGGTCAAGGACCTGCGCGCGCGCCATTCGGAATCCCGTCTGGCGATCATGCCGTCGCTCGGCCTGTGCCTGCTCGCCGCGCGCGCGGCCGGGCTGCCGATCCTCGACGGCGTGCATCTCGACCTCAACGACGAAGCCGGGTTCCTCGCCGCGTGCAAGCAGGGCGCGGACATGGGCTTCGACGGCAAGACGCTGATCCACCCCAAGACGATCGAAGCCTGCAATGCCGCCTTCGGCCCGTCGGACGCCGACGTCGAGTGGTCGCGCAAGGTGATCGCCGCGTTCGAGGCGGCATCGGCCAAGAAGGAGGGCGTGATCGTCGTCGACGGCAAGCTCGTCGAACAGCTCCACGTCGACAGCGCCAAGCGCACCGTCGCGATGGCCGAGGCCATCGCCAAGAAGGGCGCGCCGAAAGTCGCCTGAACCCTATCTGTCGGCGACGATCTTGACGCGCCGGCCGGGTGCCAGCGGCTCGTCCGCGCGCAGCCCGTTGTAGATCCGGAACCGTTCCAGCTCGACCCCGTCCTGCGTGGCCATGCGGCGCGCCAGCGTTTCGTGCGTGTCGCCGGTGCGCACCGTGACGATGCGCAGGCGAAGCGGTTCGGCCGCGCGCGCCTCCGCGTCGCTCAGCGCGCGGAACGAATAGGTCGACCGGCGGAAGCCTTCCGTGAACTTCGCGGACGCATTCGCGGGCGACGCGAACAGGAGCCGGTAGTAGGTGCCGTCTGTGTGCCGGATCGCGACGAGCTGCAGGTCCGCCGGCCCGCTCTTGCCGCTGACGCGCACGCTGCCCGTCGCGGCCGGAAGGCCGTTGACGTCGATGCGCTGGACATTCTGCACGCGCACGCCGCGGCCCCACACGCCGACGAGGAAATCCGCCGGCTCGACGCCGCGCGGTGCGGGCTTCGCGTCGAGCGTGATCGACGCGCCATCCGGCCCGGCCGCGCGCACGGCGTCCTCGCCGTTGATCAGGCGGAAGCCCGGCGGTGCTTCGAAGCGGAAGCGCAGCTTGGGATGCACGAACGTGTGACCGCGCACGAAACCCGATTCGGCGTCGCCGCCGAACGCCATGCCGTCGATCGCGTCGAAATACTCCTTCTCGCCCAGGCGCGGATTGGCGGCGACCGTCATGCCCTGCGCGCGCGCGGCATCCGTCGCCGCCGTGACGCGGTCGGCGGTGCGCGGGTGGGACTGCAGGATCGAGAACTCGTCGGCCGCTTCGGCCGGCCGGCCGAGGACCTTGAGCGACAGGCGCGTGCCCTCGCCGAGCTTGGCGAGCATGTCCGCCGCCTCGCGCGGGTCGTAGCCTTCGGCCGACATGTAGCGCACGCCGAGCTTGTCGGCCTCGAATTCCTGCTCGCGCGAGAAGCCGGCCAGCCACATGGCGGCCCCGCCACCTGTCGCCTGGGCGGCAAGGTTGCCGGCATCGCCCGAGCCGGTCAGGACTGCCACGCCGATGCCGAGGATGTTGGTGAAGATGTTGGCGGCCTGCGCCCGGCTGATCCGCTCGGCCGTGTGGCGTGCCGTCACGTGGCCGATCTCGTGCCCGATCACGGAGGCGAGTTCCGCCTCGTTCGACATCAGGGCCAGCAGCCCGCGCGTGACGTAGACGTAGCCGCCGGGCAGCGCGAACGCGTTGTAGATGTCGCTGTTTATGACCGTGAAGGTGAAGCGCTGGCCGGCCAGCTCGCTGCGCGCGACGAGCGATTCGCCGAGCTTCTGGACATAGGCCTTGAGCTTGGGATCGTCGTAGGCGCCGCCGAACTCGGCAAGCACCTGCGGATGCTGTTCGCGCCCGATCTTGGCTTCTTCCTCGGGGCTTACGAAGGCGGTGAACTGGCTCCGTCCGGTCGCCGTGTTCTGGGCGCAGCCCGTCAGGCCCGAAGCGGCGGCCCCGGCAAGCAGGGCGGCGACGGCGAAGGTCCGCAGGCGGGAAATGTCGATCATGGCCGGACTCTCGCCCCGGCCGCCCGGCCGGTCAAGACGGCGGATCGGCCATGCATCCGTCGCCATTGACGGCACGCCCGCGGCTACGCGATTGTCCGGTCATGCCCGCCCCCGACGCAGCCCCGCGCACCGACCTCTATCCGCCGATCGAGCCCTACGGCTCCGGCATGCTGACCCTGGACGCCACCCACAGGATGTACTGGGAGCAGAGCGGCAATCCGCGCGGGGCACCGGTGGTATTCCTGCATGGTGGTCCGGGTGCGGGTGCCACGCCGGCGCACCGGCGCTTTTTCGATCCGCAGCACTATCGCATCGTCGTGTTCGACCAGCGCGGTGCCGGCCGGTCCACGCCGCACGGCGAGACGCGCGACAACACCACGCCGCACCTCGTCGACGACATGGAACGGCTGCGCGCGCATCTGGGCATCGAGGCCTGGCACGTGTTCGGCGGCTCGTGGGGCTCGACGCTTGCACTCGCCTACGCGCAGGCGCATCCGAATCGCGTGCGTTCGCTGGCACTGCGCGGCATCTTCCTCGGCCGCAAGGTCGAGATCGACTGGTTCCTCTATGGCATCGCGCACGTGTTCCCGGAAGCGTGGAACGCCTTCGCCGGCTTCCTGCCGGAATCCGAGCGCGGCGACATTCTTGAAGGCTATTGGCGGCGTCTCGTCGATCCGGACCCGGCGGTGCATCTTCCGGCCGCGCGCGCGTGGAGTTCCTACGAAGGCTCGTGCTCGACGCTGATGCCGAGCCCCGAGACCGTCTCGGCCTTCTCCGAAGACCGCATGGCGCTGGGCCTCGCGCGCATCGAGGCGCACTATTTCAGGAACGCCATCTTCCTCGGCGAGAACGCGCTGCTCGACGGCGTCGAGCGCGTGCGTCATGTCCCCACGACGATCGTGCAGGGCCGCTACGACATGGTCTGCCCGATCCTGACCGCCGACCGTCTCGCGGCGACGTGGCGCGAGGCGCGCTACGTCGTCGTCCCGGACGCCGGTCACTCGGCGATGGAACCGGGCATCCGCTCGCATCTCGTCGCGGCGATGGAACGCGCCAAGCGTCTCTAGCGCGCCCCCGGCGCCAGACAGGAAACGAAAATGGCTCTCGCACAGACCGCGGACGCAACCCTTCCGCCGGACAGTCCCGACATCCGCCGTCGCGACACCGCCGTGATCGGGTCGATCGGGCTGGCGCATTCGACGAGCCATATCTTCCAGTACTGCCTGCCGCCGATGTTCCCGCTGCTGCAGGAAGAATTCGGCATGGGCTATGCGGCACTGGGCAGCGTCGTGGCGGCGTTCTTCCTCGCTTCGGGAATCGGCCAGACCTTCGTCGGCGTCGCCGTCGACCGCTGGGGCGGGCGGCGCGTGCTCGCCGTCGGCATGGCAACGCTGTCGCTGGCGACCGGCGCGCTCGCCTTCGTGCCGGCCTTCTGGATGTTCCTGCCGCTGGCGGTTCTTGCGGGGATCGGGAATTGCGTGTTCCATCCGGCGGACTTCGCGATCCTCGCCACGCGCGTGCATCCCAGCCGGACGGGGCGCGCCTTCTCGATCCACGCCTTCGGCGGCACGCTCGGCTATGTCGTGTCGCCCGTCCTGCTGTCGCTGCTCGGCTTCGCGATCGGCTGGCGGGCCGCGCTCATCGTCGCGTGTCTCTACGGCCTGACGCAGGCGGCCTTCGTGTTCCTCGCGCGCGATCTGCTCGGCGAAGGGGCCGCGTCGGCTTCCGCCGCGACGGAAGGGTTCCGCGAGATCGTCGCGAGTTTCGCGAAGATGTTCGTCATGCCCTCGATGCTCGCGGCGTTCGTCTATCTGACAATGACGGCGATGGCCGGGGCGGGCGTGCAGTCCTTCGGCGCGGCCAGCCTGGCGGCGATCCATGCGATCGATTTCCGCGTGGCGACGCAGGCGGTGACGGCCTATCTGGTCGGCAACGCGACCGGCATCCTCGCGGGCGGCTTCGTCGCCGACGCGACCGACCGCCACGAGCGCGTCGCCGCCTTCGGCCTGCTGGGTGCGGCCCTGCTGATCGCCATGTCGGTCGCCGCGTCGCCGCCCTTCCTGGTGGCGATGGGGCTGTTCGCTCTTGCCGGCATGTCGGTGGGCGTCACGTCAGCCGCGCGCGACATCCTGATCAAGAAGCTGGCTCCGCGCGGCGCGACAGGCCGCACGTTCGGACTCGTCTATTCGGGGCTCGACATCGGCTCGATGCTCGCTCCGCTCGGGCTCGGCTGGTTCCTCGACCACGGCATGCCGACCGGCACGATCTACGGGGTGGCACTTGTGCTGGCCTCGACCGTGCTCGCGCTGCGCTTCGTCAACGGCTACGCGCAGGCGAACACGGCCCAGCCCGCGCGCGCCTGAGCGGCACTGGCAAGCCGGCCCCCGGCCCGCTATTCTCCCGGCGTTGCGTCCCCGTAGCTCAGCAGGATAGAGCGGCAGTTTCCTAAACTGTAGGTCGGAGGTTCGATTCCTCTCGGGGACGCCAACGCCTTTCACCTCCCTGCGAAGCGCACACGCAGCCCGACATTTCCGGCCGAGCATTGCCTGAACACTGCCGCGGCGGCGGCCACGTCCTGGAGCGCCGTGCCGGTCGAATCGAACACCGTGACTTCGTCTGGATTCTCACGTCCGGTGCTGCGGCCGGCCAGGATGTCGGAAAGTTCGGCGTGAACGTCGCTTGCCGCCATGGCTCCCGCGGCGATGGCGTGATGGAGGTCGCCGATCTTGACGCATTGCGCGAGCGCGTCGACGACGACCTTGGCCGACGCCATCAGCGCCGGCGCGATCTCCTGCTTGTCGTCCGAATCGGCGCCGACCGCGGCGACGAACGTGCCGGGACGCACCATGTCCGGCGTGAGGTAGGCTTGCCGCGACGGCGTGCAGGTGACGATCATATCGCTGCGCCGCGTCGCCTGCGCCAGACTGGATGCAGCCTCGACCGGGATCCCGAGTTCGGCACCCATTTCACTTGAGAATTCCCGGGCGCGGGCGGTGTCCAGATCGAACGCGAATGCCCGTTCGAGCGGGCGAACGAGCGCAAGTGCCCTGAGCTGGGCGCGCCCTTGCGCGCCGACGCCGCAGATCGTGGCGGTTCGGGCATCGTGCCGCGCCAGCGTGCGTGCCGCGAGCCCGGTCGCCGCCGCGGTGCGCAGGACGGTAACCGAAGCCGAGTCCATGACCGCGAGCGGAAATCCGTTCCCGGCATCGCTCAACACGACAACCCCCTGGATCGTCGGCAGACCGAACCGCGCGCCATTGCCGGGGAAGTTGGCGTTGAGCTTTGCGGCAAAGAAAGCCGATGGCCCGGCCGTGCCTGCTGCCTTGATGTGGAAGCCTCCGCCCGGGACGTGGATGCCGAGAACCTCCGGCCCGAAGGTGCGGCCCCCGGCATGGGCGAGGAACGCCTGCTCGACCGCATCCATGCAGGAGCGGAGATCCAGCAGGCGCTCGACATCGGCGGCATCCAGAATGGCGGTCGAGCGGGATTCCCCGTTCGACGGGTCCCGGCTGTTCTGTACGTTGTCCATGACGCGTATTCTCCGGAGCGGGGGTTCCGTCCGGTTCGGCGAACATCACGGCTGGAAATGCAGACGCCAAGCCGCCCCTGTTCCGCGGAACGCGGACAAGAACGCAGCACTTGGACGGCCGTCCGTCTATGAGCGGCCGGGCGGCTGCATCGGAAACTTCAAATGCCCGGCATCTTCAGGATACGCCCGCTTCGCCGCCGCCATCAACCCCGGATGCGCTTCATCGCGGCGCTGTAGCCGCCATGCAGCATGTCGACGTCGCTCGAATAGGCGAGAAGCAGGACGCCGGCCTTGCGCCATTGGTCGAGCTGCTCCGGGCTGAAGACGAGCATGGCGCTGGCCTTGCCGTGCCGGCGGGCGGCCGCAATCACCCGGTCGCGCTTCGCGTCGATGGTGCGCGCCTGTTCGGGCGTGCCGAAAATCCCGAGATCCTGCGCAAGATCGGCGGGGCCCAGCGTCAGCGCGTCGATCCCGTCCATCGCGGCGATCTCGTCGAGATGGTCGAAGGCGCCCGCGGTCTCCAGCATCACCGTGATGAAGACCTCGCGGTTCGCGAAGGCGCGCCGCTCGGCGGGCGTGCCGGCGGTCTCGTAGTTCGTCGCGGCGCTCAGTCCGCCGGTGCCGCGCAGGCCGCGCGGCGCATAGCGCGACGCGGCGACGATCTCGGCCGCCTGCTTCGCGGTCTCGACCTGCGGGCAATGGAGGTTCCAGACGCCGACGTCGAGCAGGCGCGTGATCCATTCGCGGTTCGCCACCGGCGGGCGGACGACGATCGGGAAATCGAGGGCCCGCGCCATCGCGGCCATGGCCCCGACGGTCTCGATCGAGACGGCGGTGTGCTCCATGTCGATCCGCGCGTAGTCGAGCCCGGCCGACTTGAGCAGCATCAGGATCTCGGGATTGCGGACCATCGTGATCCAGGTGCCGATCTGCACCTCGCCGCGTTCGACGCCCGCGCGCAACCGGTTGCCCTGCATCCGACGATTCCTCCGCGCGATCCCGAAGTGCCAACATAGGCCCGGTTCCGCGATGCAGCAATCCGTTCCGTGCCGGGCAGGCATGCGAGGCTGCGGCAATGGCCGTGCTGGCGATCCCGCCCGCGCCGTGGTTCCATGTCGCCGGCCGCACGTGACGGCCGCAACCGGAAAAAAAAGAGAATGAGGAAACGTCGATGACACCGCCCGATCGCATGCGCGCACTTCTCGCCCAACCCGGTCTCGTCATCATGCCGGCCGTGTGGGACGGGCTAAGCGCCAAGCTCGCCGCAGGTGCGGGCTTCAAGACGGCGTTCCTTTCCGGTTCGTGCGTGGCGGCAAGCCGGCTCGGCGGTCCCGATCTCGATCTCGTCTCGTTCGGCGAGATGTTCGATTCGTTCAACATGGTCCACAACGCGGCCCCCGAGACGCTCGTGCTGGCCGACGGTGACCACGGCTACGGCAACGCGATGAACGTCCAGCGCACGGTGCGCGCCTATGGCCGAGCGGGCGCCGCCGCGGTGCTGATCGAGGACAAGATCACGCCGCGCGCGATGACCGCTGCCGGCAAGCCCTGCCTGCCGCGCGACGAGGCGCGCATCAAGATCCGTACGGCGATCGAGGCCGCGAAGGAATCGGGCATCCTCGTCCTCGCGCGCACCGACTGCCGGCCCACGCAGGGCATCGACGAGGCCGTCGCGAGGATCGCGATGTTCGCCGAGCTGGGCGCCGACATCCTGTTCCTCGATTCGCCCGTCGACGACGACGAGATCCGCCGCGGCGTGGCCGCCGCCGCCGGCAAGCCGTGCTTCTCGGTGCTCACGCCGGGGCCCGGCCGTGCCGCGCCCTCGCAGGCCGATGCCGCGAAGCTCGGCTACAAGATCGGGACCTATCCCCCGGGCATGCTGTCGCCCGCCATCGCCGGCATGAAGGCGGGGCTTGCCGCGGCTGCGGCCGGCATGTCCGACGCGGCCAGCGCGCTGCCGGGTGCCGAGCTTCGCGTGACGCTGGGTTACGACGATTACGACCGCGAGGCGAAGCGGATCACCGGCTGAAGCGCGCCGGACCCAACCGGAGACCACCATGTCGATCGAGATCACGACGCTCCTCGAGCGGATCCGGGCGCTCGAGGTCGAGCTCGAAGCCGAGATGGCCAAGCGGCGCGCCGAACTGCGCGTCGGGCTGGAACGCGGCCGGGTCGTGTTCGAGCAGGAGATCCTGCGCCGGCATCGCGAACTGAAGACGCGCCTGTCGAGCTACGTCCTGCGCGCCCGGCCGATGGTCGTGCTGACAGCACCGGTCATCTATGCCGGGATCGTGCCGTTCGCGCTGCTCGACCTGTTCGTGACGATCTACCAGCGGATCTGTTTTCCGGCCTACGGCATCGAACGGGTCCGCCGCGCGGACTACCTGATCTTCGACCGCCACCATCTCGGCTACCTGAACGCCATCGAGAAGCTGAACTGCGCGTACTGCTCCTATGCCAACGGCGTCGTTGCCTATGCCCGCGAGATCGCCGGGCGGACGGAGCAGCACTGGTGCCCGATCAAGCACGCGCGCCGTGCGGTCGGTGCGCACGATCTCTATGCGCGGTTTCCGGATTTCGGCGATGCCGAGGCCTATCGCCGGCTGGTCGCGTCGCGCGAGTCCCGCACCTAGTCTTTCCGCACGAAGTCGACGATCGCGAACAGGATATCGACAATCTCGCCGTCGGCCGAGAGCGGCATGATCAGATCCTGCACGCGCAGGAATTCCTTGTGCGGGCCGACATAGGGGACGTTCGTCAGCAGCGGGACCCGGTCGCGCGCGACCGCCTCGAAATTCGACCACATGGCGCTCGGTGGCCGCTGGTGCGGAACCTCGCTGAGGCGCAGGCCGGTGTAGTGGCGCGTCATGTGCGAGTCGACGGTCGTGCCCATCAGACGGTAGCGGAAATCGGGCGGATCGCGCAGCACGTCCATCAGGACGACGTGCGACAGGAACGGGACCATCTCGGCAGGGTCGATGTCGGCGCGCGCCGGCATCCGCCGTCCGGCGCGCTTGCTGTCCCAGTATCGGTAGCCCAACTTCAGTTTGGGCGTCGCCTGATCGAGATCCAGCATGCCCCCCGGCTACAATCGTCGCAGTTGCGGAATTCTCCGTCCGTGCGTCCGGAGCTTACTGCAATCTGAGCGGGCGGACCATCGGCTTGCGCGGCATCAATCCCGCAGGCGTGCCAGTGCCGCCGAAGCGATATCCGCAGGCGCACCACCGACATCCACGGCGATGGCGTCGGCCGGCTCCTCGAGCGTGGCGAACTGGCTTTTCAGCAGCGACGGCGGCATGAAATGGTCGCGCCGGCGGCCGATGCGCTCGCCGATCGCGGCTTCGGTCCCGCGCAGATAGACGAAGCGCACTTCGTCCGAACCGCCGGCCAGTATGTCGCGATAGCGCTGGCGCAGGGCCGAGCAGGCCAGCACCGTCGGCCGGTCCTTGGCGCGCCAGCCGCGGATCGCCTCGGCCATCGCGGCCAGCCACGGCATGCGGTCGGAATCGTCGAGCGGTTCGCCGCGGCTCATCTTCGCGACGTTCGCGGCCGGGTGGAACACGTCGCCTTCGGCGAAGTCGCCGCCCAGTGCTTCGGCGATCAACGGGCCGACGGTGCTTTTCCCGCAACCGGCGACTCCCATCACGACGACGACCATCATGTCGGCGCCCAGTCCGCATGGTGCCGGCCCGGCCGGTCGAGCCGGCCGAAGCCGTGCGACCCGAACAGGTCGCGCTGGCCCTCGATCATGTTCGCCCACAGCCGCCCGGTCCGGTAGGCATCGACATAGGCGAGTGCGGACGAAAGGGCCGGTGTGGGCACGCCGTGCGAGACCGCCGCGATCGCCATGCGCCGCCAGGCGGCGTCGCGGGTCGAGACCACGGACCAGATCTGCTGGTCGCGCAGCAGGTTGCCGAGCGAGGGTGCCCGCGCATAGGCGTCGGCGATGCCTGTCAGCAGGCGCGAGCGGATGATGCAGCCGCCGCGCCAGATGCGCGCGATGGCGGCAAGATCGAGCGGCCAGTCCTTCTCCTTCGCGGCCGCCGCCAGAGTGGCGAAGCCCTGCGCATGCACCGCGACATTGGCCGCAAGGATCGCGTCGCCGAGATCGGCAAGGAACGCGGCGCGGTCGCCGGCGAAGCGGACCATCGGATGGCCGAGTGCGGACTCGGCCGCGACGCGCTCGGGCTTCAGGCCGGACATGCAGCGCGCATGCACCGCCTCGGCAAGCGTGGGGGCCGCCACACCGTAGTCGAGCGTGGCGTTCGCTGCCCAGCGCCCGGTCCCTTTCTGGCCCGCGCGATCCTCGATCAGGTCGATCAGCGGACGGCCCGATTCGGAATCTTCGGTCGCCAGCACGCGCGCCGCGCACTCGATCAGGAAGCCGCCCAGGTCGCCCGCAGCCCAGCCGCGGAAGACCGGCAGCATCTGGGCCGGCGTCATGCCGAGCGGCCCGTGCATCAGCTGGTAGGCCTCGGCGATCAGCTGCATCAGCGCGTACTCGATACCGTTATGCAGCATCTTGACGAAATGCCCGGCACCGCCCGGTCCGACATGCGCGAAACAGGCTTCGCCGTGCGCCTGTGCCGCGATGGCGCGGAACAGCGGGGCGACGCGCGCGACTGCCGGGCCGCCGCCGGCCATGATCGAAGGGCCGCGCCGCGCGCCCTCGGAACCGCCCGACAGGCCGAAGCCGAGGAAGTCGACGCGCCGTTCGGCGCATGTCGCCACGCGCCGCTCGGTATCGCCGTAGAGGGAGTTGCCGCCGTCGATGATCGCGTCGGAAGGGCCGAGCAGGGGCAGGAGGTCGGCGATGCTCTGGTCGACCGCCTCGCCCGCAGGCACCATCAGGAAGACGGATTTTGGCCCCTTCAGCGCACCGACGAGTTCGGAAAGGCCGCTCGCCGCGTGACCGCGCGCGCCGAGCTCGCCCGCCAGACGCGCGGCCGTTCCCGGCGCCGGATCGAACAGGGCCACGCGCGTGCCGTGGTCCGCGAGGTTGCGCGCCAGATTGGCGCCCATGGTGCCGAGGCCGACGAGGCCGAGATCGCAGTCGCTCATGCGCCCGTCTTAGCCCGGCCGCCGGGCACACTCAACACTGGTGCTCGAGCCGGTAGAATCCGGTTTCCGGATCGCCGTCGAGCAGCGGCCCGAGGGAAGCGACGATCGCGGCCATGGCGGCCCGCACGGGCGCTTCGTTGCAGCCTTCGACCAGCACGACCCATTCCGGGGCGGCCAGGATATCCGGCCGGCCGCGGCTTTCGGCGGTTTTCTCCGCACTTGCCTCGCGATCGGTGACGCACAGATGCACACCCGAGATCTGCGCCATGCCGGCGGCTGCGGGCACGGCCTTGTCGGCCAGCAGCGAAGTCGCATCCGCTTCGCGCCCGTGTGCGACCGCGAAACGCAGCGTGCCGAGGATGCCGCCAGCCCCGGGGCCGAGGCTCGCCCGGACGCGGGTGAGTGCCCGCGAGGTCTTGCGGAAGCCCTGCGTTGCCTTCTTCGTCCACGCCGTGGGCGCGTTGAGGCGCGCCAGATAGGCCGGCCCCGTCAGCACGTCGGTATCGGCCGTCTCGTAGAGGGTAAAGAATTCCGGCCGGGACGCGGCGTCGAGTGCGACATAGCGTCGGCCCCGCCGGAAGCCCGGTATCCCGACGCGCTCGGGCATGTGTTCGGTCAGGTGCCAGGCATAGAACTCGTCCCGGCCTTCGTCGGTGATGTCGTTCCAGATGCAGATCGCACCGCTGCCGGTCAATGCCATCGCCCGTTCCTCGCCAGTTTGCGCATCCATTACAATCGGTCGAAAGACGGCAGCCGACAAGGGGTCTATCGCCGGTTTGACAGCGCGGACACGCACCCGGACAATGCGCGCGAAGGAGCCGCCTTGTCGAACGCATGGCTTGAATTCTGGGACCGGCCCAACCGCATCTATGTCAACCGGCGGCATCTCGCGGTCCATTTCCGGATCGTGGCGGACGAGCTCGCCGGCATCCTGCCCGACCGGCCCGGCGCGAACGTGCTCGATTTCGGCTGCGGCGAGGCGCTCGATGCGGCTCGCGTCGCTTCGCACGTCGGCCGACTCCATCTCTACGATGCGGCACCGTCGGTGCGTGCGCGCCTGCGGACACGCTTCGCCGGCGAACCGCGGATCGACGTGCTCGACGAGACGGGGCTTGCCGCACTGGCGGACGGCTCGCTCGATCTCGTTTTCGCAAGCTCGGTCGTCCAGTATCTCGATCGGCCGGGTCTCGACGTTTTCCTCGCGACCGCCCGTCGGCTGCTTGCACCGGGCGGCCGGCTCGTCGTCGCCGACGTGATCCCGCCGAACATCCGCGTGATCGACGACGTGAAGGCGCTGCTGGCACTCGCGTGGCGCTACGGCTTCGCGCTCGAAGCGCTTCTCGGCCTTCTCGCGACGCTGTTCTCGGACTATCGCCGCCTGCGCGCGCGGATCGGGCTGGCAACATACGACGACGCGACGTTCCTCGGCATCCTCGCGGTGGCCGGGTTCGCGGGCGAAGTCGGCGCGCGGAATCTCGGCGAGAATCCCGCGCGCCGTAGCTATGTCGCGCGCCTGCGCAGTGCCGCGTAGGCATCGCTCTCGAAATACGCGCACTCGACGGCGCGCGCCTCGACCAGCGGATCTGCCGCTCTCAGCTCGTCGTCGACGTCGCCGGGATGGCACATGACGAGCGTGCGGCCACCGGCCCGCGCGACCATCCGCTCGAACAGCGCGCCGTAGGGCGTGCGATCCGACAGGTCGTAGGCGCCGGCGAAACCGTCATTCGTGGAAATCCCCGCGCGCACGGCCGCACGCTTCATCGCGTATCCGAGGGCGGCGATGACGAGACCCTTCGCGCCCGCGCGCAGGGCTGTGCCGAATCCGCTGTCGGTGACGCGCAGCCACGTGCGCGTGCGGTCGAGCCGTGTCGTCCACAGCGCAAGGATCGTGTCGCGCACCTGCGGGAACTGATGGACATGCTGGTGGCCGTCGACGAAGTCCGGCGGCGCGCCCCAGACGGATTCGAACGCGTCGAGCTGGAGGTGGATCTCGCCGGCGAGCGCGTCGCGCTCGAGCCGCCCGAGGAACGCGTCCTGCGCCAGCCGGCCCAGCGTCGTGTGGCCGGCACCGGTCAGTGCGATGTGGATCCCGACCGAGATCGGGGCGCCGAGTGCCCGCAGGGCCGCCCCTTCGGCGGGCCAGAACGCGGTCGTCGACATGCAGCTCGTCGCGTCGATCCGGCCGGAAGCGGCAAGCCGCCGGATCGCCCGGCTTACGCCCGGTGCGATCGCGTAGTCGTCGGCGCAGACGATGAAAGGGGCCACGGAATTCCCTGCGAGGCGCGCCGTCCTTGACGCTCGGGCAAGGCGGGGCGGAGGATAGGTGATGAGCAATTCTGGCCCGATCGCGGCGCCCGATCTATCGGTAATTGTCCCTGTCCATAACGAAAGCCAGGGGCTTCCGGCCCTGTTCGCGCGTCTGGGCCCCGTGCTCGACGCGACCGGGCTTGCCTGCGAGATCCTTTGCATCGACGACGGCAGCCGTGACGGGACATGGGATGTGCTGTGCGCCGCGCGGGCGGCCGACGGGCGGATCAAGCTCGTCCGGCTGTCGCGAAATTTCGGCAAGGACATCGCGCTGACCGCCGGCCTTCGCCGCGCGCGCGGCAGCGCCGTCGTGATGATGGACGCCGATCTCCAGCACCCACCCGAGCTGATCCCGGATCTGCTTGCGCGCTGGCGCGACGGACTCGACATGGTCTACGCGGTGCGCACGTCGCGGGCCGGTGATTCGTTCCTGCGCCGCGGATTCAGCAGGCTCTTCTATCTGCTGTTCTCGCGCCTTTCGGACGTCGCGATGCCGGCCGGTGCGGGCGATTTCCGCCTTCTCGACCGGCGGGTGGTCGACGTGCTGCGCGACATGCCCGAGCGCGCGCGCTTCATGAAGGGGCTCTATGCGTGGGTCGGCTTCCGGCACGGCGGCGTGCCGTTCGAGCCGCCGGAACGCAAGACCGGCCGCACGTCCTTCTCGCCGCACCGGCTGTTCCGCTTCGCGGTCGACGCGCTTGCGAGTTTCAGCACCGTGCCGCTCGTCGCCAGCGGCTATATCGGCCTGTTCCTCGCCGTACCTTCGCTGATCCTGAGCATCTATTTCATCGTGCGCACGCTCTTCCAGGGCGTCGACGTGCCGGGCTATGCGTCGGTGATCGTCGCGGTGCTGATGCTCGGCAGCATCCAGCTCCTCACGCTCGGCCTGTTCGGCGCGTATCTGGGCCGCGTGTTCGAAGAGGTGAAAGGCCGACCGCTCTTCGTCGAAAGCGACACGCTGGGCTTCGCCGACGACCGCAACGTCGAGGCGCGCAGGCTTCCGGCCACCCGCACCGATGGCTGACGCCGCCGTCCGGTCGCTGCGCGCTTTCGTCGTCGGTTCGGGTGTCGCATTCGCGATCCTTTCCGTCGTCGTCGGACTTTCGGCCGGACTGCAGATGTTCGGCGACGGATCGATCTTCGCCTATTCGGTCGCCGTCGCCGACGCGTGGGCATTCCATTGGCACAACATCTCTGGCCGGCTGTTCAGCTACGTCTTCGCCTATATCCCGGCCGAAGCCGCCGTCGCCGCGACGGGCAGTGCCTTCGTCGGCATATTCGTCTACGGCCTGCTGCTGTTCGCGGCACCTGGCCTGTCGCTGCTGGCGACGCGCACGCTGGACCGCACGCCGGACCGGACGGTCTTCGTCTTCGCGTGCCTGTCGGCCGCCTGCCTGCTGCCCTTCGTGTTCGGATTCCCGACCGAGATGGCGATGGCGCATGCGGTGTTCTGGCCGGCGCTGGCCGCAAGCCTCGACGCGTCGCCGGGCTGGCGACGGAACGCCATCGTCTACGGCCTGATGCAGTCGCTGGTCCTGACGCACGAGGGCGGCGTCGTGCTGGCCGGCGCCATCGTCGCGATCGTGGCGCTGCGTGGCATCCGGTCGGCGTCGCTGAAGCGGGCGGGGCTTTCGTTCGGCGCCGTGATGATCGTCTGGCTCTGCGTGAAGACGGCACTTCCGCCGGACGCGCACATCGCCGGCGTGCTGGGGGCAGCGGCGTTCAAGTTCATAGCACCCGCCAACCTCGCCGATCCGGTCTGCCTGCTGATGGCAGGCGCGCTCGCCGGCTATGTGCTGATCGCCATCCCGTCGCGACGGCCGGTCGCTGCCGCGGGCGTGGTCGCCTGCGGGCTTGCCGTCTACTGGCTCTTCTTCGACAACTCGCTGCTGGCCGAGGCGCGCTATCCGTTGCGCACGATCCTGCTGGTCGGAACGCCCCTGCTCGGGCTTCTCGCCGCCAATCTCGGGCGGTTCCCACGGATCGATCCGCGCATGCTCGCTGGTGCGCTCGCACTCGTCCTGCTCGTGCATGGCGTCGAGACGGCCAAGTTCGTCGCCGGCTGGATCGGCTACAAGGACGACGTTCGGGATCTTGCGACGGGAAATGCCGCCGACTCCGAACTCGGCGACGCCGCGTTCGTTTCCGCGCGCCGGATCGTCGACGCGCCGAACCGCCTCGCCTGGAACTCGACAACACCGTATCTGTCGGTCCTGCTGGCTCCGGGATTCGATCCCGCGCGGCTCGTCGTCGATCCGCAGGCCGGTTATTTCTGGCTGTCGTGCGAAACCGCGACGCGCAGTGCTGCGACCGGAACGGCCGTGCCCGCGCCTGCGCGCGAACTCGTCCGCCGGCACGCCTGTTTGAATCGTTAGCTGCCGGGTGCTTCGCGCCGCGGGTCGCCCGATGCGCCGATGCGCCCGATGCCGGGCGCCTTGATCGCGAGGCCGAGCGGATCGATGCCGAATGTCAGGCCGGCGACATTCAGCTCCAGCCCTTCCTCGCGCGCGAGCGTCACGCCGAGCAGGCCCCACAGCGAGAACTGGTAGCCGGTCCCGCTTGGCGTGGCTGCCGCGAACGTGGCACCGCCCAGATAGTCCTTGCCGATCGCCGTCGACGGCAGGTCGAGACGCAGCTCCGGTGCCGCGCGCGCGACCATCGCGGTGAAGGTGTTGGAGTTCGGCCCCGGCCAGATCGTGTAGGTGCTGCGATAGGGATAGGCCTCGGCGGCCGTCACGACCCGCCTTATGACGGCATCCACGCCGTCGCCTTCGAGATGGGCGTAGAGCTCGGGTTCCGCGCCGAACCAGCGCCGGTCCGGCTGCCCGGTCGAGACCGCGAGCGCATCGCCGCCGCGCAGTGCGCGCCAGCCGATGATCTGGTAGGTCGTCCAGTCCGGCGCGTTCGCCGGCTTGACCGAGATCCAGGTATGCACGCCGAACGCGCCGCGCCATCCGACGGCGCGCGCACCATAGACCTGCACGATCGCCTGGGGTGCGTCGACGGGAGTGGGGGCAAGACCGAGCGGTTCGCGGCTGGCGGTGCGCCAGTCGGCGCGCGCGGTCTGGATCCCGGCGAAGACGAGGGCGGGACCGGCGAGCAGCACGCCCAGTCCGATGCCTGCCCGTTTCAGCGCTGCACGTATCCTGTCGGCTCTTGCCATGGAGGATACTTAGGCGTGCACAGGCCGGGGTGCAAGCCGGGGCCGGTCAGATCGTCATGTGACGGCGGACCGCCTCGTGGTCGAGATCTGCCGAAGCGCCGGCCATCACGACCTCGCCGCGGTCGAGCACGACCATGTCGTCGGCCAGCTCGCGCGCGAAGTCGAAATACTGCTCCACCAGCACGATGGCCATGCCGCCGCGGTCGCGCAGAAGTGCGATCGTGCGGCCGATATCCTTGATGATCGACGGCTGGATGCCTTCGGTCGGCTCGTCGAGGACGAGCAGGCGCGGGCGCATGACGAGGGCGCGCGCGATGGCGAGCTGCTGCTGCTGGCCGCCCGAAAGATCGCCGCCGCGCCGGCCGAGCATGTCCTTCAGGACCGGGAACAGGTCGTAAACCTCGGTATTCATTGCGCGCGTCTTGCGCGGCAACGCCGAAAGGCCGGTGCGCAGGTTTTCCTCGACCGTCAGTAGCGGGAATATCTCGCGGCCCTGCGGCACGTAGGCGATGCCGAGGCGCGCGCGCTCGAAGGCGGGCTGGCTTGCGATGTCGGCGCCGTCGAACTCGACCTTGCCCTTCGCGATGGGGCTGCGGCCGACGATGGCGCGCATCAGCGACGTCTTGCCCACGCCGTTGCGTCCGAGCACGCAGGTGATCCTGCCGGGCTTCGCGGCCAGCGAGACGCCGCGCAGGGCCTGCGAGGCGCCGTAGAAGAGATCGACTTTTTCGACGTTCAGCATGGCGTCAGCGTCCCAGATAGACTTCGACGACGCGCTCGTCGGCGCTGACCTGGTCGATGGTTCCTTCGGCCAGGACGGAGCCTTCGTGCAGGACCGTGACCTTGACGCCGAGTTCGCGCACGAAGGCCATGTCGTGCTCGACGACGACGACGGAATGCGTGCGGTTGATGCGCTTGAGCAGTTCGGCGGTCTCGAAGGTCTCGGCGTCGGTCATGCCGGCGACCGGTTCGTCGACGAGCAGCAGGGCCGGGTCCTGCGCCAGCAGCATGCCGATCTCCAGCCACTGCTTCTGGCCATGCGACAGGCCGCCGGCCGGCGAACGGCGCTGGGCGTCGAGCTTGACGGTCGCGAGCAGCTCGTCGATCTGCGCCATTTCTTCGGCACTGCGGCGCGCGGTCAGGGTGGGGAGAACCTTGCGCGGCGCTTTCAGCGCCAGGCGCAGGTTGTCTTCCACCGTGTGGCTTTCGAATATCGTGGGCTTCTGGAACTTGCGGCCGATGCCCAGCTCCGCGATCGCCGCCTCGTCGAGCTTCGTCAGGTCGAACTCGCCGCCGTCGAACAGCACGTCGCCGCTGTCGGGGCGCGTCTTGCCGGTGATGACGTCCATCATCGTCGTCTTGCCGGCTCCGTTCGGGCCGACAATGGCGCGCATCTCGCCCGGTGCGATCAGCAGGGCGAGCTGGTTGAGCGCCTTGAAGCCGTCGAACGAGACGTTGACGCCGTCGAGATAGAGAAGCGCATCGGTCGTCTTGCGCCCGATCATGGCTTGCTCCGCCTGCCGGCGAACCAGGCGCCGAGCGTGCCGACGATGCCCTTGGGCAGGAACAGCGTGACGAGGATGAAGAGCGCGCCCAGCACGAACAGCCAGAGCGTGGGCAGGGCCGCCGTCAGCCACGTCTTTGACGCGTTGACGAGGACGGCGCCGAGGGCCGCACCCGTCAGCGTGCCGCGCCCGCCGACCGCGACCCAGATCACGGCCTCGATCGAGTTCGCCGGCGAGAATTCCGACGGATTGATGATGCCGACCTGCGGCACGTAGAGCGCGCCCGCAATACCCGCCATGACGGCGGAGACGACGAACACGAAAAGCTTGAAACGCTCCACCCGGTAGCCGAGGAAGCGCGTGCGCGTCTCGGCGTCGCGGATCGCGATCAGCACGAGGCCGAGCTTCGAGGAGACGATCGCCTTGGCGATGGCGAAGCCGCCGAGCAATGCGAGTGCCGAAAGCGCGAACAGCACGGCGCGCGTGGACTGCGCCTGCACCGGGAATCCGAGCAGGTCCTTGAAATCGGTCAGGCCGTTGTTGCCGCCGAAGCCCATGTCGTTGCGGAAGAATGCGAGCTGAAGCGCGAATGTGACGGCCTGTGTGATGATCGAGAGGTAGACGCCCGTGACGCGGCTGCGGAAGGCGAACCAGCCCAGCACGAAGGCGAGGATGCCCGGCACGAACATGACCATGACCATCGCGTAGCCGAACCAGTCGAAGAAGTACCAGGCGTAGGGCAGTTCCTTCCAGTTCAGGAACACCATGAAATCGGGCAGGATCGCGTTGCCGTAGACGCCGCGCGTGCCGATCGAGCGCATCAGGTACATGCCCATCGCGTAGCCGCCCAGCGCGAAGAAGGCGCCGTGGCCCAGCGACAGGATCCCGCAATAGCCCCAGACGAGGTCGAGCGACAGCGCCAGCAGCGCGTAGGTCATCCACTTGCCGTAGAGCACGACGCTGGCATTCGACACGTGGAACGGCGAGCCGGGCGGGAAGGCGAGGTTGGCGAGCGGTACGAGTACGCACAGCGCCACGACGACGACGACGAAGATGCGCTCGGAAACGCCGAGGCGGCCGGCAAGGCGCTGGACGATCACGATTCGGCCGTCCGGCCCTTTTGCGCGAACAGGCCGCGCGGGCGCTTCTGGATGAACAGGATGATGAAGACAAGAATCGCGATCTTGCCGAGCACGGCGCCAGCGACCGGCTCGAGCAGCTTGTTGGCCACGCCCAGCGACAGGGCCGCGACGAGCGTGCCCCACAGGCTGCCCACGCCGCCGAACACGACGACCATGAAGCTGTCGATGATGTAGCCCTGGCCGAGATTGGGCGAGACGTTGTCGATCTGCGAGAGCGCCACGCCCGCGATGCCCGCGATGCCCGAGCCCAGCCCGAACGTGAAGGCGTCGATCCAGTTCGTCCGGATGCCGACCGAGCCGGCCATCGCGCGGTTCTGCACGACCGCGCGCATGCGCAGGCCGAAATCGGTGTAGCGGATCACGAAGAGCAGGAACGCGAACACGGCGATCGTGAAGACCACGATCCACAGCCGGCTCCAGGTGAGTGCTATGCCGAACAGGTCGAACGAGCCGGTCATGAAGGAAGGGTTGCCGACCTCGCGGTTGGACGAGCCGAAGATCGTGCGCACGGCTTGCTGGAGGGCGAGCGACACGCCCCACGTGGCGAGCAGCGTTTCGAGCGGCCGGCCATAGAGATAGCGGATGATCGTGCGCTCGATCGCGACGCCCACGCTGCCGGAGACCAGGAACGCCAGAGGAAGCGCAAACAGCAACGACCAGTCGAACAGCGAGGGCGCGTGGGCGCGCAGCACTTCCTGGACGACGAAGGTCGTGTAGGCGCCCAGCATGACCATCTCGCCGTGCGCCATGTTGATGATGCCCATCACGCCGAACGTGATGGCGAGCCCGATGGCGGCCAGCAGCAGCACCGAGCCGAGCGACAGGCCGAAGAACAGGTTCTGGATGCCGCTGAGGATGGCGAGGTGTTGCTCGACGCTTGCCGCCGCCCGCTCGGCGCGCGCGCGCAGTGCCGCGGGCGCATCGGCGGGGATCGAACGCAGCAGGACCAGCGCGTCGCGGTTGCCGCGTTCGGCCAGCGTGTCGATCGCCGCGAGACGGACCGACTCGGTCTGGTTCGGATCGACGATGCGCAGGGCCGCCAGTGCAAGGGTGATCGCGGTCGCGACACGCGCGTCGCGCTCGCGGCCGAGGGCGGCTTCGAGTGCGGGTGCCTGCGTGGCATCGCGCGACTGCATGATCGCTTCGGCGGCGACCCGGCGCTGGCCGGGGTCGGCGGAACTCAGGCGCAGCACGCCGAGGGCGGCGGCGATGGTCTGGCGGACGGGATTGTTGACGCGCACGCGGCGCAGGCCGGCGGCTTCCGAATCGGGTTCGGGCTTGCCGGTCTCGGCGGCGCGCGTCGTGCCGTCGGCACCGATCACGTAGAGGCGGCGGTCGGACGGCCGCCAGGCGAGGCGCCCGTCGGTCAGCGCCTCGACGATCTCAAGGGACATCGGATGGCCGCTGCGCGCGATCTCTTCGACGGCGCGTGCGGTATCGGGGAAGCGGTCGGTCGCGAAGCGCGCGAGCGTTTCGTCGAGCGTCTGCGCGCGTGCCGAAGGTACCGCGCACAGGAAGGCGGCAAGGACGAGGGCGATCGCCGCCAGGAAATTCGGGAGTCTGTTCACTCGGGAGGGTCGACCGGATGCCCCGAAGGGCACCCGGTCGCTCCAGCTAGTCGGTCAGGGTGAAACGGCTCAGGCCTTGCCGCCGCACTTGCCGGCCTTGACGTTGAAGTTGCCGCACGAGAGCGGCTTGCGCCAGTCGGAGATCAGGTCCTTCGAGCCGTCGAGATAGTCCGACCACTCGTCGCCGACCACGAGACCCGACGTCTGCCACACGGTGTTGATCTGGCCGTCGGCCTGGATCTCGCCGATGAGCACGGGCTTCGTGATGTGGTGGTTCGGCATCATCGTGGAGAAGCCGCCGGTGAGGTTCGGCACCGAGACGCCGATCATCGCGTCGATCACCGCCTCGCTGTCGAACGTGCCGGCCTTCTCGACCGCCTTGACCCACATGTTGAAGCCGATGACGTGGGCTTCCATCGGGTCATTCGTGACGCGCTTCGGGTTCTTGATGAAGGTCTGCCACTTCTTGATGAATTCCTTGTTCTCGGGCGCGTCGACCGACATGAAGTAGTTCCAGGCGGCGAGGTGGCCGACCAGCGGCTTCGTGTCGATGCCGGCGAGCTCTTCTTCGCCGACCGAGAACGCGACGACCGGGATGTCCTTCGCGGCCACGCCCTGGTTGCCGAGTTCCTTGTAGAAGGGAACGTTCGCGTCGCCGTTGATCGTCGACACGACGGCCGTCTTCTTGCCCGCACCGCCGAACGCCTTGATCTGGCGCACGATCGTCTGCCAGTCCGAGTGGCCGAACGGCGTGTAGTTGATCAGGATGTCTTCCTGCTTGACGCCCTTAAGCTTCAGGTACGCCTCGAGGATGCGGTTGGTCGTGCGCGGGTAGACATAGTCCGTGCCCGCGAGCACCCAGCGCTGCACCTTCTCCGACGCCATCAGGTAGTCGACGGCCGG
This sequence comes from Tagaea sp., assembly GCA_965279565.1. GTDB lineage: Bacteria > Pseudomonadota > Alphaproteobacteria > CACIAM-22H2 > CACIAM-22H2 > Tagaea. Next base: position 984,692 of record OZ257249.1, on the reverse strand, counting down.
GATGGCCTGCTGGTTGGGAGCGGCACCCGTGTAGAACACGTTCTTCGAGCTTTCCTCGCCCTCGTACTGGACGGGGTAGAACAGGATCGAGTTGAGTTCCTCGAACACCGGCAGCACCGACTTGCGGGACACCGACGTCCAGCAGCCGAACGTGGCGGCGCACTTCTGCGCGGTGATCAGCTCGCGCGCCTTCTCGGCGAACAGCGGCCAGTTGGAGGCCGGGTCGACGACGGCGGCTTCGAGCTTGCGGCCGATGATGCCGCCCTTCTTGTTCTGCTCCTCGATGAGCATCAGCATGACGTCCTTGAGCGTCGTCTCCGAGATCGCCATCGTGCCCGACAGCGAGTGGAGAATGCCGACCTTGACCGGGGCGCCCTGCGCGCGGATCGACGGAGCGGCCAGCGTCACGCCGGCGGCGACGGCAGCGGTGGTACCCAGGAAGCGACGACGTGAAAACTGCATATAAACCCCCCACTTGAGCGTATCGCGGATCGCGATCGCGGTTGATCCCGCAGGTGCGAATGCAAGTTCAAGGCCGGGTGCGTCCGGGTCCTTTCACAACCGGCGATTCGTCCGGCGACGGATGCCCGACTGCATCCCGGACAGGCGGCGAACCGGTGCAGATCGCCCAATAAACAGGCTGAACGGATTCGAATTAGCCAGTTCGCGAAGTGCGCCGCCTTTTCATGCGGCACGATTCGGATATGTTGGGGTCCGACACGAAGCGAAGCACGACCCTTGGGAGCGAAGAGATGCCGGCGACCGTCCTGACCGCGATGGTGATGCACGAAACCAACACGTTCAGCGTCCGCAAGACGCCGATCGAGGCGTTCGAGGCCTACAAGCTGACGCGCGACAACGGTGTGGCGGCCTCGTTCAAGGGGACGCGCACCGGGCTCGGCGCCTCGTTCGACGCGGCATCCCGCTACGGCTGGACGCTGCGCCATCCGATCGCGGCATCGGCCACGCCGTCGGGCGTGGTCACGCGCGCGGCATTCGAGGCGATCCTCGCCCCGATCCTCGCGGCGGCACCGGGCAGCGACGGCGCACTCCTGTTCCTGCATGGTGCGATGGTGCTGGAGGACGAGGAGGACGGTGAAGGCGAGCTCCTCGAACGGCTGCGCGCGAAGATCGGTGCGGCACCCGTCGTCGCGATCCTCGACCTGCACGCCAACGTCACGCGGCGGATGGCTGACAATGCGAACTCGCTGATCTCGTTCCGTACCTATCCGCATGTCGACGCGTACGAGCGGATGACGCAGGGGGCCGGGCTTCTCGACCGCGCGATGCGCGGCGAGGTGAAGCCGGTCTGCGTCGTCGTCCAGCGCCCGCAGCTCGAAGGCGTGGATCACGGCCGCACGGCCGGCGTGCCGGCCGACAGCCCGATGCTGAAGCTGCTGGCCGAGGCCGACGCGGTCGAGGCGTCGGGCGAAGCGCTCGTCGTGTCGATCCAGGCCGGCTTCAGCATGGCCGACATCCGCGTCGTCGGCCCGTCGATCGCGGTGACGGTAGACGCCGGAAAGCGCGCGCAGGGCGAGGCGGTCGCCGGACGTTTCGCGCAGTCGATGTGGGAGACACGCGAGTACGACTCGCTGAAGCCGCAGCTGCTTTCGCTGAAGGAAGTGGCGGCGCGCGCGAAGGCGGGCGAAGCGGGTGCCAGGCTGCCGCTGGTCATCGCCGACTATGCCGACAATCCCGGCGGCGGCGCCTACATGGATTCGACCGCGCTGCTGCGCGCGATGCTCGACGCCGACCTGCAGGACGCGGCCTTCCATGCGATCCTCGATCCGAAGGCCGTGCAGGCGGGTTTCGCGGCCGGGCCCGGCAAGGACATCACGGTCGATCTCGGCGGCCACACCGACGCCGCGCGCGGCGGCCCGCCGCTGCGCCTGACCGGCCGCGTGACGTGCCTGACCGACGGCGGCTTCGTCGCGCGCGGGCCGATGGGCGGCGGCGTGGCCTACAGCCACGGCCCGTCGATGGTGCTGCGCGTGGGCGGGCTCGACATCGTCGTGGTCAGCAATCCCACGCAGTCGAAGGAACTCGAGCAGTTCGGCGCCATGGGCATCGATCCGCGCGCGATGAAGACGCTCGCGGTGAAATCCATGCAGCATTTCCGCGCGGCGTTCGCGCCCATCGCGCGCGAGATCCTCGTCGTCGACAGCGGCGCGTTGTGCTCGCCGATCCGCAAGTCGGCGGATTTCAAGCATGTGCGCCGGCCGATGTGGCCGTTCGATCCGGTCTAGCGCAGGACCCTGTCGGCGAAATCGAGATAGCGGTCCCAGTCGAAGGCGGTCACGCCGTGGCCGCCTTCGCGCAGGTGGTAGCCGAGCGGCGGCGTGCCGTGGCCGTAGAGCGCATATATAGGTGCCGCCGCCTGGATCGCTTGATGCTCGCCGGCCGGGCCGGCCCACGCGTCGTCGCTGGCACTCGCCACATACACGGCGCGCGGCGCGCAAAGGCCGATCAGCAGGTGCTGGTCGAACGGCAGCTCGTTCTCGCGCCCCGCATAGGCGCGCAAGGGCTCGGCGAACCAGTGCGGGAAGCGCGCGAACAGGTCGGCGATCGTCTCGCCCGACGCATGGCGGAACAGCTTCGCCCCGCCGGTCCCCGAGTTGTTGGAGACCACGAGCGCGATCCGCCGATCGCACGCACCTGCCCACAGTGCTGCCTTGCCGTGACGCGAATGCCCGATCGCGGCGACGCGCGTCGGATCGATCAGTTCGAGATCGGAAAGCCCGTCGAGCACGCGCGAGAAGGCCCAGGCCCACGCTGCGATGGCCCCGCCAAATCCGGCGGTGCGCACGGGCCGGCTCAGCTCCGGATCGTCCGTGCAGAAGCTTCCGTCGTGCCAGGTCGCGACCGCATAGCCGCGCGCCAGGATCGTCGCCAGCGGCCAGCGCCCGGCATGCACGCCGCGCGTGGCGTCGGTCGCGCGGTTGGCGACCACGCCCCAGTCCGGCTCGGGGCGCATCCGGCCGGCATCGAGCGGAATGGCCGGATCCGGGTCGACCGAAACATTGCCGGCATAGTTCGGCCCGAAGAACAAAGGCGGGGGACGGCGGGACGGCGGCGGCAGGTAGAGGGACAGGGTGATTTCCCGCGGCATCCCTGCGATTCCGGTCCTGAGCGCGATCTCGAAACGGGCCGACCGGGCGTCGAAGGCGGCGGCGTGGCGCGCACGGATTGCGGCTTCCACCGGAACCGGCTGCGGTACCGGGCCATACATGATCTGCCGGTAGCTCGCGACGAGGGCCGGCCGGATGCGCTCTTCCCACTCGGCGCGCCCGGCACCTGCCAACGGATCGGGCAGGTCCGGTATCGGCTGTATGCTCATGTTACACGTGACATGCGATTTTTCGGGCCCTGCGATTGACAGGTTCGTGACGGCTGTATCAGATACCGGCACCTTATCAAGGGTACAGGGGCGAACGCCCGTACCTTCAAGAACGCAACGGGGGAAACGATGAGAATCAACGGAACATTTGCAGCCGCGTTCGCGCTGTCGGCTCTGGCCGGGATCGCCACGGCTCAGGCGCAGGTCGAGCTGCGTTACATGTGCTATGCCGACGCGAACGAGTGCGAGGTCGCGCGCGACCTGCTCGACCGGTTCGAGAAGGCGAATGCCGGCATCAAGGTCGTCATCGACAAGGTCGGCTTCAATGTCATCCGCGAGCAGCTCGAAACGCGTCTGGAAGCCGGGCAGGGTCCCGACATGGCGCGCGTGACGAATCTCGGCGGTCTCAACAAGTACTATCTGGATCTCACCCCGCATGTCGACGCGGCCTACTGGAATGAGAATTTCGGCCAGACGCTGAACTGGATGCGCGTGGGCCCGAACGACAAGGGCGTCTACGGCTTCCTCACCCAGCTCACGATCACCGGCCCGTTCGTCAACAAGACGATGTTCGCGGAAGCCGGCGTGCCCGTCCCCGGTCCGACCGCGACGTGGGACGACTGGGCCGCGTCGATCGCGCAGGTGCAGAAGAAGCTCAACGTCTATTCCGGCATCGAGATGGACCGCACCGGCCACCGCTTCGCAGGCCCGGCCATGTCGTACGGTGCGAAGTATTTCGACGCGTCGGGCAAGCCCGCCGTGGTCGATGCCGGTTTCAAGGCGTTCTCCGAGCGCATGGTGAAGTGGCACAAGGAAGGCCTGATGAAGGAGATCTGGCCGAGTTCCTCCGGTGCACGCTGGAAGAACGCGGCCGACCAGTTCATCAACAAGGACACGGTCATGCATGTCGGCGGATCGTGGATGATCCAGCGCTATTCCGAGACGATCGGCGACCGGTTCGACTGGGCGGCGATCCCGCAGCCTTGCGGCCCCGCGGGTTGTGCCGCGATGCCGGGCGGTGCGGCGATGGTCGGCTTCAAGGCGACGAAGAATCCGCAGGCGGTCGCCAAGGTGATGGCGTTCATGGCGTCGGAACCGGTGCTCAAGGAATATTACGAGCGCACGCTCCAGATCCCGGCGCACAAGGGCCTGGCGCAGAAGGGCCTGACCTACGGCAAGGACGTCTCGCCGCAGGCGATCGCGGCGCTGAAGGTCTTCACGGCGAACTACGAGAAGATCCCGGCGCAGGCCCACCAGCTCCAGGGCTACCAGCGCAACGTCGCGATCTTCAACGCGACGGCCAACAACATCTCGCAGGCGATCACCGGGGGCCTCACGCTCGACGAGGCCTTCAAGAAGGTCGACGAAGAGATCAAGCAGGCCGTCGGCAACTGAGTTGAGCGGCACACACGACACCGGTTCCCCCTCGGCCTTCGGGGCCGACGGGGGGCCGGCCATGCGCTGGATCGTGCTGCCGCTGCTCGCGGCACTCGATCCGCCGATGCGGTGGATCCAGCGGCGGATCGGGCTCGCGCGCCTCCCCTACGTCTTCCTGCTGCCGACGATGCTGATCTTCGGCATGTTCAGCTTCCTGCCGGCAGCCCTCAATATCTGGATCTCGTTCACCGGCGGCAGTTCGACGCTCGTGTCGGCGCGCCCGTTCGTCGGCCTGCAGAACTACGAAGCGCTGCTCGCGTGCGAATCGATCTTCGTGCCGAAGAGCTGTCCGATCTCCGGCTTCGCCTTCTGGACCGGCATGTGGAACACGCTCGCCTTCGCGGTCGTGCAGGTGCCGGTGATGATCGTCGTGGCCCTCGCCACGGCCATCGTCCTCAACCGCAAGATCCGCGCACGCGGCTTCTGGCGCGCGATGTTCTTCTATCCGGTCATGCTGTCGCCGGTCGTCGTCGCGGTCGTGTGGGACTGGGTGCTCAAGCGCCGCGGCATCCTCAACGCACTGCTGACGGATATCGTCGCGCGCTACAACGAACTCGTCGCGATCCTGCCGTTCGACATCTCGATGGCGCCGTTCCGCGCGGTCAACTGGCTGGGCGACGCGAACACGAGCTGGCCGTTCTTCTGGATCGTGTTCGTCTATTCGTGGTCGCATCTGGGCTTCTACATGCTGATCCTGCTCGCCGGCCTGCAGGCGATCCCGAAGGACCTCTACGAGGCGGCCGAGATGGACGGCACGCCGGCCTGGCGCGTGTTCCTTCGCATCACGCTGCCGCTGCTGATGCCCACGCTGCTCGTCGCCCTCGTCCTGTCGCTGATCCGCGCCTTCCAGGTCTTCGACGAGGTCTACGTGCTGACCGGCGGCGGGCCGGGGACCGCCACGCGCATGGTCATCCAGCATATCTACGAGACGGCCTTCGTCAGCGACGCGAAGCTCTACGGGATCGCAGCCGCCTCGTCGGTGCTGCTGGCGGGCATCATCCTCGTCCTCACGCTCGTGCAGCTGGCGCTTTCGCGCCGCCAGGCAGGGGGCTGAGATGGGCCGGGTCCTGACCTTCCTGACGCGCACGCGCCGGCCCGGCCGCTTCGACTGGACCGACGCGCTCGCCTACGCCTATCTCGCCCTCGGCGTGGTGCTGATCCTTGCACCCGTCGTGTGGCTGTTCGTCTCGTCGCTGAAGACGCAGCGCGCCCTCGTCGAAAGCGATCCGCGCTTCCTGCCCTACGAGCAGGTGATGGTGACGCTGCCCGGATCGACCCGGCCCGTCGGGCTCGTCGAATGGACGGCATCGGACGGTACCGTGCGCATCCTCGCGCAGATCCGCCCGTCGGGTGCGGATCTTCTGGTGGCCGATCCGCAGAAGCCTGACGAGACCTTCACCGTGCCGCGCCGGGCGACGAAAGCCCACGAACAGGTACGCGCGCGCACCGAGAACTACACCGAGCCGACGGTGCAGGGCGGGCGCATGGGCACCTTCTATTTCCCGCGCTATTTCCTCAACTCCGCCTTCGTCACGGTCGTCGCGACGCTGATCACGCTCGCCATCAGCTCGATGGCGGCCTTCGCCCTGTCGAAATACCGCTTCGCCGGGCGCGACACGTTCATGTTCCTGATCGTCGCCACGCTGCTGATGCCGGCGACCGTCATCCTCGTGCCGCTGTTCGTCGTGGTGATGAATTTCGGCATGCTCGATTCGCTGTGGGGCGTCATCATTCCGGGTGCGGCCACGCCGACCGGCGTGTTCCTGCTGCGCCAGTACATGCTGACGATCCCCGACGAGCTGATCGAGGCGGCCCGCATGGATTCCGCCTCGGAATGGAAGATCTACTACCGGATCATCCTGCCGCTCGCGCTTCCCGCGCTCGCCGTGCTCGCGATCCTGTCGATCATCTGGCGCTGGAACGACTTCCTGTGGCCGCTCGTGGTGCTGACCCGCTCGGAAAGCTTCACGCTCCAGCTCGGCCTCTCGTCGTTCAAGGGCGAGATGAACGACGCCACGCACTATCTGCTGGCGATGACGGTGCTCACGCTGCTGCCCGTGACCTTCGTCTTCGCCTTCCTGCAGAAATACATCACGACCGGCATCGCGAACACGGGCATGAAGTAGGGCCATGGCGACACTCGAACTCGTCCAGGTGAAGAAGAATTTCGGCACCACGCAGGTGATCCACGGCATCGACCTTGCCGTGGCGCACGGGGAATTCTGCGTGTTCGTCGGACCGTCGGGTTGCGGCAAGTCCACGCTGCTGCGCATGGTCGCGGGCCTCGAAAGCGTGTCGGACGGCGAGGTCCGCATCGACGGCACGCGCGTCAACGAGCTGGGGGCCGCCGAGCGCGGCCTTGCGATGGTGTTCCAGTCCTACGCGCTCTATCCGCACATGAGCGTGCGCCAGAACCTGTCCTTCGGGCTCGAGAACATGCGCGTTCCGGCCGCCGAGATCGAAACCCGCGTGGCCGAGGCCGCGCGCATGCTGCGCCTCGAACCCTATCTCGACCGCCGGCCGGGTGCCCTTTCCGGCGGCCAGCGCCAGCGCGTGGCGATCGGGCGCGCTGTGGTGCGCGAGCCGCGCATCTTCCTGTTCGACGAGCCGCTGTCGAATCTCGACGCCGAGCTGCGCGTGCGCATGCGCGCCGAACTGGGCGCACTGCACGACCGGCTGGGCAACACGATGATCTACGTCACGCACGACCAGGTCGAGGCGATGACGCTCGCCGACCGCATCGCGGTGCTGCGCGACGGGCGCTGCGAGCAGTTCGCCCGGCCGCTCGAGCTCTACAACGCGCCAGCCAACCTGTTCGTCGCCGGTTTCATCGGCAGCCCGCGCATGAACTTCCTGCCGGGCAAAGTCGAACGGCGCGACGGGGCTTCGGCGACCTTGAGTCTCGATGCGGGCGCTAGCGTGCGCGTCGACGGGATCGAGGGGGCCGTCGCGGCCGGGGCCAGGGTCACGTTTGGCGTGCGGCCCGAGCACATGAAGCTCGTCGCGGCGGGTGCGGGCGAAACCGACCTGTCGGTCGACCTGACCGAACAGCTCGGCGGCGAATCCTATGTCTACGGCAAGCTCGCCAACGGCTTCGAGCTGACCGCCCGGCTGCCGGGACAGACGCGCGTCAAGCGCGGCGAGACCGTCGGTCTTGCGTTGAGCGGATCGGCGGCGACCTATCTTTTCGATGCGGACGGCAGGGCGCTCAAGCGCGGGCAGACGGTGACGGCATGATCGAGTTCAAGAAGGTCGCGTCGGCGCGCGCGGCCGGCCACGCGGCGGAGTTCGCGCTGGAAGACGGCCACACGCTGCGCGTGGCGATGCTGTCGGCCGGCCTTGCGCGCGTCACGCTGCTGCCCGCCACGGGATTCCCGGTCGACCGGACCTGGATGGTGGCGCCCGAAGGCGACACGCCGCGCGATGGGCGATCGCGCACGGGCGATGCCGGGTTCGCCTGCCCGTCCGCGAAGCTGGAATCGGTCGACGGCGAGCACCGCGTTTCGGCCGGCGACATCCGCGTGCGCGTGCTGGCCGATCCGCTGCGGCTGGTCTTCGAGCGGCGCGGGCTGGACGGAAACTTCCGCACGGTCCTCGCCGATCGCGAGAGTGCCGCCTATGTGCGCGCCGACGAAGGCCGCCGCCTGCGCCACTACCAGACGCGCGACACGGCCGAACGCTATTACGGGCTCGGCGACAAGACCGGGCCGCTCGACCGCGCGGGCCGGCGCTTCCGCTGCCTGCAGCTCGACGCGCTCGGCTACGATGCCGAGCACGGCGATCCGCTCTACAAGCACGTCCCGTTCTTCGTCGTGCGCAATCCCGACGCGAGCGTGGCCGGGCTGTTCTACGACACGCTCGCCCCGGTTACGGTCGATCTGGGCTGCGAGCGGTCGAACTATCACGGCATCTACCGCCATGTGGAAGTCGAGGAGTCGGCCGTCGACTATTACGTGCTGTTCGGGAACCGTATCGCCGATGTCGTCGAGGGGTTCGCGCGGCTGACGGGGCTTCCGTATCTGCCGCCGCGCTGGAGCTACGGTTTCGCCTTCACGACGATGCATCACGCCGACGCGCCGAACGCGCAGTCGGTGATTGGCGGCTTCGCCGACCGCTGCCGGGCGGAGCGCATCCCGATCAGCGCCGTCCATTTCGGTTCCGGCTATTCGAGCCGCGGCAAGCGGCGCTACGTGTTCACGTGGAACCGCGACAAGTTTCCGGATCCCAGGACGCTGTTCGCCAAGCTCCGCGCGATGGAACTGAAGACCGTCGCCAATCTCAAGCCCGTGCTGATCGACGACCATCCGGCCTATGCCGAACGGGCCGCCTCGCAGGGATTCCTCAGCGCGCCCGACGGCACGCCCGTCGTCGAGCAGTTCTGGGACGGGCACGGCAGTTTTCTCGATTTCACGAACGCGGCGACGACAGACTGGTGGCGGAAGAATTTCGCCGCCCAGGTGCTCGATGTCGGGTTCGACGCCGGCTGGAACGACAACAACGAGTACGAGGCGTGGCGCGACGGTTCGCGCTCGCACGGTTTTGGCCGTACCATCCCGGTGTCCGCCTCGCGCCCGCTGCACGCGCTCTTGATGACGCGCGCGACCTTCGAGGAAACGAAGCGGCGCGATCCGGGCAAGCGCCCCTTCACGATCACGCGCGCCGGCCCGCCGGGCATCCAGCGTTATGCCGAGACCTGGTCGGGTGACAACTACACGTCCTGGCATACGCTGAAATGGAACATCCGCAACGGCCTGTCGATGGCGCTGTCCGGCATGGGCAAGGTCGGCCACGACATCGGCGGTTTCGCCGGCCCGCGGCCCGATCCCGAGCTGCTGTGCCGCTGGGTCGAGATGATGGCGCTGCATCCGCGCGCCGTGATGAATTCGTGGAAGCCGGCCGTGGGTTCGGCGACCGAACCGTGGACACATGCCGAGGTGCTTGCACCGATCCGAGCCGCGCTCGAACTGCGCTACCGCCTGCTTCCGGTGATGTACACGCAAGGCTGGCTCGCGCACGCGCGCGGCACACCGCCGATAGCACCGCTCTTCTACCACTACGACGGCGATGCGGAATGCTTCGCCGAGCACGACGCGTTCCTGATCGGTCCCGACCTGCTCGCGGCACCGGTCGTCGTGCCGGGCGAACGCGTGCGCCGCGTCTATCTGCCGGCCGGCCCGGAATTCTGGGTCGACTTCCACACTGGCGCGCGTCACGAAGCGGGCGCATATGCCGAGGTGGAAGCGCCGCTCGGCCGGCCGCCGCTGTTCGTGCGCGCGGGTGCCGCCCTGCTGCTCGCCGCGCGCGAGATCCAGGCGGTGCGGCCGCACGATGCGCCCGCCCGCACGCTCTATGCCGTGCCCGGTTCCGGCACGGGTGCTGGCGAGAGTCCGCATTTCGAGGATGACGGCGAAAGCTGGAGTCTCGCGACCGGCGACCATTTCACCGGTGCCGTCCGCCTCGACTGGGACGCTGCGCAACTTCGCGTGTCGGTGCGCAAGGATGCGGGGCGACGCGACATCGCCGCGGGCGATCTGACCGTCGAGTCGCCGACCGCGGGCCGCCGGCAGGTGGTCCGAGGTTAGAGGTGATATTTAGCCTAGGTTAACTGCCCTAACGAATCTCCCGCGCGACTCGCAAAACGCGAATCACTCAATAGTTTCCGACTCTTCGCTCGCTTTCGTACGCCGAGTGTCGTTGACGCATCCGGCCGCCCTCGTCGAAAATGATGCACGATCCGGGACAGGCTCCGGGTCGCCTGCGGAAGGATCGATCGGAAATGCGGCTGCTGCGCGGACTGGCACTGCTGGCGTCCGTTGCCGCGCTCGCGACGGCGGCACCGCGCGTCCCGGCCGCCCAGGACCTGCAGTTCGGCGTGCTGCCGAACGTCAGTGCGCGCGTCATCCTCACCAACTACCGCCCGTTCCGCGAATTCCTCGCCGCGGAGCTCGGCCGCCCGGTCGAGGTGACGACGGCGCCCGACTTCCGCGAGTTCCACGCCCGCACGATGGCCGGGGCCTACGACCTCGTCGTCACGGCCGCCAATCTCGGCCGCGTCGCGCAGATCGACGCGAAACTCGAACTGCTCGCCGGCTTCGATCCGCCGATTCCCGCCCTCCTGGTGATGCGCAAGGCCACACCCGTCGCGGCGATCGAGACGCTGCGCGGCAAATCGCTCGCGGTCGCAAATCCGCAGTCGCTCGTCGTGCTGCGCGGCAAGAACTGGCTGCGCGAACAGGGCCTCGCCTTCGATGTCGACTACCGCACGACATGGGCGCGCAACGAAGACAGCCTCGCGCAGGTGCTCGTGTCGGGCGAGGCGCCGATGGCGATGATGAGCATGGGCGAGTTCCGCACGATCCGCGAGGAGATCCGCCAGACGCTGGACGTCTACCGCGAGTTCGCCCGCGTACCGAACTTCTTCGTGCTGCGCGGCCGGGACATGCCGGCGGCACAGGCGGCGGCGCTGAAGGCCGCCATCCTGAAGTTCCCAGCGACGGAATCCGGCCGCGAGTTCTTCGCTCTCTCCGGCGTGCAGAACATCCGGCCCGTACCCGACGCGGATATCGCGGTCCTCGACGGCGTCGTCGACGAGACGCGAACGCTGCTGCGCTGAACGGATGCTCCGGCGCATCCCCTTCCGGTTCAAGCTTTTCGCGGCGGGGGCGTTCGCGCTGCTGGTCACGACCGGCGTGCACACCTTCATCCAGGCGGCCCTCGTCGAGGAGGCGTTGACGCGCCAGGTCGTCGAGCGCGCCGAAGCCGAGCGCCCGTTCTTCCGCGCCTCGATCGCGAGCCTGCTGGTGACGCGCGACTACGCGACGATCGCCGCCGTGTTCCGCGAGAGTGCCGCGACCAACGGGCTGGCGCATCTCGCGCTCGTCGACGCGCGCGGCCTGACCGTGGCGTGCGAAGGCTGGGACCCGGACCTGCACGGTCTGCCGCTGGAATCGGACGAGCCCGTCGCCGGGCCCGACGGCTCGCTGCGGCTGCCCTTCTCGATCCCGATCGACTATGCGGGCCAGCATCTCGGCACGCTCTATTACGGCGTGTCGTGGGCGCCGATCGAGGCGGCGCGCGCCGAGATCCTGCGGCGCGGGTTCATCGTCGGCAGCATCAGTCTCGTCGTGGCGCTGATGATGATGGAATGGCTGCACGCCCTGCTGATGCGCCCGCTCGCCCGGCTGCGCGAGGCGAGCGAGGCGATCCGCAAGGGCGAGTTCGACGTCACGCTGCCGCCGACCGGCGGGAACGACATCGGGCGCGTGACCGAAAGCTTCCGCTTCATGGCGTCCGAGATCGCCGCCCGAATCCGGGCACTCGAGGCGAGCGAGGCCGCACAGCGCACCCTGCTCGAGGAGGCGCGCCTGCGCGAATCCCAGCTCGCCGACGCGAAGGACAAGGCGGAGGCCGCCGCGCGCGCCAAGGCGCGCTTCCTCGCGACGATGAGCCATGAGATCCGCACGCCGCTCAACGGCGTGCTGGGCCTTTCGAGCGTGCTGCTCGACCGGCACGTCGATCCCGAGCAGCGGCGCCTCGTGCAGCTCATCCAGGATTCGGGCGAGCAGCTTCTGGGCATCGTCAACGACGTGCTCGACTATTCCAAGCTCGACGCGGACAAGCTCGCGCTCGAACGCGTCGAGTTCGAGCCGTTGCGCCTGACGCGCGACACGGTCGAGGGGTTCAAGGCGCGCGCCGCCGCCAAGGGCCTCGCGATCGGCTGCGAGACGGCGCCCGGCGTGGCCGAACGCTTCGCCGGCGACGCGGTGCGGGTGCGCCAGATCCTCGACAACCTGATCGGCAACGCGATCAAGTTCACCGCACTTGGCCGCATCGACGTGTCGCTGCGTATGCTCGACGATCCTCGCGCGTCGCTCGAATGGCGCGTCGCCGACACGGGCATCGGGATCCCGCCAGAACGGCTCGGCGAGCTCTTCCAGGATTTCATGCAGGTCGATTCGACGACGGCGCGCCGCTTCGGCGGGACCGGTCTCGGTCTTGCGATCTGCCGGCGTCTCGTGAAGCTGATGGGCGGGGAAATCGCGGTCAAATCGCAGGTCGGCAAGGGCTCCGTCTTCGCCGTGCGGCTGCCGACGCGGGCGGTCGGGCCCGCACCTGCATCCGCAGCGGCTCCCGCCGTGCGCGCGATCCCGGAACCCGCGCGTCGCGGGTCGGGCCTGTACGTGCTCGCGGCGGAGGACAACGAGATCAACCGCTATGTGATCGAGAAGCTGCTCGGCGGCATGGGGCACGACGTCGTCTTCGCGGCCGACGGCGCCGAGGCGGTCGAGCTTGCCGGTCGGCTGCGCTTCGACGTCGTCCTGATGGACATCCAGATGCCGACGGTCGACGGCATCACGGCCGCGGGCCGGATCCGCGCGATGGAGGGGGCGGGCGCGCACGTGCCGATCATCGCGCTGACGGCGCATGCGATGGCCGGTGACCGCGAGAGCTACCTGAAGGCCGGGATGGATGACTATGTCGCCAAGCCGGTCGATCCGGACGACCTCGCCCGCGCCCTGGCGCGCGCGACCGGGCGCGGGCACGGGTTGAGAGTAATATCCTAAAATTTCCCAACTCAGAATCATGAAGAAATTTTCCCCATTTCTGGACTCGGGAAATCGACCATTTATTGTTGAATATCGACACATCACAGTTTGGAAACGATCCAGTTAACGATTAGAATTTCTTTTCTCGGAACCCCCTCGAATCCGGCGAATCATGCCCGAGCCGACGACATCCCGCGAACGACAGCCCGCGCACCGCGCGGCGGCACGTCGTTCGGCCCGATGGGGTCGGCGCCGTCTTCGCAGCGCGCAGTTCGGCTGGCCGCTGGCACTTGCGCTGGGCGGCACGCTGGCCGGGCCGGCCTTCGCGCAGAATCTTCCGCAGGGCGGCACGGTCGTCGGCGGATCGGGAACGATCCAGCAGATCGACGCGAACCTGCTGCAGATCCAGCAGAACTCGCAGAACCTCGCGATTGACTGGCAGAGCTTCAATGTCGGACCGTCGGGGATCGTGCGCTTCCTGCAGCCGAGTTCGAGTTCCATCGCGCTCAACCGCGTCATCGGCAACGATCCTTCGGCGATCTACGGCCAGATCCAGGCGAACGGCCAGGTCATCCTGCTCAATGCGAGGGGGATCTATTTCGGGCCGAACAGCATGGTCGACGTCAACGCGATGGTCGCCACGACGGCGAACATCCGCAACGACGATTTCATGGCCGGCCGCCTGCGCTTCGAGGAAGGCTCGGGCGACGCCAACGCGCGCGTGGTCAACGAAGGCCTCGTGTCGGTGGCGCAGGGCGGCTTCGCGATCCTCGCCGCCGCGTCCGTGCAGAACACCGGGCGCATCGTCGCCAACGGCGGCACCGTCGTGCTCGCCGGCACGAAGACCTTCACGGTCGATTTCCACGGCGACGGGCTGCTGAGCTTCGCCGCGACCGGCACGGTCGACCAGGCGCCTTCCGGTTCGTCGGCACTGGTCGACAACTCGGGCATCATCGAGGCGGCAGGCGGGCGCGTGCTGATGACCGCGCGCGCCGCGCGCGACGTGCTCGACAACGTCATCAACACGACTGGAATCGTCGTGGCGCGCAGCGCGCAGATGGTCAACGGCGAGATCGTCATCGACGGCGGCGACAACGGCATCGTCAACGTCGCCGGCACGCTCGACGCGTCGGGCCGCAACGCGGGCGAGACCGGCGGCACGGTCAAGGTGCTGGGCGAAAAGGTCGGCCTGTTTGCCGGTGCAAGCATCGACGCGGCCGGCGACGCGGGCGGCGGCACGGTGCTTGTCGGCGGCAACTACCAGGGCCAGGGCCCCGAGCGGAACGCCAAGATGGTCTACATGGACGCCGCGGCGGTGATCGACGCCAGCGCCGTGACGGCCGGCAACGGCGGCAAGGTCATCCTGTGGGCCGACGAGACGACGCGCTTCGACGGCCTGATCCGCGCGCGCGGCGGTGCCCTCGGCGGCGACGGCGGCTTCGTCGAGACGTCCGGCAAGATCGTGCTGCGCGTCGGGCTCGGCGCGATGGTCGACGCGGCGGCGACGGCCGGGCGCAACGGCTCGTGGCTGCTCGATCCCAACAACATCTCGATCGTGGCGGGTGCGGGCGCCAGCACGAACATCTCGGGCAATCCGAGCTTCCTTTCGACCGACGACAGCGCGCAGATCTACGACACGACGATCAACACCGCGCTCGACGGCGGCAACGACGTGACGGTGACGACGGGGACCGGCGGAACGAACGGGCAGGCCGGCGACATCCTCGTATCCGGCGCGGTCCTGAACAGCACGGGCGGGGCGCGCAGCTTCACGCTTTCGGCCGCGGGCAACATCTCGATCACCGGCAGCATCGCGGGGACCGGCGGCAACGCGCTGTCGGTGGTGCTCGGCGCCGCGGCGGGCAGCGTCGCGATCAACGGCACCGGAATCGACACGTATGGCGGGTCGCTCTCGATAACCGCCGGTGCGGGCGTCACGCAGTCGGCGGGCCTCACCAGTTCGGCAGGCGCATTCGCGCTGAACTTGAACCTGTCCGGAACGTCGGCGGCGACGCTGACGCATGCGGGAAACAATTTCGGCGCGATCAGCATCACGAAGGCGGGCTCGGGCAACCTGTCGCTGGCGACGAGCGTGTCGCCCGACCTGCAGGCCTCGACGATCACGGGCGGCGACTTCTCGATCACGGGCGTAGGCTTCATCCAGTCCGGCGCGCTCAACCAGTCGGGCGGCGGCACGGTCGCCATCAACGGCGGCACGGGCGCCGTGACGCTTTCGCAGGCGAACACCATCGCGGGCGCGATGACGATCACCGCGGATTCGATCTCGGTCACGGCCTCCCAGACGCTGGCGTCGGCGGTCACGCTGCAGCCCTACACGCCGGGCACGAACGTCGTGTTCAACGGCTCGGGCGGCGGCCTGCAGATTTCGGCCGCCACACTGGGCAACCTGACCGGCGCCTCGGCCCTGACGGTCGGCTCCGCGAGTGCCGGCACGCTGTCGGTGGGCGCGAACTATACCGGCGCGGCGGGCCAGGATCTCAGCCTGATTTCGGGCGACGCGATGTCCGTCGCCTACAACGTGATATCGGACGGGGACCTGTCGCTGGTCTCGTCGAAGAACGTCGTCGTCACGGGCACCCTGACGACCACCGGCGGCGACATCTACGTCACCGGCAACGTCGCGTCCTGGACCGGGCCGTTCGACATGAACGCGCCGGTCTTCGGCAGCGCCACGGGCGCGTTCAACGGCGTCAGTTTTTCGGCGGGCGCGACAATCGACGCCGGCGGCGGCGACATCTCCATCGCCGGCAAGGGCGGCGATTCGGGTGCGAACCTGCATGGCGTGCTGCTGTCGTCCGGTTCCGCCGTCCAGACCTCGGGTGCGGGCAAGATCACGATCGCGGGCGAGGGCGGCACACCGGCCGGCGGCAGCAACCACATCGGCATCGAGATCGCCGGCATGGTCCTCACGACCGGCACCGGCGGCATCGAGCTGACCGGCACCGGCGGTGCTGCGACCGGTGCCGTCAACCAGTCGCACGGCATCGCCGTGATGGGAACGGGTTCGATCAACGGCGGCGCCGCCGACGTGACGCTGACCGGTACCGGCGGCAGCATGGCCGGCTCGGGCAATACCAACTACGGCATCCAGCATCTCGGCCAGATCCAGACGACGTCCGGCAACATCACGATGACCGGTGTGGGCAGCGACTCGTCGGGCGGCTCCAATTTCGGCGTCTCGATCTCCGCCACCGCCGGCGTGCAGACGAGCGGTGCCGGTTCGGTCACCATCACCGGCTCCGGCGGCAACGCGGCCGGCGGTCTGGGCCACGGCGTGGCGATCTCGGGCACCGGCACCAATGTCGGCAAGACGGGGACGGGTGCCGGCACGGTCTCCATCACCGGCGTCGGCGGCATGGCCGGCGGCACGAACGCGGGCATCTACATCGATAACAACGCATCGATCGCGTCCTACGACGGCACCCTCACGCTCGACGGCACGGGCGGCGGCGACGGCACGTCGACCACGAATCACGGCACGATCATCGACACGGGCGCCGCGCTCCTCTCGACGTCGGGCGCGATCACGATCGTCGGCATCGCCGGCGGCAGCTCGGGCAACGGGAACCACGGCATCATCCTGTCGGCGGCCGCCGACATCGTCTCGGCCAACGGCAACATCTCGCTGGCGGCAAACGGCAGCGGAACCGGCAACAACGACGCGATCCACATCGACAATTCGTCGATCCGCTCGACCGCTTCCGCCAACATCACGCTGCGCGCCGCGACCTACGGCACGGCGGGAACAGGCATCCGGTTCGCGGGCACGCTCGCCCAGCTCGGCGAGACGACGATGACCGGCGACCTGACGCTGCGCGCCGACGCGATGGCGACATCGGCGACGTCGCTCGTCTTCGCGCATACCGCGGCGTCCGGCACGGTCACGTTCCGCACGGAGAGCGACGCGACGACGATCGGCGTCAATGGCGGTTCCGGCACGCTGGCGATCGCCGGCGGGCTGCTGACCGCGGCCGACGGGTCCAATTTCAACACGCTCAAGTTCGGGTCAGCGACGCAGAACAGCGCGATCCAGATCGACACCACATCATTCTCCCAGAACGTGGTCTTCCAGACGCTGGATGCCGTCTACTCGAACGGCATGTCGTTCGGCACCAAGAACCTGACCATCGACGCGGGCGGCACCTATACGCAGGGCGGCGGCATCTCGACTTCCGGTCTCGTCACGTTCAGCGGCACGGGCGCCGTCACCGCGACGGATCCCGGCAACACTTTCACCAGCGTGGCGCTCACCAAGACCGGCGGCGCCGCGGTCTCGCTCACGACGACGGGCGCGCTCGATTTCGCGACCAGCTCGCTGGCCGGCAGTGCGCTCAATGTCACGGCGGCCGGCATCACGCAGTCCGGCGCCATCACCACGTCGGGCGCCGTCCTCTTCAATGCCGGCGCCAACGCGATCACGCTGATGTCGGCCAATGCGCTTTCGGGCAATGTCCGCTTCTTCAATTCGGGTGCCAACGACGTCAACTTCACCAACAGCGTCGCGACGAGTCTCGGCGGCGGCACGACGAGCGTCGGCGGCAATCTCGGCATCACGTCGAACGGCGCGCTGACGCAGGCGAGCGCCCTGACGGTTGCCGGCAACGCCAATTTCAACGCGGCCGGCAACGCGCTCACCCTGAACAACGCGTCGAACGCCGTCACCGGCGACGTCGCGTTCGTCAACGCCACCGACACCGTGACCTGGCGCGAAGCCGCCGCTGTGTCGCTGGCGGCGTCGAGCAGTGCCGCACTTTCCGTGCAGGCGGGCGGGGCCATCACCCAGGTCGGCGCCTTGACCGTGACCGGTGCGGCGACGTTCAACGCCGGCGCCAACGCCATCACGCTCAACGACGGCTCGAACCTGTTCCAGGGCACCGTCGGCCTGACCGCGACGGGCGGCGGTGGCCACGTGCAGCTCGCCAATTCGGCGGGGATCGCCTTCGGTACGTCGACGATCGGCGGCAATCTCGACGTGACGCGCACGTCCGGCACGGGGGACCTGACGCAGTCCGCGCCGATTTCCGTCACCGGCACGACGACCATCTCGATGAACGACGGCAACCTGACGATCAACCAGGGTGCGAACTCGTTCGGCGGCGCGGTCAGTATCACGAAGACCGGGACAGGGACCGTGGCGCTGCAGAACGGCGGACCGCTCGTTCTCGGCACGTCGAGCATCGCCGGCGATTTCACGGTGACCGCCAATGCCGGCGCGCTCACGCAGACCGGCGTGCTGACGCTGGGCGGCGACTTCACGGCGACGGCCGCCGGCGCGCTGACGCTCGACCAGATCAACGGCTACGCCGTCGGCAAGAATGTCAGCCTCACCGCGACGGGTGCCAACGGCGCCATCACGGTCGCTGCCGACCAGGTGCTGTCGAACGGCAGCTTCACCGCGGTCGGTTCGGCTGGCGTCGTCGTCACCGCCGCCATCGAGACGGGCGGCGGCAACGTCACCCTCTGGGGCAATTCGCCGGGCGGCGTGGCCAACGGCTCGACGGCGGGCACGTTCTTCGGCGTGGAGGTCGAATCGGCCAGCGCCATCATCGACGCGGGCGGTGGCAACATTTCGATCGTCGGAGCCGGCGGCAGCGCCGACTACCAGCACGGCGTGACGGTCCGCAACGGGGCCGGCATCGTCACGACCGGTGCCGGCACCCTCAGCATCACGGGCCGCGGCGGCTCGGGCACGGCCGGTTCCACCGCCGGCGTCGAGTTCTTCGCGGGCGGCGCCTATGCGCAGACCCAGAACGGGGCGCTGACGGTGACGGGCATCGGCGGCATCGGCGGCGGCAACAACAACACCGGCGTCGTGATGGCGACCGGCGAGATCCGCGCGACCGGAACCGGTGCCGTCACGGTGACGGGCACGGGCGGTGCCGGCGGCAGCGTGGGCATCGGCGTGGCCGGCGGCGGGGCCACGGTGATTTCGGCGGTCGACGGCAATCTGGTGCTGATCGGCACCGGCGGCGGCGGCGACGACCTGAGCGGCACCTTCGCCGGCATGCACAGTTGGGGCGTCAGCCTCGGCAGCAACGCCGACGTCAAGACGACGGGCACGGGCAATCTCACGATCACGGCGAACGGCGGCACCGACGGCGTGTCGGACTTCCGGATCGGCATGGTCATGCAGGACGGCGCGCTGGTGCGCACGACGGCCGGGACCGGTCTCATCAACATCGTGGCGAATGCCGGTGCCGGGAACGGTGGCGACAATTCGGGCTTCGTCGCGATCGGGCCCTCGACGGCCGTCCGCACCAGTGCGGGCAACCTGAGCCTCACCGGGACCGGAACCGGAGACGCCGGGAACGAGAATACCGGCATCGTGATCGACGCGGCCATCGTCGAATCGACGGGCACGGGAACCGTCAACCTGTCCGGCGCGGGCGGCTTCGACGGCCGGGGCGTGGTCGTGCAGGGACCGGGCGGCCTGGTCCAGTCGGTCGACGGCAACCTGAACGTCACCGGCATCGGCGGCACGACCGGCAGCGGCGGGGCCGCCTTCGGCATCCACATCGTGGACGCCGGCGGTGCCGGGACCGTCGCGTCGATCGGTCTGGGCACCGTGACGCTGGCGGGAACCGGCGGGACTGCGGCGACTCCGGACAATCACGGCATCGTCATCGAGGGCGGAATCATCCAGGCCGACTCGGGCGGCGCCGTCTTCACCGGAACGGGCGGCGGGGCCAGCGGAAGCGGCATCGTGTTCGATTTGGGCGCCAGTGTGACGACGACGACCGGCGGCAATATCAGCCTTGCCGGCACCGGATCGACCGCCGCTGGCATCACGGCCGCCGCCGCCGGCACGCTCGCATCGGCCGGCACCCTCACGATGACCAGCAACGACGGTGTCGCGTTCGGCCTGATGGACATCACGACTGCCGGAAACGTGACCGTCACGTCGACCTTCAACGACGTCGTGCTTTCGAGTGCGGCCAACGCGATCTCGGGCACCGTCACGATCACCGCGTCGGGCGGTGGCAACGCGTCGCTCGGCAACTCGCTCGCCACGACCCTCGGCGCGACGAACATCAGCGGCGACCTCACCGTCAGCGTCGCCGGCAACCTCGCGCAGTCGGCGGCGATGACGGTCGGCGGCGCCAGCAGTTTCGCGTCGACCGGCGGCAGCATCGTGCTGACGAACGCGTCGAACGTGCTGACCGGCGCCGTCACCGTCTCGAATGCGACCGCGAACGCGACCAGCATCGTCAACAGCGTCGCGACCTCGATCAACAACGCGACGACGACGGGCAACCTGTCGGTTACGTCGGGCGGCAATCTCGGCCAGATCGGTTCGCTCGTCGTCGGCGGGGACATGGCGCTGACGGCGGACGGCGACATCACGATGGCGAATCCGGCGAATCAGGCGGGCAGCGCCTCGTTCGCGACGACCTCGGGCGGGAACGTCACCTACGCGTCGAACTCCGCGATCAATCTCCAGAATGTCGGCGTCGCGGGCGACCTCGCGGTCTACACCACCGGGGCCCCGATCGTGCAGACCGGTGCGGGCGCGTACACGGTCGGCGGCACGACCGACCTGACGACGATCACGTCCGGCGCCATCACGCTCAACCAGGCGAACGTATTCGGCCAAGCCGTCGCGCTGACGTCGGCCGGCGCGGTGACCATCTCGGCCATCCAGACCGTCGCCACCAGCTCGTTCACGGTGACGGCCGGCGGCGCGATCACGATCGGCAGCGGCGGCGGCGTCACCACGTCGGGCGGCGACATCGACCTGAACGCGACCGCCAACCTCGCGATGAACACCTCGTCGCTCTCCTCGAACGGCGGCGACATCACGATCGTCGCCGGGCCCGGCGGCTTCACCGGTGCCGAATTCCTGTCCACGAGCATCAATGCCGGCGGCGGCGACATTTCGATCACCGGCGTGGGCCTGGCTTCGGGCAACAGCCAGCACGGCATCTGGATCGGCGGGGGCACGAACGTGACCACCACCGGGGCCGGCGACATCACGCTGACGGGGACCGGCGGCGCGGCCGGCGGCGGCGGCAATATCGGCGTGTTCCTCTACAACGGCGGGGCAGTGCAGGCCCAGAACGGCACCGTGACCGTCATCGGCCAGGGTGCGGGCGGCGGCGGCTCGAATCACGGCGTGGCGTTCAACCTGGGCGGCCAGATCACCTCGACCGGCGGCAACATCTTCGTGACGGGCACGGGCTCGACGGGTGCCGGCGGTGGCGACGGTGTGTGGATCGACGGCACGGGTTCCAAGATCGAGAGCGGCTCGGGCAACGTCACGGTCACGGGCACGGGTGCGGTGTCGGGGGCCGGCAACGACGGCGTGCGGATCGCCAATGCCGGCTATGTCGGCACGACGTCGGGTTCGATCGGCGTCACCGGCGACGCCGGCGGCAGTGCGGGCATCGGCATCGCGCTGGCGGACGGCGTGGGCACGGGCGGGATCACCTCGCTGGGTGCGGGCACGATCGCGCTCGTCGGTACGGGCACGGGCGGCCTCGCCGGCATCGGATCCTCGGGATCGAACTCGATCATCGGCGGCGGCTCGGCGACCGGCGGCATCACGTTGCAAACCGACAAGATCGACCTCGCCTCGGGTTCGGTGATCCAGACGGCCGGCATGCTGACGATCGACACGATCACGCCGGGCCTGTCGATCGGCATCAACGATTCGGGAAGTTCGCTGAACATCGACGGCGCCACGTTCGCGAACGTCACCGCCAGCGTGGTGCGCATCGGCGGGGCGTCGGCGACCGGCCAGATCACGATCGGGGCCGACGCGACGAACAGCTACGGCGAGAACTTCATCCTCGAGAACGGCGCCGGCGCACCCGGCGTGGCGTTCAACGGCGCGTTCTACACGTCGGGCGATCTCACGGTCATGACCGGCGGCACGATCACGCAGACGGCTGCGGTCGCGGTCGACGGCATGGCGGGCTTCGTGGCGGACGGGAACATCGTGCTCGGCAATGCGGCCAACGCGATGGCCGGCGGAATTGGCTTCTCCTCGACCGGCGGCAACGTGACGATCGCGAACACCGGACCGACCGATTTCCACATGTCCGACGCATCGGGCACGCTCGACGTGTCGGTGACGACCGGGACGGTCAGCCAGCTCGGCGCGATCACCACGGGCGGTGCCGTCACCGTGACCTCGCAGGGCGCCATCCTGTGGAACAACGCAAGCAACGCGTTCGGCGGGCCGCTCAACGTCACGACGACGGCGGGCGCGGACGCTACTTTCTTCAACGCGTCCGCCACGACGTTCGGGACCGTCTCGGTCGACGGCGACCTGTCCGTCACGTCGGGCGGCGCGATCGCGCAGGGCGGCACGCCACTTGCGGTCGTCGGCACGTCGAGCTTCCAGTCGGCCGGCAACACGACGCTGGCGAACGCGTCCAACAGCTTCGGCGGTGCGGTCGGCATCACGACGACGGCCGGCGGCCATGCGGGCATCGCGGCGACCGGGCAGCTGATCCTCGGCACGTCCAGCATCGCGGGCAATTTCTCCGCCTCGGTCGGCAGCCCGATGACGCAGACCGGCGCGCTTGCCGTCGCCGGCACGTCCGATTTCGCGGCCACGAACGGCCCCCTGACGCTGACGAATTCGTCGAACACCTTCGGCGGGATGGTCTCGCTGACCAACACCGGCAACTTCGCCGTCGGCATCTCCGCGAGCGGCGCATTGACGCTCGGCGACGTGTCGATGACCGGCGGCTCGACCGGCGGCTTCACCGCGACGGCAAGCAACGGCATCGCGCAGTCGGGCGGCACGACGATCCAGGCCGGTGCGGGTGCGACCGTGCTCGCCGGTGGCGGCGGAACGGTCGTGCTTGGCGAGGCGGGCAACTCCTTCGGCAACACGGTTTCGCTGTCGGGCACGGGCGGCTCGCTCGCCGGGATGGTCAACGGCCAGAGCGGCGCTGCGGCGGCCCCGTTCGTCACCGCGACAGGCGGCATCTTCGACGTCAACGGCACGACGGTCGGCTCGGCACCCGTGACGCCGCCGTCGACCGGCACGCAGGCCGTCCTCAACGAGATCGCGGCGGTCGCACCCATCGACAGCGCCACGCGCGTCGTCGACTCGCCGTCGACGGGCAGCGCCGGCCTCGGTTCGCCGGCGATCGATTCGACGCTGAGCAGTTCGACGAGCGACCTGACGGGTGGCAGCGGCGGCACGCAGGGCGAAGAGTCGTCCACGCCGACCGTCGCCGGCGCCCAGACCCCCGCACCCGGTCAGCCCGCCGGCAGTCCGCCGCCGACCGGCCCGGCCGGCGGCACGGGCGCGCCGCCGACGACCATCGTCCTCAGCGACGGCGGCACGGGCGGCAGCACGACGAACGACGTGCGCTCGGATCCGGCACCGCAGCCCGGCCCGACCACGCTGGTCCCGGGCGTGCTCGTCAACAACCCCACTCCGCCGGGCGGCACCGTCGGCGGCACGCCGGGCATCACCCAGTCGTTCCCGCAGCAGGGCAATTCGTCGCTGTGGTAAGTCCGCCTAGCGGATGAACTGGTCGATATAGGATTCGCCGAGCCCGACCTTCGCGTAGTGCGCGCGGCACTTGGCGATGCGCGTGAAGGCGTCGTCGTAGCCGGTGGTCTTCCCGTCCGGATCGACATAGATCATGGCGCCGTTGACCTGGAAGAACGTGATCATCTCCTCGACATGCGGGTCGACGACCAGCGTGTGCGTCTCGCCGGGCGCCTCGTAGACATAGCCGCCCTCGCGCGCGATCCAGTCGTGCTCGAGATAGCGCCACTCGCCCTTCAGCACGAAGCCGTGCACGGGCTGCGGATGGCGATGGCGCGACAGCACGCCCGACTTGCGCACGCGCAGCAGGTTCGTCCAGTAGCCGTTGGCCGCCGACAGCACGAGCGGGCGGAACCACACGTTGGGTTCGAGCGGCACCCAGACGCGCTCGTCCGCCGGGATCGCCGGATGCACGACCAGTTCGGGCGGCGATTCCTTCGGCTGCGGATGGCGGTAGGGAACCCACTTGTCGTCCATGGTGCGGCTTCCTTTCAGACGCTGGCGTAGCCGCCGTCGACGGGCAGCGTGGCACCGGTCACGAACGCCGCTTCGGCCGACAGCAGGAACGCGACGGCCCCGCCGAGGTCGCCGGGCTTGCCCCAGCGGCCGGCCGGCGTGCGCGCGAGGATGCCGGCCGAGCGTGCCGGATCCTCGACGAGCGCCTTGGTGAGTGCCGTGTCGATCCAGCCGGGTGCGATCGCATTGACGCGGATCCCCTCGGCCGCCCACGCGGCGGCAAGGCTCTTGGTGAGCTGGACGACACCGCCCTTCGAGGCCGAATAGCCCGGCACGAAGGGCGAGCCGAAGATCGACAGCATCGAAGCGGTGTTGACGATCGCGCCTTTCGCGGCGGCGAGCTTCGTGCGCGCGGCAAGACACATGCGCATCGTGCCGACGAGGTTGACGTCGATCGTCCTGCGGAATCCTTCGACCGTGAATTCGCGCCCCTCGCGCTGGATGGTGCCCGCGCAGTTGACCAGCCCGTCGAGCGTTTCGACGCGCGCCATCAGGGCGGCGACGGCCGCATCGTCGGTCACGTCGAGCGGGACGGCCGAGATGGCGGGATCGGGACGGAACGTTTCCGCTTCGCCTGCGGTCAGGCCGGTGACCGTCACGCGCCAGCCGGTTGCCGCAAGATGGCGCGCGATCCCTTCGCCGATCCCGCTGGTTCCGCCGGTGACCAGGGCATGGCGCGTCATGCCGGGCCCATCGCGGCACGCACGTCGGCCGCGCGCGGAATGGGTGCCACGGCACCGTAGCCCTGCGTGGACAGGGCCGCCGCCACGTTGGCATAGCGCGCGGCCGCGACGGGCGCGTCGCCCGCGGCAAGGCGTGCCACGAAGGCGCCGCCGAACGTGTCGCCGGCCCCGGTCGCGTCGACCGGCTTGCATGGATGCGGCGGCACGTGCGTGCGCGTGATCCTGTCGGCGACGATGCAGCCCTTCTCGCCCATCTTCAGCACGACGACCTTCGGCCCCATCGCGAGGATGCGGTCGATCAGTCCGTTCGGCTCGGCGATGTCGTAGAGGGTCGCGACGTCGTCGAGCGAAGGCAGGCACACGTCGCATTGCGCGATCGCTTCGCTCGTCACGGCGCGCGCGCGCTCCTTGGGCCACAGCTTCAGGCGCAGGTTCGTGTCGAACGTGACCTTCGCGCCGCCCTTGCGCGCCGCGGCGATCGCGGCGAAGCCGAAATCGCAGGCGGAGTCCGAGATCGCCAGCGAGATGCCCGACAGGTGCACGTAGCGCGCCGTCTCGAGATATTTCTGCGGCACGTCGCGCGGCGCAAGCCGGCTGGCGGCCGAACCCTTGCGGAAGAACGAGAAATGGTGGCCGTCCGCGTCGTGCGTGACGAAATAGACGGCCGTGAACGCGTCGGCATCCTCGCGCACCTGGCGCGAATCCACGCCTTCGGCGCGCCACAGTTCGCGGAACATGTGCCCGTAGACATCCGCCCCCAGTGCCGTCACGTAGCCGACTTTGGCCCCTTGGCGCGCCGCGGCGATGGCGAAGTTCGACGAGTCGCCGCCGAAACCCTGCAGGTACGAACGCCCGCCGTCGGCGCCCGTCTGGTTGAATTCCACCATCGGCTCGCCGATCGAAACGACATCGAGACTCATGCCGATCCGACCTTCACGCGATGCTTGGCGACCGGGATCATTTCGCGCACCGCGTCCACGCGCTTGGCGTCGAGACGGGTCGTGACGATGCCCACGCCGTCGGACGCGCGCGCCACGACATGGCCCCACGGATCGACGACCATCGAATGGCCGTAGGTCTGGCGCATGCCGTTGCCCGCGCGGAAGCTGCCGGTCTGGCCGGCCGCGCAGAAATAGGTCTCGGTCTCGATCGCGCGCGCGCGGCACAGCACTTCCCAGTGGTCCTTGCCGGTCTGCATCGTGAACGCGGCGGGCAACGCGATGACCGCGGCCCCCTTGGCCGCCAGCGCCTGGAACAGGTCGGGGAAGCGCAGGTCGTAGCAGATGGCGCAGCCCACCGTGACGCCCTCGCAGTCGTACGTGACGACCGCGTCGCCCGGCTTCACGGCGGAAGACTCCTTGTACTCGGTGCCGTCCGGCGTGACGACGTCGAACAGGTGGATCTTGCGGTAGCGCGCGATCTCCTTGCCAGTGCGGTCGAAGACCAGCGTCGTGTTGTGGATGCGGCTGTCGCCCTCGATCTTCTCGCTGATCGAGCCGGCATGGATGAATACGCGATGCGTGCGCGCCATCTCCTGGCACATCAGGTAGGTTGGCCCACCGGGGATCGTCTCGGCGGCCTCGCGCTTCTCGGCGGTCGTTCCGCCGATGAAATCGAACGTTTCGGGCAACAGGATCCAGTCCGGCTTTTCGACGCGGACCGCTTCTTCGATCAGCCGACGCGCTTCGGCGAGGTTCTTCGCCTTGTCGTCGACCGAGTTCATCTGGACGAGGGATACTTTCATGCGTGGAGCCTCCGGCCGCGGAGTATGCCCCAATCCGCCGCAGGATTCACTTCGCGTCGAGCGACGTGACCGGCGTCCAGTCCGGGCCCGGCGGGGCCGCGCGCAGAGCCGCGATCCGCCCGGCGAGGCTCGCAGCCGCCGGATCGCCGGCAAGTGCGCGCAAGGCGGCTTCCGCCGCCACGAAATCGGCCCGGCGGTAGAGATCGAGGGCGGCGGTGAAGGACTCGGCGCCCGCCTTCGTGCCGGCATCGAGCCTGTCGGCGGTCCCCAGCGGCTCGTAGATCGTGACCGGCTGCGCGCGACCCTTGACCTGGATGCGGTCGAGCTCGCGCCACGCCAATGCCGGGCCCGGTGCCGCGTCGGCAAGGGCGCGCACCGTCTCGGCGCACATCAGCGTCGTGCCGAAATACTTGTTCGCCCCTTCCAGCCGGGAGGCAAGATTCACCGTGTCGCCCATGACCGTGTAGTTGAAGCGCTTCTTCGAGCCGATATTGCCGACCAGCGCGCGCCCGCTATTGAGGCCGATGCGCGCCTTCAGCCTGTGGCCGAGGAAGGGCCGTGCCGGATCGGCGTTCATCTCGGCGAGCTTCGCGTTGCAGGCGAGGGCCGCCTCCACCGCGCGGCGCGCGTGCGCTGGATCGTCCATGGGTGCTCCGAACACCGCGACGATCGCGTCGCCGATATACTTGTCGACGAAACCGCCATGCGCCTCGACGATGTCGGTCATCGCCGAGAGATACATGTTCATCACCTGCACGAGCTGCTGCGGCGTGAGCCCTTCCGACAGGCCGGTGAAGCCGGCGACGTCGGAGAACATCACGGTGATCTCGCGCTCTTCCCCGCCCAGCTCCGGCGGGGCCTGTGCCGCCATCAGCCGGTCGACCATCGCGGGTGCAAGATAGAGCCCGAAGCTGCGGCGCAACAGCCGCTTGTCCTTGTCGGCCACCGCGAAGCGGTAGCCGAGCAGGGCCGCACCTGCGAGGAACGAAGCGGCGAGGGCGGTCAGGAACGGCCAGACGAGCGCGTTCTGGAGGGCGAGCACGCTCGCACCCGTCCAGGCCAGCGCCAGTCCGGCGAAGGCGGCGACGAACGTCGTCGCGGGCAAGGCGAGGGCGGCGGCGGCCGTCGCCGCGAGCAGCAGCGATGCCGCGAGCCCTTCGCCGATGCGGCCCAGCTCGCGCAGGCCGCCGCCGCGCAGCAGGTTGTTGACGAAGGTCGCGTGGATGAACACGCCGGGGATCGCGTCGCGCACCACGTCGTCGCGCACGATGTCGGTACGCGCGGGCAGCGCGCAGCGCGGGCCGAAGGCGGCCCCTTCCGGCCCCGTCATGAAGCGGCGCGAGGTGAGCTTGCGGTCCTCGACATCCAGCACGGTGCCGACGAACACGACCTTGTCCTTGAAGTGCTTCGCGAAGAAGTCCGCGTCGCCCTTCTCGACGCAGGCACGCAGGTCGGCGAGCGAGAAGGCGGGGATGTCGGCCCCGCCGCCCTCGAAATCGAGCGGCATCGCGTTGCCGGCCGAACCGGGCACGCGCCGTCCGGCGAACCACACGCCGTCGGCGCGAAGCTCGGGCTCGGCCTTCTTCGCGCGCGCGGCGACCTCCAGGCCGAGCGAAGTCTGCTTCGCCCCGTCGTCGAGATCGAGGAACAGCGGGGCGCGCCTTATCGCCTCGTCGGGATCGCGGAACAGGTTCGTCGTGCGGATATTGGCATCGTGGCCGACGGCTATACTCTGGCCGCGGAAGGGCAGGATCGGCGACGCGCCGTGCTGCACCTTGCCGAGGATCACGCGGCCCTCGCGCGCGCCCGCGCGCAGGGTGCGCAGCCAGTCGCGCTCGAATCCGGGAATGTGGCGTTCGACCGACGTCGGGAAGATCACGTCGAACGCGACGATTGCCGCACCGGCATCGAGCACGGCGCCCAGCACCGGGGCGATCTCGCGCGGCCAGAAGGCCTGCGGCACGTCCGCGAAAGGCGGCGTGCGGTAGGTTTCCTCGTCGAGCGCCACCACGACGCTCGGCGAACTCGCCGCGTCGTGGCGCGGCCCGAAGGCGAGATGGCGAAGCGCGAAGGTCAGGTCCAGCGACGTGCCGCGCAACCCGTCGGCCAGCGGCGAGGCGACCGCCAGCGCGCCGAGAACCACGGCCGCCAGCGCGGCGCCGAAGGCCTGCCGCTTCACGGGGCTAGAGCCGGATGAGGCGGCTCAGCAGGGGCGCCTGTCCGGTGCGCGCCTCGGTATCGACCTTGAACACGATGTTCCGCTCGCCGACCGACAGGCGGTAGGTGCCGCCGGCGGCGAGCGCGCGGCCCGCCTTGGCGAGATCGTAGAAACTGCCGCGTGTCAGCTGCTGGGCCGGCACGTCGAACGCCATGGGTTCGCCCGGTTGATCGAGCCGCGCGATCGACACGCGTCCGCCGCCCTTGATGTCGAGCACCGGCGACACGCCGTAGATCGTCATCTCCGGTGCCGCCGCTGCACCCGCGGGGCGCGGCGGGGCGCGGAACACCATCACGCCCGACTTCGCCGCCTGATCGGAGGAAAGCCGCATCTTGCCGGCGTCGCACGGCGTCTTCTCGCGCCGCACGGTGCCGCCGGCCACGCTCGATTGCTCAGTCCCGACCGTGACGGTCCCGCCCTTGATCGTCTCGCGCCAGCAGGATTTGAGATAGCCCAGCACCAGCTCGTCGCCCGCACCAAGCTTCACGACTCGGCCGGCCTCGACATAGTCCATGAAATCGACGTCGAGCTTGCCCTTGGCATCCTCGACGATCGCGACGGGATCGGCCGCGAGGGCGGGGAAGGCGGCGAGAAGGACGAGGACGGCGAGGGTGCGATGCATCTGGGTACGTCTCCGGATCTGCCTGTCTGATCTACTTGAATGCGACTTCAGTGGTCGACCCCTGCGCATTGGTGAAAACGATATGCAGTGTCTTTTTGCTTTCGTCGAATCTGCCGGACATGCTCGATGCCGACTGGTCGCCGACCCGGCCGCACAAGACCTGAATATCCGCAAACGTGCCGTCGGCATTCAGCGGACCGCCGCCCGTGCAGGTCAGCGTGCTGCTGCGCGCCCCCGGCGCTGCCAGAGTGGCGGAAAGCCGGATGCCGCCTTGTGTGATCGTGGCAAACGCGTGCGCGGAACTGCCGGCGACGGCATTGATCGGGATCGTCGCCGAATACATGCCATTGAACTGGTTGCCGGCACGGGCAGTCGGGGCCGCCGCGGCGACCTGGGGGGCGGGCGCCGGAACGGGGACAGCTGGTGCGGGAGCCGTCGCCGTTCGCGCGGCGGCCGTCTGCTGCTGGCGTGCCGCTTCGAGGCTTGCCACGCGGGCGCGCGCGATCGGCGCGAAGGTCCCGGTCGGGTAGGTGTCGAGATAGGCGCGAAGCTCGGCCGGATCGCTCGACCCCTTGACCGAATCCCAGAACATCGCCTCGCGGTCGACGGTGGGGGCCGCCGGTGCCGCCGCCGGTGCGCCAGGCGCCGCGGCGACGGCCGCACCCGGCTGGAAATAGAAATCGCCGGTCAGCGACGAGGCTTCCCACGGCACCTGCGCGCCGTTCGATGCGCGGGCCACGCCGATGCGGACCTGCTTGAACACGTCCTCGACCTTCAGGCCGGGCTGGGCCAGTGCCTTCAGCAGTTCCTGCGTGTAGAGCCCGTTCGATCCTTCGCCGTCGGCCGCGACCTTCCCGGGCGACGTCGCATAGGCGATCATCGTGCCCTCGGGCGCGTTGATCTGGGCAAGACCGCCGCCGACCGACCGGAAGCGCCGCTCGAACGGGTTGTTCCGGCATGCGTCGAGGATGACCATGCTGACGCGCGCGCGTGCCGCCGCCATCTGGTCGAGCACGGCTTCCACGTCCAGCGTTTCCAGCCGCACGCGCTGCTCGGACGTGATCCGCGCGTCGGTCGGGATCAGATAGTTGCGCCCCTGCACCTGCATGCCGTGGCCGGCGAAGAAGAACAGCGCGGTGTCGCCCTCGGCGAGCTTCTCGCCGAAATCGGCGACGATCTCGTTCATCTGGGCCTTCGTCGCGTTCTCCTTCAGGAGAACCTCGAATCCCTGCCGGCGCAGCGTGCCGGCGATGGCGCGCGCGTCGTTGGCCGGATTCTTCAGCGGCGCCTCTGTATAGGCCCCGTTGCCGATCACGAGCGCGACCTTCTTCGCGGCCCACGCGGGCGCCGACGCGGCGAGCAGTGCGGCTGCCAGCGCCAGAAATGCGACCCCGTGTCGGAACGATGCGAGCATGGCCGGATCCCCGATGTTCGAACCAGACTATCCCTGGAACGCGAGACGCGCAGTGATCTGCGTCACCGAATCTGCGCCGCCTGGCGTGCCCCGGCCCCGCCGCCATCCCCGACGAGGGCGAAGGGTGCCCAGAAGATGGGATGGCTGTAGGCGAAGACGGTCTGGCGGCTGGCGGGGTCGACGTAGCCGGCCCCGTCGATCAGCGCGGCCATCGCCTGCTGCAGCGCCGTGGCGCGCGCGAGGTTCGGGTCGCGCGCCTGCCGGCCGAACAGGTCGGTCGTCAGCACGCGCGCACTCGTCGTCTCGACCGGCCAGTTCGTCACCAGCAGCGCGCGCGTCCCGGCATAGAAGAACGCCCGGCCCAGCCCCGAGACCGCCTCGGCCCCGGCCCCGTCGCCGGTCGCCGTGTTGCAGGCCGACAGCACCACCCAGTCGGCGTTGAGCCGCAGGCCCAGCACCTCGTCCAGCGTCAGCAGTCCGTCGCCGTCGATGTCCGCCACGTTGGGCGCCGACAGGGCGAGGGCGGGCTGGGTGAGGCCGTTGAGATCGCCCGGGATCAGCCCGTGCGTGGCGAACATCACGACGCGCCGGTTCGACAGGTCCATCGTCTTGACGTTGCGCTCGTTGGCCGCGGCACCCAGGAACACGTCCGACGCGTCGGCGTTGAGCGCCAGTGCGATCCCCTTCACCTCGTCCGACGTGTCGGGCAGGCGCGGCAGCATCGCCAGCTCCGCGCTGTCCACGTTCGCCGTCGCCGGCGCGTTGCGCCGCACGAGCTTGATGCCACGCGTCGTCAGGCCACGCGTGGTCAGCTGTGCGACCTGCTGCGTGGCCGCTTCGGCCTTCGCCTCGGCCATCTGTTCGGCGCTGAACCACGGATCGCCGAAGCCCGCGAACGCCTTGCGGTTCGCCGGTGCCGCCGGCAGGTTGCGCAGCGTGGCAAGCGACGCGACCGAGGGAAGCTGCGTGATGCCCGCCTTGCGGATCAGGAACGGCACCTTCTTGTACGTCGAGAACAGCGCCTCGCCTTCCTTCTCGGCCACGAGTTGGACGGGCTCGGTCACCAGCACCGAGAACGGGAGCTGGCCCAGCACGTCGTGCGGCACGACCAGCAGCGAGCTCGCGTTCGCGAAGCCCGCCTCGACCGGCTTCAGCAGGTCGTTGTAGAGCCTGTTGGCCAGCGCCACGTCGAAGGTGGGGATGTCGCCCAGCGACGCCGCGTTCGGGTCGAGCGCCTTGCGCAGGTCGCCGACCGTCTGCGCCATTGCCCTGCGGCCGATGTTCGACGCGGCGAACGCGACGGCACCTGATTGCGGCACCGCCCACACGAAGGTCTGTTCCTGGCCCACATAGGTCGCGATCAGCGCTTCGCCCGGTCGCAGGCTGCGGCGCGTCTGCTCGACCGTCGCGGGGCGCGGATCGATCAGGTTCACGTAGTCCGGGAAGCGGCGCTCGATCTCCTGGCGGATCGCCGCGCGCGCCCCGCGCAGCTGGTCGATCTGCGTGCGCAGCGTGCGCACGGCCGTGTCGTCGCGCTCGGGCGCCGACAGCACGTTGGTCAGCAGACCCTGCAGCGCCCCCACCTGCTTCTGCGTGTCCTGTTCCTGGCGCACGAACTCGGCTAGGGCCGGATCGGCCGCCGCCGCGCGCGCCGAACTCTGCGCAAGTGCACGCTGCACGCCCTGCCCGCGGATCGCGTCCGCAAGACGGAACGACTCATCCGCCGCACCCGCTCGACCCGACGCCGCAAGCGAACGCATCGCGGCCTCGAAAACGACGCGCAGCTGCCCGTCGCGCGACGCCGAACCGCCTTCCTCGTCGTCCGCCTGGCGCGAGGACTGCAGCAGGATCGGAATCGCCGCGTCGAACTCGGCCAGCGCGCCGGCATTGTCGCCGAGCCGCGATTTCGCGGCACCCAGCATCCCGCGGCTCGTCGCCGTGTCCCAGTGCCGCTCGCCCAGCCTCTCCACGTTGCGCGCGACGACGTTGGTCAGCACGCGGCGCGCCTCCTCGGCATTGCCGCCGCGCAGCGAGACCATGCCCCAGTGCCCGTTGGTGTCGAACGCCTGGCGCAGCACGTCGGGATTCGACGCCATGCGCTTGCGCAGATCCTCGTAGGTCGCCGCGGCCGCCTGCCATTCGCCCTGCTGGCTCTGCGCGCGCGCGATCTGCCGGAGTGCGCGCGCGTACATGCTGGACGCCGGATCGATCTTCATCTGCTCGAGCGAATCGATCGCGACGCGGCCCAGCCGCAGGGCTTCCGCATGCCGGCCCTGCTCGATCAGGATGTCGCCGAGTCCGAGGACCGAGGCGACCGTCTCGGGCGCATAGCGGCCCAGGATTCCCAGCCGGCCGACGAGGGTGGCGCGCGTCTCCACTTCGGCCTCGACCAGACGGCCCTGGCGCGAGAGCGCGCGCGCGAGATCGCTGCGGATGACGTATCCGAGATTTCTGTAAGCGCTCGGCGGGTTGCCCTGCTGGCGCGTGATCGACGCCTCGTCGCGGACAATCCGGTCGTTGCTGGCGATCGCCGCGCGCAGGTGGCGTTCGGCCTCGGCGAAGCGGCCTTCCTCCAGCGCGATGATGGCCGCCGTGCGCGCCACGAACGTCTCCGCACCCCAGAGCACGAACTGCGGCATGCGCGGGGCGTTGCGGATCTCGGTCAGCGTCGATTCCATCTTCGGAAGCTCGGTTTTGGCGGTCGCGAGGTCGCCGAGCTGCACGGCCGCCATGACGAGGTTCTGCTGCGCCGCGACGCGCGAGCCGGGATTGGGAGCCCCCGCGACGCGGCGCTGGTGCAGCGCGAAGGCCGTGCGCGCGTTGCCGCTCTGCTGCTCGCCCAGCGACCATTGCTGGAGATAGCGCGCGACGACGG
This sequence comes from Tagaea sp., assembly GCA_965279565.1. Classification (GTDB taxonomy): domain Bacteria; phylum Pseudomonadota; class Alphaproteobacteria; order CACIAM-22H2; family CACIAM-22H2; genus Tagaea. Next base: position 950,766 of record OZ257249.1, on the reverse strand, counting down.
CCGGTGCGGCACCGGCACCGCTCGCCAGCTCGTAGGCGCGCTTGAAGTCCGCGACACGCTGGTTGACGCGGCCGAGCTCCTCGGCCGCGATGCCGCGCTCGAACAGGAAGGCGGCAAGGTCGGTGCCGCGCAGGCTGGCGGGCGGCTCGGCGTCGGCCTTGGCGACGTTCGCGGCGACGCGCGCGGGATCGGGCCGCTGCTGGTCGAGGATCGCCGTGATGTCCGAGATCGTGCGCGGCGGCGGACGGAAGCCCTGGCCCTGGAACTCGGCCGTGATCTGGCGGGCCTGCTGCAGGCTCACCGCCGGCTTGCCGTCGGGCTGGCAGCCCCACAGGAAAAGGAGTGCGGCGGCGCATGCCGCGCTGCGGAACCTGATCATTCGCGGTTCTCCCCCCGGAGAAATGTGGTGCGCACTATAGCACTTCCGGGGGGTTGATTTTTAGAACACAGATGTTAGAATATATTCCGATGCATTGGATACTTGGCATACAGTGAAGTACTACAGCGTCAGGCAAATGGAGGTTACAATAGAGTTACTTCAAAGGCTTAAACAGGTTACCGTTACCTGTCGTAACCTGTTTCTGCCTCGGAATTAATGCGGGGCTCCGATCGCCGACAGCCACAGCGGGCTCGGGTCCACCCAGTCCAGCCGGCCGCCCAGATAGTCGGCGATGGCCTGCATGCCCGACAACCCGGCACGCGCCTCGGCTTTCGGATTGTAATTGGTGTTGGTGTTCACGTCGTACGTGAAGGCGTTGCCTTCGCGATCGACGACGAACTCGATGCCCGCGATGCCGATGTCGTTCGCCGCGAGGAACCGCTCGTACCGGCGGATCAGCGGATGGCGGAAATTCTCGACGATGCGGAAGCGCTCGCTCGGCGCCACGGCCGGGCAGGCGGAAGCGAGATCGACCTGGCACTGGTCGGCCGGGCACAGCTCGAAGCCCGCCGACGTGTCGACGCGCACCGCATAGAGGAACTTGCCGCCGACGAACTCGACGCGCGTGATGAACGGCTCGGGCGCTTCGATATAGCGCTGCACCAGCCACGTGCCGTCGACCGGCCCGATCGCCTCCTCGTCGGCGAGATATTCCTTCAGCGCCGCCTCGCTCAGGATCAGCTTCACGCCGAGTCCCTTGCCGGCACGGTTGTGCTTGACGATCAGCGGATAGCCGAGTGTCGCCGCGGCTTCGGCGATGCGGTGCCGGCCGACCGCGACGATCGTGTCGGGAACCGCGATGTCGTGCGCGGCGAGTGCCTGGTACTGCGCGACCTTGCTGATCTCCAGCGCCAGCGCACGCCGTCCGTTGACGACCGTGCGCCCGTGGCGCTGCAGCCATTCCAGCACATGGCCCGTGTACTCGGCCGCGAAGCGGTGGTCGCGCGTGTGCGAGGAAGCACTCATCCGGTTGTAGAAGACGCCTTCGGGCGGCTCGTCGCGCAGGTCGATGGTCCCTTCGTCGAGGAACCATTCGGCGAACGGCGTGCCGCGCCTGTCGAACGCCGCGCGCAGCGGTTCGACCCAGGCGTCGTTCTCGTGGATCACGTAGACCTTGCTCATCGCGTCTTCTCCTTGAAGGCGCGTGGAACTTGGCGGCACCGCCCCGCCCCGGCAATCGAGTATTTCTCGTGCCGGCGGTTAGATTTTCTAGCGGTGGCGCGGATCGAGCGCGTCGCGCAGCCCGTCGCCCAGCAGGTTGAAGGCGAGCACGACGAGGAAGATCGCCGCCCCCGGGAACAGCGCCATCCAGGGTGCCTGCGCGATGAAGCGCTGGGCGGTGTTCAGCATCGAGCCCCAGCTGGGTGCCGGCGGCTGCTGGCCCAGCCCCAGGAACGACAGGCTCGCCTCCGCGATGATCGCCGCGGCGATCGCGAGCGTGGCCTGCACCATGATCGGCGGCAGGATGTTGGGCAGCAGGTGGCGCACGGCGATGCGCCAGCGCGGGTTGCCGACCGCGCGCGCGGCCTCGACATAGTCCTCGACCGCCGCGTTGAGCGTGGCGCCGCGCGTCAGCCGGATGAAGGCCGGCGTGGCCGAGATGCCGATCGCGATCATCGCGTTCGACAGGCTGGGCCCGAGGAACGCGGCCAACGCGATCGCCAGGATCAGGAACGGGCAGGCGAGCATCGCGTCGGTCACGCGGCTGATGACCATGTCGATCCAGCCGCCAGCATAGCCGGCCAGCAGGCCGAAGGGCAGGCCGATGGCGATCGAGATCGACACCGACACGACCCCCGCCAGCAGCGAGGCGCGCGCCCCGAAGATGATGCGCGAGAGCAGGTCGCGCCCGTTCTCGTCCGTGCCGAACCAGTAGAGTGCTTCCGGCGCCTTGCGGATCGCACCCCAGTTCGTCGCGATCGGATCGAACGGGGCGACGAGCGGGGCAAGGACCGCGATCGCGACGAACGCCAGCACGACCGCGAGGCCGAACACGGCCGCCGGCCGGCGCATCAGCCGGCGGACCGCGCGGCGTCCCGGGCTGTCGTTCGTCGCGCTCATTGCTGGCGCAGCCGCGGATTGATGAGGAAATAGAGGATGTCGGCCACGAGGTTCAGCGCCACATAGGCGGTCGCCGTCACGAGCACGACGCCCTGCACGACCATATAGTCGCGGTTGAACACCGCATCGACGACGAGCTTGCCGAAGCCGGGGATCGTGAAGACCTGCTCGGTCAGCACCGCGCCCGAGAACAGCGCGCCGAGTTCGAGTGCTCCCAGCGTGACGACCGGGACCAGCGCGTTGCGCAGCGCATGCTTGTTGATCACGACCGCCTCGGCCAGCCCCTTGGCCCGCGCCGTGCGCACGTAATCCTGGTTGAGTGCCTGCAGCATCGCGGCGCGCGTGTGGCGCATCAGTACTGCGGCGATGGAGTTGCCGAGCACGAAGGCGGGCATGATCGTGGTGGCGAGGCTCTGGCGCCAGTCCTCGAACGGGCTGACGTAGCCCGAGGGCGGCAGCCAGCCCATCTCGACCGACACGAACAGGATCAGCAGGATGCCGAGCCAGAAGTTCGGCGTCGACAGGCCCCACAGCGCGATCGCGTTCGCGGCATAGTCCCACGCCGAATCCTTCTTCACGGCCGACAGCACGCCCATCGGGATGCCGATCAGGCACGCGATGACGAATGCCATGCCGCCGAGCTGCAGCGTGACCGGCAGCTTGGCGAGCACGAGATCGGAAACCGGGCTCGACAGCCGCATCGATTCGCCCAGATCGCCGTGCAGCACGTTCCACAGCCAGTTCGCGTACTGGACGGGGATCGGCCGGTCGAGCCCGTAGCGCGCGCGGATCTGCGCCAGCACCTCCTCGTCGCGCTCCTCGCCCGCCATGACCGAGGCGGGATCGCCCGGCAGCAGGAGCTGCAGGCCGAACACGAGCATCGAGACGACGAACAATGTCGGCACGATGCTCGAAAGCCGGCGGGCGAGAAACGCGAACAAGGCGGTGCTATCCTTTCGCCGTCAGTTCGCCGTCAGTTCGCCGCGAGGCGAATGCCCTGCAGGCGGATCAGCCCGTCGGGAACCGCGACGAAGCCGGAGAGCCTGCCGGTGTGGGCGACCAGGTTCTTGCGGTGCCAGAGGTACAGGATCGGCTTCTCCGCCTGCACCAGCTCGGCCGCCTTCGTGTAGATCGCGGTGCGCTGCGCCACGTCCGGCACGATTCGCGCGTCGGCCATCAGCTTGTCGACCTCGGGCGAGGCGAACTTGGCGTAGTTGAGCGGCCCACGCGACGTGACGAAGCTGAACAGGTTGCCGTCCGGATCGGGCCGGCCCGACCAGCCGACGATATAGGCCTCGTAGTCGCCCTTCTCGGCCGTGCTCAGCGACGTGGCGAATTCGGTCGCCTGAATTCGCACGTCGAAGCCCGCCTCGCGCGCCATCGACTGGATCACTTCGCCGATCTGGCGCATGTCCGGGCTGTTGGCGACCATCAGATTGACGACGACGGGGCTCGTGTGTCCCGCCGCGCGCAGCAGCGCCTTGGCCCGCTCGACGTTGCGCGCCGGTACCTTGGCGGCCTTGTTGAAGAAGGGGCTTGCCGGCGGGATACCCTGGACGGTGGGCGTATACTCGCCGTTGTAGACGACCTGGACGATCGTGTTGCGGTCGAAGGCAAGCTCGAACGCTTCGCGCACGCGCTTGTCGCTGCCGATGACCGACTTCGCCTTGTCACCGTTGTTGACGTTGAGCCACATGCCCATGTAACCGAGCTCCTCGACTGATGACAGCTTCAGGCGCTGATTGGCGCGCACGGCCGGGATGTCGGTCGGCTGCAGCCGCTCGATCAGGTCGAGCGCGTTGCCCTGCAGGTTGGCGAAGCGGACCGAATGGTCGGGAATCGGCAGATAGACGACGCGGTCGACTTGGATCTTCCCGGCGTCCCAGTACTGCGGGAACTTCTCGACGACGATGCGATCCTGCGCGACGCGCTCGACGAAGCGGAAGGGACCTGCGCAGACGGGCTTGGCCGCGAACTGCGCGCCGGCGGCCTGGGCCGCCTTGGGACTGACGATCATGCCCGCGCGGTCGGTGAGCTGGGCGACGAAGGGCGCGAAGGGTGCCGCCAGCGTCAGCTTGACGGTCAGCGGATCGACCACGTCGATCTTCTGCAGCGCCGAGATCTCCGAGCGTCGGAACGAGCCCTGCATGTTGAGGTGCCGGTCGAGGCTGAAGCGCACGGCCTCGGCGTCCATCTTCTCGCCGTCGTGGAACGTCACGCCGCTGCGTAGCTTGATCGTCAGTTCCTTGCCGTCGCCGCCCCAGCTGAAGCCGGTCGCGAGCTGCGGGACGATGTTGAGCTTGTCGTCGATGTCGAAGAGCTTGTCGCACAGGCTGGCGAACACGATGCGCCCCACGAAGGTGCGCGCGGTCGTCGGGTCGAGCGCATCGGGATCCTCGGCAAGGCCGATGCGAAGCGTGGTCTGCGCGTTCGCCGCACCGGCGGCGAGGGCGAGGGCGGCGAAGCCCGCCATCAGCATTCGTGAAGTTCGCATGTCTGCATCTCCTTCAGGGGTCAGGAATGGAGGGATCGTTCGACGAAGCGGCCCTGCAGCCTTTCCAGGCGTGCCTGCGCTTGCGTTTCGGGCGGTGCGGCAAGGGCCGCGAAGGCGGGAATGTCGTTCTTGAAATGGCACGCGACCGAATGGCCGGGGGCGAGCTGTTCCAGCGCCGGGCTTTCGGCGCGGCAGCGATCCCGCACGAAGGCGCAGCGCGTGTGGAAATGGCAGCCGGCCGGCGGATCGATCGGGCTTGGCACGTCGCCTTCCAGCAGCGTGCGCGTGCGCGCGACGGACGGATCGGGAACCGGGATCGCGGCGAGCAGCGCCTGGGTATAGGGATGGCGCGGCTGGCCGTAGAGCCGGTCCTTGCCGGCGATCTCGACGATGCGGCCCAGATACATGACGGCGACGCGGTCGGCCGCGTGCTTGACCACGGCAAGATCGTGCGCGATCAGCACCAGCGCCATGCCGAAGCGGCCCTGCAGGTCCTTCAGCAGGTTCAGCACCTGCGCCTGCACCGAGACGTCGAGTGCGGAGACCGGCTCGTCGCCGACGATCAGCTTCGGGCCGGCAGCGAGTGCGCGCGCGATGCCGATGCGCTGGCGCTGCCCGCCGGAGAACTCGTGCGGATAGCGCCGGTCGTGCTCGGGCCGGAGCCCGACGACTGACAGAAGCTCGCGGACCTTCTCGTCCTGTGCCTTGCCGCGGGCGAGCCCATGCAGCATCAGCGGCTCGCCGACGATCTGCCCGACCGTCATGCGCGGATTGAGCGAGGCATAGGGATCCTGGAAGACGATCTGCAGGTGGCGGCGTTGCGCGCGCATCGCCGCCTCGTCGAGCGAGACGAGGTCCGTGCCGTCGAACTCGATGCTGCCAGCCGTCGGCTCAATCAGGCGCAGCAGCAGCCGGCCGACCGTGGACTTGCCGCAGCCGCTCTCGCCCACCAGGCCGAGCGTCTCGCCGGCCGCGACATCGAGCGAAACGCCGTCGACCGCCTTGACCATGCCGGTCGCGCGCCCGAACAGGCCCTTGCGCACCGGGAAATGCTTCACGAGACCGGTCGCGCGGAGCAGCTTGTGCGTCATGCGGCAGCCATTTCGAGCGGGGCGTGCCAGCAGGCGACCGCGTGCTCGCCGGCAAGATCGCGCATCGGCGGTTCGGCCGCACGGCAGCGCTCGTCCGCGAACGGGCAGCGCGCCGCAAAGCGGCAACCGGCGGGCAGGTCGGCAAGGCTCGGCACCGTCCCCTCGATCGTCGCGAGACGCGCGCGCGTGCGGTGGAGCTGCGGGATCGCGCCGAGCAGGCCGATCGTGTAGGGATGCTGCGGCCACGCGAACAGGCGCGCGACCGGCGCCTTCTCGACGATCTTGCCGGCGTACATGACCACCACGTCGTGCGCGAGCTCGGCGATGACGCCCAGATCGTGCGTGATCAGCACGATCGCGGTCCCGGTCTCCTCGCGCAGGCGGCGCAGCAGGTCCAGGATCTGCGCCTGGATCGTCACGTCGAGGGCGGTCGTGGGTTCGTCGGCGATCAGCAGCTTGGGATCGCAGGCCAGCGCCATCGCGATCATCACGCGCTGGCGCATGCCGCCGGAAAGCTTGTGCGGATATTCGTCGAAGCGCTGTTCGGGTGCCGGGATGCGCACGCGGCGCAGCATCTCGATCGCGTGCGCCTTCGCGTCGGCCGGCGAAAGATGCCGGTGGCGCACGATGCCTTCGACGAGCTGGTTGCCGATCGTGAAGGCCGGGTTGAGCGACGTCATCGGTTCCTGGAAGATCATCGCGATCTCCGCGCCGCGCAGGGCCCGCATCTCGGCTTCGGGCAGCGTGGCCAGATCGCGGCCGCGGAAGCGGATGGACCCGCCGGCGATCCGCCCGCCGGGCTTCGGGACCAGCCCCATGATCGACAGCGACGTGACCGACTTGCCGCAGCCGCTCTCGCCGACGATGCCGAGCGTGCGGCCTTCGCCGATCCGGAACGAAACGCCGTCGACGGCGCGGAACTCGCCGCCGTCGACGGCGAAATAGGTGCGCAGGTCATCGACTTCGAGCAGTGCGGTCATTTCGCTTCGGCGGCCGCGATCGCGGCGTCGATCTTCGTGCGGTCGTAGGTGCCCGCGATGTCGGCGCGCGTGGCGAGGAACCTGCGGAAGGTCGCGAAGCGTTCCTTGCTCTTGGCGTAGAGCCGGCGCAGCTCGACGAGCGGCAGTTCGTGATCGTCCACGCGCATGTCGAGATCCGGGTATTCGTCGCCCGAATGCACGCGGATCGCGGCCGACTGCCGGCCGCGCTTGTCGCCGCCGGCCGCGTCGCCGGCATCGAGCGCGTCGAGGAAGCGTTCGGCCAGCTTTTTGCCGCGCGCGGCCTCGAACGCCTTCGCGGTCGCCTCGATCACCTGCTTGCCCGCCAGCATGTTGCCCGCGACCGAGAACTCCTCGAAGACGAGATGGCCCGCCCAGTCGACGCAGCCCTTGCCCGTGTGCGCGGCGAAGCGCCCGGCCGCGTCCATCAGATGGACCTGGCGCATGTCGCGCCCGGCATCGCGCGCGAGCAGGGCCGCGAGCGTTTCCGCGGCCGGCATGCCGCGCGCGAGCAGGTCGATCCCGTCGATGCCGTGATAGGGGTTGATCAGCGCCTGCGTGGCGACCGCCCCCGCGCCCGGACGCACATACGGGCAAAGTGCGCCGACCGCGAAGAAGCGCGTGGCGACCGCGATGCCGATTTCGCCGGTTGCGGGATCGCGGGCGACGACGGACCAGGTCATGGGGGCCTCGTTGGTTCCACCGGGAACTTAAATTTCCGGGCAACCAAGTAAAGCCCGGGGCGTCGCATTATGCAACGTCGAGGCCAGCAGTAAGGGTCGGGCCAAGACCCGACTTGGTCGTCAGCCGAGCGTGAACGCCTCGTGCACGGCGCTCTTCACGCCGCCGCCCATGACCGGCCCGCCGCCGGCGACGTAGATCGCGTCGCCGATGGTGACCGCACCCATGCCGTGACGCGGCGTGGCCATCGGCGCATAGGACTGCCAGCGGTCGCCCGCGATGTCGTAGGCCTCGTTCTGGCCGTAGACGCGGTTCGAGCCTTCCCCGCCCATGCAGAAGATCTGGCCGCGATAGAGTGTGGCGCCGTGGCCCGAGCGCGCGGTCGGAAACGGGTTGCGCATGCGCCAGCGGTCCTCGCGCGGGTCGTAGCTGTGGTGGAAATGGGAGTTCGTATAGAACGTGTCGACGCGGCCGCCGATCGCGTGGATCAGCCCGTTCGCCGCGACGATGCCGATATGGTCGCGCGCGGTGGGCAGCGGTGCCGCATTGCGCCAGCGGTTCTCGCGCGGATCGTAGACGAGATGGCGTTCGATCGAGCGGCGCGTCTCGGCCGTGTCGCCCATCGCACCGCCGATCGCGTGGATGTTGCCGGCGAACGCGACGCACGCCATGGCGCCGGCGGCTTGCGGCATCGGTGCGATCGGCGTCCAGCGCTCGCCCTGCGCGCCGTAGACGAAGCATTCGGCGTGCGGCCGGCGGTTCTGGTCGAGGAACCCGCCCAGCGCATAGAGCCGCCCGTCGAGCACGGCCACGCCGACATGGTTGGCGCCGCGCGGCAGGTCTTCGGCCTGCATCCAGCGATCGGAAGCCGCGTCGTAGACATGGTGATAGGGCTTGTCGACGCGCTGTTCGGCGTAGCCGCCGACCAGATGCAGCCGGCCGGCGCGCTCGGCCGCCCAGGCCATCTCGGTGCGCGGCAGCGGCAGGGGTGCGCGCTCGGTCCAGCGTCCCTGGTTCGCGGCCTTCGGCGCGATGGAGTCGAACATGCGCTGTTCCTGCGCGAGTGCGGGAACCTCGATGCGCCCGGGCTGGTTCAGGCGCTCGTACATCGGGCCGTGATGCGCGTGCTGGGCGGCGGCGGGGGCCGCGAACATCGCAAGTCCGCCGGCGACGAACGCGCGGCGCGTGGGTCGTGTCATCTTCGCGGGCTCCTCAGGCGGTTTCGCGCGACAGCTTGTTGACCATCGCGTAGGCGAACGTGTCGAAGCCGAGCACCGACAGCAGGAACGCGCCGCTGCCGCCGATCACGTTCTGCCGGTACCATTCGTCGAGGCCGCCGGGCGGATGCGTGTGCATCGGGTTCCACGGGCTCGGGATCTCGGTCAGGATGGCGAGCCCGTTGATCGTGATGCCGGCCTCGACCGCGATGTCGCGCGCGGTTCCGGCGAGCGTGCCGCTCGTGTTCGTCCCGTCGCCCGACACGTCGATCGTGCGCCGCTGGGCGGGGAAGGGGCAGCGGCGGAATTCGTCCATCGAATAGACGATCGCTTCGCCGATCGCGGTCGATCCGGCGAACGGACGCGGAGGGGCGAGCAGGCGTGCGGCGAAATCCTCCGCGCTGTCCTGCCCGTCGATGATTGTCCAGTCGACCAGTGTGCGCTGCGCGCCGGGGCCCGACCATTCGTTGTAGCTGAGCGCCACCCGCTTGGAGCGGCCGCCCGTCATCGCGCGCACGACGCGCGGATCGGCGATCGCGGTGGCGTAACCCTGGCGCTGGAGCAGGAAGCGCGCATTGTCGATGCTGCGCGAGACGTCGGCCGCGAGCACGAGCTGGAGATCGACCGTTTCGGCGGCCCGCGCGGGCACGACCGCGGCGGCGAGCCCGGCGCCGAGGCCGGCAAGGAACGTCCGCCTTTTCGAGGGTCGTGGCATGGGGGCCCCGCGGGAATGCCGTGACTCGTGCGATCAAGCTTGCCCGAAGCTGCCCTTGCAGCCAAGCGCCGCGGCGTGTCGCGAATCGCGACGCGATTGTGGATAACTCGATTCGTCCGAGATGCTTGGATTCGCGGATCGGCTGCCCTAAACAGTGCAGATCATGTGCCCATCGGACGATCAGGTTCCGCACGCCGCAGAGGCGAAAGCCGATCCGGCGCCGCAGCCTTGGTGGAAGGGCGGCCGGCGCGATCTGCGCACGAAGCTGCATGCCTGGTGGGAAGGCTATCGGCTGCCGGCCGGCGGCAAGCCGAAGCCGGCGGGTTCCCCGGCACCGTCGGCGGTGCCGAAATCGAAGACGGGTACCGTCGAAGCGGCGGCGAAGCCGGCGGTACCAAAGGATTTCTGGAGCCCGGAACGGATTCTCGTCGCGCAGCTGATCTGGGGCGACGGCTTCTCGTTTCCCGGCGGCGGCGATTTCGCGGCCGAACTCGCCGCGTCGCTGATCGTCGACAAGCGTTCGACCGTCATGGATCTCGGCTGCGGCCTGGGCGGCGGCACGCGCGCGATCGTCGAGCGCTACGGTTCCACGGCGCACGGTTTCGATCTTTCGCCCGAGCAGGCCAAGGCCGGTGACGCCATGTCGGCCAAGCAGGGTCTCGACATGAGGGCACCGATCGCGGCACTCGATCTCGAGAATCCGGACTGGAAGCCGCGCTTCTACGACGCGGCCCTGCTGCGCAACGTCGTGTCGCTCGTCCCCGACAAGTCGGCGCTGGTGCGCCGCGCGGGCGAAGCGCTGAAGCCGGGCGGGCGCTTCCTGCTGATCGACTGGGCGCTGTCCGAGGACGAGACGCAAGGTGCCGCGTTCGCGGGATACATCGAAGGCGAACCGCGGCCGCCGTATCTCGGCACGGTCGCGCAGCTCACGTTCCTGATCGAGAGCCTCGGCTACACGGTCCGGCGCAGCGAGGATTACACGAAGGAGTTCCGCCCGGTCGTGCTCGAGGGCTGGCGGCGGATCGACACGATCGTCGCCAAGGGCATGCTCAACGCGAACGAGGGCAAGGCGCTGATGCGGGAGGCCGAACTGTGGGCCCGGCGCATCGCGGCGATCGACGCCGGCGAACTGCGCGTCGCGCGCATCGAGGCGCTGAAGAAGGCCTGATCTAGTACGGCGCGGATCGCCAGAAGCGGTCGATCAGATAGCCGCTGGCACCGCCGACGGCGGCACCGAGTGCCGCACCCTGCAGCATGCCCGTCCCGCCGGTCGCGAAAGCGCCCACGCCGGCACCGATGGCGGCACCGCCGCCGATATAGGCCTGCTGGCGGCTAAGTCCGCTGCAGCCCGAAAGCAGCAGTGCGGAACCGGCGACGAGGACGATGGCGGTGCGGCGCATGCGCGGTCTCCGGGGCGGGGAAAGGCAAGACTATACCCCTCTCGCCGCGAAGACCGCAAATGCGGCCGGCGCTACTTCGCGGCGCCCTTCTTTTCCTTGGCGTCCTTCGACGCGCCCTTGGCGTCGCGCTTGTCGGTGTTCATGTTGCGGACCTGGTCGGCCCGCTCCTTGCCGCGCACTTCGCCGGCGCGGTTCGACCGCTCCGGCTGCGCGGACTGCTGCGCTGCCGCGATCGCCGGCGCCAGCAGGGCAGTCGCGAGGACGGCGGAAAGGATGATGCGCTTCATGGACGTTCTCCTCCAGGGTGCGGTTTGTGTCGTTATAGCTGGCGTCCCAGATCCTCGATCGCGTCGAGGACCATTCCGGTGCCGACCGCGATCAGCAGGATATCCGCGCCGATGCGGACATATTTCGATCCGGCCGGAACGTTCAGGCGGATGCTCAGGTCCGACGGCAGGCCGTGATAGACGACGTCGCCGGGAAGACGGTGGCCCTTGGACCATTTCTTCGCCTGCCCCGGCGGCTGGCAGCCGTTGTTCTTTTTCGCGAGGCCCGGCGGGCAGCGCCCGCTGCGGAACTGGTCGCGGAAATAATCCTGGATGATGGTGCGGTCGGACGCGTCGATACTGACGCTGATCGTCGTGCCGCGTGTCGGCTTTCCGCGACCGGGTTGATCGGCCAGGGCCGGGCCCGCAAGAAGAAGCGTCGCCGCGAATATCGTGGTCCATCGACCGAGCATCGGCCACTCCCTTCCTTAATACAGTAGCCTATTCAGGATGGGCCCGGACCGAGGCATTTCTGTGTCCGCCCGCCACCCGTCGCCGCAAGGCATGCGGCGGAAAACAACGGCCGGACGGCCCCGGCTGTTCCACGGGTATCGGAGGATGGGGTATCGGGCGGAGAGAATGGCGGACAGGGTGAGATTCGAACTCACGATACCGTTGCCGGTATTTCAGTTTTCGAGACTGACGCCTTCAGCCACTCGGCCACCTGTCCGCGCGATCTGGCTGTCGAAGGGCGCGGAAACTATCGCCAAACGGGGCGAAGAGCAAGACCTGCCGCCCCGGTCAGCCGGACAGGCCGTCTTCGGCCACCCTGTCGCGGGCGATCCGGCGGGGATCGAGGCCATTGCGCAGCGTCCACAGCCCCGCCACGGCGAGGCCCGTCACCAGCGTAAGCGCATGGGTCAGAAGGGCGAAAGCAAGGGCGGCCTCGGCCGGAACGGCGAAGAACGACAGCGCGAAGACGATCGCCGCATGGAAAATGCCGACCCCGCCGGGCGCCGCCGGCACCAGGAAGGCAAGCGCGGTCACGCCGACCGTGAAGGCCCCCGACGCCAGGCCGACCTCCGGCCAGACGGCGCCGATGCCGAAGGTGAACGACAGCGCCGTGACCGTCCAGATCGCGCCGGTCAACAGGACGGCGCGCAGCAGCACCGCAGGCCGCGCCAGCACCGACAGGCCGGCGAGAAGTGCTTCGAGGCGCGGCAGCAGCTTTGCGTGCCAGCGGCGCGGCAGCATCCGTCCGATCACGACGACCGCGACCGCACGCATGTGCACCGCGATCGCGATGAGCGCGACGACGACGAGCATCGTCGCGGCGATCGCAGCAAGTCCGTCGGCAACCGCCTGCGGGCGCGTGGGCAGTGCCGCGATTGCTATGCCGAGCAGGCAGACCGCGCCGACAAGATCGCAGAGCCGGTCGAGCACGATGGCCGAAAGCGCGTTGGCGGCGGGCACGTGCGCGCGCCGGTTCAGCACCCACAGCATCGCGAACTCGCCCGCGCGCATCGGCAGCAGGCCGTTGAGCGCGTTGCCCAGCGCGTGCGCGCCGAACGCGTCGTTGTAGCCGACCGGCGCTTGCGGTGCCGTCGCCGCCAGCAGCATGCGCATGCGCACCGGCCGCAGGGCGAGCCAGCACAGCCATGTCGCCAGCATCGCGGCGATCCGCCACGGATCGGCCGTGACCAGTTCGTGGCCGACGCGCTCGAGATCGACGATGCGCAGCAGCACGATCACGACGAGCGCGGTCACGGGCACCCACGCCCAGCGCAGGGCAAGCCGGGACCAGTTCCGGGGGAGCGATTCGGCGGGGTGGGGCATCGTCCGGGCGGTTTAGCAGGGGCCTTCCGGCCCGTCATCCCAAAGCCGCCGGAAACCCCCGTAAATCCGGGATTTTTCGGGGAGTCGGAGCGCCGCTTGACAGTGCCCGCGCGGTAAGTATATTGCGCGCTCTTCGTCCGGGGGCCTCCAGGGCTGCCGCGGCGATCCTCATTTGCGGGTTTCCTCGGCTTTTCAAAGGGTTGAGGCCGAAAGGACCCGGGGGTACCGAAACATGTACGCAGTCATTCGCACGGGCGGCAAGCAGTACAAGGTCGCCAAGAACGACGTCATCGTCGTCGAGAAGCTCGAAGCCGAGGCCGGCAAGACGGTCGAACTCGGCGATGTGCTGATGATCACCGACGCCGGCAAGGCGACCGTGGGCAGCCCGACCGTCAAGGGCGCCAAGGTCACCGCCACGGTGCTCGCGCAGGGCAAGGGCGAGAAGATCATCGTCTTCAAGAAGCGCCGCCGCCAGAACTACCGCCGCAAGAACGGGCACCGCCAGCCCGAGACGACGCTGCGGATCGTCGACATCAAGGTCGCCTGAGGAGATTGCGGGATGGCACATAAGAAAGCAGGCGGCTCTTCGCGCAACGGGCGCGACACAGCGGGCCGCCGCCTCGGCCTCAAGCGCGCGGGCGGCCAGGAAGTCCTCGCCGGCAACATCCTCATCCGCCAGCGCGGCACCGTCTACGTGCCGGGCAAGGAAGTGGGCATGGGCCGCGACCACACGCTGTTCGCGCTGAAGTCGGGCACGGTGAAGTTCCACAAGGCGGGCGGCAAGACGATCGTGTCGATCGTCCCGGCGCCGGCGGCCGCAGCCGCCGAGTAAGCCGTTCCACACGCACCGCGACGAGCGGAAGCATACGAAAGGGAACGGCCCCGGCCGTTCCCTTTCTTCGTTTGGGGCCCCCGATGAAATTTCTCGACCAGTGCAAGATCTTCGTTAAGTCCGGCGACGGCGGTGCGGGCGCCGTCAGCTTCCGGCGCGAGAAGTTCATCGAGTATGGCGGGCCCGACGGCGGCGACGGCGGCAAGGGCGGCGACATCTGGATCGAGGCCGTCGCCAATCTCAACACGCTGATCGACTACCGCTACACGCAGCACTTCAAGGCCGAGAAGGGCCATCACGGCGAAGGACGGCAGAAGTCGGGTGCGGGCGGCAAGGACATCGTGCTGAAGGTGCCGGTCGGCACGGCCGTGATCGACGACGACCAGGAGACGCTGATCCTCGACATGCGCGAGGCCGGCCAGCGTTATCGCCTGTGCAAGGGCGGCGACGGCGGCTTCGGCAACACGCATTACAAGTCGTCGACCAACCAGGCGCCGCGCCAGGCGGGCCCCGGCTGGAAGGGACAGGAACGCTGGATCTGGCTGCGCCTGAAACTGATCGCGGATGTCGGCCTCGTCGGTCTGCCCAATGCGGGCAAGTCCACCTTCCTTGCGGCAACCACATCGGCCAAGCCGAAGATCGCCGACTATCCGTTCACAACGCTGAAGCCGCAGCTCGGCGTCGTGCGCATCGACGACGACGAGCTCGTCGTCGCCGACCTGCCCGGCCTGATCGCCGGTGCGGCCGAAGGCAAGGGGCTGGGTCACCGCTTCCTTGGCCATGTCGAGCGCTGCGGGGCGATCCTGCATCTGGTCGATGGCACGGAAGAGAAGCTCGTCGCTTCGTACAACCAGATCCGCGACGAGCTCGAGACCTACGGCCACGGTGTCGCCGAGAAGCCGGAGATCGTCGGCCTCAACAAGATCGACGCGCTCGACGCCGATGCCGTGAAGAAGAAGCTGGCGGCACTGAAGCGCGCCGCCAAGAAGCGTTCGCCGCGCGCGAGCGTGATGGCGCTGTCAGGTGCGGCCGGCAAGGGCGTGCAGGACGTGCTGCGCGCCCTCGTGGTGCCGGTGCTCGAGCGGCGTGCCGCCGACAAGGCCGAGCGCGACGCCATGCGCGCGGACGACGACCGATGAATGCCGCCGCGGCATCCGGCCCCTTCGCGGCGACGAAGCGTCTCGTCGTCAAGACGGGTTCGGCGCTGATCGTCGATGATTCGGGCGGGATCCGCACGTCGTGGCTCGCCGGACTCGCCGACGACGTCGCGGCGCTGAAGAAGCGCGGGATCGACGTCGTCGTCGTCACGTCGGGCGCCATCGCGGTCGGACGCTGGAAGCTCGGCTACGCCAAGCGCGTGCTGAAGATCGAGGAAAAGCAGGCCGCCGCGGCGACGGGCCAGGTCTGGCTTGCACATGCGTGGCTGGAAGCGCTGGCCGCACGCGGTCTCGTCGGCGCGCAGGTGCTGCTCACGCCGGACGACACCGAAGCGCGAAGGCGCCATCTCAACGCGCGCGCGACGGTCGCCACGCTGCTGGAAGCGGGTGCCGTTCCCGTCATCAACGAGAACGACACGGTCGCGACCGAGGAGCTGCGTTTCGGCGACAACGACCGGCTGGCCGCGCGCGTGGCGCAGATGGCATCTGCCGACACGCTGGTCCTGCTTTCCGATATCGACGGTCTCTACACCGCCGATCCGCATTCCGATCCGGCCGCACGCCATCTGCCGGAGGTGAAGGAACTCACGCCCGAGATCCTCGCGATGGCCGGCGAGGCGCGGCCGGGCTACTCGTCGGGCGGCATGGTGACGAAGCTGGGGGCCGCGCGCATCGCGCTCGCCGCCGGGTGTCGCATGGCGATCGCGTCGGGCAAGACGCAGCGCCCGCTCGGCGCCATCGAGGCGGGTGCGCGCTGCACGTGGTTCGTGCCGCAGGGAAGCCCCGCTTCGGCGCGCAAGCGCTGGATCGCCGGAACGGTCGAGCCGGCCGGTGCCGTCGTCATCGACGACGGGGCACGCAAGGCGCTGGGCCAGGGCCGCAGCCTGCTGCCGGCCGGCATCGTCGCCGTCGAAGGCAGCTTCGAGCGCGGCGACGCGATCCGCGTGCGCGACCGCGCCGGCCACGAGATCGCGCGCGGTCTCAGCGCCTACGGGGCGGCCGACATCCAGCGCATCATGGGCCGCCGTTCGTCGGAGATCGAAGAGATCCTCGGCTATCGCGGCCGCGACGAGATCATCCATCGCGACGACCTCGCGATGGCGAACGCGACGTGATCGCCGGATCGCGAAGGACGGGGTAGGATGGAACGCAACGCGACGAAGGCCGCCGCAATGACGGACACGAACGCCGCAGACGAACTCAAGGCCGCGATCGAGGCGATGGGCGTGCGCGCCCGCACCGCCGCCCGCCTGCTTGCCGTCGCTCCGGCCAAGCGCAAGAGTGCGGCCCTGCGCGTCGCCGCCGACCGCCTGCGCGCGGCCACGCAGGACCTGCTCGACGCGAACGCCGCCGACGTCGCCTTCGCGGTCGATTCCGGGAATTCCGCCGCGATGGTCGACCGCACGCGCCTCGATCCCAAGCGCATCGACGGCATCGCGCGCGGGCTGGAAGACGTCGCGGCCCTTCCCGATCCGGTCGGCTCGATCCTGCAGGGCTGGACGCGGCCCAACGGCCTGCTGATCAGCCGCGTGGCGGTTCCCATCGGCGTGATCGGCATCATCTACGAAGCGCGGCCCAACGTGACGGCCGACGCGGGCGCGCTCTGCATCAAGTCGGGGAACGCCGCGATCCTGCGCGGCGGGCAGGAGAGCTTCCTGTCTTCCCAGGTGATCGTCGCCGCGATCCGCGGCGCGCTTGCCGCCAATGACCTGCCCGAGGACGCGATCCAGCTGATCCCGACGCGCGAGCGCGCGGCGGTCGGCCATCTGCTGGCGATGCACCAGCATGTCGACACGATCGTGCCGCGCGGCGGCCGTTCGCTGATCGAGCGCGTGATGAAGGAGTCGCGCATTCCCGTGATCGCGCATCTGGAAGGGCTCTGCCACACCTACGTCCACGAATCGGCCGACATCGAGATGGCGCGCAAGGTGACGATGAACGCGAAGATGCGCCGCGTGTCGGTCTGCGGTGCGACCGAGACGCTGCTGATCGACCGGGCGGCCGCACCCACGCACCTGCCCGCGATCCTCGAAGACCTGTTCGCGGCCGGCTGCGAGATCCGCGGCGACGGCGACGTGCAGAAGCTCGACCGGCGCGTCGTGCCGGCCGTCGAGGCCGACTGGACGACCGAGTATCTCGACGCGATCCTCGCGGTGAAGATCGTCGACGGGATCGATGCCGCCATCGATCACGTCAACACCTACGGCTCGCACCACACTGATGCGATCGTCGCGGGCGATCCGGCGGCAGCAGAGACGTTCCTTGCGCGTGTCGATTCCGCGATCGTGCTGCACAACGCCTCGACGCAGTATGCGGACGGGGCGGAATTCGGCTTCGGCGCCGAGATCGGCATTTCGACCGGACGGCTTCCGCCGCGCGGGCCGGTCGGTGCCGAACAGCTCACGACCTACAAGTACGTCGTGCGCGGCGCCGGACAGACGCGGCCCTGAGCGTGCATCCGATTCCGCCGCCACCGCCGCTCGCACGACTGGGTGTCGTGCCGAAGCGGCGCATCGGTCTTTTCGGCGGTTCGTTCAATCCTGCACACGACGGACACGCGCATATCGCGCGCGAGGCGCTGAAGCGTCTCGCCCTCGACGAGGTGTGGTTCCTCGTCAGTCCGCAGAATCCGCTCAAGTCCGCCGACGGGATGGCGCCGCTGGCCGCGCGCCTGTCGAGTGCCGCCGACGTCTGCGGGTGCGATCCGCGCCTGAAGGCGGTGGCGCTCGAAAGCTGGCTGGGTACGCGCTACACGGCCGACACGCTCGCCGCGTGCCGGCGCCGGTTCCGCCGCACGCACTTCGTCTGGATCATGGGCGCCGACAATCTCGGCCAGATCCATCGCTGGGGCAGATGGTCATCGATCTTTCGTACGATGGTCATTGCCGTGTTCGCGCGACCGGCGTATTCTACCAAAGCATTGGCCGGAAAGGCGGCGCGGGCGTTTTCCACAGCCCGGGTCGGATCCCGACGGGTCCGACGCCTGGCAACACTCGAGCCGCCGGCCTGGACGTTCTTTCCCGTCCGGCTGCACCCGGCCTCTGCGACGCGCATCCGTGCGGTCCGCAAGGACTGGTCCGGCGGCGCGCCGGGTTCCGTAGCGCACACCAAGTCCGACAAGTGAGTTCGCTCCGTTTACCGACGTTATCCAGCCCCGGGAGACACGCGATCGCCACAGCAAAGCGCAAGACCGTATCCGCGCCGAAAACGGTCCTCAAGCTCGTCGAGAAGACCCTCGACGACGACAAGGCGACAGATCCCGTCGTCATCGACCTCGCCGGCAAGAGCTCGATGGCCGACTACATGATCGTCGCCAGCGGCCTTTCAAGCCGCCACATCCAGTCCATGGCCCAGCACGTCGTCGAGAAACTGGAAGCCAAGGGCCTGAAGAGCATCCGCATCGAGGGTGCCGACCAGGGAGACTGGGTGCTCATCGACGGCGGAGACATCGTCGTCCACCTGTTCCGACCCGAAGTGCGCGCCCTCTACGGCCTCGAGAAGATGTGGGCCGACAGCTGGGACGAACCGGCGGTCGCACAGGCCTGAGGAAAGGCGGCGCCCGCGCCAACGCGGGTGCCGGCGAAGCAGATGCGGATTTTTGTGGTCGCGGCGGGACGCGCGCGCGGCACGCCGGAAGACGCGCTGTTCGCCGAATACGCGAAACGGCTGAAGACCGCCCCGGCCGGAATCGGCCCGCTCGAATGCCGGGAAATCGAGACGAAGTCGAAGACGCCCGCTTCCCGCAAGACCGAGGAAGCCGAGAAGCTGCGCGCCCAGATCCCGGCCGGCGCACTGCTCGTCGTGCTCGACCCGCGCGGCAAACCGCTTTCCACCGAAGAATTCGCCCGGCATCTCGCCCGCTGGCGCGACGATTCGACCGGCGCGATCGCCTTCGTCATCGGCGGTGCTGATGGGCTCGACGAATCGCTGGTGGCCGATGCGCGCTTCCGGCTGTCGCTCGGCGCCATGACGTGGCCGCATCTGCTGGCGCGCGCGATGCTGTCCGAACAGCTCTGGCGCGCGGCCTCGATCCTTGCCGGGCATCCCTATCACCGCGCCTAGGTTCGCAGTCCCACGCTGGACTTGATCTTGTGTCTGGGGTGCCCCCAATATCGGCGACCGGCCTTCGAGTCGGGCCCTATTTTCCGCGCGAAAGACCGGATTCCATGGCGGCCAAGAAAGCGATCAAACCGCGCAGCGCCGGTACCGATGCCGAAAGGCTCTATGCCGCCCTGCGCCGCATCCGGCGCGCCGAGGAAGAAGTCGCGCGCATCTATCCGACGGACAAGATCAAGAGCCCGGTGCATCTGTCGATCGGGCAGGAAGGTGTCGCCGTCGGCGTGTGCGATCCGCTCGAGCCGCGCGACGCGGTTTCCGGCACCTATCGCGGCCATGCGACGTATCTCGCCAAGGGCGGTTCGCTGCCGGCGATGATGGCCGAACTCTACGGCAAGGACACCGGGTGTGCCCGCGGCAAGGGCGGCTCGATGCACCTGATCGACATGAAGGCCAACGTGCTGGGCACTTCGGCCGTCGTCGGCACGACCGTTCCCGTCGCCGTCGGATTCGCGATGGCGCAGAAGATGCTGGGTACCGGCGCCGTCGTCGCCTGCTTCATGGGCGACGGTGCGACCGAGGAAGGCTGCTTTCCGGAAAGCCTGAACTTCGCGGCGCTGCACAAGCTGCCCGTGATCTTCGTGTGCGAGAACAACGGATTCGCCATCCACGAGCCGATCGCCAAGCGCCAGGCGACCGACAAGATCTGCGCGCGCGTGGCCACCTACGGCATCCCGACGAAGCGCTTTGCCGATTCCGACACGAAGGCGATCCGCGCCCATGTGGCCAAGGCGTTGCCGAAGATGCGCAAAGGCGGCGGACCGATCTTCCTCGAATGCATGACGTGGCGGTGGCGCGAGCATGTCGGACCGGGCGAGGACTACGACGCCGGTTTCCGCAGCCGTTCGACGCTGCTGAAATGGCAGAAGAAGGATCCGGTCGCCATCGCCGCCAAGGCGCTGCCCGCCGCAATCCGCTCGAAGATCGACGCGGCCGTCGAAGCCGAAGTCGCGGCGGCCGTGAAATTCGCCGAAGATTCGCCGTTCCCCGCCGTGCAGGAGCTGTCCACCGATGTCTTCGCATAAGCTCGCCTGGCCGGGCCGCAAGGAAGACGGGCGGCGCATCCTGCGCTATGTCGACGCGCTGTCGGAATCCGTGGCGCTGGAGATGGCGCGCGATCCCAAGGTGTTCGTGTTCGGCCTCGACGTCGACGACCACAAGGCGATCCAGGGCTCGACGCGCGGCCTGCTCGAGAAGTTCGGCGCCGGGCGCGTCTTCACCACGCCCTTGTCGGAAGACGCGATGACGGGTGTGGCCATCGGCGCCGCGATGGCGAGCATGCGGCCGATCCATGTGCATATCCGCATGGACTTCCTGATGCTGTGCATGAACCAGCTCGTCAACATCGCCGCCAAGGCCCGCTACATGTACGGCGGCCAGGTGAAGGTGCCGCTGGTCGTGCGCACGATCATCGGCAAGTCGTGGGGGCAGGGCGCCCAGCACAGCCAGGGCCTGCATTCGATGTTCATGCACGTGCCCGGCCTCAAGGTCTGTGCGCCCTCGAACGCGCACGACGCCAAGGGCGCCATGATCGCCGCGATCCGCGACGACAATCCGGTCGTGTTCGTCGAGCACCGCCTGCTCTACGCCACCGAGGCGTTCGTCGCCGAAGGGGCCTATGTCGTGCCGCCGGGCCGTTCGCGCGTGTGCCGCTGGGGCCGCGACGTGACGGTGGTCGGCATCTCGAACATGGTCGTCGAGGCGCTGCGCGCCGCCGAGCTTCTCAAGGAAGTCGGCGTATCGGCCGAAGTGATCGACCCGATCTGGCTCTCGCCGCTCGACAGCGATACGATCGTCGAAAGCGTGCGCCGCACGCGCAAGCTGCTGATCGTCGACAACGGCTGGAACATGTGCGGAGCGGGTGCCGAGATCGCCGCGCGCGTGGCCGAGGCCTGCGGCGACATGCAGATCACGATCCGCCGGATGGGCTTCTCGCCCACGCCGTGCCCGCCTTCGCCGATCCTCGAGGCGGCGTTCTATCCCAACCCGGCGACGATCGCCGCCGAGGCGCATGCACTTGCGCGCCCGGGGACCGCCGCCTGGGCGCCCGATCCGGCAAGCGCGCAGCTCGCCTACCAGCTCCAGTTCAAGGGTCCGTTCTGATGTTCTATGAACTCGCCGCACCCTCCTGGGGACAGGAGGAGATCGACGCGCTCCAGTCCGTCATCGCGTCGGGCCGCTTCACGATGGGCGAACGCGTCGCCGCGATGGAGGCGGCCTTCGCCGCGTACCATGGCAAGAAGTATGGCGTGATGGTCAATTCGGGCTCGTCGGCGAACCTGATCTGCGTCGCCGCACTCGCCTACCATTCGTCGCGGCCGCTTGCGCGCGGCGACGAGGTGATCGTGCCGGCGATCTCGTGGAGCACGACCTATCATCCGCTGCAGCAGTACGGCCTCAAATGCCGGTTCGTCGATGTCGAGCTCGAGACGCTCAACATGGACGTCTCGAAGCTCGAACAGGCGCTGACGCCGAAGACGAAGGCGCTGCTCGCCGTCTCGATCCTCGGCAATCCGGCCCGCCTCGACGAGATGCGCGCCTTCTGCGACAGGCACGGTCTCTGGTTCATCGAGGACAACTGCGAATCGATGGATGCGGTCCTGCCCTCGGGCAAGAAGGCCGGCACGCTCGGCGATCTCAACACGTTCAGCTTCTTCTTCTCGCACCACATCTCGACGATGGAAGGCGGGATGGTGCTGACCGACGATCTAGAGCTCTTCCACCTGCTGAAATGCATGCGCGCGCACGGCTGGACGCGCGACATTCCGCCGGATTCGCCGCTGTTCAAGCGCACGGCCAGTGACCATTTCGAGGCGTATCGCTTCCTGTTCCCGGGCTATAACGTGCGCCCACTGGAGATGGAGGCCGCCGTCGGCCTCGAGCAGCTCAAGAAGCTGCCGGTGATGACGAAGGCGCGGCGCGCGAACCTCGCGACGTTCCAGAAGCATTTCGCGGGCGACGAGAACTTCATCATCCAGAAGGAGCACGGGCAGAGCTCGTCCTTCTGCTTCACGCTGATCCTCAATCCGAAGAAGGATCTGGACCGCGAGAAGATCTTCGCAGCCCTCAAGCAGGCCGACATCGGCTTCCGGATCATCACCGGCGGCTGCTTCCTGCGCCACGACACGATCAAGTATTACGATTACGACGTCGTCGGGAACGGCGTGCCGAACGCCGAACTGGCGCACGACCGCGGCTTCTTCGTCGGCAACCATCCGCAGGACCTGACCGCGCAGATCGAGACGCTGCGCAAGGTCCTCGACAAGGCCGTGCGCTGAACTAGCGCCCTTCCGAGACGTCCGGTTCGTAGACGACGATGCGGCTGCCGTCCGCACCCGTCTTGATGTCGACCTCGATCAGGTCCTTGAGCCGTTCGCGGATCGCCTGCCGCTTCTCGGGCGGGGCGACGAACGCGATGAAGCCGCCGCCGCCTGCCCCCAGAAGCTTGCCGCCGACGGCACCTGCCGAGATGCCCGCCTCGTAGATCTGGTCGATCGTCGAGGTCGACACGCCCTCGGCCAGTTCCTTCTTCAGCCGCCAGCCGTCGTGCATCAAGGCACCCAGATCCAGCATCGGGCGCGACGGGCTGGAGATGATCGCTTCCGCCTCGTCGACCATCTCGCGCATGCGGTGAAGGTTCTTCTCCTTCGCACCCATGTTGGCGATCTGCTTGCTCGCCATCGTCATCGCGTAACGCGAGAGCCCGGTGAAGAACAGCATCAGCGAACCTTCAAGCTCCTCGCGCCGGGCGACGGTCAGGATCATCGGCGTGACCGAGAACGTCCCGTCGGAGCGGAAATCGATCCGGTTGAGTCCGCCATAGGCCGCCCAGATCTGGTCCTGGCTGCCGACCGGCTCGCGGATGACGTGCTGCTCGATGCGGATCGCCTCCTCGGCGAGCCTGTGCTTCGAGATCATCTGGCCGCGCAGCGCGTAGAGCGCGTTGAGCAGCCCGACCGTGAACGCCGACGACGAGCCGAGGCCCGAGCGCGCCGGCAGGTCGCCGTCATGGTGGATTTCGAGGCCGCGCCGTTCCTTCTGGTCGAGCAGGACGGCGCGCACGGCCGGATGCTCGATCTCGAGCAGGTCGTTGACCAGCTCGATGCGCGACCACACCACCCTGTAGCGATGTTCGAAGAAAGGCGGCAGGCGGCGAAGCGAGATGTTGCAGTACTTGTCGATCGCCGTGCCGATGACCGCGCCCCCATGCTGCAGGTACCATTTCGGGTAATCGGTGCCGCCGCCGAAGAAGGACAGGCGATACGGGGTGCGCGAGATGATCACGGTCGGCGGGCTCCATTGCGGGGCGAATCGAGACGATCAATTGCAAGGATAAGAAATATCACCTATATCAGTCGCTTACCAGTTCGGTCGCGGAATCCGGAGAGGGAGTGACGGCAGATGGCGGGCAAGACGCGCGTTCTGATTACCGGCGGTGCGGGCTATCTGGGCTCGACGCTGGCGCCGGCCCTGCTCGATGCCGGGTACGCCGTGACGGTCGTCGACAATTTCATGTTCAAGCAGATGCCGCTGGCGCATGTCTGCGCGCATCCGGATTTCGACGTCGCGCGCGGCGACGCCCGCGACGAAGCGGTGCTTAAGCCGCTGGTCGCGAAGGCCGACGCGGTGATCCCGCTGGCCGCCCTCGTCGGCGCCCCCCTGTGCAACGCCGACAAGCCGGGTGCGGAATCGATCAACCGCGAGGCGGTCGTCACGCTGATGAAGATGCTCTCGCCTTCCCAGCGCGTGCTGATGCCGGTGACGAATTCCGGCTACGGCGTGGGCGAGAAGGGCAAGGAATGCACCGAGGACACGCCGCTGCGGCCGATCTCGCTCTACGGGCGCACGAAGGTCGAGGCGGAGGAAGCGGTGCTGGCGCGCGGCAACGCGATCTCGTTCCGGCTTGCCACCGTGTTCGGCATGAGTCCGCGCATGCGCATCGACCTGCTGGTCAACGATTTCGTGCATCGCGCCGTGACCGACCGCGCGGTCGTGCTGTTCGAGCCGCACTTCAAGCGCAACTACATCCATGTACGCGACGTGGCGAACGCGTTCCTGCACGGCCTCGCCAAGTTCGATTCGATGAAGAACCGTCCCTATAACGTCGGCCTTTCGGACGCGAACATCTCGAAGTGGGAGCTGTGCGAACGGATCCGCAAGCATGTTCCGGGTTTCGTGTTCATCGAGGCGCCGATCGGCGAGGATCCGGACAAGCGCGACTACATCGTGTCGAACGCGCGCATCGAGGCAACCGGCTTCATGCCGAAATTCTCGCTCGACGACGGCATCGTCGAGCTGATGAAGGGCTTCCGGATGATCCGCAACTCGGTCTACGGAAACGTATGAACGTCGTCGATCTCGACCTGCCGGGCCTGAAGCTGGTCGAGCCGAAGGTCTTCGGCGACGCGCGCGGCCAGTTCCTCGAGACGTGGAACGCCGAGCGCTACGCCGCCGCCGGCATTCCGGGGCCGTTCGTGCAGGACAATCTCTCGCGTTCGCGGCGCAACACCGTGCGCGGCCTGCACTGGCAGGACCCCAATCCACAGGGAAAGCTCGTGTCGGTCGTCGCCGGTGCGGTGTGGGACGCCGTCGTCGACATTCGCCGTGAAAGTCCGACTTACGGAAAATGGTATGGTGTCGAGCTTTCGGCCGAGAACCGCCGGCAGCTCTGGGTGCCGACGGGTTTCGCGCACGGTTTCGCGGTGCTGAGCGATTTCGCCGATTTCGCCTACAAGGTCACCGGGCCCTATAGCCCCAAGGACGAACGCGTCCTGCGCTGGAACGACCCGCGCATCAGCATCGACTGGAAGATCGATCCGGCGACTGCGATACTGTCCGAACGCGACGCGAACGCACCGGGGCTGGCCGAGCTATGACCGAACGACTTGGCATCGTACTGGCGGGGGGAGCGGGTACGCGCCTGCATCCGTCGACCGTGGCCACGTCCAAGCAGCTGCTGCCGGTCTACGACAAGCCGATGGTCTATTATCCGCTGTCGACGCTGATGCTCGCCGGTATCCGGCGCATCCTGCTGATCTCCACGCCCGTCGATCTTCCGGGATTCAGGCGCCTGTTCGGCGACGGCAAGGCCTGGGGCATCGACATCGTCTATGCCGAGCAGCCGAAGCCCGAAGGCATCGCGCAGGCCTACCTGATCGCTGAGGAATTCCTCTCCGGTCGGCCGTCGGCGCTGATCCTCGGTGACAACATCTTCTACGGCGAAGGACTGTCGCGCCGCCTGCAGGCGGCGGCCGGCCGGACCGAGCCGGGTGCCACCGTTTTCGCCTATACGGTTTCCGATCCGGAGCGCTACGGCGTCGTCGAGCTCGATGCGGCCGGCAAGGCCACCAGCCTCGTCGAGAAACCATCGGCGCCCAAGTCGAACCTCGCCGTCACCGGTCTTTATTTCTACGACGGTGAAGCCAGCAAGCGCGCGCGCAAGCTGCGCCCGAGCCCGCGCGGCGAGCTGGAGATAACTGACCTCAACCGCGCCTATCTTGCCGACGGCCTGCTGAACGTGGAATCGCTCCGGCGCGGAAACGCCTGGCTCGATACCGGTACACAGGATTCGCTGCTCGACGCGTCGAACTTCATCGCCGCCGTCGAACGCCGGCAGGGCATGAAGATCGGCTGTCCCGAGGAAATCGCCTGGCGCCAGGGCTGGATCGGCGACGATGCGCTGGCGAAGCTTGCCGAGCCGCTGCGCAAGAGCGGCTATGGCGAGTATCTGCTCCGGCTGATCGGCAGGCGCTGAAGTGCGCACGATCCTGGTCACCGGCGGCTGCGGGTTCATCGGGTCGGCATTCCTGCGCCATGTCGCCGGGCTCAAGTCGGCGCGGACGGTCAATGTCGACAAGCTGACCTATGCCGCGAACCCGGACGCGGTCGCCGCCATCGCGGGCGCCGGCTACACGTTCGTCCACGCCGATATCGGCGACCGGGACGCGATGCGCGCGACCTTCGCGGCCCATCGCCCGGATGCCGTCGTAAACTTCGCCGCCGAGACGCATGTCGACCGCTCGATCGACGGACCGCTCGCCTTCGTCGAGACCAACGTGGGGGCGACCGCGCGCCTGCTCGTCGAAACGCTTGCCTACTGGCGCGGGCTGGAAGGTGCTGCGCGCGACGGGTTCCGGTTCCTGCATGTCTCGACGGACGAGGTTTTCGGCGCGCTGGCGGCCGACGATCCGCCTTTCGACGAGACGACCGCCTATGCGCCGAACTCGCCCTATGCGGCGACGAAGGCGGCCTCGGACCATCTCGTGCGCGCCTGGAGCCGCACCTACGGCCTGCCGGTACTGGTGACCAACTGTTCGAACAATTACGGGCCGTGGCAGTTTCCGGAAAAGCTGATCCCGCTGATGATCGCCAAGGCCAAGGCCGGCGAGCAGCTGCCTGTGTACGGTGCGGGCCTCAATGTGCGCGACTGGCTGCATGTCGAGGACCATGCGGCCGGGCTCTGGCTGGCGTTGAAGCGCGGCCGACCGGGCGAATCCTACGGGTTCGGCGGCGGCGCGGAGCTTGCCAACATCGATGTCGTCAACGCGATCTGCGACACGCTCGATGCCCGGCTCGGTACCCTGCCACACGGCTCGCGACGCAAGCTGATCGAGTTCGTTTCGGACCGACCGGGCCACGATTTCCGCTACGCGATCGATGCGGCGAAGGCGTTTGCGGAACTGGGCTGGAAGCCGGAGCGGGATTTCCGAACCGGTCTCGCCGCGACGATCGACTGGTATCTCGCGAATATCGGATGGGTCGAATCGATCCGCTCGAAGCGCTACGCGCTCGAGCGTCTCGGAACGAGCTGATGCCCACGCTTCTCGTTTTCGGTGCGGCAGGGCAGGTTGGTCGCGCGCTCGTCGAAGCGGGACCGGAGCATGGCTGGCACGTCCGCGGTCTCGCGCGCGACGCGGTCGATATCTGCGATGCGGAGTCGGTAAAGGAGGCCATCGCGGCGACGGCACCCGACGCCGTCGTGAACGCGGCCGCCTATACGGCCGTCGACAAGGCGGAGTCCGAAGGCGAACTGGCGCAGCGCGTCAACGGCGATGCGCCGGGAATCATCGCGGCTGCGGCTGCGGAAACCGGCATTCCGATCGTCCACCTTTCGACCGACTATGTCTTCGACGGTGCCTCGCGCGTTCCCTACAAGGAAGCCGATCCGGTCGGGCCGCTCGGTGTCTACGGCCGGACGAAGCGTGCCGGCGAGATCGCGGCCTACAAGGCGGGCGGGCGCTGCGTGATCCTGCGGACCTCGTGGGTCTTCGCCCCTTGGGGAAATAACTTCGTGCGCACGATGCTCCATCACGCCGCACTCAAGCCCGAGCTGCGCGTCGTCGACGACCAGCGCGGTGCGCCGACGCCGGCGACCGACATCGCCGCGACGATCCTGAAGATTCTGCCGCGCCTCGCCGAGGCGAGCGGCAAGACCGGGACCGGCCTGTTCCACTATCAGGGGCGTCCGCCGGTGACGTGGGCGGCGTTCGCCGAAGCGATCCTCGACGAAGCGGCGTTGCTCGGTCATCCGCGCCCGCCGGTGGTTCGTATCTCGACGGCGGACTGGCCGACCGCGGCGGTGCGCCCGGCAAGTAGCGTTCTTGACTGTGCGCGGATCTCGCGCGATTACGACATCACGCCGCCCGACTGGCGGCCCGCACTCGCGCGCGCCGTACGGGAACTTCTGCCGGGCATCAGGGCCGGCTGAAACGTCAGGTGGACCGGTATTCAGGCACGAGGGCGCGCATCGCGGCGAGTGTGCCGGAAGCATCGCCGCTCCGGGCAAGCCCTTCGAGTTCCGCGAGCGCGTCCCGCAGTCGCGCGAGATCGGCGGCGCGCGAGCGGGCGATCTTGATCCCTGAAATCTCCGTTTCGAACGACTGCTCCTCGGCGTGGAACAGCTCCTCGAACAGCTTCTCGCCAGGCCGCAGGCCGGTGAACGCGACGGCGACGTCAATATCCGGACGCTTGCCGGCAAGCCGGATCATGCGCCGGGCGAGATCCTGGATGCGGACGGGACCGCCCATTTCCAGCACCAGGATGCCACCGCGCGCGTCGGTGCGGTCGGTCGTGGCGATCGTGCAGGCCTGCAGGACGAGCTCGACCGCTTCGCGGATCGTCATGAAATAGCGCTCGACGTCCGGGTGCGTCACCGTCAGCGGCCCGCCGGCGGCGAGCTGGCGCTGGAAAAGCGGCACGACCGAACCGGACGAGCCGAGCACATTGCCGAAGCGCACGGTGATGAATCTGGTCGGGCCGCCGGCCGCGTCGAGCGTCTGGCACAGCATCTCGGCGACCCGCTTGCTCGCGCCGAGCACGTTCGTCGGGTTGACCGCCTTGTCGGTCGAGATCAGCACGACCGCCTGCACACGCGCCGCGATCGCGGCATCGGCGATGTTGCGCGTGCCGATCGCGTTCGTCAGCGCGCCCTCGGACGGGTTCGCTTCGAGTAGCGGAACATGCTTGAGGGCCGCCGCATGGAAAACGATCTCCGGCCGATGCGTCTCGACGATGGCCGACAGGCGGGTGAAGTCCCGGATGTCGGCGATCGCCGAATCCCGCTTCAGGTTCGGCCAGGTCTCCTCGACCTCGCGGTCGATCGAGTAGAGCTGGAATTCCGAGTTGTCGAGAAGGACGAGCGCCGCCGGCGCGCGCGCGGCGACCTGCCGGACGAGCTCGCTTCCGATGCTGCCGCCGGCTCCGGTAACGAGAACGCGCCGGCCGCGCACGAGCCGGTCCATCGCGTCGCGGTCGAGCACGGTCTGCGGGCGACCGAGCAGGTCCTCGATCGCGATGGGATTGACCTCGAGTGCTGCATCGACCGCGGTTCCGCCGGCAAGGGCGTTGATGCGCGGTAGGCGGACGGCCGTCATGCCGCAACGATCGGCCAGATCGACGAGCGCACTCAGCGAATCGCCGTCGATCTGCGGAGACGCGATCACCAGTCGCTGGGGCTGGAGCCCGCGCTTCTTGAGGTCGGCGACGATCGACTCGAGCGCCTGCGGCGTTCCGAGCACTTCGGTTCCGCCCATCCGGCGCCCCTGCCGGCGTTCGGCATCGTCGAGGATCCCGACGACGTAGTAGGGCGCGCGCCGCCGCCGCCGGTTCGCCTGGAGGAAAAGCTCGGCGCCGTCGTTGGCGCCGACGATCAGGACCTGCACCTGGTCTTCGCGCGGACCGCCCTGCGTCAGGTCGAGTCGGCCCTCGCGCACGCTGCGATAGAGCAGGCGCGGTCCGATCAGCAGCGCGAACAGGACGAACCAGTTGATTAGCAGTGCCGCGCGCGGCATGTCGGCCAGCCGCGACCAGAAGAACATCGCGGGCAGGAAGATCAGGATCGCGAGCGTGACCGACCGCGCGACGAGCATCATGTCGTCGATCGCGACGTATCGCCAGACGCCGCGCGGAAGGCCCGTCAGCCAGAAGGCGAGAGCCGAGGCGGCGGCGAACGTCACGGTTCCGCCGATCAGCAGATCGTCGGGGTAGCCGAACAGTTCGTCGCCGATGCGCAGATAGAGCGCGACGACGAACGACAGCGCCGCCATTGCCACGTCGTGGCCCATCGACAGCGTGACGCGGTCGAATCGCTGGATCAGTCCGTTCGGCAGGATCGACGCCATTGCGCCCCGTCAGAGCGTGAGATAGGTGCAGCCCGCAGGGAGCTTCGCACTTCGCCACAGTCCCTTGATGTCGAAAACGACGGCGCCCGGAGACACGATGCCGGAAAGCGCGCCGGCCGGCAGGCCGGCGAACGCCTCGTGCGCCACCGCCATGACGACGGCATCGTACCGCCGCCCGGCCGGCAGGGCCACGAGGACCGCCTGTCCGTATTCGTGCCGTGCCGCCTCGGGATCGACGACCGGATCGTGGACCTCGACCTTGTGGCCGAGCGCTTCGAGATCGCGCACCACATCGATGACCTTCGTGTTGCGCAGATCGGGCACGTTCTCCTTGAAGGCGAGTCCGAGCACGAGGATTTCGGCAGGTCCCGGCTTGCGTGCGGTCAAGGCACGGCCGATCTGGCTCGCGATATAGCTCGCCATGCCGTCGTTGATCCGGCGACCTGCAAGGATGACCTCCGGATGATGGCGAAGGCGCGTCGCGGCTTCGGCGAGGTAATAGGGGTCGACGCTAATGCAGTGGCCGCCGACGAGGCCCGGCGTGAAGGGCAGGAAGTTCCACTTGGTGCGCGCGGCGGCCAGCACGTCGTGGACCGACAGGCCCATCTTGTTGAAGATCATCGTCACTTCGTTGATGAAGGCGATGTTGATGTCGCGCTGCGCGTTCTCGATGACCTTCGCGGCCTCGGCCGTGCGGATGTCGCGCGCGAGAAAGACGTTGCCGCCGTTGAGCGCGCCGTACATGTCGCCCAGCGCCTTCGTCACGTCCGGCGTCTGCCCGGCGACGACCTTGGTGATGCGCGCGACGGTGTGCTCGCGGTCACCGGGATTGATCCGCTCGGGGCTGTAGCCGAGGAAGAAATCGCGGCCGCTAACCAGCCCGGAAACCTTTTCGATCTCCGGCCCGACGACATCCTCGGTCACGCCGGGATAGACGGTGCTCTCGAGCACGACGATACCGCCGCGCCGGATCGCCTTGCCGACCGTACGGCTCGCCGCGACGACGGCACCCAGATCGGGGCGGTTCGCTTCGTCGACCGGCGTAGGCACCGTGATGATGTAGACATCGGCCCCGCCGATCGTCGACGCATCCGTCGTCACGGCCAGCTTCGCCGCCTTCAGATCCGGTCCGTCGATCTCGCCCGTCCGGTCGCTGCCGGCGGCAAGCTCGTCGACCCGGCCGCGATCGAGATCGAACCCGGTCACCTGGAAGCGCTTGGCGAGTCCGACGGCGAGCGGCAGCCCGACATAGCCGAGACCGACGACGACGATTCGTGAAATAGGATTCATATCTTGTTCCCGGATGCGACTATGCCCTTCGTAGCGGCCTTGGAAGGCCGGCGCAAGCGGCGGAAAGAAAGGGCGAATTGTCGTCGGTTGATTTCTTGGCAAGGGCGTCGCCGGGACCGTACTGTGGCCCATTCGCGTCGTTCGGGCGGGGTACAACATGCGCAACCGCAAGCTGGGCCGGACCGGTCTCGTCGTGTCCGAGATCGGCTACGGAACCTGGGGGATCGGCGGCTTCGTCGCCGGCGCTTCCTACGGCGAAACCGACGATGCCGTCTCGCGCGCCGCCCTGCGCCGGGCACTCGAACGGGGCATCAATTTCTTCGACACGGCCGACGCCTACGGCGACGGGCGGGCGGAAACGCTTCTCGGCGAGTGTTTCGGCAAGGGATCGGGCGTGGCAGCCGATGCCGTCGTCATCACCACCAAGGCCGGCCACCCGCGTTTCGGCGGTCCGCAGGATTTCACGCCGGCCCATATCGCGCGATCGGCGGAGGACTCGCTGCGCCGATTGCGGCGAGAACGGATCGAGCTGCTGCAGCTCCACAATCCGCCGCTCGACCTGCTGCGTTCGCGTCCCGAGATCGTCGGTGCGCTCGACGAGCTGAAACGCGCGGGCTGGATCGGCGCGTGGGGGATGTCGACCAAGACGCCGGCCGAGGCCGCCGCCGCGATCCGCGAGTTCGCCCCGGCCTGCGTGCAGGCGAACTTCAATCTCGCCGACCAGCGCGCCCTCGAGGATGGTCTGCTCGATCTTGCCGTCGCGACGCACACCGGCCTCATCGCGCGCACGCCGCTCGCTTTCGGCTTCCTGTCGGGCAAGCTTTCGGCCGACGCCGAATTTCCGGAAGGCGACCACCGGCGCAACTGGTCGAAGGAACGCATCGTGCAATGGGCGCGTGCGAGCCGCACGCTCGCCGGCGACATCGCGACGCGCGACGGCCAGAGCCTGGCGCAGGTGGCGCTGCGGTTCTGCCTCTCGCATCCGGGCGTGGCGACGACGATCCCCGGCATGCTGACGCCCGCCGAAGTCGACGAGAACGCCGCCGCATCGGATTGCGGACCGTTGCTGGAAGCCGACGTGGCGACCATCCGCGCGCTCTATGCCGGCAGCGAGTTCGCGAGTTCGCCCGTCGTCACGCCGAAGACGCCGGTGCGCCCGTGAATCCGTTCGCCCCGGTCGAGCGCATCGAAAGCCGTGTCTTCTCGCGCCTGCCCGATGCGTTCCGCCGCAAGCGGCGCACCGACTGGGCCGATGCCAATCGCGCGGGCGCGCATCTCGACTCGTTCCTCGAAGGCCCGTGCTTCGACGCGGCCGGCAATCTGTTCGTCGTCGACGTGCCGTTCGGGCGCATCTTCCGCGTCGATCCGCAGGGTGGCTGGCACCTCGTCGCGGAGTACGACGGCTGGCCCAACGGCATGAAGATGCGTGCCGACGGCAGGCTCGTCGTCACGGACTATCGGAACGGAATCGTCGGGATCGATCCGGCGACCGGCGCCGTAACGCCGCTGTTGCGCGACTGGCGCTCGGAAAGCTTCAAGGGCGTGAACGACCTGACCTTCGCTGCCAGCGGCGACCTCTATTTCACCGACCAGGGCCAGACCGGATTGCAGGATCCGACCGGGCGCGTCTTCCGGCTTGCCGCGGACGGCGGCATCGACCTGCTCGTCGACACGGTACCGAGCCCGAATGGCCTCGTCCTCGATCTTGCCGAAAAGTCGCTCTACGTCGCCGTCACGCGTGCCAACGCGGTATGGCGCCTGCCGCTGTTCGATCGCGGGCGGTCGTCGAAGGTGGGCACGTTCATCCAGCTTTCCGGCGGCGGCGGACCGGACGGGCTGGCGCTGGATGCCGAAGGTGGGCTCGTCGTGGCGCATCTGGGCACGGGCGTGTGGCGCTTTGACCGCTACGGCTTCCCGACGCACTTCGTGGGACCGCTCGGCATGACGGCGACGAACGTCGCGTTCGGCGGGCCGGACGGCCGCGACCTCTTCATGACCGAGAGCGAGACGGGCGAGATCCGCGTTGCGCGGATGCCGTTTAGCGGCAGAGCGGCACGACAGCCGACTTGACCGTGTCGATGACCTTCGCCAGGTCTTCCTCGGGCATGCCGGGCCACAGCGGCAGCGAAATCTCGCCTTCGCCCCATTCGTAGGAGTGGGGGAAATCCTTGGCACCGAAGCCGTACTTCTCGCGATAGTAGGTGAGTGTGGGCACCGACCGGTAATTGACCGTGACTGGCACGCCTGCGGCGTTCAGGGCCGCGATCGCCGCGTCGCGCACGGCCGGCTTCACGTGGATCGGGAACAGGTGCTCGGCCGACACGCAGTCTGCATCGAGGCGCTGCAGGCGGATCGGCAGGTTGGCGAAGGCGTCGCGGTAGCGGTCGGCAAGCGCCGTGCGCGCGGGCAGGCGCTGGCGGATCGTCTCGATCTGCGAGGGCAACAGGGCCGCGAGCAGGTCGGGCAGGTTCGCCTTCACGCCAAGGCGGCCCATGTCCCAGTGGCGATACTGGCCGGCCTTGAAACGGTCGGCGGCGATGGCGCTCATGCCGTGCAGGCGCGTCTGCTGGAGCTTGCCGAACAGCCCGGCGTCGTTCAGCACGATGGCCCCGCCTTCGCCGCACGTGACGTTCTTCGTCGCGTAGAACGAGAAGATCGACATCTCGGAGTGGCGGCCCGGCAGTTCGCCGTCGCGGGTACCTTCGAAGCAGTGCGCGCAGTCCTCGATCAGCGTCACGCGGGGCGGCAGGGCGGCGCGCAGGCCCTTCATGTCGCACATCAGCCCGTACATGTGGACCGGGATGCAGGCCTTGGTGCGTACGGTGACGGCGGCGGCCGCACCCTCGGGCGTCAGCAGCAGCGTGTCGGGATCGACATCGACGAAGACGGGCTTGGCCCCGACCAACTCGACCATGTTGGCCGTCGCGATGAATGTCTGCGCGGGCACGATGACCTCATCGCCCGGCCCGACATCGAGGGCCAGAAGGGCGGCGAGCGCGCCGTTCGTCCAGGAATTGACGAGAAGGGCGTGCGACGTGCCGAAGAACTCGCACAGCATGCCCTCGACCTTCTTGCCCACGCTGCCGGACGTCAGGAACGGCGTGTCGAGGACGTCGGCGATCGCCTTGGCGTCGGCACCGGTCAGTCCGTGGCGGTAGAAATGCATCGGTTTGGTTCCCGTTGGGAAAGGACCGGCCTTTGTCGGGTCCGCGCCGCCGCCTGTCAACCGTAGACGTTCTTCAGCGTGCCGATGCCGTCGATCGCGACCTCGATCGTCATGCCGGGCCGCATCGGCAATACGCCCAGCGACGTGCCGCAAGCGATCACGTCGCCGGGTTCGAGCGTCAGGTCGCGGCTGATCAGGCTGACGAGCCGGGCCGGCTGGAAGATCATGTCGGCGACCGGATAGTTCTGCCGCTCGCGGCCGTTGACCAGCGTGCGCACGACAAGCCCCGCCGGATCGATCCCGCTTGCGATGACCGGGCCGACGGGGGCGAACCCGTCGAATCCCTTGGCGCGCGTCCATTGCGGGAAGCTCGGGTCGGCCGCCAGCAGGTCGAGGGCCGTCACGTCGTTGATGCAGGTGTAGCCGAAGATGTGCGCGGCCGCGTCGGCCTCGCCGATACCGCGGCAGGCCCGGCCGATGACGACGGCAAGTTCGCCCTCGTAGACAACGCGCCCGTCATAGCCCGGCGGCTTCGGGATAGGGGCGAGATGCGCGTTGAGCGCACCGGTCGATTTTAGGAAGTAGAGTGGTTCGGCCGGAATCGCCCAGCCGTTCTTCGCTGCCGCGGCGTGGAAGTTGTTCCACAGCGCCACGATCTTGCCGGGCGTGCAGGGCGCAAGCCATGTCGCGTCCGCGAGCGGGACCGTCTCGCCGGTGGCCGCGGCGTCGGCGAACATGTCGCCCGAGAAGACCGCGAGCGCGTCGCCCTCGACACGTCCGAAAAGCGTCCGGTCCCGATGAACGATCCGCGCCCACTGCATGCGACACTCTCCCTGTCCGTCGCGGATATGCTACAGGCTGGACAGGGAGGAACAACACCATGATTCACGTCATCGCCATCATCACCGCCAAGCCGGGCATGCGCGCGACCATCCTCGACGCGTTCCGCGCGAACATGCCGGCCGTCCATGCGGAGGATGGCTGCATCGAGTACACGCCCGTGATCGACGCCGACGGGATCGGCCCGTTCCAGACCAAGTGCGGGCCGGACACGTTCATCGTCGTCGAGAAGTGGGCAAGTGCCGATGCGCTGGCCGCACACGCCGCCGCCCCGCACATGAAGGCCTACGGCGCCAAGGTCGGCCACCTGGTCGCGATGCGCGCGATCCACGTCCTGTCGCAGGCGTGAAATTCCGGCGCACGCGCGTTAGTATCCGCCCGGTAGGCCGAATCGACGGCAGCCGAACCGGGGACTGAAGATGCGCGCGAACGACATGGAAGCCGTCATCCTCGCCGGGGGCATGGGTACGCGCCTGCGCGAGGAGACGGAACTTCGCCCGAAGCCGATGGTCGAGATCGGCGGCGTGCCGATCCTCGTCCACATCATGCGTATCTACCGCCACTACGGGGTGCGCCGGTTCGTCGTCTGCCTCGGCTACAAGGGCGACGTGATCCGCGACTATTTCATCAACTACCGCCTCCACAA
This sequence comes from Tagaea sp., assembly GCA_965279565.1. Classification (GTDB taxonomy): domain Bacteria; phylum Pseudomonadota; class Alphaproteobacteria; order CACIAM-22H2; family CACIAM-22H2; genus Tagaea. Next base: position 914,902 of record OZ257249.1, on the reverse strand, counting down.
CGCCGATCTCGAGGTCGATCTCTCGACCAACGCCGTACGCGTGCTGGGCGACGTCGCCCCGCTCGACTGGACGGTCACGCTGGTCGAGACGGGGGCCGAATCGCAGACCGGCAGCCGCATCCGGCGCGCGCTCAAGCACGTGCGCGGCCAGACATTCTTCGCCACCTACGGCGACGGTGTGGCCAATGTCGATGTCGCGGGGCTTCTCGACACGCACGCGAAGTCCGGCAAGCTCGGTACGGTCACGGCCGTGCACCCGCCGTCGCGCTTCGGCGAGATCGACATCGCCGGAACGGAGGTGCGCACCTTCCGCGAGAAGCCGCAGATCGACGAAGGCTGGATCAACGGTGGCTTCATGGTCCTCGACAAGCGCGCGGTGGAGGGAATCGCCCTCGACGATCCGCGCAACAGCCTCGAAATCGACGTGCTGCCGAAGCTCGCGCATTCGGGCCAGCTCGCCGTCCACCGGCATGGCGGGTTCTGGCAGTGCATGGACACCTATCGCGACATGACCCTGCTCAACGAGATGTGGGCAGGCGGTACCGCGCCCTGGAAGGTCTGGAAATGATCGAGGCGACGATCCGGAAATACTATGCGGCGTTCAACGCGCGCGACTGGGACGGTATGTGCGCGCTGCTGGCCGAGGACGTGGCGCACGATGTCTGCCAGGGCGGCCGGCAGGTCGGACGGGCGACGTTCCGCAAGTTCCTCGACCACATGGACCGCTGCTACCGCGAGCAGGTGCGCGATCTCGTCGTGATGGTCGATCCGGCGGGCAAGCATGCGGCGGCCGAGTTCGATCTGGACGGCACCTATCTCGCGACCGATCCGCCGCATCCGCCGGCCCGCGGCCAGGCCTATACGCTGCGCGTCGGCGCGTTCTTCGACATGCGCGAGGGCAAGATCGGGCGTGTGGCGAACCACTACAACGTCGCGGACTGGGCAGCGCAGGTGCGATGACCGGTGCGACGATCGAGACGCTCGCCGGAACGGCGGCGGCACCGGTCGTCGAGGATCTTGCCCGGCTGCGCGTCACGGTCTTCCGCGAGTGGCCCTATCTCTACGAAGGCAGCCTCGATTACGAGCGGCGCTATCTCGCGAAATATGTCGGGCTCGAACGCTCGACGATCGTGATCGCGCGCGCCGGGAACGAGATCGTGGGTGCCTCGACGGCGCTGCCGATGGAAAGTGCGGAGCCCGAGCTGCAGGCGCCTTTCCTCGCCGCCGGACTCGATCCGCGAGAATACTATTATTACGGCGAGTCCGTCCTTCTGGCACCTTGGCGCCGGCGCGGCATCGGCGTGGCGTTCTTCGCGGCGCGCGAGACGCGGGCCCGCGAGCTCGGCTACAGGATCGGCACGTTCTGCGCCGTCGTGCGGCCCGACAACCACCCGGCCCGCCCGGCGGACTACGTGCCGCTCGACGCGTTCTGGACGAAGCGCGGCTACGCGAAGGCGCCGGGCCTGACGGCCTCATTCGGCTGGCGCGACGTGGGTGAAGCCGCGCCGAGCACGAAGCCGATGGTCTTCTGGACGAAACGTCTCTGAAGCCACCTTCCCCGGAGCCGGCGGCGGGCCTATTCTGCCTGCCGAACGACAGTTCCGGGAGATGCGCCATGTCCGCAATCGATATCCAGATTTCCGAAGTCGGTCCGCGCGACGGGCTGCAGAACACCAAGATCTTCATGCCGACGGAGGCGAAGAAGGCCTGGATCGCCGCACTCGCGGCCGCCGGCATTCCGGAGATCGAGGTCTGCTCCTTCGTCAATCCGAAGATGATTGCGCAGTTCTCGGACGCAGCGGAGGTCGCCGCCCATTCGCTGACGCTGCCCGACGTCTCGATCGTCGCACTCGTGCCGAACCTGAAGGGGGCCGAACGCGCGGTCGAGGTCGGCGTGCGCCGTATCTCGTTGCCGATCTCGGCGAGCGAGGCGCACTCGCGCTCGAACGTGCGCAAGTCGGTCGACGAGCAGCTCGACGAACTCGCGCGGATCGTGGCGCTGCGCAATTCGATGCCGGCGGACCGGCGCTTCCAGATCACGGCCGGCATTTCGACCGCTTTCGGCTGCACGCTGCAGGGCGAAGTTCCGGAGGCCGACGTGCTGCGGATCGCCGCGCGCGCGGTCGAGATCGATGCCGACTCGGTCTCGGTCGCCGACACGGTCGGGTACGCCAATCCCGCCCAGGTGCGCCGCCTGCTTTCGGCCGTGCGCGCCGAGATCGGCGGCAGGCTGGAGGCGGCGCACTTCCACAACACCCGCGGACTGGGGCTTGCCAACTGTGTGGCCGCGATCGAGGCGGGCGTGCGCTCGCTCGACAGTTCGATGGCCGGGCTCGGCGGCTGCCCCTATGCACCCGGTGCGTCGGGCAATGTCATCACCGAAGATCTTGTCTTCATGCTCGAATCGATGGGTCTGCGCACGGGCGTGGACATCGCGAAGCTGCTCGATGCGCGCAAGATCCTCGAAGTCGCGCTGCCCGGTGCCGATTTCTACGGCCATCTCGCGAAGGCGGGCGTGCCGAAGGGCTTCGTGCGCGCGGAGGCCGCCTGATGGGCGATCTTCCGCTCGCGGGACTCCGCGTCGTCGAATTCGTCCACATGGTGATGGGACCGAGCTGCGGTCTCATCCTCGGCGATCTCGGTGCGGACGTGATCAAGGTCGAACCGGTTCCCGCCGGTGACAATACGCGGCGCCTCACCTCGTCCGGTTCCGGCTTCTTCGTCGCGTTCAACCGCAACAAGCGGTCCTTCGCGCTCGACATGAAGAACCCGGAAGGCATCGAGATCGCGCGCAAGCTGATCGCGACCGCCGACATCGTCACCGAGAATTTCCGCCCCGGTGCGATGGACAAGCTCGGCCTCGGCTATGAAGATGTGAGCCGCCTCGATCCGCGGATCGTCTACTGCTCGCTCAAGGGATTCCTCGAAGGCCCGTACGAGCACCGCACGGCGCTCGACGAGGTCGTCCAGATGATGGGCGGGCTTGCCTACATGACCGGCCCGGCCGGAAGGCCGCTGCGCGCCGGCACATCGGTCAACGACATCATGGGCGGCATGTTCGCGGTCATCGCGATCCTCGCCGCCCTCGAGGAGCGCCACCGCACGGGCCGCGGCCGCTACGTGAAGTCCTCGCTCTACGAGAACTGCGCGTTCCTTTCCGCGCAGCACATCGCGCAGTACGGCATGACCGGCGAAGCGCCGCCGCCGATGCCGGTGCGCCGGGGTGCCTGGGGCATCTACGACGTGTTCGACACGGCCGACAAGGAACAGCTCTTCGTCGCCGTCGTCAGCGACACGCAGTGGGGTCCGTTCTGCGACATGTTCGGGCTGTCGGCGCTGAAGACGGACCCGAAGCTCGCGACCAATCCCCAGCGCTGTGCGGCGCGCGAAACGCTCGTACCCGCTGTCGCCGCGGTCCTCGGCGGCTTCACGAAGGCCGAACTGGTGGCCAAGTGCGAGAAGCTCGGAATTCCCTTCGCGCCGATCGTGCGGCCGGTCGAGCTGCTCGACGACCCGCACCTCAACGCCAGCAACGGGCTGGTCGACGTCGCCAGCCCCGACGGGCGGCGCGTGCGCATCCCGGCCCTGCCGATGAGCTTCGACGGCGAGCGCCTGCCGGTCCGGCGCGATGCACCCGCGGTCGGGGCCCACAGCCGGGAACTGCTGGCCGAGCTCGGCTACGGGCCGGCGGACGTCGAACGGCTGTTCGCGGCGGGCACGCTGGTCGAGAATCGCCCCGCGAAGGCGGCGGAATAAGGCCCGGAACGGCTCATTTCTTGACGCTTCCGCGACGGACGGCCTAACCTTTGTCCCCAATCCCGGAACATTCCGGGTGCCAACGAAATCCATCCTTCCGACAGGGGACACGAATCATGAAGAAGCTCTCCCGCCGCCAGTTCGCGGGCGGCGTCGCCGCCGGCCTCGCCGCGGCCACGATCGTCCGTCCGGCCGCCGCCCAGGCGAAGTGGAAATGGGACCTGCCGTCCGGCTACGCGGCGACGAACTTCCACTCGGTCAACCTGATCCAGTTCGCGAAGGACGTGAAGGATGCCTCGGGCGGCAAGCTCGAGATCACCGTCCATCCGGGTGCTTCGCTGTTCAAGGTGCCCGAGATCATGCGCGCGGTGCAGACGAACCAGGCGCAGGTCGGCGAACTGCTGATGGTCGTCCTCGAGAACGAAGATCCGATCTTCGGCGCCGACAACGTGCCGTTCCTCGCCACGTCCTATGCCGACGCGCGCAAGCTCGCGAACGTCCAGAAGCCGCTGATCGAGAAGCGCCTGCAGAGCCGCGGCCTGCGCCAGCTCTTCCAGGTGCCGTGGCCGCCGCAGGGCTTCTACAGCCCCAAGCCGCTCGCGGTTCCCGACGACCTCAAGGGCCTGTCGTTCCGCTCCTACGGCGCGTCGGCCGGCCGCTTCGCCGAACTCGCCGGCATGCGCGTCACGACGATCCAGGCCGCCGAACTCGTGCAGGCGCTCGCCGCCGGCCGCGTGAACTCGATGATCACGTCGGGCGCCACGGGCTACGATTCGAAGGTCTGGGAGCACATCAAGTATTTCTACGACGTGCAGGCCTGGCTGCCGAAGAACCTGATCATGGCCAACCAGCGCGCCTGGGCGGCTCTCGACGACGCGACCAAGGCCGCCGTGACGAAGGCGGCGGGTGTCGCCGAAGCGCGCGGCTGGGCCGAGTCCGAGCGCCTGTCGAACCATTTCCTCGGCGAACTGCGCAAGAACGGCATGACGGTGGAGGCGCCATCGCCGGCGCTGAAGGCCGGGTTCCAGCGCTGGGGCGAGGAACTGACGAAGGATTGGCTGGGCCGTGCGGGTGCCGACGGCCAGGCGCTGGTCGCAGCCTACAAGGCGAGCGCCTGATAAGCGGCGCGATGTTTGCTTGATATAGGGCGTATAGGGATGGCCGGGCCTGTTCAGGTCCGGCCATCTCTTCTCTTCTCCGGACCGGCGGATCGATGCGACGATTTCTAGACGGGCTCTACGAGGCAAGCGGCTGGATGGCCGGTCTCGGCATGCTTGCGATCCTGCTGGTTACCCTTCTGCAGATCCTCGGCGGCGTGAGCGACATCTATGTCCGCGGGACCGACGCCTATGCGGGCTATGCGATGGCGGCGTCCTCCTTCTTCGCGCTTGCCAGCACGCTGAAGCGCGGCGAGCACATCCGCGTCACGCTGATCATCCAGCGCTTCAAGGGCCCCGCGCGCCGCTGGATCGAGTACTGGTGCCTCGGCGTCGCGATCCTGCTGTCGGGCTTCTTCGCCTGGTACGCGTGGGACATGGTCTACTGGTCGTGGGAATTCGAATCGCGCTCCGACGCGATGGACGCTTCGCCGCTGTGGATTCCGCAGTCGGCGATGGCGCTCGGAATGACCGTGCTTTTCGTCGCCTTCGTCGACGAACTTGTGCAGGTGATCCAGGGGCGCGATCCGGCCGAGAGCGATCTTTCCGCCGAACTCCAGCACACCGAATAGCGGCGGGAACCACGGATGCCCAGTATCGAGATTGCCGGCCTTCTCATCGTCCTGATGTTCGTGATCCTCGGGTCCGGCGTGTGGATCGGCCTTGCGCTGCTCGGCACGGGCTGGCTGGCGATGGAACTGTTCACGGCCCGTCCGGTCGGCACGGCGATGGTGACGACGATCTGGGGAACCGCGTCGTCCTGGACGCTGACGGCCCTGCCCATGTTCATCTGGATGGGCGAGATCCTGTTCCGCACCCGACTGTCGCAGGACATGTTCCGCGGGCTTGCCCCCTGGATGCAGGCCCTTCCGGGCAGATTGCTGCACACCAACGTGATCGGCTGCACGATCTTCGCGGCGATCTCCGGTTCGTCGGCGGCGACCTGCGCCACGATCGGCAAGATGTCGATCCCGGAGCTGCGCAAGCGCAACTATCCCGAAAGCATGATCGTGGGCACGCTCGCCGGTTCCGGCACGCTCGGGCTGCTCATCCCGCCGTCGCTGATCATGATCGTCTATGGCGTGCAGACGAATGTGTCGATCGCGCAGCTCTTCATCGCGGGCGTGATTCCGGGGCTGGGTCTGGCCGGCCTGTTCATGGCGTGGGTCGTTGTGTGGTCGCTGTTCAATTCGGACAAGATCCCGCCGGCGGATATGCGCATGACGTTCCTCCAGAAGGTCTACGCCGCACGCTTCCTGCTTCCGTCGGTGAGCCTCATCGTCATCGTTCTCGGCTCGATCTACGCGGGTCTGGCGACGGCGACGGAAGCGGCCGCGGTCGGTGTGGCGGGTGCGCTTATCGTGGCGACGGTGCAGGGCGACATGAACTGGACCGTGTTCCGCGAGAGCCTGATGGGTGCCACCCGGCTTTCCTGCATGATCGCGTTCATCCTCGCCGGCGCGTCGTTCCTGACGCTGGCGATGGGCTTCACCGGCCTGCCGCGGGCGCTGGCGGAGTGGATCGATGCCTTGAACCTCGGGCCGGGCATGCTGATCGTCATCCTGACGGTCTTCTATGCGATCCTCGGCTGCTTCCTCGACGGCATCTCGATGGTCGTCCTGACGATGGCCGTCGTCATGCCGACGATCGAGCGGGCCGGCTTCGATCTCGTCTGGTTCGGGATCTTCATCGTCATTGTCGTGGAAATGGCCCAGATCACCCCGCCGGTGGGGTTCAACCTGTTCGTCCTGCAGGGGATGACCGGGCACCAGATCACCTATATCGGCTGGGTCGCGTTCCCGTTCTTCGTGCTGATGTGCGTGATGGTGGCCCTGCTGTTCTTCATGCCCGATCTGGCGCTCTGGCTGCCCCGAAACATGATGTGACGCGCCTGCCGGGCAGCCGCTATGCCGATTCGGCGGATGACGCGCCGGGTTTCCCGCGTTAGAACCGGGATGCCCTCCGTTTTAGGCGTGCGCAATGGCGCGACTTGGTCGACGACAGGTGCTGGCCGGTTTGGGAAGCGCTGCGGTGCTGGCAGGATCGGTGCGCCCTGCGGCCGCCCAGGACGCCAATTTCTTCCGGATCGCCTCCGGCCCCACCGAATCGAGCATGTTCCAGGTCGCCACGCTGATCGGGCAGGCCGTCAGCTCGCCCCCCGGCTCGCGCGACTGCGCGCGCGGCGGCCCGTGCGGCGTGCCGGGCCTGATCGTGGTCAACCAGACGACCGCCGGCTCGCTCGCCAATATCGATCTCGTCGCCAACGGCCGCATCGATTCCGCTCTCTGCCAGGCCGATCTGGCCTATTGGGCATTCCACGGGTCCGGCCCGTGGATTCGCCGCGACGCGGTCCGTAACCTGCGTGCGATCGCCAACCTCTACCCCGAGACGCTGCATCTGGTCGTCCGCCGGGCCGCCGGGATCGCCGACGTGAAGGGCCTGCGCGGCAAGTCGGTCGCGATGGGCGAACGGGAATCGGGCACGGCGATCGCGGCGCGCGCGGTCCTGCAGGCGGCGGGGCTGGGCGAACGCGAGGTGCGTTCCCAGTACGTGACTGCCGCCCAGGCGGTCGAGGCGATGGCCGAGAACAAGCTCGACGCGTTCTTCCTGACTGCGGGCGTGCCCTCGCAGTTCATTGCCGACCTTGCCGAGCAGTTCGAGATCTCGATCCTGCCGCTCAACGGCCAGGCCGCACGGCTGCGCGCCACGCAGCCCTTCCTTGTCGAATCCGTCATCCCGGCCGGCACGTATCGCGGCGTGGGCGAAGTCTCGTCGCTGTCGATCGGGATCGTCTGGATCGTCGGCGCGGCGGCGGACGAGCAGGTGGTGCACGGGCTGACGCGGGCGCTGTGGCATCCGAACAACCGGCGCACGCTCGATGCCAATGCCGGCTTCGGCCGGTTCCTGCGGCCGGAATCCGCGGTCGACGGTCTGGGTTTCCAGCTTCATCCCGGGGCCGCCCTCTATTACACGGAAAGCGGCCTGCTGCGCTGAGCGCTGCCGCCGGTCAGTCTTCGATTTCCGCCGGCCCGGCCCGCGTGCGCAGGGCGGCAAGCACCAGACACCAGTGACCGACCGCTGGCTGGTCGCCGCGCGTCTCGGCGATGTCGAGCTGCTGGCCGGCATGCGGGCTAGCGCGCGCACCCAGCCGGCCGACGAGCAGGGCGGCCGCCCGTGCTGCCGGCAGCCAGCGCACGTCGCAGTCGAACGGATCGAAGGCCGGATCGGGTTCGCGGATCGGTGCACCTCGCCGGTGGAGCTGGACGACCAGATACTCGAAAGGAACGGGAAGACCCGCTTCTGCCGTGCCCGGCAGCGACAGGCCGGCATGCGCCGTCGGCTGCACCAGACGGGCATGGAGCGCCAGACCGGGTCCGCGCCCGGACGGTCCGGCTTCCAGCCGGTCGATCTGCGACCACGCCAGCGGCTTGCAGCCGCCGGCCGCGTCGTGGATGCCGTGGCGGTCGAACGCGACATAGGCCGTCAATCCGCGCGTCGCGCACCAGACCAGCCCGCCGACCGAACCCAGGACCAGCGAGGCTAGCAGGCCCGGTGCCGCAAGCGTGCCCGCCGCGGCCCAAAGTCCCGCGGCCAGAAGCCCGGCGATCGAGGCGAGGCCGACCGCGAACCGGGTCGTGCGGCGCAGCGGCCGGACGCGCACCCGCACGCCGTCGGCCGGCAGGTCGAACTCGAGGACCGAGTTCTCGCGGCGGAGCGTGGGGGCTTGCGGGGGCGAGATCACGCGACGGGGTCCGGGTTCTCGTACTTGGCGATCTTCCACGGCTCGGCTTGCGCCGCCTCGATCCATTCGGCCATGAACGGATGGCCCCACACCGCGTCGACATAGGTCTTCGTTGCGGACGAGAGTTCGGGTTCCCACGTCCGGAACCGGGCGACGACCGGTGCATACATGGCGTCGGCGAAGCCGAACGCCTTTCCGAAAAGGAAGGGGCCACCGGCGCCGTATCGCTTGCGCGCCTCGGCCCACAGCGCCTCGATGCGCGCGATGTCGGCGAGCGCGCCCGGCGTGCGGCCCTTGCCGGGAAAACGGTTGCGCACGGCCATCCACATCGCCTTGCGCAGCTCGACGAAGCCGCCATGCATCTCCGCCGCGATCGAGCGCGCGTGCGCGCGCGCCGCCTTGTCGGCCGGCCAGAAGGCGGTCGGGTTGAGCTCGGAAAGATGCTCGCCGATGGCCAGCGATTCCCACAGCGGGGCGCCGTCGACCGTGACATACGGGACCTTGCCCGTCGGGCTGCGCGCCGCGATCCATGCCTTCCATTCCGGCGTGTCCATCGGGTGCACTTCCTCGCGGAAGGGCAGGCCCGTCAGCTTGCAGGCCAGCCAGCCGCGCAGCGACCACGACGAGTATGCCTTGTTGCCGAGATAGATCACGATGTCGGGCATGCCCGGCGCCTCCGTACGTCCTTCGGGAAGGGGCAGCTTTCCAGTCTTGCCCGATTGGGGCAAGCTCGATCCGCACAACGCCCATCCGCGAAGGACACCAGCCGACATGCCAGCCCGCCTCCCGTTCCGGCCCAAGAAGCTCGCCGCCACGATCCGCCTCACACCCGTCACCCGCGCCGGCCTCCCGCGTTTCCTCAAATCCGCGTCGGCGGCGCACCGGCGCTATGTCGCCCAGACGGGCTTCAAGGCCGGGACGGGCGAATTCCTGACCCTGCCGGGCCGCGACGGCGGCATCGATCGCGTGATCGTCGGCGTGCCCGAGCGCGAGTCGAGCGACGGTGCCGGAAATCTCTTCTGGGCGTGGGCCGGCCTGCCGCTGCGCCTGCCGGACGGCAGCTACCGGATCGATCCCGAGCCGCAGGATGCCACGGAAGCGACCCGGATCGCGACGGCGTGGGGCATCGGCAGCTACGCCTTCGACCGCTACAAGAAGGCCGCCCGCCTGCCGGCCGAACTCGTCTGGCCGGCGAAGGCCGACCGGGCGGCGAGCGAAAGCACGGTGCGGGCCGACGGCTTCGCGCGCGATCTCATCAACACGCCGGCCGAGGACATGGGGCCGGGCGAACTTGCCCAGGCGGCGCGCGATCTTGCGGCCGAATGCGGCTTGCAGGCGAAGGTCATCGTCGGCGAAGCGCTGCTGAAGCAGGACTACAACCTCGTCCATGCGGTGGGCCGCGCCGCGGCGCGCGAGCCGCGCCTGATCGAGCTGACGTGGGGCAACCCGTCGCATCCGCGCGTCGCGATCGTCGGCAAGGGCGTGTGCTTCGATACCGGCGGTCTCGGCATCAAGCCCGATTCCGGCATGAAGCTGATGAAGAAGGACATGGGCGGGGCGGCGCACGCACTTGCGCTGACGCGCATGATCGTCGAGGCGAAGCTGAAGCTGCGCCTCCATACGCTGATCCCGGCGGTCGAGAACAGCGTGTCGGGCAATTCGGTGCGCCCGCTCGACGTGATCCGCAGCAAGGCCGGGATCACCGTCGAGATCGGCCACACCGACGCGGAAGGCCGCCTGATCCTTGCCGACGCGTTCGCGCGCGCGGGCGAGGAGAAGCCGGAACTGATGATCGATTTCGCGACGCTGACGGGGGCCGCGCGCGTCGCACTCGGCCCCGACCTGCCCGCACTTTTCTGCAACGACGACGACCTCGCGCGCGCCCTGCTCACCAAGGGGCTCGTCGAGAACGATCCGATGTGGCTGATGCCGCTGTGGCAGGCCTACCGTGCACGCATCGACAGCAAGGTGGCCGACCTCAACAACGTCTCGGACGGCCCGTTCGCGGGCGCTTCGATCGCGGCCCTGTTCCTGCAGGCCTTCGTGCCGGCGGGCGTCAAATGGGCCCATCTCGACCTGCTGGCGTGGAGCCCGTGGGCGCGCGCCGGCCGGCCCGAAGGGGCGCTGGTCCAGACGGTACGGACGGTTTTCGCGACGCTGCGCGAACGGTATGGCAGCGCCTAGCGGCGCAGCGACAGGATGTAGGCGATCGCGTCGTCGGTCTGCTCCGCCGTCAGCACGAAGTCCGGCATCCGAAGATGCGGCGTCTGCAGGAACACGCGCAGGCTCAATGCGGTCGTGGACGGTCTTGCCGCAACCGACATGAATGTCGGCACGGCGTCGGTCGCGCTGCGGCCTTCGCCGTTGGCCACGACGTGGCAGCTCGAGCACCATTGCCTGGCCAGTTCGCGTCCACGCGCGACATCGCCGATCGTTTGCGCGCCAACGGCCGATGCCGCCAGGGCCGTCAGCCCGGCGATCAGGAAAGGTCCGATTCCGCGCATCGTTTTACCCTCTGATGGATCCGGATCCGGTCAGAGTAGGCTTCCGTCCCGCACGGAGGAATGTGAATGCAGCTCGGTCACTTTGCACGCCTGCTTGCGGCATTCGCCTTTGCCGCTGCGGCCGGTGCGTGCACGCAGCCCCGCGAAGAGCCGCCCGAAGTTGCCCGAGGTCGCGCCATCGCCGTCGAATGGTGCGGTTCGTGCCACGGTGCCGCGCGGGCGGCACCGGACTTCGCCGCGATCTCCGCGCGACCGGGTCGGGATCACATGTATCTGACGAACTTCATGGCGGACCTGCACCTGCCCATGCCGACTTACCGGCTTTGGGCCGAGGAACGGGCGGCAGTCGTCGCCTATATCCGGTCGCTGGATCGGCCCTGAACGCGCCTCAGCGCGTCAGGCTCCACTCCGAATCCTGCGGGAAGTGGCGCGCGATGAAGCGGTAGGTGATGCGCACGAGCTTGTCCATGCGGCCGTCGCGCTCGAGCGCCACGCCTTCCCATGCGACCAGGATCTCGTCCCACAGCATGAAGCGCTGGTGGAGTTCGTCGCGCTTGCTGCGGATGTAGCTGATCGTCTCGCGCAGGCGCTTCAGCGCGTTGAAGACCTCGCCCGTGTTGGCGTCGATCTGCAGGAAGATGCCGGAGATGTCCTCGACCGGCTTCTTCATCAGGATGCGGATACGGCCGACCTCGTCCTGCACGCCGCGCTCGCGCTTGTAGGCCGCGAACAGCACGTTGAAGCCGCCATAGATCTTCTGGATCTTCTGGAAGCGCTCGCGCAGCGCCTCGATGTAGGACGTCTCGCGCGCCAGCTGCTCGATCATCTCGACGATCTGGTTCTTGTTGGCGCGCCCGAGGCCGAGCTTCTCGGCCAGCAGCTCGAAGGCTTCCTGGATCTTCTTCTTGGTGTCGGGATTGTTGGCGAGTCCCTCGAGCTCGGTCGTTTCCGAGACCTCGACCGGCTTGCCCGACATCCAGCTGATGATCTGCATCGAGATGCGCGCGTTGGCGCGCGCGATATGGTGCGGCTCGACCCGCCAGGATGCCGTTCCGTCGAGGATTTCGGCCGGGATGCAGTCGCCGGGCAGGATGCGCTTGACGAACTTCATCGACTTCTCGGCGATGTCGAGAAGCTTGGCGTCTTCGCTGTCCTTGGGGATCTGGAACTGGATCTTGACCGCGTCGATCGGCAGGGCGGCCATGATGTCGCCCAGCGGCACGTGCAGGCAGACCGAATCGCCGTCCTTGCCGAATCCGAAATAGGCCCCCTTCACCTGAAAGACCGCGTGATCGAAGGAAAACGTCTTCGATTTGTCGGGTTTCTTGGGTGGCGGAAGTTCGCTGGGGACTTCTGCTTTTGCGTCGGCCTCAGACATCAGGACTGTCGATTTTCTCCGTTACGACGAGGATATAGCCCCCTTTTTGCCCGGGTACAATGCCGGGCCGTCCGAGCGTGTCAGTACCCGTTGGTCCGGTCAACGCGGTTGAGCAGCGGCCGGCCGGCGACGAACCGGCGGATATTGTCGATGACCTGCGGCGCGGCCGTGCGCGGGTCGGTCAGGCTTGCGATATGGGGGGTCAGCGTGACCTTCGGATGGCCCCAGTAGGGGTGCCCGGCGGGCAGCGGTTCCGGGGTCGTCACGTCGAGGGTCGCGTGCGCCAGATGGCCGCGGTCGAGGGCGGCCAGCAGGTCGGCGTCGACGACATGGCCGCCGCGGGCGATGTTGACGACGTAGCTGCCCGCCGGCATCGCGGCGAAGGCGCTGGCGTCGAGGATGCCGCGCGTCGCGTCGGTCAGTGGCAGAACGCAGATCAGAATGTCGGTCCGCGCGAGGAAGGGCAGCCAGCCATCCGCCCCGGCGAAGGACGCGATCCCCGGCAGCTTGTGGCCGCCGCGCGACCAGCCGGCCACGTCGAAGCCGATCCCGGCGATGGTGCTGGCGATCGCCCCGCCGATCGCCCCGATCCCGGCGATGCCCACCCGCCGGGTCGAGGTCTGCGGGGCGTCCATCGGATGCCAGTCGGCCGCGCGCTGGAACGCCTCGTACTCGACCATCTGCCGGTGGTAGCGCAGCGTCGCCCACAGCGCGTACTCGACCATCCCGGTCGTCAGCGTGGAATCGACGAGCCGGACGAACGGCACATGGGCCGGAAATTCGGGATCGCCGAGCAGATGGTCGATGCCCGCACCCAGCGACGAGACGAGCTTCAGGTTCGGGAACTTCTTCAGCGTCCCCGGCGGATATTTCCACACGGCCGCGAACTCGATCGCCGCCGGGTCGGGCACGTCGGGCCAGGGGACGAACTCGATGTCGGGCGCCAGTTCGGCGAAGGCCGCGCGCCAGGGTTCGACGCGATCGGTCGACGAAATGAACAGCATCTTCACTGGCGGGCTCCGGCGATGTCGACGACGTCGTGCGCGAAGGCCGCGGCCATCAGCGCCTTGGTGTAGGGGGCCTCGGGGGCATCGAAGATCCGGCTCGCCGGGCCCTGCTCGACGACCTTGCCATCCTTCATGACGAGCACGTCGTCGGCGAGTGCACGCACCACCTTCAGGTCGTGGCTGATGAACAGGTAGGCGAGGCCGTAGCGGTCCTGCAACTCGCGCAGCAGGTCGACGATCTGCGCCTGCACCGACATGTCGAGCGCGGAGGTCGGCTCGTCGAGGACGATGAAACGCGGCTTGAGCACGAGGGCCCGCGCGATGGCGATGCGCTGGCGCTGGCCGCCGGAGAATTCGTGCGGATAGCGGTGGCGCGTCGCCGGGTCGATGCGCACCTCTTCCAGCACGCGGACGACGGCCTCGTCGCGTTCGGCGGCGTCGCGCCCGATGCGGTGGATGCGCAGCCCTTCCGAGACGATCTCGGCCACCGACATGCGCGGGCTGAGCGAGCCGTAGGGATCCTGGAAGACGACCTGCATCTGGCGGCGCAGCGGGCGCAGGGCGGCCCCGCCCAGGCCGGCGATGTCGCGTCCCTCGAAGACGATGGCGCCCTCGGCGCGCGTCAGGCGCAGCAGGGCGAGGCCGAGCGTCGTCTTGCCCGAGCCGGACTCGCCGACCACGCCCAGCGTGTGGCCGGCCTTCAGCGCCACCGAGACGCCGTCGACCGCCTTGACGTGGCCGGTCGTGCGGCGGAGCAGGCCCGACTTGATCGGGAACCAGACCTTCACGTCGCCGCCGGTCAGGATCGTCGCGGCGTTCGCGTCGCGCTTGGTCGGCTTGCCCTTGGGCTCGGCCGCCAGCAGGTGGCGGGTGTAGTCGTGCTGCGGCTTCGCGAAGATCTCGCCGACCGGGCCGGCCTCGACGATGCGGCCCTTGCTCATGACGCACACACGATGGGCGAGCTTCCGCACGATGCCCAGATCGTGCGTGATGAACAGCATCGCCATGCCGAGCCGGGCCTGCAGCTCCTTCAGCAGCTTCAGGAGCTGGGCCTGGATCGTCACGTCGACGGCGGTCGTCGGCTCGTCGGCGATCAGGATGTCGGGCTCGTTCGCCAGCGCCATGGCGATCATCACGCGCTGGCGCTGGCCGCCGGAAAGCTGGTGCGGATAGGCGTCGAGCCGCCGCTCGGCCTGGTCGCCGAGCCCGACCAGATGCAGCAGTTCGACGATGCGCGCACGCGCCGCTTCGCCCGACATTCCCTTGTGGATCGCCAGCGCCTCGCCGATCTGCTTCTCGATCGTGTGGAGCGGATTGAGCGAGGTCATCGGCTCCTGGAAGATCATCGCGATCCGGTTGCCGCGCACCGTGCGCAGCACGGTCTCGCCCGCACCGACCAGTTCCTCGCCCTTGAAGCGCACCGAAGAGGGTGCCGGATGGCTCGCCAGCGGATAGGGCAGCAGCTGCAGGATCGACATCGCCGTGACCGACTTGCCCGAGCCCGACTCGCCGACCAGTGCAAGCGTCTCGCCGCGATGCAGGTCGAACGAGATGCGGTCGACCGCCGCGAACCGGCCCTTGCCGGCAAGGTCGAAGGCGACGGAGAGGTCGCGCACGCTGAGGATCGGCGGTTCGGTCATTTGTCGATGTCGACTCGGAACGTCTTGCGGGGATCGAAGGCGTCGCGCACCGCCTCGCCGACGAATACCAGCAGCGACAGCATGATGGCGAGCGTGAAGAAGGCGGTCAGCGCCAGCCACGGGGCGTTCAGGTTGTTCTTGCCCTGCGCCAGCAGCTCGCCCAGCGACGGCGAGCCGACGGGCAGACCGAAGCCGAGGAAGTCGAGCGACGTCAGCGCCACGACCGAGCCCGACAGGATGAAGGGCATGAAGGTCAGCGTGGCGACCATCGCGTTGGGCAGGACGTGGCGGAACATGATCAGCGCGTCGGAGGCACCCAGTGCCCGCGCGGCGCGCACATAGTCGAAATTGCGCGCGCGCAGGAATTCGGCGCGCACGACGCCGACAAGGCCCATCCACTGGAACAGCAGCAGCAGGCCGAGCAGCCACAGGAAGGTCGGCTCGACGAAGGCCGCCAGGATGATCAGCAGGTAGAGCTGCGGCAGCCCGTCCCAGATCTCGATCAGGCGCTGCAGCAGCAGATCGACCCAGCCGCCGTAATAGCCCTGCACGGCACCGGCAGCCACGCCGACGACCGAGGACAGCAGTGTGAGCGTCAGTCCGAACAGCACCGAGAGACGGAAGCCGTAGAGCAGCCGCGCCACCACGTCGCGGCCCTGGTCGTCCGTGCCCAGCCAGTTCTCGGCCGACGGCGGTGCGGGGGCGGGGACCGGCAGGTCGAGATTGACCGTCCGGTACGAGAAGCGCACCGGCGGCCACAGGATCCAGCCCTTCGCGGCGATCAGCGATTCGACCTGCGGGTCGCGATAGTCGGCCTCGGTCTCGAACTCGCCGCCGAACGCGGTCTCCGGATAGGCCTTCGCGAAGGGCAGGTAGAAGGCGCCGTCGTAGCGCACCAGCACCGGCCGGTCGTTGGCGAAGAGCTCGGCGCCCAGCGAAAGCGCAAACAGCGCCAGGAAGATCCACAGCGACCACCAGCCGCGCCGGTTGGCGCGGAAGTTGGCGAGGCGCCGGCGGTTGAGCTCGCCCAGCTTCATTGCCGGCGCTCGAAATCGATGCGCGGATCGATGAACGTGTAGGCGACGTCCGATACGATCTTCATGACGAGGCCGAGCAGCGTGAAGAAATAGAGCGAGGCGAACATCAGCGGATAGTCGCGGTTGAGGGCCGCCTCGAAGCCGAGCAGGCCGATCCCGTCGAGCGAGAAGATGATCTCGATCAGCAGCGAGCCGGTGAAGAAGATCGACACGAGCGTGGCCGGAAACCCGGCGATGACGATCAGCATCGCGTTGCGGAAGACGTGGCCGTAGAGCACGCGCCGTTCGGCAAGGCCCTTGGCGCGCGCGGTGATCACGTACTGCTTGCCGATCTCGTCGAGGAACGAGTTCTTGGTCAGCATCGTCAGGCTCGCGAAGCCGCCGATGGTCATCGCCAGCACGGGAAGGACCATGTGCCAGGCATAGTCGAGCGCCTGGCGCCACCAGGGCATGCCGGCGAAGCCCTCGGAGACGAGCCCGCGCAGCGGGAAGACGTCGAAGAAGCGCCCGCCGGCGAACAGCACGATCAGCAGGACCGCGAACAGGAAGCTCGGGATCGCGTAGCCGACGATGATCGCACCCGACGTCCACACGTCGAAGCGCGAGCCGTCGCGCACGGCCTTTCGGATGCCCAGCGGGATCGACACGAGATAGACGATCAGCGTCGTCCACAGGCCAAGCGAGATCGAGACCGGCATCTTCTCGAGCACGAGATCGACGATGGGCCGGTCCTTGAAGAACGAGCGGCCGAAATCGAACGTCGCGTACTTGCCGACCATCGTGAGGAAGCGTTCGACCGGCGGCTTGTCGAAGCCGAACTCGCGCTCCAGCTCCTTGATCAGCGCCGGGTCGATGCCGCGCGCCCCACGATAGCCCTGCGCGCCCGCGCGCGTCTCGCGCGCCTGCACTTCCGCCCCGCCGCCGCCCGACACGCGCAGCGTCGGGTCCGTCGACACGCCGCGCAGTTCGGCCAGCACCACGTCGATCGGGCCGCCAGGTGCGGCCTGGATGATCGCGAAATTGACGATCATGATGCCCAGCAGCGTGGGCACGATCAGCAGCAGGCGTCGGAAGAGGTAGCCGATCATTCGTTTTGCGTTACCGGCCCCGGCGTGCGCGGAGCGCCGCGTCCTTCGCCGGATCGACCCACCAGGTCGACCAGTCGAAGCCGCCTTTGCCGGCACTGGCGGGCCAGCCGAAACGGTCCCATGCCGCCACGCGGTCGACGGCGAGATACCAGTTCGGGATCACCCAGTGGCCCCATTGCAGCGCCCGGTCCAGCGCACGCGTGCGCTGGACGAGGCTGGCCCGGTCGGGGGCCGCGATCAGCAGCTCGACGAGCTCGTCCACGACCGGATCCTTGATGCCGATGCTGTTGCGCGACCCCTTCTGGTCGGCGCGGTTCGAGCTCCAGTAGTCGCGCTGCTCGTTGCCGGGCGATTCCGACTGGCCCCAGCCGCCGACGATCATGTCGTAGTCGAAATCGTCGGTCCGGTTCTGGTACTGCGCCACGTCGACGCTGCGGATGCGCGCGTCGATGCCCAGCCGCTTCAGGTTCGCCACGAACGGGCCCAGCACGCGCTCGAACGCACCCTGGCTCTGGTGGAGCAGGATCTCGAAGCCCATCTGCTTCCCCGATGCGTCCACCAGCTTCTGGTCGGCAACGCGCCAGCCCGCCTCGCGCAGCAGGCGCGTGGCCTCGCGAATACCGTCGCGGATGTTGCCCGAGCCGTCGGTCTTCGGCGGATTGTACTCGGCCATGAAAAGCTCGGGCGGCAGCTTGTCGCGGAAGCGCTCGAGGATCGCCTTCTCCTCGCCCTGCGGCAGGCCGCGCGCGGCGAGTTCGGAGTTGTCGAAGAAGCTACGCGTGCGCGTGTAGGAGTCGAAGAACAGGTTCTTGTTCGACCATTCGAAATCGAAGGCGTGCGTCAGCGCCTGACGCACGCGCCGGTCGTCGAAGGGCTTGCGCCGCGCGTTCATGACCAGCGCCTGCATGCCGGCGACGCGCTGCTCGGGAATCTCGATCTTGCGGAACAGGCCGTCGCGGAAGGCCGGCGTGTCGTAGCCCTGCGCCCAGATGCGCGCCGTGTTCTCGGCGCGCAGGTCGTAGTTGCCGGCAAGGAAGGCTTCCTGCGCGATGGTCGGGTCGCGGAACCACTCGTAGCGCAGCACGTCGAAATTGAAGCGGCCGCGGTTGGTGCCGAGGTCGCGCGCCCAGTGGTCGGCCACGCGGCGCAGCGTCACGGTGCGGCCCATCTCGAAGCTTTCGATGCGGTAGGGGCCCGAGCCGAGCGGCGCTTCCGCAAGCGGGCGGTCGAATTCCTTGCCCTCCCACCATTTGCGCGAAAGGACCGGTACCTGCCCGACGATCAGCGGAAGCTCGCGGTTCTCGCCGCTGCCGAAGACGAAGCGCACCTTGCGCGGGCCGGTCTTCTCCACCTTCGTCACGTCGGCGTAGTAGGCGCGGTAGAACGGGCGGCCCTTCGCCTTCAGCGTCTCGAAGGTCCAGATCACGTCCTCGGGTTCCATGGCGCTGCCGTCGTGGAACCTTGCGCCCGCGCGCAACGAGAACTCGACCCACGAGCGGTCGGCCGGGGTCTCGACCGTCTCGCAGACCAGGCAGTACATCGTGAAGGGCTCGTCGTCGGAGCCGACCATCAGCGTCTCGACCGTCAGGCCGACCACGCCGGATGCCACGCCGCGGATGATCCACGGATTGAAGTTGTCGAACGTGCCGATCGCGTGCTGGCGCACGTCGCCGCCCTTGGGGGCTGCCGGGTTGACGTGGTCGAAATTCGCGAAGCCGGCGGGATACTTGATGTCGCCGTGCATGGCGATCGCGTGCCTGGGGCCTGTACCCGGCGACAGGGTCTGGGCGGCGGCGGGCAGGGCCAGCGACAGGCCCAAGGCGGCGGCAAGCAGGGGCAGGCGGACGGTCAAGGCGTGGCTCCCTCGGATGCGCGGGACGTCCCTTCTATCATGGCGCGAACGCCCGGGAAGAAAAGGGCCGAATTGCCAGTCCGGGCCCGCCCATGCGACGGTCCGGGGACGGAGGATTCGACCCGAAATGAGCCAGAAGCACGCAAACTATCCAAGTCTCGCCGGCCGGACCGTCTTCGTCACCGGCGGGGGCGGGGGCATCGGTGCGGCGACCGTCGCCGCCTTCGCTGCCCAAGGGGCCAAGGTCGGCTTCTGCGACATCCAGCCCGGCCCGTCGAAAGCGCTCGCGGCCGAGATCGCGGCGCGCGGCCAGACGGTCCTGTTCGAGGAATGCGACCTGCGCGACATCGCCGCCCTGCGCGCCGCGATGGCCGCCGTGCGCGCGAAGTTCGGGCCGATCACGGTGCTCGTCAACAACGCCGCCCACGACGACCGGCACGACTTCCTGTCGGTTACGCCCGAATACTGGGACGACCGCGTCGCGGTGAACCTGAAGCACGCCTATTTCGCCGCCCAGGCGGCCATCCCCGACATGCGCGCGGCCGGCGGCGGGGCGATCGTCAATTTCGGCTCGGTGTCGTGGATGACGGGTTCGGCCGACCTGTCGGCCTATGCGACCGCGAAATCGGCGGCGCACGGCCTCACGCGCGTGCTCGCGCGCGAGTTCGGGCCGGACAATATCCGCGTCAACTGCGTGGTGCCCGGCTGGATCATGACCGAGCGCCAGGTCGAGAAGTGGCTGACGCCGGAAGGCGAGAAGCTGATCGGCGAACGCCAGTGTCTGAAGCGCAAGCTCGTCCCCGACGACGTCGCGCGCACGGTGCTGTTCCTGGCCTCGGACGAGGCCGGGGCGATCACGAACCAGTCGCTGATCGTGGACGGCGGCTGGGTCTGAGGGGCGGGATCCGGAGACAACAGGATCCTACTTGAAATATGAGCGCGGATGTATCCTATAATTGCATATGGGATCGACGCGAGCAGAGACATGAATAAAAAGCGCGGCATGCTTGACCGCCTGCTTGTGGTGTGTGCCGCAACCATGCTCGCCTCTTGCGGGGCGTCAGGTCCATTCCGGGCGCTGGATCCGGCGTCGATCGGCGAGTACGGCGAGTGGAAAGTAGTGCCCTCGAATCTGGCGTTTGTCAGCGTTGCCGGCGACACGTCGTTGGTTGTCGGGCCGTGGAGAAACCGTCACAACGGCAACACATTCCAAACCGCCGTCATTCTGGATCGCGGCTTGCTTCTGTTCGAGTCGCACGTGATCGTACCGACAGCCAATTCGGCATCTACGAACTTGCGGCATGTTTATAATGCTGACCTTCCGAGACTTCCGACGTCAGGGGCTCGTGCTGAAACGGTCCCACCGAAAACCCTGAAACTGACTGACAAACGGATCGACTATGCGGTCTGGCGTAGCCCCGACTCGACTTGCTTCGGATTCTTTGCCTTCCCGGAGGACGGCCGGAGAACACTTCGTCTGACGCCGACATCATATCCGGTTGAGTTCTACCAATCATATGCCCGTGGTTACAGGTGCATCACGAACGCTAGTACCGCGGCCGTCGGCCTCGAACTCACGATGTTGGACTTCGTCGGCAACATCGTATTCGACGGCGGCGCAATCAACCGGTCGCGCGGCGCTGACGCCCAAACCGAAACGCCGCCTCGACGCTCAGTCAACTAACCCGCCAGCAGCCCGAGTGCCGCCGCGTGCGTGCGCTTGTCGCCGGCCGCGATCACGCGTCCGTCGCTCGAAAGATCGAGCCGCCGGCCGCGCCAGTCGGTCATCGTGCCGCCGGCACCTTCGATGACGGGTGCCACCGCGGCATAGTCGTAGACCTGCAGGCCCGCCTCGATGTCGAGATCGGCGAAGCCCGACGCGACGAGGCCGTAGGCATAGCAGTCGCCGCCGTACATCGGCAGCTTGACCTTCTCGCGCACGCGCTCGAAGGCCGGGAACTGGTCCTTGAACATCAGCGGCGACGAGCAGTAGAGCGTCGCGAATTTCAGCTCCGGGCAGGCGCGCACGCGCACGTCCTTCGTGGTCCCGTCGGCCAGCCGGTGCGTCGTCCGGCGGCCCTTGACGCCGACCCAGCGTTCGCCGACGGCCGAACAGTCGATCACGCCCAGTTCCGGCACGCCGTCGACGGCGAGCGAGACGAGCGTGCCGAACATCGGCCGGCCGGAGATGAACGACTTGGTGCCGTCGATCGGGTCGAGCACCCACACGCGCGAGGATCCGGCGCGTTCCTTGCCGAACTCCTCGCCGATGATGCCGTCCTCGGGGCGTTCGCGCGCGATCATCTCGCGCATGGCCTGCTCCGCCCCGCGATCGGCGATCGTCACCGGCGATTCGTCGGCCTTGTCGTCGACGGCAACGGCCGTGCGGAAATACTTCAGCGCGATCTTCCCGGCCGCGTCGGCAAGCCGGCCGGCGAAGGCGATGTCGTCGTCGGTGACCATTTCAGCGCGTCGGAACGGGCTTCGGCCCCGAATAGTCGTAGAAGCCGCGCTTGGTCTTGCGGCCGAGCCAGCCGGCCTCGACGTATTTCACCAGCAGCGGGCAGGGGCGGTACTTCGAATCCGAAAGCCCGTCGTACAGCACGTGCATGACGGCAAGGCAGGTATCCAGACCGATGAAATCGGCAAGCTCGAGCGGACCCATCGGATGGTTGGTGCCGAGCTTCATCGCCGTGTCGATCGATTCGACCGAGCCCACGCCTTCGTACAGCGTGTAGACGGCCTCGTTGATCATCGGCAGCAGGATGCGGTTGACGATGAAGGCCGGGAAATCCTCGGCCGTCGCCGACGTCTTGCCGAGCTTGGCGGTCAGTTCCTTGACCAGCTCGTAGGTCTCGTTCGACGTGGCGATGCCGCGGATCAGCTCGACGAGCTGCATGATCGGCACCGGGTTCATGAAGTGCATGCCCATGAACTGCGCCGGGCGGTCGGTCGACGCGCCCAGCCGCGTGATCGAGATCGACGAGGTGTTGGACGCGATGATCGCCGTCTTGCGCAGATGCGGGCAGAGCTTCTTGAAGATCTCGCGCTTGACCGCCTCGTTCTCGGTCGCCGCCTCGATCACCAGGTCGGCGTCGGAGAAGAGCGAGAAGTCGGTTCCGGTCGCGATGTGCGAGAGGGCCGCGTCCTTGGCCTCCTGCGTCATGGCACCCTTCTTGATCTGGCGGTCCATGTTGCCGCCGATCGTGGCCAGCGCCTTGGGCAGCGCTTCGGGGTTCGCGTCCACGAGGCGCACGTCGAAGCCGTTCATCGCGCAGACATGGGCGATGCCGTTGCCCATCTGGCCTGCGCCGATAACGCCGATCTTCTGGATCATTTCGATTTCCTCGGTTTCCGGTTACTTGCGCGCCGGCAGGGCGGCCGTCAGTTCGGGGACCAGCTTGAACAGGTCGCCCACGATGCCGTAGTCCGCGATCTGGAAGATCGGCGCTTCCTCGTCCTTGTTGACCGCGACGATCACCTTCGACCCCGACATGCCGGCCAGATGCTGGATGGCGCCCGAAATGCCGATCGCCACGTAGAGATCCGGTGCAACAACCTTGCCGGTCTGGCCGACCTGGTAGTCGTTCGGCGCGAAGCCGGCGTCCACGGCTGCACGGCTGGCACCCACGGCGGCGCCCAGTCTGTCGGCGAGCGGTTCCAGATAGGTCTTGAAGTTGTCGCCCGACGCCATGCCGCGACCGCCGGAGACGACGATCTTGGCGGCCGTCAGTTCCGGACGCTCGGACTTCGACAGTTCCTGCTTCACGAACTTCGTCAGGCCGCTGTCGGCTGCACCCGAAGCCGCCTCGACCGGGGCCGAGCCGCCCAGTGCAGCGGCTGGGAAGGCGGTGACACGCACGGTCACGACCTTGATGGTGTCCTTCGACTGCACCGTCGCCAGCGCGTTGCCGGCATAGATCGGGCGCACGAACGTGTCCGCACTCTCGACCGCGATGATGTCGGAGACCTGCATCACGTCGAGCAGGGCGGCCACGCGCGGCATCAGGTTCTTGCCCTGCGTCGTCGCGGCCATCAGCAGATGCGTGCGGCCGGCCGCGAGCTTCACCAGCAGCGGCGCCATGTTCTCCGGCAGCGAGTTGGCGAGCGACGGATCGTCCGCGTGCAGCACCTTGCCGATGCCGGCGATCTTCGCGGCTTCGGCGGCGGCAGCGGACGCACCCGAACCGGCGACGAGCACATCGACCGGCACGCCGAGCTTCAGGGCGGCGGACACGGCATTGAGCGTGGAGGGGCGCAGGGCCGAGCCGTCATGCTCGGCGATCACAAGGGCGGACATCTCAGATCACCTTCGCTTCGGTCTGTAGCTTCGTCACCAGCGTGGCGACGTCGGGCACCTTGATGCCGCCCGCACGCTTGGGCGGATCCTCGACCTTGAGCGTGGCGAGCCGCGGGCTGACGTCGACGCCGAGCGCATCCGGCGTCACGGTCTCGATCGGCTTCTTCTTCGCCTTCATGATGTTGGGAAGGCTCGCATAGCGCGGCTCGTTGAGACGCAGGTCGGTCGTGACGACCGCGGGAAGCTTCGTCGAGATCGTCTCGAGGCCGCCGTCGACCTCGCGGACCACTTCCATCGTGTCGCCGGCGGGCGAGATCTTCGAGGCGAACGTGCCCTGCGGCCAGCCCAGCAGGGCGGCGAGCATCTGGCCCGTCTGGTTGCAGTCGTCGTCGATCGCCTGCTTGCCGAGGATGACCAGCGTGGGCTGCTCCTTCTCGACCAGCGCCTTCAGGCACTTGGCGACGGCAAGCGGCTGGAGTTCGGCGTCCGTCTGCACGAGGATGCCGCGGTCGGCTCCCATCGCGAGCGCGGTGCGCAGCGTTTCCTGGCACTGGGCGACGCCCAGCGAGACCGCGATCACCTCGGTTGCCGTGCCCTTTTCCTTCAGGCGGACGGCTTCCTCGATCCCGATCTCGTCGAACGGGTTCATCGACATTTTCACGTTCGCGAGCTCGACGCCCGACTTGTCGGCCTTCACGCGAATCTTGACGTTGTAATCAACGACCCGCTTGACCGCGACCAGCACTTTCATCTCGGAAATCCGCACCTTTAAAATGACGGCAGAAGGTGCCGGACAATAGGTGCTGGGCCGCGTTGCGTCAACGTGCGGGGGCGTTCAGGTGCGGTTCTTTCCGGGCACCCAGAGCACGTCCTTGGTGCCGTTGTCGTTTACGTGGCGCGACAGGACGAAAAGATGGTCCGACAGGCGGTTGACGTAGCGGATCGCCGCCGGATTGACCGGCTCCGCGGCGGCGAGGCGCACGATCTCGCGCTCGGCCCGGCGCGCCACGGTGCGCGCCAGATGCAGGTACGCCGCGAGCGGTGTGCCGCCGGGCAGGATGAAGGAGTCGAGCGGGGCGAGGGATGCGTTCATCGCGTCGATCTCGCGCTCCAGCCGCTCGACCTGCGTTTCGCTGATGCGCAGCGGCGGATATTTCCGATCGGCCGCTTCCGGCGTGCACAGGTCGGCGCCCAGGTCGAACAGGTCGTTCTGGATCGCGGCGAGCATCGCGTCGACCGTACCGCTCGCATGCAGGCGCGCGATGCCGATGCAGGCATTGGCTTCGTCGACCGTGCCGTAGGCGGCCACGCGCGCGTCGAACTTCGGCACGCGCTTGCCGTCGCCCAGCGACGTCTCGCCGGCATCGCCGCCCTTGGTGTAGATGCGCGTGAGCTTAACCATACGAGTTGCGCAGCCACGCGTAGAGCGCGAGCAGGGCGAGAGCCAGCCCCTGCAGCCCGACGCGCCAGCGCATCATGCGGTTGCCGTGGCGGCGGTTGAACTCGCCGCCCTGCGCCACGCCGCCAAGGCCGGTGAACAGCGACGCGACCACGCCGAGCACGACGAGGCCGATCACGTAGGGCAGGACCTTGAGGACGATTTCCATCGACAATTACCTAGTGCGCGCGGGCCGCCGCGTCTAGCGCCGCTTGAAACGGAAGTCGCCGCGCGCCTCTTCGAGCTCGGCCAGCAGGGCGAGCAGGGCCTTGAATTTGGGGCCGATGGCGCGGCCGGCCGTCGCGGCCCCGGGCCAGACGATCTCGAACGGGCCGGCGACGTCGCGCAGCAGCACGTCCCACAGCGCATCGAGATTGCCGGCGAAATGGGCCGGGAAAGCGAGGTCGGCCGCGAGCTTGGCGTAGACCTTTTCCATCGTGTCGTGGCTCGCGTCGAGCCGGGCGCGCTTCATCGCGGAACCTCGCGGAACGTTTCGTAGTGGTCGACCGTCACGTAGACGAGCCGGTCGCTGGAGAAGACGAGCCGCTTGGCGTTGCGCCGCCCGCAGTCGAAATCGAGATCGGCCTCCGTCCAGCGTCGGCCGGGTGCGGACGGCAGCCGGCCTTCGCGGTTCTGGAAACGGTCGCCGCCGATGGCCCGCCCGCCCGACGCGCGGCACAGATCGCCGCCCGGCCGCCAGCCGCGCTTCTCGGCCGCCGACTTGTCGATATAGCGCGTCTCGGGCAGCACACCCGTCTCGCGCACGCTGCGCACCGTCTCGACGAAACCGTCGATGTCGGCAAGCTTCATCTCGCGCGCGAAGCGCCGCCAGTCGGCCTCGCCCGCCCATGCGGGCAGGGCGAACGCGACGAACGCGGCAAGCAGCAGGGCAGCAAAGCGGCGCATGTCAGTTCCGCTTCTCCAGCAGGCCGCGCACGATCACCTGCGCCTGGATCTCGGCGGCACCCTCGAAGATGTTGAGGATGCGCGCGTCGGCGAGCAGGCGCGAGGCGGCGTATTCCTCGGCATAGCCGTTGCCGCCGTGGATCTGCACGCAATCGTCGGCAGCCGCCCACGCCGCGCGCGCGGCGACGAGCTTGGCCATGCCGGCTTCCACGTCGCAGCGCTTTCCCTCGTCCTTGGCGCGCGCGGCGGCGCGCGTCAGCACGCGGGCGATCGTCGTCTCGACCGCCATCATCGCGATCTTCGCGTGGACGCGCGGGAAGGCGACGATCGGCTTGCCGAACTGCTTTCGCTGGCGCGCGTAGGAAAGCGCCTCGAGCGTGGCAGCCTCCGCCACGCCCACGGCGCGCGCGGCCGTCTGGATGCGCGCGGATTCGAACGTCGCCATCAGCTGGCGGAAGCCTTCGCCGGCAGTACCGCCGAGCAGGCCGTCGGCCGGAACCTCGAAGCGATCGAAGGAAAGCTCGTATTCCTTCATGCCGCGATAGCCGAGCGTGCGGATCTCGCTGCCCGAAAGCCCCGCGACCGGGAACGGATCGGCTTCGGTGCCGCGCGGCTTGGGTGCAAGGAACATCGACAGGCCGCGATGGTCCTTCGACGCCGGATCGGTGCGCGCCAGCACGGTCATCATGTCGGCGCGCGCGGCATGCGTGATCCAGGTCTTGGCACCGGTGATGCGCCAGACCGCGCCGTCGCGCACCGCGCGCGTGCGGATCGAGCCGAGATCCGAGCCCGTGTCCGGTTCGGTGAACACGGCGGTGGGCAGGCACGAACCGTCGGCGATGCGCGGCAGCCAGTGCGCGCGCTGGGCGTCCGTGCCGCCGAGGCGGACGAGTTCGCTGGCGATTTCCGCGCGCGTGGCGAGCGAGCCGGTGGCGAGGTGGGCGCGCGAAAGCTCCTCGCTCGTCGCGCACATCGCGATCTTGCCAAGCCCCAGCCCGCCATATTCCTCGGGCACGCACAGGCCGAACACGCCAAGCTCGGCAAGCCCCTCGACGACCGACAGCGGGATGATCGCGTCCTCGCGGTGCCAGCCTTGCGCGAACGGATCGACTTTCGCCGCGGCGAAGCGGCGCAGCTGGTCACGCATTTCCGCAAGCGTCCCGTCGGCCTCGTCGGCGTCGGGCGCGATCGAATCGGCAAGCAGCTCGACGAGCCTGGCGCGCGTCGCGGCAAGCTCGCCGCCTGACAGGAAGGATGCGACGGCCGGGTCGGTGGCGAGAACGGCCGCCTCGGCGGCAAGGCCCATCTCGGCCGGGCGCAGCGTTTCGTTCTGCGCGAGCGGCAGTCCATGGGCGAGGCGCGCGAGATATTCGGAAAAGCCGAGCGTGAGGATCGCGGGCACGCGCGCGTCGCTTCGGCCCTGTGCGGCGAGTGCGTCGGCCCAGCGTGCCAGCCCGTCGAGGGCGGCCACGCTCGCGGCCAGCCATGCGAAGCCGTGGGCCGCACTCTGGTGCGTTTCCAGTGTTGCCGGATCGATCCGGCCGTCGCGCACGAGCAGGGTGGCGAAACGCGCGCGCGCGGCCGCCTCGTAGCGGCGGGCGGCGGCGAGCGCGTCTTCGATGCGGCGTTCCATGCGCGCATGCTATAGAGCGTTTTCGCGTTCCACCACAAGCGGACCCGCCATGTCGTTTCTCGACCGCATCGCCGAGTGCAATGTCCACGATCCGGCCGCCTATCGCACGCTGACCTGCGCGGGCCATGCGATCGGTGCGGTACGCCACCGGCTGGCCGAACGGCTGCGCGATTTCCCGAACGTCTTCGCCGTGACTTCCGACCGCGTGCACCTGTCGGACGCGTTCAAGGACGCCGACCAGCGCAGCCAGGCGCTGGAGCGCGTGGTGCGCGTGCTCGAGGCCGACGGCATCGTGCGCGGCCGGCGCAACGAGGCCTATCCGGTGCTGACGAGCTGGGGTGCCGAACCGCTGCTGCGGATCGAGCGCGCGGCGGCACCGCATTTCGGCATCCGGTCGTACGGCGTGCACATGACCGGCTATGTGCGCACCCCCGACGGCCCGCAGGTCTGGGTCGCGCGCCGGGCGAAGAACAAGCCGACCTATCCCGGCATGCTCGACAACACGGTCGCCGGCGGCCAGCCGGTCGGGCTCGGCCTGCACGACAACATGGTCAAGGAATGCTGGGAGGAAGCCGGCATTCCCGAAGAGCTCGCGCGCCAGGCCGTGTGCGTGGGTGCGATCACCTATCGCATGGATGCCGAGGACGGGCTCAAACCCGACGTGCAGTTCTGTTTCGATCTGGAACTGCCCGCCGATTTCGTGCCGCGCAACACCGACGGCGAGATCGACGAGTTCTTCCTGTGGCCGTGGCGCAAGGCCGCGGAGGTCGTTTCCGAGACGCGCGAGTTCAAGTTCAACTGCAGTCTCGTGCTGATCGATTTCTTCGTGCGCCACGGCCTCGTCGATCCGGGCCGCGCGGACTATCTCGACATTGTCGCGGGCCTGCGCCGCTGATAGGTTTCCGCGAAATTCCGGAGGAACGCATGCCCGCCGCCGACCTGAGCCTGACAGCGGCCGAGATCGCCGCCTTCCATCGCGACGGTTACGTGCTGCGCCGCGGCCTTTTCGCGCCCGACGAGGTGGCGATGCTGTCCGACGCGATCGTCAACGATCCGGCCATCGCGAAAAACACCTATGTCCGCCCCGACAGCAAGGGGGCCTCGACCGAACTGGCGCTGTGGAACCATCCCGGCGACGACGTGTTCGGCGCCGTCGCGCGCTCGGCGCGCATCGTCGATTCGATGGAGAAGCTGCTCGGCAGCGAGGTCTATCACTGGCATTCGAAGCTGACGATGAAGCGCCCGAAGGTCGGCGGGGCGTGGGATTGGCACCAGGATTACGGCTACTGGTACAAGAACAACTGCCTGTTCCCGCTGATGGCGAGCGTGTTCATCTCGGTCGATCCGTCGACGCGCGAGAATGGCTGTCTTGAAGTGCTGAAGGGTTCGCACCTGCTGGGCCGGCTCGAGCACGGCGTGGTCGGCGGGCAGGTGGGTGCGGACATGGAGCGCGTCGAAGCGGCACTAAAGGTGCTCGAGCACGTTTATGTCGAGCAGGCGCCGGGCGACGCGCTGTTCTTCCATTCCAACACGCTGCACACGTCGGGGCAGAACCGGTCGGAGAAGTCGCGCAACGTGCTGCTGTGCTGCTACAACGCCGCGCGCAACAGCCCCTTCCGCGAGACGTCGCACCCGTCGTATCGCAAGCTCCACAAGCTGCCCGACAGCGCCATCCTCGCATCGGCAGCGCGCACGACGGTCGGGCAGGATTTCTATCGGCCCGCACCGCGGGCACCGGAACCGGTCAAGGGCTGAAAGTACCAAGCCGGGCGAGCGGGATCGGGACGATGGTCTCGGTCCGTACCGGTTCGGGGTCCGGCGGCTTGGGCGGCGGGCCGTGGATCAGCCAGGCCAGTCCGTCGACGAGCGCACGCAATCCGACCAGCAGCCCGCCGAGAACGACGGGCAGGGCGAGATAGATCGCGACGGTGGTGAGGACGTGTTCCATTGGACCAGTAAAATTTACTGCTAATTTTAGATAAAGTCAATTTTATGGATCAAACCCAAGTTCCATAACGATCTTCCGGGGTTCTTCACCGCCCGCCCGCAGGTCCGCGAGGCTCGCCGACCCGGCCCGCTTGGCCAGCCGCTTGCCGTCCGCATCGAGCAGCAGCCGGTGATGCAGATAGTCCGGCACGCCGTATCCGAGCAGCGCCTGCAGCAGGCGGTGCAGATGTGTGGCGACGAACAGGTCGGTCCCGCGCGTGACGAGATCGATGCCCTGCACATGGTCGTCATGGACGACGGCGAGGTGATAGCTCGCCGGGAACTCCTTGCGCGCGAGCACGGCATCGCCGAGCAGATCGGGCTGTGCCTTCTGCACGCCGGCGTCGCGGTCGCGCCATTCGAGCGGACCCGTCTCAGCCATCGCCTTCGCGACGTCGAGGCGCAGCGCATAGGCCGCCCCCGACGCGACGCGTTCGGCGACATCGTCCGCCGTGCGGTGGCGGCACGTGCCCGGATAGATCGCCGCGTCGCCGTGCGGGGCACCGCCGGCCGCCTCGATCTCGCGCGCGATGTCCGCGCGGGTACAGAAGCACTTGTAGAGAAGCCCGCGCGCGTCGAGCTTCGCAAGCGCCACCGCGTATTCGGCCATGTGGTCCGACTGGCGGCGCACCGGGCGTTCCCAGTCGAGCCCGAGCCAAGCGAGATCTTCGTAGATGCCGGCCTCGAACTCCGGCCGGCAGCGCGTGCGGTCGGTGTCCTCGATGCGCAGCAGGAAGCGCGTGCCCGCGGCACGGGCGAACAGCGCCGAGAAGGCGTGGCCGCGATGCAGTCGTCCGGTCGGCGAAGGGGCGAAGCGCGTGACGGTCATTGCGTTCTCGACATTAGCATGGCGGCACTGGTACCAAATCCCGCATGGGATTTTTCGAACTCGACGGGCCGCGGCTGGCCCCGCAGGCAGGCGGCAAGGCGAAAAGCGTCGTCGTGCTGCTGCACGGCCTGGGTGCCGACGGCAACGACCTGATCTCGCTCGCCCCGCTGTGGGCACGCGTGCTGCCGCACACCGCGTTCGTCTCGCCGCATGCACCCTTCCCGTGCGACATGGCGCCCTATGGCCGCCAGTGGTTCAGCCTGCTCGACCGCTCGCCCGCGCGCGTGCTGGCCGGCGTGCAGGCGGCCGCCCCGATCCTCGACTCGTTCCTCGACGCCGAGCTTGCGCGCCACGACCTGCCGCCCGAGCGGCTGGCACTGGTCGGCTTCAGCCAGGGCACGATGATGTCGCTCTACGTCGCCCCGCGCCGCGCGGTCGCGATCGCCGGTGTCGTCGGATTTTCCGGAGCACTCATCGGCGCGGAACTTCTTGCGGCCGAGCTGCGTTCGCGCCCGCCCGTCCTGCTCGTGCATGGCGATGCCGATCCCGTCGTGCCGTACGAGCGCATGGACCAGGCGGCTTCGGCACTCGACGCCGCGGGCATCGCGGTCGAGACGCTGACCTGTCCCGACCTTCCGCATTCGATCGACGAGGCGGGCCTGCAGGCCGGTGCTGAATTCCTGATCGAGCGGCTGGGCGCCACGCTCGCGGCGTAAGCGAACCGTCATCTTCGCGAAACACGCTGGATGTTGTGTTCTTTCGCCGGATCGCCTATCAATTGATTGATTGGGTTTACGTCGAATCTCGTGCCGCGGCTCGCCCGGACTTGAACGACAGGGGCGGCTGCCGCACCGGAAACGGAGGCGGAGGGGTCGCGCGTGAGTGTGCAAGCGCATAGTTCGCTGAGCGAGCCGATCGATCCGGCATGCGTGCCGTTCGTTCCGGTCAACGGCCACGCGGTCCACGCCGAAGCCTGCCCCGCACTCGTCCTCAACGCCGATTTCCGTCCGCTCTCGTATTTCCCGCTGTCGATCTGGTCGTGGCAGGACGCGATCAAGGCGGTCTACCAGGACCGCGTCAATGTCGTGTCCGAGTACGACCGCATCGTGCGCTCGCCCTCTCAGGCGTTCCGGCTGCCGTCGGTCATCTCGCTCAAAGAATATGTGCCCGCCGCGCGCCGGCCGGCCTTCACGCGCTTCAACGTGTTCCTGCGCGACCGGTTCGAATGCCAGTACTGTGGCGACGGATTTCCCGCACCCGAGCTCACCTTCGACCACGTAATCCCGCGCTCGCGCGGCGGCCGCACGACATGGACGAACGTCGTCACGGCGTGCTCGTGCTGCAACCTCGTCAAGGGCAGCCGCCTGCCGAACGAGGCGAAGATGTTCCCGCGCAACAAGGCGGCGCAGCCGACATCGACCGAGCTGCAGGAAAACGGCCGCGCCTTCCCGCCCAACTACCTGCACGAGAGCTGGCGCGACTTCCTCTACTGGGACACCGAGCTGGACCCGATCTAGCCGCCGACCTGCGCCCATTTCGGCTTCCTCACGTCTCCCCACCACGAATCCGGAACCTCGTCGACGGGCAGGCAGCTGTCTGCGGACCCTTGCATGAAGAGGCCGAGATCGATCGCGCGCCGCGGCGCAGCTCGGTACCAGTCGAGGACGGCCGGCGTGACCCAGCCACATCCGGCCAAGAAGCCGGATTTCCGGACGCGGCCCTTGCGCGCCTGAAAGTCGGCGTAGGTATCCCAGCGGACCGGAACGGTGCGCACGCACATGCGCTCCAGGATGCGCAGTGCACGCGCCTGGATGCGCCGCTCTTCGGGAAGTTCGCGGCGGTACGACGTCGTGACGCTGGATAGCCGCCAGGTCTCGATCGGGCTGTCGGCGGCTTCGTCGATCCATGTGTCGGGAGCGCTCGCGTCGATGTTCAAGGCGCCGGATCCGCGCAGGCCGTTGTTGATCGTCAGGATTGGCGAAACGTAGTGCGACCATGTCCAGTAGGGCTTCACCCGCCCAGGATCGTACGTCGCCAGAACCAGTTTCGGCTTCCATCCCGGATAGGGAAAAAGGACATGGATCGAGTTGACGATCCGCGGATCGTCCAGCCGTTCGGGAACGAGCGGACTGGGTTTTGGGCATGTTTCGTCGCCCGATTCGAAATGCTCGTAGAAGAACGCGTCCGGAAACGCGCGCCGCAGAGCGTCGCCGAACCGGCCAAGATCGGCGCGGGTCCAGCAGATCTCGCGCCGGTGTCCGAAGTTCGGCACGATCGCGGGGATCGGGCCTTCGCGGCGCAAATCGTCGAAATCATGGGGCGTCATCAATCACTCCCGCATACGGCGGACGATATCCTCCGCCAGCTTGTCGAGCGATTCGTCGAGAATCGGCCGGACCCTGTCGATATAGGCCTCCATGGTTTCGCCCGGGTTGGGCTTCGGCGGAAGCGCGACGCCGCCCGTGTCTTCGGCGCTTGCGATATCGCGGCCCGCTTCCAACTCGGCCTTCGTCGGATCGCCTTTGGAATCCGTCGATACGGTGTTCGCATGGAAGTATCGCTGCCGGCCGTCCTTCCCCGTGTACTTATATGTCACGTCCGCCCGGCGAATCTTGCGGGTGAGGCTTTCGATGGTCATTTCGGGCAAATACTTCTCGCGCCTGCCTTCGAAGTTTGTGCCGCGGAAGTGCTCATACACTTTGATCAGCGGTGAATTCGCGAACCACTCC
Source organism: Tagaea sp. (assembly GCA_965279565.1). GTDB lineage: Bacteria > Pseudomonadota > Alphaproteobacteria > CACIAM-22H2 > CACIAM-22H2 > Tagaea. The sequence continues at coordinate 881,920 of OZ257249.1, read as the reverse complement.
TTGAGGTACTTCGCGACTTCGCTGTTCGCCTCGACTGTCGATTTTTTGCCGCGATTGTCAAAGCGCCCGTCGGCGGTCCTGATCTCGAGAACCGACGGGAGAATCCCCTCGATGATCTCGTTGATGAGCTTCGTCTCGCCCGCGTCGAGTTCGGCCGGGAATTTCTCGGTCGTTCCGCCTTCGGGCGGCGGTGCGGGTTGCCCCGTATGTGTCGGAACCTTCGGCGGCGGATGGATGACGGGCTTTCCCGTGTCGTTGGCCGGCGGCGGGACAAGCGGCGGCGGCGATCCGGGAAAGATTGCGGGCCGGGGCGGAATCGGGAACCGGCGCCCGGGCAGCGGCGCCAGAAGCGACGGCGGGGGCATGTTCGCCGGCGGTATCGGCAGCGGCTGCATGGTCCACGGGCCGGCGATCTTGGTGCCGGGGGGTTGATGCTGCGGGGCGTGGATGCCGAGTGCTGCGAGTGCGTCGGCCGACGGGGCCGGCGTTGCCAGCGATGCGCTCGCGCCGCGCCATTCGATGGTGCCGGGATTGTCGGCGCCGACAACGTCGTGGTGCGCGTCGATCTCGTCGGGTGTGGGCGGATCGTAGGCGTCGAGGACTGCGCCATAGGCCTGGCGCATATGTTCGATGGTCGGGCCGCCCGGGCGCAGCACGCCGTCGACCGCAAGTCCGTTGCGCCGCTGGTAGGCGCGGATCCCGTCGTCGAGCGCGATCCCCCAATAGGCGGTCGGTCCCTGCGCGCGTTCGAGCGAATAGTCGCCGCTGTTCGCGAGGATGCCTTCGATCTTGGCGATGTCGGCGCGGTGGCTCGGACGGTCGGGTCCCACCCAGTCGTCGAGATCGAACCAGCCGGTGGAACGGCCGGTCTTGGGATCGCAGTCCAGAAGATTGTTCGGGCGCATGGTTCTCTCCACATCTCAGAGTGGCAGAACCAATAAGGAACAATCAGAAGCCGGTCAAGGTATACATTCTTATGTCATAGAGTGCCGGGAATCCGATCTAGCGCTTCGCCGGGCCGAAGCGCAGCGTCAGGTTTCCGCCCAGCCACGTCGTCGACAGGCCGCGGCCGCGCACGCGATCGAGTGCGGCGGCAAGCTTCTCGTCCTCGCGTCGGGCCAGATAGATCTCGGCCCACGCGTAGGAGCCGGGCGTCACCACGTCCTGCCCGAACCCTTCCTGTGCCGCACCTGCGCGCTTCGCGACCGGCTCGGGATCCTCGAAGCCGTCGCGCGTGAAGGCGGCGAGCCGGTCGAGCGCGTCGCCGGACTTCTCCGACAGCTCGATGCCGTTGGCCGCGGCGAGCGCGTCGACCAGCACGAGCGGTTCCAGCGCGAAGCGGTGATAGTGGAGCGCCTTCGAGCGTCGCGCGATCTCGCGCGGCAGCGAGCCGTCGGCCGATACGGCTTCGAGCGCGCCGCGCGCGGCGGCGATGCCCCAGTCGAACAAAGCCGCGTCGTCGGTCGCCACGGCGGCGGCAAGCACGGCGAGGGAAGCCCAGTTGAGATGGTTGTTCTGCTCGACGAAGGGCCGGCGCGAATAGTCGGGCACCGTCGCCCAGGCGAGATCGCGCAGCCAGCCTTCGATGCGCGCGCGCGAATCGCCGTCGATCTCCGGCGCGTCCGCCAGCAGCGCGTAGTTGAGTGCGAGCGTGGCGAGTGTCCATTTGCGTTCGTAGCCGCCCTGCTGCGAAACGCGGCCGAGCATGGCGCCTTCGCCTGCCCAGCGTTCGAGCCAGGCGGCCATGCAGGCGGCGACCGCCGGGCTGCGCGGGCTTGCCGCAAGATAGCGGTCGCCCATGCGCGCGATCCCGCCGGCCATGGCCGACAGCGGGGCCGCCGCCCGGTTGCGCGCGGCAAGCGCTTCGGGATCGATGATCGAGAAGCTCGGATCGTCGCGCCTGTAGAAGGACTCGACCGTCAGGTCGCGCGGCGGGGCCGGCGGCTCGCCGCAGGCGAAGTTCCCGGCGATTCTTGCCCCCACCGCCTCGCGCCGCGAAGCGATCTCGGGCAGGCGCACATAGGGCGGGTCGATCCCGGCCGACGGGGCGGCGTCGAGCGTCATCCTGCATTTGCGCGGCCCGCGCATGCCTTCGGCGCGGATGCGGCTTGCCTCGATGCGGCCTTCGTAGAGGACGGGCTTCTCCGCCTCGGCGCGATAACTGCCTTCGACGCGCACGCCGCCGTCGTTGTCGACATAGCCTTCGAGCGTTTCCGAGCCGTCCTCGTCGGGGATGCCGCGCCGGAGCGCGAAGCGCCCGTCGCGCACGACGACCGCGATCGTCTGCTTGAATCCGGGTGCCGTGCCGATGCCGGCGCATTCCACGCCGCCGCGATAGGCGCCGTCGCCGGGCGAGCTTGCATTGGCACCCGCGGCGGCGAGCGTCAGGATCAGGAAGGCGGCGGACCGGCGGATCATGCCGGCCACGTTAGCCGTCCGCGTGCGGGCGGTCTATGCCTCGACGGACGCGAGCCGGGCCTGCGCCTCGGCGATATGCGCGACCAGTTCCTCGCGCGTGACGCGGTCGCGCGCCATCACGGCCTTCGTGATCGGATCGTCGAGGAGGTCGCTCAGGAGAGGTTCCTCGTCCAGACCCAGCTTGGTGCAATGCTTCGGCTTCGACATGCCCGCGTTATCGCCGCGAAGCATGGCGAAATCGGGGCGGTCCCGAGAAATATTGTCACCGCCTGTAATTCAGATTCGTGACGACAGCCAGATCGCCAGCCGCGAGCCCGTCTTGACCGCACCGGTCAGCAGTTCGTAGCCCGGTGCGCCCGCCGCATCGTGGGCGAGGGCGGTGTCGCGGTGCTCGACCTCCTCGCGGCGGAACTCCTCGAGCGTGGCCTTGAGCGCGCCTTCCGTCTCGGGCAGCGCTTCGATCTGCTCGCGATAATGCTCGTCGATCACTTCCTCGACCGCGACCGTGCAGGCCATCGCGGCCTTGGGCCCGAGCATCGCGGTGGCGGCCCCGAGTGCGAAGCCCGCCACGTGCCAGAAGGGCTGCAGCAGCGTGGGGCGCGCGTGGCGTTCGGGGACCAGCTTCTCGAAGGCCGCGAGATGGCGGCGTTCCTGTTCGGCCATGTGCGCGATCGTCTCGCCGACCGGCCCCTCGCGCCCCAGCACGGCGAGCTGGCCTTCGTAGATGCGCACGGCACCATATTCGCCGGCGAGGTCGACGCGCAGCACGCGGTCGACCAGCCTGTCGCCCGCAGGTTCGCCCGGAAGTCCCATCATGCGTGCGTTGTCCATCAGGCGTCTCCGTCGCGCGCGCGAAGTGCTGCGATCGCGGCAAGCAGGGCAAGGCCGAGGGCCGCGAAGAAATTGTACCCCGCCATCGACAGGCCGAACAATGTCCAGGCCGGCTCGTCGCAGCGGACCACCGGGGCCGCGAGCAGGCGGGCGCGCAGCTCCTCGAGGCTGCCCGAGGGCGGGCGCGTACCGCCGCATTCGGACGTCCCTTCCCACCATTTGAACTCGACGCCGACATGGAACGCCGCGATCCCGGCATCGACGACGAGGCACGCGGCGGCGAGGGCGAGCAGGGCGGCGGCCAGCCGCCGGTTGATACCCATCGCAAGGGCGGCGGCCGCGGCCAGCGGGATCGCCGCCCAGTAGGGATAGCGCTGCCAGTAGCAGAGCACGCATGGGGCGAGCCCGCCGATATGCTGGAAGGCGAGTGCAGCACCCAGCACTGCGGCCCCGCCGAGGGCGACGAGGGCGGCAAGCGTGCGGGCGGGAAGGTCGGGCAGGCTCATGGCCGGAACATAGCAAAGCCCGTCGGCAGTTGACCCGCGCGAATTGGACCCTATGATCCGCGCCGACCGTCCGGCCCGGTGCCCCAGTGGCGAAACGGTAGACGCGGCAGACTCAAAATCTGTTGCCCGCAAGGGCATGTTGGTTCAAGTCCGACCTGGGGCACCAAGCGGCCGGCTGCGACTATGGCGGCTGGCGCGGATGCGGCATATCCTCGCAGGACTTCAGATCGTCCGGGATGCCGCATTGAACGAACCGCCGATCCAGATTCCCGAGCTGCCGCCGGATGCCGTCCATCCGGACTTCCGCCGCTTCTACGACTATTGGCGCGCCGCCGCTCCGCCCGGCGCGCTGCCCGGCCGCCAGCATATCGATCCGCTGGTCGATCTTCCCAAGCTGATCCCCAACGTCGTGCTCTACGATGTCGTGCACGAGGGCGGGGCGCTGCGCTTCCGCATCCGCGTGGCCGGCGAGATGCTGGTCGAGATCATGGGATCGGCACCGGCCGGCCGCTACCTCGACGAGTTCGTGGTGCCCGCGCGCCGTGCCCAGCTCAACGCGGCCTTCTCGCAGGTCGCGAACGAGCGCATCGCGCATTACTGGGAGAACCAGATGTGGACCGCCGGGCGCCAGTACATCCGCATGCAGCGCCTCGCACTGCCGCTGGCGCGCGACGGGCGCAATGTCGACATGGTCTTCTGCTGCTACGTGCGCGTCGAGACGACGTCCGACGAGGCCGACGCGGCGCGGGCAGCCCTCGAGAACTGAACGCCGCCGAATTCGATTGCCTCGGCCGGCATGGCGGCTAAAGTCCGGCGACATAGGCAGCAGGACGCAACGATGAAGAATCGCAACTACCGCATCGCGGTCATCCCCGGCGACGGGATCGGCAAGGAAGTCGTGCCCGAAGGCGTGCGTGCGCTCCGCGCCGCATCGGCCAAGTTCGGCTTCGACCTGAAGCTCGACGATTTCGATTTTGCGAGCTGCGACTATTGGGCCAAGCACGGCAAGATGATGCCGGACGACTGGAAGGCGCAGATCGGCGGGCATGACGCGCTGTTCTTCGGCGCGGTCGGCTGGCCCGCCATCGTGCCCGACCATGTCTCGCTGTGGGGCTCGCTGATCCAGTTCCGCCGCGAATTCGACCAGTACGTGAACCTGCGCCCGGTGCGCCTGATGCCCGGCGTGCCGTGCCCGCTGGCCGGCCGCAAGCCGGGCGACATCGACTTCTACGTCGTGCGCGAGAACACGGAGGGCGAGTACACGTCGCTGGGCGGCACGATCTTCCCGGGCACCGAGCGCGAGACGGTGATTCAGGAAACGGTGTTCACGCGCATCGGCGTCGACCGCGTGCTGCGCTACGCCTTCGAGCTGGCGAAGAAGCGCCCGCGCCGCAAGCTCACCTCCGCGACCAAGTCGAACGGCATCTCGATCTCGATGCCGTACTGGGACAGCCGCGTGAAGGAGATGTCGAAGGAATTCCCCGGCGTGGCCGTCGAGCAGTACCATATCGACATCCTGACCGCGCACTTCGTGCTGAACCCGGACCGCTTCGACGTGGTCGTCGGCTCGAACCTGTTCGGCGACATCCTTTCCGATCTCGGCCCCGCCTGCACGGGCACGATCGGCATCGCGCCCTCGGCCAATCTCAATCCGGAGCGCAGGTTCCCCTCGCTGTTCGAGCCGGTGCACGGCTCGGCCCCCGACATCGCGGGCAAGGGCATCGCCAATCCGGTCGGCCAGATCTGGACCGCGGCGATGATGCTCGAGCATCTGGGCGAGAGCGAAGCCGCACAGGCCATCGAGAAGGCGGTCGAGAAGTCGCTTGCCGATCCGGCCACGCGCACGCGCGATCTGGGCGGGCTGCTGGGAACCGAAGCGTGCGGCAAGGCGGTCGCCGCCTTGATCGGGAGCGTTTGATGGCCGAAGCCGCGAAGAAGGGCCGCAAGGTCATCATCACCTGCGCGGTGACCGGTGCGATCCACACGCCGTCGATGTCGCCCTATCTGCCGGTGACGCCGCAGGAGATCGCGGAGGCGGCCCTTGGTGCTGTCGAGGCGGGAGCGGCCATCGTCCACCTGCACGCGCGCGATCCCAAGACCGGCAAGCCCGACCAGTCGCCCGAGGCGTTCGCACCCTTCCTGAAGATCATCAAGCAGTCGTCGAACTGCGTCGTCAACCTGACGACCGGCGGCTCGCCGACGATGCTGGTGGAGGAACGCCTGCGCCCCGCCGCGACGTTCAGGCCGGAGGTCGCGTCGCTCAACATGGGCACGATGAACTTCGCACTGTTTCCCATGCTGGAGCGCTTCAAGGAGTTCAAGCACGACTGGGAGCGGCCCTATCTGGAAGGCTCGCGCACCGGCTTCTTCAAGAACACCTTCGCCGACATCGAGCTGATCCTGCGCACCTGTGCCGACAACGGTACACGCTTCGAGATCGAGTGCTACGACACCGCGCATCTCTACACGCTGGCGCATTTCGTCGAGAAGGGCCTGGTGAAGCCGCCCTTCTTCGTGCAGTCGGTGTTCGGCATCCTCGGCGGGATCGGCGTTCATCCCGAAGACGTGATGCACATGAAGCGCACGGCCGACCGGCTGTTCGGCGACGCCTATCGCTGGTCGGTGCTGGGGGCGGGGCGCCACCAGCTTCCCATCGCCGCACAGGCCGCCGCGATGGGCGGCAACGTGCGCGTCGGGCTCGAGGATTCGCTGTGGATCGGCCCGGGCCAGTTCGCCAAGTCGAACGCCGAGCAGGTCGCGCGCGCGCGCTCGATCATCGAAGGGCTGGGCCTGTCGGTCGCCACGCCGGACGAGGCGCGCGAGATCCTGTCGCTGAAGGGCGGCGACAAGGTGGGGTTCTAGGCGTGGCCGGAACCCCCGCCTCGGTGCGCGTGGCCTGCGTGCAATACGGCCAGACGGCGCTCGACAGCTACGAAGCGTTCGAGGAGCGGCTCGCGTTCTTCGTGGGCATAGCGGCAAGCTACCGCGCCGACTTCGTCGTGTTCCCCGAGATGTTCACGCTGCAGCTGCTGACCGTGAAGCATCGCGGAATTCCGGCCTCGCAGGTGGTCGGCGCGCTCGACGGCTACACCGCGCGCCTGAAGACGAGCCTTATGCGCCTCGCCAAGCGCCACAAGATCCATATCTGCGGCGGTTCGCACTTCCTGCGCGATGCCAAGGGCATTCCGCGCAACGTGTCGTTCCTCGCCCTGCCCGACGGCACGCTGCACGAACAGGCGAAGATCCACGCCACGCCGAGCGAACGCGACACGTGGGGCATCGTCGGCGGCGACGTGGCCGCACCGGTGATGACCGCATTCGGCCCCGTGGCCACGACGATCTGCTACGACGTCGAGTTCCCCGAGCTGCAGCGCCATCTCGTCGACGCGGGCGCGCGGCTGATCCTCGTGCCCTTCTGCACCGACGACCGGCGCGGCTACATGCGCGTGCGCCACTGCGCGCAGGCCCGCGCGGTCGAGAACCAGTGCTACCTGGCGCTCGCCGGCAACGTCGGCAACCTGCCGTTCGTCGAGAACATGGATATCCAGTATGCCGAAAGCTGCCTCGTCAGCCCGTGCGACGTGCCCTTCGCGCGCGACGGCCTGATCGAGATCGCCCCCGCCGGAGTCGAGACGCTCGTGTTCGCCGATCTCGACCTCGCGGCCCTCGATGCCGCGCGCGCCGGCGGCACCGTGCGCAACCTCGCCGACCGGCGCGGCGATCTCTACGGCAGCGGCTGGAAGTAGCGTTTGTTGACGGGTGTTGACGGCTGTTGACCGTCAACAAGCCAACACGTTGGAATTCCACGAATTCCCTTGTTGACGTTGACGGAAATCGCGGTCCGTCAAGCAAACTTTGTCGCCATATTCACTTGTCAAAGAGCACGTCGAACTGGCGTGCATCATGGAAGAACACCTTCCGATTGTCAAGAAAATAAGCCCACACCCCTCACCCCGCGACCTATAGGTCGCGGGGTGAGGGGTGCGCGCCCGTCTTCTTCGGCGGGGCGAGCGGGGTCGGCTTCAGCCGGTCGCGCTGGCGGGCGGTCTCTTCGTCTTCGGGCGGGGCGGGGAGGCGGCGTCTGGCTTCGCGGATGACCTGCTCGGCGACGAGATCGACCAGTTCGTCGCCGGTCTTCGCGAGCGACGCGCCGAGTTCGGAATCGAGAAGCGCGCGCACGGTCTTCTCGACGTCTTCGGGCACGGCGCCGACGATGCGCTTGCCTTCCGCGTCGTGCAGCTTCACGCGGTGGACGAAGATGTGGAGGTTGCGCAACGCGCGCAGGCGCGAGGGATCGAGCTTCGCGATCCGCGCGTTGTATTCGCGCCGGTCGATCGCGTAGCACTCGCTGTTGGTGACCGCGATGGCGCCGGCGATGCGCGGCGCGCGTTCGACCAGTGCCGATTCGCCGAACAGCCGGCCTTCGACGAACTCGTCGAGCTGGATCTCGCGCGGGCCCTTGACGCGGAACAGGCGCACCTTCCCCGTGCGCAGCACGAACGCGTCGTTGCCGGCTTCGCCTTCGCGGAACACGTAGGTTCCGGCGATGTATTTGCGAACGAGTTCTTGCATTGCCCCCGGTTCCGAGGGCAAGTGTCCGCCAAACCCGTTTCCGAACTGTTAATGCCGCCGCTTCTTATCCTCCAGGACATCCGCGTCGCTTTCGGCGATCCGCCCTTGCTCGACGGTGCCACGCTCGCGGTGGGGCCGGGCGAACGGCTGGCGCTGGTCGGGCGCAACGGCTCGGGCAAGTCCACGCTGCTCAAGATCGCGGCAGGTCTGGTCACGCCGGACGGCGGAACACGCTTCGTCCAGCCCGGTACCACGCTGCGCTATCTGCCGCAGGAGCCCGATCTTTCGGGCTTTCCGACGACGCTTTCCTATGTCGAGGCGGGCCTTGTCGGCGACCAGGACGCCTATCGGGCACGCTATCTGCTGGAGCGTCTCGGCCTGACCGGCGAGGAAAACCCCGTCCACCTGTCGGGCGGGGAGGCGCGCCGGGCGGCGCTCGCGCGCGTGCTGGCCCCGCAGCCCGACATCCTGCTGATGGACGAGCCGACCAACCATCTGGACCTGCCCGCCATCGCGTGGCTGGAGGCCGAGCTTGCCGGCCAGCGCGGGGCGATGGTCACGATCAGCCACGACCGGCGGTTCCTCGAATCGCTGTCGCGCGCGATGGTGTGGCTCGACCGCGGCACGACGCGCCGGCTGGAGCGCGGCTTTTCGGCGTTCGAGGAATGGCGCGACGACATCCTCACGCAGGAAGAAACGCAGGCCCACAAGCTGACGCGCAAGATCGCGCGCGAGGAAGACTGGCTGCGCTACGGCGTGACCGCGCGTCGCAAGCGCAATGTGCGCCGGCTGGGCGAGCTGCAGGGCCTGCGCAAGCAGCGGCGCGAGCGCGTGGCTGCGGCCGGTACGGCGAAGATGGCCGCGTTCGCGGCCGACGGCTCGGGCACGCTCGTCATCGCGGCCGATGGCGTGACGAAGGAATATGGCGCCAACGCCGTCGTGCGCGATTTCTCCGTGCGCATCCTGCGCGGCGACCGCATCGGCATCGTCGGCCCGAACGGGGCGGGCAAGACGACGCTGCTCAACATGCTGGTCGGCGCACTCGCCCCCGATGCGGGCGAGGTACGGCTGGGCACGGGGCTCGCGATGGTCACGCTCGACCAGCGGCGCGAATCGCTCGACCCGGAAGCGAGCCTTGCCGACACGCTGACCGGCGGCCACGGCGAGACCGTGTCGGTCGGCGGCGCCACGCGCCACGTGCTCGCCTACATGAAGGACTTTCTTTTCCAGGCGTCGCAGGCGCGCACGAAGATGGCGGCCCTGTCGGGCGGCGAGCGCGGCCGTGCCATGCTGGCGCGGGCACTGGCGAAGCCGTCGAACCTGCTGGTGCTCGACGAGCCGACCAACGATCTCGACATCGAAACGCTGGACCTGCTGCAGGAAGTGCTCGCCGAATATTCCGGCACGGTGCTGGTCGTCAGCCACGACCGCGACTTCCTCGACCGCGTGGCGACCTCGACCATCGTCGCCGAAGGCGACGGGCTGTGGCGCGAATATGCCGGCGGCTACACCGACATGCTCGCCCAGCGCGGCCGCGGCGTGGAGGCGAAGACGGTGCCGGTTTCGCTGGCTCCCACACGCGCACCGGAAAAGCCGCGCGCGGCGGCGGAGCCCAAGAAGCGTCTCGGCTTCAAGCAGAAGCACGCGCTGGAAACGCTGCCGGCGAAGATGGAAAAGCTGCGCGCCGCGATCGTTGCCGCCAACGCCGCCCTGTCCGACACCGGCCTCTACGCGCGCGACCGCGCCGCGTTCGACCGCCACACGGCCAATCTCGCGAAAGCCGAGTCCGATCTCGCGACGGCCGAGGACGAGTGGCTGGAGCTGGAGATGCTGAGGGAAGAGATCGAGAACCCCTCACCCTAGCCCTCTCCCGCAAGGGGAGAGGGAATCACACCGTTGATATGGATGCACAGTGCGTGCGTCACCAAGACTGGAGTCCCCTCTCCCCTTGCGGGAGAGGGCTAGGGTGAGGGGTATTTCTCAGAACTTCCCCGCCCGGAAATCCGCGATCGCCTGGTGCAGTTCGGCTTCGGTGTTCATGACGAACGGGCCGTATTTGGCGACCGGTTCGCCGATCGGCTTGCCGGCCACGAGGATGACGCGCGCGGGTTCGTCGCCGGTGCGCAGCGTCACGCGGTCGCCCGGGGCGAGTACGCCCATCTCGCCCTTGGCGAGCGGCGTGGCACCCGCGACGGCGACACCTTCATAGACATAGACGAACGCGTTGTGCCCTTGCGCGACGGGCACGGCCACGCTCGCCTGCGGGGCGAGCGTCACGTCCAGATAGAGCGGTTCGGTCGCACCCGTGCGAACGGGGCCGTGCGTGCCGGCATAGCGCCCGGCGATCACCTTCACGCTGGAACCGTCGCCAAGCTCGACCACCGGCATCGCGTCGGCGGGCAGGTCCTGGTAGGCGGGTTCGCACATCTTGTCGCGCGCGGGCAGGTTGACCCACAGCTGGAAGCCGCGCATCAGCCCTTCTTCCTGTTCGGGCATTTCCGAATGCACGATGCCGCGACCGGCCGTCATCCACTGCACCGAGCCGGGGCCGAGCAGGCCCACGTTGCCCTTGTTGTCGCCGTGACGCATGCGCCCGTCGAGCATGTAGGTGACCGTCTCGAAGCCGCGATGCGGATGGTCGGGGAAGCCGGCGAGATACGCGTCGGGATCGTCCGAGCCGAATTCGTCGAGCATCAGGAACGGGTCGAGGTCGGGCAACGCGCGCGTGCCGATCACGCGGTTGAGGCGCACGCCGGCCCCGTCGCTGGTCGGCTGGCCCTTGACGATGCGCGCGACGGCGCGTTCACGGGTGTCGGTGGCAAGGTCGTTCATCGGAAGATCCTCTGCGGGTTCGCCCTATAATTGGGCTTCCGGGATGCCTTTCGCCAGCGAATCGGCGGCAACGCACCGTTCGCATGGCAGCAATGATGCCGTGCGATCGTCACATTTCGGCTCGATTCTTGCGATAGACTGGCTTCCAAGTTGGGGAGTGAAGCGCATCTGCCGGACCCGTCCTTCGGACGAATGGAGATGTGCCAGTGCTTTACTACCGCAAGCTCCGCCGCTTCGACGCCGCCGATTTCGAGGCGCACCTGCTGAAGCTGGACGATGCGGATCGCCGTGCCCGTTTTTCGGGCAAGGTCGGCGACGAGGTCGTGCGCGCCTATGCCGCCGGAATCGACTGGACGACCGCCTGCCTGCTCGGCTGTTTCGACGGCCAGACGCTGTGCGCGGTCGCCGAGCTGCATGCCGATTTCGGCCTGCCGTCGCGCGCCTCCCTTTCGCGTGGGGGCGAATTCGCCGTGACGGTGGCGCCCGCCTATCGCAACCGCGGTATCGGCAGCGAACTGCTGCGCCGCACGATCCTGCTCGCGCGCAACCGCATGATCGGGCGGCTGCACATGATCTGCCTGATCGACAACCAGCCGATGCGCCGGATGGCCGACAAGTTCCACGGCCAGCTCGATTTCGAGGACGGCCAGGTCTGGGCGAAACTCGCCGTGCCCTATCCCGATCCGATGTCGCTGTTCTCCGAAGCCTATGCCGAGGGCATGGGCCTCGCCGCGGCGATGGGTGCCGCGACGCCCGGCAGGTAGGCCAGGTCCGAGGCGGTCTGGAACCGCGCGAGGAACTCGGCGAACGGCATCGGCTTTCCGAAGTGCCATCCTTGTGCGAAGCGGACGCCGCGCTCGAGCAGGAAGCGCGCCTGCGCTTCCGTCTCCACACCCTCGGCGATCATCTCGAGCTTGAGGGACTTGGCCATCTCGATGATGTGGAGCACGACCTGGCTCGTCGCGGCCTCGGTGCCGATCGTGTCGACGAACGACTTGTCGATCTTCAGATAGTCGATCTCGAAACTTTCGAGCGACGACAGGCTCGAATAGCCCGTGCCGAAATCGTCGATGGCGACCCGCACGCCCGACGCGCGCAGCCGCCGGACGATGGCGCCCGCCAGCTTCGGGTCGGTGAAGCCGCGTTCGGTCGCCTCGACGATCAGGTTGCCGGGTGCGGCCGCCGTCGCCTCGACCAGCCGTTCCAGCAGCGCCACGGTGATCTCCGAATGCAGGTCCTGCGACGACAGGTTTATGGCGATATGCAGGTTCGGGTGCGTGCGGAACAGGCCCGCCGCATCGCGGCCGACGAGCCTGACGACGCGCTCGGTGACGCGCTGGATCAGCCCGGCCCGCTCGGCCACCGGAATGAAGATGTCGGGCCGGACGATCTCGCCGCTGCGCCGTCGCCAGCGGATCAGCGCCTCCGCGCCGACCCATCGGCCGGTCGCGATCTCCACGACCGGCTGGTAGTGGAGGTGGAACTCGTCGTGCCGCAGGGCCGAGCGGATCACGGCCGGCATCGCGAGCTGGAGCCGCGCCAGGAACACGACCGCCGCCGCCAGGACCAGCCCGGCCGCCACGCCCACCGGCACGAGGATTTTCGTCGTCTCCCATACGCGGTCGTCCAGCCGCGCGCGCGGCAGGGCGGCGATGGTGCCGATCTGGTAGCGCTTCGACGCGACGACGGCCACGATGCGGTCGTTCTCGACGAATACGGCCTCGGACCGGTCGCCGAGCCGGGCGACCCACGCGGGATCGATGTAGCCGCGCGAGGCCAGTACCCGGCGCTGGCCGCCCGACAGCGTCGCAAGCGAGATGTCGGCCCCCACGGTCGTCACGTCGATGGGAAGGTCCTTGTGGATGATCGCCGCGAATCCGTTCTGCTCGACCACCATGAACTTGTGCGCAGGTGCGAACGGAAACTCGACGTCGATCCGGATTTTGGCACCCCCGGGCTGGACGACGTCGACCGCGCCGAGTTGGAGGGGATCGCCGTCGCGGCCGATCGACGAGCAGACGAGTTCGTTTCCCAAGACGTGGCCGATGGCCTGGAGGTAGCTCGACCCGATGTCGATCTCCTTCATCAGCGCGATCGCCTTGTCCGAGCACGGATCGTCGGCGACGGAAGCGACGAGCCGGCCGATTCCCGACACGAGCTGGTCGGCGGTGCTGTCCGATCTCGACAGGGCGTCGCGCGCATAGACGAGCGCGAGTTCGGTCTCGGCGCGCAGTGCTTCCCGTTTCGAAAGATCGAGCGCCAGCAGGATGGGTGCCGCGATCGCGGCGGTCCCGACGGCCAACGTCAGGAGCAAGGCGGCCCTTTTCACCATCGAGCGTCCACCGCGGGTTGCCGGACTTCTTCGGACCGGGACGTGCCTGTCGGATCGAGCGCTATTTTCTGGTTCCGGCACCAGCCTACATTCTGCCGTTCCGGACACATAGCGGCATTTCCCCGATCGCGGGGCCGGCGCGGCAGATTGCGCTTGCTCCTGCGGCGGCAAAACCGGTATCCGCTTGCCGCATGATCGTCACGACAGTCCACCTCATCCGCCACGGCCAGTCCGAGTTCAACGCCGCGTTCGACAGCATCAAGCGCGTCGATCCGATGATCTTCGACCCGCGTTTGACCGAGCTTGGCCGTTCGCAGGCCGCGAAGCTCGCCGATCCGGCGCGCTGGTCCAACGTGGAGCTCGTCGTCGCCTCGCCGCTGACGCGCGCGATCGAGACGGCCGAGCTCGCCTTCGCCGGGCATGGGGCACCCTTGCGCATCGAAGCGCTGCACCGCGAGCGCACCGAGCATTCGGGCGATGTCGGCCGGCCGACGCCCGCACTCAAGACGGATTTCCCGCATCTCGAGTTCGACCATCTCGACGATCGCTGGTGGCACCACGATCCCGCGCGCCCCGACGCGATCGCGATCGAGACCGAGGAACAGCTCCTCGCGCGCGTCGCCGCGTTCCGCGAATGGCTCGCCGCGCGGCGCGAACGCGAGATCGCGGTGGTCGGGCACGGCACGTTCCTGAACCGCCTCACCGGGCGGCATTTCCAGAATTGCGAAGTCGTCACGCTCGAGTTCTGACGCCGCATTCACCGCCATACATTGCGGAGAATCGGCACCGCACGCGTCCGGCGAGTCGCGCGGGTTTCCAAAAAGCGCGGATTTCCTGCGTTTTCGGTGACCGACCGTCGCGCAATGCCGATTCCATCGGCATTTTCACAATTTTCCTGCTTGCCAAGATTCCGGCGAAGCGGCATACCGAGTCTCAACCGCATGGCCGATTCGCCATCGAGTCGCCAAACGGCGGCCCGAACGGAGCGTCCAGCGGCGGCGCGTACGTCAACCGGGAAGCCCCCGCTGGCGCGCGCGACGTCCCGCCCCCGAGGGTCTCCGCGCCCGCGATGCGAGGACCGTCGACAACCAAGAACCCTCAAGAGGAGGCCTATCCTCAAATGGCCGAGAAGCAAGAAGTTGTGACGCTGAAGGCGATCGCTTACGAGCTCGCCGAGAAGCACGAGATCTCCAAGAAGCAGTCGGTCGAAGTCCTCGACGGCTTCGTGGCTGCCCTGACGAAGAGCCTGAAGAAGGGCGCGAAGATCCGCGTTCCGGGCCTCGGCATCTTCCAGGTGCGCAAGCGTCCGGCCCGCATGGGCCGCAACCCGGCGACGGGCGAAGCCATCAAGATCAAGGCGTCGAAGAAGGTTGCCTTCCGCGCCGCGAAGGATCTCAAGGAAGCGGTCTGAGCTTTCTTCCGATCTGACGACGTTCGAGGGGCGCGGGACTTCGGTTCCGCGCCCTTCTTCGTTCCGGAGACCCGCATGATCAATTACGTGTGCCTCGGCACCGACGACGAACCGGCCGCACAGGTCTTCTATACCGCCGTGCTCGCCCCGCTCGGCTACGTCCCGCTCGGCGATCATGGCGGCTTCGGCCCGCCCGGCGGCCCGACGCGCCTGTGGCTCGGCAACCCGTTCGACGGTAAGCCGGCCAGCTTCGGCAACGGCACGATGGTCTGCTTCACGGCACCCAGCCGTGCTGCCGTCGACGCGTTCCACGCCGCGTGCCTCGCCAACGGCGGCAGCGACGAAGGCCCGCCCGGTATCCGCCGCTACGCCCCCGACTGGTACGCCGCCTACGCCCGCGACCGCGACGGCAACAAGCTGAGCGCGGTTTTCAGGGGTTGAAGCCGCACCGCGCATCCGACTACAGTCGGCCCCGCGCGCGGCACAACAGGGGCGAAACCCGCCGTCGCGCGCCCCGATCCTGACCGTCAGTGGCAGGCGTGGAAACCTGGGAGCGAAACGAAAATGGCCGGAGTCTCAATCCGCGACGTGAAGAAAGCCTATGGCACCACGGCGGTGATCCATGGCGTCGATGTCGAAATCTCGGACGGCGAGTTCGTCGTGCTGGTCGGCCCTTCGGGCTGCGGCAAGTCCACCCTGCTGCGCATGATCGCGGGCCTCGAGGAAATCTCGGGCGGCGAGATCGCGATCGGCACGCGCGTGGTCAACGACCTGCCGCCCAAGGAACGCGACGTCGCGATGGTGTTCCAGAACTACGCGCTCTATCCGCACATGACCGTGTACGACAACATGGCGTTCTCGCTGCTGCTGCGCAAAGCGGACAAGGCCGAGATCGACCAGCGCGTGCAGCGCGCGGCCGACATCCTCAATCTCAAGCCCTATCTCCAGCGCTTCCCCAAGCAGCTCTCCGGCGGCCAGCGCCAGCGCGTGGCGATGGGCCGCGCCATCGTGCGCGACCCGCAGGTGTTCCTGTTCGACGAACCGCTGTCCAACCTCGACGCCAAGCTGCGCGTGGCGATGCGCGCCGAGATCAAGGCGCTGCACCAGCGCCTGAAGACCACCACCGTCTACGTCACGCACGACCAGATCGAGGCGATGACGATGGCCGACCGCATCGTCGTCATGCATGACGGCATCGTCGAGCAGATCGGGACACCGCTCGAGCTCTACGACAATCCGCAGAACGTGTTCGTGGCGGGCTTCATCGGCTCGCCCGCGATGAACTTCCTCGACGGCAAGGTCGCGGCGGGCGGCATGCTGGAACTGCCCGGCGGCGTGAAGCTCGCCGGTGCGACGAAGGCGGCGGCGGGTACCGCCGTTCGCGTCGGCGTGCGGCCCGAGCATCTCGACCTCGTCGCCGACGGCAAGGGCCTGCCGGCGACGGTCAAGGTGATCGAGCCCACGGGTGCCGAGACGCTCGTGCTGGTCGACATCGTCGGCACGGAAGCCACGGCCGTGTTCACCGAGCGGCACGACTTCAGGCCGGGGGCGAAGATCTCGCTCGCCCCGAAGGCGGGCCTGCTGCACGTGTTCGACCAGGCGTCGGGAAAGCGCGTCTAACCAACCATTTGCGGGAAACCCGGTCGCCGGAAGGCGATCGGGTGTATCCTTGCACGAAATCCCCGAAGGGATACTCGTGGAGGGAGGGACGTGCCATGGCATTGTCGAACCTGCTCGCGGTACATCGCAAATGGGAAGACTGGGCCGGCATCGGCCTGGGACTGGCGATCCTGCTGTCGCCGTGGATCGTGCGCGAGAGCGCGGAACCGGTCGTGACCGTCGTCGCGGTCGGCATCGGGGTCGTCGTCGTGCTGCTGGCCGAGATCGGCATGATCGGCCTCGTCCGGTCGGCCGAATACGGCGAACTCGCCTGCGGGCTGGGGCTCGCCGCGTGCCCGTTCGTCATGGGCTATGCGGACGACGGCGAACTGCGCTTCTGGCATTTCGGGCTCGGCGGGCTGGTGGCAGCACTGGCGGCACTGCAGCTCTGGCAGGACTGGTCGCTGAGCGATTCCGAACTCGCCGCCCATGCCGACTCCTAGGAAACTCGCCAAGCACCTGTCGGCCGGCGAATCCGCCGAGGACCGCGGCGTCATCATGCAGCTTCTCATGGTGACGGCCGGGTTCATCGTGGTGATGGGCGCCATCGGCTACGTCGTCACGCGCTTTCCCGAGCTGCTGACGTCCGACAGCATCGCGGTCGTCGACGGCGTGGCCGTCAGCGTGCCCGACGAACGAAGCGCGAGCGAGCCGCAGACCTACCGCTGCCGGATGAGCAAGGAATTCGTCATGGAGCCGAACTCCACCCGCGTCAGCACGACCGTGACGCGCACGGCCTGCGGCTACGAGAACACGGCCGGTCCGTCGAAGTGAGGGCGGCGCTAAGCGCCTGATCCGCAAAGCCGCCGCGCCGTCGCCGTACGGTTGCCGCATTCGCGTGTAGAATCCCGCCCATGACGAGTCGCCCGCCAGCATCCCGCGCGCGCCGCGAACCGCGCCTGGGGCGCGAGGCGGCGGACGACGCGACGCGCGAAGACAGCCTGCGCGCCGATCCCGACGAACGCGCGCGGCCCGCGTCGCGTCCGGCCCGGGCGAAGAAACCGAAGAAGGCGCGACGTTTCCCCAGCCTCCTGCGCAAGGCGGGCGTGTTCGCGCTCAAATGGGGAATGGTCGCGACGATCTGGGGCGGCATCGCCGTCGCGGGCGTGCTCGCGGCCTTTTGGATCACGCTGCCGCCCATCGACGCGATCAACAAGTTCGAGCGGCGGCCCAGCCTCGTCTTCGTCGACGGCGGCGGCGACACGGTCGCCACCTACGGCGATCTCTATGGCGGACTGGTGCGGCTCGACGAGATGCCGCCCTGGCTGCCGATGGCCGTGCTCGCGACCGAGGACAGGCGCTTCTACACGCATGTCGGCATCGACCCGCAGGGTCTGGCGCGCGCCGCACTCGCCAATTTCCGCGCCGGGCGCGTCGTGCAGGGCGGCTCGACGATCACCCAGCAGCTCGCCAAGAACGTGTTCCTCACGAACGACCGCAGCTTCAAGCGCAAGATTCAGGAAATGCTGCTCGCCTTCCGGCTCGAGCGCGCGATGTCGAAGGACGAGATCCTGACGATCTATCTGAACCGCGTCTATCTGGGGGCCGGCACCTACGGCGTGGAAGCCGCGTCGCGTCGCTATTTCGGCAAGTCGGCGCGCGACGTGAACGCGCACGAGGCGGCGATCGTCGCGGGCCTGCTGAAGGCGCCCTCGCGCCTCGCCCCCACCGCCAGCGTGGAACGCGCGCGCGAGCGGGCAAGCGACGTGCTCGACAACATGGTCGAGGCGGGGTTCCTGACGCCCGCCCAGCGTGCCGCCGCCGCCCGCCTGCCGATCGCGTCGGCCGGTGCGACCGCCGCCCAGCGCGGCAGCCGCTATTTCACCGACTGGCTCGCCGAACAGGTGCAGGGCTTCGTCGGCTACCAGTCGCAGGATCTGGTCGTCGTCACGACGATGGATGCGCGCCTGCAGCGCGTGGCGGAAACGGCACTGGAGGACCTGCTCGCGCGCGAGGGCCCGAAGGTCGATGTCGAACAGGGTGCTTTCCTGCTGATGAAGCCCGACGGGGCCGTGCAGGCGATGGTCGGCGGGCGCGACTACGCGAAGAGCGCCTTCAACCGCGCGGTCGACGCGCGCCGCCAGCCGGGCTCGGCCTTCAAGGCGTTCGTCTATCTCGCCGCCGCCGAACAGGGCTTGCGCGCCGACGAGAGCATCGCCGACACGCCGATCCAGCTCGCCACGTGGCGGCCGCGCAATTTCGACAACAAGGTCTTCGGCGAAATCTCGGTCCGCGACGCGTTCGCGCGCTCGGTCAACACGGCCGCCGTGCGCGTCGCCCAGCGCGTGGGCGTCGACAGCGTGGTGCGCGAGGCGCGCAGCCTCGGCATCTCGACGCCGATCCCGCGCAATCTTTCGATCGCACTTGGAACGTCGGAAGTAAGCCTGCTCGAACTGACGGGTGCGTATGCCGCGTTCGCCAACGGCGGCAACGGCGTGCTGCCCTACGCGATCCTCGAAATCCGCGACGCGTCGGGCAAGCAGCTCTACCGGCGCGCGGGCTCCGGTCTCGGCCAGGTCATCACGCCGGCGGCCCTCGCGACGATGACGGACCTGATGCAGGCGGTCGTGCAGCAGGGCTCGGGCCGTGCGGCGTCGCTCGGCGACCGGCCGGTCGCCGGCAAGACGGGTACCACCAACGACTATCGCGACGCGTGGTTCGTCGGCTTCACTTCCGACTATGTCGGCGGGGCGTGGTTCGGCAACGACGACGGCGGCGAGATGGAACGCACGACCGGCGGCTCGCTGCCCGCGCGCCTGTGGAAGAGCGTGATGCTCGAGGCGCACAAGGGCCTGCCTTCGCGCGCGTTGCCCGGCACGGTCGCGCCCGAAGCGCCCGGCTGGTTCGCGCGCCTGATCGGCAGCTTTCCATCGACGGCACCCGTGCCCGCGCCGGCGGCGTCGCCCGCCAGGCCTGCGGCGGCCTACGATTTCGCCAACGATCCGCTGCCGAAGGCCAACCAGAACTGACGGTCGGCCCGCCCGGACTCAGATCGCGCGCGCGGCCATCGGCGGCAGGTACTTGTCCGTCCACAGGTCGGCGACCGCGGGCTTGCGCGGCAGTTCCATGGCACCCGCGACCTGGTCGATGCCGCGCGCGAAGCGGGCGGCATCGAGCGTGCCGATGCCCAGCCGCCTGCTGTGGTCGTTGACGACCTGGTTTGCGAGCAGCCATTTCAGCCGGTCGATCTCCAGCGACTTGTCGACGAGCCCGTCGACCGCGGCCAGTGCGGCGATGGCCGATTCCGGGTTGGCGATCGTCTCGCGCCACGCCTTGACGAAGGCGGCGACGACTCCGGGGACCAGCGCTTCGCGCTCGCGCAGGAACTTGCGCGAGATGACGAGGCCGTTGGAATAGAAATCGAGATTGTGGTCGGAGAAATAGAGGAACTTCACGTCCTCGCGCTTGATGCCGACGCGCAGCAGGTTGAACAAAGTCGTCGAATCGAAGCCGGTCACCGCGTCGACGCGCCCCTGTGCCAGTGCCGCTTCGCGCAAGGAGAGATCGATCGCGTCGACCTGGATCTTCGAGCGGTCGATGCCGGTCGCCTGCACGAAGGCGGGCAGCAGCAGGAAGCCCGCGTCGGTCGGCGGGGCGCCCAGCTTCTTGCCTTCGAGGTCCTTGGGCTTGGAGATGCCGGCCTTGGCGAGGCTGATGATCGAGATCGGCGAGCGCGTGTAGAGGGCCGCGACCGCGATGGGCGCGTTGTCGGGATTGCGCGCGGCGAACTGCACGAGCACCGTGAAATCGCTGAAGCCGAAATCGTAGGTCTCGCTCGCCACGCGCTGGATCGAATCGCCGGCCCCGCGCGAGGGGTCGAGCGTGGCTTCCACGCCGGCTTCGGCGAAATAGCCCTTGGCGGCGGCGAGGAAAAAGGCGGCATTCGAGCCGTCGCGCGGCGCGTTGAGCGTGATGCGGATCGGCACGCGGCTCTGCGCGCGCAGGGCGGGGGCGGCGAGCGTGGCGATGCCGGCGGCACCGGCGGCCAGCAGAATGCGGCGGCGCGACAGGGGCTTGGCGGTGGGCAGGTGCTTGGCTATCGTCATCTGAACTTCCTCCAGTCGGACGCGCGGATCGGCCCGTCCCCGGAGCTTTGCAATATCCATGACAGCCTATTCCCGCCGTGCGGCCCTGCGCTGCCTGCCGTTGCCGAAGGTCGACGATGTCGCCGCCCTCGACGCGGCCCTCGCGGCCCGGCGGCCGGCCGCACGCGACGTGGTGGCGCTGCTGGCGAAGACGCAGGGTGACGGGGGCCCCGCCGACACCTCGCGCGCCGTGTTCGTCGCGGCGGCGAAGAAGTGCCTGGCCCGGCATCTGGGTATTCGCACGTCGCAAGTCGAATCCCGCGTCGCGTTCGTCGTGTCGGGCGGCATCGAGGGGGCCGCGGCCCCGCACATGATCGTGCTGTCGCGAAGTGCGACACGCGCGGCATCGCGCGGCAAGGCGCTGGCGATCGGCCGGCATGTGTCGGCACCGCTGCCCGCAAGTGTCGTCGGCCACCTCGCGCATGTCGACGAAGCCGCCGCCGCCGTGCGCGCCGCCTTGGCCGACGGCGGCATGTCGGCGAAGGACGCGCATCTGGTGCTGATCAAGGGTCCGGCCGCCGACGGGGCGAAGGGCATCGCTGCCGCGCGCGCAGCGACCGCACTCGGGGCGGCCGTGGCGCTTGGCGAGTTTTCGCGCGGAACCGCGCTTGCCGCGTGGCGCAAGTGCGACATGGACGTGTGGAGTGCACGCGTCGCGGTCTCGTCCGCCGCCGAGTTTCCCTGCCACGAGATCGTCGTGCTCGGCCATGCGGCGGGCTGGGGCGGGGATCTGCGCATCGCGCACCGTGCGATGGCCGATCTCGTCGATCTTCCGGCGGTCGTCGCGGCACTGGGCGAGCTCGGCCTGAAGGCGCGCCCGCAGCTTGCGCGCGGGTTACGCGCACGTCTCGTCGCGTCGATCGCCAAGGGCGGCCCGCCGCCGGGCGAAATGCTGCGTGGTGTCCCGATGTGCCTTGCCGACGATCCCTCGCAGCCCGCGTTCCGCCGCGTGCGCGGCGCACTCGCCGGCACCATCGTCGCCGCGACCGGCGAGCCCTTCACGTTCGTGTCGGGCGGTGCCGAGCATCAGGGCCCGCCGGGCGGCGGACTGGTGGCGTTCGTGGCAAGGAAGAAGCGCTAGCGCTTCGCGAATGGCCGGACGAGGAACACGAGGCTGGCCGCGACCGCGAGTCCGCAGCCCAGCACCAGGATCGCGAGCACGACCGGCGTGCCGTCATGCAGCCGGCCGAACGCGATGCCCACGAGGGCGGCGCACGACATCTGGATGAAACCCATCAGTGCGGAAGCCGAGCCCGCCATGTGCGGATAGGGGCCGAGCGCGCCGCCCTGTCCGTTCGGCATGCCGATCCCCATGCCCAGCACGAAGACCGCCATCGGCAGGACGAGGTAGGTCGCCCCGATCACGTCGGGCGTGACGATGCCGGACAGTGAAGCGGCGAGCATGCCCGCTCCGCCCGCGACGTTGATCGACGCCCCGAGCACCAGCATCCGGTCCACGCCCAGCCGCGTCGTCAGGTGGGCGGCCGTCTGCGCGCCGATGAAATAGCCCACGACGCATATCAGGAAGAACCAGCTATAGACGTCGGGGGCGAGGCCCAGATCGTCGATCAGCACGAAGGACGAGCCCGAGATGAACGCGAACAGGCCCGCATAGCCGAACGATACGCACAGCGCATAGCCCAGATAGCGCCGGTCGCGCAGCAGCGTGGCGTAGTTGCGCAGCATGCGCACGGGATCGAGCGCTGCCGCGTCGCGCTGCCGGTTCGTCTCGACCAGCTTCCAGCCGAGCAGGGCCAGCAGCACGGCCGAGAAGGCGAGGAGGAGTACAAAGTTCCAGCGCCAGCCGAAATTGACCTCGACGATGCCGCCCAGCACCGGGCCGAAGGCGGGCGCGAACGCCATCACCGAACCCACGAGGGCGAGCATGCGCGCGGCCCCGTCGCGCCCGTAGACGTCGCGCACGATGGCGCGCCCGAGCACGACGCCCGCACATGCCCCCGACGCCTGCAGGGCGCGCGCGGCGACAAGCTGGTCGATCGTCGCCGCGAACGCGCAGGCGACCGTCGCCGCGACATAGATCGCGATGCCGCCGAGCACGACGGGCCGGCGGCCGAACCGGTCGGACAGCGGCCCGTAGACGAGCTGGGCGAGCGCGAAGGCGACCATGTACATCGACAGCGTCAACTGCGTGCCGGCCACGTCCGCACCCAGGTCGCGCCCGATGGCGGGCAGCGAGGGAAGATAGAGATCGGTCGACAGCGGGCCGACCGCGACGAGTGCGATGATCAGGCCGAGCAGCAGCCGGCCGGCGACCGGCTTGGGTTCCGCGTTCATGCGGCGCGCTTCTCGGCGGGCCGTGCGAGGATGAAATAGCCGAACGCGGCGAGCATTCCGCCGAAGCACACGCCAAGTGCGGTCGACAGCGGCGTGCCGTCGGAAAGGGCGGCCACGCCGATGGTCCCCGCCGCGGCGATCGCCATCTGCAGGAAGCCCTGCAGGGCGGCGGCGGCCCCGGCGATGCGCGGGAAGGGCTGCATGGCGTTGGCCATCGCGTTGGGCATCGCGATGCCGAAGCCGAACATGAACACGATCATCGGGGCGACGACGCTGGCGGGGCTCGCGAAGCCGCCGGCCACGACCGCGACGAAAATCGCGCCGGACGCAGCACAGATCGCCGAGCCCGCCGCGACCATCCACGAGCCCTGCGCGCGATGGGCAAGCCGGCTCGCCAGGAACGATCCCGACACGAAGCCGACCACCGTGAAGGTCGGCACGAAGCCGAACATCGCGGGCGACACGCCGAACATGTCGATGAACACGAACGGGATGCCGGTCGTGTAGGCCATCAGCCCCGCGAACGTGCCCGACATCGTCAGCGCGTAGCCGACATAGACGCGGCTGCCCAGCAGCGTGCCGAACGCGTGCAGCAGGCGCATGGGTTCCAGCGCATGCGGATCTGGATTGCGGTTCGATTCCTCGAGCCGCAGATAGGTGGCCGCCGCCACGAGGACGGCGAAGCTCGCCAGCACGACGAACGCGGCACGCCAGCCGAACCAGGTCTGGAGCTGGCCGCCGAGGACCGGGGCAAGTGCCGGCCCGATCGCGATCGCGATGCCGATATAGGCGAGCGTGCGCGCCGCCTCGCCGCGTTCGTAGCGGTCGCGCGTGACGGCGCGCGAGACGGTCGCCCCCACGCACGCCCCGATCCCCTGCACGCCGCGCGCGAGGATCAGCGTCGCGATGTTGGGTGCGAGCGCGCAGGCGAGCGTGCCGACGAGATAGACGCCGATGCCCGCGAACAGGATCGGCCGGCGCCCGAACCGGTCGGACAACGGCCCCCAGACGAGCTGTGACAGCGCGAAGCACGCCAGATACAGCGTCATCGTCAGCTTGACCTGCTCGGGCGGGGCGGCGAGCGCCTCGGTCAGCGAGGGCAGCGAGGGGATGTACATCGAGATCGTCATCTGCCCGAGCATCACCATCGAGGTGAGCAGCGCGATGATTCCCGGCGTGGCGCGTTCGGCGGGCGCTTCAGCCATGGCGCAGCAGCTTCGCACCGTTCTCGGCCAGCCATGCGCGCGGGGCCGTCACGTCGCCGGCAAGCTCGCCGACCAGCGCCCAGAAGGCCGGTCCGTGGTTCATGTGGCGCAGATGCGCCACCTCGTGCGCGACGACATAGTCGAGCACGTCGGGCGGCGCGAGCACGAGCCGCCACGAGAAAGCGAGCGTGCCGTTACTTGCCGCACTGCCCCAGCGCGTGCGCGGATCGGCGATGCGCACGGCCTTGAGCGGGCGGCCGATCCCCTGCGACAGCTCGCGGGCCTTCGCGGTCAGCAGCGTGCGCGCCTCGCGTTTCAGCCAGTCGCGCACGCGGCGCGCGACGAATTCGGGGGCACCGCCCACCAGCAGCACGTCGCCTTCGCGGCGCGTGGCACGGCCGGGCACGTGGCGCACGGCAAGGCGCGCACCGCGGAAATCGAAACTCGTTCCGTCGGCGAACTCGACGCGCGCGGGTACGGCCGCCAGGCGCGCGCGCAGCCAGTCGCCCTGCCGGCGCGCGAAGCGCAGGCCTTCCTCGACCGGCGTGTGCCACGGGACGGTCAGTGCGATGGCGCCGTCGGACGCGTCGACGCGCACCGAGATGCGCCGCGCGCGCGGGTTGCGGCGCACGCGCACGTCGGTCGTCTCGCCGGGAGCAAGCAGGCCTTCGACGGCGACGGTCTTGTCGCGGCCGTCGGGGCGGCGGGGCGTGCGAGACCGGGGGAAAAGGATGCGCAAAAGTCCCACGCCGACCGTTTTAGGGGCTTGCTCGTGACCGGCGCAAGCGCCGAAGATGCGCCGGGGGAGAAACGCAAAATGCCAGTCCTGAAACCAAACCAGCTCAAGCGCCGGCTCGCCGGCGGTCGCAAGGCCTTCGGCGCATGGCTGCACACCGCCAGCCCGATGGCCGTCGAAGTGCTTTCCGGCGTGGGCTACGACGCGCTGATCATCGACAACGAACACGGGCCCGCCAGCCTGCAGGCCACGCACGCCATGCTGCAGGCGAGCGTGCCGTACGATCTCGGCATCGGCGTGCGCGTGCCGATCGGCGATCCGGTCTATTTCAAGCAGCTGCTCGACATGGGTGCCGACAGCGTCATGGTGCCGATGATCCACAATGTCGACCAGGCGCGCGCCGTCGTCGATGCGTGCCGCTATCCGCCCAAGGGTTCGCGCGGCATCGGGCCGTGGCGCGCGATGGCCAACGGCGTGTCGATCGACGACTACCGCGCCCACATGGCCGAGAATCTCTTCGTCATGGTGCAGATCGAATCGGTCGAGGCGATGGGCAATGCCGAGGCGATCGCGCGCGTCGACGGCGTGGACCTGCTCGTCATCGGCCCGAACGACCTGTCGGGCTCGATGGGCATCGTCGGCCAGTTCGACCATCCCGACCATCTCGCCGCGATGGACCGCATCCTCGCCGCCGCGACGAAGGCGGGCAAGCCGTGCTGCACCGTGCCCTACGGCAAGTTCGATGCGGCCGCACTCTACCGGCGCGGCTATTCGTTCATCATCGCGTCGACCGAGTATTCGCTGATGCGCCGCTCGGCACTGGCGGAAGTCGCCGACGCGAAGAAGGCGATGGGCAACGGCTAGCGGCGCGGAACGCGGGCCCGCTTGGGTTTCGTGAAGGTCGCGACCAGCTCGAGATGGCCGGTCCACAGGAACTGGTCGACCGGCACGACGCGCGCGAGCGTGTAGCCGCCGTCGACCAGCGCGCGCGCGTCGCGCGCGAAGCTGGCCGGGCTGCACGAAACCGCGACGACGACGGGCACCGACGAGGCCGCGAGATACGCGGCCTGTTCGCGCGCCCCCTCGCGCGGCGGATCGAAGATCGCGGCGTCGTATTCGTCGAGCTCCTCCGCCAGCAGCGGCCGGCGTTCCAGATCGCGCGTCTCGCACGTCACGCGACCCGCGCGGAACCCGGCGCGCGCACCCGCCTGCATGGCGGCACTCGCCGCGGCGTCGCCCTCGACCGCATGCACGCGCCCCGTCAGCGGGAACGAGAACGTGCCGAGCCCGGCATAGAGATCGACGATGCGCTTGGCGCGGCCGACCGAGGCGGCGATCTCCGACGCGATTGCGAGTTCGGCCGGGCGTGCGGCCTGCAGGAAGGCGCCGGGCGGCGGGATCACCTCGACCGTGCCGAAGGCGATGCGCGGGCTTTCGTGCAGCACGACGATCTCGGGTTCCTCGCCCGTCTCGCGCCGCCAGGCGATGCGCACGATGCCGTTGGCGGCCGCGAAGTCGGCGAGTGCGGCGCGCTTGCGCGCGTCGGGGCTGCGGCCGGTCAGCAGCAGGTCGATGCCGTTGTCGGCCGCCGTCACGTGGATGTCGAACGCTTCGGCCGGGCGCAGGAAATCGGCGAGGAACGCGCGCAGGGCGGGCAGCAGCGAAACGATCTTCGGCACCAGCACGAGACACGAATCGATGTCGACGAGATCGGACGAGCCTTCGGCATGGAAGCCGAGCGACACGCCGCCTTGCGTGCGCAACGCGGCGAGTTCCGCGCGCCGGCGCGTTCCGGTCGCGATGCGCAGCATCGGTGCCGGCGCCACGTCCAGTCCGCGCGCGGCGAGGGCGGCGGTCAGCAGGCCGGACTTCCACGCGACATAGGATGCGTCGGCGAGATGCTGCACGGCGCAGCCGCCGCATTGCGCGAAGTGAGGGCAGGGCGCAACGACGCGGTCGGGCGATCGCGACAGGAATTCGACCGCGCGCGCGCGGTCCTTGCCGAAGCGCTGTGCGCGCACGCGCTCGCCGGGCAGGGCGCCGGGCACGAAAACCGGGCCGTCGGCGACGCCGTCGCCGCTCGCCCCGAGCTTGCGGATTTCCAGTTCGACCGTCTCTTCCATGGGGGGCGAGGTGTAGCCGCGTTCCGCGCCGCGGCGAAGCGAAACCTCTGCCGGACCCGAGACTTGACAGGTTTTCCTCAGGCGGCCGGTTTTTGCCGCCGCCGTCGGCCTCCTGGACCGGCCGAGGCCGGATTATCCAATTAATTCAATGGCCGACGCGATGAGGGCTGAAAAGCGACTCGGCCCGCGACGCGGTGTCGCGACCCCCGGCCAAAATTGACAAGTTATTGAAATCGCTTGAAGTTGTAAAAGTCCCAAAATCCGATTGGCGGGGGGGAGGGGGCGTGTTACGCAAATTCCGTCAGGAAAGCGAAGTCTTCTTAGCCTTCGCGCCGTGTTGTCCGGGCGGGACATCAGGCTCCGACGTGCCGATGGGGTGCCGGCGGTTCCCGCGAGGGGGCCGTCGGCACCACCTCGCCCCTCCCGAGATAAAAAATCCCCAAAAATGAAGAGGCGCCAGGGGCGATCTTGCGATCGGCCGTTGTCCGGGCGGGACAAAGGGCTCCCTGACGCCTCGCGAGGACCGCCGGATCGGGCGTGCACGCCGCTGATCCGACACCACCGACACCCCCGCTTTCGCGGGACCGCCGGCCGCCTCATGGCAGCCGAAACCCGGGCTTTCCCCCGATGGGCCTGCTTCGCACGTCCGGTCGAGCCCTGGTCCGCCCGATTCCGTCCGCGTCCCACCGACGAGGGTCCCGGCGGCCACGCGCGGCCCTCCGAAACCCGAACCCGAGACGTCCGACCCTTGCCTGCTCCGCGGTCCCAGACCTGACCCGAGCCTCGCGCGAGCTTCGCACGACGGCGCTTTCGCACCTGCCTTGCGTGCCTCGCAGCCTGTCCGACGATCGCGGGTTCCTGGACCCCTGAGGTCCGCCCCGCCGTCACCGCCGCACCTGCCGGTCCCTTGCGGAACCCTCGCGACCCCGACCGTCGGCCTGAATCCCCGCATCGCGCGGATCCGTCGACGCCGTCCCCCCGCGCTGACGTGGGCGGACCCCCAGGGGAACCCGCCGACCGTCGCGAAGGGAATGGAGTTGCCGCCTTCCGCCCGGCTCGCACCGGGCCTCCGCCGACCGCTCCGGAGAAACGCCCCGACCCCGTCCTTCCCGCGCCGCCACCCTTTCGGGGCCGGCTCCTGCCAGTGGATCGCGTCCTAGCTACGGGACGCGCTGGAGAAGGATCGCTGCCGTGTCGTCGTCTCCTCGCTTTCGCTTACCGGAAACGATGGTCTCAAAGCCGCGCATTGCAGCCAATCCGAATCGGCGGAGCGGCTTCAGAATCTTGTTGATGGAATCCCGCGTTGATCACATTCGGCGCACACGCCATCCACAGGTCTGTCCACAGCGAATCGTTCGCGTCTGCGGTAAGCCTCTCGGCAAAGCCGTCAATTGACGCGGCTTGGGTCTGGGTCTAAATCCTTAAGCCTGCCGGGAAGAATTGCGAAGGCCGGGACATCGGCCGCGCGATCAGGAAAACCGAGGGGCCATGGCCGCAGATTCCAAGAGTTCCGCCAAACCGCATCCGCGGCCGCTGTCGCCGCACCTGCAGGTCTACCGCCCGCAGTACACCTCGATCCTGTCGATCACGCACCGCGCCACCGGCGTGGCGCTCGCGGTCGGCACGCTGATGCTGGCCTGCTGGCTGGTCGCCGCGGCGACCGGCGAGCGCGCCTTCGACAGCGTCAACGCGTTCGTCGGCTCGGGCTTCGGCCGCTTCATCCTGTTCGGCTGGTCGGTCGCGTTCTTCTTCCATCTGGGCAACGGCATCCGGCACCTGTTCTGGGACGCCGGCTACGGCTTCGACCTGCCGACGGCGGAGAAGTCGGGCTGGCTCGTCGTCGCCTTCACGATCGCCGCCACGATCCTCGCCTGGGCGCTGGGTCTTGCCGTTCTGGGAGGGCGCTGAAATGTCGAAGTCGCTCCGCTCGCCGCTCGGCCGCGCCCGCGGCATGGGTTCCGCCAAGGACGGCACGCATCACTGGTGGGCCCAGCGCGTGACGGCCATCGCGCTGATCCCGCTGTCGCTGTGGTTCGTCGCGTCGCTGATCCGGCTCGCCGGCGCGCCGCGCATCGACCTGCAGGCATGGGTCGCCTCGCCGGTCGTCGCCGTGCTCCTGCTCGTTCTCGTCGTCGCGACGTTCCAGCATGCGCGTCTGGGCATGCAGGTCGTCATCGAGGACTATGTCCATCACGAAGGCGTGAAGATCGCGTCGCTGCTCGCGGTCAACGGGGCCGCCCTGCTGTTCGGCGCCATCTCGGCCTTCGCGGTCCTCAAGCTCGCTTTCGGAGGCTGATCCAATGCCTGATGCTTCGTCTGCGTCGCTGGGCGGCCAGGCCTACAAGATCGTCGACCACATCTACGACGTCGTCGTCGTGGGGGCGGGCGGTGCCGGCCTTCGCGCCACGTTCGGCATGGCCGCCAAGGGCCTGAAGACCGCCTGCATCTCGAAGGTGTTCCCGACGCGCAGCCACACGGTGGCGGCACAGGGCGGTATTTCCGCCGCACTCGGCAACATGGGTGCCGACGACTGGCGCTGGCACATGTACGACACGGTCAAGGGCTCCGACTGGCTCGGCGACCAGGACTCGATCGAGTACATGTGCAAGGAAGCCATCCCGGCGATCATCGAGCTCGAGCATTACGGCGTGCCGTTCAGCCGCACGACCGAGGGCAAGATCTACCAGCGCCCGTTCGGCGGCATGACGACCGAGTACGGCAAGGGTGTCGCCCAGCGCACGTGCGCCGCGGCCGACCGCACCGGCCACGCGATCCTGCACACGCTCTACCAGCAGAGCCTCAAGAACAACGCCGAGTTCTTCATCGAGTATTTCGCCCTCGACCTGATCATGGACGAGGAAGGTGCCTGCCGCGGCGTGATGGCGTGGAACCTGCTGGACGGCACGCTGCACCGCTTCCAGGCGAACATCGTGGCGCTGGCCACGGGCGGCTACGGGCGCGCGTATTTCTCGGCGACGTCGGCGCACACGTGCACGGGCGACGGCAACGCGATGGCGCTGCGCGCCGGCCTGCCGCTGCAGGACATGGAGTTCATCCAGTTCCACCCGACCGGCATCTACGGTGCCGGCTGCCTGATCACCGAAGGCTCGCGCGGCGAGGGCGGGTACCTCACCAACTCCAACGGCGAGCGCTTCATGGAGCGCTACGCGCCGTCGGCCAAGGACCTCGCTTCGCGCGACGTCGTCAGCCGCGCGATGACGATGGAGATCCGCGAGGGCCGCGGCGTCGGCAAGGAGAAGGACCACATCCATCTCCATCTCGAGCATCTCGACGCCAAGCTGCTGCACGAGCGCCTGCCCGGCATCTCGGAGACCGCGAAGATCTTCGCCAATGTCGACGTGACGAAGGAGCCGATCCCGGTGCTGCCGACCGTCCATTACAACATGGGCGGCATCCCGACGAACCACCGCTGCGAAGTCGTGACGATGAAGAACGGCACGGCCACTGTGGTGCCCGGCCTGATGGCGATCGGCGAGGCGGCGTGCGTGTCGGTGCACGGGGCGAACCGTCTCGGCTCGAACTCGCTGCTCGATCTCGTCGTGTTCGGCCGCGCCGCCGCGATCCGCGCGGCGGAGATCGTCCAGCCCGGTGCGCCGCAAAAGCCACTGCCCAAGGGGGCCGGCGATGCGTGCGTCGCGCGCCTCGACAAGATGCGCTACGCGAAGGGCCCGGCACCGACCGCCGTCCTGCGCGCCGAGATGCAGCGCATCATGCAGAACAACTGTGCCGTCTACCGCACGGGCGACGTGCTGTCGGAAGGCTCGAAGCTGATCGCGGCGACCTTCGCCAAGAGCGGCGACATCGGCGTTTCGGACCGCTCGCTGGTGTGGAACTCCGACCTCGTCGAATCGCTGGAGTACGACAACCTGATCGCGCAGGCGGTCGTCACGCTGGAATCGGCACTCAACCGCAAGGAAAGCCGCGGCGCCCACGCGCGCGAGGATTATCCGGACCGCGACGACAAGGATTGGATGAAGCACTCGATCGCGTGGCTCGATTCCAAGGGCAAGGTCGATTTCGCCTACCGCCCGGTCGTGCTGACCTCGCTGACCAACGAGGTCCAGGCATTCCCGCCCAAGGCGCGCGTCTACTAGTCCCCGAAAGGCTGAGCTGCTCCCATGGCCGAATTCACGCTTCCCGCCAACTCGACGGTCCAGACCGGCAAGACGTTCCCGCCGCCCGCGGGCGCCAAGCGGACCAAGACGTTCAAGATCTACCGCTGGGACCCGGACACGGGCGCCAATCCGCGGGTGGACGTCTACACGCTCGATCTCGACCAGACCGCGCCGATGGTTCTCGACGCGCTGATCAAGATCAAGAACGAGATCGACCCCACACTCACCTTCCGCCGCTCGTGCCGCGAAGGCGTGTGCGGTTCGTGCGCGATGAACATCGACGGCACGAACACGCTGGCCTGCACCAAGGGCATCGACGAGTGCGCCGGCGACGTGAAGATCTATCCGCTGCCGCACATGCCGGTCATCAAGGACCTGGTCCCCGACCTGACGCTGGCCTACGCGCAGCTGCGCTCGATCGAGCCGTGGCTGAAGAGCGAGACGCCGCCGCCCGACCGCGAGCGCCCGCAGAGCCCGGAAGAGCGTTCCAAGCTCGACGGCATGTGGGAATGCATCCTGTGCTTCTGCTGCTCGACAAGCTGCCCGAGCTACTGGTGGAACGGCGACCGCTATCTCGGCCCCGCCGTGCTCCTGCAGGCCTATCGCTGGATCGCCGACAGCCGCGACGAGGCGACGGGCGAACGGCTCGACAATCTCGAGGATCCGTTCCGCCTCTATCGCTGCCACACGATCATGAACTGCACGAAGACGTGCCCGAAGGGGCTGAACCCGGCCAAGGCGATCGCCGAGATCAAGAAGCTGATGGTCGCGCGCAAGTAGCGATCCGGCGCACCAAAAGAAAACGGGCGGGACCGGTTTTTCCGATCCCGCCCGTTTTTCGTTTGAAGCCTGCGGCGTTATTCGCCCTGGAGTGCAGCCGGTGCTTGCGCGCGGGCCTTGCCGTCTTCGGCCATCATCTGCAGGCCGGCGACGCCGAGGGTCAGTGCCAGGATGGCGAGTGCGAGAAGGCGCATAGATGCCGGCTCCGTCTTACGGGTAGCGGACGAGCTTCCACACGCACGACTTCTTGTCGTACGCCGGCATGCGCGTGCCCTTCGGGAAGGACGAGCGGCCCGATGGCGTGCCCTGGCTTTCCCAGATCCCGCTTTCGGGGCAGGTCTGGCCGGTCACGACGAGCGTGCCGATCGGCATCTTGGACGTTGCAGCGGCTCCGGGCTTTCCCGGCATGCCTGGTCTCGGTGGTAGTGCCATTGCATTCCTCTGGCGGCCGAACATTGGCTGGCCTTTCTTTTTAGTCAGATAGGCTAGATTCTCGAACTGCACAACATCGAAGCGAATTTAAAGAATATTATACCAGATTCGTTAATTGGTCAACTCGACGACTTCCGCCAAGCCGTTGAAAACACTAAAAAATGTGTTCAATTCCGGGGATTTCGACGCTTGGGGACGGAATATTTGCGCGGCAGAAGGACATCCACGGGCACCCCGACCGGCCCGTCCTCGCCCGGCACGATGACCCGCGAGCCCGGGGCGAAATCCGAAAGCATTTCCCGGCAGATGCCGCACGGGCTGACGATCCGGATCGTGCGGTCGGACTCGGCCGGGCGGGGGTGGCGGACCGACACGATGGTTTCGATGTCGCTCTCGCCCTCGGCGATGGCGCGGCCCAGGGCCACGGCCTCGGCGCAGACCGACGCGCGCCCGACATAGGTGTCGAGATGCACGGCCGTGTAGACCCGGCCCGAGCGCGTGCGCAGCGCCGAGCCGATATGGTGGCGGTTCTCGGCATAGAGACGTGCGATCGCCGCACGCGCCGCCTCGACCAGTTCGAGATCCGCCTTCGAAGGGACGTCGCCGCCGTTCTCGTCGCTCATTCCGTCAGGGACTCCAGATGTTCCATGTCGTCGTCGGAGAAACCGAAATGATGGCCGATCTCGTGGATCATCACGTGGCGCACCAGCGTGTAGAGGTCCTCGCCCGACTCGCACCAGTAGTCGAGCAGCGGGCGGCGATAGAGGAAGATCATGTCGGGCTGCGTGCGCACGCTCGCCGTCGAATCGCGGAGCATGTCGACGCCGCGATAGAGGCCCATCAGCTCCCACGGGCTCTCCAGGTCCATCTCCTTCTCGGTCTCCTCGTCGCAGAACTCTTCGACGCGCAGCACGATGTCGCCGGTGTGCTTTCGCAGCTCGGCCGGGATCGTCGCGACGGCCTTCTCGGCAAGGCGTTCGATTTCGGCGAGGTCGGGGGCTGGACGCGAAGGCTCGGACATGGTGCTTTCGAGCCTAGCGCGGGCGCTGCGTCCGTGCAAAGCGGACAGGGAGACCGAGGATGGCCGAACGACTGACCGGGCCCGCGCGCAATGATGCCCTTGCCGCACTCGACGGCTGGGCCGAACTGCCCGACCGCGACGCGATCGCGAAATCCTACAAGTTCGCGGACTTCAACGCGGCCTTCGCCTTCATGACGCGCGTGGCGCTGAAGGCCGAGAAGATGGACCACCATCCCGAGTGGTTCAACGTCTACAACAAGGTCGATGTCGTTCTCGCCACGCACGATGCCGGCGGGCTGACGAAGCGGGATATCGAGCTGGCGAAGTTCATGGATGGGGTGGCGAAGTCCTCACCCTCACCCTAACCCTCTCCCGCAAGCGGGAGAGGGAAGCCATCCCCTCTCCCCTCCGGGGAGAGGGCTAGGGTGAGGGGTCCAACCGCGCACTCGGATGCACGAGCGGCTTGTACCCGGCGCGCAGCACCTCGACCGTGCCTTCGGGCGTGAGCGCCGCGACGTCGCCTTCGGGGATTTCGGCCGGCGTGTAGCCCGTATGGCTCCAGCGCCACGCCTTGCCGTTCCATTTGAGGAAGGCCGCTTCGTCGCGCGCGTACATGGCGCCATCGGGCAGTTCGGCGAAGGTCGCCGGCCACGGGCGGCGGCGCTCGCTCGCCAACGCGTTGTCGAGCTTGGTCGCGTCGGCCTTCTTGCCGGGCCACAGTTTGAGGAAACTGTCATAGGCCGCACGCCGGCATTCCGCGCAGGGGCGATGGCCGGCGGCGAATGCGGTCGCCTCGTCGAGGAAGAACAGCTCGGTATAGTGGCCGGGCCACATGATGCGCCGCTTGCGGCCCTTGAAATTGAGCTGGCAGATCAGCCAGCGCTTCTCGCGCGTCGTCTCGACCTCGAGATTGCGGTGTTCGCCGTGCAGGCAGCCGCGATTGCCCATGAACAGGCCGCGCGCCGGGTCTGCCTCGATCGTCGAGAAGGGCGTGACGCGGTTGCGCAGCGTCATTTGGGGCCCATGCGGATGGCGCCGTCGAGGCGCACGGTCTCGCCGTTCAGCATCGTGTTGGAAAGGAAATGCATCACCAGCGACGCATACTCGTCCGCCCGGCCGAAGCGCGACGGGAACGGCACCTGTGCGGCAAGGCTGTCCTGCACCATCTGCGGCATGCCCAGCAGCATCGGCGTGCCGAACAGGCCGGGGGCGATGGTCATCACGCGGATCCCCGCCTTCGCGAATTCGCGTGCGGCCGGCAGCGTCAGGGCGGCGACACCGCCCTTCGATGCGGCATAACCCGCCTGACCGATCTGGCCTTCGAACGCGGCGACGGATGCGGTCATCACGATCAGGCCGCGCTCGCCTTCGGCGTTCGCGGGCAGGGTCTGCATGTCGGCAGCCGCAAGCCGCATCATGTTGAAGGTGCCGATCAGGTTGATCTCGATCGTGCGGCGGAACGCGTCGAGCGCCATCGGCCCGTCCTTGCCGACGATGCGCGCGGCCGGTGCGATGCCCGCACAGTTGACCAGCACGCGCGCGGCCCCGTGCGTCTCGCGCGCCTTCTTGATGCAGGCCGCCGCGGCGTCGGCCGACGACACGTCGCAGAAAAGCGCGATGCCGCCGATCTCCTCCGCCACGCGCTTGGCCGCTTCGGGGTTGACGTCGAACACCGCGACCTTCGCACCGGCCTTGGCCAGTGCCCGCGCCGTCCCTTCGCCCAGTCCCGATCCGCCGCCGGTGACGATCGCCGCTTCGCCGCGAATTTCCATGGCTTGATTCCTTCTTCCGGGCGGTCCAGTTTCCAGCTCCCTCGTAGCGGATTCCCCGAAGGCCGCCAATGACCGCATTCTCCCTGTCCGAGGTTCCGCGCGCCGCGCGCTGGCTCGGCTTTGCCGGGCTGCTGCCGTTCTGGCTTGCCCTGCCGGGCGTCTGGGGGCCCGCACCCGAGGCGGGTTTTGCACTGGCTGCGCAGCTTTCCTACGCCGCCGTGATCCTGTCGTTCCTGGGCGCCGTCCACTGGGGCCGGGCACTCGCCAGCCCCGACCAGCAGGACTGGCCCGTGCTCGGCTGGAGCGTGGCGCCGGCCCTGCTCGGCTGGCTTGCCGCCGTGTGGATGGATCCGGCCCCGGCGCTGATCCTGCTGATCGTCGGGCACTGGGCGGCGTTCGTCGTGGACATGCGCGCCGTCGCCGCCGGCCGGTTCCCGCGCTGGTACCTGCAGCTGCGCCGGCCGCTGGCGGCCCTCGCGATCCTGCCGCTCGCCCTCAGCCTGACGGCGGTCTGGTCCTGACGCCGAGTGCGGCTTCGCGCCGCGCGATATAGAGCGTGCTCGCCACGATGATCGCGGCGCCGGTCAGCGTGTACATGTCGAGCGTCTCGCCGAAGACGAACACGCCGAAGATCGCGGCCATCACCATGCGCCCGTAATCGACCGGTTCGACCGCCGTCGCCTCGGCGATCCGGTAGGCGCGCATGGCGCAGAACTGCCCGCCGGCCCCCATCACGCCGAGTGCGGCCGCCCAGACCCATTCGGTCGGCTCCGGCCAGCGCCACACGGTAAGTGCCGGAACGAACGACACGACCGTCGAGAACGTGCTGAACCAGAACACGGTGGCTTCGGCACTCTCGGTCTCGCTCAGGCGCTTCATCGCCACCGTCACGCACGCGACGAAGAAGCCGCTGGCCAACGCCACGAACGCGTACGGATCGAGCACACCCGCACCCGGGCGCACCATCACGACCACGCCGAGGAACCCCACGGCCGTCGCCGTCCAGCGCCGCCAGCGCACGATCTCGCCCAGCATCGTCACGGCGAGCACGACGAGGAAGAGCTGGCGCACATAGCCCAGCGCCACCGCGTCGGCGATCGGCATGTGCGTGAGCGCGATGAAGCCCGTCGCCATCGCGGTGTAGCCCAGCAGCGTGCGCGCGAAATGCGCGCCGAAGCGCTGCGTGGCCACGCGCGCGAAGCCGCCGAGGCCCAGCACGATGGGGGCGATGAACACGAAGGCGAACATGCAGCGGAAGAACGCGATCTGCAGCGGGTGCATCGACGTGCCCATCGACTTGATCGTCGCTTCCATCAGCCCGAAGATGAACATCGACGCGAAGGCCCAGATGCAGCCGCGCGCGTTGCCGGGAAGCGAATGCGCCCAGTCGGAAAGCCTTGCGAACATCACGCCCCGCCCGGGCCCGGCATCTTGCCGAGCCGGATCTCGCGATAGGCGATGTAGAGCGTGGCGCCGATCAGGATGGCCGACCCCGCCAGCGTCCAGTGGTCGGGGATCTCGGCGAAGAACAGCCAGCCATAGAGGATCGCGAAGACCAGGCGCATATAGTCGAACGGCACGACGGCCGACGCCTCGGCCGCGCGATACGCCTTCAGCGCCATCCACTGCCCCGTGCTCGCCGAAACCCCGATGCAGGCGAGCAGTGCGAGCTCCGCCCAGGTCGGCGTGATCCAGACGAAGAAGGCGGGGATGGCGCTGGCGATCGACGTGACGATGCCGAAATAGGCCATGATCGTCGCGTTGCGCTCGCTGCCCTGCAGCTTCTTCACCAGCACGATCACGTCGGCGATCAGGAACGCGCCGAGCAGGGCGGCGACGTGCGCGAAGTCGAACATGTCCGACCCCGGCCGCACGATGACGACAACGCCCACGAAGCCCGCGGCCGTGGCCGACCAGCGCCGCCAGCCCACGCTCTCGCCAAGGAACGTCGCGGCGAGCAGCACCGCGAACAGCGGCTTGGCGAACGAAATGGCGGTGGCGTCGGCGAGCGGCAGGTGCGTGACCGCGTACATGCCGCAGAACATGCCCGACACGCCGACCAGCGCACGCACGATGTGCAGCCCCGGCCTTCCGGTCAGGAACAGGCCCGTGCCGCCGTGGAACACGAAGGGCAGCACGACCGCCAGCCCGAACACGCAGCGGAAGAAGGCGATCTCGAAGGAATCGAGCCGCGTGCCGAGCTGCTTGACGATCGCGTTCTGCGCCGAGAAGACGATGCCCGAGGCGATCATCCACAAGGCACCTTCGAGATTGCGCCTTCCGGCCTCGTTCATGCGGGCGGCTCGGGTTTTCGCACCGGCGGCTCGCGGCCCAGCTCGCGGGCCTTGCGCGCGATATAGGCCTCGCGCTGGGCGATGTAGAAGGTCGAGCCGATGATCACGCTGCCGCCGATCCAGGTCCAGATGTCGGGCTGCTCGGCGAAGATGAAATAGGCCATGACGGCCGAGATCGGCAGGCGCGCGAACTCGAACGGCAGCACGTAGGACGCCTCGCACGCCGCCATCGCGCGCGTGAAACACTGGTGGCCGATCGTGGCGCACACGCCGAGCAGGGCGGTCAGCAGCAACGCGTCGACCGACGGCCAGCGCCAGACGAACAGGGCCGGGACCAGTGCGAACGGCAGCATGTAGAGCGACATGTAGACGATGATGACGTTCGGATTGTCGGTGCGCGTGAGCTGCTTGACCGTGATCGCGTTCCAGCCGCCCAGTGCGGCCGAGAGAAGAACAAGGATATGGGCGAGCTGGAGATCGTCGCCGAAGCCGGGCCGGATCACGATCATCGCACCGGTCAGCCCGACGAGCGTGGCCGTCCAGCGCCTTGCGCGCACGACCTCGCCCAGCAGCAGGGCTGCGGCGGCGGTCGCGAAGAGCGGCGAGGTGAAGCCCAGCGCCGTCGCCTCGGCGATCTCGAGGCTCGCGAGGCCGGTGAACCAGCACAGCATCGAGGCGTAGCCGAGCAGCGAGCGGCTCAGATAGAGCTTGTGGCTGGCGGTGGCGAGGGCGCCGATGCCCACGCGCATCACCCAGGGCATCATGAACGCGACGCCGATCACGACGCGGAAGAACGAGATCTGGAACGGGTGGAGCTCGAAGCTCATCGCGCGGATGATGATGTTCATCCCCGCGAAGGCGACGGCGGCGACGACCATCAGGACGGCACCCTGAACCGGGCCGGGCAGGCCCCGGTACCGGCGCCAAGTCACCTCGAACATGCAGGCTGAATCCTCTCGGACCGGAGGTTAACCCAGCCCGGGCACCCGCGCGCGGATTTTTGCGGTCAGGCGACGAGTTTTGCTTCGGTCGCCTTGCGGAAATCGGCTTCGCTCACGCCGTCGGCCAGCTCGACGAGCTTCAGCCCGCCGGGCACCACGTCGAGCACGCCGAGATTCGTGATGATCCGGTTGACCACGCCCTTGCCGGTCAGCGGCAGCGAGCACGACTTGAGGACCTTCGATTCGCCGGCCTTGTTGGTGTGGTCCATCACCACCACCACGCGGCCCACGCCGGCGACCAGGTCCATCGCCCCGCCCATGCCCTTGACGAGCTTGCCGGGGATCATCCAGTTGGCGAGGTCGCCGGTCTCCGACACTTCCATGGCGCCGAGGATGGCCATGGCGATCTTGCCGCCGCGGATCATCGCGAAGCTGGTCGCGGAATCGAAGAACGAGGTCTGCGGCAGCTCGGTGATCGTCTGCTTGCCGGCGTTGATCAGGTCGGGGTCTTCCTCGCCCTCGAACGGGAACGGCCCCATGCCGAGCATGCCGTTCTCCGACTGCAGCGTGACCTCGATACCTTCGGGGATGTAGTTGGACACCAGCGTCGGGAT
Source organism: Tagaea sp. (assembly GCA_965279565.1). Lineage (GTDB taxonomy): Bacteria > Pseudomonadota > Alphaproteobacteria > CACIAM-22H2 > CACIAM-22H2 > Tagaea. The sequence goes on along the minus strand of OZ257249.1, from coordinate 842,925 downwards.
GCCGATCCCGAGATTGACGTACCAGCCGTCCTGCAGTTCCTTCGCGGCGCGCGCCGCCATCTGATCGCGGTTCCAGGGCATCGTCTCTCTCCTCAGGCCGCGCGCTTGCGGGTTGTGCGCTGTTCGATGCGCTTCTCATGCTTGCCCTGCACGATGCGGTGCACGTAGATGCCGGGCAGGTGGATGTGGTCGGGATCGAGCGAGCCGAGCGGCACGATCTCCTCCACCTCGGCGACGCAGACCTTGCCGCAGGTCGCGGCCGGCGGATTGAAATTGCGCGCCGCCTTGCGGAACACGAGATTGCCCGACGGATCGGCCTTCCACGCCTTGACGATGGAAAGGTCGGCGACGAACGCGCGCTCCAGGATGTAGGTCTGGCCGTCGAACTCCTTGTGCTCCTTGCCCTCGGCGATCACGGTGCCCACGCCGGTGCGCGTGTAGAAGCCGGGAATGCCGGCACCGCCCGCGCGCATACGCTCGGCCAGCGTGCCCTGCGGATTGAATTCGAGCTCGAGTTCGCCGGAGAGGTACTGGCGCATGAATTCCGCGTTTTCGCCCACATAGGACGAGACCATCTTCTTGATCTGGTGCGTGCCGAGCAGGATGCCGAGGCCAAAGCCGTCCACGCCCGCATTGTTCGAGGCGACGGTCAGGTTCTTCGTGCCGGCGTCGCGGATCGCCGCGATCAGCAGCTCGGGGATGCCGCACAGGCCGAACCGCCCGCTGCGATCTTCATCCCGTCGAACAGCAGGCCATCGAGCGCCTGTGCCGCAGACTTCCGGATTTTCTTCATTTTTCCCCTCGATGAGCTCTTGGTTCGGCCCCGGCGAGTACAACAAGACCGGCGGGCGGAATCAAGGCCCGCAATACTTCCGTCAGGGTTCGACCGGCGTGGGCGCGGGCAGGGCCTTGCCCTTCGCCGCCAGCACCGCGCGCAGCCGGTCGGGATAGTCGCTGATGATCCCGTCGACGCCCAGATCGACCAGCCGCGCCATGTCGGCCGGATCGTTTACGGTCCACGGAATCACGGTCAGCCCCAGCGATTTCGCTTCTGCGAAGGCCGCATCGGTCATGTCGCGGAAGAAGGGCGACCAGATCGACCCGCCCGCCGCCCTGACCAGCCGCGGTGCCGAGTTGCCGTGCGCGGCGGCGTCGAGCCCGGTCCACGGGCTGGCGCCGCGCCCCTTCCAGACATTGTCGCCATTGCCGCGCTCGAGCGTGAGGTACGCGCGCGCCAGGTCGGGGGCGAGGCGCTTGGCCACCGCCAGCGTGCGCCAGTCGAAGGATTGCAGCGTGGTGCGCGCGCGCATCCCGTTGCGGTCGATCGCGGCGATCGCGGCACGCGCGAATTCTTCCGGCACCAGCGTCTCGTCGGGAAAGAGCGGCGAGATCTTGGTCTCGACATTGAAGCGCACGGACGTATTGCCCGCGCGCTTCGCCAGCTCGAACACCGCGTCGAGCGTGGGCATGCGCGTGCCGGGCACCGGCTTCTGGTTCGCGAAGGTGCGCGCATAGTCGATGTCGGCGCGGATCGTGCCCACGTCGAAGCGCTGCAGTTCGGCCAGCGTCAGCTCGCGCACGCGCGGGGCGGGCTGGGCGATCCACATCCCGTCCGGCCCCTTCGTGATGTCGGGATTGAGCCGCCGGTCGTGCGCCACGACCGCGATACCGTCGCGCGTGACGCCCAGATCCAGTTCCAGCGTCGACACGCCCAGCGACAGCGCCGTCGCGAAGGCCGGCAGCGTGTTCTCGGGTGCAAGCCCGCGCGCCCCGCGATGGCCCTGCAGGTCGAAGGCGGCGGCGGATGCCGACGCGAGGAGGGCAGCGAGGAGACAGGCGACGCGCATGGAATTTCCTTCCGCCGGGATTCGGCGCATTATTCCGGCCTATCGTTACAGACGGAGGCGTTGCGCATGAAGCCCGACCAGTTCCGCGTGTTCGCGCGCTACAACCAGTGGGCCAACGCCCGGGTCTACGCCGCGTGCGGCAAGCTGCACGACAACGAGCTTTTCATGCAGCGCCCGTCCTTCTTCGGCTCGATCCACGCCACGCTCAACCACATCCTCGTCGGCGACCGGCTGTGGATGGGCCGGCTGACCGGGCATCCGGCGAAGATCGACAGCCTCGACGAGATCCTCTACGGCGATTTCATCGGCCTGCACGTGGCACGCACGGCCGAGGACGCGCAGATCGTCACGTACTGCGACGCGCTCGACGAGCCGACGGCGAATTCCTCGCTGCGCTACACGAACATGGCGGGCGACACGGTGACCACGCCGGTGCGCTGGATCCTGATGCATTTCTTCAACCACCAGACCCACCACCGCGGGCAGGTGCACGGCCTGCTTTCGCAGACCGCCGTGCCGCCGCCACCGCTCGACCTGATGCATTACCTGCGCGAGGTTCCGCCATCGCCGTAGGATCGTTGCGCAGGGCTTGGGTTTCCTCCAGCAGCCATTCGCGGAAGGCCTTGACCGTCGGCCGGTCGACATCCTGCTTGCGGCAGACGAGCCAGTAGGACCGTCCGGCGGGCACCACCAGCGGCAGCGGCCGAACCAGCCGGCCCGACGCGATCTCGGCCGAGAACAGGAACGGCGCGCCCAGCGCCACCCCCATGCCTTCCATCGCCGCCTCGACCGCGACGCGCGTGGAATCGAAGACCGCGGTGCGCCGGCGCGGCTGGCGCACCGTCACGCCGGCGGCGGCGAACCAGATGCCCCATTCGTCGTAGGCGATGTGGTCGTCGAGCAGCAGATGGCCGGGCAGATCCTCCGGCTTGCGGATGCGTTTGGCGAGGGCGGGCGAGCACAGCGGTGTGAGCGTGTCGTCGAACAGCCGGTCGGCATGCAGGCCCGGATAGTCGCCCGTGCCGTAGCGGATCGCCGCGTCGACCGGCTCGCGGTCGAAATCGACGAGCCGGGCGGACGTCTCCAGCCGCAGCTCGATCGCCGGATGCCGCGCCGCAAACCGGCCGAGCCGCGGCACGAGGAACGTCAGTGCGATCGTCGTCAGCAGGCTCAGCCGCACGATGCCCTTGGCCTCGCGCTCGCGCGCGCGGTCGACCGCCGTCGCGATGCGCACGAATGCGGCGTTGAGCTCGGGGGCGAGCGCCGAACCCGCCGAGGTGAGGGCGAGGGCCCGCGTCAGCCGGCGGAAGAGCTTGGTGCCGAGCGCTTCTTCGAGCCCCTTCACCTGATGGCTGACGGCCGCCTGCGTGACGCCGAGCTCCTCGGCCGCCTTGGTCAGCGAAAGATGGCGAGCCGCGGCCTCGAAGGCGCGAAGCCCGTTGAGCGGCGGCAGGCGGCTCGTGGCCATGACTTAGGTTTCCTTATGCATCGCCCGAGATAAGGTCGTTTGTCGGAAGCCGATTTTACGCGCAAATTCGCGTCACTTCCAAGTTCTGGACATGAAGGAGATTGGGTCATGGTCAGTCTGACCGCAAACGGGAATGTCGACTTCCGGGCCGCCTGGCGGGACGCGTTCGCCGCGTTCGGCACGGCGATCGGGGCCAGCCTGCTGGCCGTCGTGGTGTGGCAGGAACGCGCCAGTGCGCGCTTCCGGCTCGAAGGGCTGGACGAAGCCGCCCTGAAGGACATGGGGCTGAGCCGGGCCGACGTGTCGCGCGAGATCGAAAAGCCGGTCTGGCGCGCTTGAAGGGCACCAGGCTCAAGGGTGGATGCCTCTGCGGGGCCGTGCGCTATGAAGCGGCCGGTCCCGTGACGCGCGTCAACCACTGCCATTGTGCCATGTGCCGGCGCACGACCGGTGCCGTGGCCGCGACCTGGGCGACGGTGCCGCTTGCCGGATTCACGCTGACGGGCAAGCCCGCCGCGTACCGCGCGTCGGATTTCGCCACGCGCAGCTTCTGTGCCGTCTGCGGCTCGACGCTGTTCTGGCAGCGCGACGGTTCCGAGGTGATCGATCTTGCCGTCGGCACGCTCGACGATGGCGCCGCACTCGCCTCGCAACGCCACGATTTCGTCGAGAGGCGCCTTGCCGGCTTCGCCCTCGACCCGCATCTGCCGGAATATCCCGGCAACTAGCCCTTCAGGGCCTCTTCCATCGCTGCCCATAGTGCTTCGAGCGGCTCGCAGCCGACCGACAGGCGCACATAGCCCGGCGCCACCGCATCGCCCCAGCGCGCGCGGCGTTCCGCACTGGTGTGCACGCTGCCGAAGCTGGTACTCGGCCGCACGAAGCGGCACGCGATGAATTTCTCGGCGAGCGCTTCGGACGCGAACGTCACGCCGACGAGGCTGCCGAACTTCGACATCTGCTTTCGCGCGATGGCGTGCGAGGGATCGTTGCCGAGGCCGGGATGGCGCACCGAGACGGTGCCGGCATGCACGGCCAGCCTTCGCGCGATCTCGACCGCGTTCTCGCACATGCGCGCGAAGCGCAGCTCCAGCGTCTCCAGCCCGCGATGGACAAGCCATGCCTCGAACGGGCCGGGGATGGCGCCGGCGAACTTGCGCCAGTCGCGCACCGCGTCGAGCAGCGCCTTGTCGCGCGACGCGACATGGCCGAACAGCACGTCGGCATGGCCGGACGGTGCCTTCGTATCCGCCGCGACGACGAGATCGGCACCAAGATCGAGCGGACGCTGGCCCAGCGGCGTCATCGTCGTGTTGTCGACGACGACGATGGCGCCCGCCGCGTGGGCGGCGGCCGAAACGGCCGCGATGTCGCACACGTCGAGGCCGGGGTTCGACGGCGTTTCGATCCACACCAGCCGGTAGCCGGCGAAGCCGCCGGCAAGGAAATCGGCCGTCGCGCGCAGGTCGAACGAAACACCCAGCGGCCCGAGGAATTTTTCGGCGAGCGCCCGCGTCGTGTAGTAACCGTCCGCCGGCAGCAGCACGCGGTCGCCGGCGCGCAAGCGCGAATAGAGCACCGAAGCGATCGCCGCCATGCCCGACGGAAACGCGACGACGGGCGCATCCTCGAGGATCGCCAGCGCGTGCTCGACGGCATCCCAGCTCGGATTGTGGAAGCGCCCGTACTGGAAGGGGGCGTCGGCCGGATTTCCGGGCAGGTGGTACGAGCTTGCCATCACGATGGGCGGGGCAAGCGGTTCGCCCGGGGCAAGGCCGGCGCGCGCGTGCAGCAGGCGGGCGATGCGGTCGTCGTTGTTGCTCATGCGCGCGTTACCAGTTGGGTGCCGGCCGGATGTCGCCGACGGTGCGGCCGGCCGCATTGGTGATCTTGGGATTGAGCAGTGCTTCGATCTCGGCGCGCGGTGTCTCGGCGAAGCCGCCGTATTTTTCCAGGAAATGCGCCATCGCCACTTCGGCCCCGCGGCCGTTGCCGTCCTCGATCTTCAGCGCGATACCGATCTTCTTCGCCGGCACCGCCGCCATGTAGACGCCTTCGGCCCCCGTCTTCAGCACCGCATGGCCGCGCGCGGCGATCAGGGCACGCGTGCAGAAGCGCCCCGTCCCCGCCAGCATGAACGGGTTCTCGCGGATCGCCGCCGCCATGCGCGTGCAGGCCGCGGCCCGCTCGGCCGGCAGCCCGTCCGGCGCGCCGACGCGCGCGATCCCCCAGGCGAGCGCGCGGACCGGCACGGCGATCTGCGGCAGCGAGCAGCCGTCGAGCCCGGTGGGCGCGTCGGCCAGCGACAGGCCCAGCATCGCTTCGTACGTCGCCACGATGCGCTTCTGCAGCGGGTGTGCTGGATCGATATAGCCCTTGGTCGGCCAGCCCATGTGTTTGCACACGGCGAGCATGCCGGTGTGCTTGCCCGAGCAGTTGTTGTGCGAGGCGTCGGGCTCCTCGAAGGCGCGGATCAGGATGTTGGCGCTGGGCGCATGCGTGGGCAGATGCGCGCCGCATTCGAGATCGCCGACATCGAGCCCCATGCGGTTGAGCCACGCCAGCACCGTGCGCGTATGCATCGGCTCGCCGCCATGGCTGGCCGACGAGATCGCGATTTCGGCACCCGTGCACGCGAACGCGTCGGCGGCCCCCGTCTCGATCAGGCCCAGCGACTGGATCGGCTTGATCGCCGAGCGCGGGAAGACCGGCAGGGCGATGTCGCCGTGGGACTCGACAAGTGTGCCGTCGGCGGAAACGACGGCGACGTTGGCGCGATGGCGGCTTTCGACCATTGCGCCGCGGGTGACTTCGACGATCAGGGGTTCGGACATGATCCCGGAAACTTGCCTCTTGGCCGCGCGCAAGGCAAGGTCCCGCCATCATGCGCGGATTTTTCGGTATCGGTGCGGAGGGCATCTCGAAGCCCATGAATCTGGGGGCGCTCGCGCGCACGGCCCATGCGTTCGGCGCGTCCTTCGCCTTCACGCTGGCGGCGGCGTTCGACCGGTCGGAAGCCAACCGCGCCGACACGTCGGACGCGGCTGACAGCATGCCGATCTACGACTGGGCCACGCTCGACGACATGCGCCTGCCGGTGGGCTGCGTGCTGGTCGGCATCGAGCTCACGCCCGACGCGGTCGAGCTGCCGAGCTTCCGCCATCCGCGCGCGGCGGCCTACATCCTCGGGCCCGAGCGCGGCTCGCTGTCGCCCGAGACGACGGCGCGCTGCAAGCACGTGGTCAAGATCCCGACCAAGTTCTGCATCAACGTGTCGCTGGCGGGCGCCCTCGTCATGTACGACCGCGTGTTGTCGATGGGCCAGCACGCGGCGCGCCCGATCCTGCCCGGCGGCCCGACCTCGCCCGCACGCCGCAAGCACGTGTCGGGCGGCCCGGTGCTGCGCAAAAAGGGCTAGCCGCGCAGGCGCAGCAGCGGGTTGATGAGGCGGCCCCAGCCGCTTGTCAGCTTGACCGGCCCCGTCGTCACGGCAAGGCACAGGCAGTCGCCGGCGCGGTCGGCGGTCGGCTGGTGCGTGACGGTCTCGTCCGACGCGCACACGTCGCCGCGCACGTAATGACCGTGCCCGTCCTCGAACCCGCCCTTCAGGACAAGCAGCAGCTCGTCGCCATAGTGCGTGTGTTCCGGGATCGCGCGCCCGCCGGCGATGCGCAGCAGGCTCATCTTGTGCGAGGCGGGAAGGCCGGTCGGCAGGATCGCTTCCTCCACACCCTTCACGACGCGCCGCCAGGCGAGCGCTTCGAGATCCTCGCCGGCATAGGGGATCAGCGCTTCGGGCAGCAGCGGATGGGCCGCGCGCGGTGCCCGCGCGACCGGCAGCGGTTCCGGCCGGTCGAGCCGGGCGAGCATGCGCTCGAGCGCGTCGGGTGCCAGTGCGGCGGGCTCCATGCGGTCGAGCATCACGCCGCCGACCGCGTCGAGGCGCGCCACCGTCGCGCGCGCCTTGGCGCAAAGCGAGAGATGCGCGTTCAGCAGCACGGCGACCGCCTCGGGGGCGGAACCGGAAGCGTAGTCGACGAGCCATTCGTCGGCGAGGGCGCGGGGATCTGTCATCGGTCGGTCTCGAACATAGTGCGCAGGCGTGCGACGGCAAGCCGCAGGCGCGATTTCACGGTGCCCAGCGGCAGGCGCAGGCTCTGCGCGATGTCGCCGTGCGAGCGGTCCTCGTAATAGGCAAGGCGCAGCATCTGCGCCTGTTCGGCCGGCAGCTCGTCGAGCGCGGCGGCCAGGCGGCGTTCCCAGCGCCCGGCATCGAGCGTGCGGTCGGGCAGCGCCTCGGGCTCGGGCAGCAGGCCCGGATCGTTGGCGTCGAGCTTCGTGCGCGTGTCGCGCCGCAGCGCGTCGATGCGCCGGTTGCGCGCGATCGTGAAGATCCATGTCGCGGGGCTGGCGAGCTTCGCGTCGTAGGCCGGCGCCTTGCGCCACACGGTCAGCATCACTTCCTGGGCGAGATCCTCGGCCTGTCCCTTGTCCGCACCCAAGCGCATCAGATACGCCTTCACGCGCGGTCCGAAATGCCCGAACAGCCGCGCGAACGCGGCGCGGTCCTGGAAGCGCGCCACGGCGGCGATGTCGCGGACATGGATGTCCGGCGTCGGGAGTTCGGAATCGGACGGCATCGCGCCTTGTATAGAGGCCGGGCGCGCAATCGCAAGCAGGCGCCTTGCCAGCAGGCCGGCGGGAATCGTTGCGGCGGTGCGGGCGGGGCGGCTGTCGGCGGTTGACGTCAATCATGCTCAATGCGATACGCAAGGTCCTCCAGCCCGGATCACGATTCGCCATGTCACATCGATTTCGCGTCGTTGTTGCCGCTTCGTTCCTGACGGTTGCCGGCATTGCCGAAGCCCAGCAGCGCCCGGCTGCCCCGGCACCTGCGCCCGCAGCCCCGGCGCAGCCCGCCCCCGGTGCCGGCCTGCCGCGCCAGCTCGGCGCCTATGACGGCTGGATCGCGGTCGAGGCAGGAACCGGCCCGACGCGCGTGTGCTATCTGGTCGGCCGGCCGACGAAATCGGAGAGCAAGCCCGCCAACGCGCGCCGCGCCGAGATCACGCTGACGGTGGCACACTATCCGGGGTCCAGCCGCACGAACGAGGTCACGTGGGTGGCGGGCTATCCGCTGCGCGACAACGGGCCGATGGAGATCGAGGTGGGCCGGATCAAGGTGCCGCTGTCGAATCTCGGCCAGCCCAATTCGGAGAAGGCGTGGACGCGCGACGAGGTCGGCAACCGCCAGGCCATCGACGCGATGCGCCAGGCGCAGTCCGGGACCGCGCTGGTGCGCGGCATTTCCGGCCGCGGCACGGAAACGACCGACCATTTCGCGCTTGCCGGCTTCGCGCGGGGCCTCGCCGACATCGACAAGGCCTGCAACGTCCGCCGGTGACAGGCCGGGTGCATGCGCCTATATAGGCGCCATGCTCGAGCCCATCGTCCCCAAGCCCGAACTCGCCCCCTTCAAGGAGGCGCTGCCCGCACCGGCGAGCCCGGACGGGCGCGCCAATCTCGTGGGCGTTTCGCGCGAGGAACTGGCCGCGATCTTCGCCGAAATGGGCGAGCCCGCCTTCCGCGCGCGCCAGCTCTGGGGCTGGATCTACTGCAAGGGTGCGCGCGACTTCTCGGACATGACCGACATGTCGAAGAAGCTGCGCGCCAAGCTCGAGACGAAATACGCGATGCGCCGGCCCGAGATCTCGCGCCTGCAGGAATCGGTCGACGGCACGAAGAAGTGGCTGCTGCGCTATCCCGACGGGCAGGAGATCGAGACCGTCCACATCCCCGAGGAAGACCGCGGGACGCTGTGCGTGTCGAGCCAGGTCGGCTGCACGCTGACCTGCAAGTTCTGCCACACCGGGACCCAGCGCCTCGTGCGCGACCTGACGGTCGAGGAGATCGTCGGCCAGGTCATGCTCGCCAAGGACACGTTTGGCGAATGGCCGGGCCCGGAGACGGGCCGCAAGTTCACGAACATCGTCATGATGGGAATGGGCGAGCCGCTGTTCAACTACGAGAACGTCGCCAAGGCGCTCAAGATCATCATGGACCCGGACGGGATCGCGGTGTCGCGGCGCAAGATCACGCTGTCGACCTCGGGTGTCGCACCCATGATCCGGCGCTGCGGCGAGGAGCTGCGCGTGATGCTGGCGATCTCGCTGCATGCGGTGACCGACGAACTGCGCGACGTGATCGTGCCGCTCAACAAGAAATATCCGATCGCCGAGCTGCTCGACGCGTGCCGCTCGTACCCCACGCTGTCGAACGCGCGGCGCATCACGTTCGAATACGTGATGCTGAAGGGCGTCAACGACAGCCCGGCGGATGCGCGCGCCCTGGTCAAGCTCATCGCCGGCATCCCGGCCAAGATCAACCTGATCCCGTTCAATGCCTGGCCGGGCGCACCGTTCGAATGCTCGTCCGACGAGGCGATCGCGAAATTCGCGCAGATCGTCAACGACGCGGGCTACCCCAGCCCGGTGCGCAAGCCGCGCGGCAGCGACATCTTCGCGGCGTGCGGCCAGCTCAAGAGTGCGAGCGAGCGGGTGCGCCGGTCGCGCCCCGCGGAAGATCAGACCGCGACGACGCCGAACGGATCGCAATAGGCGTCGAGCACGCGGTGCAGCTCGGGCAACTTGCCGTGCGGCACGAGGATGCCCATGCCCGAGGCGGTGCGCGTCAGGATGCGCGGCTTGTGGCCCGGCATCTTCGCGGCGATCGCCTTGAACGAGTCCAGCATCTGGCAGACCACCACGTCGTGGAACACGAACACGGCGTCGGGCGCGCAGAAGGGCAGGATGCCCTCGAAGTCGGCCGTCTGCGCCTCGTTCGAATGGTCGGCGTCGATGAAGACCATATCGACCGGCCCGTCGAGATGGGCGGCGACGGTGGCGGGCACGTCGGTGGGCGACGCCCCCAGCACGCCGGTCACGTTGAAACCGTTCTCGCGCGCGATGCGGTTCGTCAGTTCCAGCCCCTCGCGCCCCATGCCGAGGCCGATGTCGATGGCGACGATCTTGGCCGCCGGCATCGCCTTGGCGAGGGCCAGCGTGCTCCAGCCGAACGAGCAGCCGATCGCGAAGATGCGCTTGGGCGCGTAGATCTCGCCGATATTCTCGACCATCGCGACTTCCGACAGGCTGATGCCGCCGCCCGAATGGCCGATATTGACGCCGTCCTTGATCGCATAGGTGAAGGTGCCGTCGTCCGCCGGGCTGTTCGAGATCTTCGTCAGCATGAAGGGCGAGATGCTGGAGCGGATCTGGAAGCCGTAGCGCGCATAGAGCTCGACGAGTTCGACGAACAGCATTTGGTGTCTCCTACCGCTTTGCGTACTGGGTTGCGCCGAACAGGACTTCCTTCTGCTTGTCGTCCATCGGGCCGACGCGCCGGCGGTCTTCCAGCAGCTTCAGGCCCTTCACCACGGCCGGCCGCGCGTTGATCGCGTCGAACCAGCGCTTCACGTTCGGGAAATCCTCGAGCTTCTGGCCCTGCCGCTCGTAGCTGCGCGTCCACGGGAACACGGCCATGTCGGCGATGGAATATTCGCCGGCGAGATAGGGCACCTCGCCGAGGCGACGGTCGAGCACGCCGTAGAGTCGCGCCGTCTCGTTCGTGTAGCGGTCGACCGCATACTTGATCGGCTCGGGCGCGTATTGGCGGAAATGGTGGGCCTGGCCGAACATGGGCCCGACACCGCCCATCTGGAACATCAGCCACTGGATGACGTCGTAGCGCTTTCGCATGTCGGTCGGCAGGAAGCGCGCACCGTCGGTGCCCGACCGGTCGCACAGATACATCAGGATTGCGCCCGACTCGAAGACCGCATAGGGCTTGCCGCCCGGCCCATCGCTGTCGACCAGGGCGGGCATCTTGTTGTTGGGGCTGATCTTGAGGAAGTCGGGCTTGAACTGGTCGCCCTTGGCGATGTCGACCGGATGGACGTTGTAGGGAAGGCCCAGTTCCTCCAGCAGGATCGAGACCTTGTAGGCGTTCGGCGTCGGCCAGACATAGAGATCGAACATCGTGTGCGTTCCTGCGGGCTTCGGATTCGGTCGAGTCGGCAATGTAGCAGGATTGGTTCCGGCGCGCCTCGGCTTGACACCGCTTGGTACACACTTGAAGCTGCAATGTCGGCGCGATTCGCGGCGACTCCGCGAGGGAAATCGAGGCGCGCCAAGCCCTTGGCCCCGTTCCCGGGCAGCGCCCCGCCATCGGACAGACGCATGCCGCACGTTGCCACCTATTTCGAGGAAGCCGCGCGCATCTGCGAGCGGATCGACCGCGACGCGATCGAGCGGCTGGCGACGGGACTGGCCGAGCTGCGCGCGCGCGGCGGCCGGCTTTTCGTGCTCGGCGTGGGCGGCTCGGCGGCGAACGCGGCGCACGCCGTCAACGATTTCCGCAAGCTCTGCGGGATCGACGCCTACGCCCCCACCGACAATGTCGCGGAGCTGACCGCGCGCACGAACGACGAAGGCTGGGAAACCGTCTTCGCCGGCTATCTGCGCGTCAGCCGGATTACGGCTTCCGACGCGTTGCTCGTGCTGTCGGTCGGCGGTGGGGATGCGGCGCGCGGCGTCAGCGTCAATCTCGTGCGCGCGATCGACACGGCGAAGGCGGTGGGTGCGACCGTGTTCGGCATCGTCGGCCGGGCGGAGGGCGACACGGCGCAACGCGGCGACATCGTCGTGACGATCCCGGCAGTGGCCGATGCGCGCGTCACCCCGCATGCCGAGGCGTTCCAGGCGGTCGTCTGGCACTGCCTGGTCTCGCATCCCGCCCTGCAGCGCACGGCCACGAAATGGTAGGCCGGCGCGCCGTCTTCCTCGACCGCGACGGCGTGCTCGTCGTGCCGGAATTCCGCGACGGGCGCAGCTTCGCCGTGCGCAAGCTCGAGGATTTCCGCATCTATGACGGCGCGGCCGACGCGGTGCGCGCCCTCGACACGGCCGGCTGGGCCGTCGTCGTCGCGACGAACCAGCCCGACATCGCCAACGGACTTGTTGCCGAAAGCATCGTCGAGGCCATGCACGATGCACTTCGCCGTGCGATGCCGCTTGCCGCCATCGAGACATGCCCGCATGCGCAGGATGCCGGCTGCGACTGCCGCAAGCCGCGCCCGGGCATGCTGACGCGCGCGGCAGCACGGCTCGGGCTCGATCTTTGCGCCAGCGTCATGGTCGGCGACCGGGCGAGCGACATCGAAGCCGGTGTGGCTGCCGGCTGCCGGACCGTGTTCGTCGACCGCGGCTACGATTTGCCGACCGGCGCACGTCCCGATTTCCGCGCCGACGGGATCGCGGCCGCGACGCGCTGGATCCTGTCGCTTCAGCCGGCGACGGCCTGAGGGGGCATGCGATGAATCCGCCCCTCCGGATCAAGGTTTTTGCCGACGGTGCCGATCTCGACGCGATGCTGCGTCTGGCCGCCGATCCGCGCATCAAGGGTTTCACGACGAACCCGACGCTGATGCGCAAGGCCGGCGTGGCGGATTACGAGGCGTTCGGCCGGCGTGTGCTCGAAGCGATCCCCGACCGGCCTGTCTCGCTCGAGGTTTTCGCCGACGATTTCCCGACGATGGAACGCCAGGCGCGCGCCATCGCGACGTGGGGCGCCAACGTCTACGTCAAGATCCCGGTCACCGACACGGCCGGCAATAGTGCGGCCCCGCTCGTGGCACGCCTGTCGGCCGACGGAATCGCGATCAACGTCACGGCCGTGCTGACGCCCGCACAGGTGCGCGCCTGCGCCGAAGCGCTCGCACCCGCAACGCCGGCCATCGTCTCGGTCTTCGCGGGGCGCATCGCCGATACCGGCATCGATCCGGTCCCCGTGATGCAGGAGGCGCTGAAGATCCTCGCCGCGCGCCCGCGCGCCGAACTGCTGTGGGCAAGCCCGCGCGAGCTTCTGAACATCGTGCAGGCCGACGCGATCGGCTGCGCAATCGTGACGGTCACGTCCGACCTGCTCGCCAAGCTGCCGCTGATCGGACGCGATCTTGCCGCCTATTCGCGCGAGACGGTCGAGATGTTCCGGCGCGACGCGCTGGCGGCCGGCTACACGATCCGCACCGACGCAACCCCAGCCCGACCGGCCGCTTCATGACCCAGCTCCGTTTTCCCAAGGTCCTCGTCACCGGCGGTGCGGGCTATGTCGGCACGCTGCTCGTGCCCCAGCTCGTCGCGCGCGGCCACAAGGTGCGCGTCTACGACACGATGTATTATGGCTGCGAGCTTTCCGACGGGTCGGACGTGCGGCTGATCCGCGGCGACATCCGCGACACAAGCCGTCTCGCCGAGGCGTTCGCGGGCATCGATGCCGTCATCCATCTCGCCTGCATCTCGAACGACGCCGGCTTCGAGCTCGACGAGAAGCTGTCGCAGTCGATCAACTACGACTGCTTCGAGCCGATGGTCGTCGCCGCGAAACGCGCGGGCGTGCAGCGCTTCGTCTACGCGTCGTCGAGCTCGGTCTACGGCGTGTCCGACAGGCCGGACGTGACGGAAGAACATCCGCTCGTTCCGCTGACGCTCTACAACAAGTTCAAGGGCCTGTGCGAAGGGCTGCTTTTCCGCCACCAGTCGCCCGATTTCACCTGCGTGACGATCCGGCCGGCGACCCTGTGCGGCTACAGCCCGCGCCAGCGCCTCGACCTTTCTGTCAACATCCTGACGAACCAGGCGGTCAATGCCGGGAAGATCACGGTCTTCGGCGGCGCGCAGCTGCGCCCGAACCTGCACATCCAGGACATGTGCGATCTCTACAAGCTGCTGCTCGACATCGACGAGGCGCCCATCGCCGGCCAGACCTTCAATGCCGGCTACCAGAACATGTCGATCGCGGACATAGCGCTCGCCGTGCGCCGCGTGGTGGCGGAGGAATTCCCCGGCCGCCCGCCGGTCGAGATCGGCACGACGCCGACCGACGACATCCGCTCCTACCACATCAGTTCGCAGAAGATCGCGCGGGCACTCGGCTTCACGCCGCGCCATTCGGTCGAGGACGCGGTGCGCGATCTGTGCCGCGCTTTCCGCGAGGGCAAGCTGCCCGACAGCCTGACGGACGAGCGCTATTCGAACGTCAAGGTGCTGAAGCGGATGCGCGTCGCATGACGGGCGATCTGCCCCTTGCCGTCGTGACCGGCGGCTGCGGTTTCATCGGCAGCCACATGACGGACCTGCTGGTGGCCGAAGGCTTCCGCGTGGCCGTGATCGACGATCTTTCGACCGGGCATCGCGACAATCTTGCGCACCATGCCGGGACGGGCCGCGTCGCGATCCACGAGCGCGACATTCTCGGCCTCGAACCCGGCGATCCGGTCTTTGCGGGCGCGCAGATGGTGTTCCATTTCGCCGGACGCGGCGACATCGTGCCGTCGATCGAGCGGCCGGCCGAATATATGGACGTCAACGTGCAGGGCACGGTGCGCGTGCTCGAATGCGCGCGCGCGGCCGGTTCCCCGCGTTTCGTCTATGCCGCCTCGTCGTCCTGCTACGGGCTGGCGTCGGTCCCGACGGCCGAGGATCATCCGATCGCACCCGAGCATCCCTACGCGCTGTCGAAATATCTGGGTGAGCAGGCGGTGTTCCACTGGCACAAGGTCTACGGGCTGCCGGCCAACAGCGTGTGCATCTTCAACGCCTACGGGCCGCGCGTGCGCACGACGGGGGCTTACGGTGCCGTGTTCGGCGTGTTCTTCCGCCAGAAGCTGGCGGGCAAGCCTTTCACGGTCGTCGGCGACGGCACGCAGACGCGCGACTTCGTCTATGTCGGCGACGTGGCGCGGGCGTTCCTTGCCGCCGCGCGCACCGATATCGCCGGCGAACGCTTCAACGTAGGCGCGGGCGCACCGCAGAGCGTCAACCGGCTGGTCGAGCTGATCGGCGGGACGACGGTCGGCGTGCCGCGACGCCCGGGTGAGCCCGACTGCACCTGGGCCGACACGGCCAAGATCGCGCGACTGCTGGGCTGGAAACCGACGACCGGATTCGAGGAAGGGGTCGCGCGCATGATGGCCGACATCGAGCGGTGGCGCGACGCACCCTTGTGGGAACCCGCCTCAATCGCGAAGGCGACCGAGACATGGTTCCGCTATCTCGGCAAGACGGGGGCAAAGGCATGAGCGGCTTCGACCTCGCCGCCCGGTTCGGCCACAAGATCAAGACCGCGGCCGAGATCGCCGCGGCGGTCGGCGCACCGCCGCGCCGGCGCAAGGTGATCATGTGCCACGGCGTGTTCGACGTCGTGCATCCCGGGCACCTGCGCCACCTGCTCTATGCCAAGAGCAAGGCCGATCTGCTGATCGCCTCGCTGACGGCCGACCACCATATCGCCAAGGGCACGCACCGCCCGCACGTGCCCGAGGATCTGCGCGCGATCAATCTCGCCGCGTTCGAGATGGTCGACTACGTGCTGATCGATCCCAACGACAAGCCGCTCGACAACATCGCGCTGATCCGCCCGGATTTCTTCGCCAAGGGCTACGAGTACGTCGCCGGCGGCATGCCGCCGAAGACGGCCGAGGAGGCCGCCGTCGTGCAGGCCTATGGCGGCGAAATCCTGTTCACGCCCGGCGACGTCGTCTATTCGTCCTCGCGCCTGCTCGAGGTCGCCCCGCCGTCGCTGCGCACCGAGAAGCTGCTGTCGCTGTTGCACAAGGAGAATCTCGGCTTCGACGATCTGCGCGCCGCGCTGAAGGCGATGGCCGGGCGGCGCGTCCACGTGGTGGGCGACACTATCGTCGACAGCTACACGCAGACGACGATGATCGGCGGCCAGACCAAGACGCCGACCCTCAGCGTGCGCTACGAAAGCCGGAAGGACTATATCGGCGGGGCCGCCATCGTGGCGCAGCACCTGCGCGCGGCGGGCGCCGACGTCGCCTTCACCACGGTGCTGGGCGACGATCCGCTCAAGGATTTCGTGCTCGAAGGCATGGCGCGCGCCGAGATCGATTGCCGCCCCATCGTCGACCCCACGCGCCCGACGACCTGCAAGAACGCCATCGTCGCGGAGAACTACCGGCTGCTGAAGATCGACACGCTCGACAACCGGTCGATCTCCGACGCCATCGCCGCGAAATTCTCGGCCGCCCTGCGCAACACGCGCTGCGACGCGGTGGTGTTCAGCGATTTCCGCCACGGCATCTTCAACAAGCGCACGATCCCGCTGATGGTCGATTCGATTCCCGCCGGCGTGCTGCGCGTGGCCGACAGCCAGGTCGCAAGCCGCTGGGGCAACATCACCGAGTTCCGCGGCTTCGACCTGATCACGCCCAACGAGCGCGAGGCGCGCTTCGCGACCGGCGACCAGGATTCGGGCGTGCGTCCGCTCGCCTCGCAGGTCTACGACGCGGCCGCGTGCAAGCTGCTGATCCTGAAGCTCGGCGACCGGGGCGCCCTCGTCGCGCGCTCGCCCGATCACGTCGCGACCGACAGCTTCTTCGTCGTCGACAGTTTCGTCGACCGGCTGGTCGACGCGGTCGGGGCGGGCGATGCGCTGCTGGCCTATTCCACGCTCGCACTTCTCGCCACGCGCTCGCCGGTTATCGCGGCCGTGCTCGGCACGTTCGCGGCGGCCTGCGAATGCGAGCGCGACGGCAACGTGCCCGTCACGCCCGCCGATGTCGCCGAGAAGATCGACGCGGCGGAAAAGCGGGCGAGCTACACGTGAATCCGCGCTGCCTCGTCGTCGGGCTGGGCGTGCAGGGGGCCAAGCGCCGGCGCGCGGCCGGGGCCGACTGCGTGGGCACGGTCGATCCGGCCGTCGCCGGTGCGACATGGCAAAGCCTCGACGCGGTTCCCGGCGATGCCTACGACGCGGCCCTTCTGTGCGTGCCGGACGGGCCGAAGGCGGAACTGGTCGCGAATCTCGTCGCGCGCGGCAAGCATGTGCTGGTCGAGAAGCCGTTCGTCGTCTCCGATGTTGCCGCGTTCGACCGGATCGAGGCTGACGCGCGCCGGACCGGTGCCGTCGTCTACACGGCCTATAACCACCGCTTCGAGCCCGGCTTCGTGGCATTGCGCGACGTGCTGGCAAGCGGTCGTCTCGGCCGCGTCTATCACTGCCGGCTCTTCTACGGCAACGGGACGGCGCGGCTGGTGCGCAATTCCGCATGGCGCGATGCGGGTGCCGGCGTGCTGCCCGACCTGGGTTCGCACCTGCTCGATACGCTGCGCTTCTGGTTCGGCGCGGTTCCCGACGATTTCCGCGTCGTGCAGGCGAGCCGTTTCGAGAACAAGGCGCCCGACCGCGTCCAACTCGCCGGTGGCGGTGCGGGCGGCCTGACCTTCGATCTCGACATGACGCTGCTGAGCTGGCGCAACCATTTCACCTGCGACGTGTTCGCCGAACTCGGTTCGGCGCATCTCGCGTCGCTGTGCAAGTGGGGCCAATCGACGCTGACGGTTCGCACGCGTGTGCTGCCCTCGGGCCGCCCGGCGGAAGAAACGAAAACCTGGCCAGAGGGCGATCCGACCTGGGATGCCGAGTACGCGCATTTCAAGGCGCTGTGCGCGGCGCGTGCACCGGCCGACCTGTCGAACGACCGCTGGCTGCACGCGACGCTCAAGCGCCTGTCGGCCGAGGTCGCCGCATGAGCCCGCGCATCGGCGTCGCCGGCATGACGCATCTTGGCCTCGTCACCGCGACGGCCTTCGCCGCGGCGGGGTTCGAGACCGTCTGCTACGACGCCGATGCCGGTCTCGTCGCTCGGCTGAAGACCGGCGACCTGCCGGTCGTCGAGCCGGAGCTTGCCCAGACGCTGCGCAGGAACGGATCGCGCCAGATCTTCACGGCCGACAGCGCAGCGATCGCCGGCTGCGAAATCGTCTATGTCGCCCCCGACGTGCCGACGGATGCACAGGCGCGCAGCGAGCTTGCCGGCGTGCGGGCACTCGCCTTGCGCGCCTTCGCGGCACTGGCACCGGACGCGGTCCTCGTCGTGCTGTGCCAGGTGCCGCCCGGCTTCACGCGCGCCTTGGGCCTGCCGGCCGCGCGGGTTTTCTATCAGGTCGAAACGCTCGTGTTCGGCGAGGCGCTGGCGCGTGCGCGAATGCCCGAACGTTTCATCGTCGGTGCCGCCGATCCCGATGCGCCCCTGCCGCCGGCCTATGCGGCCCTGCTCGCCGCGTTCGGCTGCCCGGTGCTGAAGATGCGCTACGAGAGCGCGGAGCTTGCCAAGATCGCGATCAATTTCTGCCTCGTCGCGTCGGTCTCGGTCGCCAACACGCTGGGCGAGCTGGCCGAGAAGATCGGCGCCGACTGGCACGAAATCGTGCCTGCACTGCGGCTCGACCGCCGCATCGGGCCGCACGCGTATCTTTCGCCGGGGCTGGGGATCGCGGGCGGCAATCTCGAGCGCGATCTGGAAACCGTCGCCGGGCTCGCCGCGGCCAAGGGCAGCGATGCCGGCATCGTCGCCGCGTGGCGCGCCAACAGCCGGCGGCGGCGCGACTGGGTCTATGACCGGATGCCCGAAGACCTGCGCGCGCGCGGCACGGTCGGCATCCTCGGGCTCGCCTACAAGGAAAACACCGCGAGCACGCGCAACGCGCCGTCGCTTGCGCTGGTGGCGCGCCTCGGCGTGAACCGCGTGCGCGTGCACGATCCGGCGGCCGATCCGGCCTGCGTGGCCGGTGCCGTCGTTTGCGACGATCCCTATGCGGTCGCCGACGGTGCCGAGGCGCTTGCAGTGATGACGCCGTGGCAGCACTACCGCACGCTCGATCCGGTCGCACTTGCCGCACGCATGCGCGGCCGGCTGCTGCTCGATCCCTATGGCGTGATCGACGCCGCGGCTGCCGCGGCGGCGGGATTCCTCCATCACCGGCTCGGACGGCCCGCACCGTGACGCTCGTGCTTCGCCATGCCGCACCCGTCGTCCCGTCGCGCGCCGTCGTGCTGGGTGCCGGCGGGTTCGTCGGTGCGGCGGCGGCGCAGCGCCTAGAAAGATATGGCGTGCGGGTGCTGAAGCTTGCGCGCATGCAGATCGACCTGCAGGCCGACGATGCGGCCAAGCGGCTGGCCGGTCTGCTGCGCGCAGATGATGTACTCGTCGCGTCGGCCGCCGTCGCGCCGGTGCGCAGCATGGCCGACTTCGCCGAGAACGCGCGGCTCGTGCAGGAGATCGTCGCGGCGCTCGCGCTGCGCCCGGTCGCGCACGTCGTCAATATCGGCTCTGATGCGATCTATGCCGACAGCATGTCGCTGCTGGACGAGTCGTCGCCGACGGCCCCCGACAGCCTGCACGGCGCCATGCACCTGTTCCGCGAGATCGCGTTGCGCGGCGTTGCCGGCGAGGCGTTCTGCAGCCTGCGCCCGACGCTGATCTACGGGGCCGCCGATCCGCATGACGGCTATGGCCCCAACCGCTTCCGTCGCCTGGCGCAGGCCGGCAAGGATATCGAGCTGTTCGGCGAAGGCGAAGAACGCCGCGATCATATCCATGTCGACGACGTCGCCGAGCTTGCCGCCCGGCTGGTGCTGCGCGCGGGTACAGGTGTGCTCAACGCCGCGACCGGCATCGTGACGAGCTTTCGCGCCATCGCCGAGACGGTCGTCGCGTGTGCGGGAACCGGTGTCGCGATCCGCACGCGGCCGCGCACCGGCCCGATGCCGCATGGCGGCTACCGCGCATTCGATCCGGCGCGCGTGTGCGCGGCGTTCCCGGATTTCAAATTCACGTCGCCGGCCGAAGGGCTGGCACGCGTACAGGCCGAAACGGCGGGGCGGCGCTGATGGCCGAGCTCGACCTGCTGCGCTCCCTGCCGAAGACAAAGCGCAATGTCGCCGGGCGGCGCGAAACCAAGACGGACGAGATCGTGCGTGTCGCCAAGCAGTTCGGGCGCGAGTATTTCGACGGGCCGCGCGCCTACGGCTATGGCGGCTACCGCTATGACGGGCGCTGGGTGCCGGTGGCGCGCGATATCGTTGCGCACTACAGGCTCGGTGCCGGCGACCGCGTGCTCGACGTGGGCTGCGCCAAGGGCTTCCTCGTGCGCGACCTGCTCGACACGTGCCCGGGGCTGGAGGTGTTCGGTCTCGACATCTCGGCCTATGCGCTGGCGAACGCGGATGCGCGCTGCCGCGGCCGGCTCCTGCGCGGCACGGCCGAGTTCCTCCCCTTTCCCGAGCGCGCGTTCGCCTGCGTGCTGGCGCTGGATACCGTCCACAACCTGCCGCGCGCCGGTGCCGTACGCGCGCTCGCCGAGATCCAGCGCGTTTCGGGCGGGCGCGCCTTCGTGCGGGTCGATTCCTATCGAAACGCGGCCGAGAAGGCTGTATTCGAGGACTGGGTGCTGACGGCCGAGACGCACGACAGCCCCGACGGATGGCGCCGCCTGTTCGCAGAAGCGGGGTACGGGGGCGACCATTGCTGGACCATCATCGCGTGACCGAACGTGGCGCGGAGGGCGAGGGACGATGAGCGGCAAGAGCTACGCGATCCTCGGCGGCGGCGGATCCTTCGCGATCCATACGGCGTTCCATCTGCTCGACCACGCCTCGCCGTCGAAGGTGATCGGGATCGGCCGCAATCCGCTGCGGCCCGAGGCGTTCTCGCTGGGCATCGACAAGCGGGCCGGCTACGCCTATCACGCGCGCCACGTGACCTACGAGTTCGACCTGCTGATGGAACTGCTCGATCGCGAGCGCCCGCAGGTCATCGTCAATTTCGCGGCTCAGGGCGAGGGCGCGGTCTCGTGGAAGCATTCGTGGCGCTTCTTCGAGACCAACTCGATGGCGCTGGCGCGCCTCGCCGAGGAGCTTGCCAAGCGCGACTGGCTCGAGCGCTTCATCCATATCGGCACGTCGGAGATGTACGGCGCCGTCGACCATGCGGTGACGGAAGACGAGCCGATCAAGCCGACGAGCCCCTATGCGGCCTCGAAGGTCGCGTTCGACATGTATCTGCTGAGCGCGCACAAGTTCCTGAACTTCCCGATGAACATCCTGCGGCCGAGCAACTGCTACTGCCCCGGCCAGCTGCTGCACCGCGTGATCCCGAAGGCGGTCTGGTGCGCGCTGACCGGCAACCGCCTGCCGCTGCATGGCGGCGGCCGCGCGAAGAAATCGTACCTGCACGCACGCGATCTCGCGCGCGCGATCCGGCTGACGGCGGAAGGGGCCCCGCTGGGCCGCGTCTACAACGTCGGGCCGGCCGAGCCGACCTCGATCCGCGAAGTGGTCGAGCGCACGGCGACGGCACTTGGCATGAAGTTCGAGGATCTGTGCGAGATGTCGCCCGACCGGCTCGGGCAGGATTCGATGTACTGGCTCGACAGTTCGGCGATCGCGCGCGATCTGGGCTGGGCACCGCAGATCGGCTGGGACGAAGGCCTTGCCGAGATGGTCGCGTGGGGACGGCAATATGCCGATGTCTTGCGCGACTGGCCGACCGACTACGTGCTGCGGGGCTGACGCATGGGCCGGGCCGCACCGCTGCCCGAGCTCTTCGCGTCGATGCTGCGCATCCGCCGCGTCGAGGAAGCGATCGCCGCACGCTATCCGGAAGGCGAGATGCGCTGCCCCGTGCATTTCGCGATCGGGCAGGAGGCCGTACCCGCCGCGATCTGCCTGCAGCTTGCGCGTACCGACCGCGTCTTCAGCGGCCATCGCAGCCACGGGCATTATCTGGCCAAGGGCGGTGATCTCGGCGCGATGCTGGCCGAACTCTACGGGCGCGAGACCGGATGTGCGCGCGGGCGCGGCGGCTCGCAGCATCTGATCGACCTCGACGCGGGCTTCGTGGCTTCAGCACCGATCCTCGCCGGCACGATTCCGATTGCGGTGGGGGCGGCCCTGTCGGCCACGTGGCGCAAGTCCGGCTCCGTCAGCGTCGTCTTCTTCGGCGACGGTGCGACCGAGGAAGGTGCCTTCCACGAATCGATGAACTTCGCCGCCGCGCGCCGGCTGCCCGTACTTTTCGTGTGCGAGAACAACGCCTATTCCGTGCATTCGGCGATGGAAGGCCGCCAGCCCGCCGGCCGGCGGATCGCCGACATGGCCAAGGCCTATGCGATGCCGGCCGCACATGCCGACGGCAACGACGTGGCCGCCGTCTGGCAGGCGGGAGCCGTCGCACTCGAACACGTGCGCGGCGGCAACGGTCCGTACCTGCTGGAGTTCGAGACCTATCGCTGGCTCGAGCATTGCGGCCCCAATCCCGATGACGCGCTCGGCTATCGCGCGCCGACCGAGATCGATGCTTGGCGCGCGCGCTGCCCGATCGAACGGCTGCGACGCGAAGGCGTGCCGGGCGAATCGCAGGAACGCGCCCTCGAAGCGAAGATCGCGGCCGAGATCGAGGCCGCCTTCGCGGCGGCGCGCGCGGCACCGCTGCCCGATCCGCGCGAGCTTGGCGCGTTCGTCCATCCCGGGCGGGCCTGATCATGCGCATGCGCACCTTCGCCCAGGCGATCCACGAAGGGCTCGAACAGGCGCTGGCCGACGATCCGCGCGTGTGCGTGATGGGGCCGGGCGTGCCGGGGCCGACCGGCATCTTCGGCACGACGCGTGGCCTTGCCGAACGCTTCGGCGCCGAGCGCGTCATGGACATGCCGTCGAGCGAACAGGCGATGACGGGATTTGCACTCGGCGCCACGCTCGACGGGTACCGCCCGGTCGTCGTGCATATGCGCGTCGATTTCGCGGTGCTGGCGATGGACCAGATGGTCAACCAGGTCGCCAAGTGGCACTTCATGTACGGCGGCCGGCTGCGCGCCCCCATCGTGTTCCGCCTGATCGTCGGGCGCGGCTGGGGGCAGGGGCCGCAGCATTCGCAGAGCCTGCAGGCGTGGTTCGCGCATGTGCCCGGCTTCAAGGTCGCGATGCCGGCGAGCCCGCGCGACGCCAAGGGACTGCTTGTCGCCGCGATCCGCGACGATTCGCCTGTCGTGCTGGTCGAGCATCGCTGGCTCTACGGGATTTCCGGCGACGTGCCCGCGGAACTCTACGAAACGAAGCTGGGCGAAGCGCGCATCGCGCGCGCCGGCCGGCACGCGACGGTGGCGGCGACGTCGCACATGGTGATCGAAGCGCTGCGTGCGGCCGAGCGCCTCGCCCCGCTCGGCATCGAGATCGAGGTCGTCGACATGCGCTCGCTTGTCCCGCTCGACGCGCGAACGGTGTGCGAGTCCGTCGCGCGCACCGGCCATCTCGTCGTCGCCGATACCGGCCCCATCGCGTTCGGTGCGGGCGCCGAGATCGCCGCGAGTGTCGCCGAGCGCGCCTTCGCGAGCCTGCGCCGCGCACCCGTCCGCATCGGCCTGCCGCACTATCCGTCGCCGACGGCGCCGGCGCTGGCCGATGCCTTCTATCCGCGCGCCGTCGATATCGAGCGCGCGGTCGCAAGCCTTCTCGATCTGGATCCCGCCCGCCTGCCAGCCGAAGAACCGCCGCACGGGCCGTGGCGCGACACGCCGGACCCCGGCTTCAAGGGGCCGTACTGATGGCGGCGCAGACGGCCTTCATCCTCGGCGGCAGTGCGGATATCGGCATGGCGCTGATCGAACGCTATCTCGCCGCCGGCTGGCAGGTCGCGGCGACCTATCGCCGGCCGGGCGCGCTCGACAGGTTCGCGAAGCACGCCGCCTTCCGCGCGTTCCCGCTCGATCTCGACCGGCCCAGCACGTTCGAGGTGGCGGCGGTCGCGTTCGCGGCGACGGGCTGGCGCTGGAACCTGTTCGTCGCGGCGACCGGCGATCTTGCCCCGGTCGGCCCGTTCCTCGAACTCGACGGGGCCGAATGGCAGGCGGCGATCGACCGCAACGCGTTCCTGCCGTGCCGGGTGCTGCAGCGGATGCATGCGCTGCGCGATGCGGGTTCCATCGCGTCGGCCGCGTTCTTCGCCGGCGGAGGGACGAACAATCCGTTCCGCAACTATTCGGCCTATGCCGTGTCGAAGCTGGCGCTGATCAAGATGTGCGAGCTGCTCGACGACGAGATCGCGGACCTCAAATGCTTCATCCTCGGTCCCGGCTATGTCGACTCGAAGCTGCACCGGGCGACGCTGGAAGCCGGCGCGAAGGCCGGCGACAACCTGCGCAAGACGAAGGACTTCATGGGCACGCCGGGCACGTCGATGGACGAAATCTTCGCGTGCCTCGAATGGTGCCGGGCGCAGGACCGGGCCGTGATCGGCGGTCGGAACGTGTCGGTCGTCCACGACCCGTGGCGCGACGGCGGGGCGGCACTGGCCACCGCCCTGCGCGCCGACCGCGACCTTTTCAAGCTGCGCCGGAAGGGGCTTGCGCCGTGAACTGGCCAGAATCCGCGCATCTGTGGCATCCTGCGGACCGCTTCGGGAGAATCCCATGAAGGTCTCGGATTACATCGCAGAATTCGTCGCCCGGCAGGGCATCCGGCATTGTTTCGTCGTGCAGGGCGGGGCCGTCGCCCACATCATCGACTCGGTCGGCAAGCGCAACGACATCGGCTATGTCTGCGTGGGCCACGAGCAGGCCGGTGCGATTGCCGCACACGGCTATGCGGCGCGCGGCGAAGGCTTCGGCTGCGCCGTCGCGACGACCGGCCCCGGCATCATGAATCTCGTCAACGGTGTGGCCTGTCTCTACTACGACAGCCTGCCGGGCCTGTTCCTCGGCGGGCAGGTCACGACCGCGCGCTACAAGGCCAAGGAACTGGGCGTGCGCCAGCTCGGTTTCCAGGAATCGCCGCATGCCGACCTGCTGCGCCCGGTCACGAAATACGCGAACACGGTCGTCGACAAGTCGCGCGTGCGCTACGAGCTGGAGAAGGCCGTCGCCATCGCGCTCGAAGGCCGGCCCGGCCCGGTGTTCCTCGATTTCTGCGACGACGTGCAGCGCGCCGACATCGATCCCGATGCGCTCGAAAGCTATGTCGCACCGGCCCCAGCCCCCGGCCCAGATCTCGACGCAGCCGCAGCACGGATGTTCGATCTGCTGCGCGGTTCGCAGCGCCCCGCACTCGTGCTCGGCGGCGGGCTGCGCTATGGCCGGCGGCACGAGGCGGCCGTCGCCTTCGCCGGGAAGTTCGGCATCCCCGTCCTGACGACGTGGGGCGGGCAGGACGCGCTCGCCTTCGACCATCCGCTCAATGCCGGCGGCTTCGGCCTGCACGGCCCGCGCGGCGGGAATTTCGCGGTGCAGAACGCCGACTGCGTGATCGGGCTCGGCGTGCGCTTCACGCAGCACCAGACCGGCACGCCGGCCGGCACCTTCGCGCGCGGTGCGAAACGCATCGTGGTCGATGTCGATCCGGCGGAGCTGGGCAAGTTCCCGGCGATCGGGCTGGGCATCGATCTCGCTGTCGCTTCCGATGCTGCCGCGTTCCTCGACGCCGTCGCGCGCGCGAAGGCGACACTTCCGGACTATGCCCCGTGGCGTGCGCGCATCGCGCAGTGGCGCCAGCGCTATCCGGTCGCACCCGGCCCCGCATCGGCGAACGGGATCGATCCCTACGCCGCGATCCTCGCACTTTCGCAGGTCGCGAAGCCCGGCGACATCGTGCTGGGCGACGTGGGCGCCACGCTGAGCTGGATGTTCCAGGCCTGGCGCGTCAAGCCCGACCAGACGCTGGTCACGTCGTTCAACAACCACACGATGGGCTATGCGCTGCCGGCTGCGGCGGGTGCCGCATTGCGCAATCCCGGGCGCACCGTCTGGTCGCTGAACGGCGACGGCGGCATCCTGATGAACATACAGGAACTGGGCGTACTCGCCGTGCACGGCCTGCCTGTCAAGGTCGTCGTGCTCAACAACCACGGCTACGGCGTGATCCAGCAGACGCAGGAAGATTATTTCGACTCGCGCTACCACGCGACGACGCCGCGTACGGGCCTGATGGATCCGGATTTCGAGACGATGGCGCGGTCCTTCGGCGTGCCGGCGCGCCGCATCGCCACGCAGGCGGCACTCGCCGACGGTCTTGCCGCGTTCGCGCGCGAACCGGGCCCGGGCCTGTGCGTGATCGAGATTGACCCCGCCGCGCGCATCCGTCCGGCCGTGACCGGCGGCCGCCCGATCGAGGACACGGCCCCGCTGCTCGACCGCGCCGAGTTCGCGGGCAACATGATCGTGCCTCCGCTGCCATGAACAGGACGGACGACATCCTGTTTCCAGGTGCCCCGCAGGCGGAATATCCGTCGGTCGCGCCGCATCTGCGCCTTGCGGTCGAATCGATCGAGCGCGACGGCTGGGCGATCCTGCCCGCGCAGCTTTCGGCGAAGAACTGCGCGGCGATGCGCGCGGCCATCCCCGGCCTGCTCGCCGCCGAGACCGCCGAGATCGGCGGGCCTGAGAACATGAAGCGCATCGGCGACGAGGGCGTGAGCCGCAGTCCGTTCCTGCGCGAAGAGCGCTTCGTCGAACCGGCGGCGTTGCCCGACGTGCTCGCCGTCGCGCGCCATTTCCTCGGCGCGATCGTGCAGCTCAACCTGCAGCGCGTCGTCGTCAACGTGCCGGGCCTCGCGCACGGGGCAGGCGTGTGGCATCGCGACCACAGCTACCAGGATTTCACGACATCGCGGCCGGTCTCGCTTTCGGCCCTCGCGATGCTCGACGGCAGCCGGGCCGAGAATGGCGGTCCGTCGCTGCTGCCCGGCTCGCACCGCTTCGAGAAGTTCCCGACCTTCGAGTATGCGAATGCGCGCGCAGTGCGCGCGACCTGCGCGCCGGGCGACGTGCTGCTGATCGATTCGGCGATCTTCCACCGGACGGAGCCGAATCCGGGGCCGGACACGCGCCACACGGTCGTGACGATCTATACGGTTCCGCTGATTCGCCAGAATGTCGACTATCCGAAGCTGCTCGCCGGCCGCTGGGCCGACGATCCAGTACTTGGACCGCTGATGGGCTACGCGACCGCGATGCCCGCCAGCGACCTCGACTACCGGCGCGCCAAGCTCGAGCGCGGCCGGCGTGTTGCCCGCGACCGGTCGGTCGCACCGGCCCCCCTACCTGCGAAGGACGCATGACCATGGCAAAGGCGATGTACAGACCGCAAACCGAATGCTCGTGCTGCGGCTCGGCCAATCTCGAACAGGCCTTCGCGATGCCGAAATTCCCGCAGATCGGCCTCTATCGCGACACGCCGGACAATGCGAAATTCCCGCCGGTCGACCAGGCGCTGATGGTGTGCGCCGCGTGCGGACACATCCAGCTCCACAACAATGTCGATCCGTCGTTCCTCTACGACGAATCCTTCACGCATCGCACGTCGAACAGCGCGTCGGCCTCGGCCAGCAACACGGCCTTCGCGAACTACGTGAAGTCGCTCGCCGGCGGGCGGAAGTTCAAGCGCATCATCGAGGTCGGCTGCAACGACGCGTTCCTGCTGCGCCAGCTGATCGAGATCGGCGACACCGCGACGGGCATCGATCCGGTGTGGCGCGGGCGCGAGTCCGGCTTCACCGAAGACCTGCCGCCCGAGATGGCCGGCCGCGTCAAATGCATCGGCGATTTCGTCGAGAACGTCGATTTCGACACCCAGCTCGGCGGCAAGCCGGACCTGATCGTGTCGTCCTTCGTGTTCGAGCATATCCGCGACCCGCGCAGCGTGCTGCGCCGCATGTTCGAGATCGTCGACGACGACGCGCTGTTCGTCATCAAGGTGCCGGGCACCGACATGCTGCTCGACAATTGCCGCTTCGACCAGCTTTCCCACCAGCACTACCAGCAATGGACGCTGGATTCGTTCCGCCGCACGATCGAGAACGCGGGCGGCGTCTATGTCGCGCACAGCGTGCTCTACCGCATCTGGGGTGCGATCATGATGGCGTTCCGCAAGGGACCCGGAAAGAGCGAGGCGCCGTCGTTCCGCCGCGCCGACATCAACCTCGTGCGCGAGCGCAAGGCGATCTTCGATGCACATCTCGCCAGCGCCAAAAAGGCGGTCGATTGCGCGCGGCCGCGCAAGGTCTACGGGCTGGGGGCGGCGCAGAACTTCCCGAGCCTCGCCTATTTCATGGGCGGCGACGTGTCGTTCCTCGAATGCATCCTCGACGACAATCCCGCGCGCACGGGCAAGTACTATCCCGGCTTCCCGGTGCAGACGCGCCAGCCCAAGCCCGAGATGGACATCGAGAACTCGGCCATCATGATCACGGGGCCCGACTATGGCCGCGTGCTGATGCGCCGTGCGAGCGAGCTCAACCCCGAGCAGATCATCCTGCCCTTCGCGGCGATCTAGGCGTCCGGTGGCCGACGCGGCCGGACTCGTCGAGCTGGGCAGCGCGCAGCTCGCGCGCGGCGAGATCGACGCGGCGTTCGAGACGGCGCGCGCGGCGCTCGCGATGGCTCCGCTCGATCCCGCGACGCTGTGGTTCGCCGCGAACGCGGCGGAGTCGGCCCTGTCGCCGGACTGCCTGACGCACTGGACGCGGCTGGGCGCGCTCGTTCCGGACATCGCGATCGTCGCGATCCGCCACGCGCACGCGGCCCTCGCGGCCAACGATCCGGTGCTGGCGCGCGAGGTGCTCGAACGGCTCGCGGCCCGACCGAGTGCGCTTGCCGGCGCCACGCCGGAGCTTCGCATGCAGGCGGCGTATTCGGCGCAGCGTGCGGGCGCGCTTGCGCTGGCGTCGGGCTTCGCGCGCGTCGTGCCCGGCGGGGGGCATCATGCCGACCTGCTCGACTGGCTCGACATCGCCTGCCGCGACGTGCCCAGGAAACTGCCGGCCGACACCGACCTGCTGCTCGCCTGCGTGGCGTGGGGCGAGGGGTTCGCCGACATTTTCGCGAAACTGACGATGCCAACACTTCTGGCACCCGGCAACCTGCCCGCCCTCGTCGAAGGAAAGCGGGCCTGCCTGCTGATGATCGGCGATGCGGCGTTTCGCGCACGTCTCGAAGCCGATCCGGCCATCGCAAGGCTCGATGCGCTCGTCCGGCGCGTGCATGTCGAAATTCCGGCGGCAGCGCTTGCGAACAATCCGGCCATCGACGTGTATGGCCCGGTCCAGATCCTGGCCTTCCATGCGGCGAAGATGCAGGGCTGCGATCTGGCGTTGCTGCATGCCGATCTCGTCTATGCCGACGGGGCACTCGCATTCCTGCGGCACACGGGCGAACGCGGGGCGCTTGCCTTCTGCACGCAGGCCTTCAGCGCGAAGCTGGAGCCGGTCGCCGCCGCACTCGCCGGGCATGCCGCCGTCGCACCGCGCCGGCTGATGTCGCTGGCCTTCGAGCACATGCATCCGCGCTCGGCGGCCATGGTCGTGCGCGCCGACAGGCCGTCGATCCCGAGCCACGCCACGCTGTTCCTGTTCGCCGATCCCGCGGGGCTGCGGCTGCGCGCGTTGCAGCCAAGCCCGATGTGGGTCTCGCGCGCCGTCTGGCCTTTGAGCCTGCAGCCGACCTACGACACGCAGGATAACGGCCTGATCCACCGGCTGGTCCCCGATCCGGCCGATCTCGACCGGATCGTCTTCGGGGCCGACAGCGACGAATTCGCCATCGTCGAGGTCACTTCCGAGCGGCAGGGCGCGGTGCGCACGTCGGCGCTTGCGACCGGCGTGCCCGTCGATGCGGCCATCGTGGCCCTTGCCGTGACCGGCCGGCTGCTCGACCCGCTGCGGCTCGCCTCGTTCCGGACCGACTCCTTCCTGCATGGCGAGGGAGCCCCGCCCTGGGCCGACGCCCCGGACCCCAAGCCATTGATCGGCGCCACGGAAGCCCGGCTGGCGGCGGCTCTCGGCCGCCACCGATAGGGCCTTGCCCCGGGGCGCATCCTCCCTATACTCCCGCCGCTTTCGCCCTTCCCGTCCTTCATCCGAGATCCCGTTCCATGGAAAAACCCGTCAAGAAGGTCGTGCTCGCCTATTCCGGCGGCCTCGACACCTCGATCATCCTCAAGTGGCTGCAGGAGACCTATGGCTGCGAGGTGGTGACGTTCACGGCCGATCTGGGCCAGGGCGAGGAGCTGGAGCCGGCGCGCAAGAAGGCCCAGATGATGGGCATCAAGGAAATCTTCATCGACGACCTGCGCGAGGAATTCGTGCGCGACTTCGTCATGCCGATGTTCCGCGCCAACGCGCTCTACGAAGGCCAGTACCTGCTCGGCACGTCGATCGCGCGCCCGCTGATCGCCAAGCGCCAGATCGAGATCGCCCGCAAGGTCGGCGCCGACGCCGTGTGCCACGGTGCGACCGGCAAGGGCAACGACCAGGTGCGCTTCGAGCTCACCTACTATGCGCTCGAGCCGGGTATTCGCGTCATCGCCCCGTGGCGCGAATGGAAGCTCGACAGCCGCACCAAGCTGCTCGAATACGCCGAGGCGAACCAGATCCCGATCGCCAAGGACAAGCGCGGCGAAGCGCCGTTCTCGGTCGACGCGAACCTGCTGCACATCTCGGCCGAGGGCAAGGTGCTGGAAGACCCGTGGCAGGAGCCCGAGGAATTCGTCTTCTCGCGCACCGTCGCCCCCGAGGCCGCCCCCGACAAGCCCGAATATGTCGAGATCGAGTTCGAGAAGGGCGACCCCGTCGCCGTCAACGGCAAGAAGCTGTCGCCCGCCGCACTGCTCGCCGAGCTCAACGCCATCGGCGGGCGCCACGGGATCGGGCGTCTCGATCTCGTCGAGAACCGCTTCGTCGGCATGAAGAGCCGTGGTGTGTACGAAACGCCCGGCGGCACGATCTGGCACGCGGCCCATCGCGGCATCGAATCGATCACGCTCGACCGTGGTGCCATGCACCTCAAGGACGAACTGATGCCGCGCTATGCCGAGCTCGTCTATTACGGCTTCTGGTTCGCACCGGAGCGCGAGATGCTGCAGGCCGCGATCGACAAGAGCCAGGAGAACGTCTCCGGCACCGTGCGCCTCAAATGCTACAAGGGCAGCGTGCGCTGCGTCGGCCGCAAGAGCCCGAAGAGCCTCTACAGCCTCGCGCACGTCACGTTCGAGGAAGATGCGGGCGCCTACAACCAGCGCGACGCCGAGGGCTTCATCAAGCTCAACGCGCTGCGCCTGCGCCTGTCGGCCGCGAAGCGCAAGGGGTGAGCGGCCCTTCGCCCGACGACATCGACCGCACGCTTCTCGAACTGACGGCGGCGGCCGGTGCGCGCAGTTCGATCAGCCCGTCGGAAGTGGCGATCGCCCTGCTGGCGCACGGCAAGTGGCAGGCCCTGCTGCCGAAGATCCGCGAACGCGCCGTGGCGCTGATGCTGGAAGGCCGCGTCGAGGTCCTGCGCAAGGGCAAGCCCGTCGCCGATCCCGAAGACGTGCGCGGCGTGATCCGCCTGCGCGCGAAAGCCTAGGCGATATTCCGTCGCGCCTTGGCGGCCTGGATCGTGTTGGCAAGCAGGCAGGCGATGGTCATCGGCCCCACGCCGCCGGGTACCGGCGTGATGGCGCCGGCGACCTGCTCGGCTTCCGCGAACGCGACGTCGCCGACCAGCTTTCCCTTGCCGCCGTCGCCCGCCGGCAGGCGGTTGATGCCCACGTCGACGACGATGGCGCCCGGCTTGATCCACGAGCCGCGGATCATCTCGGGCCGGCCGACGGCCGCGACGACGATGTCGGCCTGGCGCACGATGGCGGGCAGGTCGCGCGTCTTGGAATGCGCCACGGTCACCGTACAGTCGGCCGCCAGCAGCAGCTGCGCCATCGGCTTGCCGACGATGTTCGAGCGGCCGACGATCACGGCATGCAGCCCGGCGATGTTCGGCACGGTCTGGCGGATCAGCCGCATCGAGCCGGCCGGCGTGCAGGGCACGAGGGCCGCGCGCCCCGTCGCCAGCATCCCGGCATTGACGGCGTGGAAGCCGTCGACATCCTTCTTCGGATCGATCGCGTCGAGCACCTTGGTCGGGTCGATATGCCTGGGCAGCGGAAGCTGGACGAGGATGCCGTCCACGTCGTCGCGCCGGTTGAGCTGCTGGACGAGTTCGAGGAGGGCGGCCTCGCTCGTGTCGGCCGGCAGCCTGTGCTCGAAGCTCTTCATGCCGACTTCGAGCGTCGCCTTGTGCTTGGCGCCGACATAGACCTGGCTCGCCGGATCGGCACCGACCAGCACGACGGCGAGACCGGGCGTGAAGCGGTGCTTCTCTTCCAGCTCGTCGACCTCGAGGGCCACCGCCGCGCGCAGGTCCGCCGCGGTCGCCTTGCCGTCGATGCGCTTGGCGGTCACGGCAGCTTCGCCTTCATCGCCGCATAGAGGGCCGCGGGCTTGCCTTCGATCTTGAAGCGCTTGTGGCGCGCGCTCGCCCCCTGCGTCAGCACGAAGGCTCGCTTGGGCAGTCCGAAATGTTCGGCGAGCATCTCGATCGTCGCGTCGGTCGCGCGGCCGTTCTCGGGTGCCGCCGTGACCGCGACGGCGAGCGTGCCGTCCTCGATGACGGCGCCTATACCGGGGCGACGCGAGCGCGGCGTGACGCGCACCGACAGGAACACGCCGTCCGCGACGGCCATCAGCGGCGTGGTCTCGACCGTCGCCATGGCGGCTAGAGCCAGTACTCGTAGATGAGGTTCTGCGCGAAGATCAGCAGCAGGATCAGCACGACCGGCGACACGTCGATGCCGCCGAGATTCGGCACGAAACGCCGGATCGGCCGCAGGGCCGGCTCGGTCACGCGGTAGAGGAAATCCGCGATCGTGTAGACGACCTGGTTGCGCGAATTGAGCACGTTGAAGGCCAGCAGCCACGACAGCAGCGCCGAGCCGACGAGCAGCCAGATATAGATCTGGATGACGGAAACGAGCAGAGATCCCAGCGCGTTCATGGTGGCCGAATGCTCCCTGATGCCGACAAGCGGGCAACCGTACACGATGCGCACAAGCCCCTGCAAGGTCTGGCGAATCCGTCGCTTGACAGGGCGGGACGCCGAAAGCATTATCGCGCGCCTTTCGACGGGCGTGTGGGGCCGTAGCTCAGCTGGGAGAGCGCCTCGTTCGCAATGAGGAGGTCGTCGGTTCGATCCCGATCGGCTCCACCATCCCGCCCCCGTCGTAAATCCGACAGTCTTCGCCGCTTTTGCGGCACGCCGTTCCGCAAGGCAGTCGATGAGCGAAGAACTCCTGCGCACCATCGACAGCGACGTCCTGCGGCGGCTCTATCGCTTCTGGCTCGACCAGACGCCGGCGTCCGGCGGGCCGCCGCGCACCAAGGGATTTCCTGTCGAAGGCCTTTCCGAGTGGGCTTCCAATCTCGTCGTGATCGAGGTGAAGGCGCAGGCGCGATTCCGCTACGGCTTCTACGGCACGACCTTCCGCAAGGCCTTCGGCGTCGACCTCACGGGCACGGCGGTCGAAGACCTGCCGAGCGAACAGGCGAGCCTGCTGACGGCCGAATACCGGCTCGTGCGCCGCACCCAGCGCCCGTACTGGCGCGTCTATGCCGGCTGGTTCGGCCCCGGCGAAGAGCCGCAGACCTGGGAACGCCTGTCGCTGCCACTCGCCGGTGCCAAGGGCGACGTCGCCTTCATCCTCGCGGCGGCCTACCGGATCGACAAGCGCGGCTAGTTGCCCGCCTTCAGCTTCGCGATGCGCGCGGCGAGATCGGCGCGCGCCGGGCTTTCGGCCGGCAGCAGGCCGAGCAGGCGCTGCCACAGCGCGGTCGCGGCCATGTCCTTGCCGGCGATCGCCTCGTCCTGGCCGAGCAGCCACAGCGCCACGCCCTCGTTCGGCGATTTCGCAAGCAGGCTCGCCATGGCGGTTCGTGCCGCCGGATCGAGCGGCTTGTCGGAATCGTGCAGCTCGAGAAGTGCGCCGGCATAGTCCTGCAGCACCTCGACATTGTCCGGTGCGATCGCCGCGGCGCGCGCGTGGGCGGCAAGCGCCTTGTCCGGTTCGCCCAGCACCTTGCGCGAGCGCGCCAGCCGCCGCCAGCCGTCGAGATCGTCGGGCTGGGTTTCGAGACGTGCGGCAAGCCCGTCGACCATGCTGCGGATCGCGGCCATGCGGTCGGCCTCGGGCAGGGCCGCCAGCGGATCGGCACCTGCGGGCGAATCGCCCACGCGCGGACTGCCGAGCCGCACGACAGCCGGCGGGTTCTTCGCCGACGGGCGCATCTGGCGCGTGTCGATGCGCGCCTCGCGCGCGGTGCGTTCCAGCGCCTCGCGCACGGTGGGCAGCCACGGCGAATCCGGCGGCGAGGCGGCGATCAGGTCGAACCAGATGCGCACGGCATCCGTCCGGTCGCCGGCCTGCGCACGCGAAACGCCGGCATAGTAGCGCGCGCGCGGATCGCCGGGATCGGCCGACAGCACGCGCGCGAAGGCGGCTTCGGCTTCCGGCGTGACCTGGCCGTTCGCGACCGCGACGGCCGTCTCGCCGAGCAGGCCGGCGATCTCGGGCTGGCCGCCGGAAATCGCGTCGGCCTTGCGCCAGGCGTTGAGCGCCTGTTCGGGAAGGTTCATCGCCGCAGAAGCCTGCGCGAGGCGCACCCACGCTTCGAGATCCTGCGGATTGCGTTCGACGCGTTCGAGCATCGCACGCGCGAAAGCGGCAAGCTGCCGGTCGGGCATGCCGCCGGCCGGCTCGCCCGCATTGCGTTCGGCGAGCGGCATGCCGGGAAATGCCGGCGATCCCTGCTGCCCATAGATCGCGAGTGCGACGACCGGAACCGCGACGGCGAGTGCGAGGGCGACGTAACGCACGCGGCTGTTGCCGGTTGGTGCCGGTGCCGTCTTGTCCGCGTCGGCAAGTGCGAGCATCCGCCGGCCGATCTCGGCGCGCGCGGCACGCGCTTCTTCCGGCGTGATCGTGCCGCGTTCGAGATCGCGCGCGATCTCGGCAAGCTGGTCGCGGTGGATCTCCATGTCGAAGGCCGCGCGCGACGGGACTGCCTGCGCGCGGCGCAGCAGCGGCCACACGAGGATCGCGACGACAAGGGCCGTAAGCCCGCCGAGGAGAAGCTGGATCATCGGCGCTCCCCGTCGTCGAGCAGGGCGGCGAGGCGCTTCTCCTCGTCCGGCGACAGCGGGGTAGGGGCGATCTGCGCTTCGGGCCGGCGGCGGCGCAGATAGACGACAGCACCAACGGCGGCGAAGGCGAGGATCGCGAACGGCCCGTACCACAGCAGATAGGTATCGACGCGCAGGGGCGGCTTCAGCAGCACATAGTCGCCGTAGCGCTGCGTGATGTAGCCGAGTACGGCCGCGTCGTTGTCACCCGCAACGATGCGTTCGCGCACGAGCCGGCGCAGGTCGGCGGCCAGCGGTGCGTTCGAATCGTCGATCGGCTGGTTCTGGCAGACGAGACAGCGCAGCTCCTGGCCCAGTGCGCGGGCGCGCGCCTCCTGCGCGGGATCGGCAAGCATCTCGTGCGGCAACACGGCGGCGGCAGGACCCGCAAGAAGGCAGGCGAGCAGGGCGAGGACGTATCTCAAGGCTCGCTCCGCAGGCGCTTCACGAGCGGCATCAGCGTGCGGTCGAGGATGTCGGGCGTGATGGCGCCGACATGGCGGTGGCGGATCTTGCCGTGCCGGTCGACGACGAAGGTCTCGGGTGCGCCGTACACGCCCCAGTCGACCGCGACGCGGTTCTCGAAATCCCAGCCGATCGCGCGATAGGGATTGCCGAGCTCGCCCAGCCAGCGCGCGGCGTCCGGCGCCTTGTCCTTGTAGTTGATGCCGTAGATCGGCACGTCGCCGTCGCGCGCCATGCGCATCAGGATCGGATGCTCGATCCGGCAGGGCGGGCACCACGAGGCGAAGACGTTCACGAGCGACACGTCGCGCGCGAGCATGGCCGAGGAAAGGCCCGGCCGCTCGACGCCGGCGACCGCCGGCAGGTCGAAGGCGGGAACCTGCCGGTCGATCAAGGCACTGGGCACGTGTTGTGGATCGCGCGTCAGCCCGAAGCCCAGATAGACAGCCAGCACCGCGAACAGTGCGAGCGGCAGGAAGAACAGCGCGCGTTTCATTCTGCGGCCGTCGGAAGGGCCGCCGTATCGCCCGTGCGGCGCGGGGCGCCCACGCGGTGACGGCGGTCGGTCAGCGACACGATCCCGCCTAGCACCATCGCGCAGGCCCCCAGCCAGATCCACGGGACCAGCGGGTTGTGGTAGATGCGCACGGTCCATGCGGTGTCGGCGGCGACGGGCGCCATGAAGGCCGGCGTGTTGCCGGTCGCGTTCGCCCCCTCGGGATCGCCGATGGTCGCGTAGAGATCGGCCAGCAGGTTTGTGCGGATCGCCGTCTCGGTCGTTGCCGTGCCCGCCACCGGGAAATAGCGCCGCTCGGGCTGCAGCACGGCGTAGAGCTTTTCGTCGAGATAGACCTCGAACGTGCCGCGCATGGCGAAGAAGTTCGGCCCGTCGACGCGCGTGGCCCCCTTGAAGACGAAGTTGTAGCCCGCCACGTCGAACGCGTCGCCCGCGCGCGCCAGGCGGATCACCTCGGTTTGCCACGCGGTCACGCCGGCGATGCCCATCACGGTCAGGCCCATGCCGGCATGCGCGATGGTCATGCCCCAGCTCGCGCGCGGCAGATTGAGCGCGCGCGACCAGACCGTGCCGGCGGACGCCTTGAACAGGCGCACGCGTTCGGCCCATTCGACGAACGCGCCGAAGAACAGCCACGCCGCCAGCCCCATCGCGAGTGCCGCGTAGACGCTGCGGCGCGAATCGGTCCAGTAGACGACCGCGACGATGGCGACCGACACGAAGATCGCCGCGCGCAGGCGCTGGATCGCACCGGCAAGATCGCCGCGCTTCCAGCCCATCATCGGGCCGATGGCGACGGCGAGCAGCAGCGGGATCATCAGCGGCACGAAGGTGGCGTTGAAGAAGGGCGGTCCCACCGAAACCTTCGCCCCGCCGACAGCTTCCAGGAACAGCGGATAGAGCGTGCCGATGAACACCGTCGCCGCCGCCGTGGCGAGCAGCACGTTGTTCAGCACGAGGGCACCCTCGCGGCTAATCGGCTGGAAGAGGCCGCCGCCCTTCAGCATCGGTGCGCGCCACGCGTACATCGCGAGCGAGCCGCCGATGGCGGCCACGAGGATCGCCAGGATGAAGACGCCGCGCGCCGGATCGACCGCGAAGGCATGCACCGAAGTAAGCACGCCCGAGCGCACGAGGAACGTGCCGACCAGCGAAAGTGCAAAAGCGAGAATCGCGAGCAGGATCGTCCAGGTCTTCAGCGCGTCGCGCTTTTCCGCGACGATGGCCGAGTGGAGCAGCGCGCAGCCGACGAGCCACGGCATGAAGCTCGCGTTCTCGACCGGGTCCCAGTACCACCAGCCGCCCCAGCCGAGTTCGTAATAGGCCCACCACGACCCCAGCGCGATGCCCAGCGTCAAGGCACCCCACGCGGCGAGCGTCCAGGGCCGCACCCAGCGCGCCCACGCGGCGTCGACGCGCCCCTCGATGAGGGCGGCCATCGCGAAGGCGAAGACGATCGAGAAGCCGACATAGCCGAAATAGAGGAACGGCGGATGGAAGGCGAGGCCGGGGTCCTGCAGCAGCGGGTTGAGGTCGTTGCCGTCCGGCGGCGGCGGCACGACGCGCTCGAACGGGTTCGACGTGAACACGATGAAGGCGAGGAAGGCGACACCGATCATGCCCTGCACGGCGAGCGTGCGGGCCTTCAAGGCCGGCGGCAGGTTGCGTCCGAAGGCCGCGACCATCGCGCCGAACAGGCCGAGGATCAGCACCCACAGCACCATCGAGCCTTCGTGGTTCCCCCACGCACCCGAGACCTTGTAGAGCAGCGGCTTGGCCGAGTGCGAGTTCATCACGACGTTCTTGACCGTGAAGTCCGACACGACGAAGGCGTAGACGAGGCAGCCGAAGGCGAGGGAAACGAGCGCGAACTGCACGAGGGCCGCAGGTTTCGCCATCGCGGTCAATGCGGCATCGCCGGTCTGCGCGCCGACGAGCGGCAGGATCGACTGCACGAGCGCCACGCAAAGTGCGAGCACGAGCGCGTAGTGGCCCAGCTCCGCGATCACTTGGCGCTACCCGTCGTTTCCTGCCAGCGGCCCGAGCGCTTGAGCGCCTCGGCCACTTCGGCCGGCATGTAGTTCTCGTCGTGGCGCGCGAGCACTTCGCCCGCGCGGAACGTGCCGTCGGCGGAAAGCTTGCCGTTGGCGACCACGCCCTGTCCCTCGCGGAACAGGTCGGGCAGCACGCCGACATAGGCGACCGGCACGGCGTGTTCGAGATCGGTCACCTTGAAGCGCACTTCGGCCGAGCCCGCGACGCGCTGGACCGAGCCGACCTCGACGAGGCCGCCGATGCGCATCTGCCGTTCGACCGGCACCTTGTTCGCGGCGATGTCGCTGGGCGTGTGGAAGAACACGAGATGGTCGTCGAACGCGGTCAGCGTCAACGCCGCCGCCGTCCCCAGGCCGAGCCCGGCGAGCAGCAGCACCATCAGCCGCCGGCGCTTGGCGGCGCGCGCCTTGGGCAGTTTCACTTGCCGTCCTCGAGATCCGCCAGCTCGCGCTCGAGCGCGCGCAGCTCACGCCAGCTCGTCACCGCGACCGCCGCGAGGACAGCGGCCGTCAGCGCGTAGGCCGGCCAGACGAAGGCCGCATAGCCGCCCATGGCGAGGAACTCCGCCATCACGCACGCTCCGCGTCGGCGAGGCGCGTCTGCTGGAGAACTTCCAGCCGTCGTTCGATCAGACCCGCGCGCATGCGCATGAGTGTCACCGCGACGAAGAACAGCGTGTAGCCGGCCGCCATCGCGAGCAGCGGCAGCAGCATCGAGGAATGGATCGCGGGCGCGTCGAGCCGCGAGATCGACGCGGGCTGGTGTAGCGTGTTCCACCAGTCGACCGAGAACTTGATGATGGGCAGGTTGACCGCACCCACGAGGGCGAGCACCGCCGAGGCGCGCGCCCCGCGCTCGGGCTCGTCGAACGCGGCGTTGAGCGCCATGTAGGCGAGATAGACGAAGAGCAGGATCAGCACCGAGGTGAGGCGCGCGTCCCACACCCACCAAGTGCCCCACATGGGCTTGCCCCACAGCGAGCCGGTGACGAGGCACAGGAACGTGAAGGCGGCTCCCACAGGTGCAATCGCGCGTCCGGCAACGTCGGCGAGCGGATGGCGCCAGACGAGCGTGGCGGCACCCGCCAGCGCCAGATTGGCGTAGGCGAACATCGCCATCCAGGCCGCGGGGACGTGCACGTACATGATGCGCACCGTCTCGCCCTGCTGGTAATCGGCCGGCGACACGAACAGCGCGTTCCACAGCCCCACGCCAAGGCAAAGTGCGGCACCGCCCGCCGCCCAGGGCAGCAGCCGGTCGGACAGGCGCTTGAAATTCGCCGGACTTGCGTAGCGGTGCCAGTTCAAAAACGTAGTCCTTCCGGGGCCCCGTCGATCGGGCGGGAGTATTGCCCGCCGGGGCGCATTTTCCAACCCAATCGGGGCGACATAACGGCGCAGCTTCGGGTCATTCGCTGGCCTGGCGCAGCGAGGCCGCCATCGCGAACGGGGCTACCGTCAGCGCGAAAACGCCGAGCCCCGCCAGCAGGAACAGATGGGGGCGAACGGGCAGGCCGGCAACCGCCGCCTCCACCGCCGCGACCGCGAAGATCAGCACCGGCACATAGAGCGGCAGCACGATCAGGGCAAGCAGGGCCCCGCCCTTGCGCGCACCGACCGAAAGTGCGGCCCCGATTCCGCCCATCAGCGAAAGCGTGGGCGTGCCGAGCAGCAGCGTCACAAGCAGCGTGCCGTACGCCTCGCCCGGCAGATGCAGCATCATGGCCACGAGCGGCGAGACGACGATCAGCGGCAATGCGGTCGTCAGCCACTGCGCGGCGCACTTGGCGAGTGCGAGCAGTTCGAGCGGGGCGGGGGCGAGAACGAGGAGTTCGAGGCTACCGTCGTCGGCCTCCGCCTGGAACAGCCGGTCGAGCGACAGGAGGCACGCGAGAAGTGCGACGACCCACACGATGCCGACTGCGACGCGCGCAAGCACTTGCGGCTCCGGCCCGATGCCGAAGGCGAAGAGCGTGGCGGCGATGACGAAGAAGGCAAGGATCGTCAGCGTCTCGGCCGGCGTGCGCAGGGCAAGCTTCACGTCGCGCGCGATCAAGGCGAGGGCGGCGTTCATCGTGCGGCCCCGAGCGTGAGCGTGCGCGCGTCGGCGCCGGCGATGTCGAGATGCGTGGCCGCGACGACCGTGCCGCCGCCGGCGCGGTGCTTCGCGATGGCGCGCGCAAGCCCATCGGTCGCGGCCGCGTCGAGCCCGTTGGTCGGTTCGTCGAGCAGCCACAGCTTGGCAGGGGCCGCGAGCAGGCGCGCAAGGGCCGCGCGCCGCCGCTGGCCCTGGCTGAGCACGCGCGCCGGCACCTTCGCGAGAGCCGCAAGACCGAACGCGTCGAGGGCGGCGGCCGGATCGCAAGCGGGTGCGCCGCGCAGGCCGGCATGGAAGACGATGTGTTCGCCGAGCGTCAGCGTGGGTTTCAGCGCGTCGGCATGGCCGACGAAATGCAGGCGCGACCGGTGGCGGGCCGGATCCTCGGCGACATCCTCGCCGTCCCACGCGAGCGTGCCGCCGGCGGGCGCCAGCAGGCCGGCCAGCACGCGCAGCAGGCTCGACTTGCCGGTCCCGTTGGCGCCGCGCAGCACGATCAGGTCGCCGGGGCCGGCGCGCAGATCGAGGTCGCGGAAGACCAGGCGGCCGCCACGCCGGCAGGCGAGGGCTCGCCCGTCGAGGCCAGCGGGAAAATCCGTGTTCATCGGGCGCAGATTAGCGGAAAAAAAGTGGCGGATACGAACCGTACATCCGGGCCCGTATCCGCCGTCGCGCAAGTTCCCGGCAGGGGCTGGAGTCCGGGGAGCTCCGGCCGGGTTATCGTCGGCAAAAAGCGCGTGCGCGATCGCAGTGGACTTGCCGATGGTCCAATAAAACGCGACGGGAACGGCTTTATTCGGGCCGCTTTATGGCCGAAACGTGAAATCGTGCACATCCAAGGAGTTATGCGTATTTTCAAATTATTAACGATAAGTTAATGCGTTAAACGCATATCTCAGCTGTGTGCGCTGCAGCGTGATCTTCAGGATTTCGCCATGATTGGGGTCCATATTCTTCCCATCGGACACCGGACATGACCGGTGCCGCTTGGAGATCAAAATGCTCGCGTTCGCAGCCCTGGCCGCCATCCCCGCCGTCATCGCCCTTCTCGCGATGGCGCATGACGTGATCGACGAGTCGTTCGTCGTCACCAACCCGGCGCTGATGGCCGCGGCCGCCGGCCGCTAAGCGGACCGGTCAGTCGTATTTTCGCACGTCCTCGATCACCTTGCCGTCGTTCGGCAGGGTGCCGGGGGCGGCGAACTCGACGGCCCCCTTCATCTTGGTTGTGGCCTGCAGCGCTTCGGCGAGTTTCGCCGCCAACGCCGCATCGCCAGTCCCCTCGACCCTGAATACCATCGCGTCGACGTCGCCCTCGCGGGTGACGACGAGCCTGAATTTCGCGATCCCGTGACGGCGCGCCGCCTCGGCCACCTGGCCCGGGTGGACGAACATGCCCTTGACCTTCGTGGTCTGGTCGGCACGCCCCATCCAGCCGCGCAGGCGGCGGTTCGTGCGCCCGCACGAGGATGTGCCCGGCACGAACATCGACAGGTCCCCCGTCCCGAAACGCACCAGCGGATAGTCGGGATTGAGCGTCGTCACGACGACCTCGCCCACTTCGCCGTCCTGTAGCGCTTCGCCCGTACCCGGCCGCACGATCTCGACCACCAGCCATTCGTCGAGGATCAGCCCCTCGTCGGGCACGCTCTCGTAGCCGATCAGGCCGAGATCGGCCGACGCGTAGCACTGGCGCAGGTCGATCCCCTTGGCGGCCAGCTCCCCGCGCAGCGCCTTGGGCACCGCCTCGCCCGACACCAGTGCGAGCTTCAGGCTCGAAAGATCGGCCTGCATCTCCACGCCCTTCTCCAGCACGATCTTCAGGAACGACGGCGTGCCGACATAGCCCTTCGGGCGGATGTCGGCGATCGCGCGCACCTGCTGTTCGGTATTGCCCGTCCCCGCCGGCACCACGGGGCAGCCGATCGCGTGCGCACCCATTTCCAGCATCGAGCCGGCCGGGGTCAGGTGATAGCTGAAGCAGTTGTGGATCACGTCGCCGCGCCGGAAGCCGGTCGCCCAGAGTGCGCGCGCCAGGCGCCAGTAGTCCTGGCGCATCGCTTCGGGATCGTAGATCGGCCCCGGCGACATGAAGATGCGGCCAAGCTCGGCCGTCTTCACCGCCGTCAGCCCGCCGAACGGATCGCGCGCCTCGAAGCGCTTCTTCTGCAGCTCGATCAGCTCGCCCTTGCGCACGACGGGCAGCTTGGCGAGCGACGCGCGGTCGACGATCCGCGACGGATCGATGTCTTTCAGCGTCTCGGAAAAATAGGGCGCGTTGGCCTTCGCGTTTTCGATCTGGTTGCGCAGGTCGGCGAAGTGCCGCTCCTCGCGATGGGAGGGATCGCGGGTTTCGAGATCGTCGAAATATTCCGATGCCATGCTCTATGTCCCCGCCGCTCGCGAATCGCAGGTGCCGAGCGTGTCGGAGCGGGCCGACAGCTTCAAGCGCCAAATCGCCTTACGCCAGCCAGCGCTTGCGCCGCTTGTAATGCTTGATGTCGCGGAACGACTTGCGACCGCCCGCGGCGATGCCGAGGTAGAATTCCTTCACGTCCTCGTTGCCGCGCAGCGTCTCGGCCG
The DNA here is from genome assembly GCA_965279565.1 of Tagaea sp. Classification (GTDB taxonomy): domain Bacteria; phylum Pseudomonadota; class Alphaproteobacteria; order CACIAM-22H2; family CACIAM-22H2; genus Tagaea. The sequence goes on along the minus strand of OZ257249.1, from coordinate 799,998 downwards.
AGCCGTCGAGCACGACGCGGCCGTTCTCCAGGATGTAGCCGTAATGCGCGTGGCGGAGCGCGATCGACGTGTTCTGCTCGGCCAGCAGGAACGACACGCCCTGCTCGCGGTTGAGCTTCACGACGATCTCGAAGATTTCCTCGACGAGCTGCGGGGCGAGGCCCATCGACGGCTCGTCGAGCAGGATCATGTCGGGCTTGCTCATCAGCGCGCGGCCGATGGCGATCATCTGCTGTTCGCCGCCCGACGTGTAGCCGGCCTGCGAGCGGCGGCGTTCCTTCAGGCGCGGGAAATAGCCGTAGACCATCTCGAGATCGCGCGCGATCGCCGCACGCCCCTCGGTGCGGGTGTAGGCGCCCGTCATCAGGTTTTCCTCGACGGTGAGATGGCCGAAGCAGTGGCGGCCCTCCATCACCTGGATCACGCCGCGGCGCACGAGGTCGTTGGGCGTGAGCCCGTCGATCCGTTCGCTCTTGTACTCGACCGATCCCTTGGTCACCTCGCCGCGCTCGGCGCGCAGCAGGTTGGAAATGGATTTGAGCGTGGTGGACTTGCCGGCACCGTTGGCGCCCAGCAGGGCGACGATGCCGCCCTTGGGCACTTCGAGGCTCACACCCTTCAGCACGAGGATGACGTGGTCGTAGATGACCTCGACGTTCTTGACCTCCAGCAGCGGCTTCTCGCGCGGGATCTTGAGCTTGCGTTCCAGTTCGGCGGCTTCGCTCGTCATGAATTCCGTGTCCGGCAAATAAAAAGGGGCGGACCGTTTCCGGCCCGCCCCGTCAGGCTAGAATCCCTGGACCACTGGCGGGTCCTTCAGGACTGGCGCGCGCAATCGCGCGGCTGTGTGTTCTTCTCCTTGGCGTACTGGGCGGAACCCGCCTCGTACATCTCGCGCAGCATCGGGCGGTTAGGCTCGATCCAGTCGGAGACCCAGCCCCACTTCTTGCCGTCCCACTGCTGGATGCGCACGACGCCGCCGCCTTCGTGGTCCGCGCACGAGGTGCGCAGCGGCGGCATGAAGCCCTCGAAGCCCATCGCGGCGAGCCGCTGCGAGTTGAGGTTCAGGTTCTCGAAGCCCCAGCGGACCTGCTCGCCCGTCATCGGCTTGTTGCCGTAGCGCTCCTGCGCGGTGCGAACCGCCTCGACCACCATCGCGGCGTTGACCGCCCCGCGGTTGTAGAGAACCGTGCCCACGTGCTTGCCGTCGCCGGTCGCCTGGCCTGCCTTGACCACGGTGTTCTCGATGTCGCGCATGAACTTGTAGTCCTTGCCCGCGCCGTGGAAGTTCGCGGCCATGTAGCCCTTGGCCGCGTCGCCGGGCGGCGTCACGTCCTGCTCGGAGCCGGCCCACCACACGCCGATGAACTTGTCGCGCGGGAAGCCCACGGCCGCCGCCTCGGTGATCGCGGTCGGGTTCATGACGCCCCAGCCCCACATGATCACGTAGTTCGGACGGATCTGGCGGCCGATGCGCAGCCAGATCGCCTTCTGCTCGACGCCCGGGTTCGGCACCGGGAACTCCGACAGCTCGAAGCCCTGTTCCTTGGCGAGGCGCTGGATGACCGGCAGCGGCTCCTTGCCGAAGGCGCTGTCGTGGTAGATGTACGAAATCTTCTTGCCCTTGAGCGTGCCTTCCTTCGCCTTGATGAACTGCAGGATCGCGTCCATCTGCGAGTAGTAGGTCGCGGGCAGCGTGAACATCCACGGGAAGACGCGGCCGTCCGAACCGTCCGAGCGGCCGTAGCCCGACGTCAGCATCGGGATCTTGTCCTGCGCGGTGCGTTCGATCAACGCGTAGGTGATGCCGGTCGACAGCGGCACGATCGCGGTCGCACCCGTCGGGCCCTTGGCCTTCAGGCGCTCGTAGCATTCGACGCCGCGGTCGGTGTTGTAGGCCGTCTCGCATTCCTCGTAGGTGATCCGCACGCCGTTGATGCCGCCGTCGCGCGCGTTGATCATCTTGAAATAGTCGATGAAGCCGTCGGCGAACGGCGTGCCGTTCGGTCCGAACGGGCCGGTTCGGTACGAGAAGGACGGAATGAACTGTTCGTTGGCTTGCGCCGAGGCGGGGGTCGGCATCACCAGCGGGACCGCGACCAGTGCGGCACCGAGCATTGCGGACCCAAAGCGGATGAGGCTCATCGGGCGTTCTCCCTGTTGCGTCGTCTTGGTGCCGGGCGGTTGGCCCGGCAGATCGTTTGCCGACCTTGAGGGCCAGACCTTACGCCATGCCCGGTCCGCCGCCAAGGCCCGGAAAAGCCGCCCGGTTCCGGTCGCGAGGGGCAAAAAGAATACATTGACACATTCAAATCTATCGATATATGGTCCAGCCATGATCGACATCTGCAAGGCCCTCGCCGACCCCGCGCGGCTCAAGATCCTCGAATTCCTGCACCGCCCCGACGCGCAGTGCTGCACGTTCGAGGATCGCGTCTGCGCGTGCGACGTCGAAGGCCAGCTCGGCCTGTCGCAGCCCGCGACCAGCCATCACATGCGCATCCTCGTGCGCGCCGGCCTCGTCACGTCGGAGAAGGACGGGCGCTTCATCTATTACCGGCTGAACGCGGCGTCCTTCGCTGCGGCGGTCGAATTTCTCTCCCGCTTCGCGCGCCCGTCCAAGCGGCCCGCGCGGGCGGCCTGATGTCCGGAAAGGAAATGGAAATGACAAAGCTTCCCGTCGTCGTGATCGGTGCCGGCCCCGTCGGCCTTGCCGCCGCCGCCCGCCTGCTCGAACGCGGCCTCGAACCGCTTGTGCTCGAAGCCGGCCCCGCGGCCGGGCATGCGGTCGCGCAGTGGGCGCATGTGCGCATGTTCTCGCCGTGGTCCTACAATATCGACGACGCCGCGCGCCGGCTGCTCGACACGGCGGGCTGGACGCCGCCCAAGGCATCGCGCGCGCCCACCGGCGGCGAACTCCTCGAGCAATATATCCGCCCGCTCGCGGCCACGCCGGCGCTCGCCCCGCGCATCCGCTACGATTCCCGCGTCGAAGCGGTCTCGCGCGCGACGCGCGACAAGCTGCGCGACGATGGCCGCGACGAACCCTTCGTCGTGCAGTATCGCGCCGGCGGCAGGCGCGTCTCGGTCGCCGCACGCGCCGTGATCGACGCGTCGGGCACGTGGTTCACGCCAAATCCGATCGGCGCCAACGGCCTGCCGGTCGACGGCGAGGATACGTGTGCACGCGCCATCGCCTACGGCATTCCCGACGCGCGCGGCGTCGACCGGCCGCTCTACCAGGGCAAGACGACGCTCGTGGTCGGCGGCGGGCATTCCGCGATCAACGCGCTGCTCGATCTCGTGGCGCTGCGCCGCGAGGATCCGGGCACGCGCGTCATCTGGGGCATCCGGCGTGCGAATGCGCGCCGCGCGATGGGCGGGGGTTCCGCCGATGCGCTGCCCGAACGCGGCGCGCTGGGTACACGCCTTGGTGCCGCCCTCGCGTCGGGCGACATCGAACTCGTCACGTCCTTCGCGGTCGAGCGGCTGTCGCGCGAGGGCGACGTGGTCGCCGTCGACGCGCGCACCGGCGGCAGGCCCTTGCGCCTGTCGGTCGACCGGATCGTCGCGTCGACCGGCCTGCGTCCGGACCTGGCTCCCTTGCGCGAACTGCGCGTGGCGCTCGATCCGGCACTCGAATGCACGCCCGCACTCGCCCCGCTGATCGACCCCAACCTCCATTCCTGCGGCACCGTGCGCCCGCACGGCGCAAAAATCCTCTCGCACCCGGAGAAGGACTTCTACATCGCCGGGATGAAGAGCTATGGGCGCGCACCCACCTTCCTGCTCGCGACCGGCCACGAACAGGTGCGCTCGATCGCGGCGGCACTCGTCGGCGACATGGAAGCCGCCGACCGCATCGAGCTGAACCTGCCGCAGACCGGCGTGTGCTCCACCGATGTACGGGAAAAATCCGAAGCCGAGGATGCCGCGAGCTGCTGCGGCGGGCCCGCACCGGCGGAGGCCGACGCGTGCTGCGTGGCCGATGTCGAAGCGAAGGTCGAAGGCAAGTCCGGCTGCGGCTGCAGCTAGCGCGTCAGGCGGCGCGCGACGGCCACGGCCGCCGCCGCACCGACGATCTGCGCCAGCATGAAACCGGGCGCATCCGCCGGCCGGATGCCGGCGAAGCTGTCGGTCAGCGAGCGTGCAAGCGTGACCGCCGGATTGGCGAAGCTCGTCGATGCGGTGAACCAGTAGGCCCCGGCGATGTAGCAGGCGACGGCGGCCGGTACGGCCGGCGCGTTGCGCTTCGAGGCGATCCACACGACCAGCAGCAGGCCGAACGTCGCCACCGCCTCGGCCAGCCATTGCGGCAGGCCGGTGCGGATCTTCACGCCGAGCTGGAAGATCGCCATGTCGAACATGCCGTGCGCTGCCAGCACGCCGAGGACGGAACCCGCGACCTGCGCGGCGATGTAGGGGATCACGTCGGCGCGCGCCAGGTCGCCGCGCATGGCCATCGCCAGCGTGACCAGCGGATTGAAATGGGCGCCCGAAACGGGGCCGAGCGTGGCGATCAGCGCGTAGAGCACGCCCGCCGTCGCGATCGCGTTGGCGAGCAGCGCAAGGCCCACGTTCCCGCCCGACAGCCGCTCGGCCATGATGCCCGAGCCGACGACGGTGGCCAGCAGCAGCGCCGAGCCGACCGCTTCGGCCGCGGCGCGCACACCCGGTCCGGTCATGCGGGCACGGTTTCCTGGCCCATCTCGTCGATGCGGCGCTTGATCTCGAGATTCGACAGCGTGGCCATCGGCAGGCTCGCGAAGATGCGGATGCGCCGCTCGATCATCGCGAAGACGTTGGCGGTGAACGCCGCCTTTTCCGCGTCCGTCCCGTCGAACGAGGACGGGTCGGGGAAGCCCCAGTGCGCGGTCATCGGCTGGCCGGGCCAGATCGGGCAGACTTCGCCCGCCGCCTGGTCGCAGACCGTGAAGACGAAATGCATGACGGGTGCGCCGGGCTTGGCGAACTCGCTCCAGTCCTTCGAGCGGAACCCGGACGTGTCGAACCCGAGCCGGTCGAGCAGCGATTTCACGGACGGGTTGATCCGCCCGGATGGCTGGCTGCCGGCGCTGTAGGCCTTGAACTTTCCGGCACCGTGCCGGTTCAGCAGCGCTTCGGCCATCACCGAGCGGGCGGAATTGTGCGTGCACAGGAACAGCACGTTCTTGATCGTGTCGGTCATGGGCGTATGCCCTCCTTGCGGCGGGTTTTCGCTGCGGGTGCGCAGGCGACGGGCGCGCAGAGCTCGGGCCGGCTGCCGCAGCAATTGGCGGTGAGATAGGCCATCAGCGCGTTCATCGTCTCGAAATCGGCGGCGTAGAAATGCGAGCGGCCGTCGCGCCGCAGGACCGCGAGCCCCGCATCGGCCAGATCGCGCAGATGGAACGACAGCGTGGGCGGCGGCACGTCGAGCCGTCGCGCGATGTCGCCCGCGGCGAGGCCGTCGGGCCCCGCCTCGACCAGCAGGCGGAAGACCGCAAGGCGAGTCTCGTGCGCGAGGGCGCCCAGCTTGCCGGTTGCATCCGATATTTTCATGTTTCTAGAAATATCGAATTAAGTGCCGCCCGTCACGTTAAATCAATATGACAGCAGCCCGAGGACCGAGGCCGCGATCGCGCGCGGCCGTTCGCCGAGGCCGGCGACGGTCGCGTCCGGCCGGGGATCGACTTCCAGAAGCTTGGTGCCGGTAGAAACGGCCACGCCGTCATGCACGAGGCCGCGGATCGTTCCGCCAAGCGGTGCCGCGATGGTTGCGCTACCCACCGACCCGACGACCGCACCCGCCGTCACCCGCTCGCCGATGCGCGCATCCGTGCGGAACGTGCCGGCGGCGGGCGAATAGACGAGCCGTTCGCGCCCCATACCGCCGAGCGCCTTGGGTTCGCCGCGCAGCGGCAGCGTCGGGCCCTCGCGCACGACGCTGCCCAGCGCCTCCCAGCTCGTCTCGACCGCGACATGGCAGTTCTTCCACGCGTCGAACCCGGGACCGAGGCCGATGGCGAGCGGTGCGTCGCCGCGCAGGTCTTCGGGTGCCGCGCGCTTGCGCAGCCGCGCGTCGACCAGCACGTCGGGCCGGAACGCGGCGCGGATATCGGCATAGGGCAGGGCGGTCGCGACCAGACCGTCGTCGAGCGCATCGGACCGAACGCAGGTCAGCCCGTCAAGCGTCGCCACGCCGTCGAACATCGCGTCGGCGAAGCTCATCGCGCGGCGGTGCACGGGCGGTGCGGCGATATCGTGGATCAGCACGACGTGCCCAGCCATGCGCGCGACATGCGCGACGGCGGAACCGACATCGCCGATGCCGCGCACGAGGATGCGCATCGTCCCGCCCTCAGTGCGGGAAGGGCCAGAGGCGCAGCTTTTCCTTGCCGATCTGCCAGAGCCGGGCGAGGCCGTGCGGCTCGACGATCAGGAAGAACACGATCAGGCCGCCGAAGATCATGAACTCCATGTGCGCGATCATGGAGGTGGAGAGCGGCACGCCCATCGCGGTCGGTACCGAGTTGAGGAAGATCGGCAGCATGACGATGAAGGCCGCACCCAGGAACGATCCCAGGATCGAGCCGAGACCGCCGATGATGATCATGAACAGGATCTGGAACGAGCGGTTGATGTCGAAGGCGAGCGCTTCGACCGAGCTCGTGTAGATGAAGGCCCACAGCGCGCCGGCCACGCCGCAGTAGAACGACGACACGGCGAAGGCGAGCAGCTTGGTGTGCAGCGGGCGGATGCCGATGATCTCGGCCGCGATGTCCATGTCGCGGATCGCCATCCACGCGCGCCCGATGCGCCCGCGCACGAGATTCTTGGCGACGAGGGCGAGGACCGCGACGAAGCTGAGGCAGAAGATGTATTTCGCCTGCGGTGTCGCCTCGATGCCGGTGACGAACCAGCCGAACACGGCGCGCGGCGGGGCCGAGATGACGCCGGAGGCCGAGTAGTTGACGAACCACGGCACCTTCGTGAACAGCCAGATCAGGAAGAACTGGGCCGCGAGCGTGGCGACCGCCAGATAGAAGCCCTTGATGCGCAGGCTCGGCACGCCGAAGGCGACGCCGACGAGGGCCGTGACCCCGCCCGACAGCAGGAACACGACGACGATGTTGAGTTCCGGAAACCCCGTCGCGATCTTGTAGGCCGCGTAGGCGCCGCAGGCCATGAAGCCGCCCGTGCCCAGGCTGAGCTGGCCGCAATAGCCCGTCAGGATGTTGAGGCCGATCGCCGCCACCGCGAAGACGAGGAACGGGATCAGGATCGTCGACAGGAAATAGTCGCTCGCCGACAGCGGGACGGCGACGAACGCGACGGCGAGGATGATCGACAGCGCGATCCGGTCCTGCAGGATCGGGAAGATCGCCTGGTCGGCGGCGTAGCTCGTCTTGAACTGGCCTGCTTCGCGGTAGATCACGGGATCAGACCCTCTCGATGATGCGTTCGCCGAACAGGCCCTGCGGCCGGAACATCAGGAAGAACAGCGCCAGGATATAGGCGAACCAGTCCTCGATGCCGCCGCCGATCTTGGCGGCCCAGAACACTTCGGCGACCTTCTCGCCCACGCCGATGATCAGGCCGCCGATGATGGCACCCGGGATCGACGTGAAGCCGCCGAGGATCAACACGGGCAGCGCCTTCAGCGCCACGAAGGCGAGCGAGAACTGCACGCCGAGCTTGGACCCCCACATGATGCCGGCGACCAGCGCCACGATGCCGGCGACCGACCAGACGATGACCCAGATCGTCTGCAGCGGGATGCCGACCGACTGGGCCGCCTGATGGTCGTCGGCGACGGCGCGCAACGCACGCCCGATGCGGGTCGACTGGAAGAAGAAGGCGAGCGTGGCGACGAGCGCCCCCGCCACGACCGCGGCGACGATGTCGAACGTGTTGATCAGCACGCCGTAGATCTCGATCGGGTCCTTCGGGATGCCGATGTCGAGGCGCTTCACGTCCTCGCCCCAGACCGCCTGGAAGAATCCGTCGATGAAATACGAGATGCCGATGGTCGCCATGAACAGGATGATCGGCGCCTGGTTGACGAGCGGGCGCAGCACGACGCGCTCGATGGCGAAGGCGAGCGCGATCATCGTGGCGAGTGCCCCGATCAAGGCGAGCCACACGGGTGCCCCCATGTCGATGAAGCCCACGAAGGTCAGCGCCGCGCACAGCACCATGGCACCCTGCGCGAAGTTGAACACGCCCGAGGCCTTGAAGATCAGCACGAAGCCGAGTGCGACGAGGCTGTACATCACGCCCGACAGCACGCCGCCGACGAGCACCTCGACGAAGAACGTGGGAAATTCCCAGATCTCCTTGAGCGGGCCGAACAGGAAGTCGAGGACGAGATCCATCTACCGGCCCCTCACGCGTGTCCCGTGCCCAGATAGGCCTCGATGACCTTCGGGTCGGTCTTGACCGTGTCGGGCGTGCCGTCGGCGATCTTGCGGCCGTATTCGAGCACGACGACGCGGTCGGAGATGTCCATGACCACGCCCATGTCGTGCTCGATCAGCGCGATGGTCGTGCCGAACTGCTCGTTGACGTCGAGGATGAAGCGGCACATGTCCTCCTTCTCCTCGAGATTCATGCCGGCCATCGGCTCGTCGAGCAGCAGCAGATCGGGCTCGGCCGCCAGTGCCCGGCCCAGCTCGACGCGCTTCTGCAGCCCGTAGGGGAGCCGTCCGACGGGGACTTTCCGGATCGCCTGGATCTCGAGGAAGTCGATGACGCGCTCGACGACCTCGCGGTGCTCGATCTCCTCGGCGCGCGCCGGGCCCCAGTGCAGGCACTGCCACAGGAAGCCGCGCTTCATCTTCAGCAGGCGGCCGGTCATGATGTTGTCGAGCGTCGACATGCCCTTGAACAGCGCGATGTTCTGGAAAGTGCGCGCGATGCCGTTCTTGGCCGCCTCGTGCGGGCGCATGGCACCTCGCACCAGTCCCTTGTAGGCGATCGAGCCGTGGCTGGGATGGTAGAAACCGTTGATGCAGTTCAGCATCGACGACTTGCCCGCGCCGTTCGGGCCGATGATCGCGCGAATCTCGCCCTTGCGCACGTCGAACGACACGTCGGTCAGCGCCTTCACGCCGCCGAAGCCGAGCGAGACGTTGTCGACCTTCAGCAGCGTCTCGCCGATCTGCCGCACGGCCGTCGCACGCGTCATCGTCAGCCCGCCTTGCGCAGTTCGACGCGCGCGGGGGCCGCGAAGCGCTGGGCCTCGCGGATCGCGAGATCGGCTTCGATCTTGCCCTTGCGGCCGTCCTCGAACGTCACGACGGTCGAGATGTGCGCGCGCCCGGCACCCGAATAGAGCCCTTCGACGAGCGGGCCGTAGCGGTCGGCGATGAAGCCGCGGCGCACCTTGCGCGTGCGCGTAAGCTCGCCGTCGTCGGCGTCGAGCTCCTTGTGGAGCACGAGGAAGCGGCGGATCTGCGAACCGGCGAGTGCCGGATCGTCGGCGAGGTCGCGGTTGACCTTCTCGACGCATTCTTGGATCAACGCCAGCACCTCGGGCTTGGCCGCGAGCTCCTGGTACGAGGCGTAGGCGATGCCGCGCCGCTCGGCCCAGTTGCCCGTCGCTTCCAGATCGATGCTGACGAAACAGGCCGCGTGCTCGCGCCCGTGGCCGAACGCGACGGCTTCCTTGATGTAGCTGAAGAACTTCAGCTTGTTCTCGAGGTATTTGGGCGCGAACAGCGTGCCGTCGACGAGTTTGCCGACATCCTTCGCGCGGTCGATGATCTTGAGATGGCCATCCTTGTCGAAATAGCCCGCATCGCCGGTGAAGTAGTAGCCGTCGGAATCCTTGGCCGAGGCGGTCGCGGCGTCGTTCTTGTAGTAGCTCTGGAAGATGCCGGGCGAGCGCACGAGCACCTCGCCGTTCTCGGCGATCTTGATCTCGACCTCCGGTGCGGGGACGCCGACCGTGTCGGACTTGATCTGCCCGTCGGGCTGCATGCAGATGAAGACCGACGTCTCGGTGGCACCGTAGAGCTGCTTCAGGTTCAGCCCGAGCGAGCGGTAGAAGTCGAAGATGTCGGGGCCGATCGCCTCGCCCGCGGTGTAGCCGATGCGCATGCGCGCGAGGCCCAGCGCGTTCCTGAGCGGGCTGTAGACGAACCGCTTGCCCAGCGCGTAGAGCACGCGCTGGCCGAGCGAGACGGGCTTGCCGTCCATCAACGCGATGCCCGTGCGCTTCGCGACGCCCATGAAATAGTGGAACATGTTGCGCTTGATCGTGCCGGCATCCTCCATGCGGATGGCGACCTGCGTCAGGATGTTCTCGAAGATGCGCGGCGGGGCGAAGAAGAAGCTCGGCCCGATCTCCTTCAGGTCGGTCATCACGGTGGCGCCCGATTCCGGGCAGCTCACGCAGAAGCCGGCGACGTAGGCCTCGGCGTAGGAGAAGATGTGGTCGCCGACCCACGCCATCGGCAGATAGGCGAGGATCTCGTCGGTCTCGCGCAGGTCGTCGAAGCGGATCGCGTTCTCGGCCGTGCGGATCACGTTGTCGAAGGTCAGCAGCACGCCCTTGGGCTGGCCGGTGGTGCCCGACGTATAGAGCATGACCGACGCGTCGGAACCCTTGCCCCTGGCGATCTCGGCATCGAGGAAGCCGGGATTGGCGGCCGCGTGCGCGTCGCCGGACGCGACCAGCTTGTCGATGGAGACGAGACCTTCGTCGATGTAGTTGCGCATGCCGCGCGGATCGTCGAACACGATGGTCTTCGGCAGGCCGGTGCGCGCGCGGATGGCGAGCAGCTTGTCGACCTGTTCCTGGTCCTCGGCGATCGCGACGCGCGCCTCGGCATGGTCGATCACGTAGGCCATCTCGTCGGCGACCGCGTCCTGGTAGACGGGGACGGGAACCGCACCCAGGCACTGCGCGGCGCAGATCGACCAGTAGAGTTTCGGGCGGTTGTCGCCGACCAGCACGATCTTGTCGCCGCGCTTCACGCCGAGCGTGGCGAGTCCGCCGGCGATGCGCCGTATTTCCGCCGCACTCTGGGTCCAGTTCCAGCTCTGCCAGATGCCCAGTTCCTTCTCGCGCATGGCGGGGCGCGCACCGCGCACGCGCGCATTGTGCGCGAGCAGCTTGGGAAACGTGTCGAGAGACGAGTCGCGGGCCGGGCCTGGAATCATGGTCGGTCGTCCGTAGCTCCCTGTCGCATTCGCCACGCTGCCCCCTGTCGTCGTCCGCGCCGACGGTTGTAGACCCGTCATTCGCGGCAAGGCATCGTGTCGGTTCCACTTAAGGCGAAAGGTCGATCTTGGTCAAGCAAAGCACGCCGCTCTTTATCCCGGTCGGGGGGCGCAAACTGCACGCGGTCCGGATCGACGGCCCGGCCGTCGCACCGCTCGTCTTCCTGCACGAAGGGCTCGGCTCGATCGCCCAGTGGCGCGACTTTCCCGCTGCCCTGTGCGCCGCCGCCAACCGGCCCGGTCTGGTCTACGAGCGTTTCGGCCATGGCCGCTCGTCGCCGCTTACCGGGCCGCGCACGCCGCAATACCTGCATCTCGAAGCCGCGGTGCTGGCGGGCGTGCTCGACGCGCTGTCGATCCCGAAGGCCGATCTCGTCGGCCACTCCGACGGCGGGTCGATCGCGTTGCTGGCCGGTGCGCGCATGACGGCGCGCTTCGGGCGCATCGTGACGATCGCCGCGCACGTGCTGGTCGAGGATGTGACGCTTGCCGGTATCCGTGCGGCCCAGCTCACCTATGCCGGCACCGACCTGCGCGCCCGGCTGATGCGCTACCACGGCGAGGGAACCGACGCGCTGTTCCGCGCGTGGGCCGACACGTGGCTGTCGGCCCCGTTCCGCGCATGGAACATCGAAAGCGAGCTGCGCGCCCTCGTCGCACCGGTGCTCGCACTCCAGGGCGAGGCGGACGAGTACGGCACGCTCGACCAGCTCGCGCGCATCAAGGCGGCGGTCGGCGGCCCTTGTGCGACATGGGCCGTGCCGAAGACGGCGCACCATCCGCACCTGCAGGCGCGCGCCGAGGTGCTCGACCGGCTTGCGGCGTTCCTGCGGGTCTAGACTAGGCCGCGTCCTTCTCGGCGACGCGCTCGGCCGGCAGCCAGACGGTCGCGGTCGTGCCCTTGCCGGGCGCGCTCTCGAGATCGAGCCGGCCGCCATGCATCTCGATCAGGTGCTTGGTGATCGACAGGCCGAGCCCGGTGCCGCCGAACTGCGCGGCCGTGCCCGGCGACTGGCGGAACGGTTCGGTGACGTGCGGCAGGTCGGCCGCCGGGATGCCCACGCCGGTGTCGGCGACCGCGATGGCCACGCCGTCGGGCGTGCGCCAGCCGCGCACCTCGACCCGGCCGCCGTGCGGCGTGAACTTGATCGCGTTCGACAGCAGGTTGAGCAGCACCTGGCGCAGTGCGCGCGCGTCGGCCCAGAGCGTCATGTCGGCAAGGCCCGCGGTTTCCTGCGTCAGGCGCACGCCGCGCGCGACCGCGTCGCCGCGCACGAGGGCCGCGGCCCCTTCGATGACGCCGAGCGGATCCACGTGCGCCTCTTCCAGCTCGAGCCGGCCCGCCTCGATCTTCGACATGTCGAGAACGTCGCCGATCAGCGACACGAGATGCCGGCCCGAGGCTGCGATGTCGCGCGCGTACTCGACATAGCGCGGATTGCCGGCGGGCCCGAAGATCTGGGTCTCGATGATCTCGGAGAAGCCGATGATGGCGTTGAGCGGCGTGCGCAGCTCGTGGCTCATGTTGGCGAGGAACTGCGACTTGGCGCGGTTGGCGGCCTCCGCCTGGTCGCGCGCAAGGCGCAGCTCGGCCTCGGTCTCCATGAGGCGCGTCACGTCGGTCCGGATGCCGACGATGCCGATGCCTGGAACGCGCTGCTCGGAGACCGAGATCCAGCGCCCGCTGCCGGTCTTCATCAGATACGGCTCGGCGTCGGGCGACTGGTGGCGGCGCACGCGCTCGGCCACCCACGCCTCGGTGTCGAAGCCGGGCTCGGGCGGTTCGCCGTCCTTGATGGCCTGGCGCACCAGCGCTTCGAACGTCGCACCCTGGATGCGCGCGGGATCGCCGTGGTCGGTGAACATCAGGGCGTAGGGGCGGTTCGCGACCGTCAGGCGGTCCTGCTCGTCGAAGATCGCAAAGCCTTCGGGGATCGAATCGAGTGCCGCGCGCAGCTGCGCCTCGGCGGCGCGCGCCTTCTGCTCGATCATCTTCATCGGCGTCACGTCGGTGGCGACCGACACGATCTGGCGCGAGAAGCCGTCGGGATCGACGATCGGCACCTTGCTGGCAAGGAAGCTGCGCGGCACGCCGTCGATGACGAACGAGTCCTCGACGCCGTGCGAGGTGGTGCGCGTGCGCATCGCGACGCGCTCGCGCACCTCGACGTCGCGCGCGAACTCGGGGTCGGTGAAGTCGGCAAGCCGCTTGCCGATCGCCTGTTCGGGCGTCGTGCCGAAGATGCGCGCCTGGAAGACGTTCATCAGCGTGTAGCGGCCGTATTCGTCCTTGGCGTTGATGATGCCGGGGATCGCGTCGATGACGCCGCGCAGCTGGCGCTGGGACTGGGCGACGCGGTCGCGGTCGATGCGGTAGGCGGCATCGACGCGCGCCAGCCTGCCGAGCTGGATGTAGGCGAGGCCCGCGAGCGCGAACACCAGCACGGCGCCGACGCCGGCAGAGATCGACTGCTGGCGGACCGCCGCAAGCAGCGTGCCGCGATAGTCGCCCGTCGCCAGCGCGACCGAGGCGACGATCGGCAGGCCCGGCAGCGTGCGCCAGGTCAGGAGCCGCTCGATGGAGTCCACGGGCGACAGGACGAGCATCATGCCGTTCCCGCGCTCGGAGACCAGCGCGTCGCGCATCGGCCCGGCGAAGATGCGCCCGATCTGGTTGAGGCTGGCCGGCTGGCGGGCCAGCAGCAGCCCATCGGTGCGCCACAGCGCGATGGTGCCGTTCGGGCCCACGTCGAGCGTGGCGTAGAAATCGCTGAAATAGCCGAGGTCGATCGTCATCGCGACGATGCCGGCGAAGCTGCCGTCGCGGTCGGAATAGCGCCGCGCCAGGTACACATGCCAGGTCTTCGTGTTGGGTTCGCGCAGCGGCGGCGAGATGCGGGTCTGTCCGTCGGGCGCGTCGTGCATTCCGGCGAAGAAGGCGGCGATCGCCGGATCGCTGCTGACGTCGGTGCCGAGCGCGGTGTCGATGCGGATCCTGCCGTCGGCGTCGAACGTGAAGGCGGCCAGCGCCCCGGGGACAAGGTCGCGCCGTTCGCGGAACGTGATCGCGAGACTGCCGTGCTCGCCGGTCCCGAACTCGAGGATCTGGCGCACGAGCGAGGCCAGCGTCCGGTCGGCGGCCTCGAAGCTCTTGCCGGCATGCTCCTCGATCGCGCGGGCGAGCGTGGCGCCCTGCCGGGCGGCGGCTTCCTCGTTGCGGTCGTAGGCCGTCTCGATCGCGTTGTAGAACACGCCCGCGACGACGACGCCGATGAGCGCCACCAGGGCCAGCACCCAGCGGCGCACGCGCAGGGGATCCAGCCCGGGCTGGAGGCCCTCGTCCGGCCCGCCAGAAGGGGGCCGGCTTTGCTCGATCGGCGGGGCAGTCAACTTCTTGTCCTCGGCAAGGGGCGCGTGGCCCGATTTTGCGCCCCACTATCGCGCAATGACGGTTAACAAGTGTTTGACGCAGCATCGTTTCGGAACCGGCGGAACGGATGCGAACGCCTCGCGGCCGGTGCGGCGCAGCACTTCAACGCAGGCGCCGGGCGTGCTATCCAAGACGCCACGTTCCGTTTCGCATCAGGGATATAGGGAGACCTGCCCGTGCCCACCTTCGGTCATGACACGATGAAGACCCGCCGGACCCTCACGGTCGACGGCAAGAGCTATACCTATTACAGCCTCGAAGCGGCGGCGGCCGCCGGCCTCACGGGCATCGAGCGTCTTCCGTTCTCGCTGAAGGTCCTGCTCGAAAACCTGCTGCGCTGGGAAGACGGGCGCACGGTCACGGTCGACGACGTCAAGGCGATGTCGGGCTGGCTCGCCGAGCGCAGGTCGAGCCGCGAGATCGCCTACCGCCCCGCGCGCGTGCTGATGCAGGACTTCACCGGCGTTCCCGCCGTGGTCGACCTCGCCGCGATGCGCGACGCGATGGTGGCGATGGGCGGCGATCCCAAGAAGATCAATCCGCTCTCGCCGGTCGATCTCGTCATCGACCATTCGGTGATGATCGACAATTTCGGCAAGGCCGACAGCTTCGGCAAGAACGTGGCGCTGGAATACGAGCGCAACGCCGAGCGCTACGCCTTCCTGCGCTGGGGCGCTTCCGCGTTCTCGAACTTCCGCGTCGTGCCGCCGGGCACGGGCATCTGCCACCAGGTCAATCTCGAATACCTCGCCCAGACCGTGTGGACCCAGGACGGCGACGGCACGACCTACGCTTATCCCGACACGCTGGTGGGCACCGACAGCCACACGACGATGGTCAACGGCATGGCCGTGCTCGGCTGGGGCGTGGGCGGCATCGAGGCGGAAGCCGCGATGCTCGGCCAGCCCGTGTCGATGCTGATCCCCGAAGTCGTCGGCTTCAAGCTGACGGGCAAGCTGCGCGAAGGCATGACGGCGACCGACCTCGTGCTCAACGTCACGCAGATGCTGCGCAAGAAGGGCGTGGTCAACAAGTTCGTCGAGTTCTACGGCCCCGGCCTCGACGCGCTGTCGCTCGCCGACCGCGCGACGATCGCCAACATGGCCCCGGAATACGGCGCCACGTGCGGTTTCTTCCCGATCGACAAGGAAACGATCAACTACCTGAACTTCACCGCCCGCGACGCCGCGCGCGTCAAGCTGGTCGAGGCCTACGCCAAGGCGCAGGGCATGTGGCGCGACGAGAAGACCCCCGATCCGGTCTTCACGGACTCGCTCGAACTCGACATGTCGACGGTCGAGCCGGCACTCGCCGGGCCCAAGCGCCCGCAGGACCGCGTGCTGCTCTCGGCCGCCAAGACCGGCTTCGAGAAGGCGCTGCCCGAACTGGTCGGCCCGAAGAACGCCAAGGACGGCGTGCCGGTCGCCGCCCACGGCGGCTACACGCTGAAGAACGGCGACGTCGTCATCGCGGCGATCACGTCGTGCACGAACACGTCGAACCCGGCCGTGCTGGTCGCGGCGGGCCTCGTGGCGCGCAACGCGGTCGCCAAGGGCCTCAAGACGAAGCCCTGGGTCAAGACGTCGTTCGCCCCCGGCAGCCAGGTCGTCACGGACTACATGGTCGCCGCCGGCCTGATGCAGCATCTCGACACGCTCGGCTTCACGCTTGCCGGCTACGGCTGCACGACCTGCATCGGCAACTCCGGCCCGCTGCCCGACGAGGTCGCCGAGGCGATCGACGCGGGCGACCTGACGGTCACGTCGGTCCTGTCGGGCAACCGCAACTTCGAAGGCCGTGTCCACGCGCAGGTCAAGGCGAACTACCTCGCCTCGCCGCCGCTGGTCGTCGCCTACGCGCTTGCCGGCTCGCTGCTCAAGGACATCACGACCGAGCCGCTGGGCATGGGCAAGGACGGCCCGGTCTATCTCAAGGACGTCTGGCCCTCGAACAAGGAGATCGCCGACACGATCCAGAAGACGCTGTCGGCCAAGATGTTCCGCGAGCGCTACGCCAACGTCTTCAAGGGCGACGCGAACTGGCAGAAGATGGGGACGTCGGCCGGCATGACGTACAAGTGGCAGCCCGGCTCGACCTACGTGAAGCTCGCGCCCTATTTCGAGGCGCTGCCGAAGGAAGCCGGCACGTTCGCCGACATCTCGGGTGCCCGTCCGCTCGCCATCCTCGGCGATTCGATCACGACCGACCACATCAGCCCGGCCGGTTCGATCAAGAAGGACGGCCCCGCGGGCAACTACCTGATCGAGCACCAGGTGCGCCCGGACGACTTCAACTCGTTCGGCGCCCGCCGCGGTAACCACGAGATCATGATGCGCGGCACGTTCGCCAACATCCGCCTCAAGAACGAAGTGGCGCCCGGCACGTCGGGCGGCATGACGCGCCTGATGCCGGAAGGCGAGGTCACGTCGATCTACGAGGCCGCGATGAAGTACAAGACGCGCGGCACGCCGCTCGTCATCTTCGGCGGCAAGGAGTACGGCACCGGTTCGTCGCGCGACTGGGCGGCGAAGGGCACGATGCTGCTGGGCGTCAAGGCCGTGGTCGTCGAGAGCTTCGAGCGCATCCACCGCTCGAACCTGGTCGGCATGGGCGTGCTGCCGCTGCAGTTCCCCGAAGGCACGACGCGCCTGACGCTGAAGCTCGACGGCTCCGAGCTGATCGACATCTCGGGCATTTCCGGCGGCATCAAGCCGCGCATGCCCGTCAAGATGACGATCAAGCGCGCGTCGGGTGCGACCGAGACGGTCGAACTCCTCTGCCGCATCGATACGGTGGACGAGGTCGAGTACTATCGTCACGGCGGGATTCTGCCCTATGTCCTTCGCGGCCTGCTGAAGGTTGCGTAAGGACGATCGGTCTGCGAAACACCCCGTCCGCCGCGAGGCGGGCGGGGTTTTCTTTTGCGTACGGGGTTCGCGATGGCGATCGGGATCGTTCCGCTCTATGCCGCCCTGCTGGGGCTCCTCTACATCGCCCTGACGCTGCGGGCCGTGATGGCGCGCGGTGCGGCGCGCCGGCTGATCGGACCCCTCGAGGAGGAGCGTCTCAACCGCCGGCTGCGCGTGCACGGGAATTTCGCGGAGTACGTTCCGCTGGCGCTTCTGCTGCTGGCCTTCGCCGAAATCCGCGGCGCCGCGCCGATGGCGATCCACGCGGCATGTACGGCACTGGTCGCCGGCCGGCTTCTGCATGCCTGGGGCGTTTCGAAAGTGCCGGAGACGCTGCGATGGCGGCAGGCCGGCATGGTCCTGACGCTGGCAAGCATCGCGGCCGCCGCGATCCGGATACTGGCGAGCTACCTCTAGCCTAGAGCGTGACGCCGGGATCCTTTGGCGCCGGCGCCCGGCCGGTGTTGCGCGGCGGATTGAGCCGGCGGATCGTGATGTTGCCGTCCGCGTCCATTTCCGGTGCCGCATACTGCGGCAGGTTCGCGATCACGCCCTGCAGGGCCATGATCATCTTCTCGATCGCCTCGCGCGCCAGCGTCTCGGGCGGCACGCTTGTGCTCTGGGCGAAGGCGGGGGACGCCAGCAGCAGGGCCGCAAGGGTGAGTGCCTTGATTCGCATGTGATCCTCCATTGTCTGCCGCGACAACGGACGGGTGGGCGCTTTAGTCCCGCCTAGGTGACCTTCGCGCGCACGCGGAAGGCGGGATCGTCGTAGGCCCGCGTCTCGATCACGTCGACGAGATTGGCCGCCGCGTCCCACGCGTCGACATGGCGCACATAGAGCGGTGCCATGCCGAAGCGCAGGATGTCGGGGGCGCGGAAATCGCCCACGACGCGCCGTGCGATCAGCGCCTGCATGATCGCGTAGCCCTGTTCGTGGCGGTAGCAGATCTGGCTGCCGCGCCGGGCGAAGTCGCGCGGGCTCGCGCGCGTCAGGCCCAGCCGGTCGGCGAGCGAGTCGACGAGGATGCGGAAGATCTCGGTCAGCGCCTCGGATTTCGCGCGGATGTCGGCCATGTCCCAACGCGCCAGCGTGTCCACGCCGCATTCGAGTGCGGCCAGCGACAGGATCGGCGGTGTGGAGACGATGGCGCGCCCGATCCCGTCGGCCGGCCGGTAGCCCGGTTCGAACCCGAACGGGTTCGCGTGGCCGAGCCAGCCCTGCAATGCGGGCACGAAGCTCGCCTGCAGGCGTTTGGCGACATAGAGGAACGACGGCGCGCCCGGCCCGCCATTCAGATACTTGTAGCCGCAGCCCACCGCATAGTCGGCATCGCACCCGGCAAGATCGACCGGCAGAGCGCCCGCCGAATGGGCGAGATCCCAGATCACGAGTGCCCCCTTCGCATGCGCGGCCTTCGTGACGGCCGCCATGTCGTGCAGGGCGCCGGTGCGGTAATCGACCTGCGTGAGCATCACGACGGCCGTATCGCCGTCGATGGCGGCGACGACATCGGACGCGCTCCCGACGAGATTCAGCCGGTGGCCCTTGCCGAGCGTGCGGAACAGCCCCTCGGCGACGTACAGGTCGGTCGGGAAGTTGCCGCGTTCGGACAGGACCGTGCGGCGGTCCGGCCGTTCGGCGAGGGCGGCGGCGAGCAGCTTGTAGAGATTGACCGTCGTCGTGTCGCACGCGACGACGGTGCCTGCGGGTGCCCCGACAAGCTCGCCGATCTTGTCGCCGACGCGTGCGGGCATGTCGATCCAGCCATGCTTGGTCCAGCCGGCGATCAGGTCCTCACCCCATTGCGCGCGCGCCGTCTCGAACGCGCGGTTCGCCGCCTGGCGCGGCAAGGCACCCAGCGAATTGCCGTCGAGATAGATCAGCCCGTGCGGGATATGGAACTGGTCGCGCGCCGCGGCCAGCGGATCGCGCGCATCCATCGCCTTCGCGTCGGCGCGCGTCGGGGCGGATGCGGGAAACGGCGAATGGCGGTCGAGCGAGGCGGGCGGCATGGCGCCGATCAGGCCATGCACGCCGCCTTCGCGTCAATGCGCGGGGAAACCCGCCGCCAGTGCCGCCGCCATGCGCCTGGCAAAGTCGGCGGGATCCTCGAGCTTGTCGCCCTCGACGAGGCGGGCCTGGTCGTAGAGCAGCTTCGCCACGTCGCCCACGCGCGCCTGCACGGCCGTGTTCTCGCCGTCCATCTTCACCGTCGCGACGAGGGCGCGCACCAGCGGGTGCGCCGGGTTGATCTCGAGGATGCGCTTGGCCGCGGACTTGAGCTGCTTGTGCTGGCGCAGCATGCGTTCGAGATGGATGTCCATGTCGTTGTCGTCGGCGACGAGGCACACGGCACTCTCGGCCAGCCGTTCGCTCGCGCGCACGTCCTTGACCGTGTCGCCCAGCGTCAGGCGGAACAGTGCCAGCAGCGGGGCGACGTCCTGCGTGTCGTCGGGCTTCGTCTCGTCCTTCTTCCCGGTCTCGGCGAACTTGGCGAGATCGGCCGAGCCGCGCGTCACCGACTTGAACTTCTTGCCCTCGAACTCGTCGGTCTGCGCCACCCAGAACTCGTCGACCGGGTCGGACAGCAGCAGCACCTCGATCCCGCGCTTCGCGAAGCCTTCCAGATGCGGGCTTGCGGCGACCGTCTTGGGATCGTCGCCGGCGATGTAATAGATCGCGTCCTGGTCCGGCTTCATGCGCGACACATAGTCCGCGAGGCTGGCCCAGGCCGGTCCCTGCGTGTTCGTGTGGAAGCGCGCGAGGCCCAGCACGCGCTTGCCGTGCTCGGCATCCTCGAAGATGCCTTCCTTCATCACCTCGCCGAAATTGCCCCAGAACGTCGCGTAGCCGTCCGCGTCGTCCTTGGCGCGCTTTTCCAGCTCGCCCAGCACGCGCCCGGTCAGGCCTTGCCGGATCTTCGTGATGACCGGATTGTTCTGCAGCATCTCGCGGCTGACATTCAGCGGCAGGTCTTCCGAATCGACCACGCCGCGCAGGAAGCGCAGATAGCGCGGCACCAGCCCCTCGGGCGCCTCGTTGACGAACACGCGGCGCACATAGAGCTTCACGCCGTGCCGGCGCTCCGGTGCGAACAGGTCGAAGGGCCGCGTGCCCGGCACGTAGAGCAGGGCCGAATACTCGATCGTGCCTTCCGCACGCCAGTGCAGGTTCGCCCACGGCTCGTCGAACGCGTGCGCGATGTGGCGGTAGAACTCGGTGTGCTGCTCGGCCGTCACGTCGCCCTTGGGGCGCATCCACAGCGCCGACGCGCGGTTGAGTGTCTTGTCGCCGAGCCGGATCGGGATCGCGATATGGTCGGAATAGCGCCGGACGATCTCGCCCAGCTTGCCGTCGTCGAGGAACTCGGCCGCGTCGTCCTTCAGGTGCAGCACGATCGTCGTGCCGCGCGCGGTCTGCCCGGCCGGCGACACGGCGTAGCTGCCCTTGCCGTCGGACTCCCATCGCCACGCGGTGTCGGTGCCCGCCTTGCGGCTCTCGACGACAACCTTGTCGGCGACCATGAAGGCCGAATAGAAGCCCACGCCGAACTGGCCGATCAGCGGGTTGTCCTTGCGCTGGCTTTCCTCCATCGACTTGACGAAGGCGGCCGTGCCCGAACGCGCGATGGTGCCCAGATTGGCGACCAGCTCGTCCTTGTCCATGCCGATGCCGTTGTCGGCGATGGCGAGCGTGCGCGCATCCTTGTCGACCGCCAGCTCGATGCGCAGTTCGGAATCGTCGCCGATCAGGCCGGCATCCTGCTGGCCGAGGAAGCGCAGCTTGTCGCACGCGTCCGACGCGTTCGAGACGAGCTCGCGCAGGAACACCTGCCGTTCGCTGTAGAGCGAATGGGCGACGATCTCGAGCAGGCGGCTGACTTCCGCCTGGAAGGCGTGGGTTTCGGGTTTCGTCGTGTCTGTCATCGTGGTCGGCTCCGGTCTCTTGCCGCGCTATCTAGGCGGCGGGCCGGGGGCATGCAAGCCCGGTCTACCAGGGGAATTTGACGGGCTCGCCGTAGTCGCCGATCTGCGCCGTATGCGTGACCAGCCCGCCCTCGGGATGCCAGTAGTGGAGCTGGAAGCCCGGCGGGTCCATCTTCATCGCGGCCGGCCCGTCGTGGCGCAGGTCGAGATTGATCTGGTGCGCGGTCGAGGGTGCGACCGACGCGATGGTGCCCGCGAAGCGCGTCTGGATCGCACGGTGGATGTGGCCGCACACGATGCGTTCGACGTTCGGATATTTCTTCACGACCGCCGCCATCGCGGGCACGTTCGTCAGGCCCGAACGGTCCATGTGGCCGATGCCGGTCTTGAAAGGCGGGTGGTGCAGGAAGATCATCGTCGGCTTGTCGCCGCCGGCGGCCAGCGTGCGGTCGAGCCAGTCGGCCCGTGCCGCGCATACTTCGCCGTGATGGTGCTTCGGCACGGTCGTGTCGTAGCCGACCAGCCGGACCGGGAACTCGTCGACCGCGTAGTGGAAGAACTCCGAGTCGCCCACGCGCCTGCCGCTTTCGGGGAACGCCTCGGCGAGTGTCGCCCGCGCATCGTGGTTGCCGGGAATGACCAGCAGGGGCGCTTTCAGCGGAGCCAGGATCTCGCGCAGGATGGCGTATTCTTCGGCCGAGCCGCGCTCGACCAGATCGCCGGTCGCGAGCACCACGTCGGGCTGCGGATCGAGCGCGTTGAGCGCCTCGACCGCGCGCCTGAGCATCGAAACCGTGTCGACGAGGCCATAGGCGGGCTTGCCGCCTTTCTGGATGTGCAGGTCCGATATCTGGGCGATGAGCATGGCTTGAATTCCCCCGGAAGACGCCCGAGAGTCAAGGGCGTCATGGGCGATTCGAAGATCACCGCGGTTCTCGGGCCCACCAATACCGGCAAGACGTTCCTTGCGGTCGAACGCATGCTCGGCCACCGCACGGGCATGATCGGCTTCCCGCTGCGCCTGCTCGCGCGCGAGAACTACGAACGCATCGCCGCCGCCAAGGGGGCGGGGCAGGTGGCCCTCGTCACCGGCGAGGAACGCATCATCCCGCCGCACGCGCGCTGGTTCGTCTGCACGGTCGAGGCGATGCCGGTCGACCGCGAAGTGGGCTTCCTCGCCGTCGACGAGATCCAGATGGTCGCCGACCGCGAGCGCGGCCACGTCTTCACCGACCGGCTGCTCAACGCGCGCGGCCGCAACGAGACGATGTTCATGGGGGCCGAGACCGCGCGCCCGCTGATCCGCCGGCTCGTGCCCGATGCCGAGTTCGTCGTGCGCCCGCGCCTGTCGACGCTGACCTGGACGGGCCCGCGCAAGATCACGCGCCTGCCGCGCCGCTCGGCGGTCGTCGCGTTCTCGGCCGCCGAGGTCTACGAGATCGCCGAACTGGTGCGCCGCCAGCGCGGCGGAGCGGCGCTGGTGTTCGGCGCACTTTCGCCCCGTACGCGCAACGCGCAGGTCGCGATGTACCAGTCGGGCGACGTCGACTACCTGATCGCGACCGACGCGATCGGCATGGGCCTCAACATGGATATCGACCATGTCGCATTCGCGGCCACCGCCAAGTTCGACGGGCGCGGCATGCGAAGGCTCGCGGCACAGGAGCTCGGCCAGATCGCCGGGCGCGCGGGGCGCAACATGTCGAACGGCACGTTCGGCACGACGGCCGAGATCGGGGCGCTGGACAACGACATCGTCACCGCGATCGAGGAGCACCGCTTCCCGCCGCTGACGCATGCCTACTGGCGCAATGCCGATCTCGATTTCCGTACACTCGACGGGCTGCTCGCCACGCTCGATGCGCGAGCACCTTCGGGCGAGCTGGTGCGCGTGCGCGATGCCGACGACCATCTCGCCCTCCAGCATCTCGCGCGCGACGCCGAGCTGCGCGAACGCGCGCGCGGGCGCGTCGGCCTGCTGTGGGAAGTGGCGCGCATCCCAGATTTCCGCAAGCAGATGTCGGATTCGCACGCCCGCCTGCTCGCCGCTATCTTCGGCCATCTCGCGGGGCCGACCGAACGGCTGCCCGACGAATGGGTCGCGCGCGCCATCGCCAAGCTCGACGACACGGAAGGCGACATCGACCGCCTCCTCCAGAAAATCGCAGCGATCCGCACCTGGACCTATGTGTCGCACCGCGCCGACTGGCTCGCCGACGCCGAAACCCATCAGGCCAAGGCGCGCGGCGTGGAGGACCGGCTTTCCGATGCACTTCACGAGCGGCTGACGCAGCGCTTCGTCGACCGGCGCAACGCGGTCATCGTGCGTAAGCTTGCCGACGGCGAAGACCTGCTTGCCTCGGTCGCCGCCGACGGCGAGGTGCGCGTCGAAGGCGTGCATGCCGGCTGGCTCGACGGGTTCGAGTTCCGCCCCGATCCCACGCTCGACATGGGTGCGCCCGCCGTGCGCGCGGCGGCGAACCGCGCGCTGCGCCGCGACATCGGCATCCGCACCGCGAAGCTGGCGGCCGATCCGGACGACGCGTTCGCCCTGCTGCCCGACGCGCGCATCGCCTGGCACGGCCAGCCGGTCGCGCGCCTTGCCGCCGGCCCCGACGCGCTGTCGCCGGACATAACGCTCGGGCGCAGCGACCTGCTGGAGCCGGCACACCGGCAGGCCGTGATGCGCCGCCTGCAGGGCTGGCTTGACGCGACGCTCAAGCGCCTGCTCGCTCCGCTGTTCCGCCTGAAGGAAACCGAGCTGCCGGCGAGTGCCCGCGGCCTCGCCTTCGAGATCGTCGCGGCACTGGGGGCCATCCCGGCCGCTTCGGCGACGATCGCGCTCGACACGCTGGATACGAAATCGCTGGGTGCACTGGGGCGTGCGGGCGTGCGCGTGGGGGCCTATGGCGCGTTCGTGCCGGCCCTCAAGGATCATGCGTCGGTGAAGTTGCGCGCGCTGCTGTGGGCGGTCCATCGCGGGGTCGAGCCGGCCGCCCCGCCGTCGGGCCGCATCGGCCTGCCGCGCGGCACGCTCGCGGCCGACATGATGGCGGCGTGTCTCTATCTTCCCGCCGGTCCGCTCTATGTGCGCGCCGACCGGCTGGAGAAGCTCGGCATCACGCTCGCGACGGCGGCGAAGTCGGGGGCCTTCGCGCTCGATCCGCTCTGGGCGCGGATCGTGGATTGCGAGGCGGCCCTGCTGCCCGCGGTCGTCGCGTCGCTCGGCTACCGGATGCTGCGCGAGGCCGGCGACCCGCCGCGCTTCGTGGCGAAGAAGGCGCGCAGCACGCGGGGCGCCCCCGCCGACGCGGACTCGCCCTTTGCGGCCCTCGCACCCCTGGTCAGGCCTTGAGCGAGGGTTCGGCCGCGCGCATGCGCGCCGACAGGTGGCTCTGGGCCGCGCGCTTCTTCCGCACGCGCGCACTCGCCCAGGCGGCCCTCGAGGCGGGCAAGGTGCGTGGCCGCGGCCGCGTGCTCGACAAGGGCGATGCGCTGAAGGCGGGTGACGTGCTGACCTTCGTGGCCGGCGAAAGGCTGCGCACCGTCGAGGTGCTCGCACTTGCCGAGAAGCGCGGCGATGCGGCTGCGGCAAGATGTCTCTACCGGGATCTCCACGAACCGGTTTGACCCTGCGTTCCGTGGGGTTGCCCGCCTGCCGGGCCTATGCTACCCGACGGTTCCTTTCCGCTCCCGAGAGTCCGCGCGATGACCTATGTCGTTACCGAGTCCTGCATCAAGTGCAAGTACACCGACTGCGTCGAGGTGTGCCCGGTCGACTGCTTTTACGAGGGCGAGAACATGCTCGTCATCAAGGCCGAGGAATGCATCGATTGCGGCGTGTGCGAGCCCGAATGCCCGGCAGAGGCGATCGTACCGGACACGGACCCGAAGGCGACCAAGTGGGCGGAAATGAACAACGAGTACGCCGCCAAGTGGCCGAACCTGACCCGCAAGAAGGACGCCCCGGCCGACGCCGACAGCTGGAAGGGCGTCGACGGCAAGTTCGACAAGCATTTTTCTCCCAACGGTGGGACCGGAAACCCGTAAACGTGACCCGGAACCCCGGTTCTAGGCGGGTTGATCGAAAAGGCAGCGGAGCCGTGCGGAAAACGCGCGGGTAACGCGTGCTTTTTGACCATTTTTGTGATAGCTTCTTTCTTGACGGGCTGTGGCAATTTCGCCGCACGCCGCTGTGCCCCGGAAGGGGTCGTTTCGGGCCTTGCGCCCGCTTCATAACAGACCGTTTTTGCAGCTATTTCATATAGTTGCGCGAAACGGCCGCAGCGCCGACGGGTATTTTTCCGCCCTTCGGAACGGGAGTTCTTTCTACCCGGCAGGCCTGGCGACGGGTCCGAACGGGACGGGTCTTTAAAGGAGCAGGGTTTCCATGACGCTACGCAAGACGACGGTGCGCGAGACGGACGATCTGGGCTTCGCGGTTGGCGACCACGTCGTGTACCCCACGCATGGCGTGGGCAAGATCACCGGGCTGGAAACGCAGGAGATCGCCGGCACCAAGCTGCGCCTGTTCGTCATCCAGTTCGACAAGGACCGCATGACCCTGCGCGTGCCGACGATGAAGGCCAAGACATCGGGCCTGCGCCGCCTGTGCACCAAGAAGGAAATGCAGAACGCGCTCGCCACGCTGAAGGCGCGCGCGCGCATCCGCCGCACGATGTGGAGCCGCCGCGCCCAGGAATACGAAGCGAAGATCAACTCGGGCGACCCCAAGGCGATCGCCGAAGTCGTGCGCGACCTGCACCGCAATGCCGGCCAGCCCGACCAGTCCTTCTCCGAGCGCCAGATGTACCAGGCCGCCCTCGACCGCCTCGTGCGCGAGTTCGCGGCCGTCGAGAAGATCTCGGAAGAGACCGCGACCCAGCGCCTCGAGGCGATGCTCAAGGCCGCCTGATCCGTTCTTCCGGAACGTGACGCGAAACCCCGCCGGGCGACCGGCGGGGTTTTTCGTTCGGGCCCGTTTTCGTTTGGGGCGACGCGAGCGCGCGCGATAACTTCCGCTCGATATGGCTTCTGCCCCGCCGACCCATCCCGCCCGGAGCGAGCGTTTCGCGGTCCTGCGCCGCTGCCGGCGCGTCTGGGCGATCGCGTCGGTCCACGGCAACGCCGAAGCGCTCGCCCGCCTGCACGCGGAAATCGGCGAACGGCTCGAGCCCGGCGACCGCATCGTCTATCTCGGGAACTGGCTGGGCCGCGGCGGCGCCATCGCCGCCTGCGTGGACGAGATGGTGCGCTTCCGCCGCGAGGTGATCGCGGCGCCCGGCTTCTTCGCCTCCGACGTCGTGTTCCTGCGCGGCATGCAGGAGGAGATGTTGCAGAAATGCCTGCAGCTCCATTTCGCCGTCAATCCGGGCGAAGTGCTGCGCTGGATGCTCGATCAGGGGCTTGCCGCCACGCTCGCGGCCTACGGTGCGGATCCCAAGATGGGGCTTTCGGTCAGCCGCGAAGGGGCGAGCGCCCTCTCGCGCTGGACGACCAGCCTGCGCAAGGGGCTCGACTCGCTTCCGGGCCACCGCGAAGTGACGCTCGCCATGCGCCGGGCCGCCTATGACGACCGCGGCCGCATGCTGTTCGTAAGCGCAGGTCTCGATCTCGACCGGCCGCTCGCCGCACAGGGCGACGCGCTGTGGTGGGGCGGGCGCGGGTTCGACAAGCTCGACAAGCCGTTCGAATCCTACGCGCGCGTGGTGCGCGGCTACTCGCCCGCACACCCCGGTGCCGCGGGCGGGGATTTCACGCTGACGCTCGACGGCGGCAGCGGCTTCGGCGGCACGCTGCTGGCCGCAAGCCTCGGGCCGGACGGCGAAATCCTGGAGATCCTCGACAGCCAGTGATCCGCCGGGCGGGCCGTGCCGTATACCGCGCATGGCCCATCTCGACGATTCCGAGACGCAACGCGCCAACACGATCTTCATCCGCCGCGCGATGAAGGCGCCGATGCTGGAGCGCGCGCGCGAACATGCCCTCGCCAGCGCCTGGCGCGAGACCGGCGACCAGACGGCGCTTGCCGAACTCGTCGGCGCGTACGAGCGGATGGTCGTGTCGGTGGCGCTGCGCTTCCGCCATTACGGCCTGCCGGTCGGCGACCTGATCCAGGAAGGCAATATCGGCCTGATGCAGGCCGCCCAGCGTTTCGAGCCGTCGCGCGACGTGCGCTTTTCCACCTATGCGCAATGGTGGATCCGCGCCGCGATCCAGGATTTCGTGCTGCGCAACTGGTCGATCGTGCGCACGGGAACGACGGCCGCGCACAAGTCGCTGTTCTTCAACCTGCGCCGCTTGCGCGCGCGTCTCGACGATCCGTCGTCCGACCACATGACCGACGCCCAGCGCGGCCGCATCGCGCGCGACCTGCGCGTGAACCTCTCCGACGTGGTCGAGATGGAAGGGCGCATGTCCGCCGCCGACCGTTCGCTCGACGCGCCCATCGGTGCCGACGGCGACAGCGACTGGGTTTCGACACTCGTCGATTCCCGCCCCACGCCCGAAACCGCGGCGATGGATTCGCGCGACGGCCGGGCACGCACGCGGCTGGTGCGCGAGGCGCTGGGCGAACTCAGCCCGCGCGAGCGCGCCGTCATCGAGGCGCGCAAGCTCGCCGAAGAAAGCGTCACGCTCGAAGCGCTCGGCTCGAAGCTCGGCATTTCCAAGGAACGCGTGCGCCAGATCGAGCACCGCGCGATGGGCAAGCTCAGGGAAGCTCTGGTCCGCCGCGTGGCGGACCCGACGGACCTGTTCGCGGGCGCCTAGATCGCTTCCAGTTCCGTCCACGCCTGGTCGGCGAGGCCGCGCAGGCGCTGGCCGTCGATGCGGCCGGCGAAGGCGTAGGCGTAGCCGCCGCGGTGCCAGTGCACGACGTTGACGCCCTGGCGCTGCTCGCCGCGCGGCGACTGTTCGCGCCGTTCGGAGAACGCGATGACGAGGCCCACGACCTCGTTGTTGCCGTTCTTGTAGAGAAGCTGGGCCGCGGGCCGGCCGCCGACCACGAGCATGCGCCCGCCCTGAAGCGCGAAGCCCTGCGTCGTCAGGTCGGGCAGCGCCAGGTTCCGGTTGAGCTTGGCGCCGAACCATTTTCCCAGCTCGGGCATGTCCTCGGTCGTGAAGTCGACGAGCAGGCGGCCTTCGCTGGCCTGCGTGGCTTCCGCGACGTTGTAGAAGCCCGCGACATTGTCGAGCCAGCGGTCGGTCGAGGCGAGCTCGAGCCCGCCGATCTGCGGCTGGATGCGGCCGGTGAACACCCCGCCCGCACCGAGCACGACGAAGAGTGCCACCGACGCGGCGACCGCCCAGGCGAGCGGGCGGCGCAGGCCGCCGGCGTTCGGACGCGCGCGGAAGGAAACGACGTTGCCGCCCACTTGCGTGTCGCGCACGGCGGCGATCAGGCGGGCCGGAACCGGTTCGTCGACGACCGGGGCGAGGGCGGCGCGCGCCAGCATCGCGGTGCGCCGGAAAAGTTCGATGCGCGCGGCGACGTCGCGCTCGCCGCGCGCGGCCTTCGCGACGCGCGCGGCCGTCTCGGCGTCGAGCGCGCCGTCGGCATAGGCCATCAGCGTCTCGTCGTCGAACAGCGCGCGCGGGGCGACGGGCGCGTTGCGCACCGCGTCGATCAGGCGCTGCGGGACGGGTTCGAGCAGCACTTCGTTCATCGCGGCGCGGGCGAGGGCGGCGATGCGCCGGAATTCCGCCACGCGTGCGGCAAGCCGCGCGTCGGCGACGAGGGCCGCTTCGAGCGCACGCAGTTCGCCCGCGTCGGCCGTGCCGTCCGCGTAGCGCATCAGCGTCTCGTCGTCGAAGCGGGGTGCCATGGTCACGCGTATCCTTTCCGTCTATTCCGCCGGCGAAGCGAGCGAACTGCCGCTTTCGCCGAGCATCCGCGCGAGGGCCGTCCGCGCGCGGGCGAGACGGCTCATCACCGTCCCGATCGGGATATCCAAGGCCGAGGCGGCCTCCTTGTAGCTCTGCCCTTCCACGCACACGAGCGTGAGCACCGCGCGCTGCTCCTCCGGCAGTTTCGCCATCGCCGCGCGCACGGCCTCGTAGGTCATGTGCGCCTCGATGCCGCGCCCGCCGTCGAAGGCGAGCTCGTCTTCCACCATGTCCGCGTCGATCCGGCCTTCGCCGGTGCGGACCTTGTTGGCGCGCCGGTCGTCCAGCCAGATGGTCTGGACGATGCGGAACATCCAACTGTCGAGCCGCGTACCGGGCTGGTACTGGTCGATCCGGGTCAGCGCGCGTTCGCACGCGGCCTGCACCAGATCGTCGGCCTGGTCGGGCGCACCGGCCAGCCCGCGCGCGAAACGGCGCAGGCGCGGCAGGAGGGCCACCATCTCCTCGCGGATCTGCCGGACCGTCTCGTCGTTCACGGTGCGCTCCGGCGGATGGCGTCTCGACAGCGGGACAACGCCAGCGGTTCGGGATTATTCGGCACGGAAAAGCCTTCCCCTCGGGACTGTGGCCGATCCGCCACAACCGGGCGGACCGACGGAAGCGCAAATAAACCCCAAGCCCCTCGGAAAGTCGAGGAAAGACGGGGTTTTAGCGCGGCATCTCGCCGTTGGCCGGCGCCGGCTGTGCAGCCGGCGTCGGCAGGAAGGCCTCGGGAATTTCCGGCGGCTGTTCGGGTTCGGTGTCGCCGCGCCAGTAGACGACGAGGAAGCGCCCGTCGGCCTCGCGCAGATAGACCTGCCAGTCGTACCAGCCCTCGCCCGCGCACGATCCCTCGGCCGGGCAAAGGCGCGCCTGCGCCTCGACGAGCAGGAAGCCGGCACGGAACCACGAAAGATGGCGCGTGTCGTCGGTGACGTCCTCGGGCCGGATCGTGCTCGTGCGTTCGATCGCGAACTCCAGCGCCTGCGGCTGCTCGACGAGCTTGGGGATTTCCGAAAGCCCGACGATCGCGCACACCTCGTCCGACAGGCGCGCGGCGCACGCGAAGAACAGCGCGGTCGCGCAGGCCGGACTGGTCGCCTGGCCGCCGCAGGCGAGATCGCCGTCGAGGGCGGCGCGCCCGGGGGCGGCCGCCGTCTGCGCGTGCGCGATCCCGGCAATCAGGAAGAACGCGAGGGCGAGACGCGCGATCATCGCTTCAGGATCGAACCGAGCACGCCGCGCACGATCGCGGTGCCGATCTGCCGGCCGATGGAGCTGGTCACCGAGCGCGCGATCGACGTGGCGAGCTGTTCGCCCATCGATTTGGGCTGCGCGCGGCCGCGGCCTCTCGCCGGTGCCGAGCTGCCGCCGCCGAAGATCGTGCCGAGTGCCCCGGAAATGCCGCCGGCTTGCGCGGGCTTCGCCTTGCCTTCCTGCAGCTTTTCGAACGCGGACTCGCGGTCCTGCGCGTCCTCGTACTTGCCGAAGATGGCGCTGCGCTCGACCAGCTTCGCGCGCTCGGCCGGCTCGAGCGGCCCCAGGCGCGAGCGCGGCGGGCAGACCTTCGCGCGCTCGACGGGGACGGGTGCCCCCTTCGCGTCGAGGAACGAGACGAGCGCTTCGCCGACGCCCAGCTCCATGATCGCGGTCTGCGTGTCGAGGCCCGGCTTGGCGCGGAACGTGGACGCCGCGGCCTTCACCGCCTTCTGGTCGCGCGGCGTGAAGGCGCGAAGCGCGTGCTGCACGCGGTTGCCGAGCTGGCCCAGCACCGTTTCGGGCAGGTCGAGCGGGTTCTGCGTGCAGAAATAGACGCCTACACCCTTCGAGCGGATCAGGCGCACGACCTGCTCGACCTTCTCGACCAGCGCCTTGGGCGCGTCGGCGAACAACAGGTGTGCTTCGTCGAAGAAGAAGACGAGCTTCGGCTTCGCGACGTCGCCCACTTCGGGCAGCGCTTCGAACAGTTCGGAGAGCAGCCACAGCAGGAACGTCGCGTAGAGCTTGGGGCGCTGGTAGAGCTTCTCGGCCGCAAGCACCGAGATCGTGCCACGCCCCCTGTCGTCCACGCGCATCAGGTCGGCGATGGTCACGGCCGGTTCGCCGAAGAAGAGGTCGCCGCCCTGCGTTTCCAGGGCGAGCAGCCCGCGCTGGATCGCCCCGACCGACGAGGCGCTGACATTGCCGTAGCGGGCCCCATAGTCGGCCGAATTCTCGGCGACGTGCGCGAGCAGGGCGCGCAGGTCCTTGAGATCGACCAGCAGCAGCCCTTCGTCGTCGGCGACCTTGAAGACGATCTGCAGCACGCCGGTCTGGATCTCGTTGAGTTCGAGCAGGCGGGCGAGCAGCAGCGGGCCCATTTCCGAGACCGTCGCGCGCAGCGGATGGCCCTGCTCGCCGAACACGTCCCACAGCAGGGCGGGGGCCGCCTCGAACGCGAAATCCGGCACGCCCAGCTCGGCGGCGCGCGCGACGAATTTGGGATTGTCCGCTCCCGGCATCGCGATGCCGGAAAGGTCGCCCTTCACGTCGGCCATGAAGACCGGCACGCCGGCGGCGGAAAGCCCTTCGGCGAGGACGCGCAGCGTCACGGTCTTGCCAGTACCCGTCGCCCCGGCGATCAGGCCGTGGCGATTGGCGAGGGCGAGGCGAAGTTCGAGCGGGATGTCGCCTTTGGCGACCAGCAGGGAATCGTCTGACATGGGCGGACTCTATCGCGCCCGGCGGCCAAAGAAAAACCCCGCCGGCCCGGAGGTCGGCGGGGTTTTCCGAAGCGCCTCGCGGGCGGATCGGGCCGTCAGGCGGCTTCGGTCTTGGGCTTCATCTTGACGTAGGCGATGGAGGCGTGCGCCGAGCAGTAGGGCTTGCTCTCCAGCGAACGCTCGCCGCAGAAGTGGAAATCGGCGTCGCCCGGATCGCCGATCGGCCAGCGGCAGGTGCTTGCCGACAGCGCCATCATCGGCAGGCGCTTGGCCGAAGGCTGGTTGGCGAGCGCCTTGAGGGCGGCGGCACTCGTCTGCTGGGCGGCGGTCGCGACGCGCGGTTCGCGCGGTGCCTGCGGCAGGCGCGGGGCGCTTGGCTGCGACGGGCGCGAGGCCGCCGTCTGGCGGAAGATCTGCGGGCGCGGGCCGGTGCGCTTGATCGGCGACGGGCGGGCGGGAAGATGCAGGCGATGCGCCTTGCCGACGACCGCGTTCTTGGAGATTCCCAGACGCTTGCCGATCTCGGCGGTGGTCAGTCCCTCGCCCCACAGGCGCGTGAGCTCCGAAATCTGCTCGGGTGTCCAATCCATTGCCCCATCCCCTTGATTTATCGACGGATTATAAGATCGGCTAGGGATTGTGGATAACTCCACTGTTCCCACAACATATTGTGATATTCGGGCCGGGATGAGTCAAGCCCCCGCCACAAGGGGTTGTGGGTAACTATCTATATGTTGAGTCCGCCGGCCGCGATTGCACTGCAGCGGAATATGTGAAATTGGGGAGGCGCATGATTTTCGCCTATGTCCCGCGCGACGGCCTGATCGAGCAGCAAACGATCGGACCCGACGACAAGCTGCCGACCTCGGCGGTCTGGATCGACCTGTTCGAGCCGACCGACGCCGACCGCGCGCGCGTGGACGCAGCGTTCAACCTGGCGATCCCGACGCATGCCGAGATGCTCGAGATCGAACCGTCGGCGCGTCTCTATTCGGAGAACGGCGCGCTCTACATGACCGCGACGATCCTGGCGCGCGCCGACGAACAGAATCCGACGGCCGACGCCTTCACCTTCGTGCTCGCCAACCGCAGCCTCGTCACGGTGCGCTATCACGACCCGCGGCCCGTCCACACCTACGGGGCGCGCATCGTGCGCCACCCGGCGACCTGCACGTCGGGCGAGGAGGCGCTGCTCGGCCTGCTCGAGACGTTCGTCGTGCGCGTCGCCGACATCCTCGAGCGGGTCGGCCTCGATCTCGACGGCATCTCGCGCGGAATCTTCGGCGGCCAGGCCGGCCCGACGCGCCAGACGAAGCAGGAGCAGGACATGCAGCAGGTGCTGCGCCAGCTCGGCCGGATCGAGGATCTCTGCTCGACCGCGCGCGAGAGCATGCTGGGCCTCGTGCGGCTCGTGCGCTTCCTCGACGTGTCGATCGACGCGGAATCGAAGAAGCGCGCCAAGGAAATCAGCGCGCGCATCAAGACGATCAACCGCGACTTGACCTCGCTGATGGAGCATGCGGATTTCGACAGCCGCAAGGTCAACTTCCTGCTCGACGCAACGCTCGGCCTGATCAACATCGAGCAGAACCGCATCATCAAGCTGTTCTCGGTCGTGTCGGTCGTGCTGATGCCGCCCACGCTGGTCGGCACGGTCTACGGCATGAACTTCCGCGCGATGCCCGAGCTCGACTGGAGCTTCGGCTATCCGATGGCGATCGGCGTGATGCTCGCGTCCGCGATCCTGCCCTATCTCTATTTCAAGAAGCGCGGCTGGTTCTGAGCCGCTAGCGCCGCGCGAGCGTGCGCTTCGAGATCCAGCCCGCGATGTTGCTTGCCGGCACCGAGACGAGGATCCATTCGCCCGACTCCTCGGCGATCAGTGCGCGGTGCGTGCCGGCCGGCAGCAGGCCGCGCTGCTCGCATGTCGTCGCGGCGCAGCGCCGCACATTGGCGTTGCCCGACAGGCGCAGCGTGCCCAGCTCCGGATCGCTTGGCGGCGGCGAGACCGGGGCCGGCGGCGACAGCAGGTTGGGCCGCGATCCGCCGGCCGGTGCGAGCGACAGCGTGCGTGCGCCCAACAGCGGCAACGCGTATCGCCCGTCGCCGAGCTGCGCCACCGCCTGGATGCGCGCATCCGCACAGCGCGGCAGATGCGCCACCGCCAGCTTCGCGCGCCAGCCCGAGATCGCGAGATTTGGGTGTGCCGCGCGCGCCACGTCGGCGCGCGGGATATCGACGCGCACCGACGCGACGACCTCGCCGCACACGGCGATGGCGACGTGGCGCGCGCGCCAGCCCAGCTCGCCGTCGCCGGCCCAGCCCGAAAGCTCGACGACGGCACCGTCGCCCAGCGGCGCACCCGTGTCGGCCGGCGGATCGATCCAGCCGCCGGCCGCCTGGCCGATGCGCCAGGCCGACAGCGGATAGGTGCGCTCGGAACTGTCGACGATGATTGTCGGGGCGGGTGGCGGCGCGACCGCGACGGGAGTCGGCGCCGGAACTTCCGCCGGTCGGGGTGGCGGCGGCGGTGGTGCGGGAACCGGCGCGGCCGCGACGGGGGCCGGTGCCGGCGCCGGATCGCTCGCGACGAGCCAGAAGCTCGCCGCACCCGCACCCGCCAGGATGGCGATCGCGAGCAGCAGCCAGATCCGGCCGGCCTGGTCCATCGTCAGCCCTTGAGATACGCGTCCGGATCGAGCTTCAGGCTGCGCGCGAGTTCGGCAAGCTGCAGCCAGTTGCCGGAATCGATGGGGATGGATTTGGCACGTGCCGCGCGCGCGCGTCGTTCGGGTTCGCCCGGCAGCATCACGTCGCCGGGGCTGGATTTGAGCCAGGCTTCCAGACGTGCCGCCTCGCCGGCGATGTAATCGGCCGTGCCCAGTGCGGCCGGATCGATGGCCACCGCGATCGCGTTGTTGGTGATGCGCCGCGTGGTCGGCGGCAGGCTCGCGATGGTGCCCCCGCCGCCCAGTGCGCCGGAGAACAGCTCGATCAGTGCGGAAAGCGCGTAGCCCTTGTGCGCCGCCATCGTCAGCAACGCGCCCGACGGGCGGTCCTCGCGGAACATGACGCCCGGATCGTTGGTCGGCTTGCCGTCGGCGTCGATCAGGATGCCGTCATCGACCGGCACGCCCTTGTTGAACGCGACGCGCACCTTGCCCACGGCGATGCGGCTCGTCGCCATGTCGGCCACGATGGGCGGCCCGCCGGTCACGGGCAGGCCAAGGCAGATCGGGTTCGTGCCCAGCCGGCCTTCGCGCCCGCCGGTGGGGGCGACCTTGGCGTCCACGCCCGCGACATCGACGACGAAGAACGAGGCGAGGCCGCGGCGCGCGGCCTGTTCGGCCCACGCCCCGATGCGCCCGATATGGTGCGTGTTGCGCAACGCGAGCACGGCGGCACCGGCCGTCTTCGCCTTCGCGCACAGTAGGTCGGTCGCGGCGGCCATGATCGTCTGGCCGTAGCCGCGGTTGCCGTCGACCACCAGCGTGGCGGCCGTCTGCGAGACGACCGTCGGCTTCATGCCGAGTGCGAGCACGCCGCGGCGCACCGCGTCGATATAGATCGGCAGCATGCCCACGCCGTGCGAATCGTGGCCGGTCAGGTTCGCGTCGACGAGATTGTCGGAAACCGCGCGCGCCTCCGCTTCGTCCGAGCCGGCGGCACGGCAGATCGCGGACCCGAGTTCGCGCAGGCGGGCGGGGGAGATCGAGACGTCGTTGCCGGCCATGGTCACGCCACCCATTCGCTGACGGGGGCCTTCGCTTCGTGCAGCGGCTGGCAGATCACGTCGACCAGCGTGGGTCCGCCATGCGCGAAGGCCTCGACCAAAGTCGATTTGAGTTTCGCAGGATCTTCCACGCGCCAGCTCCTCAATCCGAACGCCGCGGCGATGGCCGCGTGGTCGGTGCGGTTGAAATCGACCGAGAAATAGCGCCCGCCATAACCGGTCTTCTGCCCGGCCTTGATCCAGCCATAGACCGCGTTCGACACGACGACGAGCGTGACCGGCAGGTTGAGCCGGGCGATCGTCTCCATCTCGCCGCACGCGAAGCCGAAGCTGCCGTCGCCCATGACGGCCACGCATTTCGACTGCGGCCGCGCGATCGCGGCCCCGACGACGGCGGGCAGCGAATAGCCGAGTGCGCCATGCGCGCGGTTGGTCACGAACCAGCGCCCGGTGCGCCGCTTCGGGTAGAACGCCGAGAAATACGGGCACGGCGTGCCCGGGTCGGCGACGATGACGGCGTCCTCGGGCAGCAGGGCCGCCATCTCGGCGACCAGCCGTTCGGGCTTGATCGGCGTGTCGTTCGATTGCGCAAGCACGTCGAACGCCGCCTTGCGCTCGGCGCGCGCGGCCGAAACGCGCGCTGCCGCATCCGCCGAATTCTTCGCCTTGCCCAGGGCCGCGACGATCTGGCCGAGTGCGAGCTTCGCATCGCCCACCACGCCGGCCTTGGTCGGATAGATCGCCCCGATCACGGCGGGATCGACATCGACATGCACGATCGGCGTGCCCTTGGCGGGAAAGCGCCAGCGCTCGGTCGTGACCGAACCCGCCCGGCAGCCGATGAACATCACCAGATCGGCGGCCTGCACGAGGGCGCGCGTGGGCAAAGTACCGCCGTTCGAGCCGACCACGCCGGCCGACAGCGGATGGGAATCGGCGATGGCGCCCTGACCCGAGATCGTGACGAGCACGGGCGCATCGAGCCGTTCGGCCAGCGCCTGAAGTTCGCCCTGCGCACCCGCGATCACCACGCCGCCGCCCACGACGATGACGGGGCGCTTCGCTTCCGCCAGCGTCGTCGCCGCGCGCTCGACATCGGCCGGATCGGGTGCCACGCGGTGCGAGGGATACGTGCCGTGCGCAGGCTCGCCCCACATGTCGGATTCCTCGACCGCATCCTTCTGCACGTCGTAGGGAAGGCCGAGATGGACGGCCCCCGGCCGGCCGCTCGTCGCCTCGCGGAAGGCGCGCCGCACGATGGACGGGATGTCGGCGGCGCGGTCGATGACCGTGTTCCACTTGGTCACGGGCTTGAACAGCGCCTGCTGGTCGAGTTCCGTCAGCGTGTATTTGCCGCGCGAGGAGACCGAGATGTCGGTCGTGACCGCGAGCATCGCGACGGACGATTCGTTCGCCTCCGCCACCGCCGGCAGGATATAGGTCGCCCCGCCGCCCGACGGGCCCTCGCACACGCCGACCTTGCCGGTCAGCCGCGCATAGGTGTCGGCCATGTAGCCGGCCGAACGCTCGTCGCGCGTGAGAATGTGCCGGATGCCGTGGCCGCCCGGCCCGCCGAGGCGGGCGAGCGCGTCGTAGAGCGGAAGGCTGGTATCGCCGCACAGGCCGAACACGTGGTCCACGCCATGCGCGGCAAGCAGTTTCACGAAAGCTTCGGCGCCGCCGAGCCTGTTGCCGGATCCGTCCATTTTAAGGCTGTTCTCCCCTCGGAAGGCCGCATCGGGCCATGCGGCGGGTATGACTGTCAACCCGACGCTTTGGCGTTTGCGCGGGTGCGGGAAACCCTTATTCTCCCGCGTCCAAGCGCCCGGAACGACAGGGCGCGACCCAGCGGAGTTGAAACCATGAAGACCCTCGGCCATTTCGTTTCCGGCAAGGCGATCCCCGGCAAGTCCGGCGGGCGCACCGGCGCGGTGTTCAATCCGGCGACCGGCGAGCAGCAGGCCGCCGTGGCGCTCGCCAGCGCCGCCGAGGTCAACGAAGCCGTCGCCAACGCCGCCGCCGCGTACGAGGGCTGGTCGACCACCCCGCCGCTGCTGCGCGCGCGCGTACTGTTCAAGTTCAAGGAACTGCTGGAGAAGCGCCGCGACGACATCGCGAAGCTGATCACCGCCGAGCACGGCAAGACCTTCGAGGACGCCAAGGGCGAACTCGTGCGCGGGCTCGAAGTGGTCGAGTTCGCCTGCGGCATCCCGCATCTGCTGAAGGGCGAGTTCACCGACAATGTCGGCCGCAACATCGACTCGTTCTCGGTGCGCCAGTCGCTGGGCGTGGTCGCCGGCATCACGCCGTTCAACTTCCCGGTCATGGTGCCGATGTGGATGTTCCCGGTCGCCATCGCGTGCGGCAACACCTTCATCCTGAAGCCGTCGGAGAAGGACCCGAGCCCCGGCCTGCTGCTGGCCGAGATCGCCCTTGAAGCCGGCCTGCCGCCGGGCGTGCTCAACGTCGTCAACGGCGACAAGGAAGCGGTCGACACGATCCTCAACCATCCGAAGATCCAGGCCGTCAGCTTCGTCGGCTCCACGCCGATCGGCGAATATGTCTACAGGACGGGTGCCGCCGCCGGAAAGCGCGTGCAGGCGCTGTGTGGGGCCAAGAACCACATGGTCGTCATGCCCGACGCCGACATGGACCAGGCGACGGATGCGCTGATGGGGGCGGGCTATGGCTCGGCCGGCGAGCGCTGCATGGCGATCTCGGTCGCGGTCGCGGTCGGCAAGGCGGGCGATGCGCTGATGGAACGCCTCGTGCCCAAGGTCTCGGCCCTCAAGGTCGGCCCCGGCATGGACCCGGCCAGCGAGATGGGCCCGCTCGTCACCAAGGAACATCTCGCCAAGGTGAAGGGCTATGTCGATATCGGCGTCAAGGAAGGGGCCACACTCGCGGTCGACGGGCGCGGCCTGAAGCTGCAGGGCTACGAGGGCGGCTATTTCATCGGCGGCACGCTGTTCGACAACGTCACGCCCGACATGCGCATCTACAAGGAAGAGATCTTCGGCCCCGTCCTGTCGGTCGTGCGCGCGAAGAATTTCGACGAGGCGATCAAGCTCGTCAACGAGCACGAATACGGCAACGGGACCGCGATCTTCACGCGCGACGGCGACTCCGCGCGCACCTTCCAGCAGAACGTGCAGGCCGGCATGGTCGGCATCAACGTGCCGATCCCCGTACCCATGGCCTTCCACAGCTTCGGCGGCTGGAAGCGCTCGATCTTCGGCGACCGCAACGCGTATGGGCCGGAGGGCGTGGGCTTCTACACGAAGCTCAAGACCACCACCGCCCGCTGGCCGACGGGGTTGCGCAGCGGTGCCGAGTTCGTGATGCCGACGATGAAGTGACGGAACGCCACGGGCGTTCCGTCATGGCCGGGCTTGTCCCGGCCATCCACGACTTGGATTGCGGCGGTTGTGTCGCCATACCTTGATCAAAAAATTCACGCGACTCCTTCGACCTGATTCACTTTCAAAAGCTCCTTCATCCATTTCTTTCCAATCGGGATGCTTTGTCGAAAATCATCGGCGGCCATTGAAAGCGACTCTGGTGAGGTAGCGGTATCAAGAGCTTCGGTGCTCCAATCTTCTACCAGCCTTTTGCTAAGGGCAAAGCAAACGACCTTACCCACTCGGAAAGCCATGGACTTTCGCGATACTCGAATTGCCGCTTCTCGTACTTCTTCGGGATCTGCATGGCCGGAAAACTCCCGCTCAAGTTCAGCAGCCATTCTCTCAACGACCGGATATAGGCCATTTACGAATAGCTTTTGCCCATCTTTGTAGAATTTCCCGCCCCTTCCCTTGAGAAGCTTGTCTTCAATTTCCTTAGGGTCGATTAGAATTTTTACATCAGGCACCCGTTCAAGTGCCTTTGTAGACTGTGATGCTTGAGCACCTTCCGGCGCTCGGCGAACCTTCTTTGGTTGCGCGCGCCGCCCGCCGTTTTGCTTGAGTGCTTCGCCACTCCCAAGGCCTATTTCACCTTCATTTCCATCCTCTGGGGCTATCGGAGTGCTGCTTGAAAGATCGGCGCCTCGATCTGCCAGATCTGATCTCTCAGCTTCAGGTTTGCGAGATATCTTCTGAGCGATCGTTGGGACGCGAAACTCATCGAGTAGTTTCTGAAGGTCCTTCTGTAGATCGTCCAGGTTCTCACTCTCTTGTGGAGATTCTTTTCGAATGACCTCTTTGACCCATGCCGGCATCAACTCTCTGACGAGCGCACTAAAGTCATCTGCAACCATCACCGAGCGATCTTCCGGCCAAGTAAGCTGGTCTCGATACTGATTCGGCATTGCCATGCTTGGCGGCAGCTGAATCTCAACAGTCAAAACTCTTGAGCCGAATGGGATTCCAAAATTTGGAGCGGTGGCGGACCAAGCCTTCTTTGTCTTGAAGTCGTATCTCTCACCTTTATGCACCAGTGCGCAGAATGTGGTTGATGCTGTGGCTGGATTGGCTCTCGAACTTAACGTATGTCCGGAGCCTTCCACTTTTGGATCGTACAGATAATGTATTGAAACTGCGCTATTGGGGTCATCAACAACTTGGCTATTCGGCAGATGTTCTTTCACATCTCGGAGCAGCTTTAGTTGCCGCGTCCTCCCGGTCTCTTCTTTGCCGCCACCTTTAGTCATAGCCACGTCGATTCGAACATCGACGCCTTCAGCCACACTGGCGAATCGCCTAAAAATACTGGTCGGAATATGACTCCGATCTACTGGCTTTCCTTTGCCAAGGGGCTCCGCAACGGTGTCATGGTCGGCGCTTTCGCCGTACAGAACTACCTCCGTCCAGTCGAACTCCAGTTCTTGTCCCTCATGCTTTGCCGGTTCAGTAACGTCGAGGATGGTATCAGAAGTTCCGTCCTGAAGTTGTGCCGAAAAGCGAACATAGGTCTGCTGTTCTTCGTCGTAGCCGATTGTCACTTCATGCACCCGTCCGTCCTTGCACGATCGATAGCGGATGCCATGACTTGAAACGGCCAATCCTGAAACCTTCGCCCCGATTCCGAAATTTTCATCAAGGGCCAGGTTTTTGTTTATCGATGAGGAAAGATCGGTGGCGCTGCGAAGCTCATCAGCACTCATGCCTGGGCCAGTATTCCAGAATGCTAGCTTTCGGATGCCATCGACAATAACCGGATAAATGTGGATGCGGCGACCACCCGCCGGAGCTAGTGCTGCACTTTCCTCGGCATTCTTGAAGAACTCTCTAATAAGCGTCCCGGTCGGCGCTTGCCGAATAGTGCGATTAATTAGAAATGTTTTGTCGCGGATACTTAGGGGCTCTGATTTCATTGACACACCTAAAGCTTAAATCTGTCGACTTGATCGGATTGCGACCCAAACTTTCTTTCCGTATCCGAAACCGCGTCACGTAAAACTTTGATGATCTTCTTGATATCGCCTTCGGCATAGCTGTAGGCGCGTCGATTTGAGAGATTGCCAATTTTTCTTATGGCGCTCAGGGCGGCTTGTGTGCGGCCTTCGGCGAGCTTCACGAACTTCTGCCGTTTCTGATCTGCACTTGCCAAGTCTACCTCCATAAGGTTGAGCCAAGAAATATCGGCGTCGCGCTGTCTTGTCAATTTCATAAAGAACTTCATGCTAATTTCATCATGAATTTCATGAAAAAAAACTCAAGCTAACTTAAGGAATATCGTGAAACATCCCTAAACCTATATAACATGTTGAATTACAAGCATTTCAATAGACGGCGTCTGCCGTCACACTGCGCGTGATCGCCATCGTTTCTGAAACTAGTG
Source organism: Tagaea sp. (assembly GCA_965279565.1). Lineage (GTDB taxonomy): Bacteria > Pseudomonadota > Alphaproteobacteria > CACIAM-22H2 > CACIAM-22H2 > Tagaea. The sequence continues at coordinate 758,418 of OZ257249.1, read as the reverse complement.
GCGGCCGGAAACGCTCGATTTTTGGCGACCGCAACGCCTATGGGTCCAAGGGTGTCGGCTTCCGCACCAAGCTCAATACCACGACGACCCGCTGGTCGACGGGGCTGCGCGCGTGTGCGGAATTCGTGATGCTCGACGCGAGGCAGGACCCCGCGTTTGCAAGTAGGCTTGGACTTGCGGGCGGCGTTTCGCTTGAATCGGTATTGCGAAACCCCACCGGAGATTCCCCCGCATGACCGCCACCGCCTCCCCCATCACCCTCATCACCGGTGCCTGCGGCGGGATCGGATCCGCCATCGTCGATCGGCTGGGGGCGGCGGGGCATCGGATGGTGCTGAACGGGCTCGATCCCGCGAAGCTCGATGCACACGTCACGCGGCTTGCGGGCCTAGGGCTGCAGTCCGTCGCGTTCCCCGGCGACGTGCGCGACCGCACGCTGCCCGACAAGCTGTGCGCGGCGGCCGTCGCGAAGTTCGGCGGTATCGATTGCCTTGTCAGCGGGGCGGGCACGTCGCGTCCCGTTCCGTTCGTCGACATGGACGACGAGGAATGGGACCGGCTCGTCGACATCAATCTTTCGTCGGTCGCGCGCATCTCGCGCGCGGTCGTGCGCCGCATGCTGTTGCAGGGCGGGGGCGGGGCCATCGTCCACATCTCGTCGATCGCGCATGCCAATGGCGGCGCCAATCTCGCCTACGGCTCGGCCAAGGGGGGCGTCGCCACGCTGACCTACGGCATGGCGGCCCAGCTCGGGCCGCAGCGCATCCGCGTCAACGCGGTCGCTCCCGGCGTGATCGATACCCCGCTGGTGCGCGGCGCGTTCGAGGCGAATTTCAACGCGTTGGTCGCGGGCGCATCGGCGCGCACGCCCCTGCGCCGCATCGGGGAGCCCAAGGACGTGGCCGAGGTCGTCGCGTTCCTGCTGTCCGATGCCGCCGCGTTCGTGACCGGGGCGCTGGTGCCGATCACCGGCGGCATCGAGTTCCTTGCCCCCATCTCGGCCCTTCACGAGGGGGCGCGTTCGGCGTAGCGTTCCACGCATGTCGGAAGTCGCCCCCCAGCCCGCCCTCGACATCCACCATCCGCCGTCGGGATTTTCCGACCGCTTCGCGCTCGCGGTCACCAAGCTGCTGCGCTTCTTCGCCGACACGTTCTTCGCCAGGCGCTACGGCCATCGCGCCATCGTGCTGGAGACCGTGGCGGCCGTGCCGGGCATGGTCGCGGCCACGCTCACGCATCTGCGCTGCCTGCGCAACATGAGCGACGACAAGGGCTGGATCCGCATCCTGCTCGACGAGGCCGAGAACGAGCGCATGCACCTGATGACGTTCGTCGCCATCGCGAAGCCCACGCTGTTCGAGCGCGTCGTGATCCTCGCGGCGCAATGGGTATTCTATCTCGCCTTCTTCGCGCTCTATCTGGTCAGTGCGAAAACCGCGCATCGCCTCGTGGGCTATTTCGAGGAGGAGGCGGTGATCAGCTACACGCACTATCTGCGCGAGGTCGACGAAGGCCGCTCGCCCAACGTGCCGGCCCCCGAGATCGCGTACAAGTACTGGAAGCTGCCCGAGAACGCGACGCTGCGCGACGTGATCCTCGCTGTGCGCGACGACGAGGCACATCACCGCGACGTCAATCACGGCTTCGCGGCCGAGCTCGCCTCCTGATACATATGTATTTATAGTTGCATTTAATCCTCTGACGGATTATCGTCTTGCGCAGGGGCCGGAACCGTCCGGGCCTGTGCTGTTTGACAAGTGAAGAGGGATTTTTTGGCGCGCGCCGCAACGGTTGCACGAAGCCGGTTGCAGTAACACCTGAATAACTTCAAGGCCTTGAATGCGTTACCGTTGCACGCCGTCGCCTATTTCGGCGGCCCGGTGATTTCGGCGGCCGGGTCGCCGCATTCGGCCGGCACGTTGGTCAGCACCGACATCTTCGCCCCGCGCAGCAGCGTGCAATAGGGCAGGTACTTCGCGATGGGCTGCACGTCGTAGGCGCGCCAGTTCTCTGTCGCGACATAGAGCGGCCGCCTGCGCGCGATCGCGTCGAGTTCGTCGTAGGTCGGGAACCGCGCCGCCATCTCCGGCAGCCGGCGCGGGAGATGGAAATCCGAATCGATGTTCTCGAGGATGCCGAACGGCCGGCCGTTGTAGAAGCCGAACGACGAGATGTCAGAGAATTTCGAGAACACGTAGAGCGGCCTGCCGTCGTCGATCGCGGCGAAGCGCCGCGCGAAGTCGCGCTGCGACATGCGCTCGCCGCTCTCGCGGATCGTCGCGGCCACCTCGATGCGCAGCGGCACCGAGACAGCCGCGATCGCCAGCAGCGGCACGACCGCGCGCCACGCCTTCGCGCGTGCCGCGACGCCGAACAGGGCGGCCAGCGCGAAGATGCCGGCGAACGACGCGTAGATCGACGGGCCGAGGCCTTCGCAATAGGGATGGAGCTGGCCGAGCTTCGGGCCGCAGCGCATGTCGATCGCCGCGATGCCCGCGATCGCGACGGCGGCGATTGCGCCGGCGAGGATCCAGAGCTGGCGCACGTGCCCGCCGATGACCCAGGGTGCGATGCGCCGCGCGATCAGCAGCGACAGCGGCACGATCGCGACGATCATGTAGTAGTTCGCCTTGTTCCCCGCGAGCGAGAAGACCGCGAGCGTGCCGAGCAGCCACGCCCACAGGAACGCGCCGAACCGGTCGGCGGGCTCGCCCGCATCCGCGCGCGCACGGAACAGCACGAGCGGCAGCAGCAGCGACCAGGGTGCCGCGTAGGCGAACAGGCGCGGCAGATAGTAAAGGATGTTTCCCCTGTAGTAGTCCGCGGGCTCGCGCGTGCCGAGCAGGCGGCCGAGATGCTCGTTGACGAAATAGAGCCACGCGAAGCCGTCGTGCTGCGTCGTCGCGGCGACGTGCCAGGGGGCCCCGATCGCCGCGAAGACCAGGATCGCGACGGGATCGAGCAGGCGCTTCCAGTCGGCGAGGGGTGCTCGCGTCGCCAGCAGGAAGGCCGCCAGCACGATGCCCGCGAGCCCGACGCCGACGAAGCCCTTGGTCAGCACGGCGAAGGCGAGGAAGGCCGCCGCGATGCGCACCAGCCGGCGGCTCTTCTCCGCCGTACCGAAATAGGCGCACGCGAGTGCCGCCGACAGGAACGCGGTGTGGAGCATGTCGAAATAGAGCGTGCGGCCGATCCCGATCGTCACGATGCTCGTCGCGATGATCAGTCCGGCGATCCATCCCGCCATCGGCCGGCCCGCGCGATGCCCCAGCCAATACGCGATCGCGACGACCGCCAGGCTTGCCGCCGCCGGGACCGCGCGCGCCGCGGCTTCCGTCTGGCCGAAGATCGCGAAGCTCGACGCGGTCAGCCAGTAGAGCAGCGGCGGTTTCTCGACATAGGGAATGCCGGCGATGTGCGGGATCACCAGCCCGTCGCCCGCGCGCATGCCCGCCGCGATCAGCGCGTAGAGCCCCTCGTTGTTGTCGAGGATCCCGTAGCCGCCGAGATCGAGCGCGAACGCGTTGATCGCCAGCGCTGCCAGGACGGCAAGAAGGAGCGGCGACGGCGTCGCACGTTCAGGCACGCGAGTCCTCGAGGATCATCGCGGCGGCCTTCTCCGCGATCATGATCGTCGGCGCGTTCGTGTTGCCCGACGTGATCGTCGGCATGACCGACGCGTCGGCGATGCGGCAGCCGGCAAGTCCGCGCAAGGCAAGCCGCGCATCCACGACGGCGTTCGCGTCGTCGCCCATGCGGCAAGTACCCACCGGATGGAAAATAGTGGTTCCGATGCGCCCCGCCGCCTTCGCAAGCTCGGCGTCGCCGACGATCTCGGGCCCCGGGCGGAACTCCTCGGGCCGGAAGCGCTGCAGGGCCGGTGCCGCGACGATGCGGCGCGTGAGCTTGATCGCCTCGGCCGCGACCTGCCGGTCGGCCTCGCTCGCCAGATAGTTGGGCCGGATCGCAGGGGCCGCCATCGGATCGGCTGACTTGATGCGCACGCTCCCGCGGCTGGTGGGGCGCAGATTGCACACCGACGCGGTGAAGGCCGGGAACGCGTGCAGCGGCTCGCCGAACTTGTCGAGGCTCAACGGCTGCACGTGGTATTCGAGATCGGGTGTGGCGAGCCGCGCGTCGGACTTCGCGAAGGCGCCGAGCTGGGAAGGCGCCATCGTCAGCGGTCCGCGCCGGAACAGCGCGTATTCCAGCGCCATGCCGATCTTGCCGAGCCACGAGTTGGCGCGTTCGTTGAGCGTGTTGGTCCCGCTCACCTTGTACGCACAGCGGATCTGCAGATGGTCCTGCAGGTTCTCGCCCACGCCGTTGAGCGCATGCGCGACGTCAATACCGTACATCTTCAGCAGCTCCGGATCGCCGATGCCGGAAAGCTGCAGGATCTGCGGCGAGCCGATCGCACCGGCCGAAAGCACGACCTCGCGCGCGGCGCGCGCGTGCGCGGGCCGGCCCTTCAGGTCGAACTCGATGCCGGTCACGCGCCCGCCGTCGAGCGTCAGCTTCTTCGCCTGCGCACGCGTCAGCACGCGCAGGTTCGCCCTGCCCATCGCCGGGCGCAGGAAGCCCTTGGCCGTCGTCCAGCGCACGCCCTTGTTCTGGTTCACCTGGAAATAGGCGCAGCCGTGATTGTCGCCACGGTTGAAGTCGTCGATCTTCGGGATGCCGACCTCGGCCGCCGCGTCGCGGAACGCGTCGAGGATTTCCCACGACAGGCGCATCTCCTCGACGCGGAACTCCCCGCCCTTGCCGTGCAGCGCGTCGTCGGCGAAGCGCACGTTGTCTTCCGACCTGCGGAAATAGGGGAGCACGTCGTCCCACGCCCATCCGGCATTGCCGAGCTGGCGCCAGTGGTCGTAATCGGCGGCCTGGCCGCGCATGTAGATCATGCCGTTGATGGCCGTGCACCCGCCCAGCACCTTGCCGCGCGGATAGCCCAGCGCGCGGTCGCCGAGGCCGGGCTCGACCTCCGTCCTGAAGCACCAGTCCACGCGCGGATTGCCGTGCGTGTAGAGATAGCCGATCGGCACGTGGATCCAGACATAGTCGTCCTCGCCGCCCGCCTCGAGCAGCAGCACGCGGGTTCCCGGATCCGCCGACAGCCGATTGGCGAGCACGCAGCCCGCCGAGCCCGCGCCGACGACGACATAGTCGTACGTGCCGACATCCTCGCTCATGCGCCGGCCTTGAATCCGAGGAACACGGCCGCAAGGCACAGCGCCACCGACAGGCCGACATTGAACGCCGCCCCCGTCCAGTCGCCGCGCTGGGCGAGTTCCAGCGTCTGCAGCGAGAAGGCCGAGAAGGTCGTGTAGCCGCCGAGCACGCCGACCGTCAGGAACAGGCGCAGCTCCATGCTCTCCGGTGCCGCCGCCGCGACATAGCCGATCGCGAAGCTGCCAGTCATGTTGACCAGGATCGTCCACCAGGGCAGCCCCTGCGCGCCGACCTGGGCGAGGATCGCCTCCGACACGGCGTGCCGTCCGACCCCGCCGATGGCGCTTCCGAGCGCGATCCAGAGATAGATTCCCATGCGTTTTCCGTCCCTTGGCGCCACGACTGGCACCGGCCATTCTGGCCCGCTAAGTTGATGGAGTTCAACAGGCTTGGAACGGGCATTGCGCATCCGGCATCTATTCGCGGTCTGGCTGGCTTTCGGGGCTTCGGGGGCGTTCGCGCAGGGCCATTCCGTCGGCGGACCGGTCCATCCGGTTCCCGCGATGGGCTCGAAGGTCGAGAACTTCGCGGCGCGCTGCGAGGTTCCCGCCGAGATGCTCGAACTCAAATATCCGCTGCCGCGCGTCGCGCGCCGTCTGGCCGAAGGACGCACGCTGACGGTCGTGGCGCTGGGCTCGTCGTCGACCGAAGGCGTGGGCGCCTCGATCCCGGCATTGAGCTATCCCGCACGCCTCGAGGCCGAACTGCACGCGCGCTTTCCGCACATGGCGATCACGGTGATCAACCGCGGCGTCAGCGGCGAGGAGGCACAGCAGATGTACGCGCGCCTCGAGCGCGACGTGCTGGCCGCCGAACCCGATCTGGTGATCTGGCAGGCCGGCGTCAATTCCGCGATCAAGGATGCGCCGCTCGACAGCTTCGCCGAAACGCTGTCCGCCGGCATCGACAAGGTGCGCGCCAGTGGCATTGACGTGATGCTGCTCGGGCCCCAGAACGCGCCGCGCTACGTCAATTCGCCCCACCGGCGCGAATATTCGGATCACCTGATGCTGCTGAGCCGCACGAAGGAAGTGCCGATCTTCCCGCGCTTCCGCGTCATGAACCACTGGCAGGCGACGGGCCAGATCGTCGCGAAGGACGCGATCGCGGCGGACCGGTTGCACATGACCGACGCCAGCTATTACTGCATCGCGCACCTGATCGCGCGCACGATCGCCTCGGCCGCACCGGCCGCTGCCGCGATCCGCTAGGTGCTGCTCACGCCTCGTCGAAGTCGAGCACGACTTCCGCACTCGTCGGGCGCGACTGGCAGGCGAGCACGAAGCCCTTCTCCAGTTCCCACGGCTCCAGCGAATAGTTCGCCGCCATCTCGACGTCGCCCGCGCGCTTCAGGCACCGGCAGGTCGAGCACACCCCACCCTTGCAGCTGAAGGGCAGGTCGAGCCCGGCCGCCGTTCCCGCATCGAGGATGCTGGGCCCGTCGAACGGCACTTCGAAGACCTGGCGGATTCCGTCGCGCACGACGGTGACGCGCGCAGCACCTTCGCGCCTTCCGGAAGCGGGCTTCGTTGCCGGGCGCGTGGCCGCATCCGGGGCGAGGAATAGCTCGGCATGGATGCGTGCGGCCGGCACGCCGAGACCGGCGAGTGCCGCCTTCACCGTCGCGACCATCTCGAACGGGCCGCACAGATGGAAGCCGGCGGCCGTCGCGGGATCGAACAGCGCCTTGGCCAGCGCCTCGATCTTCGCGGCGTCGATCCGGCCGTCGAGCAGCGGCGTGTCCTGCCGTTCGCGGCTCAGCACATGGACGAGCGACAGCCGCGTCATGTGGCGGTTCTTGAGATCCTCGATCTCCTCGCGGAAGATGATCGAGTCGATCGTGCGGTTCGCGTAGACGAGCACGATTCGCGATTTCGGCTCTTGCGCCAGCACCGCCTTGGCGATCGAGATGACCGGCGTGATGCCGCTGCCGGCGGCGACCAGCACGTGCGTGCGCGCCGCATCGGCTTCGATGACGGGACCGAAGCGGCCTTCCGGCGTGCCGACGCAAATGCGGTCACCCGGCTTCAGCCTCGCGTTGGCGAATGTCGAGAAGACGCCGCCTTCCACGCGCTTGACCGCGACGCGCAGCTCGTTCTCGTAAGGTGCCGCACAGATCGAATAGGAGCGGCGCGCTTCCTGTCCGTCGATCATGGCCTTCAGTGTCAGATACTGGCCCGGCGCGAAGTGGTAGGCGCCGGCAAGGTCCGGCGGCACACGGAAGGCGAGCGACACGCAGTCGGCGGTCTCGCGGCGGACGTCTTCGATTTCGAGCGTGTGGAAGGCCATCAGATGCACTTGAAATATTCGAACGGTTCGGCGCACGCGTTGCAGGCGTAGAGCGCCTTGCACGCGGTCGAACCGAACTGGCTGGTCTTGCGCGTGTCGGCCGACTTGCAGCGCGGGCAGGCGATTGCCGGATCTTCGGCGAACAGGACGTTGCGAATCGCGGAAGCCTTCCCCGAAGGCGGCGCGATTCCGTAGACACGCAGCTTCTCGCGCGCGCCCGGCTTGATCCAGTCGGTCGTCCAGGCCGGCGAATTGACGAGTGCGATGCGCGGTTGGCCGAGGCCGGCGGCCTCGATGGCGCTCTCGACGTCGAGGCGGATCGCGGCGGTCGCGGGGCAGCCGGTATAGGTCGGCGTCAGGTCGATGGCGAGACCGTCCGCGTCGGCGCGCACGTCGCGCACGATGCCGAGATCGACGACCGACAGCACCGGCACTTCCGGGTCCATCACGCCGGCAAGCACGCGCCACGCGTGCGCGACGCGCGGATCGTCGAGGATCGCGTCGGCGCTCACCATTTGGCACCCGGATAGGCGCGCGGCAGGAACTGCATCGTGGCGAGCAGGTGGCCGAGTTCCTCGCCGTGGCGACCCTTGAACCCGCCGGTCTGCATCCAGCCCGATTTCGGCCGCGCGAGCGTGGCCTGCGCCAGCACGTCGTCCACCGTGCGCGACCAGGCCGCCTCGATCGGCGCCATGTCGGGCGCGATGCCGGCGGCGACCAGTTCCTTCGCCGTCGCGTCGGTCTCGAACATCTCGCCGGTGAAGGGCCAGAACATGTCGAGGGCCGCCTGCGCGCGCGCATGGCTTTCGTCGGTGCCGTCGCCCAGCCGCACGACCCATTCGCCGGAATGGCGCAGATGGTACTGCGCCTCCTTCACGCCCTTCGCGGCGATGCCGGCAAGTTCGGCATCCGTCGAGCGGGCAAGGGCGGCATAGAGTTCGACCTGCCATGCGTCGAACAGGAACTGGCGCAGGATCGTGTGCGCGAAATCGCCGTTCTGCCGTTCGCAGAGCAGCAGGTTGCGGAAATCCCAGACGTCGCGCAGGAAAGCGAGCGCGTCGGCATCGCGCCCCTTGCCCTCGATGCGCGCGGCATAGCCGAGCAGCGCATCGGCCTGGCCGGTCAGGTCGAGGGCGACATTGGCGAGTGCGATATCCTCTTCCAGTTCCGGCGCATGCCCGCACCACTCCGACACGCGGTGGCCGAGCACGAGGCACGAATCCCCGAGCCGAAGCAGGTACTCGAACAGGGCGGCGCGACGTTCCATCGTCAGATGTTCTTCACGTCGGGCGGGATCTCGTAGAAGGTCGGATGGCGGTAGATCTTCGAGACCATCGGCTCGAACAGGCTGTCCTTCTGCGCCGGGTCCGACGCGACGACTTCCGCCGACTTCACGACCCACACACTCACGCCCTCCGCGCGCCGGCAATAGACGTCGCGCGCCATCTCGACCGCCATCGTGCCGTCGATCGCGTGCAGCGAGCCGACATGGCGGTGGGCAAGGCCGTTGCGTGAACGCACGAATACCTCGTAGAGCGGCCAGTCGGCCTTGTTTTCCGTCGTCATCGTTTTCACTCCGCTGCCCGCGCCGTACGCCGGCTTGCCCGCTTCGCGGCGAATGCCGCCGCCGCGTCGCGCACCCATGCGCCGTCGTCATGCGCCTTGCGGCGTGCCGCAAGGCGGTCGCGATTGCACGGGCCGTCGCCGGCGACGACGCGGTTGAACTCCGCCCAGTCGATGGGGCCGTGGTTCCAGTGGCCGGTCGCTTCGTCGAGCTTCAGTGCCGGGTCGGGAAAGGTCAGGCCGAGGAAATGGCCCTGTGGCACCGTCACGTCGACGAATTTCTGGCGCAGCTCGTCGTTCGACACGCGCTTGATCTTCCACGCGGCGTTCTGCGACGAATGCACCGAATCCTTGTCGGACGGGCCGAACATCATCAGCGAGGGCCACCACCAGCGGTCCAGCGCGTCCTGCGCCATGCGCTTCTGGTCGGGCGTGCCGCGCGCCAGCTTCAGCATCAGCTCGTAGCCCTGGCGCTGGTGGAAGCTCTCCTCGCGGCAGATGCGGATCATCGCGCGTGCATAGGGGCCGTACGAGCAGCGGCACAGCGGCACCTGGTTCATGATCGCGGCTCCGTCGACGAGCCAGCCGATGGCGCCGATATCGGCCCAGGTGAGCGTGGGATAGTTGAAGATCGACGAGTACTTCGCCTTGCCGGAAAGAAGCTGGCCGACCAGTTCGGCGCGCGCCACGCCGAGCGTCTCGGCCGCCGAATAGAGATAGAGACCGTGGCCGCCTTCGTCCTGCACCTTGGCGAGCAGGATCATCTTGCGGCGCAGGCTGGGTGCACGCGTGATCCAGTTGCCTTCGGGAAGCATGCCGACGATCTCGGAATGCGCGTGCTGCGAGATCTGGCGCACGAGCGTGCGCCGGTAGCCCTGCGGCATCCAGTCGTTCGGCTCGATCTTCTCTTCCCGGTCGACTCGCGCCTGGAACGCGGCAAGATCGGCCGGAGTGTCGGCGCGCGCTGGCGCGGCGGCGTTGTCGCCCCGCTGGTCGAGGCCTTGGGTGTACATGCGCGTTCCTCCCGTCGGACCCGTTCAATATGTCACAGAATCTATCGTCTAGAAACCGTGTTTCGTGACACGTCAGCGGCGAACCGGCGGCGCGATGCGGCCGTGGCCGGCGGCAGTTTGCCGTTGGAATCCAGCAGATTGGCGTCGATCCATGCTTCGGACGCGGGGCGGAGCCGTCGATAGAGTTCGCCTGCGAAACGCCGTGCGGCCCCGCCGACCCAGTCGCGCGGCATCAGTTCGGCCGGCAGGCCCGGGTCGCGCAGGGCAAGGCGGCGGAACTCGTGCACGAGACGCACGCGACCTTCCAGTGCGGCTTCCGGGGCAAGTCCCTTTCGTGCCGCGCGCGCGAGCGGCGCGAACGCGTCGATGAAGGCGCGATAGCCGCGCCCGAGTGCCGCAAGATCCCATCCTTGCCGGACGAGTGCCTGTGCGGCGTCGCCGGCCGTACCCGGACCTTCGACGACCAGCGGGCGCAGCGGTTTGGCGAGATCGGCGAGCAGCGAGGCGAGGGCGGCCGGATCGGGGTTCGGGTGCAGCATCGTCTGCGGCCCGATGGCCCCGAAGCCGAGCCACGACAGCGGCCGGCGCACGGATTCGCGCGTGGCAGGCTTCAACTCGGGCAGCATCGCCACGCACCATCGACCGTTCCAGGCCGGCGGTGCGGCCGCGTAGATGCGCGCCTCGGCCTCGCGCGTGCGCTTCAGGCCGGACGGTGCGAGCGCATAGAACGCAAGCCGGCCGACACGCTCGGAGACGAGCCAGTCCTCCGCCACCAGGCGCGACAGGGCGGTGCGAAGCTGGCTGTCATTGACGCCGAAGGGTGCGAGGACGCGCGCGAGCCCGGCATAGGCGACCTCGCCGCCGCGCGGTGCCACCAGATCGCCGAAGACCGTGACGATCAGCGAGCCGGCGCGCAGCGGGGGCGGTGCGGTGCGTGTCGCGTTGTTCCGTCGGATTGCCATGCCGGGCCCGAGCCTAGGCGAGCCGCACGCGGAAATCGACCGCGATCGCGCCTAGATCGGATCGCGATGCGCCGGTTCCGGCTCGGGCGATGCGACGGGCAGCGCGTCGAGCCGTTCGGCCAGATCGGCCTTCAGCGCGCGCATGGCGTCCTGGAGGTTGAGTGCCACCGGGCGCAGCCGGCGCTCCGACGGTCGCGACATCGTGGCGAGAATCCTGCCGTCGCGCGGATCGACGACGGCGACCGAGGGATGAACGGCGCCGTCCCAGCGGAAGGACAGGCGCAGACGGACCGCCTCGCTGCCGTCCGGGTCCGCCAGCACGCGCTGGAAAAGGTTCGACATGTCGGCGACCGCGCGCCGTGCCATCGGCACGAAGAAGCCGTCCGACTTCAGGAACTCGTTCCCGGTCGCGTCGATCTGCGCCGGTTCGAAGACGACGGTGATGCCGATCGTGCGCGGCGGCGGTGTGGGCGCGTAGTCGGCCCACGACCATTCATAGTCCGCCGGCGCGCCCGCCGCGGGCAGCGCCGCGAGGGCCAGCAGCACGCCGGGTAGCCGCCGGCGCATCAGTTGCGCAGGCGGGCGAGGGCGCGTGCCGATTCGACGGCGACGGCCGCAAGCGCGCTGCCGCTGTCCTTCGGCGGCCGGCCCTTGGCGGCCTCGATCGAGCCGGCGGTGTCGGAGAGGATCGGGTTGTCGTCGAACTCGTGCGCGAGCGATGCCCAATGGTGGATCTCCGCGCGCCGCATGTCGCCGCGGATCGCGGCGATGTCGCGCAAGGCCCGGTCGCGGTGCATGCCGTTGGGCAGGCCGGCGACCGCTGTGGCTGGCGCCAGTTCGGGTGCCAGGACCGCGTGGCCGACGGCGACCAACGCCTGCACGGCGAGCCGATCGCCCGGCGCTTCGACGCGCGCGAGTGCGCCTTGCGCGGCGTCGAGCAGCCGCTCGGCCCCCGCTTTGTCGCCGGCGCGCGCCGTGACCTGCGCCACCGCGGCCGAGCCGATCGCGCGCGCCGCCGTCTGCTTCTCGTCGATCCGTGCGAGGGCGGCGGTGGCACCCTCGATGTCGCCGGCGCGCGCCCGCACGACCGCGATGCGCGAACCCGCATAGGCGGCCTCGGCTGGCACGCGGATGTCGCCAATCAGGGCAAGGGCGGCGGCACTGCCGGTCTTCGCCTGTTCGACCGCGACCTCGCCCAGCGCCCACGACCGCATCTGCGGCGATTCGAGGCGCCGCGCCTCGGCGGCGGCTCCCGCAAAATCGCCGCGCCGCGCGAGGGCGGCAGCGAAATGTGCGCCTGTCCAGCCGCTGCGCGGACCGGCGGGCATGCGCATCTCCGCGCGGCGCGCGGCGGCGACGTCGTCGAACTCGGCATGGCCGCGCACGAGGCTCGCGACCAGAGCGGCCTTCTCGGCCGGGGCCGGCACCTCGTCGACGATGCGCGCGACGGTCTCGAGCATCTGCTGGGTGCGGATCTCCAATGCCGATTCAAGTTCGGCGACGCGGTCGCGCACCTGCCGCGCATTGCCGGCACCGGGTGCGGCGGCGAGATAGGCGCGCAGCCAGGCACCCGCGATCGCCTCGCGCCCGCCCATCCGGTCGAAGGCGAGACCGAGATTGAGCAGGACGGCCGGGTTGTCGGGCGCACCTTCCTGCGCGAGGCGGAAATAGCGGATCGCCAGCGACCATTGCGACTGGCGCGCCAGCGCCACGCCGCGCTCGACATTGGCGGTCACTGCCGGCGGAACGGCGGCGTCCTGGGCGTACGCGGGACCGGCGAATGCGATTGCGATACTCGCGGCGAGCAGCGATACGAAGATGCAAAACCGGCGTTCAGCCAAGAGCCCCTCCCGACATCCGTGCGGTTAACGGCGTGGCGATCGAGCGCATCCATGATAATATACGCAGTGTATTCGCTGAACGCTGTATCCCGGTCTGCATCGGAGAGCGTTTCATGCCGGATCTTGCGTATCGACTTGCGATCCTTGTCGCGGCGGGCCTGTCGTGCGGCGCACTGGCAGGCTGCAAGGCCGTCGACACGCCGATTCCGGTAACCGGTTCCGCAACCGATCTCGCCCCGTTCGTCTACGGACGCGAGATCGAGGTCGAGATCGACGCCGCGAAGGAATGGCAGAGTGCGGGCTTCGCGGTCGAGGTCGGCGACACGTACCGGCTTGTCGCGTCGGGGCAGTGGTCGGTCGGCGGGTTCTGCGGCGTGAGCGACGCCGACGGCAACGGCGTGTCGCCGCTGTGCGAGGCCGACATGCTGGGCATCGGTGCGCGCGGATCGGCGCTGATCGGCCGCATCGGCCGGGCCGGCAAACCCTTCCCGGTCGGCAGCAACCGTGTCCTGAAGCCTGCCGAGGCGGGCGAACTGTTCCTGCGCTCGTACGACTGGCTGCCGGCGGACAACACAGGCTCGATGCGCGTGCGCATCCGGCACGACGATGCGGCGGTCGGGCAGGGTCCCGCGCCGTCGCATCGCGATCCGATCTGACGGCGGCGGCGATGTCGCGCTTCCGACCCCTGCGCGCGTGGCTGCTGGCGGTGGCGTTGGTCGCGACATCCGCCGGGCCGACGATGGCGCAGACGGCCGATCTCCAGCGCGCGTGGGAAGCGCTGCAGCGCGGCGACGTCGACGGCGCGCTGCTGCTGCTCGGCTCGACGGTTTCCGCCGGCGGCCTCGGCGTGGGCGATGTCGGTGCCGCCTACAACATGCGCGGGCTCGCCCATATGCAGCGCGAGGACTTCGCCAATGCCGAAGCGGATTTCAGCGTCGCGTCGACGCTGATTCCGGATTTCGTCGCCGCGGTGACCAATCGCGGCCTCGCGCGCGCGAAGCTCGAGAATTACGGTGCCGCGATCGCCGACTTCTCGCGTGCACTCGAACTGGCGCCCGGCGAACCCGAAGTGCTGTTCATGCGCGGCAATGCGCGGTTCGACGTCGGCGATCCCGCTGGAGCCGCCGCCGACTATGCGCTGGTGATCGGCCAGGCACCCGGCCACTGGATGGCGCTGATGAACCGCTGCGACGCGCTGGGCAGGCTCGGCCGTCTCGACGAGGCGCGCGCCGACTGCGAGCGTGCGCGGACGCTCGCACCCGACAAGGCGGCCGTCGAGCGCATCGTCCAGTCGCTCGGCGTGCCCTGCGACTGCGTGCGTGCGCCATGATGCGGCGGCACCTCCTTGCGATGGCGTTCGCAGTCGTCGTCGCGGTTCCGCACGACGCCGCCGCGATCTGCGGCCGCAAGAGCTGCGTCGTCGGCAGCATGCCGTCGGGTGGCGGCGGCGGCGGGGGCGGCTACGACCCGTTCGCCGGCATGGGCGGCATGGTCGACATGATGTTCGGCGTCATGGGTGCGATCGAAGCGCAACAGCAGCAGATGGCGCGGCAGAATGCGCTCGATCTCAACAACCGGGGCATCGCGCTCTACCGCAACGGGGATCTCGTCGCGGCGGTCGCAGCCTTCCAGCAGTCGCTCCGGCTGAACCCGAACGATCCCAACGTGCGCGGCAATCTCGAGGCCGCGGAACGCGAGCTTGGCGACCTGCGCGCACGCGAAGCCGAGCGCCAGCAGGCCGAGCGCGCCGCCCAGCAGAAGCGCATCGCCGGCCTGATCGACGGAATCGCGCGCAGGCTCGATGCTTCCACCGGCGCGCCGCCGTCGGCCGCCGCGGACATCGATTTCATGGCGCCGGGCGGAACAAGCTTCTTCGGCACCGGCGGCGGACCGGGCGGGACCGCGCGCCCGGAGGCACCGCCGGTTCCTGCTCGGCGTCCGGCCGCCGGCAACGCCCCGGCCTATTCGGCGCCCTCGGCGCCTGCGGCGTCGCAACCGCCGCTCGACTTCGTCGGCACGAAGGAGCCGCTTTTCGACAAGGGCGGGCAGGCGTCCGTGCCGGTCGATGCGCGCGGCATCGCTGTCGCACCGCGTCCGCCGGTTCCGGCCACGCCCAGACTCGACTTTGCGGAGGCTGCCGAGGTGGCGCGCCCTGCAGCACCCGCAACGCCCGATCCGATCGAGTATCGCAGCACCGGTTTCCGCGCCTGGGCGGTGCGCAACCTTGCCGGCCCGTTGATGGTCGGCGAAGTCGAGCGCAATCTCGCGAGCCAGACCGTCCCGACGATCAAGGTACCGCCGCGCGAAGGCCAGCCGCCGCCGCAGATGCGGCCCAAGCCGCCGATGGCGGCGGCGGAAGGGCTTTCCGCGTTCGAGCAGCGCGCGCGCGAACTCGCGAACCTGGCGTTCGAGCGGATCGGTGCGGGCGACGTCGAGTCCGCCACGCGCTTCCTCGAGACCGCCGACACGCTAACGAAGTTCGATCCGCGCTTCGGCCGGGCGCTCGAATTCGCGAAGACGGTGCCGCAGACGCCGGTGTCCGCGCCGCGTGCCGGCTCCGACGGCCTGCTGTCGAATCTCCCGGCGCCGGGGCTGGAGCAGGAATCGGCGCAATCGGCCTTCGCCGGCTACCGGCACCTGAACAACGGCGACTATATGAATGCGACCATCGAATTCTACTGGGCGCGGCGCAAGCATGGCGCCGTCGATGGCCCGCGCGTGCGCGAGCTTTCCTGGCGCGAATCGCAGGCCCGACTTGGCGCGATCCTGTCCGGCCAGCACTAGTCGCGCGCGTGACCGATCGTGAAGTCGTTGCGGCCGGTGCGGTCCTCGCCGGCCACCAGCCACAGCGGACGCGACGAGAAGTCCACCGTGTAGCCGCTGCCGGCACCGGGCTTCATCAGCGTGCGGTCGAACAGCGACGTGGCGGGCATGTAGCGGATCGCCACGCCGGCGCGCCGCCGCGGCGAGCGGTTCGGGTTCGAGCCGTGGATCAGGTAGACGTCGTGCAGCGACATCTGGCCCGGATCGAGCTCGATGTCGGCAGCCGTCCCTTCGTCGAACGAGCCGGGCATGGCGCGCTGGTTGAGCACGAGGTCGGTCCGGTCCTCGCGCATGTGGTCGAGCAGCGTGCGCGCGCGATGCGAGCCGGGGATCACGCGCAGGCAGCCGTTGGAGACCTTCGATTCGTCCAGCGCAACCCACACCGTGCAGGTGGCGAGCGGGCGGATGGGCCAGTAATGGCCGTCCTGGTGCCACGGCACTTCCATGCCGTCGCCGCCCGGCTTGCAGAATATCTGGCAGCCCCACAGGATCACGTCGGGCCCGATCAGCTGCGAGACCGCCGCGACGATCGCCGGATCGCGCGCGAGATCGAGGAAGTCGGAGCTGCCGCGCACGCCCTCGGCGTTCTTCCCCTCGATATGGACGCTGACGAGCCGTTCGGGCCGGATATCGGGATTGGCGGCGATCAGCCGGTCGAGCGTTCCGCGAAGCGCATCCACCCGCGCGGCCGGCAGGCGCAGGGCCGGGACGACGTAGCCGTCCTGCCGGTAGCGCCCGATTTCCTGATCCGAGAGTTTCACGTCTTGACGGAGCCCGAGGTGAGGTCGGCGGCCATGTATCGCTTGAACGTGTAGTAGATCGCCGCCGGCGGCAGCGCGTAGATCACGCCGGTCGTCATCAGCAGTTCCCACGGCGAATCGTCGGCCGACAGGAACGCGCCGAGAGCGACGGCCAGCGTCGTGTCCACGTCGCGCGACAGCAGCAGGAAGGCGTAGAGATATTCGTTCCACGCCAGCAGCAGCGCGTAGGTTCCGACCGCGACGATCGACGGCGTCATCAGCGGCACGAAGATGTGGCGGAAGAGCTGGATCGCGGTCGCGCCGTCGATGATCGCGGCTTCGTCCAGCTCGAGCGGCAGCTTGTCGGCCGCCTGCTTCAGCACCCAGATCGCGTAGGGTGTGGCCACCGTCGTCATCGCCAGGATCAGCGCCCACTGGCTGTTGAGCAGTCCGTAGGTGCCCATCGCCTTGTACATCGGCAAGGCGAGGAACGCGGCCGGCACGAAATAGGTGAGCAGGGCGAGGTTCATGATGAGCCGGCCGCCGCGCACGCGCAGGCGGCTGATGGCGAAGGCGGCGGCGGTCGCGATCAGCAGCGTTATGACCCCGACCGCGACCGCGATCAGGACCGAGTTCCACATCTGGTGCCAGAAATTGATCAGGTAGTGGTGCTTCTGGTCGAAGACGATCTGGAAATTGCGCAGCGTCGGCTCGTCGGGCCACAGCTTGCCCTTGAAGCCCTGCTCCTTGGGCGAGATCGCGAACAGGAACATGTGGTAGATCGGGACCATCGTCCAGATCACGACCGGGATGCCGACCAGCAGCAGGCGCGCCTCGTCGAGATATTTGCGCATCGTCGTCTACCTCGACAGCCGTCGCATCATGAAGACCATCAGCGGCATCATCAGCGGCAGCGCCACGATGATCGACGCCATCGCGAGATCGACCCGGTCGAGCCGGATGTAGCGGATGCCGAGCGTGGCCAGCACGTGCGTCAGGTCGGCCGGACCGCCGCCGGTCAGCAGATACACGCTGTTGAAGTCCCCCAGCGTGAAGAACATCGAGAGGATCGTGCAGGTGAGATAGAGCTGGCGCATCGACGGCCACGTGATGTGCCGGAAGCGCTGGATGCCGGACGCGCCGTCGATCGCGGCGGCCTCGTACATCTCCTTCGAGATGGCGAGCCGCCCGGCGAGCAGGATCAGCGTCCAGAACGGCAACGACTTCCAGATATGGACCATGATGGAGAGCGACAGGCCCAGCGTGGGATCGTTGAGCCAGTTCGGCCCGTCCTCGAAGGTCAGGTTGTAGATGACCTGGTTGATGACGCCCCATTCGGGGTTCAGCATGAAGCGGAAGGACAGGATCGTCGGGATCGACGGCACGGCCCACGGGATGATGAACAGCAGGCCGACGATGCGGATCCACCAGCGCGGGATGGCGAAGAATCCCGACAGCAGCAGCGCCAGCGCCATCTTCAGGTTGATGCCGACGAGCAGGAATATGAAGGTGTTGTAGACCGCGCCGAGGAAGATCGGATCCTCGAACAGCTCGACGTAACTCTCCGGATTGTGGCCGAGCCAGAAGCCGTAGCCGACCGGATAGACGACGAAGACGGCGAAGACGAGGACGTAGGGGGCGATCAGCACCAGACCCCATGTCTGCCAGGACGCCATCCGGCTGGCGGCGGCTGCGGCGACGGGAATGGCGCCGGCGTCGATTGCGGTCGTCTGCGACATGCTGGAACTTCGATCCGGGAATGATGCCGCACCGGCCGCGGAGGATCGCTCCCCCGCAGCCGGTTCCGGCCGTCGCCTCAGCCGGCGACCTGCTTGATGCGTGCGATCATCTCATCGACCGCGCGCTCGGGCGTGAACTTCTCGTTGACCACGCGGTTCGCGGCCTTCGCCCAGACGTTCTCGTTGTTGAGGATCGTGAACTTCCAGTTCTTGGTGAACTCGAATGCCACTGTGCCGTTGAAGAACTGGCTCTGCACCGCCTGGCGATGGCGGTCGGCCTTCCAGAACGGGCTGTTCTGCGCGTTCTTCGTGACCGGGAACCAGCGGCCGAGCGAACCTTCGACGTACGGCGTCAGGTTCTCTTCCTGCAGCAGGAACGCGACGAACTCCTTGGCGCGGTTCTTGTTGCGCGCCTCCGAGAACACCACGCCCGTCTTGACGGCCGCGCGATAGACCATCGGCTTGCCGTCCGGACGGTTCGGGAAGCCGGCCGTCGCGATGCGCTCGTCGTAGTTCTTCTTCGCTTCGGCGCGCTGCTCGGGCGTAAGCGTCGCGTTGTTCGCGTCGTCGAGCCACTTGGCGGCGATCGAAATCGTCGCGTTGTGCGTCATGACGGTCGTCTTGTTGTGGAAGGCGACGTTGTTGTCCGGATCCTTCCAGCTCGTCGACGACGGCGGCGTGCAGCTCTTCGTGTACGGATCGGTATAGTCCTTGAGCGCCGCGACGAGGCCGGCCTTCACCGCCGGCTGGTCGACGAGCAGCTTGCCGTCATCGGCCACCAGCTTGACGCCGTAGGCGTCCATGAAGGTCAGGAACGAGTAGTAGGAGTCGGACGAGTCGACGCCGAGCGGCTGGCCGATGCCGAATCCGCGCGAGCCCGAGGCGCGGCGGAAGCCCGGCTGCACCTTGTCGCACCAGAAGGCCCAGTAGCCCTTCCAGTCCTTCGGAATATCGCTTTCCTTGAAGCCGGCCTGGTTGAGCAGATCGATCCAGTACTGGATGTGCATCGTCTGCTGCTTGAGCGGGAAGGCGTAGTAGGCCCGCTTCTTGGCGACGTCGTTCCAGAGATTCGTCGTCTCGACGGTGTTGGGCGCGAAGGTCGGCAGCATCGGCTGGATGACGCTCGAGATGTCTTCGAGGCGGCCTTCGAAGGCCCACTTCGCGGTGACCTGGAAGTCGTAGACGTCGGCATAGGCGACGTCCGGCACGGTCTTCGAATCGAGCGCGGCGACCGTCTTCGGGATCATGTCCTGGATCGCGTACTGCGACAGCTCGACCTTGACGCCGGTCTTGGCCTCGAACTTCTTGATCGCCTCGAACAGGGCGTCATCCTCGGCCTTGTAGAAGCCCTTGACCCACCAGACCTCGAGCTTTTCCTGCGCCTGCGCGGGCAGACCCAGGGACACCAGACATGCAAGTGCTGCGAAAGCGACGATGCGCTTCATCACGTTATCCTCCCGTTTTCACGCGCGACATTTTGGTTCGGCGGGACGAATCCGCCGGTCGCGTGGCGGGTTTATAGCCCGCCCTACGGCATGTGTCGACCGCCGCCGGCGAACTCTGGATTGCGCGCTGTGCGAATTTTCCGCGCAAACGGCGGGCATCGCCGCACGCGGGGTCGACGGATGCACAATCCGTTGGCATGATGGCCGCGAACGGGGCGGAAAATGGCATTCTCGGATCTGCGCAACGAGTACGAAACGCCGATGGTGGTGGCCAGCGCGGTCTACTGCAGCGGCTCGCGCGTGCGCGATATCCCGATCGAGGACGTCGGCCCGGCAGCACTGACCGAGGGCGAGTTCGTCTGGATCGGCCTGCACGAGCCGTCAATGGACATTCTCGCCCACATCCAGGCGCGCTTCGGCCTGCATCCGCTGGCGGTCGAGGATGCCAACCGCTCGCACCAGCGCCCGAAGATCGACCTCTACGGCGACGCGCTGTTCATGGTCCTGCGCACCGCGCAGGTGAAGGACGCCTGCATCGTCTACGGCGAGACGCACGTCTTCGCCGGCCGCGGCTACGTGATCGCCGTGCGCCACGGCCCGTCGGCTTCCTACGGCGAGGTGCGCGCGCGCTGCGAGCGCGAGGCCGGGATGTTCGCGCGCGGGGCGGGCTACGTGATCTACGCGATCATGGATTTCGTCGCCGACAATTTCTTCCCGGTCATCGACACGATCGCCGAGGAAGTCGCGGAGATCGAAAGCCACATCATCGCGAAGACCTTCACGTCGGACGAGGTCAACCGCCTCTACCAGCTGCGGCGCGAACTGCTCGGCTTCCGCCGTTCGGTGTCGCCGATGCTGGAGGTCTGCGCGCGCCTCGAACGCTACAACCTGCCGATCATCGACGCCGACATGCGGCCCTACTACCACGACGTCTACGACCACGTGCTGCAGGTCAACGAATCGATCGACAATCTGCGCGAGGCGCTGGCTTCGGCATTCGACGCCTCGATGATGCTGTCGGCTGCAAGCCAGAACGAGGTCACCAAGAAGCTCGCGGCCTGGGCCGCCATCCTCGCCGTGCCGACGGCGATCGCCGGGATCTACGGCATGAATTTCGAGAACATGCCCGAACTGAAGGCCGAGTTCGGCTACTACATCGTCGTCGCCGCGATCGTGGCCATCTGCGTGTATCTCTACCGGCGCTTCAAGAAGGCCGACTGGCTTTGAGCCGACGCGATGTCTGACGCCGAAGCCTTGTTCCAGGCCCTGCTGCGGGCCGCGAACGACGCGCGCAACGCAGGCGATCTCGCGAATGCCGGGATGCTCTACGAGCGCGTCGTGCGCCTGCGCCCGGACGATCCGGATACGCTCTACAACTACGGCCTTTTCCTGAGCGAGTCGGGCGAGGGCGAGCGCGCCTGCCAGATGCTGAACGTCGCGTTCGGCCGCGATCCGACGAACCTGAAAATCGCCTCGGCGCTGGGGCATGCGCTTCGCTCGACGGACCGCTACGGCCTGGCCGAGAGCATCTGGCGCCCGCTGACCACGCTGATGCCCGACCAGCCGCAGCCTTTCTACGAGCTCGGCCAGTCGCTGCTCGGCCTCGCGCGGCCCGAGGAGGCGGTGCCCGTCTTTCGCCAGGCGCTCGCCAACAGCATTGGTGCCGGGCGCGACCTTTGCTGGAAGGCCTATCTGCTGGCGATGGCCTATGCCGATGGCATCGATCCGCTACTGGTGCGCGACGAGAACCGGCGGCGCGTGGCCGAACTTTCACCGCCGGCGGTCGATCTGAACTACGCCAACGCGCGCGACCCGGAACGACGCCTGCGGATCGGCTACGTGTCGTCCGATTTCCGCTTCCATTCGGTGGCGCGCACGATGGAGGCGCTGTTCGCGTTCGCCGACCGCAAGCGCTTCGAGCTGTTCGTCTATGCCGAGGACCGGCGCGTCGACGCGGTCACGCGGAAATTCCAGGAGATGGCCGACGGCTGGTTCTCGACCGTCGGGCACGACGATGCGGCCGTGGCGCGGCGCATGCGCGCGGACGGCATCGACGTGCTGGTGCTGTCGGCGGCACATTTCGACGAGAACCGGCTGGGTATCGCACTCCATCGCCCGGCACCGGTGCAGGTCTCGATCTACGATTCGTCATCGACGGGTTCCGATGCGTTCGACGCGTTCGTCCTCGATCCGGTCATGGCGGCGGGCGGCGACGACCATTTCGCCGAGCGGCCGTTCCGCCTGCGCAGCATGTACGTGCATCCGCCGCTCGAACTGGCCCCGCCGGTATCGCCGCCGCCGGTCGCGACGAACGGCTACGTCACGTTCGGCTCGGCCAACCATCCTTCGAAATTCTCGCGGGCCACCTTCGCGCTGTGGGCGGCGGCCCTGCGCGCCGTGCCCGGCTCGCGCCTGCGGCTCAAATCCGCGCGCCGCTACGACGACCCGGCGATGCGCGAGGAACTGGCCCGGCGCTTCGCGGAACTTGGCGTGGCGCCTGAGCGGCTGGCGTTCGACCGCGGCGATCTCGGCATGGCGGCGCATCTTTCCTTCTACGGGCGCATCGACATCTCGCTCGACACCACGCCCTTCAACGGGGCGACGACGACGTTCGAATCGCTGTGGATGGGCGTGCCGGTCGTCGCCCTTGCCGGGCGGACGGTCATGTCGCGCTGGGCGGCATCCGTGCTGGCCCGCATCGGACGGCCGGAATGGGCGGCCGGCGACGAGGCCGGTTATGCACGCGTCGCCGCGACGCTGGCTGCGGAGGCGGCAGGCCAGGACCGGGCCGGCCTTCGCGCACGCGTACAAGATTCGTCGCTGTGCGATCTGGGCCGCCATGCGCGCGACTACGAACGGCTTTATCGCGCCCTGTGGCGGCGCTGGTGCCGGCGAAGCGCCTGAAAAACGCTGGTTTTGCGATGCTGCAGTGCGGCATCACTTGACGCCGGCGGAGCGTGCGCCAATCCTGTCGGGCAAGAAGGAGATCCGCACATGGCCGACGGTGATGCCGTCCCGGTCGCAGGATCGGAAGAGCAGAAGAAGCTCGAGATACTCGCCGTCGAGGTGCTCTGCGGTTTCATCGAAACCGTGCAGGCGCGCCAGAAGAACGCCGCGGACCCGATCCAGCTTTCCGATCTCAACGCCGCGATGACCGAGATGATCAACAACGGCCGGATCGCGAAGATCGCCGGCGTGGCGTTGAGCGGGATCGGGCAGGACCTGCGCCATCGCTGGGCGCGGCTGCTGCGCAAGGACGCGTTCGGCCGGCTGCTGTGCAAACCGATGTCGGCGCTGTTCGAGGAAGGCAAGGTTCCGCGCAGCGTCTATCACGGCGTGCGCCACTTCGCGCGACTGGTGCTGGGCGAGGAACTGGAGCGAGCACTGGAAAAGGAATGCGACAAGCTCGTCGCGGCCTGTTCCGGATCCGACGGCGTCGACTGGGAGAATTTCTATCGTCTCGCCCAGCCGATCTACTGGCAGTTCGCCGTCCGCCTGCCCTCGGCATTCCGGCATTTCGAAGCGCGGCTGGGCCATCTTCTGGGCATCCTCAACACCAAGACGGGGCAGGTCAGCCTGTCGGCGAATGTCGTCGTGCGGACGGGCAGGGCGCTCGCCACCGACATCGTCGGACCGGCCCAGGTCCGCCTGATGCTTCGGGCGTGGCTGGCGCCGATCGATGCCCTTGGGGAGGCAGAACGCGCCTCGATGACCGCGGCGACCGGATTCTCGGTCAGTTTCGACGAACTTCGCGCCGAACTCGATCCGGACGCGTAACTTCCGACTTTATATCTGCCGAACCTGCGCTATATGCTGGTGTGAACAAACGCCGCGCGCAGCGGCGCCGGGCCGAACGGCCATTCCAGAACCCCCCAGGGAGGTACACCGATGACGATTTCACGTCGCCAACTGCTTGCCGGAGCCGCCGCAGTACCGCTAGTCCCCGCATTCGCCCGCGCGCAGGGGCGCGACCCGAGCTGGCCCGCCAACGTCACGCTCGGCACCGCCTCGGTCGGCGGCACCTACTTCGTCTACGGGCAGGCCTGGGCCAGCCTCGTGGGCGAGAAGATCGGTCTCAACATCAACACCCAGCAGACGCAGGGTCCGAACCAGAACCTGCTGCTCGTCCAGGGCAAGCAGATCGAGCTCGGCATGGTCACGATGGGCGTGGCGCTGCAGGCGTGGAACGGCCAGGGCGAATGGACCAAGGGCCAGCAGATGCGCGACGTGCGCGCGCTGTTCCCGATGTACGACACGCCCTTCCACTTCGTCGCTTTGCGCAAGTCGGGCATCACGAGCGTGGCCCAGCTCGCCGGCAAGCGCGTCGGCGTCGGGCCGCGCGCGGGCACGCCGGGCACCTACTTCCCGCTCATGTTCCAGGCTCTCGGCCTTCAGAACGTGACGATCCGCAACGGCCAGGCCGCCGATATGGGCTCGCAGCTCGGCGACGGCCTGATCGACTGCTTCGCCTTCGCGGCCGGCCTGCCGATCCCGAACTTCTCCGAGCTTTCGGCAAGCCAGGACGTCGTCTTCTTCGGCTACACGGCGGCGGAAGTCGCCAAGCTCCAGCAGACGATGCCGGAACTGTCGCCCGCCACGATCCCGGCCGGGCTGTACAAGCAGATGACGAAGGACGACCTGACCGTCGGCCTGTTCAACTTTGCCATCGCGCACAAGACGGTGCCGGACTCGCTCGCCTACGCGATCGTCAAGGCCGTGCACGAGAACCACGACGCGATGATGAAGGGGCATGCCGCGGCCAAGGAAACGGTGCCGGCGAATCTCGGGAAGAACACCTTCCTGCCGTTCCATCCGGGTGCCGCGAAGTACTATCGCGAGAAGGGCCACAACATCGCGGCCAATCTCGTCGGATAAGCAGAACGCGCGGCCGGGTTCCGGAGGGGAACCCGGCCGACGCGCCGAACAGGGACGGACCGGAACCCAATGAAGAAAACCGCCGCGCCGGTCGCGGTCGCGACGGACGATGTCGCGATCGAGACGCCGGAAGAGGAATTCGCCGGTCTCAAGCGCGCGCTGACGGGCGTCGAGGCGCAGCTGATCTTCGCGATCGGCGTGGTATTCACGGCCTATCACATCGCCGTCCTCAATTTCTTCCCGCAGGAAGCGCTGCTGTTCCGCGTCACGCATGTGGCGATCGGTTCGGTCCTCGGATTCGCGCTCTATCGCCCGTATCGTGACGCGTCCGCCCACCGCATCCCCTGGTACGACTGGGTGCTGATGGCGCTGGCAGTGGGCTGCGCGGCCTACATGTATATCGAGATCGACGGCCTGCTGTTCCGCGCCGGCGCGATCCCCGATCCGCTCGACATCTGGAGCGGACTGGTCGGCACGCTGCTGGTGCTGGAGTTCGCGCGCCGCACCGCGGGCCTGGCGCTGCCGATCATCGCAGGCGTGTTCATCCTCTACGTCTTCGTCGGGCAGTGGCTGCCCGGCGTGCTCTACCATCGCGGATTCGAGTGGCAGCGCTTCTTCGCCTACATCTATTCCGATCTCGGCATCTTCGGCACGACGACCGAGGCGTCGTCGAACTTCATCGTGCTGTTCGTCGCGTTCGGCGCTTTCCTGCAGACATCGAAGGTCGGCGACTACTTCAACGACCTGTCGCTGTCGCTGTTCGGCGGCCTGCGCGGCGGGCCCGCGAAGGCGACGGTCGCATCCGGTGTCCTGTTCGGCTCGATCTCCGGTTCGTCGGTCGCCAACGTCGTCGCGTCGGGGGCGGTCACGATTCCGATGATGCGCCGCGTCGGCTACGACCGCGTGACCGCCGGTGCCGTCGAGGCGACTTCGTCGACCGGCGGCCAGATCACACCGCCCGTGCTGGGTGCGGGCGCCTTCCTGATGGCCGAGATCACAGGCATCCCCTATTCCGATATCGCCTATGCGGCGATCATCCCGTGCGTGCTGTTCTACATCGCGTGCTACGCGCACGTGGAGCTGCACGCGCGCATCCACAAGCTCGACGGGCTGCCGCGCAGCGAGCTTCCGCCGCTGTCGGCCCTCGCGCGCAAGTTCTACCTCTTCGCGCCCGTCGCGATCATGGTCTGGCTCCTCGTCGACGGCTATTCGGCCTTCCGCGCGGGTTCGCTCGCGATTCTCGCCGCGATCGTCGTGAGCTGGCTCGACCGCCAGCACGCGATCGGGCCGCGCCGCGCGATGCAGGCGCTGAACCAGGCGGCGCGCGATTCGCTGCAGCTTGTCTCGGTATGCGCAGCGGCCGGCATCATCGTGGGCGTCATCGCGCTGACCGGAATCGGCGGCCGCTTCGCGCAGCTGCTGCTGCAGTTCGCCGGCGGCGATCCGCTTTTCGCGATGGTCTTCGCGATGGTCGTCGCGCTCGTGCTGGGCATGGGCATGCCGACAACGGCGGCCTACGCGATCGCCGCGGCGGTAATCGCACCGGGCCTGCAGCGTCTCGGCGTGCCGCCGCTGATCGCGCACATGTTCATCTTCTATTACGCGGTCGTGTCGGCGATCACGCCGCCGGTGGCACTCGCCTCGTTCGCGGCGGCGGCGATCGCGCAGGCCGATCCGTGGAAGACGGCATTCGTGTCGGTCAAGATGGGCCTTGCCGTCTTCATCGTGCCGTTCATGTTCTTCTATTCGCCGCTGTTGCTCGGCCAGGGCACGATGGCGGAGATCGCACCCGTGCTCGCGACCGCTGCCATCGGCGTCGTGCTGCTGGCCTGCTCGACCGAAGGCTGGTTCGGCCGGCAGATCGGCTGGATGCTGCGCGTGCCGCTCGCCGCGGGTGCGCTGCTTCTCATCGTGCCCGGCACGGTCACCGACATGATCGGCGTGGCGATCGCGGTCGGCGTCTATGCCGTCGCGCGCCTGGTGCCCGGATTCTCGAAGGGGTGAAATTCGCTGGAGCGGGTGAAGGGAATCGAACCCTCGTCTTGAGCTTGGGAAGCTCCGGCTCTACCATTGAGCTACACCCGCATCGCCAGCGCGACGGCGCAATATAGGAACAGTCGGGGGCTGCGGGCAAGTCGGGCGCTTGACAGGGGCGGGCGGGTTCGCATAGTTTGCGCCCACTATCGTGGTGATTTGAGCCGGCCGGCTTGCGGACCACGTAAAAGAAGCCGCTAAAAGGTCGGAGCGTTTCGCGAGCGCAGGCCCGTCGAAGAGCCCCGAGCCAAAGGCCGGGGCTTTTGCATTCGGGGTAGCGTCATGGCGAAGAAGAACGAGTTTTCCACCAATCCGGACTGGCGTCCGCGCACGGCTCTCGTGCACGGCGGTGTCGAGCGTTCGCAGTGGTCCGAGACCGGCGAGGCGATGTTCCTGACATCGGGCTTTGTCTACGGCTCGGCGGACGAGGCCGAGCGCGCCTTCGCCACGCCGACCAAGCTCGAGGACCAGCGCTTCGTCTATTCGCGCTTCGGCAACCCCACGGTCGCGATGTTCGAGGCGCGGCTCGCCGCCCTCGAAGGTGCGGAGGCCTGCAAGGGAACGGCGAGCGGCATGGCCGCGGTATTCGCGGCGCTCGCCTGCCAGCTCAAGGCCGGCATGCGCGTCGTCTCGGCGCGCGCCCTGTTCGGTTCGTGCCACTACATCGTCACCGAGCTGCTGCCGCGCTGGGGCGTCGAAACCGTGCTCGTCGACGGGCCGGACCTGTCGGCCTGGAAGAAGGCGCTGTCGGTCAAGACCGACGTCGTGTTCCTCGAATCGCCGTCCAACCCGATGCTCGACCTCGTCGACATCCGCGCGGTCGCGAAGCTCGCGAAGAAGGCGGGTGCGAAGGTCGTCGTCGACAACGTGTTCGCCACGCCGCTGCTGCAGAAGCCGCTGCAGCTCGGCGCCGACATCGTCGTCTATTCGGCGACCAAGCATATCGACGGGCAGGGCCGCGTTCTTGGCGGGGCCGTGCTCGGTTCGCGCGAATGGATCGACGGCACGCTCGTGCCGTTCATCCGCCATACCGGGCCGACGCTGTCGGCGTTCAACGCTTGGGTCCTGCTCAAGGGGCTCGAGACGCTGCCGCTGCGCGTCGAAGCGCATGCGCGCGGCGCCATCGCCGTCGCGAAATTCCTCGAGAAGGCGAAGCCCGTCGCGCGCGTGCTCTATCCCGGTCTCAAGTCGCATCCGCAATACGCGCTTGCCCGCAAGCAGATGAAGGGCGGCGGTCCGCTGGTGGCCTTCGATCTCGTCGGCGGCAAGAAGGCGGCCTTCGCCTTCGTCGACGCGCTGAAGCTGATCCGCATCTCGAACAATCTCGGCGACGCGAAGAGCCTGATCTGCCATCCGGCGACGACGACGCACCAGCGCCTGCCGGCGGACGAGAAGAAGCGCCTGGCGATCGGGCCGGGCAGCCTGCGCCTGTCGGTGGGGATCGAGGATCCGGCCGACCTGCTCGAGGATCTGGCGCGCGGTCTTGCCGCCGCTTCCAGGGCGGGGCGCTGACATGGCGATGGCCCCGACGTTCGTGGCGCTGACGGCGCTGTGGGCGGCGGGGCTTCTCGCCAGCGGGATAGCACCTTTCGACCGCCTGACCTGGCTGATGGAGGTGCTGCCCGCTCTGATCGCGTGGCCGATTCTCTTCGCCACGCGGCGGCGTCTGCGCTTCACCGATCTCGGCTACGCGCTGATCGCACTCCACGGCCTGATCCTGATGCTCGGGGCGGCCTACACCTATGCGCGCGTCCCGCTTGGCTTCACGCTGCAGG
The DNA here is from genome assembly GCA_965279565.1 of Tagaea sp. Classification (GTDB taxonomy): domain Bacteria; phylum Pseudomonadota; class Alphaproteobacteria; order CACIAM-22H2; family CACIAM-22H2; genus Tagaea. Next base: position 730,087 of record OZ257249.1, on the reverse strand, counting down.
AGGCGTTCGGGTTCGAACGCAATCCCTACGACCGGATCGGACATTTCGTGCAGGGCTTCGTGCCGGCGATCGTGGCGCGCGAACTGCTGATCCGCATCTTCCGCATCGACCGGCCGCGGCTGCGCGCGTTCCTGATCGTGTGCATCTGCCTTGCGATCAGCGCTTCCTACGAGCTGATCGAATGGGCGGCGGCCGTGGCCCTCGGGCAGGGCGCGTCGGACTTCCTCGGCAGCCAGGGCGATCCGTGGGATACGCAGGCCGACATGGCCTTTGCCTTTATGGGGGCATTGGCGGCCCTGTTGCTTGGCCGGCTGCACGACCGCCAGATTGCCGGCCGGACTTGACCGTCCGGGCGGGGGTTGGCCGGGCAGGGTGCGCGGCCTATACTCTCTGGCGCAAACCGCCCCCAGCCCCAAGTGCCGCGATGTACAGCGAGACGACCCGCGAGATCAAGGTGACGGTCAAACCGGTCTACCTCGAAGACCAGTCTTCCCCGCACGAGAACCATTTCGTCTGGGCGTATCACGTCCGGATCGAAAATCTCGGCGGGCAGACGGTCCAGCTGCGCGCCCGGCACTGGCGCATCACCGACGCGAACGGCCGCCTGCAGGAAGTGCGCGGGGCCGGCGTCGTCGGAGAACAGCCGGTCTTGAAACCGGGCGAAAGTTTCGAGTACACGTCCGGCACGCCGCTGGGCACGCCGTCGGGGATCATGATGGGCAGTTACCAGATGGAAACCGGCAACGGCGAGAAGTTCGACATCAAGGTGCCGGCCTTCTCGCTCGATTCGCCGAGCCAGCCGGTCCGGCTGAACTGACGCTCTCCGGCCGCATCCGACCTCCAACGAAAGTCATCCCGAGTGAAAGCCCCTCTCAAGTCCATCGTCGCGGTACCGCTCCGACCCGACCGCGAGGCCGCCGAAGAGGCCGTGCGCACGCTCATCCGCTGGGCCGGCGACGACCCGGACCGCGAAGGCCTGCTCGACACGCCCAAGCGCGTCACGCGCGCCTACGAAGAATGGTTCGCCGGCTACAGGGAAGATCCGGTCGACATCCTCGCGCGCACCTTCGAGGAAACCGAAGGCTACGACGAGATGGTCGTGCTGCGCGACGTGCGCTTCGAAAGCTTCTGCGAACACCATCTCGCCCCCATCCTGGGTGCGGTCGACGTCGCCTACCTGCCGGAAAAGCGGGTCGTCGGCATCTCGAAGATCGCGCGCGTGATCGACGTTTTCGCCAAGCGCATGCAGATCCAGGAGAAGCTGACCGCGCAGATAGCCAACACGATCGAGCACGTGCTGCAGCCCAAGGGGGTCGCCGTCGTCGTGCGCGGCCAGCACCAGTGCATGAGCACGCGCGGCGTGCACAAGACCGGCGTGACGATGGTGACGTCGCGCATGCTGGGCGCTTTCCGCGACAACGAGGCGACGCGGCGCGAGTTCCTGTCGATCATCGGCAATCCGCCCGTCCAGCCGGGCTGACGCGCACGTGACATCCGTCGCAAAGGATTCGGTCGCCCTGCTGGCGCGCCTCGTGGCGCACCGGACCGTCAGCTCCGATTCGAACATGGACCTGATCGCGGACGTGCGCGCGTATCTCGCGGGCCACGGTGTGGAAAGCCGGCTCGTTCCCAACGCCGACGGCACCAAGGCCAACCTGCTGGCGACGATCGGCCCGAACGTGCCGGGCGGCGCGGTGCTGTCCGGCCACACCGACGTGGTCCCGGTCGAAGGCCAGCCCTGGTCGAGCGATCCCTTCGCGCTCGTCGAGCGCGACGGCAGGCTTTTCGGCCGCGGGTCGTCCGACATGAAGGGCTTCATCGCCTGCGCGCTGGCGGCGGTTCCCCAACTCGTCGCGGCGAAGCTCGCGCGGCCGATCCATCTGTGCTTCTCCTACGACGAGGAGATCGGCTGCTTCGGCGCACCCCATGCCATCGCGCTGTTCGGTGCGGAACTGCCACGCCCGGCGCTGTGCGTGGTCGGCGAGCCGACGATGATGCGCCCGGTCGTCGCGCACAAGGGAAGCTGGGTGAACGAGACGCGCATCGTCGGGCGCGAGGCGCATTCCAGCGCGCCGCATCTGGGTGCCAACGCGATCGTCTATATGGGCCGCTTCCTCGTCTATCTCGACGAACTGCAGCAGGCGCTGCGCGCGCGCGGCCAGGCCGACGCCGTGCCGGGTGTCGATTTCGATCCGCCCTGGACGACGGTCGGCATCGGGAAGATCTCGGGCGGTACGGCCGCCAACATCGTGCCGCGCGAATGCCGGCTGACGTGGGAATTTCGCGCATTGCCCGGCGTCGACGGCGAAGCGATCCATGCCGGTGCCCAGGCGAAGATCGACGCGCTGGACGCCGCCATCAAGCGCGAAGCACCCGAGGCCAGTGTCACGCTACACCGCTATGCGAACATCCCGCCGATGCGCCCCGAGCTCGACGGGCCGGCGGCGAAGCTCGCCATGTCGATCACCGGCGCCAACGCGCCGATCACGGTCGCGTTCGGCACCGAAGCGGGCCAGTTCCAGCAGGCGGGAATATCGACCGTCATCTGCGGTCCTGGCGACATCGCGGTCGCGCACAAGACCGACGAGTACACGACGCGCGAGCAGCTCGCCCAGTGCGACCGCTTCATCGGCAAGGTCGCCGAATGGGCCGCACGGCCGGCCTGACGCCGTTCAGAGCTGCATGAACCGCTGCATGTTCGCGCGGATCTGCCGGTCGAGCTCGGCGTTGATGTCGCCCATCATCTGCTCGACCATCTCGTACCAGACGCGCTCGCGGTCGTTGAGCGAGATGTTCTCCGCGACCGAGCGCGTGCGCGTGGCCGCTGCCGTCGCGAAACCGTCGCGGAAGTTCCCGCGAAGCTGGCGGACTTCGAGTGCCGCCTCGATGCGGCCGTCGTAGCGCTGCGCCTGCTCGTTGGTGAAGGTCGCGCGCACGCCGGACTGGCGCGGCAGCTGGGTCTCGGTGACGTGCGCGTCCGCGATGACGAAGCGCAGATAGCGCTCGCCGCGCCCGGACACGGCAAGCCGGTCGCCCGCCCAGCGGCGCAGCACGTCGACCGGCGGCTGGATGAACAGGTGCTCGACATTCGGCGGGGCCAGCGGCGGGCGATAGTCCAACGCGACCTCGACGCGCTCGGCTTCAAACGTGAAGCGGCCGAGGGCGGAATAGGTCAGTGGCGGGAACTGCGGCATCGTCGGCGCGTCCGCGCACGACGCGAGCGCCGCCGCGGGTAGGGCCAGTCCTGCAATCTTCAGGAAATCGCGACGGGAGGAAGTCATCCGGCTTAGCTCCATGAAGAATTGTCGGGAAAGTGACTTCTAGTTGCCAAACAAGGTCGAAATGTGGCGCGAGTGCGGTCGTGCATCAAGCATCGTCGTAAATCGCATCCAGATCGCTGAAAGCGTGCGCGGTATTGCAGAATTCGCACGTGATGCGGATGGCCCCGTCCGCTTCGCGCATCGTTTCCAGCTCCTCGCGCGGGATCGTGCGCAGCACGCCGCGCATGCGCGCGGGATCGCAGCGGCAGCGATGGACGAGCTCGATCGGCCGGTAGATCTCCACGCCCTCGGCCAGGAACAGCCGGTCGACGAGCTTCCACGGCGGCAGTTCGGGATCGACCAGCTCGCGCGACTTGGCCGATCCCATCAGGATCATCGCGCGCCGCCAGCCCTCTTCCTCGCCTTCGCGCACGGCCGGATCGCGCGCCACCGGCACGCGGCCTTCGGCCGAACCCTGCGCGTCCTCGGGCGGCAGGCGCTGGATCATGATGGCACCCGCCCGCCAGTGCAGGCGGCCGTCCGCGTCGGCCACGCTCGAGACGGCGACGTTGAGGCCGGCCTCGAACTGTTCGGACTGGTGGAAATAGTGGTGCGCGCATTCGGCGAGCGTGGCACCGGTCAGCTCAACGATGCCCTGATAGCGCTCCATCTCGGCACCCTGGTCGACGGTGAAGGCGAGATAGCCGGCCCCGAACAGCCTGGGCACCGAGACCGGCCCGTCGCCGAGGGCGGCGATGCGCGCCTCGTCGAACTGCGCATAGCCGCGGATGGCGCCGGCCGACGTGACGTCGGCCACCAGCATGCGCAGCGGCCCGTCGCCCTTCGTCTGGATCGAGAAGACGCCTTCGTATTTCAGCGTCGCCGCGAGTGCGGCCCCCATCGCGATCGCCTCGGCGAGTGCGGCGGCCACCAGCCGCGGATAGGCATGGCGATGCAGGATCGCGTCGAGTGCGGGTCCCAGCCGGACGAGCCGGCCGCGCAGCGAGTAGGGTTCGATCTTGAACGGGAGGACGACGTCGTCGTCCGGAAGCGCCGGCTTCAAGCCATGCACCAGGCAAGGATGCCCTTCTGCACGTGCAGGCGGTTCTCGGCTTCGTCCCACACGGCCGAGCGCGGGCCGTCGATGACGCCTTCGGTCACTTCCTCGCCGCGATGGGCGGGCAGGCAGTGCAGGAAGATCGCGTCGGACTTGGCGCGGTCCATCAGCCGCTCGTCGACCCGGTAGGGGGCGAGCAGGTTGTGGCGCTTCTCGCGGCTTTCCCGGCTGCCGCTTTCCTGGTCCATCGACACCCACGTGTCGGTGACGACGGCATCGGCACCGGCGACGGCGGCTTCCGGATCGGTCAGCAGCTGGATGCGCGCACCTTCGCGCTTGGCCCAGGCAAGCACGTCGCCCGACGGGCGCAGATGCTCGGGGCAGGCGAGGCGCAGCTCGAACGCGAAACGCTGTGCGGCATGGATCCACGAGGCGGCGACGTTGTTGCCGTCGCCGGTCCACGCGACGATCTTGCCGGCGATGTTGCCCTTGCGCTCCTCGATCGTCATCACGTCCGCCATCACTTGGCAGGGATGCGAGCGGTCGGTCAGGCCGTTGATGACGGGCACCGTCGCGTGGCGCACGAGTTCGGCGAGGTTGGCGATCTTGTTGGTGCGCAGCATGATCGCGTCACAGTAGCGCGACAGCACGCGCGCGGTGTCGGCGATGGTCTCGCCGCGGCCGAGCTGCGTGTCGTGGTGCGTGAGGATCACGGCCTCGCCGCCGAGCTGGCGGATGCCCACCTCGAACGACACGCGCGTGCGCGTCGAGGGCTTCTCGAAGATCATCGCCAGCGTCTTGCCGGCGAGCGGCTTTTCCATGCCGCCGGGCGGGCGCTTGGCCTTGTAGGCCGCACCCAGATCGAGGATGCGCCGCAGCGTGCCCGTTTCGAGCACGTCGAGGTCGAGGAAATGGCGGGGTGTCGCGTTCATGGTCGTCTCCGTCATCCCGCCTTGCGGGCGGGCTGGCGCGCGCGCAGGTCGGCACAGGCGGCGTCGATCTTCTCGATCGCCTCGGCCACCTGGGCGGCCTCGGCGATCAGCGGGGGCAGGAGGCGCATCACGTTGTCGCCGGCACCCGCCGTCAGCAGGCCCTGCTTGCGCACGGCACCGATCATGTCCTGGTTGGGGACCTTGCACTTGAGGCCGAGCAGCAGGCCCGAACCGCGCGCTTCCTCGAACATGTCGGGGTTGCGCTGGACAAGGCCGGCAAGCTGCTGCTTGAGGTGCGCGCCGATCCGCTCGACATGCTCGAAGAATCCGGGGGCGAGCATCACGTCGAGCACGGCGTTGCCGGCCGACATCGCCAGCGGGTTGCCGCCATAGGTCGAGCCGTGCGTGCCGGCGGTCATGCCGGCCGCGGCCTTCGCCGTGGCAAGGCACGCGCCGACCGGGAAGCCGTTGCCCAGCGCCTTGGCGACCGACATCACGTCGGGCGTCACGCCGGACCATTCGTGGGCGAAGAGTTTGCCCGAGCGGCCCATGCCGGTCTGGATCTCGTCGAAGAACAGCAGCAGGCCGTGCTTGTCGCAAAGTTCGCGCAGGTACTTGAGATCGGCTTCCGGTACGGGCCGGATGCCGCCCTCGCCCTGGACCGGTTCGATCATGATGCCGGCGGTCTCGGGGCCGATCGCGGCCTCGAGCGCCTCGCGGTCGCCGAACGGGACCTGGTCGAAGCCGTCGGCCTTGGGCCCGAAACCTTCGAGATATTTCTGCTGGCCGCCCGCGGCGAGCGTGGCGAGCGTGCGCCCGTGGAACGCGCCCTCGAACGTGATGATGCGGTAGCGCTCGGGGTGGCCGTGATGCGCGTGGAATTTGCGCACGAGCTTGATGCCGCACTCGTTGGCTTCGGCACCCGAGTTGCCGAAGAACACCGTGTCGGCGAAGGTCGACGCGACCAGCCGCTCGGCCAGCTTCTGCTGCTGGGCGATCGGGAAGATGTTGGACGTGTGCCAGACCTTGTTCATCTGGGCGGTCACTTCCTTCACCAGATGCGGGTGCGCGTGGCCGAGACCGGTCACGGCGATGCCGCAGGCGAAGTCGAGGTAACGTCGGCCGTCGGTTCCCCACAGATACGGGCCTTCGCCGCGCTCGAAGCCCACTTCGGCGCGCGCATAGGTCGGCATCACGGCGGGAAATGCAGTCGACACGGCAACAACTCCCTCTTGCGGGCCCGTCAGGCTGACGGTCCGGGAAACGACCAGTATCCGGGGCGGTTCCGGAAATGTCAAATACAGGGGGGAATCGCGCTTTTCTTACAGATGCTTAACGCCGAATCAGGCGCGCAGCTTGTAGCCGGTCTTGAACATCCGGTAGCACAGCGCGCCGAGTGCGGCGTTGGCCACCAGCAGGATCGCGGCCCCGATCCACGGGTGCGCGTCGGCGTGCCCGATGAAGCCGAAGCGGAACCCGTCGATCATGTAGAAGAACGGATTGATCAGCGCGATCAGGTGCCAGGGCTCGGGCAGCCGGTCGACCGTATAGAAGGTGCCCGACAGGAAGGCGAGCGGCGTGACGACGAAGTTCGTCACGGCCGCGATGTGGTCGAACTTCTCCGACCACACGCCGCCGGCAACGCCGATCAGCGACAGCAGCATCGAGGCCATCACGCCGTTGAAGGCGATCCACGCGAGGCTGTGGACGTGCAGCGACACGAAAGGTGCCAGGCACGCGGCCGTCACGCCGCCCACGACGATGCCGCGCACCACGCCGCCGGCCGCGAAGCCGACGACGAGTTCGCCCGGCGAAAGCGGCGGCATCAGCGAATCGACGATGTTGCCCTGGACCTTGGCGATGACGATCGAGCTCGACGTGTTGGCGAAGGCGTTCTGCGTCATCGCCATCATGATCAGGCCGGGGGCGAGGAACTCGGCGAAGGTGAGCCCGCCACCGCTGCCGGCCGCCGCACCCGGGCCCAGTGCCAGCACGAACACGGCAAGGAAAAGCAGCGTCGTGACGACCGGGGCGGCGATCGTCTGCGTATGCACTTTGGTGAACCGGCGGACCTCGCGCATCACCAGCGTGTGGAGGCCGAGCCAGTTGACGGCGCCGTAGCGGCGCGGCGGGGAGGGGGAGCGGGCGAGGTCGTTCATGCGAGCCGCACCATAGAGGTCGCGCCCCGGCCTCGCAATTGCCGCCTCGGCATGGCAATTAGGCGCTGCATGCCGCCCCGCAAGCCGCCCAAGCCCCCCACACGCGAGCGCCTCGAAAAATCGGCGCTGCACTATCTCGAGCGCTATGCCGCCTCGGCCGAAGGCCTGCGCCGGGTGCTTATGCGCAAGGTCGAGCGCGCGGCACGCGAGGGGCTTGCCGACCGCGTGCAGGGGGCGGCGGATGTCGACGCCGTCGTCGCGAAGCTCGTCGACAGGAAGCTGCTCGACGATTCGCGCTTCGCCGAAGGCCGTGCCGCAAGTCTTGCGCGTCGCGGCCTGCCGCGCGGGCGCATCGCGCAGCGCCTGAAGGTCGCCGGCGTCGAAGGCGAGGATATCGAGCATGCGCTCGGCAGCCTCGACGAGGCCGGCGAGAACGACCTCAAGGCCGCCTTGATCTTCGCCCGGCGCAAGCGGCTCGGCCCTTTCGCCGATCCGGCCCGCCGTGCGGCCGCGCGCATGAAGCACCTTGCCGCGATGGCGCGGGCCGGATTTTCCGGCGAACTCGCGCGCCGGGTCGTCGACGCCGCCGCTCCAGACGATCTGGCCGAAGACTGATCTCCTTGCCGATCCCGCACCTTCAGATAGGGAAGATCCCATGCTCAAATCAGCCCTGATCGTCTTCGCAATCGTTGCGGTTTCGCTCGTCGCTTACGTCGTCACGCGCCCCGACCATTTCCGTGTCGCGCGTTCGATCCACATCGTGGCACCGCCGCAGGCCGTCCACGCGCTGATCGCGGATTTCACGCAATGGCCCCGCTGGTCGCCCTACGAGCACCGCGATCCGGCGATGAAGCGCACGCTCGGCGCCACGACGAAAGGGAAGGGTGCGGTCTATTCGTGGGACGGCAACAACCAAGTCGGCGCCGGCCGGATGGAGATCCTCGACGATGCGCCCACGAAGATCGTCATCCAGCTCGATTTCCTTCGCCCGTTCGAGGGACACAACATCGCCGAATTCGCGATCGTGCCTTCCGGTGGGCAGGTCGAGGTCACGTGGGCGATGTCGGGCCCGGCCAAACTCGTCACCAAGCTGATGGGTCTCGTCCTCGACATGGACAAGATGATCGGAAAGGATTTCGAGGCCGGCCTCGCGAATTTGAAAACGGAAGCCGAGAAAAAATGAGGCGCCGCGATGCTCGCATGGCGCGAGTTTCCCCCATCATGCTAGCGTAATCGGCAGCAGCCCCCCAGCGCCGGAGCCGACGAATGATCGAACCTGCCGTCCCGCGCGACGAAGCGAATCGCATCGCCGCCCTGCGCGCGCTCGGTCTGCTCGACAGCCCCGCCGACAAGGCGTTTGACGAGATCGTCGAACTCACGCGCCTGTTGCTCGACGTGCCGATGGCGCTTGTCTCGCTCGTCGATTCCGACCGCCAGTGGTTCAAGGCGGCAGCCGGGGTGGGCGTGTGCGAAACGTCGCGCTCGGTGTCGTTCTGCGCGCACGCGATCCACGAGGACGACGTGTTCGTGGTGCCCGACGCGTCGTTCGATCCGCGCTTCCACGACAACCCGCTCGTGGCCGGCGATCCGCACATCCGCTTCTATGCGGGCTTTCCGCTGCGCCTGCCGAGCGGCCACCGGATCGGCACGCTGTGCGCGCTGTCGCCTGTCGCGCGCGAAGAGTTCGACGCGGCAGGCCGTCGGAAGATGCAACTGCTGGGCGGACTCGTCCTCGACGCGATCGAGCTGCGCACCGCGCGTGCCGAGATCGCCCGCGGCCGCGTGGCGATCGACCGGCATTCGGCCCTCTGGCACGCGTTCAGTGTGCCGATGGCCTTCGCGGATCGTGCCGGCCGGATCGAATCCTGCAACGCCGCCTTCTCGCTGCTGTGCGCATCCGGCGATCCGATCGGAAAGTCGATCAATGCGGCGCTGGGGTTTCCCGAGGAAATCTGGTCGCCTGGGGCGATGGTCGCCGCCGGTACGCGCGTCGGGCGCATCGAGGCAGGTGCCATGCCGCTGGCGTTCGACGTCCATCTCGGTCCCGGCGGGTTCTCCTTCGTCGGTTCGCCGGCGAAAGCGGGGTCCTGATCATGCGCCGGATCTTCGACATCCATGTCGACGGTCTCGACAGGCCCATGCGGGTCATCTCGAGTCCGCTGGAGGACGACCTGATCGACGCGCGCGAGCGCTACGCGCTGAAGACATGGCGCAAGGCCAGCTTCAAGGGCGGACGCGTGCCGCGCCGCGGCGATCTCGGGGCGGACCTGATCGAGGATCTGTCGGCGAACCTGATGGAACTCGACGTGCTCCCCGACGGCGATCTGCGCTACGTCCATTGCGGGCGCGCGGTGGCCGCGGCCTTCGGGCGCAACGTGACGGGCGACCGCACGAGCGACCTGCCCACGCCGATCTCGAAGGTCTTCCTCAGCGTCTACCAGCTCGCGATCAAGCACCCGATGCCGTTCGCCACGCGGCATGCGTCGCCGCTCGATTCGGTCGGCCACTGGCACCGGCTGATCCTGCCGGTCGATCCGGCGGAATCCGGCCGCGCGACGCGTTTCATCGTCTGCAGCCTGCCGATCGGCGATTCGCCCGCCGGCTAGCCCTTGTCCCAGGCGAGCTTCAGGCCGACGGCAGCGAAATCGCGCCGGATGCGTTCGTCGAACGCGCGGCGCACGCGCCACTGCTTGCCGGGCAGGGTCTTGACGCGGGCCTTCAGCGTCTGGCCGATGTCGGAGTAGGGCGCGAGGCCCTGATCCTCGTAGTCGCCGATCACCAGTGCCGCGATCTCGGGATCGGCGACGATGGCGTCGAACGCGCCGCGCATCGCACGCGCGGCGGCGGCCGGATCGGCGGCGTAGCCGACGGCGGCCTCGAACGTGGCGTAGGCGAAATCCTTCGTCTGGTTCGAGATGATCGTCAGCGTGCCGAACGGGATTGTGTGGAGCGTGCCGTCGGCCGAGCGCAGCTTGATCGCGCGCAGGCCGAGCGCCTCGACCGTGCCCGCCTTGTCGCCGAGCTGCACCACGTCGCCGACCGCGAGCACGTCCTCCATGATCATCGACACGCCGGTGATGAGGTCGCGCACCATGTTCTGCGCGCCGAGGCCGACGGCAAGACCGAGCACGCCCGCACCGGCCAGCAGCGGTGTGACGTTGACGCCGATCTCGTTGAGCGTGACGAGCAGGACGAACACGACGAGTATCAGGAAGAGCGCCCTCTGCATCAGCGGCAGCAGCGTGCGCACGCGCGCCGAAGTGCGCTCGGTCGGCGCCTCGTTCTCGCCCTTGCGCGTCAGATAGCGTTCGAGACCGGCATTCGCGAACTCCCAGATCGCGAGCGACATGATCACGGCGAAGGAGATCGCGAACAGGCCGCCCGCGACGCGCTGGCCCTGCGGTGTCGCCGCATACTCGAGCGTGCGAATTCCCCATGCCTGCATGATCGCGAGCAGGGCGAGGCCGCTGATCGCGACGACGATCAGCCGCCGGCCGGCGCTGACATAGCGGTTGGCGCGCTGTTCGAGTGCGGGGAACCGCTCGCGGAACTCGGGTGCTATGACGAAAGCGCGATCGATGCCGTAGCCGGCGAGCAGGACGGCGGCGCGCGCGATGCCGGCGATGACGAGCGTCAGCACACTCGCCTGCACGATGAAGGCGAAGCCGTCCGGACGGATCAGCCAAGCGAACAGCGCTACGATGACGTAGGCAAGGGCGGCGACATGCCAGTACTTGGCGAGACCCGGCCCGAGAAAGCCCGCGCGACCGCGCGCGATCCAGCCTTCGCCGCGCGAGGAACGGATCAGCGCGTCGGCGACAGGCTGGCGGTTCTGCAGGACGACCGCGACGAACATCATCGCGACCACGACGCCCAGCAGCTTGACGATGAAATTGTGCGCCGGGCCGGGCATGCCGATCAGCAGTGCGGCTTCGGCGGCGAAATACCAGTAGACGGCGATGTTCGTCACGCGCCGGATCCACAGGAAGATGTAGACCGACGTCTCGTCGTCGAGCGGCAAAAGCCGCCGGCCCGGATGTCGCGGCGCGAATGCGGTGTTCGCCGCGAGCGCCACGGCGCGCGCCAGGACGTTGGCGTTGACGAACGAGATCGCGACCAGGCTCGCCGTGCGCGAGGGCTGGGTGAGGCCGAGCGTGCCGATCGCGATCGCGGCGAAGATGGCGATCGGCAGCACGCCGACCAGCGCGTCGGCCGCGATCGGAAACATCCGCTTCCAGCCGGGTTCGACGGCGCGTGCTTCCAGCCGCCGGCGCAGCGGATCCAGGGCCTTCTGCGCGATCCACTCCGCGACCCAGCCCGCCGCGAGGACCGCGACAAGCTTCCAGAGAATCTCCACCAGCCGGTCGCGATTCTGCTGGTTGCCGATCTGGCTGTCGAACCACGACAGGAATTTCGGCGCGTCGGCCACGAAGGCGGCGGCCTGCAGCACGGCCTTCGTCACTTCCTCGATCTGGTCGGAAAGCTGCTCGGCGAACGTGTTGGCGACGCGTGCGATCTGCTCGGCCGGCTTGTCGGACTCCTCGGCGATGACGGGCACTTCGCCCGAACGGCGCAGGCGGACCAGCGCCTTGAGCTGGTCGAGAAGTTCCGTGCGGCTCGCTTCGTTCTCGATGGTCTGGATCAGCTTCTCGATCTCGTCCGGCGTGCCGGTGTCCTGCGCCGTTGCCGGTGCGGCGGCGACGAAGGACGTGAGGAGAAGGAGGATGCGCAGATATTTCATCGTTTTCCGTCCGCTTGTTCCCAGGCGACGTAGCCGTCGTCGCGATGGCCGTAGTCGCAGATTTCCGGATGCAGGATTTCGGCGAGGATTTCCAGCGATTCGACGAGGCGCGGACCCGGCCGGTTGAAATAGCGGTTGCCGTCGGCGATGAAGATGCGCCCTTGCAGCGCACACCACCACGGTTTTCCGGCGACCGCCGCCAGTTCCGCGCGCGTGCGCGCGATGGCGAAGCCGCACGGCACGACGAGCACGATGTCGGGTGCCGCGGCGGCGAGCGCTTCGGGATCGAGCCACGGCGAGTGCGCGCCGGCGGTCCCGAACAGGTTCTCGCCGCCCGCCATCGCGACCAGTTCGGGCATCCAGTTTCCGCCTGCCATCGGCGGATCGAGCCATTCGATTGTGGCGACACTTGGACGCGCGTTCGCACCCGCACAGCGCGCCGCGATCTCGTCCATCTGGGCGCGCATCTGTGCCGCGAGCGAAGCACCCGCCTCGGCGCGGCCGAGTGCGGCGGCCACGCGTCCGATGTCGCCGAGCACGTCGGCGAGCGTGGCGGGGGCAAGCGCCAGGATGCGCGGGCGCGCACCCGTCCATTCGGCAAGGGCGGCTTCCACCTCCGCCGGACTGACCGCGCAGACATCGCACAGTGTCTGCGTGACGATCAGGTCGGGCCGCGCGTCGCGCAGGGCGGCCGCATCGACGCTGTAGATCGAAAGCGCGGCTTCGAGGCGGGCGCGCACGTCGGCTTCGATCGCTGCCGACGGACGCGCGGGATCGATCCGGGGGGCCGATACCGCGGGCAGGTCGCCGATCGAGGCGGGGAAATCGCATTCGTGGCTGCGCGCGACGAGTTCGCCCGCCGCACCCAGTGCCGCGACGATCTCGGTGGCGGAGGGAAGCAGCGAAACCACGCGCCGGGCGGCCTGCGTCGGTCCTGCCATCGTGCGATCCGCTCCCTTTGACAGCCGTCCGCTCTCCCGCTCATATACACCCACAATTCCCAAGGTGCCGCAAGGCGCCGCCCTTCCATCGTCCACGAGGAACGCCGCCATGATCCGCCTTACGCGCCGCGCCGCCCTTGCCGGGGCCGTCGCCGGCCTCGCCGCACCTTCGCTCGCGCGCGCGCAGAACCTGACGAAGACGTCCGTCGGCGTGCTGCGCCTGTCGTCCTCCGGCCCGGTCTTCATCGCGGCCGAGCGCGGCTACTGGCGCGAAGCCGGCCTCGACGTCGATCTCAAATACTTCACCGCCGCCCAGCAGGTGCCCGTCGCGGTCACGTCGGGCGATGCGGATTTCGGCGTGACCGGCCTGACGGCCGCGTTCTTCAATCTCGCGGGCAAGGGTGCGCTCAAGATCGTCGCGGCGCAGAGCCGCGAGGAGAAGGGCTTCCCGCTCGTCGCCTACATGGCGACGAACGCGGCGATCGAGAAGGGGTTCCGCTCGGTCAAGGATTTCGCCGGCAAGCGCGTCGGCATCACGACGACGGGGTCGACGTTCCACTACTCGCTCGGCCTGCTCGCGAAGAAGTACGGGTTCGATCTTTCGAGCGTCACGCTCGTACCCCTCCAGACGCTGCCGAACATGCAGGCGGCCTTCAAGGGCGGGCAGGTCGACGCCGTGCTCGCGCCGGTCACGCTGGCCCGCGCGCTCGTCGCCGACAATGCCGGCAAAATCCTCGCCTGGGCGGGCGACGAGACGCCCTGGCAGCTCGGCGCGCTCTTCACAAGTCCGCGCGCGATCGGCGAAAAGCGCGACCTGGTCGAGCGTTTCGTGCGCGGCTACCTGCGCGGTGCGGCCGACTTCAACGCCGCCTTCAACCAGCGCGACGCGGCCGGCAACGAGGTGCGGGGCACGCGCTTCGCCGAGACGATCGGCGTGGTCGCGCGCGCCGTGCAGCAGGCCCCCGAGCTCGTCTCGATCGGGCTGCCGTTCGTCGACGCGCAGGGCCGCCTCGACGTGGGCGACATCTACAACCAGATCGCCTTCTGGCAGCAAGCCGGCCTCGTCGGCCGCGACGTCAACGGCAAGGACATCGTCGATCTTTCGTTCGTCCGCGGGCACATGAACGTCCCGCGGAGCTGAAGTGGAACTCGTCTGCGAGGGGATCTCGCACCGCTACGGCGCGCTCGAGGTTCTCGACCGGATCGACCTGACCGTCCGTGCCGGCGAATGCGTGGCGCTGCTGGGCCCGTCGGGCTGCGGCAAGTCGACGATGCTGGGCATCATGGGCGGCATCCTGAAGCCGTCGGCGGGCAGCGTGTCGGTTGTCGGCGATCCACCGGCCGGATCGCTGAACCCGATCACCTACATCTTCCAGGATTTCGCGCTGCTGCCGTGGCGCACGGTCGAAGGCAACGTGGCGCTTGCCCTCGAACACCGGAATCTAGCTGCGGGCGAGCTTCGCGCGCGCGTGGACGACGCGCTGGCGCGCACGAACCTCGTCGAATTCCGCGCGGCGTTTCCCCGCCAGCTTTCCGGCGGCATGCGCCAGCGCGTCGGGATCGCGCGCGCCCTTGCGGTCGAGCCCGCCATCCTGCTGATGGACGAACCGCTTTCCGCACTCGACGCGCAGACGCGCGACCTGCTGATGGAGGATTTCCTCAAGCTCTGGCTCGCCACGCGCACGACATCCGTCTACGTCACGCACAACCTGCACGAGGCGGTCCGGCTCGCCGACCGCATCTGCGTGCTGTCGCGCCGGCCCGGCCGCATCAAGGAAATCGTCACGGTCGACATGCCGCAGGCCGAGCGCGGAAAGCCGGCCGCCGCGCGGGCGATGGCCGAACTCGGCGAACGCCTGTGGGATGCCATCCGCACAGAAGCGCAGGTCGCCGAACGCGAGATCGCCGATGGCTGAGCGCCGGCCCGTCACGTTCCGCGGCGGCGGGTTCGCGCATGTGCCGGTCCGCGGGGCCGCACTCGGCGCGTTCGTCGGCCTTGTGGCGCTGTGGGAATTTTCGGTCGCGCGCGGCTACGTCTCGCCGATCTTCCTGCCGGCCCCCAGCGCCGTGATTCTGGCGCTGGGCGAACTCTGGGACACCGGCACGCTCTGGCGGCACGTGTCGGAAAGCCTGGTACGCCTGTTTGGCGGCTGGGCGGTCGGGACGATCTGCGGGCTCGCGGCGGGTTTCGCCATCGGCGTCTGGTCGCTCGGCCGGTCGATCGGCGTGCCGTTCGTCTCGGCCCTGTTCCCGATCCCGAAAATATCTCTGCTGCCGCTGCTGATCCTGTGGCTGGGGATCGGCGAGGCCTCGAAGATCGCCACGATCGCGCTCGGGGTGTTCTTCCCGACCGCGATCGCGACATACGCGGCAATCGACGCGGTCCCGCGCAACCTGATCCGGATGGCCCAGAGCTTCGGCCTGCCTGCCGCCGACGTGCTGCGCAAGGTCGTGCTGCCCGGCGCCCTGCCGGGCATTCTTGCGGGATTCCGCATCAGCACCTCGATCGCCCTGATCCTGCTGGTTTCGGCCGAGATGATCGGCGCGCAGTACGGTATCGGGGCCTTCATCCTGCAGGCCGGCAACCTGATGCTGACCGACCAGCTCCTGGCCGGGGTCCTGCTGATCTCGATCCTCGGGCTCGCGCTGGGGACGGCGCTGACCCGGCTGGAAAAATGGCTGCTGCGCTGGCGCTGATCCGCCTTCATTCCGGTACGGTTTGGGAGTATCGAGACGCCAGACTGCCCGCGACTCGGGAAGTCGGAATCGAGACGTAGCACATATGATCGAAGTAGGAATCGTCGGGGGCGGACCCGGCGGCCTGATGGCGGCAAGGCACTTCAAGGCCAAGTGCACCGACCGCGTCCGCGTGACCGTCATCGAGGCGACGGACAGGCTCGGCGGCAAGCTCCTGACCCGGAAATTTCCCGAAAGCGGCATCGCCTACGATGCCGGCGTGGCGGAGATCTACGACTACACCGCACTCGGCGCCGACCCGCTCGCCGAGCTCGTCGGCACGCTCGGCCTGACGAGCCGGCCGATCGATTCAAACACGTTCGTCGTCGGCGACAGGATTCTCGACGGTTTGGCGACGCTCGAACCCGAGACGCGCCGCCAGATCGAGGCGTTCCATCGCTACTGTGCCGACACGATCTCGACAGCCGAATATTACGACGGCCGCGGCGATGCGCCGGCGATGCGCGCACTCGGCCGGACAAACGGACTCGATCTGATCCATGCGCACGTCACCGACGATGTGGCGCGGCGGTTCGTCCGCTCGGCCGTCCACAGCGATGTCGCGGCTCCGCTCCATCTGACGAACGCGCTCAACGTCATGCGCAACGTGCTGATGGATGTCGACGGCTACATCAAGCTGCTCAAGGTCCGCGGCGGCGCGCAGGCGATCACCGACGCGCTGGCCGCCGAACTCGCGCGCACGAATTCGGCCGAGTTCGTGATGGGCTCGCGCGCATCGAAGATCGGCCGTACCGGCGAAGGCCGCTACCGCGTCGCGCTCCAAGGCCCGCAGGGCGAGTCCTCGCGCGATTTCGACGTGCTGGTCGTGGCCCTTCCGCTGAGCGCGCTTGCGCAGCTTTCGTGGGACGGCGACGCGCTCGATGCGGCGATGGCCCGCCATATCCGCTATTTCGACAGGCCCGGCCACTATCTGCGTGTTTCGGTCCTGTTCGAGAAGCCGTTCTGGCGCGGCCGGATCAAGGACGATTGGTGGATCAGCGACGCGTTCGGCGGCTGCTGCGTCTACGACGAAAGTGCCCGTGGCGACTGTGGCGATGCCGGCGTCCTCGGCTGGCTCATCGCCGGGAACGCCGCCCTCGAGATGGCCAATCTCGACGACGCGACGATCGTGGCCCGCGTGCTCGCGAGCCTGCCGGCGGACCTGCGACCGGAGGCCGCGACGAAGCGCGAGGCGGGCGTCCATCGCTGGCTGTCGTCCGTCAACGCCGTGCCGGGCGGCGAGCCGGAGCGCGACATCTTCACGAATCATGTGCCTGAGCCGGCGGGCCATCCAGCGCTCTACCTCGTCGGCGACTATCTGTTCGATTCCACGATCAACGCGGTGATCGACTCCGCCGACGCCGCAAGCGACCTGGCGCTGGATGCCGTCGTGCGACTTCTGCCGCGCCGCAAGCCGCCGGCAAAGCGCATCGGGCCGGCGCATTTCGCGAAATATCGCGGGCTTGGCGACTATGCCGAAGCGCGTCGCCGGTTCCTCGATGCGCGCACGCTCAAGGCGCTGGCGCAGTCGGCCTGGAATGTCGGCGACCGGTTCTCGATCCTCGACGCAGGCTCGGCCAGCGGCCTACTCGTCGGCGAGCTGCGCGCGATGGGGCTCGACGCGCACGGCGTCGAGAACAACCGCGCGATCCATGCCGCCACGCCGGCCGGGCTCGCCGCGTTCAACCTGCATGGCGACGTGCGCGACCTGCCGTTTCCCGACGGGCATTTCGACGTGGTCTACGAGACCTGCCTCGCGCACGTGCCGGATGCCGCCCTTGCCGACGCGCTCGCGGAACTGCACCGCGTCTCGCGCCGCGGACTTTTCTTCGGTTCGGCGACGGCGGAACTCGCTCTCCACCATACCGGCCGCTACGACCTTGTCGACGGCGTGCCGCGCCTGCGCGCATGCTGGGAATGGTCCGAGCATCTTCGCGACGCCGGGTTCGTGCCGGCATTCGAGGACCCGGCCCGGCTTGCCGCACTGTGGCAGGCGGTCTCGGCCGCCGGCTTCGGTCCCGATGCGTGGTTCGACGACATCGACAGCCTGCGACTCTGCTTCCAGTCGAAGGAAAGCTGAAGCCCGATGGACCGGCAGCCCGACCAGATCGACGACGAAGAGGACGACGAACTGGAGGAGTCCGGCGAGGCCGAGATCCACCAGTTCACCTTCGCCGACGTTCGCACCTCGCTTGCGGCACTCTGGCGGTTCCTGCGGCCCTATCTGCTGCGCCGGCCGCGCGCACTCTGGGCGCTCGCGGCCTGCATCGCCGTCGAGACCGCCTTCAACGTCGCGTTCCCGCTCTGCCTCAAATACCTGCTCGACTCCGTCCTCGACGAGGGGCGCTGGGAAACGCTCGTCCTGCTGCTGTCTCTGCTCGCGGGCCTGGGTGCGATCGCGGCCGTCGCGATGATCGCGGGCGAATGGCTCAATGCCCGCCTCGGGGCCGAGGCGATGTCGGCGATACGGCTCGACCTGTTCGACCGCATCCAGCGCGTGACGCTGAGCTTCATCGACCGCACCCAGTCGGGGCGCATCCTGTCGCGCCTTTCGAACGACGTCGGCACGATCGACAGCATCGTCATGCACGGCGTCGACTGGGGCCTGCTGCCGCTGCTGGAACTTGTCGGCGCGATCGCGCTGCTGTTCTGGCTGTCGCCGGAGATGGCCGTCGTCGCGATGGCCATCTTCCCGCTGACGCTGCTGGGCCCGCGCCTTTTCGCACCGCGCGCGGTCGATGCGGGCTACGCGCTCAAGCGCCGGATGGCCGACGCGATGTCGGCGAAGGGCGAGAGCCTGGGTGCCCAGAAGCTGGTCCGCGCCTTCGCGCTGCAGCGCCACCTCGCGACGCGCTACCGGGCGCGCAACGCGCATGTGCGGCGGGGTGCCTTCCGCGTGCGCTTCTTCGAAGCGCTGATCGAGCGTTCGGCCGCGATCGCCGTCCTCGTGCTCCATCTCGCGGTTTTCGGGATCGGCGCCGTGCTGACGTTCGAGGACGTCATCAGCGTGGGCACCTTCATCGCGTTCGAATCCGTGTTCTGGGAACTCAGCTACAACATCGTCCATCTCACGCAGTTCGTGCCCGATGTCGTCGGCGGTGCCGCGGCGCTGAAGCATCTCGACGAGTTCCGCGAGGCACCCGCCGCCCCGGCCGATCCGGCGGATGCGGTCCCCGCCGCCCCGTTCCGCAGCGAGATCCGCTTCGAGCATGTCGGCTTCGCCTACGAAGGTTCCGGGCCGTGCCTGCGCGACGTGTCGTTCGCGATCCCGGCGGGAGGCCGTGTTGCGATCGTCGGGGAAAGCGGATCGGGCAAGAGCACGCTGCTGGCCCTGCTGCTGCGCCTGCATCTGCCGCATTCGGGCCGCATGACGTTCGACGGCGCGGACATGGCGCATCTGTCGGGCGACAGCCTGCGCGCCCAGATGGCGACCGTGTTCCAGGATAACGTCCTGTTCGGCACGACGATCCGCGAGAACATCCGGCTGGGAAGGCGCGACGCGACCGACGCCGACATCGCTGCCGCCGCGAAACAGGCAGGCATCCACCGATTTATCATGTCGCTGCCGGACGGCTATGACACGCTGCTGGGCGAACGCGGCGACACGCTGTCGCAAGGCCAGCGCCAGCGCATCGGGATCGCGCGCGCGATGGTCCGCAACCCCGCGATCCTACTGCTCGACGAGGCGACCTCGGCGCTCGATTCCGCGACGCGCGGGGAAATCCTCGCCACGCTGGCGAAGGTCGGCAAGGACCGCACGCTCGTGACGGTAACGCACGACCTGGCCTCGGTCGTGGCGTACGATTCGATCTTCGTGCTGGCCGACGGCGTTATCGTCCAGCACGGTCGCCACGACGACCTGATCGCCGTCGACGGACCCTACCGGCACTTGTGGCGGCAGACGCCGTCCGGTGCCGACGACTGAACGGCAAAAGGAGAACGACATGCGTATCCGAACCCTGATTGCGGCCCTGATGCTTGCGGCTTCGCCCGCACTTGCAGGCGACAACGTCCGCACGGACGGGCGCTTCTCGGTCTGGACGCCGGACCCGTGGGTTGTCGTGCCGGGCAAGCCGCAGTTCGAGGCGCACAACCCGCCGAACACGATCTACGTCGTCGCCGCCCGCATTGCCGGCGGTGCCGCGAACGCGACGGCGCGGGTGCGCGCCTTCATCGAAACGGAACTCGACGAGGTCGAATTCAAGGCCGACGGGCTTTCGGGAACGGCCGAGGACGAGGGCGACGATGTCGAATTCGTCGCGCGGACGGTCGTCGACGGCGCCGACCTGCTCGTCGTGCTGACCTACGGCGAGGCGGCCGTGCTCGGCCAGGCCGGACCGCGCCAGGCGCTCGAACGCGTGCGCGCGAGCCTGAAGGCGCAGTAGGACGGCTGCCAATCCGGGCCGTTCGGCCCTATAGTCGTCGGCACGGACTTGCCGGCGAGGATCGGATGGCGGACGAAGGAATATTCGGCCAGATCAAGCAGAAGCTGGTCGATACCAAGCGCAAATGGGCCGACGAGGGCCGGCTGCTGACCGGTGCGACGGCCGATCCGGCCGTGCGCCTGCCGCCGGGCCAGCGCGAGGTCACGACGTGGCCCGTCCTCGACATCGGCATCCAGCCGCCGGTCACGACGAAGGACTGGCATCTGACGGTCGACGGGCTCGTCGGGAATCCGCTCACCTGGGACTGGGCGGCCTTCCAGGCGGAGAAGCAGGACGATTTCGTCAGCGACATCCATTGCGTGACGGCGTGGTCGCGCTTCGACAACCGCTGGCGCGGCGTGTCGACGCGCCGCCTGCTGGAGATCGTGCGCCCGCGAAGCGAGGCGAAGTTCGTCGTCCAGCATTCCTACGACGGCTACACGACGAACGTGCCGCTCGAGTATTTCGCGGCCGACGACGTGCTGCTCGCGCACAGCTGGGAAGGCAAGCCGATCACCGGCGAGCATGGCGGGCCGGTCCGCCTCATCCTGCCCAAGCTCTATCTGTGGAAGAGTGCGAAGTGGCTCACGCGGCTGGAGTTCGTCGCCGAGGACCGCGCCGGCTTCTGGGAAGTGCGCGGCTATCACATGCGCGGCGATCCGTGGACGGAGGAACGATATGGCTAAGGTGGACGACGGCCCGCTGGCGCGGGTCTCGCGCCGGGTCTTCTCGGTCGCCGCGTTCGCGGTGGCGATGGGCGGGTATTACGGCGGGCGGCTCGCCGGGACGGCACATGCCGGAACGATCGCCGCGGGCAAGGGGAAGACGGGCATGACCGCATTCGATTTCGAGTTCGTGTCGATCGAAGGCACGAAGCTGCGCCTGCGCGACTTCGCGGGCAAGCCGCTGCTCGTCGTCAACACGGCATCGTTCTGCGGCTACACGCCGCAATATGCCGAGCTCGAGGCGCTGTGGCGGGCCTACAAGGACAAGGGGCTCGTCCTGCTCGGCGTGCCGTCCGACGATTTCGGCCAGCAGGAGCCGGGCACGAACGCCGAGATCAAGGCGTTCTGCGAAGGCTTCGACGTGTCGTTTGCACTCGCCGAGAAGAACGTCGTGTCGGGCGCCAATGCCCATCCGTTCTATCGCTGGCTCGCCGCCGAACTGGGCGAGGGCGCCTTGCCGCGCTGGAACTTCTTCAAGTATCTGATCGGCCGCGACGGGCTGCCGCGCGGCACGTGGCCCTCGCGTGTGGCACCGATGTCGGCCGAATTGCGCAAGGCGGTCGACGAGGCGCTGGCGGAAAAGCCGCATGTCTGAATTCGGCGCCGCCTGCCGCGACGAATTCCTGCTCGATCCCGCGATCACGATCCTCAACCACGGCTCGTTCGGCGCCACGCCGCGCGCGGTGATGAACGCCGCCGAAGGCTGGCGCCGGCGCATGGAAGCCGACACGACCGGCTTCATCCGCCGCATCTGGCCGTCGGCGGTTGCCGCGTCGCGCAATGCTGCTGCCACCTTCCTGAAAGCCGATCCGGAAGGTCTGGCGCTGGTCGAGAACGCCACGCAGGGTGCGAACGCCGTGCTGC
The DNA here is from genome assembly GCA_965279565.1 of Tagaea sp. GTDB lineage: Bacteria > Pseudomonadota > Alphaproteobacteria > CACIAM-22H2 > CACIAM-22H2 > Tagaea. The sequence goes on along the minus strand of OZ257249.1, from coordinate 708,248 downwards.
AGTCGCTCGCCTTCGCGCCCGGCGACGAGATCGCGATCACCACGCATGGCTACCGCGCAGTGACGAAAACGGTGGAGCTGGTCTGCCGGCGCACCGGTGCGATCCCGCGAATCGTGGCGCTGCCGTTCGACGGCCTTACCGATGACGGCGTCGTCGCGGCTGTCGGTGCCGCGATCGGGCCGCGCACGAAGCTGGTCATCGTCGACCACATCACGTCGCCGACGGCACTGGTACTTCCGGTCGCGCGCCTCGTGACCGAGGCGAAGAAGCACGGCGTGCCGGTGCTCGTCGACGGCGCGCATGCGCCCGGCCAGGTCGATCTCGATCTCGGCGCGCTCGACGCCGATTTCTATGTCGGCAACGCGCACAAATGGATGTTCGCCGGCAAGGGTGCCGCGATCCTGTCGGTGGCGAAGCGCTGGCGCGAGCGCATCCATCCGACGTCGATCTCGCATGGGCTGGGCAAGGGCCTGCATGCCGAGTTCGACTGGACGGGCACGCGCGATGTGGGAAGCTGGCTGTCGGTTCCCGACGGCATCGCGTTCGGCGAGCGCTATGGCTGGGCGCGCATCCGCGCCCACAACGACGCGCTTTGCGCGCGTGCGGCCGCACGCATCGCCGCCGCGTATGGCACAGAAATCTGCGGGCCTGCGGGCATGCGCGCGCATCTGGCGGCGATCCGCCTGCCTCTCGACGGGCCGGCGGACGAAGCGCGCGCACTCTCGCTCTATGCCGCTCTCTACGACCGGCATCGCATCCAGGCACCGGTCATGGCGTTCGGCGACCGGCTGTGGGTGCGCATCTCGGCGCAGATCTACAACGACATGGCGCAGTACGAGCGGCTTGCCGCGGTCGACTGGCGAGCGCTCTAGGCGCGCTTCAGCGACGCGGTCAGCAGCCCCGCACCCACGAGCATCACGCCACCCGCGCGGTTGAGCCGGCGCATCGTCGCCTGGCTCGCGACGTTCCGGCGTGCCGTACCCAGCGCCAGCACGTAACCGCCCTGAATGGCTGTCGCGAGGGCGACGAAGGTCAGCATCAGGGCGATGACCTGCGCCAGCAGCGGGCGCGCCGGGTCCAGGAACTGCGGCAGGAACGCCGCGAAGAACAGGATGCCCTTGGGATTGAGGAGCGTGACCGCGAAGCTGCGGAAGATCGCCAGACGCGCGTCGGTGTGGCCGGCCGATACGGCGGCCAGCTCGGCGGGTGGCGCGCGCCAAAGCCCGACGCCGAGCCAGACCAGATAGACCGCGCCGGCCCATTTCAGGATCTCGAAGGCGAGGGCGGAGGCCGACAGGATCGCGCTGAAGCCGAGGACGGACAGGCCGATCGCGCAGACATCGCCGAGGGCCACGCCGATCAGGCTGATGAACCCCATCCGCCGGCCGCCCGAAAGCGTCTGGCCGAGAACGACCAGTGTGGTCGGGCCGGGAATGGCGATCAGGATTGCGGCGGCTGCGGCGAAGGCGAGCCAGATTTCGGGGCTGACGGGCATCATGGCGACAGCCAGCCACGGTTCGCCGCCGGCTGGCAAGTCCCGCTTGCCGACCCCCACGGTCCTGGGCGATTGTCCGGCCAACGAAGAATCAGGGGGGCTCCGCCCGCATGACCGGCCAGTATCTGCTTGCCATCGATCAGGGAACGACGTCGACGCGTGCCATCGTGTTCGGGATCGACGGCGCACCCGTCGCCTCGGCGCAGGTCGAACTCAAGCAGCATTATCCGCAGGCCGGCTGGGTCGAGCACGACGCCGAGGAGATCTGGACCGCAAGCGTATCCGTCGTGCGCCGCGCGCTCGCGAATGCGCGGCTGAAGGCGGCCGACATCGCGGCACTCGGCATCACCAACCAGCGCGAGACGACCGTGCTGTGGGACCGCGCCACCGGCAAGCCGATCCACAAGGCGCTGGTCTGGCAGGACCGGCGGACCGCCGACTGGTGCCGCAAGATGCGCGGGGAGATCGGCGACGCCGAACTCGGCAAGCGCACGGGCCTGCTGTTCGATGCCTATTTCTCCGGTTCCAAGATCGCCTGGTTGCTCGACAACGTGCCGGGTGCGCGCGCGGCGGCCAAGGCGGGCAAGCTTGCCTTCGGCACGATCGACACGTTCCTGCTGTGGCGCCTGACCGGCGGCAAGGTGCATGCGACCGACGCGACGAACGCCGCGCGCACGATGATCTTCGACATCGGCCGGCAGAGATGGGACGCCGATCTTCTGAAGGCGTTCGACATCCCGGCATCGCTGCTGCCCGACGTGCGCGACAGTGCGGCCGATTTCGGTGCCACCGACGCGGCACTCTTCGGCGGCGCCATCGCGATCCGCGGCATTGCCGGCGACCAGCAGGCCGCGACGGTCGGGCAGGCCTGTTTCCAGCCCGGCATGGTCAAGAGCACCTACGGGACGGGCTGCTTCGTGCTGCTCAACACGGGTGCGAAGTTCGTGCGCTCGAAGAACCGGCTGCTGTCGACGGTCGCCTACCGGCTCAAGGGCAAGGTCGCCTACGCGCTCGAAGGATCGATCTTCATTTCCGGCGCCGTCGTCCAGTGGGTGCGCGACGGGCTGAAGGCCGTCGCGAAGGCATCCGAAAGCGAGGCGATCGCGCGTTCGATCCCGGACAATGGCGGCGTCTATCTGGTGCCGGCATTCACCGGGCTGGGTGCACCTTGGTGGGATCCCGACGCGCGCGGCGCCATCTTCGGTCTGACGCGCGATTCGGGCCTGCCGCAGATCGTGCGCGCCGCCCTCGAATCGACGGCCTACCAGACGCGCGACCTGATGGGCGCCATGCGCGCCGACATGGGCCCGAAATCCGAACTGAAGACGATCCGCGTGGATGGCGGCATGGTCGCCAACGGCTGGGTCATGCAGTTCCTGGCCGACCAGCTCGGGCTCGACGTCGACCGCCCGCTGGTCACCGAGACGACCGCATGGGGTGCCGCCGCGCTCGCGGGCCTCGGTGCAGGCGTCTACGCGTCGATCGACGATATCGCGAAGGCAAGGCAGGCCGAGCGGCTGTTCAGGCCGCAGGGTACGCGCGCCGAACACGACAATTTGTATGCGGGTTGGCAGGATGCCGTCGCGCGCGTCCGGTCGGATTTCGGCGCGAAGCCGTCGCGGAGGGGCTTGGGGGCAAAGCGGCCCCGTGCTAAAGCTATGTCATAAAAGCTTCACGGTTCCGTCCCCCGCGGGACACGCCGGAGGCCTAAACGACGCGGCATCGGTACGAAAATCGATCCGTCGCGCGCAAAGAGGAGAGGAAGAAACCCATGTATCTCGGTCGTTCGCTTTCGAAATATTTCCAGGCGGCACTGCTGGCCGGCACGGCATTGACCGTCGCCGCCCCCGCATCCGCCCAGGTCGAAATCCAGTGGTGGCACGCGATGACGGGCGCCAACAACGACGTCGTCAACCGGCTCGCCGCGGAATTCAACGCCGCGCAGAGCGAGTACAAGGTCGTCGCGTCGTACAAGGGCTCGTATCCCGACACGATGAACGCCGGCATCGCGGCTTTCCGCGCCGGCAACGCCCCGCACATCATGCAGGTGTTCGAAGTCGGCACCGCGACGATGATGGCCGCACGCGGCGCCATCAAGCCGGTCGCCGACCTGATGAAGGACGCCGGCGAGCGCTTCGATCCGAACTCGTACCTCCCGGCGGTCGCCGGCTACTACTCGACGGCGAAGGGCGAGATGCTCTCGTTCCCGTTCAACTCGTCGTCGACGGTGATGTGGTACAACAAGGACGCCTTCAAGAAGGCGGGCCTCAACCCCGATGCGCCCCCGAAGACCTGGCCCGAAGTGTTCGAGGCCGCCAAGAAGCTCAAGGCCGCCGCGACGCCGAACTGCGGCTTCTCGACCGCGTGGGTGACGTGGGTGAACATCGAGCAGTTCTCGGTCTGGCACAACATCCCGATCGGCACGAAGTCGAACGGCATCGACGGCTTCGACACCGAGTTCAAGATCAACTCGCCGACGCACGTGAAGCACTTCGCCAATCTCGCCGAGCTCGTCAAGGACAAGACCTACGTCTATGGCGGCCGCACGAACACGGGCGAAGGCACGTTCACGTCGGGCGAGTGCCCGATCCTGCTGACCTCGTCGGGCTTCTACGGCAACGTCAAGGCGAACGCCAAGTTCGACTGGGCGAACGCGCCGATGCCGTACTATCCCGACGTGGCGGGCGCTCCGCAGAACTCGACGCTGGGCGGCGCTTCGCTGTGGGTCATGGGCGGCAAGCCGGCCAACGAGTACAAGGGTGTGGCGAAGTTCTTCGCCTTCCTGTCGGACACCGACCGCCAGGCGAAGCTGCACACCGAGTCCGGCTACCTGCCGATCACCAAGGCTGCCTACGAGAAGGTCAAGTCGTCGGGGTTCTACAACGCGAATCCCTACCTCGAGACGCCGCTCAAGGAGCTTACCAACAAGCCGCCGACGGAGCACTCGAAGGGCCTGCGTTTCGGCAATCTCGTCCAGATCCGCGACATCTGGTCGGAAGAGATCGAAGCAGCCCTGCAGGGCACGAAGACGGCACAGCAGGCGATGGATGCGGCCGTGAGCCGCGGCAACGCGATGCTGCGCCAGTTCGAGCGCACCGTCACGCGCTGAACCTGGACTGACGGGCGGGCCGGGTCGTTCGCGACCCGGCCCGTTTCGTGCCGCAAACGAGAGTATCGGAGACTTCGCGACATGGAACGACGCGCGCTGTTCGGCGGCAAGATCCTGCCCTATTCGCTGCTCCTGCCCCAGTTCGCGATCGTCGTGGTCTTCTTCTATTTCCCGGCCGTGCAGGCGGTCTGGCAGTCGATGCTGATGCAGGATGCGTTCGGCATCTCGACCGAATTCGTGTGGTTCGAGAACTATCAGATCCTCGCCGCCAATCCCGAATACTACAAGACGATGGGCACGACGGCCGTGTTCTCGGCTCTCGTCGCGTTCCTGTCGCTCGCCACCGGCCTGCTGCTCGCCGTCATGGCCGACAAGCAGATCAAGGGTGCGACGATCTACAAGACCATGCTGATCTGGCCCTATGCGGTCGCCCCCGCCGTCGCCGGCGTGCTGTGGCTGTTCATGTTCCAGCCGTCGCTCGGCATGCTCGCCAAGATGCTGCGCGGCTGGGGCATCGACTGGAACCCGCTGCTCAACGGCAACCACGCGATGATCCTCGTCGTGCTGGCCGCGACGTGGAAGCAGATTTCCTACAATTTCCTGTTCTTCCTCGCCGGACTCGCCGCGATCCCCAAGAGCGTGATCGAGGCCGCCGCGATCGACGGTGCTAGGCCGATGCGGCGCTTCTGGACGATCGTCTTCCCGCTGCTGTCGCCGACGGCCTTCTTCCTGCTCGTCGTCAACATCGTCTACGTGTTCTTCGACACGTTCGGCATCATCGACTCGGTCACCGGCGGCGGGCCCGCCGGAAACACGACGACGATGGTCTACAAGGTCTATGCCGACGGCAAGCTGGGCAGCGACCTTGGCGGCTCCGCCGCGCAGTCGGTCGTGCTGATGGTGATCGTCATCGCGCTGACGGCCATCCAGTTCAAGTTCGTCGAACGCAAGGTCCAGTACTGATGGTCGAACGCCAGACATTCGTCAGCCGCTACCTGCCGCACGTCGTGCTTCTCGCCGGCGTGGCCATCGTCGCGTTCCCGGTCTATCTGGCGCTGCTCGCCTCGACCTACGACGCGGCCTCGGTGCAGAACGGCCAGATGTCGCTGCTTCCAGGCGGCCAGATGGTCGACAACTACACGCGCCTGATCTTCACCGGCACGTCGTCCTCGACGCGCGAGCCGGTCGGCACGATGCTGCTCAACAGCTTCATCATGGCGATGGCGATATCGCTCGGGAAGATCGCCATATCGCTGATCTCGGCCTACGCGATCGTGTTCTTCCGCTTCCCGTTCCGCATGGCGGCGTTCTGGCTGATTTTCATCACGCTGATGCTGCCGGTCGAGGTGCGCATCTATCCCACCTACAAGATCGTCGCCGACCTCCAGCTGCTCGACACCTATACCGGCCTCACGCTGCCGCTGATCGCGTCGGCGACCGCCACGCTGCTGTTCCGGCAGTTCTTCATGACGGTGCCTGAGGAACTGGTCGAGGCGTCGAAGATCGACGGGGCGGGGCCGTTCAAGTTCTTCGTCGACACGCTGCTGCCGTTGTCGGTCACGACGATCGCCGCACTTTTCGTCATCCAGTTCATCTACGGCTGGAACCAGTATCTCTGGCCGCTGCTGATCACGACGCGCGACAACATGCAGACCATCGTCATCGGCATCAAGAAGATGATCGTCACGCAGGACGCGCTGACCGAATGGCAGCTCGCGATGGCGACGGCCGTGCTCGCACTCCTGCCGCCGGTCTTCGTCGTGGTCGTGATGCAGAAGCTGTTCGTGAAGGGTCTCGTCGAGACCGAGAAGTGATTTCGGGGCGCAAGGGGAATCGGGTATGGCGAGCGTAATCCTCGACAAGGTCAAGAAGGTCTATGCCGGCGGCGTCGAGGCCGTCAAAGGCATCACCCTGACGATCCCCAACGGGAACTTCACCGTGCTGCTCGGGCCGTCGGGCTGCGGCAAGTCCACCCTGCTGCGCATGATCGCGGGGCTCGAGCACATCAGCTCGGGCACGATCTCCATCGGCGAGCGCGTGGTCAACGAGATCGAGCCGGCCGAGCGCGACATCGCGATGGTGTTCCAGAACTACGCGCTCTACCCGCACATGAGCGTCTACGACAACATGGCCTACGGCCTGCGCAACCGGAAGACGCCGCAGGCGGAGATCGAGCGCCGCGTGGCCGAGGCCGCGCGCATGCTGGCGATCGAGCCCTACCTGCAGCGCAAGCCGCGCGCCCTGTCCGGCGGCCAGCGCCAGCGCGTGGCGATGGGTCGCGCCATCGTGCGCGAGCCGGCCGCCTTCCTGTTCGACGAACCGCTGTCGAACCTCGACGCCAAGCTGCGCGTGCAGATGCGCCTCGAGATCCGCAAGCTCCACAACCGCCTCAAGGCCACGTCGATCTTCGTCACCCACGACCAGGTCGAGGCGATGACGCTCGCCGACCAGGTCGTCGTGATGAACGGCGGCCAGATCGAGCAGACCGGCACGCCGCTCGAAATCTACCGTCGCCCGGCCAGCAAGTTCGTCGCGACCTTCATCGGCTCGCCGGCGATGAACCTGTTCACGGGCACGGTCTCGGCCCCGGGGCAGGTGACGCTCGCCGACGGCACGAAGTTCGCGTTCGCCGCCGCGTCTATCGACGCGAAACCCGGCATGAAGGTCGATATCGGCGTGCGTCCCGAGGACGCGAAGGCCGAAACGGGTGCGTCGCGCGAAACGCCGATCCTCAAGTGGGACGTGACCGAGGAACTCGGCGCCACGCGCCTGCTGCACGGCACGCTGGCCGGCGAGGCATTCGTGCTCGCCATGCCGGCCGACGTGACGAGCCCGGCCAAGGAACTGGCGGTCGGCGCCGTCGCCGGCGCGGTGCACCTGTTCGATCAGGCCACCGGCAGAAGCCTGCGTCGCGCCTGACGGGCCCGATGGCGGATACAGGAATCGAGACCCGGGTTCCGCCGCTCGTCGTGCTGGCGCTGGCCGCGTCGTTCGTGTGGCTGGCACCCGAGATCTCGGGCGGGGCACCGCTTGAAATCCCGTTCGGCCAGGCGCTCGCCGCCGTTCTCGCAGTCGCGGGTACGGCGCTGGCCGTCGTGGCCGTTGCCGGCTTCCGGCGTGCCGGCACGACGGTCGATCCGCGCTATCCCGACAGGACGAACCAACTCGTGACCGGCGGCGTCTACCGCTATACGCGCAATCCGATGTATGTCGGCATGGCGATGCTGCTGGCGGCCTTCGCGATGGCGCGCGCCGACATTCTTGGCTTTCTCGCCGTGCCGGCTTTCGTCTTCTACATCGACAGGTTCCAGATCGTCCCCGAGGAACGCGCCTTGCGCGCGCACTTCGGGGACGCCTATGCCCAATGGAGCGGCCGGGTCCGCCGCTGGCTCTAGAGGTCGATCTCCGTCCAGATCGGCTGGTGGTCCGAACCGACCGCCTCGTTGTCGACCCAGGCGCGCTTGATCTTCGGCGCCAGCGTGGCGCTCGCGAAGCAATAGTCGATCCGCTGCAGCTTCTCGCGCTCGTGCCCGTCGCAGGTGACGCCGCCGCTTTCGGGATTGCCCGCCGCCACATAGGCGTCGACCAACCCCGACATCGCCGTCATGCGTCCGTACTCCTTCGACAGCGGCCCGGCGAGCCTGTCGTAGAGCGGCGAGTCGGCCTTCAGGTTGAAATCGCCCATGAAGATGGCGGACTGCGGCATCGGCGGCGGCGGCAGGCCCTGCGTCCAGTCGGTTCCTTCGCGCGCCCCGCACCACGCACCGCCTTCGGCGGGCGCCTCGCGGTGGATCGCGATCAGCCGGTCGACCTGCGGGCCGCGATCGCCGTCGCCCAGATGAGACAGATGCAGCGAATAGACGCGGATCGGCCCCGATTTCGGCGTGTCGATCACGCCCTCGATGGTCGAACGCTGCAGGCAGTAGAGATTCGTGGCGCCGAACTTCGGCAGCATGTGGTGGCGCGAGCTGATGATCGGCGTGCGGCTCAGCAGCATGTTGCCGAACTGGCGCCGGCGGTTGCCGGGCGTGCCGTTGGTGGCGTCCATGTCGTAGCCGGCCCCGTAGACCCAGTGGTAGCCAGGCAGGGCCTGCGCGAGGACGGCGACCTGGTCGACGTCGTTCGAACGCGGCCAGTGGCGCTCGACCTCCTGAAGTGCGATGACATCGGCACCCTTGAGCGCGGCGACGATCCGCCCGAGGTCGATCTTGCCGTCCTTCCCCGTCCCGTACTGGATATTGTAGCTCGCGAACAACATGGCCGAATCCTCTCCCCCGCTTCACGGTTCCAGACTCTATCTCGCCCTTTTCTACATGCTTTGCATGGGGCTGGTCTGGGGGCTGCAGTTTTCGATGGCGAAGGTCGCCATGCAAGGGGGAATTCACCCGCTCGGCTTCACGCTCGCGACGTCGATCTCGGCCGGAACGCTTCTGGCGATCGTCGCCCGCTTTCGCGGCGCCAAGGTTCCGCTGCGCCGCGACTTCGCCGTCTACGCCCTGCTGGCGGGTGCGACGGCCGTCTCGATCCCGAACTCGATCGCGGCCCTCGTCGTCAGCCACGTACCGGCGGGGCTCGCAGCCGTGCTCAACACGCTGTCGCCGGTGATCACCTACGCGATGGCCTGGGCGATCGGCATGGAGAAGCGGCACAATCTGCGCCTGCTCGGGATCGGCTTCGGGCTGTTCGGCGCGCTGCTGGTGCTGGGGCCGCGTGCCAGCCTGCCCGACCCGGAAATGACGCCGTGGGTGGCGCTGTGCCTGTTCGTGCCGTTCTTCTACGCGCTGTCGAACGTCTACATCGCGCGCGCCCGCCCGGCCGACGTCGATTCGGTGGCGCTCGCCGCCAGCATGCAGCTCGGCTCGGCCGTCTGCATCCTTCCGGTGGCGCTGGTCCTGGGGGCGCCCCACCTGCCGCTGCCGCCGCAGGGCCCGGGCGACTGGGCCCTGCTCGTCCAGTGCGTGCTGGCCGGGTTCGGCTCGCTGCTGTTCTTCGAGGCGATGCGCATCGCCGGTCCGGTCTTCTTCAGCCAGACCGGCTTCATCGTGACGCTCGCCGGCGTGTTCTGGGGCTGGCTGCTGTTCGGCGAGACGCACAGCGCCTATGTCTGGGCGTCGATGGCGTCGATCTTCGCGGGGCTGGCGCTGGTCACGCGCGCGGGACGGCGCTAGCGCCTAGCGGTTCTCGCGGATGAAGCCGCGCACCTGCGGCAGGATCTCGGTACGCCAGCGACGGCCGTTGAAGATGCCGTAGTGGCCGACATCCTTCTGCAGCCAGTGTCGGCGCTTGTCGGCCGGCAGGTTCGCGCACAGCGCGTGCGCCGCGAAGGTCTGGCCGACGCCCGAGATGTCGTCGAGCTCGCCTTCGACCGTCATCAGGGCGGTGTTGCGGATGGCGCCCGGATCGACCCGGCGGCCGCGCGACACCCATGTGCCGGTCGGCAGCGCATGGTCCTGGAAGGCGACCTTGACCGTCTGCAGGTAGAACGCCGCGTCGAGATCCATGACCGACAGGTACTCGTCGTAGAACTCGCGATGGCCCTGCGCGCCGAGCCCGTCGCCGCGCACGAGATGCTGGAACTGCTTCATCGCCGAACCGACATGTCGGTCGAGATTCATGCTCATGAATCCCGAGAGCTGGATGAATCCCGGATAGACGCGGCGCATGAAGCCCGGATAGGTCGGCGGCACGGTCGTGACGACCGAACGCTCGAACCATTCGATCGAGCGTTCTTCGGCCAGCCTGTTGACCTTCGTGGGGTTGACGCGCGTGTCGACGGGGCCACCCATCAGCGTCATCGAACGCGGTGCCGCGGCCGGATCGAGTGCGGATATCAGCGACACCGCCGCCATGACCGGGACCGAGGGCTGGCACACGGCGATCAGGTGCGTCTCGGGACCCAGATGCTCCATGAACTCGATCAGGTAGTCGACATAGTCGTCGAGATCGAAGCTGTCGCCCTCGATCATCGGCACGAGTGCGGCGTTCACCCAGTCGGTGATGTAGACGTCGTGGTCGGGCAGCAGCGCTTCGACCGTGCCGCGCAGCAGCGTGGCGTAATGGCCCGACATCGGGGCGACGACCAGCACGACCGGATCGGCGCGCCCGGTGGCCGTGTCGCGGCGGAAATGCAGCAGGTCGCAGAACGGCTTCGAATGGACGACTTCCTCGACGACGGGCACGTCGACCCCGTCGATGGCGACCGTGTCGAGGCGGAAGGCGGGCTTGCCGTAGCGGCGCGTCGCGCGCTCGACCATTTCCGCACCCGCAGCCATCGCGCGGCCGAAGCGCGTGTAGGAAACCGGCATCAGGGGATGGCTGAAGGCGTTCTGGACGGCTTCCGCGGTCAGCCGCACGGGCGTCAGGAGCGTCTGCTGCATGTCGTAGAGGTGGTAGAGCATTGGTCCCCCAGACCGGGGCGTCGGAGCGGGGGCTCCTTCGCGGACGGTCAACTTAGTCGGCTGCCGTCGAATGTCCAGCGCGGTCGATCAGGTGCACGAACGATCCCGCGACTCGCCCGACTCGGCGGCCTGCCGATCCTAGCGGATTGTCGCGCGCGTCGCTGAGATCGAACAGCGGCGCCTCGCCCCCTTCGGACAGGATCGTCGCATAATGGAACTCGTGGCCGCGGAATGCGGCACCCGCACGGCCGAGCGGGCCGTCGCCGAGCAGCCTCGCCGCGCGATAGCCCAGGTGCAGCCGGCGTGCGGCGAACGACGTTTCGAGCGGCAGCAGGCCGATCATCGCATGACGTGCGCCGCCGGCATCGACAAGCCCCGTGCCCAGCGCCATGTAGCCGCCGCACTCGCCATAGACCGTTCCGCGGTGCCGGGCGACGGAATCCTTGAATCGGGTCGCGGCGGCGAGGCGGCCGGCATGCAGTTCGGGATAGCCGCCGGGAAGGAAGACGGCATCGCTCGCCGCGTCGGGTGCTTCGTCGGCGAGCGGCGAGAAGAACGAGATCTCGGCCCCGGCCGCGTGCCAGCCTTCGAGCGTCGCGGGATAGGCGAAGACGAACGCGGCATCGCGCGCGACCGCGATGCGCTGGCCGAGCGGGGCGAGCGGCAGTACGCCGCCGTCCACGGCACCGCGCGCCGGTGCGGCGGCCGAGACGAGCGCGTCGAGATCGATGCCCGCCGCACAGGCGTCTGCCGCGTGTTCGAGAAATTCTTCGAGTGCGGGCGTCTCGCCTGCGGGCACGAGCCCGAGATGGCGTTCGGGCAATTGCAGGCCGGCCGCGCGCGGAATCGCACCGAGGCAGGGAATTTCGGGGCAGGCGAGGGCAAGCGCTTCGCGCAGCAGCGCCACATGCGAAGGCCCGCCCGTGCGGTTGAACACCACGCCGGCAAAGCGCAGGTCGGCGCGTGCGCGCACGAAACCCGAAACGAGCGGTCCTGCCGATGCGGCAAGCCCGCGCGCATCGACGACGAGCACGACCGGCCAACCGGTGCGCGCCGCGAGATCGGCCGTCGAACCCGTGCCGCGCGCGTCGATCCCGTCGAACAGGCCCATCACGCCTTCGCACAGCACGAGATCGGCGTCGTGGGCGAGCGTGCCGAGAAGGGCGTCGAGCGTGGCCGGGCGCATCGCCCAGGGATCGAGATTGCGGCCCGCACGCCTCGCCGCGGCCGCGTGGAACGTCGGATCGATATAGTCGGGGCCTGTCTTCGCCGGCGAGACGCGCAGGCCGCGCCGGGCATATGCGCGCAGAAGCCCCAGCGCCAGCGTGGTCTTGCCGCTGCCCGAAGCGGGTGCGGCGAGGATCAGGCCCGGCGTGGCGCTCAAGTCGCGCGCTGCGTGCCGGCCCGCATGTCGGGTTGGCGTTCGCGCCGCCAGCCGCGCCGCTCCATGCAGCGGCGATAGTCCTCGGCCGCCATCGACGAGGAGCCCGGCCGCCCGCTTTCGGCGCCGTACTCGCCGCGATCGGCGAAGCCGTAGTCGCTCGCACCGCGCCGGCATTCCTGCTGGTCGTATTCGAGCTGGCCCGGGCCCGCACTTTCCTTGATCCACGACGTGCGCGATTCGCACGCCGAAAGTGCCAGCGCCGCGGAAACCGCAGCAAGCAACGCTAACCGACGCATCGTGACTTCCCCCTTCATGCCGATTCGGCCGTGCCGCGGCCGTCGAGGCCCAGCGGGTTCGAATCGAGTATCCGTCCTTGCGCCGCACCCAGCCAGTCGAGGCCGGCACGCAGGCGCACCACTTCGCCGACGACGAAAAGCGCCGGCGGTTCCAGATTCGCGGCCGCGGCGTCGCGTGCGGCCGATCCCAGCGTCGTCTCAAGCACGCGCTGCTCGGGCGTGCTGGCGCGCGAGACGATCGCGGCCGGCGTGCCCGCGTCGCGTCCGCCGCCGACCAGCAGCTGCGCGATGCGGTCGAGATGCTTGAGCGCCATGTAGAAGACGACCGTCGGTGCGGCGCGCGCGAGCGCTTCCCAGTCGAGCCCGTCCGGCACGTCGCCGGTCACGCCGTGGCCGGTCACGAAGGTGACCGACTGGTTCGTGTCGCGGTGCGTGACGGGGATGCCCGCATAAGCGAGACCGCCGATGCCCGACGTGATGCCCGGCACGATGCGGAACGGCACCTTGGCGCCGGCGAGGGTCAGCGCTTCCTCGCCGCCGCGCCCGAAGACGAACGGGTCGCCGCCCTTCAGGCGGAGGACCCGGAGGCCTTCGCGCGCCAGTTCGATCAGCCGGTGCGAAATGTCGCGCTGCCGGGGGCTGGGCTTGCCGCCGCGCTTGCCGGCGAATTCGAGCGCGGCGCCGCTCCGGGCCAGCTTCAGGATCCGGGAATCGACCAGCGCGTCGTAGACGACGATGTCGGCGTTGCGCAGCGCGTGCAGCCCATGCAGCGACAGCAGGCCCGGATCGCCCGGGCCGGCACCCACCAACCAGACGGAGCCGGGCGCGAATTCCGGCATTTCCAGACCGAGCGTGTCCATCGGGCCCAGTCTATCCGCCCCGGACGGTCGATGCTAGCCTACTGAAACCATGGCAGAAGACGAACTTCCGCCCAAACCTGAGGGCCCGCTGCGCAGCGGCTGGACGACCGGTGCCTGTGCCGCCGCCGCCGCGCGCGCGGCCGGCGAGGCGCTGGCGACCGGGCGTATGCCGTCGCGCGTGACGATCCGCCTGCCGAAGGGTCAGACCCCTGAATTCGCGGTGGTAGCACCAGCGACGGGGCCGGGATGGGCCGAGGCGGGCATCGTCAAGGACGCCGGCGACGACCCCGACGTCACGCACGGCGCGCAGATCCGCACGCGGCTGGAGCCGGCACCTGCCGGCTCGGGCCTTGCGTTCGTCGCGGGCGAAGGTGTCGGCACGATCACGCGGCCCGGCCTTCCGCTGGGCGTGGGCGAGCCCGCGATCAACCCGGGGCCGCGCGGCATGATCGCCGCCGCACTTGCCGAAGTGCATGCGCTGTTCGGCGGGCCCGTCGACTGGCGCGTCACGGTCTCGATCCCGGGCGGAGCGGCCCTTGCGGCAAAGACGCTCAATTTGCGGCTGGGCATCGTCGGCGGGCTTTCCGTGCTGGGAACCACCGGCATCGTCACGCCTTATTCGTGCGCGGCCTGGATCCACTCGATCCATCGCGGCATCGACGTGGCGCGCGCGACCGGCCTTGGCCATGTCGCGGCGGCGACCGGGTCCACGTCCGAGGCCTTCGTGCAGAAGCTCTACGGCCTGCCCGATCACGCGCTGATCGATATGGGCGATTTCGCCGGCGGCACGCTCAAGTACCTGCGCGAGAAGCCGGTGGCGCGCGTGACGCTCGCGGGCGGCTTCGCCAAGCTCGCCAAGCTCGCGGCGGGTGCGATGGACCTGCATTCCTCGCGCAGCCGCGTGGACAATTCGCATCTTGCCGGAATGCTCGCCGGACTCGGCGCGCCGGACGATCTGGTTGCGCGCGCCGGCGGGGATGCGTCGGCCGGCGCCGTCCTTGCCGACGCGCGGCGCGCAGGAATCGCCATCGGCGACGCGGTCGCGCGCGGGGCGCTCGCGGTCGCCGCACCGATCGCGGGCAGCGGCGTGGCGCTCGACGTAATCGTCGTCGACCGGGCCGGCGAGCTTGTCGGGCGGGCGGGACCTTGAGCGCACCGCGCATCCTCGTGCTGGGCGGAACCCAAGAGGCGCGCGAGCTTGCCGATGCGCTTGTCGCCGGAGGGTTCGACGCGGTCCTGTCGCTTGCCGGACGGACAAGTGCGCCGGCGCGCACGCAGGCGCGCATGCGCAGCGGCGGTTACGGCGGACCCGCGGGGCTTGCCGCGTATCTGCGTGCAGAGAGTATTGCCGCCTGCATCGATGCCACGCATCCGTTCGCCGTGCGCATGTCGGCCAACGCCGTTGCGGCGTGCGGCGATGCCGGCGTGCCCCGCCTTGCCGTGGTGCGGCCGGAGTGGACGCAGGTCGATGGCGACCGCTGGATCTTCGTCGACGACGTCGCGCAGGCCGCGCGCCTGCTGCCGGCAATGGGCCGCCGGATCTTCGTTGCCTTCGCCGACGGGCTTGCGCCTTTCGCGGATCTCGATCTCGATTTCGTCGTGCGCCGGGCCGAACCGGGGCCGGCCGAAGGGCTGCCGGCGGCCGAGGTGCTCGTCCAGCGCGGCCCGTTTTCGCGCGATGCCGAGCGCGCGCTTTTCGCCGCCCGGCGCGTCGATGCGATCGTCGCGAAGGCCAGCGGCGGCGACGGCGCCAGGGCCAAGCTCGACGCGGCGCGCAATCTCGGCCTGCCGGTCGTCCTGCTGCGCCGCCCGGCCCCGCCGCCCGGTCCGTATGCCGGCGGGCCGGGCGAGGCGCTCGACTGGGTCCGGGCGACGCTGGGGCTTGACCGCGGACCGCCTTCGTCCATCTAATCGGGCCATGCGTTTCTGGCTCGTCCTCCTGTTTCTGGCCTTGGCACCCGGCTTCGCGGCCGCGCAGTTCAAGATCGAGATCCTGCAGCGCCGGCCGCTGGCCGAGGCCGCGCGCGACGGCAACATCGATGCGCTGCGTGCACAACTCGCCGCCAACGTGTCGCCCAACCAGCTCGATCTCGAATACCGGCCCGCCATCACGAACGCGGCCGCCAACGGACATACCGAAGCGGTGCGCATCCTGCTCGAGGCCAAGGCCAATCCCGACACGCGCGACCGTACCAACCGCACAGCGCTGATGTGGGCCGCCGAGCGCGGCCACACCGCGATCGTCCGGCTGCTGGTCGACGCGCGCGCGAACGTCAATATCGACGAGCGCGGAACCGGCCAGACCGCCACGATGATCGCCGCGCGGGAAGGCCATCTGCCGACCGTCGAGATCCTGGTCAAGGCGGGTGCGGATCTTGCGCGCACCGACGTGACCGGCCGCACCGCCTTCGCGCATGCCGAAGCGGCGAACCGCCGGCAGGTCGTCGACTTCCTGCGCCGAAACAACGCCCCCCGCTGACGACGTCTTCCCCCAACGGAGTTCCCCCCATGCCGGTCATAAATCGCGTCGCCGCCTTCCACGACGACATGAAGGCGTGGCGCCGGGAGATCCACGCCTATCCCGAGCTCTGCTTCGAGGAGAACCGCACCGCCGACCTCGTCGCCGCACGGCTCAAGTCGTTCGGGATCGAGATCCACCGCGGCCTCGCCACGACCGGCGTGGTCGGCACGCTGCGCGCAGGCAATTCGTCGCGCGCGATCGGCCTGCGCGCCGACATGGACGCGCTGCCGATGGGCGAGGACAACGGCTTCGCCCACAAGTCGCTCAACGCCGGCCGCATGCATGCGTGCGGGCACGATGGTCACACCGCGATGCTGCTGGGTGCGGCGAAGTACCTCGCCGAGACGCGCAACTTCGACGGCACGGTCCATTTCATCTTCCAGCCCGCCGAAGAGGGCGGCGGCGGCGGCAAGGTGATGGTCGAGGAGGGCCTGTTCGACAAGTTCCCGGTCGAAAGCGTCTACGGCATGCACAACTGGCCGGGCATCGAGGCCGGCAGGTTCTCTGTGCGCCCGGGCCCGATGATGGCGTCGGCCGACAAGTTCGACATCGTCGTGCGCGGCCTCGGCACGCACGGCGCCATGCCGCATCGCGGCGTCGACCCGGTCGTGTGTGCGGCCCAGATCGTCACGGCGCTGCAGACCATCGCGTCGCGCGAGACCAATCCGATCGACGCCGTCGTCGTCAGCGTCACGCAGATCCATGCGGGCGAGGCCTACAACGTCATCCCGAACGAGTGCGTGCTGCGCGGCACGATCCGCGCGTTCGACCCCAAGGTCCGCGCGGGCCTGCCCGCCGCCATGCAGCGCATCGCCGGTGGCATCGCGCAGGCGATGGGCTGCGAGATGAAGCTCGACTACGACCATGGCTATCCGCCGCTGGTCAACACGCCGGCCGAGGTCGAGATCGCCGCCGCCGCGATGCGCGAGGTCGCGGGTGCCGACCAGGTCACGACCGACGGCATCATGACGATGGGTTCGGAGGATTTCGCCTTCATGCTCGAGGCGAAGCCGGGCGCCTACGTGTTCGTCGGCAACGGGGCGACCGCCTCGCTGCACAATCCCAAATACGACTTCAACGACGACATCCTGCCCGTCGGCGCCTCCTACTGGGCCACGCTCGTCGAGCAGACGCTGTCGCGCAAGGCGGCGAAGGCGGCCTGAGCTAGGGCTTCGCGCGGGGCCGCAGCACGTGGCTGTGGTCGGCGGCGTAGAGACGGCTGTCGCCGGCCGCGACGTCGGCGGCAAGGCCGCGCCCGACCAGGATCAGGGCCGTGCGCGTCAGGCCCTCTTCCTTCACCTTGCCGCGGATATCGGCGAGCGTGCCGAACAGGAATTTCTCGTCGGGCCAGCTGACGCGCCAGCCGATCGCGACCGGGCAGTCGGAGCCGTAGAGCGGGGCCAGTTCGCGCACGACCTTGGCGAGATTGGCGATGGAAAGATGGATGGCGAGCGTGGCACCGGATTTCGCGAACGTGGCCAGATCCTCGCCCGGCGGCATGGCCGAGGCGCGCGTCGCCGTGCGCGTCAGCACGACGCTCTGGACAACGCCGGGCAGCGTCAGTTCGCGCTTCATCGCGGCCGCCATCGCGGCGAAGGCCGGCACGCCGGGCACGATGCCGTAGGGGATGCCGAGTACATCGAGCCGGCGCATCTGTTCGGCGATGGCGCCGTAGAGCGACGGATCGCCCGAATGAACGCGCGCGACGTTCCAGCCCTTCGCGTGCGCCGCTTCCATGCGCGCGACGATGGCGTCGAGATCGAGCGGTGCGGTATCGACCGCCTCGACGCCCTTGCGGCGCGCGGCGACGACTTCTTCGGGAACGAGCGAACCCGCATAGAGCACGAGATCGGCCGCCTCGACGAGGCGCAGCCCGCGCACGGTGATGAGATCGGGCGCACCCGGCCCGGCCCCGATGAAATGGACGGTCATGCCGGTTCCTTGCGTTCGTAGCCGCGCGGCGTGTAGAGGCGGGCCCCGTCCGCCAGATCGAGCTTGCGCGTGGCGGTGCTGCCGACCAGCACGAGCGTGAGCATGTCGACCGCCTCGACCCAGTCGTCGCCGAGCCGGTGGATCGTCACCGCCTCGCCGTCGCGGCCGAGGTTGCGGGCGAGGGCGACTGGCGTTTCGGGGCCGCGCGCGGCCAGCAGGATCTCGCGCGCGTGCGGCAGCAGTGTGCGCCGGCGCTGCGAGGCGGGATTGTAGAACGCGACGACAAAATCGCCGGCCGCGGCGGCCTGCAGCCGGCGCTCGATGTCGGCAACCGGCGTGAGCAGGTCCGAGAGCGAAATCGCGCAGAAATCGTGGCCGAGCGGGGCGCCCAGGCGTGCCGCTGCGGCCTGCAGCGCCGAGATCCCCGGACACACGCGCACGCCGACGCGCCGCCACGAAGGATCGCCCTTGTCCATCCGCTCGAAGGCGAGCGTGGCGAGCGCGTAGATGCCGGCGTCGCCCGAGCAGACGAGCGCCACGCGCTTTCCTTCGGCGGCAAGTGCCAGTGCCCGCTCCACGCGGCCGGTCTCGTCGCCGAGATCCGTCTGGTGGCGCGGCTTGCCCGCGATCAGGCCGGCGACGAGGTCGAGATAGAGCCCGTAACCGACGACGGCGTCGGCAAGGCGCAGCGCTTCGCTTGCGTCCGGCGTGCGCCAGCCGTCGGAACCGGGGCCGATACCGACGATTTCGAGATGCCCGCGTGCGCGGCCGATCGCGCTCGGGTCGACGGGGGAGGCTGCAAGCGCCACCGCACAGGTCGCGCGCGCGGATTTGCGCTTGGGCACGACGAGGCGGCCGTCCGGACCGGCGGCGGCGAGGGAAGCCGCTTCGGCCACCGACGGCGTGCCGACGGCCGCGCGCACATACTCGGACGGCTGCGACACGCGGGGCTCTTCCTTCGCCAACGTGGCGGCATCGAAGAAGCGCGCCGGCACGCCGAACGTTTCCGCCAGCTTCAGGATGGCGCCTTCGTCGGATTTGAGATCGAGCGACACGATGCAGGCGACGGCTTCGGACGACAGGCCGGCATCGGCGAGCGTGGCACGCGCCAGTGTTTCGACTTCGACGTCGGCGGTTCCGCGCTCGGCACCCACGCCGATGGCGAGTACAGGCGGATGGTAGACGAGCCGGTCGGGCGAACCGACATCGGACAGATGCGTGATGCGGATGGTGCGCGCTGCCGAATTGTCGCGCTTTAGCCCCGCGAGCCACGGCGCGTCGCCGTCGATCCGCACTGCTTCACCCGCGATCAGGGCGGCGGCAAAGCCCTTGATCGCCTCGTGATTGGCGATGCGCCAGCCCGGCGGCGGCTCGTCGAGCGACACGCCGATCTTCGTGTCGCCCGCCGTCGTCACCGCGGCGTTGCCGCCGAGGATGGCGGCGATTTCGCGCGCCAGCGCGTTGGCACCCCGATGTCCGCCGAGCAGCGGGACGACATGCGCGCCGTCGGCCGACACGGCGACGACCGGCGGCTCGCGCGTCTTGTCGGCAAGCAGCGGGGCAATCGCGCGGATCAGGATGCCCGCTGCACAGAAGCCGACGATGGCCCGGCCGGCAGCGAACAGGGAAGCGACATGCGCGGTCGCGTCGGCGAACGTCACGTCCGCGCCATTCGTGCGGCCCGCGAGACCGTGGACTTCGCCGTCGAGGCGCCGGGCCAGAGCCATCCCGTCGGCGGTGAGGCAGACCAGTGCCGGCTTCATCGCCACGCCGCCTTGCGCCGGTGCATGAGGACCAGCGAGAAATAGGGAGCCGTGTCGCCGGTCGCATCGGCAAGCGCCATCCGTCGCTCGCCATCCATGCCCGCGCGCTCGACATAGACGGCCCCGTCGGCAAGGCCGAGCCGGGCCAGAAGTGCACGCAGCCGGCCGAAATGCCGGCCGAGTTTGAGGAACACGAGCGAATCGTGCGTCGCGATGCGGCGCTCGACTTCCTCGTCTGGCAATGTCGCGGGAACCACGGCCACGCTGTCCTCGCGCGCGGCGATGGCATGGCCGGCAAGGGCGGCCGACGCCGCGAACGACGTGATGCCGGGCACGATCCGGCACTCGAAGCATTCGGCCAGGCGCGCATGCAGATACATGTACGAGCCGTAGAAGAGCGGATCGCCGAGGCACAGCAGCGCCACGTCGCGCCCGGCTTCCAGATGTGCGGCGATCGCCACGGCCCCGGCATCGTACGCGTCGCGTGCGGGATGGCGCGCGATCTCGATGGGCAGGCGCACTGCGCACTCGATCTTGCCGGCGGGAATATGCGGGGCCGCGATCGCGCGCGCGAGCGACATGCCTTCCTCGGGTGCCGGGTAGGCGATCACGTCGCACGCGGCGATCAGGCGCACGGCCTTCAGCGTCAGAAGTTCGGGATCGCCGGGACCGACACCGATGCCGTAGAGCGTGCCGGTCATGGCTTGCGCGCCGCAAGCTGCGTGACCGGCATCGCCGCGCGCCAGCCGTGATGCGGGCCGACCTTCTCGGCATGCGAAACCGCAAGACGCGTCATCTCGCCGCCGTGGCTCGCGAACCGGGCGGCAAGCACGGCCTCGCTTTCGAGCGTCACGGCATTGGCGACGAGAATCCCGCCGGGCTTGAGTGCTGCCCAGCAGCGCTCCACCAGCCCGGGCATCGAAGCACCGCCGCCGACGAAGACGGCGTCGGGGGCGGGAAGTCCGTCCAGCGCTGCCGGGGCTTCGCCGGCGACGATCTGCAGTTCGGGCACGCCGAGCGTTTCGGCATTGCGTGCGATGCGGGCAAGCCGTGCGGCATCGCGTTCGATCGCGACGGCGCGCAGGCGCGGGGCCGCGCGCAGCCATTCGATGGCGACCGAGCCGTTGCCGGCCCCCACATCCCACAGGAGCTGTCCGGGCAGCGGCGACAGGGCCGCGAGCGTGGCCGCGCGCACCGCGCGCTTGGTGAGCTGGCCGTCATGCTCGAAACAATCGTCGGGCAGGCCGGCAAGGCGCGGCAGCGGGCGCGCATCGGTGCCCGCGACGCATTCGATGGCGAGGATGTTGAGTTCGTCGAGCCGGTCTTGCGGCCAGCCGGCGGCAGGCGATTCGATCCGCCGTTCGGCCGGGCCGCCGACGCGTTCGAACGCGACCAGCCGCGAAGCGCCGAAGCCGCGCGCGGCGAGGAACGCGGCGATCGCGGCGGGCGAAGCGCCGTCGTGCGTAAGCGCG
Source organism: Tagaea sp. (assembly GCA_965279565.1). GTDB lineage: Bacteria > Pseudomonadota > Alphaproteobacteria > CACIAM-22H2 > CACIAM-22H2 > Tagaea. Next base: position 687,018 of record OZ257249.1, on the reverse strand, counting down.
ATGATCCGCACGCCATCGGCAAGGTGCAGGGCAAGCGGTGCCAGCGGTCGTCCGTGCAGCGACAGCGTCGTGCAGTCGCCAAGCGGCCAGACGAGCCGCGAAGCGGCCAACGCAAAGGACGACAGGTGGGGCAAGACGTGTATCTCGTCGGCCGGAAAACGGCGGGCGAGCGTGGCACCCGCACCGAACCACATCGGATCGCCCGAGGCGAGCACGACGACGCGCGACCCGCGCTTCGCCGCGACTGCATCCAGCGTGGCGCCCAGCGGGCTGTCCCAGACGATCTTCTCGGCCTTCGTGTCCGGTACGAACGCGAGATGCCGCTTGCCGCCGAACAGGAACTCGGCGGCCTCGACCGTCGCGCGCGCGGCTGCCGACAGGCCGGCAAGCCCGTCCTCGCCGATACCCACGACATGGAGCCAGGCGCTCATGCGCCGGCCCCTTCCTCGGCATTGCCGGAGATCGCGTTGACGCAGGCGGCCGCCATGGCGCTGCCGCCGCGCCGGCCGGGCAGCGTGACGAAGGAAAGCCCGCGCGGATTCTCGACCAGCGCCTGCTTGGACTCGACTGCGCCGACGAAACCGACCGGGAATGCGAAGACGGCTGCCGGGTGCGGCCCGCCAATATCGAGATTCTCGAGCAGGCGGAACAGGGCGGTGGGCGCGTTGCCGATCGCGACGACAGCCCCGGCAAGGCGCGGCCCCCACAGATCGACCGCGGCGGCCGAGCGCGTGGAACGCAGCTCGGCCGCGCGGGCGGCTGCTTCCGGCGTGTCGACGAGGCAGACGATCTCGTTGTCCGCCGGCAGGCGGCGGCGCTGGATGCCGTGCGCCACCATCGACGCGTCGCACAGGATCGGCGCACCCGCGGCAAGGGCCGCGCGTGCCTTCGCCGCCACGTCGGCGGTCGCGACGAGCGCTTCGGCCACGTCGGCCATGCCGCATGCGTGTGCAACCCGCAGCGCCATCGCCGCCACGTCGGGCGCGAACTGGTCGAGCTTCGCCTCCGCCCGGATCGTCGCGAAGGAGCGCCGGTAGATCTCGGCCGGGTCGCGCAGATAGTCGATCATCGCCTAGCGGTGCTTGTGCGGATGCGCGTGGTCGTGGCCATGGTGATGCCCGTGATCGTGGGAATGGTCGTGGCCGTGATGGTGGTGGTGTCCGTGGTCGTGCCCGTGATCGTGTCCATGCGAATGCCCGTGATCGCCGTCGGTGCCGATGCCGCGCACATGCAGGTGGTGGCCCGCCTGCACGGCACCCACGTCGGCCTCGTAGCCGACGATCTGCGTGCGGTACTTGCAGACCATGCAGTTCATCGCCGTCTGGCCGCGGTCGATCTCCGCCAGCCGTTCGAGGAACGCGTCGACGACCTTGTCGTGCGCGTTGAGATAGTCGGCCCTGACGAACTCGACGTCCGCGTTGACGGAAGCGACTTCCTGCGTCTGCTCGTAGATGCGCTTCACGAGAATCCCGTCGAACAGGAAATACGGGAACACGATGATGCGCCGGAAGCCGAGCCGCACGACGCGCGACAGGCATTCGTTGGTGCGCGGGTGCGCCACGCCGGAATAGGCGACCGTCGCCCAGCCGAAGCCCATCCCCTCCCACAGCATGCGCGCGATCTTGGCGACGTTCGAGTTCGCGTCGGGATCGTTCGTGCCGCGTCCGACGACGACCAGAAGCGTTTCCTCGCGCGTGGCCGGCCGGGTCGCCTTCGCCTCGGCCTCCTCGATACGCTGTTTGGCCGCCTCGATCAGCTTCAGGTCGATGGCGAGATCGCGGCCGAACTCGACCTTCACGCCCGGGTTCTCGGCAGCCCAGGTGTTGAGCTCCCACGGCAGGTCGTTCTTGACGTGGCCGGCCGCGAACAGCATCGCCGGCAGCGCAAGAATTCTCGTTGCCCCCTTGGCCTTCAGCGCGTCGAGCCCCTCGCGGATGATCGGGCGCGCGAATTCGAGGAAGCCGGAACCCACCTCGCGGCCGGGCAGGCGGGCGCGCAGGGCCCCGACCATCGCGTCGAACTGGCGTATGGCGTCGGTATCCCGGCTCCCGTGGCCGCAGATCATCACGGCGGGTTCGTTCATCTTCCACTCCTCGTGCGTTGACCAAGTATACGCCGCGCGTCACTCTCGCGGACATGTCGATTCTTCCCGCCCCGCCGCCCTTCGAACCGCTGCTCGTGCTGCTGGCGGCCCTGGCGCTCGACGCCGCGTTCGGCGAGATGCGCTTCCTGCTCGGCCGGATCGGCCATCCGGTGCAGTGGCTCGGCCGGATGGTCTCGGCGCTCGAGACGCGGCTCAACCGCCCGCAGCGCGGGTCCGGCGACCTGCGCGCGCGCGGCGCGCTGACGGTGGTGCTGGTCGTGGGCGTCGCGACGGCGGCGGGCTGGTCGATCCTGCTCGTTTCGCGCGGCCGGTGGTGGGGCTGGATGCTGGAGGCGTTCGTCGCGTCGGTCCTGATCGCGCAGCGCTCGCTCTATGCGCATGTCGCGGCCGTCGCGAGCGCGCTCGACAAGGAGGGGCTCGTCGGCGGCCGTCGCGCCGTCGCGGCGATCGTGGGCCGCGATCCGGAAAGCCTCGACGTGCATGGCGTAGCGCGCGCGGGGATCGAATCGCTCGCCGAGAATTTCTCCGACGCGGTCGTCGCACCGGTCTTCTGGTTCGCGCTGTTCGGCCTGCCGGGGCTTTTCGCGTTCAAGGCGGTCAATACGCTCGATTCGATGATCGCGCACCGCAACGAGCGCTATATCGATTTCGGCCGCTTCGCCGCGCGCCTGGATACGGCGATGAATTTCGTGCCGGCCCGCCTCAGCGCGCTGATCGTCGCATTCGCCGCGTTCGTTGCACCCGGTGCGCGACCCTTCGCGGCCCTGCGCATCGCGTTCAAGGACGCGCGCAAGCACCGCTCGGTCAATGCCGGCTGGCCGGAGGGGGCCTTCGCCGGCGCCCTCGATCTTGCCATCGCGGGACCGCGGCGCTACGGCAGCACGCTCGTCGACGATCCGTGGATCGGCAGCGGCCGGGCGCGCGCCAACGTCGCGGACATGCGCCGGGCACTCTGGCTGTTCGTGGTCGCGTGCCTCGTGCAGGCGGGCCTGATCGGGGCGCTGGCCACCGGCCGGATGATGCTGCTGCTCTAGAGACATCGCGCCAGCCCCAGCAGCCGGTCGAGATCGACGGCGGCGGCGATGTGCGCGGCGAGCCGGTCGAGCGTGGCTTCCACCTGCATCTCGTAGGCGAACCCGGAATTCCGCCCGGCGCGCAGCGTGGCAAGCCAGTGCGCGCGATACGCGTCCGACGCGAACAGGCCGTGGATGTAGCTGCCCCGGACGCGCCCGTCGACGGAGACAGCACCCTCAGCGCGGCCGTCGAGCGACAGCAGCGGCGACGCGCCGCCCTGCGTGCGACCGAGATGGATCTCGTAGCCATGCACGCCGCAGCCCGACAGCGCGTCGAGTGCATGCACTTCGCGCAGCGTCTTTTCTGGTGCAAGCACCGTATCGACGGGCAGCAGGCCGAGGCCCGGCACGGTCCCTGCCGGTCCTTCAATGCCGCTGGGATCGGCGAGCGTACGCCCGAGCATCTGGTAGCCGCCGCACAGGCCGACGAGCGCCCCGCCGCGCCGCACATGCGCCGCGATGTCGATGTCCCAGCCCTGCGCACGCAGGAAGGCGAGATCGGCGATCGTCGCCTTCGAACCTGGCAGCAGCACCGCATCGCAGTCGCCCGGCAGCGCTTCGCCCGGTTCGAGCAAAGCGAGATCGACGTCGGCCTCCGCCGCGAGCGGGTCCAGATCGTCGAAATTGGCGATGCAGGGCAGGCGCGGCACGCGGATCTTGATGGCGCCGTCGCGCGCGGCATAGCGGCCGCCCAGCGAAGCGCCATCCTCGGCCGGCAGCAGGCGCGCGTCGGCGAACCACGGGATCACGCCGAGGCACGCGATCCCGGCATGCGTCTCGATCGCCCGGCGTCCGCCGTCGAACAGGGCGATGTCGCCGCGGAACTTGTTGACGATGCAGCCCGCCACGCGCGCGCGTTCGTCGGGCTGCAGCAGCGCCATCGTGCCGGCGAAGGACGCGATCACGCCGCCGCGGTCGATATCGCCGACCAGCACGACGGGCACGTCGGCAGCCGCGGCGAACCCCATGTTGGCGATGTCGCCCGCGCGCAGGTTGATCTCGGCGGGCGAGCCGGCGCCCTCGACGAGGACGAGATCGGCCCCGGCGGCGAGCCTTCCGAAGCTTTCCAGCACGCGGGCCATCAGCTGCGGCTTGAGTGCATGATACGCCGCCGCGCGCGCCGTGCCGAAGACCTTGCCCTGCACGACGATCTGCGCGCCGGTCTCGGACTGCGGCTTCAGCAGGACCGGGTTCATGTCGCTGGTCGCGGGCACGCGGGCTGCGCGCGCCTGCAGGGCCTGCGCGCGGCCGATTTCGCCGCCGTCGGCGGTGACGGCGGCGTTGTTCGACATGTTCTGCGGCTTGAACGGGCGCACGGCGAGCCCGCGGTTGGCGAAGGCGCGCGCAAGGCCGGCGACGACCAGCGACTTGCCGACGTCCGACCCCGTCCCCTGGAACATGAGCGCGCGCGCGGCCATCGTCCTAGAACTCGACCCCCGCCTGCGCCTTGATGCCGTCGCGGAACGGATGCTTGACCATCGTCATCTCGGTCACGAGGTCGGCCGCGTCGATCATTTCCTGCGGCGCATTGCGGCCCGTGACCACGCAATGCTGCATCGGCGGGCGCGCGGCGATCGCCTCGAGAACCGGTTCGACCGGGAAATAGCCGTTGCGGAGTGCTATGTTCAGCTCGTCGAGTACGACCATGCGCAGGCTCTCGTCGGCGAGCATGCGTTTGGACTCGGTCCAGGCGCGCTCGGCCGCCGCGATGTCGCGCGCCTTGTCCTGCGTCTCCCACGTGAAGCCTTCGCCCAGCGTCTGGATCTCGCACAGTTCGGGGAAGCGCTTGAGCAGGCGCGCCTCGCCGGTGTCCCACGCCCCCTTCACGAACTGGACGATGCCGACCTTCATGCCGTGGCCGAGGCAGCGCATGACCATGCCGAAGGCCGAGGACGACTTGCCCTTGCCCTTGCCGGTATGGACGATCAGCAGGCCTTTCTCGCCCGATTTCTCCGCCATCATGCGGTCGCGGGCTTCCTTGATGCGGCGCATCTTGGCGGCGTGGATGTCGTCGGTCATGGAATCCTCTTGAGTTCGTCGATCAAAGCGGGCGCGTCGTTGCTGCCCGGCCGCCACAGGCCGCGCGCGCGGGCCTCGTCGAAGCGTTCGGCCATCTCGCGTAGTGCGGGCGCATTGACCGAGGCGACGAAGGCGCGCGTATCGGCGTCGCGCAGATAGGCGTCGAACAGCGCGTCGAACTGGCGGCTTTCCACGCACGGCGTGGTCGCGGCGAAGGCGAACAGGTAATCGACCGTCGCGGCCATCTCGAAAGCACCCTTGTAGCCGTGGCGCCTGCAGCCTTCGATCCATTTGGGATTGGTCGCGCGTGCGCGCACGACGCGGGCAATCTCTTCCTTGAGCGTGCGCACCTTGGGCGCATCGGGCCGCGAATGGTCGTTGTGGTAGAGGACGGGCGTGCGGCCGGAAAGCGCGGTCACGGCCGCCGCGAGCCCGCCTTCGAACTGGTAATAGTCGTCGCTGTCGAGCAGGTCGTGCTCGCGATTGTCCTGGTTGTGCAGCACGGCCTCGACGCGCGCGAGGCGCTTCTCGAACAGGTCGTGCGCGGCCTCGCCTTCGGCCCCCGCGCGATAGGCATAGCCGCCCCACGCGACATAGGCGCGCGCGAGATCGCCCGCATCGCTCCAGCCGCCTTCGTCGATCAGCGCCTGCAGGCCCGCGCCGTAGGCACCCGGCTTCGAGCCGAACACGCGCGTGGCCGCCTCGCGCCCGCCGCCTTCGGCACGCACGCGCGCGGCGAGCGGGTTGAGATGTGCGGGCTCGTCGAGCGAGGCCACCTTGCGCGCGGCGGCGTCGAACAGGTCGATCAGGCCCGCGAACGCGTCGCGGAAGAAACCCGACACGCGCAGCGTGACGTCCACACGCGGCCGGTCGAGCAGGTCGAGCGAAAGTACTTCGAACCCCGTCACGCGCAGGCTCGACGGGTCCCAGGTGGGCTTCACGCCCATAAGTGCGAGACCCTGCGCGATGTCGTCGCCGCCGGTGCGCATGTTGGCCGTGCCCCAGGCCGACAGCGCAACGGCCTTGGGCCAGTCGCCGTGGTCCTGCAGGTGGCGCTCCAGCAGCAGGCCGGCCGATTTCCAGCCCAGCGCCCAGGCCGACGGTGTGGGCACGGCGCGCAGATCGACCGAATAGAAGTTCCGTCCCGTGGGCAGCACGTCGGGCCGGCCGCGCGACGGCGCACCCGAGGGGCCGGGTGCCACGCGCCTTCCGGCGAGCCCGGCCAGCAGCGCCTCTATCTCGCGTGCGCCGCTCGCGTCGAACGCGGGGGCGAGCGTGGCGGCGATCCAGCCGCACACGGCGGCACTTGCGGGGCCGGGCGGAGTCTCGCCGTCGACGAGGCGGGCGGCGTGTTCCTCGATCCGTTCGACCGCTTCGCCATGCACGGTCATGTCGCAATCGAGCGGATCGAACGGCAGCCCGAGATCGCGCGCGATGGCGCGCTGCAGCGATTCGTCCTGCGGCCGACCGCCGAGACGGGGGGATCGCGCGATGGCGACGAGCGTGTCGCGGCGCTGCACGCCATCCGGCGACGTGCCGAACACGTGCAGCCCGTCGCGGATCTGGTGTTCCTTCAGTTCGCACAGCAGCCCGTCGAGCTTGGGCAGTGCGGCACCCGGGGCGTCGCTTTCGGCAATGCCGCATTCGGCCGCCAGCCCGGTGCGTCGCGCGATGTCGAGGATCTCGGCGGCGAGCGACGGCATGCGGCGCGGGTCGAGACGGCTCGCCTCGTCGTATTCGTCGATCAGGCGTTCGAGTGCGGCCTGGGGACCGTAGGATCCCGCGCGCGTCAGCGGCGGCGTGAGATGGTCGATCGTGACGGCCGAAGCGCGGCGCTTGGCTTGCGTGCCTTCGCCCGGATCGTTGACGATGAAGGGATAGAGATTGGGCATGGGGCCGAGTGCCGCTTCCGGGAAGCATTCGTCCGAAAGGGCGATCCCCTTGCCCGGCAGCCATTCGAGATTGCCGTGCTTGCCCACGTGTACAGCCGCATCGAAACCGCGCAGCCACGCATGGAACGCGAGATAGCCGTGCGGCGGGACGAGGGCGGGGTCGTGATATGTCGCCGCCGGGTCGATCTCGTAGCCGCGCGCGGGCTGGATCGCGACCGCGACATTGCCGAAGGGATGGACCGGCAGCACGAACGCGTCGCCGTCGATGCGCGGATCGGCTTCCGGCGCACCCCAGCGCGCGTTCACCGCCTTGCGGACGGCATCGGGAAGCGTGGCGAAGAACGCGCGATAGGCGTCGAGCGGGAAGCGCACGCCGCCATCCGCCCGCTTGCGCCGGTTCGTCGGCCCGTCGAGCAGCACGCGCATCAGGGCCGCCGAATCCTTCGGCGCGCCGGCAGCCGAATAGCCTTCGCGCGCGAGGGCGGCGAGGATCGCGCAGCATGCGGCCGGCGTGTCGAGCCCCACGCCGTTGGCAAGCCGCCCGTCCTTGCCCGGATAGTTGGCGAGCACGAGTGCCACGCGCCGTTCGGCCGGCTTCTTGCGGCGCAGCTTCACCCAGTTGGCGGCGAGATCGGCGACGAAGGCGACGCGGCCAGGTTCCGGCACGAAGCCGACAAGCTCGGTCTCGCACGCTTCGTCGCGCCCCAGCGGCCCCTTGAAGCCGACGGCGCGCGACAGGATGCGCCCGTCGAGTTCCGGCAGCGCCACGTTCATCGCGATGTCGCGCGGGGCAAGGCCGCGCGTATCGGCGCGCCACGCCTCCACGGTCTGTGCGGCAAGCACGGCCTGCAGGACGGGCACGTCGAACGCGGCGAGCGGATCGCCTTCGCCCACGGCAAAACCGGTCAGGTTGATCGCGATGTCGGGCGGACTTGCGGCAAGCTCGGCGGCGAGGAACGCCGCGACCGACGCGTCCTTGAGGCTCGACACGTAGAACGCGTGCACGTCGAGGTTCCGGGCCGCGAGGGCGGCGACGAGCGCTTCGACGGCCGCGATGTCGCCCGCCTGATAATGCGCGCGATAGAAAACGAGCGCCGCGACCGGTGCACCCGGCCGTGCGTGCGCATGGACAAGACGGCCGGCGCGCGCGACGGGCACGGGCGGCGGGGCTTTCGCCGTGTCGTCAGCGAGATCGTCGAGGAAGGCAAGCGCGGCCGCATAGTTCGCCGGCCCGCCATGCGTGAAATACGCGTGCAGCCGCGCATACGTGTCCGGCGTCACGGTCGAGAGCTGCTGCAATTCGGCATCCGGCTTCTCGTCGCCGGGCAGCAACGCGAGCAGGGCACCGTTCGTGCGCGCCGTCTCGACCAGCCGGTCCACGCCATAAGGCCAGTAGCCGCGCCCGCCGAGCAGGCGCGCCACGATCACGCGCGCACCGGCCAGCGTCTTCTCGACATAGAGATCGACGGAGTAGGGATGCTTGAGGGCGAGCGCGTTGGCGAGACGCAGCTTCGTGCCCGTCGAGGTGCGGGCGCGCGCGAGCCCGACGATCTCGCTGTCCGCCATCGTCAGCAGGACGATGCCGGCCGCCGACTGGGCGAGATCGACCGCCCGGTCGTCGTCGAGAACAAGTCCCGGCGTGGCGGCCAGCAGATGCATCAGGCGAGGGCCGCGCGGATGGCGCTTTGGTCGATACCCTTCTTGCCGATCACGACGAGGCGGCTGGCGCGATCCTCGCCCGCCGCCCACGCACGGTCGAAATAGCGTTCGACGCGCGGGCCAACGGCCTGCACGGCCAGGCGCATCGGCTTGCCGGGCACGTCGAGGAAGCCCTTGGCGCGCAGCACGTCGTGCCGCTCGATCGCGGCGACGAGGCGGCGTTCGAACGCGACCGGATCGGCGATCGTGCCGGGTTCGACGACGAAGCTGTCGAAATCGTCGTGGTCGTGCTCGCCCTCGGCATCGGCATGGCTGGGGCGCGTGGCGAGATCGTCCTCGGCGCGCGCGTCGAGGCCGAGAAGCACGGAAAGCGGCACGTCGCCATGCGAGGCCGAAACGAGCTTGGCGCCCTTGCGCAGCTTCCCGCCGAGTTCGGATTCGAGATTCGCGCGTGCAGCAGCATCGAGCGTATCGGTCTTGGTCAGCAGCACGAGGTCGGCGCAGGCGAGCTGGTCGGCGAACACTTCTTCCAGCGGATTGTCGTGGTCGAGGGCGGGATCGGCCGCGCGCTGGGCAGCCAGCGCTTCCTCGTCGTCGGCGAAGCGGCCGGCGGACAAAGCGGGCCCGTCGACGAGCGTGACCACGCCGTCGACCGTCGCGCGCGCCTTGACCGACGGCCAGTTGAACGCCTGCACGAGCGGCTTGGGCAGCGCGAGTCCCGACGTCTCGATCACGATGTGGTCGAGGGCGGGCACGCGGGCGAGCAGCGCTTCAAGCGTGGGCAGGAAATCGTCGGCGACCGTGCAGCAGATGCAGCCATTGGCAAGCTCGACCACGTCGCCGGGCGCGCAGGCATCGTCGCCGCAGCCCAGCAGGATCTCGCGGTCCATGCCGAGTGCTCCGAACTCGTTGATGACGAAGGCGATGCGCCGTCCATCCGCGCGCTCGGCGATGCGGCGCAGCAGCGTCGTCTTGCCGGCACCCAGAAATCCGGTGACGACGGTTGCGGGGATACGCTTCATTTCTTCGGTCCTTTCAGGAACAGCGGCAGCCCGGCCGCCACGAAAACCACATGCGATGCGACAGCACCCACCGCCTGATGCAGGCGGCCTGCATGGTCGCGGAATTCGCGCGCCATCGCGTTGTCGGGCACGATGCCGAGCCCGACCTCGTTCGAGACGAGCACGACCGGCCCCTTCGCGCGCCTGAGTGCCGCGCACAGGCCGGCGAACGCCGCATCGACGTCGCACCCCGCACCCAGGAGATTGGCGAGCCACAGCGTCAGGCAGTCGACCAGCACGGGCGCACCGGGCCGGGCGTGCGCGTCGAGCGCGCCGGCGATGTCGAGCGGTTCTTCGTGCGTCGCCCAGTGCGTGCCGCGCCTTGCGCGATGCGTGGCGATGCGCGCGCGCATCTCGCCGTCGCGCGGTTCTGCGGTGGCGAGGTAGAGCGCCTTCGCCTTGCGCGCACGCAACGCCAGTGCACGCGCTTCGGCGAACGCGCTCTTGCCCGAGCGGGCACCGCCCAGCACCAGCACGATGGGATGTTTCTTGCCCGGCTTACGCGCGGACGGTCTTCCGGCCATTTCGCACCTGTTCCTCCCGCCGAGGACGGTTGTGGGTGGGCGAGTTCCGGCGGGGGGCCGCCGACGCTCGGCAATCCGGGAGGTCTCCTGGCTCGGGATCGACGGCCTGCCGCCCGTGCCTTCCCGGCCGCATGAAGCGGCCAGTGGCGATCGGAATGGCGGCGGACCTAACCCTTACAGTTGCGGGGGCAGCGCCGGGTTGGCATTTGAGGTGTAAAATCTACACCAAAACATGCTTCACCAGACTTCCCTGTCCGGATGCAGGGACGTTACTATCACGCCGAATTGGTGGAAACCAGCAGGCAGAAGGCGGAACGCCATGCGTCGGGGTCTAGTCGGAATTCTTGCGGGATTCGCGGTGCTTATGGCCGCAGTTTCCGCGGTCGCCCAGTCGCCCGGGCCGCCGCAGGGAACGATCCTGCAGCGCGCGCAGGAGGCGATCCCCGACAAGGTCAAGTTCGGCCAGCAGATTGGCGTCAGCAACCGTGTGACGCGCGACGGCCGCCTGTTCGTGACGTCGTGGTCGCCCGTGCCTTCGCCCAAAGGCTGGGTCGTCGTGCTGCCCGATGCCAAGGGCTGGGCGCAGGAAGAAATCGCCCTCTGGCATCCCACGCTGGTGCGCCGCCAGATCGGCATCATCGCCATGCAGTGGTGGTACGGTACGGGCGACGGCCCGGCGCACTATGCGCAGGCCGACGTCATCTACCGCGAACTCGAGCAGGCGCTGCGCACGATGGGCATGAAGCCGGGTTCGCTGCTGCTCTACGGCATCGGCCGCGGTGCGGAAACGGCTTTCGCGGTGCAGGCACTCGACCGCCATTCGGGCGGCCGCTTCTTCGCCGCGACGCTGGTCAATTCGGGTGCGATGGCCGAAGACCTGCCCGCCAACCGCCGCGTGGCGCAGGGCCAGTTCGGCCTCGGCCCGTTCGACGATACGCGTTGGATGTTCTTCTGCGGCGGCAAGGATGCGGAACCCGAGCGCGCGGGCTGCGCCACGATGCGCGGCGCCTTCAACGCGGCGAAGCGCTTCGGCGGCAAGACCGAACTGTTCGTCGAGGATCCGGCCGGCAACCGCGCCAGCCTGCTGCGCACGGCCAAGCATGTCGACGCGGTGCTCGACAAATACCTGTCGTTCCCGCGGCCCTGAACGCCGGGCTTACACCGGCGGACGGTTGACGAAACCCACGCGCCACGAATTGCCCACACCGGCGCCGTCGAGCCGGTCGATGCGCGTGACCGACAGCGTGTCGATCGTCATCGCGAGGGCGGATTCCGCTTCCAGCCTCAGCGCATGCGCCACGCATGCGCGGATCGTGCCGCCGTGGCAGACGACCGGCACGTCCTGGCCGCGGAACTTCTCGGCGAGCGAGTCGAGTGTGCGGCCCACGCGCGCGCACACTTCCTTGAAGCTCTCGCCGCCGTCCGGCTTGATGTCGGCCATCGTCAGCCAGTGGCGGTGCGACTTTTCCGGCGGCCCGAAGCCGTAGGCGCCGAGCGCGACGTAGGTCTGGCCCTGCCAGTCGCCGAAGCACTGCTCGATCATGCCTTCGCAGATCGTCAGCTCGGGTTTCGCCGTGCCCTTCGCGTTCCAGATCGCGTCGGCCGTGCGCCGCGTGCGCGACAGCGGCGTCACGTGCCAGGCACCCTTGTCGGGCACGATGCGCGCGAGGCCGGCGAACGCCGCCTCGTTCGTCGTGTCGCACTCGACGTCCTTGGTGCCGTAGCAGCGGCCCTGCTGGCCCACGACGGGGGCGTGGCGGACCAGCCAGAAGCGCGTTTCGGTCATTCCGTCCATTCGGGATTCCTCGTCACCAGGATTGCGCGATAAGTGCGGCCAGCAGGATCGCGATCTCCGCGACTTGCTGGACGCTGCCGAGAACGTCGCCCGTCTGCCCGCCGACCAGCCGGCGCGCGCAGCCGACGACCGCGAGCGTGGCAAGGGCCGCAAGCGCCAGCGCCACCAGCGCGCCGAGCCCGCCGAGCGCGAGCAGGAAGACCGCACCGATGGCAAGCGCGTCGAGCGTGCGGGCACGGCCCGGCCGGCCGGCGAGGCGGGCCAACCCGTCGTCGCGCGCGAAAGGCAGCACCAGCATCGCGTAGACGACGCAGGCGCGCGACGCGCAGGACGCGGCGACCAGCACGCACGCCACGTCGAACGGATCGGCGAGATACGAAAGTGCGCCCGCGCGCAGCGAAACCGACAGGATCAGCGCCAGCACGCCGTAGGTGCCGATGCGGCTGTCGCGCATCACGGCAAGGCGCCGGTCGATGTCGCGCACGCCGGCGGCGTCGGCGAAATCGGCCAGGCCGTCCTCGTGCAAGGCACCTGTCGTGACCATCATCGCGGCAAGCGCAAGCAGGCCCGCAAGTGCCGGCGGGACGCCGAGCGTCCACGCGAGCGCGTAGGCGAGCGAGCCCGCGAACGCGACCGGCAGGCCCGCGAACGGGAAGGCGCGCACCGCGGCGGCGAGCGGATGGTCGGCGACGTGCGGCGCCAGGCGCACCGGAACGCGCGTCAGGAAGGCGAGGGCCAGGCGCAGCTCGTTGCCGAATCCGGGTCGGGCGGTCGTTTCGTCGGAATCGGGTTCGGCGGACATTCGGAAGGGGGCCGTAAACGCGGGCTTGCGGAGATGGGCGCGGGAAGATAGGACGCCTTCGGCACCAACGCCAGCCAAGAAAGCCCGCCCGCCCCATGCGCCAGCCCGTCGCCCGATTCTCGGAAATCCTCGCCCTGCTGCCGGAACTGCTGGGGCCGGATCTCGAATCGGCGACCAAGGCAGCGCTGCGCGAAGGCCAGCTCACGAAGCCGGCCGGTGCCTTGGGCCGACTGGAGGAGATCGCGGCCTGGATGTCGACCTGGCAGGGGGCCCATCCGCCGCGCCTCAACCGGCCGCGCGTGGCGGTGTTCGCGGCCAATCACGGGATTGCCGCGCGCGGCGTGTCGGCCTTCCCGGCGTCGGTCACCCAGCAGATGGTGCAGAACTTCGTTTCGGGCGGGGCGGCGGTCAACCAGCTCTGCACCGCGTTCGATGCCGAGCTTCGCGTCTACGAGATGGCGCTCGAGCGGCCGACCGCGGATTTCGCGCAGGGCCCGGCGATGGACGAAGAGGAGTGCGCGCGCGCCATCGCCTACGGGATGATGGCGGTCGAGCCGGGCATCGATCTTCTGTGCCTTGGCGAAATGGGGATCGCGAACACGACGTCGGCCGCTGCCCTGTGTGTGGGCCTGTTCGGCGGCACGGCCGCCGATTGGGTCGGGCCGGGTACGGGTGTCGCGGGCTCGGCCCTCGCGCGCAAGATCGAGGCGGTCGACATCGCCGCGAAGCTGCATTTTTCCGAAAAACGCGCACCGCTCGACGTGCTTGCCCGCACGGGCGGGTTCGAGCTGGCGGCGATCGTCGGCGCGATCCTTGCGGCACGCCTTGCGCGCGTGCCCGTGCTGCTCGACGGCTTTGCCTGCACGGTCGCCGGCGCTGTCGTCCACGCGCTCGACCCGCACGGCCTCGATCATTGTCAGGTGGCACATTTGTCGGCCGAACCGGGGCATCGCCGGCTTCTCGACAAGCTCGGGCGCACGGCCCTGTTCGATTTCGGCATGCGGCTGGGCGAAGCGTCGGGTGCTGCCCTCGCCATCGCGGTCGTGCGCGCGGCGGTCGCCTGCCACACCGGCATGGCGACCTTCGCGGATGCCGGCGTGGCCGGAAAGGCCTAGGTCAGGCGAACTTCTTGGCACCTGCGACGCAGAGCACGACCAGCCCGGTCGCGGCGATCATCGTCCAGGCGACCGGCTCGCCCAGCAGCAGGCCGGCAAGTGCGAGCCCGAAGAAGGGCTGGAGCAGCTGGAGCTGCCCGACGCCGGCGATGCCGCCCAGTGCCAGCCCGCGATACCAGAACACGAAGCCGACCAGCATGCTGAAGACCGACACGTAGGCGAGCCCGCCCCACGCCGGCAGGCCGATCCCGTCCCACGTTGCCGGAAGTGTCGCCAGCGCCATCGCCGCCATCGCGGGGAACGACAGCAGCAGCGACCACGAGATCACCTGCCAGCCGCCGAGCCGGCGCGACAGCGTCGCCCCCTCGGCATAGCCCAGACCGCACAGCACGATAGCACCCAGCATCAGCAGGTCGCCTTCGAGCGACGCGTCGGAATCCTGCACCAGCGCGAAGCCGGCGACCGACAGGCTGCCGAGGATCGAGAACAGCCAGAAAGCCGGCTTGGGCCTTTCGCCGCCGCGCAGCACGCCGAAGATCGCGGTGGCGAGCGGCAGCAAACCGATGAACACGATCGAATGTGCCGCCGTGACGTGCTGGAGTGCGAGTGCCGTCAGGAACGGGAAGCCGATCACCACGCCGACGGCCACGATCGCCAGCGGGACGAGATCCTCGCGCGTCGGCCGCGGCTGGCGAAGTGCCAGCAGCAGGGTGGCCCCGAGGAGTGCCGCGATCGCGGCGCGCGCGGACGACAGGAACAGCGGCTCGAATCCGCCGACGGCGACGCGTGTTGCCGGCAGCGAGCCGCTGAAGATGACCACGCCCAGAAGCCCGTTTCCCCACCCGCGCATCGCCCATCCCTTCCGCCCGGCGCGACCTTAGCCCGGCGCAAACGGGCGGCGAAACCGCGACCATGTAGCCCGACAATCCTGCAGGGGCCCGGTCGCGGAACCGGACGGCTCGCGCAAGGCCGCATCCGGTGCAGGATCGCAGGCATGAAATACGCACCCTTCATCGATCTCGGGCTCGTCGGCCGCGGCCAACGCCCGCCGCGCATCGGCGAGGCCGCCCCGCTGCATGTGCCGAACCTTGCTTCCCTCTTCGCGCGGATTGCGCGACGATTGCGGGGATGACCGCAACCGACTGGGACGATATCCGCGCCTTCCTCGCGATCGCCGATTCCGGCAGCCTCGCCAAGGCCGCGCGCGCCACGAAGCTGAGCGAGGCGACGCTCGGCCGCCATCTGAAGGCGCTGGAACAGCATTTGGGCGCCCCGCTGTTCGACCGGCTGCCCAACGCGCTGCGCCTGACCGCACTCGGCCGCGAGGCGCTGGAGGGGGCGCGCACGATGGATGCCGGTGCCGCCACGCTCGAGCGGCGCGCGCGCATCGCGCGCGAGCCCGAACGCCGGCCGGTCGTCGTCAGCTCCGTCAACTCGATCGCTTGGTTCCTCGTGCGGCATTTCGCCGAACTGCAGCGCGATCTCGCCGGCACGCCGCTGACGCTGACGGCGACGCGCAAGGCCGTCGATCTCGCGCGGCGCGAGGCGGACATCGCGTTGCGCATGCTCGAACTGCCCGACGGGCCCGATCTGGCCGGCCGCAAGGTCGCGCATGTCGCCAACGCGATCTACGCCTCGCACGCGTATCTCGCCGCCTGCAAGCGCCGGCCCGGCGACGGCATCGACGGGATCGATTTCATCGCGCGCGAGACGGGCTCGGAGAAGTCGCCGCAGGCGCGCTATTCGGCCGCGATCCTGCCGCGCGTGCGCGTCGCGATGAAGGTTTCGGAAACCGTCCTTCGCCATCAGGCGGCGCTCGACGGGCTGGGCGCCACGCTGCTGCCCTGCCATCTGGGCGACGCCGAGCCGCGGCTGATCCGCATCGGCGGCCCGATTCCGGAGCTGGACGAGAACATGTACATGGTGATCCATCGCGACCTGCGCCGCGTCGCGGTCGTGCGCGCGGCGGCCGAGGCGCTCGGGCGGCTGTTCAAGCGCCACGCGCGCGAACTGGGCGGGCGCTAGCGGGCCTTCAGCGCTTCGTCGAGCAATGCCGGCACGCGCGAAAGCGCATCGTCGCGCGCGGCCGGATCGGTGCCGATCGTCGCGGTGCGGCTGCGCGTGCTGGCGACGTTCTCGCGCACGCGCAGCTTCGTGTCGGGCGCGTCGAAATCGTGATAGGCGCCCGGATAGACCTTGATCGACACGGGTGCGCCGCGCGCGGCGGATTTCCCGGCCAGCGCCACGCAGGGCGGCGCGTTCGTCCAGTCGTCGGCCTCGCCGATCAGGATCGTCAGCGCGATCTTCGTGTCCCATTCGGGCTTCACGGCCGCGACGGCGCGGCAGCCTGGATAGAACGCGACCGCCAGGCGGAAATCCGCGGCAAGGGCGGGCCGTGCCGGTGCATCGACGCGCAGCGTCGACAGCACGGCCATGGCGCCGTTCGACCAGCCCATCAGGCCGATGCGCGCGGGTGCGATGTCGGGCCGGGCCTGCAGCCAGGCAAGGCCGCCATAGGCGTCGAAGGGCCGCTCGCGCTCGGGTCGGACCGGCGGGTCGCGCAGCGTGCAGGTCTCGCGCAGGCCGCGCGGGCCGAAGCTGTCGACATGCAGCACGGCATAGCCGCGCTTGACCAGCAGCGCGTTCCACTGCGCGTCGCGCGAGGAAAGCCGCCCGTCCGAACGCAGGAAACCGCCGCAGCCGTGCAGAAGTACAACGGCAGGGAACGGGCCGGCACCTTCGGGCTTCGCGAAGACGCCGCCGATCGCGTCGCCGTTCGCCGACGCGAATGTGACGCGCTCCAGTGCCGCGGCCGGTGCGGTGAGCAGGACGAGTGCCGCAACCGCGCGGATCATCATTCGCTCGACTGGATCAGCTGGCCGCGCATGCGCGCGCGCCCGAAGGCGTAGAGGAACGCCGCGAAGCCGAGGGCGAGATAGACGAGGTTGAGTGCTGCGGCCGAGGCGAGCAGGTCCCAGCGGAACGTGCCGCCGATGACGAGGGCGCGCATGCCTTCGAACACATGCGTGGTCGGCAGCGCCCACGCGACCGGCTTCAGCCAGTCGGGCAGGACCGCGACCGGGTACCACACGCCCGAGACCGGCTGGATCAGGAAGATCGACGCCCACGCGTAGGATTCCGCCGCGAGCCCGAAGCGGAACAGCAGCGAAGCGATCATCAGCCCGATCGACCAGCCGAGCATGATCAGCATCGACCAGAATGCGATCAGCGGCAGGCCCATCTCGAAGACCGAATAGTGGAAGAGCGGGATCGCCAGCAGGGCCGCCGGGATCACGCCGATCATCGAGCGGATGACGCCCAGCATCATCAGCGACAGGCCGAACTCGAACGGGCGCAGCGGCGAGACGAACAGGTTCGCGAGGTTGCGCGACCACATTTCTTCCAGCAGCGACAGCGTGAAGCCGAACTGCGCGCGCACCAGCACGTCCCACAGCAGGACAGCGCCGATCAGCACGCCGGCGGCCTGCGCGAACCAGTTGGAATGCTGGTTCAGGAACAGCGTGATGAAACCCCAGATCACCATCTGGAGCAGCGGCCAATACATCAGGTCGAACACGCGCGTCCACGACCCGCGGAACAGGTAGTAGTGGCGCGACAGCATCGCGCCCAGCCGGCCGAGGCTGGCGGCAAGCGGGCTCGCGTTCATTGCGCGGCCTCGCTGCCGGTCGAGCTCGTCCCGCGCGCGATGTCGAGGAAGACCTGTTCCATGTCCTCGCGTCCGTAGCGGCGGATCAGCGTGTCGGGCGCACCCCGGTCGACGATCTTGCCGCCCTTCATCATCAGCACATCGGCGCACAGGCGCTCGACCTCGGCCATGTTGTGCGAGGCGAGCAGGATCGAGGCGTGCGCCTTGCGCGCGTAGCTTTCGAGGTGTGCCCGCACCCGGTCGGCGGTGTCGGGATCGAGGCTGGCGGTCGGCTCGTCGAGCAGCAGCAGCTCGGGCCGGTTGACCAGCGCCTTGGCGAGTGCGGCGCGCGTCTTCTGGCCCGACGACAGCGAACCGGTCTTGCGGTCGAGGATCGCGACGAGGTCGAGCTCGCCGGCAAGCTCGTCGATGCGCGCATCGAGATCGCGCACGCCGTAGAGCCGGCCGAACACCGACAGGTTCTCGCGCACCGTCAGCCGGCCCGGCAGGTCGACATAGGGCGACGAGAAGTTGAGGAAGGGCAATGCGCGGAAGCGGTGCGTCAGCATGTCGTGGCCGAGCACCGTGACGCGCCCGGCCGTCGGCACGAGGATGCCCAGCAGCATGGAAATGGTCGTCGTCTTGCCGGCCCCGTTGCCGCCGAGCAGGCCGACGATGGCCCCGCGCGGCACCGCGAACGAGATCGCGTCGACGGCCGGCGGGCCGTCTTCGCGGAAGCGCTTGGTCAGTCCCTCGACATTGATCGCGTCCCGGTTCATGGGATGATATATGCCGCGTTCCGACCTCGGAGGCCAGAGTGCCCATCGCCATGACGCCGCCGATCCCCGCCCCTCCGATCCGCCCCGCCGCGGCCAATCCGCCGGTCGGCCGCGTGCGTCTGCGCACGCTCGTCGGCGTGCGCTGGGTCGCCGTCTCGGGGCAGGCGGCGGCGATCCTGTTCGTCTATTTCGGGCTCGGCTACGAATTCTCGCTGCCCGCCACGCTGGGTGCCGTCCTCGTCTCGGCGGTGCTGAACGTCGTGCTCGCCTTCGACCGCCCGCCGGCGGGCCGGCTCGACGATCTCGCGGCGGGCGCCGTGCTCGGCTACGACATCCTGCAGCTCGCCACGCTGCTCTATTTCA
Organism: Tagaea sp.; assembly: GCA_965279565.1. Classification (GTDB taxonomy): domain Bacteria; phylum Pseudomonadota; class Alphaproteobacteria; order CACIAM-22H2; family CACIAM-22H2; genus Tagaea. The sequence continues at coordinate 668,186 of OZ257249.1, read as the reverse complement.
CGGGCGGGCTGATCAACCCCTTCGCCGTGCTGCTGGTCGCCCCCGTCGCGGTCGCGGCCACGTCGCTGACCCGGTTCTCGACCGTGATCCTGGGCGCCATCGCGACGGCGGCCGCCGGCATGCTGGCGTTGTGGCACGAACCGTTGCCCGGTGCGCCCGCCGGCCACGGGCTCCCGCCGGCCTTCTCGTTCGGGCTGTGGCTGGCGCTGTCGCTGACCATCGTGTTCGTCGCCGCCTATGTCGGCCGCCTTGCCGACGAGGCGCGCCAGATGTCGGATGCGCTGGCCGCGGCGCAGGCGGCACTGGCGCGCGAGAACCGGATGAGTGCTGTGGGCGGGCTCGCGGCGGCGGCGGCGCACGAGCTGGGCACGCCGCTTGCCACCATTGCACTCGTCGCCAAGGAACTGGCGCGCGACGCGCCGCCCGGCCCGGTGCGCGAGGATGCCGAACTGCTGCTGCAGGAATCGATGCGCTGTCGCGACATCCTCGCGCGTCTGGCGGCCAAGCCCGAAGGCGGCGGGCCGGAAGGCAACCCGTTCCCGCGCCCGCGCCTGTCGGTGCTGATGCGCGAGATCGCGGCACGCTACGCGCGCGGCCAGGTCGTGCCGGAAATCAGGCTCGACTATGCCGACGGGTACGATCCGCCGACCGCGCGCACGCCCGAGATGGTGCAGGCCATCGGCACGCTGGTCGAGAACGCCTGCCAGTTCGCGCGCGAGAAGGTCGACATCCGGGTCTGGTCCGACGCGGGCTCGGTCGGGGTCGAGGTGCTCGACGACGGCCCGGGGTTCGCCCCGGAAATCCTCGGACGGCTCGGCGAGCCCTATGTTTCGACGCGCTCGGGCGAGGGCGACCACATGGGCCTGGGCATCTTCATCGCAACGACGTTGCTTTCCCGGTCCGGAGGTGCGGTATCCTGCACGAATTCCGAGGGTGGAGGAGCGAAGGTGGCGGTCGTGTGGCCGCGATCCGCCTTCGCCGGCGCAGGCAGATGACGCACGCAAGGTCCAGATGAGCGAGATCGATTCCGGCAGCAAGCACCTCCTGATCGTCGAGGACGACGAACCCTTCCGCCTGCGCCTGGCGCGCGCGATGGAGCGGCGCGGCTACACCGTGTCGATGGCCGAATCCATCGCCGCCGCCGGTGCGGCGATCGAGGCACACGCGCCCGAATTCGCGGTCGTCGACCTGAAGCTCGGCGACGGGTCGGGGCTCGACCTCGTCCCGCGCATCCGCGAACTCGCACCCGACGCGCGCATCGTGATCCTGACGGGCTATGGCAACATCGCCACGTCGGTCGCCGCGATCAAGGCGGGTGCGGTCGACTACCTGCCCAAGCCGTCCGACGCCGACGCGATCGACGCCGCCCTCCAGGCGATCGACCGCGCGCTGCCGGCCCCGCCCGAGCATCCGATGTCGGCCGACCGGGTGCGCTGGGAGCATATCCAGCGCGTGTTCGAGCAGTGCGACCGCAACGTCTCGGAAACCGCGCGCCGGCTCAACATGCATCGCCGCACGCTGCAGCGCATCCTCGCCAAGCACGCGCCGCGCGAACATCTCTGAGCGGCGGGTTGCCGATGCCGTCGATCCCCCGCCTGCTTGCCGCCGCCGGTGCCGCACTCTGGCTGCTCTACGCCGCACTCGCCGGCCGCCCGTCGGCGGCGCTCTACGCCACGCCGATCGCCGAGGACGGCTGGTACGCGCTGACCGTGGCGCGCGCGGTGGCGCGCGGCCTCGGCGTCACGATCGACGGCGTTTCGCCGACCAACGGCTTCCAGCCGCTCTTCACGTTCCTCGAGGCGGCGTGCTTCGCGCTCGTCGGCGGCGGGGCGGAAGCGGGGCTGCGCGCGGCGCTGCTGCTCGCCGCACTCGTGCACGGGGCGGGGGCGCTGCTCGTCGCGAGCCTCGCGCGCGACGCGTGGGACGGGGCGCGCGACGAACGAAGGCTGGCGGCGGTGCTCGCGTTCGTCGGCTATCTCGCGGCGATCAAGGCCTACAACGATTTCTACACCGGCCTCGAGACGGGGCTGCAGCTCGCACTCTATGCCGCCGTCTGGCGGCTCTACACGCGCGACTGGCGTCACCTGCCGGGCGACCGGATCGCGATGGGCGTGCTGCTCGGCATGCTGGTGCTGGCGCGCATCGATGCGGCCGTGTTCGTCGCGGCGTTCTGCCTTGCCGAACTGTGGCAGGGCCGATCGGCGTTCGGGGCGGCGATCCTGCGCTGCTTCACGGTGGGCGGCATCGCCGTGCTCGTCTCGTCGCCGTGGTGGATCTACAACGTGGCCGTATTCGGCCATCCGATGCCGATCTCGGGCTTCGCGCAGCAGTCGCTGGAACTGTCGCCCGAGCGCGCGCTGACGGCACTCTGGGCGCTGCGCTCGGTCGCCGTGCCCTGGATATTCGCCGGCGCGCACGAGGCGTGGTGGAGCGACGCGCTGCGCGTGCTCGCGATCGCCGGGATCGTCGCACTCGTCCTGTTCGCGCGCCGACGGCAGCTCGTCGGCCCGATCGAGCCGGAAAGCCGCGCCTTCGCCGGCATCCTGCTCGCGACCTATGCGGTCCTCGTGCCCTATTACGGGCTCGTGTTCTTCGCCGACTGGTTCTACATCCGCTATTTTGCACCGCTCTCGCTGCTCGCCTTCGTCTTCGTGCCTCCGCTCGCCGCGCGCGCCGCCCCGCGCGCCGCCCCCGCCGCGATGGCGGCAGCGGCGGGGCTGACGGCGGTCCTGCTCGTGCTGGCCTGGCGCGGCGAAGGATTGTTCGGCGCATCCTCGCACCACGTGCAGCTTGCACTGGTCGAGAAGCACGTCCTGCCCGGCGACGTCGTGGCGGCCGGCCAGTCGGGCATGCTCGGGTTCCGGCGCGCCTACGTCGTCAACGTGGACGGCAAGGTCAATGCGGAGGCGCTGCAATGGCGCGGGCGCATCTGGGAATATCTCGACGCGCGCGACATCGGCTGGTTCGCCGATTCCACCTGGTACGTCGAGACGAATCTGGGTCCCCGGCCCGAGGCGAACGGCTGGCGGGAGGTCGCGGCGGACGGCGACTTCCGTCTCTATCGCCGCGTGCGCTAGTACGCGTTTTCCTTGCCCATTATGGCGAGCGGCGTCAGCGCCAGGATCTTCATGTCGAACAGCAGCGACCAGTTGTCGATGTAGAACAGGTCGAACTGCACGCGCCGGCGCATCTTCTCGGGCGTGTCGGTCTCGCCGCGCAGGCCGTTGACCTGCGCCCAGCCGGTCATGCCCGGCTTGACGCGGTGGCGCGCGAGATAGTCGTCGATGACCTTGGCGTACTGCTCGTTGTGCGCGACCGCGTGCGGGCGCGGTCCCACGAGCGACATGTCGCCCATCAGCACGTTGAGGAGCTGCGGGAACTCGTCGAGCGACGAGCGGCGCAGGAACCGGCCCACGCGCGTGACGCGCGGATCGTCCTTGGTCGCCTGCGGCACGCTCGGCTCCTCGGCGCGCTGGTGGTACATCGTGCGGAACTTGAACACGACGATCTCGTTGTTGGCGAAGCCGTAGCGCCGCTGGCGGAACAAGGCCGGGCCCGGGCTGTCGAGCTTGACGGCCGCGAAGACCGCCAGCAGCAGCGGCGACAGCACGACCAGCAGCACGGCGGCGAGGATGCGGTCCTCCAGCGCCTTCAGCACCAGGCTCCAGCCCGACAGCGGGCGCTCCAGCACCGACAGCATCGGGATGCCGGCGATGGCGTGGAAGCCGCGCGCGGGCAGGTAGGTGCCGATATAGTCGGGGCACAGCTTTACGTCGACCGGCACGACCTTCAGCTTCTTGATCAGATCCTGCAGGTCGGCCGAGGCCTGCCAGGGCAGGGCGACGACGATCTCGTCGACCGGGTTCTTGCGGCAATAGGCGATCAGGTCGTCGACCGTGCCGGCGATCTGCAGGCCCTCGACCGTGTCGGGCAGGCGGTCGCGCCGGTCGTCGAACACGCCGACGATCCGGTATTCCTGCGTGCGCACGTCGGCCATGTGCTTGAGGAAGGCGCGGCCCATCTCGCCCGCTCCGATCACGGCGACGTTCATCGCGAGGCGGCCCTGCGCGCGCCAGCGGTCGATCTGCATCAGCAGCAGCAGCCGCACGAGGATGAGGCCGCCGAAGCCAAGCGCCAGCCAGCCCAGCGCGAAGGCGCGGCTGAAGGCGACGGAGGTCTGGGTGAAATAGGCGAGTGCGATCAGGCTCGCCATCACGCCGGTCCACGCCATCGCGATCTTGCCGAACTGGCTGGCCAGCCGCGACAGGTTCTCGAACACGTAGAGCCGCGCGATCTGCATGTAGTTCGCGGCGAGGCCCATCGCGGCGAGGATGGCGATCAGATAGAGGTCGGGAATGGCCCAGCTGTCGTGGCGCGCCCAGTAGGCGACCCAGGCCGCGAGCGCGACCACGCCGACATCGGCCACCCGCAGCGCCCCGAGCACCAAGGTCTGCAGATCGGCCGCGACGACGTTATTTTTCCGTTTCATTTCAGTCTGTTGCCCAAGTCCTGCGGGCATTTGAAGCTGCGCGAGCATAAGCCACCCCGTCGCCGGAAGCAAAGTCGATCTCGGGACAAAACGGCGAACGGGGGTGTAGCATTTCACGCCATGGACGTAACCAACATCGACCTGGATTTTCTGGCGTGGGGGATGCTGCTGGCGGCCGGCCTTGCCGTGGTCCTGCGCCTGCGCGCGGCCTACGAGCGGCGCCTCGAAGCCGACCGTCCGCCCGAGGAATACGTGCTGAAAGTGGCCCGCCGGCACAAGCCGGGCATGGGGCCGGGGCCGCTCGTCAACGTGCCGTTCGCGGCCAACGCGGCGGGCGCCGATCCCGAGGATGCCGTGCGCCGGCTGGCGCGCACGCTGCTCGCACTTGCCGACAAGCGCGACCCGGTGGGGGCGGCACAGGCCCGCCGGGCAGCCGCCCGGATCACGACGATGGCGGCCAGCCGCGGAATCGGCGGCGACGACGTCGAACGCGCCGCCCTTGCCGGCATGCTGCTGAAGCTGGGTCCCGGCGTGCTGCCCAAAAGCCTGCAGCCGCGACCGGAGCGCGAACTTTCCAGCGTGTTGATGGAAACCGCCCATCTCGACGGGCCGGTTCCCGCCATCGTGCGCGCCATCCGCGACGGCGTGCCTGTCGAGCCGGGGCTGGAACCGCTGGTCAATCTCGTGCGCGAGGTGGCGTGAGGCGGCGGCGCCTTTTCCAGTCGTCGATATAGCCGCCGACGATTCCCGCCGCGTCGCGCAGGTAGATTTCGCCGAGGCGAGTCGGATTTACATATTCGGGCAACTCGCTTGCCAGAAGCGGCGCGCGCGCAAGACAGATCTCGAATGCCTGCTCGATCTCGACCCCGGCGCAATGGGCCAGTGCGTGTTCGACGCTCGTCCGGTCGCGGTCGATCAGCACGGCAAGATCGAAAATGTCGCGGTGGGTGAAGGCGAACCCGCGGTGTTTGACTTTCTTCGCCAGGATTTCGGCATTCGTGTGTGTCGGGACCGGCATGCCGTCGATTCTCTCTTCGATCGACGCATCCGGCGTGACGTCCGCCGCGACGACGAAATCGATGTCGCCGTACTTCGTCACGATTTTCAGGCCGTTGGCGGATTCGGCGTAGCTCTCGGCGAGGTCCGCCGAGAAATTGTCGAGGCGTGGCGACAGATAACCGAGCACTTGCGCATCGTGCAGGAAGATGTCGGCGTCGTAGCTGACGCGATGGCCGAGACGCATCGCGATGGCCGAGCCGCCGCCGAACCACCACCGCACATGCGAAATGTCCGCGAGCGCTCTAGCTGCGGTCCTCAGCAGCAGGACCCACTGCGAGGAGGGCCATGTCCCGGATGAAGGTCGTCTTTTCATGGTCCACGTCTCCGACGAAATCGCATGCCCGCGCGAGGGTTGCCCAGCCGACCGGACCGGCGCGCGCGACAGCCGCCAGCGTCTTCTGGTCGAGATCGGAAAAGAAGATGCGCAGCAACGCCTTGTTCGCCTTGTCCGGATTTCGCAGCGCGCGGATCAGCGATTCCCTGTCGGCCTTCGTCGGTCGGGAGGTATTGACGACGGAAAGCGCGACCCGCCAGGGATCCGATATGCGGCCGGGTTCCCGTTGCGGCGGTTTGGGCCCGCTTTGCGCGACAAGCGCCTTGTAGGTATCGGCGGCCAGAATCACGACCGCATCGCGCCCATGCGTGGTCACGAACACGGGATCGGTGAGCGCATCGCGCAGGACCGTGCCGAAATTCCGAACGGCATATGTCGCGGGCAGTCTTTTGATCATTTACGCATTATACGCAAAATACGTAAAATACGTAAATATATAAATGGCAGCGAAAAGGGTATCGACGGAATTCCCGGCCGCCGTCGGCGTTGTGTCGGACGGGCCAGCCTGATATTTCCAACCCGCCAGAACGCCGGAAAAAAGGTCGAAATCACATGTCGTTGCGCAAGCGTATCCTGATCACCGGCGGGGCCGGGTTCCTGGGCTCGCACCTGTCGGAGCGGCTGGTCGAGGCGGGGCACGACGTGCTGTGCGTCGACAACTATTTCACCGGCACGAAGGACAACATCGCGCACCTGCTGGGCAAGTCGAACTTCGAGGTGCTGCGCCACGACGTGACGTTCCCGCTCTTCGTCGAGATCGACGAGATCTACAACCTCGCCTGCCCGGCCTCGCCCATCCACTACCAGTTCGATCCGGTGCAGACGACCAAGACGTCGGTGCACGGGGCGATCAACATGCTGGGCCTCGCCAAGCGCGTGAAGGCGAAGATCTTCCAGTCGTCGACGTCGGAAGTGTACGGCGATCCGGAAGTCCATCCGCAGCCCGAGGAATACCGCGGCAACGTCAATCCGATCGGCCCGCGCGCCTGCTACGACGAGGGCAAGCGCTGCGCGGAAACGCTGTTCTTCGACTATCACCGCCAGCACGGCGTGAAGATCAAGGTCGCGCGCATCTTCAACACCTACGGGCCGCGCATGCACCCCAACGACGGGCGCGTCGTGTCGAACTTCGTCGTGCAGGCGCTGAAGGGCCAGGACATCACGATCTACGGCGAAGGTACCCAGACGCGCAGCTTCTGCTACGTCGACGACCTGATCGAAGGCTTCGTGCGCCTGATGGACAGCCCCGACGCGGTGACGGGCCCGATCAATCTGGGCAACCCGCACGAATTCACGATCCGCCAGCTCGCCGAGCGCGTGATCGCGCTGACGGGGGCCAAGTCCAAGCTGGTCAAGCGCCCGCTGCCGGCCGACGATCCCATGCAGCGCAAGCCGAACATCGACAAGGCCAAGGCGATCCTCGGCTGGGAGCCGACGATCCAGCTCGACGCCGGCCTCAAGAAGACGATCGCGTATTTCGACGACCTGCTGCGCCGGAATGTCGGCCCGGCGGCGGTGGGTGCCAAGGTCTGACGCCTCCCTTCGGCGCGCCGTCGATCCGGGCGGTTGGCGCCTTTGCTCGAATTGGCCGGAAATGCCTGATATAGAGGTCGCGGAAGGGGCATTCCGATTTGAGTCCGCGTACCAGCAGGAAGCTCAGGGCGATCTTGGTTGCGGACGTCGTCGGCTATAGCCGGCTCATGGGTTTCGACGAGGATGCGACATTCGCAGACCTCAAGGCGGTCTTCGCCGGGATTGTCGAGCCGAAGGTTTCCGCGCATCACGGACGCATTTTCAAGTCGGTCGGCGACGGCTTCCTCGCGGAGTTCGAGAGCGTCGTCGATGCGCTGCATCTTGCGGTCGAAGTCCAGGCCGCAATGGCAGCTCGCGCCGACGGCATTCCCGAGGACCGGCGCATCCGGTTCCGGATCGGGATCAATATCGGCGATGTGATTGCCGACGAGGGCGACGTCTACGGTGACGGCGTCAACGTGGCGGCGCGCCTCGAAGGCCTTGCCGATCCGGGCGGCATCTGCGTCAGCAAGGCGGTTGTCGATTATTTCGGCGCTCGCAAGGGTTTCAAGTTCGAAAGCCTGGGGCGGGTGAAGGCAAAAAACATCACCCATCCGGTCTATGCCTACCGCGTGCGCGAACAGGCAGGAAGGCCGGTTGCGCGCTTTCGCATGCGGGCATTCGCGGCGGCTGCCGCCGTGGCCGCCACGATCGTGACGGGGCTGTATTTCGGCGGTGCCGCCCTCCTGCCGTCCGCAAGCCGGATGCCGGATGCGGCCGTTGCCATCCCGGACAAGGGACTTTCCGTCGTGGTGCGGCCGATCAGCGACCGTTCGGCCGATCCGGCCAAGTCGTGGATCGCCGATGCGCTGACCGACGACCTCATTTCGGATCTTTCGCGCATATCCGGTTCGTTCGTCATCGCCCGGAGCACGGCCTTCACCTACAAGAACAGCGATGCCGATGCCCGCCAGATATCCCGCGAGCTCGGCGTGCGCTACGTCCTCGAAGGATCGATTCGCCGCGAATCCGGCGGACTGCGGATGGATGTGGCGCTCATCGACGGCGAGAACGGCCGTCAGGTCTGGTCCGAGCGGTTCGAGCGCGGCGGAGGCGACGACCGCGAGATCTCGCGCGACATCACCGGGCGGATCGCGCGCGCGCTCAACATCCAGCTCAAGGAAGATGCGGGCCGCCGCGTGGCATCCAGATCGCCGGCCAGCCTCGACTCCGCCGAGTTGGCGACATTGGCCTGGACGGTCCTGTTCAACCGCCCGCAGTCGCGCGAAACCAACCTGGAGGCCGCCCCGCTCATCGAGCGCGCGCTGTCGCTCGACGAGCGAAACGTCGAGGCGTGGATCGGAGCGGCGTATGTCCATACGCGAGCCGCACTTTACGGCTGGTCGGAGTCCCGCCCGGCGTCGCTGCGCGCGGCGATCGATGCCGGTGACCGTGCAATCCGGCTCGGTCCCGACAATGCGGATGCCTTCTATGTGCTGGGCTTCGCCAGCCACATCGCCAACGATATCGAGCGCGCCCGGCATCTGTTCGCGCGCTGCATCGAGATCAATCCGAATTTCGCGCCTGCGTATAACTGGCAGGGAATAATCGAGTATTTCGACGGGCACCCCGAACGGGCATTGCCGCTGATACGTCAGGCGATCCGCCTCAGCCCGCGCGACGGGTTGCTGAGCGTGTGGCGGGCAAATGCGGCGATGTCGATCCTGCTGATGAGCGACTTCGAAGGGGCTGCCGCGGAAGCGCGCGCGGGAATTTCCGACAACCCCCGGCATCCCAACAACCACGCGATCCTGGCTTCCGCCTATGGCCATCTTGGCCGGACCGCCGACGCGCGGGCTGCCCTTTTGCGATTCCTCGACCTGTCTTCGGGAATCGGCACGTTGAAGCGGATCGTCGATCTCGGGCGTCCGGATCCTGAAACCTTCGCCCAACGATTCACGGTCTATCTGGCCGGCCTGCGACTTGCCGGCCTGCCGGAGAGCTGAAGCCGCAAGCGAAGACCTGCTGCGCCGGAATGTCAGCCCGGCGGCGGTCGGCGCGAAGGTGTGACATACCCCTCACCCTAACCCTCTCCCCGAAGGGGAGAGGGGATTGCACCGGTCGAGTCCCCTCTCCCGCGTGCGGGAGAGGGCGGAGGGTGAGGGCCCTTGAAATTCGTGCAAAAAGGACTATAATCTCCAATGGTTCGGCGTGCTCTTTGACAAGTAAAGATTGTCCTACAAGAGACGGCGAAAATCCCGTCAACCGTCAACAAGGCGAGGGATTTTCGGCCGATATCAAGCGCTTGGCTTGTTGACGCAAAGTTTCGTCAAGTGACCGTCAAGCATAAAATACGGTAATGGATCAGGCGATCTTGCGGTTGGGATCGCGCAGCATGCTGTCGACATGGAAGCCCTGGAACAGCCGCACGCCGGCGGCCTGCCCCAGTTCCAGCGCTTCGGCCGTCTCGCAATGGGCCATGATCAGGCGGCCGGCTTCCGCGGCGGCGACCTTCTCGGCGACGCCCGCCTCGCGCCATTCGTTCGGGCGTTCGGGGCGGTACAGCACCTTGATGAAATCGGCCCCCATCTCGGGGCGCGCGAACATCGCCAGCACGTCAAGCGTGACGGCGTCGAGCAGCACGCGGTAGCCGGCGTTGCGCAGGAACTCGCACGCGGTCAGGTATTCCGCATAGTCCCAGAACACGTCGAAGCGCGGGATCTCGATGATGATCTGCGACTTCGGGATGAAGTTGGCGATGCGCGTGTCGAACTCGCGGAAGCTCGAGCTCATGATCGTCTGGATGTTCAGGTTGATCGACACGTTGCCGGACTGGCGCGTGACGAAGCCGTCGAACATCGCGCGCAGCACGCGCTGGTCCATCGTGCGCGTGAGCTGCTGGAAGAGCGGCTTGACCATCTTGAGGTCGTTGCGCGGTGCCACCATCTGGCGCAGCTCCGTCACGCCGACGAACACCTCGCGGAAGAACACGCGCATCTGCTCGCCCGGTGCGACCGCGCAGCACATCTGGCTCTTCAGGAAGCCGGTGATGTCGGCCTTGCGCAGCAGGTCCTCGAGCTTGGCGAGCGAGGCCGGCGTCAGCGGCTGGCCCTGCGCCGTCGTCATCGCGGTACCGGCCTTGTTCAGCAGGCGCGAGCGGCGTTCCTGGAACGAGCGGTAGTCGTCCGCGATCTTGCTGACGATGCCCTCGAAGTCGGCGAAGCTGTCCTTGAAGGCGAACAGCTCGTAGGCGTCCTGCGCCTGGCCTTCCTCGAGACCCGCGGCCGAGGCGTGCTGGCGCAGGATCGTCTTGAGGTCGGAATCGAAATTCTCGAGGTGGTAGCGGTGGTCGCGGCGGAACAGCAGCACGATGTTGTAGTTGTGCATCGCGAACACGCCGCTGTCGGACGTGCCGAGAAGCTGGCGCAGCGCCTGGATGATCTGCTGGAAATTCTCGCGCCGCCGGCTGAACCAGGCCGGCGAGTTCATGGCCACGATGACGCCGTAGCGGAACTGGATATCCTCGGATTTCTTGACCCGGGCCAGTTCGGCTAGGAGTGCATCTTCGTCGCTTGCTTCGGTGGCCTTGCTGTCCATGTTCCGTCGTAAGGAGGCGTGAAGTCTGGCGTTTCGGGGCCCGAGTCGCGAAGTCCGGACCGGTCGGCAACTCTATCCGGCGGGACGCACCGGTTCAACACGGCGTGCCCAGGAAAGATCGCGCCCGGCGGGCGGGGCGGGGGGCTTGATCCGCCAGCGGGTCAGCACGTCGACCGCCTCGGGCAGGCCGATGCGGTCGAACATCGCGACCGCCTCGAGCGGCGGGCCCTGGTCGAGTGCTGCATCGGCCGGCATCAGGCGGCCTTCGCTGGCCGAGGTGCGCCTGATCAGGTGGGCGAGTGCCAGATAGTGCGTGCGCTCCATGCCCAGCGCCTTGGCCGCAACGGCAAGTGCGCGCCCGTCGGCCTGGTAGAGGATGCGCCTTCCGACCTTCATCGGCAGCTCGGCGAAGCGCGCGAACAATGCCTCGAACAGCGAAACATGGCCCTGGCGCAGCGTGCGCACGAGGATGGCCGGATCGTTGAGGCGTTCGGCGCGGATCGTGTCGGCCAGCCGGTCGGCCGACGAACCCCAGTCCATCGCGGCACCGTGGTCGGCGGCGGCACCCTGTGCGGCGTCGTCGACCGCCCAGTCGACGGAACTTTCCCAGCTCTGCGACCAGTTGGCGCTGTTGGCGTCGAAGGCGTAGCGGTCGCGGATCTGGCGCTTGAGGTCGGCGGCGACCCAGCCATAGAGGCGCGCCGCCACGTCGCCGGGCAGGTCCTCGCGCGCGACCAGCGGGCGCTGCAGGTTCTCGCGCTCGCGCGACAGGTCGGAAAGATAGGCGAACGTGGCTTCCGCGATGCGCGCCGAGCGGTTGGCAAGCAGCTCTTCCATCACGTCGGATTCCCCCGCCTCGACGAGGGCGGCCGATACCGTGGCGCTGACGTCGGAGCGATTCGCGATGGCGAGGCGGTGCGCCTGGCCGCGCTGGCGGATGATCTCGACCAGGTCGGAATCGGCGAGGGCCGCACTCATCGTCAGCAGCGGGCGCGCGATCGAGATCTCGTCGTTGGCGAGGGCCAGCACCAGTTCGCGGGGTGCATCCGGCGTTTCGGCGAGCCGCTCGGCAAGGCGCCGGCGGATCTCGGCCTCGGTCTCGCGGATCAGCTGGCGCACGATGTCGGCGGCGATCTCGAACTCGCCGCGGTCGAGGGCGGCGGGCGCATCGGCGAGGATCTCGCCGAGCTGGTTGCCGATCTGGGCGCGCGCGGTCCCGCGGCTCGTCTGGGCGACCTGGAGCAGCGCTTCGATCTTCGACTGGATGGCGTTGGACATCGTCCGTCACGTTATGCGAGCGGGTGAGTCGCCGGCAAGCGATAGCCGGCCGGGATTTGAGGGTATGCGATTAATTCGCACTTGCGCCGGATGGGGTTTCGGCCTAACTTCCGGAACGAAATTGCAAGTCATTCTCATTTCTTGGAATCCGAGGAGCCCACCCATGCGTCCGATCAACCGCCGCAACCTGCTCCGTGGAGCCGCCGCCATCGGCGCCCTTTCCACGTTCGCCGTCGTCACGCGCCGCGCCGACGCGCAGGCCGCAGGCGGTGTGGTGAATCTCTACACCGCGCGCCACTACGACACGGACGAGGCGATCTACACGAACTTCACCAAGGCAACCGGCATCCGCGTGAACCGGATCGAGGCCGAAGCCGACAAGCTGATGGAGCGCATGCGCGCCGAGGGCGCCAACAGCCCGGCCGACATCTTCATCGCCGTCGATGCGGGCCGCATCTGGCGCGCGCACGAGGCGGGCCTGCTGCAGCCGCTGCGCTCTTCCGTGCTCGAAGCCGCCATCCCGGCGAACTTCCGCGAGCCGGGCGGCCACTGGTTCGGCCTGTCCAAGCGCGCGCGCGTGCTGGTCTACGACAAGTCGAAGGTCAAGCCGTCGGACATCCCGACCTATGCGTCGCTCGCCGATCCCAAGTGGAAGGGCAAGATCGCAGTCCGCTCGTCGACCAACGTCTACAACCAGTCGCTCGTGGGCGCCATGATCGCGGCCAACGGCGAGGGGCCGACCGAGGCGTGGGCCAAGGCGCTGGTCGCCAACTTCGCGCGCCCGCCGCGCGGCGGCGACACCGACCAGATCAAGGCGGTCGCGGCCGGCGAAGCCGAGATCTCGATCAACAACCACTATTACTACGCCAACCTCGTCGCCTCGAAGAAGCCGGAAGACCAGGCCGTCGTCGCGAAGACGGGCATCCACTTCCCCGACCAGGGGCCCGGCCAGCGCGGCACGCACATGAACATCGCCGGTGCCGGCATCGCACGCCATTCGCCCAACAAGGCGAACGCGACGAAGTTCCTCGAATATCTCGTGACGGCGGAAGCCCAGTCGATCTTCGCCGAAGGCAACAACGAGTTCCCGATCGTGCGCGCCGCCAAGCTGTCGCCGATCGTCGCGCAGTGGGGCGAGTTCCGCGAGGACGACCTCAACGGCGCGGTGTTCGGGCGCAACAACGAAGCCGCGCTCAAGCTGATGGACCGCGCCGGCTGGCGCTGAACCCGATGACGCGGCGGGAGCTGCCGAGGTAGTCTCCCGCCCGTCATGAACTACCGCCACGCATTCCATGCCGGCGGCTTCGCCGACGTGGCGAAGCACGTCGCCCTCGTCCTGCTCGTCGAGCGCCTGCGCGACAAGCCCAAGCCCTTCTGCGTGCTCGACACGCATGCGGGGCTGGGCGAGTACGACCTGCTCGCCGATGCCGCGACGCGCACCGGCGAGTGGCAGGACGGTATCAAGCGCCTGTTCGACCGGACGGACGCGCCCGACGCGATGGCGGCCTATCTGCAGGCCGTGCGCGCCCTCAACCAGGACGGCACGCTGCGCTGGTACCCGGGCAGCCCGCGCCTCGTGCGCGACCTGCTGCGCCCGGGCGACCGGCTGGTCGCCAACGAGCTCCACCCCGCCGATGCCGAGACGCTGCGCCGCACCTTCGCGCGCGAGGCCGATATCGAGATCACGGAAGGCGACGGCTACACGGCGATGAAGGCCAAGCTGCCGCCGCGCGAGCGGCGCGGGCTCGCCTTCGTCGATCCGCCGTTCGAGCGCAAGGACGAGTTCGCCGCCCTCGCGCGCGCGCTTCGCCAGGGCCACCGGCGCTTCGCCACCGGCACGTTCGTCGCGTGGTATCCGGTCAAGGGACGCGCGGCGGTCGACGCGTTCCTGTCCGAGATTGCCGACGGGCGCATCGCGCGCGTCGGCGTGGCCGAATTCATGCGCTTTCCGGCGGACGACGACAGGCGCCTCAACGGCAGCGGCCTGCTGACGATCAACGCGCCGTGGAAGTTCGAGGAACGCCTGCGCGAGGCGTGGGACTGGTGCGGAGCTGCACTCGGGATCCAGGGCGGGATCCGCATCGAGACGCTGGTCGGCGAGCCCGCGGCGGCCAAATGAAAACGGCGCGGACCGGTTTCCCGATCCGCGCCGCTCTAGTAAGGCGGGCCGTCCGGCTCAGGCCGGCGGCGCCCCGATCGGTCCGTTGAGTTCGACCGTTACCGCTTCCGGTCCCTTGCGGGCCGTGACGACCTTCATGCGCACCGGCTGGCCCGGTGCCAGACTCTGCAGGCCGGCGTTGCGCAGCACCGTGATGTGCACGAACACGTCCTTGCCGCCGCCGTTGGGCTGCACGAAGCCGTAGCCCTTGAGGCCGGAAAACCATTTGACGACGCCGTCCATGGATTCGGCGTTCGACAAGTCGACAGGCGCCTGATAGCTGCTGGCGCGCTCGCCGCCACGGTCGTTGCCGCCGCCGCCCGCACCGCCCCAGCCGCCGCGATCACCGCCGCCGCCGCGATCGCCGCCACCCCCGCCCCAGCCGCTGCGGTCGCCGCCGCCGCCGCCCCAGCCGCCGCGGTCGTTGCCGCCGCGATCGCCGTAGGCGGGCCGCGGTGCGCGCGGTGCCGAAGGCTGGGCCGTCGAATTGTCGACCTCGACGACGCGCAGCACTTGCCGGCCTTTCGGGCTGGACCCGATCTCGACCGTGACGCTTGCGCCTTCGCCGACCGATTCGTAACCGGCCTGCTTCAATGCCGAGAGATGGAGGAACGCCTCCGGAGATCCGTCGGAAGGCGTTACGAACCCGAAACCCTTGGCCGTGTTGAACCACTTCACCGTGGCCCGCATCGTGCCGTCACCCGAAGGCATATCTACGTCCTCGCCTTGCGCGTCTCTTCGACGTCGTTATGTCCCTGCACGCCGCGCACAGCCGCGCGTCGTGTGTGGCAGGGAACCGGATGCGGGGGGCTTCGGGCTTCGCGATGGCTTCTTCTTGCCAAGAAGCGCTGCGTAAATAACCAAGGCTTCCGCGCGCGGGACCTACCACGCCAAGTTAACTATAACAAACTCCCGAATGACTCGCAAAGTGGGGAATCGCACGCCTAGAGGTGTCCGGCTGCCCAGCGCGTCAGGGCCGCCGGGCTGTCGCCGCCGATCGCCGCACCGGCGATCCGCTCGCCGACGACGGCGCCGAACTTGAAGCCGTGGCCGCTGAACCCCGTCGCGACTAAGGCGTTCGGCCCCAGCGGTTCGACGATGAAACGCTCGTCGGCGACCGTGTCGTAGAAGCAGGTCTTGGCCGAGACGATCCGGTACTCGGCAAGGCGCGCGAGGCGGCGCGAACAGACGCCGAGAAGCTGCTCGGCCGACGCGGCATCGGCGACGCGCGGTTCGTCGGGATCGCCGACATTGCTGAAGGTGTGGAAACCGACCTTGAGACCGCGCCCCTGGCGCGGCGGGACCAGATAGAACGCGCCGGAAGCCGCCTTGTCGAGCAGCAGCGGCATGTCGCCCCACACGCCCGCCCAGTCGGCCGGCGGTTCGAGATAGACGATCGTCTGGCGCGACGGGGTCATGCGCCCGGCCATCGGCGACACCAGCCGGTTGGTCCAGGGGCCCGCGCACACGACCAGCGCGTCGCCCGAAAGCGTGCGCCCGTCTTCGAGCGTCACGGCCGCGCGAGCCGGATCGATGTCGCGGACCTTGGCGCCGGCATGCAGCACGGCGCCGCGCGCGCGCAGCCAGTCCGCCAGTGCGGCCACGATGTCGCCCGCGAACAGCGTGCCGCCGGTCTCGCTCGCAAGCGCGTCGGCAAAGCCGTCGGGAATCAGGGCCGGCCAGCGCCCGGCGATGTCGGCAGGCGTGGGTCGCGTGCTCGCGACGCCGCAGGCATCCATCGTCCTGCGGCTCTGCGCGATCCAGCCGTCGCTCGCGTCCTCGAACATCAGCGATCCGCTGGGCGCATAGAGCGTGCGCCCGAGATCTGCCCACATCCGGTCCCACGACGCGTAGGCCTGCGCCACCATGCGCGTATAGCCTTCCTGCGGGCCGTAGGGGTAGCGGATCAGCCGGTGCTGGTCGACCGACGAGCCGATCGGGTTCGGGATCGAGGCCTGATCGACGATCTCGACCGTCGCGCCGCGCTTGACCGCCGACCACGCCGTCGAGAGACCGAAGATTCCCGCTCCGACGACCAGCAGCTTCGTCATTGCCGGCTCGCTTCGAAGACGAGTTCGGCCGCGGCAAGATCCTCGATCGCGGACCCCACCGACTTGAACAGCGTGATCTGGTTGTGGAACGAACGGCCGGCCGCGCGGCCCTGCGTGAGTTCGGCAAGGTCGCCGGCGATCTGCTTCTCGAGCAGCGTGCCGTTGGCCATCGGCTGCACGATGTCGCCGGCCTCCTTGAGCGCGCCGCTCCACGTGTCGACATAGACGCGCGCGCGCGCGACCGCTTCGTCGTCGGCCTCGCGCATCTGCGGCGTGAAGCCGCCCACGAGATCGAGATGCTGGCCCGGCCGCAGCCACGCACCCCGCACCAGCGGTTCCTTCGCGAGCGTGGCGCAGCTGATCGTGTCGGCCCACGCGACCGCCTCGGCAAGGTTCGTCATCGCGCGCGCCTTCAGCCGCCTGCCGTCGAAATTCGCCGCCAGGGTCTGCGCCTTCTTCGCGTCGCGCCCCCACACGACGAGTTCGCGGATGGGGCGCACGCTCGAATGCGCCAGGATCAGATGCGGGGCGAGCGAGCCGGTCCCCACCATCAGCAGCTTGTCGGCGTCCGGGCGCGAGAGATACTTCGCCGCCAGTGCCGACGCCGCCGCCGTGCGCTTCAGCGTGAGCATGTGGCCGTCGATCACGGCGAGCGGCGCGCCGGTGCGCGCGGACATCAGGATGTAGCTGGCCATCACCGCCGGAAGGCCCTTCTCGCCGTTCGACGGGAAGACGGTGACGATCTTGACGCCGCAGTATCGGCCCGCCTGCCAGGCCGGCATCAGCAGCAGCGAGGCGGGATCGGCACCGGGGACTTCCATCGCGTGGCGGTGGCGCAGCGGAACCTCGGCCCCCTTGCGGAAGGCGTTGCGAAGCGCTTCGACCAGTGCCCCGGCCTCGAGGATGTTCTCGACGTCGCTCGCGCCGATCACGCGCATTCCGCCGCTGGGCATGCCGCGCATCGGGGCGCCCGCCTAGATCGGCGGTCCCGGCGGCAGCGCCGGGGAAATCGGGGGCTGGGTCTTCGCGCTCGCGGACTTCGCGTCGGCGAGTTCGCGCGCCAGCGCGTCCGCCCGCTTGGTCGCCTCGCGCGCGCGCTTGCGCGTGCGGCCCTGCGCCAGCCACGCGATCACGGCACCCAGACCGAAGCCGATATAGAGTGCGCCGACGAGGGCGACGAAGACCGGCATGTCGAAGGCCGGGCCGACGGGCCAGAAATCGACGCGCACGTCGCCGCGATTGCCCAGCGCGAAAAGGCCGGCGAGTGCGGCGAGAAGTCCTGCGAAGATCCAGTAGACGATGCGCACGGGGCCCGGCCTCAGCCGGACGACTTGCCGCCGTCGTTCAGCTTCTCGCGCAGTTCCTTGCCCGTCTTGAAGAACGGGATGAACTTTTCCGTCACGTCGACGGCGGCACCGGTGCGCGGGTTGCGGCCCGTGCGTGCGCCGCGGCGCTTGACGGAGAACGCGCCGAAGCCGCGCAGCTCCACGCGATGGCCACGCGCGAGTGCGGCGGTGATTTCGTCGAACACGGTGGTGACGATCCGCTCCACGTCGCGCTGGTAAAGATGCGGGTTGAGCTCGGCCAGCCGCAGTATCAGTTCGGACTTGGTCATCGGCCAAACACCCCTAGCGCTTGGAAATCGTTAGCGGAAACGCAAATCAGGGTGCCAGACCGCCACAAGCCCGTCAAGCGTAAGTCGTTCCGGCAGATAGCTTTTTCCCAACGCCGCCTGAACGGCCGTCCGGACGAGCCCGCCGAGCAGCTGTTCTTCTCGCCAAACCCTGATTTCCCGCAGCGGAAGGCTTGATTTGACGCCCTTTTCGCCGAGCCAGTCGCGCGCCTCGCCGATCCCGCCCAGCGCGTCGACCAGGCCGTTCGCCTTGGCCTGCCGGCCGGTGTAGACGCGCCCGTCGGCCAGTGCGAGTGCGGTCGGGCGGTCCATGCTGCGCCGGTCGGCGACCATGCCGACGAACATGTCGAACATGTCGTCGACCAAAGCGCGGGTCGCGGCACGCCCGGCATCGGTCAGCGGCTCGAGCGGCGAGGGGACCGCCTTCAGCGGTGCCGACTTGATCGCCTCGGCCGACACGCCGAGCTTGTCGAGCAGGCCGGTCACGTCGGTCGTCTGCAGGATCACGCCGATCGAACCGGTGATCGTGCCTTCGCGCGCGACGATGTGGTCTGCGGCCAGCGCCACCATGTAGCCGCCCGACGCCGCGACCTCGCCGAGTACGGCGACCACGGGCTTGGTCTCGGCCACTTTGCGCACGGCGCGAAAGAAGCTCTCGCCGCCGACGACCGTACCGCCCGGGCTGTCGATGCGCAGGACCAGCGCCTTGGCGGCGGATCCTTCCATCGTGTCCTCGAGCGCTTCGATCAGGTCGGTGTCGTCGGTGATGACGCCCGACAGGCGCAGCTCGGCGATGTAGGGGCTGTAGGCATCGACGACGCCGCTGCGGCCCAGCAGCAAAGCGAGGGCACCTGCCGCGACCAGCACGGTGGCCGCACGCCAGAAGGTGCGCGAGCGTTTGAGCCGGCGCCGTTCGACGAGAAGTTCGGGATCGTTCATGGGTGCAATCTAGGGCCGGGCCGTCGCCGCCTCAAGCCCGGTGCGGTCCGCACGAAGACGGGTCGCCCGGCATCGACAGAATCGGGTGCCGGGCTGAAGCCGGCTTTCTCGAACAGGCTTCGCGTACCCGTCCACGCGAACACGTCGGGCAGGCGCTTGTCCGACGGTGCGGGCCGCACCGGAAAGCCTTCGACGATTGCGGCACCGTGCGCGAACGCGTAAACGGCCGCCGCCTTCAGCAAGGCCCGCCCCACGCCCTTGCCGCGCCAGTCGCGGCGCACGAAGAAGCAGACGACCGACCATGTCGCGTCGTCGGTTGCGAGCGTGCGCTTGAGCTTGCGCGACTTGCCCAGCCGCGGGAACGAGGCGCGCGGGCCCACGCGGCACCAGCCGATAGGTTCGTCGCCGGCGAAGGCGAGCAGGGCATGTGTGTGCCCGGCGCGCATTTCCTTTTCGAGCGCGCGCCGGTTGGGGTCGCCGCGGCTTGCGTCCCATTCGGCCCGGAGCCGGCCCCAATACATGCACCAGCAGCCGGCACAGGCCCCCTTCGCGCCGAAGAGTGCGGCGACGGAGGGCATGTCCGATCGGGTGGCGGGGCGGATCGTCGGCCGGGTCATGCGCGCGAGGATAGGCCCGGCGGCGGGCAAAGAAAAAGGGCGGACCTTGCGGCCCGCCCTTTCCGATCTTCCCGGTCGGGGAAGTCGCAGGATCACTCCTGCTCCTTCTCCGCCTTGCGCTTGAGGGCGGCACCGAGGATGTCGCCGAGCGAAGCGCCCGAGTCCGAGGACCCGAACTGCTGCATGGCTTCCTTGTCTTCCTCGATCTCGCGCGCCTTGATGGACATCGAGATCTTGCGGCTCGCACGATCCATCTGCGTGATCTTGGCGTCGACTTTCTCGCCCATCGCATAGCGCTCGGGGCGCTGTTCGGCGCGGTCGCGGCTCAGGTCCGACTTGCGGATGAAGCCGGTGACCCCGTCGGCCAGCGTCAGTTCGATGCCGTTCTCCTGCACGGCCGAGACCGTGCCGGTGACGACGTCGCCCTTCTTGAAGCCCTGGGCGGCGGACTCGAACGGGTCGGCGGTGAGCTGCTTGATGCCGAGGGAGATGCGCTCCTTCTCGACGTCGACGTCCAGCACCTTGACCTTGACCTTGTCGCCCTTCTTGAAAGCCTTGATGGCTTCCTCGCCGGACTTCTCCCAGTCGATGTCCGAGAGATGGACCATGCCGTCGATCTCGCCGGGCAGGCCGACGAACAGGCCGAACTCGGTGATGTTCTTGACCTCGCCCTCGAGCTCCGTGCCGCCCTGGAACTTGACCTTGAACACGTCCCACGGGTTGTCCATGCACTGCTTGAGGCCGAGCGAGATGCGGCGCTTCGAGCTGTCGACGTCGAGCACCATCACTTCGACTTCCTGCGAGGTCGAGACGATCTTGCCCGGATGGACGTTCTTCTTCGTCCAGCTCATTTCCGAGACGTGCACGAGGCCTTCGATGCCCGGCTCCAGCTCCACGAAGGCGCCGTAGTCGGTGATGTTCGTGACGCGGCCCTTGAAGCGCGCGTTCGCCGGATACTTGGCGGCAACGCCTTCCCACGGATCGGCCTCGAGCTGCTTCATGCCGAGCGAGATGCGCTGCGTCTCGGCGTTGAAGCGGATGACCTGCACCTTGACGTGCTGGCCGATCGAGAGCGCTTCCGACGGGTGGTTGATGCGCTTCCAGGCGATGTCGGTGACGTGCAGCAGGCCGTCGACGCCGCCGAGGTCCACGAACGCGCCGTAGTCCGTGATGTTCTTGACCACGCCCTCGAGGACCTGGCCTTCCTTCAGCGAGGCGACCAGCTCCGAACGCTGCTCGGCGCGCGTCTCTTCGAGGACGGCGCGGCGCGAGACGACGATGTTGCCGCGCGAGCGGTCCATCTTGAGGATCTGGAAGGGCTGCGGCGTGCCCATCAGCGGGGTGATGTCGCGCACGGGGCGGATATCGACCTGGCTGCCGGGAAGGAACGCGACCGCACCGCCGAGATCGACCGTGAAGCCACCCTTGACGCGGCCGAAGATGACGCCGGTGACGCGCGCGTTGTCCTTGAAGTTCTTGTCCAGCGCACCCCAGGCTTCTTCGCGCTTGGCCTTGTCGCGCGACAGCGAGGCTTCGCCGTGCTTGTCTTCCATGCGCTCGACGAACACGTCGACCGTGTCGCCGGCCTTGAGCTCGACGGGCGTGCCCGCCGTGCCGAATTCCTTGAGGGCCACGCGGCCTTCCGACTTGAGGCCCACGTCGATGATGGCGAAATCGCCCTCGATCGAGATGACCGTGCCCTTGACGACGCGGCCGTCGAACGAACCGCCTGCGCCGAGCGACTCTTCGAGCAGAGCCGCAAAATTCTCGCCGCCCGTCGGCGCGCTCTGCGCCCGGGACAGACTGGATGCCTTCGCCATTCAGATAGTTCCTCTCGTATTCAACGCCGGACGTCCGTAAGGCACATTGCCTTCGGCCGACGCCGGGGCTGGGGTTCGCGCTTCGGGGACTATCCCCGGGCGCGTGTCTTCGCCGAGATGAGGCCGAGAGCCATCCGGAACGCTGCGTCGGGATCGAGATCGGACGTGTCGAGCACGTCGGCATCGGGAGCCGGCTTCAGGGGGGCTTCAGCACGTTCGCTGTCCCGCCTGTCGCGTTCCGCCAGATCGGCGAAAACGGCGGCATATATAGGGGATTCACCCCGGCCAAGCAATTCGTTAAATCGCCGCTTCGCCCGCGCCTCGGGGCTTGCGGTCACGTAGATCTTCACGGTCTCAGGCCACGGGCAGACGACCGTGCCGATATCGCGCCCGTCGAGCACCGCCCCGCCCGGCCGGCGGGCGAAATTGCGCTGGAATTCCAACAGGGCGGCGCGCACGGCCGGGATCACCGCGACCTTCGAGGCATGCGCGCCCACGGCTCCGCTGCGCAGGTCTGCGGCGTCCATGTCCTCGATCCGGAACGTCGCGGCGGCGGTCTCGGGCGCTTCGCCGGTGCGCAAGCTGCGCGAGGCGACCGCGCGATAGAGCGCCCCGGTGTCGAGATGCGGCACGCCGAAATGGCCCGCGATCCGCTTGGCGAGCGTGCCCTTGCCGGCCGCCGCCGGCCCGTCGAGGGCGACGATCATCGCGTGACGTCGACCTGGCCGCCGAGGCCGCGCACGAGATCGATGAAGCCCGGGAAGCTCGTCGCGATGGCGCCGATATCGTCGACCGTGACGGGCTTGGCCGCCGCAAGCCCCATCACGAGGAAGCTCATCGCGATGCGATGGTCGAGATGCGTGGCGATCCCTGCGGCACCCGCCGCCATGCCCGGCGGCGGGCCGTCGTTGCCTTCGACGATCAGGTCGTCGCCGTCGATCGTGGCCGACACGCCGCACGCGGCAAGCCCGCGCGCGATGGCCGACAGCCGGTCGCTTTCCTTCACGCGAAGTTCGTTCAGGCCCCGCATGACCGTGCGCCCCTTCGCGCACGACGCGGCGACGGCGAGGATCGGATATTCGTCGATCATCGACGGCGCGCGCACCGCCGGCACATCCACGCCCTTGAGATTCGTGAAGCGCACCGAGATGTCGCCGACCGGTTCGCCCGCCTGCGTGGAGGCGTTGCCGATGTCGAGCGTCGCACCCATCTCGCGCAGCGTCTGGTAGAGGCCCGTGCGCCGCACGTTGAGACCCACGTTGCGCACCGTCACTTCCGAGCCGGGCACGATCAGCCCCGCGACGAGCGCGAAGGCGGCCGACGACGGATCGCCGGGCACGCGCACTTCGCGCCCCGTCAGCTCCGGCTGGCCTTTCAGGGCGATGCGCGTTCCCTTGGGCGTGTCGGTCACGTCGATGTCGGCGCCGAAATGGCGGAACATCAGTTCTGTGTGATCGCGCGTGGCTTCCTTCTCGATCACCACCGTGGTGCCCGGCGTGTTGAGGCCGGCGAGAAGGACCGCACTCTTCACCTGCGCGGACGGGACGGGCACGGCGTATTCGATGGCGATGGGATCGCTGGCGCCGATCACGGTCAGCGGCAGCAGCACCTTGCCCTCGCTCCGGCCGCGCGCGACGAACTTGGCGCCCATCTTCTCGATCGGCTGCGTGACGCGGCCCATCGGCCGGCGGCGCAGCGAGGCATCGCCCGTGAACACGGCAACGATCGGGTGGGCGGCGATCAGGCCCATCAGCAGGCGCGCACCGGTTCCGGCGTTGCCGAGGTCGAGCACGTCGGCCGGCTCGACCAGCGCACCCACGCCGCGGCCGCGCGCGCGCCAGATGCCGGTCTTCTCGTCCTTGGCGATCTCGGCCCCCATCGCGCGCATCGCGGCGGCGGTGCGCAGCACGTCCTCGCCCTCAAGCAGGCCGTGGACGACCGTCTCGCCCACGGCGAGGCCGCCCAGCATCAGCGAGCGGTGGGAGATCGACTTGTCGCCCGGCACACCGATCGTGCCCTTGAGCGGGGCGCCCGGCCGGCTGGTGGCGGGGAGGGGCTTGGCGGCGCTCGACATGGGGCCTCGGCGGGAATTGCGGATGCGGGAGCAGGGCTTGTAGCAACGGGGCCGGGCAGGGGCAACCGCCGCCGGGGGCCCCGGTTGACAGGGGGGCCGGGACATGGCATGTCCCCCGGCCGTTCGGATTGGGCACCGCTTTTTCGGATGCGATGCGGACGGGCCTGCGAAGGAGCGATCGATGGCGAAGGCGGAATGGGGTTTGAAGCGGACGTGCCAGTCTTGTGGCGCGCGCTTTTACGACCTGTCCAAGGATCCGATCATGTGCCCGAAGTGCGGGGCCGAGTACGATCCGGAAGTACTGCTGAAGTCGCGCCGCGGCAAGCCCGCTCCCGCGCCCAAGCCCGTCGCCGCCGTGGTCGAGGAGGTCGAGGTCCCCGACGCCCCCGCCGAGGAGGGTGCCGAGGAAGAGGAAGATGCGGTGATCGAGGACACCTCGGAACTGGGCGAGGACGAGGAAGACGTCGCCGAGGTCATCGAGAACGTCGAAGACGAGGAACGTTGACCCAAGACGGCGATAGCCGTAAATAACGCCGCAGGACCGGGAACCCACCCCGGCCCGCAGATTTCGGGGCCATAGCTCAGCTGGGAGAGCGCCGCAATGGCATTGCGGAGGTCAGCGGTTCGATCCCGCTTGGCTCCACCAAGACGAAACAAGGGCTTCGCCGGAAACGGCGGAGCCCTTATGTTTTGGGCCGTCAGGACAGGAGCACATATGCGGATCGCGATCGTGGGGGCGGGTGCAATCGGCGGAACCATCGCGGGGCTGCTGGCGCGCAAGGGCGGGCACGAGATTTCGGTGCTGGCGCGCGGACCCCATCTGGCGGCGATCAAGACGCGCGGGCTGATGCTCGAGACCGAGATGGGTACGGCCACATATCGTCTCGCCGCGTCCGACGACACGAAGGCGCTCGGTCCCCAGGACATCGTGATCCTGACGGCCAAGGGTCATGGCGTGCCGGCACTCGCACCGCATCTGCCGCCGCTGCTCGGCAAGGACACGATCGTCGTGTGCGCGCAGAACGGCATCCCGTGGTGGTTCTTCGCCGGCATCGACGGGCCCGAGCGCGACACGCCGCTGACCGTGATCGATCCGGGCGGTGCCATCTGGAAGGCGCTGTCGGGCACCCGCGCCATCGGCTGCAT
Organism: Tagaea sp.; assembly: GCA_965279565.1. Classification (GTDB taxonomy): domain Bacteria; phylum Pseudomonadota; class Alphaproteobacteria; order CACIAM-22H2; family CACIAM-22H2; genus Tagaea. The sequence goes on along the minus strand of OZ257249.1, from coordinate 643,479 downwards.
GATCCAGATGCCGGCAAGCGTGCCCGCACCCGGCCATGTCCATAATCCCGGCCTGCCGCGCACGCTGACCCTGGGCACGCCGCGCAAAGGTGCCGATCCCGAGGCCGTCGCTTCCGTCGCCGGCGTGCTGTCGGCGGCGGGCTTCGAGGCGAAGCCGACCGACGACATCCGCACGGTCGTGTGGAACAAGCTCGTGCAGAACGCGTTCTTCGGGCCGACCAGCGTGCTCACGCAGGCGCGCAACGGCCAGATCGTCGCGGCACCGGGCATTGCGGATCTGCGCGCGCGCGTCGTCGACGAAGGTGCCGCCGTCGCCGCCGCATGGGGCAGTTCGCTTGCCGACGCGATCGAGGCGCTCAACTCACCCAATATCGGCAGCCCCAATCACAAGACGTCGATGCTGCAGGATTTCGAGGCCGGCCGGCCCGTCGAGATCGGCCCGATCCTCGCCGCCCCCATCGATCTCGCACACCGGCGCGGCGTGAAGGTGCCGACATTCGAGGCGCTGCACACGCTGCTCGCCCTTCGCACCGCGCCGCGCGCCGCCGACTGATGGAAGCGGCCGCACCCCCCTTCGGCTGGTGCGGCACGCTCGACGAGGCGTCGCTGATGCACGAGGCGGGGCTCGACCATATCGAGCTCCAGATCGTGCCGATGCACATCGACGATCCCGTCGCCTTCGCCAAGGCCCGCGCGCGGATCGCCGACCTGCCGCTGCCCTCGCTGGCGATGAGCTACCTGTTTCCGCATGACATGCGCATCGTCGGCCCGGATGCCGACGAACGGCGCATCCGCGCCTATTTCGAGCGCGTGGTCGTGCTGCTGGTGCAGGCGAAGGCGCGCGTGGTCGTGCTCGGCAGCGGCTGGTCGCGCGACACGCCCGAAGGCTGGGACCAGGGCCGCACGGAAGAAGCGCTGCTGCGCGCACTCGGCTGGTGCGCCGAAGCGCTTGCAGGCAGCGGGGCCGTGCTGGCGATCGAACCGCTGAACCGGAAGGAATCGAACGTCGTCAACAAGCTCGCCGATGCCGTGCGGCTCGCCCGCGCGCTGGGCCGGCCCGAAGTGCGCGCGATGGCGGATTTCTACCATATGGGCGAGGAAGGCGAGCCGCCGGCCGTGCTGCGCGAGCACGGCGAATGGCTGGCACACGTGCAGGTCTCCGATACCGGGCGTCGCAATCCCGGGACGGGCACGCAGGATTTCGCCACGCTGTTCGGCCATCTGAAGGAAGTCGGCTATCGAGGCGCCCTGACTGCCGAGTGCGTGGCGCGCGGCGAGCTGCTGGCGGCGATGCGCGACAGCCACGAATTCGTGCGCCGGGCGTGGCGCTCGGCCTGACGGGGAGCAAGACGTGACGGACATCAATGTCGGACTGATCGGGGCGGGCTATATCGGCCATTCGATGGCGCTGGCCTATCGCGCGGTGGGGGCGCTGTTTCCCGACCTGCCGCGCGTGCGGCTCGCCACGCTCGCCGACATCGACGCGAAGGTCGCGGCGAAGGCCGCCGCGCGCTACGGCTTCGCGGCTTCGACCGGCGACTGGCGCACGCTCGTGGCGGATCGCAGCATCGACATCGTCGCCATCGCCACGCCCAACCACCTGCATCGCGACATGGCGATTGCCGCCCTCGCGGCCGGCAAGCACGTGCATTGCGAGAAGCCGCTCGCCCTCGATCTCGCACAGGCCATCGAGATGGACGCGGCGGCGCGGCGCGCAGGTACGCGCACCATCGTCGGCTACAACTATCTCCACAATCCGATGATCCGCACCGCGCGCGCGATCGTGGAAAGCGGCGAGATCGGCGCGCCCGTGCATTTTCGTGGTGCTCACGACGAAGACTACATGGCCGATCCGGCGCTGCCGTTTTCGTGGCGCTGCGAATGTGCGTACGCGGGGGCGGGTGCCCTTTCCGATCTCGGCTCGCACATCGTCAGCTTCGCCGACGCACTCGTGGGACCGATGGCCGAAGTGTGCGGCGACATCTCGACGGTCGTGGCGGCGCGGCCGGTGCCCGGCGGCGGGACGCGCGCGGTCGAGAACGAGGACCAGGGCCAGTTCCTCGTGCGCTTTGCGAACGGGGCGACCGGCGCGCTTGCGGCAAGCCGCGTGGCGCAGGGGCGCAAGATGGGCCTCGCGTTCGAGTTGGTCTGCACGAAGGGTTCGATCGCGTTCGACCAGGAACGGCTCAACGAGCTGCGCGTCTACCGGGCCGATGCCGCGTCGGGCCGCGCGGGCTATACGACGATCCTCGCCGGGCCCGAGCATCCGGGCTATGCCGCGTTCTGCCCGGCACCCGGCCACCAGATCGGCTTCACGGACCTGAAGACGCTAGAAGTGGCGCATTTCCTCGCCGCGATCCGCGACAGGCGGCCGGCCGAGCCGGATTTCGCGGCAGCACTTCGTTACGAACGCGTCATCGACGCGGCGCTGCGTTCGGCCGCCGAACGGCGCTGGGTGGCGCTGGCTACCTGAGGCTCGCGTTGATCTTGTCGATGGCGGCGGAGCCCGGGCACAGCTCGGCGTCGGTCAGCGCGTTGAGCGGCTTCGCGACGGTCTTCAGTGCGGCGTGCAGGTCGACCGGCTCCTCGTCGAGATAGAGCAGGCCCGTCACGATCTCGCCCGCCGCCTGCTTCTGCTGGAGATACGTCATCGCCGCGATGCGGTCCGACGGGTCGTAGTCCGGTGCCACCTTGCGCAGTCGGATGACGCTGCCGTCATGCTGCTTCACGTCGACCGCCGTGCCCGGCGCATAGTCGGTCGTGATCTCGGCGCGCGCCGGGATCACGTCGAGGCGGTTCACCGCCTCGTTGTGGGCGCGCACGTAATCGAAGCTGCGCGTCGAGCCTTCGTGGTTGTTGAAGGCGACGCACGGGCTGATGCAGTCGATGAAGGCGGCCCCGCCATGCAGCAGCCCCGCCTTGATCAGCGGGACGAGCTGGCCCTTGTCGCCCGAGAAGCTGCGCCCGACGAACGTGGCGCCCAGCTGCAGCGCCATGCTGACCATGTCGATCGGCTCGTCGGTGTTGACGACGCCCTTCTTGCTCTTCGAGCCGCGATCCGACGTGGCCGAGAACTGGCCCTTGGTGAGGCCGTACACGCCGTTGTTCTCGACGATGTAGAGCATGTTGACGCCGCGCCGGATCGAATGCGCGAACTGGCCAAGCCCGATCGACGCGGAATCGCCGTCGCCCGACACGCCCAGATAGACGAGGTCGCGGTTGGCGAGGTTCGCTCCCGTCAGCACCGAGGGCATGCGCCCGTGCACCGAATTGAAGCCGTGGCTCGCCCCCAGGAAATAGGTGGGCGTCTTCGACGAGCAGCCGATGCCCGAGAGCTTGGCGATGCGGTGCGGCGGCAGGTCGAGCTCGAAGCACGCCTGGATGATCGCCGCCGAGATCGAATCGTGGCCGCAGCCGGCGCAGAGCGTGGAGACCGCCCCCTCGTAGTCGCGCCGCGTGAAGCCGAGCTTGTTGGTCGGCAGGTCGGGGTGGCGGAACTTGGGCTTGGGCAGGTACGTCATGGCACGGCCTTGCGCAGCTGGGTGACGTTCGCGCCCGTCATGCGTTCGGCGATGGCCGACACGATGAAGCGGGCGGTGATCGGGTTCCCGTCGTAGTTCAGCACCGGCACGATCCGCGCCGGGTCGATCTCGCACTCGTTGACCAGCAGCGTGCGCAGCTGCGCGTCGCGGTTCTGTTCGACGAGGAAGACGCTGTCATGCGCGGCGACGAACTCCTCGACTTCAGTACCGAACGGGAAGGCGCGAATGCGGAGCGCATCAAGATGGATGTCCCGTTCCTCGAGCCGGTCGAGCGCTTCGTTCATCGCCGGGCTGGTCGAGCCGTAATAGATGACGCCGTGGCGCGTGGGCTGGCGCGCGTCGCGGCGGAGTGCGGGCGGAACGAGCTTCTTCGCGGTGCCGAACTTCTTCAGCAGCCGCTCCATGTTCTCGATGTAATCCGGGCCTTCCTCCGAATAGCGCGCCATGCGGTCCTTGGTGGTGCCGCGCGTGAAGAAGGCGCCCTTGGTCGGATGCGTGCCGGGCAGCGTGCGATAGGCGATCCCGTCGCCGTCGACGTCGAGATAGCGCCCGAAGGTGCGCGCGGAATCGAGATCGGCCGCCGACATGACCTTGCCGCGGTCGAGCTTGCGCGCCGGGTCCCAGGCCAGCGGGGCGCACAGCCGCTCGTTCATGCCGACTTCCAGTTCGAGCATGACGAAGATCGGCGTCTGCAGCCGGTCGGCGAGATCGAAGGCCGTGGCGCCGAACTCGAAGCACTCGCGCGGGTCTTCGGGGAACAGCAGCACATGCTTGGTGTCGCCGTGGCTGGCATAGGCGCACGAAAGCACGTCGGATTGCTGGTTGCGCGTCGGCATGCCGGTCGACGGCCCGCCGCGCTGCACGTCGAAAATGACGGCCGGGATCTCGGCGAAATAGGCAAGGCCGAGGAATTCCTGCATCAGCGAAATGCCGGGCCCCGACGTCGCCGTGAAGGCACGCGCGCCGTTCCACGCCGCACCGATGACCATGCCGATCGACGAAAGCTCGTCTTCTGCCTGCACGATCGCGTAGCGGCCCTGGCCCGTCTCCTTGTCGGTGCGGAAGCGCCGGCAGTGCTTCTCGAACGCCTCGGCAAGCGAGGAGGACGGCGTGATCGGATACCAGGCGCACACGCTGGCCCCGCCATAGACGGCACCCAGGGCCGCGGCCGAATTTCCTTCGAGGAAGATCCTGTCGCCGATCGCGTCGCGCCGTTCGAGCTTGATGCCGAGCGGGCATTCGAGATGTTCGAGCGCCCAGTCGCGGCCCATATGGAACGCCTTGACGTTGGGTGCGATCAGCTTGTCCTTGCCCTTGAACTGTTCGGCCAGCAGCTGCTCGACGACGTCCGGCTCGATCTGCAGCAGCGCGGAGAGCGCGCCGACATAGACGATGTTCTTGAAAAGCTGGCGCTGGCGCGGGTCGGAATAGGTGCGGTTGCACATCTCGGTCAGCGGCACGCCGACGACGTTGATGTCCTTGCGGAACTTCGATTCCGGCATCGGCTTGGAGCTGTCGTAGAAGAGATAGCCGCCCGGCTCGATCTCCTTCACGTCGCGATCCCAGGTCTGCGGGTTCATCGCGACGGCGAGATCGACGCCGCCGCGCGCCCCCAGATAGCCCTTCTCCGAAACGCGCACCTCGTACCAGGTCGGCAGGCCCTGGATGTTCGAGGGGAAGATGTTGCGCGGCGTGGCCGGCACCCCCATGCGCAGGATCGCCTTGGCGAAAAGCTGGTTGGCGGAAGCCGAACCCGAGCCGTTGACGTTCGCGAACTTGACGACGAAGTCGTTCGTCGCTTCTAGCCTCTTCGGCATGCGTGACCCGCCTGTGTGGTTTCGAGCAGGAACTTGCGCATGTCCCACGCCCCGGTGGGACAGCGTTCGGCGCACAGGCCGCAATGCAGGCAGACGTCCTCGTCCTTGGCCATGATGCGACCGGTCTTGAGACCGTGCGCGACGTAGATGTCCTGGGTCAGGTTCGTCGCCGGTGCCATGAGCCGCGTGCGGACTTCGGCTTCCGGACCGTCGGCTGTGAAGGTGATCGAATCCATCGGGCAGATGTCGACGCACGCGTCGCACTCGATGCACAGCTGCGGCACGAAGACCGTCTGCACGTCGCAGTTGAGGCAGCGTTCTGCCTCCTTGTAGGCGAGCATGTCGTCGTAACCGAGCTCGACCTCGATCTTGATGTTCTTCAGCGTCTCGGACGGCTCGCGCTGCGGCACCTTGTGGCGCAGGTCGTTCGCGATGTCGTTGTCGTAGGACCACTCGTGGATGCCCATCTTCTGGCTGACGAGCGACGTGCCGGGGGCAGGGCGCACCTTGGGGTCGAACCCGTGGCACACGCGGTCGATCGACACGGCCGCCTCGTGCCCGTGCGCGACGGCCCAGATGATGTTCTTGGGCCCGAAGGCCGCGTCGCCGCCGAAATAGACCTTCGGGTGCGTCGAGCGCAGCGTGACCGGGTCGACCGCCGGCATGCCGTATTTGTCGAACTCGATCCCGATGTCGCGCTCGATCCACGGAAAGCTGTTTTCCTGCCCGATCGCGACGAGCACGTCGTCGCACGGGATCTCCACGTCCGGCTCGCCGGTGGGCACGAGGTTGCGCCGGCCCTTTGCGTCGATCTCCGGCTTCACCTTCGTGAAGCGCATGCCGACGAGCTTGCCCTTCGCGTGCAGCACTTCCTTGGGCACCAGGAAATTCTTGATCGGAATGCCTTCGTGCTGGGCGTCTTCCTTCTCCCAGGGCGAGGCCTTCATCTCCTCGAAGCCCGAGCGCACGACGACCGTGACTTCCTCGCCGCCGAGACGGCGGGCCGAGCGGCAGCAATCCATCGCCGTGTTGCCGCCACCCAGCACGATCACGCGCTTGCCGACCGACGTGGTGTGGCCGAACGAGACCGACGACAGCCAGTCGATGCCGAGATGGATGTGCTTCGCCGCTTCCTTGCGGCCGGGCACGTCGAGATCGCGCGCGCGCGGCGCCCCGCAGCCGACGAACACGGCGTCGTAGCCCTCGTCGACCACGGCCTTCAGGCTTTCCACGCGCTTGCCCAGCCGCAGCTCGGGCTCCAGCGCCAGGATGTAGCCGACCTCCTCGTCGATCACTTCCTCGGGCAGGCGGAATTTCGGGATCTGCGTGCGGATCATGCCGCCGGCGAACGGATCCTGTTCATAGATCGTCACGTGATAGCCCGCCGCAAGCAGGTCGCGCGCGACCGTCAGCGAGGCAGGCCCCGCACCGATCACCGCCACGCGCTTGCCGTTGCGCGCGACGACAGGGCTGGGCATGCGGCCGGAAACGTCACCCTTGTTGTCGGCGGCCACGCGCTTCAGCCGGCAGATCGCGACCGGTTCGTCCTCGACGCGGCCGCGCCGGCAGGCGGGCTCGCACGGGCGGTCGCAGGTGCGGCCCAGCACGCCGGGAAACACGTTCGACTTCCAGTTGACCATGTAGGCGTCGGCGAAGCGCTTGCCCGCGATAAGCCGGATATATTCGGGGACCGGCGTGTGCGCCGGGCAGGCCCATTGGCAGTCGACGACCTTGTGGAAATAGTCGGGTGCCGAGATATCGGTCTGGTCCACCGCGCGCATCCCTCCCGGAGGCGGCCGACGGGTCGCCTCGTTTATCCGGGCTCCGTTTGCGGATGCTCCGGTACGGGTAACAGGCTAGGTCACGGCTCGGTCGCTTGGCAAGGCGCTGTCGGCCCCGGCACCGGGCGGCGCGCCAGTCGCGCCGCCCGCATCCGGTCAGGTCTTGGGATTGCTCAGCATTTCGGCGCAGGCGCGCGCGACGTCGGAATCCGCCTTCTTGCTGCCCGGCATCTGGGCAAATCCGCTGCGCTCGATGATCGTGCCGCGCTCCCACGAGCTGGTCTTGACCAGTTCGCCGAGCTTCGTCGCGGCGTCGCCCTGCGCCTGGAACAGCGAGACGCAGATCGGCGCCAGCACGCCGACGACGGCTTCGTGCGAGGCAGCGGCGACGCGCTTCTCCGACGTGCCGCCGGTCACCCAGCCGCCCCAGTTGAAGCCGAGGATGGCGAGTGCGACGGCGCCGGCCGCGGCACCCCACAGGAACGGCGTGGTGTCGGCAGGCAGGCTCATGGGGATTTTCATGGATTGTCCTTCAAAGGACCGCCGGGCGATGGCCGCGGCGGTTTGGGCTGCCCCGCCTCGCAGCATCATGGGCAAACGCTATCGGTCGCGCGCGGCCGGCGGGAACGCCGCGACGACGGTATGTGGAGCTGGTTTCGAGCAGGTCGGCGGACCCTACACGGGTCGATGGGGGTTGTCGTGGTCCTTCGCAGATGGACCGGTCAGCGCCCGACGGCCTCGCGACGGGCGAGGCTTTCGGCGGGCCACAGCTTCTCCCGGTCGTAATATTCCGGGAAAGCCGGCGTGCCGGCGGGCAGCGCGACCCATGGCTGCTTGGACGCGGTGAAGATATGCACGTCCGGCGGCAGCCGGTCGGGTTCGTCGAGGGTGCCCACGCGCACGAACGCGATCTTCGGACCCGCACCCGAATAGTGGCTCCACACGGCGACCCGGCAGGCGGGGCAGCGCACGATGCGCTGGCCCTTGCCGCTGTTGGTCGGGGTGTCGACCGTTTCGGGACTTCCGCAGACCAGTTCGATCCGGTCGCGCTCGACCATCGCGTTGATCGCGAAGGCGCTGCCGGTCTCGCGCTGGCACCACCGGCAGTGGCAGCAATTCACGAACATCGGCCGGACGGCGATGCGGTACCGGACGGCGCGGCAGGTGCAGCCGCCCTCGAAAACTTCAGCCTTCGGCAGCGTCATCCGGCCCCGCTATCCATTGAAAAACCGACATTTCCAACCTATTATCACGCTCAGAGGCGGACATGGAACAGACCGAGAGCAAAGTCATCATCAACCTGCTGCTGACCACGGTGGTGTTCTGCACCATCATGGGCGCCATCGGGTATGTCGTGACGCGGTATCCCGAGCTGATCGACGGCGCCTCGACGATGGTCAATGGCGTGGCCGTCGCCGTGCCGACGATCCTCAGCACCGAGCCGATGACGCTGCGCTGCCGGATGTCGAAGGAATACGTGATGGAGCCGGGCACCAACCAGGTGCGCACGACGGCGATGGTCACGAACTGCGCCAACGAACCGACCGCCGGCAAGAACTGAGCTTTCTCCGCTCCGAGGGTTCCCCGATGCTCCAGACGACCGTCGCCGGCAGCCTGCCGAAACCCGCATGGCTGGCCGCACCCCAGCAGCTCTGGGCGCCGTGGCGCCAGACCGGGGCCGCGCTGGCCGAGGCGCAGGCCGACGCCACGACGCTGGCCGTGCGCCTGCAGCGCCAGGCCGGCATCGACATCCCCAGCGACGGCGAACAGGCCCGTCAGCACTTCGTCCACGGATTCCTTGCCGGCGTCACCGGTATCGATTTCGAGAACAAGGTGACGATGGGGATCCGCAACAACCGCTACGACGCGCAGGTTCCCCAGGTGATCGGTGCCTTGAAGCGAAAAGGCCCCGTGCATTCGATGGAAGCGCGCGCCGCGCGCGCCGCCGCCGACGGCAAGGTCAAGTTCACGCTGCCCGGGCCTATGACGATCGTCGACACGATCGCCGACCGCTTCTATGGCGACCGCGTCAAGATGGCGATGGCGTTCGCCGAGCTCCTCAACGAGGAAGCGCGCGAGCTTGCCGCCATCGGCATCGACACGATCCAGTTCGACGAGCCCGCCTTCAACGTCTTCACCGACGAGGTGCTCGACTGGGGCATCCCGGCACTGCTGCGCGCGGCCGAGGGGCTGAAGTGCACGACCGCCGTGCATGTCTGCTACGGCTACGGCATCAAGGCCAACATCGACTGGAAGAAGACGCTGGGCGAGGAATGGCGCCAGTACGAGCGGATTTTTCCCGCTCTGGCGAAGAGCAAGATCGGCCAGGTCAGCCTCGAGGTCGCCAATTCCAAAGTGCCGATCGAGTTCATCGGCCTGCTCAAGGGCAAGGACGTGCTCGTCGGCTGCATCGACGTGGCGAGCGAGACGGCCGAAACGCCCGAGGAAGTCGCCACGACGATCCGCCGCGCGATGAAGTATGTCGACCCGGCGAAGCTGTTTCCCTGCACGAACTGCGGCATGGCGCCGATGGCGCGCGAGCTTGCCTACGGGAAGCTGTCGGCGCTGAGCGCCGGGGCGGCCCTGGTGCGGAAGTCGCTCTGAGATCTACCCATTGGCGTCATGGCCGGGCTTGCCCCGGCCATCCACGACTTTTGTAGCTTCGTTCGCCGCAATCGAAGTCGTGGATGCCCGGGACAAGCCCGGGCATGACGGGAAGTGGTTGAGAAAATCTTGATGGCGTCCCCAGAATTTCTCGCGATTGTCGGGGCGCGCAAAACGACTAGGTTCCCGCCATGCGTCGTCGCCTCCCGCCTCTGAACTCGCTGCGCGTCTTCGAGACCGTCGCCCGCCACCTGTCGGTGACGAAGGCGGCCGACGAGCTGTCGGTCACGCCGGCGGCCGTCAGCCACCAGATCAAGACGATCGAGGACCATCTCGGCATCCCGCTGTTCCAGCGCAACAAGGGCAGTCTGCTGCTGACCGATGCCGGGCAGGCGATCCTGCCGGGCATCCGGGGTGCCTTCGAACAGCTCGCCTCCGCGATCGAGGAGATCGACAATCTGGGCGACGCCGGCGTGCTGACGATCAGCGTGGCGCCGTCCTTCGCGGCAAAATGGCTGCTGCCGCGCCTCGACCGGTTCCAGACCAAGTATCCCGAGATCGACGTGCGCGTCGCGGCGTCGATGTCGCTCGCCGATTTCCATGCCGACGGCGTCGATCTCGCGATCCGCTACGGGGCCGGGCGCTATCCCGAGCTGCATGTCGAACGCCTGCTCGACGAGGCGGTATTCCCGGTGTGCAGCCCCAAGCTGCTCGAAGGGCCGGTGAAGCTCGATACGCCCGAAGCGCTCAAGCACCAGACGCTGCTGCACGACGACAGCCCGGATGACGATCCGTCGTGCCCGACTTGGCCGATGTGGCTGAAGGCGGCGGGCGTTTCCGACGTCGACGGCACGCGCGGGCCGAAATTCAACCAGTCGAGCCTCGTCGTCGAGGCGGCGGTGCTGGGGCGCGGCGTGGCGCTGGGCAAGTCGCTGCTTGCCGCGGCCGATCTCGCAGCCGGCCGGCTGGTCAAGCCGTTCGGCAGCGCCGTGTCGGTCGATTTCGCCTATTTCATCGTCTGCCCGGAAGCCAAGCTCTCGCTGCGCAAGGTGTCGCTGTTCAGCGACTGGCTGCGCGCCGAGGCCGGTGCGGCGGGCGAAGCGGCAGCCTAGAACTCGACACGCCCGCCCTCGAGGAAGATCGTCAGCAGCGCTTCGACTTCCTTGTCGGCCGGCGTGCGCAGGTCCCACGTGCCAGCGACGTGGCCGTCGGTCGTGCGCACGATCGTGCCGCGCCCGCGCACCTCGACCGAACCCTTTTCCGAGCGGATGCCGAGCACGATGTCGAACGGCGTTCCCGGCGGCGACCACGCCTTGGCCGCGCGCGCGCGCCAGCCGTTCCGGCTCCAGTCGACGATCTCGTAGCCTTCGCCGTCGACCAGCAGGGTACCGCGCAGCACCCCGAAGCGGGTCTGGCGCCGTTTCTCGTCTGATTTGCCGTCGGTCATGCTGCTCGATTCCGCCGAGATGAAGGTGCGCAAACCTAGCCGATCCGCGCGCCGGGGAAAAGCAGCACCGTCATTCGACGTCGATTTGCATAAGCCGTGTGGCCACCGTGTAGCGGAACGTGCCCAGCGGGCGTCCGCGATTGCCCAATTCGGGGACAAGTCGGGCAAGCGTTGCCTGGATTTCGTCGCCGCTGGCGGGCAGTGGGGCGAGCGTCAGCGCGAAGCGTGCCCCGCCGGCCGAGAAGGAAAGCACGCCGTCCGCGGACGATTCCGCGCCCTCGCCGAGCAGGGCGGCGAGATCGGCCCCCGGCGCTGCCAGCACCGCGCGCGCAAGGCGCGCCAGCACGGGTTCGAGGGCGGCCATCGGCGCGCGGCGCGCGAACTCGGCGGCGGCGTCGGCCGGCCGCAGGTCGGATATCCGCCCGCTGCTTTCGCCAACCAGCCGAAGCCGGCACGCCGAGCGCGCGGGCGCTTCGGCCCGGCGCAGCTCGATGTGGCGCGTGGCGGCAGGCGGGAAACCGGCTTCGACGGCGGGGGCGGAGAAGAGCGCGCGAAACCGCGCGCGGCCGACCGTCACGCTGCGCGACTGTCCGGCGGGGGAAACCGACACGCCCCCGGCGCGCCAGACGGGCCCGTCGGCAAGGCGCGCATAGACGCGGTCGAGATCGGCGTCGGTCCCGAAGTCTGCGTGGATCGCGGCCGCGAACGTGCGGCACGGTCCCGGATCGGCGAGGACGGGGCAGGCGAAGGTGGCGAATGCGAGTGCGGCGGCGAGGCGATTCACTTCGGCCGGAATCCGCCGGTGATCGCGTGAATCAGGATCGCGGCGGTCGCCGCGACGTTCAGCGACTGGATCTTGCCGGTCCCCGGCAGCGTGACGACATGCTCGCACACCGCGAGCGTGGCGGGCGCAAGGCCTACCTCCTCGTTGCCGAGCACGAGGCAGATCGGCTTCGATCCGGTCGCGAGCTTCTGCATGGGCATCTGCACGCCGGTGCCGATGGCCGTGCCCACGACCGTGTAGAACATGCCGAGCTTGCGCAGCACGTCGGGCAGCCGGTGGATGCGGAACACGTCGAGCCACACCAGCCCGCCTTCCGACACGCGGTAGGCCGCTTCCGAAGGAGCCGCCTGCCCCGGATGGTCGGTGATGGCGAGATGCGTGAGGCCGAAGAACGCCGCCGTGCGCGCGATCGCACCCAGATTGTGCGGATTGCCGATCCCGTCGAGCACGATCAGCGGCTGCCAGCGCGAGGCCCACACGCGCGCCTCGCCCACGTCGAAGGGCTTGGCCGGGCGCTGCGCGGTTTCGGCGACGATGCCGCCCGTCAGCGGCGTGCCCGCGATCTTGGCGAGCGCCTCGCCCGGCACGATGCGGTGCGCGATGTTGCGCTGTGTCGCCTCGCGCAGCAGGGCGGAAGCGGCCTGCGCCATCTCGGGTGCGACGATCAGGCGTTCGACCGTTTCCGGCGAACGCGCGAACAGCGCTTCGACCGCCGGCAGGCCGGCGATGCGCAGGATGTCGCGCCGGTGGCGGCCCTCGTGCGCGCGCGGTTCGTCGCGGTTCGGCTGGTCGGGCCGGCGCTCGGGGCGGTCGGGACGGGACGGGCGGCGGCCGGGGCGCTTGGGCCGGTGCGGAGGCGGGCGGTTCATGGGTCCGTGCTTAACCCGGAAGGGCGTCCCTGCGCCATGGGCCTGTCGTTGCATTGCAGCAGGGTTCGCCGTACTTTCGCGTCCCCTTGGCGCAAACCAGCACCCGAACCGACGGAACGACGATTATGGACGCGAAACCGGCCCCCGACCTCGACCGCATGCGGCATTCGTGCTCGCACGTGCTCGCGGCCGCCGTACTGAAGCTCTTCCCCGAAGCGAAGCTGGGCGTGGGCCCGGCGACCGACACGGGCTTCTACTACGACATCGAGACGCCGGTTCCGCTGACGACCGAGGATCTGCCCAAGATCGAAGCCGAGATGCGCAAGATCCGCGAGCGCAAGCTGCCGCTCGTGCGCACCGAAGTGCTGATCGCCGAGGCGGTTTCGTTCATGGAGAAGACGGGCCAGACCTATAAGGTCGAGCTGCTCGGCCTGCTGGCCACGCGCGGCTCGACGGCCGCGAAGGGTCTCGAGGACCCCAACCTCGTCGAGGCGGGTGCGTCGGGCGTTTCCAGCGTGTCGTTCTACACGCTGGGCGATTTCACGGACCTTTGCCGCGGACCGCACGTGGAGCACACGGGCCAGGTCGGTGCCTTCAAGCTGACGAAGCTTGCCGGTGCCTATTGGCGTGGCGATTCGCGCAACCCGCAGCTCACGCGCGTCTATGGGACGTGTTGGGCGAACGAGGCCGATCTCAAGGCGTATCTGCATCGTGTGGAAGAAGCCGAGAAGCGCGACCACCGCAGGCTCGGTGCCGCGATGGGCCTGTTCCATCTTCAGGAGGAAGCGCCAGGCACGGTCTTCTGGCATCCGAAGGGGTGGACGCTGTTCCGCACGATCGAGCGCTACATGCGCTCGCGTCTGGAAGCCGACGGCTATGTCGAGGTCAAGACGCCCCAGCTCGTCGACCGCGTGTTCTGGGAAAAGTCGGGCCACTGGGCGAACTATCGCGACGCGATGTTCGTCGCCAAGCCCGGCAAGGAAGGCGAGGAGGAAGATCGCCTTTACGCCATCAAGCCGATGAACTGCCCAGGTGCGGTGCAGATCTTCCGCGTGGGCCAGCGCAGCTATCGCGAGCTGCCGCTACGCATGGCCGAGTTCGGGGCCTGCCACCGCTACGAGCCGTCGGGGGCGCTCCACGGCATCATGCGCGTGCGCGCCTTCACGCAGGACGACGCGCATATCTTCTGCACCGAGGACCAGGTGCCGGCGGAATCGCAGAAATTCTGCGACCTGCTGCGCGTCGTCTACAAGGATTTCGGCTTTGCCGATCTGGTGGTGAAGTTCTCCGACCGGCCCGAACAGCGGGCGGGTTCGGACGAGACGTGGGACAAGGCCGAGACCGCACTCGAGAAGGGTGCCGAGGCTGCCGGCCTCGCGACGGTCCGCAATCCGGGCGAGGGCGCGTTCTATGGCCCGAAGCTGGAGTTCGTGCTGCGCGACGCCATCGGGCGCGACTGGCAGTGCGGCACGCTGCAGGTCGATTTCGTGCTGCCCGAGCGGCTGGACGCCAGCTTCATCGGCGAGGACGGCAACAAGCATCGTCCGGTGATGCTGCACCGCGCGATCCTCGGCTCGTTCGAGCGCTTCATCGGCATCCTCATCGAGAACTATGCCGGCCGCCTGCCCACGTGGCTGTCGCCGATCCAGGTCCGCATGGTGCCGATCGCCGACCGGCATGTCGATTTCGCGCGCGAGGTCGCGCGCCGGCTGATGGCGTCCGACCTGCCGCAGACGGATGGCGGGATCCGCGTCGATGTCGACGATTCGACCGAGCGCATGCAGAAGAAGATCCGCAATGCCCAGCTCGAGCAGATCCCCTACATGCTCGTGATCGGCGACAAGGAGGCGGAAGCCGGCAAGGTCGCCGTGCGCCTGCGCTCGGGCCGCGATCTGGGCACGCTCGCGATCGAGGACGTGGTCGCGCGCATCCGCGCGGAGACCGAGACGCGGGCCGACATCGTCGACCCGCCGGCCCCTCCTCAGCAGGCCCCGACCCAGGCGAAGGCGCCGTAGCAGGCACCGAAAAGCCCGTTCAGGACCGCGAACACGACGAGGTCGAGCAGGATCAGTGCCGCGATCAGAGGCACGCCCACGCGCCACGCCAGCAGCGGGACCAGCCGCCAGGTGGGGCGCGGGGCGGGGATGCGCAGGCCCTGGACGGGTTCGTCGTTCATAGATATGTGCCTGCGAGCGTTCGGGGTTCCGCGCCCGTGCCAAGCTTGAAGCGCGCGAGACCGGGGCTGCGGTCGGTGTCGACCGTGCCCAGATCCACCTTGCGTACGCCGGCCGCCTTCAGCGCCATCAGCCCGCGCCACAGCACGAGGTTGGCGGCGTTGCGCTTGCGCCCGTCGTCGGTCGTCGCGGCGACGTAGTAGCTGGCGTCGGGTCCGTGGCGCACGAACAGGGCGCCGGCGACCGGCTCGTTTCCGTCGAGCGCGACGACGGCCAGCGTGGCGCGCGGTGCCTTGAGCCCGGCGATCTGCGCGACGAAGCCGCGCGACGGCCCGTCGAAGCCCTTCGTCGCGTGGACATCCTCGTAGCGTGCGACGACCCAGTCGATCCACTTGCCCTGCGTCGCGGTTTCGACGCGCAGGCCGCCGCGCTCGGCGCTCGCCAGCCGGTTGCGCCATTTCTGGTGCAGGCCGGCGCGCAAGGTCGCTTCGTCGCCGGCGGCAAGATCGAGAATCGCGCAGCTATGCCCGGTATAGACGCGCGCACGGCCCTGCCAGCTTGCCGCGTTGTCGACCGATGCGGCGATCTCGGGTGCGACGAAGGCCAGCCGCGCGATGCCGCGCGGGATCCGTTCGAGCAGCGCGTGTGCTGCGTCATGCCCGGAAACCAGCACGGGACCGCGCAGGGCGAGCCAGAGTTCCACAAATCCCAGCCAGCGCCGGCCGCCAAGCTGCAGCGCCCCGCATACATCCTGCCCGTCGAGCGCAAGCAGGCGCAGCACCGGGCGGCTCTGCCAGCGCACCGCGAGGCCGTAGTCCCAGTCCTGCTGGAGCGGCCAGAAATCCGCGCGCTGGGCGGCGTTCTCCCAGGCCCGGCGATCGGGTTCGACGACGATCTGCATGCCGTTCCTTTGTCGGACGGCATCGGTACCGCGGTCAAGCTCGGAACACCATCGTATGCTATTTAAAACAGCAATTATGTAATTAATTACACGTAAAGATTTGACCGCTAGGCTCGCCTGCGGACGAGATGACGGAGCATGCCGTGGCCGAACCCGCCCAGACCGATGCCGGCGCCGACACGCTGATGACCGCCCCGCCGCGCGAGGCGGCCGCCCCGCGCCGCTTCGAGTTCGCGCACAAGGTCTTCCAGATCGACAACGGCCTGTTCCAGCCCGACCCATCGACCGACGAGCCGGTCTACAGCGTCGATCTGGGCGACCTGCGCGCGAACCTGACCTTCCCCACCTTGCGCATCTCGTTCGACATCGATCCGGACGGCGAGGATTCGCGCCTGCTCGACGAGGTCGGCAAGGCGCTGACCTTCGTCAAGCGCATCCGGCCGGGCGACACGATCCCGAGCGAACTGCTCGACGGAAGCGCTTCGTGGTCGGTCACGCCGCAGTTCCGCGCGATCGCCAAGGGCCGCGTGTGGGTCGGGCTCGTTGCGTGGCTGTCGGGCCAGCGCGGCGCCAGCGACATCAGCATGATCGAGCTCGCCAAGGTTTCCGAATCAACCGAGGCGAAGAACCACGTGCAGGCGGCGTTCGGGCGGCTCGCCGAGCATCTGGGCTACGGGGCCGCCAACAAGGAAATGGTCGTCCAGAAGGTCGAGCGGCTGGTCGACGAGCTTTCCTATATCGAGGCGCTGCGCGAGCGCGTGGGACGGGCGCGCCGCGTGGTCGACATCGTCAAGCGCCTGCGCAACACCTACAAGCGCGAGCGCGGCGTGCGCGAGGAGATCGAGCGCATCGTGCTGCTGATCGAGAAGCCGGTCGCCAAGCTCGAGGCCCAGATCGTCGAGGTCGACGCGCAGGCCGGCGAGACGTCGAACGCGCTGCGCAACCTGCTGCGCCAGATCGAGTTCATCCGCAAGACGCGCGACCGCCTGCATGCCGACCTGATGAAGTGGGACGACATCCTCGCCGCCTGGCAGGGCGTGGATGCCGAGCCGTCGCCGCGCACGCACAAGCTGATCCGCAACACATACAGGTTCGTCGCGCGATACTTCCCGGCCGAGTCCGAATGGGTCCGCTAGGCCCGCCGCCCGATGCCGAAACGCCGGACGAGCTGGCCGAGGCGCCGCGCGAGGCCGCACCCGTCCGCCGGTTCGAGTTCGCGCACAAGGTCTTCCATGTCGAGAACGGCGCCTTCCTGATCGACGAGGCGGGCGACGAGCCGGTCTACAGCGTCGATCTGGGCGACGTGCGCGCCACGCTGACCTTCGCCACGCTGCGCGCGTCGTTCGGCATCGAACCGGGCACGGCCGATGCGCTGCTGCTGGAAGACGTGAGGCGCGCGCTCGTCTTCGTGCGCAGCGTGCGCCACGGCGATTCGATCCCCAGCGAACTGCTCGACGGCTCTGCCTCGTGGACGGTCGACGATCGCCATCGCGAGATCGCGCGCGGGCGCGTGTGGATCGGACTGGTCGCATGGCTGTCGGGCGGCAAGGCGGCGAGCGGCGTGAGCACAGACGAGTTCGCGCGCATCGCCAACTCGCCCGAGGCGCGTGCCCGCGTGCAGGGTTCCTTGGGCGTGCTTGCCGACACGCTGGGCTATCCGCCCGAGCGGCGCGGCGACGTCGTGGACCGGATCGAACGGCTGATCGACGAACTCGCCTATGTCGAGGCGCTGCGCGAGCGCGTCGGGATGGCGCGACAGATCGTCGCGACGCTGCGCGGCTATCGCGCGGCGTTCAAGCGCGAGCGCACGCTGACGGAAGAGGTCGAGCGCACGCTGCTGCTGGCCGAACGCCCGGTCGTCGACCACGAGAAGCGCCTGGCGGGGCTCGACGCGCAGACGGCCGAGACGCTCGAGACACTGCGCCGCCTCGACGCGCAGATCGAGCAGATCCGCCGGACGCGCGATGCCCTGCATGCCGGCATGATGAAATGGGACGCCATGCTGGCGGTCTGGGCGGATGCCCCGCCGTTGCCGGGGCCGGATACCCACAGGTTGATCCGCAATACTTACCGTTTCGTGGCCCGGCACTTCCCGGTCCAGCAGGAATGGAAGCGCTGAGCCGGATGTCCGGATTGGCGACGGCGGCAAATGCGCGGTAGGATGGAGAAAATTTGGTGAAAACCGACATCCTGACCGTCACGTGCGGCCGCGGAGCGCCGATTGACCGAACCGACGACACAAGCCGGCGAGACCGAATCGCTGATGACCGAGGCGCCGCGCGTCGCGGCACCCGCGCGCCGGTTCGAATTCGCGCACAAGGTCTTCAGCGTCGCCGGCGGCCTGTTCCAGATCGACGCGCAGACCGACGAGCCGGTCTATTCGGTCGATCTGGGCGACGTGCGCGCCAATCTCACTTTCGTGGCGCTGCGCTCGGCATTCGGCCTCGCGCCCGACGATCCGGATTCGCGCCTGCTCGACGAGGTCGGCCGCGGCCTCGCCTTCGTCCGGCGCATCCGGCCGGGCGATACGGTGCCCAGCGAACTGCTCGACGGCACGGCGTCGTGGTCCGTTTCCGACCAGCACCGCGCGATCGCGCGCGGGCGCATCACGGTCGGGCTGATGGCGTGGATGTCGGGCAAGAGCAGCTCGCAGCCGATGAGCATGCTCGAACTGGCCAAGGTCGCGGAGGATCCGGAGACGAAGGCGCGGATTCAGGATGCCTTCACCCGGCTCGCCGACGAACTCGGCCTGCCGCCCGAGCGGCGCGGCGAAGTGATCGGCCAGATCGACAAGCTCGTCGACGAGCTCACCTACATCGAGGCGCTGCGCGAACGCGTGGCGCGCGCGCGCCGGGTCGTCGAGGTGCTCAAGCGCCTTCGCGCCGTCTACAAGCGCGAGCGCGGCGTGCACGACGAAATCGATCGCACGATCGCGCTGGCCGAGCCGCCGGTGGCGCGCCTGGAAGGGCAGATCGCCGAGGTCGACGGGCAGACGGGCGAGACCGCCAACGCGCTGCGCACGCTGCCCCGCCAGATCGCGTTCATCCGCGAGACGCGCGACAAGCTGCACGCCGCCCTGATGAAGTGGGACGACATCCTGACGGCCTGGCACGGCGTGACCGCCGAGCGCTCGGGCACCGTCCAGCGCCTGGTGCGCGACACGTACCGGTTCGTCGCGCGCTATTTCCCGGCGGAATCGGAATGGATCCGGTGAGCGCGCGGGCGGAGGACGGCAAGTGGCGGGCGTGAAGCAGGTCGAACGGCGCAAGCTGGGTCGCGAGGAGTTGACCAAGCGCATGGCCCAGCACGAGCGCTTCCTGAAGAAGCAGACGGGCGGGGTGCGCCTGCAGATCAATTTCTGCATCGCCGCGCGCAACGACATGTTCGACCGCGATCTGGCCGAGGCCGAGCTCGTCGGCGCCGATCTCAGCGAATGCGATCTCAGCCGCACGAACCTGTCGCGTGCCAACATGTTCGGCGCGAACCTGACGCATGCGTGTCTGGCCGACGCGAACCTTTCCCGCGTCGATCTGCGCGGGGCCGTGCTGAAGGGCGCCAATCTCGAGGGTGCGAACCTGATGCGCGCGGACATCCGCGACGGCTATCTCGTGACCGCGAACGAGAACGGCGACTTCGACTATTCGGTCGTGACGACGCAGAAATCGACCATCGAAGACGCCAAGTTCGCAGGCGCCAATCTGGGCGAGGCGAAGCTGGGCCGCGTCGTGGGCCAGTCGACCGACCTCACCAACTGCAACCTGCGCGGCGCGAACCTGTCGGGTGCCGACCTGTCGAACTCGAACCTGTCGGGCGTGGTTTTCACCGGTGCCGATCTTTCCGACGCGAACCTGTCGGGCTGCAAGCTGAACGGGGCCGTGCTGGTCGGCGCCATCATGGCCGGCGCCAATCTCGAAGGGGCCGATCTGTGCGCGTGCCATTTCGTGATCGCCGACATGGAGAAATGCGACCTTTCGCGCGCCGTGCTGCCGCGCACGCTCGCCGACATCGGCATGTCGTTCGGCGACATGGTCGTGGCGCACAACGACTGGCTTCGCACCGGCGGCTCGCAGGGCGCGCAGGTCGCGATCGACGGCGTGGATCTGGGGCCTATCGAATGGCCGGGCGTGACGCTGTCGGCGGCGAAGCTCCAGCGCGTCACGCTCGTGGGCGCCAAGCTCCCGTCGGCGCGCTTCGACATGTCGAACCTCGAAGGCTCGATGCTGGCCGGCATCGATCTGTCGAACGCTTCGCTGCGCGGCGCCAATCTCGACAAGGCGGTGATCGACGGGGGCATCTTCCGCGACGCGGATTTCTCGCCGCTGCCGCTGGCGGGCGTCGCCGGCACCAAGTGGCACGCGCGCGCCAAGGGCATCCGCGCCCACAAGACCGATTTCCGCGGCGCCAACCTCAAGGGCGTGGACTTCACCGAATCCTCGCTGCGCGACGCCGATTTCCGCGGTGCCGACCTTTCGGGCGCGCGGCTGGTCGACTGCGACATGACGGGCGCCGACCTGCGCGAGGCCGTGACGACGGACGCCGACCTGCGCGGCGTCATCGGGATGAAGTGACGGAAAGTACCTAGACGCGGCGGATCGACGGACCCAGCCGGCGCTTCTCGACCGTGAAGCTGCGCGTGGCCGAAGTCGGCCGGCTGACGATCGGCTGGCTCAGGCCCAGACGGTCGGCGTCGGGGCGCAGATGTGCGGGCAGCGGTCCGGATTCCATCATCGGCGTGCGTGCCGGGCGGCGGCGCACGGCCTTGGCGCGCGGCGGCTTCTTGGCCTTCACGTCGGCGAGGCGGACCTCGATCTTGCGTTCGCCGACGGTCGAGCCGTCGAGTGCGGCGATCGCCGCCTTGCAGTGCGCCTCGGTCGCCATCGTCACGAAGGCGTAGCCGATCGCCTTGCCGGTCGCCGGATCGGCCGGGATCTGCGCCTGGATCACGATGCCGTGCGCGTCGAACAGGTCGGCGAGCTTCTCGGCGTCGATGCCGAACGGCACGTTGCCCACGAACAGGCGCGTGTTGTAGCTCTTGGCGGGTGCGGCGGCGGTCTTCGGCATCTGGTTTTCCCCGGAACGGCGGCGGACGCGTTGGCCCGGCGCCGATTTGACAGTGTGATCCTTCCGCGTGCGGGCGACTCGCGGGAAACGCTCGTCCCTGATCTGCTATTCCCGCATGGCCGAAGGATGGCGGACCGATACTTGCAAAACCCTTTCCAGCGCAGTCTCGTAGCGAACTGCGGCAGCAACGTGACGGCGGAATGGACTTGATGCGACCGGCCCGGCGGGCTTAGTTTCGGACCGCCCCAGAACCCCACGGACCCAGAATTGTTCAAGAAATTCCGCGCATTGGTCGTCGACGACGACGGCACGACCCGCCTGATGCTCCGCTCGATGCTGGAAGCGCTGGAATTCAAGGGCGTGGATACCGCGGCGGGTGCGGAAGGCGCCAAACTCGCCTTCCAGACCTCGCCCGACCTGTGGCCCGATGTGGTGCTCTGCGACGTCAACATGAAGCCGACAAGCGGACTGGAGCTGGTCGCCTGGATGAAATCGCAGCCCAAGATCGTCGCGCAGAACGTGCCCGTCGTGATGGTGACCGCGCACTCCGACGCGCCGATCGTGCGCCGGGCGATGGAACTTGGCGTCTCGGGCTACCTGATCAAGCCGGTGCAGCCGATGGCGCTGCGCGTGCGGATGGAAAAGGCGCTGCTGCCGCGCGCCTTCTAGGCCCGGTTCAGGCGAAGAACCGGACGAGCCACAGGGCGAGCCCCGGGATCGCGACGACCAGCCCCAGGCGCAGTACGTCGGCCCCGATGAAGGGCAGCACGCGCCGGTAGGTCTGCTCGATCGGCACGTCGCGCGTGATCGCGGTGATGACGAACACGTTGAGGCCGATGGGCGGTGCGGTCAGCCCGATGCCGACGACGATCAGCACGAGGATGCCGAACCAGATCGCGACGTCGTCCGGCGTCATGCCGAAATCGAGCGCCTGCACGATCGGGAAGAACACCGGCAGCGTCAGCAGGATCATCGCGAGCTCGTCCATCACCGCACCCAGCAGGATGTAGATGGCGAGCATCGTGACGAGGATGATGTAGGGCGACACGCCCATGCCGCCGACAAACTCCGCCACGGCCGACGGCAGGCGCGCCAGGGCGAGGAACGCGCCGAACACTTCGGCCCCGAGCAGGATCATGAAGATCATGCCCGACGTCTCGGCCGTCTGGCGCACGGCATCGAGGATCTCGCGCCAGCCCAGCGAGCGCTGTGCGAGCCCCACCGCAAGCATCGCGACGGCACCCACCGAAGCGCCCTCGGTCGGCGTGAAGACGCCGCCATAGATGCCGCCCACGACCGCGACCGCGACCGTGATCGCCGGCAGCACCGACACGTCGACGATGGCCACGACGAACGCGATCGCCACGATGACGAGCGCGAAGTCGACGTCGATGGTCCCGCGGAACCACAGGATGCCGGCAAGCGCCACGATGCCGGCGGCAACAAGCCGCTGCCACGCCGGGTGGCGGGCGGTCCCGACCGTCTCGTCGAGCGGGGCGAGCGGGGCCAGGCCCGGCTCGCGCTTCACCATCAGCGCGATCGTGATGCAGTAGAAGACCGCGGCGAGCACGCCGGGGATGAGGGCGGCCTGGAACAGCTTGGCGATGTTCTGCTCGGTCGTGATCGCGTAGACGACGAGGATGACCGACGGCGGGATCAGGATGCCCAGCGTGCCGCCCACCGCGATGGTGGCCGACGAGAAGCCGCGGTCGTAGCCGTAGCGGTCGAGCTCGGGCATCGCCGCGCGCCCGAAGGTCGCTGTCGTGGCGACCGACGAGCCGCAGATGGCGCCGAACGCCATGCAGGCACCGATCACCGCCATCGCCAGCCCGCCGCGCAGGCTGCCGAAGGCGCGCTCGGACGCGCGGAAAAGGGCGCGCGCGATGCCTGCGCGTTCCGCCAGCGCCCCCATCAGGATGAAGAGCGGGATGACCGACAGCGTGTAGTTGGCGAACTGGTGGTAGGTGTTCGTCTTCATGTAGCCGAAGAAGGCATGCCAGCTCGACAGCGTGCAGTAGCCGATCGAGCCGACGACGAGCATGGCGAGCCCGATGGGGGCGCGCAGCGCGATGAGGCCGAGCATCGCGGCGAAGCCGACAGTTGCGAGGAGCGCGCCGCTCAATTCGCGCCCCTTGCCTTCAGGATCGCGGTGACGGCGGCGGTGACGGCCAGCAGGCCGCACAGGCCGGCGCAGACCAGGATGAAGGGCCACATCTGCAGCTGCAGCTCGCTCGTCGTCTCGTAGTTCTCGCGCGCGTC
This sequence comes from Tagaea sp., assembly GCA_965279565.1. Classification (GTDB taxonomy): domain Bacteria; phylum Pseudomonadota; class Alphaproteobacteria; order CACIAM-22H2; family CACIAM-22H2; genus Tagaea. The sequence continues at coordinate 620,240 of OZ257249.1, read as the reverse complement.
GAACGCGCCGAGATAGAGCCCGTAGGCGCACGTCGCCATGGCGCCCGCGTAGACGACGTCCCAGAGCGCGTCGATCGCGTCGTTGGCACGGCGCGGCAGGCGCTGGGTGAAGGTATCGACCATGATGTTGGCGCGCCGCGCCTGCGTATAGGGCAGGTAGGCGAACACGGCCACCGCCGTGGCGATGCGCACGAGCTCGAAGTCGCCGCGGACCGGAAGATAGAGAAGCCAGCGGCCCAGCACGCTGACGACGACAAGCGTGGCGAGGGCGATAGCGAGCGCGCCGCCGGCGAAGGCGGAAACCGCCATCAGCCGGTCGAGCAGGCCGTGCGGTGCGGCACCGCCGGCAGGAGAAGGCGCGTCGACGTCCATCGGGCCCGTAGCTTCCTAGACGCTGCTCGAAGGACGTCGACGCACGTGGATCAGGCCGCGCTGGCGTGCTTGGCGAGCAGCTTCTTGAAGTCTTCTGCAAGCTTCGCGCCGTCCTGGTTGCGGCCCTTCATCTGGGTCGCCCACTCGGCCCATACCGGCTCGGTCGCGCGGACCCAGCGCGCCTTCTCGGCCGCGGTGATCGTCGAGATCGTGTTGCCGCGCGCCTTGACCATCTCGGAGACGGTCTTGGCTTCGGCGTCCCACATGGTGCCGGCCCGGCGCGCGAACGCGGCACCCGAGTTGGCGTCGATGACCCGGCGCAGTTCGGCCGGCAGGCCGTCGAACTTGGCCTTGTTCATCGCCAGGAAGAACGACGCGGTGTAGAGCGTCGGCGTGCCCGGGATCGCGGTGTGGAACTTGACCAGCTCGTGCACGCGCACGGCGGGGACGACTTCCCACGGGATGACCGCGCCGTCGATGACCTTCTGCGCGAGGCTTTCGGAAACCTGCGGGACCGGCATGTTGACCGGCGTGGCACCCAGTGCGCGCAACGCTTCGCCCGTCAGGCGGGCGGGGCTGCGCAGCTTGAGGCCGCGCAGGTCGTCCATCGTGTTGACCTGCTTGGTCGCGTGGATCAGGCCCGCGTCGTGCGCCCAGAACGACAGGAGCTTCACTTCCTTCGTTTCCTCGGCGAGGTTCGCGTCGGCGAATTCCTGGGCGGCCAGCGCGTTGACGAGGCCGCGGTCCGACGCGATGAAGGGCAGTTCCATCGTCTCGGTGATCGGGAAGCGGCCGGGCGTGTAGCCGGGCAGCGTCCAGACGATGTCGACCACGCCGTCGCGCGCCTGGTTGTAGAGCTGCGGGGGCGTGCCGCCGAGCTGCATGCCGGTGAAGATCTCGATCTTGATCGCGTTGCGGCTGTCGGCCGCGATCTTCTCGGCCCACGGGGCGAGCATCTTGGCGTGGCCGTTGGACTGCGGCCCGAGGAAGTGGTGCAGGCGCAGCGTGACGGTCTGGGCGCTCGCCGGGCGCACGATTGCCGGGGCGGCGATCAGCGCGCCCGAAGCGACGGTTGCCTGAAGGAAGTTGCGACGGTTCATGCGGATTTCCTCGCCTGTCGAACCGGGTTCGGCCCGGAGGCCGCGCGGTTCTGGTTGTTCGATGCCGCGGACCCTAGCACAGCGCAGGCGGGCTGCAAAAGCCTTGGAAGCATCCCAAGAGCCTCCTAAGCTGCCGCAATACGGGGGATTTCGACGATGCGCGAACATGCAAAGGCCCGCCGCGAACTGGCCGCCGCCCTGCGCTGGGCGGCCCGGCTGGGCCTCAATGAAGGCAACTGCAACCATTTCAGCCTGCAGGTCGCACCCGACCGCTTCCTGGTCAATCCGTGGGGGCCGCACTGGCGCGAGATGAAGGCGAGCGACCTGCTGCTTATAGATGCGAAGGGCACGATCCTGGAAGGCGACTGGCCGATCGAGGACACGGCGTTGCACATCCACACGCGCATCCATATCCGCCATCCCGACGCGGTCGCGGTGTTCCACACCCACATGACCCATGCGACCGCCTTGTGCGCGATCGAGGGCGGCCGTCTGGAGCCGTGCATCCAGTCGGGCCTGCGCTTCTACGACCGCGTCGCCTACGACGACGACTATAACGGCTTCGCGCACGGGCCGGAGGAAGGCGACCGCATGGCCGCCAAGATGGACGGCAAGGCGGTGCTGTTCCTCGCCAACCACGGCGTGATCGTCACGGGCCCGACCGTCGCGCAGACCTTCGACGATCTCTACTATCTCGAGCGCGCGGCGACGATCCAGGTGCTCGCGATGTCGACCGGAAGGCCGCTGAAGATTGTGCCCGGCCAGATCGCCGCGCGCACCGCGCGCGAGAAGGCGAACGGGCGCAAGGCCTACGACGAATCGCACTTCGCCTCGATCCTGCGAATGCTCGACCGCGAGGAACCGGAATACGCGGAGTAGGGCGGGGCGTGTTGAAGCCGTTCCGGAACTCGGCCTGGCTGCCGGCTAAGCTTTGCAAAGCGGGTAGTTTGAACAACTGAAGAAAGTGCCGTTCTTCCCGTTCCGCTCAATGACACTGCCCGACCGACATCTTTTGCATGGCACTTCCGTTGTGCGGCCGCGTGGAAACTGCGCCAACGAGTCCCCATGATCGTCGATGAGTTCTTCGACAAATGCCGAGGGAAATGCACGATTCGCGATTAGATAGACCGCGTGCCGCGCCCGTGTGAGCGCGACATAAAACAGGCGTCTCTCCTCTGCAAACGGATAGGCTTCCGGCTGTGGCATCGCCAGTTCCAGCAACGGGTCATCCTCCATCTCGGAGGGGAATCCGTGCCGACCACGTTCGAGACCCAAGACGACAATATAGTCGGCCTCTGTGCCTTTCGCCCGATGAATGGTCGAGCACAGGATATTCAAGCGCCTTTGGAACTCGGCGAGCATATCGTCGTCGATATTCCTGATGGTCCGATTGTATCTGGCGAGAATGGCAACCGATGGACGGTCTTGACCTGTTGCATTCTTGGCTGTCGAGAGAATTTCGCTGAGAGCAGCTTGCAACGCCTGCTGATCAGGGCGTCGGCGATCATAGGTCACGATCGAGATAGCGGGAGATCGGCTCGAATCTAGTGACAAGACCTTCTTTTTTAGCTGAGCTGCATTTCTCATCACGAATGCGGACGCCGTATCGGCGATGGTTTGATTTGACCGAAAGGTCTTCGTCAATTGCATCTGAGCGGTTCGCCCGAAATGCTCGGAAAACCGCGTGAACAAGTCGATATCGGAGCCGGCGAACCGATAGATCGACTGCCAATCGTCGCCGACGACGAATAGTCTTGTGGGCGCCGACACCTTCAGGAGCGCATTGAGAATTTTGGCTCGACCGGCCGAGATGTCCTGGAACTCATCGACAAGAATTACCTTGTAGTCGTGTCGGCAACGCCCTTCCTCGATATATGCGGTCGCCGTTGCGATCATGTCGTCAAAATCGATGGTTCTGGTGCGTCGGAGATCGGCTTCGTAAGCAGCCGAGATTCGCTGGACGAGCCGCAAGAAGTGAAGCGCCCGGCCCGGATGTGCTGATGCGCTACATTTCTTCCTGATGTCATCCAAAGACAGTCGGTTCGATTTGATATGGCGGATGAATGTCCGGATCAGAGTGCCGATATGGGTTCCGCTTAGCTTGTTGGCCTGCTCGTGCAGATCGGACATTGGGAGCGGAGCAATCGCCTGCCCCCTCATGGCAATCATCGCTTCCAGCTTCTCGAAGAGAGTTCCATCTAGAAAATCTGCAAAGGTCGTCTCCAGAAGCGTCGTTCCTCGCCGTTGATGCTCTTCACGCTTCCATCGCATCGAGGCAGAATAAGGATGCGGGCCGCTTTCAAATATCTCCGGCACCCTTCCGTCCGGTCCGACCGCGAAATGCTCAAGGTAGGCCTTGATATCGGGAAGATAGAAGTCGGGACGGTACTGCCGCCTGTACTCTGCACTTTGAGTATCAAACTCATATGCCCGTTCGTACTCGTACGGGACGCCGTTCATATAAAGCCAGTTTGCGATTGCGAGTTCGCCGTGTGACTTGACGACGTCGCCTTTCAGGGTGAGCAGGCCATTCTTGCCATCACGAAAGGTACCCTGACTTGCGCTGTACTTTTCCCAGTCGCTGCGTTTCGGAAATGCTTTTATGTCGAAAGGGTTTGCTGCCCTAGACGGATACACGATCCGGAAAAGCAACCAGTCGATGGCGAATGCCCTGTCGCTTTCGCATAGTTGCGCCACAATTCGATCGATGTGGGCTGCCGCCGCTCCGCCCTCCTCGTGGTTTGCAATAGCCGGTCCCCCACCGTCTACAGATGCGATTATGTGACGGCCGAACGAGTGGAATGTCGCCACACGCGGAGCCGCGTCCTCCGAAACGAGTCCGGAAAGTCTGTCCTTGATCCGATGCTCGATTTCCGCGGCCGCAAGATTGTTGAATGCAAGGATCAGTATCTCGTCCGGCCGACAAATGCCGGCTTTCAGGAGGTATCCGACCTTTCCGACGATTGACGCGGTTTTTCCGGATCCCGCTGCTGCCACCAAAAGGTTCCGATCCTCAAGGACAATGCATGCACGCCGCTGTTCGTCCGAAAGCGGGACCTTTTCGACCGAGTCAAAAAACTTCCTGTGACGGGCGAGTTCCTCTTCGACAAACTTGAGATTTGCGGCGTCGATCTGGAATGACGGCTGATCAAAGATATCCTTCAACTCGGCCACAACCCGCTGCAACGTCGGCGGAAGTAGGCGAGGCTCAAATAGCGGCGAGACTATTGCATCGAGAATAGCGCGATATGGCTGGCCGCCTGAATTGTTGAACTGCTTTTGCAGTTCTCTCACGTCATGGCCGGAGATGTACCGCTTCGCGGCAACGAGATCGGTTGCCATCCTGGAGATATCGTTTACCGCCGCCTCAAGCTTGATGAGTTGACGCGCGAGTGCAGCAGCAACGCAATCCTTGAGGCGTGCAATGAACTTCTGACCTGCGCCTCTTGTAATGCCGGAGAGCGACGTCGCAGAGATCGCCGGCGCAATCGCTATTGAGGACCAGATTGATCCGCGCGTTACCTTCGCGACTTGAATGCTTGCCAGAGGTATGCGGTTGCCGACATCGCCCTGTCGTTCCAAGACTAGATGGTCGCCCTCGATGCGGAGCTCCCACATTCCGGAGCCGCCGAAATAGGCGCCAAAAATCCCTGGACTGATGCAATCTTTCATTCCGCGCAAAGCGTAAGGGCATTTGTATGTCGTATGAACAAAAATTACCCAGATAGCGATGCTCCACGCCTTGCCGGGCGCGGCAAAATCCGGAGAAGATCTGTCGTTGGGGCATTGCCCCACGACTATCCGGTAGCGCTCCGTTTTCCGAGAACTGGTACCCAATTTTGAGTTCGGCTGAAATGCTCGGAATAGGACGTGTCACGCCTTTTCGTTGCAAAATTTAATTCCTATGATAGGATGATGTGTGGCTTGCTTGTGAGCCATCCTGGCCGGAAGAACTCCGGCCGCGCAACCGAGGCGCCGATTTGCATGTTGCGTAACATGCGTGTTGGATCAGTCGGTTAGACTGCAACGGTTGCAGGTCCGTTGCATCGGGTTTCACGCAGGTCGAGGCAGCCATACAAAAATCGCAACTTGACAAAGTGAATGAACGTTCATTTTATACACGCCATGCCACGCCTCGCCCCCGAATCCCGCGCCGACCGGCGCACCCAGATCCTCGATGCCGCGAAAAGCTGCTTCATCCGGCTCGGCTTCCACAACGCGTCGATGCAGCAGATCTGCGCCGCCGCCGGCATGAGTGCGGGCAACCTCTATCGCTACTTCCCCTCGAAGGACGCGATCATCGAGGGCCTGTGCGAGCGCGACATGAACGAGGCCACCGACGGCTTCGCCGCCGCGCGTTCGGGCCGCGACGTGCTCGCCGGCCTCGAGGCCATGATGACCGAGTATCTGTGGAAGCGTCCGCGCGAGAACCTGTGCATGTGGACCGAGATCTCGTCGGAAGCCACGCGCAGCGACGCGGTCAACCGCAACTCGCGGCGCATCTACGCCTTCGTCCAGCAGAGCCTGACCGACGTGCTGGTGCAGGGTGTCGCCAACGGCACGCTGCGCAAGGGCCTCGACAGTGTCCGCATCTCGATGCTGACCAACGCGGTGTTCGAGGGCCTGATGCTGCGCCGCGCGATCGCCGCCGACTTCGACCCGCGCCCGGCGATCGGGCTCTATTTCGCCTTCCTGCGCGACCAGCTCGCCCCGTCCGTTTCCCCGACCCCGAAGAAGACCAGAGGAGCGCGCAACTGATGCGCCGGATTTCCATTCTCGCCGCGGCCATGTTCGTCCTGGCCGCACCCGCCCACGCCCAGACCGCGCGGGCCGAAGCCGCGCGCGGCAATCCGCCGCCGGCCGTCTCGGTCGTGGTCAGTGCGGCGCGCGAGCTCGTCGATACGGTGCTCGTCACTGGCACGCTGGTGCCGCGCGAGGAAGTGCTGGTACTCGCCGAGAACGATGGCGTGCGCATCGCCGAGGTCCTCGTCGACGAGGGCGACACGGTCCGCCAGGGCCAGGTGCTGGCCCGCCTGTCGCGCGACCTGCTCGACGCGCAGTACGCGCAGGTCACCGCCCAGCTCGCCCGCGCCGACGCGTCGATCGCGCAGGCACGCGCCCAGATCGTGCAGGCCGACGCCGCGAACGTCGAGGCGCAGCAGGCGCTGGAGCGCGTGCGTGCACTCCGCAATTCCGGCAACGCGACGGAAGCGGCACTCGAACAGCGCGTCGCCACCGCGCGCACGGCGCAGAGCCGGCTTGCCGCCTCGCGCGACGGGCTCGCCTTCTCGATCGCCGAGAAGGCGCAGGTCGATGCCCAGCGCCGCGAACTGCAGGTCCGCCTCGAACGCACCGACGTCAAGGCGCCGCGCGCCGGCACGGTCTCGCGCCGTACCGCGCGCATCGGCCAGGTCACCGGGGCGGGCGGCGAGGCGCTGTTCCGCATCGTCGCCGATGCCGAGATCGAGCTGGAAGCCGAGCTTCTCGAAACGCGGATCGCCAACCTCGCCGTCGGCCAGCCCGCGCGCATTTCCATCAGCGGCCGGCCGGATGTCGTGGGCAGTGTGCGTCTGGTTCCCGCCGAGATCGACCGCACGACGCGGCTGGGCAAGGTGCGCGTGGCGTTGCCGCGCGACGCGGGCCTGCGCATCGGCGCCTTCGCGCGCGGTTCGATCGAGGTGGCGCGCCGCACGGTCCTCGCCGTTCCGGTGGGTGCCGTCGTCTATGCCAGCGAGGGCGCGGTCGTCCAGATCGTCGACGGCACGAAGATCGTCGTGAAGCCGGTGAAGATCGGCCTCGTCGCCGACGGCTACGTGGAGATCCGCGAGGGCCTGACGCCCGACCTGCTGGTCGTGGCGCGTGCCGCCGGGTTCCTGCGCGACGGCGACCAGGTCCGTCCGCTGCTCGCCGACAAGGCGCGCTGACCATGGCCTTCCCCGTTTCCGCCTGGGCGATCCGCAAGCCCCTGCCGTCGATCGTCCTGTTCCTCGTGCTGACGATCCTCGGCCTGTTCGGCTTCTCCAACCTGCCGATCACGCGCTTCCCGAACATCGACGCGCCCTTCGTGTCGGTGACGGTCACCCAGTCGGGTGCCGCACCGTCGGAACTGGAGACGCAGGTCACCAAGAAGGTCGAGGACGCCGTCGCGGGCATCGCCGGCGTCAAGCACATCGTGTCGACCGTGACCGAGGGCAACTCCGTCTCGACGATCGAGTTCCGCCTGGAAACGCAGGTCGACCGCGCGCTCAACGACGTCAAGGACGCGCTCGCGCGCATCCGCCAGGACCTGCCGCGCACGATCGACGAGCCGATCGTCCAGCGCGTCGACATCGCCGGCCTGCCGATCGTCACCTATGCCGCGCGCGCCCCGCAGATGTCGGTCGAGGAGCTTTCGTGGTTCGTCGACGACACGGTCGCGCGCGACCTGCAGGGAATCCGCGGCGTGTCGAAGATCGAACGCGTGGGCGGCGTGGATCGCGAGATCCGCGTCACGCTCGACCCCGACCGGCTCGCCGCCTTCGGCGTGACGGCGGCCGACGTCAACCGCCAGCTTCGCGCCACGCACGTGGACCTCGCCGGCGGGCGCGGCGAGGTGGGCGAGCGCGAGCAGTCGATCCGCACGCTCGCGGGCACGCACACCCTGGACAGCCTCGCCGATACGGCCATCGCCCTGCCGGGCGGACGCAAGGTGCGGCTGGAAGAACTGGGCGAGGTCGCCGACGGCCACGCCGAGATGCGCAGCTTCGCGCGCATCGACGGCGAACCGGTCGTCGCCTTCGCGATCAGCCGTTCCAAGGGGGCCAGCGACGCCACGCTCGCCGTCGCGATCGACGAGCGCATCGCGCGTCTGCAGGCCCGCTTTCCCGACGTGCGGCTCGCGCAGATCGACAGCTACGTCACCTACACGCTGGGCAACTACCATTCGGCGATGGAGACGCTGTTCGAGGGGGCGGCCCTTGCCGTCGCCGTCGTGCTGCTGTTCCTGCGCAACTGGCGCGCCACGCTGATCACGGCACTGACGCTGCCGCTCGCCGTGATCCCGACCTTCTGGGCGATGGACCTGATGGGCTTCTCGCTCAACCTCGTGTCGCTGCTCGCGATCACGCTGGTGACGGGCATCCTCGTCGACGACGCGATCGTCGAGATCGAGAACATCGCGCGGCACATGCAGATGGGCAAGTCGCCCTGGCGCGCGGCGCTGGAGGCCGCCGACGAGATCGGCCTTGCGGTCGTCGCGATCACCTTCACCATCGTGGCGGTGTTCGCGCCCGTCAGCTTCATGGGCGGGATCGCGGGCCAGTATTTCAAGCAGTTCGGCCTTGTCGTCGCGGCGGCGGTGCTGTTCTCGCTGCTGGTGGCGCGCCTCATCACGCCGATGCTCGCGGCCTATTTCCTGCGGCCCGTCCCGCACGAGCCGGAAATCGACGGGCGCATCATGCGCGCCTATCTGCGTCTCGTGCAGTGGTCGACGCGCCACCGCTTCAAGACCGTCCTCATCGGGCTGGCGCTGTTCGCGGGCTCGCTCTGGTCGACCTCGCTGCTCCCCTCGGGCTTCCTGCCCGGCGAGGACGTGGCGCGCACGCTGCTGGTCGTCGAGCTGCCGCCGGGTGCGCGCCTTGCCGACACCGACGCGGTCACGCGCGGCATCGTCGACCGGCTGCACAACCGGCTGGAAGTGAAGAACGTGTTCGTCGACGGCGGGCGCACGCCCAACGGCGGGCGCGAGGTGCGCCGCGCCACGCTGACGATCCAGTTCGTCCACAAGACCCAGCGCGCCAAGAAGCAGAAGGAGCTCGAGGCCGAGATCCTGCGCGAGCTTTCCGACATTCCCGACATCCGCTTCTGGCGCCTCAACGAGAATGGCCAGCGCGGGCTGACGCTGCTCGTCACCGGCGACGATCCGGCCGTGACGGCCGAGATCTCGACGCGCCTGGCGAGCGAGATGCGCACGCTGCCGACCGTGCAGGGCGTGGTCTCGACCGCCGCCCTCGACCGTGCGGAAATCCGCATCCGGCCGCGCGTCGATCTCGCCGCCGATCTGGGCGTGTCGACCGACACGATCGCCGAGACGCTGCGCGTGGCGACGATCGGCGACATCGGCGCAAACCTCGCCAAGTTCGACGTCGGCACGCGCCAGATCCCGATCCGCGTGCAGCTCGACGCGCGCGCGCGTACGGAAGCGCAGACGCTGGAAACGCTCAAGGTGCCGACCGCGCGCGGCGGCCCGGTGCCGCTGGCCACCGTCGCCGAGATCAGCTTCGGCCAGGGCCCCACGGCAATCGAGCGCTACGACCGCGTCCGGCGCATCGCGGTGGAGGCCGACATGCTCGGCACCGACGCGCTGGGCGAGGTCCTTGCCGAGACGATGAAGCTGCCGGTCGCGCAGTCGCTGCCGCCGGGCGTGGAGATCCGCACGTCGGGCGACGCCGAGGTGATGGCCGAGGTCTTCCAGAGCTTCGCGAACGCGATGGGGGCGGGCCTGCTGATGGTGTTCGGCGTGCTGGTACTTCTGTTCGGCTCGTTCCTGCAGCCGGTGACGATCCTGTTCTCGCTGCCGCTGTCGTTCGGCGGGGTGGTGCTCGCCCTGCTCGTCACGCAGCGCCCGATCTCGATGCCGGTCGTCATCGGCCTGCTGATGCTGATGGGCATCGTGACGAAGAACGCGATCATGCTCGTCGACTTCGCGATCGAGGAGATCGCGCGCGGCGTCGACCGCTTCACCGCGATCGTCGACGCCGGGCGCAAGCGCGCGCGCCCCATCATCATGACCACCATCGCGATGGCGGCGGGCATGCTGCCTTCGGCCTACGGCGTGGGCGACGGCGGCGAGTTCCGCTCGCCGATGGCCATCGCCGTGGTCGGCGGGCTGATCGTGTCGACCGGCCTGTCGCTCGTCTTCGTGCCGGCCTTCTTCCTGGTCATGGACGACGTCAGCCGTTTCGGCGCGCGCCTGTTCGCACGGTACGTCGGTGCGACCGACGAGCCGCCGGCCGAGCGGAATCCGGTACCGTAAAGTTCGTAGTGGATATCTTCGCCCGAACCGGCGCACCATTCGCCATCCGGTTCCACGGCGAAGCGTCGAACGAATGGTTTTCAGGTATCGCAGCCGTCTTCTGGCCGCTGTCGTCGCCGGCGCGCTCGGCGCGTGGGCGCCGGCGTCGGCGCAGCCGGCCGATCCGCGCATGGCGGCCGACGTCGACGCGGCCTTCGCGCGGATGCTCGCCGACCCGGGCAATCCCGACCTGACCTTCGCCTATGCCACGGCCGCGGCGCGCGCCGGGAATCTCGAAGGCGCCATCGCGTCGCTCGAACGCATGCTGCTCGCCGATTCCGGCCTGTCGCGGGTGCGCTTCGAACTCGGGGCACTCTATTACCGGATCGAATCCTACGAGGCCGCGCGCGGCTATTTCCGCACCGCGCGCGCGGGCGGCCTGTCCGCCGATCTCGACGCGCGCGCTGCCGAATTCCTCGCGGAAATCGACCGGCGCCAGTCGCCGCACCGCTTCTCCGGCTCGGTGACACTTGGCGGTCGCTACCAGACGAACGCGAACTCGAACAACAACTCGGCCTTCGTGCGCATTCCCGCACTCGGCGGGCCTAACGTCACGGACTCCGGCTCCAACCGCAAGCGCGACTGGAACGCGCTGGCCTCGGTCGGGCTGCTCCACAATTACGAATGGGCGCCGGGCTCGGGCGATTCGCTGGAAACCGCGCTGACGCTGTTCGGCGTGCGCCAGGCGAGCGTGAAGACGGTGAACACGGCGATGGCCGAGATCACCACCGGCCCGCGCCTCGGCCTGCCCGCGGGGCCGTTCGACTCCGCGAACGCGCGGCCCTATCTGCTCGCCAATGTCGTGACGCTGGAAAACAACCGCTACTACCACACGGGCGGTGCCGGGCTGCAGTTCCAGAGCACGTTCGCGCGCGCCTTCGAGTGGACGCTCGGCTACGAGACCCGCAACACCAACTACCGCACGGATGCCACGCGCTCCACCGCGCGGTCCGAGCAGGGGCAGGGCCATGTCGTCTCGACATTGCTGGCATGGAACGCGACCGACAACGACAGCTTCACCGTCGGCATCGCCGTCGGCCGGCTGTTTGCGCGGGACGGCTACAAGTCGTCCACGCAGGTCGAGACGAGCTTCGCCTATGCGCGCCGGATCGATGCGCCCTTCGGCCTCGGCACGGATCCCTGGACGCTCGGCGCCGGCGTTGCGCGCGAAGTCGTCGACTATGTCGGCGGCGATCCCAATGTCGACCGGCGTACGCGGCGCGGCGACCGCGAATGGCGCTTCACGCTGTCGGCAAGCGTGCCGGTGGCGAGCGACGTGGCTTTCGTGCTGATCGGCCAGCACCAGACGGTCGCATCGAGCTACGAGGTCAACGCCTTCCGCAACGAAAGCCTGACGGCGGGTCTCACATGGAGCTTCTGACCCGCACGGCCGCCGTCGCAATCTTCGCGGCCGCCTTCGCCGCGGGTGCCGCGTGCGCGCAGGGCGTTCCTTCCGTCGGCGTTGCCGCGGCCGTGGTGCCCGACGCGCGCTCCATTCCGCCCGGCGGCGAAAGCCGCACGCTCGCGGTCGGCGCCAATCTCGTCTTCCGCGAACGCGTGACGACCGGCCCGGCCGGACAGGCGCAGCTGCTGTTCGCCGACCAGTCGGCGGTATCTGTCGGCCCCGGCGCGGACCTGACGATCGACGAATATGTCTACGATCCGGCCGCCGGTGCCGGCCGCATGGCGATGCGGCTGGCGCGCGGCGCCGCGCGTTTCGTCGGCGGCAAGATCTCGAAGACCGGCGAAGTCGCGGTCGAAACGCCGTCCGGCCAGATCGGCATCCGGGGCGGCATGGCGATAATCGACGTGGCGCCGGACGGTGCGACGACCCGCGTCGTCCACCTGTTCGGCTTCACGACGCTGCGTGCACTCGACGGGCAGACCCTGACGATGTCGCGTGGCGGCACGCTTGCCGATCTCGCCCGTCCGGCACAGGCCGGCGCCCCGGCGCCGCGCCTGCTTTCCAGGCCGGCGCAGGCCGGCGAGATGGCCGCGATGAAGGGCCAGTTCGAGCGGCAAGGCACGCCGTCGCCCGCGGCACCACCTGCCGGTGCTTCGCCAGGTCTTCCAGCACCCGGCGGCGGGCAGATCGAGGCGGCGTTCGGCCGTTCGGGGATGTCGCAGGTCAACGCGGCGGCACCAGCCCGCCTCGCGACGATCTCGCCGCAGGGCAGCGTGCAAGGCGGCGCGCAGCAGGCGAAAGGCCCGGCACCGGTCAAGCTGCCTGCACTCGGGCCGAAAGGCCCGGGAATGGGCCGTCCGATGCGCCCGCCGCCGAAATTCATCAAGCCGCCGCAATGAAGCGTCTGGCGGGGCTCGCGGCACCGCTCCTGCTGCTGGCCTGCGTCGCGGGCTTCCGCGCGCTCGATCCGCCGGTCCTGCGCGACCTGCGCGCGCAGATCTTCGACGGCTACCAGCGTCTGGCCCCGCGCCCGTGGAACGACGCCGGAATCCGGATCGTCGACATCGACGAGGAAAGCCTCGCGCGCTTCGGCCAGTGGCCGTGGCCGCGCCCGCTCGTCGCGTCGCTGGCCGAGCGCCTGACGCAGGCGGGCGCCGCGGCGATCGCCTTCGACATGGTGTTCGCCGAACCCGACCGGACGAGCCCTTCGGCGGTGCTGCCGCTGTGGGCCGGCACGTCGGGTGATCCCGCTCTGGCCGCACTCGCCGCACGGCTGCCGGATCACGACGCGCTGTTCGCGCAAGCACTGGGCGCAACGCCTTCGGTGCTCGGCTTCGTGCTGTCGGACGGGGCTGCACCTGCAACACCACCCGCCGCCAAGTGGGGCGTGGTCTTCGCCGGGCCGGACGCGAGCGCGTTCCTTCCCGCACATCGGGGTGCGGTGCGCAATCTTCCCTTGCTTGAAGCGGCGGCGCCGGGCCTCGGCAGCTTCACGACGGGCTTCGATGCCGCCGGCATCGTGCGGCGCGTCCCGGTGATGGCGCGCCTGAAGCGCGAGGACGGCATCGCGCATCGCGCGATCTATCCGTCGCTTGCGGCCGAAGCGCTGCGCGTCGCGCAGGACGCGTCGACCTACGTGATCCGCGCCGCGGGCGCTTCGGGGCAGGGTGCCTTCGGCGCGCAGACGGGGATCATCGACATCCGGATCGGCGCGTTCGTCGCGCGCACCGATGCCGCCGGCAACGTGCTGCTTTACGACACCGGCCCGGTGCCCCAGCGCGTCGTGCCGGCATGGCGCGTGCTGGCCGGCGAGATGCCGGCCGACGCGTTCGACGGGCGCATCGCGTTCGTCGGCACGTCGGCGGCCGGCCTCAAGGACCTGCGCGCCACGCCGCTCAACCCCGTCGCGGCCGGCGTGGAACTCCACGCGCAGATCGCCGAGCAGATCGTCGACGGCGTTTTCCTGGAACGGCCCGACTGGGCCGACGGGTTCGAGTTCGCTGCACTCGTGGCGCTGGGTACCGCGCTGGTGTTTCTGCTTGCATCGACGGGGGCGGCGACCGGTGCCGTTGTACTGGTGCTGGCGCTCGTCGCCGCGTTCGCGGGATCGTGGTACGCGTTCGCCGCGCACCGGATGCTGTTCGACCCGGTCTATCCCGCACTCGCGGCCGTGGCGCTCTACATGGTGCAGACGCTGATCGGTTTCCTGCGCAGCGAATCCGAGCGTCGCCAGGTGCGCGGCGCGTTCGGGCGCTATCTGGCACCCGCCCTTGTCGAACAACTCGCCCGCGATCCGCAGAAGCTCGCACTCGGCGGCGAGATGAAGCCGATCACGCTGATGTTCATGGACATACGCGGATTCACGCCGATATCCGAACAGTTCGACGCGCACGGCCTGACGCGCTTCCTCAACCGCTTCCTCACGCGCATGACGGCCTGCGTGCTCGAAAGCGGCGGGACGGTCGACAAGTACATGGGCGACGCGATCATGGCCTTCTGGAATGCGCCGATGGACGTCGCCGACCATCCGAAGAAGGCGCTGGCGGCCGCCCTCGCGATGCTGGCCGGTGCCCGGGCGTTCGACGCCGAATGGCGTGCCGAGCGCGGGCGGGAAGGCCTCGCGCACGTGCCGGTGAAGATCGGCATCGGTCTCAACACGGGCATATGCTGCGTGGGCAACATGGGGGCCGAGCAGCGGTTTGACTATTCTGCGATCGGCGACGACGTGAACCTGTGCTCGCGCCTGGAAGGGCAGAGCAAGGCCTACGGGCTGACGCTGCTGATCGCCGAGGCGACGGCCGAAGCCTGCGCCGACGCGTTCGCGCTGCTCGAGATCGACCTGCTGCGCGTGAAGGGCAAGACGAGGCCCGCGCGCATCTATACGGCCGTCCCCGGCGCGCCGGACGAAGCCTTCGCCGCGTGGAAAAGTTCGCACGATGGCGCACTTGCCGCCTATCGCCGGCAGGACTGGGCGCGCGCGCGCGCCGCGATCGCCGCCTTGCGCGGCAGCGGCGACGGCGCGCTCGACGGATTCTACGCGATTCTCGGGGCGCGCATCGCGGCCTACGAGACGGCACCGCCGCCCGCGGACTGGGACGGCGTGCATGTCGCGACCGAGAAATAGCGCCGGTCAGGCCTGCTTGAACTCGTGGACCATTTCCTCGAGCCGCTGCGGCTCGTTCACGCAGAGCTCGGCCTTCTCGCGCACGACGATCTTCTTGCGCGCGAGGTCGGAGAACACGCGCGCGACGGTCTCGCGCGTCGTCGACACGCGCGCGGCAATGTCGCCATGTGCCGGAATCGGGCGGATTACGGTGCGCCCGCCGGCGGCGGGCTTCGCCAGACGCAGGATCTCGGCATAGACGCGGTTGTGCGCACCCAGCGTCGACAGCTCGACGATCCGCGACGTCGCGTGGCGGACCATGTTCGCCAGATGGTCGAGCAGGGCGAGCTGTGCCGGCGGATTGGCGAGCACGATGTCGAGGAACGTTTGGCGCGCGAGCACGGCCATCGTCGTGGGCTCGATCGCCACGACGCTGGCCGAGCGCGGCTCGCCGTCGATGGCGGCAAGTTCGCCCACGCAGGCACCCGCCTCGATCTCGTCGAAGCTGACCTCGCGGCCCGATTCCGAATAGACGACGACGCGCGCCCTGCCGGCGACGAGGAAGTATACGTCGCTGTCGTCGCTGTCGCGGTCGATGATCGGCTGCCCGGCGTCGAAGCTGCGCCAGCGGCATTTCGCCTCGATCGCCTGGCGGGGCTGCTCGGCCAGGCGGGCGAACAGGTCCACCCCCTTCAGGGTCCGGGCCACGGCCAACGGGGCCGTCTTTCTGGCGCTGGACATCGCGGATTCTCCCGTCGCGGGCTGCGTCCGGCCGGACATTGCCGCGCCGCACTCCCTTCCTCTATAGTCGCCCGTTACTTGCTGCGACGCAACAAGGGACGCCAGCACATCAAACCGGGGGCGCACGGATTCGGATGGATCAGTACGAGGAGCTTCACGGTCTCTATTTCGAGGATCTGAAGGTCGGCCAGACGGCGATCTTCGCGAAGACCGTCACCGAGACGGACATCGTGCTGTTCGCGGGCCTGACCGGCGACAACAATCCCGTCCACATCAACGAGGTGTTCGCGTCGGCCACGCCGTTCTCGGGCCGCATCGCGCACGGCATGCTGACGGCAAGCTTCGTCTCGACCGTGCTGGGCACGCGCCTGCCGGGGCCGGGGGCGATCTATCTGAGCCAGACATTGCGCTTCAAGGCGCCCGTGCGCGCGGGCGACACGGTCGTCGCGCGCGCGACGGTCAAGGAACTGGTGCCCGAGAAACGCCGCTGCACGCTCGAGACGACGATCATGGTCGACGACAAGGTCGTGCTCGAAGGCGAGGCCGTCGTGCTGGTGTCGAGCCGCACGACGCTGACGGCGCATCGCGCGACCGCCGCAGGCGACTGACGGATCCATGCGTCTGTTCCGCGATCCGGCCGGCGTGCCCGAGGATGCCAGGGGCGCCTTTGCCGCCATCGGCAATTTCGACGGCGTGCATCGCGGCCATCAGGCCGTGATCGGCGAGGCGATGCGCCTTGCGCGCGCGGCCGGCCGCAAGTCCGCCGTCGTCACGTTCGAGCCGCACCCGCGCCGGCTGTTCAAGCCCGACCTGCCGCCGTTCCTGCTGACGAGTGCGCGCATGAAGATCGCCACGCTGCGCGATCTGGGCGTCGATCTGTGCTTCGCGCTGCGCTTCGACCGCAAACTCGCGGGCCTGACCGCGCAGGAATTCGTCGCGCAGGTGCTCGTCGACGGACTCGGCCTTGCCGGCATCGTCGCGGGCTACGATTTCGTGTTCGGCAAGGGGCGCGGCGGCAGCCCGGAAACGCTGGTCGGCGAGATGCGCAAGGCCGGCCGCGACGCCAAGATCGTCGCCCCGGCGCTCGACGCGGCTGCGGCGGGTACTGCGGGCGCCGAGTCCGATCCCGAGGCGTTCGTCTATTCTTCGACCGGCGTGCGCGACGCGCTGAAGGCGGGCGATCCGCGTGCGGCGGCACGCATCCTCGGCCGGCCCTTTGCGATCGACGGGCGCGTGCGCCACGGCGACAAGCGCGGCCGCACGATCGGCTTTCCGACCGCGAACCTTCCGATCGGGCCGTATCTGCCGCCGGCACTGGGCGTCTATGCGGTGCGCGTCGACGGGGCGGTGCCCGGCCGCACGCTCGGCGGTGTCGCGAATCTCGGCGTGCGCCCGACCGTGGGCGGCGATCCGGCACCTCGGCTCGAGGTGCATCTGTTCGATTTCGCGGGCGACCTCTATGGCCGTCGCCTGACCGTGTCGCTGGTCGAGTTCCTGCGCCCCGAACGCAAGTTCGACGGGCTCGACGCGCTCAAGGCGCAGATCGCGGCGGACGCGGCCGCCGCGCGCGCGATCGTCTAGCGCGCCGGCGGGCGCGGCGCCGGGCCTTCGGCTTCCGGTGCCGGCCCGCGCTGCGGGGTCAGGCGCTTCTTCAGATTCATGACGTAGCTGATGACTTCGGCGACCGCCTTGTAGTGCTCGGGCGGAATCTCCTCGTCGAGATCCACGCTCGCGTAGAGTGCCCGGGCCAGCGGACGGTTCTCGACGATCGGCACCTCGTGCTCGGTCGCGAGTTCGCGGATCTTGAGCGCCGTGAGATCGACGCCCTTGGCCACGCACATCGGTGCCGCCGTACCCTCGTCGTAGCGCAGCGCCACCGCGTAGTGCGTCGGGTTCGTGACGACAACGGTCGCCTTCGGGATCGCGGTCATCATGCGCCGGCGCGCGCGCTCCATGCGCAGCTGCTTGATGCGCCCCTTGACCACCGGGTCGCCTTCGGACTGCTTGTACTCGTCCTTGATCTCCTGCTTGGACATGCGCAGGCGCTTGTAGTGCTGGAAGCGCTGGTAGAGATAGTCGAGCCCGGCGATCAGCGTCATGATCGAGATGACGGAAACCATCACCTTCATCGCGAGCGACATCATGATGCGGCCGATGTCCGGCAGGTCGAGCTCGATGAAGCGCGTCAGGTCGTCGGCCTCGCCCTTCAGCGTGTACCAGCACACCGTGCCGACGATCGTGATCTTGATCAGGCCCTTGAGGAACTCGAACACCGAGTTGAACGAGAACAGGCGCTTGAAACCTGTCGCGGGCGAGATCTTGCTGAATTTCGGGATCAGCGGCTCGGTCGAGACGAGGAAGCCGTTCTGCAGGAGCTGGGCCGCGGCGGCGGCGACCATCAGGACCGCGAGCAGCGGCAGGATCGCCTTCATCGGTTCCATCAGCGCGAAGGCGAGGATCTGCTGGAGCCCGCCGCCTTCGAAGGTGAATTCGTGCGGGCGCTCGAGGAACGGCACCATCGCGCCGGAAAGCCCGCGCCACATGTGGACGCCGAGGAACGAGAAGCCCAGCGTCAGCCCCATGAACATCATCCAGTGATTGAGTTCGCGGGTGGCCGCGACCTGGCCTTTCTCGCGCGCTTCCTCGAGCCGTTTACCGGTTGGCTCTTCTGTTTTGGAGGACTCGTCTTCGGCTTCTTCCGCCATGGCTGGTCCTTCAGGGGCCGAGAAGCAGGGGTTCGAGCTTGTCCATGAAGCCGCGCTCGAACGCGCGCATGGCGGCCGCGGTCGTCAAAGCGAGGGCCGCCATGCCGATGGCGATCTGGGCGGGCTGGGCGATGAAGAAGATCTGGATCGCCGGCTGGAGCCGCGCGATGAGACCCATCGCGAGATTGATGACGAGGCCGAAGACGAGGAAAGGTGCGGATATCTGCACGCCGAGCGCGAAGCTGTGTGCGGTCCATGTCGTCATCGCCTTGGCGAAGTCGCCCAGCGGCGGCATCTGCCCGGGCGGGAACAGCCGGTAGGAATCCGCGATCGCGTGCAGCAGCAGGTGGTGCATGTTGGTCACGAAAAGGAAGGCGATCGCGATGGCGACCAGCCAGGCCGAGATCGCGGCACCTTGCTGGCCGAAGCCGGGATCGAAGAGCGTGGCAGCCGCGAGGCCCGTCTGCTGCGCGATGATCGAGCCCGCGACAACGAGCGCGGAGATCGCGAAGCGCCCGGCCAGCCCGATGAACGCGCCGACCAGCGATTCGCCCAGCAGGATGCCGGCCATCGAGATCGACGATTCCGGCAGCGGCGGGATCGAGGGGCCGACCAGCGGCGTGATCAGCAGGCAAAGCGCAAGCGCCAGACCGAGGCGCATGCGCGCGGGAATCGCAAGCTCGCCCAGTCCCGGCATGCCGAGCATGGCGGCGCCGATCCGCACGAAGACGGCGAAATAGACGAAGATCTCGGCAGGCAGGGCGCGCGTCAGTTCGCCGACGACGAGGTTCATCCGCCGCCACCGATGCCAATGCCGACGGCCTTCGCCATCAGCTCGCGCGTGAACTCGATCAGCGTCGTCGACATGAACGGGATCGTCAGCACGAAGACCGCGAACAGCACGAGGATCTTCGGCACGAAGGTGAGCGTCTGTTCCTGGATCTGCGTGAGCGCCTGGATCAGGCTCACGACGAGGCCGACGGCGAGGGCCACCAGCATGAGCGGGGCGGAGATCTTGAGCATCACCCAGATCGCCTCGCGCGAGACTTCCAGCACGTCGGTGGCGTTCATGGGCGTTCCCGGTGGCGCTTGGACGTTCCGCCGCCGTCAGATCGGCATGCGGATGATTTCCTGGTAGGCCTGCACGACGCGGTCGCGCACGGCGATCGTCGCCTGCAGCGTGACTTCCGCGGCCGACACGGCCTGGACGACCTGCCCGACGTCGGCCTTGCCGGCGAGGGCGCGAAGGCTGGCCTGTTCGCCCGCCTTCAGCGACTGCATCGTGTTCTGCGCCGCCTGCGCGAGGATCGAGCCGAAATCGGCGCCGCCGGGGGCGGACTCGTCCGTGCCGCCTGCCGTTCCGGACTTGGAGATGCGCGCCGCACCCTGATAGGCGGCTGCCGCAAGCGAAGGCGATGTGATGGCCATGTCCGGTCCCTTCGGCGGCTATCAGCCGCGCAGGATGTCGATCGTGCGCGAGATCATGCTCTTCGACGTCTCGATCACGTTGATGTTGGCTTCGTAGGAACGCTGCGCCTGGCGCATGTCCATCGCTTCGATGAGGTTGTTGACGTTCGGCGCCAGCACGTAGCCTTCGGCGTCGGCCGCCGGATGCGAGGGTTCGTAGCGCCGCGCGAAGGCGGTCTTGTCCGTGCCGATGGCTGACGGACGCACCGTCTGCGTGCCGAGCTGGCGGTCGAGGATGTTGCGGAAGCTGATCGTCTTGCGGCGGTAGGGATCGGCACCGGGCGTTTCGCCGAGCGAGTCCGCGTTGGCGATGTTCTCGGCGATCACGCGCATGCGGGTCGACTGGGCGGCCATGCCGGCTGCCGAGACGCGCATCGATTTCTGGAGGTCCATCGCGATTCCCCGTTACGAGTTGCGGCCGATCGCCGAGCGCAGCATGGCGAGCTGGCGGCGATAGATGTTGGTGGTCATCTGGTAGTCCATCGCCGTGTCGGCGACCTTCATCAGTTCGGTATCGAGCTGCACCGAGTTGCCCGACATGGTCGTCTCGCTCGGGCGCGGCTTTTCCTCGCGGTCGGGGCCGGCGATGAGACGGCTGGTCTGGTGCTGCGTCGTCGTCGTCGTCGCGGTCAGGCGTGCCGACTGCTTGCGCATCTCGGCGCGGAAATCGATCGCCTTGAGATCGCGCGGCTGGAAGTTCGGCGTGTCCGCGTTCGACACGTTGTGCGACAGCACGGTCTGGCGGTGGCTGAGCCAGTCCATCCGTCGCGCAATCATCCCGAAGAGGGGCAGACGCGTAATATCCATGACCTTATATTGCGGCTCGAAAGGTTAATAATCGGTAAATTATCTCTAATTTTAGAGAATTTGAAAAGCATTTAATTTCGGCTGGAATTCAATATCTTGTTTGGCGAATCGGAGACTCGAATCGAGACGGATTGTAGGGCTAGCCGTCGGAAAACATGAACAAAAAACACTTTTAAGAAAGTTTTAGCGGGTTTGGAGTAGTCCTGTGATGGTCAGTCGTTCCGCGAACTTCCGGAAAGCCGTTTCCCTTGGCCCGTCGTCCAACCCGCCCGCCACGCGTCCCGCTCGATCCGAACATGAAGCGGGCGGTGGCCCTCGAATATGCGCGCGAGGCCGATCCGGCCCCGCGCGTGACGGCGAAGGGCGAGGGGATTCTCGCCGACAAGATCATCGAGATTGCGCGCGCCCACGGCGTGACGGTGCGCGAGGACCGCGACCTCGTGATGCTGCTGGGAGCGGTCGACATCGACAGCCCGATCCCGGTCGAGGCCTTCCAGGCCGTGGCCGAGATCCTTTCGTACATCTACCGCAAGCAGGGTCGCCTCGCCGCGGGCAAGGCGGCACCGGAGGCCGCGCCATGAGGGCGGTCGAAGTCCTGCAGGCGATCGTCGACGTGACGCACGAGATCGACGAGGCGCGCGCGGCCCTCCATCGCGGCCAGGATGTGGCGCTCGAAGGGCTCGACGGGCGCGTGCGCGAACTCTGCCTGTCCGCGACCGAACTGCCGCGTGCCGAAGGGATCGCGTGCGCCGGCGCACTCGACGGCGTGCATCAGGCGCTCGAGCGCCTGCGCGGGACGCTCGCCGTCTCCTCGCGCTTCGCCGGTGCTGCCGCGCGCGTGCCGCAGGGCCAGACGGGCTATCCGCGATGACGATGGAACCCGAAAACCTGCTGCGCTTCGTCGCCGCCCTCGCCTTCGTCGTGGCGCTGATCGCCGCCATCGCATGGCTCGCGCGCCGTTGGATGCCGGGCGGGGTCGCCGTTTCCGCCAGCAAGCGCCGCCGCCTGCAGATCGTCGAGACCCTCGCCCTCGATCCCAAGACGCGCGCGATGCTGGTCCGCCGCGACGAGGTCGAGCATTTCCTCGTCGTCGGACCGCACGGCACGTCGGTCGTCGAGCGCATCGAAGCCTCGCGCGGCATGTCGGAGCCGGCGTGATGCGTCACGCGAAGACGCTGCTGATCTTCCTGCTCGTGTTCGCGCCGCTGCCCGCACTGGCGCAGAGCTTCAATCTCGATCTCGGCGACGGCAGCTCGACCACGGGACGCATCGTCCAGCTCCTGCTGCTGATGACGGTGCTCACGCTTGCACCCTCCATCCTGATGATGGTGACGAGCTTCGTGCGCATCGTCGTCGTGCTGTCGCTGCTGCGCACGGCACTCGGCACCCAGCAGGCGCCACCCAACGCGGTGCTGACCTCGTTGGCGCTGTTCCTGACATTCTTCATCATGGCGCCGGTCGGCGAGATCGCCTGGCGCGACGGCATTTCGCCGCTGATCGACGGCCGCATCACCGAGGTCCAGGCGATCGAACGCTCGGCCAAACCGTTCCACGATTTCATGATCCTGCACACGCGCGAACAGGATCTCGGGCTGTTCATCGACATCGCGAAGATCCCGCCGCCCGAAACGCCGGCGGCCACGCCGTTCCGCGTGCTCGTGCCGGCCTTCATGATCTCCGAGCTGCGCCGCGCCTTCGAGATCGGCTTCCTGCTCTTCATCCCGTTCGTCATCATCGACATGGTCGTGGCGGCCGTTCTCATGTCGATGGGCATGATGATGATGCCGCCGGCGATCGTGGCGCTGCCGTTCAAACTGATCTTCTTCGTGCTGGTCGACGGCTGGTATCTGATCAGCGGATCGCTGGTCCAGTCCTTCGGCACCGGCTAGCGCCGGTCATCGCGGCGGCAGCCGGCGGATCTCGTCGACGGATGTTTGCGCGTCGGGCGGCGTGACGTCTTTCATTTCCGGTTCCTGCCAGCCTGTCGTGCGAACCGTCGACATGTGGACGACCGTGGCATTCGCCGCCGCGCGGCGCAGGACCATTCCGGCGAGCGTGATCAGGACCGATCCGGCGAACCAGATCCACGCGATCAGGGCCGTCCCGAAGGCCTCGAGAAACCGCAGGACAGATGTGACCGCACCGCCGGCCGCCGGGTCGAGTGCGGCCCCGGCAAGCCAGACCAGCAGGTCGCCGCCGAGCGCCACGACCGCCCAGAAACCGAGACAAATCAATGTCCAGAACAGGAATCCGGCCCATGCGAAGCCGGTGAAGACGCGTGCGATCATGCGTCGAATATAGGGACGCGCGCGGCCTTCCGGAAGGCAAGTTACGAGAATTTTAGGAAAAGCCGGGCAATTGCTTAACGCCATATTCAGGCTTCGGAGGCATTTTCCATACACACATTTTAGATGGAAAGCCCCCGCCCATGAACATCCTGTCCCGCTCCCTCGTCCTGCGCCTCGTCCTCTCCATGAGCGCCATGGCGCTGCTCGCCTGCGTCACCCTCTTCGCGATCGTGTTCGCCGACCGCGTGTCGCTCGATACGCGCATCGTCGAGCGCGACGTGACGGGCAAGTACGACGAGGTGCTCGACGAGATGCAGAGCGAGCTTGCCGTCGTGCGGGCCGTCGCCACGTCGCTCGCCCCCGTGCCGGCGATCCGCGAGGCAGCGATGTCGGGCGACCGGGCGCGCATGGCCGCGGTCCTCGACCCGATCCTCGCGAGCATTCGCGAGACGTCGGGCGTGCCGATCCTGTGGCTGTCCAAGGCGCCGGGCATCGCCCTCTATCGCGCCCACGCGCCCGAGGTGCACGGCGACAACGTGACCGCCCGGCGCACCACCGTCGTCGAGGCGTATCGCGACGGGAAGATGTCGGCCGGCCTCGAGCCGGGCCGCGACAACATCAGTCTCTTCGCCACCGTTCCGCTGATGGAAGGCGGAAAGGCAGTCGCCGCCCTCGATGTCGGCGTGTCGCTCGCCAAGCCCTTCGCCGACCGGATGAAGCGCAAGCTCGATTCCGACATCGCCTTCCACGTCCTCGAAGGCGACAAGTTCGTCACGCTCGCCAACACCCGTGCCGGCGGATCGCTGCTGTCGCCCGACGAGATGAAGCGCGCCTTCGAGGGTGCGAACGTCACGCGCAGCATGCCTGTCGGCGAGGGCCACGCGATCGTCCATTCGCGCAAGCTCGTCAACAAGGCCGGCAAGACCTTCGGCATCCTCGAAGTGTCGCGCGACATCACCCAGATGCATGCCGAAGCGGCGGCGGCGAAGCGCAATCTCGTCCTCGGCGCGCTCGGGTCGCTGGCGCTGGCCGTGGTCATCGGATTCTTCATGGCGCGCGGCGTTTCGCGGCCCATCCTGGCGCTTGCCGGCACGCTCGACGCGATCGCCGGCGGCCGCAAGGATATCGAGGTTCCCGGGCGCGAACGCGCCGACGAGATCGGTCGCATGGCCGGTTCGGTCGGCGTGCTGCGCGACGGCCTGATCGAGGTCGACCGGCTGCGCGCGGAGGCGGCCGAGAGCGAGCGTGCCACGCAGGCCAAGCGGCGTGACGATGCGGCAAAGCTCGCCGAATCCTTCGAGCGTTCGGTCGGCGCGGTCGTCGACGAGCTCAACGAATCCGCGCGTGTGCTGCAGGGTTCCGCCCAGTCGATGCGCGGTGCGGCCGAGGAAGCCAGCGCGCAGGCCTCGACGGTCGGTGCGGCATCCGAGCAGGCGTCGGCCAACGTGCAGACGGTCGCCGCGTCGGCCGAGGAGCTTTCCGCCTCGATCCAGGAAATCTCGCGCCGCGTGACCGAATCAGCGACGATGAGCCGTCAGGCCGTCGACGAGGCGGTGCGCACCGGCGAGACGGTGCAGAGCCTCGTGACGCTCGCCGGCAAGATCGGCGACGTGACGAAGCTGATCAGCCAGATCGCCAGCCAGACGAACCTGCTCGCACTCAACGCGACGATCGAGGCCGCGCGTGCGGGCGATGCCGGCAAGGGCTTCGCGGTCGTGGCATCCGAAGTGAAGGGGCTTGCCGCCCAGACCGCCAAGGCGACCGAGGAGATCGGCGCCCAGATCGAGGCGATCCAGGCGGCGTCCACGCGCACCGTGACGGCGATCGACGCGATCTCGGGCACGATCCGCGCCCTCGACGGCATCTCCGGCGCCATCGCCGCGGCAGTCGAGGAGCAGGGTGCCGCGACGCAGGAAATCTCGCGCAACGTCCAGCAGGCGGCGACGGGCACCTCGCAGGTGACGACGACGATCGCCGGCGTGGCGCAGGCGGCGGGCGAGACCGGCCGCGTGTCGGCCGACGTCAACGAGCGCGCATCGGGTCTGGCGTCGCAGGCCGAACGCCTGCGCGCGGACGTGCGCGCGTTCCTCGACGGGGTGCGGGCGGCCTAGTCCCGCCTCAACCCTTGTTCATGCGGTTGACGACCAGATCGTCGACGACCGCCGGATCGGCAAGCGTCGACGTGTCGCCCAGTGCCGAATGCTCGTTCGCGGCGATCTTGCGCAGGATGCGGCGCATGATCTTGCCCGAACGGGTCTTCGGCAGGCCGGGTGCCCACTGGATCAGGTCGGGCGACGCGATCGGGCCGATCTGCTTGCGCACCCAGCCGACCAGTTCCTTGCGCAGCTCCTCGCTGGTCGCCTGACCGGCCTTGAGCGTGACGTAGGCGTAGATGCCCTGGCCCTTGATGTCGTGCGGGTAACCCACGACGGCCGCTTCCGCGACCTTCGGATGGGCGACCAGCGCGCTCTCGATTTCGGCAGTGCCCATGCGATGGCCCGACACGTTGATCACGTCGTCGACGCGCCCGGTGATCCAGTAGTAGCCGTCCTCGTCGCGCCGGCAGCCGTCGCCGGTGAAGTAGTAGCCCTTGAAGGTCGAGAAATACGTCTCGATGAAGCGCTTGTGGTCGCCGAACACGGTGCGCGCCTGGCCGGGCCAGCTGTCGGCGATGCACAGATTGCCGTCGGTTGCCCCTTCGAGCAGCTTGCCTTCGTTGTCGACCAGCAGCGGCTGCACGCCGAAGAAGGGCTTCGTCGCCGAACCCGGTTTCGTCGCGATGGCGCCGGGCAGCGGCGTGATGAGAATTCCGCCGGTCTCGGTCTGCCACCACGTGTCGACGATCGGGCAGCGCCCGTCGCCGACGACGTTGTGATACCAGAGCCAGGCTTCCGGATTGATCGGCTCGCCGACCGAGCCGAGAATGCGCAGCGACTTGCGGCTGGTCTTCTTGACCGGCGCCTCGCCCTCGCGCATCAGCGCGCGGATCGCGGTGGGGGCCGTATAGAAGATGTTGACCTTGTGCTTGTCGACGACCTGCCAGAAGCGCGAGCTGTCCGGATAATTCGGCACGCCCTCGAACATCAGCGTCGTGGCGCCGTTGGCCATCGGGCCGTAGACGATGTAGCTGTGGCCGGTGACCCAGCCCACGTCGGCCGTGCACCAGTAGATGTCGCCGTCCTTGTAGTCAAACACGTACTGGTGCGTCATCGACGCGAAGACGAGATAGCCGCCCGTCGTGTGCAGCACGCCCTTGGGCTTTCCGGTCGAACCCGACGTGTAGAGGATGAAGAGCGGGTCTTCGGCCGCCATCTCGGTCGGCGGGCATTCGGCCGGAACGGTGGCGATCTCGTCGTGGTACCAGACGTCGCGCGCGGGATCCCAGTCGACCTTGCCGCCGGTGCGCTTGACGACCAGCATCTTCCTGACCGACGGGCAGCTCTTCAGCGCCGCGTCGGCATTGACCTTGAGGGGTACCTTGCGGCCGCCGCGCAGGCCCTCGTCGGCGGTGATGACGAAGGTCGAATCGCAGTCCTGGATGCGGTTGATGAGGCTGTCGGGCGAGAAGCCGCCGAACACGATCGAGTGGATGGCGCCGATGCGCGCGCACGCCAGCATCGCGTATGTCGCCTCCGGGATCATCGGCAGGTAGATCGTGACGCGGTCGCCCTTCTTCACGCCGTGCTTCTTCAGCACGTTCGCCATGCGGCACGTGGCCTCGTAGGCCTCGCGGTAGGTGATGTGCTTCTGCTCGTTCGGGTCGTCGCCTTCCCAGATGATCGCGGTCTGGTCGGCGCGCTTGGCGAGATGCCGGTCGAGGCAGTTGGCCGACACGTTGAGCGTGCCGTCCTCGAACCACTTGATCGACACGTCGCCCGAGAACGACGTGTTCTTGACCTTGGTGAAGGGCTTGATCCAGTCGATCCGCTTGCCGTGCTCGGCCCAGAAGCCGGCCGGGTCCTTGACCGAGCGCTCGTACATCGACTTGTACTTGGCCGCGTCGATCAGGGCCGCCTTGGCGGTCGCGTCGGGAACCGGGAAAAGCTCGTTCGACATGGAAAGGCGCCTCCGTTCGGGGCGCGGGGACCCGTGTCCATTTCCGCGCCTTTTGCTCTTGGATCGGTTTTAGTCCGGCGGTACGGCCTTAGGCAAGCCGGACAGGTGCGGCGTCTCAGCGCGTCGGGCCGCCGCCGGCGGGGGCATCGGGCCACACGACGGCCGGGCATTCGAGGCCGTTTTCCTCGATGCGGACGGCGACCGGGGCCAGCCGGCGGCCCTTGCAGGGGCCGGCCACGCAAAGCCCGTCCTCGATGCCGAAAAGGGCTCCGTGCGAGGCGCACTGGATCAGCGTCTTCGACTGGTCGAGGAACTGGTCCGGCTGCCAGTCGAGCGGCGTGCCCGCATGTGGGCAGCGGTTGACGTAGCCATGCACCTTGCCCGCGCGCCGCACGACGAAGATGTCGACCCGTGCCGGTCCATCGCCGAGCGTGAACCCCTTGCTGCCGGGGTCCGCGATCTCGTCGAGGCGGCACAGGACGCTCACGCAGGCACGCCGATGCGCTTGCAGATCGCCTTCCATTCGGCCGGCGTCACCGGCTGGACGGACAGGCGCGAATATTTGAGCAGCGCCATGCCGGCGAACTCGGGCAGCGTCTTGATCTCGGCGAGCGTCAGCGGCTTGGCGGCCGCCTTCAGCGGCGCGACGTCGACCATGAACCACGCACCCTTCTCGGCCGACGTGTCTGGATAGGCCTCGCGCACGACTTCCATCGTGCCGACGATCTCCTTGCCGATGTTCGAATGGTAGAAGAACGCGCGGTCGCCCTTCTTCATCGCCTGCAGGTTCAGCTTGGCCGTGTGGTTGCGCACGCCGTCCCACTTGCCGCGCCCGTCGGCGACCAGCTTCGACCACGGATAGA
The DNA here is from genome assembly GCA_965279565.1 of Tagaea sp. Classification (GTDB taxonomy): domain Bacteria; phylum Pseudomonadota; class Alphaproteobacteria; order CACIAM-22H2; family CACIAM-22H2; genus Tagaea. The sequence goes on along the minus strand of OZ257249.1, from coordinate 592,281 downwards.
CGTCGGGTTCGCTCTTCAGCAGCCAGTAATTCATCGCGCTATTCGTCCTTCAGCGGCCTTGCCAGCAGCGACGCGACCGCGGCCGCGACGTCGGCGTTCGCGTGCAGGATTTCTTCGACCGTGCGGCAGATCGGCATGTCCACGCCCAGCTTGCGCGCGAGATCGCCGACGGACGACGCACCCTCCACGCCCTCGACCACCGCATGGCGCAGGCCAAGCTCGGGATCGTCGAGTGCCGCAAGCCGCGTCATGCCGCCGCCGATGGCGATGCCCAGGCGCATGTTGCGCGACTGGTCGTTGTTGCAGGTCAGCGCGAGGTCGCCCAGACCGGTGAGGCCCATCAGCGTCTCCGCCCTGCCGCCCTTGGCAAGCCCGAGGCGCACCATCTCGGCAAGACCGCGCGTCATTAGGGCCGCACGCGCGTTGTCGCCGAGCTTGCGTCCCTCGACGATGCCGCAGGCCAGCGCCACGACATTCTTGACCGCGCCGCCGATCTGCGCGCCGACGACGTCGTCCGAGCGGTAGATGCGGAAACCCGGCACGGCGCAGGCGGAGGCAAGGGCCGCCCCGAGGCTCGTGTCGGCACAGGCAAGCGTCACGGCCGTCGGCTTTCCTTCGGCCACTTCGCGCGCGAAGGTCGGGCCTGAGAGGATCGCGACGGGATTGTCCGGTGCGATCTGTGCGGCGACCTCGCTCATCAGCAGGCCGCTCACCGCCTCGATGCCCTTGCTGGCGATGGCCAGCGGTGCTCCCGGGGTGAGCGCCTGCTCGGCCAGTGCGAGCGTCACGCGCAGGTATTGCGCGGGCGTGGCCCAGACCAGCAGGTCCTTGCCGCCGACCGCTTCGGGAATATACGCCGTCGCGCCGATCGACTTTTCGAGCGGCACGTCGCGCAGATAGACCGGGTTCTCGTGGCGCTCGTTGATGTCGCGCACGGTCGCCGGCTCGTTCGCCCACAGCGTGACGTCGAGCCCCGCGCGCGCAAGGGTCTGGGCAAGCGCCGTTCCCCATGCGCCCGCGCCGATGACTGCTGCCGTCCTGAATGACTTTGCCATGCGACCCTTCTAGCGGAAACGCGTGCGCGCCGTCACGACGCGATTTTCGCCGGTGCGGCGAGGGTGGCGTGCATGGCGATCGTGCGTGCGCAGGCGCGGGCCGCTTCCGAGCCCTTGGCGAGGAAATGGCGCATGAAGAACTCGCGGTGCGTCTCGTGCTCGTGGAAATGGTGGGGTGTGAGCACGCACGAGATGACCGGCACGCCGGTATCGAGCTGCACGCGCATCAGCCCGTCGATGACCGCGTGGGCCACGAAATCGTGCCGGTAGATGCCGCCGTCCACGACGAGGCCGGATGCGACGATGGCCGCATAGTGGCCGGTCCCGGCGAGCTTCTTGGCCAGCAGCGGGATCTCGAAACTGCCGGGAACATGGTGCAGCTCGACCGCGCTTTCGGCGTGTCCGTGCCGGACGATCTCGGCGAGGAAGGCCTTGCGGCTCTGCGCGAGGATGTCCTCGTGCCAGCTTGCTTCGATATAGGCGATGCGGGGCTTCGTCATGTCGATCTCCGTTGCGGACCCGGTGGAACGTTCAGATGCGGGCGCACGGGCACGCGCACGGCGCGCCCGCTACGGCAGGCGCGTCGCGCGTGTTCGACCCGTTCTCTTCCATCCGGACTGTGACCGTCGGCGCCGGGATTTCACCGGCTCTGCTGACCCCGCCGGCCTTTCGGGCCGGCGGGCGCTCGCGGGCTGATGCGCTTGAAGGCGCAATCACCGCCGGTGGGGATTTCCGCCCCGCCCTGAGAACGCTGCCGCGAGAGACCCGCGGCGGTGCCGATTATGGCGGGGAAGCGGGGATGGCGGAAGCCAGTTCCTCGAGCGGCCAGCGCGGCCGGCACGCGATGTCGAGCGGCGATACGAGGCCCAGTGCGAGCCGTTCCACGCCCGCCCAAGCGATCATCGTGGCATTGTCGGTGCACAGCCGGATCGGCGGTGCCACAAGGGCGAGCCCGTGCATGGCCGCGACCTTGGCCAGCCGCGCGCGCAGCGCCTGGTTGGCGGCCACGCCGCCGGCGACGACCAGATGGGCGCCCGCCGGATGCATCCGCGCGAACATGCGTGCGGCATTGCCGGTGCGATCGGCAAGCGAGTCCGCCACGGCCATCTGGAACGAGGCGGCGAGATCGGCGCGCGCGCGCGCGTCGGGCACGTCGCCGCGATCGACGATCTGGCGCACGGCGGTCTTCAATCCCGCGAATGAGAAATCGCAGCCCGGCCTTCCGGCGAGCGGGCGGGGCAGCTCGAAGCGCTTCGGGTTGCCGTCACGCGCCAGCTTCTCGATCGCCGGCCCGCCCGGATATCCCAGGTCCAGCAACTTGGCGACCTTGTCGAACGCCTCGCCGACCGCATCGTCGAGCGTGGTGCCGAGGCGGCGGTATTTCCCCACACCCTCGACCGCGAGAAGCTGGCAATGCCCGCCCGAGACGAGCAGCAGCAGATAGGGGAACGGCACGTCGTCCGACAGGCGCGCGGACAGCGCGTGGCCTTCCAGATGGTTGATCGCGACGAAGGGCAGGCCGCGCGCCAGCGCCACCGCCTTGGCGAATGTCGCGCCGACGATCACGCCGCCGATCAGGCCGGGACCGGTCGTGGCCGCGATCGCGTCGATCCGCTTCCAGTCGCACGCGGCGTCGGCGAGCGTGCCGCGGACCATGTCTTCGAGATGGGCAAGATGCGAGCGTGCTGCGATCTCGGGCACGATGCCGCCGAAGGGCGCGTGCTCGCGCGTCTGCGACAGCACGCGCTCGGCAAGCACGCGCCGGTCGCTGCCGACGAGTGCGGCGGCGGTTTCGTCGCAGCTTGTCTCGATGCCGAGAACGAGGCTCATGCCGGGGGTTTAGCGCATCCGGCGTGCGTCCGAAAGCGCCCTTGCGGCACGCGGTCCCGCCACGCGATAAAGGGTGCCGGAAGAAGGATTTCGATGACGGCAATGTTGCGGATCGGGACGCGGGGATCGCCGCTGGCCCTGTGGCAGGCGAACGAGGCGAAGCGGCTGCTCGCCGGGGCACACCCGGACCTTGCCGCCGACGGCGCCATCGAGATCCGCGCCATCAGGACGACCGGTGACCGCATCCAGGACCGCACGCTGGCGCAGGCCGGCGGCAAGGGCCTGTTCACGAAGGAAATCGAAGAGGCGCTGATCGCGGGCGAGATCGACATCGCCGTCCATTCGATGAAGGACGTGCCGACCTGGCAGCCCGACGGTCTGGGCATCGTCGCGATCCTCGAGCGCGAGGATCCGCGCGATGCGCTGATCGCGGCGCCCGGCGTGTCGAAGATCGCCGATCTGCCCGAGGGCGCCGTCGTGGGCACGGCATCGCTGCGCCGCGGCGCCCAGCTTCTCGCGCGCCGGCCGGACGTGAAGATCGTGCCGCTGCGCGGCAACGTGGAAACGCGCCTCGACAAGGTCGCGCGCGGCGACGTCGCGGCGACGTTCCTGGCCCTTGCCGGGCTGCGCCGCCTCGGACGGACCGATGCGGTGCGTGCCGTGCTGGAGCCGGCCGAAATGCTGCCGGCGGTGGCGCAGGGTGCCATCGGCATCGAATGCCGGCTCGCCGATGCGCGCACGCGCGCCTATCTCGCGAAGATCGACCATGCATCCTCGGCGATCGCCGTCGCGGCCGAGCGCGGCCTGCTCGAACGGCTCGACGGTTCGTGCCGCACGCCGATCGGGGCACTTGCCAGGCACGCACCCGACGGGCGCCTGCGGCTCGACGGGCTCGTCGTGCGTCCCGACGGGACTGGCCTGCTGACGACGTCGCGCGAAGGGCCGGCAGCACTCGCCGCCGAAATGGGCCGCGACGCGGGCGACGAGCTCAAGGGCCGTTCCGGCCCGGGATATTTCCAGTGAAGCGGCGCCTTCGCGTCCTCGTCACGCGGCCGCGCGGCGAAGCCGAGCTGTTCGCCGTGGCGCTCGCCATGCGCGGGCACGACGCGATCCTCGCCCCGCTGATCGAGATCGCGCTGATCGAGGACGTGTCCGTCGATCTTTCCGGCGTGCAGGGCGTGCTGTTCACGTCGGCAAACGGGGTGCGCGCCTTCGCGCATGCCGTGCCGGATCGCGGCCTGCCGGTCTTCTGCGTGGGCAACGCGACGGCGAATGCCGCGCGCGCGGCCGGTTTCGCGAAGGTGGAGAGCGCTTCGGGCGACGTCGAGACGCTGGCCGCCCTCGTGCGCGAACGCCTGAAGCCCGCCGACGGCGCGCTCGTCCATGCGGCGGGCACGGTGGTGGCGGGCGATCTTGGCGGATCGCTGGAGGCGGCGGGCTTCGAGGTGCGCCGCGTGCGGCTCTATCGCGCCGAGATCGCCGAAGAACTGCCCGCCGAAGCGGCCGAAGCGCTCGCCGCCGGCGAGATCGACGTCGCGACATTCTTCTCGCCGCGCACAGCACGGACCTTCGCGCAGCTCGTCCGCGCGGCCGGGCTCGACGCGTCGTTGAAAAGCGTTGCCGCTTTGGCCCTCGCACCGGGTACGCTGGCACTGTTGCGCGAGGAGGGCTGCGCGTTCGCGCAAACGCTCGCCGCCGCACAGCCGAACGAAACCGCCCTTCTCGATGCCCTCGACCGACTTGCGGAGGAGCCAAGCGTGCCGCCCAAGCCTGCGCCGCCCAAGTTCGAACTGCCGCCTGACGATGCACAGCACCCGCGCGCCCAACCGGCGAAGGCGCCGCGTCCGGCCGCCCTCGTGCCGCTGGCGACCGCATTGGTCGTCGCTGTGCTCGGCATCCTCGGCTGGGTCTACTGGCAGAACACGCTGACCGGTGGGACCGAGCCTGGTCTGCGCGCCGTCGAGCAGCGCCTCGGCGCCATCGACCGCCGGATCGCGCAGATGGAATCGCGCCCGGCGGCAACGGCACCGGCACCGCGCATCGACCTGTCGCCGCTCGAAGCGCGACTTGCCGCCCTCGAAGGCCGCGCACCTGCGGCGCCGGCACCCGCCGATCTGGGCGACCTGCCCGCGCGCCTGGCGGCCCTCGAAGCGCGACCGGCGCACGATCCCGCGATGCAAGCGGCCCTCGCGTCGCTGATGTCCGAGAACCGCCGGCTTTCCGAAGAACTCGCGCGCGTGCAGGCGGAGATCGGCCGGCTGCAGGGCGGCATCGTCGAGCAGACCAACGACCGGATCGGCATGCGCCGGGCCGAGCTGCGCCTTGCCGCGGCGCAGCTTCGCGACGCGCTCGCCGCCGGCCGGCCATTCGCGGGCGAGCTTTCGCTGGTGCGCGACATCGCCGGCGAGACCGCACCGGCCGCCGAGATCGCCACGCTTGCGGCCGCGGCGAAGGACGGCATCGAGACGCGCGCAAGCTTGGCCAAGCGCTTCTCCGCACTGGCCAACGCGGCCGTCGCGGCCGCGCGCGCCGAACAGGTGCAGGGGCCGCTGGGCGGATTGATCGAGCGCGCGCAGGGCTTCCTGTCGATCCGCCGGATCGGCGACGTGCCGGGCGATTCGCCGGCCGCACGGATCGCGCGTGCCGAGTTGCGCCTTGCCGCCGACGATCTCGCCGGTGCCGTGGGCGAACTCGAAGGCATCCAGGGTGCTACGTGGGCCGCACCGCTGCTGCCGTGGATCGAGACGGCGCGCCGGCGCCTTGCGGCCGAGCGCGCGGCGGCGGCCCTTGCCGTCGCGACCGGCGGCTAGGGCGCCATGCGCCGGATCCTCGGCATTCTCGTCTTCGTCGCGTTCGCGATGGTGCTCGTCGCGTGGCTTGCCGACGCGCCGGGCACGGCCACGCTCGAATTCGCGGGCTGGCGCGTCGACACGTCGGCGGGCGGGGTCGCGATCGCGGCACTCGCACTTTCCCTTGTCCTCGTCCTCGCCGACCGGGTGTGGCGCTATGTGGCCGGCGCGCCGCGGCGCTTTTCGCAGTGGCGGCGTTCGCGGCGCGAGCGGCGCGGGATGGCGGCGCTCACGCGCGGTCTCGTCGCGGTGGCGGCGGGCGACGCGGCGGAAGCGCGCCGCCAGGCGAAACTCGCCGACAAGGCGCTGGGTGCGCCGCCGCTCACGCTTCTGCTGTCCGCACAGGCAGCCCAGCTCGCCGGCGACGATACGGCCGCGCGCGGCTATCTCGAGGCGATGCGCGCCTCGCCGGAGACCGAGTTCGTGGCGCTGCGCGGTCTCGTGGCGGGCGCCATGCGCGAGGGCGACACGCCGCGCGCGCTGCAGCTTGCGCGCCGCGCGCGCGAGATCAAGCCCGCCGCCCCGTGGGTGACGGCCGCGCTCGTCGATCTGGAAACCAAGGCTGGCGACTGGGTGGCGGCGGCCGAAACGCTTTCGCTCGCACGCCGCGCGAAGCTCGTGCCCGCCGAACAGGCCGATTCGAACGCCGCTGCGGCCCTGCATGCGCGCGCCCGCACGCTGGAGGCGGAGGGCGAGCGCAAGGCCGCCATCGCGGTCGCCGAGCGCGCCTTGCGCCTTGCGCCCGACCGGCCCGAGATCGCCGCGACGCTGGCGACACTCTACGCGCGCGACGGCCGCGCGCGCGCGGCGGGATCGCTGGTCGAGAAGGAATGGGCACGCCGGCCGCATCCCGAACTTTACGCCGCCTACCGCATCGCGCGCCCGCCGGCAGGCGCACTCGCCTGGGTCAAGCAGGTCGAACGGCTGGCCAAGCAGTCGCCCACGCATCGCGAGAGCCACGCGGCCCTTGCCGACGCGGCGCTTGCGGCGGAGCTGTGGGGCGAGGCGCGCCGCCATGCCGAGGCGGCCATCGCCGCGTCGGGCGGCGAGGCGAGTGCGGGGCAGTGCCGGTTGCTGGCGCGCATCGCGCAGAGCCAGGGCGACGCCGAGGAATCCGCGCGCAGCTGGATGGCGCGCGCGGCCGATGCACCACCCGACAATGCCTGGACCTGCCGGACCTGCGGCCAGCCGCATGCGCAGTGGCAGCCGCTATGCCGCAGCTGCGGCGCGTTCGATCGTCTGGAGTGGCGCCCACCGGCGCGCGTCGCGGCCCCGATCGCCGAAATCGAAGGCCCGTCCGCCTGAAATCCTCGCAAGGGAATGCAGAACGGGCTTGACTCGGTATTGAACTAGTATGGTAGTACCCCGACAACGAAATCAAGATTGGCGGGGAAACGCGGGTGATGAAGGCGGGGGAAGCGATCGTCAGGTCGGGGCGCTTCGTGGCCGAGCGGCGCTCGACGATCGCGCAGCAGGCCTATCAGTACCTGCGCCGGGAGATCATCGACGGGCGCCTCGTTCCGCGTGCGCCGCTCTCCGAGCAGGACCTGTCGCAGCGGCTGGGCGTCAGCCGCACGCCGGTGCGCGAGGCGCTGATCAAGCTCGCGGACGAGCGGCTGGTCGACATCTACCCGCAGTTGGGAACGTTCGTCGCCCCGATCGAGCTGACCGAGGTCTACGACAGCCAGTTCGTGCGCGAGTCGCTCGAATGCGCGGCGCTCGCCGACGCCGTCGAGCGGATCAACGGGCACCAGATCGCCACGCTGCGGCGCATCCTCGACGACCAGCGCGCGCGCCACCGGTCGGGCGACCTCGACGCCTTCTTCGCGGCGGACGAGCAGATGCACGCCTTCCTGATGGAGGTCGGCGGCCACCCGGCGGTCTGGGGGCTGGTCGAGAACGCGAAATCGCAGATGGACCGCGTGCGCCACCTGATCATCCGCCGCGAGCTGAAGCTCGCGACGGTCGTCGACGAGCACGCGGCCGTCGTCGAAGCCGTCGCCCGCCGCGACAAGGACGGCGCTATCGCGGCGCTCCAGCTCCACCTGCGGGGCCTGTTCGGCAGCGTCAACACGCTGATGGTCGAGAACAGGGGGTACTTCGCGGAAGCGGGCGAAGGCCCGCCGCGACGGGCGGCCCGCGCCAAGCGCTAGGCCGCCGGATCCGGGAACACCAACGAGAAACTCGAAAAAGGGAGGATACGCCGATGAAGAAGCTGATGATGACGTGTGCGGCATTCGTGCTGCTTGCAGGAACCCCGTTCGCCGATGCCGAGGCGAAATCGACGCTGCGGATCGGCACCGTGCTCGCCGCGGGTGACCCGCTGATGGTCGCCGCCCAGCAGATGAAGCGCGACGTCGAGCGGCGCACGAACGGCGAGGTCGAGATCCAGATCTTCCCGAGCTCGCAGCTCGGCGACACGCAGAACATGATGGATCAGGCGCAGGCCGGCGCCAACGTCGGGACCTTCGTCGAAGGTTCGCGCGTCAGCCCGTTCGTGCCCCAGTTCAACGTGCTCGTGGCGCCCTACGCCTTCAACAACGTCGAGGAAATCGCACGCTTCGTCGAGACGCCGACCTTCAAGTCGTGGAACGAGGAGCTGAAGCGCAAGACCGGGCTGACGCTGCTGTCGTTCAACTGGTACCAGGGTGCCCGCCACATGCTGACCAAGAAGCCGGTCCGCGTGCCGGCCGACCTGCGCGGCGTGCGCGTGCGCACGATCGGCGAGCCGCTCTGGCTCAAGACGATCGCCGCGATGGGTGCGGTGCCCACACCGATGGCGTGGGCCGAGGTCTATCCGTCGATCCAGACGGGCGTGATCGACGGCGCGGAAGCGCAGCCCGCCGCGATCCGCGGCGCCAAGCTGTTCGAGGTCGTCTCCGACATCACGCTGACCGAGCACATCTTCCTGATGAGCGGGCTGATCGTCAGCGACAAGTGGCTCCAGTCGCTGCCCGCCGCGCACCGCGCGGTCGTGCAGGAGGAAGCCGTGCGCGCCGGTGCCGCCGCCCTGAAGTCGAACGTCGACCAGGCCGACCAGATCTTCGCCGAGATCAAGGGTCGCGGCGTGCGCGTGACGGCGGTCGACAAGACGCCGTTCCGCGAGGCGGTGAAGCCCGTCTATGTCGAACTCGGCCTGACCGAAGCGGTGGCGCAGGCCCGCAAGGCGATCGGCCAGTAGCGTACGGGTGCGCCCCGGCCGGCCCGCAAGGCGGCCGGGGCGCGATCCCCTCCGACACAGCATTCCAGGACAACACACGATGTTTGCGAATTTCCTCGAGCGTTTCCGGGCACTGGAGATGGCGCTCGCCGCGACGCTGCTCGCCGCGATCGTGACTCTCGTCGTCGTCGCCTCGGTCGCGCGCTACTACGGCCAGCCGGTGATCTGGGCGATCGAGCTGACGCAGGCCGGTTTCGTCTGGCTGTGCGTGCTCTCGTCCGACCTGACGCTGCGGCGCGCGGGGCATTTCAGCATCGACATGCTCGTCAAATGGCTGCCGGCGCGGCCGCGCCTGGCGCTCGAGCTTCTCAACCTCGCGATCGTCGCGGCACTCCTGATCGTGCTCGTCGTCTACGGCTACCAGTTCTCGCTGCGCACGAGCGGCCGCCCGCTGCCGATCACGGGCATTACGTCCGCCTTCGTCACGGCGGCGTTGCCCGTCGGCTTCGCGCTGATGCTCGTCACGCTGGGCGAGCTTGCGCTTGCCCGCGTCCGCGGCCGCCCGGTCGTGCCCGCCGAAGACGAACTGCGGGAGGTCATCTGATGCTCACCCTCGTCGGCGCGCTTTTCGCGCTCTTCCTCGCCATGAACCTGCCGGTCGCGTTCGCGCTGGTGCTTGCCGCGGCCCCCGCCTACCTGACGGGCGAGTACATGCCGCCGAGCGTGGCGATCGAGCGCATGCTCGGCGTCACGCAGTCGTTCCCGCTTCTCGCCGTGCCGTTCTTCGTGCTCGGCGGCAACCTGATGAACACGACCGGCATCACCGAGCGGCTGCTGCGCTTCGCCCGGCTGCTGACCGGCTGGATGGCCGGCGGGCTGGCGCAGGTCGCCGTCGTCCTCAGCATGCTGATGGGCGGCATCTGCGGCTCGGCGGTCGCCGACGCGGCGATGGAAGCGCGCCTTCTCGGCCCGTCGATGATCAAGCGCGGCTACTCCAAGGGATTCTCGGCCTGCGCGATCGCGTTCAGCTCGGTCATCACGGCCACGATCCCGCCCAGCATCGGGCTCGTGCTGTTCGGTTTCGTGAACGAGGTCTCGGTCGGCCGCCTGCTGATCGGCGGCGTCATCCCGGGCCTGATCATGACCGCGGTCATCATGGGCGTGACGGGTTACGTCGCGCGGCGCGAAGGCTACGCCCCGGAACTGACCGAGCGGCCGAAGCTGCGCGAGGTCCTCGTGGCCGGACGCGAATGTTTCTGGGCGCTGATGTTCCCGATCTTCCTGCTCGCCGGATTCCGCTTCGGCGCGTTCACGGCGACGGAGGCCGGCGCAATCGTCGTGGTCTACGCGCTCGTCGTCGGGATCGTGATCCACCGCGAGCTGACATGGCCCAACTTCGTCTCCGCGCTGCGCCATTCGGTGCACGACATCGGCATGGTGATGCTGATCATCGTGATGGCGGCGGCTCTCGGTCACGTCATCGTCCTCGAGCAGGCGCCCCAGGCCTTCAGCGACATGCTGCAGGCCTTCCAGAGCCCGTTCGCGACGCTCATGGTCGTCCTCGCGATCCTGTTCGTCGCCGGGATGATCATGGAGGCGACCGTCAACGTCCTGCTGCTGACGCCGCTGCTGATGCCGGCACTGATCGACCAGGGCTTCGATCCGGTGCATGTCGGCGTGCTGATCGTGATCCTGATCACGTTCGGCGGCAACACGCCGCCGGTCGGCGTGATCATGTACACGGTGTGCGGGATCATGAAGTGCAGCTTCGAGGAGTTCGTGAAGGCTTCGATCCCGTTCATCGTCGCGATGGTCGCGTTCTTCGTGCTGCTCGCCGCGGTGCCGCAGACGGTGCTGTGGCTGCCGGACCTGATGATGTGAGGCGGGCCTAGCCCTTGCTCTCGGCGATCTTCTCGTCGATCAGGTTGAGGCCCTCGACCAGCGTCTTCTCGGCCTTCTCCGCGCCGACGACAAGTTCGAGCATGCGCACGCTCGAATAGAGGTTGGCTTCGGTCGCCTCGCGGTTCTCGACCGTCAGCCCGCGCGAGCGCAGTTCGAAGAAGAGCTTGCCGGTGTGGCCGTCGATATGGCCCTCGACGCGCTTCAGCTCGTCCTTCAGCTCCTGCGACAGGCCGATCTCGTTGGCGAACTTGGCGGCGAGCTGCAGGGCGAGCAGGCGGTCCTCGACCTGCTGCATCTCGGTGATGTCGCCTTCGCCCGTCGCCATCGGGGCGAGGCGCTTCAGGTCCGCGAGAACGGTGGCGATCTCCTTGCCGGCGTTCTCGATGACGTTGGAATTGATCATGTCCTTGAGCTTCATGCGCACGCGGTCGAGGCGGCGCGCGGCGGCGGCACCCGACGTGCCCTTGAGCATGTCCTTGCCCTTCTGGATGCCCTCCAGATGGTGGCCGATCTCGCGCGCGAGATCCTCGCGCACGGTGATCTTGCCGTCGTTCGAGCCCGACGCGATCTGGCGGCGCACTTCCTCGAAGCGCTGCTCCATGTCGGTGACCATGACCTCGGTCGTGATCGAGGCGAGCTCGCCGGTCGAGCCGGCCATCCCGCGCTCGGCCACGCGCACGAAGATCGACAGGATCTCGGTCGGCTGGTCGAGGCGCGCGACGAGCGCGTAGACGACGACCGGTGCCCGGATCTTCATCTTCTCGTCGACGGCCATCACGGTCTGGCCGATCACGCCGATGTCCTCTTCGCCCAGCGCCACGATCGGCTTGGGCGGCAGGTTGTCGCGCATCGTCTGGATCTCGAGGCCGATCTCCAGCACGTCGCAGACGTCCTGCAGGTCGAGCCACATTTCCGGACCGCCGAGCTTGGGCACGATCTCGGCGCGGTAGCCGACGTTCTTCTCGCCGCGCGTGATGATCTCGCGCAGCGCCTTCGCGCATTGCGGCCACAGCCGTTCGCCGAGTGCCAGCCAGCTCGCATGCGCGCGGCCGACATTCTTGATCTCGGTCTCGATCTGCTCGACCTCGGTGCGGCCGAGCTTGTCGACGAGCAGGTCCCAGGCCGGGTTGATGACGGCGCGCGCGATCTTGCCGATGATCTTCGGCTGCGCGGGCGGCGCGTTGGTCAGCATGTCCTCGAACGGCAGCGCGAACAGGCGCTTGGCGGTCATGCGCCGCACGGGCCGGACGAGCTGCAGGCGCGGGCGGAACTGGCCGAGCAGCGTCACGGCCGTGCCGTCGGTGTGGTTGCCCGCGCGTTTGCCTTCGAGGCTCCAGACGAGCTCGACCAGCGTCGCTTCGGGAATCTGCGACAGGCGCTGCGAAAGATCGCCGAGGGATTTTCCGACGTCGGTCATGCGGCCTTCGCCTTGTATCGCTCGAGGCGCGTGCGCAGGTCGGCGTCGATCGAGCCGCTGACCCAGTCCTCCATCGGCTTGACGAGCTTGCGCCGCTGCACGCCGATGTCGCGCAGCTTGTCGCGGCGCACGCCGGTCACTTCCTCTTCGGGCACGATCGGCACGATGCGCGCGAGTTCCTGCACGGTCGCCTGCTGGTCGAAGGCGGGCTTCAGCACCGCGTCCTCCCACATCGCGACGAGCAGGTCCCAGCCGTCGAGCATCCATGCGATGCGGCTGACATTGAGCTCGAGTTCGGCGCGCGACTTCTCCCAGTTGAGGATCGTCCTGTCGATCTTTTCGAGATGCGCGTCGATGGCGGCGAAATGCTCGCCGGCCAACGCTGCCGTCTCGCGCGCGACGAGGCTGGCGAGTGCCCCCAGCGGGCTCGCGTCGGACTTGTCCACCTCCGACCAGCTGCCGATCGAGTTGGCGAATTCCTCGATGCGCGTGCGCATGCGGCGCAGGCGCGGCGGGCGCGGCAGCTTGGGCGAGCCGACGGGGCCGATCAGGTCGGACCATTCCTCGAGCTGCGCGTAGAGCTCGTTGCCCTCGAGCTTCACCTTGTGCGCGACGCGCGCGAGGATGAGCTTGGCCTGCTGGCGGCCGGTGTCGCTCTGCACGTGTGCCAGTGTTATCTGAAGCTCGCCGCCCGAGAGCTGGGCCACCGTCTCGGCGAGCAGCGAGAAATTGATCAACAGTTTGAAGTCTTCCTCGTCCTTCATCATCGCCTTCGCCTGCTTGGCGGCGGCGGGACCGGCGAGGCCGGTGGACGCGGTCTTCAGCGTGGCGCGGCGGACGGCCTCGGGCGTCGAGGCGAGGGCTTCGCCCACGGCGCGATGCAGGACCCGGTCATGGACCGTCAGCGTGAACACTTCGGGAAGGCTCTTCCACTGCAGGATGTAGTTTCCCTTCGCGCCGGAGGGATTCGGCACCACCAGTTCCAGGTCGCCGGCGCGGCCGCGTACGCGCGCCCCGACGATGATCGGCGTCGTGAACGGCACCGATGCCCCGCGCTCCGCGAAAGACGGAGGCGCCCAGAAAGACTTCGATACCGCCCCGTCCATTCCTCGCCTAAAATCCGTTCCGGCTTGCCGGTCGATGTCTTCGCGCGCGGTTGTCCAGTACCTTCCGCGCGATGTCCCCCAGACCTTAGCAGAACGCAACGAAGTCAAGCCAGAGATAGACAATCCGCCCGCGGAATGCCCCCAATCTGGTGCGAACGGAGCGACCGGAGATGAGCGACTTCGATCCTGCCCGGGAACGGCCCGCCGTGCTGTTCGCCAACGAGGCGTTCTACCGCGCCTTCGCCGATCGCGACTTCAAGGCCATGTCCGCCGTCTGGGCGACGGACCTGCCCTGCGTGTGCATCCACCCCGGCTGGCCCGCCCTGACCGGCCGGACCCGCATCCTCGCCAGTTGGGAACGGATTCTTGGCGGACAGGCCCCCGCGATCGTCTGCCATCTGCCGGAAGTGCACTTCGTCGAGCAGGCCGCCCTGGTCGTCTGCTACGAGGCGATGAAGGACGACTGGCTGGTCGCGACGAACGGCTTCGCGCGAATCGACGGGCGCTGGCGCATGGTCTTCCACCAGGCCGGCCCCACGCCGCCGATGGGCGCCGAGATCGCGTCGCGCGAGGAAGACGAGGACGACGGGCAGGGGCCCGCACTTCCGAATTGAAAACCTAGCGCCGCCCGAACGCGGCGAGAAACAGGGCGAACCATCCGGCGAGGAAGGCGATGCCGCCGGCCGGTACGAGCGGGCCGACCGCAATGTCGAGGAACGCGCGCGCATAGAGCCCGCCGCTGAACGCCACGCACCCGGCCGCGAAGAGCAGCCCCGCGAAGCCAAGGCGCAGCGTGGCGCGCCGTTCGCCCATCGCCTCGACGCCGACCAGTGCCAGCGCGTGCAGGCACTGGTAGAGCGAAGCGGTGCGCACGAGGGCGATCTGCGATTCCTCGAGCGTGCCGGAAAGCGCATGGGCCGCCGCGGCCCCCATCGCCACGCCGACCAGCCCGTTGAGGGCACCCAGTGCAAGCCAGATCCGCATGAACCGAGTTTTGCACTATTGTCGCCCGAACGAAACGGCACATCGGGCGGGAGAGAACGCACATGGATGACGGACTTGGGGGCAGGGTTGCACTGGTGACGGGGGCTTCGCGCGGCATCGGCCTCGCGATCGCCGAACGGCTCGTGGAGGCCGGCATGAAGGTGGCGATGGTCGCGCGCTCGGCCGATGCACTCGCCGGCCACGCGAAGCGCCTGCCCGGCACGCTCGCCGTCGCGGCCGACCTGCGCGAACCGGACGCGGCGGAAAAAGCGGTGGCCGCGACGGTCGCGAAGTTCGGCGCGCTGCACCTGCTCGTCAACAACGCCGGGGCGACGAAGCGCGGCGCCTTCGCCGATCTGACCGACGCCGATTTCCAGGACGGCTTCGCGCTGAAGTTCCACGGTGCCGTGCGGCTGACGCGCGCTTCCTGGCCGCACCTGAAGGCGGGCGGCGGGGCCATCGTCAACATCATCGGGGCGGGCGGCAAGACCGCGTCGCCCGACTTCACGATCGGCGGCTCGGTCAACGCGGCCCTCTTCAACTTCACGAAGGCGACGGCGCAGATGGGTGCTGCCGAAGGCGTGCGCGTCAACGCGATCAGCCCCGGCCATATCGAGACCGGCCGCCTGACCGCCCGGCTCGAGGCGGCGGCGAAGGAAGACGGCGTGGGACTCGACGAGGCCCGCCGCCGCCAGCTCGCCCAGCTCAAACTGCCGCGATTCGGCAACCCGTCGGAAATCGCCGAGGTCGCCGCGTTCCTCGCCGGCCGGCGCGCCAGCTACATGCAGGGCGCCATCGTCGAGGTCGACATGGGCCAGACGCGCGCGATCTAGGGCAAGGCAAATAGATTACGACAGGCGACGGTAACCTGTTTATCCCGTTGATCCGCAACGAAGGTAACTTCCGCGTGCGCGGCGACGTATGACACCGGATGCGGCCGGAGCACCGGGCCATCGCGCGCGACGGATGCAACG
Organism: Tagaea sp.; assembly: GCA_965279565.1. GTDB lineage: Bacteria > Pseudomonadota > Alphaproteobacteria > CACIAM-22H2 > CACIAM-22H2 > Tagaea. The sequence goes on along the minus strand of OZ257249.1, from coordinate 577,004 downwards.
GTAACGCATCCATCCCATTGAAGTTACAGCGATGTTACTGCAACCGGGATCGTGCAACCGTTGCAAGGCGGCGGGGCAGGGTGGACATATTCACTTGTCAAAGAGCACGGCAGACCAACGCCGCGCATTCTGCGGAAACACCCGGTAGTTGTCAAGAAAATAGACCTAATACAAACGCGCCAATGCCGGAACCCTGTCACTTGCGCCGGCCGCCTTGCTCCTGTAGGTTCCCGCGCGATTCGAAATTGCCCCACAGTGCCGCAGTAGCTCAGGGGTAGAGCAGCGCATTCGTAATGCGCGGGTCGGGGGTTCAATTCCCTCCTGCGGCACCATTTTTTATCCGTTTAGATTATTTAGCTGCAGATGCGGAGCCCCTGCCCACCATCTGAGCCGCAGCCAATTATATACACCCCTGCCAGCGACCCAGCGATAAAGGCAAAGCCTGATAGCCAACCAAATCCTTGCGCAACTAGGTCGCAAGACCTTGCTCTTCGCACCCACTTTTTTTCGTCAGCAGAAGGTGCGTCGTCACGTGCGACCCATTTCCCGTCGACGACGATAGACCGATACTGATTGTTGAGGGCCGCTCCTGCTCGAGTTGCAGCAACTGTATAATGCCCCTGCAAACACAAGAAAGCATAGAACGCGAGCCCAGTTGAGGTGGCCGCGCTAACGACGCCAAATATGAAGCAGCTAACTGCAACGACCGGCGCAATGTGGCCAGTTCCCCAAAGATCGCCGAGAGCTTCCGCAAATGCCGGCACAACAAATATGCCGCCGCCGTTTAGTACCAGCATTGCCTTGAGGTACATTTGACCATAAGCGACCGTATGACCAAGCGCGTCTTTGGCTCGGAGCATATGCGGCCCCACAACAGCTTCCCAATGCTTCTCAAAATTTTGGAAGCTGTCGAATGGATATTTTGGAGAAGTGTCGTTCATACAAAATAACCTGCAACTGTAGTCTGAGACTGTCAACGTGTGACTGCAGCGTCAGACCTTGCTGGCTATATATCTTTAATGTCCTACGAGTGATCTAGAAGCTATGCAATCACTCGGTGATCTTAAACAAGTTCGGGCTACCGCAAATGAGATGCGGTATGACGAGTGCGTCTGGCGGGGCTTGGCTTCGGCGCCCTCAGCATCGGCCTGATGGTCGACGCTGCGCGCCGCCAGCACAACGCCTCTTCCCCCCTACTCCCCCACCTTCATCAGCCGCTTCGCATTTCCATTGGCGACCTTCAGCAGCGTCTCCGGCTTCAGGCGCGCCAGCAGGCCGTTGCGGATCTGCTTCACTTCGTCGTCGAAGCTTTCGCTGTCCGACGTCACGTCGGTGCCGACCATGTAGCGGTCGGGGTATTTCTCGATGGACGCCAGCCATTGCGGCCTTGCGAAGTCGAAGCCGTAGACCTGCGCGGCGGGCAGGCGTGCCATGCTGGTCTGGCTGCGCGAGGAAAGCTCGCAATGGACCTGCGGCCACGCGTCGAACAGCGCCTCGACCTCCGACGGGCCGGTGGTGACCGCCAGGCAGTGCGACAGCACGACCGGAACCTGCGGGAAATCCCGCAGGAGATTGCGCAGTTCGAGGATCGACGCCGAGTGCGGCTCGATATGGAGCTGGACGATGCCGCCATGCTCGGCCACCAGTGCGAACATCTTGCGGAAGATGGGCGCGTCCACCCGGGCGCGGCGCCGGAACGCCGGAACGCCCGACGAATTCAGGTTGTTGAGGATCAGTTCGCCGTAGCCGAAGGCCTGCCGCGACGACAGCATGGCCGGTCCCTGCTCGATGGCCCACTTCATCGACGGGTGTATTTCGTTCTCCATCGCGGCCACGCCGCCCTGCGAATAGCTGACCGCCATCTCGCCCTGCGCGAGCGTCGGGTAGTAGCGGTCCTTCAGGTCCTCGCGGAAGTGCCGGATTTCCGCGAACGGCGTGGCGGCCCCCACGCCGCCGCCCCAGCGCACGCCGTTCCGGTCCATCGTCGCCAACAGCCGCGGCGACGCGAGCCCGCGATAGATGTGCATGTGCATGTCGAAGATCGGGACTTCCGCGGCCAGCCGGAGCGAAGCGGGGTCGGCCGGCGACGTGGTGACGCAGGCGCCGAGCCCCATGCAGGCCAGACCGGCTGCCGCCACCACCTTGACGAATCGCATCACGTCGGCCCCCTGCAGGAAGAGGTCGTGCCGGTTGCCGGCCGGATTGCCCGCGCGCACGTTGTGGTTGGAAGCCTATCTGTCCACAATACTTGTGGCAATCGGCAAGACAGGAAACTTCATTGCTTCGGCAGGTATTTCTCCGCGAACCCGACGATCGCATCCGCCAGGTCCTCGGCCGATTTCGCGCGGCCGGCCTTCGCGCGCTGGTTCGTGCCGAACTCGATCTGGATCGCGTCGACCGTGCTGCGTGCCGCGCCGCCATAGGTCACGACGATGTAGCCGCCGTTGAAGCGGCGGTCCTCCTGCGCGGACGCGCCGATGGCCGGGTTCACGTCGCGGCCCTTCGCGGCGAGGATGCCGAAGATGCTGTCGGGGCCCGTCAGCGCGGCCGGCCCGTCCCTGTGCAGCAGGTGGCGCACCGTGCGGCCGTCGGACGTTCCGCGGAACACCGTGTCGCGCGCGGCGTCCTGGCCGTGGATGTCGAGCAGCAGGCCGCGCCCGTAGGTCTGCGTCACCTCGCGGCAGAATTCCGCCAGCGCCCGGTGATAGGCGTCGTAGACCTGCCTGGGCCCGTCCGTGCCCGGCGGATCGTAGGCGAGGTCCGCGGGCCGGTTGATGTCGACATGTCGGCGCTGCGCGCGGTTGAGCACCACGTAGGGTGCTCGGCCGGTCTTCGCCTTCACGCGCGCGGCGACGAGTTGTGTGAGCTCGAACGTGCCCACGTCGCCCGCCCCGCCATGGAAGCCGCCCCATCTTGTGGCGGCGGCGGACGACGGATCGGGGCGCACGCGGTCGGCCACGCCCGGCATCCGGTCCGGCCCGCCATGCGGGGCCGACAGGATCACCGGCATCTGCCCGCGCTGCACGACGACGAAGCGCTGGGCGGCATCGGTCTGGGCATCGGCCCCCGCTGCCATCGCGAGAAGCAGGAGCGTGGCCGCGACGAGCGAACGCATGGTCAGCGCACGCCGCGTTCGGCGAGATGGCGTTCGACCATCAGGCCCCAGATGCGCGAGCCACCGCTGCCGAAGAACAGGTTGTGCCCTTCGGTGCCGTAGCTCTCGACCGCCTCGAAGCGCGCAATGCCGCCCGCCTTCTCGAAGGCCGCATGCATCGGGCGCGCGATCGCGGGCGCGATATAGGTGTCGTTGCCGGCATAGACCCACAGCATCGGCTGGCGCGCCTTCGCGCCGTAACGCGCACTTGCCTCGACGAGGGCGGCCGGCTCGCAGTTGTTGTTGGGTTCGTTGTTGCGGTGCGCCCCGCGCCCGCCGGCGAAATTGACCAGCGCCTTCACGTTCGCCGGATTGCGGCTGGCGAGCGCCATCGTCGCCCAGCCGCCCGCCGACAGGCCGACGACGATCGTCGCGTCCTTGCGCACGAAGGGGAGTGCCTGCGCATAGGCGAGGGCGGCCTGCACGTCGTCCGCGGCGGCAAGCCCGGCGCGGTGGAAATCGGGCGCCTCGCACTTGCCGTAGTTCTCGGCCCACACACCGCCGGTCTGGCCATAGCCGCGGCGCATCGGATAGGCGACGGCGAAGCCGCGATCCATGAACCAGCGCGTGGCTTCCCGGTCGCAGCGCGTGGGTTCCATCGTCGGCCGGCGCTTCGCGTCGGGCGGCGCGCCGTGATTGATCAGCGCAAGCTTGACCGGCCCGTCGCCGGGCGGCCGGCACACGCGCATCAGCAGCAGCGCCTTGCGCGCGGCCGGCGGTGCCGGAAACGGCACCCAGTGCAGCTGCTCGCGGGCCGGTCCCGTCGGCGCGCCGACCGGACCGGGCGCCGCGATCTGGCCCGCGGCCGGTGCCGCGAACAGCAGCAGCGCGATGAACGGGGCAGCGCGCATGCCGCCGCCCTCGCCGCGAGCTACGCCAGATGCTTCTTGAAGTGCGCCACCGTGCGCTCCCACGCCAGCTTCGCCGCCGCTTCCTGGTAGCGCGGGGTCGAGTTGTTGTGGAAGCCGTGCTGCGTGCCCGGATAGACGTGGCGCTCGTGCGGCACGCCGGCGGCTTTCAGTGCGGCTTCGTACGCGGGCCACATCTCGTTGATGCGCGAATCGTCCTCGGCATAGTGCGCGAGGATCGCCGACTTGATGTTGGGCACGCTCGCGGTGTCGGCTGCGGGGCCGTAGAACGGCGCGGCCGCGTGCATGTCGGCCCCCATCTGTGCGGCGAGCCAGTTCGTGGTGCCCCCGCCCCAGCAGAAGCCGGTCGCGCCGAGCTTGCCGTTCGAGCCGGCGAGCGTCTTCACGTACTTCGCGCTGTTGAGCATGTCGGTGCGCAGCTTCGCCTGGTCGAGGCCCGCCTGCAGCGTGCGCCCGTCGTCGTCGTTGCCCGGATAGCCGCCCACGGGGGCGAGCCCGTCGGGGGCGAGCGCGATGAAGCCTTCGACGGCCGCACGGCGCGCCACGTCCTCGATATAGGGGTTGAGGCCGCGGTTCTCGTGGATCACCAGCACCGTGCCGAACGGGCCGTTGCCGGCCGGGCGCACGAGATAGCCGCGCATCGTGCCCGACGAGCCGCCGGGCGAGGGATAGCTCACGTAGTTCGCCTTGATGCGCGTATCGGTGAACGAGATCGTCTGCGCGTTCGCGTAGCGCGGCATCAGCGCATGCGCCATCGCCAGGCCGCCGGCCGTGACGGCCGCGGCGCGCAGCAGGAACGTGCGCCGGTCCATGCCGCCGTGGCAGTACTCGTCGTAGAGCTCGAAGACGCGGCGGTCGATCTCGATCTGGGTCGTGCCGGCGGCGGGGCTTGAATCCGCGACGGCGGGGACGAGGGCGAGGGGGGCGTCGGGTGCGTCGAGCGTCACGGGCATCTCCTCTGTGGGGGGCGGTTTCTTGGCGCCAAGTCTGGCGTGCGGCCGGGCCGGCCGGCAAGACGGGTCCGTGTTACAGGGGATTGCGCCCTGCATTCCCGGCTACCGCCGCAATTCTTCGTTGAGGGCAACCAGCGCCGGATTTGGTAAAATCCGGGCATGTCGTCCTCCGCCCTCAACTCGGCGCTCAGCGCGCTCTTTGCCAATAGCGGCTCGGTCGCCCAGCGCGCCGGCAACATCGCGAACGCGCAGACCGGCGGCTACAAGGCCGTCGAGGCGCGGCTGTCCAGCTATGTCGGCCAGAACGGGGCGGGCGGCGGGGTATCCGCCACGCCCGCACTCAGCGCTTCGGTGCAGGGGGCGATCCTGCAGACGGCGAGTGCCACGTCCATCGCGGTCACCGGTTCGGGCTGGCTGCCGGTGCGCGCGAACGCGTCGGCCGGAGCCGAGATCCTCTATACGCGCCGCGGCGATTTCGCACCCGATGCGGAAGGGTACCTGCGCAACGGGGCGGGCAACGTGCTGCAGGCGCGCGCGGTCAACGCGACCGGGCCGCTGGTGCCCGTGCGGATCGACCGTGCTGCGGTCCCCGCCCAGCCGACGACGACGGCAAGCTACGCCGCCAACCTGCCGGCGAACGCCCCGCCCGGCACCGTCTTCAACGGCGGCTCGGTCGCGATCGTGGACGCGCAGGGCAACACGCGCAGCTTCGACATCGTCTGGTACAACCGCACGACCGCCGGCGGCACGCTGCCCGGCGTGCCCGCGGGTGCGACGACCGGGACGGCCGCGATCCCGGCTTCCGCCGCGGGTACGGTGCCGCAGTGGCGCGCTGTGCTGACCGCGCGCACGGGTTCCGCCAACGGGCCGGAAAGCCTCGCGCTGGATTTCTCGTTCGGCACGACCGCCAATGTCGATGCGGGCCTGCCGGTTGCCGTCGGCGTGCAGTCGACCAATCCCGCCACGCTGTCGGCGGCCAGTGCGGCCGGCCGCGTGACGATCGGCTACGGCGCACCCACCGCCACGCCCGCCCCGCTGCAGCAGATCGCGGTCGAGTTCGGCGCACCTTCGTCGAGTTCCGCGACACCCTCGCAGCTCGGCGCACCGGGCGGCGTCACGTCGTTCGGCGGGACGACGATCTCGATCTCGAAATCCACGGCCGACGGTGCGACCGCCGGCACGTTCATCGGGGCGGGCATCGACGCGGCAGGCCAGGTCTACGCGACCTATTCCAACGGCCGCACCGTGCCGCAATACCAGCTCTCGCTGGCGAACTTCGCCAACCCGGGCGGGCTCGTCGCGGCCGACGGCGAGGCGTTCCGTGCGGGTGCCGCATCGGGCGATCCCACACTGGGTGCAAGCGGGCAGGGCGCCTTCGCGGCCAATGCGGGCGAAGCCTCCAACGTCGATCTGGGCGACGAGCTCGTGCGCACGATGGTCGCCCAGCGCGCCTACTCGGCCAGTGCGCGCCTCGTCGCGGCGAGCGACGCGATGCTCAAGGAACTCGTCCGGTTGCGCCAGCGCTAGGCGGGTGCGCCGCGAAGGTTGAACCCGCCCGGCCTGCGGTCTATGGTTGATACAATCAACCGGTGAAACTGCAGACTGGATATATCAAAAATGGCCTCTGTCGTCCGGACCGCGATCGCGTCGATCGCCCTTGCCTTCCTCCTTGCCGGCTGCACGCCGGACCAGCTTTCCTCGGGAGACGCCACCAGCCTCCACCGCCAGCCGCCCGGCACGGTCGTCACCGGCCGCGTGCAGGTGGGGCGCGCCGTGTTCGACCTGCCCGACGGCGAATGGACCGTCGTGTCGGGGGCCGAGCCGCGCACAAGTTCGGTCGAAGGCAGCCAGTCCGGCTTCGACGCGCAGGTCATGCTGATGCGTTTCAACGCCGGCACGGGCGGCGACCGGGTGCTCGGCCTGATCACGATCACGGCGAGCGCCACGCACCGGCCGGTGCTCTGGAGCCGCAACCGCAACTGCGAGAACCAGACTTCGCTGCACATCGTCGACAGCTACAAGTCGGAGGTCGAGCACGATTGCTGGTACGTGCGCGCCCTCCGACCGAACTGGAAGTTCGAGAACGCGCAGCCCTTCGAGCTGGCGGGCGTGCGCTACGCCGCGACGAAGGCCGATCTCATGCCGGTGTCGCTGCTCGGCACGCAACACTGGATCGTGCGCCGGGATCTGCGGATCGCGATGTCCCACTATGCCGCCGTGTCGACCTTCGGCGTCGTCTCGCAGAACTCGGACGACTGGATCGAGGCGGTGCGCATCCGCTCGCCCGGCCGAATGGCCGCGTTCGAGCGCTGGGTCGAGTACAGCGCCCGGCGCCACCGGCACTATGCCGACGGGCTGACGAACCGCCTGCCGCCCTTCGTTCCCGCACCACCGGTCGTCACGCCGATCTCCTCGCTCGGCGGGCCCGCGCCGGCACGGCTCTAGCCGTTCACCGTCCGGCGGGGACGGGCATGTCGGCCGCCAGCACGCGCGCCGGCGGGAACACGATGCTGGCGGTGGTGCCCACGCCTTCGGTGCTTTCGATGTCGAGCCGTCCGTCGTGCAGCTCCATCAGCCGGTCGACGAGGGCGAGGCCCAGTCCCGTTCCGCGCACCGAACTGTAGCGGTTGTAGACCTGCTCGAACGGGCGGCGCACGCGCACGATGTCGCGCGCCGCAATGCCGATCCCGGTATCGACGACGGCGACGCGCAGGCCGCCGTCGGGCATGCGGCGCGCGCGCACGTCGACGCGTCCGCCGGGCCGCGTGAACTTGACTGCGTTCGACAGCAGGTTGACCAGCACCTGCTTGAGGCCGCGCGGATCGCCGACGACCGCCGGCGTTCCTTCGGGCACGTCGGCGGCCAGCGTCAGCCCGCCGCGCTGGGCCTGCACCTCGAGCATGCGCAGCGACTGCGCGACCGCGCCGGCCACGTCGACGGGGATGGATTCGAGATTGGCGCGGCCCGCCTCGATGCGCGACATGTCGAGCACGTCGGACACGACCGCCAGCAGGTGGTGGGCGCTGGCGCGGATGTCGTCGAGATAGCCCATGTAGCGCGCGTTGCCGACGGGACCGAAGATCCCCCGCTGCATGATCTCGGTGAAGCCGATCACCGCGTTGAGCGGCGTGCGCAGCTCGTGGCTCATGTGCGATAGGAATTCCGACTTCGCCGCGTTCGCGGCGACGGCGAGGTTGCGCGCCATCGTCAGCTCGTCCTCGCGCTGGTGCTGGGCGGTGGCGTCGCGCACGATCGCGGCATAGACCGTCTCGTCGCCGTCGCGGATCGCGGTGATCGAGATCTCGGCCGGGAATTCCTCCCCGTTCCTGCGCCGTCCGCGCACCTCGCGCCGCTCGCCCATCCGCCGGCTCGGGCAACCCGACGCGCCGAACGTCGTCATCAGCGCCATGTGATGGCCGTCCATGCCGGCGGGCAGCAGGCGATCGAGGCTATCGCCGAGCACGTCGTCGGCGCGGTGTCCGAACAGGCGCTCGGCACCGCTGTTGAAGAGCCGGATCCGCTGGCCGGAGTCCACCGCGACGAACGCGTCGTCGGAAAGATCGATGACCCGCTTCAGCAGTATGTCGCTCAGCATGCGGTCTGGCCCTCTGCGCCGCCGCGACCGTAAAAATTGTCGATCGCTGCGGGAATTGCGCGCGGCAGATTACGACGGAAGGGTGTGGCGTGTTGTCTAAAACACTACGACAAATGTCATCTACATATCGTTTGAAGGCGCGCGTTTCCGTGGCGTATTAATGGTTTCCAGTGACTACGAAATACGAATGTAGGTGTCCCTACATTGCCAGCGGAAGTCGTCCCCCTTTATCCCCCCGTCTCCGAATCCCCGGCCAAAAGAAAACAACACGACGAATGCCGGCGGAGTTCCGGGCTCAACCCGACAGAGCCTACGTGCGATGACGCAGCGCCCCGCGAGTCTTTCCACGGCAGTGCCGGACGTCTCCGGGCCGGCCCCCGGCTGTTCGCACTGCGACATCCGCCGGGCGGATCGCTGCGCCCTGATGGCGCCGGACGACGAGTTCGATCTTGCCGGCGTACCGATCGGCGTGCGCGCCCGCCGGCCGATCTGCGAGCCGTCGGAGGACGACATGTCGGTGCTCGTCGTGTGCGCGGGGCTCGCGTGCCGCAGCCGGGTGCGGCGCGGCGGCGGAAGGCAGATCCTCGCCTACCTGATGCCGGGCGAGATCGCTTCGGTCCACAGCATCTTCGCACCGCATCATATCGATGTGCTGCGCGCGGTCACCGACATCAAATGCATGGCTTTCCCCCGCAAGGACGTGCTCCAGCGGCTCGAATGCCGGCCCGAACTGATGCGGCGCGTGATCCGCTTCAGCGCCGAAGGTGTGGCGCAGGTCGAGGACCTGGTGGTCGATCTCGGCCGCTGCACGGGCGTCGAGCGGATAGCGCGCTTCTTCGTCAAGTTCGCGCGGCGGATGTACGAGCGCGGCTGGAGCCCGCTCCGGCCGATCCCGTTCCCGATCCGGCAGAACCTGCTCGCCGACACGCTGGGCCTGACCACGACGCATATCGGCCGGATCCTCGGCCAGCTGCGCCGCGAGCGGATCATGGAAGTGCGCGACGCCAGCATCGCGCTGCTCGACATCGGCAGGCTGGGCCTGCTGGCCGACCTGAAGGTCGACCCGCCGGAAGCCCGTCCGCCGCATCGTTCCCCGTCCCTCGAGAAAGGCAGGATCCAATGAATGCTCCGACCGCCGCCGGCGACCGTCGCGAAGAACGCCTGGAGTTCCTGCGGCTCGACGAGCCGACGCGCGCCGCCCTGCGCGAATTCCGCCCGGTCCTGGAGAAGAATGTCGGGCGGGTGCTGGGGAAATTCTACGACCATGTCGGCGGATATCCCGAGCTGGTCGCCATGTTCGGCGGCCAGGCCGGGCTCGACCGCGCGCGCAAGGCGCAGGCCTCGCACTGGCTGGGCATCTTCGAGGGGAAGTTCGACGAATCCTACGTCGAGCGCGTCCGGCGCATCGGCAAGACGCATGCGCGCATCGGCCTCGACCCGCGCTGGTACATCGGCGGCTACGCGCTGGCGATCGGCGAGCTGGCGTCCGTCGCCGTCGCCGAACATCGCTGGAGCCGGCCCAGGCTCGTCGCCTGCCTCGACGCCATGATCAAGGCGCTGTTCCTCGACATGGACTACGCGCTGTCGATCTATATCGAGGAAGGGACCGCGAAGGGCAGGAACGAGTTCCAGAACCGCCTGATGGGCTTCGCCGACAGCTTCGAGGGCGGCGTGAAGGGCGCGGTCGTGTCGATCTCGGAATCGGCCGTGTCGATGAAGGCGATCGCCGACGGCCTGACGAGCGTCGCCGGCGAGAACAGCCGGAACCTCAGCAGCGTCGCGGCGGCGTCGGAGCAGGCTTCGACCAACGTGCAGACCGTGGCGAGTGCGGCCGAGCAGCTTTCCGCGTCGGTCGCCGAGATCGGCCGGCAGGTCGGGCAGTCGACCGCCGCCACGCGCAAGGCCGTCGCCGAGGCCGACCGCACGAACGGCACCGTCGCGAGCCTCGCGGAGGCCGCCCAGCGGATCGGCGACGTGGTCAAGCTCATCAACGGCATCGCCAGCCAGACGAATCTGCTGGCGCTGAACGCCACGATCGAGGCCGCGCGCGCGGGGGAGGCCGGCAAGGGCTTCGCGGTCGTCGCGAGCGAAGTGAAGAGCCTTGCCAACCAGACCACCAAGGCGACGGAGGACATCGCCGTCCAGATCGGCGCGATCCAGTCGGCGACGAAGGATGTCGTTTCGGCGATCGCGAGCATCTCCACCGCGATCGCCGAGGCCAACGACATCGCCACGGCCATCGCCTCGGCGGTCGAACAGCAGGGCGCGGCGACGCAGGAGATCGCGCGCAACGTCCAGCAGGCGTCGGCCGGAACGGCGGAAGTCTCGTCGAACATCTCCGGCGTGACAGAAGCCACGGCCGAAACCGGCCGCTCGGCCGAGAAGGTGCTGGACGCGTCGCTCGGGATCACCAGCCAGTCGGACGAGCTGCGCCGCCAGGTCGACCGCTTCCTCGCCGAGATCCGCGCCGCGTAGCGGGACCGCCGGCGCATCGATCTTGGGCAGCGTCGCCGGCTTCGCCCTGCGACAATCATGAAATTATCCAAGTACCGCCGGGGGTTCCGGGCGGGCGGGACGGTGCTGCGCATTTATGCATTCTGCACGCATGAATCCCTGCGGAAACTGCATTGCTGCATCGCAACATCAACTCACCCAACACACGGATTCCATTCGTACATTTCTATACCGCATCACAGCGCGACGGGCCGATTGGCGGTCCGCCGCCCCCAACACGAGGGTTCCAAGATGTCCCGCATCGACCCGTCCCGTATCCCCGCCAACCTCTCGGCGCTCGAGATGGAACTGGCTGCCCGTCACTATCGCGCCGCGCGCCTCGGCGCCGACATCGCCGACCTGATCGTCGCGATCGGGCGTGGGTTCGGCCGTCTGGCCGCCGCCTACCGCACGTGGGACGAGCGCCAGCAGACGATCGCCGACCTCGAGCGCCTCGACGACCGCAGCCTGGCGGACATCGGCATCGATCGCACCGAGATCGCCAGCTTCGCGGCCGGCCATCTCGCGCGTCACGACGCCGACGAGCATCTCTACGTGATGGGCACGGTCCCGGCCGTCGCGGCGAACACGCAGACCGGCGGTCGCGTCGCGGCCTGAAAGGTGATTGCGGGCGGGCGGACGACGGCCAGTCAGTAGATCAGGTCGTCGTCCCCGCCGGCCCCGCCCTTCGACAGGACGATCTCGTCCTTCGCGGCGAGTTCCTTGGCGACGTTGACCATCGCCGTCTGCGCCTCGGCCACGTCCTTGCCGCGCACGGGGCCCAGCGCCTCGATCTCCTCGCGCAGCATCTTTCCCGCGCGCTCGGACATGTTGGAGAAGAACAGGTCGCGCACCTGTTCGTTCGCCCCCTTCATCGCGATGGCAAGCTTGCCCTTGTCGACCGCGCGCAGCAGCGTCTGCACGCCGCCGGGATCCAGGCGACCCAGATCCTCGAACTTGAACATCAGCGCCTTGATCTTCTCGGCACTGTCGCGGTTGCGCTCTTCCAGCGCGGTCGTGAAGCGGCCTTCGGTCTGGCGGTCGAGGGAATTGAAGATTTCCGCCATCAGTTCGTGGTTGTCCTTGCGGCTCGTCTTCGCGAGGTTCGACATGAATTCGTTGCGCAGCACGCGCTCCAGATCGTCCAGCACTTCCTTCTGCACGGTCTCCATGCGGAGCATGCGCATGACGACTTCCATCGCGAAGGCCTCGGGCAGCGTGCCCATGACGCGCGCCCCGTGGTCGGAGCGGATCTTGGAGAGCACGACCGCGACGGTCTGCGGATATTCGTTTTTCAGGTAGTTGGCGAGCACCGCCTCGTTGACGTTGCCCAGCTTGTCCCACATCGTGCGGCCGGCCGGGCCGCGGATGTCGTCCATGATGCCGGCGATGCGGTTCTTGTCGAGGACCTTGCCGAGCAGGCGTTCGGTCGAGTCGAACGAGCCGACAAGCGAGCCGGTCGCCGAGATCTGGTCGGCGAACTCGACGATCAGGCGTTCGATGATCGAGGAATTGACGTTGCCGAGGCCGGCCATCGACTGGGAGATCTCCTTGATCTCCTCGTCGCTCATCAGCGCGAACAGCTTGGTCGCGACCTGCTCGCCCAGCGACAGCAGCAGGATGGAGGCTTTGTCCTTGCCCGACAGGGTCCGGTAATCGTCGCGCACGCGCATGCGGGATCCGATCGGCGACCGATGCGTCGGCGCGGAATCGCGCTCCCGGAAGGGCAGCTACGATGGTATCAGGAATCGCGATTCGCGGGTCGGAATTCGGCTTTCCAGCGTTCGAGCCAGGCCGGAAGCGCCTCGGCGGGCATCGGCCGCGCGATCGCGTAGCCCTGCCCGTACCGGCAGCCCTCCGCCGCCAGCACGTCGCGGCAGGCGAGATCCTCGATCCCCTCGGCGACGACCCGGATACCCAGCGCGTCGCAGAGAACGCCGACGCTGCGCAGCAGGACCGCGTCGAAACTGCCCGCGGCGATCGACGAGATGAAGGTCCGGTCGACCTTGATCTCGCGCACGCGGAAATCCCGCAGATACGAGAACGACGCGTAGCCGGCCCCGAAATCGTCGATCGAGAAGGCGATGCCGTGCTCGCCGAGCCGGCGTACCGCCTCGCGCGCCGCCGGCACGTTGACGAGCAGGGCCGTCTCGGTGATCTCGAAGCAGACCAGGTCGTGCGGAACCCGGTAGCGCTCCAGCAGGCCGAGCACGTCGCGCTCGAGCGTCTCGCGCTCCAGCATCCGGGCGGAGAGATTGACCGCCACCGGAACCTGCGTCCCGGCGTCGATCCAGGTGCGCAGCTGCTGCAGCACCAGTTCGAGCGTGTGGTAGGTGAAGAAGTCGAGCAGTCGCGACTGTTCGACCGCCGGCAGGAAGTCGGCCGGGCGGACGACGTCGCCGGGGCCCCGGTTCCAGCGCACCAGCGCTTCGAGGCCCACGACCTCGCCGGTGACCAGATCGACCTTCGGCTGGTAGTGCATCGCCAGCTCGCGCCGCAGCATCGCCTGCTCGACCTGGCCGAGCACGACATGGCTGCTGGGGGCCGGCGCCTCGTCGGCACCCGCATCGACCACGACCGACAGCATCCGGCGCTTCGACTGGTACATCGCGCGGTCGGCGCGCGACATCAGCTGGCTCGCGTCGTTCCCGTGCTGCGGGCAGAGAGCCACACCCACCGCCATGCCGACGACGAGCTTCTTGCCCGCGACCATCATCGGCACGTGCAGGGCTGCCGACAGGCGGCCCGCGAGATGGCTGGCGATCTCGGCCGTTGCCGCACCGGGCAGGATCGCGGCGAATTCGTCCCCGCCGAGGCGGGCGAGCGTGTCGGACTGGCGCAGAAGCGGGGCCAGCCGCCGCCCGACCTCGCGCAGCACCTCGTCGCCAGCGGCGTGGCCCAGCGTGTCGTTGACCTCCTTGAAGCGGTTGAGATCCATCATCAGCACGGCGAAGCCGGCATGGTCGCGCCCGAACGTGGCGCAGGCATGCTCCAGCCGGTCGAAGAACAGGTTGCGGTTGGGCAGGCCGGTCAGCCCGTCATAGAGGCTCTGCCGGCGCAGGCGCTGTTCGGCGGCGGTCAACTGGCGCTGCATTTGGCCCCAGCGCAGGCTGTTGTCGAGCGCCTGGTGGAGCTTGCGCCGGTCGAGCCCGGCCTTGGGCAGGTAGTCGAACACGCCCTCGCGCATCGCCTCGACCGCACTGGTCTCGCTGCCCATGCCGGTCACCATGATGATCGGGCATTCGCGGCCGAGGATGCCCTGGATGGACGGGATCAGGTCGGTGCCGGCCCCGTCGGCAAGGCGGAAATCGAGGATGATGCAGTCGTAGCCCGACCGGCGGATCTCCGCCGACGCCTCACCCAGCGAAGCGGTCTCGCACAGGCTGTAGGGCCGCGCGTACTGCTCGAGGAAACGGCGGATCTTCTCGCGGTCGACGTCGTCGTCCTCCACGAGAAGGATGCGGACGTTCCGGTCGAGTGCGGCGGCGGCTTCTGCTGACAGCATCTTTCAATCCGGGGGAAAGACGGAGTTCCGGAAACTCCGGATCTGGTCGACGAAATTCGCGTGCCTGGGACCCGCACTCGACTTGACCATGTAGCCGACGATGCCCAGCTCGCGCGCGCGGCGCTGGTCGGTTTCGGAGTTCGACGTCGTCAGCACGAACACGACCGACCGGCGCAGCTCGTCGTCGGCGCGCAGCGCCTCGATCAGCTCCAGCCCGTTCATGCGCGGCATGTTGAGGTCGATCACGACCACGTAGGGGCGGGGAATCCGCTTGCTCGGATGCTGTCCGCGCAGCACGTCGAGCGCCTCGACGCCGTCCTCGGCGACGACGACGTTCCAGTCCTGGCCGTTCTTCCGCACGCCGCGCACGACCGCCTCGGCCGCGACGTCGTCGTCCTCGACGAGCAGGATGTTGAAGGCGCGCTCAGCCATTCTCGGCGACCTTGCGCAACTGCACGCTCGGCCACAGCACGCGGAAATGCGCCCCGCCCAGACCGCTCTCGCCGCGATAGTCGACCTCGCCGCCGTGGCGCGTGACGATGCGCCGGGTGACGGCAAGGCCGATGCCGTGCCCCTCGGTCTTCGTCGTGGCGCGGTGGAACAGCCGGAAGATCTGGTTGCGCGCGGTCTCGGGCACGCCCTGGCCGTCGTCCTCGACATGGAAGGCGCAGTAGCGGCCCTCGCTGCGCGCCGAGACGCGGATCAGCGGGTCGTTCCGCCCGGCGTGCTTGAGCGCGTTCTCGATCAGATTGCGCAGCGCCGTCAGCAGCGGGACGCTTGCGGTGTCGAAGGGGGCGACATCGGCGCCGATGTCGATCTCGATGCGCGCACCCGGCGGCGGGTTGACCAGCAGGATCAGCGATTCCAGCATCTCGCGCGGCGAGACCTTGCTGATCTCGCTTTCGAGCGCGCCGGCGCGCGCGTAGGTCAGCAGGTCGTCGATCATCCGCTCGGTGCGCGCGACGCGAAGCTGGATGCGGTCGAAATTGCCGCGCACGGATTGCGACATCTTCGCCTCGTCGAGCTCCTCGCGGATCCAGTCGAGCAGGTCCGAGATGCCGCGCAGCGGCGAGCGCAGGTCGTGCGAGGCGACGTAGGTGAACTCCTCGAGATTGGCGTTCGCCTGGCGCAGATTGTTCTCCAGGTCTTTGCGCAGCGAGATGTCGGTCACGGCCGCGAGCGTGAGGCGCTGGTCGCCCTGTTCGATCGGGGCGAGCGCGATCTCGACCGGGAACTCGGCGCCGCTGCTGTGCATGGCCATCAGGTCGCGCCCCGTGCCCATCGCGCGGACGGAGGGTGCCTGCGCGTAGCCGTCGCGGTAGCCGACATGCTGGCGGCGGATGCGCGCGGGGATCAGCACTTCCAGCGACTGGCCCTTCAGCGCGCCGGGCGGATGGCCGAACATCGCGTCGGAACGCGCGTTGGTCATCACGATCCGGCCGGAATGGTCGACCAGCAGCAGGCCGAAAGGCATCGCGGCGAACATCTGCGCGAACTGCGCTTCCAGCCGGTAGCGGTGCGAAAGATCGATGACGAACGCCATCGCCTGCGCGCCTTCGCTTTCGCCCACGACGCCGAGGCCGATCTCGATCGGGAACAGGTGGCCGTCGGCGTGGCGCGCGCGCAGTTCGCGCCCGCTGCCCATCGCGCGCGGTTCGGGTGCGCGCAGGAAGGCGTTGCGCCAGTCGACATGGGCGTGACGGCTTGATTCGGGAAGCAGCATCTCGACAAGCTGGCCGCGCATGTCGTCGGGCGCATAGCCGAACATGCGCGCGAGCACGCCATTCGCGTAGACGATGCGCCCGGACTGGTCGACGACGAGCACCCCGATGGGTGCCGCGTCGACGATGCTGGAAAGATTGGTCTCGGTACGCGTGTCTGGCATGGACCCATCCCGAGTGCTGTCGTGCATCTTCGGCCGAATGCCCTACAAAAATCCTAACACGCGTCTCCGGTCCGTCGAGCTGCAGGTTGGCACGAATATGGTTAATTTCATCGCCTCACCACAACCAATGGGAGTGCAGAAACTACACTGAAAATCCGTAGAGTGCGGCCGCGTTGTCCACGAGGATGCGGCGGCGCAGCATATCGTCGTCGACCCAATGCAGTAGCGTGTCGAGCTGGCCGGCATCGTCCGGCGGATCGTCGAGCTTCGAGACATGCGGCCAGTTCGACGCCCAGACCATCCGCTCGGGCGCCACGCGCACGGCCGCGCGCGCGAGCGCACCGGTATCCGCCCAGTCCGGCGGTCCCTTGCGCGACACCTCGTAGGCGGCGGAGAGCTTCAACCACGTGTTCCCGCCTTCGAGCAGGCGCGCGAGTGCTTGGAAGCCCGGATGGTCGGTCGCGACGGGTTCGAGGAATTTTCCGATATGGTCGATCACGAGCGGGCAGGGCAGGCGGGCGAGCATGTCGGCACGCTCGGCGAGCAGGCGGCCGTCCATCTGCAGCTGCACGTGCCAGCCCAGCGGTGCGATGCGCGCGGCGATTTCGCCCAGATCGTCCCACCGGAGGAATCCGCCGGCCAACATGTGGAATCGCACGCCGCAGGCCCCGCGCGCGGCCATCGTGCCGAGTTCGGCTTCGCCGACATTCGCGTCGACCACGACGATCGCGCGCGACCGGTCGGCGCCCAGCTTCGCCACGCCGTCGAGCGTGACGGAATTGTCGCGCCCGTAAGCCGTCGGCTGGACGATGACGACGCGCGACGTTCCCAGCCGGCGGCGGACGGCGTCGTAGGCGGCCGCATCGGCCCAGACCGGCGGCTTCGCGACCGCCGTGGGGGCGACGGAGGCGGTCGCGTCGTAGACATGGATCGCGCAGTCGCAGGCAAGGGGCGGCGCCTTCAGGTGCGGCGGTTCGTGCGGCTTCATGCGTTCCCCCGGGTGTCAGCTGGCGATCTTCGTTGCCTGGGCTGCAGTGTCGCCCGATTCGGGCGACGGCGGGGGGAAATGCATCGTGAATTTCGTGCCCTTGTCCGGTTCGGACTCGACCCTCAGCGTGCCGTGCTGGCGCTCGATCAGCGTCTTGACGATGGCAAGGCCGAGACCCGTGCCCGTGCTGCTGGAGGTCATCGGGTTCGTGTTCTGCAGGAACGGCTCGCCGATGCGCGCGATCATGTCTGCCGGCATGCCCGGCCCGTCGTCGGAAACCGAGATATCGACGCCGTCCGGCGTATGCGAGACCGCCACCACGACCCGGCCGTCGACGGGCGCGAAGCGCAGCGCGTTGGCCAGCAGGTTGAGCAGGATCTGCATCAGCGCGCGCCGGTTGAGCGGGACCGGCGTGCCGGCCCCGCCGGAGATCTCGAGCGCGATGCGGCGCTGGGCATACTGGAACGACATGCGCTCGACCGCGGTGGCGACGACCGCGTGCGCGTCGAGCGGCTCGAGATCGAGTTTGCGCTCGTCGATCTCGAACTGGGTCAGGTCGAGCAGGTCGTCGACCAGGCTCAGCAGATGCTGGCCGCTGTCGAGGACGTGGCCGGCATATTCGCGCGTGCGCGGGCCGACCGGCTCGACATAGCCGCCGCGGATCGTCTCGGCGAAGCCGATCACGGCGTTGAGCGGCGTGCGCAGCTCGTGGCTCATGTTCGCGAGGAAGCGCGACTTGGCGCGGCTGGCGTGCTCGGCGCGCTCGTGTTCGCGCTGGGCCTTGATGCGCGCGGTCTCGGCCGCGGAACGGTCGAGCTCGGCGACCTTGCGCTGCACCTCGGCCGTGTGGCGCATGCGGTGGACGCGGCGCATCGCGACGACGCCGACCGCGCCGATCGCCAGGAGGACCGCCGTGGCGCCGATCGCGGCGCGCAAGGGCAGCGTCGCGATCTCGTCGCTGCGCGTCGCGAGATCCGCGAAGGCCAGCGTCACGACCGTGATGAGCGGGTAGTTGCGGACCTTGCGATAGGCGATGACGCGCGGAACCCGGTCGTACTGGCTTTCCTTGATGTCGAACGAGGTGGCGTCGCGCTCGGGATAGAACTGCCACAGATTCACCGCCGCCGACGACCGGCCCACGAGGTGTGGTGCGGGCGGCACGCGCGCGACGAGGACCTTGTCGGTCCGGTGCAGGGCGACTGTGCCGTTGGGGCCCTGCCTGGCGCGCGCCAGCATGTCCTCGAAATACTCGTAGCGCAGCGTCGTCGCGATCAGGCCGGCGAAGGCGCCGCCGGGCGCGTCGAGCCGGCGCGAGACCGAAATCCGCCGCTGGCCGGAATTCGATCCGGCGAAGGGCAGGCTGAAGAAGATCTCGTGCGACAGGTGGTCGCGATGGTGCGCGAAGGCCTCGGTGTCGCGGCCGTCATAGTCGCGAATGCCCTGGATGCTCGCCACCCGGCCGAAGCCGGACGTATCGAGGATCGCGATCGACGTGATCTCGAGATGGCTCCATTCGATGTCGCGCAGCACGTTCTGGAAATGGTCGAACTGGTCGGGCCGTCCGATGGCGTCGGCTGCGCGGTCGAGCGTCGCGACGGCCACGCCGATCGAGCGCGAGACTTCGCCTTCGAGGAGCTGGGCAAGCTGTTCGGCGTTCTCGCGCGCGTTGCGGCGGTCGAGCATCTGCGTGCGCTCGACGCCGACGGACACGAACATCCACAGGACGGAGATCGCGCACGCGACGAGCAGGACGACGAGGCCGGATCCCAGATCCATCCCGTCGATCGCCGCGCGCACACGCTTAAGTCCTAGTCTGATCATCTGCCTTCCGGCTGCCCTGTCAAATTTTGTAGGAGACTGGACTACAAATCTCTAACCCACGGTTAACCGGCACCATTCGCAAATTGCACAGGATCGCGGGTCAACCTGCGGCGTTGTGCCATTCGCCGCACCAGTCGCTGTCGTAGGACGATGCGGTGGCGCTGTTGATGCGCATGGAGGTCCAGACCGGGACGGGCGGATAGCGCCGGCACAGGCCGAGAAAGGCCGTGCCGCTTTCGCCCGTGGGCTTCGGCGTGGCGGGCGGCAACCAGTAGAGACAGTTGGAACAGCGCTGCGTCGCGGCTTGCTTCATGGCGCGTCCTCCCTTCCGGCCGTCTTTTTTACGGCCGTTCCGGCCATCCTATCACGGTGCAACGAAGACGAGCATGTCGTCGATGAAAGGCGTCGGCCCCGCGAGTGCGCCGTCTTCGCGGCCGGGGCGCGGGGCCTCGTGGCGCACGAGGAGTGCGAGCGCGTGTTCGAGCCTGTCGGCGCCGAACGGCAGGATCAGCCGCTCGAACCCGACGACGTAATCCTGCGCGCTGCGCCAGTGGCCCTGCGAATAGAGCGGCAGTTGCCGGCGTTCGACCGCGCGGTAGCAACTGAGGATCGGCGTGGCGAGATGCGCCGGTATCACCTCGTCGAGGTAGCGTCCGGTGAAATTCCCGCCGTCGGACGTCACGGCGTTGGCGCCGTGGACGCGGAAGCGGAACCGGCTGGCACCTTCGGCGGGCACGGCTTCATAGAGGATCAGGTCGGGCCACCACGGGGCGAGTTCTTCGGCGAGGAAGTCGCCGCGCACCGGCATCGCGCGCCCGGCAAGCAGGGCGGCCCACCAGTCGAACAGGGTGCGGGCGCGCGGCGAGGGAATCGCCATGCGATCGTAAGTCGGCGCCAGATCGACATTTTCAGGACGTTTGCCGGCCATTGCGGCCAGCCTGACATACAAATATTAACAAAAGTGTATGACATAGGTCGGCTGGGATAGGATCGCGTCATGGACTTGCCGAGCATCTCGGACTTCGCCCGCCACGGGGTCGATCCTGGCCATTACGCGCGTCTGGCCGGCGACTGGTATCTCGCGGTCGCCGACGTCACGGGCAGCACGAAGCTCGCCGCCGCCGGACGCGACCGCGACGTCAATTTCGTCGCTGGCGGGGCCGTCGCGGTCCTCGGCGAGGCGGTGCGCCGCGAGGGCGACGTCGTCGCCTGCCAGTTCGGCGGCGACGGCGCCATCGCGGCCGTGCCGCCCGAACGCATGGACCAGACGAAGGCCGCACTTGGCGCACTCGCGCACTGGGCGATGGCGGAGTACGGCATCGAGCTTCGCGTCGGACTCGTACCCGTGTCGGCGCTGCGCGAGGCCGGGTTCGACGTGTTCGCGGCCCTGCAGGATTTCGGCGACGACAACGCGTTCGGCCTGTTCCTTGGCGACGGCGTCGTCGCGGCCGACGCGTGGGTCAAGGCCGACAGGAAATGGCACGTGCCGGCGAAGGAAGGCCCGCTGCCCGGCCTCGAAGGCCTGTCGTGCCGCTGGCGGCCGGTGCCCGCGCGCCGCGGCGCCATCCTTTGCGTGATCGCCGATCCGACCGAGGCGGGGGCGGCGGGGCTTGCTACGCTCGGCCGGCTGCTGGCCGCGATCGACGCGATCGTGCCCACGCGCGAGGCAGCCCCGCTCGGCGACGGCAGCCGGCTCGAACCCAAGAGCCTGCCGGGATTCCGTTCGCTGTGGCTGGAGGCGAAGGCCCAGCCGCGCGGCAGGCGAATCCTGCGCGTCGTCACCGCGATCGCGGGATCGATGCTGATCGGCCTTGGCCATCTTCTCGGCGGCAAGCTCGGCAAGATCGATGTCGGGCTCTACCGGCGTGGCATGGCCGAACGCTCGGACTACCGCAAGGCCGCGGGCGGCCCGCGTCTCGTGCTCGACGTGACCGACGACGAGGCGGCGCGCATCGAAGCGCTGCTCGCCGCGGAAGAGAACGCGGGACGAATCCGCTACGGCACCGCGCGCGCGGATTCCACGACGATCACGTGCCTGGTCGGCGATTTCATGGCCGACCGGCACGTGCATTTCGTCGACGGGGCGGGCCTGGGATTCTGGCGCGCCGCCGAAGTCATGAAGGCGAAGAGCCGAACCGCAGCCTAGCCGCGGCCGATGAACGGCATCTTCGTCGCCATCACGGTGACGAACTGGATGTTCGCGTCGAGCGGCAGGCTCGCCATCAGCGCCACGGTCTTGCCCACGTTGTCGGCCGCCATCGTCGGCTCGACGGCCATCGTGCCGTTGGCCTGCGGCACGCCCTTGGCCATGCGCGCGGTCATCTCGGTCGCGGCGTTGCCGATGTCGACCTGGCCGCAGGCGATGTCGTACTTGCGCCCGTCGAGTGACGTCGAACGCGTCAGGCCCGTGACCGCATGCTTGGTCGCGGTGTAGGCGGCCGAGCCCGGGCGCGGCACGTGGGCCGAGATCGAGCCGTTGTTGACGATGCGCCCGCCCTGCGGCGACTGCGCCTTCATCATCAGGAAGGCCGCGCGCGTGCAATAGAACATGCCGTTCAGGTTGACGTCGACGATCGAGCGCCACTGCGCGGGCGTCACGTCCTCGATCGACGTCGCCGGCAGGCCCGCACCGGCGTTGTTGAACAGGAAGTCGAGCCGGCCGAACTTCGCCTTGACCGTCGCGAACAGCTTGTCGACGGCCGCGTCGTCGGTCACGTCGGTGGGCACCGAGATCGCCTCGCCCTTCAGCAGCGCTTTCGTCGTGTCGAGCGCGTCGGCGCGCCGGCCGACCAGTACAAGGCTGAAGCCCGCCTCGTCGAGCGATACGGCGACCGCGCGCCCCACGCCGGAACCCGCACCCGTCACCATTGCGATCTTCTTCTGCTTGCCGGACATTCCGAAACTTCCTCCCGTTGATGCCGTCTAGCGGATCTCGTCGCTGCGGCTGAAATCGAGCTTCACGCTCGAGACGTTGGCACCCCATTCCTCGACGAGCGCTTCCTGGCGCTCGGAAAGACGGCGTTTTTCGCCCTCCTCCTCCACGCGCACGATGCGCCGCAGCACGAACGGGATGCTGAAATAGAGCACGCCGCCGATCACCGCGCCCAGATACGCGTAGATATAGGCGGCCCCCCAGGTCAGCGGGACGTATTTGAGCCCGCCGCCCATCGACAGCAGCGCGAAGGGCAGGCTGCCCGCGAAATTGAGCGCGCCCACGCACAGCGTGCCGCGCCGTTCCGGATCGTCGTCGACCAGCGCCATGGCGAGCGTGGGCAGGCTGGCGATGGCGAGATAGATCGCCGTCATCGGCCACATCACGAGGACGAGGATCGACGACGTTGCCGCCAGCAGCCATGCCGCGGGTGCCAGCCGCTTGGCCCAGCTTCGCGAGCGCTGCTGGGCGCGTGCCATCATGTCGTTTGCACCGCGCTTCATGGCAGGTAGGCCGCCAGCACGCCGAAGAAGGTCGCGAGTGCCAGCGAGCCCGCCGCAAGCGTGGCCGTCTCGCGCCCGCGATAGGTCGCCTGCCGGCCACGGTCGAGCAGCACCAGATCGGATTTGCCGAGCCGCTCGCTCGCCGCACTGTATTCGGTCTTCGCGGAATCGAAGCCCTTCTTGTCGGCTTCCAGCGCCACGCGGTCGTCGACGATGCCGAGCAGGCCCTGCAGGTCACCCTGGCCGATGGCGGCCTCGCTCTTGCGCGCGATCAGTTCCTTGGTCGAGATGCGCTGGAACTGCTCCAGCGTCGGGCGCACGAGCACGGCGCATTGCGCGGCGAGGTTGGGCAGCGAGCCGACCAGATACGTCTCCTGCAGATGTGCGAGCAGCCGCAGCGACGCCATGCGCGCCTCCTCGTCGGCGGCACCGCCCATCAGGCCCTTCAGTGCCGTCTCGTCGGCGGCACCGCGCGCGGCCATGAAGGCGGCGATGTGGCGGTCGAAGCCGTTCTGGCCGCCGTCGGCGATGGCCGCGTCGATCGCCGGCAGCAGGTCGCCCGGCGATTCGACCCACTGGTCGATGCACAGCGGCGAGAGGCACGGCAGGCGCTGGTCGAGTTCGTAGAGGCAGCGTTCGAGGCCGGAACCGGGGACCGGCTCCATCACCCAGCGCGACAGACGCTCGTAGGCCGAGAGCTTGCGCGCGGTGCGCGTCGCGGGATTCTGCGCCGACTGCTGCGTGCTGACCCATTCCAGATGCAGGCCCGCGCGGAACATCGAATCGTAGGCCGGCAGCGTGTCGCGTGCGCTGAGATACGCGCGCGCGAGTGCGGGCGCCACGCCGTCGGGCCGCACGGCGATGCCGGAGATGTGGATCGGTCCGGTCGGGTCGAGCGCCATGCAGATGCGCGCGACGAGGGCCGGATCGCCGTCGCGCCCGGCCGAGCTTTCCGGCAGCGACAGCGCCTGCACCTTCTTGGCGGCGATGTCGTCGGGAAGTGCCCGGCGCACCCAGTCGGCGAGCGTGCCGGTGCGGATCGCCGCGGTGGCCTGCGAAGGATTCTTCGACAGCGCCACCGCGATCTCGCGCCCGGTGCGGTAGAGCTTGCCCTCGAACAGGAACGGCTCGCGCGCCTTGGCAAAACTGGTGATGCGCGGCAGCGTCGGCCTGCCGCCGTCGAGCCATTTGGTCAGCGTGGGCAGCGTCCAGCGCTCAGCCGGATCGTCGGCGAGCGTGCCGCGGAAGAAATCGTAGAGCTCGAAGGGCGGGTTGTACTTGCCGGCGAGCGCGTCCCAGTTGCCGACCTCGATGCGCCGCTCGATGACGGCGGGATCGTCGGCATCCGCCATCGGCCAGCGCCCCATCGCGAGGGCCAGCGCCGTGGCACCCAGCGAATAGATGTCGTCGGCGGCGGTACCAGGCCCGCGCCCGTAGGCATCGCAGATCGCAAGCTCGAGCGGTTCGAACTGCGCGGGCTGGCGCGCACCCGGAGGGCCTGCGGTGCAGGGGCCCACGATCAGCTTGGACTGGCCGAAATCGTACCAGAACACGTTGTCGGGCCGGATCGACCGGTGCGCCACGCCGCGGCGCACATATTCGGCCAGCATCTGCGCCACGGGCGAGATGAAGTTGCGCACCAGCATGCGCGCGTCGATCGGTGCGATCGCCGCGTTGCGGCGGAGCAGGGCGGCACCGGCCGGCGTCTCGTAGACCATCGCGTAGCGGCGTGTACCATCCGGCCATTCGACCGGGCCGTGGTCGAGCAGCTTGGCCGCCCCCACATGCGTGAGCCCCTTGATCTGCGCGCAGGCCGACACGCGCGGAAGCTGCTCGGGCCGCGCGATCAGGGCCGCGCAGGCAGTGTCGGGCTGTGACTGGTCGACCGCGACGAACGCCTCGGCCGCCGGCGTGGCGAGATCCATGACGGTCTGGCCGGGACGGATCTTGAACCGCTCGCCCAGCGGCACGTCGCGCGAACTCGTCGGTGCCCGCGTTGCAGTGTTGTCGCCGCCTTCAGCCATTCGCCGTCCAGATTCTTCCAGTTCGGGTGTCGCAGCCGATCGCGCAATTTGCGCCGGAAGGCGGCGCTTGTCAGGTCAAAATAGCCGATTCTACGCCAATATTTGTGTTAATTCGTGCCGGCCGGCTCGCTGCCGGCATCCTCGCCCTCGGCGTCCAGCGACATCGACAGGTCGAGCAGGGCGGGTGCCCGCTCGATGATCTCGCGCAGGATCTTCTCGGCAAGCTCGACATCGTGGACGGTCTCGCCCTGCAGCCCGTCGGAATAGGGCGGACCCGAGAGCGCGTTCTTCAGCGTGTAGATCGCGCGCAGTTCGCGCAGGAACAGGTCCTTGGCCCCCAGCGGCAGTTCCTTGGCGGTCGCCACCAGCGCCATCAGCTCGATCGACGTCTTGAGCTGGCGGGCCATCTGGCCCACGCGCGCGGAGCGGAAGCGCGCTTCCAGCGTCGTGCGCTCGTCGCCGTCGGGCACCTTCTTGATGCGATACTCGATCAGGATGCAGAAGCTGTCGAAGTCGTTGACCGCGTCGGCGAAGCGCTTGTACGCCGAATAGCTCGACCTTGCGACGTCGTCCTTCGTGTGCGCGACGACCTGGGCGATGCCCTCGGCCTTCTCGTCGAGCGCGTCGAGGAAACGACGCGCCTCGTCGGCGGGGTTGACAGTTCTTGCCATAAGCAACGACTCTCGCCATTCCGCCCCGCCCGTCAAGACAATCCGGACGGACCGGCGGTGCAACCCAGCCCTGCGAAAGGGACGACGATGACGGCCGAACTGTTCCGCGACGATTCCTACCTGAAAACGGCCGAAGCGGTCGTGCGCGAAGTCCGCGCCGACGGCATCGTTCTCGACCGCACGATTTTCTATCCGACCGGCGGCGGGCAGCCGGGCGACACGGGCTTCCTCGTGCGTGCCGACGGCACGCGCGTCGCGGTCGCCGACACGCGCAAGGGCGAGGGCGGCATCCTGCACGTTCCCGCCCCCGACCAGCCCGCACTCGCACCCGGCGACGCGGTGACGATCGAGCTCGACTGGGCGCGCCGGCATCGCCACATGCGCATGCACACCTGCCTGCACCTGCTGTGCGCCGTGATCCCCGCGGGCGTGACCGGCGGCCAGATCGGTACGGATCGCTCGCGCCTCGATTTCGATCCGGGCGAGACGGTGTTCGACAAGGCGCATATCGAAAGCGAGCTCAACCGCCTGATCGGCGAGGACCATGCGGTCGCGCCGCGCTGGGTCGACGAGAGCGAGCTCGATACCAAGCCCGAACTGGTGCGCACGATGTCGGTCAAGCCGCCGCGCGGGACGGGCCGGCTGCGCCTGCTCGAGGTCGCCGGAATCGACCTGCAGCCTTGCGGCGGCACGCATGTCGCGCGCACCGGCGAGATCGGCCGCGTCGTGGTCGAGAAGATCGAGAACAAGGGCAAGCGCAACCGCCGCGTGGTCGTCGCCCTGGCCTGAAAGGGCGGGCTTGCGTCGCGGTCATCGAAACGACATATATCCGCCCGACGATTCCCCCTCCCGACGCGCACGGACACAATGGCCCACTGGACCCTCGACGACATCGACTGGAACGCCTTCCGGCCCGAGCGCGTCGATCCTGAAATCCTGCGGGTCGCCAAGGCGGCGGCTCTCGTCGAGCACAACGGCGCCGACTACGCGATCTATCTCAACAACGTCTTCGCCGGCGACGACGCGATCCGTCCGGCGATCGACGCGTGGGCGCTGGAGGAAGTCCAGCACGGCAAGGCGCTCGCGCGCTGGGCGAAGCTCGCCGATCCCGCATGGGATTTCGACGCCGCGTTCGCGCGCTTCGTCGCGGGCTACAAGATCCCGCTCGACGCGTCGGCCTCGGTGCGCGGCTCGCGCACGGCCGAGCTGATCGCGCGCTGCATCGTCGAGACCGGGACCAGCTCGTACTATGCGGCCCTCGCCGACGCGTCGGAAGAGCCGGTGTTCCAGCAGGTCTGCCGGCACATCGCCGCCGACGAGCTGCGCCACTACAAGCTTTTCTACGACCACATGCGCCGCTACCAGGGGAGCGAGAATCTCGGCCGCTGGGGACGGCTGTGGACCGGCATCGGCCGCATCGCCGAATCCGAGGACGACGAGCTTTCCTACGCCTACTACGCCGCGAACCAGTGGCCGGCCCCCTACGACCGGCGCACGAGCGCGCGCGCCTATGCGCGGCGTGCCTATTCGGTCTACCGGGCCAAGCATATCGACCGCGGTATCGGAATGGCCCTCAAGGCCGTCGGCCTGCGCCCGCAGGGCGGGTTGCATCGCACGCTCGCCGCACTCGCCACGCAGCTGATGGAAGCGCGCGCGCGTTCGCTCGCCCGCGCCGGGGCCTGAACCCGCCCGCCGAACGGACTTGAACGCACCGTCATCGGATTGTAACTGATCCTGTATAGTCCGGAGGCTCACCGGAACCAGGGAGTGCATCCGCCAATGACCCGCTTCGTCTCCGTCCTCGCCGTCGCCCTCGCCGGCGCGCTCGCCGCCGCCCCGGGCGCCCTCGCCCAGTCGGGCCGCCTGACGCTGTACACGTCCCAGCCGCAGGCCGACGCGCAGGCGACCATCGACGCGTTCCGCAAGGTCCATCCGCAGGTCGAGGTCACGTTCGTGCGCGACGGCACGACGCAGCTGATGAACCGCCTGCAGGCCGAGTTCGTCGCCGGTTCCCCGCAGCCCGACCTGCTGCTGATCGCCGACGCGATGACGATGGAAGCGCTCAAGCGCGAGAACCGTCTTGCCCCCTACGCCGAGGCGAAGACCGCCGGCCTGCCCGCGGGCAGCCACGACGCGCAGAAGACCTATTTCGCGACCAAGCTGATCTCGACCGGCATCGTCTACAACAAGGCCGCGTCGATGAAGCCCGAAAGCTGGGCCGACCTGCTGAAGCCCGAAGCCAAGGGCCAGATCATCATGCCCTCGCCGCTGTTCTCGGGTGCTGCCGCCATCCACATGGGTGCCGTCACGCGCGCACCCGGCCTCGGCTGGTCCTTCTACGAAGGACTGCAGAAGAACGGTGCGCAGGCCGCGCGCGGCAACCCGGCCGTGCTCGAAGCGGTCGCCGGCGGCCAGAAGCTCTACGGCGTGATCGTCGATTTCATGGCGATCCGCGCGCGCGAGCGCGGCTCCCCGGTCGAGTTCGTGTTCCCGACGGAGGGCGTCACGTTCGTCACCGAGCCCGTCGCGATCCTGCGCACGGCCAAGAACCCGGCCGCCGCGCGCGCCTTCGTCGACTTCCTGCTCGCCCCGGAAGGCCAGAGCCTCGCGGCGGGACAGGGCATGTTCCCGGCGCGGACCGACGTGAAGCCGCCGGCCGGCTTCCCGAACCTCGCCAACGTCAGGATGATGGCGATCGACGTGGCGGCGATCCTCGCGTCCGACGAGAAGGACAAGGAACGCTTCTCGGAAATGTTCGGCCGCTGACGGCGCGGACGCGACGTTGAGCGGCCGCCCGCAGACCGCCGGCGAGCGGGGCTTCTTCGTCCTGCTGCTCGCCTTCGTCGGCGTGCTCGCACTTTGGCCGATGGGCCGCCTCGCGATGGAGGCAGTGGCACCGCGCGGCGGCCTGTTCGACTTCTCCGTCGCCGAGCGCGTGCTGTCCGCCCCGTCGACCTGGCGCGCGGCGTGGCGCACGCTGGAGACCTCGGTCGCCGGCACGCTGATCTCGCTCGTCCTCGGCGTCGGCTTTGCGGGCTGCGTGGCGCTGACCGACATCCGCGCCAAGGCGTTCCTCGTCTTCCTGTTCATGCTGCCGCTCGTCGTGCCCTCGCAGATCTCGGCACTCGCCTGGATCAATCTGGCGGGGCCGCAGAGCGCGCTGCTCGGCGCCTTCGGTCTTGCACCACCGCCGGGCTCCGCCAACCCGATGCTCGGGCGCGAGGGGATCGCGTGGCTGCTCGGCCTCGAGCACGCCCCGCTCGTGTTCCTTGCCGTGCGGGCGGGCCTGCGCGCCTTGCCGCGCGAGGCGATCGAGGCGGCGCGCGCCTGCGGGGCCGACCGGCGGCGCACCACGCGCGACGTCGTCGTCCCGCTGATGGGCCCGGCGATCCTGGCCGGCGCACTCCTCGCCTTCGTCTCGTCGATCGGGAATTTCGGCACGCCGGCGCTGATGGGCATTCCGGTCGGCTACACGACGCTCGTCACGCTGATCTACCAGCGCCTCGCGGGCTTCGGCCCGTCGGTGCTGGGCCAGGCGGCCGTGCTGTCGGCGATGATCGGCGTCTTCGCGCTTGCCGTGCTGTGGCTGCACGCGCGCGCGCGAAGCACGTTCGACGCACGTATCGAAAGCACGGGCCGGCCGATGGAGCCGTGGCATCTGGGTCGGCTGCGCCTGCCGCTGGAAATCGCGATCTGGCTGTTCCTCGTCTTCGTCTCGGTCGTGCCGTTCGCGGCCCTGCTGGCGAGCGCGCTGGTGCCGGCGATCGGCGTCGAGCTTTCCTTCGCGACCGCCACCTTGCGCGCCTTCGCCGAAGCGCTGCGTCAGTCCGCGGTCGAGCGCGCCTTCGTGAATTCGTTCGTGCTGTCGGGTGCCGCCGCGATCGTGTGCGTGGCGATCGCGGTCCCGCTCGCCTATTTCACGACATGGCGGCGCGGCGTTCTGGTGCGGCTGGCCAACGCGCTGGTCGAGCTTCCCTACGCGCTGCCGGGCATCGTGCTGTCGATCGCGTGCATCCTCGTCTTCATCAAGCCGATCCCGATCCTCAACGTGTCGATCTACGGCACGCTGTGGATCATCCTGCTCGCCTACGTGGCGCGGTTCCTGGTACTCGCATTGCGGCCCATCGGGGCGGGCTTCGCGCAGCTCGATCCCGCCCTCGACGATGCCGCCGCCGCCGCCGGGGCGCGCTTCGGCAGGCGGCTGCGCACGATCTCGCTGCCCCTGATGGCGCCCGCGGCGGGGGCGGGGGCGATCCTCGTGTTCCTCACGGCACTCAACGAACTGACCGTTTCCGCACTGCTGTGGTCGTCGGGTTCCGAGACGCTCGGCGTGATGGTGTTCTCGCTGCAGGAAGGCGGGGATTCCCCGCTTGCCGCGGCCGTCTCGGTCATCGCGGTCGGCGTCGTCGTCGTGGCGATGGGGGCGCTGACGCTGTTCGCGCGCCGCCTGCCGCCCGGCGTGCTGCCGTGGGCGGATTGAACTAGGGAACGACCCAGCCGTCGCGCAGGCCCAGCGTCAGCGTGGCGCCGGGCTGGGGGGTGAGCGCGTCGGGCAGCGTCAGGCGCAGGCTCGCCAGCGGTGCCGCCAGCGGGAACGCCTCGACGTCCCAGAAGCCGCCGGTATAGGCCGCGCGGACGATGCGCGCGGAAAAGCCGCGCTCGGCGATCCCCATGTCCTCGGGCCGCAGGCACAGCTTGGCCGGCCCCGTCTTCTGGCCCGGGCGCGCGCGCACGAGGAAATCCGCACCGTAGAGATCGACGCGCGCGCGCGTGCCCTCGACCTCGCGCACGGAGACGTCGAGGATCGTGCCCCGGCCGACGAAAGCGCCGATCTCGGCGGTCGCCGGTTCGCGATAGAGCGTTCGCGGGTCGGCGAACTGCACGATCTTGCCTTCCGACATCACCGCGATGCGGTCGGCCAGCGCCATCGCCTCGGCCTGGTCGTGCGTGACGTAGAGCATCGTCGCCTTCGTCGCGGCGTGGAACTCGGCGAACGCCTCGAGCATGCTGGCGCGCAGATGGACGTCGAGATTGGCGAGCGGTTCGTCGAGCAGCACGATCGCCGGGTCCATCGCGAGGCAGCGCGCCAGCGCCACGCGCTGGCGCTGGCCGCCGGAAAGCTCGGCCGGGCGGCGGCGCTCGTAGCCCGACAGGCCGACAGTCGCGAGTGCGGCTTCGACGCGGCCGCGCCACGCCTCGCCCTTGATGCCGGCGACGTCGAGCGCGTAGCCCACATTGTGCGCGACATCCATGTGCGGCCACAGCGCATAGGACTGGAAGACGATGCCGACCTTGCGTTCCTCGGGCGGCACATGCGCGTCGGGCCCCGAGACGGTGCGCCCGCCCAGCCGGATCGTGCCGGCATCGGCCGTCTCGAAGCCGGCGACGAGGCGCAGCAGCGTCGATTTCCCGCAGCCCGAAGCGCCGAGCAGGGCGACGAGTTCGCCGTCGGCGACATCGAGCGAGATGTCGGCGACGGCCGCCACTTTCACACCATGCGCGGTCGCGAAGCGCTTGGACACGTGCGAGAGGACGAGCGCGCTCATCTCGCGACGTTCGCGCGCACGACGGGCGCCAGCTCGGCCACGACGGCTTCGTAGAGCGCGCGCTTGAACGGCACGATCAGCGGCACCAGCGCTTCGATCTCCACCCAGCGCCAGGCGTCGAACTCGGCCTCGTGCGCGTCGAGATCGATGTCGGCGTCCGTGCCGGTGAAGCGCGCGGCGAACCATTTCTGGCGCTGGCCGACATAGCGCCCGCCCCACAGCCGGGCGGCAAGTTCGGGCGGCTGCTCGTAGGCGATCCATCCGGCGGTCTCGCCGACGATCTCGGCGGCCCGCACGCCGGTCTCCTCGGCAAGCTCGCGCAACGCCGCCGCGCGCGGATCCTCGGCCTCGTCGATGCCGCCCTGCGGCATCTGCCATGCGCCGGGCGTGTCGTTGCGCTGGCCGACGAAGGCATGGCCGCGTCTGTCGAACAGAAGAATTCCCACGCCCGGACGATAGCGACGTTCCGTGACCGTTTTCATAAGGCGGGTCCGGTCAGTTGCGCGGTGGTGCTGCGGGTGGCGGCGCGGACGCGGCCCCGCCGGTCGTGGCGGCGGGCGGTGCGGGCTGCCGGTTGACGATGGCCGAGACCGGGGCCAGCGCGATGCCGCGCGCGTCGAGCTGCGGCAGCCAGTTGATCAGGCGCTCGAACGTGACCGGATAGGTCTGCGCGATGCCGAGTGCAGCCCCGTTCTGGCGCGCCAGCCGTTCGAGATCGGCGAGCGCGCGGTCGATCGCGGGGCGCGAGGCCTCCTGGTCGATCAGCCGGTCGGCATAGGCGCGCGGCACGCCCACGTCGTCGGCCACGCGCGTGGCGACGGAGGCCTGCGTGGCGCGCGCGTCGACGAACAGCAGGCCGCGCGCGAACAACCGGTCGATCACGGGGCGCATCGCGTCGGTCGAGGCGGTGAAGCGCGAGCCCTGCGCGTTGACGATGCCGACATAGCCCTGCGCGCGCTCGAGCGTCCAGTTCAGGCGCTCCAGGTTCTGGCGCGAGGTCAGCGTGGTGAGCAGCGTCTGCGGGCCGGGATCGGTGTTGGGGAAATCCGTCGGCTCCATCGGCAGGCTCAGCAGCACCTCGTGGCCGGCGGCGCGCGCGAGGGCCAGCCACTGCGCGAGCCCGTCGGCATAGGGCGTGAAGGCGAGCGTGATGCCGCCGCCGAGATTCTGGATCGCCGCGTTCGTCGCCGCCTGGCTCTTGCCCAGATCGACGATGACGAGGGCGACGCGCGGACGCTTGTCTTCCGGATCGAACGGGCGCGCGAAGCGCACCCAGGTCGGTGCCTCGACGTCGCGCGGCGGCAGCGGCGGCTGGGCGGGGCGTGCGGCCGCAGGCGGACGAGCCGCGGTCTGCGGCGGGGTCGCGGGTGCCGGTGCGGCGGCCGGCGGCGGGGCGGGTTCGCTCTGCACCGGCGTGGCGGGCGCGGGCGTGCCGGCCTGTTCGGGGCGCGCAGGCGCCGGGCGCGGTGCCGGCGGTACGGGTGCGGCCGACGGAGGTGGCGGTGCCGCGGCTTGTGCCGGCGGCGGTGGGGGAGGCGGCGGGGCGGGTTCGGGCTCCGCGGGCTTGGGCGCCTCGGCGACCTGCTCGGGTTCGGCCGGCGGAAGCGGAGGCACTTCGGGTGCCGCGACGGGTATGTCGATCCGGGCCGCGACCGGCGGGCCGAGATCGACATGCGCGACCGGATTGAGATTGACCCAGATCGCGAAGCCGCCGACGCCGCCGATCAGCAGCGCCCACGCGATCGTCAGCAGCGATGGGCCGCGGCGCACGCCCGCCTGCGCCGGATCGGCCGGCGCATGCACCGGCGGCATCTGGGTCGCATCAGACGGATCGGGCTTTTCGTTGGCGGCGTCCCTGGCGGCCATGCCGATGCGTCGTCTCCCTCGTCGTCGCGCTCAGTTCGCGCGCTGGTTATAGAGGGCGAGACCCCGCAGCAGGTCGAACGCGCGGCTCAGCTGGTAATCCTGCGCGCCTTCCTGCTGGCGTTCCTCGTTCTCGGCGGCGGGTGCGGCCGGTGCGGCGGGCGCACCGGGCTGGCGCGCCTGGTCGGGATTGCGCAGCGCGCCGCGCAGGTCGGCTTCGCGCCGCTGCGGACCTTGCGGTGCCGTCACCTCGATGCGCGCGGCCTCGACGATGATGTCGGGATCGATGCCCTGCGCCTGGATCGAGCGGCCCGACGGCGTGAAGTAGCGCGCCGTCGTCAGGCGGATCGCACCCTGGTTGCCGACCGGCCGGATCGTCTGGACCGATCCCTTGCCGAAGCTGCGCGTGCCCAGCACGATCGCGCGGCGATGGTCCTGCAGCGCGCCCGCGACGATCTCGGAGGCCGAGGCCGAACCGCCGTTGATCAGCACGATCAGCGGCAGGCCGTTCAGCACGTCGCCGGTGCGCGCGTTGTAGCGCTGCGCCTCGTCCGAGCGGCGGCCGCGCGTCGAGACGATCTCGCCGCGCTCGAGGAACGCGTCGGACACGGCGATCGCCTGGTCGAGCAGGCCGCCCGGGTTGTTGCGCATGTCGAGCACGAGGCCCTTGAATTTCGGCCCGAGCTGCTCGCGCATCTTCGCGATCGCCGCGCGCATGCCGGAATCGGTCTGCTCGGTGAACGACGTGATGCGCACGTAGCCGATCTCGCCCTCGACGCGCGAGCGCACCGACTGGATGCGGATGACCGCGCGGTTGAGCGTGACCTCGAACGGGGCCGCGTCGCCGCGGCGGATCAGGATCTTGATCGGGCTGTTGACGGGGCCGCGCATCTTCTCGACCGCTTCCTGAAGCGTGAGGCCGAGGACGGCTTCGCCGTCGAGCTGGACGATCAGGTCGTTGGGCTTGAGACCGGCGCGCGCGGCCGGCGTGTCGTCGATGGGCGAGACGACCTTGACGAGGCCGTTCTCCATCGTGACCTCGATGCCGAGGCCGCCGAACTCGCCGCGCGTCTGCACCTGCATGTCGCGGAACGAGCGCGCGTTGAGGAACGAGGAGTGCGGATCGAGGGCGGTGAGCATCCCGTTGATCGCGTCCTCGATCAGCTTGCGGTCGGCGACTTCCTCGACATAGTCGGAGCGCACGATCTCGAAGATCTCGCCGAAGAGGTTGAGCAGCCGGTAGGTCTCCGAAGCGCCGCCCGCGGCGGGGGCCGCCGGCTGGCCTTGCGCGAACGCGCCCGGCGACATGGCGGCAGGCAGAACCGTCAATGCGGTCGCGATCGTCGCGGCGGCAAGCTTACGGGCGAACATCCAGGATCCCTTTCCGCGGCCGCGACTGTCGCGTCCGCACACGCAATTTGCGCCTCATCGGCGCGTGCCGTTCTCGGCCGCCAGAAGCCAGGGCGACGGATCGACCGGCTGACCGTGGCGCCTGAGCTCCAGATAGAGCGTCGGGGCGCCGCGTTCGTCGTTTCCGGCCCGCCCGACCGGCTCGCCCGCGGTCACGTTCTGGCCGACGACCGCGTCGATCCGGCTCAACTGCGCCAGAATCGAATGATAGCCCCCGCCGTGTTCGAGGATCAAGATTTGCCCGTAACCGCGAAACGGGCCTGCAAAGGCGACGGTCCCGTCGTGGGGGGCGATGACGCTCGCCGCCTCGCGCGGCTCGATCAGCAGGCCGCGGGCCGACTGGCCGCCCGACTGTGCCTGGCCCCAGGATTCGACGATTCGGCCCCGTGCGGGCCAAAGATAGCCCGAAAGCGCGTCGGGATCGCCCGGGCGGACCGGCGGAGCGGTGCCGGCACGCGGGCGCGGTGGCGCCGAAGCGACCGCCGCCGGCCGTTCGAGCCGGCCGAGAAGTTCGCGAAGGTCGCTCGCCTCGCGGCCGAGCCGGGCCATCCGGGCGGCCGTGGCCCGGCCTTCGTCCTGCAGTCGAGCGACGGCCGGGGCGCGCTGGGCGAGCGCGTCGTCGAGCCGCTCGCGTTCGACCGCAAGGTTGGCGAGGACGCCGGCAAGATCGCCACGTGCGCGCAACGCGCCGGTGCGTGCGGCGGCAAGCGCGTCGAGTTCGGCCTTCAGCGCCTGCGCCTCGCGGTTGAGATGCGCCACGAGACTGCCGACAAGATTTCCCGTCCGCGCGGCGTCGAGCGGCGTGCCCGGTTCGAGCGCCACGGCCTCGGGCGGCTGGCGGGCGAGGCGCTGCAGCGCACCGGCCAGGGCCGCGATTTCGCGTCGGCGCGTGGCGATGCGGGCCTCGCGCGTCGCGCGTTCGTCGTCGAGCTCGGAGATGCGCGCCTCGATGTCGCTCGCCTGCGCCTCGCGTTCCATCGTCGCGGCGGCGGCCTGCCGGGTCAGTGCCTGCAGGCGGGCGAGTTCGGCCGTCTCGGCCTGCGTCTGGCGGGCGATGGCCTCGGCGCGCTCGCGCTCGGCTTCGAGCTGCTTTTCGATCTGGCGCAGCTGTTCGCCGCGGTCCTGCGCGTGGGCCGGAAGCGCCCACAGGAGAAGAAGGAAGGCGAACGCCCCCGCCTTCATTCGGCCGCGGCCGGGGCGCGCAGCAGCGAGCGGCCCGTCATCTCGGCAGGCTGCGCCAGCCCCATCAGTTCGAGCAGCGTGGGCGCCACGTCGGCCAATGCGCCGTCGGCGAGCAGGATCGGCGCGTTGCGCCCGGGATAGGCCGTGCCGACGAGCCACACCGGCACCGGGTTCAGCGTGTGTGCGGTCATCGCCTGGCCCGATGCCGGATCGCGCATGCATTCGCAGTTGCCGTGATCGGCGGTGATGAGGAGGGCGCCGCCCTTCGCCTCCACTGCCGCCGCCACGCGCCCGAGGCAGGCATCGACCGTCTCGACCGCCCTGATCGCGGCGCGCAGGTCGCCGGTGTGCCCGACCATGTCGCAGTTGGCGTAGTTGACGACGACGAAGTCGAATTCGCCGCTTTCGATCGCGCCGACCAGCTTGTCCGTCATCTCGGGCGCCGACATCTCGGGCTGCAGGTCGTAGGTCGCGACCTTCGGCGAGGGCACGAGGATGCGCTTCTCGCCCGGGTATTCCTTCTCTTCCCCGCCGTTGAAGAAGAACGTCACGTGCGCGTATTTCTCGGTCTCGGCGATGCGAAGCTGGCGCAAGCCCGCCTTCGCGACGACCTCGCCCATCATGTTGGCGAGCGACTGGGGTGCAAACACCGCGGGCACGTAGGCGGCAAGCTTCGCCGAATACTCGACCAGCCCCAGCGTGGCCGCGAAGGCCGGACGGCGCTTGCGCGCGAAGCCGTCGAACTCGGGGATCAGCAGCGCTTCGAGGATCTCGCGCGCGCGGTCGGCGCGGTAGTTGCCCATCAGCAGGCCGTCGCCGTCGCTCATGCCGGCATAGGCGCCGACGGCGAAGGGCAGCACGAACTCGTCGTTCGTGCCGGCTTCATAGGATGCGGCGAGACCCTCGCGCCAGCCCGCGTGGCGTGGCCCCGATGCGTCGACCATCGCGTCATAGGCAAGCGACACGCGCTCCCAGCGCTTGTCGCGATCCATCGCATAGTAGCGGCCTGCGACCGTCGCGATCGCGACATCGTTCAGCTTCGCGATGTCGGCCTCGAACTTCGCCAGATAGGCTTGCGCACTGCGCGGCGGCGTGTCGCGTCCGTCGAGGAAGGCGTGCACGCGCACCTTCATGCCGCCGGCGGCGAGCGAGGCCGCCAGTGCCACGAGATGGTCCTGCTGGGAATGCACGCCGCCGGGCGACAAGAGGCCCATCAGGTGCGCGGTCCCGCCGCTCGCTTTCAGCTTCGCGGCGAAGTCGCGCAGGGCGGGTTCCTTCGCGAGCGTGCCGTCCTCGATCGCGGCGTCGATGCGCACGAGATCCTGCATGACGACGCGCCCGGCCCCCAGATTCATGTGGCCGACTTCCGAATTGCCCATCTGGCCCTTCGGCAGGCCGACATGGCGTTCGGAGGCTTCGAGGAAGGCCGGCGGATGGAGCGTGCGGAAGCGGTCGAAATTCGGCGTGCGCGCGAGCAGCACCGCATTGTCGGCGCGTTCGGCGCGATGGCCGAAACCGTCGAGGACGCACAGCACGACCGGTCGGCGGGGGGAAGCGGACATGGCCATCTTCTATCGCGCGGACGCCAGCCGCGCCAGCAGCAGCAGGCTGACCGCGTCGCGCATCGCGCCCGAGCGGACCAGTTCGTCGGCTTGCGCGCGCGCGAAGGGGACCGGTGCGCCGAGGCCGAGTTCGTCGTCGGCCGGCCGGCGGTCCGGGATCGCCCGGCAGTCGCGCGCGAGGAACAGGGCTGCACTCGTGGCGAGGACGGCGGGCTCCGAGAACGCCTCGCCCAGCGGAACGAGATCGCCGGCAAGGCCTGTCTCCTCGGCAAGTTCGCGCCGCGCGGCGGCGGCGGGATCCTCGCCTTCGTCGATGAAGCCCTTGGGCACTTCCCAGCTCCACGTGCCCACGGCATGGCGCCAGTTGCGCAGCAGCACGATGCGCCCGTCGGGCAATACGGGCAGAACGGCCACGCCGCCCGCGCGGCCCGCCGCATGGCCGCGCGCCGACAGCACGAGATACTCGGGCACCTCGACGCCCGCCGCGTCGACGATATGGTCGAGATCGACGCGCCAGACGCGGTTTTCCAGTGCCATGCGCCGCGCGAGCCGGCGGACGGGCGGGGCGTCGCTCATGTCGTCCGCCCTTCGACGACAGACGCGGCACCGGCCCAGCTTTCCGGTGTGCCGATATCGACGAAGCGCGCGCGGGGATCGATGAAGGCGGCGAGCGCGCCGCGGGGCAGCTTCTCGAACACGTCGCGCTCAAGCGACACGGGCCGGTCGTCCGGAATCTTCGCCAGTAGCGCGCGCGAAACCAGATAGACGCCCGCGTTGATCTCCGCAGGCCCGTGCCACGTCGCGTCCTTTTCGCAGAAAGCGGTGACGCGGTCGTTCTCGATCTCGACGCGGCCGTAGCGCCCGGCGTCGGGCACCTCGACGCACAGCATCGTGGCGTCGGCCATCGTATGGCGATGTCTGGCGATGAGCTCGGCGAGATCGCCGTTGACGAACGTGTCGCCGTTGACGACGAGGATCGGGTCCGAGCGGAAATGCGGCCGCGCGAAGCCGAGGGCACCCCCGGTTCCGAGTGGCGTGGGCTCGGCCGAAAAAGCGAATTCGAGATGCGGGCGCGGATGTGCGGCGAGATGCGCCTCGATCTGGTCGGCGCGATGGCCGAGCAGCAGCACGACGCGTTGTGCCCCGTGGCTTTCCAGCCAGTCGAGCAGATGTTCGAGGAAGGGCCGCCCGCCGACCGGCGCCAGCGCCTTGGGCAGGTCGGGGACCGCACCGGCAAGCCGCGTGCCGAGGCCGCCGGCAAGAACCGCAACGTCGATCGCCTTCAGCGCATCCGTCATGCCCATCGGGTACGACGAAAGCCCGTCCGGCTCAAGCGATTCGCGGCAGCGTCAGGATGGCTTCGAGGCCGCGGATCGGCCGGTTGCGCAGGATCACGTCGCCGCCGTGGGCGCGCGCGATGTCGCGCACGACCGCAAGGCCCAGGCCTGCACCGCCGGTCTCGCGCGAGCGCGAGGCTTCCAGCCGCACGAAGGGGCGGAACACGTCCTCCAGCCGGTCGGCGGGGATGCCCGGCCCCTCGTCGGTCACGGAGATCTCGATATGCTCGGTCAGTGCGGCGAGTGCCACGTCGGCATTGCCGCCATAGGCGATGGCGTTGTCGACGAGGTTGGCGAGCGCGCGTTTCATGGCACCCGCACGCCCTTCGATCACGAGGCTCGACGGCCCCTTGTAGGTGACGGCATGGCCGAGATCGGCGCGCTCGTCGACGACCGTCTCGACGAGGGCGGCAAGATCGAAGCGCTCGGGCTTGGCTTCCAGCGCGTCGGCGCGCGCGAAGGCCAGCGTCTCGGCGATCATGCGTTCCATCTCCTCGAGGTCGGAGAGTGCCTTCAGCTTCTCCGACTCGTCGCCAATGCCCTCGGCGCGCAGGCGCAGGCGTGTGAGTGGCGTACGCAGGTCGTGGCTGATCGCGGCGAGCAGGCGCGTGCGGTCCTCGACATGGCGCACGAGCTGGCCGCGCATGCGCGCCAGCGCGTTGCCGATCGTGCGCACCTCGTTGGGCGCACCGCGCATCGCGTCGAGCTGCGGTTCGAGGCCCGCACCCGCGCGCGCGGCTTCGCCCGCCAGCGCTTCGAGCGGCCGGGCGAGGCGGTGGGCCGCCCACCAGGCCGCGAACGCGGCGACGAGGACGAGCCCGCTGAGCCACGCGCCGAACACGATCCAGCCAAGATCGATCGCCGAGCGGCGCGGCCGCGCGATCAGCCAGCTCGAATCCGGCGCGCGGATCGCGATCGTGAAGGTGCCGGGCACCGCACCGCCGACCGACTCGCTCCACACGACGTCGTCGGGCGGAACGCGCCTGATGTGGCGGTCGGGGGCGGCGAGCGAGCCGCCGCCGGGCGGGAACGAGAAATCGACCTCGACGCGGAAGCCCGGCAGGCGTTCCTGGATGCCGCGCTGGAGACGGCCGCTGCCGGTGCGCCGCAGGCGCAGCTCCTCGGGATAGACGAAATCGCGGCGCCACTCGAAGGACAGGAACTCGGATTCCGGACGCGCGCGCAGCGCCGCGTCGCGCTGGACGGCCGGGCGGGTGAAAGTCTCGACGGTCACGTCGATGACGGTCTCGACGAGCCAGCGCGCCTGGAAGACCTGCAGCTCGCTGGGGCGCAGCAGCAGGGCGATGCCCACTGCCGCGAGCTGTGCGAGCACGAGGCCGACGATCGAGATGGCGGCGGTGCGCGCCGCGATCCCGTCGAACCAGCGGCGCTGGCGCGGTACGGCAGCGCTCACGAAGCGGTCTCGACGTCGAGCGCGAACATGTAGCCGCCGTTGCGCACAGTGCGGATGATCTCGGGCCGCGTCGGGTCGGGTTCGATCTTGCGGCGCAGGCGCATGACGGCCACGTCGATCGAACGGTCGAAGAGCTGCGCCTGCCGCCCGCGCGCCAG
Organism: Tagaea sp.; assembly: GCA_965279565.1. Lineage (GTDB taxonomy): Bacteria > Pseudomonadota > Alphaproteobacteria > CACIAM-22H2 > CACIAM-22H2 > Tagaea. Next base: position 537,139 of record OZ257249.1, on the reverse strand, counting down.
GTCGAGAAGCTGTTCGCGGCTCAGCACGCGCTGCGGGCGTTCGACGAACGCGGCGAGCAGGTCGAACTCGGCATCCGTGGTCGGCACGAGTGCCCCGTCCGGACGGCGCAGCTCGCGCCGCTGCACGTCGACCGCCCAGCCGGCGAAGCGGAAGACCGGCGCCTTGGGCGCTTCGGCCGCGCGCTCGCCCGTGCGGCGCAGCACCGCGCGGATGCGCGCCAGCAGTTCGCGCGGGCTGAACGGCTTGGTCAGGTAGTCGTCGGCACCGATCTCGAGCCCGACGATGCGGTCGGTCTCGCTGCCGCGCGCGGTCAGCATCAGGATGGGCAGGTCGCCGTCGCGTCGCAGGCGCCGCGCGATCGAAATGCCGTCCTCGCCCGGCAGCATCAGGTCGAGCACGACGAGGTCGAAGCGCCCGGCGGCGAGTGCGGCGTCGGCTTCCGGCCCGTCGGCGGCGGCCGTCACGCGCAGGCCGTTCTCCGCGAGGAAGCGCGCCACGAGGCGGCGGATCTCGCGATCGTCGTCGACGATCAGGATGTGCGGTGTGCGGGCGTTCATCGTGGTCGCGATAATAGCGCCCGGCGCGCGATACCGACATGCCCGCGGTTGTAACCGGGGGTTACACGAAGATACGCCGCGGTCACGGTCCTGCCGCGTTGTGGGACTAGAACGGCTGCATCCGACGGTACCGGCCGTTCGCGAAAACAGAGGAGTAGTTCCGCCATGAAAAAGCCCGCCATCGCAGTCCTGCTGATGTCGCTTGCCGCCCTGCCCGCACTGGCGCAGCCCGCGTCGCCCGCCGCCGCTGCCGGCGAGCGCGGCCGCGGGCATTTCGACCGCATGTGCCGTGACACCGACGCGCGCATCGCCTCGCGCCTTGCCTATATCGAGGCGAAGATCCACCCGACCGCCGCCCAGCGCACGGCCTGGGAGACCTTCGCGCGCGAGAGCCGTGCGGCGAGCGAGCCGATGAAGCGCCTGTGCGAAAACCCGCCCGCCCGCGCGGCCGAGAACGACGCCGCCGCGAGCCTTGCGGCGCGCGAGCGCTTCGCGACCGCGATGGCCGCATCCCTCACGGCCCTGCGACCGGCCGTCGAGCGGTTCCAGGCGGTGCTCGACGACGGCCAGAAGGCCGAGCTCGCCCGGGCGCTGAGCCCGCGCGGCCGTTCGCGCCATCATCGCTGACGCAGCGCCGTCTCGACGAAAGGGGCAAGGCACGCGGCCCACGCCGCGTGCCTTGCCGCCGTCGGATGGCCCACGCCGCCGATGCGTAGCGACGGGTCTCGCTCGAACTCCGGTTCCCGGCAATCCGCGTATGCGATGCCTTGCGCGGTCAGGGCGGGGATCAGCCAGCCCGGCGCATCGGCCAGCAGCAGCACCAGGAACGACGAGCCGGCACGCTTCGCCGTCGCCGCCATTTCGCCGAGCAGCAGTTCGACCGCCGGGCGCGCATGGTCGCGCCGTCCGCGGAACTCGAAGCGCTGCCATGCGCGGTGAAGCTCGGTGACGATCGCCGAACGCGATTCCAGCGGCCACGCGGCCTCGATCCGGCCTTCGTGGCGCACGAGCGCGCCGCCCGAAACCGTCACGTGCGGCGGCACGACATAGCGGCCCTCGGGATCGCGAAGTGCGCGCACCCAGGTCAGGAACGCGACATTGCGGTACTGGTGGTCGCCGAAGAAGCCGTAGACGGTAAGTGCCGGCGGCTCGGCGGCGCGCGCCTGCTGCACGAGCAGCGACTGATACGTGCCGTAGCCGCCCACACCGAGATTCTCGAACGAGATGTCGGGCAGGTGCATGCCAAGCCGCCACACGAACGTCTCAGCATCCGCCACGCCGTAGCCCTGCGTGATCGAATCGCCGACCATATCGACGCGCGGCCGGCCGGTTGTCGGATCCACGCGGCTCGCGCGTCTTCGGTCGGGCCAGAATGTCATCGGTACATTGCCGGCCTCGCTCGACGCGAAGATGCCCGCGCGATTGCGCCAGCCAAGCAGAGGATCGGGTTCGCTCCACTTTCCGCCGGCCGGCGGCGCGAACGCGTTGGGCGCGTATCCGGCAAGGCGGACGAGCGACTCGCCGGCGAGAAGCGACAAAACCAGCGAGATCGTCAGAAGCAGGGCGTTCTTCAACTCAAGTCCATGGAATCGGTCGCAGATTTTCTCTGGCAAGTGACCGGGCCTGCGCCTAGGATGCGCGCCATTCGCCCGGCATCGAGAACACAAGATATAGCATGAGCCAGCCGCAGGGATTCCACGAGGATTTCACGCGCGACGAGTCCGTCGAAGGTTCGACCGATCGCGGCTTCGGCTTCGTGTTCACGGGCTTCTGCGCGCTGGTCGGTGCGATCAAGATCTATGCCGGTACTGCGGGCGTCGAATACTGGTTCGCCGCCGCCGCCGCGTTCCTTGCTGCGGCCCTGTTCGCACCAGGGTTGCTGGCGCCGTTGAACCGCCTGTGGATGCGCTTCGCGATGGTTCTCTACAAGGTCATGAACCCGATCACGATGGGGCTGATCTTCTTCGTCGTGATCACGCCGATGGGCGTGGCCATGCGCGCCTTCGGCAAGGACTTCCTGAAGCAGCGTGCCGATGCGGCGGCGAAGAGCTACTGGGTGCTCCGCGATCCGCCCGGTCCGGCTCCCGAAACGATGAAGCGGCAATTCTGAAGGACGACGCCTGATGCTTTCTCTCGCCCGCGAACTCTGGGAATTCATGAAGGTTCGCAAGAAATTCTGGCTGCTGCCGATCCTGCTGATGATGGGGATCTTCGGCGGCCTGATCGTGCTCACGAAGGGCAGCGCGATCGCGCCCTTCATCTACACGATCTTCTAGGCGCCGATGCGCATCCTCGGGCTTTCCGCCTACTACCACGACTCCGCCGCCGCCCTCGTCGTCGACGGGCGCATCGTCGCGGCCGCCCAGGAAGAGCGCTTCACCCGCAAGAAGCACGACAGCCGCTATCCGTCGAACGCGATCGCGTACTGCCTGGAGGCGGGCGGTATTGCGGCGAAAGACATCGACAACGTCGTTTTCTACGACAAGCCGTTCCTGAAGTTCGAGCGTCTGCTCGAGACGTATCTCGCATTCGCACCGCGCGGCTTCCGCTCGTTCCGCATGGCGATCCCGGTTTGGCTCAAGGAAAAGCTCTTCCAGAAGAAGCTGTTGGGCGACGAGTTGCTGGCGGCGGCCCCCGAATTCGACTGGGAGAACCGCTTGCTCTTCGCCGAGCACCACCAGAGCCACGCGGCCTCCGCGTTCTTCCCCTCGCCGTTCGAGGAAGCGCTCGTGCTGACGATGGATGGCGTGGGCGAATGGGCGACGACGTCGGTCGGGATCGGGCGCGGCAATTCGCTGGAGATGGTGCGCGAGATCCACTTCCCCCATTCGCTGGGGCTGCTCTATTCGGCCTTCACCTACTACACGGGCTTCAAGGTCAATTCGGGCGAGTACAAGGTGATGGGCCTCGCCCCCTACGGCGAGCCGAAATACGTCAAGACGATCTTCGACCATCTGGTCGACCTGAAGCCGGACGGTTCGTTCCGGCTCAACATGGACTATTTCGACTACTGCACCGGCCTGACGATGACGAACGCGAAGTTCGACGCGCTGTTCGGCTCGCCCGCGCGCACGCCCGAACAGCGCCTCGACCAGCGCCACATGGACCTCGCCGCCTCGGTGCAGGCAGCCCTCGAAGAAGTGGTCCTTCGCCTGACGCGGTCGCTGCAGGCCGAGACGGGCCTGAAGAATCTCTGCCTTGCCGGCGGCGTGGCGCTCAACTGCGTGGCAAACGGCAAGATCCTGCGCGACGCCAAGTGGGACAATGTCTGGATCCAGCCCGCGTCGGGCGATGCGGGCGGTGCGCTGGGTGCTGCCCTTGCCGGCTACCACCTGTTCAAGGGCGGGGCGCGCAAGGCCGACGGCAGGAAGGATTCGATGCGGGGCGCCTATCTCGGTCCCGAGTTCGCGCAGGCCGACATCGAAAAGCGCCTGACGGCGGCGGGGGCGAAGTTCGAAGTGCTGTCCGACGACGAGATGATCCGCCGCGCGTCGGCCGACCTCGCCGAAGGGCTGGCACTCGGCTGGTTCCAGGGCCGCATGGAGTTCGGGCCGCGTGCGCTCGGCGGCCGTTCGATCCTGGGCGACGCGCGCAGCCCGGCGATGCAGAAGCTGCTGAACCTCAAGGTCAAGTACCGCGAGAGCTTCCGGCCCTTCGCGCCGTCGGTCCTGCGCGAGGACGTCGCCGACTGGTTCGAGATCGACTGCGATTCGCCCTACATGCTTCTCGTCGCCGACGTGAAGAAGGAACGCCGCCGCGCGATGACGCCGGCCGAGCAGGCGCTGTTCGGCATCGACAAGCTCAACGTGCCGCGCTCCGACATCCCGGCGGTCACGCACGTGGACTATTCGGCGCGCATCCAGACCGTCCATGCCGACACGAACCCGCGCTACCACGCGCTGATCTCCGCCTTCAAGGCGGCGACGGGCTGCCCGGTGATCGTCAACACGAGCTTCAACGTGCGCGGCGAGCCGATCGTGGGCGCGCCCGAAGACGCGTTCCGCTGCTTCATGGGCTCGGAAATCGAGCGCCTGGCGGTCGGAAACTGCTATCTCGTCAAGGACGTGCAGGATCCGGCGCTGAAGATCGACTACAAGGACGCCTTCGAACTCGATTGAGACGCCGCCGGGCGGACGTATACTTTTCACACGCCCGAGTCGAACCGGATGGCGATGAAGAAGCAGCCTCCCGATCCAAAAGCCGACATGTACCTCGCCAAGGCCAAGCGCTTCCGCCAGCGCGCGTTGGGCTTCCGGCACACGCTCGCGCGCGACGACCTGATGCGCGCCCACCGGCTCGAACTCGAACAGATGGTCACGAATCTCGAAGGGGCCGCCCGCCAGCTCGAGCGCATGGCCGGCGGCGTCGATTTCGAGATGGAAGCCGAGGTCGCCCGCGTGCGCGCGATCCGCGACGGCAAGCCCGTCTCCAGCGACGAGGCGACGGAGCGATTCCTTGCCAATGCCCGCAAATACGCGGCCGGCAAGGCCGCCGCCGGCCGGCCGGCGACCACGCCGGCACCCGGCCGGCAGAAGCCGCGATCGGCAAAATTCACCCGCCGGCCGGGGACTTAGCGGCTGGGGGCTTGATGCCCGCCCGGACCGTGGCCATATTGATTTCGAGGTCGCCCCAAGCGGGGGCCTCGGGATTTCCGCAACCGGCATTGCTCGACGGGAGGGTGCCAGCCTATGTCGCGACTTTCGCTGTTCAACAACCCGCTGCTGCTGGGGTTCGACGAGTTCGAGCGCACGCTCGACCGCATCGCCAAGCATTCCGGCGAAGGCTACCCGCCCTACAACATCGAGCAGATCGGCGAGAACGGCCTGCGCATCACGCTGGCCGTCGCGGGCTTCACGCTCGACGACCTGTCGATCCTGGTCGAGAACAACCAGCTCGCCGTGCGCGGCAAGCAGTCCGACGAGCCGGGCCGCGTGTTCATCCACCGCGGCATCGCCGCACGCCAGTTCCAGCGCAGCTTCGTGCTCGCCGACGGCATCGAGGTCGTCGGCTCGACGCTCGACAACGGCCTGCTGCACATCGACCTCGTGCGCCCGAACCCCGAACCCAAGGCGCGCTCGATCCCGATCCGGCCCGGTGCGGGCGGGGCCGCGCGCAGCAAGACCATCGAACACGGCAACAGGGAAGACTGAAGATGCGCCCCGATCCTTCGAACGCGCAGTCGATGACGCCCGAAGCGTTCGCCACGCTCGGCGTCGAGGGGGTGGCCTATGTCCGGCGCATCCTCGAGAAGGCCGACCGGAAGGGCGGCGAGCCGATCGCCGTCTACGCGATCCACGCGGCCGACGGCGAACGCATCGGTGGTGCTCCCTCGCGCGATCTCGCCTTCGCGGCGATCCGCCAGCACGGCATGGAACCGATCGACGCGAACTGAGATCTCCGGGAGGTGCCGGCGGAGAATGCGCGCACCGGGCAGTTCGCCTACGGAACCCGCAGCCTGTAGCGGAGTTTCGTCCGCTCTCCTCTGGCGAACGAATCGTACCACTCGGGAATCCGGACTTCCTCGACAAGTTCCGATCCGAGAGCCGTCAGCGTACGCTGCGAGGCGATGTTCGTCGGGACTGTCGTGATCCAGACTTCCTCCAGACCATGTTCCCTGATGACGGGAAAAAGGGCGCGGACGGCCTGCCGGGCAAGTCCCTTGCCGCGATGGAGAAGGTCGATCTCGAAGCCGATCTGGCCGGCAAGGTGGGTCGTGACGTATGTAGCCCCGGGCCTGAAACTGATCGTTCCCACTGCCTGTTCGCCCAGCATGATCGCGTAGCGGACGGCCGGCACGCCCCAAGGGGAGTTCTCCGTCGAATAGATCGCGGCGGTTTCGAGACGGATGTTTGCGAAGGGCATGCTTGTTCGCGCTTCCGCAACGAGCGTGGCCCGCCGGCCGGAAGCGAGAGATCGCGCTTCAGGCGGCGTGGCTTGCCGCGTGCTCGCTGAGAAGTGCAAAGAGCGCGTCGGCACGGTCCGAGCCGCGCAGCTTCTCGCACACGCGCCGGTCGCGCAGCAGGCGCGAGACGCGCGCCAGCGCCTTCAGGTGGTCCGCACCCGCACCTTCCGGTGCGAGCAGCAGGAAGATGAGATCGACCGGCTGCTCGTCGATCGATTCGAAATCGATCGGCTTTTCCAGGCGCGCGAATACGCCCGACAGGCGCTTGAGGCCCGGCAGCTTGCCGTGCGGGATGGCGATGCCGTTGCCCACGCCCGTGGTGCCCAGCCGCTCGCGCTCCATCACGACTTCGAGGATCTGGCGCTCGTCCGCACCCGACACCTCGGCCGCCTTCTTGGCGAGTTCCTGAAGCGCCTGCTTTTTCGACGTCGCCCGCAGGCTCGCGATCACGCATTCCGGCGTCATGAATTCGGTGAATTCCATGTCTGGCTCTTGTCCCGTTCTCAGCGCTTCGCCGCGCCGTTGCCGGCGGCGGCACCCGGATCGATCCAGCCGATCGCCGCGTCGGCGCGCCGGTAGACCACGTTGAACTGGCCGTTGGCGCGGTTGCGGAACATCAGCACCTGCTTCTGCCCCAGATCGAGGCGCGCGACGGCCTCGCCCACGCTCAGCGTGGCGATCTCGGTCGTCATCTCGGCCACGATGGGGGCGGCCGCGGTCGCCCCGCCCAGGCTCTCGGCCTCCGGCTCGATGACCGCGTAGCGCGCGGGTTCGAAAACGGACTCGTCGGCGACGGCGTGCTTGCCGCGCTTGCGGTCGGCGATGCGGCCCTTGTGGCGCTTCAGGCGGTGGTCCAGACGCTCGACCGCACCGTCGAACGCGGCGTAGGGATCGGCCGCCTCGTGGTGGCTCTGCAGCGTCATGCCGCGACGGACATGCACCGAGATGTCGGCGCGGAAAAGATGGCGCTGGCGTTCGAACACGACCTTGCCTTCGATCGCCTTGCCGAAATAGCGATCGACGGCGCCGCCGAGCGCGGTTGCAACATGGCTTCTCAGCGAATCGCCCACGTCGAGGCGCTTGCCGCTCACGGACAGCTGCATGGTTTCGATCTGCGTGTTGGTTGAAGGGAAACGGGGTTCTGCAGGAACGAGGCTCGGGACCTACCCGCGGCACACCCGCGTGCCCCGCTACTCCCGGAATTTCCGGGAACATAGGGGCGCTGGCCGATCTTCGTCAAGCTGGACGAAATGCTGCGAGTTCGCATCGTGGCCCTACCCGACAAAAGCGTGCGCCCGGGTCCGCCCCGGGTCAAGCGGTTTCCGAATCGGCGCCACGTTCAGAACCCCGAGCCCTTTTCGCGCCGGCGCTGGACCGACGAGGCGATGCCCATCGCCTCGCGATACTTCGCGACCGTGCGGCGCGCGATGTCGATGCCGTTCGACTTGAGCAGTTCGACGATCCGGTCGTCGGAGAGCACGTCGCGCACAGTCTCGGCGTCGATCAGGCCCTTGATGCGGTGGCGAACCGCTTCGGCCGAATGCGCGTCGCCGCCGCCCGACGCGGGGATCGACGAGGTGAAAAAATACTTCAGCTCGAAGATGCCGTGCGGCGTGGCGATGAACTTGTTCGTCGTCACGCGGCTGACGGTCGATTCGTGCATGTCGATCGCGGCGGCGATGTCGCGCAGCACCAGCGGCTTCAGGTGGCGCACGCCGCTGCGGAAGAAGCCGTCCTGCTGGCGCACGATCTCGACCGACACCTTCAGGATCGTCTGCGCACGCTGGTGCAGCGACTTCACCAGCCAGTTGGCCGCGTGCAGCCGCTCGGCGATGAATTCCTTTTCCTGCTTGTTCTTGACCGACGTCTGCACGCGCGCGTGATAGCGCGTGTTGACCAGCACGCGCGGCAGCGTGTCCTGGTTGAGCTCGACGATCCAGCTCCGGTCGGGGGCCAGGCGCATCAGCACGTCGGGCACGATCGGGCTCGCCAGCGCGCCGTCGAAGGCGAGGCCCGGCTTGGGGTCGAGCGTGCGAATCTCGGCCACCATGTCCTGGATGTCCTCGATGTCGACGCCGCAGATGCGCTGGAGCTGCGCCACGTCGCGCTTGGCGAGCAGGTCGAGATTGTCGAGGAGCTTTGCCATGCAAGGGTCGAGGCGGTCGCGTTCGCGCAGCTGCAGGGCGAGGCATTCCTTCAGGCTGCGCGCGAAGATGCCGGCGGGATCGAAGCGCTGGCAGCGCAGCAGCACGCGCTCGACGTCGGCCACCGGCACATCGAGCTTGTCGGCGAGGTCCGAGATCTCGGTCGTGAGATACCCGCAATCGTCGATCAGGTCGACGAGACGCGCGGCGATCACGCGTTCGACCGGTTCGGCGAAATCGACGCCGACCTGCCCCAGCAGGTGTTCGCGCAGCGAGACCTGCTTGGCGAGCGTCTGTTCGAGGCCGAATTCCGAATCCTCGAAGTCCGAGCGTCCGCCGGTTCCCTTCCATTCGCCGAGGAACTCGCCCTCGCCGGCCGGTTCGTCGGCGCCGCGCGTGAAGCTGTTGTCGTAGTCGATGTCGAGCGGGGCTTCCTTGGTCTCGGCCGCGCCGCCGACGGAATCGAGCAGGCGTTCCTCGCCCGCGACCGTGGCCGACGCCGGCGCTTCGCCGGAACCCGCATCGGCGACTTCGGGGGCGGCACTTTCCGCGCCCGGCTCGTCGCGCTCGAGCAGCGGGTTCTGCGACAGCTCCTCCTCGACGAACTGGGCGACTTCCTGGTTCGAGAGCTGCAGCAGCTTGATGGCCTGCTGCAGCTGCGGCGTCATGACGAGCTGCTGGCTCTGCCGGAGATCCAGCCGCGGGGCGAGGCGGTTCATGCCGGCCATGCCCCGCTCATAGCGAGAACCGCTCGCCGAGATAGACGCGCCGCACGTCCGACGAGGCGACGATCTGCTCGGGCGTGCCGCCCATCAGCACCTGGCCGTCGTGCAGGATGTAGGCGCGGTCGACGATCTCGAGCGTCTCGCGCACGTTGTGGTCGGTGATCAGCACGCCGATGCCGCGGTCCTTGAGATGGCTGACGAGGTCGCGGATGTCGCCCACAGCGATCGGGTCGATGCCGGCGAGCGGTTCGTCGAGCAGCACGAAGTGCGGCTGCGAGGCGAGGGCGCGCGCGATCTCCACGCGGCGGCGTTCGCCGCCGGAAAGGGCGAGGGCGGGGGCCCGGCGCAGATGCGTGATCGAGAATTCGGCGAGAAGCTCGTCGAGCACGGCTTCGCGCCGGTCGCGGTTGGGCTCGATCAGTTCGAGCACCGCGCGCACGTTCTGCTCGACCGTCAGGCCGCGGAAGATCGACGTCTCCTGCGGCAGGTAGCCGATGCCCAGCCGCGCGCGGCGGTACATCGGCAGGTCGGTGATGTCGACGCCGTCGAGCTGGATCGAGCCGAAGTCCGGCGTGACGAGCCCGGTGATCATGTAGAAGCACGTCGTCTTGCCCGCACCGTTGGGTCCGAGCAGGCCGACCGCTTCGCCGCGCTGCACGCCGATCGAGACCTCGCGCACGACCGGGCGGCCCTTGTAGCGCTTGCCGATCTTGTGGACGACGAGGCCCGGATTGTCGGCCACGACGCGCAGTGGCGATTCCGCCGGGGCGGGTGTGGCCGTGCGCACGGGATGCGGGCGATCGGTCATTGGCGGGGGCGTCCCTGCTGGGCCTGCTGCGGCGTGAGCAGGCCGCGCACGCGGCCGTCGCCGCCTTCGCCCGGGCGCGCCAGCAGGCGCGAAATGCCGGTATTGGTGTTCACCTCGGCGAAATCGCCGGCCATCTGGTTGTCGCCGCGCGTCAGGCGCACGTTGCCGGCGAGCTGCGCGATGCCGGTCAGCATGTTGTAGATGCCGCGGTCGCCGCGCGCGATCTCGGTCGGCGTCGAGACATGGACGTTGCCGAACGCTTCGATGCGCGAAAGCTTCTGGTCGCCGCCGGGCGACTGGGACGGTGCGGGGGTGGGTGCGCCACGCGCGGCCGGCCGGGTGGTGCGCGCGGGCGGTACCGGGCGCGCGGCCTGCGTCTGGGCCTGGGTGAAGTGGGCCGTCATCACGTCGGCGGTCATGCGGCGGTCGGCCGAGACGACCATCGCGTTGCCGCGTGCCACCGCGATCTCGCGCGCCGACCAGTATTCCAGCGTGTCGCGCGCGGTCAGCGTGTCGGTCGGCGTGGTCAGGCGCAGCGCCTTGCCGGTGACGACGACGACTTCGCTCGTCACGTCGTAGACGCCGCGGTCGCCCTCGACCGTCTGCGTGGGCGTCTGGAACTTCACGTTGCCGATCGCCTCGTAGCGGAAGATCTCGGTGCCGCCGGTCGCCGCCGGGCGGTACCACGCGACGAGCCGGTCGCCGCGCACGGTCGTGTCGCCCTGCTTGGCGACGGCGTCGCCGTTGGCGATGTAGCGCTGTGCGTCGCGGTCCCACTCGATGCCGTTGTTCGCCGTGATCTCGATGGGCGCGCCCGATCCGCCGCGGCCGATGTCGAGTGCTTGCGCCATCGTCGCGGCGGGCGAAGCGGCAAGAAGGGCGAGGGCGGCCAGAAGGATCTTCATCGGCGGGGCGCCATCTGCGGCGGTTGCGGGGGCTGCTGCGCGGTCTGCGGGCCTGCGGGCGCATTGCGCGGCGTGGGGAACAGGACGACGCGCGACCTGCCCGTCACCTCGACGCGCGCACCCCGGTCGAGGATGCGGAAGCCGGCACCGCTGAGCTGCGAGTTGGGCCCCTGGCCCTGCACCGGCAGTTCGCCCTGCGCCATGCCGCGGTCGAGATCGACGCGCGCGCGCTCGGTCGAGATCTCGTAGCCGCCGTCGTGGAACAGGCTGACCCCGCCCCACAGCTCCAGCGCCTTTTCCGGCTGGTGGTAGAGGCCGTGTTCGGCCGTCATCGCCAGCCAGGTGCCCGACGTCATCGCGAGGTCGCCCTGCGGCAGGGAAAGATCCGTCGTGTCGGACGAGCCCTTGGCCTGCGTGGCCTGCTCGGCGACGATCGAAAAGGGCTGGTTGCGCTCGTCGACGCCGACATAGCGCGGCTGGACCATGCGCAGGTTCTCGAGATCCTCGATCGAGACCTGCACGGGGGCAAGGCGGAAGCGCGGATCGAGCGGGTTGAACTGCGGCCACAGCAGCACGAGAGCGGCAATACCCATCGCCGCCGCCGGCAGCACGAACTTCATCAGGCCGACGAGCTGGCTGTAGAACTGGTTGTGCGCGCGCGGCGTGCCGGGCGTGAGCACGGCCAGACGCGACCGGCGCACCGGCGTGTCGTCCTCGAGTGCGCGCGCCGTCGGGACCGGGACGGGCCGCGGCGGCACGGTGGACTCGTCGCGCAGCGGATCGCCGGCCATCAGGCGATCCCCGCGCGCAGCAGGTCGTGGATGTGCACGATGCCCACCGGCCTGCGCCGCTTGCCTTGCGTCTCGCACGCGAACAGTGCCGTGATCTGGTGGGCGTTCATCAGGTTCAGCGCTTCGGCCGCCAGCGTGTCGGGGGCGACGGCGCGCGGATTGGCGGTCATCACCGCCTCGACCGGGCGGTCGAGCAGGTCGGGCGACATGTTCCGGCGCAGGTCGCCGTCGGTCACGATGCCTTCGAGCCAGCCTTCGGCATCGACGACGGCCACGCAGCCGAAGCGCTTCTCGGTCATGCCGATCAGCACCTGCGACATCTTCGTGCCGCGCGTGGCGAGCGGCAGGTCGGCATGCATCAGGTCGGCGACCTTGGCGAGGCGCGCACCCAGGCTGCCGCGCGGATGGAAGCGGCTGAAATGCTCGGCCGTGAAGCCGCGCCGTTCCATCAGCGCCACGGCGATCGCGTCGCCGAGTGCGAGCTGCATCGTGGTCGAGGTGGTGGGGGCGAGACCGACGGGGCAGGCTTCCTCGGCGGGCGGAAGCGCGAGCACGACGTCGGCGGCGACACCCAGTGCCGATTTGCGCTTGGCGGTCATCGCGACGAGCGGGATGGCGAAGCGGCGCGTGTAGCCGACCAGATCGGAAAGCTCGGCCGTCTCGCCGGAGTTCGACAGGGCGAGGACGGCGTCGGCCGGCGTGATCATGCCGAGATCGCCGTGGCTGGCCTCGGCGGGATGGACGAACTGGGCGGGCGTGCCGGTGGAGGCGAGCGTCGCCGCGATCTTGCGCCCGACATGGCCCGACTTGCCCATGCCCGAGACGACGACGCGCCCGGTCGCGGCGGCGAACAGGTCGAGGGCGCGCACGAAATCGCCGTCGAGGCTCGCTTCCAGGGCGGCGAGCCCCGCGCGTTCGACCTGGATCGCCTGACGCGCCACCGACAGATCGCGCGCGGCGCGTTCCGTTTCGGGGTCGGCGGGCTTCGGCTTGGACGCTGGCATGAAGGGGATGACCGGTCGGACCTGCACGAGGTTGGCAAGGTGCGGCTCGGCCGGACCCTGCATAAGGCAAAAATTATGCCTGTTCTTCAGGCGCGAAGTCAATTGTCCTAAATGATTGATAGTTAATATGAATTCTTAGTCAAGCGATCTTCTTGGGCAGCATTTGACGAATTCGGGTGTCGCCCGCGTCGCGGTTCATGCTGCATCGCAGCAAGGCACGGCCGCCGTCAGTGCGCGAAGATGTCTTCCTCGCCCCAGCCGAGCAGGTCGAGATCGGCGCGCGTGCCGAGGAAATCGAAGCAGGCCTGCGCGAGATGCGTGCGGCCTTCGCGCGCCAGCATGTCGTCGAGCTTCGCCTTCAGCGCGTGCAGATAGAGCACGTCGGATGCCGCGTAGTTGAGCTGGGACTGCGTCAGTTCCGCAGCCCCCCAGTCCGACGATTGCTGCTCCTTCGACAGTTCCTTGCCGATCAGGTCGCGGCACAGGTCCTTGAGGCCGTGGCGGTCGGTGAAGGTGCGCACGAGGCGCGAGGCGATCTTGGTGCAGTAGACCGGGGCAACGCGCACGCCCAGATACTTGGCGCTCATCGCGATGTCGAAGCGCGCGAAGTGGAAGATCTTCAGCGTCTTCGGGTCGGCGAGCAGCCGCTTCAGGTTGGGCGCGTCGTACGAGTTCTTGGCGAAGCGCACGCAGTGCGCCGTGCCGTCGCCCGAGGAAAGCTGCACCACGCACAGACGGTCGCGCTCGGGCTTCAGGCCCATCGTCTCGGTGTCGATGGCGACGGACGGGCCGAGATCGAGGCCCGCCGGCAGGTCGCCCTGATGCAGGTGGACAGTTGCGGCCATCGTTTTCAGTTCCGTCCGTTTGCGCTCCGCGCCGGCCCTTGCGGGGCGGCGGGAGGGAAAGTTGGTGCCCGAGAGAAGACTCGAACTTCCACGACCTTACGGCCACTAGAACCTGAATCTAGCGCGTCTACCAATTCCGCCACCCGGGCACCGGGCCTCCGCGTCCGGACGGACGCGGGGGATATCGCTTCGCGCGCGAAGGGCGAACGTGTACGCCGAAGGGCCTCGCGAAGTCAACGGCCCGGAAATCCCTGCCGGAACAAGGCCGAGCTTGACGTTGCCCGTCATGCGTTCTATCGCGTGGGGCAGGCTTTTTCCGGACAATGGGGTCGAACATGGAGCCGGGTCGTCGCGTCACCGTATTCGGGGGGTCGGGCTTCATCGGGCGCCATGTCGTGCGCCGGCTCGCCCAGCAGGGCTGGGTCGTGCGCGCCTGCGTGCGCGATCCCGTCGCCGCCGCCTTCCTGAAACCGATGGGCAACGTCGCCCAGGTCGTGCCGATGCGCACGAACCTCGCCGACGACGATGCGGCCCTCGCCTCCGCCGTGCAGGGTGCGGACGCGGTCGTCAATCTCGTGGGCATCCTCGCCGAAAGCGGCACGCAGACCTTCGATGCGCTCCAGGCTGAAGGGCCCGGACGCCTCGCGCGCGCGGCCAAGGAAGCGGGCGCCACGTCGTTCGTGCAGGTTTCGGCCCTCGGCGCCGATGCGAACTCGAATTCGAAATACGCGCGCACCAAGGCGGCCGGCGAAGCGGGCGTGCGCGCCGCGTTCCCGCAGGCCACGATCGTGCGCCCGTCCATCGTGATCGGTGCGGAGGACAGCTTCTTCAACCGTTTCGCGCAGATGGCGCAGTGGATGCCGGCCCTGCCGCTGATCGGCGGCGGCCAGACGAAGTTCCAGCCCGTGCATGTCGCCGACGTGGCCGAGGCCATCGTGCGCGCGATCGGCAATCCAACGGCGCAGGGCAAGATTTTCGAGGCGGTCGGTCCGCGCGTCTATACGTTCCGCGAACTGATGGAATACCTGCTGGTCACGATCGACCGGCACCGCGGGCTCATCCCCGTGCCGTGGCCGCTCGCCGAGATCCAGGGCACGATCCTGGGCATGCTGCCGATCAAGCTGATGACGCGCGACCAGGTGGAGCTGCTGAAGACCGACAATGTCGGGACGGGTGCACCCGGCCTCGAGGCGTTCGGCATCGTGCCGGCGGCGATGGAAGCGGTGGCGCCGATCTATCTTGCCGCCTATCGCCGCGGCGGGCGTTTCGCGAAGAAGGCGAACGCCTAGGCCTGCTGGCGGTTTTCCAGCCGCTCGACGTCGTCCGACAGGCGGCGCGCGACCAGCTTCAGCAGCTCGAACCCGAAGGCAGGGTTCTGCAGGGCCGTCAGTTCCATGTCCCGGCGCGTCATGCGCGCGAGAGTCACTCGGCTTTTCGCGCGCGCGGTCGCCGAGCGCCGGTGCGAAGGTACCAGCAGCGCCACCTCGCCCAGCACCTGGCCGGTTCCCAGCGTCTTGGCGAGCTCGACGATCTCGATCTCGCCTTCGACGATCAGGTACATCTCGTCGCCCGGATCGCCGCGCTTGAACAGCACCTGCCCGGGTTCGAGCGTCTCGCGGCTGACGAACGCGAACAGCGCGGTCGGCGAGGGTTCGCCGTCGCCGGTCAGCCGGCGCACCGTCGCGCGCGCCTCGAAATGGCGCCACGCGTTGATCGCCAGCGCCATCGCGGCCCCGATCCACAGCCACGCGATCTGGCCGACGGCCCCCGCGGCGATGGCGAGCACGCAGGCGGCCATCGCGAACATGCGCAGCCCCGGCATCGTGCGCATGAAAGACGCGAGGATGGCGAGAAGCAGGGCGGCGGGCGCGAGATAGACGGCGATTTCCATGCAAGTGTTGTCGCGCGGAACCGGTGCGGCGCGCAAGCGGGCCGGGATCAGTCGCGCGGGCGCAGGCCGCGCAGGTTCCAGCCGCCGTCGGCCGCCGGCGCGAAGTCGGTCAGGCGCGTCGATTGCGCGAAGACGCGCGCGCGGTGGTGCAGGAAGACCGCGGGTGCTTGCGCGCGCAGGGCGGCCAGCGCCCGGGAATAGTGTTCACGTCGTTCGCCTTCGTCGGCCGTGGCGCGCGCGGCGTCGAGCGCCGCATCGAGTGCCGGATTGCAGATGCCCGTATCGTTTCGCGCCCCGCGGCAATGGAACTGCGCGTAGACGTTCGCGTCCGGATCGGGTCGCCCGCGCCATGCGACGAGTGCCGCCTCGAAATCGCCGTTCTGCACGCGCTGTGCGGCAACGGCGGGGGCGTGCACGGCGAGGCGGATCTCGATCCCGGCCGACTTCGCCTGCGCCGCGATCGCGCGTGCGAAGGCGATGTCCTCGCCGCGCGCCGGCACGGTCAGCTCGAATGACAGACCCGTCGCGTCGCCTGTGGGCGGCACGTCCGGCGTCGAAGCGGCATGGAACGGGGTGTCGGGCGACGACCACTGGTCGCCGGGCAGATGCGGGCCCGAAGCCGCCTCGCGTACCAAAGCGTCGCGGTCGAGCGCGCGGCCGACCGCCCTGCGCAGGTCCGCCTCGCGGCCGAGCCGCGTGGCCGAGCGGGGACCGCGCGACAGGTTGAACAGGATCGCGCGCCAACCGGGCTCGATCCACGCGACGGCACGCACGCGCCGGTCGCCGGCAAGTTCGGCGATGTCGGCGGGTGCGATCCCGCCCGCAAGGTCGAGCGCGCCGGCGCGCAGGCGCGCAAGCCGCAGCGCCGGATCGGTGACCGGCACGAAGGCGACATTTGCGTAGCGATACGCGTCGCGCGCCCAGTGCGCATCGTTGCGCGCAAGCACGAGCGTGCCGTCCTGCGCGCGCCCGGCGACCCGGTAGGGGCCGGCACATAAGCTCTCGTCGTTTGCGTCGCCTGCCGGCGGCGCGACCATGCCCGCACGCCCGGCGAGAAGGACGGGTAGCGGCGCATAGGCGCGGTCGAGCCGCAGGCGCAGGCGTGTCGGCGTTTCGATCTCGACCGCGACGACGGCGCCCAGTTCGGCGCGCCGGGCCGACTGCGGATGGGTGCGCGCGCGGTCGAGAGACGCCTTTACCGACGCGGCATCGACCTTCGAGCCGTCGGCGAATTTCGCGTCGTCGCGCAGGTCGAGCGTCAGCGTCCGCAGGTCGGCAGCAAAAATCCAGCCGGTCGCGAGTGCGGGTACGGGCCGGCCGGTCGCGTCGAGTGCGACGAGCGTGTCGCACATCGCGGGCAGGATGGCGTCCCCGGCCGGGCTGCGGTCGAGCGCCGGGTCGAGCTGGGCGGGCAGGTCGGCCACGCCGACGCGCAGCGTTTCGGCCCCGACCGGCGCGAAGCATGCAAGGGACAGCCAGATAGCCGTGAATATAGATAGTCTCATTTCGGTATCATTTTTGACCACGATTTCGGCATCTTGAGCAAATTCGACCCTGCCTGGTGTCATGCTTTTTCAATTTAGTTAACTCATACTGACCTAAATGTCGTTTTTCACTACGCAAGTGCGAAAAACCTCCTCTATATGAAACTTCCTTTCCCTTCCCGCCCAGGACTTTGCCGATGGCGACCACCAGCAAGATGCTGCACTTCGTCGATACCGACCAGAAGATGCCGGAGAAGCGCGCCGCCGCCCAGCGCAAGCGCGATTTCGACGAGATCTACGCGGAATTCGACAAGGCGTCGGCAGAGCGCCAGTCCGGGCGCTGCTCGCAGTGCGGCGTGCCGTTCTGCCAGGTCCACTGCCCGGTCTCGAACAACATCCCCGACTGGCTGAAGCTGACGGCCGAGGGCCGCCTCGAGGAAGCCTACGAGGTCAGCCAGGCGACGAACACCTTCCCCGAGATCTGCGGACGCATCTGCCCGCAGGACCGGCTGTGCGAGGGCAACTGCGTCATCGAGAAGGGCTTCGATTCCGTCACGATCGGCTCGGTCGAGAAGTACATCACCGACACGGCGTTCGAGAACGGCTGGGTGAAGCCCGTCAAGCCGCCGGTCGAGCGCCAGCAGTCGGTCGGCATCATCGGGGCGGGTCCCGGCGGCATGGCCGCGGCCGACGCGCTGCGCCGCAAGGGCTACCAGGTGCACATCTACGACCGCTACGACCGTGCGGGCGGGCTGATGATCTACGGCATCCCGAACTTCAAGCTGGAAAAGGAAGTCGTCCAGCGCCGCCAGAAGCTGTTCGAGGACGGCAACATCAAGTTCCACCTGAATTTCGAGGTCGGCCGCGATGCGACACTCGCCGAACTGCGCGCCAAGCACGACGCGATCCTCGTGGCGACGGGCGTCTACAAGCCGCGCGCACTCGAGGCACCCGGTGCGGGTCTCGCCAACATCGTGCCGGCGATGACGTACCTGACCGCGTCGAACCGCAAGGGCCTGGGCGACGACGTGCCCGAGTTCGACGACGGCACGCTGAACGCCGACGGCAAGCATGTCGTCGTCATCGGCGGCGGCGACACGGCGATGGACTGCGTGCGCACGGCCGTGCGCCAGGGTGCGAAGTCGGTGAAGTGTCTTTACCGCCGCGACAAGAAGAACATGCCGGGCTCGCAGCGCGAGGTCTACAACGCCGAGGAAGAAGGCGTGGAGTTCGTCTGGCTCGCGGCCCCCGAGGCGTTCGTCGCGAAGGCGGGCAAGGGCAAGAAGAAGGCGGGTGCGGAGCCGGTCGGCTCCGTGCGCGCCTATCGCATGCGGCTGGGCATCGCCGACGCCACCGGCCGCCAGGTGCCCGAGAAGATCGAGGAGAGTTCGTTCGACATGCCCTGCGATCTCGCGATCCAGGCGCTGGGCTTCGATCCCGAGGACGTGCCGCAGATGTTCGGCGCACCCGAGCTCGCCGTCACGCGCTGGGGCACGCTCAAGGTCAACCACCGCACGATGATGACCTCGCTCGACGGCGTGTTCGCCGCGGGCGACATCGTGCGCGGCGCCTCGCTCGTCGTCTGGGCGATCCGCGACGGGCGCGACGCCGCCGACGCCATGCACAAGTATCTCGCCGCCAAGGCCAAGCCCGCGACTGCCGCGGCGGCCGAGTAAGGAGGGCCACGCCATGACCGATCCGATCGACCCCGGCCTGCGCTATGTGCGCGAATACGAAGCCAACGCCGCGAAGCTGATCGACGGCCACGCCTACGATCCGCGCGACGAGCACGACGCGTGCGGCGTGGGTCTCGTCGCCGCCATCGACGGCAAGCCGCGCCGCGCGGTGGTCGAGCTGGGCATTGCAGCGCTCAAGGCCGTCTGGCACCGCGGGGCCGTCGACGCCGACGGCAAGACCGGCGACGGGGCCGGCATCCACATCGAGATCTCGCAGGACTTCTTCAAGGCGCACATCGCGCGCCAGGGCGTGAAGCCGTCGGACGCGCGCGTCGCGGTCGGGCAGGTCTTCCTGCCGCGCAACGACCTCGACGGGCAGGAGCGCTGCCGCACCATCGTCGAGACCGAGATCCTGAAGATGGGCTACGCCGTCTACGGATGGCGGCAGGTGCCGATCGACACGTCGGTGTGCGGCGAGAAGGCGAACGCGACGCGGCCCGAGATCGAGCAGATCATGGTCCACAACGCGCGCAACGTGGCCGAAGACCAGTTCGAGCTCGACCTCTATGTCGTGCGCCGGCGCATCGAGAAGCAGGCGCTCGCCGAGAACCTCGTCGATTTCTACATCTGCTCGCTGTCGTGCCGCTCGATCATCTACAAGGGCATGTTTCTGGCCGAAGCGCTCTCGGTCTTCTATCCGGACCTGACGGACGAACGCTTCGTTTCGTCCTTCGCGATCTACCATCAGCGCTATTCGACCAACACGTTCCCCACATGGAAGCTCGCCCAGCCGCTGCGCACGCTCGCCCACAACGGCGAGATCAACACCGTGCGCGGCAACGTCAACTGGATGAAGAGCCACGAGACGCGCATGGCGCACGAGCTGTTCGGCGCCAACGTGGACGATCTCAAGCCCGTCGTGCAGGCGGGCTCGGACTCCGCCCAGATGGACAACGTCTTCGAGCTTCTGGTGCGCGGCGGGCGTGCGCTGCCGATGGTCAAGACGATGATGATGCCGCAGGCCTGGTCCTATGCGGACAAGACGCCGCAGCACATCCGCAACATGTACGCCTACTCGAACTCGGTCATGGAGCCGTGGGACGGCCCGGCCGCCATCGCCTGCACCGACGGCAAGTGGGTGCTGGCGGGCATGGACCGCAACGGCCTGCGCCCGTGCCGCTACACGATCACCGCCGACGGGCTGCTGATCGTCGGCTCCGAAGCCGGCATGGTGAAGGTCGACGAGCAGAACGTGGTCGAGAAGGGCCGCGTGGGTCCCGGCCAGATGGTCGCGGTCAATTTCGCCGAAGGAAAGTTCTTCCGCGACGGCGAACTCAAGGAATGGCTCGCGCGCTCGCGCCCGTTCGGCGACTGGACGAAGAACATCACCGTCATCGACCAGATCGTGCGCGCCGATGCCGAGCCCAAGCAGGAGCTGTCGCGCGACGAGTTGCGCCGGCGCATGCTGTCGGTCGGCTGGACGCTCGAGGATCTCGAGCTGATCCTGCACCCGATGGTCGAGGACGCGAAGGAAGCGGTCGGCTCGATGGGCGACGACACGCCCATCGCGGTGCTGTCCGACAAGTTCCGCGGCCTGCACCATTTCTTCCGCCAGAATTTCAGCCAGGTCACCAACCCGCCGATCGACTCGCTTCGCGAGCGGCGCGTGATGACGCTGCGCACGCGCCTGGGCAATCTCGGCAACATCCTCGACGAGGACGAGAGCCAGTGCCGCATGCTGCAGCTCGAAAGCCCCGTCCTGCTGAACGAGGAATTCGAGGCGATGCGCACCTATATGGGTGCGACCGCCGTCGAGGTGGACTGCACCTTCGATCCGGCCGCGGGCGAATATGCGCTGCGCGACGCCCTCAAGCGCGTCCAGCGCGAGGCCGAGGACGGCGTGCGCGGCGGGGCCGTGCACGTGATCCTGTCGGACAAGAACCAGGGCCCGGCCAAGGCGCCGATCCCGATGATCCTGGCGGCCGGCGGCGTGCACACGCATCTGGTGCGCCAGCAGCTTCGCACCTTCACGTCGCTCAACGTGCGCTCGGGCGAATGCCTCGACGTGCATTTCTTCGCCGTGCTGATCGGCGTGGGTGCCACGACCGTCAACGCGTATCTCGCGCAGGAAGCCATCGCCGACCGCCACCGGCGCGGCCTGTTCCCGGGCCTGACGCTGAAGGAATGCGCCGAGCGCTACCGCAAGGCGATCGACGAGGGCCTGCTGAAGACGATGTCGAAGATGGGCATCTCCATCGTGTCGTCCTATCGCGGCGGCTACAATTTCGAGACGGTCGGCCTGTCGCGCACGCTGATCTCGGAATTCTTCCCCGGCATGACCAGCCGCATTTCCGGCATCGGCCTGACCGGCATCCAGAAGAAGGCGGGCGAACTCCATTCGCGCGCGTTCCGCGAGGACGTGATTGCACTTCCCGTCGGCGGCTTCTACCGCTTCCGCAAGTCGGGCGAGGCGCATTTCTGGGAAGGCGAGCTGATCCACGTGCTGCAGCGCGCGGTCGAGTCGGACTCTTACGCGACCTACCGCAAGTTCTCGGAAGGCTGCCGCAAGCTGCCGCCGATCAACCTGCGCGATCTGCTGGACTTCAAGCCGGGCCGCAAGGCGATCCCGGTCGACGACGTCGAGAGCATCACCGAAATCCGCAAGCGCCTCGTCGCCCCCGGAATTTCGCTCGGTGCATTGGGACCGGAGGCGCACGAGACGCTGACCATCGCGATGAACCGCATCGGCGCCAAGTCGGATTCGGGCGAGGGCGGCGAAGATCCCGCGCGCTACCGGCCGCGCCCGAACGGCGACAATGCGTCCTCGGCGATCAAGCAGGTCGCGTCGGGCCGCTTCGGCGTGACGGCGGAATATCTCAACAACTGCCGCGAACTCGAAATCAAGGTGGCGCAGGGTGCCAAGCCCGGCGAGGGCGGCCAGTTGCCGGGTGCGAAGGTCACCGACCTGATCGCGCGGCTGCGCCACTCCACGCCCGGCGTGACGCTGATCAGCCCGCCGCCGCATCACGACATCTATTCGATCGAGGATCTCGCCCAGCTCATCTACGACCTGAAGCAGATCAATCCCGAAGCGCAGGTGTGCGTGAAGCTGGTGGCCCGTTCGGGCATCGGCACGATCGCGGCCGGTGTCGCGAAGGCGAAGGCCGACGCGATCCTGATTTCCGGCCATGTCGGCGGCACGGGTGCCAGCCCGCAGTCGTCGATCAAGTACGCCGGCCTGCCGTGGGAGATGGGCCTCAGCGAGACCAACCAGGTCCTCACGCTCAACCGCCTTCGCCACCGTGTGAAGCTGCGTGTGGACGGCGGCATCCGTACGGGCCGCGACGTCGTCATCGGCGCGATGCTGGGGGCCGACGAGTTCGGCATCGGCACGGCCAGCCTCGTGGCGATGGGCTGCATCATGGTGCGCCAGTGCCATTCGAACACGTGCCCGGTGGGCGTGTGCACGCAGGACCCCAAGCTGCGCGCCAAGTTCGAAGGCACGCCCGAGAAGGTCGTCAACCTCTTCACCTTCGTGGCGGAAGAAGTGCGCGAGATCCTCGCCTCGCTCGGCTTCAAGTCGCTACGCGACGTGATCGGCCGCTCGGACCTGCTCACGCAGGTGCTGCGCGGCGACGAGAGCCTCGACGATCTCGATCTCAACCCGCTGCTCGTGCAGGCGGACCCGGGCGAATACCCGCGCCACTGCACGCTGGTGGGCCGCAACGAGGTTCCCGAGACGCTCGACGAGCAGATGATCGCCGACGCCGCACCGGCACTGGAAGGCGGCGAGAAGATGCAGCTCGCCTACAACATCCGGAACGTCTATCGCGCGATCGGCACGAAGCTTTCCTCGAAGATCACGCGCAAGTACGGCATGACCGGCCTCAAGCCCGGCCACATCACGATCCGCCTGCGCGGTTCGGCCGGCCAGTCGCTGGGTGCCTTCGCCGTGCAGGGCATCAAGCTCGAAGTGTTCGGCGACGCGAACGACTATGTCGGCAAGGGCCTGTCGGGCGGCACGATCGTCGTGCGCCCGGTCACGTCCTCGCCGCTCGTCTCGCAGGCCAACACGATCGTCGGCAACACGGTGCTCTACGGGGCGACCGCGGGCCGGCTGTTCGCGGCCGGCCAGGCGGCCGAACGCTTCGGCGTGCGCAACTCGGGTGCCACCGCCGTGGTCGAAGGCTGCGGATCGAACGGGCTGGAATACATGACCGGCGGCACCGTCGCGATCCTCGGCCCCGTAGGCGACAATTTCGGTGCCGGCATGACCGGCGGCATGGCCTTCGTCTACGACGCCGACGGCAGCTTCGCCGACCGCGTCAATGCCGAGACCGTGCTGGTGCAGGGCGTCGAGACCGCGCACTGGGAAGGCGTGCTCAAGGAACTGATCGAGGAGCATGTGCGCGAGACGCAGTCCAAGCACGCGCGCGGCCTGCTCGCCGACTGGGACCGCGAGGTCGGCAAGTTCCGCCAGATCGTGCCGAAGGAAATGATGGCACGGCTGGCGCATCCGGTGCGCCGGGTCGATCTCAAGCATTCACGCCAGCAGGCCGGCGACGACTGAGCGCGACCGCGGATGAACCGTCCGCCGCTCTGGCTCCGCCTGATCCCGGTCGGCCTCGTGCTGGCGGGGGCGGCCGCCGCCTATGCGCGGCGCGACGCGATCACGCCCGGTGCGATCGAGGCGGGCATCGGCCTTGCCGGAATATGGATGGGCCCGGTCTTCGTGCTCGCACATGTCGCCACGTCGCTCGTTTCCGTTCCGCGCTGGGCGATGGCCATCGTGGCGGGGCTGTTGTTCGGCCTTGCCGGCGGCATCTTCTGGTCGCTTGCGGGCACGCTTGCCGGCACGTCGGCGGGCTTCCTGCTCGCGCGCTTCGTCAATTCGGGTTCGTTCGTGCCGCACGACCTGCCGCGCGTCGGCCCGTGGATCGCGCGGGCCGAGGCCGGCGGCTGGCGCACCGTCGCACTCGCGCGTCTGCTTCCCGTTCCCGGTGCGGCGGTCAATTACGGCTTCGGACTTTCCTCGCTAACCTATCGCGACTTCGCGCTCGGCACGCTGCTGGGTTCGCTGCCGGCCGCCGCCGTGTTCGCCAATCTCGGGGCCGCGGGCTGGGCGGATCCTGAAGCCGCGCGGGTCGAACTGATCGGCGCGGTGGCGCTGGGTCTCGCCCTCGTC
This sequence comes from Tagaea sp., assembly GCA_965279565.1. Lineage (GTDB taxonomy): Bacteria > Pseudomonadota > Alphaproteobacteria > CACIAM-22H2 > CACIAM-22H2 > Tagaea. Next base: position 513,221 of record OZ257249.1, on the reverse strand, counting down.
GCGCTCTCGGTCGTGCTGCCGCGCTTCGTCGGGCGGCGGACATGAACGCCGGCGGGATCGCCGATGCGCTCGAACACGCGGTCGACGGGCCGGAAGACGGCCGGGTCACGCTGGGCGAACTGGTGGCGCGGCTGGAATCGCGCGGCTACGGCATGCTGCTGTTCCTGTTCGCGGCCCCGAACCTGACGCCAGGGCCGAGCATCCCGGGCTTCTCGACGATCTTCGCGCTCCCGCTTGCCGTGATCGCCGCACAGATGGTGCTTGGCATCGCGCACCCGCGCCTGCCGGGATTCCTCGCGCGCCTCGGCGTGTCGCGCGTGCGGGCGCGCACGATCCTGTCTTTTCTGCGGCCGATGCTTGCACGCACCGAACGCCTGTTCGCCGAGCGCTGGCCGCTCTGGTGCGGGCCGGCCGCGCGACGCTGGATCGGCCTCGTCGCGATTCTGCAGGCAGGCCTGCTGCTGCTGCCGCTGCCCGTGTTGCCGCTGATTCCGTCGCTTGCGCTGATCGTGCTCTCGCTGGGCCTGATCGCGCGCGACGGGCGTGCGGTCGCGGCCGGCATCGCGCTGTGCGCGTGCGCGAGTGCCGCGTTCGTCGCCGCACTCGTGCTGGGTGCGGCGGCGTTGGGCCTCGCATAACGGCCTGCAGGCTTGTAGAATCGCGCGAACCCGAGTCGCGATGCGCATACTTCACCATCTCCCGCTTTCCCCCTTCTGCCGCAAAGTGCGCGTCGCACTTGGCGAGAAGCGGCTCGATTTCGACATGAAGGTCGAGAAGACGTGGGAACGCGCGTCTGCGTTCCTCGCGGTCAATCCGGCGGGCACCGTGCCGGTGCTGATCGAGGAAGACGGCACCGCGATCTGCCATTCGCAGGCGATCTGCGAACATCTCGAACGCGAATATCCCGAGGTCAACCTGATCGGCGAGACGCCGGGCGAGCGCGCCGAGGTGCGCCGGATCGTCGCATGGTTCGACGAGAAGTTCGCCCGCGAGGTGACAGACAATCTCTACCGCGAGAAGATGATGAAGCGCTTCCTCGCGACGGCGGAGCCAAGCTCGCAGGCGATCCGCGCCGGCTACCAGAACATCCGCTACCACCTCGATTACATCGGCTGGCTCGCCGAGCGCCGGAAGTTCCTGGCGGGCGAGCGCTTCAGTCTGGCCGACATCGCGGCGGCGGCGCATATTTCCACGCTCGACTATCTGGGCGATGTGCCCTGGGAAGCCTATCCGCGCGCCCACGAATGGTATGCGCCGATCAAGAGTCGGCCTTCGTTCCGCCCGCTGCTGGCCGACCACGTGCCGGGTTCGCCCCCGCCAGCGCACTACGCCGACCTCGATTTCTGAATGACGGCGAAGGTCCCGCGCGATTAAGCTCGTCGCGAGGATCAATCGATGATTGTATTCACGTACTGGGACCTCGCGATCGTCTTCCTGCCGTTCCTGGCGGTCCCGCCGCTGGTGTCGTGGATCGCGATCGGCATCCGTCCGCCGCGCCGGCCGATCGGCAGGCGCGGCTATGCGCTGCGCATGTCCGGTCTGTTCGCGGCTAGCGCGCTGCTGTTCGCGCTTCTGCCGGAACTGGACGAGGACGAAGCGCTCGCCGCAGCGTGCGTCGCGTATCTCGTGGCGCTCGTGCTGACGACGCGCTGGGCGCAGGCGCGACTGATCGATCTGGGTGCCTGTCGATATCACGCGCTGTGGGCGGGCCTGCCGGTCGCGGGGCTGGCCCTGGCGATGTGGCTGGCGCTTCGGCGTGCCCCGACACCGCGATCCGCGCCGGAGCATTGCAGCGCAAAATAATATTCAGGTGCGCTTCGCCGCAGCTTCTAGCGGTCGGCTGCACGGATACCCACAAGCCATTGTGGATAACAGAAATTATGCAGATTTTATAGTGGGTTGGTTCTCTTGGCGGCATCCAACCTGCAAGGTAAATAAGAATTCCAACTGCCCGAAATCCCGCATGAACGCGACCGCACAGCTCAGTCCCACCGGCCGGAAACTGCCGCCCAAGCTGACCCAGCCGCTGCTGGACCAGATGCTGGACGCGCATGTGCGCTGGCTCACCGGCAAGGCCGGCGGGCGGCGGCTGGTGCTGAAATTCTTCGAGGCGAGCCATCTCGATTTCAACGACCGCGACCTGACCGACGCCGAGTTCGTCGGCGGCAGTTTCGTGGAAAGCGACTTCTCGCGCGCCAAGCTGCAGCGCGCCAGCTTCTACGGTGCCGACGTGCGACGCGCCTATTTCATCGATGCCGACATGACGCGCGTCGATTTCCGTGCGGCGTGCCTGTCGGGGGCCGATCTCGAAGGGGCCATCCTGCACCGCGCCGACCTGCGCGACGGCGTGATGGTCTCGGCCGGCGACGACGGCCAGCTCGACTACGCCAAGGCCGCGACCGCGACGACCAACGCGTCGGGAGCGCGCTTCGTCGGCGCGCAGATGACCGAGGCGCGCGTGGGTCGCGCCATCGGCAACAAGACCGACCTGACCAACTGCAATCTCGCCAACGCCAGTCTCGTGGGTGCGGACCTGACGGGCTCGGACCTGACCGGCACGATCTTCCGCGGTGCCGATCTCACCGAGACGAACCTGTCGAACTGCATCCTTGGCGGCGCCACCTTCGCCGAGGCGCGCATGATGCGCACGAACATGGAGGGCGCCGATCTCGCGGCCGTGTCGTTCGACGGCGCCTTCATGCAGGAAGTGCGGCTGGCGCACGCCAAGTATCCGGTCGATCCGCTGCGCATCGGCTTCGACCTGCCGGCGGCCGTCGCCGAGCACGGCAAGTGGGTCGATACCGAGGGCCGCGAAGGCACCCAGCTCGTCCTCGAAGCCTACGATTTCACGGGTGCGGAACTCGCGCGCGCGCGCCTGTCGGCGGCGAAGTTCGTGCGCTGCACGTTCCGCAAGGCGGACTTCACCGACGCTGACCTCACCTTCGCGAACCTGACGGGCTGCCAGTTCACGAACGCGAACCTGCCCGGCATCAAGGCGCGCGGCGCCAATTTCTCGAAGACGAACCTGATGGGGGCGGACCTGCGCGGCGCCGATTTCAGCGCGCTGCCGCTCGCCCCCGGGGCCGCGCGCGCCACCTGGCCCACGCGGCTGGCCGACGCGCAGGCGACGGGTGCGAATTTCTCCGGGGCGAAACTCACCGATTCCAACATGCGCCGCACGATCCTGCGCGGGGCGGACCTGACCGACGTCGACGCGCGCGGTGCGGATATGTCGCGCGCCGATCTCGTCAAGGCGACGACGACGAATTTCAGGCGCTAGCGGCGCGGCCGCGGCGGCGGGGGCGGCGTGTCGCTGCCCAGCTCCATGCGTTCGATATGGGCGCGCGCGGTGTCGGCGGCGGCACCGTCGGGCTCCAGCAGCAGCACCTCGCGCCAGTCGCGCCGCGCCCCGTCCTTGTCGCCGCGCAGGTGCTTGAGGATCCCGCGTTCGAGCCAGGCTTCCGGCATCGTCGGGGCGAGCCGCACGGCGGCGTCCGCATCCTCGAGCGCAAGATCCGGCGTGTCGAGCTGCCGGTAGGCGGCCGCGCGCAGCGCATGCGCGTCGCCGCGCCCGGCATCGAGATCGAGCGCGCGGTTGAGATCGTCGATCGCCTCCCAGAATTTCCCGTCCGCGGCCAGCGCCTCGGCGCGGTCGATCCAGAAGGTCGCGGTGCCGGGCGATATCTCGATGGCCGACGCGAAGGCGGCGATCGCCTGCAGAGGCCGGTCGGCGGCAAGCCACGCGCGCCCGGCCTGCGCCACGAGGCTCGCGCGCAGCAGCGTGCGCGCGTCGCGGAAGCGGCCGGCAAGATCGGTGAAGGCTTCGGCCGCCTGGCGGAACGAGCCGCGGTTGAACAGGGCGACAGCGGCACAGTGCTGTGCGGGTTCCCCGCCGCCGCGCGTGCGCGCCCAGCCCATCGCGTCCTCGTAGGCCTGGTCGGGCAGGCGTTCGGCCTTGCGCATGCAGGCATCGTATTCGTTGGCGCTCGCCGGCGACGGCTCCAGGCGCGGCAACGGGCGCGCGAAGCCGGCACCGGCCGGCGCGCTCTGCACGGGTGTCTGCGTGCGCGGCTGCTGGGCTTCGAGCGGTGTCGCGACAAGCAGGGCCGCGAACGCGGCGAGGAGCGGGACCAGTCGTTTCATGCGCGAGGGTGTAGCGCCGGACGGGTCGCAATGCCATAGACTTGGCGCCGTCATGCCCGTCGCACTGCCCGACACGATCCCGCTCCACCCCGCACGCGCGAACCGGCTGTTCTGCTTCGGGCTCGGCTATTCGGCGATGGCGCTCGCGCGCCGGCTGCTCGCCGGGCGCTGGCGCGTGGCGGGTACCTGCCGCACGCCGGAGAAGGCCGCGACCCTGCGCGCCGCCGGCATCGAGCCGTTCCTGTTCGACCGCGGCAGGCCGCTTGCCGACGTGGCCGCGGCACTCGCCGGCACCACGCACCTGCTGTCGTCGGTCCCGCCGGACGCGAAGGGCGACGCCGTGCTCGACCATCACGCCAACGATTTGATCCGCCTCGAAGGCGTGAAATGGACGGGCTATCTCTCCACCACCGGCGTCTACGGCGATCGCGGCGGCGAGTGGGTCGACGAGCGCGGCGCGCTCCATCCCGTCGGCCCGCGCGGCAAGGCACGCGTCGCGGCCGAGGAAGGCTGGCTGTCGCTCGGCCGCGTCGGGCAGAAGGTCCACATCTTCCGCCTCGCCGGCATCTACGGGCCGGGGCGCAGCGCGCTGGATACGGTGCGCGAGGGCCGCGCGAAGCGCGTGGTCAAGCCGGGCCAGGTCTTCAGCCGCATCCATGTCGAGGACATCGCCAGCGTGCTCGAAGCTTCGATCGCGTCACCGGAAAGCGGCGCCATCTACAACGTGTGCGACGACGATCCGGCCCCGCCGCAGGATGTGATCGCCTATGCGGCGGCCCTGCTGGGCCGCGAGGCGCCGCCCGAAATCCCGTACGCGCTCGCCGAGAAATCGATGAGCGAGATGGCCCGCTCGTTCTACGCCGAATCCAAGCGCGTCTCGAACCTGCGCATCAAGGAAGCGCTCGGCGTTAAGCTTGCCTATCCCGATTACCGCACGGGGCTGAAGGCGTTATTTCACGGCCATTAGTCGATAACCATTGGCGATTTTTATTAGTCAAAGTGGCGACCAATATAGCCGATTTTTACGCGCTTCCCCTCCGCGCCAATCGAGAAATATATCCGAACGCACAAATTTGGCGACACGCCGTCTGACGGCTTTGCGTGCCATTCGCAGTACTGTAACTTTCCATCAATTTTGAATGTTCTTCTTTTTTTTGCCTCTTTGTTGTTTGCTACGGTTTCTGACTCACCACTGCATTCCACATTGTTTTCTCTAAGCCAAATAGGGATGGTTCGGCCCAAGGCCCGATTCGAACCAAGTTCGATTGAGAGTCGATTCAAAGTTTCCAAGTATCGATACAACTTCTCTGGCGGACCTGCGGAAGCGTCTAATGTCGCCGCATGCTCGTCGATTTTCTCTCCGAAAGTAAGTGTTGTCGCGAACTGATCTCGGGCCTGTTGAATGGCTTCGACAACAGAAATCGGCGGCGCGTTCCTTTGGCCCCCAACATCCTGGGCATCATCTTGCTGGTTTGTTGGGTAACTAAGCGCCTGTACATTTGAGCGAAGTGTAGAAATTTCAGCGTCACGATCCCGAAGTAAGGCGCGTAGATCGTCGTTCTCCTTTGCGTATAAATTGGCAAGCCCTTCGTAGTCGTTTGATGATGAAGCGGCTTGGCGTTGAAGTTCGGCCGCTTGGCGGACACGCTCATTCTCAAACTCCGAATAGACCGGATCATCGACTACGAATGTCGACGCCTCAACTAGTACCCTTCGAAGGAAATTGGAAAAAATGTCTCGTGCGCGCTCTTGGCTATCAAATTCGGCCAAAATTTTATCGTAAGTCCAGAGCGGGTGCGCTCGAAAGTCTGTTCTGTTTTTCCGAAGCGGCCAAAACAATCGAATTGCGCCATTGTAGCAAGACCATTCCTTACCGAGCTTTGTCGTCAGCTGCCACGCGACGCTCTCGGAAATTCGACAAGTATGTGCGAGCCCGCACGCATACTTGCTTATCTTTTCATGTATATCGCCGGCGATTGTTCTGCCATTGAGCGAAGAAACAACAACAAGTGGAAGCTTTCGAGATTCAGAAAGGATCAAATCTTCGAGCGACTGGTAGTGCTCCTGCGAAACATCAAAACACTTCGAGAAGACCCTCTCAGAATCCGGTGTGACCTGCCAAGGAATCCCTAGGTCTACAATTGATCGAATAAATCTTGGTATCCAAACGTCGACCTTTGGCGGAACTAGCCCACCAGCTGATTGTGCTGCCAAAGTGCATTGGAAATGGAGAGCCTTCTGCCGCTCTAAAAGACGCACCTTCGTCGATAAGGTGCCAAACGAGACGGGCTCTCCATATGAGATCTGGAAGTATCTCAGATCGCCGAGAGATTGTTCCGACTTTTCTATCGTTGCAGAGACGCCGGACTCTCGAATTTGAAAAGCGCCATCTGGCCGTGCTTCAAACTTGCCAGCTTCCCAATCTTTCAGCGCCTTTATGATGGCAGGGAAGTGAGCGGGTTTGCGCGTGGCCGATTGAAGTTGAATCTTGCCAACATCGCGCATGTCTAGCCCCTCTAACCCCGGGTCACATAAATTAGCAAAACAGTTTAAAGTAGGGCTAGATTGCAATCTAGACTATTTCAATAGTCAAGGTTATCGCGTGTGGATCCCGGATTTGAGATTTGCCTACCGCACCGGGCTGAAGGCGCTGCTTGCGTCCGGCGCCTAGCCGGCGAGTTCGTCCAGCGTATCGGTCAGCAGTTTCAGGTCCTGCTCGCGCGACAGGCGGTGGTCGCCGTCCTTGACCAGCGTCACGCGCACATCGCCGCCGGCGAGCCGTTCGGCGATCTTCGGCGACCATTGCCACGGCACGTCCGGGTCGAGCATGCCGTGCAGCAGGCGCACCGGCCCTGCGTACGCGATGGGTCCGCGCAGCAGCAGGTGGCGCCGCCCGTCCTCGATCAATGCCTTTGTGATCGTATAGGGCGTGTCGCCATATTCGCTGGGCTGGTGGAACATGCCCTCGGTCTCGATCTTCGCGCGCAGGGCCGGCGGCAGCTTCGCCCAGATCAGGTCCTCGGTGAAATCCGGGGCGGCGGCAATGCCCACGAGGGCGGTCACGCGGTCCGGCCGGGCGAGGGCGAGCAGCAGCGCGATCCAGCCGCCCATCGACGAACCGACGACGATCTGGGGCCCCTCGGTCTGAGCGTCGAACACGCCGAGTGCGTCGTCCCGCCACAGGCCGATCGTGCCGTCCGCGAAGTTTCCTTCCGATTCCCCGTGGCCGCGATAATCGAAGCGCAGACAGGCCTGACCGCGCCTTCGGGCCCATTCCTCGACCGCCAGCGCCTTCGAACCGGACATGTCGGACATGAAGCCGGTGCAGAAGACGATGCCGGGGGACTTGCCGCGAATCCGGCGATAGGCGATACGGGGTGCGTGCGGGTCGGGATGGGCGAAAAAGCCCGGGCGCGTTTGGTCGGACGACATGCAATCCTTGAACGGCGGAGAGAAAGCGACTGAAAGCGGGCCCGGGACGGGCCTGCCCGTCGCCGCGCGCGTTCCCGTCATCATGCAGGTTTTGCCCGCCCTCGTCACCGGCGGGGTCGAGCGCGGGGCCGTCGACGTCGCCGCCGCGACCGTCAAGGCGGGCTGGCGGTCGATCGTCGTGTCCGAAGGCGGGCCGATGGTGCGCGAGCTGGAGCGTGCGGGCGCCACGCACATCACGCTGCCGGTCGCGTCGAAGAACCCGTTCACGATGCGCCGCAATGTGGCGCGCCTGGCCGAGGTGATCCGCAGCACGGGTGCCGACATCGTCCATGCGCGCAGCCGCGCACCGGCGTGGAGTGCGCGCGCTGCCGCACGGCGCGAGCGCGTGGCCTTCATGACCACGTTCCACGGCACGTACAATTTCGGCAACCCGATCAAGCGCTATTACAATTCGATCATGGCGCGCGGGGCGCGCGTCATCGCGATCTCGGAATTCATCGCGCGCCACCTGAGCCAGACCTACCACGTGCCCAGCACGCTGGTGCGCGTGATCCATCGCGGCATCGACGTGGCGAAGTTCGATCCCGCGCGCGTGTCGGTCGAGCGGCAGGTCAAGCTCGCCACCGACTGGCGCCTGCCCGACGGGCTGCCGGTCGTCATGCTGCCGGGCCGCCTGACGCGCTGGAAGGGCCAGACGCTGCTGATCGACGCGGTCGCCAAGCTCGGCCGGCGCGACATGGTGCTGCTGTTCGTCGGCTCCGACCAGGGCCGCACCGCCTATCGCGCGGAGCTGGAAAAGCGCGTGCGCGCACGCGGGCTGGAAGGGATCGCGCGCATCGTCGACCACTGCGCCGACATGCCGGCGGCCTACATGCTGGCCGACGTCGTCGTCTCCGCCTCGACAGATCCGGAGGCCTTCGGGCGCGTCGTCGCGGAAGCGCAGGCGATGGGCCGCCCGGTCGTCGCGCCCGCGCACGGGGCCGCACCCGAAATCCTTATCGAGGGCGAGACCGGCTGGACCTTCACCGCCGGCCGCATGGATTCGCTGGCCGATGCGCTGCGCGCCGCACTGGCACTGGATGCCGAGGGCCGCAAGCAGCTTTCGCAGACCGCGATCGACCATGTGCGCGTCAACTTCACCAAGGAACGCATGTGCCAGGCGACGCTCGACGTCTACGAGGAACTGCTGCGCGAGACGTATCCCGAGGTCTGGGGATGAGCGAACCGGACGTTCCGCCCAACATCCTCGTCATCAAGCTCGGCGCGCTGGGCGACGTGGTGCAGGCACTGGGGCCCCTGGCGGCGATCCGCCGGCACCATGCGGGTGCGCGCATCGTGCTGATGACGAGTGCACCCTTCGCCGATTTCGTGCGCGCGAGCCCCTATGCCGACGAGGTGTGGATCGATCCGCGCCCGCACAAGCTGAACCTGCCGGGCCTGCTGGCGCTGCGCCGCCGCCTGCGCGGCGGCAACTTCGCGCGCGTCTACGACCTGCAGACATCCGACCGCTCGTCGCTCTATTTCCGCCTGATGGGGCCGGGGCGGCCGGAATGGTCGGGTATTGCGCCCGGCTGCAGCCATCCGCACGCCAATCCGGCGCGCGATTCCATGCACACGGTCGACCGCCAGCGCGAACAGCTCGCGATGGCCGGGATCGCGGACGTGCCCGCCGCCGATCTGGGCTGGGTCGCGGCCGATCTTGCGCGCTTCAAGCTGCCCGACCCCTACGTGCTGCTGGTTCCCGGCGGATCGGCCGGCCGGCCGGCCAAGCGCTGGCCCATCGCCAAATACGGCGCGCTCGCGACCGAATTGCTGGCGCACGGCGCCACGCCCGTGCTGATCGGCGGTCCGGACGAGAAGGGGCTGGGCGAGACGGTGCGCGCCGTCGCCCCCCGCGCGCGCGACCTGGTCGGCCAGACGGATTTCGCCGAAATCGCCGCGATGGCGAAGGGGGCCGGGGCCGCGATCGGCAACGATACCGGGCCCATGCACCTGATCGCGGCCGCGGGCTGCCCGTCGGTCGTGCTGTTCTCGTCGGAATCCGACCCCAAGCTCTGCGCGCCGCGCGGGGCGGAGGTCGCGGTCCTGCGCCGGGAGAGCTTGAAAGGCCTCGGCGTGGACGAGGTGATGCGCCTGCTGTTCGTGCGCGAAGGCAAGGTTCCGGCCCCCCGGAAGCCGAACCGTCCTTGACTTGCCGGCCTGCGCGCGTAAATTCGCCCCGTTTCCAACTGAAAAAAGAGAATTGCCATCGCCCGTCCGACCCAGGAATCAGCGCCCGCCAAGGATGGCCCGCGCATCAATGACGAGATCGAATCGCCCGACCTGCGCCTGATCGGTGCGGAAGGCGAAATGCTCGGAGTAGTGAATGTCTTCGATGCACTCCAGCTCGGCTGGGATGCCGGGCTCGACGTCGTCGAGGTAAGCCCGAACGCCGAACCGCCCGTCGCCAAGCTGCTCGATTTCGGCAAGTTCAAGTACGAGCAGCAGAAGAAGGCCAACGAGGCCCGCAAGAAGCAGAAGGTCATCGAGATCAAGGAGATCAAGATGCGCCCGGGCATCGACGACCACGACTACGACGTCAAGAAGCGCGCGATGGTCCGCTTCCTCGAGGAAGGCGACAAGGTCAAGGTCACGCTGCGCTTCCGCGGCCGCGAGATGGTCCACCAGGAACTGGGGACCCAGCTTCTCGAGCGCCTCAAGGGCGATCTCGTCGAGCTCGCCAAGGTCGAGGCGCATCCGCGCATGGAAGGCCGCCAGATGACGATGGTCGTCGCGCCGAAGTAATCCGCGGGGTTCCGCATGCGGTCATGGGCGAAGGTCGGCGTTCTTTCGATCGCGCTCGCCGCATGCGCCGCGGCCCCGCCGTCCGACGAACCCGCCCTTCTCTACAGCGTCACCGGCTACGAGACGGGTGCGGCCAAGCGTGCGCTCGTGCGCGACGCGGCACCGGGGGGCGATGCGGCGCCCGGCCAGTGGCAGCTTTCCGACGAGAACGGCCGCGTCGTCGCGTCGGGAACGCTCAAGGCGCTGCCCGAGACCTGGGGCATGCGGCTCCGGGAAGCCGATTTCAGCGAGATCGCACGCCCCGGGCGCTACCGCATCCGGGTCGGGCAGGCCGAATCCGCACCCTTCGAGATCGGCGAACGCGTGCTCGGCCGGCGGGTCCTGCGCGCCCTGTCCGTCGAGAACGCAGTCCTGCGCAACGCGACGGCAGCACATGGCGGCGGCTTCTACGACTGCAACTCGTTGATGGGCGAGGCGCGCTCGCACGGCGCCTTCGTGGCCGGGCTCGCCGACGTCTACAGGCATCGCGCCGGCGACTTCGATCCGGCCGACCGCGCGCGCCTGCGCGAGCAGGTGCGCGTCGGCGTGCGCTACCTGCTGGCGCTGCGCCGGCCCGAGGGCGGCTTCGCCGACAACCATCCCGCCCGGGCCATGGGCCGGCCCGACGAGTCCAGCACGCCGTTTGCACTCTACGGTCTGGCCAAGGCGCTGGCCGCACTCGACCGGCAGGCGCCTTCCGACCGCGATCTCGCGGCACGGATCGTCGCCACACTCCGCGCCGAGCGCGACCGGCCTTCCGCGGCACTGCCCGCACATCTCGACGCGTCGCTGGCGATGCTGCTTTACCGCCACGCCGGCGAAGCGGGCGAAGCCATGCGCGCGACGGCGCAGCTGCGCCGGCATCTCGCCGCGTTCCGGCCCGAGCGCGGTGCCGGCTACGCGGCCGAGACGGCCCCCTATTTCGAGGCGCTGCACGACTGGCTCGCCGCGTTCCCCGCGCATCCGGAGCGCGCCGCCTTCGTGGCCACCGCGCGCGAGATCGCGCGCACCGGCTTCCTGCCCGTGCGCGCGACGAACGGTTTCCGCCTGTTTCCGGTCGGCGAACCGCGCAGCTACCGCGACACGGTGGTGGCACCCGGCCCGGTTCCCAAGGGTGCGGGGGCGGCGGGATTCTGGTCGAACTCGAAATTCGCGCGCATGGCGCTCGACGCCGTCCTTCTTGCCGAGATTTCCGGCGATCCGGCGCTTGCCGACATGGCCACCGCCGCGCTTGGCTGGATCAACGGGCTCAACTCCGGTATTCCGGCGCGCCTGACGTCGCAGGGTGCATCGGGCGACGGCCGGCTCGTGGCGGCGTCGTACATCGCGCACATCGCCGAGAACCATGCGCAGCCGTGGCGGCGCTGGTGGTGGCCGGGCGACCGGTCGCGGGTCGTCAGCGTCATCAACGGATCGACCGTCACGCCCGAGGCCGGCTGGCGCTACACGCCCGACACGTTCCAGTCGAGCGAGACGTTCATCCTGAGCGACGGGGTGCTGCTGTCGGCGATCGTCGCCTACGAGGCCTATTACGCGCGGCGGTGACGCACAAAAAAGGGCCCCGCGAGGGGCCCTTTTTCGTCGCACCTTTGAAAGTGCTCAGGCGACCTTGAGGTTGCCAGCCGACGTCTTGCCGCGATCGCGGACCAGGTCGAAGGACACTTCCTGGCCTTCGGCGAGGGTCTTGAGACCGGCGCGCTCGACGGCGCTGATATGGACGAACACGTCCTGCGTACCGTCGGTCGGGACGATGAAGCCGAAGCCCTTCGTCGCGTTGAACCACTTCACTTTTCCATCAGCCATCTCGGCCTCCATGGGTTTGCCGGCGTCCCGGCAGGGCCGGAACGCAGACGATTCACGCCGCGCGCAGGATGCGTGCGGCTTTGGACGACCGGATTTCTGGGTGTGACCAGGGTGGACCCCCGAAGGGGCAAGCCGCCAAGAGGCAGGCCAGAGAAAGGATCGTGGGGCGCAAAGACCACTTTGGCGGCTGATTTACAAGGGAAATCGGCGGCCGGTGGGGCCTACTTGCCAAGCCCTTCACCCGCCTGTATAACCCGCCGCTTCCAATTGCGCGGCCACGGCCGAGGGAAAGCGTGTTCGGGGATCTTCGGATCCTCCCGCCTCCCGGAACGGGCATGCCCAACCGCGCGAACTTCGAAGGAGTATCAAATGCCCAAGATGAAGACCAAGTCGGCCGCGAAGAAGCGGTTCAAAGTCACGGCCAGCGGCAAGGTTCTCGCCGCAGCGGTCGGCAGGCGCCACGGCATGCGCAAGCGCCCCCAGAAGGTGAAGCGCTCGTCGCGCGGCACTTCCGCGCTGACGCATGGCGAGGAAGTGCGCGTGAAGCGCTTCTTCCTCCCGTACGCTTGATCCGAACGCAAGGAGAGACACAATGGCTCGTGTAAAGCGTGGCGTCACCGGGCGTGCCCGCCACAAGAAAGTCGTCGCACTCGCCGCCGGCAATGTCGGCCGCAGCGGCACCACCTTCCGCGCCGCACTCCAGCGCCTCGAAAAGGGCCTGCAGTACGCGTACCGCGACCGTCGCAACAAGAAGCGCGAATTCCGCGCGCTGTGGATCCAGCGCATCAACGCCGGTGCGCGCGAGCACGGCCTCACCTATTCGAACCTGATCGCCGGCCTCAAGAAGGCCTCGATCGAGATCGACCGCAAGGTGCTGGCCAACATCGCGATGACCGACCCGCAGGGTTTTGGCGCCTTGGTCGCGAAGGCCAAGGCCGCCCTCTAAGCCGTCTACGTACCAGACGACTTTCGACCCGACAGAGGGGGTCTGGCCTTCAAGGCCGGGCCCCCTTTTTCCGTTCCGAGACCGGTGGAAGCTTCATGGACGACCTGACGAACATCGAGACCGAGACCGCCGCGAAGATCGACGCGGCGGCCAATCTCGAAGCGCTCGACGCGGTGCGCGTCGAGACGCTCGGCAAGAAGGGCCGCGTGACCGAGCTGATGAAGACGCTGGGCACGCTGCCCGCGGACGAGCGCAAGGCGCGCGGTGCTGCGTTCAACGTGCTGAAGGAAGCACTGGTCGCAAGGCTCGACGCGCGCAAGGTGGCACTCGAAGGTGCGGCGCTGAACGCGCGGCTCGCCGCCGAGACGGTCGACGTATCTCTTCCCGTGCGTTCGACGCCCGAAGGCCGCATCCATCCGATCAGCCAGACGATCGACGAACTCGTCACGATCTTCGGCGAGATGGGCTTCGCGGTCGCCGAAGGGCCGGACATCGAGAGCGACGACTACAACTTCACGCGCCTCAACATCCCGCCCGAGCATCCGGCCCGCCAGAGCCACGACACGTTCTATCTGGTCGGCGAGAACGGCCAGCAATACGGCAACGTGCTGCGCACGCACACCAGCCCCGTGCAGGTGCGCACGATGCTGTCGCAGAAGCCGCCGATCCGCATCGTCGCCCCGGGCCGCACCTACCGCTCGGATTCCGACGCCACGCACTCGCCGAACTTCCACCAGATCGAAGGTCTCGTCATCGACAAGACCTCGCACATGGGCCACCTCAAGGGCTGCCTCGTGGAGTTCGTGCGCGCCTATTTCGAGATCCCGGACCTGCGCTACCGCTTCCGGCCCAGCTACTTCCCCTTCACCGAACCGTCGGCGGAAATGGACATCGCCTGCACGCGCGGCGGCGGCGAGCTGAAGCTGGGCGTGGGCGACGACTGGCTGGAGATCCTCGGCTGCGGGATGGTGAACCCGAAGGTGCTGGCGATGTGCGGCATCGATCCCGACGAGTATCAGGGCTTCGCCTTCGGCATGGGGATCGAGCGCGTCGCGATGCTGAAATACGGCATCCCGGACCTTCGCACCTTCTACGAGGCGGACCTGCGCTGGCTGCGCCATTACGGCTTCCTTGCCGTCGACGTTCCCACCCTTTCCGGCGGTCTCGCGCGATGAAGTTCACGCTTTCCTGGCTCAAGACGCATCTCGACACCACGGCCTCGCTCGACGAGATCGCCAAGGGACTGACCGCGATCGGCCTCGAACTCGAAGGCATCGCCGATCCCGCGAAGTCGCTCGCACCGTTCAAGGTCGCCTACGTGGTGGAAGCCAAGCCCCATCCCGACGCCGACCGGCTGCGCGTGTGCACGGTCGATACCGGGGCGGGGACCGTGCAGGTCGTGTGCGGGGCACCCAACGCGCGCACCGGCATGAAGGGCGTGTTCGCCCCCGTCGGCACGGTCGTTCCGGGAACCGGGCTGCTGCTCAAGGCCGGCCAGATCCGCGGGCAGGCCTCCAACGGCATGCTCGTGTCGATGCGCGAGATGGGCCTTGGCGAGGATCACGACGGAATCATCGACCTGCCGGCTGACGCCCCCGTCGGCAAGCCCTTCGCCGAAATCCTCGGCTACGACGATCCGGTCATCGACATCGCGATCACGCCCAACCGCGCGGACTGCCTGGGCGTGCGCGGCATCGCGCGCGACCTCGCCGCCGCGGGTCTCGGCACGCTGAAGCCGGCCCCGGTCGCGAAGGTCGCCGGCAAATACAAGTCGCCGGTCGGCGTGCGTTTCGAGCTGGCCGAGCCCGGCCACTGCCCGCTTTTCGTCGGCCGCCATTTCCGCGGCCTGAAGAACGGCCCGTCGCCCAAATGGCTCGCCGACCGCCTGCTCGCGGTCGGGCTGCGGCCGATCTCGGCACTCGTCGACATCACGAACTTCTTCACGCTCGACATCAACCGCCCGCTGCACGTGTTCGACGCCGGCAAGCTCAAGGGCGATCTCGTCCTGAAGCCCGCCAAGGGCGGCGAGGAATTCGCGGCACTCAACAACAAGCCCTACACGATGGCCGGCGGCGAGACGATGATCTGCGACGCCAGCGGCATGGTCTCGATGGGCGGCCTGATGGGTGGTGCCACGACGGGGTGCGATGCGTCCACGACCGAGATGTTCCTCGAAGTGGCGCTGTTCGACCCGATCCGCGTGGCGATGACGGGCCGGCACCACCAGGTCCTGTCCGACGCGCGCTACCGCTTCGAACGCGGCCTCGATCCCGCCGCCGTGATCGACGGCATGGAAGCGGCCACGAAGATGGTGCTGGAGCTGTGCGGCGGCGAATGTTCCGAGCCGGTCGTCACCGGCGCCGTGCCCGAATGGAAGCGCAGCTACGCGCTGCGTTACGACCGCTGTGCCACGCTGGGCGGCCTCGACGTGCCGAAGGGCGAACAGGCGCGAATCCTCACGGCGCTCGGCTTTACGGTTTCCGACAAGGGCACCGCGTTCGACGTGGCGCCGCCGCCGTGGCGCGCCGACGTGCATGGCGAAGCCGACCTGGTGGAAGAGGTCGTGCGCATCATCGGCTACGATTCGATCCAGCCGGTGCGCATGCCGCGCGATTCCGCGATGCCGCCGCTGGCGCTCGCGCCCGCCCAGCGCCGCGTGCGCGACGCCAAGCGCGTGCTCGCGGGCCTGGGTCTGGTCGAGGCGGTGACGTTCTCGTTCATGCAGGCGAGCCACGCCAAGCCCTTCGGCGGAACGAACTCGAAGCTCGCACTCGCCAACCCGATCAGCGCCGATCTCGACTACATGCGCCCGTCGGTCATCCCCAATCTTGCCAACGCCGCACGGCGCAACGCCGACCGCGGCTGGCCGGACTCGGCACTGTTCGAGGTCGGCCCGATCTTCCACGACCCGAGCGAGACCGGGCAGCGCATGGTCGCGACCTGCGTTCGCGCCGGTGCGGCCGTGGGCCGCCACTGGGGCCAGGCCGCGCGCAATGTCGACGCGTTCGACGCGAAGGGCGATGCGCTGGCGCTGCTCCAGCAGCTCGGCCTGTCGGTGGAAAACGTGGCGGTCGCGCGCGAGGCACCCGGCTGGTTCCATCCCGGCCGTTCGGGCGTGCTGAAGCTCGGACCCAAGACGGTGCTCGCCCAATTCGGCGAGCTGCATCCCGAAGCGCTGAAGGCGCTCGACATCGATTTCCCGCTCGTCGCGTGCGAGGTGTTCCTCGACGCGATCCCGGCCCCCAAGGCCAAGGGCGGGCGCCAGCGCCCGGCGCTGAAGCTCGCCACGCTGCAGCCGGTCGAGCGCGACTTCGCCTTCGTCGTCGACGAGAATGTGGCCGCCGACGCGATCCTGCGCGCGGCGAAATCGGCCGACAAGGCGCTGATCGCGGGGGCCAGCGTGTTCGACGTCTATCGCGGCAAGGGTGTCGCCGAGGGGAAGAAGTCGGTCGCCATCGCCGTGCGCCTGCAGCCCGTGGAACGCACGCTGACCGACGAGGATCTCGAAGCCGTCGCGACGAAGATCGTGGCCGCCGTCGCCAAGGCGACCGGCGCCAGCCTGCGGGCCTAGGCGTGCCGCCGGACGCGAAGGACCAGAGGTTCGCGCAGCCGCTGCACGAAGCGCCGGCCTTCGGGCACGTGCCCGTCGCGTTCGTGCCGCCGCCGGGCGACCACGAAAGCATCGACGCGGCGGCGCGCGGAATCCTCGCCGGCGAGAAAGGCCTGTTCGACGCGGATTTCGCCGTCGCCGGCGTGCCGGGGCCGACGATCCTGTTCGATCCGCGGGCCAACGCGGTCGGCCACCGCACGCTGCGCTTCCTGCTCGACTACTGGAACCTGCTGCCGCGCGCGGGCGACCTGCCGCCGGCGACGGCGATCGACCCGGTCGAGATGCGCGCGGCACTCGGCTACATCCTGCTGCTCGACGTGCTGCCGTCGGGCGACGATTTCGTCTACCGGATCTACGGATCGGGCATCGCCGGCATCGGCGGGCAGGACTGGACCGGCTGGTCGGTCGCCGCGATGGGGCAGAAGACCGGCTCGAACTACGGGCGCTTCTACCGCTCGGTCTATCGCGCCTCGCTGCTGTCGCGCCGGCCGATCTTCACCGAGCATTTCTCGCCGCGCTTCCTGTCGGCGCGCTCGTGGCAGCGCATCGTGCTGCCGCTCGTCGATGCCGAAGGGGCCGTCGCGCGCATCCTGTGCGGCAACGTGCCGGTCGGTCCGCGCGCCTTGTCCGACGCGGACCGCGCCGAACTCGTGCGGCGCGTCGGGCCCGACAATCTGCCCTGAAAGTCCTTGCTAATAATCCTATAATCGGCTATATATAGGAAATATTATTGGAGGAGCAGGGCATGCCGATTTCGACCGACATACATGAGACGGATATTTCGCGTCTCGGTAACCTCGCCTTTCAGCCGGATCAACGGGTTGGGCAGGCGACGGTAACCTGTCGTCTCCTAATTCCTGCGGTCGGTTGACGGCTTCCCGGCACCGTCTATAGTGCCCGCGATGACGCCCGAACGCTTCGCCTTCGGCCCGCAGGGGCGAATTAACCGCCCGGTTCTCGACGAGAACCGGGATGAGTCGATTCGTGCCTTCGTTGCCCCCGTGGAGTGTCTGCGTCATGTCCCAAGCCAATCCCGCCGATAGCGTGCGTTTCTTCGCCGTGGTCGCCCAGCCGAATGTCGGCTTGCCCGCCCGCGTGCTCGACCAGTTCGCCAAGCGCGATCTCCTGCCCGAACGTTTCCTTTCGCGCATCGTCGACGGCGCGCTGCTGATCGACGTCGAGTGCCGCGATCTCGACGACGTCGTCGCGGCGCATGTGCGCGACGTTCTGCAGTCTTTCGTCGGCGTCGACCGCGTCGATCTCGACACGTACCGCCGTTCGCTCGCCGCCTGATCCGGAGCCGCTTCTTCGATGTCCGACCCCGCCAAGCCAGCCGATTACAAGTCGACCGTCTTCCTGCCGCAGACCGCGTTCCCGATGCGCGGCGACCTGCCCAAGCGCGAGCCCGACACGCTCGCGCGCTGGGACAGGCTCGCGCTCTACAAGCGCCAGCGCGCGGTCTCGAAGGGGCGCGAGAAGTTCGTCCTGCATGACGGCCCGCCCTACGCCAACGGGCACCTGCATATCGGCCACGCGCTCAACAAGATCCTCAAGGACGTCGTGGTGCGTACGCGCCAGATGTCCGGCCTCGATTCCGACTACGTGCCGGGCTGGGACTGCCACGGCCTGCCGATCGAATGGAAGATCGAGGAGGAGTACCGCGCGAAGGGCAAGGACAAGGACAAGGTCGACATCGTCGAGTTCCGCCGCGAGTGCCGCGAATTCGCCGCCAAGTGGATCGAGATCCAGAAGGCCGAATTCAAGCGCCTGGGCGTGGTCGGCGACTGGGACAATCCCTATTCGACGATGTCCTATCCGGCCGAGGCGCAGATCGCGCGCGAGATCGCGAAATTCGCGATGAACGGCGGGCTGTTCCGCGGCTCGAAGCCGGTGATGTGGTCGGTCGTCGAGAAGACGGCGCTGGCCGAGGCCGAGATCGAGTACCACGAGCACAAGTCGCAGACGATCCATCTCGCCTTCCCGGTCGTGAAGGCGGCCAGGCCCTCGCACGCGGGTGCCGCCGTTGTCATCTGGACGACCACGCCCTGGACCATCCCGGGCAACCGCGCGATCGCCGCGGGCGCCGAGATCGAATACGACCTGCTGACCGTCAAGGCGGTGAACGAAGGTTCGCGCGTCAAGGTCGGTGCGCGCTATCTCGTCGCCAAGAACCTGACGACCGAGTTCGTCGAGGTCGCGAAGATCGGCGAGGTCGACGTGCAGCTCGACGACCGCGCCACGGGTGCGGAACTTGCCGGCACCGTCTGCGCGCATCCGCTGCGCGGCATGGAAGGGGCGGGCGGCTACTACGATTTCGACGTGAAGATCTTCACCGGCGATTTCGTGACGACCGAGGCGGGCACCGGATTCGTGCATATCGCGCCCGGCCACGGCGAGGACGACTACGAGCTGGGCCTCAAACACGGCGTGGAAGTGCCGCAGACCGTGTCGGGCGACGGCACCTACTACGATCACGTGGCGCTGTTCGCGGGCAAGCGCGTCTACACGCCGCACGGCAAGCCGGGCGACGCGAACAAGGCTGTGATCGCCACGCTCGATCCCACCGGCCTGCTGCTGGCGTCGGGCACGCTGGTGCATTCCTATCCGCATTCGTGGCGCTCGAAGGCGCCGCTCTTGTTCCGCAACACGCCGCAATGGTTCATCTCGATGGCGACGAACGACCTGCGCGCCAAGGCGCTGGCCGCGATCGAGGCGACGCGCTGGGTTCCGGCCAGCGGGCAGAACCGCATCCGTTCGATGATCGAGACGCGGCCCGACTGGTGCATCTCGCGCCAGCGCGCCTGGGGCGTGCCGATCGCCGTGTTCGTCGACAAGAAGACGGGCCAGCTGCTGCGCGACGAGGCGGTGTTCAAGCGCGTCGCCGACGCGTTCGAGGCCGAGGGGGCCGATGCGTGGTACGCGTCGCCCGCTTCGCGTTTCCTCGGGCCTGGCTACGATCCGGACGCCTACGAGCAGGTGAAGGACGTGATCGACGTGTGGTTCGACAGCGGGTCGAGCCACGCCTACACGCTGGAGCCGCCCAAGGAGAAGACCGGCTGGGACCTCAAATGGCCGGCCTCGCTCTATCTCGAAGGCTCGGACCAGCATCGCGGCTGGTTCCATTCCTCGCTGCTCGAGGCCTGCGGCACGCGCGGCGTCGCCCCGTACGAGGCGGTGCTGACGCACGGCTTCGTGCTCGACGAGCAGGGCCGCAAGATGTCGAAGTCGCTCGGCAACGTGACGGCACCCCAGCAGGTGATCGAGCAGTACGGGGCCGACATCCTGCGCCTGTGGGTCGTCGCGTCGGACTATTCGGAAGACCTGCGCATCGGGCCGGAGATCCTGAAGCAGCAGGCCGAATATTACCGCCGCCTGCGCAACACGCTGCGCTATCTGCTCGGCGCGCTGGACGGCTTCGAGGCGGGCGAGGCGCTGCCCGAATCCCAGATGCCGGAGCTGGAGCGCTTCGTGCTGCACCGGCTGACCGAACTGGATGCCGGCCTGCGCACGGCCGTGAACGATTTCGCGTTCACCGCGTTCTACACCGAGCTGCATAACTTCTGCGCGGTGGACCTGTCGGCTTTCTATTTCGACATCCGCAAGGACGCGCTCTATTGCGACGCGAAAACGTCGGTGCGCCGGCGCGCCGCGCGCACGGTGATGGCCGCCCTCTACGAACGCCTCGTGAAGTGGCTCGCCCCCGTGCTGTGCTTCACGGCGGAAGAAGCGTGGCGCGCGCGCAATCCGGGTGAGGACGAGTCCGTGCATCTGCACGTGTTCCCGGCCACGCCGGCCGCGTGGAAGGACGACGCGCTCGCCGCGAAATGGACGAAGCTGCGCGAGCTGCGCCGCGTCGTGACGGGCGCGCTCGAAGTCGCGCGCGCGGAAAAGAAGATCGGCTCGTCGCTGCAGGCCGCACCTGCCGTCCATGTCGAGAGCGGCGAAGCCGCCGCGTCGATGTCGGCCGAGGCATGGAACGAGATCTTCATCGTTTCCTCGCACGCGTTCCGCACGGAAGCGGCACCGGCGGACGCGTTCCGCCTGCCCGACGTGGCGGGTGTCGCCGTCGTCGTCGGGCCTGCCGCGGGCACCAAGTGCGAGCGCTGCTGGCGCGTGCTGCCCGAAGTGGGCACGCGCGCGGACCACAAGTCGCTGTGCGTGCGCTGCGCCGACGTCGTGGCCGCATGACGCCTGAGGCGAAGCTCAAGCGGGGGCTGCTCCTCGCGGCCGGCGTGCTGGTCCTCGACCAGCTGACGAAGTTCGCGATGCTGCGCTACCTGATCGAGGGCTTCCGCCCGTCGGTCGAGCTGGCGCCGTTCTTCAATCTCGTCGTTGTGTGGAACTACGGCGTCAGCTTCGGCATGTTCAACACAGGCTCGTCGTCGGCCGCCCACCTGTTCGCGGCCCTCGCCGCGGCGATCGTGGCGGGCCTCGTCTGGTGGCTGCGGAATGCCGAGAACGCGACGGTCGTTGTCGCCTTGGGCCTCGTCGTGGGCGGGGCGGTCGGCAACGTGGTCGACCGGCTGCGCTTCGGGGCGGTGTTCGATTTCCTCGATTTCCACGTCGCCGGCTGGCACTGGCCGGCATTCAACGTGGCGGATGCGGGGATTACGGTCGGTGTTGCATGTCTGTTCTACGACGCTTTCTTCGGACCGCGAAGCGGACTAAAATAGGGCCATGAAGATTCGACTCCCCACGTCTCGTCCGGCCGTCCCGCTGCTGCTCCTCGCGGCGGCGTTGGCTCTCGGCGGCTGCGGCGAGGCGCGCAAGGTTCTCGGCTGGGAGAAGGCGCCGCCCGACGAGTTCCGCATCGTCAGCCGTGCCCCGCTGACCGTGCCGCCGGATTTCGGCCTGCGGCCGCCCGCACCGGGTGCCGCACGCCCGAACGAAGCGTCGGCGCAGGACGCCGCGCGCACCGCCGTGTTCGGCGCCGAACGTCCGGCCGGCCTGACCGCCGCTGCCGGCCGTGCGGGTGCCGCACCCGTCAGTGCGGGCGAGCAGCAGCTTCTCGGCCGCATCGGCGCGGACCGCATCGATCCCGGCATTCGCGAACAGATCGACCGCGAGACGCAGAGCCTTGCCGAAGCCGACAAGACGCTCGTCGACCGGCTGCTCTTCTGGCGCCCGAACGACCCGGCTGCCGGACAGCAGCTCGATGCCGCGCGCGAGGCCCAGCGCCTGCGCGAGACCTCGGCCGCCGGCCGCCCGGCGAACGAAGGCGAAGTCCCGACGATCCGCAAGCGCCAGCGCGGCTTCTTCGAGGGCATTTTCTGAGCCCGATGCGCGGCCAGGCGCTCGCTCTCGGCCTCCTTGCGGCGTGCGCCGCGTTTTCCGGCGCGCGCGCGCAGGTCTTCTCGCCTGCCACGTTCGAGCTCGCCAACGGCCTGCAGGTCGTCGTGATCGAGAACCGGCGCGCGCCCATCGTCACGCAGATGGTCTGGTACAAGGCCGGTGCCGCCGACGAGGTGCAGGGCAAGTCCGGCATCGCGCACTTCCTCGAACACCTGATGTTCAAGGGCACGCCGAGCGTGCCGCCCGGCGAGTTCAGCCGCATCGTCGCGCGCGTCGGCGGGCGCGACAACGCCTTCACGAGCTGGGATTACACCGGCTATTTCCAGAACGTCGCGCGCGACCGGCTGGAAACGGTCATGCGCATCGAGGCCGACCGCATGGCGAACCTCGTGCTGTCGGAAGCCGAGGTGCTGCCCGAGCGCGACGTGATCGTCGAGGAACGCCGCTCGGTCGTCGACCAGCGTCCGGGTTCGCGTCTGCGCGAGCAGACGATGGCCACCCTGTTCCTCAACCATCCCTACGGGCGGCCGATCATCGGCTGGGAACACGAGATCAAGGGCCTGACGCGCCAGGACGCGCTCGACTGGTATGCCCGCTGGTACGCGCCCAACAACGCGATGCTGATCGTGGCGGGCGACGTGTCGGCCGCCGAGGTGAAGGCGCTGGCCGAGAAATACTATGGCCCGGTTCCGCGCAAGGCCGTGCCCCAGCGCGTGCGCGCGCAGGAACCGCCGGCGATCGCCGCGCGGCGCATCGAACTGAAGGATTCGCGCGTGCGCCAGCCTTCGTGGTCGCGCGCGTGGCTCGCCCCCTCGCATGTGCGGGCGCTGGGCACGCTCGGTCCGGATTCGGCCGACGCGCTCGACGTCGCGGCGGAACTGCTCGGCGGCGGTGCTTCGAGCCGGCTGACGCGCACGCTCGTGCACGACCAGTCGCTCGCCACGGGGGCAGGCGCTTCCTACGATTCGGCGTCGCTCGACGCCGCCAGCTTCTGGATCTATGCCAGCCCGCGTCCGGGCGTGGATCTCGCCGCCCTCGAAGCGGCGATCGAGAAGACGGTCCGCGACACGCTCGCCGCCGGCTTCACCGACGAAGAGGTCGCGCGCGCCAAGACGCGCATGGCCGATGCCGCGGTCTTCGCGCGCGATTCCCTGCAGGCGGGTGCGCGTGCCTATGGTGTGGCCTTCACGACGGGGCGCGACGTCGCCTATGTCGAGGCGTGGCCGAAGCGCCTGGCGGCGGTGACGGCAGCACAGGTCAACGTGGCCCTGCGCGCCGTGCTCGATTCCGACGCGCATGTCACGTCGGTCCTGCTGCCCAAGCCGGGGAGCTGAACCGAGGATGCGCGCCCTTTTCCTTCTTCTCCTGATCGCGTTCGCGGCACCTGCCGCCGCACAGGGCCAGCGCATCGAGCGCGTGACCAGCCCCGCCGGGATCGAGGCGTGGCTGATCCGCGACGCCACGCTGCCGCTGCTGGCGATCGAGTTCTCGTGGCGCGGCGGCTCGTCCCTCGATCCCGACGGCAAGGAAGGCCGAGCGGCGATGACCGCCGACCTGCTCGTGCAGGGTGCCGGTGCGCGCAGCCAGCAGGAATTCTCCGCCATGCTCGAAGACAGGTCGATCTCGCTCGGCTTCTCGGCCGGCGCGGACACCGTGCAAGGTTCGCTGCGCGTGCTGTCGCGCGACAAGGATCTCGGTGTGGAACTGCTCGCCGACGCGCTCGCCCGGCCGCGTTTCGAGGCGGCACAGATCGAGCGCATCCGCGCCTCGATCCTCTCCGGCCTTTCGCGCGACGAGGGCAGCCCCGAGACGATCGGAAGGCGCGCCTTCGCGCGCGCGGCCTTCGGCGCGCATCCCTATTCGCGGCCCACGCGCGGCACGCCCGAAAGCGTGCGTGCACTGACGGAAGCCGATCTTCGCGACGAGCTCGCGTCGGTCTATGCGCGCGACAACCTGTTCGTCGCGGCGGTCGGCGACATCGCACCCGACGAACTGGGCCGGCTTGTCGACCGCGCCTTCGCGGGCCTGCCGGCGCGGGCGCGCGCGGCGAACGTACCGGTCGCCGCGATCGGCGGGGCGGGGCGCACGATCGTGCTGCAGCGCCCGGGCAGCCAGACCTTCACGCTGTTCGGCCATGCCGGAATCTCGCGCGACGATCCCGACCTGTTCGCCGCGATGGTGGTCAACTACATCCTCGGCGGCGGCGGGTTCAATTCGCGCCTGATGCTTTCGGTGCGCGAGCGCGCCGGGCTCACCTACGGCATCGGCACCGGCCTTGCGATCTTCGAGCGCGCGAATCTCGTGCAGGGCTCGACCTCCAGCGAGAACGGCACGGTCGGCCGCGCGCTCGATCTCGTGCGCGCCGAATGGGCGCGCATGGGCAGCGACGGCCCGACCGAGGAGGAACTGCAGGGGGCGAAGGACTATCTGCTCGGCTCGTTCCCGCTGCAGTTCGACGGCGTGAGCCGCATCGCGCGCCTGCTCGTCAACGCGCGGCTCGACGGGCGCGGCACCGACTGGTTCGAGGAACGCCAGCGCCGCATCGCCGCCGTCACGCTCGCCGACGCGCGCCGCGTGGCGGCCCGGCTGTTCGTGCCGGCGAAGCTGCTCGTTGTCGCGGTCGGCCAGCCCGCCGGCATCGTGCCGAACGACTGAGCGCACCATCGTGTCATCGCAAACGGGACGTCCATGAAGCTGCCCTATGCCCAGGACCTGCGCCATTGCTTCGAGGCGTCGACCGGTTTCGATCGCGCCGCGCTCGAAGTCCATCTCGCCCGCACCGTGCCGGCACTTGCGCGCCTGAAGGCCGCGAAGGGCAAGGGAACCTACGCGTTCCTCGACCAGCCCGACCGCACCGACGATCTCGCGTCGATCGCGGCGGCGGCGAAATCGCTCGGCGGCTTCGGCACGATCGTGCTGCTGGGAACCGGCGGATCGAGCCTGGGTGCACGCACGCTTGCCGCCCTCGCCGACGGCGGGGCCGGCTTCTGGCCCAAGGGCAAGCCGCGCCTGATCGTGGCGGAGAATGTCGATCCGTTCGGCTTCGACAAGCTGCTGGGTGCCATCGACCCAGGCGACACCGGCGTGCTGCTCGTCTCGAAATCCGGCGGAACGGCGGAGACACTCGCCCAGGCGCACGCGATCCTGCCGCGCATCGCCGCCGCCGGTGACGTGAAGCGCCAGGCGCTGGCGATCACCGAACCGACCGACAACGCGCTTGCGCGACTCGCCAAGCGCCTCGGCATCCCCACGCTCGACCATCCGACCACGCTGGGCGGGCGCTATTCGGTGCTGTCGGTCGTCGGCCTGCTGCCGGCCGCCCTGCTCGGGCTCGATATCGCGAAGCTGCGCGCCGGTGCGGCCGCCGCGCGCGACGCGGCACTCGACGATGCGGCGACCTCGCTGCCGGCACAGGGTGCGGCCCTCGCCGTCGCACTCGCCGCGCGCGGCCATCGCACGACGGTGCTGTGCCCCTATGTCGACGCGCTCGGCCCGTTCGGCCAGTGGTTCGCGCAGCTCTGGGCTGAAAGCCTCGGCAAGGGCGGGGCGGGGACCACGCCGGTGCGCGCCCTCGGCACGGTCGACCAGCACAGCCAGCTCCAGCTCTGGCTCGATGGACCGGCCGACAAGCTCGTCACGATCCTCGCGCGCGACAGCCGCGATGCGGGCACGCGTTATACGGCCGCCACGCTCGACGATCCGTCGCTCGACTGGCTCGCCGGGCGCACGATGGGCGACGTGCTCGACGTGTCGTGGCGCGCCACGGCCGAAACGCTGGCCCGCCGCGGCCGGCCGGTGCGCCTGATGACGATCCCCACGCTGGACGAGACGACGCTGGGCGCGCTGCTGATGCATTTCATGCTGGAAACCGTGATCGCGGCCGAACTGATGGGCGTTGATCCGTTCGACCAGCCCGCGGTCGAGGACGGCAAGATCCTTGCGCGCAAGTACCTCAAGGGCATGGGCGGATGACGATCCGCCGCCTGCCCGAAACGCTCGTCAACCGCATCGCCGCCGGCGAGGTGATCGAGCGGCCGGCGGCTGCCGTCAAGGAACTGGTCGAGAACGCGATCGACGCAGGTGCCACGCGCATCGACGTGGCGCTGGGCGAGGCGGGGCGTGCCCTGATCGCCGTCGCCGACGACGGCAAGGGCATGACGCCGGCCGATCTCGATCTCGCGGTCGAGCGGCACGCCACGTCGAAGCTGCCCGACGACGACCTGCTGGCGATCCGCACGCTGGGCTTTCGCGGTGAAGCGCTGCCGTCGATCGGGGCCGTGGCGCGTCTCGCCATCGTCAGCCGGCCGAAAGGTGCCGCCGAAGCGTGGTCGATCGCCGTCGAAGGCGGGACGAAGCATGCACCCGTGCCCGCCGCATCGCCGCCGGGTACACGCGTGGAAGTGCGCGACCTGTTCTATGCCACGCCAGCACGCCTCAAGTTTCTGAAGGGCGAGCGGGCCGAGCGCGAGGCCTGCGAGGACGCGATCGCGCGGCTGGCGATGGCGCATCCGGAAATCGCCTTCTCGCTGACCGCCGACGGCCGCGCGATCCTGAAGCTGCCGGCAGCGACCGGCGAGGCGGAGACCGCGCGCCTGACGCGCGTGGCCGCCGTGATCGGCAAGGACTTCTTCGACAATGCCAGCGCGCTCGACGCGCGCCGCGCCGATGCGGAAGGCCCGATCCGCCTGTCGGGCCATGCGGGCCTGCCCACGTACAACCGCGCCACGGCACAGCACCAGTACCTGTTCGTCAACGGAAGGCCGGTGCGCGACAAGCTGCTGGCCGGCGCGGTGCGCGGCGCCTACGCCGATTTCCTCGCGCGCGACCGCCATCCGGCCGTGGCGCTGTTCCTCGAACTGCCCACGCACATGGTGGATGCCAACGTGCATCCGGCGAAGACCGAGGTGCGCTTCCGCGATCCCGCGCGCATCCGCGGGCTGATCGTGGCGAGCCTCAAGGAAGCGCTCGACCGTGCCGGCTTCCGCGCCTCGACGCGCGTGGCGGTGGAGGCGCTGGAACTGGCGCGCCCGCAGGCCCTGCCGCCGCAGTACCAGTTCGCCGGCCCGCAGCCGCTGCCGGCGGGCCTCGCCGAGCGCAGTGTGGCCTATCAGGCACCCTTCGCGGCACCCGCACCTTCGTTCGGCGCGTCCGCACCTTCGCCGGCATCGGTTTCGGAGGCACCGCCCGCCGACCTGCCGCTCGGCATCGCGCGCGCCCAACTGCACGAGACGTATATCGTCGCGCAGACGAAGGACGGCATCGTGCTGGTCGACCAGCATGCTGCGCACGAGCGGCTCGTCTATGAGCGCATGAAGGAAGCGCTCGCCAACGGCGGCGTGAAACGCCAGACGCTGCTGATCCCCGAGATCGTCGAGCTCGACGAGGCGGATGCTGCCCGGCTCGTCGCCAAGGCGGACGAACTGGCCGAACTCGGCCTTGCGATCGAATCCTTCGGGCCCGGTGCGATCGCGGTGCGCGAGACGCCCGCGCTGCTGGGCGAACTCGACGTGCGCGGCCTCGTGCGCGACCTTGCCGACGAGCTGGCCGAGCACGGGGCGGCCCTGTCGCTGAAGGAACGTCTCGCCGACGTGTGCGGCACCATCGCGTGCCACGGCTCGGTGCGCGCCGGCCGCCGCCTGACCGGGCCGGAGATGGATGCACTCCTGCGCCAGATGGAAGCCACGCCCCACAGCGGCCAGTGCAACCACGGACGGCCGACCTACGTCGAACTGAAGCTCGCCGACATCGAGAAGCTGTTCGGGCGGCGCTGAATCCGGACCGCCGCTGGGCCCGGGAAACCCATCCCGATCAGGGGCTTGGGCTCGGGGTTGCTTCGCCCGGGGTGTCCGCCTATGTTCCGGCACCCGTTCGATTCCGCGCCCCATTCCGGGCGCGCTTTTTTTGACTCCAAGGCGCAATGACCGACCTCTCGCGGATCCGCAATTTCTCGATCGTCGCCCATATCGACCACGGCAAGTCGACGCTTGCCGACCGGCTGATCCAGGCGTGCGGGGCCGTCGAGGCGCGCGACATGCAGGAGCAGATGCTCGACTCGATGGACATCGAGCGCGAACGCGGCATCACGATCAAGGCGCAGACCGTGCGCCTGAACTACAAGGCCAAGGACGGCGAGGACTATGTCCTCAACCTGATGGACACGCCCGGCCACGTGGACTTCGCCTACGAGGTGAGCCGGTCGCTCGCCGCTTGCGAAGGCTCGATCCTGGTCGTCGATGCCAGTCAGGGCGTGGAAGCCCAGACGCTCGCCAACGTCTACCAGGCGCTCGACGCGGGCCACGAGATCGTGCCGGTCCTCAACAAGATCGACCTGCCGGCCGCCGATCCCGAGCGCATCAAGAAGCAGATCGAGGACGTGATCGGGCTCGACGCGTCGGACGCCGTTCCGATCTCGGCCAAGACCGGTCTCAACATCGACCTCGTGCTCGAAGCGCTGGTCAAGCGCCTGCCGGCGCCCAAGGGCGACGCAGCCGCCCCGCTCAAGGCGCTGCTCGTCGACGCGTGGTACGATCTCTATCTCGGCGTTGTACTCCTGATCCGCGTCAAGGACGGGCGCATCGCGAAGGGCATGAAGATCCGCACGATGAATGCCGGGGCCACCTACGACGTCGAGCGCGTGGGCGTGTTCACGCCCAAGATCAAGGAAGTGGGCGAACTGGGCTCGGGCGAGATCGGCTTCATCACCGCCGGCATCAAGGCGGTGGCGGACGTCGCCATCGGTGAGACGATCACCGAGGAACGGCGCCGCACGGCCGTGGCCCTGCCGGGCTTCAAGCCGTCGCTGCCGGTCGTGTGGTGCGGCCTGTTCCCGGTCGACCCGGCGCAGTTCGAGCATCTGCGCGAGAGCCTGGGCAAGCTGCGCCTCAACGACGCGAGCTTCGTCTACGAGCCGGAAAGCTCGGCCGCACTCGGCTTCGGCTTCCGTTGCGGCTTCCTGGGCCTGCTGCATCTCGAGATCGTGCAGGAGCGCCTGTCGCGCGAATTCGATCTCGACCTGATCGCGACGGCGCCCTCGGTCGTCTACAAGGTGCACCTGACCGACGGCACGGTCATGGACATGCACAACCCGGCCGACATGCCCGACGCCGTGCGCATCGACCATATCGAGGAGCCGCGCATCAAGGCGACGATCCTGGTGCCCGACGAATATCTCGGCGCCATCCTGAAGCTCTGCCAGGACCGGCGCGGCATCCAGCAGAACCTCACCTATGTCGGCAACCGCGCGATGGTGGTGTACGACCTGCCGCTCAACGAGGTCGTGTTCGATTTCTACGACCGGCTCAAGTCGGTCAGCCGCGGCTACGCCAGCTTCGACTACACGATGACCGACTACCGCGAGGACGATCTCGTGCGCCTGTCGATCCTCGTCAACGCCGAGCCGGTCGACGCGCTCGCCATCATCGTGCACCGCACGCAGGCCGAAAGCCGCGGGCGCGCGCTGTGCGTCAAGCTCAAGGAACTGATCCCGCGCCAGCTCTTCGTCATCCCGATCCAGGCGGCGATCGGCGGCAAGATCGTCGCGCGCGAGACGATCTCGGCGCTGCGCAAGGACGTGCTCTCCAAGTGCTATGGCGGCGACATCTCCCGCAAGCGCAAGCTCCTCGACAAGCAGAAGGAGGGCAAGAAGCGCATGCGCCAGTTCGGGCAGGTCGAGATCCCGCAATCCGCCTTCCTCGCCGCCCTCAAGGCGCGCGACGACTAGGCTTCGCCTAGCGCCATTCCGGGCGGCGGCGGCGGCGCGGCGTGCGCTCGCGCGCGAGTATGCCCAGTGCCAGGCCGCTCAGCGCGCCGACCATCCAGGCCGGGGCCTGCAGCAGCGGGAAGACGACGTCCTCCCACAGGGCCGGATGGATGTGGCGCACGATCCCGGGCTCGATCAGCAGCAGCGATTCGCGGTGGAGCGTGGCCCAGACCTGGCCCAGCGGGATCGGGGAATACTCGCCCGATTCGAGGAATGCGAGCCCGTCCAGGCCGGCCGCGAAGACGGCCCCGGCAAGCAGCAGCCAGGCGATGATACGCAGGACGATCACGGGCCCTAAAGTCCCTTTCCGGGCTTTTGTCGAACCATTCTAGCCACTTCGCCCGCCCGTGGCGAGTGCGGCCGAACCGCTTGGATTGTCCCCGGATTGGCGGTATGAGGTGCACCGCCACGACCCCGGCGGAGGGGTGGCCGAGTGGTTTAAGGCGCTCGCTTGGAAAGCGTGTATGGGGGAAACCCCATCGTGAGTTCGAATCTCATCCCCTCCGCCATTCGTTCCATGAAGGGCATGGAATCCGGATGGAAGCCCTGATCGTCGTCGACATGCAGGTCGGGCTACTCGACGGGATGCCCAAGCACGAACTGGCAGCGGTCGTCGGCCGGATCAACAAGCTGGCGGCGCGCGTCCGCGCCGGGGCAGGCCGCGTGATACTCATCCGGCATTCCGGTCCTGCGGGCGACGCGTACGAGCCGGGATCGCGCGGCTGGCAGTTTCTCCCGGGGATCGACCGGCGCGCCGACGACATCGTCGTCGCCAAGACCCTGAACGATCCGTTCTGCGGAACGGAGTTGCAGGCGACCCTCGAAGGTCTTTCGCCCGATCGGCTTCTTGTCGCGGGCTGGGCGACGGATTTCTGCGTCGACTCCACCGTGCGCTCGGCCGTGTCGAACGGACACAAGGTCGTCGTCGTCGCCGACGGCCACACCGTCTCGGACAGGCCGCATCTTGATGCGCCGTCCGTCATCCGCCACCATAACTGGATCTGGAAGAATCTGATCGCGGCCCGTCCAGTCGAGATCGTTGCTGCCGACGAGTTGCCCTAGCCGAACTCAGCGCCGTGCGGCCTCGGCGCGCAGCAGGTCGATCAGCGCGTTGATCGGCGCCACGTTGGCGAGCGTGCGCGCGAACATTGCACCGGCGCGAAAGCGCGTGACGTCGGCCGGCAGGCGGATCTCGACCAGACCTTCGCCGATCGACGAGCCGAGCAGGCCGCTCGCCACGCAGCCCAGATAGGGGCCCGCGCGCAGCAGCTGGAAAATCGCCATCAGCGACGTCGATTCCACGGCGATGTGCGGCGGCGAGCTGCCCATGCGCCGGAACATCGCCTCGCGCCCGGCGATCGTCTCGTCGTCGTCCTGGTAGACGACCCATGGATGCTCGGCCAGGTCCTTGCCGGTGATCTGGCGCTGGCGGGCGAGCTTGTGGTCGGAAGCCGCGATCACGCACATGCGCACGTCGGCGATCCGGCGCGTCTCGATGAAGTCCGGCAGGCCCGCACCCGGAATCCGGGCGACGACGAGATCGAGGTCGCCGTTCAGCAGGCTCGGCAGCGTGCGGGGGTTGGCGCCGATCTGCAGGTCGATGCGCAGCTGCGGAAAGCGCGCGTGCAGCTTGGCGATCGCCGGCGGAAGCAGCGCGGCGCCGAAGAAGAGACCGGCGCCGATCCGCAGATGTCCGGTCCGGCCGCTGCGGAACGCGCCGAGTTCGGATTGGGCGAAGTTCCATTCCGTCTCGATGAGCTTGGCGTGCCGCAGCAGCGTCTCGCCGAACCGCGTCAGCACGATCCCGCGCGCGCGCCGCGCGAACAGCGACACGCCGAGGCTCTGTTCCAGCCGGTGGATCGCCTTGCTCGCCGCGGGCTGGCTGATCGAAAGCGCCTGCGCTCCGGCGCTGATGCTGCCGGCCTTCGTGACCGCGAGGAACTGGCGCAGCAGCGCCACATTCTCGAGCATGCCATTCTCCAAAGTTATGGAAAGCGGAACAAATGGAACTTTACGGACTGTCTGGCCGGATGTGAAGCTTCCCGTCCAAGGGCGCGCAAAGCGCCGTCAGCCTCGGGGGAAATCGCCGACATGCGGGCCGTGTTCGTCCTGTTCGATTCGCTCACGCGCTCGGCCATGAGCGCCTATGCCGATACCCATGTTCACACGCCGAACTTCAAGCGGTTCGCCGAACGCGCGGTGACGTTCGACAGCCATTTCGTCGGCAGCCTTCCCTGCATGCCCGCGCGCCGCGACATCCACACCGGCCGCCTCAATTTCCTGCATCGCAGCTGGGGCCCGCTCGAGCCCTACGACAACTCGTTCCCCGAGATGCTGCGCGACGCCGGCGTGCACTCGCATCTCGTCACCGACCACATGCACTATTTCGAGGATGGCGGCGCCACCTATCACGGCCGGTTCCGCACCTGGGATTTCATCCGCGGGCAGGAGTACGACCCGTGGAAGGCGATGGTGCAGCCGCCGCTGGAACGGCTGCGCGAGAAGTACAACGCGAAGCACTACGACTTCGCAAAGAGCTGGAAGCGCCTGCAGAACGCGGTCAACCGCGAATACATGGTCGAGGAAAAGGATTTCTGCCTGCCGCGCTGCTTCGAGAGCGCATTCGACTTCCTCGACAACAACCGCACGGCCGACGACTGGTTCCTGCTGCTCGAATGCTTCGACCCGCACGAGCCGTTCCATGCGCCCGACCGCTTCAAGGACCGCTACCGCACCGGCTACAACGGCGGAATCCTCGACTGGCCGCACTACGAGAGGGTGACGGAAAGCAAGGAGGAGATCGACGAGATCCGCGCCAACTACGCCGCGCTGATGAGCGCCTGCGACCACTATTTCGGCAAGCTCATCGACTATTTCGACAAGCACGACATGTGGAAGGACACGGCCGTCATCCTGTCGACCGACCACGGCTTCCTGCTCGCCGAGCACGACTGGTGGGGCAAGAACCTGATGCCCTACTACACCGACATCTCGCACATCCCGATGATCATGCACCATCCGGCGCACGCGAAGCAGGCTGGGCAGCGCCGCAAGTCGGTCACGCAGACGATGGATCTGATGCCGACGATCCTGGACATCTTCGGCCTGCCCGTGCCGCCGGAAGTGCAGGGGCGTTCTCTCGTCGACCTGATGGAGAAGGACGAGAAGATCCGCGACGTCGGCATCTTCGGCATGTTCGGCGGCCCGATCGGCGCCACGGACGGCCGCTACACCTACTATCTCTATCCCGGCGATCTATATGGCCCGGACCTGCACGAATACACGCTGATGCCCATGCATCTGCATTCGCTGTTCAGCGCCGCCGAAATGCGCACGGCGCAACTTCGCGGCCCGTTCGATTTCACCAAGGGGATGCCGATCCTGAAGATCGACGCGCTGATGGACGCGCGGCGCATCCCGATGCATGACGGCAAGCTGTTCGATCCCGGCGTGGGCACGACGCTCTATGACATCCACGCCGATCCAAAACAGCTCAAGCCGTTCCGCGACGACGCGATCGAACGACGCTTCCTTGCCGGCATCGCCGCGCAAATGCGCGCGCACGACGCACCCGCCGAACTCTACGCCCGCTACGGACTCGGTCCCAAACTGGCCGCATGAACGGCCGACGGAAACCAGGGAGAAAACGATGAAAATCCGCAATCTTGCCGCTGCCGCATTCGGCACGGCTGTCGCGTTCGCCGGCACGGCACAGGCACAGGCGCCGTTCGCCGACGTCGGCCGGCAGCCGCCGATCTCGATCCTGATCAACTCATCGCCCTGGTTCGCCGGGTTCGAGAAGACGGTCGAGCTCTACGAGAAGCAGACCGGCAACAAGGTGGCGCTCGACGTGACGCCCTTCGGCGGCATGCTGGAGAAGGCGCGCAACGCCGTGCGCGGCGCCAACAGCCCCTACGACATCCTCAACATCGACACGCAATGGACGATCGAGTTCTACGAGGGCGGCACGCTGACGCCGTTCGACGAGATCGATCCGTCGTTCGCGCTGCCGCGCGAGGTGCTGACCTATCAGGATTCGAACTACTGGAACGCGGCGAAGCGCTGGCGCACGCGCGACGGCGGCAAGCTGATGGGCTATTCGCCCAACGGCAACATCCACGTCCTCTACTATCGGGGCGATCTGGTGAAGCAGGCCGGCCTCCAGCCGCCCAAGACGTGGGACGACGTCGCCGCGATCTGCGAGAAGGTCGGCAAGCCGCCGGAGATGTACGGCTTCGTCACCCGCGGCGAGCGCGGCAACGGCATCCGGTTCGACTGGATGCCCTTCATGATCGGCGCGGGTGCCGACATCGTGAAGGCGCCGGCAGACGGCGACTATACCGTCACGATCAATTCGCCTGCGGCCAAGACGGCACTCGACCGCTATGTCGGCCTGATGAAGCGCTGCGCGCCGCCGAACCACGGCGTGCTGGGGCAGGGCGACCTGATCCAGCTCCTGTCGACCGGCAAGGCGCTGCAGGGCATGGCCGTCATCGCGGCCTGGTCGAATTTCGAGGACAAGACCAAGTCGGCGGTCGTCGGCAAGATGGATGCGGCCCCCGTCCCGTCGTTCCCGGGCGGCAAACCCGGCGTGGTGATCGGCAACTGGCACTTCGTCGTGCCGAAGAACCTGCCGGCGGAGAAGAAGAAGGCGGCCCTCGCCTTCTCGCGCTGGTTCCTCACCGCCGGCGCGCAGCGCGAGTACGCGCTGGGCGGCGGCATCCCGGTGCGTTCGGACACGTTCTCGTCCGACATCGCGTCGCGGCCGGAGTTCCGCTGGATGAAGGCCTACGGCGACAGCCAGCCCTACGCGCGCCAGGAACTCGGCTTCGCCGAGGGCGCGCAGGTCGAGCAGGTGCTGGGTCTGCGCCTCAACCAGGCGCTGATCGGCGAGTTTTCGACCGGCAAGGCGCTCAACATGGCGGCGGCCGAGATCGAGGAGCTGCTGAAGCGCAACGGCCGTCGCACCGGGCGTCTGGCGAACCTGCCGGAATGAACCACGGACTGGCCGAAAGGTTCGACAGGACGTTCAGGCACTGGAGCCTCTGGCCCTGCCTGGGCGTCCTCGTCGCCCTTTCGGTCTATCCCGTCCTCCAACTGGTCCCGATGGCGTTCTCGACGCTCGAGCTCGTCGGCGGGCAGCAGATCTGGACATTCACGCCACGCCGGAACCTCGAACTTCTTTTCGGCGATGCGGTCCTGCGCGATTCGATCTGGAACACGTTCGTCTTCGTCGTCGTCTCGGTCGCGTTCGAGATGGTGCTCGGTCTTTTCTGCGCGATCTTCATCGCGTGCATGCCGCGCTGGCGCGCGACCGCGCGCACGATCATGATCCTGCCCATCCTGCTGCCGCCGGTCGCGATCGGCAGCATGTGGAAGCTGATGTACAACTACGATTTTGGCCTGTTCAACCAGATGCTTCGCGCCGTCGGCATCGGCCCGGCGAACTTTTTGGGCAGCGTGGACTGGTCGCTGCTGGCAGTCGTCGCAGTCGATGTCTGGCACTGGACGCCGCTCGTGTTCCTGATCCTGTTCGCGGCCGTCGAATCGCTGCCGCAGGACGTGCTCGAGGCCGCGCGCATCGACGGCGCCTCGATGTGGCAGACGATCCGGCTGGTCATCCTGCCGCTGCTCGGGCCGGCGCTCGCGGTCGCGACCCTGTTCCGCGCGATCGCCGCCTTCAAGGCGTTCGATCAGGTCTACCTGCTCACGTCGGGCGGGCCGGGAACCTCGACCGAGCTGATCAGCCTGCATCTCAACCGCGTCTTCTTCGAGCAGAACCAGCTCGGCTACGGCGCGATGCTGTCGCTGACGGTGATCTGCATGATCGCCGCGTCGCTGTCGGCGGGCCGTTTCGCGGCGGCGAAGCGATGATCGTCCCGCTGCATGGCCATGCAGCGACGATTGGCTACTGCGCGCTCGCACTCGCCGCACTGTTCATCCTCGGGCCGACGGCATGGATCTTTCTCAACTCGATCAAGTTCCAGATCGCGATCTACACCGGCGCGTGGGTGTTCGAGCCGACGCTGCAGAACTATGTCGACGTGCTGTTCAGCCGGCGTTCAGACCTGATCTCGAACCTCGCCAACAGCCTGGCCGTCGCGGCGATCAGCACGGCGCTGGCACTGGCGATCGGCACGCTGGGCGCCTACAGCCTGCACCGCTGGCACCGGCGCAAGCTGCTGGCGCGCCTGCTGCTGGGCTGGACGCTCGTCTTCCACATGATTCCGACGCTGACGCTGGTCGGCCCGTGGTACGTGCTGTTCCAGGCGCTCGGCCTCTACGACACGCTGACCGCTCTCGTGCTCACCCATGTCGCGATCAACCTGCCGCTGACGATCTGGATCATGATGACGTTCTTCGACGAGGTGCCGGTCGAGCTGCGCGACGCGGCGGCGATCGACGGCTGCGGCGAGTTCGGCACGTTCCGCCGCATCATGCTGCCGCTCGCGGTCCCCGGCCTCGTCTCGGCCGGAATCCTGTCATTCGTATTCAGCTGGAACGAGTTCTCGGTGGCGCTCAACCTGACGTCCCGGGGGACTGCGACCGTCCCGGTCGCCATCGCGCGCTTCGCCCAGCAATACGAGATCCAGCACGCGCAGATGGCGGCCGCCTCGATGGTCGCGATCGTGCCGGCCCTGCTGCTGATGGCGTTCGGCCAACGCTTCGTCGTGCGCGGCCTGACGACGGGTGCGGTGAAATAGAAGCGCTCTGCGTCACCGCCGGATTTCGGAACCGATCTGCGGCAGGGAATAGATCGTGTCGACGTTTCGCCCGTCGGCGGACAGCGGGACGAGCAGGATTTCGTATTCCCAGCGCCACAGGCTGACCGTGATGTTGCGCATCTCCAGCACTGGTGCCCGCGCATCGACGACACGCAGCAGCGTGCGCCTGATCAGGTCCCGGACCTTCGGCTCGCGATAGTCGGACAGGCTCTTGCCGGTCATGTCGGTGCCGAAGATGTTGGCCGTGTGCGGCGCGTCGATCCGGAAGTGGAACTCGCCATCCGGCCGGACATCGTGGACGCTGAGGAAATCGCGGGACCAGTCGATTCCCTGCGGCGGCAGATCGTCCGCGGACGGCATCGGCCGGTCGCCCGCCGCGGCTCGCCACGCGTCGTGAAGGCGTCGCAGCATCGGCGAAGCGATGCGCGCCGGGTCGAAATCGGGCGTGCCGGAATTCGGTTTCTGCCGTGTGTTGTCGCGCGCGGTCATCGGCCGGGGACTTCGTCGTCTGTGCGTCGGAGCGGCGAGGGGCCGCATCGACGCGATAGTGTCACGAAGCGCGCCGGGTCAAAACCTTTTCGGAGCGGAACTGGCGAAGTTCCTCGCCGATCGCGACTTCCAGCGGGGCGCCGAGCCCCTCGCAGACGCGCGGCCGCAGCCTTGTCTCGATCAGCGACAGGTGGGAGGTCATGGCGCGCACGGCCCCCGTCGAATCGCGTTTTGCGAGCGCGTCGAGGACGAGCTTGTGCTCCTCGCACGAGCAGGACGCCGCGGTTTCGGGCTCGAACAGCGTGACGAGGGACGTCGAGCGGCCGATCAGCTCCTGGAGCTGGCGAACGATCATCGGATTTCCGACCATCTGGGCCATCAGCAGGTGGAACTCGCCGGCAAGGCGCACCGTCGCGGGGCGGTCCCGTCCGTTGCGCAGCTTCGCTTCGAGCGCCACGTGGCGGCGCAGCCGGACAAGGTCGGCGGCACCGACGCACTCGACGAGGCGCAGCATGATCCCGCTTTCGAGGATCCGGCGCGCCTCGTAGGTCGCGCGCGCGTCCGCCAGATCGACCTGGATCGCGAAGGCGCCGCGGTTCTTCTCGATCTGGACGAGCCTGTCGTGGCTGAGACGCTTGAGTGCGGCGCGCACGCGCTCGCGGCTGACGCCGAAGAGTCCGGCAAGCTTCGCTTCGCCCAGCTTCGTGCCGGCCTTGAGCCGGCCCGACATCAGGACGCGCCGCAGGACGTCTTCGACTTCGCTCTCTTCCATCGTCCCTGTTCCCGCCGGCCCGGTCGGGGCCGATGCTGCACATATTCGGGCATATTGTGCACAATCTGTACCAGCCCGCCGGGAAGCCGGATCGCGCGATCCGGCTCCGGGCCGCATCACAATGCCGTGGAATCAACGCTTTGGAAACATGGCATATGCGTTGCTGTTGCTGATCCGGGTTCCTTCGGACCCGGAGTGACCGTTTGATCGACATCCTGCTCACCGCGCGCCTCGTCGTCACGATGGATCCGTCCCGCCGGACGATCGAGGACGGCGCCGTCGCCGTCGATCGCGGCCGGATCGTCGCGCTCGGTCCGCGCGCCGAACTCGAGCGCGACTTCCCCGACGCGCGCCGCCGGATCGGCGGCCCCGAATTCGTCGCGATGCCGGGCTTCTTCGACGGGCACTCGCACGCAGGCCACGGCCTTGTCCGCACGCTCGGCGGGGACGACTTTCCGGCCTGGCGCCAGGCCTGCCGCGACATCTATATGCACGGTGCCACGACTGAGTTCTGGCAGGCCGAGGCACGCCTGTCGGCAATCGAGCGCCTGAAGGCCGGTGTGACGACGGCGGTCGCCTATCTCGGCGGCGGCGACGAGAACAACCGCTCCGACGGAACCGAGGTCGCCGCCGCCTATGCGGATGCCTATACGTCCGCCGGCGGGCGGCTGGTACTCGGAATCGGACCGACGCGCCCGCCGTTTCCGAAGACCTATACGCGCCACGAAGGCGGATCGCGCCGCACGCTTGAGGTGTCGTTCAACGACCAGATCGGGACGTGCGGCCGCCTGCTCCGCGCGTTGCCCTCGTCGCGCGTCGGCATCGCGCTGACGACGCCGACCGTCAATCCAGAGATACATCGCGGCCCGCATTTCGACGAGCTGTGCGAAATTGCGCGGCGCATGAAGGCGCTCGCGCGCGAGCACGACGCCGTGCTGATGATGGACGGCCAGCGGGCCGGGACCGTCGAGTTCGCGCACGAAGCGCTCGGGATCGTCGACGCGCGCACGCTCCTGTCGCACGCGCTCGACCTGACGCCGGACGAAGTGCGCATCGTCGCGCGCACGGGCGCCACGGTTGCGAACAACCCGCTGTCCGGCAGCGCCGTCTGGGGCCGCTGCCCGGTGCCCGAGCTTCTCGAAGCAGGTGCGCGCGTCATCGTCTGTTCCGACGGGCTGGCGCCGGATTGCGGGGCCGACATGTTCCGCGTCATGCGCGCCTGCGCGCACTATCACCGTTCGCTGCTGCGCGATCCGCATCTGCTGCCGCCGGGCCGCGTGCTGCGCATGACCACGCTGGAGCCGGCCGAGTTCTTCGGCTTCGGCGCCGAACTCGGCTCGCTCGCGACCGGCAAGCGCGCCGACATCGCGCTCGTCGATCTCGCCAAGCCGCATCTGGCGCCCGCCAGCATGCCGCTCTACCAGATCGCCTATTCGGCGACCGGTCAGGACGTGGACACCGTCGTCGCCGACGGCGAGATCGTCATGGAAGGCCGCCGGCTGACCCGGATCGACGAAGGTGCCGTCCTCGACGCGGCGCGCCGCGAAGCCAAGCGCATGATCGAGCGCACCGGCCTTTCGCATCTGCTCGCCACCCCCGACAGCTTCTGGGACGACCGCTACGACCGGCCGCATTACGTCGGCCCGCACCAGAAGCCCGTTTCCGCCGCAGCCCTCACCCCAACGCCCTGACCCAGGAGTCCGACATGGCCAAGACCGTCGCCTACCGCATCAACCGCCGCCAGCTGCTCGCCGGTGCGGCCGGCCTTTCCGCCGCAGCGCTCGCGGCACCCTCGCTCGTGCGCGCGCAGGCCAAGGAGCTGGTCGTCGGCGGCGCTTCGAGCCAGAAGAGCTGGACCGACGAAATCATGATCCCGGCCTTCGAAGCCAAGTACAAGGTGAAGGTCGTCTACGAGGGCACGCGCTCGCTCGTGAATCTCGAGAAGATGCAGAAGAACAAGGGATCGCAGTACCTGTCCGTCGTCCAGATGGATGATCCGGTCATGATCCTGGCGGTGCGCGAAGGCCTGCTCGACCCGATCACGCCGGCCAAGGTGCCGAGCTCGGCGTCCCTCAAGCCGGGCGTCACGCACATGGATGGGATGTGGGTCAACTACCTGCAGCCCTGGGTCGGCATCGCCTACAACAAGGACAAGATGCCGGTCGCGCCGACGAGCTGGGCCGACGCCTACGACCCCAAGTACAAGGGCCGCGTCATCCTGCCGTCGCTGCAGAACACCGAAGGCGTGATGAACCTGTTCCTCGCCTCGTATCTCAAGACCGGCAAGCCGATGGCCGAGGCGCAGAAGGACATGGACTCGGCCTTCGCGAAGATCAAGGAGATGAAGGCCAACGTGCTGATGGCCTATACGCAGGAAGGACAGGCCTACAACCTGCTCGAACAGGGCGAGGCCTACATGATCGCTGGTTCGATCTCGACGCTCGCACTCGCGCGCAAGGCGAAGGGCGCGCCCATCGAACTCGCCGCACCCAAGGAGGGCACGTTCTCGATGCCGTCGGGCATCGCGCTGGTCAAGGACGGCCCGATGCCGGACATGGCCAAGGCCTATATCGACCTGATGCTGAGCCCGGAGATCCAGGCCAAGCTTGCCGCGGCGACGTTCGCGCTCCCGACCAACGGCACGGTGCCGCCGCCGGCCGGGCTCGACAAGCTGACGATCCATCCGGTCGACTGGGCGAACGTTTCGCAGTTCCGCGCCGAGTGGGTCGCGCGCTGGGACCGCGAGATGTCGCTCTGATGCCGGACACGGCATTTCTCGACGTCCGCGAGGCGGAGAAGGCGTTCGCCGGGAACAAGGTTCTCGGCGGCGTCGACTTCGCCGTGCGGCGCGGCGAGTTCGTATCGCTCCTCGGGCCGTCGGGCTGCGGGAAGACGACGCTGCTGCGCATCGTCGCGGGGCTGCTGTCGGCCGACCGCGGCTCCATCCGTCTGGACGGCGCCGAGATCGACGGCCTGCCCACGCACCGGCGCGGCGTGGGCGTGGTCTTCCAGAACTACGCGCTGTTCCCGCATCTGTCGGTCGCGGACAACGTCGCTTTCGGCCTGCGCGCGCACCGCAAGTCGGCCGCCGAGATTCCCGGCACCGTCAAGCGCTTCCTCGATCTCGTCCATCTGGGTGCTATGGCAGACCGTCCGGTGCGCGGCCTTTCCGGCGGCCAGCAACAGCGCGTCGCGGTCGCGCGTGCGCTGGCCGTGGCACCCAAGCTGATGCTGC
The DNA here is from genome assembly GCA_965279565.1 of Tagaea sp. GTDB lineage: Bacteria > Pseudomonadota > Alphaproteobacteria > CACIAM-22H2 > CACIAM-22H2 > Tagaea. The sequence continues at coordinate 472,192 of OZ257249.1, read as the reverse complement.
TCGACGAACCGTTCTCGGCACTCGACCGCAAGCTGCGCGAGACGATGCAGATCGACCTCAAGCGCCTGCTGCGCGACGTCGGCATCACGACCGTACTGGTCACGCACGACCAGGAGGAGGCGCTGGTCATGTCGGACCGCGTCGCGGTCATGAATCGCGGCGCCATCGAGCAGTTCGCCCGGCCGGACGAGATCTATCTGCGGCCACGAACGGCTTTCGCCCTCGGCTTCGTCGGCCATTCGACGCGCATCACCGGACGGGCCATGGACGCAGCCGGCGGCGTTCTCGGCATCGACACGCCGGTCGGCCGCCTGCGCGCGAAGGCAAGTTTCATGGCGGGATCGCCGATACTTGTCGCGGTGCGGCCCGAACGGATCCGGATCGGTGTCGCTGCAGGCGAAAACAATTCGGTCGACGCGACCTTGACCGAAATCGTCTTCCAGGGATCGAAAGTGCATCTGCATTTCGCGGCGGCCGGCGATCTGTCCCTTCTGGTCGAGGCCGGCCGGCTGCCGGCCGATCTCGCCGTCGGTGCAAGAACGACGCTTTCGTGGACGGTCGACGATACGCTCGTCTTCCCGGGCGAAGTCGACGCATGAAACTTCTCGAACGCATCGGCATCGACCGGATCTCGCTGCTGGCTCTGCCCGCGATCGTCTACATGACGCTCGTCTTCGCGCTCCCGGTCGCGGTGCTGATGGTCCGCAGCTTCGACGGCGGCGACGGGTTGACGCTGTCCGGCTACGTCAAGTTCCTTTCCGACGGGTTCAACTGGCGCGTCATCGGCAACACGCTGCGCATCGCGGCGCTGACGACGCTGGTCTGTCTGGCCATCGGCTATCCGACGGCGGTGGCGCTTTCGCGCGCGCGCGGATATCTGCAGTCGGCGCTTCTGGTCGCGATCATCCTGCCGCTCTCGGTCGGCGTGGTCGTCAAGGCCTTCGCCTGGCAGATCGTCTTGCGGCGCGACGGCATCGTGGCGAACATCCTCGTGGCGCTCGGCGTGTGGGACACTCCGCAGCTGCTGCTCTTCACCGAGGCGGGCCTCGTGATCGGTGCGGCGAACCTGTTCCTGCCCTTCATGGTCCTGCCGATCTATTCGGTCCTCAAGCTCGTCGATCCCAACCTGCAGGACGCGGCCGCCACGCTCGGCGCCTCGCCCGTCTACCGCTTCTTCAAGGTCGCGCTGCCGCTGGCCATGCCGGGCATCGTCAGCGGGGCGGCCATCGTCTTCTCGCTGGCGATCTCGATGTACGTGATCCCGAGCCTGCTGATCGGCGACCGGTTCCAGACGCTCTCGACGCTCACCGGCCGCGCCTTCCTGCTGATGCGCAACGAGCAGCTCGGCTCGGTCACGGCCGTCGTGCTGCTGGCACTCGCCGTCACGGTCGTGGCCGGCAGCACATGGGCGGTCCGGCGCAGCGGAGACACGCGATGACGCTCGCCGAACGCGCGTCGACGGTCCTGGTCTGGACCATTGCGGGATGCGTGGCCGTATTCCTGCTTACGCCGCTGGTCGTGACGATTGTCGTCTCGTTCGGCTCCAGCGCCATCTTCACCCTGCCGCCCCCCGGCTGGTCGATGCGCTGGTACGAGCGGCTGGCGAACCTGCGCGGCCTGACGGCGGCGCTCGGTGCCTCGGTGCAGGTGGCCGGCCTTTCCACGCTCGCCTCGATGCTGCTGGGTGGGATGGCGACGATCGCCCTGGCGCGCGGCCGCTTTCCGGGCCGCGAGACGGTCGTCGCGTTCCTGACGTCGCCACTGATGCTGCCGGGACTGGTCCTCGGCATCGCGCTGCTGCAGGGCTTCCGCTTTGTCGGTCTGCGCGACGTGTGGATGAGCCTCGTCATCGCGCATGTCGTCATCACGATGCCCTATGTCGTGCGCACGCTGCATTCGGCGCTGACGCTGTTCGATTTCTCGCTGATCGACGCGGCGCGCACGCTGGGCTGCTCGTATCCTCAGGCGATCCTGCGCGTGCTGCTGCCGAACCTCGCGCCGGCCTTCCTGACGTCGGGGATCTTCGCGTTCCTGGCGTCGATGGACAACTACGCGATCTCGATCTTCTTCACGAACGCGTGGACCAAGACGCTTCCGATCCAGATGCTGAACTATGTCGAGGAGCAGCCCGATCCGACCATCGCGGCGATCTCCTCGCTGCTGATCGTCCTCGTGCTCGTGCTGCTGCTGGTGTGCGAGCGGATGGTCGGCCTGCGGCGCATCGCGGAAATCTGAGATGGACCCTTTGCGCATCCCCGAGCACGACCGCGACTTCCGCGGCCATGGCGGGCGCTCGCCCGTCGCCGAATGGCCGGGCGGCAAGCGTCTGGCGCTGTCGGTGGTCGTGAACGTGGAGGAAGGGGCCGAACTCGCCATCGGCATGGGCGACGAGGCGAACGAGGGCGTCTACGAAGCCGTGCACCGGGTGACCGGCGCGCCCGACCCGTGCATGGAATCGCATTTCGAATATGGCACCCGCGCCGGCTGGCCGCGCCTGCGCGCGGTCCTGAAGCGCTTCGGCGTGCGCGCGACGTTGAGCTGCAACGGCCGTGCGGTGGCACTCTCGCCGTGGCTGGCGCAGGAGGCCGTTGCCGACGGGCATGAGATCGCGGCGCATGGCTGGCGCTGGGAATCGCACGCCGGCATGGACGAGTCGCACGAGCGGGCCGTCATCGCGAAGACGGCGGCGACGCTCGGTGCGGCGGCCGGCAAGCCGCCGGTCGGCTGGCACACGCGCTCGGCCACGTCGGTGAATACGCGTCGCCTGCTCGTCGAACAGGGCGGCTTCCTTTACGATTCGAACGCGTACAACGACGATCTTCCCTATGTCGTGCCCGTGCTCGGCCGCCCGCATGTCGTGCTGCCCTACGCGTTCGACACCAACGACATGCGCTTCTACAACGGCGGCGGCTTCGTGCAGGCCGACGATTTCGCGCGCTACTGCATCGGCGCGTTCGACCGGCTGCACGCCGAGAGCGCGGATTCCATCCGGATGATGTCGGTTGGGCTGCATCTGCGGATCATCGGCCGGCCGGGCCGGATCGGCGGGCTGGAGCGGTTCCTGGAGCATGTCGCGAGCAAGCCGGGCGTCTGGCTCGCCCGCCGTGACGACATCGCGCATGCCTGGCGGGCTGCGGCCGGCCTGCCGCGCTGGACGCCGGCATAGACAATCGCGGCCTTGCCGCCCCGTCGCATCTTCTCCAATATCCCGGCGCGGCCGAATGCCGCGAGCCGAGGAGATCCGACGTGTCCAAGCCTGCCGCCGCCCTTCCAGACATCCGCACGCAAACCGCCGATATCCTGAAGCGTCTCGGCGTCGATCCGGCCAAGTATTCCGGCGGCACGCTCGTCGCGCGCAGTCCGGTCACCGGCACCGAGATCGGGCGGGTCCGTGAGTTCGGCAAGGCCGAGTGCGATTCGGCCGTCGAGGCGGCGCATCGCGCCTTCCTCGCATGGCGCGACGTGCCGGCCCCGCAGCGCGGCGAGTTCGTGCGCCTGCTCGGCGAGGCGCTGCGGGCGGCGAAAGCCGATCTCGGCATGCTCGTGACGATCGAGACCGGCAAGATCGCCTCCGAAGGTCTCGGCGAGGTGCAGGAGATGATCGATATCTGCGATTTCGCCGTCGGCCTGTCGCGCCAGCTCCACGGCCTGACCATCGCGACCGAACGCGCGAACCACCGGATGATGGAAACCTGGCACCCGATGGGCGTGTGCGGGATCGTCACGGCGTTCAATTTCCCCGTCGCGGTCTGGGCATGGAACGCGGCCCTGGCGCTGGTCTGCGGCAATGCCGTCGTCTGGAAGCCGTCGGAGAAGACGCCGCTGACGGCCCTTGCCGTCGCCGCGATCTTCGATGCGGCCGCCCGCCGCCACGGCGGCGTGCCGGCTGGTCTCAGCCAGGTGCTGACGGGTGCCCGCGTGCCGGGTGAGGCCATCGTCGATAATCCGCTTGTTCCGCTCGTGTCGGCGACCGGCTCGACGCGCATGGGCCGCGAAGTCGGGACGCGGCTTGCCGCACGGTTCGCGCGCGCGATCCTCGAGCTGGGCGGCAACAATGCCGCGATCGTGACGTCTTCGGCCGATCTCGATCTGGCGCTACGCGCCATCGCGTTCGCGGCGATGGGAACCGCAGGCCAGCGCTGCACGTCGCTGCGCCGGCTGATCGTGCACGAAAGCGTCTACGACAAGCTCGTGCCGAAACTTGTGCGCGCCTATGCGGGCGTGGGCATCGGCGATCCGCGTGCGGCGGGAACGCTGGTCGGTCCGCTGATCGATGCCGCCGCCCTCGCCGGTGCCGGCAAGGCGCTGGCCGAAGCCAGGGCGCTGGGCGGAAAGGTCCATGGTGGCGAACGCGTGGCGCGCGCGGATCTGGCACCGGACGCGTGCTATTTCCAGCCTGCCATCGTCGAGATGCCGAAGCAGACTGGGCCGATGCTGCACGAGACGTTCGCACCGATCCTCTATGTCGTGCGCTATCGCGACCTCGACGAGGCGATCGCGATCCAGAACGGCGTGGCGGCCGGGCTTTCCTCGTCGATCTTCACGCTCGACATGCGCGAGGCGGAGCGTTTCGTCTCGGATACCGGATCGGATTGCGGGATCGCGAACGTCAATATCGGCCCGTCGGGCGCCGAGATCGGCGGCGCATTCGGCGGCGAGAAGGAAACCGGCGGCGGGCGCGAGGCCGGCTCCGACTCCTGGAAGGCGTACATGCGCCGTGCGACGAACACGATCAATTACGGCACGACGCTGCCGCTCGCCCAGGGCGTGACGTTCGATATCGGGTCGTGAGCTAGGTCCCGGACAGCAGCCGCGGCCGCATCGGCAGGCCGGCCACGCCGATCGGCACGACGCCGATCAGCAGGCGCGAGACGACGTTTGCAGGGCCTACGAAGGGCAGCACGAGGCGTTCCCATCGGTGCGTGTTCTCGGCACCAAGCGGAATGCGCATCGACAGCAGAGGCAGCCGGCGCGCGAAGGCGGCGCGATAGCATGCCAGCGCATGATCGACGACATAGTCGCTTGCGGGGATCTGTGACACGAACTGGCCCGTCAGGTCCTGGCCCGTGACGGCGGCGACGAAGGTTCCGAAGATCCGGAACCTGAAATCGCAGCCTCCGTTGACCGGTTCGACGATGTTCACGTAGCCGAGTGCGGGCCGGAATTCAGCCGGATCGAGCATGGCCGCCGGAACGTCGATGCCACCGGCGCTCTTGCGCTCGAAATACCTGATCAGATGGCGGATGGGGCCTGTCTGGGCTTCGTCCGCGCGCGGCGTCCAGAGAGTCGTGGGGCTTGCCGCACCGGCCGCGGAGAACGCCTCTTCGACCCTGTCGGTACGTCCGGCCAGAATGTCGTCAAACCACATGTCGCGGCGCAGTCGGTCTTCGAGGCAGATTTCCGTCGTCACTTTCACGCATCCGTCGTTTGTCGAGGGGCGTGAGAGATACGGCCCGGGGCCTTAACGATTCGCTACCGGCAACGGATTCTCGCCGTCGATATACGTCGGTATCTGCGTCAGGCGGTCGCACCGGGCGACGGGTCGAGGACGCGCTGCAGCGCCTGCGCCAGTTCCGTCGCCCGGAAGGGCTTCTGGAGCAGCGGAACGGATGCCGGCAGTTCGGCGCCGTCGAGCGCGTCGCGCGGATAGCCCGACATCATGATGCAGGCAAGCCTGGGATTGTGCGCGAGCGCCGCCGCGACGAGCTGGCATCCGTTCATTTCGCCGGGCAGCACGACATCGGTCACGAGGACTTCGTAACGCCCGTCCTCCTCCAGGAGGCGGAGCGCTTCGGGTGCCGCATGCGCGATCTCGGTCGAGAATCCGAACCCGTCGAGAATCTCGCACACGAGGGCGGCGATCCCCGCGTTGTCCTCGACGACGAGCACCCGGCGCCCCGAACCTTCCGGATGGGACGCAGGAACAGCGGCTACGGACGCCGCGCGCTCTCCGGCGGCGGTTGCCGGGAAAAGCAGGTGGAAGGTCGTGCCGGCACCGGGCGCGGACTCGACCCAGAGATGCCCGCCCGACTGGACGACGAATCCGTGCACCATGCTGAGTCCGAGCCCGGTGCCGCTTCCTGGGCCCTTCGTCGTGAAGAACGGCTCGAAGATGCGGTCGATCACCTTTTCGTCGATGCCCGTCCCGTCGTCCCGGACCGTCAGCTCGACATAGCTACCGGCCGGGACGCCCTGCTTGCCGAAAACAGCCGACGCGACGAGGACGCGACCGGCGACCCCTAGCGCGATCGTTCCGCCCCGCGCCAACGCGTCGCGCGCGTTGACGACGAGATTTATGACGGCGTTCTGGAGCATCCCGCCGTCGACAAGTGCAGGCGGCGGCGTGCCCTCCACCTCCAGCTTCACGGTGATGCGTTCGTCGACGAAGGTCCGCAGCAGCGGCAGCATGTCGCCGAGCACGGCCTGGATCGAGACCTCGCTCAACGACAGCGGCTGGCGGCGCGCGAAGGCGAGCAGATTGCGCGTCAGCGAGGCGCCTCGCTCGGCCGCAAGGATTGCCTTGTCGAGACGCGAGCGGTCAGTGCCGGCGAGGCTCTTGTGGAGCGCTTCGAGATTGCCGAGAATCACGGCGAGCAGGTTGTTGAAGTCGTGCGCGATCCCGCCGGTGAGCTGGCCGATCGCTTCGAGCTTCTGGGACTGGCGCAGTTCCGCTTCGAGCCGGACCTGCTCGGTGATGTCGATCGTCATGACGATATAGAGGTCCGGGTCGTACCCGGCCAGCGGATTGCCGCGCAGCTGGACGATCTTGATCTCGCCGCCCTTCGTTCGGATCTCGATCTGGACGTCGACGAGCCCGGTCCTGCTGCGGGCCGCCGCGACCCGGTCGCGGTCGGACGGGCGGAGATAGAGCCCGAGTTCGTCCGATGTCCGTCCGAACGCCTCCATCGCCGACCAGCCCGTCAGGATTTCCCAGGCGGGGTTGACCTGGACGATCCGGCGATCGCGCGTGGCGCGAATGGCCATCGCGATCGGCGCGTCCCGGAACAGCGCCTGGAACTTGCGTTCGTTCTGGCGGAGTGCAAGCTCGGCCTGCCGGCGATCCGTGATGTCGACCATCATCCAGACGTTCTCGGCGCCGGCGCTGCCGTCGCCGTTCGCGCGACCCGACAGCAGGACCCAGCGCGGGCCGTCGCCGCCGGGGCGCGGGACTTCGAATTCGCCGACATGCTCGCGTCGACCCGCAGCGTCGATCTCGAACGCGCGGAACGCGTCTGCGGCGACGAAGTGGTGTCCGGCCGGTTTGCCTACCATTCCACCCGGTTCGGCGCCCAGCAGCTCCTCCGCCCGGCGGTTCGCAGAAACCACGCGGCCGTCGCGCACCGCGTAGATGCCGACAAGTGCGCCGTCGAGAATCGATTCCAGCTGGCGATTGACTTCAGCCCGGCTCCGCGAAATCGCTTCGGAACCGGCGAGCGAAGCCGCCAGCGCGTCGCGCGTCTCGATGAGGCTGTGCCGCGTATCGTCGAACTCGATCAGCAGGACCGACAGCGCCGTCGCGAGATTGGCACCGACGCTGATATGGCGGATGATCTCGACGATCGTCGGATCCGGGCCGAGCAGGCCGGCGATGAGCGTGAGGACTCCGTTGGCCGAGCGCACGAGGAAGACGGCGCCCGCGAGCCTGTAGAAGACCGTGCGATGGCGCATGAGGCGGCTCGCGATGAAGGCACCCGACAGGATGTTCCCGACGAGGATGCAGGTGAAGGCGGGCCTGCTGCCGATCGCGACGTCGATCGCGATCAGTGCCGCCGACGCGCCGATCGTGACGTAGACGGCCTGCCGGTACGACATGCCGGGGTGCTCGAGGCACAGGACCGCGTAGATGGCGAAGACGATGAACCCGGCCGTAACCACGAGAAGCAGGGGCATCGTGCCCTGCCGGCTGATCGCCGCGGCATCGATGCTCGGGACGTAGGCGGCAATCAGGGCCGTCGCCGCAAAGAAGGCGCTCGACGTCGCGAAGAACACGAGCCAGCGCCGGCCGGCGCGATAGCGCACGAGCACGAGGCAGATCAGTGCGGTCAGGGCCGAGAACGTGCTGGACAGCAACCAAAGTAGCACTGGCGTGGTCGCTCCCGAGTTGGTGAACCTGGGCTTTACCGCGGCAGCATCGCGCGGGACATGTCGTTATCCTATTGTTTTATAGCATATATTAAGATTTTTCTAATGCCGAAGGCGAAGCTGATATCCGGGAGTCCATATCGGACAGCAAGGGTTGATAGTATGCTCAACAGGTTGCAAGTCCGGGTCAAGTTGTCGAGAACCGACGCGAGGCAGATGCGGATACTCGTTGCCGACGACCATCCCATTTTCGTCGAGGCCCTGATCGGCTTGCTCGAGCGAGACGGTGTGACGGCCACGTGGGAGCGCGCGGCGACGTTCGACGAGATGATTTCCCGCCTGCAGGCCGATGCGGGCTGTTCCTTGGTGATCATGGATCTCGACATGCCGGGCGTCGAACTTCGCGATTCAGCGACCCGCCTGCGCGCGCTTGTCGGCGAAATTCCGCTGGCGATCATCTCGGGGGAAAGCGATCCGGGTGCCGTCCTGCGCGTGCAGGAATCCGGATTCAACGCGTTCCTGCCGAAATCCCTCGAAACGAAGCTCCTTTGCTCGGCGATCCGGCTGGTCATCGCAGGGGGAAGCTACTTTCCCCGCGTCGAGAAGGACGTGTCCGACGCGCACGAAAGGCGTGCATCGGACTTCTCCGAGCGGGAGATGGCGATCATCCGGTCGGTCGCTGACGGACACTCGAACAAGCAGATCGCAAGGGAGCTCGGCCTCCAGGAAGTGACGATCAAGATGAACCTGACGCGCATCCTCGACCGGACGAAGCTGAAGAACCGCACGCAGCTCGCGACCTACGCCCTGAAGGAAGGCCTTGTCAGGTAGTGCTGCGCGCCGTTTCCGCCGCCAGCCGCCGCGCGTCGCGCGACAGCTTCTCCCCGATCATGCGCGCTTCCTGGATCGACGATTCGATCCGCTCGAGATAGCGGCGCGATTTGTCGGCCGGCAATCCGCCGTCCTTCATCAGATCCGCGAATCCGGCGATCGTGCCGATCGCGTTGTTCCATTCGTGAACGGCGCCGAGGGCTGCACCCAGAACGCCGTTGAAACCCGTCAGAACCGCATCCGCGGACAGCAGGATGCGCCGGGTCCCGGCATCGTCCGGTTCCAGGTGGAAGCGGAGCAGCATCGGACGCGCGCCGGGCAGTGCCACGAGATCGATTCCGGCCGCCTCCCGTCCGTTGCCCGCATTTTCCAGGAAACCGAGCAGCGCGGATTCGCCGGACAGCAGAAGCGAGTCGCGGATATTCCGGCCCACGAGTTTTTCCGGGAAGCCGGGGAATGTCGGCTCGCTCCGCTGGCGGACGACCGTGCCGCTCTTGTCGAGCGCGATTTCGATCGTTGTCGATGCCGTGTGGCGTTCATCCATCGCGGTCTCCGGAGGCTGGTTGGCCCGTTTCCGGCCGGTTCCCAGTGTGGCGGCGCGACCCCGGCATCTCAATGGCGGATGCGTGCTGCGTACTCCGGTATCGTTCCGGTAGACGAAGGTATATCCGGAACCGTCCGTACGGCGGCTCCCGATGTGCGAACGGCTTTCGCCGGAATACGGATGCCGAATGGCGGGTGCCTTCTGCCGCGCATAGACACTTCTCGGCGGGCCGGTGCAACCGACGCCGAACGCCCGTTTCCGGGGGAGAAAACTTCGATGGGCATTTGCCGGATCGACGGCCTCGGCGGGGCTTCCGCCATCCTGAAGAACGACTGTTCCCGGACCTTGCTGGAGCATTTCCGCGCCGAGATGGCCCGCGCCGGCAACCGGTTGCCCGTCCGGGCATCGATTGACCCAGGCGCGCTGCGCACCTGCCTCCCGCGCATGGCGATTCTCGACATCTCCAACCCGCTCGACCCGGTCTACCGGCTGGCGGGGACCGAATACTGCACCTTCATCGGCCTCGATCCGACGGGGCGCCGCTATCTCGACCTCGTGCCCGAATCCCGTCGGCAGTCGGCGGCCGAGGCCTATGTGGCGATGGCCGCGCACGGCTGCGCGATGGTGACGAATCTCGTGGCGTCGAGCGACCGGGGACGCGAGCGGCTCTTCGAAGTCCTCAACGTTCCCGTCCGCGACGACGATTCCGACCGCATCAGGTACGTCTACGTCGTCTTCTCGCCGCTCGACGATTTCGGCTGGAGCTGGGACCGCTCCGACTTTTCGCACTACCGCACCGTCATGCTCCGCGCCTTCGTCGATCTCGGCGGGGGCGTTCCGGAAACCTTCAACGATCTTCCCGTCGCGCCTTTCGGCGACGGAACGCCAATCGCCGGCGCTCGTGGCGAAGCATCCCGCAAGGTACTCGCCGCCTGTTGACACTGCCGGCGTCGGGCCAATTCATTCGGGGAGGATGAAATGCGCGCCTTACTCTCGAAGCTGAAAATCAGAAGGAAGCTGCTCGTTCTTGCCGGAATCTCGGCGGCGGGCTTCGCCATTCTCGGCGCCATCGTCGCCTATCAGGCGCGCATCACCGACAACGCGACGCAGATGCGCGATCTGGGCGAGGCGCGCGCGGACGGGCTGCGCGAGTTCGACACGCTCCTGCTCCAGCTCCGGCGCTACGAGAAAGATTTTCTGCTGCGCCGCGACGAGCGCGAAGTCACCCGGCACGGCGAAGCCGTGAAGAACGTCGAGAAGGCCATCGGTCACCTCCGGGGACTTGCCGGGCCGCAGACGGCTCCGGTCTACGATAAGCTCTCGGCCGGTGTCGGCGCCTATGCCAAGGCGTTCGACGAGCTCGTCGCGACCATGCGCAATCTCGGCCTCAACCAGAATCTCGGTCAGCAGGCGACGATGCGCCGGGCGGTGCAGACGGCCGAAGCCGAACTCAACAAGCTCGGCCGCGACGCGGTGCTGGTGCTGGTACTCCAGCTTCGTCGGCACGAGAAAGACTTTCAGCTGCGCGAGACGCAGAACGAGGCCGATGCGCATGCGCGCGATTCGGCCCGATTGACTTCGCTTCTGGCCGCATCCGGGCTCGACCCGGCGCAGGCCGGGCAGATCGAGGGATACACGAAGGAATATCTCGCCGCATTCGCCGGGTTCGTTCGCCTGACGTTCGAGCGCAACGAGAGGACGGCGGCGATGAGCCGGGCCTTCGCGGCGGTCGAGCCGATCATCGACCAGCTTCTGGAGATCGAGAAAACAGACATCGAACGATCGATGTCCGAAGTCGCCGGACAGCTGGCGCTCGCGCGCACGATTCTCTGGACGGCGATCGTCGCGATCACCGTGCTGGTCGTGCTGCTCAGCCTGCTCATCGCGGGCTACATCGCGGGCCCCATCGCGCAGATTACCGCGCAGATGAACCGGCTGGGAAGCGGCGACACGGATATCTCGGTCGATATCCAGGGCAAGGACGAGATCGCCGACATGGGCCGGAGCCTCATCGTCTTCCGCGACAATCTCGTGGCCCAGCGCGAGCTGGAGGCCCAGGCCGCACGCCAGCAGCAGGCCCAGATCGAACGCGCCCAAAAGGTCGCGTCGATCACGCAGGAGTTCCAGTCCGGCGTGACCGAAGTGCTCGACACGACGTCGAAGTCGGTCGCGGATCTCCAGTCGACGGCGCAGAACCTGACGCGGATATCCTCGACCGCGCAGGACCTGTCGGTCGCCGCTGCGGCCGGCTCGAACGAGGCGTCCTCGAACGTGCAGACCGTCGCTTCGGCGACCGAGGAGCTGACTGCGTCGATCAAGGAGATCTCCCGCCAGATCGCGGCATCCAGCGAGAACGCGAACCGGACAGCCGAGCTCGCCTCGGCAAGCGAGGTGCGCGTGCGCGAGCTGAGCGAGGTGGCCGATCGAATCGGCGATGTCGTCAAGCTCATCAACTCGATCGCTTCGCAGACCAACCTGCTGGCGCTGAACGCGACGATCGAGGCGGCGCGCGCGGGCGATGCGGGCAAGGGTTTCGCCGTGGTCGCGAACGAGGTGAAGACGCTCGCCTCGCAGACCGCCAAGGCGACTGAGGAGATCGGGGCGCAGGTCACGGCCATCCAGGAGAAGACGGGCGGGGTCGTCACCGCGATGTCGGATATCGGCGTCGCCGTGCGGGCGATCTCCGAGATGACCGCGACGGTCGCCTCGGCTGTGGAGGAACAGACGGCGGCGACGCAGGAGATCGGTCGGAACGTCGAGCAGGCAGCCCAGGGCGTGGAAGAGACCAACCGCGCCATCACCGGCGTGCGTTCGGCGGCCGAAGAGACGGGCGTGGCATCGGGCGGTGTGCTGACGGCATCGCAGCAGGTCGCGACCCAGGCCGATGCGCTGAGTCGCCGGGTCTCGACGTTCCTCGACGCGGTACGCTCGGCCTGACGGACGACGCGTCAGGGACGGACGGCCGGCGTTTCCCACGCCATGCCGGCCGCCCGGCGCATCAGGAAGACTTCGAGTTCGAGAAGTTCGGGCGCGCCGAACGGGTAGGGCTCGGCCCGCACGCCGGTCATGCAGTTGCGCAGCCGCCGCTGCAGCGATCCCAGCCCCTGCCATTCCGAACGGTAGAGCGGATAGCCCGTCGGGTGCGCCTGCGGGATCGTGACGCCGGCAAGCTTCCCGCCGGCGCGTTCGTCGTGGCATTGCGCGCACGAAAGACTGAGCTGGCCCAGGCGCTGGCGATAGAGCGCTTCGCCGGTTGCCGCCGCCGCGTCGAGGCGCGAATCCGCCGGCGGAGCGATCGGCAGGCCGCGCGACTGGAACGCGACATAGGCCGCAAGCGCGATCCGCGGGCGGCTTTCCGGTGCAGGCGAGGGTGCAAGCTGGTGCTCGCCTCGGCAGCGGTCGATGCGCCCGTCAAGGTCGACGACATTGCCGGCCTTCGAATCGAAAGCGGGATAGCGCACGGCGACGCCGCGCATGCTTTCTCCCGCACCGTGGCAGTCGGCGCAGGATTTTCCGGCCTGACCCGCGCGGGTCTTCCACAGGCCTTCGCCTTCGGCGACCCACAGCATCGCGGGGTTCGACATGTCGTCGCGCTGGATCGCCTGCAGGGCGGGGCCCATGTCGTCGAAGCCGGAGCGTCGCGCGTCGCGCGCGGTCTGTGCACCGGCCGCCGCGGCGATTCCGGCCGCGAGCAGGATCACGAAAATGCGTGCGGGCCGCCTCACTCGACCGCGATGGCGACGCTGTGGCTGGCGGAGAAGCCGTTGTCGCCGGTCCAGGTCAGTTCGAGCATCCCGCCGCGTTCGGCGCGCACGTGGAACGAGACGAACGGATTGGCCGCAATAGCCGGCGAAAGCGCCAGATCGATCACGTCGGCGCCGGCGAAGCGGCAGCGCAGGCGATGGACGATGTCGCGCGGAATCAGTGCGCCGTTCATGCCGGGCCGGAAGCCGGTCTCCATCGGATGCGCGATCAGCGTCTTCACCTCGAAGACCTCGCCGCGGCGCACGCGGGCCGGCGCGTTGACGAGCGGAATCGCCATCACTCGATCCCCTCGATGCAGGCGGCGATGGTCACGATGACGTCGACGCCGGCGGTCCAGAGCGTGCCGTCCTGCATCTCCGCGATCGCGACGACCTTCTGCGTGTCGCCCAGCTTGATGCGCGTGGAAAGCTCCGCGCGGCCCGCCTGCGGGCCGAACGCGACGCTCAGCACGTGCGGCTGCGGGTTGCGCTCGTTGAACACGTGGATCGCGCGCACGCGGTCGCCGCCTTCCATGCGGCTGTCGACGCCGACGCGCATCGGCACGGTATTGCCGTTGTCGACCAGCGGCTGGATGTCGAGCGTGACCTTGCCCTCGCGTATCGGTCGGCCGGACGCGACGGCGGCGATGGCCGCGCGCATCGTCTCGGGCGTGGCATGTGCGCCGAAGGGTGCCACGGTCAGGACCGTGGCACCTGCGAGAAGATTTCGGCGCGTGAGGCCGGCGGAATTCATCTGGGGGCTCCCGGATCGCGCAACGTGGCCAAGTATGCCACGACATCCTCGATCTGCGCTGCCGTCAGGATGGGTTTGCCCGCAAAGGCAGGTGCCACGCGCACAAGCCCGTCGGTCCGGTAGTAGGCCGGCATCGGGCTGTCGGGCGCCAGTCGGGCCGGATCGACCAGACGCAGGCGAAGCTGGCCTGCGTTCCAGCGGCTGCCGGCCCCGTCGAGCGGCGGGGCGAGATTGCCCTGGAAGCGCTCCTCGGGGATCGGGCCGGAATGGCAGAGCAGGCAGAGTCCGACGGTCCGGTTCGCCACGATCGCACGCCCGCGGGCCGCATCGCCGACGGCATCTTCCAGCGGCCGCTCGATCGCGTCGCCGGTCACGACATAGTCCGCGGCGGATGCGGGCATGGCGGCAAACGCGATCGCCGCCGCCAGCCGAGCGAGCATGCGTGTCCTCACACCGTACGCAGATCGTGCTTGGACACCGGCAGCGAACGGATGCGCTTGCCGGTCGCCGCGAAGATCGCGTTGAGCACGGCGGGTGCCGCCACGCCGATCGTCGGCTCGCCCACGCCGCCCCAGAAACCGCCCGACGGGACGAGGATCGTCTCGACCTTCGGCATCTCGTCCATGCGCAGCACGGGATAGGTGTCGAAGTTCGTCTGCTCGATGACGCCGTCCTTGACCGTGCATTCGCCGTGCAGTGCCGCCGACAGGCCGTAGACGAACGAGCCGGAGACCTGCCGCTCGACCTGTGCGGGATTGACGACCACGCCGGGGTCCGTCGCCGCGACGATGCGGTGGATCTTGAGCTTGCCGCCGGTCACCGACACTTCCGCGCATGCCGCCACGTAGCTGCCGAAGCCCATGATCTGCGCAAGCCCGTGATGCACGCCCGGTGCCGCCTTGCCGTAGCCGGCACCGGCCGCCGCCGCCTCGAGCACCGCGCGGTGCTTGGGCTTCAGGTAGCGGCGCCGGAACTCCAGAGGATCGACGCCGGCCGCGCGCGCCAGCTCGTCCATGAAGCATTCGACGTAGATGGCGTTGTGGTTGAGATTGACCCCGCGCCAGAAGCCGGCCAGCACGTGCGGATTGCGCATCGCATGGTCGACCAGCAGGTTCGGGACGTCGTAGCCGAACTGGCCTTCCGTGCCGCCCGCGTTGAGGCCCTGGAACACGACCGGGTCCATGCCGTTCTGCATGTTCTGCGGAGCAAGCGAGGCGAGGATCGACTGCCCGGAGATGCGCATGTGCAGGCCGGTCAGGTTGCCGGCGGCGTCGAACCCGCCGGTCATCTTGCACTGGGTCACCGGATGGAAGGCGCAGTGCATCATGTCTTCTTCGCGCGACCAGACGAGCTTGACCGGCACGCCGGGCACCTGTTTGGCGATCAGCACCGCCTGGCGGACATAGTCCGACCGGCCGCGCCGGCCGAAGCCGCCGCCGAGCATCATCTTGTGCACGTCGCACTTGGCGACCGGCAGTTCGGCCGCTTCCGCCGCCGCGGCAAGTGCTGACTCGCCGTTCTGCGTCGGCGCCCAGACCTCGCAGCGCTCGGCCGTGTAGAGCGCCGTGGCGTTCATCGGCTCCATCGGCGCGTGGTTCTGGTAGGGGTACGAATAGACCGCCTCGACGGTCTTCGCGGCACCGGCAAGGGCCGCCTTCGCGTCGCCGACCCTCGTTCCGATGAACGCGTTCTCGGCCGTCAGGCCCTCTTTCAGCATCGCGTCGATCGTGGCGCTGGACGTCTTGGCACCCGGACCGGGATCCCAGTCGACCGGCAGCGCTTCGATCGCCTTGTGCGCCTGCCAGTAGCTGTCGGCGACGACGGCGACCGCATTGCCATCGACGGCGACGACCTTGCGCACGCCGGGCATGCGCTCGACCTTCGCGGCATCGAAGCTCTTCAGCTTGCCGCCGGCGACCGGGCATTGGCGGATCGTCGCGGTCAGCATGTTGGGAAGACGCAGGTCGATGCCGTAGACGAGCGAGCCGTTCAGCTTCTCGGCCGTGTCGAGGCGCTTCACGCCCTTGCCGGCGATCTTCCAGTCCTTGATGTCCTTAAGCGCCACGGTGGCCGGCGCTTCGAGCTGTGCGGCCTCGGCGGCGACGGCACCGTAGGCGAGCGTTCGTCCGCTCGGCACATGGCGGATCACGCTGTTGGCGGCCGTGCATTCGCCGGCCGGCACGTTCCAGCGTTTGGCCGCAGCAGCGACCAGCATCATGCGTGCGGCAGCACCGCCCTGGCGTACGTACTCGTGCGATTCGCGAATACCGCGGCTGCCGCCGGTCGAGAAATTGCGCCACACGCGGTTGCGCGCGACGTTCTGGCCGGGCGTCGGGAATTCGGTCGACACTTTCGACCAGTCGCATTCCAGTTCCTCGGCGACGAGCTGTGCGAGGCCGGTGAGTGTGCCCTGGCCCATTTCCGAGCGCGCGATGCGGATGACGACCTTGTCGTCGGGATGGACGACGACCCAGGCGTTGATCTCGCGCAGGGCGCCGGGAACCTGCGCCTTGCCGGCCGGAATGCCGAAGCCGAGCGAGAGGCCGCCGGCGGCGGCGGAGACGAGGAAGGAGCGGCGGTCCATCGAAGCGATCGCTGTCATGGCGCGTTCCTCCCTCAGGCCTTGGCGGCGGCGTGGATCGCCGCGCGCACTTGCTGGTAGGTCCCGCAGCGACAGATGTTGGTCATCGCGGCGTCGATGTCGTCGTCGGTGGGATTCGGCTTCTCGGCGAGGAGGGCGGCGGCCGCCATGATCATGCCGCTCTGGCAGTAGCCGCATTGCGGCACGTCGTTGTCGAGCCAGGCCTTCTGCACCTTGTGCAGCATGCCGCTGGCAGCGAGGCCTTCGATCGTCGTGATCTTGCCGTCGCCGATGGCTTCCATCGGCACCGCGCACGAGCGCGTCGGCACGCCGTCGACATGCACGGTGCAGGCGCCGCATTGCGCGATGCCGCATCCGTACTTCGTTCCGGTCAGGCCGAGCGTGTCGCGCAGGACCCACAGCAGCGGCGTCTCGGGATCGACAGCAGCGTCGTACTTCTTCCCGTTGATCGTCAGGACGGCCATCCGCGTCTCCTCCCGGTTGGACGAAATTCGATTGCCGAAAAGACTAGGGCCGGGGCGGGGAAAAGGGGAGTCGCGGCAGGTTACAAACCATGATGCATATTGGTTGGGCAATAATGCGCGAGGAAACGCGGAATTGTGCCCGGATGCCGGAATATGCGGCATTCCCGGATTGACTTTGTCGACAATCGACATCAGGCTCCCCTAAATACATTCGGACGCCCAAAGTCCGAAACACGGGAGAGACGACCCAAATGCCCGCCCCGCAGGCCTCCACGGCCCTGAAGCGCTTTACCGTCCTCGACCTCACGCGCGTGCGGTCCGGCCCCACCTGCGTGCGCCAGCTCGCCGACTGGGGGGCCAACGTCGTCAAGATCGAGATGCCGGCGCATCTGGAAGAAGCCGACCCGATGGGCGGCCCGCGCGAAGGCGCGGACTTCATGAATCTCCACCGCAACAAGCGTTCGCTGACGCTGAACCTGAAATCGCCCGAAGGTGTCGCGCTGTTTCGCCGTCTCGTCGCCAAGGCCGACGTGGTGGTCGAGAATTTCCGCCCCGACGTGAAGGACCGTCTCGGCATCGCCTATGCGGACCTCAAGAAGATCAATCCGCGCATCGTCTATGGCAGCATCTCCGGCTTCGGCCAGGACGGGCCCTACGCCAAGCGTCCGGGCTTCGACCAGATCGCGCAGGGCATGGGCGGCCTGATGTCGGTCACCGGACTGCCGGGGCAGGGGCCGGTGCGCGTCGGCATCCCGCTCGCCGACCTGACCGCCGGGCTCTTCTGCGCGATGGGCATCCTGACCGCACTGCTCGAGCGCGAAGTGTCGGGCGAGGGACAGTGGGTGCAGACCTCGCTGCTGCAGGCGCAGTCCTTCATGCTGGACTTCCAGGCCGCGCGCTATCTCGTCAAGGGCGAGGTCGCCAAGCAGGCGGGCAACAACCATCCGACCAGCATCCCGACCGGCGTGTTCCGCACGAAGGACGGCTATCTCAATCTCGCCACGACCGGTCAGGCGATCTGGGAGCGCTGCGCCAAGGCGCTGGGCGCCGAAGACCTGATCGCGCGGCCCGAATACGCCAAGATGGCGCTGCGTTCGCAGAACCGCGACAAGCTGAACGAGGAACTGCAGGCGATCTTCCTCAAGGAAACGAGCGCCGACTGGGTCGAGAAGCTGAATGCCGCGGGCGTTCCGTGCGGGCCGATCTATGCGATCGACCAGATGTTCGCGGACCCGCAGGTCAAGCATCTGGGCGTGGCGCAGAAGGTCGGCGGCGCCGACTATTCGCTGATGGGCCAGCCTTTCGGCCTGAGCCGTACGCCCAGCAAGCTCGACACGCCGCCGCCCGCGCGCGGCCAGCAGAACGACGAGATCCTGGCCGAATTCGGCCTCAAGGACGAAGAGATCGCGGCCCTGAAGGCCGCCGGAACGATCTGAAGGAGACGACGCGTATGAGCGAGAAGATGCTGTCCCGCAAGGAAGGCCGTGTCGGGATCATGACCTTCAACAATCCCGAGAAGCACAACGCCGTGTCCTTCGAGATGTGGGAAGCCGCCGAGAAGATCCTCGACGGTTTCCTCGCCGATCCCGACGTGCGCGTGATCGTGCTGACGGGTGCGGGCGGCAAGGCGTTCGTCTCGGGTGCCGACATCTCGAAATTCGAGAGCGAGCGCGCGTCCGAGGAAGCGGCGCAGAAGTACAACGCGCTGGTCGAGAAGGTCTACATGCGCATCTACCAGATGCCCAAGCCGACCATCGCGATGATCCGCGGCTTCTGCATCGGCGGCGGTCTCAATCTCGCGATCTGCTGCGACATGCGCTTCTCGACCGAGGGTTCCAAGTTCGCGCTGCCGGCCGCCAAGCTCGGGCTGGGCTACGGCTACAAGGGCCTGCGTCGCTACATCGAGACGATCGGCCCGGTCGCGACGAAGGAGATCTTCTACACCGCGCGCCAGCTGACCAGCGCCGAGGCGATGCGCTGGAACATCGTCAACCGGGTGATCGCCGACGACGCGCTCGAAACGACGGTGATGGAGATCGCCAACACGATCGCCGACAACGCGCCGATGACCATCGCGACGATCAAGGCGAGCACGGTCGAGGTCCTGAAGGACCCGGACAAGCAGGACATCGCCAAGTGCGACGCGATGGTCGCCGCGTGCTTCGCCAGCAACGACTACAAGGAAGGCCGCAAGGCGTTCATGGAAAAGCGCAAGCCACAGTTCACGGGAACCTGAGGCCGCGATGGACGCGCCCGCCGCGATCGCCCTGGTCCGCAAGACGTCGCTGTCGAGCCTCGTCGAGACCGAAGTGATGCGTCTTATCCTTGCGGGCGAGCTCGATTCCGGGCAGCAGATCAAGGAAGTCTCGATCGCCGCACGCCTTGGTGTGGGCCGGTCGTCGGTGCGCGAGGCGCTGCGCGCACTCGAAGCGGTCGGTCTCGTGCGCATCGAGAAGAATCGCGGCGCCTTCGTGCGCGTCGTCAGCGAGACCGAGGCGCGCGAGATGTACGTCGTGCGCGAGCAGCTGGAAGGCCTCGCCGGCGCCCTGCTGGCGCCGAAGATTACGCCGGACGAGGTGCAGGAGCTGCGCGCCTATGTCGACGAGCTCGACTACTATCTCGATCCGGCGGAATTCCACCGCTACTTCCCACTCAACCTGAAATTCCATCGCCGGATCTTCGAGATGGCCGGGAACGGCCGCCTTCTCGACATGTACGGCCGGCTGACGAACGAGCTGCACACCGTGCGGCGCAACGGCCTGCTTCGCGGCGGCGGTCTCGCCGTCTCGAACATCGAACATCGCAACATCGTCGACGCATTTGCCGCGCGCGACGCGGAGGCCGCATCCGCGGCCATGCGCGCGCATGTCAGTGCGGGCGGCCAGCGCCGGCGCGCGCGCGCGCCCGGCGATTCCGGATCGGAGGTCGCATGAGCCACCTGGTACTCGAAGGTCTTACGAAGGTCTACGGCACGCAGACCGTGCTCGACTCGATCGACCTGTCGGTCGCGCGCGGCCAGCTCGTCTGCCTGCTCGGGCCGTCGGGCTGCGGCAAGACGACGACGTTGCGCCTCGTCGCGGGCTTCATGGATCCGAGTGCGGGCAGCGTGCGGGTGGGCGAGCGCGTGCTGTCGCGCCCCGGCGCCACGCTGCCGCCCGAGCGGCGCGGCATGTCGATGATCTTCCAGTCCTACGCGCTGTGGCCGCACATGACGATCTTCGAGAATGTCGCCTACGGACTTGCGCTGCGGAAGTTCGACAAGGCCGAGATCGGCCGGCGCGTGGCCAAGATGCTGGGCGCGGTCAAGCTCGAGCATCTCGCCGAACGCTATCCGGGCGAACTCTCCGGCGGCCAGCAGCAGCGCGTGGCGCTGGCGCGCGCCCTCGTCGTCGAGCCCGAGATCCTGCTGCTCGACGAACCGCTTTCCAACCTCGACGCCGCTTTGCGCGAGGAAATGCGCTTCGAGGTCCGTCGCCTGCACGACGAGTTCCGCTACACGACCGTCTACGTGACGCACGACCAGGCCGAGGCGATGACCGCCGCCGACCTGATCGTCGTGATGAACCAGGGCCGCATCGAGCAGGCGGGTTCGCCCGAAGAGATCTATTCACGCCCACGCTCGAGCTTCGTGGCGACGTTCCTGGGCGGGGCGAACATCCTGTCCGGCAAGGCGGTCGATCCGATCCGACTCGACATCGGCGCGGGCGTAGTGCGCTGCGCGGAGCCGACCTTCTCGGCCGGTGCCCCCGGCGCCATGTCGATCCGCTTCCACGAGATCGGCGTCAGCGCGCGCCAGTCGCAGGATGCGCTTCCGGCGACCGTGATGCGCCAGACCTTCCTCGGCTCGACGCGCGATCTCTCGCTCGCGCTCGCCGACGGCACGACATTGCGGGCGTCGGCACCCCCCGATCTCGCGATTCCGGCGGATGCAAAGGTCTGGGTGGCGCTGCCGCCCGAACGATGCAGGCCGGTCCTGGTCTGACGCACGACATAAAGAAGAAAACGACAAAACGGAGGAAACCCATGAAAGCCAGATTGCTGCCGTCTCTTGCGGCATTCGCTCTGCTCGCCACCGGTGCGGCGGCGCAGAGCCCGGTCTACAAGATCACGCCCGAACTCGAAGCGGCCGCGCGCCGCGAAGGCAACCTCGTCTACTACACGTCGATCGACGTGAAGGTGGCCGAGGATCTCGCCAAGGCGTTCGAGAAGCGCTACCCGGGCATCAAGGTCCAGGTCGAGCGCAACGGCGCAGAACGCCAGTTCTCGAAGATCGGTCAGGAATATTCGAGCAAGATCTACAACGTCGACACGGTCAACAGCTCCGACGCCGCGCACTTCGTCTACTGGAAGCGCGAAGGCTGGCTCGCGCCGGCTCTCCCCGAGGAAGTCAGCCAGCGCTATCCGGCCGGCTCGTTCGATGCGGAAGGTTTCTTCGCGCCGATGCGCGCGAGCCTCAGCGTGATCGCCTACAACACCAAGATGGTGACGGCGGCCGAAGCACCCAAGGGCTTCAAGGACCTGCTCGACGCCAAGTGGAAGGGCAAGCTCGTCAAGGCGCATCCCGGATACTCCGGCACGATCCTGACGGCGACCTTCCAGATCAGCCGCGACATCGGCTGGGACTATCTCGAGAAGCTCGCCGGCCAGCAGGTCATGCAGGTGCAGTCCTCGACGGAACCGCCGCGCAAGGTCATCGCAGGCGAACGTCCGGTGATGGCCGACGGCAACGAGTACAACGTGTTTCTCGAGAAGGCGCGCGGTGCGCCGATCGAGCTCGTCTACGCCACTGAAGGCACGCCGCTCGTCATCGGCCCGTCGGGCGTGATGAAGAACGCCAAGAACCCGAACGCGGCCCGGCTCTTCCACGCGTGGTCGTTCTCGCAGGAGGCCCAGCAGCTGTCGGTCGACGTGGGCGGGCTTCGCTCGTTCCATCCGGGCGTCAAGGAACCGGCCGGTCGCAAGCCGCTGTCCGAGATCAAGCTGATGAAGGACGATCCGGCAGCCGTCGACAAGCAGGTCGAAGAGATCAAGCGCAACTACCTGCGTCACTTCAAGACATGATCAATCCCGTGTCGGCCACGCTCGCGGCCGGGACGGGACGCGGCCGGTTGCCGGCGGGACTGGACCTTTCGGGTCCGGTCCTGGCCGCAACCGGCCTGTTCCTTGCCGGACTCATCGGCCTGCCTCTCGCCTGGCTGGGCGCCTACGCGTTCAGCGACCGCGCCGGCGACTTCACGTTGGCGAACTTCCAGGCGCTGGTCGACGATCCGACGCTGTTCCAGCCGCTCGTCACCACGTTCAGTCTTTCGTTCCTCGTCGCGATCTTCGCGGCACTGGCGGCCGCACCGCTCGCCTGGGTCGTGGCGCGCACCGACCTGCCGGGACGGCGCACCGTGCGCATGCTGATGACGGCAAGCTTCGTCACGCCGCCGTTCCTGGGCGCCATCGCGTGGGAAATCCTCGCGGCGCCGAACAGCGGCATCCTCAACAAGATCTGGCGCGAAGTCACCGGTTCGGGCGAAGCGCTCTTCAACATCTACAGCTTCCCCGGGCTGGTGTTTGTCGTCGCCTGCTACACGGCCCCTTACGTGTTCGTCGTGCTGACGAACGCGCTCGACCGGATCCCCGCCGACCTCGAGGACGCCGCCGGCATCCTGGGTGCGGGTCGCTGGAAGGTCGTCACCGGCGTGACGCTGCCGCTGGTGCTTCCGGCACTCCTCGCCGGCGCGCTCGTCGCGTTCCTGCAGGCGATGACGCTCTTCGGCTCGCCCGCGATCCTTGCGATCCCGGCGGGCTTCCACACGGTGACGACGAAGATCTATTCGCTCTTCCAGTTCCCGCCCAAACCGCAGATCGCGGC
Organism: Tagaea sp.; assembly: GCA_965279565.1. GTDB lineage: Bacteria > Pseudomonadota > Alphaproteobacteria > CACIAM-22H2 > CACIAM-22H2 > Tagaea. The sequence goes on along the minus strand of OZ257249.1, from coordinate 449,312 downwards.
GGCGGCCGCACTGCCGCTGCTGCTCGTCACGATCGCGCTGCTGTGGCTGCAGTCGCGCCTGCTCGGCAGGCGCGGCTTCGCGGTCCTGGGCGGCAAGAGCGGCGAGCCGCGGCTCACGACGCTCGGGATCTGGCGCTGGCCGGTCTTCGCACTCGTCATCGCGGCACTCGCATTGCCGCTCTTCATGCCCTACGCGGCGCTGCTGAAGGCCGCGATCAGCCGCGTTCCGTCGGGCCCGTTCGACCCGAACAACCTGACGCTCGAGAATTTCTCGTTCGTGTTCATCGAGTTTTCGCAGACGAAACGCGCATTCTCGAACACGTTCGTGATGGCGGCCGCGACGGCGACATGCGGGGCGGCGATGGCGCTCGTCATCGCGTATCTGGCCGCGCGCCGCGCCACGTTCGGCGGACGCGCGCTGGAGTTCCTCGCGACGGCACCGATCGCGATCCCGGGCATCGTGCTCGGCGTCGGCCTGTTCCTCGCCTACACGCGCGGTCCCGTCGTGCTCTACGGCACGCTGTGGATCCTGTTCTTCGCGTACATGACGATCGAGCTGCCGGCGGCCTTCCAGCAGATGCGCGCGTCGTTCCGCGGCCTGCATCCGGAGCTGGAGGAGGCCTCGCGCATCCTGGGTGCCGACCGGCTCGCCACGCTGCGCCGGATCACGGCACCGCTTCTGAAAAGCGGCGTCATCGCCGGCTGGTGCCTGATCTTTATCGGCGTCGTGCGCGAGCTTTCGGCGGCGGTGATGCTGGCGTCGTCGAGCACGAAGGTCCTTTCGGTCGTGATCTTCGACCTCAACGAAAGCGGGAATCTCGGCGCGATCGCGGTGATCGGCGTGTCGATGCTGGTCGTCACGTTCGTCGTGGTCGGAATCGCAAACTGGGCGTCCGGCGTGGGCGCGGGCCCGCGCCTGCGCGCCGGCTGACGGAAAAAAAGGGGAGGAAGACATGCAGATGAAATCCTGGATCGCCGGTTTCGCGGCAATCCTCGCCGTCGCCTCGGCGGATGCCGCGGCGCAGGCGAAGTATCCGGTCTCGCCCGTCAGCCTCGTCACGCATTCCAGCCCCGGCGGCGGCAGCGACGTGTTCCTGCGCGAACTCATCAAGCACCTGACGCCGGTCATGGGGACGAGCTTCGGCATCGACAACGTGCGCGGCGGCAGCGGCGCCGCGGCGATCGCGAAGGTCGCCAAGTCGCCGCCGAACGGCGGCATGTTCTACGCGACGACGCCGACCTATATCCAGACGTCGCTGCTGTCCAAGCCCGAGGTCGGCTATGACGGGCTCGACCCGATCGCGATCGTGTTCCTCGATCCGGAAGTGATCTACACGCGCACCGAAAGCCCGTTCAGGTCGGTCGCCGACGCGATCGCCTACGCCAAGTCGAATGCCGGGCGCGCCAAGTGGGGGGCCGCCAATCCCGCGTCGCTCGAGCGCATCGCGCTGGAGCGGCTGAAGAAGGCGGCCGGCGTGCAGGCCGCCGTGGTCAGCCATGAAGGCGGCGGCGATCTGATGATCAACGTGCTCAACGGCACGCTCGATTTCGGCATCGGCGAGATCCAGGAAATCCGCGCCCAGCTCGACGCCGGCAAGGTGCGCCTGCTCGGCGTGCTGACCGACCGCCGCCTGCCGGACTTCGCGAACGTCGCGACGGTCAAGGAACAGGGCTTCGACATCGTCGTGACGAAGTTCCGCGGCCTGGCCGGGCCGAAGGGCATCCCCGACGACATCGCCGCCCAGTGGGAGCGCGCGATCCGCCAGGTCGTCGCGAGCGACGCGTACAAGGCCGAATACTCGAAGGAAAGCCTCGTGCTGGCCGTGATGGGGCGTGCGGAAGCGCGTGCCTTCACGCAGAAGTTCGCCGAAGAGATCACCGTCACGCTGCGCGAGCTGGGCGTGATCAAGTGACGCTGTCGCGTGACACCGTCCTCGGCATCCTCGCTGTCCTGCTGGCGGGGGCCTATTACGCCGAAGCCGGGAACATCCAGCAGAGCCTGCTGGCCGATGCGGTCGGTGCCGACGGCGTGCCGCGCATGCTGGCCGTCGGCATGGGCTTGACCGGTCTTGCCCTCGCCGGGCGCGGACTCCTGCGTCCGGCCGCGGGCAAGGGCGACGACCTGCCGGTTTCGGCGCATCTGCGTGCGGCAGGCCTGCTGGCGATCCTGCTCATCTATCTTCTCGCCCTTCCGGTCGCGGGCTATCCGCTGTCGGTCGCCGCCCTGATCGCGGCGGTGGCGGTCTATGCCGGTGCGCGCGCGAACGCCACGCTCGCGGTCACGTCCGTCGCGGGGGCCGCAATCTTCTGGTTTATGTTCAAGTGGCTCCTGGGCATCCAGTTGCCGGTCGGGATGCTGTCATGGGGTTGAGTACGCTGCTGGCGTCGCTCGCCGGCGTGATCTGGGGGATCTTCGGCGGCGCGCTGCCGGGCATCTCGCCGTCCATCGCGATGGCGCTGCTGCTGCCCTTCACCTACGGGATGGAGCCGGTCACGGCGATCGTCCTGCTCGCATCGGTCTATGTCGGTGCCGAGTATGGCGGGTCGATCCCGGCCATCCTGATCCGCACGCCGGGCACCAACTCGGCGGCCGCGACGACGATCGACGGCTACGAACTCGCCAAACAGGGCCGGGCGGGCGAAGCGCTCGGAATTTCCCTCATGTCCGGACTGGTGGGCGGGCTGTTCGGGCTCGTCGTGCTCGTGCTTGCGACCGAGCCGCTCGCGGCGGTCGCACTCGCCTTCACCCCGCCGGCCTATTTTGCACTCGGCATCCTCGGCCTGTCGGTCATCGCCAGCCTGGCGGGTGGCTCGCTGCTCAAGGGGCTGGTCGGCGCGTTCCTCGGCCTGATGGTCGCGACGGTCGGCACCGACCCGGTCTCCGGCGTGCCGCGCTTCACGTTCGGCAGTGCCGAACTTCTCGGCGGCATCCGCCCGATCCTGATCATGGTCGGCCTGTTCGCGGTCGCGGAGATGCTCGAGCAGATCTCCTCGCCCGGCTGGGACCGCGCGGACGGGCGCGACACGCGCCTCAAGCTGCCGGGGCTCGCGACATGGAAGCGCATCTGGAAGGCCAACGCGATCGGCTGCGGCATCGGCACGTTCGAGGGCGTGACGCCCGGTGCCGGCGGCACGATCGCCGCGTTCATGGCCTACAACGAGGCGAAGCGCTGGTCGAAGCATCCCGAGGAATTCGGCAAGGGCTCGGTCGAGGGCGTCGCCGCACCGGAGAGTGCGAACAACGTCGTGACGGCGACCGCACTGGTCCCGCTGCTCAGCCTCGGCATCCCGGGCTCGAACTCGGCGGCCATCCTTCTCGGCGGCTTCATGATCCACGGGCTGATGCCGGGGCCGCTGCTGTTCCAGAAGGCGCCCGATGTCGTCTACGGCCTCTATGCGGGCCTGCTCGCGGCCAACATCTTCATGGTGCTGGTCGGGCTCGTGATCCTCACGCCCTGCATCTGGCTGGTGAACCGGCCCAAGCCCTATCTGATCGCGTTCATCCTGGCGCTCGTGTGCACGGGCGTGTTCGCGATCGAGCAGAGCCTGTTCGATCTCGGCCTCGTACTGGGGGCGGGCGTGGTCGGCTACGCGATGCGCCGCTTCGGCGTGCCGGTGCTGCCGATGGTGCTGGGCGTGGTGCTCGGCTTCCTCGTCGAATCCAACTATCGCCGCAGCCTCGTGCTGTCGGGCGGCGATCACGGCGTGTTCCTGCAGGACCCCGTGTCGCTCGGCCTGCTGGCCGCCGCCCTGCTGCTGACCGGCTATTCGCTGATCCGGGAGTTCAAGCCGAAATGACTATCGCCGAAGCGCTCGCCGAAGCCTGTCTTGCCGCAAAGCCCACGCCTGCTGCCGCTGCGATGGCGCAGACGCAGCTCATCGACATCGCGGGCATTTGTGTGGCCGCGCGCGAGACCGATTTTCTCGTCGCGGCCCGCGCCGGCGTGGACGAAGGCGGGCCGTGCACCGCCATCGGCCTGCCCGGGAAGTTCTCGGCGGCCGATGCCGCGATGCTCAATGGTGTGGCCGCACACGGCGAGGATTTCGACGACACGTTCGAAGGTGGACCGGTCCATGCCGGCGTGGTGATCCTGCCGGCCGTGCTCGCCACGGCCGAGCGGCACAAGGTGCCCGGCCACACGGCGATGCGCGCGGTCGCGATCGGCACCGAGATCACGTGCCGGCTTTCGGTCGTGGTGCCTAAGGCCACGCACAAGGCGGGCTTCCATCCGACTGCGGTGTTCGGCGCGATCGGGGCGGCCGCTGCGGCGGCAACCGCGCTCGGCCTTTCCAAGGTGCAGCTCGTCAACGCTCTCGGCATCGCGGGCAGCATGGCGTCGGGCATCATCGAATATCTGGCCGAAGGGACCTGGACCAAGCGCCTGCATCCGGGCTGGGCGGCACAGAGCGGCTATCGCGCCGCGCGCCTTGCGGCCGGCGGCTTCACGGGACCGCGCACGCTGTTCGAGGGCACGCACGGCCTGTTCCACGGTTTCGCGCGCAAGGTACCGACCGACTGGTCGGGCCTGCTCGACGGCTTCGGGAAGAACTGGGTCAGCGAGACGATCGCGTTCAAGCCCTATGCCTGTGGCACGATGATCCATCCCTATATCGACTGCGCGAAGCGCATCGCCGCGCGCGGCATCGATCTTTCGAAGATCGCGTCGATCGAATGCGAGACGTCGGAGGGCATCCTCCACCGCCTGTGGGAGCCGCTCGCCGACAAGCAGAACCCGCCCAACGGCTATGCCGCCAAGTTCAGCATCCCCTACGGCATCGCGGCCGGGCTGGCGCTGGGGCACGCAGGCCTTGCCGCCTTCGCTGACGCGCAAGTCGCCGAGGAACGCCTGAGAGCCATCGCGCGGCGCGTGCGTTATGTCGTCGACCCGGCGAACCCGTATCCCAACCAGTTCACCGGCCATGTCCGGATAACGATGGCCGACGGCAGCATCGTCGAGGAGCGCCAGCCGCATTTCCGCGGCGGTGCGAACGAGCCGCTGACCCGTGTCGAGATCGTCGAGAAATTCCGCCTGAACTGCCGCCACGGCGGCTGGAGCGACGAACGCGCGGCACGGCTTCTCGCATTCGCCCAGACCGCGTTCGGCTCGGACGAACCCATATCGCTCGCACAATTCGGAGGTTGAAGGATGGCTGAACTCAAGGGGCGCGTGGCGCTCGTCACCGGTGCCGGACGCAATATCGGCCGGTCGATCGCGCTCGAGCTTGCTGCCGCCGGCGCCAAGGTCGTCGTCAATGCGCGTTCGAACCGGGCGGAAGCCGAGGCCGTCGCGGCCGAGATCGGGTCCGACGCGATGGTCGCGATGGCCGACGTGACCGACCGCGCCGCGGTCGACGCGATGGTGGCGGCCACGCTGAAGCACTTCGGCCGGCTCGACATCCTCGTCAACAACGCGGCCGTGCGCGGCGAGAAGCCGTTCGAGGAGCTCGACTATGCGACGTGGCGCAACGTGCTGGCGATCTGCCTCGACGGCGCCTTCAACTGCTGCCAGTCGGCACTTGCCGCCCTCAAGGCGAGCGGTGCGGGCTGCATCGTCAATATCGGCGGGCTGACGGCACACACGGGCGCGCTCGACCGCGCGCATGTCGTGACCGCCAAGGCCGGCCTCGTCGGCCTGACGCGTGCCCTGGCGCACGATCTGGCGGCGCACGGCATCACGGTCAACAACGTGTCGCCGGGCATGATGGACACGCTGCGCGGCGCTTCGGCCGGCCACCAGCAGCCCAAGCACCACGCCACGCACCAGACGCTGCTCGGCCGGCGCGGCAAGCCGGAGGAGATCGGCAGCACCGTGCGCTGGCTCGCCGGACCCGGCGGGCGCTACGTGACCGGGCAGGTCATCCACCTCAATGGCGGGACCTATCTGGGCGGCTAGACACGGCACCCGTCCGGCGGTATCGATCGCTGGTTCCATGACCGACCGCCTGCGCATCGCCCATTGCTCGGACATCCATCTCGGCACCAACGGTGCCGGGGTCGGCGATCCTTGCCGCACGCGCTTCGCGCGCGCGCTCGACGCGATGGTCGCCCGCCGGCCCGACATGATGCTGCTCGCCGGCGACCTGTTCGATACCAACGATGTCGCGGATGACACGGTGCTGTGGGCGATGGCGGCACTCGCCGGCCTGCCGTTTCCCGTCGCGATGATCCCGGGCAACCACGACTGCCTTGCCGACAATGCGGTATTCCGCCGCCACGATTTCGGCCGGATCGCGAATGTCCGCCTGCTCGCCGACGAAGCCGGCAGCCGGACCGAACTGCCCGAACTGGGCGTGAGCGTGTGGGGCAAGGGAATGGTCGAGCATTCGGCCGATTTCCGTCCGCTCGCCGGCAGCCCGAAGCGGCCCGACGGCATGCGCTGGCATCTGGGCCTCGGGCACGGGCTGTTCGTGCCGCGCGGCGAGACGAGCGAGCGTTCCTCGCCGATCCGCATGGAGGAGATCGAGGCGGCCGGCTTCGACTATCTCGCGTTGGGCCATCACCATGCCGCGATGGAACTCGTCACGCCGGCGGCGACGGCCGCCTATTCGGGTTCGCCGACCGACGATGTCGGACGTGGGGCGACCTATGCGATCGTCGATCTTGCGGCCGGAAGCGCGCCGGCTCTCGCGATCCACGTCGTGGGCTAGTCAGCGCCCGGCCGAGCGGGCAATCAGTTCGCCAAGCGCCGTCTTCTGCTTGCCGGCAGCATCGAAATTGTCCGGCGACAGCCAAGTCTCGAACGCCGCCTTGCGCGCGGGCCACTCGATGTCGAGCATCGAGTACCAGGCCGTGTCGCGGTTACGGCCCTTGGCGATCATGTGCTGGCGGAACAGTCCCTCGAACGAGAAGCCGAGGCGCTGGGCCGTGCGCTTGGACGGTTCGTTGAGGTCGTTGCACTTCCACTCGTAGCGCCGGTAGCCGAGCGTGTCGAACACGTGGCGCATGATCAGGAACTGCGCCTCGGTCGAGGCGGGCGTGCGCTGCAGGGCGGGCGTATGCAGGATCGAGCCGACCTCGATCACGCGGTGCGTGCGGTCGATGCGCATCAGCGACAGCCAGCCCACGGCCCGGTCGTCGCGGTCGGCGATCGCCCAGTAGACCGGATCGGTCGTGCCCGAAGCGATCTTCGCGACATGCGCGTCGAACTCGGCTTTCACCGCATAGGGGCCGGTGAACAGATAGGCCCATTGCGATTCGGCTTCCGGCCCGTGGCTCAGCTTGTAGAGCCCGTCGGTGTCGCGCGCCGAATCGAGCGGGCGCAGCCGGCAATGGCGGCCTTCGAGGACGCAGTGGACGGGCTGCGGGGCGGGATGCGGATCGACGGGCGGACCGAGCTTGGGTGTCATTTTCCGTTCATCTGGCTGCGGAAGAAATCGTTGAGGAAGGCGAAGGGTTCGGCATCGCGCAGCGGCTCGAAGCTGCCGGTCTCGCGAAGGGTGCGTGCCGCCTTGAGGAACCCGCCCCACGCCGCGCGCGCGAAGCCCGACCCGATGCTGATGCGCCGCACGCCGAGGGCGGCGATGTCGGCCACATTCAGGCCGATGGGCGAGGAGACGAGCAGGTTGACGGGCTTGGTTCCAGCGAGCGCCACGACGCCGGCGATGTCCTCGCGCGTCTTCAGGCCGGGGGCGTAGAGCACGTCGGCACCCGCGGCGGCGAAGGCGGGCAGGCGGCGGGCGATCTCCGCGCGCGCGTCGGGATGGCCGACAAGCAACCCTTCGCAGCGCGCGGTCAGCAGCACGCCCGTTCCCTTCAGCGCCGAGGCTGCCGCCGCGACGCGCGCGACCGCGACGTCGAACGGGAAGAGGGGATCGGCCTTGTCGCCGGTCGCATCCTCGATCGACAGGCCGGCGACACCGGTTGCCGCACAACGCCGCACGTTGGCGGCCATCGCGTCGATGTCGTGCGCGTAGCCGGATTCGAAATCGGCGTTCACCGGCAGCTCGGTCGCGCCGACGATCTCGGCGATGTGCGCAAGCTCGGTTTCGAGCGGCACGGCCCAGTCCATGTCGGGCAGGCCGCGCGTGAACGAGAAGCCGGACGACGTGGTGGCAAGTGCTTCGTAGCCCAGATGGCCGAGCATCATCGCCGAACCGATGTCCCACGGGTTCGGGAGGACGAAACAGCCCGACCGGTGGAGCTCGGCGAAGCGCTTGCGGCGCGCGTCGAACCGGCTCATCGCGCGCTCCCGAAGGCGGCATAGGGCTTGGGGTCGAAGAAGTTCGAGCCGGCGACATAGCCGCGGCCGGGGCGCATGTCGGGCGGCGGCCCGGCCTCGGCGCCGCCGTCGAAGGTCAGCTCCAGCTGCACGCCCGACGGGTCGTAGACGAAGAGCTGCCAGAGCGTGGTGCCGGGGACGAGGAACTCGCGCCAGGGCAGGCCGTGGCGTTCGAACGCGGCGCGGAAATCGTGATAGCCGTGCGCGGCGATCGACACATGGTCGATGGCGGCTGTACCAGAGGGCGCCTTGCCGTCGGCCCCCAGAGCCGGGCCGCCGGCATAGATGTGCACGATGGCGCTGCCGGCAGGGCCTTGTGTGGCGAGCCAGGCGCCCGGATAGCCGAAATCGGGCCGCGCCACCTTCTTCAGGCCGAGCAGCTCGGTATAGAAGCGCTCGGTGGCGGCAAGGTCGTTGGTCTTGATCGCGATATGGAAGAGTCCGGAAACCAGCATTCCCGCAGCTTGGCACGGCCTTCCGGCGATGGCAAAACGGGACATGTACGCAGACATCGAGTCGGCCCGCGCGCGCCTCAAGGCGACTTTCGGCTTCGACGCATTCCGGCCCGGACAGGACGAGGTTATCGGCGCGGTGCTCGCCGGGCAGAACGTGCTTGCCGTGATGCCGACGGGCTCGGGCAAGTCGCTGTGCTTCCAGCTTCCCGCCCTGCTGCGCGGCGGGCTGACGGTCGTCGTCTCGCCGCTGATCGCGTTGATGCGCGACCAGGTCGGCCAGCTTCGCGAGTACGGGATCGAGGCGGCGAGCCTCAATTCGTCGAACGACGCGGCCGCCAACGCCTCGGTGCGCCGGGCGATCCGCGACGAGAAGCTGCGCCTGCTCTATGTCGCCCCCGAACGGCTCGTGCGCGAGGACACGCTCGACCTGCTCGGCGAGGCGCACGTGACGCTGCTGGCGATCGACGAGGCGCACTGCGTGTCGCAGTGGGGCCACGATTTCCGGCCCGAGTATCTGGCGCTTGGCCGCATCAGGCGCGATCTGGGCGACGTGCAGACGATCGCCCTGACCGCCACGGCCGACGCGCCCACGCGCGCCGACATCGAGCACAAGCTGTTCTCGCAGGCCCCGCGCGTGTTCGTGCGTTCGTTCGACCGGCCCAACCTGCGCCTTGCCATGCGGCCCAAGGACAATGCGCGAAAGCAGATCGAGCGCTTCCTCGAGACACGCAAGGGCCAGAGCGGGATCGTCTATTGCAGCTCGCGCAAGCGCACCGAGGATATTGCCGCAGCGTTGTCGAAGGCGGGCGTGCGCGCGTTGCCCTATCACGCCGGTCTCGACGGCGCGGTGCGCAGCGCCAACCAGGACGCGTTCCTGCAGGAAGACGGCATCGTCATGTGCGCGACGGTCGCCTTCGGCATGGGCATCGACAAGCCCGACGTGCGCTTCGTCGTGCATGCCGACCTGCCGTCGAACGTGGAGAGCTACTATCAGGAGATCGGACGCGCGGGCCGCGACGGGCTGCCGGCCGACACGCTGACGCTGTTCGGGCTCGACGACATGCGCCTGCGCAGGCTGCAGATCGAGCAGGGCGAGGCGTCGGACGAGCGCAAGCGCATCGAGCGCCAGCGCTTCAACGCGCTGGTGGCGCTGTGCGAGGCGCCGCGCTGCCGCCGACAGACGCTGCTCGCCTATTTCGGCGAGGCATCGGAGCCGTGCGGCAACTGCGATCTCTGCCAGGATGGTGTCGAGACCGCCGACGGCACGACCGACGCGCAGAAGGCCATGTCGGCGATCCTGCGCACGGGCGAACGCTTCGGCACCGAACATCTTGTCGCGATCCTGACGGGCCAGACCGGTGACGCGATGAGCCGCTATGGCCACGACAAGTTGCCGACCTTCGGCGTGGGCAAGGATCGCACGCCGGGCGAGTGGCGCTCGATCTTCCGGCAGATGTACGCGTCGGGGCTGATAGCACTCGACATCGTCGGGCACGGCTCGTGGTCGGTGAGCGATGCCGGGCGCGAGGTGCTGCGCGGGCAGGCGAAATTCGACGTGCGCAAGGATGCGCTGTGGGCCGAGAAGGCCGAGAAGAAGGGCGGGCGGCGCGCCAAGACCGCGGTCGCCACCGCACCGGGCGATGCCGGCCTGCTGGCGGATCTCAAGGCGCTGCGCACGCGCATCGCCAAGGAAATCCGCCAGCCAGCCTATGTCGTGTTCGCCGACCGCACGCTGATCGAGATGGCCGCGATCGGCCCGAAGACGCTCGACGACATGCGCCTCGTGCACGGCGTGGGTGCCGCGAAGCTCGAACGCTACGGGCAGAAGTTCCTCGAGATCGTGCGCGTGCACCGCGCCTAGCGCGGCACCAGCGGCAGGCAGATGTCGGTCAGCAGGTCCGCCTGCGCCGTCGTCTTCGGATCGTTGAGATATTCCTCGTGGCAGGGCCGGTCGGCGGCCTCTTCGCCGCTTGCCGCAAGCCACGTTCCGAAGAGCCAGCGATAGGCGCTGTCGAGTTCCGAATAGGGACCGCGGAAGCGCAGCACGGCATGGCGCCCGCCGGCGATCGCGGCGATGCGGATGGTCTCGTCGGGACCGGTATCGGGCGCGACGGTGCAGCAGGCTTCCGAGCGCAGCTTCTCGACCGGCACCTGTGCGGGATCGTCGTGATAGATGCCGATCCAGCGCGCGTCGGGGCCGATCAGGTTGCGCGCCCCCAGCCATGCACCCAGACGGTCGAACGTGGCGCCGATATCGGTGTAGCGGCCGGCATGCGGGATGGAGGCGAGGCGGAAGGCGGGGCGGTCTTCGATGCGGACGTCGTGCATTGCGGTCTCCTGGTTCCTGTTCGGGGTTGCCGGAGGAACGAGACGCCCGCTCGCGCGATACGCCGCCGGCGTCGTGCCGTAGCAGGAAGCGAAGGCGCGCGTGAACGCCGCCGTCGACCCGTAGCCTGCCTGCTTCGCCAGCGCCGCGACCGCCGCCGGACCCTGGACGAGTCCGGCGGCGGCGCGATGCAGGCGCAGCCTGCGCAGCGTGTCGGATGGCGTCTCGCCCGTCGCCGCATGGAAGATGCGGTGGAAATGGCAGGGCGAGAAGCACGCGACGGCGGCGAGGTCGTCGAGCGACAGCGGCTCGTCCAGCCTTTCGGCCAGATGCCTTATCGCGCGGTCGATGCGCCGTGCGTGGTCGAGGCGGGTCTGCGTCTTCGCGGGCATTCTCGTTTCTCCGTGCCCAAGACCCTGCCCGAAGCCCGATTGATCGCGCTTGCGAAGTTCAGTTCATCGCGCGGCGGCCCGCGTCGCCCTTCGGACCGTAAACACCATCAACCAATGGCCCGAACGCCTTCTTCACGTCCGGATGCTCGACCGGGCCGTTGCCGGCGTCGGGCAGCAGGTTCTGCTCGCTGACATAGGCCTGGTAGGGGCCCTGGTCGGCGTTGACGGCGTAGAGATGGTAGAAGGGCTGGTCCTTGCGCGGGCGCACCGAAGGCGGGATCGCGCGGTACCATTCCTCGGTGTTGGCGAACACCGGATCGACGTCGTAGACGACGCCGCGGAACTCGAAGATGCGGTGTCGTACGATCTCGCCGATCCGGAATTTTGCTTCGCGCATCCTGCCGTTTCCCTCAGGCGAACCCGGCCTTGGTGAGGTTGCGCAGGGCGAGATTCATCGACGAGCGCATCGCGCCCTCGTCGGCGGGGGCGACCCATGCGCGCAGCGCCACCGTCACGCTGTCGGCCGCATACTTGGTCACGATCGCCTCGGGGGCGGGCGACTTCAGCGCGCGCGGATCGCCGGCCGCCGTCGCCACGATGCGCGCGCATGCGGCTTCCACGTCGGTGCCGTCGGGGATCGCGATCTCGAAGTCGAGCCGCTTCATCTGGTACTTCGAATGGTTCGTCACCTTGTCGCCCCAGATCTTGCCGTTGGGGACGAGCACCTGGATGTTGTCGTCGGTGCGGATATCGGTGACGAAGAGGTCGATCGCCTCGACCTTGCCGGCCGTACCGGCCGCCTCGATGCGGTCGCCCACGCGGTAGGGGCGGAAGGCGAGCAGCATCACGCCGGCCGCGACGTTCGACAGCGTGCCTTGCAAAGCGAGACCGACGGCGAGGCCGGCCGCGCCGAAGACGGCGATGAGGCTGGCGGTCTGCACGCCGAACTGCGAGAGCGCGGCGAGCACCACGACGGTGAGCACGAGATAGCGCGCGAGGCTGGCGAGGAAGCGCGCGAGCGTGAGCTCGACCCGGCCGACCTTCTCCAGCGTCGTGGCGACCGCGTGCTGCACGAAGCCCGCGACCCACGAGCCGATCACGAGGATGGCGATGCCGGCCACGAAGGGCGGGCCGAAGACGAGGAGGGCTTCCTTGGCTTGCTGGACGAGTTCCATGTGTTTCAGGCCTTTCCTATCCCATGACGGGGTACGGCAAATCGGGTAGACTCTTTGCCATGGCAGCGCCCGCCAGAACAACTTCCAGACCGCCCGCGAAGGCGCCGGCACCCGTCGCGAAGGGCAGGCCGGTGCCTGGCATGAAGGGCAAGCCGGCCGCCGGCGCCGAAATTCCGCCCGAAGCGCCGGCACCCAGCCCGCGGCTCAACCGGCTCAAGCTGGTCGTCTTCGGCGCGCTGGCGGTGGCGATGCTCGGCACGCTGGGGACCGCGAGCTGGGTCATGTATTTCAGGACCCCCGAGCCGATCTATGTCGACATCCCGCCGCCGGAGCCCGCACCGCCGCGCCCGACCGGCCCGGTCGTGCGGCAGGGCGATCTCAGCGACGATCTGTGGCGCCGGATGGGCGTGCGTCCGCAGGGCGAATAGTCCGTCCATGCCGGCTTCCTAGCGAAAGCTGCGCCAGAGGCTGAGTCCGACGAGCCAGACGCTCGATGCGATCCAGACCGCGAAGACCGGGCCGGGTGCCGCCGGCGAAAGCCATATCAGCGCGAACGACGAGGCGCACCACGCGACGGCCGAGCCCAGCGTCGCGACGCGGAAGTCGCGCACGCGCAGCGGATGGATCGCCTTCACTTTCGTGAAGCTGAATGCGCCCAGCACCGCGACCGCGACGAGATTCATCCACGGCTCGGGTTCCAGCACGAACATGTAGAGCGCCACGACGTTCCAGATCGCCGGGAAGCCGACGAAGTAGTTGTCGTCGGTCTTCAGGTCGAGATTGGCGAAGATGTAGAGCGAGCTGAACAGCACCCAGCCCGCCGCCGCGGCGGCAAGCCAGCCTTCGCCCAGCCAGCCGAACTGCCACATCATCACGGCCGGCACGACGACGTAGGTGAGATAGTCGACCACGAGGTCGAGCAGCGCCCCGTCGAAGCGCGGCAGGCGGCTGGCGACGTCGAGCTTGCGCGCGACCGGCCCGTCGATCCCGTCGACGACGAGGGCGAGCCCCAGCCACAGCAGCGCCGTGCGCGCGTCGCCCTCGATGACCGCGATCAGCGCCAGGAGGCCGATCACGGCACCGGACGCCGTCAGCGCATGCACCGCCCACGCGGCCCCCTTGACCGCCGTTTCCGGTGCGTGCTTGACCATGCCGAGTTTCACGGGCGCTTCCTCACTGCGCGGTCCAGCCGCCGTCGATCGAGAACGACGCGCCGCGGATCTGGTCGGCCGCCGGCGAGCACAGGAAGGCGGCGAGGCCGCCGATCTGTTCGGGCGTGGCGAATTCCTTCGACGGCTGTTTTTCCGACAGCAGCTCGATCTTCGCCGCGTCGCCCGAAATGCCCTTGCGCTGGGCGAGCGCGTCGATCTGCTTCTGCACGAGCGGCGTGAGCACCCAGCCCGGGCAGATCGAGTTGGCGGTGATGCCCGTCGTCGCCGTCTCCAGCGCCACGACCTTCGTCAGGCCGATGAGCCCGTGCTTGGCGGCGACATAGGCCGACTTCTCGGCCGACGCGACGATGCCGTGCGCCGAGGCGATGTTGACGATGCGGCCCCAGTTGCGCTTCTTCATGTCGGGCAGGGCCGCGCGGATCGCCTGGAAGCACGAGGTGAGATTGAGCTGGATGACCTTGTCCCACATTTCCAGCGGGAACTGGTCGACCGGCGCCACGTGCTGCATGCCGGCGTTGTTGACGAGGATGTCGACCGAACCCAGCTCGGCGATGCACGAGGCGACGAGGCCCGCGACCGCTTCGGGCTTGGTGAGGTCGGCCGCCGAGTAGGCGACCTTGACGCCGCCCGCGGCCAGTTCCTTGCGCAGTGCCTCGATGGCGCCGGCGTCGCCGAAGCCGTTGAGCATGACGTTCGCACCCTGTGCGACGAGGGCGCGGGCGATGCCCAGCCCGATGCCGCTGGTGGATCCCGTCACGATCGCCGATCTGCCCTTGAGCGTCATTTCCGCCTCGCCGTTGTCCGTGTCTCGGAACGTTGTAGCGCCTGTCCGGCCGCTAGGCCAGAATGAGCGTCGTGTTGACCCAGTCCGAAGCCCTTGCCGTCGTTTTGATAGGCTGGGTGCTGCCGCTCGCCCACGTGCTGTTCGCGCGCGGGGCCGGCGGCTGGCGCCCGCCGCCGGGATCGGGCTGCCCGATCGGCCATCGCGTGGGCTGGCTCGTGCTGGTACTGCTGCTCGGCCCCGTGGGCTGGCTGATGTTCGTCACGCGCAAGTCCCGGCGCGTCAGCTCTTGAAGCCCGGTCAGCTCTTGAAAAACGAGGCGGCGGCGGAGCGATGCTTGTCCTTGGCGTCGATGGCGGCCTGCGCGCGGGCGATCTCGCCTTGCAGCCGCTCGATATATGCCTGCAGCTCGCCGATCCCCCAAGCCGAAAGGTCCTTGGGCTTGACGAGCTTGTGCTTCGGTTCCAGGTCTTCGAATTCCATTGCCCGTCTCCGTCGTCGATGAGGTTCCCGTGAGTCTTCCCCAAACCATGTCCGCCGTCGAGTTGCCTGTTCCGGGCGGCCCCGAAAACCTGGTCCTGGGCCGGATTCCGCTGCCCGTGCTGCAGGCGGGCGAGGTGCTGGTCGAGGTCGCGGCCGCCGGAATCAACCGGCCCGACGTGCTGCAGCGCACGGGCAAGTACCCGCCGCCGCCGGGCGCCCCCGCCACGCTGGGGCTGGAAGTGGCGGGCAAGGTCGTCGCGGCGGCACCCGACGTCGCCTGGCCGAAGATCGGCGAACGCGTCTGCGCGCTCGTCGCCGGCGGCGGATATGCGCAATATGCAGCCGCACCTGCCCTGCAATGCCTGCCGGTCCCGAAAGGCTTCACCGACATCGAGGCGGCGGCGGTGCCCGAGACGTTCTTCACCGTGTGGACGAACGTGTTCGAGCGCGGCGGGCTGAAGGCGGGCGAATATTTCCTCGTGCATGGCGGCGCTTCGGGCATCGGCACGACGGCAGTACAACTCGCCAAGGCGTTCGGCGCGCACGTGATGGCGACGGCGGGCACGGCCGAGAAGTGCGCGGCCGTCGTCAAGCTCGGGGCCGACCGCGCGATCGACTACAAGAAGGAGGATTTCGTCGCCGCCGCGAAGGAATTCACCGGCGGGCATGGCGTGGACCTGATCCTCGACATGGTCGGCGGCGACTATTTCATGCGCAACATCGAGGCGTGCGCCGTGGAAGGCCGCATCGTGCAGATCGCGTTCCTGCGCGGGGCGAAGGTCGAGGCGCAGCTCGACGCGATCATGCGCAAGCGGCTGACCTATACCGGCTCGACGCTGCGCCCGCGCAGTGTCGCGCAGAAGGGCGCCATCGCCGCAGCGCTGCGCGAGAAAGTGTGGCCGCTGCTCGACTCCGGCGCCGTGCGCCCGCTGGTCCACGCGACGTTCCCGCTGGCGCAAGCGTCGCAGGCGCACGCGCTGATGGAGGCCGACACGCATATCGGCAAGATCGTGCTGACGGTCTGAACCGTGCGCGCAACCGCCCGCAACGTTGTAGGACATAGTTCCGGATAAGCCCTTGATCCGGTGCGATACCGGGGAGGGCCCGGTTGCGCGCGGATGCAACGGTAACGTATTTAAGTCGTTGAATTTATTGCTTTGTAACTGCAACAGGCATTTTCTGCAACGCATGGCTTCCGGTCCCTTTCGGCCGGAAGATGCTAACTCATTATAGGATTAATATCAATAAATTCGTTTGTGCCTAGGGCTGGCTCGGGCATGACGGCGCATGCGGGGTCGTCCGCGTTTCATTGTCACCCCCGCGCTTGTCGCGGGGGTCCACGACTTTTGTCCGTGGCGACGGCGTGGATGCTTGGAGCAAAGTCGAACTTCCGGCAGTCTATAAATATTGATATGCTACTTATGAGTATAGTCCATTGGAGGGCCTATGCTGGGTGTAGTTTTTACGATCATCGGCGCGATTTCGACGGCATATCTTGTCGGAGGACGCGCCAAGTACAACGCGACCATTCAATCGGCGCTGGGGCGAGCCGATAGCGGATTTGCAGAGCTAGTAGACTCGATCCGGTACCGACGGGCGTTGGATTTGGCTGACTGGATATCATCGATGTTCGGCTGGTTTGCCATGGCAGCACTCGTGCTGACATTGGCCTTGAATTTCGCGGGTAATCCGTCCGGTGGTTCCTCAATGGCGTTTGTTTGCACGTTTTTCGTCTGGCAGGGCGTCAAATGGTACACCGACAAGAGAGGGCGTGATCTTCTCGTTCAGGGACTGAGGATGTCCGCAATGGTGATCCTGCTTCCGCTCGTCGATTCCGTGACGGGATCGGAGATCACACGCACGCTTATCGTTCCGCTAGACGAGATCGGCATTCGACTTTTCGGTGTCCAGCTTTCGGCGGAACTCGGGACCTTGACCATCGGTCTCACCTTGGCAAGCTTTCTGGCGGCCACCGTCGTGGCGGCTTACCTAGTCACGAGTGCCGTCTTTTCCCCGGTTCTCGCTGCTGCGCTCGCGCTCGCGCTATTTTCCGGGTGGATGGCGCATGCTCTCGACAAACTCGCGCCCCGCCAGCCGCTGTTCGCGCTTATGGTTATTCTGAATGCGGTGACGTACATTTACTTCGGTCTGAGATAGCATTGCTACGGGTCAGATCCCCCTCGCCGCCGCGATCGCCTCGCGCACGATTGCAAGATCGCCGACATGGTTGGCCAGCAGCAGCACGAGCTTCGCGTTGACCCGGGCCGAGGCGGCTTCGTCGAGGTCGCGGTGCGCGTCGACGAGGGCCGCGTAGAGCGCGTCGGGATCGGGCGTGCCGGGATCGGTGCGCAGCTTGCTCATGCGTTCGTCTCCGTTGCGGTGGCGCGCGCGAGGGCGGCTTCGAACGCGGGCGCGTCGAAGCGGCGCGCGCGCCAGCAGACATGCTGGTCGGGGCGGAAGAGATAGACCGTGCCGGGTTTCGCGTCGTAGCGCTGCCAGGCCTGGATGCGGTCCGGCGGAACGATGCTTGCGCTTGCACGTGTGCGTGCGTGCGCGTGCGCGTCGCCGCCGAACTGCAGGAGCGTGAACCCGCCTTTCAGCCGGTCGAGCAGCCAGCCCGCCCCGTCGGGTGCGTCGAGGGCGGGCGAACCCGGCGCCACGCCGCCGTCGAAATCGTCGGCGTCGGGCGTGGAGAGCGGCGAGCCCGCATGGCGCGTGGGCACCGACAGGCGCCCGGAATTGACGAGCCTTCGCGCGAAGGCGTGGTCGCGCGCCAGTTCCAGCGTCGCGTCGCGGAACAGGCGCGCGGCCGCGTTCTTCGGCGTGATGAAGTCGGTGGCGCGCGTCGAGTTCAGGATGTTCTCGTCGGCGGCCTCCGCGCGCTCGCTGTCGTAGCTGTCGAGCAGCTTTGCCGGTGCCGCACCGGAAGCGACGAGGGCGAGCTTCCAGCCCAGATTGTCGGCATCCTGCACGCCCGAGTTGGCGCCGCGTGCGCCGAAGGGGCTGACCTGGTGCGCGGCATCACCCGCGAACAACACGCGGCCGTGGCGCAGCTTTTCGATGCGCCGGCACTGGAACGTGTAGACGCTGACCCATTCGAGCTCGAATTCCACCTGCGGGCCCAGCATCGCGCGCACGCGTTCGCGCACGCGCGCGGGTTCCTTCTCCTTTTCCGGGTCCGCACCCCAGCCGAGCTGGAAATCGATGCGCCACAGATCGTCGGGCTGCTTGTGCAGCAGCGTCGAGCCGCCCTCGTGGAACGGCGGTTCGAACCAGAACCAGCGCTCGGTCGGGAATTCCGCCTTCATGCGCACGTCGGCGATCAGGAAGCGGTCCTCGAACACGCGGCCGCGGAAATCGACGCCCAGCGCCTTGCGCGTCGGGCTGCGCGCCCCGTCGCACGCGACGACCCAGTCGGCCGCAATTGTGTAGCTGCCGCGCGGCGTTTCGACCGTCAGCGCCACATGGTCCGCCAGCACCTTCACGTCCGTCACCTTGCTGCGCCAGCGCAGGTCTAGGGCCGGCAGTTCATGCGCGCGGTCGACGAGGAACTTCTCCAGCCAGTATTGCTGGAGATTGATGAAGGCCGGGAAGCGGTGACCGCCTTCGGGCAGCAGGTCGAAGGAATAGACCTGGCTCGCGCCGAAGAACACCTTGCCGACCTGCCACGTGACACCCTTGTCGACCATCGGTGCCGCACAGCCCAGCCGGTCGAAGATCTCCAGCGTGCGCTTGGCGTAGCAGATCCCGCGCGAGCCCTGCGAGACGGTCGAATCCTCGTCGAGCAGCACGACCTTCGTGCCGCGCTGGGCGAGATCGATGGCGAGCGACAGGCCGACAGGCCCCGCACCGATCACGACGACGGGGTGAGGGACAGGCCCGCGCGCCGTCAGGTCCGGCGTCGGGACGAAACCGTAGTTCGGGTAGGCGAAGCTCATTCCTTCGGCCGCAGGTCGATGACCCGCTTGGCCTTGCCGATCGAGCGGGCGACCTGGCCCACCTGCGCGATCGTCACGCCGGCCGTCACCCCGATATAGGCCTTCACGTTCTGCACGAGCAATGCGGCAGCTTGTCCCAGTGCCGTCGCGTCGCCGGCGCAGTCGGGTTTCGGCTCGACGACGATGTCGAGCGTGTCGAGGCGTCCGTCGCGGCGCAGCTCCAGCACGTAGTGCGGCGAAAGCCGCGCGTCCTTCAGGATCAGCTCCTCGATCTGCGTGGGGAACACGTTGACGCCGCGCACGATCATCATGTCGTCGCTGCGCCCGGTGATGCGCGCCATGCGCCGCATCGAACGCGCGGTTCCCGGCAGCAGCGTCGTCAGGTCGCGCGTGCGGTAGCGGACGACCGGGAAGGCCTCCTTCGTCAGCGTCGTGAAGGCAAGCTCGCCGGTGTCGCCGTCGGGCATCGGCGTGCCGGTCACGGGCTCGAGGATCTCGGGATAGAAATGGTCCTCCCAGATCGTCGGGCCGTCCTTGGTCTCGATGCATTCGTTCGCGACACCGGGGCCCATCACCTCCGACAGGCCGTAGATGTCGACCGCATCCAGCGCGAAGCGCGCCTCGATCTCCCTGCGCATCGAATCGGTCCACGGTTCCGCGCCGTGGATGCCGACCAGCAGCGAGGATTTGCGCGGGTCGAGCCCCTGTTTTTCGAACTCGTCGGCGATGGCCAGCATGTAGCTGGGCGTGACCATGATCAGCTGCGGCCTGAAATCCGCGATCAGCTGGACCTGCTTCTCGGTCTGCCCGCCCGACATCGGGATCACGGTGCAGCCCAGCGCCTCGCCGCCGTAATGCGCCCCCAGCCCGCCGGTGAACAGCCCGTAGCCGTAGGCGACATGCAGCAGGTCGCCCGGCAGGCCGCCCGACGCGCGGATCGAGCGCGCGACGAGGCTGGCCCAGTTCGCGATGTCGGTGCGGCTGTAGCCGACGACGGTCGGCTTGCCGGTGGTGCCGGACGAAGCGTGGATGCGCACGCATTTCTCGCGCGGGATCGCGAACATGCCGAACGGATAGGCCGCACGCAGATCGTCCTTGTACGTGAAGGGGAAGATCGCAAGATCTTCCAGCCGGCGGAAATCCGAGGGATGCACGCCGGCCTTGTCGAACTTCTTCCGGTAGAGCGGCACGTTTTTATAGGCGTGCGCGAGCGTCCATTTGAGGCGCTTGGTCTGCAGTGCCGCGATCTCGTCGCGGCTGGCGATCTCGATGGGATCGAGGAGCTTGCGCGGGCAGCCGCCGCGCAGCTGCTTGGCCCCGGCCGGAGCCGGGCCCCGCGCGGTCAATCTGAAACGGAAGGAGGCTTTCTTCTTGGTCTTCTTCTTCGCCGCCATGGACGTGTCCTCACACGCGTTCGATTGCCAGCGCGATCCCCTGGCCCACGCCGATGCACATGGTCGCCAGCGCGCGCTTCCTGTTCTTCTGATGGAGCTCGATCATCGCCGACATCGCCATGCGTGCCCCGGACATGCCCAGCGGATGGCCGAGTGCGATGGCCCCGCCATTCGGGTTCACGTGCGCCGCGTCGTCGGCAAGGCCCAGTTCGCGAAGGACAGGCAGGGCCTGTGCCGCGAACGCCTCGTTGAGCTCGATCACGTCGAGATCGGCGATGCTCCAGCCGAGTTTCGCCAGCAGCTTCTTCGTCGCGGGGGCCGGGCCCATGCCCATGATGCGCGGCGGCACGCCGGCCGATGCCGCACCCACGATGCGCGCCTTCGGCGTCAGGCCGAAGCGCTTGATCGCGTCTTCCGAGGCCAGCAGCAATGCCGCCGAGCCGTCATTCACGCCCGACGCGTTGCCGGCGGTGACACTGCCGCCGGCGCGGAAGGGCGCCTTCAGCTTCGCCAGCGCTTCGAGCGACGTGGCGCGCGGATGCTCGTCCTTGTCGACCAGCACCGTCTCCTTGCCCTTCTTGGTCTCGACCGCGACGATCTCCATTGCCAGACGCCCGTTGGCCTGTGCGGCCAGCGCCTTGGTCTGGCTGCGGAATGCGAACGCATCCTGGTCCTCGCGGCTGACCTTGTAGTCGGCCGCGACGTTCTCGGCCGTCTCGGGCATCGAATCGATGCCGTGCAGCTGCTTCATCAGCGGGTTGACGAAGCGCCAGCCGATGGTCGTATCGTAGATCGCCGCATCGCGGCTGAACGCGGTCTCGGCCTTGCCCATCACGAAGGGCGCGCGGCTCATGCTTTCCACGCCGCCCGCGATCATCAGCTCGCACTCGCCCGTGCGGATCGCGCGCGCGGCCATCGCCAGCGCGTCGAGGCCCGAGCCGCACAGCCGGTTGATCGTCGTGCCCGACACGCCGACGGGCAGCCCCGCCAGCAAGGCCGCCATGCGCGCGACATTGCGGTTGTCCTCGCCCGCCTGGTTGGCGCAGCCATAGACGACGTCGTCGACCGTGGCGAAATCCACGCCCGGATTGCGCTTCACCAGTTCGCGGATCGGGATTGCGGCAAGATCGTCGGTGCGCACGCCGGAAAGGGCGCCGCCATAGCGGCCCACGGGCGTGCGGATGGCGTCGACGATGAAGGCGTCTTTCATTTCTTCGGTTCCTCGGGCGTCAGGCCGGGCACGAGCTCGCCCTTGATCTGGGTGGAATGGCCGCGGAACAGGGCGACGAGTCCGCCGCCGGCTCCGCGCACCTCGACTTCGGTCACGCCGGAGCGCCCGCCGCGATGGACCTCGACGGCGCTGGCGGTCAGCACGTCGCCTTCCCTTGCGGGGGCGACGAACGTGACCGCGCAGTTGTTCGCGACCGTGACCTTGTTGTGGCTGTTGCAGGCGAAGGCGAAGGTGGAATCGGCAAGCGTGAAGATGAAGCCGCCGTGGCAGATGCCGTGGCCGTTGCAGAATTCGGGGCGCACCTTCATGCGCAGCACGGCCTTGCCGGCCGTCGCCGACACGATCTCCATGCCCATGTGCTGCGAAGCGCGGTCCTGCGCCCACATGGCGGCGGCGGCCTTCGCGGCGATCTCGTCCTTGGTAAGGACGGCGCTCATCGTTCCCTCGCGACCAGACGGTTGAGGCGCGGGGAGGCGCGGTAGCGGTCCTCGCCATAATGGCGGGCGAGATTGTCGAGCACGGTCTTGACCGTCGGCAGGCCGATCTCGCGGCCCCACGCGAACGGCCCCTTGGGATAATTCACGCCCTTGGTCATCGCGATGTCCACGCCCTCGGCCGTGACCACGCCCTGCTGCACGGCCTCCAGCGCCTCGTTGACCAGCATGGCGAAGGTGCGCATCACGATCAGGCCGGGCGCGTCGTCGATCAGCGACACGGCGATGCCGCACGCCTGGAAGAATCCGGTCGCGACGGCCGCACCCTTGCCCGTCGCCTGGTCGGCGACCGCGACGGCGATGCGCGCACAGCTCGCGTAGTCGAGGGCGAGATCGTGCAGCACCAGCTCGTGCTCGCCGCTTTCCTTGGCGCGCACGGTGGCCGTGCGTCCGTCGGTCAGGCGAAGCGCCACGCCATCGACCAGCAGCGTGGGCCCGCGCGCACCGGCGGGGCGGCGATGGACGGCGATTTCCACATCCTTGGCGCGCGCGACGAGCGGTTCGAGGAAATCGAGTTCGCCTTCGACGACGACCTGCGTGGGCCGCGTGCCCACCGGCTCGGTCGAGGGGTAGGGCTTGTCGGCCTGCGTGCCGTAGCCGAAGAAGCCGCGCCCGGACTTGCGCCCCAGCCTGCCGGCCGCGACCATCTCGGCCTGCAGCACCGAGGGCAGGTAGCGCGGATCCTTGAAATAGGCGTCGAAGACCGAGTTCGTCACGGCGAAGTTCACGTCGTGGCCGATCATGTCCATCAGCTCGCACGGCCCCATGCGGAAGCCGCCGGTATCGCGCATGACCGCGTCGATGGTGGCCGGATCGGCCGCGCGCTCGGTCAGCAGGCGCAGCGCTTCGGCATAGAAGGGGCGGGCACAGCGGTTGACGACGAAACCCGGCGTGGACGACGCGTGCACCGGCGCCTTGCCCCAGGCCTGCGCGGTGTCGAACAGCGTCTGCGCCACGTCGGCCGACGTGTTGAGGCCCGAGACGATCTCGACCAGCGCCATGACCGGGGCGGGATTGAAGAAATGGAAGCCCGCCGCACGCCCCGGGCGTTCCAGATCGCGCGCGATCGCCGAGATCGACAGCGAGGACGTGTTGGTCGCGAGGATGCAGTCGGCATCGACGATGGCTTCGAGCTCGGCGAAGAGCTTGCGCTTGACGCCGAGGTCTTCGGCGATCGCCTCGACCACCAGCGCGCACACGTCGAGATCGGCAAGCGATTCGGCGGGTTCCAGCCGGCCGCGGATCAGGTCGGCCTTGTCGGCCGAAAGCTTGTTCTTCGACACGAGCGTGTCGAGCGTCTTCGACAGGTTCGCGATGGCGGCTTCGACCGCACCCTCGCGCACGTCATAGAGACGCACGCGGTGCCCCGCACTCGCGGCGACCTGCGCGATGCCCGTTCCCATCGCACCGGCACCGACGATGCCGACGGTGCGGTCGGGCTGGATCGCGGCCATCTCAGTTGCCCCCGAAGCGCGGCTTGCGCTTCTCGAAGAACGCCGCCACACCCTCGCGATAATCCGCCGTGCGGCCGAGCTCGCCCTGGATGTGACGCTCGTAGTCGAGCTGGGCGTCGAGCGTGCGGTCCATGCCGGTGTCGATCGCGCGCTTGATCGCGCCGAGCGCCTTCGTCGGTTGCGTGGCGAGATGGCGGGCGAGGCCGAGGGCCTCGTCCTTGACGCGCTCGTCGTCGCAGACCTTCCAGATCAGGCCCCAGTCGAGTGCCTGTTCGGCCGTGATCTTCTCGCCCAGCATCGCGAGGCCCTTTGCGCGCGCGTTGCCTGCAAGGCGCGGCAGGAACCAGGTCGAGCCGCTGTCGGGGGCGAGGCCGATCTTGACGAAAGCCTGCAGGAACGTCGCCGAGCGCGCGGCATAGACGATATCGCAGGCGAGCGCGAGCGACATGCCTGCACCCGCCGCCACCCCGTTGACCGCGCACACGACGGGAAGCGGCAGATCGCGGATCGTGCGGATCAGCGGGTTGTAGAGCTTGTCGAGCGTGTCGGAGAGGTCGGGTGTTTCCCCGCCCTTGCGCTGGCCCAGATCCTGGCCGGCACAAAAGCCGCGCCCTTCGCCGGTCAGGAACACCGCGCGCGCACCCGATGCCGGGGCCGCTTCGAGGGCGGCGCGCAGTTCGGCGTGCATCTCCGGCACGAAGGCATTGAGCTTGTCCGGGCGGTTGAGCGCGATGGTCGCGACACCGTCTTCGAGCGCCGTGCGGATCGTCGTTTCGGCCATCGTCGTCCGTTTCTCCCGTGGCCTTCGACCATGCCAAGAAAGGTGCGGGGCCCGCAACCCCATTCTCTGACCGGTCGGTCAATGAATGGGGTTTCCGGCCGTGCGCGTTTCGCGCTAAGTCTGACGGCCGGATCGGCCAGCGGGAAGGACCCACGCGCATGTTTTTCGAACGCCATCGCGCCACGCTCGACGCCGCCAGTGCAGCCATCGAGGCGCGCGGCTACTGGTCGGCCTATCCCGAAGCGCCGTCCGGCAAGATATATGGCGAGACGGCGAACGAGGACGCGAAGAAGGCGTTCGACGCCCAGCTCGGCCAGCCCTTCGCGCTCGACCAGCAAGCGAGCGGCACGGTCGGGGCCGAACGTTCGCCCTACGGCTTCGATCTGAAGATCGCCTATCCCAAGCTCGATCTCGAAACGGGCCTGCGCAACGCCGCCGCCGCGCGCACGAGCCTGCGCAAGGCGGGAACGGAAGCGCGCGTGGGGGCATGCCTCGAAATCCTCGCGCGTCTCAACAAGGCGTCGTTCGCGATCGCGCATGCGGTCATGCACACGACCGGGCAGGGCTTCGTGATGGCCTTCCAGGCCGGCGGCCCGCACGCGCAGGACCGCGGGCTGGAAGCGGTCGCGACCGCGTGGGGGGAAATGTCGCGCATCCCCGCACACGCGCGCTGGGAAAAGCCGCAGGGCAAGAACCCGCCGCTCGTGCTCGACAAGGACTATCGCATCGTGCCCAAGGGCATCGCCCTTGCCATCGGCTGCGCGACGTTCCCGACCTGGAACACCTATCCGGCGATCTTCGCCAACCTTGCCACCGGCAATCCCACGCTGGTGAAGCCGCATCCGGCCGCGATCCTGCCGCTGGCGATGACGGTGCGCGTCGCGCGCGAAGTGCTGGCGGAAGCGGGTATGGATCCCAACGCCGTGCAGCTGATGGCCGACGGCATCTACGCGCCCATCGCGCAGACGCTGGCCAAGCGCCCCGAGATCGCGATTATCGACTATACCGGCGGGCCGGAATTCGGCGACTGGCTGTCGAAGAACGCGGGCCACGCGACGATCTTCGCCGAGAAGGCGGGCACCAACGCCGTGATCGTCGAGAGCACGGACAACGCGAAGGGCATGTTCCAGAACCTCGCCTTCTCGCTGTCGCTCTATTCGGGCCAGATGTGCACCACGCCGCAGAACATCTTCGTGCCGGCGACCGGCGTGAAGACGCCGGAAGGCACGCTGTCGCCCGCCGATTTCGGCGCGCAGCTCGGCACGGCCATCGACAAGCTGCTCGGCGATCCGGCGCGTGCGGCCGAAGTGCTGGGGGCGATCCAGAACCCCGCCACGCTCGGCCGCCTCGAAGGAGCCGCACGCCAGGGCAAGGTCGTGCGCGCGAGTGCCGCGATGACGCATCCGGCCTTCGCGGAGGCCACCGTGCGCACACCGCTGGTCGTCGCCCTCGACGAAAGCCAGTCCGCGATCTACGGGCAGGAAGCGTTCGGGCCCATCGCGTATCTGGTGAGCGTCGTCGATCCCGCGCGCGCCCTCGACGCCGCGTTCGGCACCATCGCGAAGAAGGGGGCGATCACCGCTGCGGTCTATTCGACCGATGCGGCCTATCTCGCGGCTGCCGAGGAACGTGCGGCCGATGTCGGCGTGGCGCTGTCGGTGAACCTGACGGGCGGCGTGTTCGTCAACCAGTCCGCCGCGTTCAGCGACTATCACGCGACGGGCTGCAACCCGGCCGCCAACGCCTCGCTGACCGACGCGGGCTTCGTCGCCCCGCGCTTCCACGTGGCGCAGGTGCGCCGCACCGCGGTGCCGGCATGAGCCGCCCCAAGGTCTACGCGATCGACGGCATGGTGCCCGTCGTCGATCCCGCCAGCTACGTGCATCCGACCGCCGTGCTCATCGGCGACGTGATCGTCGGTCCCGGCTGCTACATCGGCCCCGGTGCCGCGATGCGCGGCGATTTCGGCCGGCTGGTCATGCAGGCCGGCTCCAACCTGCAGGACAACTGCGTCGTGCACGGCTTTCCCGACACCGACACGGTGCTGGAGGTGGACGCGCATATCGGCCACGGCGCCATCCTGCATGGCTGCACGATCAAGCGCGACGCGCTGGTCGGCATGAACGCGGTGGTGATGGACGGGGCGGTCGTGGGCGAATGCGCCATCGTCGCGGCGATGGCCTTCGTCAAGGCGGGCTTCGTCGTCCCGCCGCGCACGCTGGTGGCCGGCATCCCGGCCAAGGTGCTGCGCGAAGTGACCGACAAGGAGATCGAGTGGAAGCGCGGCGGCACGCGCGACTACCAGAACCTGACCAAGCGCAGCCTCGCCACGCTGGTGGAATGCGACGCGCTGGAGGCCCCCGAGCCCGACCGCAAGCGCCTGTCGCTGAAGGGGATATCGGAGCCGCTGTACAGGACGAAGGGCGGTTGACGCGCGCCGCCGATTCGCCGTCCGGCACGGAATATGCTTTGCTTCCGGGGATAGATTTTCCGGACGGAAGGCAGTGCGATGCGCAATCGACGCCGGCCCCCTGCGATCGATCCCCGTGGCTTCCTCGCCGCGTGTCTGGCTGCGGCGGTTTTGCTCGCCGCGCTGACCGGCTGGGTGCGCACCGCGCGCGCCGAAACCAAGCTCGACTGGCTGCTCTTCGAACGCCTGACCGAACGCCGTTCGCAGGATCCCGTCCCGCAGCGTTTCACGCTGCGCGGCCATATTTTCTCGATCTATCCCGCCAACCGCGAGCATCCCGCCCTGATGCTGGTCGAGCGGCGCGGGCGCATCGTGCATCTGACGTCGGCCGGCATCTTCAAGGTGCTCGCCTTCCACGAGGGCAGCGCCGACGGCCCCGACCTGCTGGTCGACGCGAGCCCCGGTCCGGCGATCAACGGCTTCGACGGCGACACGCTGCATGCGTTTGCGCTGCGCGACGGATTCTCGGTGCAGACGATCGGACGCGGCGACACGTTCGCGGGCGTGGAAGAGGGCGACGAGCGCGCGGTCGAGCGCATCGTCTTCTCCGACCGCTCGTTCGCGGGCTGGAACTCGCCGCTGTCGGCGGGGCCCGCACCCGCGATCAATCTCGTCTGGGAAGGGCGGCGCTTCGTCGTCGACACGAACGTCGTGGGACGCGCACCCACCTCGGCGCGCCGGCTGCAGCGCTTCGAGGCGGAGATGCGCACCGCACTCGAAAACTGGCGCCTGCAGGGCGGGGCCTACGTGCCGCTCGCTTTGCGCACGCCCGACGACGTGCTGTCGATCCCGCCGGTGCAGGCATGGCGCTCGCTGCTGGTGCTGATCTATGCGGGCGAGGCGCAAGTCGCGCGCGACATGTTCATGCGCACCTGGCCCGACGATCTCGCCGGCAAGACCGTCTTCTGGAACGATTTCCGCCGCCATCTGCGCGCGGGCGAGATGTGGCGCAATTTCGATCTGGAGAACGTGCTGCAGGCGGGCGTGCTGTTCGACGACGATTCCGAGCCGCAGACGAACTGAGCTTCAGGCCGGCGAACTGCGGAACAGGCCCGCGATCCTTGCTGCGAGGAAGCGCACGAACTTCGCCAGCAGCCACAGCATCAGCCCCATGACGACGATCGCGACGGCGATGGCGCCCAGGAACCAGACCGGGTTCGTGACGGCCGCGTAGAGCCCGCCGATCACCGCGATATCCTCGACGACCGATGCCGCGGCCGTGCCCACGAACGGCAGGTGCGTGTTGACGAAGAGCCGCCCGCTCGCCTTCGTCGCGTGCGTGCCGAGGCTGAGGGCCCCGCCCGCGAGTGCGGCGGCAAGCTTCATCGCCCCGTCCGCGTCGCCCACGGTCGCGGCGGCCAGGAACGCGCCGGCCGGGATGCGGATGAAGGTGTGGATCGCGTCCCAGCCCAGATCCACGCCCGGGATCTTGTCGGCGACGAACTGCGCGAGATAGAGCCCGCCCGCCGCCGCCATCACCGGGAACGACGTCACGAGATGCATGGAGTCGGGCAGCGTGACGATGCCCAGATGGTGCATGGCGCCGAGTGCCAGCACCGCCGCGTAGAGATTGATCCCGCTCGCCCAGGCGACGGCCGAGGCGAGGGCGAGGATCTCGGAAGTACCTTCCGGCAACTAGCGCCCGACCGCGTAGGCCTGCTGCAGGCGCGGCGTGGCGGCCGCCTTCAGCAGCTTGCCTTCGCGCTTGGCGGCGGCGTTGCGGCCCAGCGACCATTCGCCGCCGACCTCGATGTCGTGGCCCTTGGCCTTGAGCGCCTCGATCGTTTCCTTGGGGAAGCGCGATTCGACCTGCACCTTGCCGGGGCGCGCCTCGCGCGGGAAGAACGAGTTGGGCCAGTGGTCGGTCTGCAGCATGGGCGCGTCCATCGCCGCCTGCATGTTGAGCTTGTGGTCCACGTGGCGCAGGAAGAACTGCGCGATCCACTGGTCCTGGTTGTCGCCGCCGGGCGAACCGAACGCCATCCACGGCTTGCCGTCCTTCATCGCCATCGACGGCGTGAGCGTCGTGCGCGGGCGCATCTTCGGGGTCAGGCTCGACGGCAGGCCTTCCTGCAGCCAGAACATCTGGCCGCGCGTGCCCAGGCAGAAGCCCAGATCCGGGATCGTCGGCGAGCTCTGCAGCCAGCCGCCCGACGGCGTGCAGGCGACCGTGTTGCCCCAGCGGTCGATCACGTCGAGATGGCAGGTGTCGCCCTCGGCCGGGCCCTGTGCGGCACGCCCGCCGCGCGCCATCGCGGATGCGCCACCGTCGCGGTAGCGCTCGGTCGCCAGCGCATCGCTCTCCACACGCGCGGGCTCGCCGAAGCCGCCCATGCCGGGGATCATCTTCTTCACGCCGGCGACGTTGAATTTCGGCAACGACGGGTTGCGCCCGTCGGGCGCACCGGGGCGCAGGTCGAAATTCGCCGTGTCGCCGATCAGCTTGCGGCGCTCGGCATTGTACTTGGCCGACAGCATCGTCTTCATCGGCACGTCGTTGAAGTCGGGGTCGGCGTACCACGCCTCGCGGTCGGCATAGGCGATCTTGGTCGCCTCGATCAGCAGATGGATGAACTCGGGCCCCGTCGTGTCCATCGACGGGATATCGTATTCCTGAAGCAGCGCCAGCACCTGCAGGAACACCGGCCCCTGGCTCCACGGGCCGGCCTTGCACACGGTGATGCCGCGATAGTCGAACGTCGTGGGATCCTCCACGGGGGCGCGCCACGCGGCCATGTCGTCGGCCGACAGCACGCCCTTATGGCGCTTGCCCGACACGTCCATGATCTCGTTTTCGCGGCAGAACCTGTCGATCGCCTCGGCGACGAAGCCCTTGTAGTAGGCGTTGCGCGCCTTCTCGATCTGCGCCTCGCGGTCGGGCCCGGCCGACGCACCTTCGGCGAGCAGGCGCTGCAGCGTGTCGGCAAGCTTCGGGTTCGTGAACAGCGTGCCGGCTGCCGGCACGTTGCCGCCCGGCATCCACGTGGCGGCCGAGCTCTTCCACTCGGTCTTGAAGATTTCGGAGACCGATTGCACGGCACCGGCAACCCCGGGCAGCAGCGGGAAGCCGTCCTTCGCGTAGCCGATGGCCGGCGACAGCACTTCGGCGAGCGTCATCGTGCCGTAGTCGCGCAGCATCGTCAGCCACGCGTCGAACGCACCCGGCACGACGGCGGCGAGCAGGCCCGTGCCCGGGATCGTCTCGATGCCCTGCGCCTTGTAATGCGCGATCGTCGCCTTGGCGGGTGCCACGCCCTGGCCGCAGATCACCTTGGGCTTGCCGTCGGCCGTGCACGCGATGATCACCGCGTCGCCGCCCAGGCCGTTCATGTGCGGCTCGACGACCTGCAGCGTGAAGCCCGCCGCGACGGCCGCGTCGAACGCGTTGCCGCCCTTTTCCAGCACGCCCATGCCGACCTGGCTGGCGATCCAGTGCGTGGAGGAGACCACGCCGAACGTGCCGGCGATTTCGGGGCGGGTCGTGAATGTCGACGTAACCGGCGGGGCCATGGGCGGATCAACCTTCGTGAGCGGGGAATGGAGCGTTGTGGAGAATATAGCCGTGCGGGTCAGCCGAACACTTTTTTCAGCAGCTCGGTCGTGCGCGCGGCGGGGTTCGCCCTGATGTCGGCCTCTTCCTTCGCGATGTAATGGAAGATGCCGTCGAGGCCCTTGTCGCGCGTCCAGTCGGTGATGTTCGCCTTCGCATCGGGCATGCCGGGGATCTGCGCGTAGCGGCCGAGCATGGAATCGTAGGCGCGCAAGGCGCCTGCCTGCTGCAGTGCCGTCTCGATCATCGGGCGGATCTGCGTGCCGAGCTGGCTGCCGGTCGCCTTGCGCAGATACTGCGTGGCCGCGTCGGCCGGACCGTTGAGGATGCCTTGCGCGTCCGACACGCTCATGCCGCGGATCGCCGAAAGGAAAAGGTCGCGCGCCTTGGGTGCGGCCTGTTCGGCCGCGCGGTTCATGCGCGTTTCCAGATCGTCGGCCATGCCGGAAGCGCCCACTGTGCGAAGTGCCGACTGGACCTGGCGCAGCGTGTCGGGCAGCGGGATGCGCACGGCGGGATCGCCGAGGAAACCGTCGGCCTTGCCGAGCCGAGCGACCGTCGCGTTGCTGCCCTTGACGAGTGCATCCTTCAGCCCCTGCACGATCTCGCCGACCGACAGGCCAGCACCCTTCGTGCCGCCGGTGCCCGGCAGCGAGACGCCGCCCTGATTCAGCAGGTTGCGCCCCTGGTCGAGCAGGCCCTGCGCCGCGGCCAGACGGGGCAGGGCGATCAGGCCGAATCCGGCGAGAAGAAGTGTGCGACGCGTGGTCATGGGGCCTCCGGATGCTGGAAAAACCGCTGCCGGTAGTCTAACCCGGCCGTGAAATATGCTGTAACGCCTTGATTTCGATGCCGGACTAGGGCATTCGTACAATCTGGTCGCGATCGGGGGCGCAATGCTGTCGGCCCATAGTGCCAAAGTCCAGCGCAAGAAACTGTCGCATTCGGAACTCGCCAACGTGATCGCGCTTCACGAGCGCTTCCGCACGGGCAAGCCGGGCGGCGTGCGCGCGATGCTGGCGTTCGCCGATCTGGGCGGCATGGCGATGGCCGGCGCCAATCTTTCCGAAGCGGACTGCACGGGAGCGTCGTTCCGCGGCGCCATGATGTCGGACTGCGTGCTCGACCGGGCCGCCCTGTTCGCGTGCGATTTCCGCGAAGCCGATCTGGAAGGTGCCAGCCTGATGCGCGCGGACCTGCGCGGGGCGTGCCTGCGCGGGGCGAACCTGACGCGCGCGAACCTGATCCAGGCCGATCTGCGCGAAGGCTCGATCACGCAGAAGGACCGTGCCGGCAACCTGCATGCGCTGAAGCTCGGCGAAGTGGGGGCGACCGAACTGCAGGGCGCCAAGCTTTCGGCCGCGAACCTTTCCGAAGCGGCGATGGACGGCATGCTCGCCGGCCAGGCCGATTTCACCGACGCGATCATGCGCGACTGCAAGCTCGCGCGCGCCAACCTGCAGAAGGCCCAGCTCGTCGGCGCCAATCTCGCGGGTGCCGACCTCACCGGTGCCAACTGCTCGGGCGCTTCGCTCGACGGCGCGGTGATGACGGGCACCAAGCTTGCCAACACCGTGCTGGACGGCGCCACGCTCGTCGACGTCGTCAACGACAACCTCGCCGGCAAGGCGCTGTCCGAACAGGGGATCGCCCCCGACGAACTGCTGCGCCTGCATGCCGCATGGGCGCAGACCGGCGGGGCGGACGGCAAGGTCGCGGATCTTTCCGGCTACGACTGCCGCAAGCTGCCGCCGCTCGCCGGCCAGCTTCTGGTCGGCCTGCGCGCGGAAGGGGCGATCTTCGTCGGGCTCGACATGCGCGGCTGCCAGCTGCAGGGCGCGCGGCTCGCCGGTGCCGACCTGCGCGACTGCAGGCTTGCGGGTGCCGACCTGCGCGGCGTCAATCTCGCGGGTGCGAAACTCACGCGCGCGGACCTGCGCGACTGCGACTTCACGCCGTTGCCGCTGGCCGCCGGCCGCTCGTTCCCGGCCAAGCTCGACAAGACGATCCTGCGCGCGGCCGACCTGCGCGGGGCGAAGTTCGCCGGTGCCGGCGTGTCGGGCATCGACATCCGCGACGTGACGGTCGACGAGGAACAGTTCGCCGGCATCGATCTTTCCGACGCCGTCATCGATCCGCGCCTGAAGGCGCGCCTCGGAATCAAGTAGACACGGCTATGCGGCTGAAAGCTGGTTGAAAGGCGACTCCGGTAGCTTATCCCCCGGGCAGATAAAAATCTGCCGGAAACGATTTTGAGGGGATGACGCCATGCGTTCCATATACGCCGCTGCTGCCGCCATTCTGATGTTCGCGGGTCCGCTGCCGGTCGCAGCCGCACCCGACAAGACCGAATGCCTCGCCGGCGCGCAGCCGGGCGGGGGCTTCGACCTCACTTGCCGACTCGTCGGAAACTCGCTGCTTGCCGCCAAGCTGATCGACAAGCCGATGGCGGTCACCTTCATGGAAGGCGGCGTCGGCGCGGTTGCGTACAACCATGTCGTCGGCACGCGCCCCGGAGATCCGGGCCTTGTCGTTGCCGCATCGACCGGCTCGGCACTTCTTCTTGCCCAGGGCAAATTCGGACGCCACGACGAGAATGCCGTCCGCTGGGTCGCCGGCCTCGGCGCGGATTTCGGCGTGATCGCGGTCGCCGCCGACAGCCCCTACAAGACGCTCGGCGAACTCATGCAGGCCTTCAAGCAGAATCCGGGCAGCCTGCCGGTCGGCGGCGGCGGTGCCGTCGGCAGCCAGGACTGGATGAAGGCGGCCGTTCTCGCCAGAGCCGTCGGCGTGGCGCCCCGCACGATGCGATATGCGGCACTCGAAGGCGGCGGCGCCGTCATGACGGCGCTGCAGGGCGGTCACATCAAGATCGCGTCGGGCGACGCGGGCGAGATGGGCCAGCACCACAAGGCCGGCAAGGTGCGGATTCTTGCCGTGATGGCCGAACAGCGTCTGCCTGGCGATCTTGCGGCTGTTCCGACAGCGCGCGAGCAGGGCTACGACGCGATCTGGACCGTGTGGCGCGGCTATTACGTCGGACCCAAGGTCAGCGACGCGGACTACCGGTGGTGGACCGAGTTGCTCACGAAGCTGAGCACGACTCCGGAATTCGAACGCGAGCGTGCCGCACGCGGGTTGTTCCCCTACACCGTGATCGGGCCGGCGTTCGACGCCCGCGTCAAGGCGGAAGTCGCGCGCTTCAAGCTTCTGGCAAAGGAAGCCGGGCTCTAACGGGCCTGTGCGGGTCCGCCGGCCGAGATCCCGATCGGGACCCCGGCCGGCGACGACGCAGCGGGAAGGAATACTGCCTTGGAAAACAATCACGGCCTGACCGGCCCGGTCGGTGGCGCGCGACGGATACCTGGCCTGGCGTTGCTGGCTTTCGCGATCGTCTACTGCCTTTTCGCTGCCCACATCGAATACGGTTTCTCGTCCGACCCCTGGGGGCCGCGCGCCTTCCCGCTCTTTCTGGGTGTCGTGCTGGCGGCACTTTCGATCTGGTACGCGTACCGGCCCGGGCTGTCCCAGCCGTGGCCGAGGGGCGTACTTGCGAAGAGGCTGGCGGCGCTGCTCGGACTGAGCTTCGGAACGGCGGCCATCTACACGATCGCGGGCTTTCCGGTCGCCACCTTCCTTTTGTGCGGCGGCGTGGCGCTGCTTTTCCGTGCGACCTACCGTCAGGCCGCCGCCGTCGGCATTGCGAATGCGGCGATCTGGTACGTCCTTTTCACCGGTGTCTTCGGCGTTCCGCTGCCGCTCGGATTCGGGAGCTGAACCATGTCGCTTGACTATCTCTGGACGGGATTCGGCGTCGCTCTCCAATGGCAGAACCTGCTTTACGGCCTTGCCGGCTGCTTTCTCGGCACGATCGTTGGCGCACTGCCTGCGATCGGGCCGATCAACGGAATCGCGCTGTTGCTTCCGCTGCTTTACACCCTCGGCGTGCCGGCGGAGAGCACGATGATCCTCCTTGCCGGCATCTACTACGGCGCGGAGTACGGCGGCCGGATATCGTCGATCCTGCTGAATGTGCCCGGCGATGCCGGCGCCGTGATGACGGCCCTCGACGGATACCCCATGGCGCGGGACGGGCGCGCGGCGGAGGCGCTGGCAATCAGCGGCATCAGCTCGTTCGTCGGAGGAATGCTCGCGGTCGTCGGACTGACACTGTTCGCGCCGTTGCTTGGAAGGCTCGCGACCGGCTTCGGGCCGGCCGAATATTTCGTGCTGATGGTGTTCGCGTTCGCGACGTTGAGCTCGATGGTCGGCGCCGAGCCGGTCAAGACGATGATCGGCTGCACGCTCGGCCTGATGCTCGCCACGATCGGACTCGATCCGACATCCGGCGCCTACCGCTTCACTTTCGACGAGCCGGAACTATACGACGGGATCGAGTTCATCATCCTTGTGATCGGGCTGTTCTCGATCAGCGAGGTCCTGCTGATGCTCGAGCAGGAATTCCATGGCCGGCTGAAACCGGTCAAGGTCGGCAAGGGGTTTCCGAGCTGGGCGGACCTGCGCATCTGCATCTGGCCGACCCTGCGATCGACCGTGATCGGTTTCGTCGTCGGGGTCCTGCCCGGGACCGGCGCGTCGGTCGCCAGCGCCGTCTCCTATACGACGGAAAAGCGGCTGCTCGACCGCGGCACGTTCGGCAAGGGCGACGTGCGCGGTCTCGCCGCGCCCGAAGCCGCGAACAATGCGGCGGCCGGCGGCGCGTTCGTTCCGATGCTCACGCTGGGCGTACCCGGCAGCGGGACGACCGCCGTGATGCTGGGTGCTCTGATGCTCTACAACATCACGCCGGGGCCGCTGCTCTTCACCGAAAGACCCGAACTGGCGGGCGGACTCATCGCATCGATGTATATTGGCAATGTGATCCTGCTGCTGATGAACCTGCCGTTGATCGGCCTGTTCGTGCGCATGCTCACCGTGCCCAACTGGGTGCTGCTGCCGGGGATCATCGTGCTGTCGTTCCTCGGCGTCTACAGCGCCTATTCGAGCGTGTTTTCGATCTTCCTGATGCTCGGGGTGGGCGTACTCGGGTATCTGGCCCGGAAGCTGGAGTTCGACCTCGCCCCGATCGTGCTTGGTTTTGTTCTCGGCGACGTCGCGGAAAAGAATCTGCGCAACGCGCTGGCGATAAGCGGCGGCGAGCTTTCGATTCTCGTCGAGAGTAGCATTTCCCAGGTTCTCTGGTGCTGCGCCCTGCTGATCGTGTTTGCGCCGGCGCTGGCGAATCGGTGGCGTGCGCGCAGCGAGCGGCGAAATCGAACTGGATAGGAGCTCCGCCTTCGTCTCGCGCGGGTCAGTTGGCCAATCCGAACGTCCGCGCGAGCTCGCGGTATTCGGCGATCGACCGGTCGACATACTGGGCAAGGTCGTCGCCAGTCCTGTCAAACGGTAGGAGCGCGCTGGCATGTCGAGCGTCGCGGAACTTCTCGCTCGCGAGCATTTTTCTGAACCGTCCGACCCAGAGCGCGTGGTTTTCCGGATCGACGTTGGGACCCATGTAGAAGCCGCGCACCGTCGGCCACGCAAGCGGGTAGCCTTGCTCGCGGGCAGTCGGTATCGACGCCATTTCTCCGGCAAGCCGGGCGTCGGAAAGGACCGCAAGGATGCGGATCCTGCCGTCGCGCCAGAGCTGGCCGACTTCGGAGACATCGCCAGTGTACACCTGCACGTGCCCGCTCAGCAGTGCGGTCGACGCTTCGCCGCCGCCTTCGAACGAGACGTACGGAAACGCCCGGTGGTCGACGTTCGCCATGCGCAGAAGTGCCGCCGCCTTCATCCAGTCCTGACTGCCGACCGTACCGCCGCCGCCGAACACGCGCTTTCTCGGCGATTTTTTGACGGCGCCGATCAGGTCCTGAAGGCTGCGATACGGCGCATCGGAACGGACCGCGACCATGCCGTAGTCGGCGCCGATCGCGGCGATCCACCTGACTTCCCGGCCGGAGAACTTCCCGAACTTGCCCTGGGCGAGGTTGAGGAGAGAGCCGCCGGAAAACGCGACGATCGTGTCGCGCTCGGCGGTTCGCTGTGCGGCGATCATGTTGTATGCGACCGCTCCGACGCCGCCGGGCATGTAGGTGACGTGCATGCCGACATCTTCGCCAAGCTCGGCTTGCGCAAGCCTGCAAGTCAGGTCGAATCCCCCGCCCGGCCGGGCGGGTGCTATGCATTCGGGACCCGCCGCGCGTACGGTCGCCGGGAAGACAATCGCGGCCGCCACGGCAAGGACGAATGGCCAGTTCGGTCGCATAACCACCCGGATGCTCCATCCATGAAACGAATCTTGAGGCTTATTCGGCACCGCGATAACTCTATCACCGCGTCCGTCTCGGCGCGCGGGTAAGATCGATGCGAATTCTGCTCGTCGAAGACCATGGCGATCTGGCCCGTTCGCTCGCGAGAGCGCTTCGCGATGCCGGCTTCACCGTGGAGTGTGCGGACAATGGCCTCGACGCCGACGCGCTACTCCGGGACCAGAGCTATGCGCTCGCGATACTCGATCTGACCCTGCCGGACCTCGACGGGCTGGAGGTGCTGAAGCGGCTGCGTGCGCGTGGCGGCGACACGCCTGTCCTCGTGCTCACGGCCCGGGGGTCGGTCACGGACCGGGTGCAGGGACTGAACCTTGGCGCCGACGACTATCTCGCCAAGCCCTTCGAACTCACCGAGCTTGAAGCCCGGGCCAAGGCACTTCTGAGGCGCAGCCACGGCCACGCCACCGCTCTGATCGCGTGCGGAAACCTTGTCTTCGACAGCGTCGAGCGCACCTTCTCGTGCGCGGGTGTTCCGCTCGTCCTGACGCCGCGCGAACGCGCAGTGCTCGAACTCCTGATCGCACGCCCGGGCAAGGCGGTCAGCAAGGACCGCCTGTTCGAAAGCATTTTCGTATCGGATGCGGACGCCAGTCCGGATGCGATCGAGATCTATGTCCACCGCATCCGCCGGAAGCTAGAAGGCAGCGGCGTCAAGATCGTCACCCTGCGGGGCATCGGCTACCTGCTGGAGGTCGCGGATGCCTGACGTCAAGGCGGCAGGGCCACGTCGTCCGCTCGGTAGCCTGCGCGGACAGCTGATGCGATGGCTGCTTGTGCCGCTGGCCGGACTGATCGTTGTGAATTCGATCGTGATCTACGGAAACGTCCACGCCGCTGTCAACTTCGCCTACGACAGGACGCTGCTTGCGACGGCTCGGGCGATCTCCGAACGGATCCAGATGCTCGACGGGCGCGTCGTCGTCGACGTGCCGTACGTGGCGCTCGACATATTCGAGTCCGATTCGCCAGGGCGGCTCTACTACAAGATCACGGGGATCGCGGGGGAGTTCATTTCCGGTTACGGCGACCTGCCGCCGGTGCCGGCCGGAACGCCGAGATCGGACGCGTATCCCGCACTCGTGCATTTCTACGACGAGACCTACGACGGGCACGCGCTGCGGGTCGCCGCACTCCATCAGCCGATCTATGACGGCACCGTGCGCGGCATGGCGCTCATCCAGGTCGGCGAGACGCTCGACGCCCGCAATCTCCTGACGCGCGACATCCTGACGGACTCGCTCTGGCGCTTGACGCTCCTCGTCGCCGTCCAGGCGCTGCTCGCGCTGTTCGCCTTGCGGCTTGCACTTGGTCCGCTGGTCCGGCTGCGCCAGGAGGTCGAACGCAGGGAGCCGACGGAGCTGGCGCAGATCGATCCGAACATCGTCCACAAGGAGGTGCGTCCGCTCATCGACGCGATCAACCACTATATGGCGGTCTCGCGGCGGCTGATCGACCGGCAGCGGCGATTCATCGCCGATGCGTCGCATCAGCTGCGCACGCCACTGACACTGCTGAAGACCAATTCGGAACTCGCACTGCGCGCCGACGACCCGGCATCGGCACGGGACATCCTGCACGCCTTGGACGCCACGACCGACCAGGCGGTCCGGCTGTCCAACCAGCTTCTCAGCCTCGCCCGGGTCGAACAGATCGGCGCGATCGGCGAGCTATCCGCGATCCGGCTCGAGGACATCGCGCGGCAGGTCTGCCTCGAGCTTGCGCCGGCCGCCGTAAAGAAGCGGATCGCGATGACCCTCGACGTCCAGGCGGCCCGCGAGCGGAGCGTGCAGGGCAACGCCATCCTCGTGCACGAGGCCATCGTCAATCTGATCGACAACGCGATCCGGTATACGCCGGCGGGTGGGTCCGTCGTCGTGCGGATCCTGCATGATCCGGCTGCCGCGATCGAGATCGTGGACAGCGGATCGGGAATTCCGCCAGCCGAACGCGAGCGGGTCCTCGAGCCGTTCTACCGGATTCCTACCCGTGGTGAGGGTAACCGCCATGGCTCGGGACTGGGGCTGGCGATCGTCGCGGACATCTGCCGGTCACACGGCGCAACATTGACTCTTTGCGATGGCGATTCGGGGTTCGGCCTGAAAGTCCGCATCGACTTCGCCGACCCGCAAGCACCCCCCGGTCAGGCTGCCGGATCGGGCAGCCTGTAGGGCAACGCCGCCGCTTCGAACTCGCCCAGATCCTCGGGCTTGAGGCCGACGACGATCGGGTCCGTCTCGTCGCGCTGGACGAGAACGCGCGCATTGAAAAGATCGTGGTTGTAGCCGTGCTTGTCGACGATGCGGTGCATCACGACGGGCAGCGTCGCCTCGCCGATCTTGCCGCCGGTGATCTGGCTGCGCACGCGGTTGATCGCGTAGCCGCCGATCGACAGGCCCTGCAGCTTCTCGAGCAGCTTTTCCGCGCGCGCCAGGAACAGGATCGTGTCGAGGTTGCGCACGACCGGCGGCTCGGTCGGGCGCACGAAGCTGCCGATGCAGATCTGGTTGGCCAGCGCCTTGCCGATCAGGCGCGCGAGCTGGATCGTCACCTCGCCGACGAGATATTCGAAGCCGCGCGGCCGCGTGCCCTCGATCTGGTGGTAGGCGTAGTGGCTGCCGATCGAGAAGCAGGTGCGCATCACCGGCACGAAGCGCGCCTCGCCGCGCGAGCGCGCGACCGCGTTGTCGGCGAGGATCAGCACCATCGCGGCGTAGGTGCGCAGGTCCGCCTCGAAGCCGCGCGCGCGGTTCCACACATAGAACCCGTCGCCGACGGTCGAGCGCGCGAGCTCCACGTCCAGCCCCGCTTCCGCCAGCTTCTTGGCCGCGTTGTTGATCGAGAATTCGAGCGAGGCGAGCTGGGCCATCTGCGCCAGCGGATCGACCTTCGAGAAGCCGACGATGTCGAACAGCATCACCGCGCGATGTTCCGAGCGCGACACGCCGTAGCGGCGCACGACCTGGTCGATGACCTGCGGGTCGATCTCGCCCTTGTTCTCGCCCACCGTGAAGGGCAGGTCCACGTGG
The DNA here is from genome assembly GCA_965279565.1 of Tagaea sp. Taxonomy (GTDB): domain Bacteria; phylum Pseudomonadota; class Alphaproteobacteria; order CACIAM-22H2; family CACIAM-22H2; genus Tagaea. The sequence goes on along the minus strand of OZ257249.1, from coordinate 409,639 downwards.
ATGGGCCGCGCCTGCAGCGCCTTGCACACTTCGGCGAAGGTCTGCGCACCCATGTGCCGGCCGCCCGACAGGATGCGCGGCACGTTGGGCGCTTCGGCCAGCACGCGCCAGACGGGGGCCGCACAGATCGACACGGCCGAGCCTTCGTGCGCCCAGCCCGCGACCATGTGCTGGCCCAGCTTCCATGCGGCGTGCAGCGCGAAATCCAGCTCGCGCAGGCCGTTCCGGATGTCCTCGGGAGTCGCCATGGCGGAATTCTAGACCACTTCCGAGACGTAGTGGTGGGAAGCCGTGTCGCAGCGCGACACCCGCCATTCGCACGGCCGCCCGTCGAGCGCGTAGGCGATCCGGTCGATCTCCAGCACCGCCGCCCCGCTGCGCAGGCCCAGATGTGCCGCATCTTCCGGCCCGGCGGTCGTCGCCTTCAATTTTTCGGCCGCGCGCGCGACCGACACGCCATAGCGGTCCTGGTAGAGCTTGTAGAGCTCGTTGGGCAGGCCCGCGCGGTCGAGCCGTTCGATCCCGTCATAGAGCGATGCGGGCAGCACGATGCGCTCGACGATCGCGGCGCGCCCGTCGAGCATGCGCAGCCGGTGCAGCCGCACGACCTTGGCCCCCGTCGGGACTGCCAGCCGGCGCGCTTCCTCGCGCGTCGCGGGCCCGGACTTGACCGCCAGCACGCGGCTGCCGGGGAGGGCGCGCTTGCCGTCGTCGCCGACCAGATGGAAGAAATGGAACAGGGCGCGTTCGCGCGTGTGCTCGGCCACATAGGTGCCTTTGCCCTGCCGGCGCACGACGAGATTGATCTGGGCAAGATCGCCGAGTGCGCGGCGCACCGTGCCCTGGCTCACGCCAAGCTCGGCGGCAAGCGCGGGTTCCGCCGGCAGCGCTTCGCCTGCACGCCAGTGCCCGTCGACGAGACGGCGCATCAGCGCTTCCTTGACCTGGCGATAGAGCGGGCTGCGGTTCGGCGTTTCCATATCCTATATCTTATATAAGAGTGTGTTGACGGGTCGCGCAAGCGGGGCGTAGCGTTCGCGACCGTTCGACAACCCATAAAAACCGCGAGGGGGAAATGGCGACCCAATTCATCGTCCACGACAAGAAGGACACCGTCGGCGTCATCGTCGTCGAGACCGTCAAGCCCGGTGCGGCCCTCGAAGGCTGGCTGATGGAAGGCGACGGGACCGTGCGCGTCAAGGCGCTCAAGGCCATTCCGCTCGGCCACAAGATCGCGATGGTCGACCTCAAGAAGGGCGACACCGTCATCAAGTACGGGCACGACATCGGCAAGGTCGTCGCGGACACCAAGAAGGGCGACCACGTCCATATCCACAACATGAAAACCAAGCGCTGGTAAGGGAGAACGCCCCATGGCCAAGGCCCCCGCACTCATCAAGAAGCGCTCGCGCAGCACCGGCAAGCTCCCCTTCATGGGCTATCGCCGCGAAAACGGGCGCGTCGGCATCCGCAACCACGTCATCATCCTGCCGCTCGACGACCTGTCGAACGCGGCGGCCGAAGCCGTTGCCAACAACATCAAGGGCACGATGGCCCTGCCGCACGCCTACGGCCGCCTGCAGTTCGGCGAGGATCTCGCACTCCACTTCCGCACGCTGATCGGCACGGGCTGCAACGCCAACGTCGCGGCCGTCGTCGTCATCGGCATCGAGCCGGGCTGGACGGGCCGCGTGGTCGAAGGCATCGCCAAGACCGGCAAGCCCGTGCAGGGCTTCGCCATCGAAGGGCATGGCGATCTCAAGACCATCGAGGCCGCCAGCCGCGTGGCGCAGCAGTTCGTCATGTGGGCGACGGAAAAGCAGCGCGAACAATGCACCATCGATGAACTCTGGGTCTCGACCAAGTGCGGCGAGTCCGACACCACGTCGGGCCTCGCCTCGTGCCCGACCGTCGGCAACCTGATCGACAAGGTCGATCCGCTGGGTGCCACGACCTGCTTCGGCGAGACCTCGGAACTGACCGGGGCCGAGAAGGAGATGGTCAAGCGGGCGATGGACAAGAAGACCGCCGACAAGTTCATGACGATCTTCAACGCCTACCAGGACATGATCAACCGCTTCAAGACGAGCGACCTGTCGGAATCCCAGCCGACCAAAGGCAACATCGCGGGCGGCCTGACGACGATCGAGGAAAAGGCCTTCGGCAATTTCCAGAAGATCGGCCACAAGACGAAGTACATCGACGTGCTGCAGCCCGCCGAGATGCCCAGGAAGGGCGCCGGCCTCTACTTCATGGACACGTCGTCGGCCGCGGCCGAATGCGTGACCCTGCAGGCGGCGGCCGGCTTCGTCGTGCACCTGTTCCCGACGGGACAGGGCAACGTCATCGGCAACCCGATCGAGCCGGTCATCAAGCTCACGGCGAACCCGAAGACGGCGCGCGAGATGCCCGAGCACATCGATCTCGACGTCTCCGGCATCCTGCGTCGCGAGATGGATCTCGACGAGGCGGGCGACCGCCTGCTCGACGTGATGATCCGCGTGTGCAACGGCCGCTACACCTGCGCAGAGGCGCTGGGGCATCGCGAGTTCGTGATGACCAAGCTCTACCAGAGCGCCTAGGCCCGGTTCCTGTTCCCCTTCGACGCGACGGCGGCATGAGCGAAGTACCTATCGAAGTCTGGCTCGTGCTCGGTGCCTTCGTCGCGTCGATCGCCTCGGGCCTCGCGGGGTTCGCCTTCGCGCTGGTCGCTTCGGGCGTGTTCCTGCATTTCCGCGCACCCGTCGACGTCACGCCGCTGGTGCTGGGGGCAAGCCTGTTCGCGCAGTGCTTCACGATCTTCGCGCTGCGCGACGCGATCGACTGGCGCCGGCTCGCCCCGTTCCTCGCGGGCGGGATCGCCGGCATTCCGCTGGGCGTGGCGATGCTGCACGGCGTTTCGTCGGAACCGCTCAAGCAGGGGGTCGGGGCGTTCCTCGTCGCCTATTCGCTGTTCATGCTGCTGCGCGGACAGCCGGCACCCGTCCGCGTCGGCGGCAAGCCGCTCGACGCGGCGGTCGGCTTCGTGGGCGGCGCCATGGGCGGCCTCGCCGGACTTTCCGGCGCCGTGCCGACGGTGTGGACCGGCCTCCGGGGCTGGTCGAAGGACGAGCAGCGCGCGGTCTACCAGCCCTATATCTTCGTCATGCAGGCCGCGGCACTGGGCTGGCTGTGGGCGGAAGGACGGATCGGCGCCGTCGCCCTCGCCGACTTCGCGTGGTGCCTGCCGACGGTGGCGCTGGGCGTGTGGCTGGGCATGAAGCTCTACGCGCGCGTCAACGACGCGCAATTCCGCAAGATCGTGCTGGCGCTGCTGCTCGCATCCGGTGTCGTTCTGGTGGTCTGAACGTGGTAGACGAAGTCCGGGCGAACGGAAACGGAAAGACACGGAAGACCGACATGCGGATCGTGCGCGCTGAGGCGGCCCTTCATCTCTACCCGCTGGCCACACCCATCCGCACCGCGTTCGGCGCCATGCGCGCCCGCACGATGCTGCTCGTCCGGCTCGAGGATTCCGACGGAACCGTCGGCTGGGGCGAGATTTGGTGCAACTTCCCGCCCGGTGCCGGTGCCGCGCGCCGCCGCCTGTTCGACGACATCTTCGCGCCCCTGCTGAAGGGCGCCACGTTCGAGGATCCGCGCGCCGCCTTCGCCGCGCTGGAAGGCAAGACGCGCATCCTGTCGCTGCAGGCGGGCGAGCCCGGCACCTTCGCGCAGGTGCTGGCTGGCATCGACCAGGCGCTGTGGGACATCTCCGCGCGGCGCGCAGGCGTTCCGCTGTGGAAGCATCTGGGCGGTTCGCAGGGCGACGTCGCGGTCTATGCCTCCGGCCTCGGGCCGGACGGTGCCGTCGAGCAGGCGCTGGTGCGCCTCGCGCAGAGCTATGACGGCTTTAAGCTCAAGGTCGGTTTCGCGCCCGAGGCGGACCTTGCGAACATCGCGGGCCTGCGCGCGGCCCTCGGGCCCAAGGCCTTCATCGCGGTCGACGCCAATCAGGCGTGGGACGCCGAGACCGCCGCACGCCGCGTGCGCGAGTTCGCCGAATTCCGCCTCGGCTGGATCGAGGAACCGCTGGCAGTCGATGCACCGGAAGGCGAATGGCAGCTTGTCGCGGGGCTGAGTGCGGCCCCCATCGCGGGCGGCGAGAACATGCGCGGGGCCGCACAGTTCCGCGCGGCGATCGCGTCCAACGCGTTCGGCGTGTTCCAGCCCGACATCGCCAAGTGGGGCGGCTTCACCGGCTGCCTGGCCGTGGGCCGCGCCGTGCGCGAGGCCGGATTCATGTTCTGCCCGCATTATCTGGGCGGCGGGGTCGGGCTGCTGGCAAGCGCGCATCTTCTGGCGGCCGTCGGCGGCGACGGGCGGCTGGAGGTCGACGCGCAGGACAACCCGATGCGCGACGCGCTGTTCGACGATTTCCCGCATATCCGCGCCGGCCGGCTGCACCTGCCCGACCGGCCCGGTCTGGGCTACGATCCCGATCCGGACCTGCTGATTCGATATGCGGAGGCGCCGTAAGCGGCAGGCCGAATAAATGGAGCAGATGTGAGATGCACGATATCGTCGTGACCGAATTCGTCGACCAGTGGGCGGTCGACGATCTGAAGAAGGATTACACGGTCCATTACGACCGCACGCTGGTCTCGAAGCCCGACGAGCTTGCGAAGCTCGCGGCCGAGAGCCCGGCGATCATCGTGCGCAACCTGACGCAGATCCGCGGGCCCGTCCTTGCCGCGATGAAGAACCTGAAGGTGATCGGCCGGCTCGGCGTCGGGCTCGACAATATCGACATGGAAGAGTGTGCCCGGCGCGGCATCCAGGTCTTCCCGGCGACGGGGGCGAACACCGTGTCGGTCGCCGAATACGTGATCGCGGCCACGCTCGTGTGCCTTCGCGACGTATGGAAGGCGAACGCCGACGTGCTCGCCGGCAAGTGGCCGCGCAACGACCTGATGCTGGGCGAGGCGATGGGCAAGCGGCTGGGGCTGGTCGGCTTCGGCGGGATCGCGCGCGCGGTCGCCAAGCGCGCGCAGGCGCTGGAGATGGAGTTGGTCGCCTACGACCCGATGCTGAAAGCCGACGATCCGGCGTGGAAGCAGCATGGCGTGACCCGCATCGCGAGCGTCGAGGAACTTTGCGCCACATCCGACGTGATCTCGCTGCATGTGCCGCTCACGCCGCAGACGCGCAACCTGATCGACGCGAAGCTGCTGGCGACGATGAAGCCCACCGCCATCCTGATCAACACCGCGCGCGGCGGCATCATCGACGAGGCGGCGTTGGCCGCCGCATTGAAGGCCGGCACCGTCGGCGGGGCCGCCATCGACGTCTTCGACAAGGAACCGCTGAAGGCCGGCTCGGTGCTGGACGGGGCACCTCGCCTGTGGCTCACGCCGCACATCGCCGGCGTGACGGCCGAGGGCAACGTGCGCGTCTCGACCGTCACGGTCGCCAATGTGCGCGGTGCCCTGCAGAATCTCGGCATCAAGGGGTCGAAATGAGCGAGACGATCTCGCTGGCGGAAGCGCATGCGCTGACGCTGAAGGCGCTGGTCGCGGCGGGTACCACGCAAGCGAACGCGCGCGCGGTCGCCGACGCACTCGTCGCCGCCGAGGCCGACGGGCTGGCGAGCCACGGGCTTTCCCGCGTGGCCGCCTATGCCGACCAGGCGAAGGCCGGCAAGGTCGCGGGGGCGGCAGTACCCGTGCTGGACGCAAACGCGCCCGGCGCCCTGTTCGTCGACGCGAAGGACGGCTTCGCCTATCCCGCCATCGCGGCCGGGATCGCCAAGGGCATCGAGATGGCGAAGGTCGCGGGCGTGGTCGGTATCGGGATCGGCAACTCGCACCATTTCGGCGCCGCGGGCTATCACGTCGAGGCAGGGGCGAAGGCCGGGATGCTTGCCATCGCGTTCGGCAATTCGCCGTCGGCCATCGCACCCTGGGGCGGGTCGAAGGCGCTGTTCGGCACCAATCCCATCGCGTTCGCGGCTCCGCGCGCGGGCAAGGACCCGCTCGTCATCGATCTTTCGCTGTCGAAGGTCGCGCGCGGCAAGATCATGGTCGCGGCACAGAAGGGCGAGACGATCCCCGAAGGCTGGGCGCTGGACCCCGACGGCAACCCCACGACCGATCCCAAGAAGGCGATGGCCGGCACGATGCTGCCGCTGGGCGACGCGAAGGGTGCGGCCCTCGTGCTGATGGTCGAGATCCTGTCGGCGGCCCTGACCGCATCGAACTTCGGCTACGAGGCGAGCTCGTTCTTCGACGCCAAGGGCGGCCCGCCGCGCGTGGGCCAGTTCTTCCTGCTGATCGATCCGGCACGCTTCGCCGGTCCTGCCTTCGCCACGCGGCTCGAAACGCTGCTCGGCGCCATCCTCGTCCAGCCGGGCACGCGCCTGCCGGGCGAGCGGCGCCTGAAACTGCGCGCGGCGGCGGCGACCGGCGGCATCAAGGTGCCGGCCGACCTGCTCGCCGACCTGCGCAAGCGGGCCGGCTAGCGCGATGGCAAGCCACCCGGAAATCCGCGAATCGGTGCGCGCACTCTGCGCGGGATATCCGGGCGAATACTGGCGCGGGCTCGACCGCGAACGCGCCTATCCCAAGGCGTTCGTCGAGGAACTGACGAAGGCGGGCATGCTCGCCGTCCTGATCCCCGAGGAATTCGGCGGATCGGGGCTGGGGCTCTCGGCCGCGGCGGCGATCCTCGAGGAGATCCACGCGTCGGGCTGCAACGGCGGGGCGTGTCACGCGCAGATGTACACGATGGGCACGATCCTGCGGCACGGCAGCCCGGAACAGAAGAAGCGCTTCCTGCCGGGCATCGCGTCGGGCGAACTGCGCCTGCAGGCCTTCGGCGTGACCGAGCCCAGTGCCGGCACGGACACGACCGCGATCCGCACGACCGCCGAGCGGCGTGGGCAGGGATACGTCATCAACGGCCAGAAGGTGTGGACGAGCCGGGCCGAGCATTCCGACCTGATGCTTCTGCTCGCGCGTACCACACCCAAGGACAAGGTCGCGAAGAAGACCGACGGGCTGTCGGTGTTCGTCGTCGACATGCGCGCCGCCAAGGGCCTGACGATCAAGCCGCTGCGCGCGATGATGAACCACGCGACGACCGAAGTGTTCTTCGACGATCTGGAAGTGCCGGCCGAGAACCGCATCGGCGAGGAGGGGCGGGGCTTCCGCTACATCCTCGACGGCATGAACGCCGAGCGCATCCTCATCGCAGCCGAGTGCATCGGCGACATGCGCTGGTTCGTCGACAAGGCCAGCGCCTACGCGCGCGAACGCGTCGTGTTCGGCCGGCCCATCGGGCAGAACCAGGGCATCCAGTTCCCGATCGCGCGCGCCTATGCCGAAGGGCAGGCAGCGGCGCTGATGGTGCGCGAGGCGCTCGACCTCTACGAAGCCGGCGAAGCCTGCGGCCCGCAGGCCAACATGGCCAAGATGCTGGCGGCCGACGCGTCGTGGAAGGCCGCCGAGGCCTGCCTGCAGACGCATGGCGGCTTCGGCTTCGCCGAGGAATACGACGTCGAGCGCAAGTTCCGCGAAACGCGGCTCTATCAGGTCGCCCCCATCTCGACGAACCTGATCCTCGCCTATCTTGCCGAGCACGTGCTGGACCTGCCAAGGTCGTACTGACATGGCAGGCGCACTCGACGGCATCCTCGTCCTCGCACTCGAACAGGCGGTCGCGGCCCCCTATTGCACGTCGCGGCTGGCCGACGCGGGTGCGCGCGTCCTCAAGATCGAGCGGCCGGAAGGCGATTTCGCGCGCGGCTACGACGACGTCGCGAAGGGGCAGGCGAGCTATTTCGTCTGGCTCAACCGCGGCAAGCAGTCGCTCGTCGCCGACATCAAGGAAGCGGCGGACGCAGCCCTGATGCACCGCATCCTCGCGAAGGCCGACGTGTTCGTGCAGAACCTGATGCCGGGAGCCGCCGCGCGCGCGGGCTTCGGCACCGAGGAACTTCGGAAGAAATATCCCAAGCTGATCGTCGTCGACATCTCCGGCTATGGCGACGAAGGCCCCTACGCCGCGATGAAGAGCTACGACATGCTCGTGCAGGCCGAAACCGGCCTCGCCTCGATCACCGGCGGGCCGGATGCGCCGGGGCGCGTGGGCGTGTCGGTGTGCGACATCGCGGCCGGCATGTACGCGCATCAGGCGATCCTCGAAGCGCTGATCGCGCGCGGGCGCACCGGCGAAGGCCGCTCGATCAAGGTCTCGCTGTTCGATGGCATGGCCGACTGGATGGCCGTGCCGCTGCTGCATTTCGACTATGCCGGCAAGGCGCCCTCGCGCGTCGGCCTCGCACACCCTTCGGTTGCTCCCTACAGCGCGTTCGCCAGTGCCGACGGCGTGCCCATCGTCATCTCGGTGCAGAACGACCGCGAATGGGCGGATTTCTGCGCGCACGTCCTAAGCGAACCCGGCAGGCCGGAATTCGCGACCAACGTGCTGCGCGTGAAGAACCGCGCCGCACTCGACGCGCACGTCGCCGCCGCCTTCGCGCGGCACGGGCGCGACGAACTGGTCGCGCGCCTCAAGAAGGGGCGCATCGCCTTCGGCGAACTCAACGACGTCGCGCGCTTTTCCAAACATCCGCAGCTGCGCCGCGTCGAGATCGACACGCCGGGCGGGCGCGTCGCGATTCCGGCCCCGCCGCCGGTCGTCGACGGCGTGCGTGCACCCGCACTCGGCCCCGTGCCCACGGTCGGCCAGCATTCCGCCGCGATCCGCGCGGAGTTCGCATGAATCTCGCCGACTGGATCGGGCGCACCGAGACGGCGAGCGAGACGATCGAAGCGGGGCGCATCGCCGCCCTCGCCGCGACATTCGACCGCGACCCGCCGGGTGCTGAAGTTCCGCCCGGCTGGCATTGGGCCTTCTTCAATTCGGTCGCCAAGGCGCGCGATCTCGGGCGCGACGGGCACCCCAAGCGCGGCGGCTTCCTGCCGCCCGTGGCGCTGCCGCGCCGCATGTGGGCCGGCGGGCGGCTCACGTATCATGCACCCTTGCCGGTGGGTGCCTTCGCCACGCGCGTCTCGCGCATCGACAAGGTCGAGGAGAAGCACGGCAAGACCGGTGCGCTCGTGTTCGTCACCGTGCATCACGCGATCTCGGCCGACGGCGCGCTGCGGCTGGAGGAAGAGCACGACATCGTCTATCGCGCCGATCCCGACCCGGCACATCCGGCACCGAAGCCGCCGCAGGCCCCGGGCGGCGAGGACTGGTCGCGCCACGTGGAGCCGGGCCCCACACTGCTGTTCCGCTACTCGGCACTCACCTTCAACGGCCACCGCATCCATTACGACCGCAGCTACGCGCGCGACGTGGAAGGCTATGCCGGCCTCGTCGTGCACGGGCCGATGGTCGCCACGATGCTGCAGGATCTCGCGGTCGAGCGGACCGGGAAGCGCCTCGCGCGTTTCATGTTCCGTGGGCTTTCGCCGCTGTTCGACACGGCACCGTTCGAGCTGTGCGGCCGACCGGATGCGGAAGGTGCGGAATTGTGGGCGCGCGGTCCGGGCGGAATCCTCGCGATGACGGCGCGCGCGACGTTCGTCTAGTCGGCCGCTTCCGTCGCGACCATCTTGCCGGTGTATTCGACCGCGATCGACGCTTCTGCGGGCGTGCCCTTGATGCGGATCAGGAAGCACAGCCGGTCGGCGACGAGTCGCATTTCCTTCGCCGACTTCGCGGGCAGCGGGATCTTGCGTTCGCGGCAATAGACGATGAGGGCGGCGGCGACCGACGCGGCGTCGAACGTCACCTTGTCCATGTCGCCCGAATCCTTGTCGATCTGGATCGTCACGTTCAGACGGTCCCGGTCGATGACGACCTTCTTGAGATTGCCCGGCGGAAACGGCGTGCGGCGCTGGCGGTTATATTCGATCAGCGCACGGCACATCTCGTTCTGGTCGAAGAAGATCAGACGGTACTCGCTCGCCATGCTTCTTCCCCTGAGACCCGCCGAAGGACGGATGCGCGATCAGACCATGATCCTAATGGTTTGGCGGAAATCCCGCCACTGATCGACCATTGCCCGATAAATCTACAATTTTCGGAAAATCCTGTAAACAGATAGGCGGCTCAAATGCCTGCCTGAATCGGTGCCGGATGTTGTCGCGGGCGCGAACCTCGCCCATACTTGTTCGCCATGGCCCGAGCCCGCGCCCGCCCTTACGACCGCCCGCAGGTCGATCCCCGTGCCGCCCCCAAGCGCTGCGACCATCCGGGCTGCCCGGCGACGGGCGAGTTCCGCGCCCCCCGGGATCGCAAAAAGCTCAATGATTTCTACTGGTTCTGCCTGCCGCACGTGCGCGAATACAACGCGTCGTGGGATTTCTACAAGGGCATGGGCGCCGACGCGCTGGAGCAGGAAAAGCGCGCCGACGTGATCGGCCGCCGGCCGACCTGGCCGATGGGCGTGGGGCGGCGCGGCCGGGCGAGCCGGGGCGGGGCCGAGGCCATCGAAGAGGCGATGCGCCGCTGGTTCGCGCAGTCCGACATTCCCGGATTCGAGAGTTCCGCCAAGGCCGAAGCGCCGCCGCCCCGCCGGCGCGCGACGACCGCGGTCGACGAGGCGTTGGCCGTGCTGGAGCTCGACTGGACCGCGACGCCCGAGGAAGTAAAGTCTCGATACAAGTCTCTGGTAAAACGCCATCATCCCGACGCGAACGGGGGCGACAAGGCGGCCGAAGAACGTCTAAAATCCATCAATCAGGCCTATACGTTCCTGAAGGCGCAGCAAGCCAAGCCGACGGCCGGTCCCTAGGGTCCGGGCGCGCGGGTTTCTGCGCCGGTCCTTATCGACGTACCGGTAGCGGAGATTTCCCGACCATGGCTCTTATGACTGCGACCGCCGACAGCTACGCGCGCGTGCCCGACATCAAGGTGAAGGTCCGCCAGACCTTCGGCATCGATTCCGATCTCGAGGTTCCGGCCTTCTCGACGGCTCCCACCGAGCACGTCCCCAATGTCGACGAGAACTACCGCTTCGACAAGGAAACGACGCTCGCCATCATCGCGGGCTTCGCGTTCAACCGGCGCGTGATGGTCCAGGGCTACCACGGCACGGGCAAGTCGACGCATATCGAGCAGGTCGCGGCCCGCCTCAACTGGCCGTGCATCCGCATCAATCTCGACAGCCACATCAGCCGCATCGACCTGGTCGGCCGCGACGCCATCGTCGTGCGCGACGGCAAGCAGGTGACCGAGTTCCGCGAAGGCCTGCTGCCCTGGGCGCTGCAGCATCCCTGCGCGCTCGTGTTCGACGAATACGACGCCGGCCGCGCCGACGTGATGTTCGTGATCCAGCGCGTGCTGGAAGTGGACGGCAAGCTCACGCTGCTCGACCAGAACCGCGTGCTGCATCCGCACCCGGCCTTCCGGCTCTTTGCCACGGCGAACACCGTGGGTCTCGGCGACACGACGGGCCTCTATCACGGCACGCAGCAGATCAACCAGGGCCAGATGGACCGCTGGAACGTGGTTACCACGCTCAACTACCTGCCGCACGAGCAGGAGACGAAGATCGTGCTGGCCAAGGCGTCGGGCTACGACACCAAGGAAGGCCGCGAGATCGTGTCGGCGATGGTGGCACTTGCCGATCTCACGCGCGCCGGCTTCATGGCGGGCGACATCTCGACCGTGATGAGCCCGCGCACGGTCATCACCTGGGCCGAGAACGCCAAGATCTTCGGCGATGTCGGCTTCGCGTTCCGCCTGACGTTCCTCAACAAGTGCGACGAGGTCGAGCGCACGACGGTCGCGGAATACTACCAGCGCTGCTTCGGCACCGAACTGCAGGGCGGAGCGAACCTGAGCGTGCGCAAGGCGGGCTGAGCTGCCCATGCCGCCGCGCAACAACGACGGACCGGTCGAGCAGTTCCGCCAGGTGACGGCCGCGGCGATGCGCGCGGTCGCGCACGAGGTGGAGCTGACGGTCGCCTTCGTGCCCGAGCAGCCCGGCCTGCGCGGCAACGAGGCGCGCCTGCCCGTGCCCGCGCGCGACCTGCCGGCGGGCGAGGTCGCCATCGTGCGCGGCGAGGCCGATTCGATCGCCCTGAAAATGCGCCACCACGATGCCGGCCTGCACGCCAAGCGCAGCCCGACAGGCACGATGGGCCGCGCGATCTACGACGCGGTCGAGCAGGCGCGCTGCGAAGCGCTCGGCTCCAACATCATGACGGGTGTCGCGGGCAACCTCACCGCCGCACTCGAAGAGCGCTGCCGGCAGGCGGGCTATGCGCGCATCGCCGACCGCGAGGCGGCCCCCATCGTCGAGGCGGTGGCGCTGCTCGCGCGCGAGACCTTCACCGGCCAGAAGCCGCCGGAATCCGCGCGCCGCATGGTCGATCTGTGGCGTCCGTGGGTCGAGGGCAAGGCGGGCCAGGACCTCACGCAGCTTTCCCGTTCGCTCGACGACCAGGCGAACTTCGCCGAGGTCGCGCGCAAGCTGATCGCCGATCTGGAACTGGGCGAGGAAGAAGGCCAGGCGACCGAATCCGAGGACCAGGACAGCGACGGCCAGAACGACGAGGAAGGCCAGAAGTCCGGCGAGGCCGAGGATTCGGGCGACCAGTCCGACGCCGAGGCGATGATGGGCTCCGAGACCCGCGACGCGGCCGGCGAGGACGGCGGCGAAGGCGAGGGCGAGGAGCGCGAAGGCGAAGATTCCGACGGCATGGGCGAGGACGGCCCCGAGCGGCCCGGCAAGCGCTGGCGGCCGCCCAACGACATGCGCAACTCGTCCGATGCGCCGATGTACCGCGCCTACACGTCCGAGTTCGACGAGACGGTCGAGGCCGACGCGCTGTGCGACGCCGACGAACTGACGCGCCTGCGCGCCCATCTCGACCAGCAGCTCAGCCATCTGCAGGGCGTCATCGCGCGGCTGGCCAACCGGCTGCAGCGCCGCCTGCTCGCGCGCCAGAACCGCGCGTGGGAGTTCGACCTCGAGGAAGGCACGCTGGATGCCGCACGCCTCGCGCGCGTCGTCGCCAACCCGGCCTTCCCGCTTTCCTACAAGCGCGAGCTCGACACCAAGTTCCGCGACACGGTCGTCTCGCTGCTGATCGACAATTCGGGTTCGATGCGCGGAAGGCCGATCACGGTCGCCGCGATGTCGGCCGACATCCTCGCGCGCACGCTGGAGCGCTGCGCGGTCAAGGTCGAGATCCTCGGCTTCACGACGCGCGCCTGGAAGGGCGGGCAGAGCCGCGAGCGCTGGCTTGCCGCCGGCAAGCCCGCCAATCCCGGCCGCCTCAACGACCTGCGCCACATCGTCTACAAGAATGCCGATGCGCCGTGGCGCCGCGCGCGCAAGTCGCTGGGCCTGATGCTGCGCGAAGGCCTGCTGAAGGAGAACATCGACGGCGAGGCGCTGATGTGGGCCCATTCGCGCCTGATCGCGCGGCCCGAGCAGCGCAAGATCCTGATGGTCATCTCGGACGGCGCGCCGGTCGACGATTCGACGCTGTCGGTCAATCCGGGCAACTACCTGGAGCGCCACCTGCGCGAATCGATCGAGTACATCGAGACGCGCTCGCCGGTCGAGCTGCTGGCCATCGGCATCGGCCACGACGTGACGCGCTATTACCGGCGCGCCGTCACCATCGTCGACGCCGAGCAGCTCGGCGGCACGGTGATGGAGAAGCTTGCCGAACTTTTCGAGGAAGACACCGCGCCGCGCGGCGCACGCCGGCACGCCTGAACGCATCCCACATAACGGAGACCCGCGATGAACAGCTTCCGCCCCCTCCGCTTCCTTGCCGCCGCCGCGTCGCTCGCGTTCCTCGCGTCGTGTACGATCACGCCGCCCCCGCCGCTCAAGCTGACGATCCTGCACTCCAACGACGTGCATTCGCGCCTGCAGCCGGTCAACGCGCAGGGCTCCAACTGCTCGACGCAGGATGCCGCACAGAACCGCTGCTTCGGCGGCATCGCGCGCATCGCGTCGCTGTTCGAGACGCAGAAGCGCGAGGCGCTGGCCGCGGGCCGGCAGGTGCTGGTGCTCAATGCCGGCGACGAGTTCCAGGGCTCGCTGTTCTACACGCATTACAAGGGCATGGCCGAACTCGAGACGGCGAACCTGATCGGCTACGACGCGATGGCGATCGGCAACCACGAGTTCGACGACGGCCCGGCCAATCTCGAACGCTATCTAAACGGCGCCAAGTTCCCGGTCCTGTCGGCCAATGTCGACGCGTCGGACGAACCCACGATCCGCGGCAAGTTCCGCGACCACATCGTCCTCGAGCGCGGCGGCGTCAAGATCGGCATCATCGGTGCGACGACCGAGGACACGCCGGAGATCTCCTCGCCCGGTTCGCGCCTCAAGTTCGTGCAGGCCGAAACGGTGCTGCCCGGCCTGATCGCGCGGCTGCGCGCGCAGGGCGTGGTCCACATCGTCGTCGTCGGGCACATGGGCCTGTCGCGCGACCGCCAGCTCGCCGAACGGATCGACGGCATCGACGTGATCGTCGGCGGCCATTCGCACACGCTGCTCGGCAACGGCGTGCAGGGTGCGGAAGGCCCGTACCCGGTGAACGTCAAGAGCCCGTCGGGCCGCGACGTGCCGATCGTGCAGGCGGGTTCGTTCTCGCGCCATATCGGCCGCGTCGACGTCGATTTCGACGCCGCCGGCAACGTCGTCGCGGCGAGCGGCAACACGATCCCGGTCCTGCAGTCCATCGTGCCGAACGCGGTCGTGCAGGCGGTCGTCGACCGGCTCGACGCGCCGCTGATCCAGGTCCGCAACCAGCCGGTGGGAAGCGGTGCCGCAACCTATTCGCTGGATGGTTGCCGGGCGCGCGAGTGCGCGCTGGGCAATCTGGTGGCCGAGGCGATGCTCGTCGCCACGCGCGCGTCGGGCACGACGATCGCCGTGCAGAACGGCGGCGGCCTGCGCGCCGGCATCGCGCAGGGCGCGATCACGCTGGGCAACGTGCTGGCGACGCTGCCTTTCCAGAACAACATCGCCACGCTGAAGCTGCGCGGACGCGATCTCGTCGCGGCGATGGAGAACGGCCTGTCGCAGGTCGCCGAGAATGGCGGGCGCTTCCCGCAGCTCGCCGGCGCACGCCTGACCTGGGCGCTGTCGCGCCCGGTCGGCAGCCGCGTGATCTCGATGGAAGTGCGCCGGCCGGACGGCAGCTTCTTGCCGATCGATCCGGATGCCCTATATTCCATCGCGACGAACGACTTCATGCGCAGGGGCGGCGACGGATATGTGGTGTTCCGCGACCGTGCGGTCGATCCCTACGATTTCGGTCCCGGGCTCGACGACGCGCTGGCCGGCTACATCCGCGCCAACAGCCCGGTGCGCATGGCGACGGACGGCCGCATCGTGAACCGTTAACCCCATAAACTTCCGAGGAGCGCCCATGCCCGACGATATCCGGACCAACGACCTGCAGGATTCGCAGAAGAAGTCGCTGCAGCCCGCCGCCCTGCCGGTCGGCAGGCGCGGTTTCCTCGCCGGTGCGGGCCTCGCCACCGGCTTCGCGCTCGCCGCACACCCGGTGCAGGCGCAGTCGATCGTCACGACCGACACGGTCGGCCTCGCCGCCGGCACGGCCAAGGTCGCGACGGCCGACGGCAAGCGCATGGACGTCTATTACGCGCGCCCGGCCGCGGGGAAGAACTTCGCGACCGTCATCGTCGCGCAGGAAATCTTCGGCGTGCACGAGCACATCAAGGACGTGTGCCGGCGCCTCGCCAAGATCGGCTACCTCGCCATCGCGCCGGACTACTACTTCCGACAGGGCAACCCGATGACGCTGCCCGACGTGCCGACGATCCTGCGCGAAGTGATCTCGAAGGTGCCGGACGCGCAGATCATGTCCGACATCGATTCGGTCGTGAAATGGGCCAAGGGCAGCGTGGGCAAAGGCGACACGCACAAGCTCGGCATCACCGGCTTCTGCTTCGGCGGCCGCGTCACGTGGCTCTATGCGGCGCACAATCCGGGCGTGAAGGCGGCCGTGGCCTGGTACGGGCCGCTCGTCGGCGACAACAGCGCGATGCGTCCGCAGCATCCGATCCAGCTCGTGGCCCGCATCAACGCGCCGGTCCTCGGCCTCTACGGCGGTGCGGATACCGGCATCCCGAACGAAGGCGTGGAGCGCATGCGCGAGGCGCTGCGTGCGGCCGGCAAGTCCTCCGAAATCGTCCTCTATCCCGACACGCCGCACGCGTTCCATGCGGACTACCGCCCGACCTACCGCAAGGCGCAGGCGGAAGACGGCTGGAAGCGTCTGGAAGTCTGGTTCTCGCGCAACCTCGCTTGATCGAACGCGGGTCCACGCGGCGTGGCGCACTTGCCCTTGCGGGCGGTGCGCTCGCCGCGTGGACGCTGCCCGTCGCCGCCCGTGCCGCGGGTGTGGCGGATTTCCCCCTCTACGCGGCACCGATTCCGTTCGACGAGACCGATCCGGCACGTACGCAGGCGGGCACGCTTGCGTGGCGCGGCGGCCTGCTGCTCGGCTCCGCCGACCGGCGCTTCGGCGGCTGGTCGGACCTGTGGATCGACCCCGGCAATTCGCGTCTCGTCGCGATCTCCGACAATGGCTGGACGATCGACGCGCGCGTCGCGTTCGACGGAACCCTGCGCGGCCTTTCGCACGCGAAGCTCGGCCGGCTGGCCGGACCCGACGGCCGCGTGCTGGAAGGGCCGGCGGCGGACGCCGAAGCGCTCGTGCGGCTGCCCGACGGCGGTTTCGCCGTGGGCTTCGAGCGCCAGCACCGCATCCTCGTCTATCCGCCGTCCGAGCCGCCCTTCGCGCGACGGCCGCGCGCGATGGCGCTGCCGCCCCATGTTTCGGCCGCACCGCGCAATGGCGGGATCGAGACGATGGCGCGGCTGGCCAACGGCCGCCTGCTCTTCCTGCTGGAGGACCTTGTCGAGGAAGGCGCGCATGTCGGCTATGTCGGTGCGGCCAGCGGCTGGACGAAGATCGCCTATCGCGCCGCACCGGGCTTCGTGCCGGTCGGGGCCTGCACGCTGGCCGGCGGCGACACGATAATTCTGGAGCGTGCCTTCTCGCTGTTCGGCGGGTTCGGCTCGCGCATCGTGCGCGTGGCCGCCGGTGCGTGGCGCGAGGGCGAGGCCGTTTCGGGCACCGAACTCGCCCGGCTGCGCCCGCCGATGGCGAGCGACAACTACGAAGGTATTGCGACGACGCGCACGGCCGACGGGGCCGATCTGCTGTGGCTGGTGTCGGACGACAATTACAGCCTGCTCCAGCGCACGCTGCTTGCCGTGTTCTCGGTCGGGTGAGCACGTACTACAATTTAAGATAATATCTTGTTTACCTCGCGGACCTAAACTCCGCAGGCCATGACGGACCAGACCGACCTGCCGCCCGACGCGCATGTTTCGTGGCGCGCGAGCATCCGCCTCAAGATCTTCCTCGCGATGGGCGCCATCGCGGCCGGCTCGGGTGTGGCCGCCTTCGTCGCGGCGCTGCTGCTGTCGGGCGTGGGCGGCACGATCGCGACGATGACCGACCGGCGCATGCCGGTCCTCGCCGCGTCGCTGCGCATGGCGCAGGTCGCCTCCGAGATCGCGTCGTTCGCACCGGTCCTCGCGACGGTCGCCGAGGCCGACGCGCGCAACGCGATCGTCGCGAAGCTCGCCGCCGGCCGGCAGCTTGTTGCCGGACTGACCGACGAGCTGGCGCAGGGCGGTGCGGAAGCGGCGGCACAGGAGCTGCGCGATCTCGCCGCCGCCGTCGCCGAACGGATCGCCGCGATCGACACGACCGCCGAGCGGCGCGTGGCGAGTGCCCGCGAACGCGCCACGCTCGAAGCCCAGCTTGCCGGTGCTAAGGACCGGTTCGTCGAGCTCGCGGTCCCGTTCGTCGAGGCGCGCGCGGCCGCACTGGCGGCCGGCATCGGCGATCCCGCGAAAGCCGATCGCGTGCGCGCCGACCTCGTCCTCTACGACAACGCGATGAAGGCGCTGGCCGGCATCAACCAGTCGGTCGCCATCCTCGGCGAAGCCGTCGCCGCCGATACGCTCGAAGCGCTGGAGGCGGTGCGCACCCGCTTCCTGGCCGCGACCGACGCCGTGTTCGCGGGCCTGAAGGTCGAGGGGCTGGACGGCAGCGACATCAAGAATGCCGCCCTCACCGTCGTCGATTTCGGCGAAGGCTACCGCAACCTGTTCGAGTTGCGCGAACAGGAGCTCGACATGGACCGGCAGGCGCGCGTGGCCCTCGAACAGGGCCGCGCGATCACGGCCGATCTCGTCGCGCGGATCGACGCCGTCGCGGCCGAGGCGCAGGCCGCCAGCCGCGCCGCGGCGGCCGACGCCGACGGCGCCATCGCCGACGGGATCCGCCTCGTCGCGGCGATCGCGGCGGCAAGCCTCGTCTTCGCGGCCCTCGTCGCGTGGCTCTATGTCGGGCGGCGCGTGCTGTCGCGTCTCGATGCGTTCGCGGCCAGCATGCGCGCCATCGCGGGCGGCGATCTTGCCGCCGCGATCCCGCCGGCGCGTGCCGACGAGATCGGCACGCTGACGGCGGCACTCGAATCCTTCCGTGCTGCCGCCCTCGCGGCGCGCGATTCCACGCGCCGCGAAATGCAGGCCAAGGAAGCGGCCGATACCGAAAAGCGCGCGGCGATGGCGAAGCTCGCCGGCGATTTCGAGGCGAGCATCGGCGGCGTGGTGCGCGACATCGGCGCTTCGTCGGCCGAGCTCGAACGCGCCGCCGGCACGATGACCGGGACGGCGGAGGATACGCGCCGGCAGACCGCGTCGGCGGCCGGGGCCGTCGAACAGGCGGCCGCCAGCGTGCAGTCGGTCGCCACGGCCACGACGCAGCTTGCCGGCTCGACCGACGAGATCGCGCGCCGCGTGGCCGAGAGTGCGCGCATCGCGCAGGAGGCCGGCACGCAGGCCGAGCGCACCGACGCGTGCGTCAAGGCGCTGGAAGATGCAGCACAGAAGGTCGGCGACGTGGTCAGCCTCATCAACGCGATCGCCGGGCAGACGAACCTGCTGGCCCTCAACGCCACGATCGAAGCGGCGCGCGCGGGCGACGCCGGCAAGGGCTTCGCGGTGGTGGCGGGCGAGGTGAAGGCGCTTGCCGCACAGACCGCGCGCGCGACCGACGAGATCGCCCGGCAGATCGAAAGCATACGTGCCGCGACCGGCGACACGGCCGGTGCGATCGGCGCCATCGCGCAGACGATCGGCCGGATGCGCGAGATCGCGGCCGCGGTGTCGGCGGCGGTCGAGGAGCAGACATCCGCCACGCGCGGCATCGGGCGCGACCTGGAGGTCGCGAGCGACGGCACCGCGCGCGTGTCGACGATGATCGGCGGCGTCAACGAGGCGGCCGGGCGCACCGGCGACGCGGCGGCGGACGTCTCGGGCGTGGCCGCGCAGTTCGCGCGCCTTGGCGAAAACCTGCGCGGCGAGGCCGAACGTTTCCTCGCGTCGGTCCGGCAGGCCTAGATGGAAATCAGGATCCGCAAATGAAGCGGGCCCGCCGTTGCCGGCGGGCCCGAAGGTCTTGTATCGGAAACAAGGAGTGACGTGTTCTGGTTATTCCGTCACGCGCCGCCCGCTCAGGCAGCGCGCTTCTCGAGGGCCGTCTCGACCTGATCCTTGAGACGGCGCATTTCCTTGTCGAGCTTGGCGGCCGGGGTCTTGGACAGCCACGCGTCGAGGCCGCCGGCATGTTCGACGGTCTTGAGGCCGTTGGTGGAGATGCGCACGCGCACCGAGCGGCCGAGCACGTCGGACAGCAGCGTGGCGTCCTGCAGGTTGGGCAGGAAGCGGCGCTTCGTCTTGTTGTTCGCGTGCGAAACGTTGTTGCCGACCATCGGACCCTTGCCGGTAACCATGCAGCGGCGCGCCATTGTACGAATCCCCGTGGAAATGGGCCCCCTTTGGGGGGCGAATGCGAAGAGGCGCGGTTTTACGGGCTTCGGGCGGCGGCGTCAACCGCCGCCTTTTCGCAGGGCGTCCACGACCCGCCCGGCGGCCCCGTAGGGGCTTTCAAGCCCTTGGGAAACCTTGGTTTCCAGAGATTCGACGAGGGCGGCGAGGACGGGCTCCCGGGTCAGGGTCTCGCGCACCAGATCGCCGATTTCCCGCCACAGGGTCGCCCGGGCCTGGGTGGCCCGCCGGGCGGCGATTCCGGCGGGTCCGATGGCTTTCCGGTGGGCCTCGATGGCCGCCCAGACCGCGTCGATGCCCTCGCGGTGCAGCGCCGAGATCTGCAGGACCGGGGGGTGCCAGGCGGAACTGGCGGGGCGCAGCATGTGGAGGGCGGCCGAATAGTCCGACGCGGTGCGCCCGGCCGCGGCCTTCAGCTCGCCGTCCGACTTGTTGATGACGACGAGATCGGCAAGCTCGACGATGCCCTTCTTGATGCCCTGCAGCTCGTCGCCGCCGGCCGGCGGCAGCAGCAGCATGAAGAGGTCGACCATCTCGGCCACGGCCGTCTCGGACTGGCCCACGCCGACCGTCTCGATCAGCACCGTGTCGAACCCGGCGGCCTCGCACACGAACGAGGCTTCGCGCGTGCGGCGTGCCACCCCGCCCAATGTACCACCCGAGGGCGAAGGCCGGATGAAGGCGCGTTCGTCGCGCGCCAGCAGTTCCATGCGCGTCTTGTCGCCGAGGATCGAGCCGCCCGACACCGGCGAGGACGGATCGACCGCGAGCACGGCGGGCTTGCGGCCCAGCGAAAGCAGGTGCAGGCCGAACGCCTCGATGAAGGTCGACTTGCCCGCCCCCGGCGGACCGGAAATACCCACGCGCACGGCGTGGCCGGCATGCGGGCGCAGCTCCGACAAAAGCAGATCGGCCTGGAGGCGGTGTTCGGGAAGCGTGGATTCGACCGTCGTGATCGCGCGGGCGAGGGCGCGCCGGTCGCCGCCGCGGATCGATGCGGCGAGTGCGGCGATAGCGCCGGCCTCGCTCACAGGCCCTTGCGGCCCATGTCGAGGAACTTCTCGCGCCGGCGCGCGCGCAGCACGCCGCCATCGACACCCTTCATCTCGCCAAGGGCGCGCGACAGCGCATCGCCCAGTGCCGCGATCGTCTCGTCCTTGCCGCGATGCCCGCCGCCCAGCGGTTCCGACACGATGCCGTCGACGACGCCGAGCTTGTAGAGATCCTGTGCGGTCAGCTTCAGCGCCTCGGCGGCCGTCTGCGCCTGGTCGCCCGAGCGCCACAGGATGGAAGCGCAGCCTTCCGGCGAGATGACCGAATAGATCGCGTGCTCGAGCATCAGCACCTTGTTGGCCGACGCGATCGCGATAGCCCCGCCCGATCCGCCTTCGCCGATGATGGCCGCGACGAAGGGCACGCGCACGCGAAGCGAAACCTCGATCGTCTTGGCGATGGCTTCGGCCTGGCCGCGCGCCTCGGCGTCGATGCCGGGATACGCACCCGCCGTGTCGACCAGTGCGATCACCGGCAGCTTGAAGCGGTCGGCGAGCTGGAACAGGCGCTGCGCCTTGCGGTAGCCCTCGGGCCGCGCCATGCCGAAATTGTGCCGGATGCGCGATTCGGTGTCGGAGCCCTTCTCGTGGCCCATCACGACGACCGACTGGCCGCGCAGACGGCCGATGCCGCCGATGATCGCCTTGTCGTCGGCGAACAGCCGGTCGCCGGCGAGCGGCGTGAATTCCTCGATCAGGCCCGCGATATAGTCCGAACAATGCGGCCGCTCGGGATGGCGGGCGACCTGCACCTTCTGCCAAGCCGTGAGCTTGCCGTAGACCGCGCGGATCTGCCGGTCGACCTTGCCCTGAAGCTTCGCGACCTCGTCGGCGATGTTGAGCGAGCCGTCGCCGGTGAGGCGTTTCAGCTCCTCGATCTTGCCTTCGAGCTCGGCGATCGGCTTCTCGAATTCCAGATAATGCGCCATGGCGGGGGTCTATAGCACAAGGGGCGGGGCCGTCACGAGTTTTTGCCCGCTACGTGCCCTGGCGGATCCGGGCCGCCTTGGCGACCAGCGCCTCGGCCTGCCGGATCGACGCGATGTCGATGAGGCGGCCCTCGAAGGCGGCCGCCCCCTGGCCCTTGGCGGCGGCTTCCTCCATCGCCAGCAGGATGGCGCGGGCACGCTCGATCTCCATCGGGTCGGGCGTGAAGACCTCGTTGACCTCGTCGATCTGCGAGGGGTGGATGACCATCTTGCCCTCGCAGCCCAGGGCCGCCGCGCGCAGGGCCGATTCCTTCATGCCGATCGAATCGTTGAAATCGGCATAGGGCCCGTCGATGGGCCGCTTGCCGGCCGCGCGCGCCGCGACGACGAGCCGGGCGAGCGCGTAGTGCCAGATGTCGGCCATGCGGCCTTCGACCATGTACTGGCGCGACAGCCCGCCGATATTCGTCGTGCGCATGCCGGTGGAGGCCGCGAAATCGCCCACGCCGAACACCAGCGATTCGGTGCGCGGGCTTGCCGCCGCGATCGCCTCGGCGTTTGCGATGCCCTGTGCGGACTCCACGAGAAGTTCGAGCCCGATGCGCCGCGTGAGTTTCTTCGCGCGCTCGATCTGCGTAAGCCACAGATCGACCGCGACGACCTCCTCGGGCCGCGTCACCTTGGGCAGCATGATCATGTGCAGCCGGTCGCCGGCCTTCTCGACCAGGTCGACGAGATCGCGATAGAGCCATTCGCTGTCGAAGCCGTTGACGCGCACCGACACGGTCTTGCCGACCGCTTCCCAGTCGATGTCGTTGAGCCCCTCGACCGCGTTCTTGCGCGCCTTGGCCTTGTCGGACGGGGCGACCGCGTCCTCCAGATCGAGGAACACGACGTCGGCGGCCGAGCGCGCGGCCTTGGCGAACAGCTCGGGCCGGCTCGCCGGAACGGCAAGCTCGGTGCGGTTGAGACGGCTGGGGATGGGGTCGGTCATGCGCCCGATAATCGCCGCATTGTCCGGCGATGTACAAGGGGAACGCCCGTAACTCCGCGGGCCTCGGGCGCGAACCGGACGGCATGAACACATATATCCTCGCGGCATTCGCGGGTCTCGCGGCCCTGGGCATGCCCGCCGCCCTGGCGGGCGAACGGCCCGTCGTGGTCGAGCTTTTCACCTCGCAGGGCTGCTCGTCCTGCCCGCCGGCCGACGTGCTGCTGGGCGAGCTTGCCAGGCGCGACGACGTGCTGGCTCTGTCGTTCCATGTCGATTACTGGGACCGGCTCGGCTGGAAGGATCCGCATTCCTCGCCGATGGCGACGGCACGCCAGCGCGCCTACGCGAAGCTGCTGTCGTTGCGCACCGTCTATACGCCGCAGATCGTGGTGGACGGGAAGGACGAGATGGTCGGCTCCGACCGCCGTGCCGTCGCCAAGGCGATCGCGGCGGCGCGCGCGGCACAAGGCATCGACGTGACGCTCGCGCGCGAGGCGGGCGACCTCGTCGTGCGCGTCGGGCCGGTCGAAGGGGCGGGGCGCACCAGCGTGCAGCTCGTCGCCTACGCGCCCGGACACACCACGCGCGTGACGGCCGGCGAGAATGGCGGGCGCATGCTCGCCAACGCCAACATCGTGCGCTCGGTCGAAACGCTCGGCCTTGCCGGCGGGGCCCCGGCCGAATTCCGCGTGGCTGCCGAAAAAGGCCCCGGCTTCGCCGTGCTCGTGCATGGCGCCGACGGCAGGGTGCTGGGTGCGGCGGCGGTCAGGCCGGGCAGTTAGAAATCACAAAAGTCGTGGATGCCCGGGACAAGCCCGGGCATGACGGCAAAAGTGGAACCGTCATGCCCGGCGAATGCCGGGCATCCACGTCTTCGGTGACGGGAAAATTTATAGGCTATTATTCTTGACAACTGGAAGATGTTCTATCAAAGTCCACACCAGTCCGACGTGCTCTTTGACAGGTGAATATGTCAGAAAGATTTGCGTGACGGATCGATGAGACGTCGCATGTCTCCTCGGTCCGTCCGCGAAATCAAAAGCATGGGCAGGCGGTCGCCGCAAAGGTTGCTTGACGGACCGCGATTTCCGTCAACGTCAACAGCGAGTTTCGAAGCAAATCAAGGATTTGGCTTGTTGACGGTCAACACCCGTCAACAAGCCGTCAACCTCCGCAAATTCAACCGATCTTCGACTCGTTCGCGATGACCCAGTCATAGGCCGGGATCGTGAGGAAGTCGGGGAAGCGTTCGGCCTCGCACATGTCGAGGAACATCTTCGAGGCTTCCTTGAAGCGGCCCTTGGCGAAGCGCTCGGAGCCGACCTGCTTCTTGATCTTCTCCAGCTCCTCCTCGACGATCTTGCGCACCATCGCCTTGTCGACCGCGCGCCCGTCCTCGAGCGTGGCCGAGTGGCGAAGCTGCTGCCAGACCTGCGCGCGGCTGATCTCGGCGGTCGCGGCGTCTTCCATCAGGTTGTAGAGCGGCACGCAGCCAAGCCCGCGCAGCCACGCTTCCAGATAGCCGATGCCGACGGCGCAGTTCTGCCGCAGGCCCGTCTCGGTCATCGTGCCCGCCGGCACCTGGATCAGGTCGGCCGCCACGACATGCACGTCCTGGCGCTTGCGCGCGATCTGGTTGGCGTCCTTCATCTTCTCGTCGAACACCGCCTTGGCGATGGGGACGAGACCCGGATGCGCCACCCACGTGCCGTCGTGGCCGTCGGAAGCCTCGCGGTCCTTGTCGGCGCGCACCTTGGCCATCGCGGCCTCGTTGGCGGCCGGATCGTCCTTGATCGGGATCTGCGCCGCCATGCCGCCCATCGCGTGCACGTTGCGCCGGTGGCACGTCTTGATGACGAGCTGGCTGTACGAGCGCATGAAGTGCGACGTCATCGTCACCTGGCCGCGGTCCGGCATCAGGTAGTTGGGCTGCTCGGCGAACTTCTTGATGAAGCTGAAGATGTAATCCCAGCGCCCGCAATTGAGACCGGCCGAGTGCTCGCGCAGCTCGTGCAGGATCTCGTCCATCTCGAACGAGGCGAGGATCGTCTCGATCAGCACGGTCGCCTTGATCGAGCCGCGCTTGACGCCCAGCTTCTCCTGCGCGTGGACGAACACGTCGTTCCACAGGCGTGCTTCCAGATGGCTTTCCATCTTCGGCAGGTAGAAATACGGGCCCGAACCCTTCTTCAGCAGCTGCTTGGCGTTGTGGAAGAAGTAGAGACCGAAATCGAACAGCGAGCCCGACATCGGCTTGCCGTCGACGATCAGGTGCTTCTCGGGCAATGCCCAGCCGCGCGGGCGCACGAACAGCACGGCGTGCTTGGGGTTGAGCTTGTAGGCCTTGGCCGTCTTCGGATCGGTGAAGGCGATCGTGCCGGCGTTGGCGTCGCGCAGGTTGACGTGGCCCTCGATCAGGTTGGCCCAAGTCGGCGTCGAGGCATCCTCGAAATCCGCCATGAACACGTTGGCACCCGAGTTGAGCGCGTTGATGACCATCTTGCGGTCGACCGGCCCGGTGATCTCGACGCGGCGGTCGAGGATGTCCTTGGGCAGCGGGGCGACGGTCCATTCGGCTTCGCGGATCGCGCGCGTCTGCGGCAGGAAGTCGGGCCGCTCGCCGGCATCGAGGCGCTTCTGGCGCTCGACGCGCGCGGCAAGCAGTTCGTGGCGGCGTGCGCCGAACTTGCGTTCGAGCTCGACCACGAAGGCGATCGCCTCGGGCGTGAGGATCTGCAGCTGGTCGGGCGCGATCTTGGCTTCGAGCTTGATGCCGTCGTCGGGCAGCACCGTGCCGCCGGGACCCTTCACGGGCGGCTTGACGACCGGCTTGGGCGGCGGCGGCGGGGCGACGGGCTTGGCGACGACGGGCTTCGCCGCCACGACCGGCGGCTTGGCGACGATCACGGGCTTGGCGACCGGCTTCGCGGCGACGGGCTTTGCCGCCGGCTTCGCGATGATCTTGGCAACTGGCTTGGGGGCCGGCTTCTTCGCGACGGCCTTGGGGGCGACCTTCTTGGGGATCGGCTTCTTCGCCGCGACCTTCTTGGGCGCCGCCTTCTTGACCGCCGGCTTCTTGGCTGCCGCTTTCTTGGGCGCGGCCTTCTTCGCCGGCTTCTTCGCGGGGGCTTTCTTGACGGGCTTCTTCTTCGCGGCCATGTGCGGATTTCCTCAAAAAGAGCAGGTCTGGAACGTAGCCTCTAGTGCTTGCGTCGGGCAAGCGGATGGTGCGTGGCGACGACGCGTTTCAGCCGCTCGCCGCCGACATGCGTGTAGATCTGCGTGGTCGCGATGTCGGCATGGCCCAGCATCTGCTGGACGGCGCGCAGGTCCGCCCCGCGATCGACCAGATGGCTCGCGAAGGCGTGGCGCAGCACGTGCGGGGAAATCCGGCGCGGATCGATCCCGGCCGCGGCGGCCAGCGCCTTCAAGAGCTGGGCGATGCGCGCCGGCGTCAGGTGGCCGGAAGCCGCACGCGTGGGGAAAAGATAGCGAGACTTGGCCGCCAGCGGGAACTCCTGCAGCCGTGCGGCGCGCCACGCTTCGAGGGCCGCGAGGGCGGGGGCCGAGAGCGGGACGAGCCGTTCCTTGTCGCCCTTGCCGCGCACGATCAGGAAGCGCCCGTCGCGCGACAGCGAGGCGAGCTTCAGCCCCGCAAGCTCGGAGACGCGCAGCCCGCTCGAATAGAGGATCTCGAGGATGCACACGAGGCGCGTGCCGTCGATTCCTTCCGTCGCGCGCGCGGCGTCGAGGAGTGCGCGCACCTCGTCCTCCGACAGGATCTTTGGCAGCGCACGGCCGACACGCGGGGCGTCGAGCGTGGCGAGCGGATCGTCGGCGCGGATCCCTTCCGAGACGAGGAAGCGGTGGAGCTGGCGAAGTGCGGAAAGCCTTCGCGCCGTGCTGCGCGGGGCAAGCCCCGCTTCGGCGATCCGCTTCAGGTACGCGCGCGCGGCGTGCGCATCGGCATCGCGCACGCCGGCACCGCGTTTTTCAAGAAAGCCTTCGTAATCCGCGATGTCGGCGCGGTAGGCGCGCTCGGTGTTGGCCGACGCGTTGCGCTCGGCGCGCAGCATCTCGATGAAGTTCTCCGCCGGTGCGGACAGGTCGGCCTTGGCTTGCGAAGGCCGGCCGCGCGCCATGCCCGCTCAGAGCCCCGAGGCGA
Source organism: Tagaea sp. (assembly GCA_965279565.1). Classification (GTDB taxonomy): domain Bacteria; phylum Pseudomonadota; class Alphaproteobacteria; order CACIAM-22H2; family CACIAM-22H2; genus Tagaea. The sequence continues at coordinate 382,575 of OZ257249.1, read as the reverse complement.
TCGCCGCTTCGAGGGCGAGCCGCCGCGCGGTCTCCTCGAAGCCGACGGCGCGAAGCCCGTCGAGCACGGCGAGCAGCGCATAGGGGCTCGTACCCGCCGCCCCTTCGGTGCCCAGCAGATGGACCGCGAGCAACGCGGCTTCGGCCGGCCGGCCGGCGATCGCCGCTTCGTGCAGGGCCGTCCACAGCACGGGGCTTGGCATCGGCACGCCGAGCTTCTCGAACGGAGCCTGCGTGAGCGCGATCACCGCACCGCCCGGCGGCAGATGCCCGAGTCCGCTGAGCAGCGTGACGCCGAGGGCCGCGCGTGCCGGTGCCGTGCGCGCGTCGATGCGTTCCTGCGCCTGGCGCCAGGCGTCGAGGCGCGCGGGATCGCGCGGGCCATCCCACTGCAGCCCGCCGATCGTGGCGAGCAGCCAGAAGCCGGCGACCTGCGTCTCGGCATCGGCATTGCCGCCGACCTGTGCGGCGCGCGCGAAGCGCATCCAGTTGAGTGCGTCGTCCTCGCGGCCCGCCATCAGCAACGCGCGCGCGACGTCGCCCGCCGCCGCCGCATGATCGGGCGAGGCCGGGATGTCGGCGAGCAGGCCGAGGCTGGCGCGCGCGAGCGTGGCATAGCCGCCGCGTTCGCGCCCGTGGCGCCACAGGCGCTGCAGGGCGGCAAGGCGCTGGGCAGGTTCGGCCGCGGCCTTCGCCGCCTTGTAGAGGGCGGCACGTCCCTTGGGTCCGCCGTCCTGGCGCGCGAAGGCGGCGGCGTCGGCCATCTGCGGGGCCGTCAGTTCGATGGCGGTGTAGAGTTCGCCCAGCGCATCGGCCGAGAGCGCGCCGAACGCTTCGGCGCGTTCGCCGGCCGCAAGGCGGAACTCCGGCGTGCCGAGACTGCCGGCCGCAAGGCTCGCGAGCACGGCGGGATCGGAAGTCTGCGCGGTGTCGGCGGGCGGGGCGACCTTCGCCGCACGCAGCATCGCCAGCGACAGCGGGCTCGCGTTGCGCAGGCCCTCGACCTTGACGCCCTTGCCGTCGCCGCCGACGGCGAACAGCAGCGTGATGAAGGCCGAATCCTCGGGCACGCCCTGGTCGCGCAGCATGGCGAGGCCCATCTGCGCGCGGTTGGAATCGCCCGCCAGCGCCTGGCAGAACATCAGCGCCTTCTGGAAATCGGGATTGCGCGAGACCGCCAGCGCCTCGCGCACATGGCCGCAGGCGCGCTCGTCGGCACCGGAAAGCCACGCCTCGTCGATCAGGATGCGCAGCAGGTTCTCGTCGCCGGTGCGCTGCGGGATGCGTCCGGCGAGATCCGCCGCCGCGCCGATGTCGCCGAGCTGGCGCAGCTTGAGTGCGCGCAGGGCCGCGAAGTTCGTCTTGCTCTCGCCCGCCGGCGTGCCGCTCGACGAGACGAGGGCGCGCACCGCGAGTGCGCGCGCCGGCGTTGACGCGATCGGGGCGGGCAGGTCGCGCACCAGCCGCTCGGCGAGCGCGCGGCCGCTGGCGGACCAGGCGTCGGCCGCAAGGCCGCCGTTCGATGCGTCGATCAGGCCCACGCCTTCGGTATCGACCGGACGGGCATTCTCGATCTCGATGCCGGCCGGGCCGCGCAGGGCGGGGGTCGCCGGTTCCGCCGGAGCGGCCGGTGCAGGTGCCGGGCGCGGGGCTTCGCGCCCCGGCGGCATCAGCAGCGGGGTCGGCGTACCCTGGGCGAAGACCGGACCGGCCGCGAGGCCGGCCAGCAGGCCGAGGGCGAGGCGGGCGGTCCTAGCGCGGCAGGCGGTCATTGGGGATCGTCTTTTCGATGCGCGCGGTCGGCGCGGGGATGTCCCATGTGGCGAGGAAGGCCACGAAGCCGGCGAGAATGACCAGAAGGCCGATCAGAGCCAGCGAAAGCGGGCGACGCATGTCGGTACAAGTCCTTGTTTTATAATCGTAACACGGGATTCGAGCGGCGAGCCGTGCGAGTCGGGCCGTGCTTTGCTACACTCGGGTTTATGACGCGCCCGTGCAAGAGGAAAGGCGAAGCCCAGACCCGGTTTGAAACACCGGCACGGCTGCTCGCGCCCCCGGTCTAGCCGCCATGATCGACGCGACCCAAAACGAACTGCCGGCAGCCCCGGCGGTGCGCTCCGGTCTGCCGCCGGTCGACCGTTCGATCGTCATGGTCGGGCTGATGGGGGCGGGCAAGACCGCGATCGGCAAGCGGCTTGCGGCACGCCTCGACCTGCCCTTCGTCGACACCGACAAGGAGATCGAGCAGGCCGCCGGCTGCGCCATCCCCGAGATCTTCGCGCGCTACGGCGAACCCGCCTTCCGCGACGGCGAGCGGCGCGTGATCGCGCGCCTGCTGGCAGGCCCGCGCTGCGTGCTGGCGACCGGCGGCGGCGCGTTCGTCGATCCCGAGACGCGCGCGGCCGTCAAGGCGGCGGGCCTGTCGATCTGGCTCAAGGCCGATCTCGACACGCTGGTGCGGCGCACGGCGCGGCGGACGAACCGGCCGCTGCTCAATCGCGGCGATCCGCGCGACGTGCTCGCGGGCCTGATGGAAGTCCGCTACCCGCTCTACGCGGAAGCCGACATCCACGTGCAGTCGCTCGAAGCGCCGCCGGACGAGACCACCTCGCGCGTCGTCGACGCGCTGAACCGGCATTTCGAAACGGCGGGTACGCAATGAGCGCGAACGACGAACGCTTGCGCGTCGAACTGGGCGAGCGCGGCTACGACATCCTGATCGGCACGGACCTGCTGGAGCGCGCGGGCGAGGCGATCAAGGCCGTGCGCAAGGTGCGGCGCATCTTCGTGGTCAGCGATACGAGCGTGGCCGCCGCCCACCTGCCGCGTCTGGAAGCCGGCCTCGCGAAGGCGGGCCTCGCCAGCGAGACGTTCCTGCAGGCACCCGGCGAATCCTCGAAGGACTTCGCGCATCTGGGCGTGCTGCTCGACCGCATCCTCGAACGCCGGCCCGAGCGCGGCGACATGCTGCTGGCCTTGGGCGGCGGCGTGGTCGGCGACATGACCGGCGTGGCGGCCTCGCTGCTGCTGCGCGGCGTGGATTTCGTCCAGTGCCCGACGACGCTGCTGGCACAGGTCGACAGCTCGGTCGGCGGCAAGACGGGCGTGAACACGCGCCACGGCAAGAACCTGATCGGCGCGTTCCACCAGCCGCGCCTCGTGCTGTGCGATCTCGGCACGCTCGACACGCTGCCGCAGCGCGAGCTGCTCGCGGGCTACGCGGAAGTCGTCAAATACGGCCTCATCGACGAGCCCGGCTTCTTCGACTGGTGCGAGGCCAACGCCGCCGCGATGCTGGCGGGCGATGCGGCCCTGCGCGCGCATGCGGTCGCCGTGTCCTGCCGCGCCAAGGCGCGCATCGTCGCCGCCGACGAGCGCGAGACCGGCGTGCGGGCACTGCTCAATCTCGGCCACACGTTCGGCCATGCGCTGGAGGCCGAGACCGGCTTCGGCGCCGAACTGCTGCATGGCGAGGCCGTCGCGATCGGCATGCGGATGGCGTTCGACCTTTCGGTGCGCCTCGGCCTCTGCCCGTCGGGCGACGCGATGCGCCTGCGCCGGCATTTCGACGCGATCAGCCTGCCGGCCGGCCTGTCGCGCCAGCGCAGCTGGCGTGCGGAAGATCTCGTCGCCCACATGGGCCACGACAAGAAGGTGCGCGACGGCAAGGTGACGTTCATCCTCGCGCGCGGCATCGGCAAGTCGTTCGTCGCGACCGACATCGACATCGCGCGCGTGCGCGAGATGCTGGCCGAAGAGGCGCAAGCGGCATGAATTTCGACGGCTTCAGCTTCGAATTCCCGGATCTTCCGGGCTGGGTCACGATCCTCGCGGTCGTGACGCTGCTCGTGATCGCGGCCCTGCTGTCGGCGGTCGAGACGTCGATCACGTCGGCCTCGCGCCCGCGCCTGGCCGAGATGGAGCGGCGCGGCTCGAAGCGCGCGGGCCTGGTCGCGAAGCTGCGCGACCAGCGCGACAAGTTCATCAGCGCGGTGCTGCTCGGCAACAACCTCGTCAACATCCTCGGCTCGGCGCTGACGACCAGCGCGCTCATCGCACTCTTCGGCGACGCCGGCGTCCTCTACGCCACGATCATCATGACGGTGCTCGTCGTCGTGTTCGGCGAGGTGATGCCCAAGCTCTGGGCCTTCGCGCATGCCGACCGCGTGGCGCTGATCCTGGCACCCTTCGCGCGCGGCATGGTCGCTGTCCTCTCCCCGCTCGCCAACGCGACGGGCGGGGCCGCGCGCGGCATGCTGTGGCTGCTGGGCGTGCGCGTGCGAGCACCCGACGAGGAGGCCGAGGCCGCGACCGAGGAGCTGCGCGGCGCCATCGAGCTGCACGGGGCGACGCACCGCGACGCCACGGTGCGCAAGGAGCGCCAGATGCTGCGCTCGGTGCTCGATCTCGCCGACGTCAGCGTGTCCGACATCATGGTGCATCGCCGCCTCGTCGTGGCGATCGACGCCGACCAGAAGCCCGAGGCGATCCTCGAACAGGCGCTGTCGAGCCCGCACACGCGCATCCCGCTGTGGCGCGGCACGCCCGACAACGTCGTGGGCGTGCTCCATGCCAAGGCGCTGCTGTCGGCGTTGCGCGCCAACGGTGGCGATCCGTCCAGCATCGACATCGCGCAGATCGCGACGCGCCCGTGGTTCATCCCGGATTCGTCGAGCCTGCTCGACCAGCTCGAGGCGTTCCGCCGCCGGCGCGAGCATTTCGCGCTCGTCGTCGACGAGTATGGCGGCCTGATGGGCGTGGTCACGCTCGAGGACATCCTCGAGGAGATCGTCGGCGACATCGACGAGAAGCACGAGTTCCGCGTGCCCGGCGTGCGGCCGCAGACGGACGGCAGCTTCGTCGTCGACGGCAGCGTGACGATCCGCGATCTCAACCGCCAGTTCGACTGGCGCCTGCCCGACGCCGACGCCGCGACGATCGCGGGACTCGTCCTCTACGAGTCGCGCCGCATCCCCGAAGTGGGGCAGGTCTTCCTGTTCCACGGCCTGCGTTTCGAGATATTGCGCCGCAAGAGGAATCAGGTCGCGACGTTGCGGATCAGCGTCATCCCGGATGCGGCGGCGCAAAAGAAGGCGGCTGTTGCCGAAGCACAACCGTCGGCGTCGGCTTCGGCGGCCTGACGCAGGGCTTGCCAATCCGGCCTCTCCGGGCGCTATCATTCGTCTCAACGACGGCGCAGACCGTCCCTCGGTACGGCGCCGGTCCGACGAAGGGAGATGCCAATGATCCGCAAGATCGTGCCCGACGTTATTTCAGGTACCCAGAGCCTCGCCACGGCCAGTGCGAACATGACCGTCCGCGACGCAGCACAGGCGATGACCCAGCGGCGGATCGGCGCCGTCATGGTGATCGACGGTCCCCGTCTGGTCGGTATCTTCACGGAGCGCGACCTGCTCTCGAAGGTCGTGGCGCTTAAGCGCGATCCCGACACGGTGCGGCTCGCCGAGGTGATGACGCGCGATCCCGACACGATCGGCCCCGACGAGACCGCCTTCGCGGCACTCGACATGATGCGCAAGCGCGGCTACCGGCATCTGCCCGTGATGGATGGCGGCCGGCTGGTCGGGATGGTCTCGGTGCGCGACCTTTACGCGACGGCGCTGGGCGAGCTCGAGGAAGGCCTCAAGGAGCGCGACGCGTTCATCTCGGGTTCGGCGGGCTACGGCCTGACCTGAAGGATTTTGCGTTCGGCGCGCGGCCGGGCGATCATCGGACGGCAATCAAGTCCGGAGACCGCCATCCATGCCGCTGCCCGAACCCAAATCCCCGCGCACGCCGATCCATACCCGCCGCATCGAGTGCAGCGGCTATCGCCGCGACGACGGTCTGTGGGACATCGAAGGCCATCTTGTCGACACGAAGGCCTATCCGTTCGACAACGCGTGGCGCGGTACCATCGAGCCGGGAACGCCGATCCACGACATGTGGCTGCGCCTGACGCTGGACGACGAGCTGCTCGTCCACGACGTGGCCGCCGCGACCGACCACAGCCCCTTCGAGATCTGCCCGGTGATCGTGCCGGAGTTCCGCAAGCTCGTCGGCATGCGCATCGGCAAGGGCTGGTACGGCCAGGTCAAGGAGCGGCTCGGCGGCGTGCAGGGCTGCACGCATCTGGTGGAACTGGCGCTGGGCGCCATGGCGACCGCCGCGATCCAGACGATCTTCCCGATCCGCGCGGCGGCGAAGCGCGACCCGGACCGCAAGCCCGGCCATCTGGATACGTGCCATGCGCTGGCCAGCGACGGGCCCGTCGTGCGCCAGCACTGGCCCAAACACTATACCGGGCGGGTCTAGGTCCGCCGGGAACGCCTGCGCCGCGGCACGCCGTTGGCGCGCGCGAGACGGAACCAGTTCAGCACGAAGACGCGCACGGCCGAGGTCTTGTTGCCGCGATGCGCGCCGTCGAGGATCCGTTCGCACAGGACGGGCACGCTGACTCCGGTGCGCAGGGCGATCTCGGACAGCGCCGCCCAGAAGGTACCTTCCAGACGCATGCTGGTGCGGGCACCGTCGATCCGGATATTGCGGGGATGCTTGGGCTCCATTGCCGCACCCTGTTCATTCAGGTTTAACAACTGGAAACAAATATATCATTAAGGTGGCATCGCCCGCCAGCGGAATTCCCGCGATCCGGCCTCCGGTCAGCTTCCTTCGCCCGGGGCGCGCAGGACGAGGGCGAGGGCGTGTACCGGCCCTGCAAGTTCCTCGGCGAGTGCCGCGTGGACGAGGCGCTGGCGGTCGACACGACCCTTTCCGGCGAAGGCGGCCGAGACGATCGAGACCGTGAAATGCGATTCCCCGCCCGCGCGCGCGCCGGCGTGTCCGGCATGCTTGGCGGAATCGTCGACGATCTTCAGGTCGATTGGGGCGAAAGCGGCTTCGATCTTGGCGCGCATGCGCTCGGCGACGTTCGGCATGTCCGGCTCCGTTGTAGTTCGGGAGCGGCACGTTCGCCGATGGACAGGGCGCATGCAAGCCGCACTTGACGGATGCGGGCCGGGTGGGGCTCCCTAGCGCGCATGGAACGAAACCCGCTCATCCGCGCAGCCGAAGCCGGCGACCTTGCCGCGATCCGGCGCGTGCTCGACGATCCGGCCGGCGGCGGCGCTGAAGCGCCGGGTGCGGGCGGTCTTACGGCGCTGATGCGCGCCGCCGCACGCGGCCACAAGGAGGCGGTCGACCTGCTGCTCGCCCGCGGCGCCGCGGTCGATACGCGCGATTCCTTCGGCAACACGGCGCTGATGTACGCGTGCGCGCGCGGCCACGCGGGTGTCGTCGATACGCTGGTCGCGGCCGGTGCCGCGCGCGGCCACGTCAACAAGTTCGGATTGGGTCCGGCGGACTGGGCGAAATGGCCCAAGGACGGCGACGCGATCGAGAACCGGATGCGCGCCTGAAGGTACTCAGCCGCGCGGGCGCGCGACACCGGTGCGCAGGGTCCATTCCGCGACGCGGCGCAGGACCGATCCGAGCGCGTCGTCGAAGGCGGCGACCACCTTGTCGATTTCCGCGCTCGCCGCGGGTTCGATGGCCTCGTGCGCGAAGCTCGCCACGACGGTGCGCTCCGGCAGGCGCACGAGCCGCACCGACATCCGCACGCGCGCGACCGGCGTGGGACCGCCGCGGAACTCGGCCTGGAACTCGCGCAGATCGACCTTCAGCAGGAAGTCGGGCCGCAGGCTCGAGGATTCGCGCCCGACGGCCACGAGCTTGCCGGTGTTCTCGAAGCTTTCGAGCAGCAGCGTCTGGACCATGCGCGGGGCGGTGTCGGTCCAGGCCGCGCGGGCGAAATAGTCGAGCGTCAAAGGCGAGCGCTGCACGGCAATGCGCGTCGTATCGATGCCGCCCGGTGCGACGGGCGCTTCGATCGCGAGCTGCCAGTCGGCGCGCGGCAGGTCGGGGGCGAACGTCGATTTCGGGGTCAGCGTGAAGAGCCGCGGCGGCTCGCCGGTACCCGGCAGCGAGCAGGCGGCGAGCGCCCCCGCTCCGAGTCCGAGGAAGCCGCGTCGCGCGTAGTGGCCTGCCGTTCGCGTCATTTCGCTTCGAGCCCCTTCTGCTGGTCGCCGAACAGGAAGCGCGCCGGATCGCGCTCGAAGTTCGTCACGACCCGGTTCAGCGTCGTGATCAGCGTGCGGCCTTCCAGCATGAACTGCTGCAGCTCGTAGAGGCCCGCCTGCCCGAAATCCTGGATGCCGGGCCGCGTGGCCGAGGCGATCTTCTCCAGCTCGTCCGCGACGCGCCCGAAGCCGCCGGCGGTCCGCCGGACTTCCTCGATCATCGCGGTCGCCTGCGGCGTCAGCGTTCCGGCCGTACGCGCCAGGCGGTTCGCTTCGGTCACGAGCGTGCGCGCGTCAGCGGCCACGCCGTCGAAGCCGGCGAGCGTGTGGTCGACGTTCCGGAGCGTGGCGTCGATGTTCTTGACGAGACCTTCGATGCTGAGCATCGCGCGTGCGAGGCTTGCTGCCGCATCGGCCGAGTTGTCGATGAGCCGGTCGAGATTCTGGATATTCTCGTCGTTGAGAAGTGCCGTGATGCGCTCGGCGAGTTCGGCCACACGCGCCACGACGAGGGGCGCGTCGCTCATGATCTTGTCGAGCGGCGAGGGGATGGACGGGATGACCGCGCGCCGGCGCCCCGGCCGCGGGCGCAGCGGTTCGGCACCCTGCGTGCCGCCGGTGAGCTGGATGAAGGACAGTCCCGTGATGCCCTGCGGCTGCAGGCCGGCGACCGTGTCGGTCCTGACCGGCGTGTCGGGGCGCAGCGCCAGCGTGACCTGGATCAGCTCCACGTTCTGGTCGTCGATCGCGATGTCGGACACGGTGCCGACGGGCACGCCGCGATAGCGCACGGTCGATCCGGTCGACAGCCCGGTCACAGCACCACGGAAGTAGGTGTAGTAGTAGGTGCTCTCCTCGCCGAGATTCGCCCGGGCGAACCAGGTGCCGGCCGCGAACACGCCGGCGAGCAGGGCCAGCACGAAGCATCCGACGAGAAAGTGATTGGCGCGCGTTTCCAACTCTAGGCGTCCTTCCTGTCGGCGGGCGGCTCGTAGCGGCCGGTCTGGGCGGCTCTTCCGCGCGGGCCGGAAAAGTATTCGCGGACCCAAGGATGGGGGTAGGCGCGGATTTCGTCCAGCGTCCCGACGACGATCTTCTTGTCCAGCAGCACGGCGATCCGGTCGGCGATCGCGCAAAGCGTGTCGACGTCGTGCGTGATCATCACCACGCTCAGCGACAGCGCGCGCTGGAGGTCGCGGATCAGCTCGTCGAACTTGGCCGCCCCGATCGGATCGAGGCCGGCGGTCGGCTCGTCGAGGAAAAGCACGTCGGGGTCGAGCGCGATGGCGCGCGCGAGGCCGGCGCGCTTGCGCATGCCGCCGGAAAGCTCGGCCGGGATCTTGGCACCGGCATCCTGCGGCAGGCCGACCATCGCGAGCTTGACGCGGATGAGCTGCGTGACCAGCCGGTGGTCGAGATCGGTGTGCTCGGCGAAGGGCAGGCGGATGTTCTGCGCCACGGTGCGCGCACTGAACAGGGCGCCGTCCTGGAACAGAACGCCCATGCGCTTGAGCACGGGCCGGCGCGACTCGTCGTCGAGGTTCGACAGGTTCTTGCCCAGCACCTCGACCGTGCCGCCGTCGGGCCGCTTGAGGCCGAGGATCGTGCGCAGCAGGACGGACTTGCCCGTGCCCGATCCGCCGACGATCGCGAGGATCTCGCCGCGGCGGACCTCGAGATCGACGCCGTCATGGATCGTCTGGGCGCCGAAGCGCGTGACGAGGCCGCGCACGCGGATGACGGGCGCGCTCACAGGCCGATCCGCGAAAAGAAGATGGAGAAGCCCGCGTCGAAGACGATCACGAGGAAGATCGACTTCACGACCGAGCGCGTCGTGTGGATTCCCACGCTCTCGGCCGAGCCGGAGACCTTCAGTCCCTCGTAGCAGGCGACCATGCCGATCAGCACGGCGAAGACGGGCGCCTTGATCAGGCCGATCAGGAAGGTCGAGAAGGTCACCGCCGAGGCGAGCTGCTCGAAGAACTGCGGCAGCGACAGGTCGAGCCCGACGATGACCATCGTGGCCCCGCCGGCCAGCGCCATCGCGTTGGCGAAGAAGACCAGCAGCGGCAGTGCTATCGCCAGCGCGAACAGGCGCGGCATCACGAGCGTTTCCATCGGGTCGAGGCCGATCGTGCGCATCGCGTCGACTTCCTGGTTGACCTTCATCGTGCCGATCTCGGCCGCGAAGGCGCTGCCGGTGCGGCCCGCGACCATGATCGCGGTGATCAGCACGCCGATCTCGCGCAGGATCGACACGCCGAGCAGGTTGATCGTGAAGACCTCGGCACCGTACTGGCGCAGCTGGTCGGCCCCCTGGAAGGCAAGCACGACGCCGATCAGGTAGGCGAGCAGACCCATGATCGGCAGCGCGTCGATGCCGATGCGCTCGATGTGGAAGACCGTGCTGGTCAGCCGGATCCGGCCCGGCCGGCGCCACGCGCGGCCCCAGGCCGAGAACACCGCGCCGACGAACGACAGCAATGCGTGGGCCTCGCGGCCGATCTCGACGGTCGCCTCGCCCGTGCGGATGAGAAGCTCGCGCATGGCCCCTTCGCTGGGGCGGGCGAGCGACGGGCGGGACTCGCCTTCGATCGCCATGCGATCGAGCAGTGCGGACTGGGAATGGTTGGCGCGCACGAGTTCGATCTCGCCGCCCGCCTCCTGCCAGCGCCGCATCTGGCGATGCAGCAGCCAGGCGCCGCCCGTGTCGATCGCCGCGACGTCGCCCAGATCGACGCGCAGGAGCTTGGCGCCCTTCGTGTCGACACGGCCGAGCGTTTCCTCGAGCGTGCGCGCATGGGCAAGCGTCCAGCGTCCGCCGAGCGCCACGATGGCGGCGGATCCGTCGAAGCGGCTGCGCGCCCAGCCGGCGTCGCCGCGTTGCGTGCGGTCTCCGTCCATCGATCCCGACTCCATGCCCGGCCATTCTTGGAGCCGCGGCGCCGCGAGGGCAAGGCGTGCGTTCCGGGGCTTTCAACTCAATACATGCGTATTTTTGTATGCTGCATTGCGGCAACAGCCGGGCTTTCTGGACGGCTAAAATAAGATATATAAATCAGCCTATTGGACGTAGTGCGGCAAATTTGCCGTGGAAATTCAGATGGTCACAGCAGAATTGGTCTTGATTTTTGCGCCGCAACAATTAAATTGTGCACTGCGACATTGATTTGTCGCAACTCGAAATGGCCTCCGGGCCGTTTCGTGGGCGTTTCCTCCCTAAACTTGGGCCGTGCCTCCGGGCGCGGCCCTTTCTTTTTTCCGGGATGGCCCGCCCCTCGCCGCCGGGCCTTACGCCGGCCGCGTCCCCACCACATTCCGGTCCATGGACGGATCGACCTCGATGCGCTGGGTTCCGACGAGGAGGTGGCTGACCTTGCCGGTCTGGCCGATCGGCAGGACGAGACGGATGTACTCGTACGGCTTTCCGTCGGTCTCCGCCTGGATGTGATAGCAGGTCGGCGCTGCGAGCCGGACGGACTCGCCGAGATGCGCCGTGACGAGCCTGCCGAATTCCTTGTCGATATAGTCGAGCGTCGTCCGGCCGGTCATGTCGAGCCGATCCGGATTCGTCACGCCGGACCCATAGATGCTGTATCGGAAAACCTCCGGACCCTCGACCGCGAGCAGATGCATCCGGGGCAGGTGCTTCTGAACCTCCGTCGGATTGATGCTTCCAAGCCGCGGAAGCGGCTCGCTGCCGCACTTGCGACGCCAAAAGCCGAGCAGCTCGTTGAGCGTCGCGTTCGGGATCGCGTCGAGCGGAATAGATGACGCCTTTCGAAGGACAAACATCCGTGCCTCTCGGTTGTGCGTCGGCGTGCTAGGCGCGTCTGGCCTCGTCGAGCTTGGCGCGCGCCTCGGCATATTCGGGATCGAGGGCGAGGGCTTTTTCCAGTGCTGCGACCGCGTCGGCCTTCCGGCCGAGCGCCAGCAGGGCCGCGCCGCGGCCGAAATGCGCGCGCTTGTCCTTCGGCGTGGCCTCGACGAGCACGTCGAGTTCCTTCAGCGCCGTCACGAAATCGCCCATCGACATGTAGGCGATCGAAAGATTGATCACGACTTCCGGCTGGCCCGGCAGGAGGGCACGCGCCTGCGCGAATCGGCCGATCGCCTCGAAGAACGATCCCTGCGCCAGCCGAACGAGACCGAGATTGTTCGCGGCGAAGCCGTGCGAGGAGTCGATCTCGATCGCGCGCACGAAGCTTGCGGCGGCATCTTCCAGCCGGTTCTCGGCGCGGTGGACCGCGCCCAGGTTCGCGTGCGCGTCGGCGAATTCGGGGAAGAGGGCGATGGCGCGCGCGAAGCGTTCGCCCGCCTTGTCGCGCTTGCCCAGCGCGTGGAGCGCCAGCCCGCCCAGATTGAGCGCGTCGAGGTCGTCCGGATTGTCGGCGAGGATCGCCGCGTAGACCGCTTCGGCGGCCGCGAGCTTGCCGGTCTTGTGGAATTCCAACGCCTCGTCGAGGCGCGCGTTTCCAGTCTGGCTCATCGGCCCCCCGGCGGATCGCTCGTGTCGCCGTCGCCAAGGGCCAGCTGCATCATCACGCTGTCGACCCAGCGCGCGTGCTTGAACCCGATCGAACGGAACGTGCCCACCATGCGGAAGCCGAGGCTCGCATGCAAGCCGATCGATCCGGCGTTGGCGCTGTCGCCGATGACGGCGATCATCTGGCGCGCCCCCCACGCCGTCGTGCGCTCGATCAGGGCGGTCAGCAGGGCCCGGCCCAGGCCGCGGCCGGCAAGGCCGGGGGCGACATAGATCGAATCCTCGACCGAGAAGCGGTAGGCCGAGCGCGGCCGGAACGGGCCCGCATAGGCGTAGCCGGCGAGCTTCCCGTCGATATCGACGGCGATATAGGGCAGGCCCTTGTCGAGGATCGCGCGGCGGCGCTGGGCGAGTTCGGCCGCATCGGGCGGAATCTCCTCGAAGCTCGCGAGGCCGTGGCTCACATGGTGCGCGTAGATCTCCCGGATGGCGGGAATGTCGGAATCGGTCGTGTCGCGCGGGACGGGCAGGCGGGCATCGGCACTCATGTACGGGCTCCGGGCAGCGAAGGCGCAAGGCGGGCGAGTTCCGCGACCAGTCTGGCGAGGTTTTCGCGCAGCGTCTGGAAGCCGGAAGCGCGCGCGATCGCCGTCTCGTCCATGTAGAGCTGCCGGTTGATCTCGATCTGGAGCGCGTGCCGGCCGCGCTTCGGCACGCCGTAATGGCGCGTGATGAAGCCGCCGGCATAGGGATCGTTGCGGCCGACCGCGTAACCCATCTTCTTCAGCACGGCTTCTGCCGTCTGCGTCACGACGGGCGCGCAGGCCGCACCGAAGCAGTCGCCGAGCACGAAATCGAGCCGGCGGCGGCCCGGGTCGCGGTCCATCGGCCCGCCGACCGACGGCATCGAATGGCAATCGACGAGCAGGCAGCGACCCAGGCGCGCGGTGCTGTCGGCGACGAGCGCTTCGAGGGCGGCGTGATAGGGCATGTAGAGGGATTCGATGCGCGCGCGCGTCGCGTCGAAGGAGAGCTTCTCGCGGTAAATCTCGGCCCCGCTCGAGACGACGCGCGCCACCGTGCCGAGTCCCACGCCGACGCGCGGCGACGTCACGTTGACGTATTCCGGCAGGGGCCCGTCGAACATCGCCGGGTCGAGTTCCCAGGCCTCGCGGTTGACGTCGACATAGGCGCGCGGGAACAGTGCGCGGATCAGCGGCGCGCCGTGGCCGGGGGCGGCGTCGAACAGCTCGTCGACGAAGGCGTCCTCCGAACGGCGCAGCGACACCGGGTCGAGCCGGGCGCCGGCCACGAACTCGGCCGGGTAGTCCGAGCCCGAATGGGGCGAGGAAAACACCAGCGGAATGCGCGCAATCGCGGGCTCGTCGATCCGGTAGGGCAGATCGGGAACGGGACGGACGGCAAGCGAGGCGGTCATTCTGGGAAATATCTGCTTCGTGGGCTTGCCAAACGGGGGCGGATGGGTATATTCCGCGCCTTCCCGGGTCGGATGGGCGCTTAGCTCAGCGGGAGAGCACTACCTTGACATGGTAGGGGTCGCAGGTTCAATCCCTGCAGCGCCCACCATCCGATCCCTTCTCGATATCAGCATCTTGGCCGATCCGGAGGCATGCGATGGCCGTCCTCGATCGCTTCAGGCTCGACGGCAAGCGGCTCTTCATCACGGGCGGCAGCCGCGGCCTTGGCCGCGCGATGGCGCTGGCGATCGCCGAGGCGGGGGCCGATGCCGTGCTCGTCGGGCGCGGCGCCGACAGCCTTGCCGCGACGGCCGCCGAAATCCGCGCGCGCGGCCGGCAGTGCTGGACGATCCAGGCCGACGCCGCGAAGCCCGACGAGTGCGAACGCGCCTGCGCCGAGGCGCTCGCCCTCGGCCCGATCGACATCCTGATCAACAATATCGGCGGCAGGCGCGTCAACGTGCCGATCGAGGACCAGCCCCTCGAAGTCTGGCGCGAGATGATGGATCTCAACCTGACGAGCACGTTCCTGTGCACCAAGCTCGTCGGCGGTGCGATGCTCGCGCGCGGCGCCGGCGGGCGGGTCATCAATGTGAGCTCGGTCAGCGGACTGATCGCCAATCGCGGCATCGGCGGGCGCCACTATGAGGCGGCCAAGGCCGCCGTGCTGCATTTCACCCGCGCGACCGCGGCGGACTGGGCGGCGCGCGGCGTCACCGTCAACGCGATCCTGCCCGGCGTGTTCATGACCGAGCCCAACCAGCGCTGGGCGCGCGAGAACCCGGACGTGATCGCCGGCCTCAAGGGCCAGATCCCGATGGGCGCGTTCGGCGATCCGGACGATCTCGGTCCGCTCGCCGTCTATCTCGCCAGCGACGCCGCGCGCTACATGACCGGTGCCGCACTGGTCGTCGACGGCGGCATGCTGCTCTGGTGAAGCATTTGCTCGCGTTCGTCCGCGCCGCCGCCCTCGTCCTGTGCGCATCGCCGGCCCTGGCCGACATTGCCGCGACGCTCGACGCCTTCGACGTGCCGGAGATCCGGTCCGATCTCTGGGACCTCAAGGATATCCGCCGCGACCAGTTCGGCTTCCTGTCGCCGGGGCGCTGCGGGCGCGACGGCGCAATCGCGGTGCGGATCGATGAGGCGACCGGCGGCTCGAACTGCGGCGGCGGCGAGCTTTGCCAGCGCGCCGAGATCCGCGAGAATCCCAAGCGCTGGCTGCGCCTCGGCGAGGAATCCTGGTACGGCTTCAGCTTGCGCGTGCGCGGCGAATATCCCGACGACGGGCTCAGCACGCGCTGGATCCTCGCCCAGTTCAAAGAACAGACCGACGAGAGCCCGTTCCTGGCGCTGCGCTTCGACGACGGCGTGTTCCACATCACCGTGCAGGACGATTCGGAGCGCTACACCGTCGCCTCCGCGCGGCACACGATCGACAGGCTGAAGACGTACCGCGCGGGACTTGCCGGGATGACCGGCTGGCTGCCGGAGTTCCGCTACGTGACGGACGTTCCGGCCGTCGCCGACGGCGGCAGGTTGCGGGTCGTGCCGGGTTCGGCGCCGGTCCTGCCCGATCCGCGGCGCGACTGGGTCGATCTCACGCTGCGCGTGCGGGCCGGCCGCGACGGCAAGGGGCTGGTGCAGGTGTGGGCGAACGGCCGGGATGTCGTGGCCATCGAGGGGAATATCGGCCATCGCGCGCGGGCCGGCGACCGCCAGTATTTCAAGTTCGGCCAGTATCGCGCGCAGACGCGGCATTCGACCGAACTGCTGTTCGACCAGTTCCGCCGCGGCACGCGCCGCGAACAGGTCTATCCCGCTTGCCGCTAGTTCAGAAGACCTTCCAGCCCATGATCCATCGCGTCGCGGTGGTGACCATGCACGCGGCGGCGAACAGCCAGGCAAGCGTCGCGAACGCGTCGGGCCACACGCAGACGGCGGCGAAGAAGGCGATCGTCTCCGCGCCCTCGGTGAGACCGCCCAGATAGTAGATGCCTTTGCGCGGATATGTATCCGCGGCAAGTCCGCGGCGAGCGGCGATCGCGGCGAAAGCGAGGAAGCTGCTGCCCGTGCCCACGAACGCGACGACAAGTGCGGTTGCCGCGAGCGCGTTGGCCGCTGGATCGGCGAACGCGAAGGCCAGCGGGATCGTCGCGTAGAAGAAGAAGTCGAGGGCGATATCGAGGAAGGCGCCGCGGTCGGTCGGGCCGGATATCCGCGCGACCGCGCCGTCGAGCCCGTCGAACAGGCGGTTCGCGAGGATCGCGGCGAGGCCGGCCAACATGTGCCCGCCGGCGATCAGCGGGACGGCCGCAAGTCCGATCGCGAAGCCTGCGAGCGTGATCGCGTCGGCCTTGGTGCCTGCGCGCACGAGCATCCGCGCGACCGGTTCGAGCAGCCGGTGCTGGAGCGGGAGCAGGCGTGCGTCGAACATCTGCCCTCGCGGTCTAGGCCGCCTCGAACGCGATGGATTGCGCACCTTCCCACAGGACCTTCTTGCCGAGAACCGGCAGGTGTTCGAGACCGTCGGTCAGCGTGATGAAATGGTTGCCCGCGAGCTGGCCCATCTTGCTGGCGAAATGGACCGAACCGTAGGCGAGCAGGATCTCGGTTTCGCTGATGCCGCCGGGATAGACGATGATCTGGCCGGGTGCCGGATAGCTCGTGTGGTTCTCGTAGCCGAGCCCGAGATCGAGTTCGCCGAGCGGCACCCAGCAGCCTTCGCCGCTCCAGCGCACGTGGATGATGCGCTCGCGATAGGGCAACAGCTTGCGGAACACGGCGCAGGTCTTGGGCGCCTTCTGCGTCTCGAAGCGGCCGCCGAAAACGAAGGGGCCGGCGGTGATGCGGAGCCTGTCCATCGAACCAGTCGTCCTTTCCGGTGTTGGCGAAAATCCGTCGCGGCCCTGCCTATCAATCGGCGTGCCACCGGCAGGATAGCACGCCCCGGACCGGCGTGCCGCTGCACCCGGCCGGCAAGCGACTGAAGGGACGGCGCGATTCTGCGCGCGAACCTCGGTCCGGCGCGATGCGGCGTGCCGGCGCATGAACGACGCTGAGGCGCGCATGAGTGCGGCTCGCGCGGCCGGGATCGAACGCATGGCAGGTTTCTTGCTCGCACTGCTAACATCCGTCGCAAGTTCGGGAGATTGCGCGGAGCGGTCCCGATATCGCCGACGGACGGAACGCGATGAACGCAGTCGAACGCATGCAGGGTCCGCCGAAAGCGCCGTTCGCCTGGCGCCGTCTTTCCGATCTCGTCCAGTTCAGTATTTTCGCCGGCCTGATCGTCTGGGCGACGGTCTATGGCGCGAACCGCATGGGCTATAACTGGCAGTGGTACCGCGTGCCCCGCTATTTCTTCCGCGAGATCGACGGCGAATTCTATCTCGGGCCGCTCGCGAAGGGCCTCGTCGTCACGCTCGAGATCAGCGCGCTCGCACTCGTGCTCACCGTCGTATTCGGCCTGTTCGCCGCGATTCTGCGCCAGTCGGGGTCGCTCGTCGGCGGCGCGCTCGTGCACGTCTATATCGAGGCGATCCGCAACACGCCGCTGCTCGTGCAGCTCTATCTCTTCTATTTCGTCCTCTCCCCCATCCTCGGCATCGACCGCTACTGGACGGGCGTCATGTGCCTTGCGGTCTTCGAAGGCGCTTTCGCGGCCGAGATATTCCGTGCCGGCATCGAGGCGGTGCCGAAGGGCCAGTGGGAAGCCGGCCGCAGTCTCGGCCTGACGACGGGGCGGCTCTACCGGCTGATCGTGCTGCCGCAGGCGCTGCGCCTTGTGCTCCCGCCGCTGACCGGGCTTTCGGTCTCGCTCGTCAAGCATTCGGCGATCGTCAGCGTCATCGCCGTGTTCGACCTGACCAACGAGGGACGCAACGTCATCGCGGACACGTTCCTCACGTTCGAGATCTGGCTCGCCGTCGCCGCCGTCTATCTGGCCGTCACCGGCTCGATGTCGGCGGCCGTCGGCCTGCTCGAGAGACGACTCAAGAACTGAACCAACGCAAGATGAAGGAGGCTCCATGTACGGATTGAGGAAACTGGCTCTCGCGGCATTCGCCGCGACGGTCCTGCTCGCACCCTACGCGGCCAAGGCGCAGGACGCGCGCGCGGCCCTGTCGGCGACGAGCGCCATCGAGGAGATCAAGAAGCGCGGCACGCTGAAGATCGGCCTGTCGACCTTCGTGCCGTGGGCCTTCCGCAGCAAGTCGGGCGACCTGATCGGCTACGAGGTCGACGTCGCCAAGAAGCTCGCCGAGGACATGGGCGTGAAGCCCGAGTTCGTGCCGACGGCGTGGGACGGCATCATTCCGGCCCTGCTCGCCGGCCAGTTCGACTTCATCATCGGCGGCATGACGATCACGCCCGCGCGCAACCTCACCGTCAACTTCACGTCGCCCTATTCGGCGACGGGCGTCGACGTCGTCGCCAGCAAGAAGCTCGCCGGCGCCTTCAAGACGGTCGCGGATTTCGACAAGCCGACCGTGACGCTGTCGGCCCGCCGCGGCACCTCGGCCGCGACGACGGCGCAGCGCCTGTTCCCCAAGGCGACGCTGCGCCTGTTCGACGACGACGCGCCCGCCCTGCTCGAGGTCACGAACGACCGCGCGCATGCCTGGGTCAGCACCGTGCCGAAGCCGGCTTTCGCCGTGCTCGACAACCCGAACGCGCTGTTCCGTCCGTTCGCCGAGCCGCTGGTCGGCCAGGCCGACGCGATGGCCGTGCGCAAGGGCGATCCGGACTCGCTCAACTTCCTCAACAACTGGATCCAGAGCCGCACGATCGACGGCTGGCTCGCCGAACGGCAGGCCTACTGGTTCAAGGCCCGCGAGTGGAAGGACCAGCAGCCCTAGTGACGTCGGCACTGCAGACATCCGGACCGCCGCCTGCACCGCGCAGGCGGCGGCTCGGGCCGATCGATGCAATCATCGTCGCCGTCCTTCTCGCGGCGGTCGCGTATGTCGTCTGGCGCGCCCAGACCGTGCTCCGCTACGACTGGAACTGGGCGCCGGTCTGGGGCTTCGTCATCCGTTACGACGCGGCGCAGGATTCCTGGGTTCCCAACCTGATCCTCAAGGGCCTGTGGACGACGATCCGGATTTCCGTCTGGGCGGGCCTGCTGGCGGCCGTCTTCGGCGGCCTGATGGGGATCGCGCGCGTCTCGAACTCGCTATTCCTCAATCTCGTCGCGCGCAGCTATGTCGAGCTGATCCGCAACGTCCCGCCGCTCGTCTTCATCTTCGTGTTCTATTTCTTCCTGACCAGCCAGATCGTGCCGCTGCTCGGCGTCGATGCGTGGGTACGCACCGCGTCGCCCGAAGCGCGCGCGACCGTCGACCTGCTGCTCGGGCCCCCGCAGTTCCTGCCCGCCCTGCTGTCCGCCGTGCTGTGCCTCGCACTCTTCGAGGGCGCCTACGTGACCGAGATCGTGCGCGGCGGAATCGAATCGATCGACCGCGGCCAGTGGGAAGCGTCGAAGTCGCTGGGCCTGACGCGGGCGCGCACGATGCGGCTCGTCATCCTGCCGCAGGCGATCCAGCGCACGATCCCGCCGCTCGCCGGCCAGTTCATCTCGCTGATCAAGGATTCCTCGATCATTTCGCTGATCTCGATCCAGGACCTGACGTTCCTCGGCAACGAGGTCGCCGCGACGACGACGCGCGTATTCGAGGCGTGGACGATCGTCGCACTCCTCTATTTCGCGCTGTGTTTCGCGCTTTCCCGCCAGTTCGCGCGGCTGGAAGTCCGGATGGGCCGCTTCAAGTGAGCGTCCGCCGCCTCGATGTCGCCGTGCTCGGCGGCGGTGCAGTCGGCCTTGCCAGCGCCTTCGCGCTCGCCGAGGCGGGCCGCGAGGTCACGCTGTTCGATCCGGCACCCGGGAAGGGCGCC
Source organism: Tagaea sp. (assembly GCA_965279565.1). Taxonomy (GTDB): domain Bacteria; phylum Pseudomonadota; class Alphaproteobacteria; order CACIAM-22H2; family CACIAM-22H2; genus Tagaea. The sequence continues at coordinate 362,636 of OZ257249.1, read as the reverse complement.
TCGTTCGGCAACGCCGGCGGCATCACGCCGGGCTGGGTGGCGCCGACCGCGATGCCGTCGACGATCCGCGCCCTGCCGCGCATGTTCGTCGACCCGCTGTCGCCGCTGGCGATCCGGCCGGCCTATCTGCCGAAACTGCTGCCGTGGCTGCTCGGCTTCGCGGCTGCGGCGTTGCCGTCCCGCGTCGAAGCGGTCTCGAAGGCGCTCGCGGCCCTGACGCTGACGTCGTACGACGTCTGGCAGGATTTCGCCGCGCGGACCGGCGTGGGCCATCTGTTGCGCCAGCAGGGCATCCTCTATGCCTATGCAAGCGCCGACAGCCGGGCCGGTGCGGAAGCCGCGCATGCGCTGCGGCGCAAGCGCGGCGTGGCGATGGAGGAGGTGGATGGCGTCTGGCTGCGGAATTTCGCGCCGATGCTGTCGTCGGAATACCGCTACGGCGTCTTCTCGCCGGGGGCCGGCCATGTCGTCGATCCGGGCGCGCTGTGCGAGGGGCTTGCCGCGGCGTTCGAGGCCAAGGGCGGGCGCATCGTGCGCGAGGCGGTCGAGGATCTCGGCGCCGACGCCGACGGTGTGGCCTTCCGCACGACGGGCGGCTCGTGGCGCGCCGGGCATTTCGTGCTGGCCGCCGGCGCCCATTCGAAGTCGTTCGCGGCGAAGCTGGGCGCACGCGTGCCGCTCGACGTCGAGCGCGGCTATCACGCGATGCTGCCGGCGCCGGGCTTCGAGCTGCCGGCCCAGATGATCGACGGCGAGGGCAAGTACGCGCTGACGTCGATGACGGGCGGTCTGCGCCTTGCCGGCACGGTCGAGTTCGCGGGTTTGGAAGCGCCGCCGAACTACGCGCGGGCCGAGCAGCTCGTCGCGAACGCGCGCCGGCTGCTGCCTTCGCTCGACGCGCGCGACGCGACCTACTGGATGGGTTTCCGGCCGTCGCTGCCCGACGGGCTGCCGGTCATCGGCCTTGCGCCGGCAAGCCCGCGCGCCGTGCTTGCGTTCGGCCATGCGCATCTCGGCATCACGCTTGCCGCGCCGACGGCGGGCATCGTCGCCGATCTTGTCGCCGGCCGCACGCCAGCGATCGACCTCACGCCCTATTCCCCCACGCGCTATTCCGGCTGGTTCTAACGCCGGTCCCCGAGGAGACAAGACGATGACGGCCTGGATCAAGATGCTGCAGTACGACGAATCGACCGGCTATTTGCGCCAGCTCTACGACCGCGTGAAGGGGCCGGGCGGGGCCATCGACAACGTGATGAAGATCCATTCGCTGCGCCCGCACACGATGGAAGGGCACAGCGCGCTCTACAAGAGCGTGCTGCATCACGTCGGCAACACGATGCCGGTCTGGTTCCTCGAATGCCTCGGCATCTACACAAGCCTGTCCAACAAGTGCGAATACTCTGTCTCGCACCATTATGCCGGCCTCACGCGCCTGCTGAAGGACGACGCGAAGGCGCGCTCGATCTACCAGGCGCTGGTTTTCGCGGCACCCGAGCGCGTCTTCGACGGCAAGGAACTGGGCCTGCTGCGCTATGTGCGCAAGCTCACGCTGGAGCCGCAGAAGATGGAAGAGGGCGACGTCGAGGCCGCGCGCGCGGCCGGGGCGAGCGACGCCGAGATCTTCGAGGCGAACCAGGTGTGCGCCTATTTCAACTATTCCAACCGGCTGCTGAACGGGCTGGGCGTCACCACGCAGGGCGACATCCTCGGCTATTCGCCGCCGAACTCCGACAAGCTCGACGACTGGGAGCACGTCTGACGCGCATGCGCGGCTACTCGATCTGGAGTCTGGCGCGAAACGCGCTGGCCGCCCGGGCCGACTGGCCGCGCGCCTGGCGCAGCCCGCCGCTGCGCGAGCGCTACGATGCCGTGATCGTCGGGGCCGGCGGCCACGGGCTCGCGACGGCGTATTACCTGGCGCGGCGGCACGGGCTGCACGACGTGCTGGTCGTCGACAAGGGTTGGGTCGGCGGCGGGAACACCGGGCGCAACACCGTGACGATCCGCGCCAACTACCTGCGCGAGGATTCGATCCGCTTCCATGCCGAGGGCCTGCGGCTGTGGCGCGAGATGTCGGGCGAGCTCGGCTTCAACGTCATGTTCTCCGAGCGCGGGCAGCTCGACCTGATCCAGACCTGGGCCAAGCTGCGCGACGTGAAGCGCCGCCAGTCGATCCTGCGGCTTGCCGGCGTGCCGTTCGAGATCGTCACGCCGGCAGAGGCGAAGGCCCGCGTGCCGATCCTCGATCTCGATGGGCCCAAGCGCCTGCCCGTGCTGGCCGCGACCTGGCATCCGACTGCCGGCGTCGCGCGCCACGACGCGGTCGCGTGGGGTTATGCGCGCGCGGCGGATGCGCTGGGTGTCGACATCGTCCAGAACTGCGAGGTGACGGCGATCCGGCGCGAAGGCGGGCGCGTCGCGGGCGTGGAGACCGCGCGCGGCTTCGTGGCTGCGCCGAAGGTGGCACTCGCCGTGTCGGCGCACGCGAGCGTGCTGGCCGCGACCGCCGGCGTGCGCCTGCCGATCGAAACCGTGCCGCTGCAGGCCTTCGTGTCCGAGCCGCTGAAGCCGATGCTGTCCTGCGTCGTCAACTGTCCGGGGCAGGTCTATCTCAGCCAGTCGGACAAGGGCGAACTCGTCATCGGTGGCGGTTCCGATCCGGTTCCGTCCTATGCGCAGCGCGGCGAGTTCGCGACGCTGGAGCGGATCGTCTCGAGCCTCGTCGAGCTGTTCCCCGTTCTCGGGCGCGTGCGGATGCTGCGCCAGTGGGCGGGCGCCATCGATCTGTGCCACGACACATCGCCGATCGTGTCGAAGACGCCGGTCGAGGGCCTCTATCTCGATGTCGGCTGGGGTTCGGGCGGCTTCAAGGCGATTCCGGCCGGCGGGGCCGCCTTCGCCGACCTGATCGCGACCGATGCGCCGGGCCCGCTGGTTTCCGCCTTCGCGCTCGACCGTTTCGCCCGCGGCCGGCCGCTCTACGAAACCGCCGGCGCCTCGAACCGGGATTGAACGCGATGCGGCTCGTCCCCTGTCCAGAGTGCGGCCCGCGCGAGCAGAGCGAATTCGTCTGCATGGGCGAGCCCCTATCGCATCCGGGCCCGTCGGACGATCTCGCCGATGCGCTCTATTCCCGCACGAACGCGAAGGGCCCGTCGGACGAGATGTGGTGGCACCGGTTCGGCTGCCGCGGCTGGTTTCGCCTGCGCCGCGACACCGCGACGAACGCGTTCGTGCCGTGAGCGGCTATCGCCTTTCCACCATAGGACCAGCCGAGGCCGTCGCGGTCACGTTCGGCGGACACACGCTCGCCGGCCGTAAAGGCGAACCGCTGGCGGCTACACTCCTTGCCAACGGGCTGCGCACCGTCGCGCGGAGCTTCAAGTATCACCGGCCGCGCGGCATCGTCGGCTATGGCTGGCACGAACCGAACGCGCTGGTGCAGACGCGCGATGGCACCGCGTTGGCGACGCGCATCGCGGTCGCGGCCGGGATGGACGCACGTCCGGTAAACTGCTGGCCGTCCGCGTCCTTCGACGTCGCTTCGATCCTCGGCGCGTTCGGCGCATTGATGCCGGCGGGCTTCTACTACAAGACCTTCCGCGGCCCGCGCGGTCGCGCGTGGCACCTGTTCGAACCGGCGATCCGCGCGCTCGCCGGTCTCGGCAGGCTGCCCGAAGCGACTGGGCCGCTCGCATCGGAAAAGCGCTTCGCCCATTGCGACGTGCTGGTGGTCGGGGCCGGGGTCGCGGGGCAGTCGGCCGCACTCGCCGCATCGGCGGCGCCCGGTGCAAGGGTCTGGCTGCTGGACGGCGACCCGATCGCGGATCCGGCCGACCGGCTGCGCGCGCGCGGCGTGCGCATGCTCTCGCGGACGACGGCACTCGGCCGCTACGATGGCGGCCTGATCGTCGCTCTCGAAGAGACGGACGATTGCAAACGGCTCTGGAAGATCCGGGCGAAGGCCGTCGTGCTCGCGACTGGCGCGTTCGAGCGGCCCTTCGTGTTCGCCGACAACGACCGGCCGGGCGTGATGCTGCTGTCGGCCGTCCTTGCCTACGCACGCCGGAACAATGTCGCCTGCGGGCGCAACGTCGTCGTTGTCGCGAACCATGACGGCGCTTACGAAGATGCCGTCGCGCTGAAGGATCTCGGCGTGAACGTGACGGTGCTGGTCGACCTGCGGACCGAGACGGCGTGCCGCGCGCGTGCGGAGCAGGCTGGCATCGTCGTTCATGCCGGTCACGCGGCAATCGCGGCGATCGGCGCGCCGGTGCGTGCGCTGCGCATCGCACCGCTCGCGGAGCCGGAGCGGGTGCGCGAGATCGAATGCGACACCGTCGCGATGGCCGGCGGATGGACGCCGGCCGTGCATCTGCATTCGCACCCGGGCGGACGGCTCGCCTTCGATGCCGCGCAGGCCGCCTTCGTGCCCGATCGGCCGCATGACGGCGCGTTCAGCGCAGGTGCCTGCAACGGACGAGGCTTGGAATCGGCAGTGCAGGCCGATGGAACGCGTGCGGGGCTTGCCGCCGCGCGGCATGCAGGATTCGATGCCGGCGAACCGATGCCGGTTGCCGCATCGGCATACGGTCTGCTCGCGCGCTGGGAAATGCCGCGCGCGCGTGGTGCAGGCAAGGCCTTCGTCGATTTCGCCGCGGACGTCACGGCCGACGATCTGCGGCTTGCCGTGCAGGAAGGCTACGACGCGGTCGAACTGCTAAAGCGCTATACGACCGCGGGAATGGCGCTCGACCAGGGCCGCTTCGGCAACATGAACGCGATCGACACGCTCGCGCGCACGAGAGAGATCGCCCCCGAGGCAGCCGGGACGACCACCTATCGGCCGCCCTTCGTGCCCGTACCCTTCGGCGCCATCGCGGACGCCGGCGGGAAGCTCCTCCGCCCGTCGCGCACGACGACGCTGACGGCGTGGCACGAGGCGGCGGGCGCCGCGATGTACGAATCCGGTGCCAACTGGCGGCGTCCGGGCTACTACCCGCGCGCCGGCGAGACACTCGACACGGCGATGCGGCGCGAATGCCGGGCCGTGCGCCGGCATGTCGGGCTCTACGATTCATCGCCGCTGGGCAAGTTCGAGATCGGCGGGCGCGATGCCGCGGCGTTTCTCGACTTCGTCTATGCCACGCGCCTCTCGGACCTGAAGCCGGGTCGCGGCCGCTATGCGCTGCAGCTGCACGAGGACGGCCGGCTGTTCGACGACGGCATCGTGTTCCGGACCGCCGCGGACCGGTTTTTCGTCACGACGACGACCGGCAATGCCGACGCCTGCCTGCAGCGGTTCGAGTATTGCGGGCAGGTACTGCGGCCCGACCTTTCCGTTTTCGTGCTGCCGGTGACCGAGCAGTGGGCCGATCTCGTCCTGTGCGGACCCGGCGCGCGCGCAGTTCTTGCCTCGGCCGGTGCCGTCGTCCCGGCGGATTTTCCGTTCATGGCGATGGCCGAAGCGCGGATCGGCAGCCAGCCTGTGCGCATGGCGCGCGCCGGATTCACCGGCGAGCTTTCCTTCGAGATGTTCGTTCCGGCGCGCGAAGCGCCCGCCTTGTGGGCACGGCTGATCGATGCCGGTGCCGGCCATGGCATCGTGCCCGTCGGTTCCGAGGCCAACCATGTCCTGCGGATCGAGAAGGGGTTCATCTCGGTCGGGCACGAAGGCGACGGGATCGCGGACCCGTACGATCTGGGCCTCGGTTTCGCGGTGCAAGCCGACCGGCCGGATTTCGTCGGCAAGCGGGCGCTGGCGCGCAACCGCGCTGATCCAGCCGGCCGGCCGCAGCTCGTCGGCCTGCTGGCGCGCGAAGAAGGTTTCGTGCTGCCGGAAGGGGCGTGCGTGCTGCGCGCCGATGCCGCGCGCGGGCGAGGATATGTGACGGCAAGCTGCTGGAGCGACGCGCTGGGCCGTTCGCTCGCCCTTGCGCTGATCGAGGACGGCCGTTCGCTGCTGGGCAGCGACGTGACGGTCGCGCTGGCGGATGGCTTGACGGGGGCGAGGGTCGTGGCGCCAGCTTTCTACGATCCGAAGGGAGAGCGCCAGCGTGGCTGAACGCGAACCCCCCCGCATCGTCGCCTTGCCAGCCGAACGGCTGACCGCCTGGCTGTCGCAGGCCGCACCGCGCGTGCCGGCCATCCATGTCGAGACGCGGATGTGGCTCGTCGTCGACGCGGATCCGGGGCTGCCGGACGACGGAATGGCCGTCGATGTGTCGGACGCCTATGCCGCGTTCGCCATCGACGGGGTAGGTGCGAGCGAACTGCTGGCACAGGGAATTGCTCTTGATCTGGAGCGCATGGCCCCCGGCTTCTCCGGCCGCACGCGGCTGGGCGACGTGGCGATCATCCTCGTGCGCACGCCGGTTGGTTACGTGCTCCGTTGCGAGCGATCCTATGCCGAATGGCTGGCGAGCTGGCTCGACCGCGCGCGGGCGGTCATGCTTTCGGCTGCCGGTACTTGAAGGCCTTGTCGAAGCGCTGGACGATGTATTCGCCGCAGGCGATCGGCGGATACTTCGCCTCCGTCTTGTCGTCCAGCAGGTCGCGCGGATCGACGACCGTATCCGGGTGCGGATCGAAGAACACGGCGATCGAATAGCGCTCGCGGCCCGACGCGTTGACGACGCGGTGAGGGTTCGAACTGAAGCGCGCGTTCGTCCAGCGATGCATCAGGTCGCCGACATTCACGACCAGCGTATCGGGGATCGGATGTGCCATGACCCATTGGCCGGACTTCGCGAGGACCTGCAGCCCGCCGACCTGGTCCTGCGACAGAAGCGTCAGGCCGCCATAGTCGGTATGGGGGGCGACGCCGAACTGCGTCTCGCCGAGATCCGGCGGTTGCGGCGGATAGTAGATCGCCGAGCCGCGCGCGAGCGGCTTGGCGAAGGCCGAAGCGAAGAAGGCCGGATCGCGCCCGAGGCTCGCCGCGAGCCCCTTGAGCAGTCGCTGGCCGCACGCGCAGATCTCGAGATAGTAGGCGTAGAAGGCCGCGCGCGTTTCGGGCAGGTCGGCCGGCCAGTTGTTCGGGCCCATCAGCGGCTTGCCGGCGGCCACGTCGGGGTCGTCCTCGCCGAGTTCCAGGCCCCAGAGATAGCTTTCCTTCAGGTCGATCTTGGCGCTGCTGTACATCTTGGCGCCGCCGACCGACAGGAAGCCGCGATGCAGCTCGTTGATCGTGACGGCCCGCTTGGCCGCCTCGGGTGCCGCGAAGAACGCCCGGCTCGCCGCGAAGGCGCGCTCGACCAGCGGGCGCGCGACGCCGTGGTTGCTGACATAGAAGAAGCCGATCCGCTCCGCCGCCTCGCGCATCCGCGCGCCGACGGCTTCGATCGTCGCGCGGTCGCCGGAAGCGAGGTCGCCGACATCGATGACGGGGATTTCCTCAAGGCCGATATGCTTGGCGCTCGCGTAGGCCATCGTCGGTACTTCCATCTGTTTCATTCATGTGAGAAGATCGTTCATTCTCATTCTGGTTAGAAATAACCGGATCTACAAGTGAGCGAATTTCATGGCTACCTCCCCCCTTCGTAATTTGCCGCCGATCTCGGCGCTGCGTGCTTTCGAGGCAGCTGCCCGTCTGAAGAGCTTCACGATGGCGGCCGACGAACTCGGTCTGACCCAGAGCGCCATCAGCCACCAGATCCACAGCCTCGAGGACCAGCTCGGTTTCGAGCTTTTCCATCGCGAGCCGAGGCGCATCACGCTGACCCAGAAGGGCGAGGCGCTGGCCACCGCCGTGCGCGACGGACTCGGCGTTGTCGCCGACGCGATCCGCGAACTGACGAAGACGGATACCGGGCCGCGCCTGACCGTCTCGACACTGCCGGGCTTCGCCGTCAAATGGCTGTTCCCGCGACTGATCCGCTTCGACGAGCGCCATCCGCACATCGAGCTTTCGATCGCGACGACCGGGCAGATCGCCGATTTCTCCGCCGGCGAGGCCGATGTCGCGATCCGCTACGGGACCGGCCGGTATCCGGGCCTGCATGTCGAAAAGATCCTCGACGAGGAGATGTTCCCGGTCTGCGCGCCGCGCCTGATGAAGGGTGCCAAGGCCCTGCGCGTGCCCGGCGATCTTGCCAACGTGCCGCTGCTGCACGACGACATCCTGACGCTCGACGGCAACTCGCCCGGCTGGAAGAGCTGGCTGGACGCGGCGGGTGCGACCGGCGTGGATCTCGCGAAGGGACGACGGTTCGGCCAGTCGAACATGTCGATCCAGGCGGCGATCGAAGGGCTCGGCGTGGCGCTCGGCCGCACGCCGCTGGTCGCCGACGATCTGGCCGCGGGCCGGCTCGTCCGCCCGTTCGACATCGCGATCCCCAGCGGCTATGCGCATTACTTCGTCTGCCCGCAGCGCGCGCTCTCGACGCCCAAGATCGCCGCGTTCCGCGCCTGGCTGATCGCCGAGACGCAGGCGATGGCCTAGCGGCGCGAAGGTGCCGCGAACGCCGCCTTGAATCGCCGGCGCGTGTCGGCACCATGGATATAGGCGTAATCCTGCGGGCTGGGTTCGCCGGCTTCCACGCGAAGGGCGCGGAAGACCGGGCCTTCGCCGCGAAGGATTTCCGGCATCGCCGCCTCGAACCCCGCGAGCGTGTCGATCGTGCCGACATTCGCGATGCCGGCACCGCGCGCGATTGTTTCGAAGTCGATCTTGTCGCCCGCCGGCAGAGGATGGCTTCCGTTCGCCTCGTAGACGCCGTTGACGCAGACGAGATGCACGAAATTGCGCGGTGCGGCCGCCGCGACCGTCGCGAGGCTGCCGAGATTCATCAGCAGGCTGCCGTCGCCGTCGAGCACGATGATGCGCCGGTCCGGCCGGCCGAGCGCCAGCCCCAGCCCGTGCGACGACGCGATCCCCATGGCGCCGATCGAAAGATAGTTGAGATCGCGCGGCGCGATCGCCATCCAGTCGAAAGCGGCCTGATATGTGGCGACGATCGCTTCGTCGCGGACATGGCGCGCGAGAATTCGCAGGCAGGCATCGCGCTTCATCATCGGCGTGTATCCCCGACGGGCGGCTGGCCGATGAGGAGGCAGACGGGGCGCGAATTCGCATAGGCCGCCTCGATCGCCGGGCCGACATGTACCTCGTCGCCCGCTTTCTCGATCACGCGATGGGCGACACCCATCGCATCGAGGATCGGAACGACGATGTTCACGGACACCTTGGCCGAGGCGGCGGGCGCCACGCCGGGCTCCTTGCCCTGCAGGCCCACAAGCATGACGACCGGCTGGTCGTACTCGACGCCGACGGCGCGAAGCGCGTTGATCGAGTCGAGCAGGCCGGTCTGCTGCATCAGCAGGATCGAGCGCTTGCCGGCGAAGGCGAGCCCCGTGCAGATGGCGATCCCTTCGTCTTCCTTGCAGATGCGCACGAGACGGAAATCCGGATCGCGCGAGATCGGCCAGAGCAGCCCGTCGCTCGTCACGAGGTCCGGCAATGCGGCAACGAAGCCGATGCCGGCCTTCTTCAGCTCCGCGACGATCCGGCTGCCGACGGGCGGTGCGGCGCTCATGTCTCGCCCCGCAGATAGCCGCCGAGTGCGGCAAGCGTGGCGCCCGTATCGTCGGGTGTGCCGACGCCGATGCGCAGCTCGCTGAGATGCTCCGGATCGCGCCAGTCGCGCACGAAGATGCCTTGCTTCTCGAGCGCGGCCATCGCGGGTGCGGCAGGCCCCGGCAGGATGCAGGACACGAAATTCGCCGCCGTCGGCAGGACGCGCAGCCCGAGTTGCGCCAACCCCTTCGACAGCCGGTCGCGCTCGCCGGCGATGCGGTCCAGCATCGTGCGCAGATAGGCCTGATCGGCGAACGCGGCGGCCGCCCCGACCTGGCTGAGTGTGGGCACGTTGAACTGCAGCTTGGCCCGGCGCAGCGCCTCGGCGACATCGTCGCTGCCGCAGATCGCATAGCCGACGCGCAGGGCCGCGCACGCATAGGCCTTCGAGAATGTCCGCGTCGAAAGCCAGGGTCCTTTGCGCCCGCGCAGGATCGCCAGCGCGTCCGGCCCGCCGGCATGACGGCCGAACTCGTAATAGGCTTCGTCGACCAGCAGCAGCACGTCGTCGGGCACGCCGTGCGCGACGGCTCCAAGCGCTTCGGCCGTCATCATCCCGCCCGACGGCGGGTTCGGCGTGCAGCACACGACGAGGCGCGTGCGCGGACCGATGGCGCCGAGAATCGTATCGGGATCGCAGGCACCGCCCGCATCGAGTTTCACGCGCCGCACGAGCGCGCCGCTGAGCCGGGCGGAAAGCGCATAGCGCGGAAAGCTCGGCGCCGGGATCACGGCCTCGTCACCTGCCGACAGTGCGACGACGGCGGTGAAATGGATGAGCTCGTCGCTGCCGCAACCCAGCACGATGCGGCCGGCCGATACGCCGGCGGCAGCACCGATCGCCTTGCAGAGTTCCCGGCCATAGATGTCGGGATAGCGGTTTAGGTCGTGCATCGCGGCAGCGACGGCTTCGGCGACGCGCGGCGACGGCGGATAGGGCGACTCGTTCAGATGGATGAGGCGTGGCCGTGTCGCGGGGTCGGGGAAATCGGCGAACGTCGTCGGGCCGCGATAGGCGGGGAGGGATCGGATCGGTGCGGCGGTCCAGCCGAGGGCCGGCGACGTGCCGGTCTGCGAATTCGCCTGCGTCATACGTGCGGCACCGATCTCGTGACGGGTCGGGCAAACCTAGGGGGGGAGTGGCGCCTTGTCGAATGAGTTTCGATGACGTGCACCGGCACGGGATTCATGCGCTGGCCGCGGAATCGCGCCGCGCGACCGCGTTGCGCAGGAGGCGCGCGAGCGTATCGAGAACGGGGGTCGGAATGCCGGCGAGCCGGCCGATCTCGCAGGGTGCGTCGAGGAGGGCGGCGGTCTCGAGCGGCCGGCCGGCCTCGAAATCCTGCAGCGTCGAGGTGCGGAACGTGCCGAGCCGGCGTGCGGCTTCGAGCCGCTTGTCGATGGCGATGTCGAGGCGGACGCCTACCGCTCCGGCGACGGCGATCAGTTCCGCCATCGTGTCGGCGCAGACGGCGCGCAGGTCCGGGTCGTCGAGGATGTCCAGGATCGTCGCGCACGCCAGTGCGGAGATCGAGTTGAAGCCGGCATTCCCCAGAAGCTTCATCCAGACGTCGTGCCGGATGTCGGTGCTCTCGTCGATGTCCATGCCTGCCGCACGCAGGATCGCGGCGAGTGCCGGTATCCGGTCGTCCGGCGTGCGGCCGATCCCGCCAAGCACGAGCCGCTTGCCCGTCGGCCAGTCGATCCGGCCGGGCGCGACGCGCGTTGCGGCCATGTAGACGACACCGCCGACGAGGTTCGACGGCTCGAACGCCGCCGAAAGCGCGCCGCCGGGATCGAGGCTGGCAAGACGCCGGCCGTCGAACGGTCCGCCGGCGAGTTGGAAGTACCACCACGGCACGCCGTTGATCGCCGGGACGAGCGCCGTGCGCGGGCCGACCAGCGGCACGATCAGCTTGATGGCCGCTTCCCAGTCCTGTGCCTTCAGCGTTCCGATGACCGCGTCGAACGGTTCGAGCCCGCGCGTATCCTCGACGACGCGCGGGCACGATACTTCGTGCCTGCCGAATCTCTCGACATGCAAGCCGTCGCGCGCGATTGCCGAGGCGGCCGCCCCGCGCGCGACGAGGACCGGATCGGCACCGGCGGACGCGAGCGCATGCGCGATCGATCCGCCGATGGCGCCCGCCCCGACGACGGCGATCCGCACCCCGGATCCTGCTTCAGCGCGAGCTTACGGCGCGCGCCCAGCGCTGGGTTGCGTCGTCCAGGTTGAAGACGTTGAAGTCGACGGAAACCATGTTGCCGACATCGGCGTCGCTGAGCAGGAACATCTCCTTCAGCAGCGGATCGTCCGCGAGCTTGGCGCGCGCCTGCCCGTTCACCGGGACGACGCCGCGCTCGGTCGCCAGCCCGAACTGCGTCTCGGCCGAGACGTATTCGTTGATGAAGAACTCTGCCGCGCGCGGTGCGGGCGTGCCCTTGACCACGCCGAGCCAGCCTTCCTTCAGCAGGCCGCGTTTGGTCGGGCCGACCTTCGGATGCGAGAAGGCGACGGGAAGTCCGGCCCGGCGCATCTGCACGGCGAAGCCGGCATGCATCGTCGAGGCCCAGATGTCGCCGGAGTTCATCAGCGTCACGGCCTGCGCGCCGACCTTCCAGAACTGGAACGGGTTCGCATCCTTGACGAATTTCAGCGCCGGCTCGATGTTCGTCATGCTGCCGCCTTCGTCCATCGACGCGCCGACGATCAGCTGCGAAGCGCCGGCCTGCGTGATGTCGATTAGGGCCAGCTTGCCGGCAAGCTTCGGATTGAGAAGATCCTTGTAGCGTTCCGGCTTCGGAATGCCGTTCGCCGCGAACTTCTCGGCATTGTAGACGATGCCTTCCTGCGTGACCCAGCTCGCCACCTTCCACTCGTCGGACTGCGAGGGCAGCAGATCCTTGCGGTTCGGAACGTTGGCGAGATCGATCTTCTGCAGGAAGCCCGCGTCGTACGTGTCGACCCAGGTGAGATCGCCCATTTCGACGACGTCGAACGGTGCGGGCCGGCCCTTCGCGGCGATCAGCTTGGCGAGATTGTCGCGCGGCGGCGCGGTCACGTACTCGACCTTGGCGCCGAGCGCTTCAAGCTTCACGCCGGCGTATTTGTGGACCGCGCGGTCCCAGCCGCCGCCGAACGTGGCGACGCGCAGCGTGACGCCGTCGAAACGCGGCTGCTGGGCCGTCGCGAAGCGCGATGCGGCCGTCAGGCCGATGCCGGTCGCCGCCATGCCGGTCAGGATCTGCCGTCTGTCGAGATTGGTCATCGCGATTCTCCTGGAAGGGGGATGAAGGTCAATTTCCGCCGCCCGAGCGGCTCAGTTCCTCGAGGCCGACGGCGCGCTGCAGCAGGTAGATCGCGGCGAGCGAGCCGAAGATGATGAAGGTCGAGATGGCCAGCAGCGTGGGGTCGAAGTCGAACTCCATCAGATGGAAGATCTTCGCCGCGAAGGGCTGCATGCCGCTCGACCCCAGAAAGAGCGCCACCGGCACGTCGCCGAACGAGACGAGGAACGCGTACATGGCGCCGGCATATACGCCGGGCATGATCACGGGAAGCGTCACGCGCCGGAAGGTCCGCCAGCGCGAGGCGCCGAGGCTCAGTGCCGCCTCCTCCAGCCGCGTGTTGAAGCGCTGCAGAACGGCCGACACCGTGCCGATCACGTACGGCGTGGCGAGAAAGCTGTGGGCGATCACGAGGCCGGGGAGCGTGCCGACGACATAGACGCCCGTCGCGTCGCCGATGAGATAGTAGAGCTTCAGGAACGACACACCGGTGACGACGGCCGGGATCTGCAGGGGAGCCCGGAATGCGGCCGCGACGAGCGACTTGCCGGGAAACTGCGCTCGCACGAGACCCAGTGCGGCCGGTACGCCGACAAGGCATCCGATCGCCGCCGTCGTCAGACCGAGCACGATGCTGAGGCCGAGCGATTCGAAAAGATCCGGGCTGATCCGGCCGTACCAGCGGAACGAGATCTCGCGCGGCGGGAAATTGAGGAACGTGCGCTCGCCGCCGTCGAGCGACGCGCCGACCACCACGACGAGCGGGGCAAAGAGGAAGACGAAGACGCAGAGCATCCAGAGGCCGGATGCGGCCTTGCGGGCATTCGCGATGGCGCGATACCCGATCATGCGACGACGCCCCGGCGCCGGTCGAAGCGCGACATGATCAGAACCGACAGGAGGTTGATCAGCAGCGTCACGGTCATCAGGATCGCCGACACGGTGGCGCCCATCGCGTAGCGCGTCTGCATGATGACCGTCTGCTGGATCAGCACGGGCAGTGTGAAGACCTTGCCGCCGCCGATGAGTGCTGCGGACGTGAACGCGCCCATGCACAGGTTGAAGACGATGAGCGACGTCACGACGATCCCGGGAAGGCTCAGCGGGATAATCACACGCAGGAACACGCGCCACCGCGGTGCGCCGTGGATCTCGGCGGCTTCCTCGAGCGAACGGGGGATCGTCTTGATGACGCCGTAGAGGAGCAGGACGGCGAAACCCATCGTGAAATGCATGAGCCCGATGACCACGCCCGACGGCTCGCCCATGATCGTGAGCGGCCGCTCGAGCAGGCCGGAACCGACAAGCAGCCGATTGAGCGTGCCGCCGCTCGAGAAGATGATGATCAGGCCGAGGACTTTGATCACGATCGTGATGAAGGATGCCGCGATGATCGCGGCGAGCAGGACGAGCGACCAGCGCGAACGCATCCGCGCGAGGATGTAGGCGACCGGAAAGCCGATCGCGAGCGTGAGGATGGCGACCGTCGCCGAAAGCCGGATCGTCAGGATTAGGGAGTCGACATAGAGGCTGTCGGTGAAGAAGCGGACATAGTTCTCGGCCGTCAGCTCGGTTCCGAGGCGGCCGAGGCGGAGATCCTTGAAGAAGCTGCCGCGCAGGAACGCGATCTGCGAGCTGAGCAGCAGGAACATCGACAGCAGCAGCGACGGAATCAGGACGAGATGCCAGCGCGCCTTCATCGCCGTCTCCGGGGGTGCTTGCGCATGGCTGTCGGGTCCATCCGGGCTCGGGGGCCGCCGGCAGGGCCGGCGTCTGCGCAGGATTGCCATCGATGATGAGCAAATAGCAGACCAGCCGCACGCGAATTCGCCTTCGGACGCGCGCAAATTTCGTAAAGGGTGCTGGTCCGCTTTTGGCATAGTATTGACGACAGGGGAGATTGCCGGATGACGCTTGCGGAACCGACCGTTACCGACCTTCTCGGCCGCGACGCGATCGCGGCAATCCGCAAGCCGATATCCGAGGCCTGCGGCCTGCCGGCAGCCGCCTACACCAGCGAAAGCTTCTTCAAGCTCGAACAGAAGGAGATGTTCGCGCGGACCTGGATGTGCCTGGCCTTCGCCAGCGACGTGCCGGATCCCGGAGATGCAATCCCGCTCATGGCCGCAGGATTGCCGCTCATCCTCGTGCGCGACCGCGGCAACCAGATCCGCGTCTTCCACAATGTGTGCCGCCATCGGGCTGCCCTGATGGTGACCGAGCCATGCACCAAATTGAAGCAGTTCGCCTGCCCCTATCACGCGTGGGCGTACGACCTCGACGGCCGCCTGAAGTCGACGCCCTATTTCGACGGCACCAAGCAGGGTAATACCCGGACGAATCTCGACCTTTCGCAGCTCGGACTCATCCCCGTGCGCACGGCCGTCTGGCACCACTGGGTCTTCATCAATCTCGACGGGAACGCGGCACCGTTCGACGAGCATGTCCGTCCGCTCGACGATCTCATCCAGGGCGCCGACATCGGCGCCACGCGCATCGCGCACCGGGAAGACTGGGAGTGGCGCGGGAACTGGAAGATGCAGAACGACAACTGGGAGACCTACCACCACGTCTGGGTCCACAAGAACGTCTTCACCAAGATGTCGGACGATCTCGATCTCGCGACGGGCGAGCCCATCGCCGAGCCGATCCCGCTGGGTACGGTCGTCACGCTCAAGCGCCGCGGCGACCAGGATTTCTACCCGGGTGCGGGCGATCTTCCGCTGATCCCGTTCCCGGAGGGGCGCAAGCGCGTGCGCTGCACGAGCGTGGTGTTCCCCAACATGACGCTGACGCTCCAGTCCGACCATCTCGCGTCGGTCATCGCCGACCCCGTCGCCGCGGACCGGACGGTCTCGAAGATGGGCTTCTTCTTCGTCGGCGATGCTGCCACCGATCCCAGGTTCGCCGCACAGCGCCGCAAGACGCTGTCGCGCTGGCTCGGCGAGACGGGCAAGCTGCGCGACTATGGCGGCATCCGCAGCCAGGACATGAAGATCTGGGAGCAGCAGCAGATCGCGCGCCAGTCGCCGGTCGCCGACAAGGTCGTCTTCTCGCCCGTGTGGGAGAAGAACGTGCACCATTTCCAGCGCATGCTCGTCGATACGATGCTCGGTTCCGGGCCGGGCTGAAGGGGAGGACCGCAGGATGGCTGGCGAGATCAAGACCGCGTCCGGCAAGATCGTGAAGATGAACACGCGCGCGGGCGCCGTCCTGCCGGACGTCGACACATACCGCGAGCGTCTGTGGACCGACGCACAGGTCGAGATCGACCGGCTCGGCCGCAACGAGATCACGCCGGACGAGTACATCGACCGGATCCGCGATCTCCACCGCAGCATCGACCTGCCGCTCGAACTGAAGCCGTGGATCGAGCGCGCGCTCGCCGAGCGCAAGGACCAGATCCTGAACCAGAAGACCACGCCGGAGCGGTCGTGGACGATGCAGCTCCTCTATCTCGATCCGCACGAGGTCCACCCGCCGCACTGCCACCACAACCTCATCTCCACGCAGGTCGTGCTGCACGGGCGCGTCTACGCGCGCGAATGGGACCGGGTGGCGCGGCTCGGGCCCGACACGATCCTGCTGCGCACGCGCACCGACCGCTGGTTCGGCATCGGCGACCGCTTCGAGACGACCGAGGTGTCGCGCAACGCGCACTGGTTCTGCGCCGACGACAAGCCGGCGGTGATGCTGAACTTCTACATCCTCGGCTTCCAGGACTGGACGTTCGATCCGCCGGGCGGCAAGGGCCGCCGGATGCTGGACCCCACCTACGGCGTGCAGGGCGACGGTATGATCATCGCGCGCGAACTTCCGCTCGCGGAGGGCTATACGCGCTTCGGCGACACGCCGATCGAAAGCATTCCGCTGCCGCGCCGCGTCGTGGCCTGACCGGCGGCTAGTCCGCCGAGTCCGGAAACCTCGCCTTGAGATCGGCCTTGATCCGCGCCGTGCGTTCTTCGCCCTTCAGCCCGTCGGCGGCGAAGTAGATTTCCGCGACCTGGTTCTGCAGCGTGCGCATCAGCGCCTCGTCGTCGTTCGACTTGGCGGCGCGCAGCACCGTGTCGCCGCCATAGGTCGGGTACGGGTTGTTCTCGTCGCCGACGATGTGCGGGATCGGATCGCCCTTTGCGACCGCGCGGATCTCGCGCCGCAGGCGCCGGCGCAGCATGGCGATGCCTTCGTCGGTCTTGCCGAGATATTCGCGCGAATGGACCGCGATCGGCCCCTGGCTGACCCAGACGTCCCAGTCGCCGGGGTTGCCCTGGCGCTCGTCGTAGGGGCGGTGTGCGGTCTGGCCGTAGAAATCGACGGTCTCCCAGCCGACCTCGTCGCGCTTGCCCTGCCGCAGCACCTCGTCCTTGTCGTTGAAGTGCCGCCAGCCGAACTTCCGGCTGTTCGTGCTGTCGATCGGCACGACCCACTTGGTCAGGCTCGTACGGCCGAAGAAGGTCGGCTTCTCGAGCCGCTGGAACATGCCGCCGTTCTGCGCGAGGTTCGGCATCAGATAGTCGTGGAAGCGGAGCATCACGAGATCGCCGACGCGGCGGGCGTGGCTGTAGACGATGCCCGCCTCGCGCCGGTGGTACGACACGACCGGCAGCTCGATGAAATGCTCGAGACCGGGGAACTGCGGCCCGTTGACCCGGCCGTGCAGGAACACCGAGTGATAGGGGTCGATCGCGTTCTCGGTTTCCTGCAGCCAGTTGCAGGGCGAATGGATCGAGTAGGGGATCAGCTCGTGATCCGGCAGGTCGAGCGAGTCGAGATACGGGAACGACGGCATATGCTCCGGCGGACCCATATAGGCGAAGACGAGGCCCTTCATTTCGCGGACCGGATAGGCGGGCTGGCAGATCGACTTGCAGATCGAACTGCTCGCCGGTTCGCCGGGCGTTTCGAGGATCGTTCCATCGACGTCGAAGTGCCAGCCGTGATAGCAGCAGCGGATCCCGCGCTGCTCGATGCGGCCGAACTCGAGCGACGCGCGACGGTGCGCGCAATGCTTGTGAAGCAGCCCGATGCGCCCCTCGCCGTCGCGGAAGATCACCAGGTCCTCGCCGAGGATGCGGATCGGCACCGGCCGGGCGCCGAGCTGCGAGGACATCGCGACCGGCGTCCAGAAGCGCCGAAGATACTCGCCGGCCGGCGTCCCCGCCTCGACATGGGTCAGTTCCGCGTCCTCGCCCGCCGGGAGGCGAACGTCGTATCCGCGCAAGGGGGCCCGGGCCCAGCGAACGTCTTCGGTCATCTCGTCCTCGTCAGCTTCGCCGGATCAAGCGGTCCGGCAGGGATGTGTCGCGATCCAGTGCTTCGCGATGTCGATGCGCCGGCAGACCCACACACCTTCGTGCCCGCGCACGTATTCGAGGAACCGGCGGAAGGCTTCGGCGCGACCGGGTCGTCCGGCCAGGCGCATGTGGAGCCCGACCGACATCATGCCGGGCTGTGTGCGGCCCTCGCGGTACATGCAGTCGAAACTGTCCTTCAGGTAGGCGTAGAACTCGTCGCCGTTCCCGAAGCCGGCCGGGTTGGCGAACTTCGTGTCGTTGGTATCGACCGAGTAGGGAATCACGAGATGCGGCCTGCCGTGGAGCGTGTCCCAGTAGGGCAGCTCGTCGCTGTAGGAATCGCTGTCGTAGAGGAAGCCGCCTTCCTCGACGATCAGCCGGCGCGTGTGGACGCTGGGGCCGGTGCGGCAGTACCAGCCCAGCGGTCGTTCGCCGAAACTGCGCGCGAGCGAGGCGACCGCCTTGCGGATGTGCTCGGCCTCTTCCTCGGGCGTGAGCAGCCAGTGCTTGATCCAGCGCCAGCCGTGGCTGCACACGTCGTAACCGGCGGATTTGATCGCGTCGACCGCCTGCGGATTGCGTTCGAGGGCGAGCGCGCAGCCGAAGACGGTCGCGGGCATGCCGTATTCTTCGAGCAGGCGGGTCAGGCGCCAGAAGCCCACCCGGCTGCCGTACTCGTAGATCGATTCCGCGTTCAGGTCGCGCGTCCCGGCCGGCATCGACGGTGTTGCTTCCAGCAACTGGGTTTCCGACACGCCGTCCCCGTCGGGGAACGAGTATTCGGAACCTTCCTCGTAGTTGAGGACGAAGTTGAGTGCGAGGCGCGCGCCGTTCGGCCATTTCGGATCTGGACGCGTCCGCCCGTAGCCGACGAGGTTGCGCGGATAGGGGGCTTGGCTCATGACCAGTCGACCTCGATCGGCAAGGATAGCGTGCGTTCCTCGACATCGGCCGGCGTGCCGTCGCGGCTCAGCAGCGAGGCGACCTGCGCATGCGCGCCGAGTGCGGCCACGCCTGCATGCCAGGTTCCCGGATGATAGCCGAAGGCCTGGCCGGGAGCCGCGACGAACGCGCGCGCGTTCGCCGTGTCGGGCTGCCCGTCCGCCTTCGTCGGGAACACAACCAGCGAAAGGCCGCCGCCGGCCAGATGAAGGAAGAACTGGGACGAATGATGGTGCCGTTCGATCTGCGTGACGGTGCGGGGTGAATTCTGAGCCGGCAGGTCGATCAGCGTCGCCGTCACCTTCGCGGCGGGGCGCGCATCGGCGATGACGGGCATCGGCCCTGTCCGCATCCCGTTCGTCGGCGCTTCCATGACGAAGCCGAATGGTGCAAACGCGGCCTGCGAAAGGGCTTCGGCGCGGAATCGAATGATTGCGGTCATCGGGAAGCTCCCGGGATCTTCGTCGCTGCGGCAAGGATACCGACATCCTCGATCCGGTCGAGTGCAAGGACCATCTCGACCAGCCGGTCGCGGGCGTCCGGGGCAAGTACCGATCCGGCGGTCGCGGCGAACTTCCCGACGATCCGCGCCTCGTCCAGCAGGCGCGTGCCGGTTCCGTCGGCTTCCCGAACGAACGTGCTGACGGTCGGGCCGGCATGGCGTTCGATCGAAACGCCGCCCGAGAACATGATCGTCTCGCCGGTCGGCACGATCCGCGCGACGATGCGCCTTGCCATCGCGAGGATGTCGGGGCGGCGGAACGCGTCGCCCTCGTAGTGTCCGGCCGTGACCTCGCCGTCCACCAGTGCCGCGGCGACCGCGTAGAACAGGCTTGCCCGCGCGTGCGTGGAAGTCCGCGGTTCCAGCTTGGCGGCGCGCGGCTCGGCGATCTGGCCGACGAACTCCTCAGGCACGGCGAGCTCGACCGTCTTGATGCCGTCGGCCGTCAGGCCATGTGCCGCACGAAGCTGCAAAGCCCCTTCGATGAAGGCGTGGATGGCGTGCGCGCACGGAAACAGCTTGTAGGCCGTGTCGAGACACGTCCATTCGTGCCCGAGATTCCCGGTCGCGGTCTCGTAGTTCAGCTTCGTTCCCTGCGGCAGGAGCGCGCTGTAGATGCCGTAGCGGCCCTCGAACGCAGTCGCCGGACCGGTGAAGCCGGCCTGCGCGAGGCGGCCCGCAACGATCGCGGCGTGCGCGGCCCAGCCGGGATGCAGCGTCTTCGACCAGGTTCCGTCGGCATAGGCTTCGAGCACGCCGGAAGCCTGGCTTGCCGAAATGCCGAACGCGGAAGCGATCTGTGCCTCCGACAGATGCCACAGCCGCCCGACCGCCGCCGTCGCGGCAGGTGCGCCGAGCACGCTTGTCGGATGCAGGCCAACGCCGTGGAAGGCGCCCGGCGACACGAGGCCGAGCCGGCAGCCAAGCTCGTTCCCGATCGCGATGGCGACGATCAGTTCGCGGCCGTCCGCGTTCACGGCCTCGGCCGCCGCGAGAGTCGCCGCAACGGTCGGCGCGCTGGGATGCATGACCGACGCGTTGTGCGTGTCGTCGAAATCCATCGCGTGCGCGAGCGTGCCGTTGACGAGCGCCGCGTTCGACGCCGAGCTGCGCGTCCCTTCTCCCAGGATGGTCGCTTCGCTTCCGCCGCCGAGCGCATGCCCCGCCTTGCGCACGGCGATGCCGATGGGCAGCGGAACGGCCGCGAGTGCGACCCCCAGCGTGTCGAGCAGGCGCAGCCGGCAGTCGGCGATCACGGATGCCGGCAGATCCTCGAACCGGAGGCCGGCGGACCAGGCCGCGAGCTGCGGGCCCAGCGTCACAGCCGCTTCACCATCTTCATGCGCATGTGTTCGCCCGCGAGGATGGGCGGATAGAGCGGCGGGCGCCCGGGGCCGGTGCAGCTTTCGATGCAGCGGATCTCGGCGTCGTAGTTCGGATGGCAGAAGAACGCGATCGACTGGCGCCGGCTCATCGCGGCGGCGGCTTCGGGCGGATTGGCGACACGATGCAGCGTCGAGCGCCACCGGTCGTTCGTCCAGCGGGCCATCATGTCGCCGATATTGATGATCAGAGCGCCGGGGATCGGCTGGACGTCCGTCCACGTGCCGTCGGCGAGCTTGACCTGCAGGCCGCCCGGACCCGCCGTCGGCAGCAGGATCGTCAGGCTGCCGAAATCGGTGTGCTCGCCGGTACGCAGCTGGCCGGGCAGGGGCGGATGGGACAGCGGCGGATAGTGGTTCGAGCCGAGCACGCTGAAATGATGGTCGATCTTGTCCGCGAAATAGGTCTCCGGCAGACCGAGACCGAGCGCGAAGATCCGCATCAGCGTGCCGGCAAGCGATTCGAACGATCGGTACAGGTCGGTGAAGATCGGCCGGTAGTCGGCCGGCGTTTCCGGCCACACGTTCGGCGCGTAGCAGCCGGCCGCCTCCGGGACTTTCGCAAGTGCGGGCGTGATGGGGGCGAGCGTGCCGAGCATGAACTGCTCGCGCAGGTCCTTCGGCACGTTCTGGCCGAGCGTGGCGCCGAGCCCCTTGCTCTCCATCGCCGCATAGCCGCGCGGCGCCACTTCGCCGGCGGGCCGGAACCGCATCTTCACGTCGGTCGGCTGGTCGAAGAAGTCGCGCGAGACGGCGAAGGCGCGCTCGGTCAGTGCCGGATCTACGCCGTGCCCGGAGATGCAGAAGAATCCGACATCCTCGCAGGCGCGCGCGACGGCGCGCGCCACGCCGGTCTTGTCGCTTGCATTGCGGAAGCCCGAAATGTCGATGACCGGAATTCCCAAGTGCGGCTCCTTCAGCTTGCCAGGACGACGGCGTTCGGCGCGCTCCACGCCACCCGGACGCGCGCACCTGCAGCCGGCACCTGCGCATTGGGATGCGTCTCGACGACGATCGGCGACGCCGTGCCGGCGTCGATCTCGACCTTGAAGATGTGCCCGGCGAACGTGGCGTTGCGCACGACGCCATGCAGGGCATTCGTTCCGGCCGGAAGGCCGCCTTCAGCCGGCAGGATCGAGAGCTGTTCGGGCCGGATACCGATGGTCACGTGTCCGGCGATCCACTCGGGTGCGGTCACGTGCACCCGGGTTCCGCCGACCGATACCGCCGCCCATGCGCCTTCGATCCCGGCGAACTCCCCTTCGACGAGATTGATCTGGCCGACGAAGCTCGCGACGAAACGCGAGGCCGGCCGGTTGTAGATTTCGGTTGCCGAGCCGAGTTGCTCGATGATGCCGTCGTTCATGACGGCGATGCGATCGGACATGCTCATGGCTTCCGACTGGTCGTGCGTCACGTAGACCGTCGTGATCTTGAGCGCGCGCTGGATCGAGCTGATCTCGGTCTGCATCGCTTCGCGCAGCTTGAGGTCGAGTGCCCCGAGCGGCTCGTCCATCAGCAGCACGCGCGGCGAGTGCGCGACCGCGCGCGCGACCGCGACGCGCTGCTGCTGGCCGCCGCTCAGTTCGGCGGGGAAGCGGTTCTCGACGCCCGGCAGGCGGATGAGCTGGAGGAGTTCGTTGACCTTCGAGGCGATCTCCGCCGGCTTGCGGCCGCGTTCGACCAGTCCGAAGCCGATATTGTCGGCGATCGTCATGTGCGGGAACAGCGCGTAATCCTGGAAGACCATCCCGATCTCGCGCTTCTGTACGGGAAGGTCGGTCACGTCGTCGCCACCGAACAGGATGCGCCCGCTCGACGGCGTGATGAAGCCGGCGACGAGGCGCAGCGTCGTGGTCTTGCCGCAGCCGGAAGGCCCCAGCAGCGTCAGGAACTCGCCCTGCGCGATCTCGAGATCCATCGTCCGCAACGCGGTAACGGATCCGTACGACTTGCTGACACCCTGCAACGTGACGCTAGACATCCACGCTTCCTCGCTGGACCGATCGGAAATTCGTGCGAACCGGATCGCTAGAATGTGCAGGCTTCGTGCCAAACGTCTTGTCGGCAAAACAAATATACGTATCCGATCGCGCGCCCGCGCAAGGCAAATATCCTTCATCGCGCCCGAACAAAGCGCTCATATGCAGATTAGGCGCCCTCATAGGCGCGCTTTCGCACCCGCTAGCGCAGGAACGGCAGGTCGAGCTGCTTGTCCTTCGCGCAGGCGATCGCTTCGGGATAGCCGGCATCGGCGTGGCGCATCACGCCCGTCGCCGGATCGTTCCACAGCACGCGCGCGAGGCGGCGGTCGGCGTCTTCGGTGCCGTCGCACACGATGACCATGCCGGAGTGCTGCGAGAATCCCATGCCCACGCCGCCGCCGTGATGCAGCGACACCCAAGTGGCGCCGCTGGCACAGTTGAGCAGCGCGTTGAGGAGCGGCCAGTCCGACACCGCGTCCGACCCGTCCTTCATCGCCTCTGTCTCGCGGTTCGGACTGGCGACGGAACCGGAATCGAGATGGTCGCGGCCGATGACGAGCGGCGCCTTCAGTTCACCCTTGCGCACCATCTCGTTGAAGGCGAGACCGAGCCGGTGCCGGTCGCCGAGGCCGACCCAGCAGATGCGCGCCGGAAGGCCTTGGAACTTGATGCGCTGGCGCGCCATGTCGAGCCAGTTGTGCAGATGCTTGTTGTCCGGAAGCAGCTCCTTCACCTTCGCGTCGGTGCGGTAGATGTCCTCCGGATCGCCCGAGAGTGCCGCCCAGCGGAACGGGCCGATGCCGCGGCAGAAGAGCGGGCGGATATAGGCCGGCACGAAGCCGGGGAAGGCGAACGCGTCGGCCACACCCTCTTCCTTCGCGACCTGGCGGATGTTGTTGCCGTAGTCGAGCGTGGGCACGCCGAGGCGGTGGAACTCCAGCATCGCGCGCACGTGTTCCGCCATCGAGCGGCGCGACGCGGCTTCGACCGATTTGGGATCCTGCTCGCGCGCGGCTTCCCACTGCGCCAGCGTCCAGCCACGCGGCAGGTAGCCGTTGACCGGATCGTGCGCCGATGTCTGGTCGGTGACGACGTCGGGTCGGATCTTCCGGCGCAGCATCTCGGGCAGGATGTCGGCGGCGTTGCCGAGGAGGCCGACGGACACGGGTTTCTTCGCGCGCACGCTCTCTTCGATGATCGCCATCGCCTCGTCGAGCGTCTCGGCCTTGCGGTCGAGATAACCGGTGCGCAAGCGCATCTCGATGCGGCTCGGCTGGCACTCGACGGCAAGACACGATGCGCCCGCCATCGTCGCCGCAAGCGTCTGCGCGCCGCCCATGCCGCCGAGGCCCGCCGTCAATATCCAGCGGCCGGCGAGATCGCCGCCATAGTGGCGCCGGCCGACCTCGACGAAGGTCTCGTAGGTGCCCTGCACGATGCCCTGCGTGCCGATATAGATCCACGACCCGGCCGTCATCTGGCCGTACATCATCAGGCCCTTGCGGTCGAGCTCGTGGAAATGGTCCCACGTCGCCCAGTGCGGCACGAGGTTGGAGTTCGCGATCAGCACGCGCGGCGCGTCGCGGTGCGTGCGGAAAATGCCGACCGGCTTGCCGGACTGGACGAGCAGCGTCTGGTCGTCCTCGAGCGTCTTCAGCCCGGCGACGATCTGGTCGAACGCTTCCCAATTGCGCGCGGCGCGCCCGATGCCGCCATAGACGACGAGCTCGCCCGGCCGTTCGGCGACTTCGGCATCCAGATTGTTCATCAGCATGCGCATCGCCGCCTCGGTCTGCCAGCTTTTGGCGGTGATCTCGGCGCCGCGGGGCGCACGGATGCGGCGTTCGTTGTCGATGCGGGTCATCGGTGCCTTCCGGTCATTTGCCGTGCCACACGCGGGCATGCAGCGGATTGAAGCCCAGACGGTAGACGAGTTCGGCCGGACGTTCGATATCCCAGATGGCGAGATCGCATCGCTTGCCGGCTTCCAGCGTGCCGGTCTCGGCGGCGAGACCGAGCGCACGCGCGGCCTCGCGCGTGACGCCTGCGAGACATTCTTCGACCGTCATGCCGAAGAGGGTGGCTGCCATGTTCATCGCCAGCAGCAGCGACGTCATCGGCGACGTGCCGGGATTGCAGTCGGTCGACACGGCCATGCGCACGCCGGCACGACGCAACGCCGCGACCGGCGGCAGCTTCGTCTCGCGCAGCACGTAGAAGGCGCCGGGCAGCAGCACGGCGACGGTACCCGCCGCCGCCATCGCGGCAACACCGGCATCGCCCGTCCATTCGAGATGGTCGGCCGACAGCGCGCCATGGCGGGCCGCAAGGGCGGCACCGCCGAGATCGGAGAGCTGGTCGGCATGCAGCTTCACCGGCAGGCCAAGTGCGGCGGCCGTCGCGAAAACCTGCTCCATCTGGGCCGGCGAGAAGGCGATGCCTTCGCAGAATCCGTCGACCGCGTCGGCCAGCTTCTCGCGCGCTACGGCAGGCAGCATCTGCGTGCAGACGCGATCGATATAGGCCTGCTTGTCGCCGTCCGCTTCGGGCGGCAGCGCATGCGCGCCGAGGAAGGTCGTGCGGATCGTGACGGGCCGCACGTCGCCGAGGCGGCGTGCGACGCGCAGCATGCGCAGTTCGTTTTCCGTATCGAGGCCGTAGCCGGATTTGACCTCGACGGTCGTGGCACCTTCGGCGATGAGCCGGTCGAGGCGTCCGCATGCGGCGTCCAGCAGCTCGCCGTCGCTCGCCTTGCGCGTCGCGCGGACCGTCGAGACGATCCCGCCGCCGGCGGCCGCGATTTCCTGGTAGGTCGCCCCCTTGAGGCGCATTTCGAATTCGGCCGCCCGGTCGCCTCCGAACACGAGATGCGTGTGGCAGTCGATCAGGCCCGGCGTGATCCAGCGCCCGGCACAGTCGATTCGTTCGACCGGGTCGAAGGCGGGCGCATCGGCGGACTGCCCGGCATAGGCGATCCGCCCGTCCGCGCTGGCGATGACGCCCTGTGTCTCCGGTCCGGCCATCGTGAGCAGGCGGGCGTTCGTCCAGAGCCGATCGACCTGTCTGGCCATCTGCAGATCCCCGTTCGATCATGCGGCCGCAATCCGCCGCAGACGATCATGTCTGTCACAATCTGCGGAAAGCGATCAAGAAGCGGCGATTTGGAGGCTGCCAGACGCGACAAAGGCCGGAACGAACCCGTCCGGCCCTTCGACGCGAAATATGCTTTAGAAAACGGGAAACGCGCCCCGTTCCTGAGGAACGGAGCGCGTCAGATTCTCGCCCGTGATCGGAAAGCGGACGCTGCGGACGAACCGCGGCGCCTGGGTTCCGCGAGAGGAACCGCTTAGATGACCTTGAGGTTGTCCGCCGAGGTCTTGCCCTTCTTGGGATCGGGCTTCTCCTCGTACGACACCTTCTGGCCTTCGTTCAGCCCGCGAAGCCCGGCGCGCTCGACCGCCGAGATATGCACGAACACGTCAGCACCGCCGTTTTCCGGCTGGATGAAGCCGTAACCTTTGGTGCCGTTGAACCACTTAACCGTACCGACGGGCATTTAATCGCTCCTGGAAATAGAACTAGAGAGTTCGTGTTTATAGATTTGCCGGTCCGCACGCAACTAGCGCGATTCGGGATATGTCGGTGCACCTGCAACCTGTGCATCAGATGGTTTACGGGGTTGGATCTCTCATTGCCGGGATAACATTAAATTAATAAGTAAAATCATATATTTAGATTGAAATTTGTCTGTCAGACTGAGGCCGCAGAGCCGTCATTTTTGCCCGCTGGAAGCTTGACCGTGACCGTTGTTCCGCGACCGAGTTCTGACTCGATCTGCAAGGTTCCCCCCATGCCAGCGCAGAACGTGCGGCTGATCGCCAGCCCGAGACCGGTTCCTTTGACCTCAGACCGGTAGGCGTCGCCGACCTGAACGAACGGCCGGCCGACGCGCACGAGATCGTCCGGCGCGATGCCGCGTCCTGTATCGCGAACGGCAAATTCCACGTTGGCACCGTCGTCCGTCGCTCGCGCGGTCACCGCGATCATGCCGCCCGGATCGGTGAACTTGATCGAGTTCGACAGGAGATTGACCGCGATCTGGCGCGTCGCGCGCGGATCGCCGTAGATGAAGAGCGGCTTCGGGAGTTCCGATCGGAACACCAGCCCCTTGTTTTCCATCAGAGGCATGAGCTGGCGGGCGGTCGTCAGCAGCAGCTCGCAGGCATCGAAATTCTCCGGCTCGAAGCGATATGCGCCGACCTCGACCTTCGAGAGATCGAGTACGTCGTTGATGATCGCGAGCAGGTCTTCGCCGCTGCTCTTGATGTCCTTGAGATATTCCTTGTACCGCGCATTCCCGATCGGACCGAACAGCTCCCGGACGGCGATGTCCGAAAATCCGATGATCGCGTTCAGCGGCGTGCGCAGCTCGTGGCTCATCGTCGCAAGAAACATCGTCTTTGCCTGGTTCGCCGCTTCCGCGCGTTCGGCCTGCTGCGTGCGTTCTTCGGCGAGCGAGACGAGTTCGTCGTTGATGCGCTCGGCTTCGGTCATGTCGCGCAGGATGGCCGTCATCAGCCGCTCGCCCTCGAACTTGGTCTTGGATATCTGGATCATGACGGGAAAATCCTTGCCGTCCGCCCGGACGCCGCGGATCAGCCTCCAGTCGCTCATCTGCCGCTCGGTATCCCGCGAGGCCGCGAACTCCGCCAGCCGGGCAGGGTGGGTCGCGCGCACGGCGGGTGGAAGCAGCAGATCGAGGGGCTCGCCGATCATCGAAGCCGCGCTTCGCTGGAACATTCGTTCGGCTGCCGGCGTGAATACCCGGATGAGGTACCGCTCATCGACCGAGATGATCGCATCCGGCGCCGTCGTCAGGATGCTTGAGAGCATCGCTTCGTCGCGTGCCGCGGCATGGCGGGCATTGAGGCCGACAAATACCATCGCGGCGCAGATGAACGCGAAGCCGAACCCCGGCAGCAGATGCTGCATCAGCGAGGCCCGGTCCGACGCGCCGTATATGTCGGAGAAATCGATCGCCAGTTCGCGGTCGAGAAGCCTGATCCTGTAGCGTCGGGTCCACTCGCCCGGCGGCGGCAGGGCATGTTCGTCCGTCCATAGCCGGATCTCGAATCTCTGTGCGCGGGGCGTGCCGATCAGCTGTTCGACCGCCTCGACCCGGAACACGCCGTTGACATATCCGACGAACTGCCCGTCGCGCCAGATCGGGAAATACGTGGCGAAACCCCTTCCGCCCTGGAACAGGTCCACGATGCCGGTGGTACGTGCCGTATCCGTGTCGCGCGCCTTGGCGAGAAGATCGAGGATCGCCGGCGACTGGCCGACGATACGCCCGATTGCCGCCTCGTTCCCGGCGGTCGGCCATGTGCGGAAGATCTTTCGTTCCGCATCGACAAGGTTGATGGCGAGAAACTCGCGCGCGATCTCGTGCGTGGTCGATGCCGCGACGTCGAAGCGGGACGGATCGTCGAACGCGCCACCGCGCGCCAGCGACTGGATATGCGCCAGTCCCCGCAGGCGGTTCGCGATCCGGCGTTCGATCGTGTCCGAAACCGTGTCGGCGAAATCGACAAACTCCTGCATCTGCACGGCGTTGCGGGCGCGGACGTCGGTCACGGCCACGTACGCCCACATCGCGCCGAGGACGAAGAACAGGAGGGCGGAGGGCACCAGATTGCGAAGCGACACGGCGCGCCTGGCCGCGTGCATGCGACGCGACTTCGTCAAAGTACCCTCATGGATCGAATGCCCGCATGGGTATGGTGTTCCGCCCGAAGCCGGGCGGCCTTGGATTGACGCATTTCCGCGATAAAAAACGGTTAACTGTGCGTCGCGACGACAGTGGCGGCTAGCGCGCCTTTTCAGGGCATTTGGTGAGCCACGTCCCGATGGCGCGGCGTGCAGCAGTCTCGATTTCGGGCACGCTCGATTCGACACCGGCGATCGACATGCGACCTGCCTCCGGCCCGAGACGGAATATCTGCGCCAGACGGATGCCGCCTTCCGCATATTCGACGCGCATCGATGTCGACGAGGACATGGAATAGGCGGCGGCGAAACGCTGCCGGCTGCCCGCAACGACGGCTTCGTAGCGGCCGGCGGCGAACTCGACGAAATTCGTCTCGCAGTTGCCCGTCGTCTGCCCCAACGCCCAGCGGCCGGTGACCTCCGGGGGCGGGCGGGCGAGGATCTCCTCCGCGGCCCGTTCCGGATCGAGGATCGGCGGGACGAAGCGGTAGACGACGAAGACAAGTGCGCCGAACAGCGCCACGCCGGCGACGAGACCGAGTTTGCGCAGGATTCCGGCGCGCTTCGATTTTCGTCGGGTTTCGGCACGCTCGCGCAGCTTCGGGATCGTCGTCGTTTCGAACTCGCGGACACGCGCCGCCAGATTCTCGGCCGCTTCCGCGAGGGTCCCGGAAAAGACGAGCGTCGAACGGGCGTCGGGATCCTCCGCGAGGCGACCCTCGATCGCGATGCCGAGCGCAACCTCGACTTGCCCGTAGGCGCCCGAGCCGAGTGCCGTCTTGAGGCGGCCGGCAGTCGTCAGCGCCCAGTCCGCTGCGGTATCGACGGCCGCGAAACTGCGCGATGCAAGCCGCTCGCGGCCTTCGCTCGCGGTCAGCGTCGCAGTGCAGACAAACTGGAAATCTCGGCTTTCCATCGCATCCATCGGCCGGGGAAACCGACATTAGACGCTCTTCTTGCCCGGCGCGAGGCTTCTGACAGATGCCAAGAATCGGGTGTCGTGCTATATCTTCCAGACACATACCGGCAAGGCGGTGGCCGCGTGGCCAGCGAGTATCGCGTCATTTTCTTCGAGAATCTCGATCTCGTGGCGGCTGCTTTCGACTGGAAGCGGACGCAGGGCGAGCCGCCGCCCAGTGGCCGCCCGACGAAGCTGACGATCGACCGCGATTCGCTTTCGTTCAAGATCGAGGTCAAGAAGAAGGACGGCAGCAGCGTGGACTTCGCCATCCAGGACGCGCAGATGACGGCCGCCCTGATCATGCTGTGCCGCAAGCGGAAGATCCCGCTTCCGATGAAATCGAAGAAGAACCTCGTTAATGTCGGCGGTCAGATCGCCTTCATGATCTCGATGCCGTCCGAAGGCATCGTCGCGAGCGTGCCGATCGAGTACATCACCGGCACCGTGGCCGAGATCGAGAAGAGCCAGGTCAAGGCGGTCGTCAACATGTCGACGCAGACGCCCTAGCCGCGCTCGCGCGTGGTCCGGAACGTCAGGCCGGGCCAGTCCTGCGTCGTCCGGTTCAGTTCCCAGGCATTGCGGGCCATGAAGACGGGCGCGTCGTCGCGATCCTCGGCGAGGCTGCCGCGATTGCCCTCGATGAATTTCTTCAGCATCGCCGGATCCTCGGCCGAGACCCAACGCGCCGTTTCGTAAGGCGCTGGCTCGAAGCCGACCTTCACGTCGTATTCGGCGGCGATGCGGCTCGCGAGGACCTCGATCTGCAGCGGGCCGACGACGCCGACGATCCATTGCGACCCGAGAACCGGGCGGAACACCTGCGTGACGCCTTCCTCGGCGAGATCCTCGAGCGCGCGGCGCAGCTGCTTGGCCTTGATCGGATCGTCGAGGCGCACGCGGCGCAGGATCTCGGGCGCGAAGTTCGGGATGCCGGTGAAGCGGAGATCCTCGCCCTCGGTCAGCGTGTCGCCGACGCGCAGCGTCCCGTGGTTGGGGATGCCGATGATGTCGCCGGGAAGCGCCTCTTCGGCCAGCTCGCGTTCCTGCGCGAAGAAGAAGATCGGGCTGTGGACGGCGATCGCCTTGCCGGTGCGTACCTGCTTGAGCTTCATGCCGCGCTTGAAGCGGCCCGAGCACAGGCGCAGGAACGCGATGCGGTCGCGGTGGTTGGGATCCATGTTCGCCTGGACCTTGAAGACGAACCCGGTCACCCGGTCCTCCTCCGGCTCCACGGTCCGCGTCTGGGCGGGCTGCTGGCGCGGCGGCGGGGCGAACTCGGCGAGGCCCTGGATCAGGCTCTCGACCGAATAGTCCTTGAGCGCGCTTCCGAAGAAGACCGGCGTCATGTTGCCTGCCCGGTACGCCTCGAGATCGAGCGTGGGATACGCCGAAAGCGCCAGCGACGCCGCCTCGCGGAACTCGCGCAGCGGCCGTTCCGCCACCAGCGCGTCGAGTGCCGGATCGTCGGGGCCGGTCGTCTGGACGATGCGCTCGTACGGCCCGCCCGGCTTGCCGGTCAGGAACCGGCTGTTGCGCAGATCGAAGCAGCCGTGGAAGTCCGAGCCCATGCCGACCGGCCAGACGAATGGGCTGACGTCGAGCTGCAGCGTCTTCTCGATCTCGTCGAGCAGGTCGAACGGATCGCGGCCTTCGCGGTCGACCTTGTTGACGAAGACGCAGATCGGGATGTCGCGCAGGCGGCAGACCTCGAACAGCTTGCGCGTCTGGATCTCGATGCCCTTGGCGGCGTCGATGACCATGACCGCGGAATCGACGGCCGTCAGCGTGCGGTACGTGTCCTCGCTGAAATCCTCGTGGCCGGGCGTGTCGAGCAGGTTGAAGGTGACGCCGGAGTAGTCGAACGTCATCACCGAGCTCGTCACCGAGATGCCGCGGGCCTGTTCGATCGCCATCCAGTCCGAACGCGCGCGCCGGCGTTCGCCGCGCGCCTTCACCTGCCCGGCGAGCCGGATCGCGCCGCCGAACAGCAGCAGCTTTTCGGTCAGCGTCGTCTTGCCGGCGTCGGGGTGCGAGATGATCGCGAAGGTGCGGCGCGAGGAGGCGCTCTGCGGCGAAACGGACGACATCGAACGGTAAATTTCCTTGCGAATGGGTCGCGAGGACATACGCCCGCCAAAGGCGGGCGGCAAGCGCCAATATCGCGTCCGTGGGCCCGGAAACTGGACCGCCCCGGCGGCGATCGCCGGCCGGGGCGGTTGTATCGGCCTCGTCATCGCCGGAAGTTTTCCGCGCGCGCTTCGGTCGACGTCCAGACGATAGGCAGGGATCGTTAAGGCAATGCTAACGGCGTCGCGGCCGGTCAGAGCGGGAGGCGGATCCGCGCGCGGGCACCGCCAAGCGGGGATTCGTCGATCCGGACGTCGCCGCCATGTCCGCGGATCACGTCGCGCGCGATCGTCAGGCCGAGACCCACGCCGCCCGTCTCGACGTTGCGCGACGGATCGAGACGGAAGAACGGCTTGAACACGTCCTCGCGCGATTCCGGCGGAATGCCCGGACCGTCGTCGTCGATGACGATCTCGATGTCGCCGGCATGGCGCGTCGCGTGGATCTGGACCTGTGCGGCATGTCGGACGGCGTTGGCGATCAGGTTCTCGAGGCTGCGCTTCACGGCATGCGGACGCAGCGACATGCGCATGTCGCCTTCGATGGTCAGCGCCACCGAGTGGCCGCCGCGCTGCGTGCCCGCGACGAGATCGGAAAGGATGAGGGAAAGATCGGCTTCCTCGATCTTCTCCTCGCCTTCGCCGCGCACGAAGGCGAGATAGGAATCCACCATCCGCTCCATGTCGGCGACGTCGGTCTTGAGGCCCGACGCCGACGGATGGTCGCCGAGCATCGCGAGTTCGAGCTTCATGCGCGTCAGCGGCGTGCGCAGGTCGTGGCTGATGCCGGCCAGCATCTCTGTGCGCTGGGCCATGTGCCTTCGGATGCGCTCGCGCATTGTCAGGAAGGCCGATGCCGCCTGGCGGACTTCCGACGCGCCGTAGGGGCGGAACTCGGCGTCCTCGCGCCCCTTGCCGAACGCTTCGGCCGCGTCGGCCAGCCGCTTGATCGGCCGGACCTGGTTGTTCATGAATGCGGAAGCGACGGCGATCAGGATCAGCGACGTGCCGACCATGAAGAGCAGGAAGACATAGACGTTGGTCGTGAACACGCGCTGGCGCGACGTCGCCAGCCGCAGGACGCCGTCGGGCAGCTGGATCGTCAGAAGCAGGTCGTCGGGATCGCTCCAGGCGTCGAGCAGGAACGGGCGGCGGACGCGTTCGTTGAGGCCGGCGACGAGATAATGCTCGAGGATCGTGCCCTGAACCGCGGGGCCCGTGCGGTCCAGGATGCCGCCTTCCTGGAATTCGTACGACGAGCCGTAGGCGAGCTGCATGGTCCGGAACAGCGACGCCCGGTCGGCAGGAGCGGGATATCGCGCCATCGTCTGCACGACGGTCGCGACCTCGCCGGCGATCGCGTTCGACAGCCGTCGCGAAACCGTGTCCCAGACCCGGTCGTAGAAGACGAAGCCGGCCACGATCTGGACCAGCACCATCGGCGTGACAAGGATGATCAGCGCGCGGGCGAAAAGCGAGCGCGGCATGCAGCGGCGGACGAGATTCGTGAGCGCGTCCATCGGCACGGTCAGTCCGTCCTCAGGAGATAGCCCGCACCGCGCATGGTCTGCAGGTAGCGCGGGTTGCGCGGGTCGTCCTCGATCTTGGGCCGCAGGCGCGTGACGGTCACGTCGACCGTGCGCGCGTTGCCGGAAAGGCGCGAACGGCGCAGCAGGTCTTCGCGGCTGACCGGCGCATTCGCGGAACTCGCGAGGACCTTCAGCAGCGACGCTTCGGCCGAGGTCAGCTTCACGTGCGTGGTGCCGCGCGTCAGCTCCTCGCGCGCCAGATCGAACCTGAACGCGCCGAACGCGACCTCGTCGGGCGCATCGGCAGGCGGCGGCGGGGCGCGTCGCAGGATGTTGCGCACGCGCAGAAGGAGCTCTTCCGGCTCGAACGGCTTGGGCAGGTAGTCGTCGGCACCGGACGACAGGCCGGAGATGCGGTCGGCGGTCTCGCCGCGTGCGGTCAGCAGCACGATCGGCACGTCGCGCTTGTCCGCTCGCAGCCGCCGTGTGAACTCCATTCCGTCCTCGCCGGGAAGCATCACGTCGAGCACGACGAGATCGAAGGCGATCGCGGCAAGCTGGGATTCCGCTTCCTTGGCGTCGGCGGCGGTCGCCACGCGGTAGCCGCGCTCGGCCAGGAACCGGCGGAGCAGTTCGCGGGTCCGCGTATCGTCGTCGACGACCAGAAGGTGGGCGGCTTCATCCATGGGGTTGAATGTAGGTGCGGCGGCCGCACCTGCCAACTGTGGTGTTGGACGGGCAAGCGGTCCCGTCCGGCGTTATCGCCGTCCGGGCGTGCCTGGCTGCGGTTTCGCGGGCTCGCCGGCAACTTTTCCGCGATCGCGCTCGTCGATGAGCCCCAGCATCACGCGCCGGAATCCCTCGACCGCGTTGGGTCCGGCAGCCCGATAGGCCGCCGCGATTCGCCGGCGCTGGTTCTCGGACAGCTTGCGTTCGAGAGACGCACCCTGTTCGGTCAGTTCGAGCCGGCGCTGGCGACGATCGACGGTGCCGGGACGCTGGGCGATGTAGCCCTTGCGCACGAGCTCGCCCAGCACGCGCGACAGGCTCTGCTTGGTGATCCGCAGGATCGCGAGCAGTTCGCCGACATTGATGCCCGGATAGCGGCCGACGAAATAGATCGCGCGATGGTGCGCGCGACCCAGGCCGATCTCGTCGAGCATGCGGTCGGGCTCGGCGGTGAAATCGCGATAGGCATAGAACAGCAGCTCGATGCCGAGGCGCAGGTCCTCGTCGCGCAGATAGAGATGGTGGAGGCCGGTCCGCAATTCAGGCATGTGCTGGCTTCATAACCGAAATACGTCAGTGATGTTGACATATATGCCGCAAGAGTGTTTCTTGTGGCAAGCCCAAATCGGGCGAATGTTGCGCCGGGGCCAGTCCCGGCGAAAGGAACGACCTAAGACGAGGGGAACGGCCATGGCTCTGGTGCCTTTTGACGATCGCGACGGATTTGTGTGGTGGAACGGCTCGCTGGTCGCATGGCGCGACGCGAAGCTGCATGTCCTGTCGCACGGGCTGCATTACGCTTCGGCCGTCTTCGAGGGCGAGCGCGCCTATGGCGGCAAGGTTTTCCGCCTGCGCGAGCATTCGCAGCGCCTGATCGATTCGGCGCGCCTCCTCGGCTTCGAGATCCCCTATACGGTCGAGCAGATCGACTCGGCGACGAACGAGGTCGTGGCGGCCAACGGCCAGCCCGACTGCTATGTCCGCCCGATCGCCTGGCGCGGTTCGGAGATGATGGGCGTGTCGGCCCAGCAGTCGAAGATCAACGTTGCGATCGCGACGTGGGCGTGGGGCAGCTATTTCCAGGACAAGGAAAAGGGCATCCGCATGGCCTGGGCCAAGTGGTCGCGTCCGGCGCCGAACACGGCACCGACCGCCTCGAAGGCCGCAGGCCTTTACATGATCTGCACGATGTCCAAGCACGAGGCCGAGAAGAACGGCTATGCCGATGCGCTGATGCTCGACTGGCGCGGCCAGATCGCCGAGGCGACCGGCGCCAACATCTTCCTGGCTATCGACGGCGTGCTGCACACGCCCAAGCCCGACTGCTTCCTCGACGGCATCACGCGCCGCTCGGTCATCGCGATGGCCAAGTCGCGCCAGATCCAGGTCGTTGAACGCGCGATCTGGCCGGACGAGCTCGCCAAGGCGCAGGAAGTGTTCCTGACGGGCACGGCCGCCGAGATCACGCCGGTCGGCGAGATCGGCGAATACAAGTTCACGCCCGGCGCCATCACCAAGGCGCTGCTCGAGGATTTCGGCCGCGCCACCCGCGGCGAGGTCGACTTCCCGATCCAGTGACGGCGGAAGAACTTCTCGCCGCCTACGATCAAGCGCTGGCCCGGCTCGCGGCCCAAACGCCCGAGTCGGGACCGGCACGCCGCCTGATCGATCCTCTGCTGGCGCTGTTCGGCGCCGATTCCCGTACACATGCCGTGCGCGAGCGTCGGAACCTGCTGGCGCGCGCCGCATGCGACGAGGTCGCGGCGGGCGATCCTCGACGCGCACACGCGCTCGAAGTCGCGCTCAGGCGTCGGGAGTCGGGACCGGTGCGGGCGGCGCCATGAAGCGCCCGGCATAGGCCGCGATCAGCGCCAGTCCCAGCCCGAACGTTCCGTTGATGAAGATGCCGCGCAGCATGTTCGCCGGCACGAAGCCGCCGGCCATCGGCAGGCCGCGCAGCGGCGCCAGCACGAACCATCCGAAGAATGTCGGCCCGACGACGCCGAACAGGAACCCGGCGACCGCGACCGGCAGGGCCGCCGGGATTCGCGACCGCACGAGTCCGTAGACGATCCCCCAGACGCCGCCCCAAAAAGCCTGGTTCAGGAACGCCGGCACGCCAAAGGGCGGGATCGGGTTCGTCCGGTAGGGGCCGTTCGGGATGAAGCCGAGCAGGTTCAGCACAAGGATCGCGCCTTGGTGGAACAGCAGGACGGCAAGGAACCCGCACGCGAAATGGATCAGGAGGGAACGCGGGTGCCGCACTTCGGCGTTCATGCAGGATTCCTCCACCGGTCGGCCGCCGCGTCGTCCTCGACCTTGGCCTCGACCCACTTCTGGCCTTCCGCCGTATCCTCGAGCTTCCAGAACGGCGCTTTGGTCTTGAGCCAGTCGATCAGGAAGTGGCAGGCCTCGAACGCGGCCTCGCGATGCGGCGAAGCGGCGGCGCACAGCACGATCCGGTCGCCCGGTTCGAGCCTGCCATAGCGGTGGACGATCAGCGTGGCCGACAGCTTCCAGCGCGCATTCGCCTCGCGCTCGACGGCGGCAAGTTCCTTTTCGGTCATGCCGGGATAGTGCTCGAGCGTCATGGCACCGACCTTCGAGCCGCCGCCCATGTCGCGCACGAGGCCGACGAAACTCGTCAGCGCGCCGATGTCTGTCCGGCCGCGCGTCAGCGCGTCGAGTTCGGCGCCGAGGTCGAAGTCCTCGCGTTGCACGCGGATCGCCACGCCTAGCCTCCGGTCACGGGCGGGAAGATGGCGATCTCGTCGCCTTTCCTCACCGGATGGTCGAGCTTCACGTATTCCTGATTGACGGCCACGCGCACGACCTCGCGCTTCGCCAGCGCCTCGGCATGGCCGGGCGAGCGCGCGGCAAGCCAGTCGAGAAGCTTGGCCACGCTGTCGATCTCCGCCGGCGGATCGACGTCTTCGGCACCCGTGCCGACGCGCGTGCGCAGCCATGCGAACCAGAGGACCTTCACGACATGAGCTCCGAATAGGGCAGGAAGTCGACCATCGCACCGGCGGGCAGGTCCGTCACGTCCTCCGCAAGCTCGACCAGACCGTCGGACTCCACGAGCGACGTCAGGATCCCCGCACCGTCGCGCGCGAAGCGGTGCGCGAGCTGGATTCCGTCGGTGCCAGAGGCAAGACGCGCGCGCAGCCATTCGCGCCGTCCTTCCTTCTTGCGGATGTCGAATCCGGTCCGCACGCGGAACGCCAGAGGCGCCACGTCGGCCGCACCGGAAAGCCGGAGCAGGACGGGTCGGGCAAAGCGCAGATATGTGACCATCATCGCGACGGGATTGCCGGGCAGGCCGACGAAGGCCTTGCCGGCGACGGTCCCGAAGGCGACGGGCCGGCCGGGCCGGACCGCAAGCCGCCAGAAATGGATCTC
Organism: Tagaea sp.; assembly: GCA_965279565.1. GTDB lineage: Bacteria > Pseudomonadota > Alphaproteobacteria > CACIAM-22H2 > CACIAM-22H2 > Tagaea. The sequence continues at coordinate 325,147 of OZ257249.1, read as the reverse complement.
GCCATTCGCCTGCACGGCTGCGCGGACATGGTCCTCGTCGCCGGTCGACATGCCCCCGGACGTGACGATCGCGTCATGGCCTGCGGCCGCCGTATCGAGGGCGGCGACGACCGCGTCGCGCCGGTCGGGGAGGATGCCGAGATCGGTGACGAGGCAACCCGTCTTCTCGAGGAGCGCCATCAGCGCGAAACGGTTCGCGTCATAGACCGTTCCGTTCGGCGCTTGTGTGCCCGGTTCGCGAAGTTCGTCGCCGGTCGAGAACACCGCGACGCGCAGTCGTGCCCGGACGGGCACTTCCGTGATGCCCAGCGACGCGATCAGGCCGACATCCTGCGCGCGCAGGCGATGGCCGGCGGCAAGGACGGTCTTCCCGGCGGCGATGTCTTCGCCGGCCTTGCGGCGGTTCGCACCCCGCTTCTGCCCGGGCGGCAGGACCGCGACGTCGCCATCGAGGCGGATGTCTTCCTGCATGAAGACGGTGTCGGGCCCTTCGGGCATCCGGGCGCCGGTGAAGACGCGCGACGCCGTTCCGCGCGGCTGCGGCGCATCCAGCGGATGTCCGGCGGCAGCGCGGCCGCGGACCGGCAGGCGGGTTTCGCCGCCGGGGACCAGATCGTCGAAATGCACCGCATAGCCGTCGACCGCGGCGTTGTCGTGCGGCGGCACGCTGCGCGCGGCGACGATGTCTTCGCCGAGAACGCGGCCGGCCGCCTGGCGCAGCGGCACCGCCTCGAACCCGACGACGGGAACGGCGCGCGCGGCGAGGATCGAAAGCGCCTCGTCGGCCCGCATCAGCTCGCCGCCGAACGCGAAGCAGTCGTTCGACAGCTGCGCCATCAGGCGGCCCCGGCGAGGCGCGCGTGCGTCATCACGAAGCCGGCGATGCTCGCGACGTCGTCGAGGGCGAGCAGGGGCACGCGCAATCCCGCGACCGGCCCGTCGCTGGCAACCGCGACGATGTGCGGATCCTCGCCGGCGAGCAGCGGCTTGCCGACGGATGCGCGATACACTTCGAGCTTGTCGTGGCGGTCGCGCTTGAAGCCTTCGACCAGCACGAGATCGACCGGCGCAAGGCGTTCGAGAAGCGATTCCAGCGGCGGCTCCGGCGCACCCCTGTGTTCGCGCATCAGCGCGAAGCGGTTGGCCGAAGCGACGAGCACTTCGCTGGCACCCGCCCTGCGGTGCTCGTAGCTGTCCTTGCCGGGCTGGTCGACGTCGAATTCGTGGTGGGCATGCTTGATCGTCGAAACGCTGACGCCGCGCCGGCGCAGCTCGGGGATCAGCCTCACGACGAGCGTGGTCTTGCCGCTGCCGCTCCAGCCCGCGAGTCCGAAGACGCGCATGGCCGTCAGGCCGATCGGCGCGCGGCGTCTGCCGCCGCGGGCGGCGGCGCCGGGGCGACGACGGGTTTGTCGTCCTCGTCGACATGCTTGAGACCGGTCGCGAGATAGTCGTAGCCGGTGTAGAGCGTCAGCGCGGCGGCGATCCACAGGCCGAGTTCCCCGATCGTCATGACCGGCAGGAACGACGTGGGACCGGCATCGCCGACGATCAGCACGCCGAGGGTCGTCATCTGGATGCCGGTCTTCCACTTGGCGAGCTTCGAGACGGGAAGGCCGACGCGGATCTCGGCGAGGAACTCGCGCAGGCCCGAGACGAGGACCTCGCGCAGCAGGATGACGACGGCGGCCAGCACGGTGAATCCGGCGACGCGGCCGAACGCGACGAGCATCAGGATCGTGGCCGAGACGAGAAGCTTGTCGGCGATCGGATCGAAGATGCGGCCGAGCTTCGACTGCTGTGCCCAGGCACGCGCGAGGTAGCCGTCGAGCCAGTCCGTCGCCGCGGCGAGCGCGTAGACCGCGCACGCGACATAGCGCCACTCGTCGCCTTCGAACCAGAAGAGGGCGACGATGACCGGGATGGCGATGATGCGGCTCAGCGTGAGCCACATCGGGACGGAAAAGCCCATGGGGGACCGGCTTTGTTACAGGATCGTCGGAAACGGTGCGATTCTACCCGCCGCCGTGGAAGTGGTCATAGATTTTTTTGGCCGCGGCCTTGCCGACGCCCGAAACCGCTTCGAGATCGGTCAGTCCGGCTTGCTTGACCAGGGCGGCGGACCCGAAATGCAGCAAAAGAGCCTTCTTCCGGCGCGGGCCGATGCCCGGCACCTCGTCGAGCGCCGACCTTTCGAGCCCCTTGCTGCGCCGGGCACGGTGGCCGCCGATGGCGAACCGGTGCGCCTCGTCGCGCAGGCGCTGCAGGTAGTAGAGGACCGGATCGCGCGGTTCGAGCTGGAAGGGCTCGCGCCCGGGCATGAAGAAACGCTCGCGGCCGGCGTCGCGGTCCGGTCCCTTGGCGATCGCGACGACGTTGAGCTCGTCGATCCCCAACTCGGCGAGCACGCCCAGGACCGAGCTGAGCTGGCCCGGCCCGCCGTCGACGAGGACCAGATCGGGCCAGGTTCCGCCGTCGCGCCCGGCATCCTCGCGCAGGGCGCGCGAGAAGCGGCGCTCGAACACCTCGCGCATCATCGCGTAGTCGTCGCCGCCGGCCCCCGTATCGGACTTGCCGGCGCCGCGGATGTTGAATTTCCGGTACTGGCCCTTCACGAAGCCTTCCGGCCCCGCGACGACCATGCCACCGATCGCGTTCGTTCCCTGGATGTGGCTGTTGTCGTAAACCTCGATCCGCTTGGGCGGTGCCTCGAGCCCGAACGCCGCGGCGACGCCGTCGAGGAGCTTGGCCTGCGCGCCGCTTTCGGCCATGCGCCGGGCCAGTGCCTCGCGCGCGTTGGCGAGCGCATGCTCGACCGGCTTGCGCTTGTCGCCGCGCTCGGGAACGAGGATCCGCACACGTTTGTCCGCCCGCGCGCCCAGCGCCTGTTCGAGCAGGTCCTGTTCGGGCACTTCCTGCGACAGGGCGACGATGGGCGGTGGCGGCTTGTCCGAATAGAACTGCCCGAGGAACGCGGCGAGTACGTCGCCGGTGGAAAGATTCCGGTCGTGTCGCGGGAAATAGGCGCGGTTGCCGTAGTTGCGCCCGCCGCGGAAGAAGAAGACCTGGATGCAGGTCTGGCCGCCCTCGGCGTGGATCGCGATGACGTCGCTGTCGCCGAGCCCTTCGACATTGATGTCCTGGCGCGCCTGCACGGCCGTCAGCGCGCGGATGCGGTCTCGGTACATCGCGGCGGTCTCGAAATCCATCGCGTCGGCGGCTGTCTGCATCTTGGCCGCAAGTTCGCCCTGCGCGTCGTGCGATCGGCCTTCGAGGAAATCGACCGCCTCGTCGACGAGCCTGCCGTAATCCTCCTTCGAGATGCGGCCCACGCACGGCGCCGAGCAGCGCTTGATCTGGTAGAGCAGGCAGGGCCGCGTGCGCGCGGCGAAGATCGCGTCCGAGCACGAGCGCAGCAGGAACGCGCGCTGCATGGCCGTCAGCGTCTGGTTGACCGCCCCCGCCGACGCGAACGGCCCGAAATAGCGCCCCTTGCGGTCGCGGCTGCCGCGATGCTTGGCGACCTGCACGAAATCGTGGTCTTCGATCAGCGCGATATAGGGGAAGGACTTGTCGTCGCGGAGCAGGACGTTGTAGCGCGGCATCAGCCGCTTGATGAGATTGCTCTCGAGGAGCAGCGCCTCGACTTCGGTATGCGTCGTGACGATCTCGAGCCGGCGCGTCTCGGCGACCATCCGCAGCAGCCGGTTGGGCATCCGGTCGAACTGGAGGTACTGGGCAACGCGCTTGCGCAGCGCCTTCGCCTTGCCGACATAGAGCGCGTCGCCCTTGGCATCGAGCATCCGGTAGACGCCCGGCGTGAGCGGCAGTGTGGGAAGGGCTGCGCGCAGAACGCCAGCGCCCTCCGCCGCCAGTGCAGGCGGCGCTTCGAGGTCGTAGTTCTGTTCGTCGCCCGCCGTGCTCATGGCCGAAGTTGCGTAAAGCTTCCGGTGCGGGACTGGCAAGTACTACAAGCGCCGCAAATAATCTGTGGCGCTTCTGCCACCGTCATGCCCGGGGCGGGGCAACGGGCTAAATCGCTGTTCCGTCTATCCACGATTCATGTGGATAACTTTGTGGAGAACCATCTCCCGATCCAGTCTAATCGGGCATTAACCGCATTTGCGGACATCTTGCCCGCGATTTAGGCAGACTTGGCCAATCCATTGATTCGCAATATTTTTGGTATCCCTTGGTGTCACGGCGCCTTCATATTCCCTTAAGAAACCGCAGAATTCCGCCATTTTTGCGACAGGGATGGGCCCGTGTGCACAACTGGCCCGCCTCAGGGAACCGCGTGGCGTCGTTCGATCTCGATCCCGACCGCAGCGGCATCCTTGTAGATATCGAGTTTCTCTATCCGAACACGCACATAGAGCGCGGAAGGCACCGCAAGGCAGAGCGTGGCCGCGCGCTCGGCGAGCGTTTCGACCAAATTGACGTGACCCTCGGCGACCAGTGCGCGCAGGCCCGTGACGATGCGGTCGTAGCAGACCACTTCGGCCCGGCGATCCTGGCGCGGCGGCCGGTCGATCACGCCGAGTTCGATGTTGAAGCGCACGCGCTGACGCCTGCCTTTCTCGCGGCGGAATACGCCGATCTCGGTCGGCAGGATCAGGTCGCGGATCAGGATCTTGCGGACCGGCCGGTCGGCGGCCGCCAGCGGGACGACGTTGTCGGGGCGCGGTTTGGCCGGCGGCACGTTCACTCCTCGGGCTGGTGTCTGCCGGGCGCGCCCCAGTTGAGGTGCTGTCCGCCGTCGAGCGCGATCATCTGGCCCGTCAGGGCGCGCGCCGAAAGGATGTAGCGAAGCGCATCCGCCATTTCGTCGAGCGTCGGCCCGCGCTGCAGCGGCACGCTGGCGACCTGGCGCGCGAACTGGGCGGGATCCTGGCGTGCGCTGGCGATCGTCGGCCCCGGCCCGATCGCGTTGACGCGGATGCGCGGTGCCAGTGCCAGCGCCATCGTCTGCGTCAGCGTCCAGAGCCCGGCCTTCGCGACCGTGTAGCTGGTGAAATGCGGCGTCAGGTTCCAGACCCGCTGGTCGATCAGGTTGACGATTGCGCCCTCGGCATCCGCCGGCAGATGGCGGGCAAGCGACTGGCCCAGCACGAAAGGTGCCCGCAGATTCGCCTCGATATGGGCATCCCAGCTGGCACGCGTGGCGCTCGCCACCTCGTCGCGTTCGAAGACCGACGCGTTGTTGACCAGCACGCCGAGCGGCCCGAACGCGGCGTTCGCGGCTTGGGCGAGTTCCAGGACCGAGGCTTCGATCGCGAGGTCGGCATGCAGGGTCTTCGCCCGCCCGCCGCCGGCGATTATCTCCGCCACGAGCGCTTCGGCCTCTGCCCGGCTTTCCCGGTAATGGATCGCGACCGCGAACCCGTCGGCGGCGAGTGCACGCACGAAGGCGGCGCCGATGCGTCGCGCACCACCGGTGACGAGGGCCGTGCGCGGCAGGGCGGGTGGAAGCTTCATCGTCCCGATATGCCCGCTGGCGCGTGTCCGCGCAACAGCGCGATGCCGAGGAGCCCGGGCAGCGCGCCCGCGAAAAGATAGGCCGCGACGTAGCTGTCGGTGGCGAACACGATCGTCGTGAAGATGCACGGGACGACGGCCACGCCGCCGAACGTGAACAGGCCCGTCGCCCCGGTCGCCTCGCCCGCCCGCCCCGGTGCGGCAAGGCGCGCCACCTCGCCGAGGAAGACGCCGTTCCATGCCATCGCCGTCCCGCCGAACGCGACGCTGGCCGCGATCAGCAGCCCGTAGGGCAGGACCGGTGCCGCCAGCGCCATCAATGCGGCGCAACCCGCCATCGCGATGCCGAGTGCGGCAAGCACGGTGCCGGGCTTGCCGAGCCTGTCCGCAAGGAAGCCCCATACGACGCGGCCGCCGACACCCGCGACCTGCGCGCTGGCCAGCACCGCCGCGGCGGCGACGAGGTCGAGCGCGGTGTCGTGCAGCAGGAAGACGATCATGAAGCCCGCAAGCGAGCCCTGCAGGCCGGAATAGGCGAAGGACGCGAACGAGATGTTTCGCAACTCGACCTGGCGCCAGACGCGCAGCAGCGGCTCGACGAGTTGTGCGCGCGGCGAGAAGCGGACCGGACTGTCGCGCCGGTCGTCGAAACGCGGACGCAGTGGTGCTATCGCGAAGGCCGCCGCCAGCAGCAGGGCGGCGACGCACAGGCACGCCGTGCGCCAGCCGAAGGCAAGCGCAAGCTGCGGCAGGCCGAGTGCGGCGACCATGAATCCGGCCGGCACGCCGGTCTGCTTGATCGAGAAGACGAGGTTGCGGTTCGCGGGATCGGTGGCGCGCGCGAGGATCGCGGAAGACGCTGGTGTCGTGGGGCCGAGACTGAATCCGCCGAGCAGGGCCGCGAGCAGCGCGCCCGGAAGCGACGCGTGGGCGAGTGCCAGGACCGACAATGCGCCGAACACGAGCCCGCTCTGCATCGTGCGCAGCGGGCCCCACCGCCCGATGATCCCGCCGCTCGCCATGCCCGAGACCGCCGCTCCGGCATAGAGCATCGAGACGTAGAATCCGACGGAGGAGGCGGGCACCCCGAGATCGGCGCTGATCAGAGGGGCGAGCACAGCGGCGGTCAGGCTCGCCCCGCTCGCCAGCACCTGGACCGCAAGCGTCGTGCCGAGCGGCACAAGGATCGGGCTCACTTGCGCGCACCGCCCCGTTGCGGCCGGCGCGCCTTGCCTTTCCGGGAATAGACGGCGCCGCCCGTCGAGCGCGGGCGGGCGGCACCTTCCGGCGGGTTGTAGCCGCCCTTGCCGTTGGGCGCGCCCGGCAGTTCCATCTCGGCGGCTTCGAGGCGCTTGATCTCGTCGCGAAGGCGCGCGGCCTCCTCGAATTCGAGGTTCGCGGCTGCTTCGCGCATTCGGTTTTCCAGATCGCCGATATGGGCACGCAGATTGTGGCCGACCAGATGGGGCGTGCCGTCGTCGCCGGTCCCCACCGTCACGCGGTCGCGCTCGTAGACGCTGCCCAGGATGTCGCCGATCTGCTTGCGGATCGATTCCGGCGTGATGCCGTGTTCCTTGTTGTACGCGACCTGCTTGGTGCGGCGGCGGTCGGTCTCGGCGAGGGCGGCCTTCAGCGAGTCCGTCATCTTGTCGGCATAGAGGATCACGCGGCCGTCGACGTTGCGCGCCGCGCGCCCGATCGTCTGGATCAGCGACGTGCGCGAGCGCAGATAGCCTTCCTTGTCGGCATCGAGGATCGCGACGAGCCCGCATTCGGGGATGTCGAGGCCTTCGCGCAGCAGGTTGATGCCGATCAGCGCGTCGAAGGCGCCCAGCCGCAGGTCGCGGATGATCTCGATGCGCTCCAGTGTCTCGACGTCGGAATGCATGTAGCGCACGCGCACGCCGTTCTCGTGCAGGTATTCGGTCAGGTCCTCCGCCATTCGCTTGGTCAGCGTCGTGACGAGGGCGCGCATGCCCTTCTTCGCGAGCGCGCGCAGTTCGCCGAGCAGATCGTCGACCTGCCTCTCGGTCGGACGGATCTCGCACGGCGGATCGACGAGGCCCGTCGGGCGGATGACCTGCTCGACGAACACGCCCTTCGTCCGCTCCATCTCCCAGTTGCCCGGGGTCGCCGAGACGAACACCGTCTGCGGGCGCATCGCGTCCCATTCCTCGAACTTGAGCGGACGGTTGTCGATGCAGGACGGCAGGCGGAAGCCGTATTCCGACAGCGTCGATTTGCGCATGTAGTCGCCCTTGTACATGCCGCCGATCTGCGGAACCATCACGTGGCTCTCGTCGCAGATCAGGATCGCGTTCTTCGGCAGGTACTCGAACAGCGTGGGCGGCGGCTCGCCCGGCTTGCGGCCGGTCAGGTAGCGCGAATAGTTCTCGATGCCGGCGCACGCACCGGTCGCCGTCATCATCTCGATGTCGAAGGTCGTGCGCTGTTCGAGGCGCTGGGCTTCCACGAGCTTGCCGGCGGCGTTCAGTTCGGCCAGCCGCAGCTTCAGGTCGATCTTGATCTGTGAGATCGCCTGTTCGAGCGTGGGCTGCGGCGTGACGTAGTGGGAATTGGCGTAGAGCTTGGCTTCGGCGAGCGTGGCCTTCTTCTCGCCCGTCAGCGGGTCGAACTCCCAGATCGCCTCGATCTCGTCGCCGAACAGCGAGACGCGCCACGCGCGATCCTCGCAGTGCGCCGGGAAGATCTCGACCGCGTCGCCGCGCGCGCGGAACGTGCCGCGCTGGAAGGCCGCCTCGTTGCGCTTGTACTGGAGCTTGACCAGCTCGCGCAGCAGCGCGTTGCGGTCCATGCGCTGGCCGGCCTTGATGCTCAGCGTCATCGACGAATAGGTCTCGACCGAGCCGATGCCGTAGATGCAGCTCACCGACGCGACGATGATCGTGTCCTGGCGTTCGAGCAGTGCCCGCGTCGCCGAGTGGCGCATCCGGTCGATCTGCTCGTTGACCGAGCTTTCCTTCTCGATATACGTGTCCGAGCGTGGCACGTATGCCTCGGGCTGGTAATAGTCGTAATAGCTGACGAAATACTCGACCGCGTTGTTCGGGAAGAACGACTTCATCTCGCCATAGAGCTGGGCGGCGAGCGTCTTGTTCGGGGCGAGGATCAGGGCCGGGCGCTGCAGGTTCTGGATCGTGTGCGCCATCGTGAAGGTCTTGCCCGACCCGGTGACGCCGAGCAGCACCTGGTCCTTCTCGCCGCGCAGCAGGGCGTCGGTGATTTCCCGGATCGCGGCGGGCTGGTCGCCGGCCGGCTGGAAATCGGACACGACCTCCAGCCGCTGTGCCGGTGCGGCGCCGGGATCGGCGCTCAGCGGCGGAGCGGGGTTGACCGTCGCGTCGGACAGCGGGGCGGACAGGCGGGGGAGCGGCATGGGCGCACCTTAGCCCGCTGGATGGCGTCGCTCAACGCGCGTCGTCAGATGTCGAGCACGACATTGCCGATCGCCTTGCCGCTTTCGACGGCGACATGCGCGGCGGCGATGTCGGCCAGCGGATAGCGCGCGGCGACGCGGGTTTTCAGCTGCCCCATCGCGAGGCGCGAATTGACCCAGGTGGCGCCTTCGCGGCGCTGGGCGGGGGAAAGCTCGTAGACGATGAAGAAGGCGGCGGTGACGTTCTTGACGATCATCGGCCCGAACGACATCGTGAAATCCGGCTTGTTCGAGCCGTAGACGGCAAGCGTGCCGCCCGGCTTCAGCGCATCGACGCTGGATTTCGCGTTGCCCGCGATGTCGAGCTCGATCACCCGGTCCACGCCTTCGCCGCCTGTCAGTTCGCGCACGCGTGCGCCGACATCCTCGCTGCGGTAGTCGATCGTGGCGTCGGCGCCCGCGTCGCGCGCGATCGCGGCCTTCTCGGGCGACGAGACGGTCGCGAAGACCTTCGCACCTTCGTATTTCGCCATCTGGATCGCGTAATGGCCGACACCGCCGGCCCCGCCGGTGACGAGCACCGTGCGCCGCGCAACGCCGCCATTGAGCATGACCGCGCGCCACGCGGTGAGGGCGGGAATGCCGAGGCACGCACCCACCGCGAAATCGGCATTCGCGGGCAACGCGACCGCGAACTCGGCCGGAACACAGACGAACTCCGCGGCCGTTCCGTCCGCGCGCTTCCATTGCGCGTTGAACACCCAGACGCGCGCGCCGATGCGGCCTTTGTCCACGCCTTCGCCGACCGCGTCGATCGTGCCCGCCCCATCGGAATGGGGGATGACGCGCTTGTAGACCGCGTTGCGCGTCGCGACCGCGCGCGACTTGACGTCCGACGGATTGACGCCCGATGCCGCGAGACGCACGCGGACTTCGCCAGGTGCTGGTTCCGGCATCGGCAGGTCGACGACCGAGATGACGTCGGCGGCGGGTCCGAAGGCGGAATAGACGGCAGCGCGCATGGCGGAAGCTCCGGTTTCGAGTCGCGGGGAAGGCGACTCTAGCGCGCCTCAGCGGTTGCGCGCCTGCCATGCGCGAAACTGCGCGATCTCCTTTTCCTGCTCGCGGATCACGCCTTCGGCGAGTGCACGGATCTCGGGGTCCTTGCCGTACTGAAGCACGATCTTCGCCATTTCGACGGCACCCTGATGGTGCGGGATCATGCCGGCGACGAAATCCTTGTCGGCGTCGCCGCTGTACTTGATGTCCATGTCCTTGTGCATCTTCGCGTTTGCGGCCTTGTAGCCGCGCGTCGCGGCGGAGTCGCTCGTGCGCGCGGGCGCGCCGTGCCCGGAATGGCCGCCCGGCATGTTCGGCATCTGCTGGGCGACGGCGATGCCGCCGGCGAGTGCGAGGGCCAGTGCTAGGGCAACGGTGGATTTGGTCAGCATGTCGGTCTCTCCATCGGAAGGATTGTTCGCTGACAATCCCTCTACGGTTTGCCCCCGATGGAAGGTCAAGGGCGTTGCGCGAACCCCCGTCCGGGTCTAATTTCGCCGGGCTTTTTCCCGCTTCCCGAATCTGAGGAATCCGACAGCCATGTCGATCGTCGCCGAGCGTCTGCAGCGTGTGAAGCCTTCTCCCACCATCGCGGTCACGATGAAGGCGGCCGAGCTCAAGGCGGCGGGGAAAAACGTCATCGGCCTCGGTGCGGGCGAGCCGGATTTCGACACGCCGCAGAACATCAAGGACGCCGCCAAGAAGGCGATCGATTCCGGCGACACGAAGTACACGGCCGTCGACGGCACGCCGGCACTGAAGAAGGCGATCGCGGCGAAGTTCGAGCGCGAGAACGGCCTCAAGTACGCGCCCAACCAGATCACGGTGGGCACCGGCGGCAAGCAGGTGCTCTACAACGCGCTGATGGCGACGGTGAACCCGGGCGACGAGGTGATCGTGCCGGCGCCGTATTGGGTCAGCTATCCCGACATGGTCATCCTTGCCGAAGGCAAGCCGGTCGAGGTCGCCTGCTCCGAGAACCAGGGCTTCAAGCTGACGCCCGAAGCGCTCGAAGCCGCGATCACGCCCAAGACGAAGTGGCTGATCCTGAACTCGCCGTCGAATCCGACCGGTGCGGCCTATTCCGAAGCCGACCTCAAGGCGCTTGCCGAGGTGCTGGTCCGGCATCCGCATGTCTGGATCATGACCGACGACATGTACGAGCACCTGCTCTATGACGGCTTCAAGTTCGCGACGATCGCGCAGGTCGAGCCGAAGCTCTACGACCGCACGCTGACGGTCAACGGCGTGTCGAAGGCCTATTGCATGACCGGCTGGCGCATCGGCTATGCCGGCGGCCCCGCCCAGCTCATCAAGGCGATGCAGGCGATCCAGTCGCAGTCGACCTCGAACCCCAGCTCGGTCAGCCAGGCCGCCGCCGTCGAGGCGCTGAACGGCCCCAACGGCTTCATCGCCGAGCACAACAAGGTGTTCGTCGAGCGCCGCGACCTTGTCGTCAAGATGCTCAACGAGGCGAAGGGCCTGCGCTGCCCGAAGCCGGAAGGCGCCTTCTACGTCTTCCCGTCCTGCGCGGGCACGATCGGCAAGAAGACGCCCGACGGCAAGGTCATACAGACCGATACCGATTTCGTCACGTATCTGCTGGAAAGCGTCGGGGTCGCGGTCGTGCAGGGATCGGCGTTCGGTCTGGCACCGTACTTCCGCATCTCCTACGCCACGTCGACCGAGGCGCTGCGCGACGCGTGCACGCGCATCCAGAAAGCCTGCGCGGCGCTGACGTGAAGATCGTCTTCGTCGGGGCAGGCGGCGTCGGCGGTTATTTCGGCGCGCGGCTTGCCGCGTCCGGGGCCGACGTGGCGCTCGTCGCGCGCGGGCCGCATCTGGCGGCCATCCGCGCCAACGGCATCCGGATCGAATCGCCGCTCGGCAATCTCGTCCAGCCGATCCGCGCGGAATCCGATCCGGCCGCGATCGGTCCGGTCGACATCGTGTTCCTGGCGGTGAAGCTGTGGGACGTCGAGGCGACGACGCGCCAGATCGCCCCGCTCGTCGGTCCCGCGACGAACGTCGTGTCGCTGCAGAACGGCGTCGAAGCGCCGGGCATGCTGCGTGCGGTCTTCGGCCCCGAACGCGTGCTGGGCGGCGTCGCGCAGATCGCGACGACGATCGCCGAGCCTGGGACGATCCGGCATTCCGGCAAGCTCGCCCGAATCATCGTCGGTGCGTTCGGAAAGCCCGAGCATCCGCGGGTGACGGAGTTTGTCGGGATCGCCAAACGCGCGGGTGTGGACATTACGGCGAGCGACGATATCGAGAAGGCCATCTGGGAGAAGTTCGTCTTCCTTTCCACCCTTTCGGCGATCACGGCCGCAACGCGGCTGCCCAAGGGTCTGCTGTGGCGGACCGAAGCCACGCGCACGACGATCCGCCGGCTTGTCGAAGAAGCCGTGGCCGTCGCGCGTGCCGAAGGTGCAGCTCTTTCCGTCGACCATGTCGGGACGGCGCTCGGTTTCATTGAATCGCTGCCCGACGGCATGAAGGCCTCGATGCTTCACGACCTCGAGCGCGGCGCCAAACTCGAACTTCCCTGGCTTTCGGGCGCTGTCGTGCGCCTTTCGGCAAAGCACGGGCTGTCGGCACCGACCCATGCGGCGATCGTCGGCGTGCTTGCGCCCTACGCCGAAGGGCGCCCGAATGTTCATTCGTGAGATCGACACGCTGCTGAAGAAGCACGACCCGAAGTGGCGGGTCGGCATCTTCGTCATCTTTCTGATCGCATGCGTCCAGTCGATCGCCGTGGTCGTGCGCCCGCTGCCGATCAACGCGCTGATCGAAGGCCCGAAGCCCGGCACCTGGTGGGGCGGGATCGAGGCGACGCTGCTGCGCGACATCGACCGCATCTGGCTCTATGTCGGCCTGATCTTCGCGATCGAAGTCGTCGTCCTGATCTTCTTCCTGCTGTCGGAATACCGCACGTCGGCCCTGTCCGAGCGGATCATCCGGTCGATCCGCGGCTCCATAGCACTCAACCTGCTGCGCGGTCCCTATGCGCGGCTCTCCAAGATGGGGGCGGGCGGTGTGCTCGCGGCCGCCTCGGGCGATCTCGAGGCCGTCCAGCGCCTGCTGCGCGAGGCGCTCGTCCATGCCGGCGTGGCGGTGCTGCAGCTCGTGCTGATGCTGTGCGTGATCTTCTTCGTCGAGAAGTGGCTGTTCTACATCCTGCTCGTCGAGATCGGTCTGCTGATCTGCGCGATCGCCTACTACGCGCAGTGGCGCAAGAAGAAGTACATCGAGAAGATGGCCCTCGATCAGGGCTATCTCGGCTATCTCGCCTCGCTCTACCAGAAGAATCTCGACCTGCGTTTCACGGGCCTGGGTGCCGCGTTCATCGTCCGGCTGCTGGCGGGTGCGCGCAAGCTCGCGGCGATGAACCGGATGCTGTGGCGCCGTCACGGCGCCTATTACGGTCTCGTCGAGTTCGTCATCGGCATGTCGTCGGCCGTGTGCCTCGTGCTGCTGTTCGTCACGACCGACGGCCCACCGCAGATCGGCAAGTTCCTGATCTTCGCCTACTACACAATGCTGATCTTCCCGAACCTCAGCCGCATCGGCGAGGCGTGGCCGATGATCAACGACGCGCGGCTTGCGCTGAAGCGCATCTCGGCCTCGACCGACGGGCTCGACGGCGTGCTGGCCGAAAAGGGGGCCCGCCCGCCCGCATCGTTCGGCGAGATCCGCTTCGACAACGTCACGCTCGTCTCCGACCGTGGCGAGACGCTGCTGCACCCGTTCTCGCTGTCGATCCGGCCGGGCGAGAAGATCGGCCTGTTCGGCGATTCCGGTTCCGGCAAGACGACGCTGATCTTCATGCTGCTGGGCATGCACCGGCCGTCGTCGGGACGCATCACGATCGACGGGCGCGACGTGACCAGCCTCAGCCTTACCGACCGCAAGCGGCTGTTCTTCTTCGCGCGCGCCGCCACCGCCTTCGTGCAGGGAACGGTCGCCGACAATGTCGCGATCCACCGCACGCTCGCCGACGACCTGTGGGCGCGCACGCTCGAGCGCGTCCGGATGGACCGGCGCGTCGAAGCCGAGCCCGAGGGCCTGAAGGCACCGGTCGGCGACAAGGGCGAGCCCTTCTCGGGCGGCGAGCAGCAGCGCCTTGCCTTCGCGCGCGCCCTGCTGACGGACGCGCCCTGCCTCATCCTCGACGAAACGCTCGCCTCGCTCGACGAGGAATCAGAAATGTTCATGCTCGGCCGCCTGATCGAGGATTTCCCGGACAAGACGCTGATCTGCGTGTCGCACCGCAAGCAGGTCGGCACGCTGTTCGGGAAGCGGATCATGGTCAGGCGCGGCGGGCATGTGAACGTCACCGAAGGACCGACCGGAGAAAACGCATGAGCGACAAGTTCGACGCGACGGCCAATGCCGCCGCCGTGATGGCGGCCCGCCGCGACGTCCGCACGATGGCGAAGTGGCCCTCGGGCGCCCCGGCCACCTACCAGGACGCCGAAGCGGTGCATGCCGCGATCGCGCGCATCGCGGGCCACACGGTGACCGGCTGGAAAGTCGGCAATGTCGACGCGAAGCAGCAGGCCAGGTCCGGCATCCCGGTCGTCACCAACGCGCCGCTCTACGCGCCCTGGACGATGGCCTCGCCCGCCCGCTTCCCGCGCGCCTCGCTGATCGCGCCGAAGTTCGAGTGCGAGTTCGCCTTCGCGATGGGGCGCGACCTGCCCGCGCGCAAGACGCCCTATACCCGCGAGGAAGTCGCCGACGCAGTCGCGGCCTTCCACCCGGCGATCGAGATCGTCGACGGGCGCCAGCCCGGGGCGACCCCGGCCGAAGCGCTCGCCGATTCCATGGCGAGCGGCGGGTTCGTCTACGGTCCGGCCGTGCAAGACTGGCGCAAGTACGAGCTCGGCAAGCATCCGATGACGCTGTCGTTCGACGGACGCGTCGTCGTGGAAGGGTCGGGATCCGTGATCCTCGGCGACCCGCTTTCCGCCCTCGTCCTGTTCGCGAACAACCCGCCGTCCTGGACGACCCTCGCGAAGGGCCACATCGTCACGACCGGTTCGTGCATCGTGCCGCATTTCGCCGACAAGCCGGGTACCTACGTGGCCGATTTCGGCGCGCTCGGGACGGTCTCGATCACGATGACCTGACGGGCTTGCAATTTCCGCCGGTTGGCCCAGATTCGAGAGAAGAGCGAAGGAGAGCAAGGCCATGGCATCGAAGAAGAGCAGCGCCCCGAAGATCGACATCGGCATCGACGCGTCGACGCGCGCGAAGATCGTGAAAGGCCTGTCTGCCCTGCTCGCGGACAGCTACACGCTCTACCTGATGACCCACAATTTCCATTGGAACGTCACGGGGCCGCAGTTCAACAGCCTGCACCTGATGTTCATGGGCCAGTACACCGAGCAGTGGAACGCGCTCGACCTGATCGCCGAACGCATCCGGGCACTCGGCCACCCGGCACCGGGCACCTACCGCGAATTCTCGAAGCTCGCCTCGATCAAGGAAGTGGACGGCGTGCCGAAGGCCGACGACATGGTCCGCCATCTCGTCTCCGCCCAGGAAGCGACGGCACGCACCGCGCGCAAGCTGCTGCCCGTCGTCGCCAAGGCCGACGACCAGCCGACGATGGACCTGCTGACCCAGCGCCTCGATATCCACGAAAAGACCGCCTGGATGCTTCGCAGCGTGCTCGAGAGCTGAGGGGGGGCGGGCTCAGCGCTCAGGGGCGTTGGGCCCATTTGGGCTTCGGGATATCGCCCCACCAGGAGTCGGGGACGAGTTCGACGGGTAGACATCCGGTTCCACCACCGACGGCAAAAGTGCCGGCATCGATCATGCGATTCGGCGCGGCCCGGCACCAGTCGATCACACCTGGCACCGCCCAGCCGTCGCCAACCATGAATCCGCCCCGGTTGACGCGCCCTTTCCCGGAAAAATACTCTTCCAGCGAATGCCACAGCATTGGCACGGTTCGCGCACAGAGCTTGCGGGCAAGCCGCAATGCCTTCTCTTCGATCTTGCGTTCCTCCGGCAGCTCCCGCCGGTAGGAAGTCATCAAATCTGTCGAAGCCCAGGATTCGATCGGCGAAGCGCGCCTCTCCTGTTTCCAAACAGGTCGCCAGACGTAGTCTTCGTCGCGTCGGACAGAAAACGACAGACGCGGCGAAACATATCGCTCCCACGTCCAATACGGAGAGTATCCGGGACCCCGATCGTCAACCTGCACAAGATTTGGCCGCCAGCCCGGATACGTGAAGAGAACTTCGACGCGGAGCAGCTTTGCGGGGCTGTCGATGCGATCGAGGGTCCGAACGTCCGGCTTTTCCGCCTTATGATGCAGATGACTGAAGTCTTCATGGACGAAAATGTGAGGGAACGCCGCGCGCAGCGATTCGAGAAATCGTTGCGCGTCAGCACTCGTCCAATTGACCGTTTGCCCGCGTCCCGCATTTGGCACGATCGCAGGCTCGTGCCCTTCGCGGCGGAGGTCGTCGAAATCCATTTCCCTATCTCGGACCCGGGAGGTTCCACAAGCGGTTGTAGTATTCTTTGAACATTCGGACCCCAAACGCTACCGCCTCTCGCTTGTGATCTTCAAGGCTCTGGTTGGGAAGTCTTTTCGGGTAACCCTTCATGCTGTCTTTGCCGAGCATTTCTGACAGCCGGTCGAAACTTCTCTGTTCTCGTTCGATTGGCGTGCCGTCTTTTCGCGGAGTCTGCACATTGAAATTCATGGAGTCGTCGTTGTCCTTCGCTCCTTCGAGCTGGAATGTGCCGTCCGGTCGATTGAAGGTACCGACGTTGTTTGGGATCGTTGCCTCTTCCCTGTATTCCTTTTTCTCCCCTAGATATGAACCGCCCTTCCTGTGATGAATCATGTCCGGGAGATGGGACTTCTTCACTTCATCCATGAACGTCTTGATGATGAGGTTTGTGATTTCTGCATTCTCGTCGGTCGCGCGATTTTCCTCGCGGTCGCCGTACCGCATCTCCACGTAATTCGGGAACAGATCCTTCCTGATATCGTCGATGATCTGTTGGCGTATTTCGTCCGGAGCTGCCGGAAACGTCTCGATGTTGTCCGACGCCTTCGGCACTTCGGCCTCACCGCCCGTATGGAGCGGCACGTCGAGGAGCGCCGGCGGCGGAGGTGTTGCCGGCTTGTTGTCGACCGTCGGCTCGAGCGGCGGCGGCGATCCCGGAACCTCGCCCGGCTTCAGCGCTTGACGGGTTCCGTCGATGCCCAGCTTTGTTGCGATGCCGGTCATGACAGTTCCCAGCAGGGGGATCCCGAGATCGCCCAGAGTGTCGGTTAAGGCGACCTTCGTCCCGAGCGGCTGCCCCTCTGGCGCGCTCAGTTCGAACTCCTCGAGTTGTTCCTTCGTCATCGGTCTGACGACGTTGCTCGCGAACCGCCCGCCCAATCCCGGCGACGCCTCGTCGAGCTTCTTCGTGAGGTCGTAGACCTCTGCCACGGCGCGCTTGCCGCCCTGTTTGATCGCGTCGCGCATCAGCGGCGCGTAGCCGTCGATGTCGCCGGTGCGCAGCATCGCGCGCACGAGGCGCGCATTCGATGCGTCGGCCGCGTGGTCGATCTCGGGCAGGCCGGGGACCTGCGACAGGTCGATGGGCGGTTTGCGCCACGCGATCGTGCCGTCGTTGTCGTCGCCGACGGCGTTCTGGTGCGCGTCGATCTCCTCGACCGTCGGCGGTTCGTGGCCGTCGAACAGGCCGGCGAACGAATCGCGCATGTGGCTGATCGTCGGGCCGCCGGGGCGCAGCGCGCCGTCGATCTCCAGGCCGTTGCGTTTCTGGTAGGCTCGGATGCCGGCGTCGAGCGCCCCGCCCCAGTAGCCGGTCGGGCCCTGGAAGCGCTCGATCGGGAAGTCGCCGCTGTTGGCGAGGATCGCCTCGATCTTCGCGACGTCGGCGCGGCCGCTGGGGTGCGACGGACCGACCCAGTCGTCGAGATCGAACCAGCCGTCACCGCCACCGAACATCGTCGGACGGCGGCGCGGCGGATATGGCTTCAGAAGATTTTCAGGCGACTGCAGCATCGTTCTCTCCACATCCCAAGGTGGAGAGAACGTCTAAAGAACAATCAAAACCTCGTCAAGGCATACAATCTTATACTAGGAAATATCACCGTATCCAGGCGATGCGCAGAATGTTCGTGGCGCCGGGCGTCCCGAAAGGCACGCCGGCGGTGATCGCGATGGTCTCGCCCGGATCGGCGAAGCCTTCGGCCTTCGCCACCTCGCACGCCTTGTCGACCATCTTCGTGAACGATGCGAACTCCTCCGACAGCATCGTGTGCGTGCCCCAGCACAGCACGAGCCGGCGTGCGGTGCGCCGGTTCTGCGTCAGGCACAGGATCGGTGCTTCCGGCCGTTCGCGCGCGGCGCGCAGCGTCGTCGAGCCCGACGTGGTGAAGGTGACGATCGCCGCCGCCTTGATCGTGCGCGCGACCTGGGCGGCCGCCGCCGTGATCGCGTCCGACGCGGTGGGTTCGGGTGCCGCATGGTCGGCATCCATGATCGGCCGATAGAGCGGATCCTGCTCCACGCGGGCGATGATGCGCTCCATGATCGTCACCGCCTCGGTCGGGTACTCGCCCGACGCGGTTTCCGCCGACAGCATCACGGCATCAGCACCGTCATAGACGGCGGTCGCGACGTCGGAGGCTTCCGCGCGCGTCGGTGTGGGCGAATGGATCATCGATTCCAGCATCTGCGTGGCGACGATGACCGGCCGGCCGAGCTTGCGGCAGGTGCGCACGATGCGCTTCTGCATGGCCGGCACGTCTTCCGGCATCATCTCGACGCCGAGATCGCCGCGCGCGACCATCACCGCGTCCGACAGTTCGACGATCTCGTCCAGCCGGTCGATCGCCGCCGGCTTCTCGAGCTTGGCGCACACGCCTGCACGGCCCTGGACGAGTTTCTTGGCTTCCGCGATGTCGTCGGGGCGTTGCACGAAGGACAGCGCCACCCAGTCGACGCCGAGCTCGAGCGCGAAGGCGAGGTCGCGCCGGTCCTTCTCGGTCAGCGCCGAGATCGGCAGCACCGTGCCCGGCACGTTGACGCCCTTGCGGTCGGAAATGGCGCCGCCGACCAGCACCTTGCACAGCGCATGCGTGGGCGAAGTCTCGATCGTCTGCAGGCGCAGCTTGCCGTCGTCGATCAGCAGATGCTGGTCGGGCTGCAGGGCCGCGAAAATCTCGGGATGGAGCAGGGGTGCGCGCGTCTCGTCGCCGGGCGTCTTGTCCATGTCGAAGCGGAACGTGGCGCCGACCTTGAGCATGACCGATCCGGCCTTGAACGTGCCGACGCGAAGCTTCGGTCCCTGCAGGTCGGCAAGGACGGCGATCGGCCGACCTGTCTTTTCCTCCAGCGCGCGCAGCGTGTCGTAGCGCTTGCGGTGGTCTTCGTGGATGCCGTGGCTGAAATTGAGCCGGAAGACGTCGACGCCCGCGTTGAAGATCCGCTCGATGATTTCGGGATCGCTGGTGGCCGGCCCGAGCGTGGCGACGATTTTGGTGGCACAGATGCGGCGCAAGGGGGCGGTCTCCCGGGTTTTTCTCGTTCGTTCAGACGACGACTATAGCCCGAAAATCGTTGACGTTGGTATGCGTCGGCCCGGTGACCACCAGATCGCCGAGAGCCGCGAAGAAGCCATAGCCGTCGTTGTCGGACAGGCGCGCCCTCGCGTCGATCCCGGCCTTGCGCGCGCGCACGGGCGTGTCGGGCGTCACGACGGCACCGGCATTGTCCTCGGTCCCGTCGATCCCGTCGGTGTCGCCGGCGATGGCCCAAACGCCGTCCATGCCGTCGAGTTCGACCGCAAGGGCGAGCGCGAATTCCGCGTTGCGCCCGCCACGCCCCTTGCCGCGGACGGTGACGGTCGTCTCGCCGCCGGACAGCAGCACGCAGGGTGCGGCCACCGGCCCGCGCCCCGCGCGGATGTCGCGCACGAGGCGCGCATGCGCGGCCGCCACCTCGCGGCTTTCGCCTTCGAGATCGGGGCCGAGCGAATGCACGGAGAACCCGGCCTTGCGCGCGGCGGCTGCCGCCGCATCGAGCGACTGGATCGGTGCCGCGATCAGCCGGTAGTCGGCATTGGGCAGCGTCTTCGCCGTTTCGGCCACCGGATCGGCGAGGCGCGCGGCGATGGCGGGCGAGGGGACAATCCCGTATTTGGCGAGTACGGCGCGCGCGTCGGCCAGCGTCGTGGGATCGGGCACGGTCGGGCCCGATCCGATCGTCGACGGATCGTCGCCGGGCACGTCGGAGATCGCGAGGGTCAGCACGCGCGCCGGGGCCGCCGCCTGCGCGAGACGTCCGCCGGAGATCGTCGACAGGTGTTTGCGCACCGCGTTCATCTCGACGATGTTGGCACCCGACTTCAGCAGGGCCGTCGTCAGCGCCCGGAACTCGTCGAGTGCGATGGGCGGAGCCGGCAGGCTCAGCACGGCCGAGCCGCCGCCCGACATAAGCGTGACGACGAGATCGTCGGCGCCGAGGCCACGCACGCGTTCGAGCATCCGGCCCGCGGCCGCCATGCCGGCGGCATCGGGAACCGGATGGGCGGCCTCGACGATCTCGATGTGCCGGCACGGCACGCCGTGGCCATAACGCGTGACGACGAGGCCTTCCAGCCTGCCGGGCCACGCATCCTCGAACGCCTTCGCCATGGCGGCGGACGCCTTGCCTGCACCCACGACGACCAGACGGCCGCGCGGGGCGGCCGGCAGGAAGTCGCGGATCCGCAGGGCGGGCTGGGCGGCGGCGATGGCCGCCTCGAACAGCGAGAGGAGAAACGCGCGGTTATCCATGTCCGCGGCGAGCCTAGCAGGGCGCTCGCGCGGCGCGCTATAGTGGCGGCACGCGCGTATGCCAGAGCCGATTTCCCTTCTCGCACCCGACGATCCGCCGCCGGTCATCACGATCCCGGCCGCCGGCGACACGCGCCTTGTCGTGATCTGCGACCATGCAAGCAGGGCGGTGCCGCGTTCCCTTGGCGATCTCGGCGTGCCGCGCGCCGAATGGGACCGCCACATCGCGTGGGACATCGGCGCGTTCGAGGTTTCCAGACGGCTCGCCGCGCGCTTCGGCTGCACGGTCGTGGCAAGCGGCTATTCGCGCCTCGTGATCGACTGCAACCGGCGCCTCGACGATCCGGGCCTGTGCCCGGAGGTTTCCGACGGCACGCCGGTGCCGGGCAATTTCGCGCTTGCGCCCGCACAACGTTCCGCGCGGATCGCCACACTGCATGCGCCTTATCACGCGGCTATCCACGAGACGCTTGCCGGCATGATGCGGCGGGGCACGGTGCCGGTCGTCGTGGCGATGCATTCCTGCACGCCGGTCTTCAAGGGATTCGAGCGGCCGTGGCACGTGGGCGTGCTGTGGAAGTCCGACCCGCGCCTGCCTGTTCCGCTGATGGCGCGTCTGGCCGCACAGGAAGGTGTCGCGGTCGGCGACAACCAGCCCTACGACGCGCGTGACGGGCACGGCTACACGATGCGCGCGCACTGCGAGCTGGCGGGCCTGCCGCACGCGCTGATCGAGATCCGCCAGGACTTGATCGACACGCGCGCCGGCTGCGACCGCTGGGCTGCGGCTTTCGGCGACGCGCTCGCCCCGCTGGTCGACTTGCCCGAAATGGCGGCGGCAAAGGTCTATCCATGAGCGAGCCCGCCTTCACGATCGGCGTCGAGGAAGAGTATCTGCTGGTCGACCGCGCGACGCGCGATCTGGCGCGCGATCCGCCGTCGGATCTGGTCGCGCGCGTCGAAGCGCGGCTGGCGGCACAGGGCCAGGCCGGGCAGGCGAGCCCGGAATTCCTGCGCGCGCAGATCGAGGTGCAGACGCGCGTGTGCCGCACGGCGCGCGAGGCGCGCGCCGACCTTGCCCGCCTGCGACGTGCCGTCGCCGACGTGGCGGGCGATTTCGGCCTTGCCCCCATCGCCGCGTCGACCCATCCGTTCGCGCTGTGGCGCGGGGCGGGGGCGACCGACAAGGACCGCTACCGCGCACTCGAGCGCGACCTGCAGGGCGTGGGGCGCCGGCTCGTGATCTGCGGCCTGCACGTGCATGTCGGCATCGACGACGACGAGCTGCGCATCGATCTGATGAACCAGATCGGCTATTTCCTGCCGCATCTGCTGGCGCTGTCGACATCGTCGCCGTTCTGGCAGGGCGAGGATTCGGGGCTGGCGAGCTACCGCGTGGCGATCTTCAACGAACTGCCGCGCACCGGCCCGCCCGACCATTTCGAGAGCTACGGGGAATACCGCCGCCAGCTCGACCGGCTCGTCGCCGCGGGCCTGATCGACGACGCCTCGAAGCTGTGGTGGGACGTGCGCCCGTCGGCGCGCTTTCCCACGCTGGAAATGCGCGTCACCGACATGTGCCCCTATCTCGACGATGCGGTGGCGATCGCGGCCCTCTACCAGTGCTTGATCTCGATGCTCTGGCGGCTCAAGCGGCAGAACCAGCGCTGGCGCATCTATCCGCACATGCTGGTGAAGGAGAACCGCTGGCGCGCGCAGCGCTACGGGCTCGACGGCGGCCTCGTCGATTTCGGCAAGGGCCAGATCGTCGCCTACGCCGCATTGCTCGACGAGCTTGTCGAACTGGTCCGGCCGGATGCCGAGCGGCTGGATTGCATGGCCGAGATCGCGCATGCCCGCACGATCCTGACGCGCGGCACGTCGGCGCACCGCCAGCGTGCGGCCCATGCCAAGGCCGTCGCCGCGGGCGCCGACCGGATGGCCGCACTCGTCGCCGTCGTGGACGGGCTGATCGCCGAGACGGTCGAGGGTTTGTAGCCGGCGGCCCGGCGGCCTATATCTAGGGGCAGAACCCCAGCCGGGAGACCGCCATGGCCGCCGAACTCGACGACAAGACCCGCACCGAACTGGAAGCCGCCGCCTTCCGCCGGCTCGTGACGCATCTGCGCGAGCGCGCCGACGTGCAGAACATCGACATGATGAATCTGGCGGGTTTCTGCCGCAACTGCCTGTCGAAATGGTACCTCGCCGCCGCCCAGGAAAAGGGCGTGGGCCTCACCGATCCGCAGGCGCGCGAGATCGTCTACGGCATGCCGTACGAAGAGTGGAAGGCCAAGCACCAGAAAGAGGCATCCGGCGACCAGAAGGCCAAATTCGCCTCGTCGCACAAGCATTAGTCCCGCTTTGCACCTTATCCACAGACCGCGACGATTTCGTCTGGTCGCGGCGGTCCCGCACGGCTAGCTTCCGGCTCCTTCGAATCGAAATCTTGGAGACGGGCAGATGGCGGACGGCGGCGACACGGGCGGGATTGCGGCGGCGAAACTGAAGTCGTTCGTCGAGCGCATCGAACGTCTGGAAACCGAGAAGGCCGATCTGGCCGCCGACATCCGCGAGGTCTATGCCGAAGCCAAGGGCAACGGATTCGACACGAAGATCATGCGCCAGGTGATCAAGCTCAGGAAGATGGAAGAGCCCGACCGCAAGGAGCAGGACGAGCTGCTCGACCTCTACCGCGCGGCGCTCGAGGTCTGAGGCTTCAGGGCTTCTTCGAAAGGTCCGACAGGCGGGCCTGCATGGCTTCGAGCTGCTTGCGCAGCTCGTCCAGCGATTCGGTTCCCTGAACGCCGGCACCCGGCTCGGCGGCCGGTGCGGCACCGGCCGGAGCCTTGCCGCCCTCGAAACCGAACGGCGCCCACATCTTCATCGCGTTCTGCAGCAGCGCCATGTTCTGCTTGCCGATCTCCTCGATCGTGCCGCCCATCGGGGCGCTGAACGGGAACATGCCGCCGAAAGCCTGCTGCATGGCGGTGCGCATCTGCTCCTGGTTGCGCGAGAACGCCGACATCGAGTTCTCGAGATAGCGCGGCACCAGGGCCTGCAGGTTGTCGCCGTAGAACGAGATGAGCTGGCGCAGGAACGCCACGGGCAGCATGTTCTGCCCGCCCTTGCCTTCTTCCTCGACGATGATCTGGGTCAGCACGCTGCGCGTGATGTCCTCGCCGGTCTTGGCGTCGTGCACCACGAAATCTGTCCCCTGCTTTACCATCGTGCAGAGGTGGTCGAGCGTCACGTAGCTCGATGTCGCCGTGTTGTAGAGACGGCGATTTGCATATTTCTTGATCTTGACCGGGTCCTTCCCGGCTTCGCCGGAGGCAGGGGCGTCGGCTGCGGGTGGAGCGTTGGTTGTGTCTGTCATGTGGTTAACCTCGCATGACGGGGGGATTTCTCGCAAGCGCACACTAAATCGGCATACGGTATCTGTTTACCCTTATTCGCGCAACCCAGTTCGGCTAGGCTGATCGCCGCATGACCACCGAACCGCCCAATCTGGACGAACTCGCCAGACGCTATCTCGATCTCTGGCAGGACCAGATCGCCGCCATGTCGGCCGATCCGGAAGTCTCGCGCACGATGGGCCGCTATGCCCAGCTCTGGGCCACGCTCGGGCCGGCCGGGCTTGCGGGCATCTGGGCCGCGGCGGCCGAAGGGTTGAAGGGGGCAGGGCCCGGTGCGAATGTGTTTGCCGATGGCCCGTTCGCCGAATTCTTCAAGCACGCCGCAGGACCGGCCGCCCCCGCGCACGGGGCCGCGCCCGCTGGCGCTGCACGTGGCGATCGCGGCGACGAGCTGGCTGAGCTGCGCCGCCGCCTTGCCGTTCTCGAAGAAAGGGTTGCCGGCGACACCGGTAAGGCTGCCGGGGCTGGCGTGGCACCCAAGCCTGAAGGAACGGGCCGAAAGCCTCGCAAGCGAACTCGCAAGCCATCCGGAACCGGCGTTCCGTGAGGCGCTGGGGCGCGAGATCCGCCGCCGCCTCGCCGATTTCCACGAAGGACTGACGCGCTATCGCAAGCATCCGTGGCGCCGCCCGCTCGAATGGCCGGCGACGGTCTGGCAGGAAGGCACGACGCGCGTCTACGACTATGCGCCGGCCGCACCGAAGGGTGCGCGCCCGCTGCTGCTGGTTCCCTCGCTGATCAACCGCGCCTACGTGCTCGATCTCGACGAGGGCAACTCGCTCGCGCGCTTCCTGGCCGCACGCGGTTTCCGGCCGTTCCTCGTCGACTGGGATGCGCCCGGCGATGTCGAGCGCGGCTTCGGCCTGTCGGCCTATATCGATCGCCGCCTGACCGACGCGCTTGGTGCTGTCGAGCGTGCGGGCGGTGCGCGCCCGGCCGTGCTCGGCTACTGCATGGGCGGCCTGCTCGCCCTCGGCCTTGCCGCACGCCAGCAGCACCGGCTCTCGGGGCTCGCTCTGCTCGCGACACCTTGGGATTTCCATACCGAACGGACGGACCTCGCACTCGGGATCGGCGACGCGCTGCGCCCGTGGTGGCCGTGGATCGACGCGGCAGGCGAACTGCCCGTCGACGTGCTGCAGGGCATGTTCTCGGCCCTCGATCCGTTCCTCGCCGCGCGCAAGTTCCGCGCCATCGCCGGCATTCCCGACGACAGCCCGAAGCTGCGCGCGTTCCTCGCACTCGAGGACTGGCTCAACGACGGCGTGCCGCTGTCCGCACCCGTCGCGCGCGAGACGCTGGTGGGCTGGTACGGCGAGAACAGCCCGGCCCTGGGCAAGTGGACGCTGTCGGGCCGCGCGGTGCTGCCGCACATGCTCGACCTTCCGGCCCTGTGCGTCATTCCGGCGCAGGACCGCATCGTGCCGCCGGCGAGTGCGCGCGCACTTGCAGCAAAACTGAAAAAGCCCGACGCGCTCGAACTCCAGCTCGGCCATATCGGCATGGTCGTCGGCGGACGCGCGAAAACGGAGCTCTGGGAACCGCTCGCGGAATGGCTGGGGCGCTTGCCCCGCTGATGCGGCCACGCGTAGACTGACGGCCAATCCGCGAGAATTCAAAAACGGGAGAGACTCATGACCGACATCGTCATCGCCGCGGCGGCGCGTACGCCGGTGGGCAGCTTCAACGGCGCGCTTTCGAGCGTGTCGGCGCACTATCTCGGTCAGGTCGCGATCCTCGAAGCGATGAAGCGCGCGAACGTGGCACCCGCCGACGTCGACGAGGCGATCCTCGGCCAGATCCTGACGGCCGGCCAGGGCCAGAACCCGGCGCGTCAGGCCGCGATCGGCGCCGGCATCCCGGTCGAGAAGACCGCCTACGGCATCAACCAGCTCTGCGGCTCGGGCCTGCGCGCGGTCGCACTCGGCTTCCAGGCGATCCGCAACGGCGACAGCGCCATCGTCGTCGCCGGCGGACAGGAGAGCATGAGCCAGGCGCCCCACGCGATGTACCTGCGCGGCGGCACCAAGATGGGCAACGCCGAGATGGTCGACACGATGATCAAGGACGGGCTGTGGGACGCGTTCCATGGCTACCACATGGGCACGACGGCCGAGAACGTCGCGCAGAAATGGCAGATCACGCGCGAGGAACAGGACAAGTTCGCGATGGCCTCGCAGAACAAGGCCGAGGCGGCGCAGAAGGCCGGCAAGTTCAAGGACGAGATCGCGCCCGTGACGATCAAGGGCCGCAAGGGCGACGTCGTCGTGTCGGACGACGAGTATCCCAAGCACGGCACGACGATCGAGACGCTGACCAAGCTGCGCCCTGCCTTCGACAAGAACGGCACGGTCACGGCCGGCAACGCCTCGGGCATCAACGACGGTGCGGCAGCACTGATCCTGATGACGGCCAAGGAAGCCGAGAAGCGCGGTGTCAAGCCGCTCGCGCGCATCGTGTCGTGGGCGACGGCGGGCGTGGAGCCGGCGATCATGGGCTCGGGCCCGATCCCGGCCTCGAAGGCGGCCCTTGCCAAGGCCGGCTGGAAGGTCGAGGACCTCGACCTCGTCGAGGCGAACGAGGCATTCGCGGCCCAGGCCTGCGCGGTCAACAAGACGCTCGGCTGGGATCCGGCCAAGGTCAACGTCAACGGCGGCGCCATCGCCATCGGCCATCCGGTGGGCGCTTCGGGTGCGCGCGTGCTGACGACGCTGCTCTACGAAATGGGCCGGCGCAACGCGAAGAAGGGTCTTGCCACGCTGTGCATCGGCGGCGGCATGGGCATCGCGATGTGCGTCGAGCGCTGAGCCGAGAACAAAAAAACAGAAAACAGAACACCGAACGGGGAGAAGGCGCATGTCGGGACGTGTAGCGATCGTTACGGGCGGGACGCGCGGGATCGGCGAAGCCATCAGTGTGGGTCTGCGCGATGCCGGCTACAAGGTGGCGGCAAACTACGGCGGCAACGATTCCGCTGCGCAGGACTTCACTAAGCGCACCGGCATCGCCGCGTTCAAGTGGGACGTGTCGAAGTACGAGGCGTGCGTCGCCGGCGTGAAAGAGGTCGAGGCGAAGCTCGGCCCCGTCGACGTGCTGGTCAACAACGCCGGCATCACGCGCGACGGCACGATGCACAAGATGACGTTCGAGCAGTGGGACGCGGTCATCCAGACCAATCTCGGCTCGTGCTTCAACATGAGCCGTGCTGTCATCGAAGGCATGCGCGCGCGCAAGTTCGGCCGGATCGTCAATATCGGCTCGGTCAACGGGCAGGCCGGCCAGTACGGACAGGTCAACTACGCGGCGGCGAAGTCGGGCATCCACGGCTTTACCAAGGCGCTGGCGCAGGAGGGTGCTTCGGCCGGGATCACCGTCAACGCGATCGCGCCGGGCTACATCGACACCGACATGGTGCGCGCCGTTCCGCCCAACGTGCTCGAGAAGATTGTCGCGCGCATTCCGGTCGGGCGCCTCGGCAAGGCATCCGAGATCGCGCGCGGCGTGCTGTTCCTCGTGTCCGACGACGGCGGCTTCGTCACCGGCTCGACCATGTCGATCAATGGCGGCCAGCACATGTATTGAAGCGGCCAAGGCAAACCGCTAGAGGAAGGCCCCCGGCTGCCGGCCGGGGGCCTTTTTCATTTCGGGAGAAAGTTTCTTGTCGGTCCGTCTGGCAACTTTCATCGGTCTGGGCGCCATCGCATTGTGGGCATCGCTTGCGGTTCTCACGGCGATCGCGCAGCCGCCGCCCTTCTTCGGCTGCGCCGTCACCTTCGGGATCGCCGGCTTCCTCGGCCTTGCCAAGCGCGCGATCCGGCGCGAACCGCTCTTCGCCGCCTGGCGCCAGCGTCCGCAGGTCTGGGCGCTCGGGCTCTACGGCCTGTTTGGCTATCACGCGTGCTATTTCGCGGCACTTGCGCTTGCCCCGCCGGTCGAGGCGAACCTGCTCAACTATCTCTGGCCGCTGCTGATCGTCGTGTTCGCCGGCTTCCTGCCGGGCGAGCGGCTGCGCTGGTTCCATCTTGCCGGTGCGGCGGCCGGGCTTGCCGGCTGCGTGCTGATCGTCGGGACAGGGGCCGGAACCGGCGGGTTCACACCCTCGCAGGTCGCGGGCTATGGCTGCGCGTTCGCGGCGGCCGTGATCTGGTCGAGCTATTCGGTCCTGTCGCGCCGCTTCGGCGACGTGCCGACGGACGCGGTGACGGGCTTCTGCGCCGGTACGGCCGTTCTGGCCGCCATCTGCCACGTGCTGTTCGAGGACACCTATGCCGGCACGGCCGGCCAGTGGGCGGCCCTTCTGGCGATGGGGTTCGGTCCGGTCGGTCTCGCGTTCTTCGTGTGGGACATCGGCATGAAGAAGGGCGACATCAAGGCGCTGGGTGCCGCCTCGTACCTGACGCCGCTGATGTCGACGGGACTGCTGCTGCTCGCCGGAACGGGCAATGCCAGCATCTCGCTGCTCGCCGCGTGCGTGCTGATCGTCGGCGGTGCCGTGCTCGCGTCGAAGGACGTGCTGTTCCGCTAGCCGGTCGCCGTCTGCGGCCGGAGCGTTGCCGGCGTCGGGCTCTCGCACAGGCGTTCGATTTCCTGCGCCGGAAGCGGGCGATAGAACAGATAGCCCTGTCCGTGGGCGCAGCCGAGGCTGCGCAGCAGGCGAAGCTGGCTCTCGCGCTCGATGCCCTCGGCCACGGTGCGCATGCCGAGCGCCTGGGCCAGCGAGACGATCACGCGCACGATCTCGAAGCTTTCCGATTCCACGTCCATGCGCGCGACGAAGGCGCGGTCGATCTTGAGCTTGGCGAGCGGCAGGCGCGGCAGCAGCGACAGCGCCGACTGGCCGGTCCCGAAATCGTCGATCGCGAGCGAGACGCCCAGCGCCACCACTTCGCGAAGGATGCGCTGGCCCGCTTCCGGGTTCTCGACGACCGTCGATTCGGTCAGTTCGAGTTCGAGATGGCGCGGATCGAGATTCGTGTCGGCCAGCACGCGGCGCACGAGGGCGGGCACGTCGCTGCGGTCGATCTGGCGGGCCGAGAGATTCACGGCCACGTATTCCGGGGCGGCGGCACCATAGCGGTCGCGCCATGCCTTCATCTGGGCGCAGGCACGCCGCAGGACCCATTCGCCGATCTGGACGATCAGGCCGGACTGTTCCGCGATCGGGATGAAGACCGAGGGCGGAACCGTCGTGCCGCCTTCGCGGTTCCAGCGCAGCAGCGCTTCGACCCCGCGCAGGTTGCCGCGCTGCAGGTCGACGATCGGCTGGTAGACGAGTTCGAACTCGCCGCGCTGGAGCGCTTCGCGCAGCGCCAGTTCGATCTCGAGAAGGCCGAGGGCCTCGCCGTGCCGGGTCGGCTCGAAAATCTCGATCCGTCCGCCGCCGGTGCGTTTGGCGCGATGCATCGTGACGTCGGCGTTGGACAGCAGCGTCTGGACGTCGATCCCGTCCTCGGGCGGCGCGAAGGCAAGGCCGAGGGAGGCGTCGATCAGCAGCGACCGGCCGGTCAAGGCGAACGCGGACGAGAACGTGCCGAGTGCGCGTTCCGCCATGACGACCGCTTCGGACTTTCGGGTGATGCCATCGACGAGAATGCCGAATTCGTCCCCGCCGAGCCGCGCGATGGGAACGCCCGGCCCGAGTTCGGCGGACAGGCGCGCGGCGACAGCCGCGAGAAGCTCGTCGCCGGCCGGATAGCCGAGCGAGTCGTTGACCAGCTTGAACCGGTCGAGGCCGACGCAGACGACCGCGATCTCGCCGCCGGCCGAACCGGCACGACGACGGGCGAGCGAATGTTCGACCTGCTCGATGAACAGTGCGCGCGTCGGAAGGCCGGTCAGGGCGTCGCGAAGCGTACGGTCGACCAGCTGGCGATGGGCGCGGGCCAGATCAGTCGTGTCGCGGATCGACACCACGTGCCACGAGCCGCCGACGCCGGCGATGGCGCTGACCGAAAGCGTTGCGGGGAATGCGCGGCCGTCGAATGCCAGCGCATGAACGTCGGCGGTATGCGCGCCGCGCGATTCGGTCCAGACGTCCTCGATCGCGTCGGCGTTCGGCACGATGCGCGACAGCGCGACATTCTCGAGTTCGCGTACGGCGCAGCCGAGCATCCGGCCGGCCGACGGGTTCGCCCGCAGGATCAGGCGGGCTTCGTCGACGACCAGAATCGCATCGCTCATCGCGTCCATGATCGCGCAATCCGTCGCGGAGGAAAGCGGATCGCTCGGCACAGGCGCTGAATCCGGCACGGCACGTTTCATGTGCCCTTTATCGAGCGCGCCGTGTTTATGAACGGTTAAAGATAAAATTGAAGACGATCAGGTCGCGCCGCGGACGATCTGATGGCCCATCTGGTTGATCAGGCGGTCGATCGCCGGATCGTCGAACGATTCCGGCCGCTTCAGCCATCCGTGCACCGCGACGACAGGGCCGCGCGGCGTGCACAGCACGGCATGCACGTTAATTCTTGCGGGATCTTTCTCGAATCTCGGCGGTCTTCCGGCACAAATTCCGGGAAAGTCGGGCTGGCGGACCGTTCGCGCCTCGAACACGAAAATCAGGCGGTAGTCGCCCGTGGCCTTCGTCCGATCGGTCTCGAACTTGAGCCAGGGATGCGGATTGGCGTCGCGCAGGACCTTCGCCACGCGCTCGCGCAGGTCGGAACCGCCCATGTCGCCCATCGTCTCGACGACGAGCGGTCCTTCGACGGAGGCCGCCTGCAGGATCTGCGGAACGTCGGCGCCGGTCGTGTAGACGACCTGGCTCGCGACGAGCCTGTCGCAGCCGATCAGCGCCAGCAGACTTGCGAGCAATCCCATGGTTGCCGCCCAGCTCCCGCGCATCCGCCTAGCCCAGCTTCACGGCCGTGCCGTTGGCCGCGACCATCAGCAGCATCTTGCTGTCGCCGCCGATCGTCTGGTAGTCGAGATCGATGCCGATGACGGCGTCCGCACCCAGCTCCTTGGCGCGCAGCTCGAGTTCGGCCAGCGCTTCGCGCTTGGCGTCGGCGAAGACCTTCTCGTAGCTGCCCACGCGCCCGCCGACCCAGTCGCGGATCGAGGCGAAGAAATCCTTGAAGACGTTCGAGCCCAGAACGACATCCGACGACACCACGCCCAGATAGGTGGCGATGCGCTTGCCGTCGACCGTTCCGGTGGTGGTGAGAATCATGGTACGGCTCCCGCTGGACGATAGGTAGACGACGCAAACCTAGCAGCCGGCGCGACGGCTGCCTACCTTTGTGGCCTGTCGGCGCGCCGGGCCGGGCTGTTGCGCGCGATGGCGTCGAGAAGCGCCGCCTTCCGGTAGGGCTTGGGCAGGAAATCGTCCATTCCGGCATCGAGGCATTCGGTCGCGTGGCTCTGGAACGCATTGGCCGTCACCGCGACGATCGGCACGCTGGCCGCCTCGCCGTCGAGGGCGCGGATCGCGCGCGCCGCGGCAAGCCCGTCCATTTCCGGCATGTGGATGTCCATCAGCACGATGTCGTAGTCGCGCGTCTGCACGGCCGTAACAGCCGCCGCACCGTCGGCCGCGAGATCCGCGGTCAGGCCGACGCTTTCGAGCATCGACAGCGCCACAAGCCGGTTCGTCTCGTTGTCCTCGACCAGCAGGATGCGCAGCGGCCCGCCATCCGGCCGGCGCAGCATCGCGGCACCGCCGATTGCCGCGTCGCCGAGCGTCGCTTCGATAAAGGCGGTCGTGTCGGCGACGGCAAAGGGCAGGCGGACCTCGAACACGCTGCCGCGGCCGGTCTCGCTCGCGATGGCGATCGTCCCGCCCATGCGCGCGACGAGGCTCCGGCAGATCGCGAGCCCCAGTCCGGTCCCGCCGTAGCGCCGCGTGATCGAGCTGTCGAGCTGGTTGAACTCGCGGAACAGGTCCTTGCGGCGCTCCTCGGGAATGCCGATGCCGGTGTCGTGGACGCGGAAACGGACCCAGACGCGGTCGTCGGGTGCCTCCTCGGGCAGGTCGATCTCGAGCCGGACGGATCCGCGCGCGGTGAACTTCACGGCGTTGCCGACGAGGTTGATGAGGACTTGGCGCACGCGCACGCTGTCGCCGACGAGGATGCCCGGCACGCCGGCGGCGACGGCGAGCGAGACGGGCAGCCCTTTCCCGGCCGCGCGCGGTTCGACGATGTCGAGCACGCCCTGCGCCAGCACCTTCGGCTCGAAGGGGAGCGCGTCGAACGCCATCTTCCCGGCTTCGAGCTTCGAGAGATCGAGGATGTCGTTGATGATCTGCAGCAGGATCTCGCCGGAATCGCGGATCGTCTCGACCGCGCGGCGCTGGTCGGGCTGGAGCTTGCCGTCGAGCAGCACGCCCGCCATGCCGATCACGCCGTTCATCGGCGTGCGGATCTCGTGGCTCATCGAAGCGAGGAACTCCGATTTCGCGCGATTGGCCTTCTCCGCCGCCTCGCGCGCGGCCTCCGCCTCGTCGCGCGCGGCGGCAAGCCGGGCCTGGCTCTCGTGGCGTTCGGACGCGTCACGCTCGATGGCGACATAGTGCGTCAGCCGGCCGCGCTCGAAGATCGGGTCGAGCCGGATATCGACCCAGCCGGACGATCCGTCCTTGCGTGGCAGCAGCAGCTCGCCGCGATAAGGGACGCCGTCGCGGATCGCGGCCCACAGGCCGGCCGCGGCCTGCCGGTCCGCGTCGGTGCCGAGCAGCCGGCGCGGCGGCTGGCCGACGACTTCGCCGGCCGAATAGCCCGTCAGCCTTTCGAACGCGCGGTTGACGAAGGCGATCTCGACGCGCCGCTCGCGATGGCCGCTCGCCTCGACGACCGTGACGGCGTCGTTGGCGTTGTCGATGGCGCTCTGGAGGAGTTCGAGGCTCCGGCGCGCGCGGACTTCCTCGGTGACCAGCCGGCCTGCGCCGCGATAGCCGACGAACGCGCCGGAATCGTCGAACAGCGGGATGCCCGACACGTCGACCCATTCGAGCGTCCCGCTGCCCAGCCGGAGCGGATAGACGAAATCGCGGAACGGCCGGTGCGCGTCCAGTGCTGCGCGATGGGCCTCGATCTCGGATTCGGGAAAGCCGTCGACCGACTCCATCAGGTCGACATGCGTGCGGCCGAGCGTCGTCTGCAGGTCGAGTGCGAGCACGCCGCGCGGATCGGACACGAACGTGAAGCGGTGCTCGTGGTCGGTTTCCCAGAACCAGTCCGACGTCACCTGCGCGAAGTCGCGCAGCCGGATCTCGCTGTCGGCAAGCTGCTTGAGCGTGCGGCGCGCCTCGGTGACGTCGCGGTAGGTCGCCACGCGGCCGCCGTCGGCGGTGCGCCGCTGCGTGCCCTCGATGATCTGCCCGGTGCGCATGCGCAGCTCGTAGGGAACGCCTGGCCGTTCGCGGCGCAGGCGGGCGGCCTGCAGCAGTTCCTCGTCCGACATGCCGCCTTCGTAGACATTCGCTGCCGCGTCGAGGCGGATGATCTCCTCGTGCGAAATGCCGGGATACAGGCGGCCTTCGAGGTGCGGGAACAGCTCGACGAAGCGGTCGTTCCAGATCGCGAGCCGGTTCTCGGTATCGTAGAGCGTGAAGCCCTCGGTCATTGCCGCAAGGCCGTCGCGGAAGCGCTGGTCGCTGATCGCAAGGGCCCGCAGGGCGGCGCGCTCGGCGGTGATGTCGCGCACGATGACGACGCGCCCGCCGTCGGCGGTCCGCCGCTCGATCCCCTCGACGATTTTCGGACCGGGCAGTTCGAGGATGAAGGGCGCGTCCGTCGCGGCGCGTCCGGCGCGGCTGGCATTCAGGAAGCGCTCGCGTTCCTCCGGCAGACCCGTCCAGACCGGATCGTCGGCGACCGCGGCCAGCACTTCGCCGAACGACATTCCGGCGCGGATCCGCTCGCGCGCTTCGGGGAAGTAGACGACGTAAAGCGCGTTCCACGTGACCAGCCGGTCGTCCGCGTCGTAGAGCGCGAAGCCCTCGCCGAGCGCGTCGAGCCCTTCGCGGAACCGCATCTCGGCCGCCGTCGTGGCGTCACGCGCTGTCCGGCTTCCGGCGGGCGGTGTGCCCCGCAAACTGAACATCGCGCCGATCCGCGCCGCGAGGCTGCGGGACGGCGGCGGCGGGTCGTTCGGGTCGGGGTCGTTCGTCGACATCGCCGGTTTCGCGAGAGGGATGCCCGCAAACTCTAGCCCATGCGCGCCGGTCAGGCGATTCCTGCGTCGCTAACCGCCCGCGGCTTCGACCTCTTCGCGGGTCGGGCAGCCAAGCCGCCCGCCGAAGCGCGTGCACTTGATCGAGGCGGCGACGCACGCGAAACGGGCAGCGGCTTCGATCGGCCGGCCTTCCGCGATCATCAGGGCGAGCGCGCCGTGGAACACGTCACCGGCACTCAGCGTATCGACGACATCGACCTTCGGGGCCGGCACGCGGCGCATGACCCCGTCCTCGATCCACGCATAGCCTGCCGGTCCGCAGCTTGCCCCGACATGGCCGTCGTGGCCGGCGGCGACGCGCTTGAGCGCCGTCTCGAGATCGTCGGTGCCGGCGAAGGCGAAGAGCCCCTGGTCTGAGAAAACCGCGTGCGTGGCGAGCGGGACGAGGCGATGGAGCACGTCGAGCGGTGCGGTTTCGCCGTCGACCATCGCGCGCAGGCCGGCGCGCCTCGCGGCCTTGAGGCCGGCCTCCGCACCTTCGGGCCAGCGGACCTCGCAATGGAAGAAGTCCGCCCCCTTCAGCCGTTCGACCGGCAGCCAGTCGGCGGAACTGTCGAGGGCCGGGTCGTGGTAGGGCACGACCAGCCGGTCGCCCTTCGCGTCGACGATGACGCTCGAATGCGACGATCGTCCGCGCGCAAGCATGCGGAACGACGCGACATCGACGCCCGTCGCGGCGAGTTCGGCGCGCATCGCGATGCCTTCGGGGTCGTTGCCCAGCCGCGCCCAGATCTCGGCGTCGCCGCCCAGCCGCTGGAACGCGCAGGCGGCCGAGATCGCCATGCCGTCGGCCACGCGGCAGGCGTCGGTCGAGACGATCTTGACGGGTACCGGGGGGATGGAGGGGACGCGGTAGATGCTCGTAAGGCACACCGCCCCGACCGCGACGAGGCGCTTCCTGGGAGACGATTCCATGACAGGTCGGACTATAGCCAATCCCGGGTCCGTGGCGAAAAAGATAGAAACCGGCCGGCGAATGCGCGAAATTATGGGCCGTGAAACAGGAACGCAAGCAGCCCGCAGCACCGCGTGCCGCAGCCCGTCCGCCGGTCGGGTCGAGCCCGCGCGCGCCCGACATCTCGGGCGCCCTGCGTCGCGTCCTGACCCTGTGCGACCGTCCGCCGCCGGCCGGCCTGCCCAAGCGGCTGGACGCGCTGTTCCGCGAACTGCAGCGCGAGAAACCGCCGCGCGGTGCTGAAGAAACCGGCGATCTGATCTGGGCGCTGTGGACCGACCATACCGAGCCCGCCGCGGTCGATGCGATGCATGCCGCGATCGGCCAGATCGTCGCCAAGGAAAGCGACCGCGCGCGCGACACGCTCGACGAGCTGTGCGCCCGCTTTCCCGAATGGGCCGAGGCGTGGAACAAGCGCGCGACGCTCGCCTTCATGGAGACCCGCGACGCCGACGCGGTGGCCGACATCGTCGAGACCCTCGCGCGCGAACCCCGCCATTACGGGGCGCTGGCCGGGTTCGGCCAGATCGCGATGCGCCAGGGCCATCCGGCGGCAGCCCTTGTGGCATATGAGCGTGCGTTGGCGTTGAATCCGCACCTGAATGAGCTTCTGCGGGCCGCCGAAGACCTCCGCGAGCTCTACGCCGCCCGCCCGAACTGACCTTTGTATGCCTCCGAAGGCAGGGCCGGCTTGGATTCGGCCCGGGTTTTGCTACTCTTGGTGCAATCCGCACGCACTCCCTCGGAGGGGGACAAAGATGAAAAAGACAATCCTTGCCGGCGTTCTCGCCGGACTTCTCGCCGTTGGCGCGAACACGACGCCGCTCGACGCCAAGCCGTTCCGCTGGGCGAATGACGGCGACGTCAACTCGATGGACCCGTACGCGCGCAACGAGACGTTCCTGCTGACCTTCACGCAGAACATCTACGAGCCGCTCGTCCGCCGCGACGCCAGCCTCAAGCTCGAAGCCTCGCTCGCGACCGAGTGGCGGCAGTCGGCACCCACCGTGTGGCGCTTCACGCTGCGCCAGGGCGTCAAGTTTCACGACGGCTCGCCCTTCACGGCCGACGACGTGCTGTTTTCGCTCGAACGCGTGAAGAGCGGCGGGTCGAACCTAAAGGGCACCCTCGCCAGCGCCAAGGGTGCGCGCAAGATCGACAGCCACACGGTCGAGTTCGACACCGACGGGGTCGATCCGATCTTCCCCGAACAGCTGTCGACCTGGGGCATCATGTCGAAGGCGTGGGCGGAGAAGAACAACGCCACCGTCGCCGCCGACATCACCAAGAACGAGGAAAGCTACGCCACCCGCAACGCGAACGGGACGGGTCCGTTCGTGCTGCGCACGCGCGAACCCGACGTGCGCACCGTGCTGGTCCCGAATCCGAACTGGTGGGACAAGCCCGTGCACAACATCACCGAGGCGAGTTTCTTCCGCATCGGCAACGACGCGACGCGCATGGCGGCCCTGCTGTCGGGCGAGGTCGATTTCGTCTACACGGTGCCGCCGCAGGACCAGGAGCGACTCAGCCGCACGCCGGGCCTCAAGCTCGTCCAGGGACCGGAACTGCGCATCATCTACCTGTCGTTCGACCAGATGCGCGCCGAGCTGACGGACTCGCCGATCAAGGGCAAGAACCCGTTCAAGGACAAGCGCGTGCGCCAGGCCTTCTACCAGGCGATCGATGTCGAGGCGATCAAGAGCCGCGTGATGCGCAACCAGTCCGTCCCGACGGGTTCGCTGATCGCGCCCGGCGTCAACGGCTACACGGCAGAGATGGGCCGGCGCACGGCCCCCTTCGATCCGACGGCGGCGCAGAAGCTGCTTGCGGATGCCGGTTATCCCAACGGCTTCGAAGTCACGCTCGACTGCCCGAACGACCGCTACGTCAATGACGAAGGCATCTGCACGGCGGCCGTCGCGATGCTGGCGCGCATCGGCATGAAGGTGAACCTCAACGCCCAGACCCGCGCCCGCTTCTTCGCCAAGGTCAATACGCCGGGCTTCAACACGTCGTTCTACCTGCTCGGCTGGACGCCCGCCACGTACGACGCCCACAACGTCCTGTTCAACCTGATGCACACCCGCGATTCGGCGCGCAGCCGCGGCCAGTTCAACAACGGCGGCTATTCGAACGCGGAAGTCGACAAGCTGACCGACATGGTCTCGGTCGAGACCGACCGGGCCAAGCGCCAGGAGATGATCAGCCGGGCGTTCAAGCACCTTGCCGACGATTTCGGCTACATCCCGCTCCACCAGCAGACGATCGTGTGGGCGATGAAGCAGAACATCGATGCGGTCCAGATGGCGGACAACTACTTCCCGCTGCGACTGGTCAACATAAAGTAGACGCCGGCCGCATCAGGCGGTCCGGGAAGGGCGGTGCCGGCGACGGCGCCGCCCTTTTCGTTTCAGGACGACGTTTCGGCCGACCGCACGCGGCCGGCGGGCAGGCGCAGTGTGGCGCAGGTCCCGCGGCCCGGCGCGCTGTCGATCGTCAGCGTTCCGCCGTGCAGTTCGGCAAGGCCCCGCGCGATCGCGAGGCCAAGGCCCGTACCCGGCACGTCGCGTGCACCGCCTTCGCGCACGCGCTCGAACGGCGTGAAGACGCGGTCGAGGGCGGCAGGATCGATACCGATCCCGTCGTCGCGCACGGCGACCGACAGCCAGCCGCCCGCCTCGCGCGTCGCGGCGAGCGTGACGCTGCCGCCGGCGGGCGTGAACTTGATCGCGTTGGACAGGAGATTGAGAAGGATCTGCAGCAGGGCCTTGCGATCGGCATGGACCAGCAGTGCGGGTGTCGTTTCCACCGCCAGCCGGACGTCGCGCTTGCGCGCCTGCGCCGCGACGAAGCCCAGCGCGGACTGGACCAGATCGCCGACGTCGACCTGCGCCTCGCGCAGGTCGAAGCGGCCGGCCTCGATCTTGGAAAGATCGAGCAGGTCGTCGATCAGGCCCAGAAGATGCTCGCCGCTACGCTCGATGTCGCGGGCATAGTCGGCGATCTTCTCGGGCGGATGGGCGCGACCCTCACCCATCAGCGAGGACAGGCCGATGATCGTGTTGAGCGGCGTGCGCAGCTCGTGGCTGGCGGTGGCGAGGAACATCGACTTGACCTTGCTCGCGGTCTCGGCGCTGCGCCGTTCGGCGACGAGGGCGACGATCGTCAGCACCGTCATCGCCAGCAGCACGACGAGGACGCCGACGAGCTGCAGCGAGTTTCCGGCACCGGTCTGGAACGGCCCCACGCCGGCGACGGTGCCGGCACTCGCCACGATCGCGACGAGGGAAACCAGCGTGAGGGCCGCGCGCAGCGACATGCGCAGCGCCACCCACGCGATCGGCACGACCAGCAGGAACGGGAACGCCCACTTGATCGCGGCACCGGGCATCTCGCGCGTCAGGAACAGCAGGACCGCGAGGACGGCGATCGTCGTCCAGACGAGCAGTTCCTGCGGCGCCATCGGCTCGGCCGGGCCGCGCTGGCCCTTCTCGATCCCGAGCCACAGCATCGCCGCGGCCGCCAGGAACAGCGTGCCGCCGCTGTCGGAGAGCCACCAGCCCAGCCAGATCTCGTAGAAGATCGCGCCGTCGAAGGGCTTGCCGATGGTCAGCGCCGTCGCACCGCCCAGCGCCGTGATCGCCGGTGCCACGAGGGTCGTCGAGACGAGGAATGCGACGACGCCCGCGAAGCTGTCGAACAGCCCCTTGCGCGGATGCCAGCGGCGCAGCAGGGCGGCACCCAGCAGCGGTCCGGCGGTATTGGTCGCGGCGATTGCCGCCGCTTCGGCGACCGGCGGATCGAACAGGACGTAGTTCGCGACGAAGGCGCCGACATAGATGCCGGGGGCGGCACCGAGCCCGCCGGCCATCGCGGCGACCATCGCCACGCTCGCGGGCAGCCAGATCGGTGCCGGAAACAGGCCGTAGGCCGCGAAGAACCGCGACACGATCAACGCGAGCGCGAAATAGCTCGCGGCGACGGCAAGGTTGCCGAATATCCAGACCGACCCGCCGCCCGATTCGAGCGTGCGGGGCAACCACGGATTCGCGACGGGCTGTGCGGGGACGGACATGGAACTACAACCGGCTATTGAACGCGCCCATTATGTGGGTGACGGACTACCGCTTGTCGAGAGAAGAAATCCGGTTGCGGACGCGCGCACCGCTCAACCCGGCCCGAACATCCGCTGGGGCAGGGCGGTGGCGATCCACGGGAAATGGATCAGGATGGCCGTCATCAACACCATGGCCGCAACGAAAGGGATCGTGCCGGCAAAAACGTCGCGGATGTTGCCTTCGCGCCGGACGGCCTGGATGACATAGAGCGTCATGCCGACCGGCGGCGACAGCAGCGACAATTCGCACATCAGCACCATGAACACGCCGAACCAGACCGGGTCGATCCCCATCGCCACGACGATCGGGAATACGATCGGCACGGTCCCGACCATCATCGGCAGCGTCTCGAAGAAGATGCCGAGCAGCACGTAGAACACCGCCAGGATCCACATCAGCTCGGTCGGCGAGCGGCCCAGCCCGGCGATGAAGGTGCTCAGCGTCTGCGTCACGTTGAGGCTGCCGAGCGCGAAATTGAGGAAGAACGCCACCGCCAGGATCAGCATCGTGATCGCCGTCAGGTTGGCCGTGGCGACGAAGCTTTCGTGCAGCATGCGGATCGTCAGCGTGCGGTTCGCCGCCGCAATGACGAGGGCGACGAGCACCGAGAGTGCCGCCGATTCAGTCACCGTCGCCCAGCCGGTGTAGATCGAGCCCATGATGACGACGAACACGACGACCGGGCCGGTCAGATCGGCAAGGCCGCGGATGCGCTCGGCGAGGCTGCGCAGCGGTTCCTTCGGGCCGGTCAGGTCGGGGCGCAGCAGGGCGATGCCCACGATCGTCGCCATGAACAGGAACGTCATCAGGACGCTGGGGACGATCGCGCCGGCATAGAGCTGGCCGACCGAGCTGTTCGTCAGTGCCGCATAGACGATGAAGGCGATGCCCGGCGGGATCAGGTTGCCGAGCGATGCGCCCGCCGCGATCGAGCCGAGGACCAGCCGGTCGTCGTAGCCGCGCTGGCGGAACGAGGGCAGCGCCACCGTCGCGATCGTCGCGGCCGTCGAGACCGACGAGCCCGACACGGCCGAGAACAGCGCCGAAGCACCCACATTGGTGTGCAGCAGGCCGCCCGGCAGCCGGCCGAGCCAGAGTGCGAGCGCGCCGTACATCTTGTCTGTCGCCCCGCAGCGCACGAGGATCTCGCCGAGCAGGATGTAGAGCGGGATCGACAGGAGGATGTAATCCTCCATGGCACTCCACAGCTGCGTGCCATAGATGTTCATCAGCGCGCCGCCGAAATAGATCTCGATGGCGATGCCGGCGGTGAGGAACAGCACCGTGGCGACATGCATGCCGAGGAACAGCAGCAACAGCATGCCGACGAAGCCGATGCCGACAGCGACGATCCCGATGGTCATGGCGACTTGCCGGCGGCGTCGTGCGGCAGCGTGCCCTGCGTCTCGACCTCGATCTGGCCTTCGACCGTGAGCGGGCCGTAGAGCGCGTCGAGCCGCTTGCGGTCGCGCGCGAACAGGATCGCGGCGTGGACCGCGCAGGCGGACGTTACGCCGGCGAACAGGGCAAGCCCAGCAAGCCACAGGCCCTGCGGGATCCACAATGGCGTCTGGAGCGGCGTCGAGGCACGGCTGTCGAACAGCAGGCTTTCCTCGAGCACGTGCCAGCCTTGCCAGACGGAGATCGCCGCGAGGGCGGCCAGCAGCACGGCGGTCGCGAGATTGAGTACCGAGACGAGCAGCGGCGGCATGTAGGGGAACAGGAAGTCGACGCGCGAATGCGCCTTCTGGAGCAGGGCCGACGAGAAGCCGAAGGCCGAGACGATCGCCAGCAGATAGGCGCCAAGCTCGTTCACGCCCTGCACCGAGTGGCCGAACATCCGCCGCGCGACGATATCGTAGAGCGTGGCGACGCTGATCGCCAGCAGCGCCCATCCGCACGCGATCTGGAACCAGCGGACCGCCGGTCCCAGTGCACGCGCGACGGGGTTCGCGTCGTCGTAGGGACCGGGACCGCCCATTTAGCGGATCGTGATTCCGCGCGCCTTGCCGATGCTGCCGTTCCAGGCCTGCTTGCAGCCCGGATAGGTGCGCTCGCAGCGCTCGGCCCATTCGGGAAGGACCTGCTCGGCCGAGATCTTGCGCACGCGCGCGAGATCGGCCGGCGCCACGTCGACCAGCGTCATCTTGTAGCTGACATGCGGCGGCGTGCAGGGCTCCTTGCCGATGCTGCAGTCGGTCGCGATCTGGTTGGTGTGGCGCGCGAGGTTCCACAGTTCCGCTTCCATGCGGCGCAGCTCGAGCGACAGCGTGTCCTTCTGCTGCGGCGTCAGCTTGGCGAACCAGGCGGCGTTGACGAGATGGGCCTGCACCGAACCCGACACCGACAGCGGCAGCAGGTGCGAGGTGACTTCCGGCCAGCGGCCCGTGTTCGCCGAGGTGGGCGAGGTCACGCCGCAGTTGGCGACGCCTCGCTGGAGCGAGGGGTAGACTTCCGGGAACGAGATCGACACCGGCGTGGCGCCGAGCTGCTCGAGCAGCTTCGACATCGACGGCGTGAACGAGCGCACGCGCTGGCCCTTGAGGTCGTCGAGCGTCTTGATCGCCTGGTTGCAGAAGAACACCTGCGGGCCGAACGGCCAGATCGCTAGCGTGCGTGCGCCGAAGCGCTGCTCGACGCGCTTGTCGAAGATCGCGCGATAGGCCTTCACCGAGGATTCGAGATCGTCCATGTCGGTCGACACGCCGATCAGGTCGATGCCTTCGAGGAACGGGTCGTCGCGCGAGGCGAGACCGACCTGCGTCGACACGATGTCGTAGGAG
Organism: Tagaea sp.; assembly: GCA_965279565.1. Classification (GTDB taxonomy): domain Bacteria; phylum Pseudomonadota; class Alphaproteobacteria; order CACIAM-22H2; family CACIAM-22H2; genus Tagaea. The sequence goes on along the minus strand of OZ257249.1, from coordinate 282,934 downwards.
CCGCCGCGCACGAGGCGGAGCGCATCGCCGAGATTGAGGCCCAGCGCCATGAATTCCTGCCGGTCGACGCGCAGGCCCACACCGGCAGCCGTGATGCGCGCCATCGCGGCGGATTCGATCGGATACTGGGTCTGGACGGTCGGGGTCTGGCTCAGCCAGCGGACGGGCGTCTGTGCGGTGGCGCCGGAAACGGCGAGAACGGCCGCGACGGCCCCGAAAATGACTGAACGCATGCCGCTGGACTCCTGATCCGATTGGACTTCTGAGGGGTCCCCGGCAGGAGCAATCCCTATGCCATCGACCAGTGGGCGGCGATTTGGTCGGTCGTCGCCAGCCAGACGTCCGGACGGCGCTGCGCCACGTGCCGCAGGGCCGCGCGAAGCTTTCGCAGGCGGAAGGGCTGGCCCGCCACATAGGCGTGGAGGGCGATCCCCATGACAAGCGGCTGGCCGGCGGCCTGTTCGCGCATCTCGTCGAACTGGTCGACGATCATGTCGGCGAAGTCGGCGGCGCTGTGCCGGCGCGCCACGATGGCGTTCGAATCGTTGAGTTCCTGCGGGTAGGGAACCGAAAGCAGCCGTCCCGCACCGGCCTTCAGCCAGACCGGCTGGTCGTCCATGCACCAGTCGAGGACGTAAGAGAAGCCCGCCGCGCGGAGCAGTTCGGGCGTGCGCTCGGTCTCGGCGATCCACGGGCCCAGCCATCCGGCAGGGGCGGCACCGGTATTTCGCGCGATCGCGTCGCGGGCACCCTCGATCAGGGCGCGTTCGCCCGCCTCGTCGAGCCCGGCCTGGCTTTCCGAATTCGTGCGCCCGTGCGCGACGATGGCCGCACCCTTGTCGCGGAAGGCCGCCGCAAGTGCCGCATGGCGCGCGTAGATCGCGGAATTGACGAGCAGCGAGGCGGGCAGTTGGGCCTTGCCGAACTCCTCGAGCAGGCGCCACGCACCCACGCGGTTGCCGTATTCGCGCCACGACCAGTTCAGCACGTCGGGCTGGCCCGAGCCGGGGACGATGTCCTCCGACAGCCCCTCGCCGAACGCGTAGGATTCGAGATTGAGCGCCACATAGACCGCAAGGCGCTTTCCGTCAGGCCAGCTGCGGTCGGGCCGATGGACGATCGGCACGTCGTCGAACCGGCCGGGATGGCGCAGATCCATGCCGGTTCAGCCCTTGAGGTGCTTTGCGAGCGAGGGTGCGAGCGCCACGCTGTCGCGGCCCGCCGGCAGCGCGTAGCTGCCGGTGCGGGGCTTGGCCGGTTTCATGCGCACGAGCGCTTCGAGCAGCGGCACGCCCGTCGTGATGCCGTCGAACATGGGGACTTCGATCTGCGACTGCAGGCGCGCGGGCACGCCCGCCATGACAGCACCGGTCAGCACGATCGCCTCCACGCCGTCCTGCGCCACCAGATCGGCGGCGGCCGCGACGATCATCCGGTCAACCTCGCTCTGGTCGCCGGGCGCATAGGGGGCGGCACTTTCGAGGGCGCGCCATCCGGCCACGCAGGCACCAAGCCCGGTCGCCGCGATCACGTCGCGATAGAGGCCCAGCACGCGCTTGCCGAACACGATCACGCCGACGCGTCGGCCCACGAGCGTGGCGACATGCAGGGCCGCCTCGGTCATGCCGAGCACGGGGATCGCCAGCATCTCGCGCGCTGCGTCGGCGGCCGTGTCGTAGGAAACCGCGATCAGCACGCCGTCGCAGTCGCCGGCATGCTCGGCGACGAGCGCCATCGTCGAATGCATGGCGATGGCATTCTCGCTGCGCGTGCCGATGACGCGCGCCCCGAACGTGCCGGTCACGGCGCGGATTTCCGTTCCCGGGCCCGCCGCCGCGCGCGCCGCTTCGGCGACCCGGCCGGTGACGAAATCCGATGTGTTGGAGTTCACGAGCAGCAGACGCATGGCGGTTCCCGGCTGTTGGACGGTAGTGGGCGACCCGGATGCCTAAACTTTCGTCGATTGCCCGTTTCGGGGGCGCGACGGGCATCCGGCAGGGACGGCGTGCGGCGCATGGCGGAATGGCATGTTCCATGCTGTTTCGTCAGGGCCGCGACGCCGCGAGCCTAGCGCCGAAACGGCGGTGCTGCGAACAGATTTCCGCCGGGGAGCCGAATGTCCGATCCGATCGCGCAGTACGAACGTCCCGTCCGCTTCCTTGCGACCGTCACGCCGTCGGGAAACACCGTTGTCGAGCGCGTCACGCTCGCGATCCTTGCGCAGGTATCCGGCGTGTCGCCGCATTTCTCGCGAAGTGCCGTCTTCGGCAAGAGCGACCCGTTCCCGGACAGCTACGACTGGGAGTCGATGCTGGGGGCCGCGCGCCTGCTGGGCCACGCGCGGCCCGACCTGATCGTGTGGAACGGCTCGAAGGGCGGCTCGGTCGGCATCGAGGTCGAACGCGAACTCGTCAAGCGCCTTGCGGACGCCGCCGGGTGTCCTGCGACCAGCTCGCTGTTCGCCACACTCGACGTACTGGCGCGCACGGGGGCGCGGCGCCTTGGCTTCGTCACACCCTATGTCGACGCCTACCAGGCGAAAATCGAGCGCAACTTCGCCGCTCTCGGCTACGAGACGGTCGTGCGCGAGAACGCGCGGATCGCGGACAACCTCGCCTATGCGAGCGTGCCGATGTCCGAGATCCTCGACATGGCGCGCCGGGCCGCGAAGGCGAAGCCCGACGCGCTGATCGGCTGGTGCACGAACTTCCCGACCGCGGTCGTGGCCGCACAGGTCGAGGCGGAAACGGGCATTCCGTTCTACGACGCGACGTCGATCATCGTGTGGAAGGCGCTGCGCCTGCTCGACGTGGAGACGAAACACATAAGCGGCTGGGGCCGCGTGTTCGCGCTCGACTAGCCTTCGCCGCCGCGCCGCGAAAGTCCCACGTCGCGCGCCATCGCGCGCAGATAGAGGGCGCGGTAATAGGGTTCGAGCTCGGCCGCGTCGCGCCGCAGCGCTTCCATCTCGGCACCCAGCTTCGGCGCCATGTCCGCGATCTCGGCGAGGATCGCTTTCTCGTCGAGAGTCAGCAGCTTCCCGTTCTCGACCACGATCTCGCCGGCCACGATCACGTCGCGCACCGAGGAACCCGTCTCGCAATAGACGAGCTGGCGCTCGACGTCGTTGAGCGGCGTGAAGGCCGTCGTCGCCAGATCGAGAAGCGTCACGTCGCCGGCGGCACCTTGTGCGATCCGGCCGAGCGGGACCTTGCTGCGCGCCGCACGCGCCCCGCCGGCATAGAGCAGGTCGAGGATCTCCGGCGCCTTGGGCCAGTCGCGATAGTCGGTGCGCGCGATGTTGTGGACGATCCCGGCGGTCTTCGCCGCAAGCCACAGATTGTGCGTGTCGTCGACCGTCGCCTCGTCGGTTCCCAGTGCGAGATGCACGCCCGCGTCGCGCAGCCGGCGGAACGGCATGATGCCGCTGCCCAGACGCAGATTGCAGATCGGGTTGTGCGCGACCGTGCAGCCGGATTTCGCCAGCAGGCCGATATCCGCATCGTCGATCCAGATCGCGTGGATGACGAGCATGCGCTCGTCGAGCAGGCCAAGATCGTGGACATAGCGCACCAGCGACTTGCCGAGCTTCTCCTCGCCGAACACGCGCTGGGTCTTGGTTTCCAGGATATGGACGAAGAAGGGCAGGTTGCGCTCGCGTGACAGCGAAGACAGGCGCCTGAAATAGTCCGGCGTCACGCGGTGCGGTGCCGAGCACGACACGGCGGTGGCAAGCCGCCCGTCGGCCGCCCCGTGCCATTTCCCGACCAGATGGGCGTAGCATTCCATCAGTTCGTCGGCCGACTGGCGCGGAGCCGCGTCCATCCGTTGCCGGATCTCGGGCGGGATCAGCTCGGCGAGGAAGGGCTGCTTCTCGTATTCGACGACGTTGGGCTGGTCGAGGGCGAGCGTGGCGCGCATGCCGCTGTCGCGATAGGCGGCCATCACCGCGTCGATCGCGGGCGGCGTCACGCCGGGCACGAAGAACGCGTCGTCGAGCACCGTCGTGATGCCGAGCTTCAGCATCTCGATGGCGCCGAGCGCCGTACGCAGATAGGCGAGCCTCGACGCCTGCGCCGCTTCGGCGAGCGGCGGCACCTCGTAGAGCATGAAGATCTCGAGCGGATAGCCGTCGAGACAGCCGCGCATCAGGTTGCCGGGCGAGTGGACATGCGCGTTGATCAGGCCGGGCACGGCGAGGCGGCCTTGCGCGTCGATCGTGCGGATGCCGGCCGGGACGGCATCGGGTGCGACGGTTCCGACCGCCTGCACGATGCCGTCGCGGATCAGGATGTCGCCCGACGCGATCTGGCGCGGTTCGTACATCGTCAGGATGCGCGCCTGTCGAATCAGGAGATTGCCGGACATTCCGTCAAACCTATCGGTTCGTTTCCGGCTCGGGTATGGAAATTGCGTGCCACAGGCGGCGAAGCCGGACGGAAGGGACCATGGAAGAACGAAAGCGCATCGGAATGCTCACGCCGTCGTCGAACACGGTGCTCGAACCGGTCACGGCCGCGATGCTGGCCGATCTGCCCGACGTCACCGCGCATTTCGGCCGCTTCCGCGTGACCGAGATCTCGTTGGGCACGACGGCGCTGGCGCAGTTCGACGAGGCGCCGATCCTCGCCGCCGCCGGCCTGCTGGCCGACGCGAAGGTCGGCGCCATCGTGTGGAACGGTACTTCGTCGGGCTGGCTCGGCTTCGAGACCGACCGGCGCCTGTGCGCGTCGATCGAGGCGGCGACGGGTATCCGCGCCGGCACCTCGGTGCTCGCGCTTGCCGAGATCCTGCGCGCGACGCGCGCGAAACGCATCGGCATCGTGTCGCCCTATCTGGACGAGATCCAGGCGAAGGTGATCGCCAACTTCGCCGCCGAAGGCTTCGAATGCGTCGCCGAGCGCCATCTGCGCGATCGCGGGAATTTCTCGTTCTCGGAATACTCGGAAGAGCGCATCGCCGGCCTGATCCGCGAGGTGGTGGCGGCGAAACCGGACGCGATCACGGTCTTCTGCACGAACATGCGCGGCGGCCCCGTCGTCGAGGCGCTGGAACGCGAGATCGGCATCCCGATCTACGATACCGTCGCAACGGCCGTGTGGGACGGGCTGCGCAAGGTCGGCGTCGCGCCATCGCGCGTGCAGGGCTGGGGCCGCCTGTTCCGCGACGTGGCATGAAGGAGAAGGGCATGGGGCGGCTTGCGGGCAAGACGGCGCTGGTGACAGGCGCCAACACGGGCATCGGCCGCGAAGTGGCCCTTGCCTATGCGCGCGAAGGTGCGGACGTGACGGTCGCGTGGTTTGCGGGCGCACAGGCCGCCGAACGGACGGTCCGCGACATCGTGCATCTCGGCCGGTCGGCGATCGCCGTGCGCGCCGACGTGACCGACGAGCGCAGCGTCGCAGCGCTGTTCGCGGCACACCGCAAGCGCTTCGGCAAGCTCGACATCCTCGTCAACAATGCCGGCATCCAGAAATCGCAGCCCATCGACAAGGCGCCGCTGGCGGACTGGGAGCGGATGATAGCGGTCCATCTGCGCGGCGCGTTCCTGTGTTCGCGCGCCGCCGCGCGCGCGATGAAGCCGCGCCGGCAGGGCCGCATCGTCAACGTGTGCTCGCAGCTCGGCTATATCGGCCGGGCGAACTACACGGCCTATTCGGCGGCCAAGGCCGGCCTGATCGGCTTCACGCGCGCCCTGGCCAAGGAACTTGCCCCGTCGGGCATCCTCGTCAACGGCGTGGCGCCGGGTCTGGTCGATACGGGCTTCGATCCGCTGTCGCAGGCGGCCAAGCGGGCGCACGCGGCGGGACTGCCGCTCAAGCGCCTCGGCCGTCCCGACGACATGACGCCGAGTTTCGTGTTCCTCGCGTCCGAAGAATCGACATATTTCTGCGGTCAACTCCTCCACCCGAACGGCGGCGAGATAATGCCCTAGCCCGGACCCGGGCGCCGTCACACGTCTACCGGAGGACCCCGATGCGGATCCGTCTCGGCTACGACATCGCCTACCAGTGCCCGCAGCCCACGCCGATGCTGCTGATGCTGCGCGTGCACCCCTCGCGCGGGAACGACCTGCTGGCGCCCGATCTCGTCGGCGTGTCGCCCTATGTACCGGTGCAGTCCTATATCGACGGGTTCGGAAACCTGTGCAGCCGGCTCACCGCGCCGGCCGGGCTCGTGCGGCTGACGGGCGATGCGTATATCGAGGACCCGCGCCAATACGATGCGGTTGTGCCGAACGCGCACCAGATCGACGTGCGCGACCTACCGCCCGAGCATCTCGTCTATCTGCTCGGCAGCCGCTACTGCGAGACCGACAAGCTGTCGGAGCTTGCCTGGTCGCTGTTCGCCAACACGCCGATGGGCTGGCCGCGTGTGCAGGCGATCTGCGATTTCGTGCACAACCACATTCGCTTCGACTATATGCAGGCGCGTTCGACGAAGTCGGCCGCCGACGTCTATGCCGAAGGGACCGGCGTGTGCCGCGACTTCGCGCATCTGGCGGTCGCGTTCTGCCGCTGCATGAACATCCCCGCACGCTACTGCACGGGCTATCTCGGCGACATCGGCGTGCCCGCCGATCCCGCACCGATGGATTTCAGCGCGTGGTTCGAGGCCTATCTCGATCACCGCTGGTACACGTTCGACGCGCGCCACAACGTGCCGCGGATCGGGCGCGTGCTGATCGGCCGCGGGCGCGATGCCGCCGACGTGCCGCTTTCCAACAGTTTCGGGATGACGACGCTGGCCTCGTTCCGCGTGTGGACCGACGAGGTCGCGCCGGCCTAGGCCTTCGGCTGCAGCCGCCCGATCCAGGCGGCGAAGGCATCGAGCGCCTTGGCGAGCGCGGCGCGCGCGCGTTCGTCGACCAAATTGCCCTCCGCGTCGAACGCGCTGCCGGCCGACGGGACGGCCACGTCGGGTCCCGCCATCTGCAGCATGCCCATGCCGGACAGCACGGGGCGCATGACGACCTGCACGCGCAGCGTGCCGCCCATGCCGGGCGAAGTGCCCATCACGGCGACCGGCTTGCCGGTGCATGTCGCCTTGCCCGGCGGGCGCGACATCCAGTCGAGCGCGTTCTTGAGCACGCCGGGGATGCCCGAATTGTACTCCGGCGTGGCGATCAGCACGCCGTCGGCCGCACCGACGGCCGCCTGCAGCTTCGCGACCGCCTCGGGATAACCCTTCGCCTCGACATCCTGGTCGAGGAGCGGGACGCTCGCCAGATCGTGGATCTCGATCGCGAGCGAGGCGGGCGCGTTCTTCTGCGCGTGGCGCAGGAGTGCTCGGTTGAAGGACTTGGCGCGCAGGCTGCCTGCGATGCCGAGGATGCGGTAGGGGGCGGTCATGCGGGGGGACTCCGTCGTCGGGGGGTCCGGGCACCGTAGCCGATCCGTTTCGCGGACCACAACGGTATGGCGGCACTCGCAGTCGTCCGCCGGTCGCGATAGGATCGCCGCCGGACAGCGGAGTCTCGGCAAGAATGATCAGCGGCAGGACGAAACTCATCGCGCATCTCGGCGTTCCGACCGAGACCTTCAAGGCGCCGATGATCTACAACCCCTATTTCGAGAAGCACGGCATCGACGCGGTCGTCGTGCCGATGGGCTGCCGGGCGGAGGACTATCCGCAGTTCCTGAAGCTGCTGTTCCGCCTGACCAACATCCACGGTGCGCTGGTCACGATGCCGCACAAGGTGACGACGGTCGGCCTGCTCGACGAGATGACGACGTCGGTCAAGATCGCGGGGGCATGCAACGCGGTCCTGCTGCGCGCCGACGGCACGCTGCTGGGCGACATGTTCGACGGCGAAGGCTTCGTGCGCGGCGTGAAGCGCAAGGGACTGGTGCTGGAGGGGGCACGCGTGCTCGTGGTCGGCGGTGGCGGCGTGGGTTCCGCGATCGCGGCGTCGCTTGCCGCCGCACGGATCGGCGAGATCGTGCTCTACGACACGCATGCGGCGAACGCCGAAGCGCTGGGCGCGCGCATCTCGACGCACTATCCGGCCTTGCGCGTGGCCGTCGGCTCGAACGATCCGGCCGGCTACGATCTGGTCGTCAACGCCACGCCGCTGGGCATGAAGGCCGGCGATCCGTTGCCCTTCGACGCATCCCGCCTCGATCCGGCGACCTTCGTGGGCGAGGTCGTGATGAAGCAGGAGATGACGCCGCTGCTGGAAGCGGCCACGGCGCGTGGCTGCCGCATCCAGGTCGGGGTCGACATGCTGTTCGAGCAGATCCCGGCGTATCTGGAGTTCTTCGGCTTTCCGACCGCGACGCCGGAGGAGCTGCGCGCAGTCGCACGGATTGCGTATTGAGAGCATCGCCGTTGCTGGATACCGCAAGCCGTATTTAACTAATGATTCAGTAGTTTTTGGACATTCTCCTTCCTGCAGGCGGAGCCCATTCCGCCGCAAGGGGAGGACCGAACCGTGGCTCAGGCATCGACGACTGGACTGTTTGCAGTGCTTGCGAACATGAGACTGCGCACGAAAGTCATGTCGGGTTTCGTCGTGATCCTGGCCCTGCTCGCCGCACTCGGTACGGTCAGCGTCATCGGCATCCGGAACGCGGACGAATCGTTCAACAGGTACGAGACCATCGCGACGAATACGCTGAAGATGGCGAAAATCGACCGCGACGTCGTCCAGCTCCGGCGCACGGCCTATATCTATTCCGATACGGGCGAGACGGCGATCGCCACCCAGTTCGACACGCAGGCTGCCGCGGTCCGCAAGGCTTTCTCGGAACTTGCCGCCGCCATCATCATTCCCGAGCGGCGCGCCCAGATCGAGGCGACGGCAAAGACCGTCGACGAGTACATCGCCGGATTCGCCCGGCTGCGCGAACTGCGTACGTCCCGTGACAAGCTCGTCGCCGAAACGCTCAACCCGGCCGGCGGCAAGGCGCGTGAGGAAATCACGTCCGTCATTCGCAGCGCCATGGCCGACCGCGACTTCGATGCGGCGGCCCTCGCCGGCGTGGCGCAGGAAGCGCTGATGCAGATCCGTCTCAACGCCAACCGGTTCCTGGCCGAGCCCAACGCGCGGCTCGTCGAGACCAACGTGCAGTGGCAGAAGGATTTCGAGAAGGCGACGGCCGAGCTGCTGCAGCGGCTGCAGAATCCGGCGCGCCGCCAGAACGTCCAGTCGGCCCAGTCCCTGATGAAGGCCTACGATACCGCGTTCGCGGACGTCGCGACCCAGTCCTTCGCGGTCCAGCGGCAGGTCGGCGAGACGATGGCGCGGCTTGCCGAAGGTGCTGCGGCCGCCGTCGCCCGGATCGACACCTCGATGGGCGCGTCGCTTGTGGAGATCGACCATCAGACCACGGACCTGATGAAGACGATCATCCAGACGACGTTCGGACTTTCGGTCGGCGCGCTCGTCGTGGGCCTCGTCATCGCATGGTTCCTGGGTGGCGGGATCGCCGGCCCGGTCGTCAGCATGACCGAAGCAATGAAGAAGCTCGCCGGCGGCGACAAGACGGTCGAGATTCCCGCACAGGGCCGCACGGACGAGATCGGCCAGATGGCCGGGACCGTGCAGGTCTTCAAGGACAACATGATCGAGGCCGAACGCCTGCGCAACGAGCAGGAGGAAGCCAAGCGCCGCGCCGAGGTCGAGAAGAAGGCCGCGATGAACGGCATGGCGGACGATTTCGAATCGTCGGTCAAGGGCATCGTCCAGATGGTCTCGTCGGCTTCGACCGAACTCCAGAGCACCGCGCAGTCGATGTCGGCGACAGCCGAGGAGACGAGCCGGCAAGCAGGTGCGGTCGCCGCCGCTTCGGAACAGGCCTCGACGAACGTCCAGACGGTTGCGTCCGCCGCCGAGGAGCTTTCCTCGTCGATTGCCGAAATCAGCCGTCAGGTGGCCGAGTCCGCGAAGATCTCGGGACAGGCGGTCAGCGACGCCGAACGCACGAACCAGCAGGTCAACGCGCTTGCCGAAGCCGCCCAGCGGATCGGCGACGTCGTCAAGCTCATCAACGGCATCGCCGGCCAGACCAACCTGCTCGCCCTCAACGCGACGATCGAGGCCGCGCGCGCCGGCGAGGCGGGCAAGGGCTTTGCGGTCGTGGCGAGCGAGGTGAAGAGCCTCGCCAACCAGACGGCCAAGGCGACCGACGAGATTTCGGCGCAGGTCACCTCGATCCAGGGAGCGACGGCCGATTCGGTCGAGGCGATCAAAAGCATCACCGGCACGATCGGGCGCATCAACGAGATCGCCGCCGCCATCGCGTCGGCGGTGGAGGAGCAGGGTGCGGCGACGCAGGAAATCGCGCGCAACGTCCAGCAGGCCGCCGCCGGCACCAACGAGGTGTCCTCGAACATCACCGGCGTGACCAAGGCGGCGACCGATACCGGTGCTGCGGCCGGTCAGGTGCTGAGCGCTTCGGGCGAGCTGTCCCGCCAGTCCGAGGCGCTGGGCGAGAAGGTCGACGCGTTCATCTCGCGCATCCGCGCGTCCTGACGCCCGCTACTTGATGGGTGCCCGCGGAAGCACGGCTTCGCCGGGCTCCATCGCGAACGTGTAGTCGAGCGCATACCACGGCACGCCCGCATCCGGTTCCGCCGGATGCGGCGTGTCGTGCCGCTCGAAGCGCGCGACGAGCGCCTTCGTCACGCCGAACTGCGGATCGCTCGCCAGACCCGGATCGTCGTCGGCATAGACCTGGCTGATCAGCGTCTTGAAGCCGGGCTTGAAGGCCAGCACGTGGACATGTGCCGGCCGGTTCGCGTGGCGGCCCTGTGCGGCAAGCAGCCGGCCGACCACGCCGTCGGTCGGGATCGGATAGCCGGCGGGCCGCACCGTGCGGAAGCGGAAGCGCCCGTCCGCATCGGTGACAAATTTTCCGCGCAAATTGAAATCGGCCTGCGCCGGATCCTGGTTCTCGTACTGGCCGGCGGGCGAAGCATGCCAGACGTCGACATCCGCACCGGCGACCGGCCGGCCCCCGGGATCGACGATCCGCGCGGTCACGAAAAGGGCCGGGCCCGGCGTATCCGAGCGCACGATCGAGCCGCCGTCGGGAACATGCGGCGCGTTCATCCGCCAGAAAGGCCCCAGCAGGTTCTGCGACGTCTCGCTCCGCCCGCCGTCGCCGTTGTTGAGCAGGCACACGAGTGCGGACACGCCGAGCGAACCCGCCATCAGCACCATCTCGTTGTGCGTATCGGTCTTCATGCGGCCGATGTCGTTCAGGATCTCGGCCGCCTGGCGGAACTCGGCCTCGGTCAGGCGCACCTCGCGCACGAATTCGTGCAGGTGGCGGACGAGGGCACCCATGATCTCGTGCAGGCGCGGATCGGGCGTGCGCTCCATGACCGCGAGCACGGCCGCCGTGACGTCCTCGTGCGTGCGGATCATGCGCCTTCCTAGAACTCGTCGCCCCAGTCGTCCTCGCGCATCGCCGGCGCCTTGCGCGGTGCGGGCTTGGGCGCGGCGGCCGGGGCCTCGGCGGGCTTCGGCGGCGAGGGCGGCGGGGCTTCCGCACCATCGCCGCGGAAGCGCGCCACGACATCGACGAGTTGTCCCGCCTGCTCGGCGAGCGAGGCGGCGGAGGCGGAGCTTTCCTCGACGAGGGCCGCGTTCTGCTGCGTGGCGGCGTCGAGATCGCCGATCGCCTTGACGATCTCGGTGATGCTCTGCGCCTGTTCGCGGCTGCCCGCGGCGATCTCGGGCGCGACCTCGGAGACCTTGCGCACGATCTCGATGATGCTGGTCAGCGCGTCGCCGGCGGCACCGGCGAGCCGCACGCCTTCGCCGACCTCGCGCGAGCTTTCGGCGATCAGCTTGCGGATCTGCTGGGAAGCCTGGCGCGAGCGGTCGGCGAGCGAGCGCACTTCCTGCGCCACGACGGCGAAGCCCTTCCCCGATTCCCCGGCGCGGGCCGCCTCGACCGCGGCGTTGAGCGCGAGCAGCTTCGTCTGGAACGAGATCTCCTCCATCACCTGGATGATCTCGGAAATCCGCGACGAGGAACCTTCGATGCCGGCCATGGCGCCGACGACGCTGGAAACCGCACTGCCGCCGGCTTCCGCGCGCGCGAGAGCGTCGGCGGCGAGCCGGCGCGCGATGTCGGAATTCCCGGCATTGGTCGAGACGGTCGCGGAAATCTCGGCCATCGTGGCGACCGTCTGCTGGAGGGTCGATGCCTGCCGCTCGGTGCGCGCGGCGAGATCATCGCTACCCTGCGAGATCTCGCTGGCGGCGGCGCGGATCGCGTCGACCGATTCGGCGACGCGCACGGCCATTTCGGAAAGCTGCTTGGCGAGTTCGCGTTCCTTCGCCTGCATTTCGCGCTGGGCGAGCGAATTCAGGCGCAGGATCTCGACCGAGCGCGACAGGCCGCCGATCGCATCCTTGCGCTGCGTGCCGTCGACGCTGATGTCGAGTTCCCCGTCCGCGATGCGGTGGGTCAGCTTCTCCATCGTGCCGATGTCACGCGCCACGCCGCGCATCTTGATCGCATAGCCCGCGATCGCCGCGAGCACGAGCAGGATGCCGCCGAGGATCGCCGCGTTGGTGTGCAGCGTGGCGATGGCCTTGTCGGTCATCACGTCGAGCGGGATCGCGACGGCGACGACGAGCGGAAGGCTCAACGCGCGTCCCAGCGGTGCCACGGCGACCAGATGCGGCCGGCCTTCGATGTCGACGCGGTCGTTCTCGATCTTGCCCGTGCGCGCGATGGCGGCCAGCGCCTTCTCGCCGGCACTGCCGCCGGCAGGCCCGCCGGGCGGCCGGGCGATGATGTTGCCGGCCATGTCGACGACCTGCAGCGTGGCACCTTGCGGCAGCCGCTCGGTCTTCCAGCGCGCGAGTGCGGCGTTCAGCGGTGCGACGAGGAAGTCGATCGCGGCCACGCCCCAGACGGTCTTGTCCGGGTTGGACAGCCGGCCGGCCAGCGTGATCGCGAAATCGTCCGACGACGCGGTCCGGTAGGGCTCCGTCCAGACCGGCTTGTCGCTTTGCAGAGCCGCCGCGTACCAGGGCCGCGTGCGCGGATCGTAGTTGAAGGCGGGTTCCGCCACGGCGATCCAGTCCGCGCGCGTGCCCGAGTAATAGTACCAGGTCGCCTGCAGGCCGGCCGACGTGGCCGTGATCGCGCGACGATAGCCGCGCGCGGCGACGACCCCTTCCAGATCCTTGCCGTCGAGGAAGGTCGGGCGCACCTCGCGATGCTGCCAGAACTCGCCGTTCGGAAAGCCGATATAGAGCGAGTTGATGGCGCCCGCGCGCTGGACCGGCCCCTGCGCGACCGCGGCGAAGGTGCGCTGCGCCTCGGCGCGGTCGAGCCGCATCAGCGCCGCATCGTCGACCGACGCGATCAGGTCGACGGCGGGGCGGAACAGGCCGCCGGCTTCCTCGGCCATCTGTTCGAGGGAACGGCGCGCTTCGACGGCCGCCTCGTCCACGATCGTGTCGAGTTCGCGGTAGAACAGCGTGCCGACAAGTGCGGCACCTGCGACCAGCAGGCCGATCCCGGCCAGAATCTCGCGGCCGCGCAAAGTTCCGATAGCCACCGTGATCCGTCTCCCGACCGCCCGCGATTCGGCGGGCCCCTGTATGCCTGCGAAAGTAGCATAGGGCGGAACGTGGAACGCAAATTTTAGCGCGCGTCGATTCAGACGATCGTGCAGACCGTCTCGAACGGCAGGCGGTTCTGGCGGCCGAACAGCTTCGACGGGTCGCCGTAGCCGAGATTGCACAGGAAATCGGTCTTGAAGCGGCCGTCGGGGAAGAACTCGGCATCGACCTTGGCGGCGTCGAAGCCGCTCATCGGGCCACAATCGAGGCCGACGGCGCGCGCGGCGATCATCAGGTAGGCGCCCTGCAGCGTGGCGTTGCGCTGTGCGGTCGCGGCGGCGAGCGGGGCATTGCCGGCGAACATCTCGCGCGCTTCCGGCTTGTGCCAGATCTCGGGCATGTATTCGTAGAACTTCGTGTCGCGCGCGACGATCGCCGTGACGGGTGCGGCCAGCGTCTTGTCGACATTCGCGGCCATCAGGGCAGGGACGAGGCGCTTCTTCGCCTCGGGCGCGCGCAGGAAGACCACGCGCATGGGCTGCGTGTTCATCGAGGTCGGCCCCATCTTCGCGATGTCGTAGATCTCGTGCAGCAGCGCGTCGGGGACCGGCCGGTCGAGCCAGCCGTTCTGCGTGCGGGCATTGAGGAACAGGTGCGCGATCGCGGCCTGCATGGTCGTGTCCATCGTCTGTCTCCGTCGTCGGGTCGGTTGTGCAGGAAGGGGATCAGGACGCGATCGACGAAGCGACGATCGTCGCGGTCCGTTTAAGGTGGCTTTCGAGAGTCGCCGCCGCGCGGTCGGAGTCGCGCGCCATCGCGGCGTCGAACAGCGCCTGGTGCTCGCCGCGCACGTCGCGCGTCTTGCCCTGCAAGGGCACGGAGATGCGCCGGTAGCGCTCCGACTGCTCGTAGAGCATCGCGCGCATGCGCAGCAGCCACTCGTTGCCGCAGGCGTCGACGAGGGCGCCGTGGAACTCGGAATGCGCGCGCGCCCACTGTTCGCTGAGATGCTCGCGCGCACCCTCGTCGGTCTCGCTGAGGCGCGAAAGCCGGTGCCACGCCGCGACGATCCGCGTTTCCCATCCGAGATCGCCCTTCGCGATGGACGCGCGCAGGCACATCGTCTCGACCGCGATGCGCGCCTCGGTGATCTCGGCGAGTTCCTTGGCCGAAACGGGGCTCACCGTGTAGCCGCGCTGGGGTTCCGCGACGACGAGCGCTTCGGATTGCAGCTTGGAAAGCGCCTCGCGCACCGCGCCGAGGCTGACGTCGAGCTCGTCGGCAAGCGCCGAGATGTTCAGCTTCGTGCCCGGCGCGTGGCGACAGCACAGGATGTCGGCGCGGATCTGCGCATAGGCGCGATAGGCCTTCGTGCCGGGCACGTCAGCGTCGATGCCCGGCGACGCGGCGGGCGCGGGGAGGGTGTGGAGGGCCTTCATCCAGAAAATATATTGCTCGCCTTCAAATCTATATGCTAGTCAAAAAACTATAAGACCAAAGGCCCCCGCGAATGCGGGGCGGAGGAAACGAGAATGTCAGATCCGCGCCGTCCCGGCGTCACCGCCATCCATTCTCTCGACCGCTTCGTCTTCAGCGTGCCCGATCTGGGCGTCGCAAAGTCGTATTTCGACGACTTCGGACTCGATGTCCGGAAAGTCGGGAACCGCCTCGATCTCCACACGTTCGGGCACCCGCATCGCTGGGGCTCGATCTACGAGAGCGGCAAGCCCAAGAAGCTCGAATATCTCGCCCTCGGCGTCTATCCCGAGGATTACGAGCCGATGCGCCGGCATCTCGAGAAGTCGGGCGTGAAGTTCGTCGATCCGCACCCGCTCGTCGATCAGCAGGGCATCTGGATCCGCGATCCCGACGGCGTGACGCTGCAGATCGTCGCGGCCGAGAAGAGCTCGCCCAACCGCAAGGGCGACGCCTACGGCCCGATCTACATGACGACCGACAAGGGCACGACAGTCGGCATCAACCGGCGCAACGTGAAGCAGGTGCGCCCCGTGCGCCTCACGCACGCGCTGGTGTTCTGCTCGGACGTGCCGCGCTCGCTGGCATTCTACGACAGGGCGCTCGGCATGCGCCTGTCGGACCGTTCGGGCGAAGGCATCGCCTTCATGCATGGCGCCCACTCCAGCGACCACCACATGCTCGCCTTTGCCAAGTCGAGCGGCCCGGGCCTGCACCACACGAGCTGGGTCGTGCGCGGCATCGACGAGATCGGCCTCGGCATGGAGCAGATGCTCGCCAAGGGCCACAAATACGGCTGGGGCGTGGGTCGCCACGTGCTCGGGTCGAACTATTTCTACTACCAGCGCGACCCGTGGGGCAGCTTCACCGAATACTCCTACGACATCGATTTCATCGGCCTCGAAGGCGAGTGGCCCGCACAGGACCACCCGCCCGAAGACTCGTTCTACCTCTGGGGTCCGGGCGCGCCGGAGGACTTCATCACCAACCACGAGACCGCCGGCTGAGGCGCACCCGCCTCGAACGAAAGGACTGCCTTCAAGATGCGACTGCTGAATTTCGTCAAGGACGGACGCAGGGCCCTCGGTGCCCGCAACGGCGACAGGATCGTCGACCTCACGGCCGCCGGCCTGCCCGACTGCGTCGACGCGCTGCTGGCACTCGGCGCCCCCGGCATGGAGACCGCGAAGGCCGCCGCCGCGCGCGCGTCCGTGACGCATGCCGCGACGGGCGTGAAGCTGCTCGCACCGGTCCTGGCACCTTCCAAGGCGATCGCGGTCGGCCTCAACTACATCGACCACGCGGCGGAGAGCCCCTACAAGGACGCGCCCAAATATCCGGTGCTGTTCCACCGCTTCGCCTCGTCCTGGGTCGCCCACGACGAGCCGCTGGTGAAGCCGAAGGTCTCCGACCATTTCGACTACGAGGCGGAGGTCGCGGTCGTGATCGGCACGGCGGGGCGCTACATCGCGAAGGACAAGGCGCTCGGCCACGTGGCCGGCTATTCGCTTTTCAACGACGGCTCGATCCGCGACTACCAGTTCAAGTCGCACCAGTGGATGATCGGCAAGAACTTCGACGCGACCGCTTCGTTCGGTCCCGATCTCGTGACGGCGGACGAACTGCCGGCCGGGGCCGCCGGCTTGCGCATCCAGTGCCGTCTCAACGGCCAGGTGCTGCAGGACGCCAACACCAAAGACATGATCTTCGACGTCGCGACGCTCGTCGCCACCTGCTCGGAGATCTTCCGGCTCGAACCGGGCGACGTGATCATCTCGGGCACGCCGGCCGGGGTCGGCTTCGCGCGCAAGCCGCCCGTCTTCATGAAGCAGGGCGACACGGTCGAGGTCGAAGTCGACAAGCTCGGGATCCTGCGCAACACGATCCGCAACGAATAACAACGAAGAACGTCCGCAAACCTCGAAAACGGGAGGACACCCCTTGATCAACCTCAGGAAGATCGCCGTCGCGGCGGTCGCGGCCATCGGCCTTGCCGGCGCCTTGCCGGTTTCGGCCCAGACACCCGGACCGGTGCGCATCGGCAGCACGCTGGCGCTGACCGGTCCGCTGTCGGCGACGGCGCTGGTCCACAAGCTGGCCGGCGAAATCTACGTCGAGGACCTGAACAAGCGCGGCGGCCTGCTCGGCCGCAAGGTCGAATGGATCGTCCGCGACGACCAGTCGCGCCCGGATCTCGCGCGCACGCTCTACGAACAGCTCGTGACGTCGGAGAAGGTCGATCTGCTGATGGGTCCCTACGCGACGGGCGCCATCCTGTCGGCGATCGGCGTCGCCCAGCGCTACAACAAGATGCTGATCTCCCACACGATGGGCATCCCGTCGCTGGCCAAGTACGACATGCACTTCCCGGCCTGGTCGCTCGGGCCCGACCCGGCGCAGACCGTGCCGACGACGGTGTTCGAAGGACTCGCGCAGTCGAACAAGCCGCCCAAGACCGTGGCGGTCGTCACCAGCAAGTTCCCGTCGATCCACTTCCTCAGCCTTGGTGCACGCGAGATCATCAAGAAGCGCGGCCTGACCGAGGTCCTGTTCCTCGAGTGGGAATTCGGCAACCGCGACTTCGGCCCGATCGCCGCGCGTGTGAAGGACGCCAAGCCGGATCTCGTCTGGGTCGGCGATATCGGCCTGGAAGGCAACATGCTGCTCGAGGCGATGAAGAAGATCGACTACGAGCCGCCGCTGCACATCCACCTGTACCCTGCACCCGGGCCGCTGGCGAACGCGCCGGAAGGCAAGAACGCCCTGTCGCTGACAATCTTCGAGGAGCATGCGCCCTACACCAACGATCCGGTGGCGGCACAGTTCGTGAAGACCTTCGGCGAGCGCGCCAAGCAGGCGGGCCTGCCTTACACGGCGGTCGAGACGCAGGCGGCGGCATCGTTCACCGCCTGGCAGATCCTCGAGGCGTCGATCGTCGCGACCAAGAGCCTCGATGACCGCAAGATGGCGGACTGGCTCAAGGCGAACCGCGTCAAGACGATCCACGGCACGCTGCGCTTCGACAAGGGCAACAACTTCGGCGACGACCTGATGCGCATGAAGCAGGTCCAGGACGGCCGCTGGGTGACCGTGTGGCCGAAGGAATGGGCGCCGCCGGGCACCACGATCCGCACGCAGTAAACGCGAACCATGGCGATTCCCAGCCTCAACCTGCTCCTCCAGTCCATCCTTTCCGGTATCTTCATCGGCGGGATGTACGCGATGACGGGACTGGGGCTGGGGCTCGCCTGGGGCCTGCTGCGCCAGATCAACCTGGCGCATTTCGGCTTCGTCTTTTTGTCCGCCTATCTCTGCTACCAGATGTCGACGGTCGGCGGCATCGATCCGCTGCTGACCGTCCTCATTCTGCCGCCGGTATTCTTCTGCATCGGCGTCGCCATGCAGTGGGTCCTGTCGCGTTTCCGCATTTCGGCCTTCAATTCGCTTCTGGT
Organism: Tagaea sp.; assembly: GCA_965279565.1. Lineage (GTDB taxonomy): Bacteria > Pseudomonadota > Alphaproteobacteria > CACIAM-22H2 > CACIAM-22H2 > Tagaea. The sequence continues at coordinate 264,472 of OZ257249.1, read as the reverse complement.
CACGTTCGGCGTGACCGTCATGATCGAGAGCGGTATCCAGTACGTCTGGACCGCCGATTTCCGCAAGATGCAGTCGGTCTACGCCGAGGAGAAGTTCGTCATCGGCGGGCTGTTTGTTCCGCTGCCGGAGTTCCTGACCCTTGCCGTGGCGGTGGCGCTGTCGTTCGCGATCTGGGCGGCGATGCGGTTCACCGATCTCGGCAAGGCCATGCGCGCAATGTCCGAAGACGCGCCGATCGCCGCCGCTTTCGGCATCAACGAGCGCGGCCTGTCGCTCGCGCTGTCGGGCATCTGCGTGGCGCTTGCCTCGGTCGCGGGCATCTGTTTCGCGCTGACGTTCACGCTGACGCCCACCCAGATCTTCTCGTGGGTCGGCGTCGTCTTCGCGGTCGTCATGCTCGGCGGGCTCGGCAGCGCGCTCGGGCCGCTCGTGTCGGGCATCGTGATCGGCGTCAGCGAGGCCGTCGCGATGGCCGTGTTCGCGCCTTCCTGGGCGCCGATCGTGTCGTTCTCCCTGCTGATCCTCATGCTGCTCTTCAGGCCCGGCAAGGCATAGGCGCGCGCAGGTGAAACGTTCCGTCATCCTTGCGATCCTCGCCGCCGGTGCCGTGCTTGCCACCGTGCCGTCGATCGGCGCACCCGCCTTCTACGAGTCGTTCCTGTACCTGCTGTTCCACTGGATCGTGCTGGCGGTGTCGTGGAACATCCTTTCCGGCTACACCGGCTATTTCTCGTTCGGCCACGGCGCGTTCTTCGGGGCCGGCATCTACGGGACGGCGTTCCTCGCCGGCAAGATGGACTGGCCGTTCCTCGCCACGCTGCCGGCCACGATGCTCGTGGCGGCACTGCTCGGCGTGGCGCTGGGCGCAGTCGTGTTCCGTGTCGCGTCGATCCGCGGCGAGATCTTCGCGCTGCTGACGCTCGCCGTGACCTTCATCCTCGCGACCGTGATCCTCAACACGCGGATCGACGGCGGCCCGGGCATCTACCTGATCTCGATGGAGATCCCGAAGCTCGGGCGGACGCAATCGGCGTCGATCTACATGATGGGTCTGCTCGCGGCCGTGGCGACGCTGCTGGTCGCCTACCTCATCTACGCGTCGAAGTTCGGCACGGGCCTGTTCGCCATCCACGACGACGAGGACGTCGCCGAGGTGATGGGCGTGCCGACCTACCGCTACAAGCTCTACGCGCTCGCGGTGTCGTGCGCGCTCGCGGGCCTTGCGGGCGGCATCCACGCGTCGTTCGTCTCCTACGTGACCGTCTCCGAGACTTTCTCGATCCTCGTGCCGCTCAGCGTCGTGCTGATGAGCATTCTCGGCGGCAGCCGGCACTGGTTCGGGCCCGCCGTCGGCGCCGTCGCGATCACGTCGCTGCTCTATTACGCGACCTCGGGCGACTACGCCGTGGCCGGCCGTGCGGCGGTCGGATTCATCCTCGTCGCCGTGATCCTGTTCATGCCGGAAGGTGTGCTCGGCCTCTATTCCGCCTGGCGGCGCAGGCGCAACGCGCCTGTCGCGACGGATGTGCCGGCCGCTCATGCCCCGGCGGCACCGGCGCCCGCCATCGTGCGGACCGTCCGCCCGCACGCCGGACGACCGCTGCTGCAGGTCGAGGGCCTCTCGAAGGCCTTCAAGGGCGTGCAGGCGCTCAACGACGTGACGTTCGACGTCCGCGAGGACGAGATCCTCGGCCTGATCGGCCCGAACGGGTCCGGCAAGTCGACCTTCATCAATGTGGTCAGCGGGCACTACAAGCCGACCGCCGGCCGCATCCGCTTCGACGGCCGCCATCTCGAAGGGCTCGACGCGCACCGCTTCGCGCAGGCCGGCATCTCGCGTACCTACCAGATCCCGCGCCCGTTCGCGCACATGACGGTGCTGGAAAACGTCGCGATGGTCGGCATGTTCGGCGGCAAGGGCAGCGGCCGGGCGGCGGCGACGAAGGCCGCGCGCGAGTTCGTCGAGTTCGCCGGCCTCGGCCACCGCGCGCATGTGCGGCCCGACGACCTCAACCTGCACCAGCGCAAGTTCCTCGAGCTCGCCCGCGCGCTCGCCGCCCGCCCGAAGCTGCTGCTGCTCGACGAGGTGCTGTCCGGCCTCACGCCGGGCGAGATCAACGAGGCGATCGCGATGGTCCGGCGCATCCGCGAGGGCGGCACCACCATCGTCTTCGTCGAACACGTCATGCGCGCCGTCATGGCGCTGACCGACCGGATCGTCGTCCTCAACCACGGCAAGCTGATCGCCGAAGGCGACCCGGCGGCCGTGATGGACGACGAGCAGGTCAAGGTCGCCTATCTCGGGAAATCCCATGCTTGAGGTCGAGAACCTGCGCGTCGCCTACGGGGCCGCGACGGCGCTCTGGGACGTCAGCCTGACGGTCGGGAAGGGTGAGCTCGTCTGCGTCGTCGGCCCGAACGGGGCCGGCAAGACGACGCTGATCGGCACGCTTGCGGGGCTCAACCGCGCGTCGTCCGGCCGCATGGTTCTCGACGGAAACGACGTGACGCGGCTCGCCCCGCACCGGTTCTGTGCGGCCGGCATCGCGATCGTGCCGGAAAGCCGGCGGCTGTTCACCGGGATGACGGTTCTCGAGAATCTCGAACTCGGCAGCTTCCTGCCCGCGGCGCGCGCGCACCGGCGCGAGACGCTGGAGCAGGTCTGCGAGCTCTTCCCGGCGGTGCGCCAGAAGCTGGCGATGCCGGCGGGCTCGCTGTCGGGCGGCCAGCAGCAGATGGTGGCGATCGGCCGCGCGCTGATGGCCCGGCCGCGCCTGCTGCTGCTCGACGAGCCGTCGCTGGGCCTGGCGCCGTCGATCGTCATGGACATGTTCGATTCGATCCGCCGGATCAACGCCGAGGGGCTGAGCGTGCTGCTGGTCGAGCAGAATGTCAGCATGGCGATGGCGCTTGCGACGCGTGCCTACGTGCTCGAAGAGGGGCGCATCGTCATGGACGGGCCGGCCGGCGACCTGATCCGGCGCCCGGAGATCCGCAAGGCCTATCTCGGACTCGAAGAAGGCTAGAAGCGCTGGCTGGGGCGCTAGGATTCGAACCTAGGAATGCCGGTACCAAAAACCGGTGCCTTACCGCTTGGCGACGCCCCAGCAGGCGCTGGCCCTATCTAGAACGGCGCATCCGCCTTGTCGAGCGTCACGCCGCCTTCGAGGCCACGTTGTCGACATACCAGCGATAGGCGTGCGCGAGGCCGGCTTCGAGCTCGTATTTCGGCCGCCAGCCCAGCGCCATCAGGCGCGAGGGATCGGTGAGCTTGCGCGGCGCGCCATTGGGCTTGGCCGTGTCGAAGGCGAGCGTGCCCGCATAGCCCGCGACCTTGCAGACCGTGCGCACGAATTCGGCAATCGACACTTCCTTGCCCGTGCCCACGTTGAACGCGTCGAGCCCGGAATAGTTCTTCATCAGGAACACGCACGCATCGGCGAGATCGTCCACGTGCATGAATTCGCGCAGCGCCGAGCCGTCGCCCCACACCGGCACGCTCGCGTCACCCGCGAGCTTCGCGCGGTGCACCTTGGCGATCGTCGCGGCCGGAACGTGGCCCATCTCCAGGTCGTAGTTGTCGTTCGGCCCGTAGAGATTGGTCGGCATGCAGGCGATGAAGTCGACGCCGTACTGCTTCTTGTAGGCCTGGCACATCTTGAGGCCGGCGATCTTGGCGATCGCGTACCATTCGTTGGTCGGCTCGAGCGGGCCGGTCAGCAGCGCATCCTCGCGCATCGGCTGCGGGGCGAGGCGCGGATAGATGCAGGTCGAGCCGAGGAACAGCAGCTTGCGCACGCCCGCCTTCCACGAACCGTGGATCACGGCGTTCTGGATCGCGAGATTCTCGTAGAGGAACTCGGCCGGGCGCGAATTGTTGGCGTGGATGCCGCCGACGCGCGCGGCGGCGAGGAAGACGGCATCCGGCTTCTCGCGCGCGAGCCAGGCTTCGACCGGTGCCTGCTGCGTCAGGTCGAGTTCGGCCTTGGGCGCGGTCAGGATCGTGCAGTTCTCGGCCGCCAGGCGCCGCACGAGGGCGGCCCCCACCATGCCGCGATTGCCCGCGACGAAGACGCGCTTGCCGGAAAGGTCGAACTCAGGCCGAGCGGTCATTGCGGTGCCGCTCGCGTTCGACGAGGCGCAGGTCGGACTCGACCATCTCCTTCACCAGGTCGCGGAAGCTCGTCTTGTGCTTCCAGCCGAGCTTGGTGCGTGCCTTGGTCGGGTCGCCGAGCAGGTAGTCGACTTCCGTCGGGCGGAAATAGCGCGGATCGATCTCGACGAGGACCTCGCCGGTGTTCGCGTCGAGGCCCTTCTCGTCCACGCCCTTGCCCTTCCATTCGATGGGCTTGCCGATCTGGGCGAAGGCGATATTGACGAATTCGCGCACGGTCTGCGTCTCGCCGGTCGCGAGCACGTAGTCGTCGCCCTCGGGCTGCTGCATCATCAGCCACATGCCTTCCACGTAGTCGCGCGCGTGGCCCCAGTCGCGGAAGCTGTCGATGTTGCCCAGATACAGCTTCTTCTGCAGGCCGAGCTTGATGGCGGCGGCGGCCCGGCTGATCTTGCGCGTAACGAACGTCTCGCCGCGCGTCGGGCCTTCGTGGTTGAACAGGATGCCGTTCGAAGCGTGGATGCCGTAGGCCTCGCGGTAGTTGACCGTGATCCAGTAGGCGTAGAGCTTCGCGGCCGCGTAGGGGCTGCGCGGATAGAAGGGCGTCTTCTCGCTCTGCGGGCGCTCCTGCACCAGGCCGTACAGCTCCGACGTCGAGGCCTGGTAGAAGCGCGCGGTCTTCTCCATGCCGAGGATGCGGATGGCCTCGAGCAGGCGCAGCGTGCCGATGCCGTCGGCGTTGGCGGTGTATTCCGGCGTCTCGAAGCTGACCGCGACGTGGCTCTGGGCCGCGAGATTGTAGATCTCGGTCGGCTGGGTCTGCTGGACGAGACGGATCAGGTTCGTCGCGTCGGTCAGGTCGCCGTAATGCATGAAGAAGCGCACGCCGTGCTCGTGCCGGTCGGCATAGAGATGGTCGATGCGCGCGGTGTTGAACGACGACGAGCGGCGCTTCACCCCGTGGACGATGTAGCCCTTCTGCAGCAGCAGTTCGGCCAGATAGGCGCCGTCCTGGCCCGTGACCCCGGTGATGAGTGCGACTTTCTGCGACATGGAGACTTCCGTAAAAGAGGCGTCGAGGAGGGGGTTTAGCACCCCCCGTGAGGCCCGACAACGGCGGCTTCCGGCGGTTTATGCCAGCCCCCGGCGGCGATCCACCAGCCGGGCGGGGCCGTCTTGCGCAGGGTGCGGGCGGCTTCCTTCGCGCCTGCGCGGCCGGCGAACAGGGCAAGGCAGGTCGCCCCGCTGCCCGACATGCGCGCGACCAGCGTTCCGGGCAGCTTTTCCAGTGCCGCGAGCACGTCGCCGATCGCCGGTGCGAGCGCCTTGGCCGGGGCCGCAAGATCGTTCGAGGTACCCGCCAACGCGTGCGCCAGGCCCGCCGCGTCGCCCGGGATCGCGAACCGGGCGGGCGTCGAGAAGGGGCCGCCGCGTGCGGCGAAGACCTGCCCTGTCGCCACGGCGATGCCCGGATTGACGAGCAGCACGCCGGCCTCCGGCAGCGGGCCGGCCGGTTCGAGGATTTCGCCGGTTCCCGACATCCAGGCCGGTGTCGCGGCAAGGCAGACCGGAACGTCCGCCCCCAGCTCGCGCGCGATGCGCGCAAGGCGAACGGGATCCGGCAGGCGGCCATGCAGGCGGCCCAGTGCGCGCAGCGTGGCCGCCGCATCGGCCGAACCGCCGCCGATGCCGCTGGCGACCGGCAGGTTCTTGGTCAGCCGGATCTCGGCACCGTCCGCCGCGCCGAGCGCTTCGGCGAAGGCCTGTGCGGCGCGCAGCACCAGATTGCCGGCCGTGGCGCCAAGCGCGGATGCGAAGGGGCCGTCGAGCGTCAGCGAAAGCCGGCCGGCGGGTGCGAGCGAAACCGTGTCGCCGATGTCGGCGAAGGCGACGAGCGAGTCGAGCAGGTGAAGCCCGTCGGCGCGTTTCCCGACGACCCGCAGCGACAGGTTCAGCTTCGCGGGCGCGAACTCGACGATCATCGCGCGCGGCCGAGCCCCGGTGCCGGCGCCCCGGCACGTACGCGGCCGCGCGCATGCGCGTGCGCGCGCACCGGCGTGGGCGCATAGAGCGTCTTGGTCGCCTCGACCAGCGCCACGCCGGCAAGGGCCGGGAACGCGCGCGAACCCGCCGCTTCCCACGCGTCGGCCGAGGAAAGCCACAGCCGCCCGCCGAAGGGCGGCATGAACAGGCCGCTGCGCGTCTGCTGGGGCACGAACAGGTTGTCGCGCAGCAGGTGCTTGATCTGGCCGATCGTATAGGGATGGCCGTGGCCGAACGGCGTGCGGTCGAGCCTGGCCCAGATGCCGCGCCGGTTGGGCACCACGATCAGCACGCGCCCGCTCCCGGTCAGCACGCGCCACACCTCGCGCAGGAACGGGCGCAGCGATTCGGCGTGTTCGACCGCGTGGACGAGCAGCACCCGGTCGACCGACATGTCGGGCAGCGGCAGCGCCTCCTCCTCGACCAGGCAGGTCGAGTTGGGGCCTTCGGGCGGCCAGTGCAGCACGCCCTGCGGGGCCGGCATCATCGCGATGCAGCGCGTCGAGGCCTGGTGGAACGTGCGCAGATACGGCACCGCATAGCCCAGCCCCAGCACCGACTGGCCGTTCGTGTCGGGCCACATCTCGGCGATCTGGCGCGCGATCAGCCGCCGCGCGGTCTGGCCGAGCGGGCTTGCGTAAAAATCGCGGAGGTCGACGACATCGGTCCACATTGCCCGGCGAGTGTCCGACGGCGCGCGCAAATGCGCAACTTCGCTCCCCAATTCCGCCGCCATCCTGCCTAAGATGGATTCGCGATGGAGCAGATCAACCACCTCATCCTGCTGGGCGGATTCCTGATCGTGGTGAGCATCCTTGCCGGGATGTTCTCCTCGCGCCTGGGCGCCCCGCTGCTGCTCGTGTTCCTCGGTCTCGGCATGCTGGCGGGCGAGGACGGGCCCGGCGGCATCAAGTTCGACGATTTCCACCTGACATACCTCGTCGGGTCGGTGGCGCTGGCCATCGTGCTGTTCGACGGGGCGCTGCGCACGCCGCGCCAGGCGATCCGGCTTGCCTGGCGCCCGGCACTGGGCCTCGCCACGGTCGGCGTGCTGATCACCGCCGGCCTGATCGGCGCACTCGCCTGGTGGGTGCTCGAGCTGCCGCCGGTCGCGGCCTTCCTCGTGGGCGCCATCGTCGCATCGACCGACGCGGCGGCCGTGTTCCTGCTCCTCAACATGGGCGGGACGGAACTCAACAAGCGCGTCACCGCGACGCTGGAGGTCGAGAGCGGCGTCAACGATCCGATGGCCGTGTTCCTGACCATCGCGTGTGTCGAATATCTCCTGAACCCGGCCACTGGCACGGGCCTGCACATGTTCACGTTCTTCGCGGTCCAGATGCTTGGCGGGGCCGCGATCGGGTTCGCGGGCGGGTTTGCGCTCGTCTGGCTCGTCAACCGCGCGGACCTCGCGGGCGGGCTCTATCCGGTTTTGTGTGCCGCCTTCGCGGTGACGATCTTCGCGGCAGCGCAATCGGTCGAGGCGTCGGGGTTCCTTGCGGTCTATCTCGCCGGCCTCGTGCTGGGCAACCGGCGCCACCGCGCGCAGGCGACGATCCTGCGCTTCCACGACGGGCTCGCCTGGATCGCGCAGATCGTCATGTTCCTGCTGCTCGGCATGCTCGTGACACCTTCCAAGCTGCTGCAGAACCTGTGGGGCGAACTCGCCATCGCCTTCGCGCTGATCTTCGTGGCGCGCCCGGTCGCGGTGCTGATCTGCCTTGCCTTCTCGCGCTTCGGCAAGCGCGAGCGGGCCTTCATCGCGTGGGTCGGCCTGCGCGGGGCCGTCCCCATCTTCCTCGCCTCGATCCCGGTCATCGCCGGCGTGCCGGACGCGATCGCCTATTTCAACGTCGCCTTCGTCGTGGTGTTCGCCTCGCTCGTCGTGCAGGGCTGGACGGTGGGGCCGGCCGCACGCTTCCTTGGCCTCGCCTTGCCGCCGCACACCGAGCAGATCGGCCGCAGCGATCTCGACCTGCCCGTCGTCGCCGACCGCGACGCGGCGAGCTGGCGCGTGGCGCCCGGCAGCCCCGCGCTCGACAAGCCCTTCGCCGACCTGGCGCTGCCGCGGCGCGCGCGCATCATCGCGGTCATCCGCGACGGCACGCTGATGAACCGGCAGGAGCTCGACCGGCTCGCCCCCGACGACCAGATCATCGGCCTCGTCCCGCCCGAGCACACGATGGCGCTCGACCGGCTGTTCGCCACGCGGCCGGTGCGCCGCAAGAACGTCGACGACGGCGGCGAGTTCGTCTTCTCGGGCGATCTCAAGCTCGACTCGCTGTGCGTGCAGTACGGCCTGCCCTTCGATCCGGCCGACGGCGAGGTGACGCTCGCGGAATATCTCGCCGCCCGCCTTGGGCCGGACGCGGTCGTCGGCGACCGCGTGACGTTCGGCCCGGTCGAGCTCGTCGTGCAGGAGATCGTCAAGGGCCGCGCCACGAAGGTCGGTCTGGAGCTGGAGACGCCCGACGAACGCCTGCCGGTGGTTCGCGTCGTCCATCGCATCCGCGACGCGCTGCGCGCACTGGTTCGTTGAAGCGCCGCGCTTGGCGCTCTAGTCTGTCGGTCCCCAAAGCCAGAAACGCCCGGAGCCGCCCCGATGAAGCTCGCCTACAGTTCCGCCAGCCCCTATGTGCGCAAGGTCATGATCGTCGCCCTCGAATGCGGGCTCGCCGACCGGATCGAGAAGCAGCCGACCGCCGTGCGCCCCGACCAGCCCAACACGGCGCTGGGCCGCGACAACCCGCTGATGAAGGTGCCCACGCTGACGACCGACGGCGGCGAGGTGCTGTTCGACAGCCGCGTCATCTGCGCCTATCTCGACTCGCTGCATTCGGGCCGCAAGCTGATCCCGGAATCCGGCGGGGCGCGCTGGAAGGCGCTACGCCTGGAAGCGCAGGGCGACGGCATGACCGATGCCGGCATCCTCGTGCGCTACGAATCCACGCTGCGCCCGGACGCGATGCGCTGGAAGGAATGGATCGACGGCCAGACGCTGAAGGTCATGCAGGGCCTCGACGCGCTGGAGAAGGAGCCGGAAATCCTCGCCGGCGACCTGACGGTCGGCCAGATCGCGATCGCGTGCGGGATCGGCTGGATGCAGTTCCGCTCGATCTTCGGCGACCTGTTCGCCGGCCGGCCGAAGCTGAAGGCGTGGTTCGACAAGATCTCGGAACGCCCGTCCTTCAAGGCCACAATCCCGGCGTGACGGCGGACGAGACGATCGCCGCCCTCGGGCTCGCACCCCATCCCGAGGGCGGCCACTACCGCGAGACCTTCCGCCATGTCCCGCAAGGCGGCGGGCGCGGGGCGATGACGGCGATCTACTATCTGCTGAAGGCCGGCGAGCGTTCGCACTGGCACCGCGTGGACGCCGCCGAGATCTGGCACTGGTACGCCGGCGCACCGCTCGCCCTTCACATGCCCCAACGCCACATCCTCGGCCCCGACCTCGCCGCCGGCCAGCGCCCGCAGCTCACCGTACCCGCGCACGAATGGCAGAGTGCCGAAAGCCTCGGCGACTGGACGCTCGCGGGCTGCACGGTGGGCCCGGCGTTCGAGTTCAAGGGATTCGAGATGGCGCCGGTGGGGTGGAACCCCTCACCCTAGCCCTCTCCCGCAAGGGGAGAGGGGACTCCAGTCTTGATGACGCGCGCACCGTGCATCCATATCAACGGTGTGATTCCCTCTCCCCTTGCGGGAGAGGGCTAGGGTGAGGGGTCAGCGCCCCTCCTGCCGCCACGCCGCGAAGGCGAGGCCGAGGCAGAGGAGGAAGGTGAGGAAGCCGGGCATCAGCGGCATCTGCGCCACGCCGGTCACGACGAAGTCGCCGTTCGACTTGAAGCCGATCCAGCCGCGCCCGCCGGGGATCGCTCCGCCCATGTCGCGGCCGGGTGCCGGGCGCACGCGGCGGATTTCGGGATTGCCGTCGGCGAGCCACACGAGCGCCCCGCCGGTCGCGTCGGCGGCCGGCTTCAGCAGCGCTTCGGTCGCGCGCACGTCGGCACTCTCGGTCGGGTTCACGGCACCCACGGCGGCGAGCGTGCTGCGTTCGCCGTCCGACAGGCGGTAGAGGCCCGGCCGGTCGGGCGCGAACAGGCCGGCCTGGCGGCCGCCGCGCGATTCCGCCAGCCGCAGTTCGGTGCGGGTCCCGTCGGGGGCGACGATCGTGACCGGGGTGACGACCGGATCGAGTGCGCGCCGTTCCACTTCCACGCGGTTGCCGCGCACGCGGACCTTGAGGTCGTTCTCCTCGAGCTCCGGCTCCTTCATCAGCCAGTGCGCGATGCGCCGCAGCAGTTCGGCGTGCGGCCCGCCGCCGTCGAAGCCGCGGCCCCACAGCCAGATATGGTCGCTCATCAGCTGCGCCACGCGGCCTTCGCCCACGCGGTCGAGCAGCAGCAGCGGGCGGTCGGACACGCCGTTCATCAGCACCTGGCCGCGGCGCGGCTCGGTGTCGATGTGGCGGAACCAGCGGCCCCATTCGGGCGATGTGCCTTCCGCCCCCGGCAGGTCGGCGCTGACCGGATGGCGCCGTCCGACCGGCGAGAGCGTGGGCACGTAGCCCTGCTCGAAGCTCTGGCCCGTCGGGATGCCGGGCATGATCTGGCCGAGCGGGGAGTTGAACAGCGAGTTCGGCGACGAGAAGTTCGGCCCCACCGCGATCAGCAGGGCCCCGCCCGCGCGCACATAGCGCACGATGTTGTCGAGATAGACCGGGGCGAGCACGTCGCGCCGCCGGTAGCGGTCGAAGATGACGAGATCGAATTCGCCAAGCTTCACCTCGAACAGTTCGCGGATCGGGAAGGCGATCAGCGAAAGCTCGTTGACCGGCGTGAAGTCCTGCGCCTCGGGCGGGCGAAGGATCGTGAAATGCACGAGATCGACCGCCGGATCGGACTTCAGCAGGTTGCGCCACGTGCGCTCGCCCGCATGCGGTTCGCCGGTGACGAGGAGCACGCGCAGCCGGTCGCGCACGCCGTTGATGACGACGACCTGCCGGTTGTTCTCCAGCGTCAGTTCGCGCGGGCCCGCCTCGACCTCGATCTCGAAGACGGTCTGCCCGGCCTTGTCGAGCTGGAATTCGATCTCGGTCGACGTACCCACCGGGGCGCGCAGCGTGCGGAAGGGCTGGCCGTCGCGCTTGATCTCGACGCGCGCGTCGGTGCGCGGGGCGGCGACCCCGCGCGGCGGCGTGCCTTCGTCGATGCGGATCGTCATCGTCTGCGGCTTGGCGACAATGGCGAAGCCGGGGGCCTGTTCCAGCACCAGCCGCCGGTCGATCTCGTTGCGGTTGCCGGCGATCAGCCCGTGCACGGGGCCGGGCAGGTTCAGGCGGTGGAGTTCCTCGACCGTACCCTTGGGCGCGTCGTGCACCTGCCCGTCGGTCAGCAGGGCCACGCCCGCGATGCGATTGCGCGGCACGTCGGACAGGGCACGCTCAACCGCCTCGAACAGGCGCGTTCCTTCCTGGCCCACGCCGCCGGCACCCGCACGCACGACGCGCAGCTCGAAATCCTTCTCGCGCGACAGCCGTTCGCGGATCGCGGTGGCGGCACGGTCGACGCGCTGGCTGCGCTCGCCGGTCTTCATGCTGTCGCTGTCGTCGATGACGAGCAGGCCGATGTCGCTGAGCGGGCGGCGTTCCTCGACGATTGCGAGCGGATTGGCGATGGCGAGCAGCAGGCCCGCGACCGCGGCCGTGCGCCAGACCGCACCGCGCGCGCGCACGATCCACGCGAGCGCGAGGATCGCGACGGCAAGCCCGGCGAGGACCATGAACCAGGTCCAGCCGACGAGCGGGGCGAAGGCGAGCGAATATTCGGTCATCGCTTCAGCCTGTCGAGGATGGCTTCGACATGCACCTGGTCGCCCTTGTAGTTGCCGGTCAGCGCGTACATGACGAGATTGACGCCGAAGCGGATCGCGAATTCGCGCTGGCCTTCCCCACCGGGCACGGCCGCGAACATCGCGCGCCCGTTGCCGTCGAGCGCCCAGGCCGACGCCCAGTCGTTCGCCCCGATCAGCACCGACGTGACGCCGTCGTTGTCGCGCGCGTCGGGCTGCTCGATCCACAGCGGTGCGCCGGCCAGCCGGCCGGGAAAGTCCTGCAGCAGATAGAAGGTCTTCGTCAGCACGTGGTCGGCGGGTACGCGCGCAAGGCGCGGCAGGTCGAGCGGGCGCAGGATGTCGCGCAGGCGCTGGGCCGCCGGCCCGCCGCCGGCGGGGCCGATCCCGCCGGCCTCGCGCGTGTCGAACAGGATCATGCCGCCATCGACCAGATACTGCTTCACGCGCGCCATCGCGTTGGGGCTGGGCCGCGCGCCCGCCGGTGCCACCGGCCAGTAGACCAGCGGGAAGAACGACATCTCGTCGCGCTCGATATCGACCGCGACCGGGGCACCGGGATCGACCGCCGTGCGGCGCGCCAGCACCACGCCGAGCCCGGCAAGGCCGGCACGGCTGACCTCGTCGATCGCCGGATCGCCGCTGCGCACATAGGCGAAGCGCGTCTGCATCGCGTGGCCGATGGCGGTGGCCTCGTCGACCTGCGCGCGCACGTCGCCCGACGCGAGGAGTGCGACGAGCAGCATCGCCGCACCGCCGAGCTTGCGGCGCAGGCCGGCCGGAACGGCGAGGCCGCGCAGGACCAGTGCCACGATCAGGTCGGCGAGGAGCAGCAGCAGGGCCGCGACGAAAAGGGTTGGCTTGAAATCGACCTCGCGCGGCTGGGCATAGGTGGCGCGGTCCACGCCGCTTGGCAGGTTGCGCACCGCGCGCGGCGGTTCCACGCTCTGGCCGAGATTGAGTGCACGACGCGCAAGCTCGGTGCCGTAATGGCCGGGCGGGCTGCGCGGGCCGATCGCCTGACTGGCAAGGGCGCGCGCGGCAATCCCCGTCGCCGCCGGGAAGGGCGCCTGCAGCCGGCCGAACGCGTCGAGCGTGGCGATGGGGGCCAGCAGCGCGTCGCCGCCGGCATCGCCCGAGATTCCCTGCGCCAGCCCGATCAGCCGGCGCAGCATTTCCAGATAGAGCCCCGAGAGCGGCAGGTCCGACCATTCGGGCGACGCGGTCACGTGCACGAGCACGAGCCAGCCTTCGCCGCGCTTGTCGGCCGTGACGAGCGGCGTGCCGTCGACGAGACGCGCCCATGTCTTCTGCGCCAGATCCAGCGTGGGTTCGGCCAGCACCTGCCGGCGCACCTTGATGTCGCCGGGCACTTCGAGACCCGAGAAGGCCGAGCCCGCGTCGAACGGGGCGAGGCCCAGCGGCTGCTCCCAGCTCATCGCACCGCCGAAGGCGCGCCCGCCCAGACGCAGCGGGGCCGGCACGAAATCGTCGTCGGCCTCGGCAAGGCGGGGCCCTGCGAAGCGCACGACCACGCCGCCGCGCTTGATCCAGTTGTCGAGTGCGGCGCGCTCGCCTTCGGCGAGCTGGCCCACGTCGGCGAGGATAAGTACTGCGATCTCGCGCTGGAGGAGCTGGGCGATGTCGCCCTGGCGCACCTCGCTGAAGGGCTGCAGCGCACGCTCCAGATAGAACGTGTCGGCGAGCAGCGGCTGGTTGTTGCGCTCGACCGTGGCGCCCGAGACGATGCCCACGGGACGGCGGCGCCAGCGTTCGTCGATCAGCGCGGTCGCACCCGCCGACGGTTCGCCTTCCACCTCGATGCGCGCCACGCGGTTGCGCAGTTCGCTGGGCAGCGCGACGCGCGCCATGCCGGTGCTGTCGCCGTCCTCGAAGCGCAGGCGCTCGCGCGCCAGCGGGCGGCCATCCTCGCCGCGCGCGACGAGCATGGCGTCCTGTGCGGGTGTCGTGACGGGACGCGCGACGGTCACGGCGATGGCGCTGGCTTCGGACACCGGCGGCAGCACGAGGCGGGCGAGCCGTTCGGGCGGGTCGGCGAAATAGGTGACGGGGCCGATGCGCTGCAGGCGTTCGACGAGCGGGGCAAGATGCGGGTCTTCGAGCCCGTCGGCGAAATACTGGATCGCGGCGGCCTGCGGCGGCGCGACCGCTTCGAGCGTGGCGAGGGCCGCCTGCCGGTCGGACGGCCACGGCTTGGGTTCGAGCGCACCCATCAGCGTGCGCGCCTCGCCCGGCGTCATCAGGCGCGAGGGGCGCGGCGGATCGCCGGAAAGCGTGGGCGCGGTCGGCAGCACGATGACCGGCCGCGCGTCGCGTTCCGCACGGTCGATGAACTGGTCGATCGCGTCGCGACGCGCGCGCCAGTTCGGTGCCGCCGCCCAGCCGTCATCGACGACGACGATGGCCGGCCCGCCGCCCGACAGGCGTGCGGCCGGGTTCAGCACGGGCTGGGCCAGCGCCATGATGATCAGGAACGCGATCAGCAGGCGCAGAAGCAGCAGCCACCACGGTGTCTGTGCGGGCGTTTCCTCGGCCGGCTTCAGGCGGGCGAGCAACGCGATCGCCGGGAACGACGCGCGGCGCGGGGCCGGCGGCGTGACGCGCAGCAGCCACCACAGGACGGGCAGGCTCGCGAGGGCCAGCAGCCACCACGGCGTGAGGAACGCGAAGGAGGAAAGCAGGCCCATCAGCGCTTCCCGTCGTTGGCAAGGGCCAGCCACAGCGACATGAGGGCGAGTTCGGGCGCCTTGTCGGTGCGGTGCTCGACATAGTTCCAGCCATAGGCGCGCGCGATGTCGCGCAGGCCCGCGACGTGTTCGACGAAGACCTTGCGGTAGTCGCCGCGCACGTTCTCGACGCGGCTCACCAGCAGCGAGTCCTCGTTCTCCAGCCCGTCGAAGCGCGTGCGCCCGGCATAGGGCAGGCCTTCTTCGGCCGGATCGATCAGGTGCACGATGTGGCCGCGCGTCCCGCCGGCGGCGAGCGTGCGGATCGCGGCGTCGGTCTCGGCGAGCGGGGCGAGGAAATCGCCGATCAGCACGACGGTCGAATGGCGCGCGAGACGGGCCGCCGGCGGAACGCCGGTGGCGGGATCGGTGCGCGCGAAGACCGTGTCGGCCAGCCGGTTGACCGCGAAGCGTCCGTGCAGCGGGCGCGGCGTGCCGCCGAGAATACCCACGCGTTCGCCGCCGCGCGCGAGCAGCGAGGCGAGTGCGACGAGCAGCAGTTCCGCACGATCCAGCTTGTGCGGCAGCTTCGCCGACGAGGCCCACGCCATCGACGGCGAGCGGTCACGCCACAGCCACACGGTCTGGGCCGCTTCCCATTCGGTCTCGCGCACGAACACGTGGTCGGTCTTCGCCGTCTGGCGCCAGTCGATGCGGTCGACCGTGTCGCCGGGCATGTAGCGGCGGAACTGCCAGAAGGTCTCGCCCGGGCCCGAGCGCCGCCGTCCGTGCACGCCCTGCGCGACTGTGTTTGCCACGCGCTGGGCGGCGACGAGCAGGGCAGGCAGGCGGCTTGCCGCCGATTCCGCCGCCAGGCGACGCGCATGCGCGTCCTGCGGTGGGCCTGCGACGGGCGTGGCGCTGGTGGCGAAGATCGACACCGGGGGGATTTGCGCCCTTGCCCTAGGCGAGCGGCGCGCAGAGCTGCGCGACGATGTCGTCGAGCGTCACGCCGTCGGCGCGCGCGGTGAAGGACAGCGCCATGCGGTGGCCGAGGATCGGCTTGGCGAGGGCAATCACGTCGTCGACCGACGGGGCGAGCCGCCCGTCGAGCACGGCGCGCGCGCGTGCCGCCAGCATCAGCGACTGGCTGGCGCGCGGGCCGGGGCCCCACACGACATGCTTGTTGACGGCGGCGATGTCGCTTTCGCCCGGCCGTCCGGCGCGCACGAGCTTCAGGATCGCCTCGATGACGCTCTCTCCGACGGGCACGCGGCGGATCAGAGCCTGCGCGCGCTGGAGTTCGGCGGCCGACATCGCCTGCACGGGCTTCTCGTTCGTCGAGCCGGTCGTGGCGATAAGCATCTGGCGTTCGGCGTCGATGTCGGGATAGCCGACGTCGATCTGCAGCAGGAAGCGATCGAGCTGGGCTTCGGGCAGCGGATACGTCCCTTCCTGCTCGAGCGGGTTCTGCGTGGCGAGCACGTGGAAGGGGGCCGGCAGGTCGTGATAGGCGCCGGCGACCGACACGCGGTGCTCCTGCATGGCCTGCAGCAATGCGGACTGCGTGCGCGGGCTGGCGCGGTTGATCTCGTCGGCCATCAGCAGCTGCGCGAAGACCGGACCCTTGAGGAAGCGGAACTGCCGGCGGCCGGCATCGCCGTCCTCGAGCACTTCGGAACCGATGATGTCGGCAGGCATCAGGTCGGGCGTGCACTGGATGCGCTTGGCGTCGAGGCCGAGCACGGTGCCCAGCGTCTCGACCAGCTTGGTCTTCGCGAGGCCCGGCACGCCGATCAGCAGCAGGTGGCCGCCGGCCAGCAGCGTGATCAGCGTCTGCTCGATGACGTCGCTCTGTCCGAAGATCACGCGGCCGATGGCCCCGCGCACGGTCTGCAGCGTTTCGCCCAGCGCCTCGATCTCGCCCAGCAGGGCGTCGGTCTGGATGGGGGCAGGGGGAGCGTTCACGGGGTGCCTCGCTTTCCGGCGGCCGCCATCGACGACGGCGCTACCGGTGACATATGGACCGACGTTTTTCCGTGCCAAGTGTGCGATGCCCGGGGGGCTGGCGTCCAGCGCGTGCATGTTACGTCCGTCACGGTGTAGACTCCGCCCGTTCAGATGACCGACGAACGATCCGCCGATCCCGCATTTTTGCGCCTCGACAGACTGCGCCCCGACGGCCTTGCACGCGGCGTACCGTCGGCGATTCCGGCTGTGGATCGTTCGGGTGAACCCACCGAAATCTGTGGCGATTTCGACTTGCGAATCGCCCGCGACGGGGTCTGGCACTATCGCGGCTCGCCGATTGGACGCGCCGCACTGGTAAAACTCTTCGCCGGCGTGCTGCGCCGCGAAGCCGACGGAAGCTACTGGCTTGTGACACCGGTCGAGAAGGGCCTCGTCACGGTCGACGACGTGCCGTTCATCGCCGTCGACTTCGACTCGGACGGAGTCGGCACCGGCCGCCGCCTGACCTTCCGCACCAATCTCGACGAGACCGTGGTCGCCGGACCCGACCGGCCGATCCGCGTCGAGATCGCGGCGGGCGGCGAGCCCGCACCTTATGTGCTCGTGCGGCCGGGGCTGGAGGCGCGCATCGCGCGCGCGGCGTTCTACCGGCTCGTCGAACTCGCCGAAGCACGTGACGGCAAGCTCGGCGTGTGGAGCGGCGGCACGTTCTTCGCACTCGGTTCGGCCGCATGATGCCGCCCGTTCCCACCGCCGACGAGATCCGCGCCACGCTCGCGCGCGTGGCCCCGGGCCTGCGCCGCTCCGCCACGATCGGGCGCGTGCGCGGCGACCATGACGGCAATCCCGGCATGGCGCCGGCGGGCGGACTTCGCCCGGCGGCCGTGCTCGTCCCGCTCGTCGAGCGGCCCGGCGGGCTGTCGGTGCTGCTCACGCAGCGTACCGCGCACCTGCACGACCATGCCGGCCAGATCAGCTTTCCCGGCGGGCGCATCGAGCCGGACGATCCCGACCCGGTCGCCGCCGCGTTGCGCGAGACGGAAGAGGAGATCGGCCTGCATCGCCGGCATGTCGAGATCGTCGGCAGGCTCGACACCTACCAGACACGCACGTCATATGAGGTCACGCCGGTCGTCGGTCTCGTGCGCCCGCCCTTCGATCTCGTGCCCGACACGTTCGAAGTCGCCGAGATCTTCGAGATCCCGCTGTCCTTCGTGCTCGACCCGCGCAACCGCGAGCGCCGCTCGCGCCAGTTCCAGGGCACCGAGCGGCATTTCTGGGTGCTGCCCTATCCCGACCGCTATATCTGGGGCGTGACGGCGGGCATGCTCGTCAATCTCGCCGAAGTGCTGCAGGGGGAAGACGCGTCGTGATCCGCATCCTGCTCGAATTCATCGTGCCGCTGCTGCTGCCGCTCGCGGTCTATGCCGCATGGATGGTGATGGAGAAGCGCCGCGCCGACAAGCTCGGCCACGGCGAGGCGCCGACCTGGGCCGAAGCGCCATGGGTGTGGCTGTCGCTCGCCGGAGTGCTGCTGGCGGGCGTGGTCACCGTCGGTCTCGTGCTGATGCAGGGCAGCCAGGAAGCCCGCGGCACCTATGTCCCGCCGCGCATGGGCGAAGGCGGCGCGGTCATGCCTGGGCGCGTGGAGCCGGGGAGATAGACGCATGGACGGCGAACGCGACGAACGGGGCGGGGGCGGGCCGCGCGGGGCGAAGAACGTGCTGGGGCTGCCGCTGGCCGAGTGCAGCCGCAGTCCGCTGACCGGCTTCTTCCGCGACGGGTGCTGCAATACCGGACCGCAGGATTTCGGGCGGCATACGGTCTGCGTGATCGCGACGGCCGCGTTCCTCGAATTCTCGAAGTCGCGCGGCAACGACCTGTCGACGCCGATGCCGGCCTACGGTTTCCCCGGCCTCAAGCCCGGCGACCGCTGGTGCCTGTGCGCCGCGCGCTGGCAGGAAGCTTTCGTGGCCGGCATGGCGCCGAAGGTCGTGCTGGCCGCGACCCATGTCTCGACGCTCGATGTATGCAGTCTCGACGACCTGAAGGCCCACGCGATCGACCGGCAGTGACGAGGAGCGGCTTGACTTGCACAGTGTCGGCGCGTGAAATGCGGCCTTCGAATTCAACCCCTTGGAAGGGATCGACACGCATGCGCATGAAACTCGGATTTGCCGCGGCAGCCGCCATCTCGGTGGCGCTCGGTCTCGGCGGTGCCGCCACGGCACAGACGCCGCGCGACACGATCGTGATGGCCAAGCAGATCGACGACATCATCTCGATGGACCCGGCCGAATCGTTCGAGTTCTCGGGCAGCGAGGTCGTCGCGAACCTCTATGACCGCCTGATCGGCTACGACCTCAACGACGTGACGAAGCTCAACGGCGAGCTCGCCACGAGCTGGTCGGTCGGCGCCGACGGCATGACCTACACCTTCAAGATGCGCCAGGGCGTCAAGTTCCATTCGGGCAACCCGGTGACGGCCGAGGACGCGGCCTGGTCGATCCAGCGCGCGGTCGTGCTCAACAAGTCGCCCGGCTTCATCCTGACGCAGTTCGGCCTCAACAAGGACAACGTGCGCGACAAGGTCAAGGCGACGGCGCCCGACACGCTCGTCATCGTCACCGACAAGGCCTACGCGCCGACGTTCTTCTACTACTGCCTCACCGCCACGGTCGCGGCGGTCGTCGACAGCAAGCTCGTCCAGGCCAACGTCAAGGACGGCGATTTCGGCAATGCCTGGCTCAAGCAGAACTCGGCGGGCTCGGGCGCCTACCGCCTGCGCGTCTGGCGCGCGTCCGACCAGTACACGATGGAGGCCAACAAGGCCTGGTTCCGCGGCGCGCCGAAGAACAACCGCGTGATCGTGCGCCACATCCCGGAAACGGCCACGCAGCGTCTGCTGCTGGAAAAGGGCGACGTCGACTACGCGCGCGACCTGCTCAAGGACGATCTCGCCACGCTGCGCAACAATCCGAAGTTCACGGTGCAGAACGGCAGCAAGGGTGCCATCCTCTATCTGGGTCTCAACCAGAAGAACCCCAACCTCGCCAAGCCGGAAGTGCGCGAAGCGCTCAAGTGGCTCACGGACTACGAGTCGATCGAGCGCAACCTGACGGCCGGCAAGTTCAAGACGCACCAGGCCTTCCTGCCGATCGGCTTCCTCGGCGCCATCGACGACAAGCCCTACAAGTTCGATCTCGCCAAGGGCAAGGCGCTGCTGGCGGCCGCGGGCCTGCCCAACGGCTTCACGGTCACGATGGACATGCGCACCGTCTCGCCGATCCAGGACATCGCGCAGGCGATCCAGGCGCAGTGGGCGCAGGCCGGCATCAAGCTGGAACTGATCCCGGGCGACGGGCGGCAGACGCTGACCAAGTACCGCGCGCGCAACCACGACATCTATATCGGCCAGTGGGGCCCGGACTACCAGGACCCGCACACGAACGCCGAGACCTTCGCGATCAATCTCGACAACACCGACGACGCGCGCTCCAAGACGCTCGCGTGGCGCAACGCCTGGGACATCCCGGGCATGAGCCGCACGACGCTCGCCGCGGTGCTTGAGAAGGACTCGCTCAAGCGCAAGACGACCTACGAGGCCGTCCAGCGCGAGCACCAGAAGGTCTCGCCCTTCGTGATCATGGCGCAGCAGATCGAGACGGCGGTCAGCAGGGCCAATGTCGGCGGCTTCATCATCGGGCCGTCCTTCGACAACAACTACTACCACGAGATCGCGAAGAAGTAGGGTGACGACGACTGCCGAGACGGCGAAGAAGCGCTGGACCCGCGCGGGTTCCGCTTCCGCCGGCCTCGCCCGCGACGTCGCCGCGACCATCACAATGGTCGCGGCGACGCTCCTCGGGCTCCTCCTGATCACGTTCTTCATCGGCCGCGTCGTTCCGATCGATCCCGTGCTCGCCGCCGTCGGCGACCGGGCGCCGGCCGAAGTGTACGAACGCGTGCGCCTCGAACTCGGCCTCGACCTGCCGCTCTGGCAGCAGTTCTGGATCTATCTCCAGAAGGCGGCGGCGGGCGATTTCGGCCGCTCGGTGCTGACCTCGAACAGCGTCATCGACGACATCGTGCGCGTCTTCCCTGCGACCGTGGAACTCGCCACGCTCGGCACGCTGATCGGCGTCGTGTTCGGCATCCCGATGGGCGTGGCCGCCGCCGTCTACCGCGACCGCTGGCCCGACCAGTTCGTGCGCGTGTTCGGGCTGGTCGGCTATTCCGTGCCCGTCTTCTGGCTCGGCCTGATGGGCCTGCTCGTGTTCTACGGGAAGCTCGGCCTGGTCGCCGGTCCCGGAAGGCTTTCGACCGGCTTCGAGGACATCGTCGACACGGTCACCGGCATCGTCCTGGTCGATTCGGCGATCGCCGGCGAATGGGACGTCTTCAACGACGCGATCCGCCACCTGATCCTGCCGGCCGGCCTGCTCGGCTATTTCAGCCTCGCCTATATCAGCCGCATGACGCGCAGCTTCATGCTCGAACAGCTGCGCCAGGAATACGTGATCGCGGCGCGCGTGAAGGGCCTCTCCGAATTCCGCGTCGTGTGGCGCCACGCGCTCGGCAACGCGATGGTGCCGCTCGTCACGGTCATCGCACTCTCCTACGCCAACCTGCTCGAAGGCTCGGTGCTGACCGAAACCGTGTTTGCGTGGCCAGGCCTCGGCCTCTACATCACCCAGTCGCTGCTCGCCGCCGACATGAACGCGGTGCTCGGCGGGACGGTCGTCGTCGGCACGGTCTTCATCGGCCTCAACCTGATCTCCGACATCCTCTACCGGATCGTCGATCCGCGGGCGCGGCGATGAGCGGTTCGCTGCAGGCATGGCTGCTCGACGAAGCGCCGGCAAGCCGCGGGCAGGCGCGCGCGGGTGCCTTTTACCGCAGCTGGCTTGCCTTCCGGCAGAACGGCCTTGCGATGGTCGGGCTTTCCATCGTGCTCGGCCTCGTGCTCGTCGCGATCTTCGCGCCGCTGCTCGCCCCCTACGGGCCGACCACGCAGGATCTCGATTTCCGTCTCAACCCGCCTTCGGCCCGCCACTGGCTGGGCACGGACGAGCTCGGCCGCGACATCCTGAGCCGGATCATCTGGGGCTCGCGCATCACGCTGGGCATCGTGCTGCTCGTCGTCGTGACGGTCGCCCCGGTCGGTCTCGCGGTCGGCACGCTCGCCGGCTATTTCGGCGGCTGGGTCGATGCGGTGCTGATGCGCATCACCGACGTGTTCCTCGCCTTCCCGCGCCTGATCCTGGCACTCGCCCTCGTCGCGGCACTCAAGCCCGGCATCGAGAACGCGGTGCTGGCGATCGCACTCACGACATGGCCGCCCTATGCGCGGCTGGCGCGCGCGGAAACGCTCGTCGTGCGCAAGGCCGACTATATCGCCGCCGTGCAGGCGCAGGGCGCTTCGGGCCTGCGCATCGTGCTGCGGCACGTGGCACCCATGTGCGTGTCGTCGACCATCGTGCGCATGACGCTCGACATGGCCGGCATCATCCTGACGGCGGCCGGCCTCGGCTTCCTTGGCCTTGGTGCCCAGCCGCCCAGCCCCGAATGGGGGGCGATGATCTCGTCGGGCCGGCGCTTCCTGCTCGACCAGTGGTGGGTCGCCACGATGCCGGGGATCGCCATCTTCGTCGTGTCGCTCGGCTTCAACCTGCTGGGCGACGGCTTGCGCGACGTGCTGGACCCGAAGCGCGACTGATGGAAAAGCCGCTCGTCGCCATCGAAGACCTGCATGTCACGTTCCGCCTGCGCAACCGCACGGTCGAGGCGGTGCGCGGCGTGTCGCTGACGATGGGCAAGGAGAAGATCGGCATCGTGGGCGAGTCCGGCTCGGGCAAGTCGGTCACCGGCCGCGCCTTGCTGGGCCTCACGCCGCCGGCGGGCGAGGTGCGCGCGAAGCGGCTGGAATTCGACGGGCAGGACCTGCGCGGGCTCGATCCCGCCGGCTGGCGCAGGCTGCGCGGCCGGCGCATGGCGATGGTCATGCAGGACCCGAAATTCTCGCTCAACCCGGTCATGACGGTGGGCGCGCAGATCGCCGAAGCCTACATGACGCACGTCAAGGCGGGCCGCGCCGAAGCGCGCGAGAAGGCCTTGGCGGTGCTCGAGGCCGTGCGCATCCGCGATCCGGAGCGCGTCTACGACCTCTATCCGCACGAGGTGTCGGGCGGCATGGGCCAGCGCGCGATGATCGCGATGATGCTGGTGGCCGAGCCCGAGCTGCTCATTGCCGACGAACCGACCTCCGCCCTCGACGTGACCGTGCAGATGCAGGTGCTCGCGATCCTCGACGAGCTGGTGCAGCGCCGCGGCATGGGGCTGATCTTCGTCAGCCACGATCTCGACCTCGTCGCCGCGTTCTGCGACCGCGTGCTGGTCATGTATGGCGGGCGCGTCGTCGAGACGCTGAAGGCGAGCGAACTGGCCTCGGCACAGCATCCCTACACGCGCGGCCTGCTCGACTGCGTGCCGCGGCTCGACCGCGCGCAGCGCGAACTGCCGGTGCTGAACCGCGACGCGGCGTGGCTGGAGGGGCGATGATCCTTTCGGTCGAGAATCTCGGCGTCGAGTTCGTCGGCCTGCGCGCCGTCGAGTCCGAGACCTTCGCCGTCCGGCGCGGCGAGAGCTTCGGGCTGGTCGGCGAGTCCGGTTCGGGAAAGTCGACCGTGCTGCGCGCCCTTGCGGGGCTGCTCGACAACTGGACCGGCTCGATCCGCTTCGACGGCAAGGCGCTTTCCGCGAAGCGCGACCGCGCCTTCTATCGCCGCGTGCAGATGGTCTTCCAGGATCCCTACGGCTCGCTGCATCCGCGACAGACGATCGACCGTGCACTTGCCGAGCCGCTGGCCATCCACGATATGGACCGGCGCGAGGAGCGCATCGAGAAGGCGCTGGAGGAGGTGGGCCTCGGCCACGGCTTCCGCTTCCGCTATCCCCACCAGCTTTCCGGCGGCCAGCGCCAGCGCGTGGCGATCGCGCGCGCCTTGATCGTCGAGCCGGAGATGCTGCTGCTCGACGAGCCGACCTCGGCGCTCGACGTGTCGATCCAGGCCGAAGTGCTGAACCTGCTCGACGCGTTGCGGCGCAAGCGCGACCTCACTTTCGTGATGGTCAGCCACAACCTGGCGGTCGTCGCGCACATGTGCGCGCGTCTGGCGGTGATGAGCCGGGGGAAGATCGTCGAGGAGATGGATACCGCGAGTTTGCGCGCCGGGGCCGCGCGCGATCCCTATACCCAGCGCCTGATGGCCGCCTCGCGCGGCTACGACCGGGCCCTCGCCGAAAGCTTCCGCGCGCTCGACTGAAGCGGCGGCGTGGTAGCCTAGGCCGTCATGGATTCGCCGGTCACCCGCCTCGAAACGCTGCCCGTCTGGGCCACGATGGACGCCGCGCGCGACGTGCTTGCGGCACTCGGCGGCGAAGCGCGTTTCGTGGGCGGCTGCGTGCGCGACGCGCTTGCCGGCCAGTTGCCGGCCGACCTCGACCTCGCCACGACGCTGCTGCCCGACGCGGTCGTCGCGAAGCTGGAAGCGGCGGGGCTGAAAGCCATCCCCACCGGGATCGCGCACGGCACGGTCACGGCCGTCGCGCGCGGGCGCACGTTCGAGATCACGACGCTGCGCCGCGACGTGGCGACCGACGGGCGGCACGCGACAGTCGCCTTCACCGACGACTGGCGTGCGGACGCCGCACGGCGCGACTTCACGATCAACGCGATGTCGATGACGGCGGACGGCGACGTTTTCGACTATTTCGACGGGCGCGCGGACCTGGCGGCCGGGCGCGTGCGCTTCGTGGGCGACGCGGCGACGCGCATCCGCGAGGACGTGCTGCGCGCCCTTCGTTTCTTCCGCTTCCATGCGCGCTTCGCTTCCGGCGCGCCGGATGAAGAGGGGCTGGCCGCGTGCCGGGAGCTGGCGGCGCTGCTGCCCGGCCTGTCGGCCGAGCGCGTGGCGGGCGAGTTGTTCCGCCTGCTCGAAGGCCCGCGCGCGGCCGCCACGCTCGACGCGATGCGCGAAGTCGGCCTTCTCGCGCACTGGCTGCCCGAGGCGGGGCCGGCCGGCGTACTCGCGCGACTCGAAACGCTGGTCGCCGGGAGCGGGGCACCGCCCTCGGCGGTGCGCGCACTCGCCGCCCTGCTGCCGCCGGATGCCGGACCGGCCGTGGCGGCGCGCCTCAAGCTCTCCAATGCCGATGCCGAACGATTGGCCGCCTTGCTCAAGCCGGCGGCACGGCTCGACCCGAACGCGCCGGCACCCGAGCGCCGCGCTTCGTTCTACCGGCTGGGCGGGGATCCCGCCGACCATGTGCTGCTCGCCTGGGCGCGCGCGGCGTCCGATGGCGGATTTCCGGCATTTCTGGAAGCCGCGCGCGGCTGGGTGCGGCCGCGTTTCCCGCTCAACGGCGAGGATGCGCGCGCGGCGGGAATTCTTCCGGGGCCGGCAATGGGCGAATGGCTGAAGCGGCACGAGGATTCATGGGTCGATTATGGCGCCGTCGAATCGCGTGCCGCACTTCTCGCCCGCCTGCATCGTATTCCGGGGCGCAATTAGTCACGATAATACCCACAATTTTTGAATTTGATGTCAGCCGTCGGGACCTGTATTGAGCCTGCCAACCTAGAACGACAGGCCGGCGGTACGATCACGATGCTCGGCGACGACAGCAGGGGTTCGGATCTTCGTTTCGAGTCGCGCATGCTGCCCGAAGGGCTCGCGTCGGCGCGCATGGCGCGTCTGCTCGATGTCTGGCGCGAACAGTGCGCGGACCGGGCCATGCCGCCGCCGGAACTGGCGCGCTTCGAACCCTTCGCCTTCGCGGTCGGCCATCTGCACCTGATCGACGTGCGCCCCGACGGCAGCTTCTTCTTCCGCATCTTCGGCACGGCAAGCAACTATCCGCTCGACTTCCACAAGCGCACGACGGCGGAAATCCAGCCGGCCGAATTCCGCGACATGATCGAAGGCCATTACCGCGAGTGCGTCGCGGCCGGCGCGCCGACCCTGCGCGACGTCTCGATCGGCGGCGCGCGCCGTGCCGGCCGGTTCGTGCGCGTGCTGCTGCCCTACGGCGAATCCGGCGGGGCCGCGACGCTGCTGATCGCCGGCATCGAGGAAGATCCGGGCATCTCCGACGTGTTCCGCGATCCGGCTTTCATGGCCGGGCCGTCGCGCCTGGCGATCGCCGGCCGGGGCTGAGCTTCACGCCGCGCGCGGTTCGTCCGCCGTCGCCTTGCGCACGACGTCGAGCAGGATGCGGCGCAGATCCTCGACGCTGCGCGTGACGCCGGCCACGGTCGAGCGCACCTCGGCCGCCCGGCTGCCGACCGAATCCGCCTCGCGGCTGACATTCTGGATCTTCGAGGAAACCTCGCGCGCGGCGTCCGCCGTCTGACCCACGTTGCGCGCGATCTCCTGCGTGGCGGCACCCTGTTCCTCCATCGCCGCGGCGATGGCCGAGGCGACCTCGTCCACCTCGCGGATGCGTTCGCCGATCTCGCCCACCGCCTTCACGGCCGCGTCGGTCGCGCTCTGGATCTCGCCGACCTGGCGGTCGATATCCTCGGTCGAACGGCCGGTCTGGGTGGCGAGGTTCTTGACCTCGCTCGCCACGACCGCGAAGCCCTTGCCGGCATCGCCCGCGCGCGCAGCCTCGATGGTCGCATTGAGTGCCAGCAGGTTCGTCTGGCCGGCGATCTGGCCGATCAGCTTGGTCACTTCCGAGATCTTCGCGACCGCGTCGGAGAGCGAGCGGATCGTCTCCTGCGCCTTCTCGCCGCTGTCGACGGCGTGCTTCGTGACTTCCGATGCGCGCGCGACCTGGCCGGCGATCTCGCGGATCGAGGCGGAAAGCTCCTCGGCCGAGGCCGAGACGGTCTGCACGTTGACGAGTGCCTGTTCCGACGCGGCCGCCACGGCCTGCGAATTCGTCGACACATCGACCGCCAGTTTCGACATGCCGTCGGCCGCCCCGTCGACCTGGTGCGTGTTCTGCGCGATCGCCTCGACCGCACTGGCGGTCGCGCGCTCCACCGTCGCGGCCATCTGGGCAAGCGCCTCGCGCCGGCGGCGCTCGGCCTCGCCCGCATTCTGCCGCCGGTCGGATTCGAGGCGGCCGACCGCCTCGGCGTTGTCGCGGAACACCTCCAGCGCCTTGGCCATGGCGCCGATCTCGTCGCGCCGGTCGCGGTCGACGATCCGGATGTCGAGAGTGCCCGACGACAGCAGGCGCATGTCGTTGCCCAGCCGCACGAGCGGGCGCGTCAGCGACGTGGCCGACGCGACGGCCAGCGCCACGCCCGCCACCATCGCGAACAGCAGGAAGCCGACCGAAAGCGTGCGGGCGAAGGCGATGTCGGCGCGGATCTCGGCGCGCTGGCGCTCGGCCGCGGCGACGGCGGCGGCGACCATGCGGTCGAGGGCGCCGCGCACCTGCGTTTCGAGCTGCGCCATCCGGTGGGGCGAGGCGATCGCCGTAGCCGGCCGTTCGCCCAGCAGCGTGCGCGCGTCGCGCTCCCAGCGCGCCAGCAGCTCGCCCGCCTCGCCGAGCAGGCGCGTCGTCGCCTCGTCCGGCTCGGTTGCGCGCACGCGCGCGAGCTCGCCCTTCACCTTGTCGAGGCGCGTCGCGAACTCGGCGAGTGCCGCCGCTCCTTCGGGCACGCGGATCGCCGCGGTGACGTTCTCCAGATGCGCCTGCGCGTTGCGGAACGCGTCCCACGCCGAACGCGCGGCATCGACGCCGACGACCGGGCGCTCCATGCCGGTCTCCACCGCGACGGACAGGTCCGAGAGCTTCCAGACCGTGACGGCGCCCTGAAGTGCGGCGAGGGCGAGGATCGACGCGAAGGCGACCAGCAGGCGGACGAGAATGGGCACGTCGTGACTCCTCAGTTCGGAAGGATGGGCAGCGTGACGACCTGCTTGGAGCCGGTCAGCGAGCGCATGAAGGCGACGATGTCGCCGACCTCGTCGGCATTGAGCGGGACCGGCTGCATCAGCGGCGATTTCGACGGCGAATCCCCGCCGCCGGCGACGTAATGGATCATCACGTCGGTCAGCGTGGCGACGCTGCCATTGTGCATGTAGGGCGCGCGCTGCTCGATGTCGCGCAGCGACGGCGTCTTGAACGCCCCCTGCGCCTTGACGTTCTGCGGCTCATACTTGCCGCGGCCGATATCGTCGGACGGCGTGCCGATATTGTGGAAACGGTTGTCGGTGAAGTTCCAGCCGGTGTGGCAGGCGTTGCAGCGCGCCTTGCCGTTGAACAGCTCGAAGCCGCGCCTGGCGGCGGCGGGGATGGCGTTCTCGTCGCCGTCGATCCACGCGTCGAACGGCGAATAGCTCGCCACGACCGTGCGTTCGAACGTGGCGATCGCCTTGACGATCGAATCCGGCGTGATTCCCTCGCCCGGGAAGACGCGGCCGAACCATGTCCGGTATTCGGGAATGGCGCCCAGCCGCTTGACCGCCTCGACCAGCGGCAGGTTCATCTCGACATCGGCCTCGATGGGGCCCTTGGCCTGCGCCTCGGCGTTCGGCGCGCGCCCGTCCCAGAAGAAGTGCTCCATCCACGCGACGTTGAGGACGGTCGGCGCCTGGCGGCCAAGCGGCGCGTTCTGGGCGCCGATGGCGGTCTTGACCGGCACTTCCCAGCCGAAGGACGGGTTGTGGCACGTGGCGCAGGTCATGTTCTGCGCGCCCGACAGGCGCGGCTCGAAGAACAGCGCCTTGCCGAGGGCCGCCTTCTCGGGCGTGTAGGGATTGGCGGCCGGGAAGGGGATCTCGGCCGGGCGGCGATACTGCTCCTTGATCTGGGCGGGCGACTGCGCGCGCGATCCGGTCGCCGGCAGCGTCGCGGACAGGGCGAGGGCAAGCAGGAAGCAGATAAGGCGCAACGTCATCGCACGCGTCTCCAGATCGGTCGCTTCGAAGGCGCGCCGATGTTCAGACGATGCAGATTAAGATTGCTCTAATTTTCCAAATACAATCGTATTAATTTCAAGGGCTTAGCGGCCACCGACCCCGGCGGGCTGGCCCCGGATCACCCAGATGTCGCGCAAAGTGCGCACGTTCGCCTCGATCTGGTTGAGCAGATCGCGCCCTTCGGCACCGCCGTCGCCCGACATGTCTTCGCGCGCGATCAGTTCGAGGGCGCCGACATTCGTGCGCAGCACGCTCTTGAGGACGACCGGCTTGGCGTTGCGCCGCTCGAAGGACTCGCGCACCGGCCGCAGCACCTCGCACAGGTTGCCGGCCAGATCGGTGGCGAGATGGTAGCCGAACGAACCGGCCTGCCCCTTCACGTCGTGGGCCTTCTTGAACATGGCGTTCCAGATCTCCGGCCGGTCCCAGTCGCTGCCGGCCAGCAGCGACAGTGCGCGCGCCAGATCCTCGCAGTCGAGCCGCAGCACCTCGCGGTAGGCGTCCGCCATGTGGGCAAGCCCGCCGCCGGCCGCGGCGACGGCGCGCGCGGCCGCGCCCTCGTCGGTGCGCTTGGGCGACACGGCCTTCGCCGCGATCGGCTGGAGCCGCGCCCAGAGCTGGGCCGCACTGACCGGCTTGACGAGATAGCCGTCCACGCCGGCCTTGCGCGCGTCGATCACGTTCTGCTTCTCGGCCTGTGCCGTCAGCATCAGGATCGGCAGCTTGCGCAGCGATGCCGCCGCATTGCCGCGCACCGCCCGCACGAAGGCGAGCCCGTCCATCGGCGACATCAGCCAGTCGCAGATCACAAGGTCGAACGGGCTGGCTTCGATCTTGAGCAGCGCGTCGCCGCCTTCGATCGCGACCGAGACATCGAGCACCCCGAAGGCGCGCAGCATCGAGCGCAGGATCGTGCGCATCTGCGGATTGTCGTCGACGACGAGGATCCGCAGCAGGCTCGGGTCGAAAGTCTGCGTCTCGGCCATGTCTCAGTTCTCCGTATCCGCGTCGCGCAGCGCCGAGGCGAGTGCTGCAAGCCCGCGTCGCGCGGCGGCCGAACCGGGTGAAGCCGCGCGCCGGTCTGCGGACGGCTCGACGGATCTGGACGCGATGCCCGTGACGCGCTTGAGAACTCTCGCCAGTTCGGACGCTTCGAGCGGCTTGGCGATGTAGTCGTTCATCGAGGCCGCCAGGTATTTCTCGCGGTCGCCGCGCATGGCGTTCGCGGTCTGGGCCACGATCGGCACATTGCAATGGGGTGCCGGCAGGGTGCGGATCCAGCGCGTCGCCTCGATGCCGTCGACGTCCGGCATCTGGGCATCCATCAGGATGACGTCGTACATGTGGGTGCGCGCCTCGGCGATCGCCTCGGCGCCGTCGCGCGCGAAGGTGCAGAAATGGCCCATGCGGTCGAGCATCTCGCCCACGACGATCCGGTTGATCTCGTTGTCCTCGGCCACGAGGATGTCGAGCGGACGGAACTCGGCCTCGTCCGCCGCGCCGGTGCCGTCTTCCGGAGTACGGGCTGCGGCCGGCGGGGCCGGGGCGGGAATGCGAAGCTCGAACACGGAGCCTTCGCCGGGCCGTGACGTCGCCGTCAGGTCGCCGCCCAGCAGGCGCGCCAGCTCGCGCGAGATCGCAAGCCCGAGTCCGGAGCCGCCGAAGCGCCGCGAAATCGATTCGTCCGCCTGGCTGAAATGGTCGAACAGGCGCGGCAGCATTTCCGGATCGATCCCGATACCCGTGTCGGAAACGGCGAGATGCAGCTCCGGTCGGCCGTCCGGGCCCGGTGCGGTCGACATGCGCAAGTTGACGTGGCCCTTCTCGGTGAACTTGATCGCGTTGCCGATCAGGTTGATCAGGATCTGCCGCAACCGGGTCGGGTCGCCGCCGATCCGCGCGGGTACCGACGGATCGACGCCGATGTCGAGGTCGAGACCCTTCCGGCGCGCGCCGACCGCGAGGAGTTCGACCGTCTGGCGCGCGACGTCGGCCGGATCGAAGGCGACATGCTCGATCTTCATCTCGCCGCTTTCGAGGCGCGAATAGTCGAGGATGTCGTCGATGATCGCCAGCAGCCCCCGCGCGGACCGGTTGGCAACCTCGACATAGCCGCGCTGGCGGGTGTCGAGGGGCGTATCGACGAGAAGTTCGATCATGCCGAGGACGCCGTTCATCGGCGTGCGGATTTCGTGGCTCATCGTCGCGAGGAAGCGCGACTTGACGCGGTTGGCTTCCTCGGCCGCCGCCTTCGCAAGAAGCAGTTCCTCGGCGTCGCGCCGCGCCTGCGTGACGTCGCTGTAGGTCGTCACGGTGAATCCCGCCGCCGTATGCGATTCGTTGACCTCGTACCGGCCGCCGACCGCGACCTCGATCTCGAAAGGCCCGGATGCATCGCGGTGGCGCGCGACGCGTTCCGCCACAAGCCGCTCGAGCCGCTCGGGGTCGATGCCGATCTGCGACACCGCGATGTTGCGCCGTGCGATCGCCTCGAACGGGGTGCCGGGTGCGGGTGTCCAGCCCAGCAACTCGCGGAAACGCCGGTTGCCGGCGATCAGCCGGTCGTCGGTCCCGTAGAGCGCGAAACCCTCCGTCATCGCGTCGAGCGCGCTGTCGAGCGTCGCCTTGTCCTTCTCGGTCGCGATGCGCAGCGTCTCGATGTCCGTCAGGTCGATGACCGTGGCGAACAGGCGCGATACCGATCCGTCCGCCCGCCGGTCGATCCGGAAATCCTCGCGCAGATAGCGCATCGAGCCGTCGGGAAGCAGGATGCGGTGGCTGCGCCGCGCGACGTTGCCGGGTGCGGTCGTGACGTCGACATGCTTCGCCCGGTCTTCGGGGTGGATCGCCGCGAGCACCATCGGATAGTCGGGTTCGATATCCGGCCCGAAGCCCCAGATCTCCCTGGCGCGCGGCGACCAGAACTGCCGCCCGGTCGTCAGCTCGAGCTCCCACCAGCCCATCGCCGCCGTGTCGAGGGCAAGTTCGAGGCGCTCGCGCGTCTTCTCCAGTTCGTCGAGCAATCCCGACTGCGCGATGTTGGCGAGGCGGAGCTGGCGCGCGGATTCGACGACCTGCGTCTTGTCGCGGTCGGTTCCGCGATAGCCGGCGAACGCGCCCGACGCATCGAAGACCGGTACGGCCGAACGCGCGATCCAGACCATCCGCCTGTCGTCGGGACGGCGGAAGCCGACGACGACGTCGCGGAACTCCTGCCGGTTCGCCATCAGGTCGGCGAAGCTCGGGCCGCTGCGGTCCTCGCGCGTCGCACCACGCCATTCGGTGGCCGACGTGCCGATCTCCCTGTCCGGATCGACGCCGATCGTCCGTACGCCTTCGGAAAGGAACGTCAGACGGAGATCGGCGTCGGTTTCCCAGACCCAGCCGGCCGCGACGCGGGTGAAGTCGGCCAGACGCCGCCGTTCGCAGGTCAGTGCGTCGATCGCGGCGAGCCGCTCCGCGGATTCGCGCTCGAGAGAGGCTTCGTGGCGGCCGTTGGCGCGCGCCGTGCGCCAGACGACGGCGAGCATCGCTGCGAACAGCGTGCCGAGGATCGCGACGATCGTCAGGTCGAGCCGGCCGAGTTCGGACTCCAGTTTCTGGCGTGCGGCAGAATTGTCGAGATAGATCTCGGCGACCGCCTCGACCGCGCCACCGAGGTCGCGCACCGGCAGATAGACCGTGACGACGGACTCGACATCGACCGGCCCATTGAACGATTCGATCGTCCGGTTGATGCGGGTGACGACCGTGCGATGGTTCACAAGCGCCTTGTCGAAAGCCTCCCGATTCAGCGTCGCGATGCCGATCTCGCGGCGCACCGGAGAGTAGATCGCCACGCCGTCCAGGTCGAAGATCTTGATCTTCAGGATCTGCAGGTCGCGCGCATAGGCAGCCACCACGTCGTTGGCATAGTCGAGATTCTGGACGCCGCCGGCGCGCAGCTGCAGGCCGATCCGCGGCCAGATCGTGGCCGCAAAGGACTGGCCGGCGGATTCGACGGATCTTTCGCCGATTTCGGCGAGTGTCCGGTCGACGATGCGGGTCTTGACGTTGAGCAGCACCGCGCCGGTCGCGACGGTCAGCGCGAGGCCCGCGGCCGCGAATGTCGCGACCGTCCACTCGAAAGTACCTGACCGCCTCGCCACGATTCGCATTTCCCCCTGCTTCGCTTCTGTCCGCTGCCCGGCGGGGGATACCGGGCGACGTCAGTCGTGCAATCCGCCTTCAGGCCGCGTCGACGGGCCGCATGCCTGCGCTGCGCGCGGCGATCCAGGACGAGAAGCCCGGGTTTGCCGGGAACTCGACATGGATCGAATCGCGTTCGCGGAAGCGTACGGTGAAATGCATCGACTGGCCGAAGCCCTCGAAGCGGATCTCGCCGCTCTCGCCCTGCCGCATCTCGGCGTCGGATTTGATGTGCGCGCCACCTTCCGAGACGTCGAGCAGAGCGGCGCCCGCCTTCCTGCCGCGCGCATCGGTCATGTCAACCGTCGCCTTGACCGCGTAGCGCGGGTACTTTCGCCGGTCGGCGTCGGCCGTCGACGTGCGCACCACGCGAACGAGAATGCGCTTGAGGTCGGACAGGCTTCCGGTCATGCCCGCCACCGCCTGGCGCACTTCGGCGGCACGCGTGCCCACCGAGTCCGCCTCGCGGCTGACATTCTGGATCTTCGAGGAAACCTCGCGCGCGGCGTCCGCCGTCTGACCCACGTTGCGCGCGATCTCCTGCGTGGCGGCACCCTGTTCCTCCATCGCCGCGGCGATGGCCGAGGCGACCTCGTCCACCTCGCGGATGCGTTCGCCGATCTCGCCCACCGCCTTCACGGCCGCGTCGGTCGCGCTCTGGATCTCGCCGACCTGGCGGTCGATATCCTCGGTCGAACGGCCGGTCTGGGTGGCGAGGTTCTTCACTTCCGAGGCCACGACCGCGAAGCCCTTGCCGGCATCGCCGGCGCGCGCGGCCTCGATCGTCGCGTTGAGTGCCAGCAGGTTCGTCTGCCCGGCGATCTGGCCGATCAGCTTGGTCACTTCCGAGATCTTCGCCACCGCGTCCGACAGCGAGCGGATCGTCGTCTGCGCCTTCTCGCCGCTCTCGACCGCGTTCTTGGTCACGGCCGACGCGCGCGCCACCTGGCCCGAAATCTCGCGGATCGACGCCGACAGCTCCTCGGCCGCCGACGACACGGTCTGCACGTTGACGAGTGCCTCTTCCGAAGCGGCCGCCACGGCCTGCGAGTCCGACGACACCTCGACCGCAAGCTTCGACATGCCGTCGGCAGAACCTTCTACCTGACGTGCGTCCGATGTGATCGATTCGACGGCCGCTGCGGTCTCGCGCTCGACCGTCTCGGCCATGTCCATCAGCGCGTTCTTCTTCGCCAATTCGGCTTCGGCGGACAGGCGCGCCCGCTCGCCGCGAAGTCGCTCGGCTTCGACAGCATTGTCCTTGAAGACCTGTATGGCCGCAGCCATGCGGCCGATCTCATCCGCGCGGCCGACACCCGGTACTTCGGTCGCAAGATCGCCGTTCGCCAGAAGACCCATCGTCGAAGTGATCTGCGTCAGCGGACCCACGATACCCCGGCTGATTGCGTACGCGCAAAGGATCACGAGCAACGTGACGACCGCGACGGACGTCGAAAGCAGTGTCGACGTTTCCAGTCGCTTGGAATCGAGCTCCGTCTTTGCGGCGGCCAGCGCGGCATCGATCCTGTCGCCGAGATCGGCGAGCGGCGGCTCGAGCGCCGCATAGGCTTGCGACAGCTTGCGGATCTCCCCGCGCAGTCCGGTATCGATCGCCATGAACTCGGCGAAGTCCTTCTGGTATTCGGCCATCAGTCGGGAGACGTTCGCGCGGTCGGACTCCGGAATGGACGACGCGGTCAGGCCTGCGGCGAACTCGGCGGCGCGCTTCTTCATCTCCTCGCCGTAGCGCACGTCGCTCCGGGCGATGTAGTCCTTCTCGTGCCGGCGCATCATCAGCATGGTCACGGCGAGGCGCGGCTGGTCGAAGCGGTTGAGCTCCGTTTCCACCGCCTGGACGGACCGGCGCAGGGCGCCCTGCAGCCCGAGCGTCTCGTTGAGCCCCAGCTTGCGCTGGGCGTCGACGACCCCGACAAACTGGGTGCGGTATGCACCGACTCCGGCCTTCACGGTGTCGACCAATGCCAAGACGTTCCGGTTGTCGAGCCGCGAGGACAGATCGGCGATCCGTTTGAATGCGGACTCGACCGAAGCGGCCTGCCGGGCAGCATAGGCTTCATCGTGCCGGAGGAGGAAGTCCTTCTCGTGACGGCGTGCCTGAAGCAGGTCCCTGTCGATCAGCATGCGCAGATCGCCGACGGCATTCTGCCGGTCCGCGTACGCTTCAGTTCGGCTCTGGCCGGCGCTTCCGACGAAATAGATCGTCCCCAGTACGACGAGACCTACAACGCCGACGGCACCGATCAGCGACACCTGAAAGGCCAGGCGCATGCGCGCGAGAATGCTGTACATTTTTCAAGCTCCTTCAGGAAACCGCGTGTCGCTATGAGGCAGGTCAGGCCGCGTCGACGGGCCGCATGCCTGCGCTGCGCGCGGCGATCCAGGACGAGAAGCCCGGGTTTGCCGGGAACTCGACATGCGCCGATTCCGTGTCGCGGAAGCGCACGACGAAGTGGACGCTGTGCCCGTAGCCCTCGAATCGCATCTGGCCGTTCTCGCCCTTGTGCAGGCCGGCGCCGCACCGGAAATGCGCGCCGCCTTCCGACGCGTCGAGCAGCGTCGCCGTCACCTTCTTGCTGGCACCGTCCGTCACCTCGATGCCCGCCTTGATCGCGTAGCGCGGATGCTTGCGCCGGTCGGCGTCGGCCGTCGACGTGCGCACCACGCGCACGAGGATGTGCTTGAGGCTGGCGAGGCTCTCGCCCACGCCCGCCACCGCCTCGCGCACTTCGGCGGCACGCGTGCCCACCGAGTCCGCCTCGCGGCTGACATTCTGGATCTTCGAGGAAACCTCGCGCGCGGCGTCCGCCGTCTGACCCACGTTGCGCGCGATCTCCTGCGTGGCGGCACCCTGTTCCTCCATCGCCGCGGCGATGGCCGAGGCGACCTCGTCCACCTCGCGGATGCGTTCGCCGATCTCGCCCACCGCCTTCACGGCCGCGTCGGTCGCGCTCTGGATCTCGCCGACCTGGCGGTCGATATCCTCGGTCGAACGGCCGGTCTGGGTGGCGAGGTTCTTCACTTCCGAGGCCACGACCGCGAAGCCCTTGCCGGCATCGCCGGCGCGCGCGGCCTCGATCGTCGCGTTGAGTGCCAGCAGGTTCGTCTGCCCGGCGATCTGGCCGATCAGCTTGGTCACTTCCGAGATCTTCGCCACCGCGTCCGACAGCGAGCGGATCGTCGTCTGCGCCTTCTCGCCGCTCTCGACCGCGTTCTTGGTCACGGCCGACGCGCGCGCCACCTGGCCCGAAATCTCGCGGATCGACGCCGACAGCTCCTCGGCCGCCGACGACACGGTCTGCACGTTGACGAGTGCCTCTTCCGAAGCGGCCGCCACGGCCTGCGAGTCCGACGACACCTCGACCGCAAGCTTCGACATGTTCTGCGCGGCCCCGTCGACCTGGCGCGTGTTCTGCGCGATCGCCTCGACGGCCGTAGCCGTCTCGCGCTCGACCGTCTCGGCCATGTCCATCAGCGCCTTCTTCTTCGCCGCCTCGCCGTCGGCCGCCAGGCGGACCTGCTCGGCCTTCAGGCGTTCGGCTTCCGCGGCGTTGTCCTTGAAGACCTGCATGGCCTCGGCCATTCGGCCCATCTCGTCCTTGCGGCCCATGCCCGGCACTTCGGTCGCAAGATCGCCGCCGGCAAGCCGGTTCATCGAACCGGTCAGCGCGTTGAGCGGGCGCACGGCGAGCGTGCCGATGAGGAGGCCGCCGCCGAGGATCGCCGCAAGCGCCACGACGAACACGGCCAGCAGCGTCGTCTCGATCGCGTTGATGTTCGCGAATGCTTCCTCGACGGGTGCGCGCACGAGCACCGACCAGCCGAGGCCGGGATAGTCGTAGGCGCCCGTGCTGTATGCGTAGCCGCCGGCCTGCAGGATCTTCTTGCGTGCATGCATCGACACGATCATGCCGTTCTGCTTCGCGATGGCCTTCACGGCCGCCTCGACGCCCGCCGAGGCGAGATTGAGCTTGCCCACGACGTTGAGGTCGCGCGTGTATTCCTTGAGGTTGCGGCCGGCAAGGTCGAAATCGACGAGGATCACGCCCTTGGGATCGAGCACCGTGATCTCGGCCGAGGCCATGCCGTTGGCGGCAAGGCCCTTGTAGCTGGCGGCGACGATCTGCTCGACAAGTTCCATCTCGGCGAAATTGGCCCACACGGCGACGATCCTGCCGTCCTTGTCCTTGAGCGGGGCGGCGAACACCATCGACCAGCCGTCGCCGCCAAGAACCTGCGCGACCGTGGCGCTGGGCCCGGCCGTCTCGACGACAGTGCCGGTGAGACCGTTCGTGCCCTTGAGATAGTCCTGCGCCAGCGTGCGCTTGAGCCACGACGCGTCGGCGAAGTTCTGCCCGTAGAGCTTGTCCGTCGGGATCGGCTTGCCGTTCGCACCCACCGAGTTGACCGCGAGCACGTCGCCCTTCGCATCGACGAGCACCATCAGCTTGTAGAGGCCGTAGAGCTGCGTGTAGCCGTCCATCGCCTCGACCAGCGGGTTGCCCGCACCCGGCTTCTTCCAGTTCTCGCGCACCGGCACGGCCGTGTTCAGCAGGAACGCCTGCACGTCGCCGTAGCGCTCGAACAGGTTGCGGTCGATCAGGTCGGCGATGTTGCGCGCCGAGTCCTCGAGGCGGTCGGTGACGATGTCCTCGAGATGGCCGCGCTGGCCCTTGAAGAAGACGCCGACCACGATCACCGGCACGAGGCCGAAGACGAGCAGCAGCAGGACGAGCTTGGCGCGGATGCCGGACAGGAAGGACATTTTTCAGATTCTCCGTTGGACCGGCGGCCGGTCAAATCCGCAGCGTGAAACTGTGGAATACAGCCGTAGTCTACGGACAAGGTCTTAGCGGAACATTGATCTGGAATAAGTCCAATTTGATCCAAATTGATGGCAATTACGGCCAGCTCACGTCCGGCGGCAGGCTCATCAGGATGGCTTCGACATTGCCGCCGGTCTTCAGCCCGAACGTCGTTCCGCGGTCATGGAGTAAGTTGAACTCGACATAGCGGCCGCGGCGCACGCGCTGGTGTTCGCGTTCCGCAACGGTCCAGGGCTCGTGCATATGCGCGGCGACGATCCGCGGATAGACGTCGAGGAAGGCGAGGCCGACATCCTTCGTGAAGGCGAAGTCCTTGTCCCAGCTTCCGCTGTCGAGATTGTCGTAGAAGATGCCACCCACGCCGCGCGGCTCGTTGCGGTGCGGCAGGAAGAAGTATTCGTCGCACCATTTCTTGAATCGCGGATAGTAACCGGGGTCGTGCGCGTCGCATGCATTCTGCAACGCCGAATGGAATTCGCGCGTGTCGGGTTCGTGCGGCACCATCGGCGTGAGGTCGGCACCGCCGCCGAACCACGCCTTGGTCGTGACGATATGTCGCGTGTTCATGTGCACCGCCGGAACCTTCGGCGAGCGCATGTGCGCGACGAGGCTGATGCCCGAGGCCCAGAAGCGCGGATCGTCGGCGGCACCGGGCATGTTCTTGGCGAACTCGGGCGCGAAGCTCCCCGAAACGGTCGAGACGTTGACGCCGACCTTCTCGAACACGCGCCCGTGCATGACGGCCATCGTACCGCCGCCGCCGGGCACGCCGGTGTGGTCGGTGCGCGTCCATGCCTTGCGCGCGAAGCGTCCGGGAGGAAGGTCCTTGTGCGGGCCTTGCGAAAGTTCGTCTTCCAGTTTCTCGAACGCGGCGCAGATCCGGTCGCGCAGGGCATGGAACCAGGCTTCGGCCAGCACCTTCTTCTCGTCGCTCGTCACGTCGCGTCTCCGGGCCAGGCATCGATCTGGCGCAACGCTTCGCCCAGGACGAGGGCGGCCGCAAGGGCGACGTTGAGCGAGCGTTCGCCCGGCGCCATCGGGATGCGCACGGCGGCATCCGTCGCGTCGCGCACCGCGTCGGGCACGCCCGCGGTTTCGCGGCCGAGCAGCAGCG
This sequence comes from Tagaea sp., assembly GCA_965279565.1. Classification (GTDB taxonomy): domain Bacteria; phylum Pseudomonadota; class Alphaproteobacteria; order CACIAM-22H2; family CACIAM-22H2; genus Tagaea. The sequence goes on along the minus strand of OZ257249.1, from coordinate 225,718 downwards.
TGTCGCCGGGGGCGAAGCGGAAATCGGGCAGGCGGGTCGCCGCCTTGGTCGACAGCAACACGAGCCGGCCGGGGGCAGGGGTCTGGCGGAAGCTCGTCCAGCTCGAATGGCGCGCGAGATCGACGCGGTCGAGATAGTCCATGCCCGCCCGGCGGAGCTTGGGCTCCGACCAGACGAATCCGCACGGCTCGATCACGTCCACGCCGACGTCGAAGCACGCGGCCAGCCGCAGGATCGTGCCGGTATTGGCGGCGATGTCGGGTTCGTAGAGCGCCAGGCGCAGGGGCGTGAAATGGGCCATCGGGGCGGAATCTAGCATCGGCGCACCCGGTTCCGGGGCGGGGGAAAATCGCGGTATTCCGTTGCCAGCCTTTGCATCCCGCGCGCGGCCGGGCTATACCCGCAACGCGCCTGCGGGCAATGCCCGCCAAGCCGCTCTAATGCTGCGACAACCCGTCGCAGGCGGGCGGCGGAAGGCAATGTAAGTTTCTCGTTGCGACAAGCGGCCAGCCGTTCCAATGAGCGGGCCGCAACCAAGAGGGTCCATCGCGATGGCTCAGTCCGGTACTTCCACAATTTCGGCTCCGCAGGACGGGGGGCGCCAGCACCCCGACGGCACGACGCGGCGCGATTTCCTCTACCTCTCGGCGACCGCGTTCGGCGCCACCGGTGCGGCACTCAGCGGCTGGGCCTTCATCCACTCGATGAACCCGTCGGCCGACGTGCTCGCCCTCGCCTCGACCGAGGTCAGCATCGCGGCGATCCAGCCCGGCCAGGCGATCACGGTCACGTGGCGCGGCAAGCCGGTGTTCGTGCGCAACCGCACGCCCGAGGAAGTCGCCAAGGCCAAGGAAGACGACAAGGCCGACCTCAAGGATCCGCAGACCGACGCCGCGCGCGTCAAGAAGGACAACTGGCTCGTGCTGCTCGGCGTGTGCACCCATCTGGGCTGCGTGCCGCTGGGGCAGAAGCCGGCGGACTCGAAGGGCGATTTCGGCGGCTGGTTCTGCCCGTGCCACGGCTCGCACTACGACACGTCGGGCCGCATCCGCCGCGGGCCGGCACCGAAGAATCTCGAGGTGCCGCAGTACAGTTTCACGAACGACACCACCATCCGGATCGGTTGAGGCGCGCGCCATGGCCAAGTACGACTACGTCCCGTCGCCCTTCATGTCGAACCCGATCGTCAAGTGGGTCGACCACCGCCTGCCGATCTTCGAGCTGATCGACACCCAGCTCATCAAGTATCCGGCACCGCGCAACCTGAACTACCTGTGGAACTTCGGTTCGCTCGCCGGCGTGATGCTCGTCATCATGATCGTGTCGGGCATCTTCCTCGCGATGAACTACCAGCCTTCGACTGCGACGGCGTTCGACTCGGTCGAGCGCATCATGCGCGACGTCAACTACGGCTGGCTGATCCGCTACATCCACATGAACGGCGCGTCGCTGTTCTTCGTGGCCGTCTACATCCACATCGCGCGCGGCCTCTATTACGGCTCGTACAAGGCGCCGCGCGAGATCCTGTGGTGGCTGGGCCTCGCGATCTTCCTGGCGATGATGGCGACCGCGTTCATGGGCTATGTGCTGCCCTGGGGCCAGATGAGCTTCTGGGGTGCCACCGTCATCACCAACCTCTTCTCCGCGATCCCGGTCGTGGGCCAGGGCATCGTGACGTGGCTGTGGGGCGGCTTCTCGGTCGACAACCCGACGCTGAACCGCTTCTTCGCGCTCCACTACCTGCTGCCGTTCGTCATCGCCGGCCTCGTGCTGCTGCATCTGTGGGCGCTGCACGTGCACGGCTCGAACAACCCGCTGGGCATCGACGCGAAGGGCCCGCAGGACAAGATCCCGTTCCACCCCTACTACACGGCGAAGGACGCGTTCGGCCTCGGCGTGTTCCTGATCGTGTACTGCTACTTCGTCTTCTTCAGCCCCTATTCGCTGGGCCATCCCGACAACTGGATCCCGGCGAACCCGCTCGTCACGCCGCCGCACATCGTGCCGGAATGGTACTTCCTGCCGTTCTACGCGATCCTGCGCGCCGTGCCCGACAAGCTGGGCGGCGTGCTGCTGATGTTCGGCTCGATCGCGATCCTGTTCCTGCTGCCGTGGCTCGACACCAGCCGCGTGCGTTCGGGCCGCTTCCGCCCGGCGTTCCGCGTGTTCTTCTGGCTGTTCATGGTCGTCACCGTGATCCTCGGCTGGTGCGGTTCGCAGCCCGCCGAAGGCATCCCGCTGATCCTCGGGCAGGTCTGCACCGTCCTCTACTTCCTGCACTTCCTCGTGTTCCTGCCGCTTCTGGGCTGGTTCGAACGTCCGCGGCCGCTGCCGGCCTCGATCGCCGAGCCGGTGCTGAAGCCTGCCGCCAAGTCGATGGAGAAGGCCTGATGCGCTTCGCGAAGTCCCTGATCGCCGCGGGTGCGCTGGCCCTTTCGCTGGGTGCCGGTGCGGCCTCGGCCGCCGAAGGCGTCAAGATCCCCACGCAGCACTGGAACCACGACGGCTTCTTCGGCACGTTCGACCGTGCCGCCCTGCAGCGCGGTTTCCAAGTCTACAAGGAAGTGTGCGCGGCCTGCCACGGCATGAAGCAGATGCGCTTCCGCAACCTCGCGGGCATCGGGCTTTCCGAGGCCGAGATCCGCGCGATCGCGGCCGAGTACGAGACGACCGACGGCCCGAACGACGACGGCGAGATGTTCCAGCGCCCGTCGCGCCCGTCGGACCGCTTCAAGTCGCCCTTCGCCAACGACAACGCGGCGCGCGCGGTCAACAACGGCGCCCTGCCGCCCGACCTGTCGCTGATCGCGAAGAACCGCGTGGGCGGCGAGAACTACGTCTATGCGCTGCTCGTCGGCTACGGCGACGCGCCCGCGGGCGTGAAGATCGCCGAGGGCATGCACTACAACAAGTACTTCCCCGGCCACCAGATCGCGATGGGCCAGCCGATCCAGCCCGACGGCGTCGTCTATGCCGACGGCACGAAGGCGACGGTCGAGCAGATGTCGAAGGACGTCTCGACCTTCCTCGCCTTCACGGCCTCGCCGCATCTCGAAGCGCGCAACTCGCTGGGCGTGAAGGTGATGCTGTTCCTGTTCATCTTCACGGGCCTGCTCTACGCGACCAAGCGGAAGATCTGGAAGGGCCTGCACTGAGCCCGACCATCCCGTAACGAAACCGGAAGGCCCGCATCGCAAGCTGCGGGCCTTCTGCTTTCCGGGGCCTGCGACAAACCGCGCGTTTGACAGGGCCGCCGTCGGCCGGTAAATCCCGCGCGTCTTTGGGGAGTAGTCGGCGTGCCCTCCCCGGCACGCGCCTTCGTCAACATGCTTGGCCGGATACGGCCATGGCGCAGGCAGCCCTTCGGGCTTGGCAAGACCACGGACGATGCGGACCTCCATATTGGCCGGAGGGGAACGCGTCGTCGTGTCTTGTCCCTCCGGCCGGAGACGTTCCCGATGGAATCCTTTCTCGTATCGACCGGTGTCGTGGCGCTTGCCGAGATCGGCGACAAGACCCAGCTCCTCGCCTTCATCCTTGCCGCGCGCTTCAAGAGGCCGGTTCCCATCGTGCTCGGCATCTTCGTCGCGACGATCCTGAACCATGCGCTGGCGGGGGCGCTGGGTGCCTGGATCACGACCGCCATCGGCCCCGATATCCTGCGCTGGATCCTCGCGGCCTCGTTCCTCGGCATGGCTGTGTGGACGCTGATCCCGGACGAGATCGAGGAAGACGAAGCCCATGTCGCGCGTCGCCTTGGCGTGTTCGGCGCCACGTTCGTCACGTTCTTCCTTGCCGAGATGGGCGACAAGACGCAGCTCGCGACCGTCGCACTCGCCGCGCACTATGCCGAGGCGGCCGCCGTCGTCGCCGGCACCACGCTGGGCATGCTGCTGGCCGACGTGCCTGCGGTTTTCGCAGGCGACCGGCTCGCCGCGCGCATCCCCATGAAACTGGTTCATTCTATTGCCGCCGCGATCTTTGCGGCGCTCGGCATCGCGACGCTGCTGGGGGCGGACCGGCTGTTCTGAGGTTGCCGACCTGCGCCCGTTCCGATGTAATCTTGCGGATGCAGCCGGTACCCCCATCCACGGCGAAGGCAGGCGGCGGCACGGGCGCTCTCGCACCGGTCGTGGCGCTGCTGGTGCTGCTGACCGGGCTGGGTGCGGCCTCGTCGGCCATGCGCTGGGTCGAGGCCGACATCGCCGCCGAGTCCGCCGAGCGGCTCGACCGGCTCGCCGGCCGCGTGCGCGGCACCATCGAGCAGAAGTTCCGCACGCCGGTCTACGGGCTGCGCGGCCTGCGCGCGACCCATGCGATGGGCGGCGAGATGACGCGCGCGCAGTTCGCCGCCTGGGTCGCCGCGCGCGACCTCGAGGGCGAGTTTCCCGGCGTGCGCGCCTTCGGCTATGCCGAGCATGTCTATCGCTGGAACACGATCCGCTTCGTCGAGCGCGCGCGGCGCGACGGCGCGCCGGATTTCGCGATCCGCACCGATGGCGACGCGCCGGACATGTACGTGATCAAGTACATCGAGCCGGCTTCGGTCTATGCGCCGCTGCTGGGCGTCGACGTGGGTGCCGAGGCGGCGCGCCGCAGCGCCATCGACACGGCGATCGAGACCGGCGAGACGGCGCTGTCCGGCCAGGTCAACCTGCGCGGGCCGGACGGGCGGCCCACGCCCGGCTTCCTGTTCGTGCTGGCGGTCTACGAGGGCGGGGCCGTGCCCGCGACGGTCGCCGAGCGCCGCGCCGCCGTGCGCGGCGCGCTGTTCTCGGCACTGGTGTCCGAGGAACTCGTCGCCACCGCGGCGGCGGCGGCCGACGATCTCGTCGAGTTCGACATGTATGACGGGCTGCCCGACGACACGACGAAGCCGTTCTACAGCTTCCGCACGCCGGGTTCGCCGGCGGGGAGCATCGCACCACCGGCCGCCGGCGCGATCTTCCTGCCCGTCGTGATCGCCAACCGGCTGATCGTCGTGCGCGCGTGGGGCGGCCCGCGATGGGAGGCCGGCATCGACCGGACGGCACCCCTCGCGGCGGGTGCGGGCGTGGCTGCCTTTTCCGCGTGCCTGGCGTTCGTCATCTGGCTGCTGGTCACGGGCCGGGCGCGCGCCGTGGCGGTCGCGCAGGGCATGACGGCCGATCTCAACCGTCTTGCGACGGTCGCCGAGCGCACGACGAACGGCGTGATCATCACCGGGCCCGACCGCCGGATCGTCTGGGTCAACGAAGGCTTCACGCGCCTGACCGGCTTCACCTTCGCCGAGGCGATCGGCCGCAAGCCGCGCGAACTCGTCCAGTTCGAGGGCACGTCGACCGAGCGCGACGAGGAGATCCGCCGCAGCCTCGCCGAGCATCGCCCGTTCCGCGGCGAGATCCGCAACCGGGCGAAGGACGGGCGCATCTACTGGGTCGATCTGGAGATCCGCCCGATGCTCGATGCGGCGGGCGAATTCGTCGGCTACATGGCGATCCAGTCCGACGTGACCGAGCGGCGCGAGGCGTTCGAGCGGCTCGAGACGCGCGAGGCCGAACTGCAGCGCGCCTTCGTCGACGTCGAGGAGGCGCGCTGGCGCTCCGAGATTCAGGCGATGGAGATGACCGCGTTGGCCGAGCAGCTCTCGGGCGAGCGCCAGCGCTCCGAGCTTGCCCACCAGCGCCTGAAGGAGGCGATCGAATCGCTGTCCGACGCGTTCTGCCTCTACGATCCCGACGATCGCATCGTGCTGCTCAACCCGGAATACGCGAAGACCTATGGCGGTTTCGCCGAGATGATCGTGCCGGGGACGAGCTACGAGTTCGTCGTGCGCCTGGGCATCGAGCGCGGTCTCTATCCCGCTGCCGCGGGCCGCGTGGACGAATTCGTGCGCGAGCACGTGGCGGCGCTGCGCGACCTGCCGCCACCCTACGAGGTGAAGAGCCCCGACGGCCGCTGGTACCGGATCGAGAAGAAGCGCACGCCCAGCGGCCACATGGTCAGCTTCCGGGTCGACATTTCGGAACTGAAGGAAAAGGAGGCGGCCCTCGCCAGGCTCAACGCCGATCTCGAACGGCTGGCGACGACCGATCCGTTGACCGGCGTGCCGAACCGGCGCGCGCTGATGGAGCGCGGGACGGCCGAGCTCGTGCGCCTGCGCCGCTACGGCGGCAAGTGCGCGTTCGTCGCCCTCGACATCGACCATTTCAAGCGCGTCAACGACACGCACGGCCACGCGGCGGGCGACGCGGTGCTGGTGGAATTCGCCCGGCGCGTGCGCGCGTGCCTGCGCGAATCCGACATGTTCGGGCGCGTCGGCGGCGAGGAATTCGCCGTCGTCGCCCCCAACACGGACGCCGAGGGTGCGCGCCTGCTCGCCGACCGGCTGCTCGAATTCGTGCGCGCCACGCCGATCGTGTGGGAGGGCAGGGCGATCGCCGTCACGACCAGCGTGGGCATCGCGATGCTCGACCCCGCCGACGCCGACCTCGCGGCCGCACAGAGCCGCGCCGACGAAGCCCTCTACCGCGCCAAGCACGCCGGGCGGAACAGATACGAATTCGCGTGAGGGTCCCCGGGGTCTAGCGCCGGTCGAAGGCGAGCCGCAAAGCGAGGGCGGCGAACAGGCCGCCGAGCAGGCGGTTCTGCCAGCGCACGAAGCCCGGCCGGCGGGCGAGGAACGCGCCGAGCCTGCCCGCAGCGAGGATGATGGCGCCGTTGACGGCGAGCCCCACGAGATTGAGCACGCTCGCCAGCACCATCGCCTGTGCCAGCGCCGTGCCGGGATCCGGCCGCATGAACTGGGGGAACAGCGCCAGGAAGAACAGCGCCACCTTCGGGTTGAGGATGTTGGTGAGCAGGCCCTGCCGGAACACCGCACCCGGCGCCACGCGCGGTGCGTCGGCCGACGGTGCGCGGAACCCGCCGCTGCCGCGCAGTGCCGCAAGCGCAAGCCACAGCAGATAGGCGGCGCCCGCGACGCGCACGATCTCGTACGTCACGGGCGAGATCAGCAGCACGCCGCCCAGCGACAGGCCCGCGATCAGCGCGTGGAAATAGCAGCCGAGGAAGATGCCCGCGAGCGTGACGAACCCCGCCAGCGGCCCCTGCGCCACGCTGCGCGTCATCAGCAGCAGCATGTCGGGCCCCGGCGTGACGATCAGGGCGAACGCCATCGCCGTGAACGTGACGAGTGTGGCGACATCCATCATGGCTTCGACTCCGTCCCGCGCGGCGACGGCCGAAGATGGGCGGGTGGGGGTGGGGGCGTCAAGTCTCGCTCCGTCGTCATGCCCGGCGCATGTCGGGCATCCGCAACTTCACGCAACGCTCCATCTAGATCAGATTATATGACGACTCTCTGAGAGGCTTCTCCATCAATGGCGAACTTCAATTTTGAAACAGCCCACATCTATGCTCTCCGGAAGCGGCATATGCAGATCTGGATACATACCGTTTAGTCTCTTCAATAAATTTTCCAACTTCAGACGACGTTCCTCTGATGCTAGAGACACTGCATCCTTGAGTGTATCCCAAACAGGCTCTCTCCAAAGTCGAACGTCAATTCTTCCATTGTCAGAATCGCGCCCAAATAGATTTATGTCTAGCCAAACCACAAGTGCGTTATTCGAGTTTAGAAGAACTCCTCGATCGAAGCCGTTCTCATATTCAGAGAGGCCAATCATCTGATCCATTTTTTCAAATGGCCCAATAGACACTTCTTTGACCCTTCCCCTTCTCCTAGTTTGCACTTTCTCAAAATTGGGGCATGTTGAGGCAATATCAGTTGCAGCCTTCATCCAATCAATCCGTACAAACTCATCACTAATCTTTCGGACTGATTGAATTTCGCGATCTAACCTTAGAATAGAATGAATCACAGAAAAGTTTGACCATTTATATGCTGACACAATGCAATCATTCTCTGTGAACAGATTTAGGGTAGGTGCCAGCTTAGGAAGGCTGAGTGTCCCATTTTCATGAAATTTATATCCGTACCTTTCCCCAACGATCTCGGAGAATATTTCTCGCTCTCGAATTTCTCCCAATTGAGAATATCGAGGTTCGATACCGTTTGAAAACCAGCGCACTACACCGTCTAGCTTCTGAAACCAATCAGCGTTGCAAAATTCTGGAATGTCTGAATAGTTCGAAACAGACAGGATAAAACTATTAAGTATTCGCCATCGCCTCTGATTGTCTATTCCAGATTGTGCGGCCGTCTTTCTAAGAATCTCTTGAATTGCGGAACTTCGAAATTCGGCATGTAAATCACGGTCACCGAAATCAACTTCTGAGCGAGACAGATTCGGGCGAACTGTATCTGATCGAAAATCGAATTGAGGAATTAGCCCTCGCTCCATCGAGTATGACGACAAGCCTCGATACGGACTCGAGTTTCGAATGGAAAATCCATCCGATGCCATCCAGCTTCTCGGCGGTTCAGAGTACTCTGCTGACGGATAGTCTTTTTGATAGGTGTCGCAATAGTAGGAAGTCTGCGAAGGGTCGGATATGCCATCTTTTGTGACCAAACTAATCCAGTAGAATCGTGCTTTCACATCGCTACGAACGAAGTCGGAGTGCTCGAGTAAAAACTTGCTGCCCGGCTCCTCAAGTTTCGGAATTTCAAACGTCGCCGCGGTTTCAAGTTCGGAGCGAATTTCAATCGATCGAGAGTTTATTTTTAGCAGAATGGGGAATTCGACGGATACACACCAGTCTCGAATGGTCGCTTCGATTTTTTCAGCATCGAAGTTCAGTTGATCATCGACCTTGATGGTTATTTCCGTTCCGGGAATCGAAATATCTGCCCGTTCGACTATGATGTAATTTCTTGGGCCGGAAAGCCGAAGTCGAACTGGAGAGGCGTTCTCCTTCGCATGAAGTGTTTTGACCTCTACGTCGCTCGAAGCGGAAAATACGGAGAGAAAACCAATCCCGAATTTAGAAACGGGGTGAAATTTGTACTGATTCTTGAAGTCTTGCGAGCCATAAAACGATTTACCAATTTGAAGAAAGTACTTCTCAATTATTTCAGAACTCATTCCAATGCCGATATCCCGAATCCGAACTTGCTTTAGCCGTTCGCTTCCAGTGGGATTCGGGCGTTCGGTAATGATGTCGAGAGATATTGGATAGTTCTGTCGGATTGCTATGTCTGTATAGGCAGGGTTCGCATCCATTGTACGATTAGCACGGGCGGCATCTTGGTACATTTTGCAGCGTGTGGCATCAGCTGCGTTTTGTAAAAGCTCACGAAGAAAATCAATTCGCCCACGATAGGTATCAACAACTAGCCGTTCAAATATTTGTTTCTCGTCGAACTCAAACCTCCAATCAACGGGTTTGTAACTCGCTTGATCTGAAGGTTTAATAATGATGGTTGGATTTTCGCCGACTAAACTTGCCTTTGGGGGTATCCAGCTCGAGTGCCTCTTTCCGCCAGTTAGTGCCATGTTGACGTTTCGAAGCTCATCGACAATCCATTGACACCAGTCGCGCAGGACTCTGTGCTCGTCCGCATTTTCGCATTCGGCACGGAGTCGAATCTCGGTTGGATCTATGGAGAGGTCAGAAATTCGTTGGTATTGTGTCCAATGAGAGAGGCTTTCTCTCGGGATCGGCGCTGCAGCCGATACAAGCATTGGGCAGGCACGCTCGTGGGATAAATCAAGTAAATCGCCCAAACGAAGTACGATCGCCAGAAATCTCACATTGACACTATATCCGCCAATAGTTCGATTTAAGGGATAGCGCTCTGCGCTATCCAATTCGGAATGCGATAAGCCGTGTGCTTCGCAAACATCGGAGATTGTTCTTGTTAGAATAGGATCGTCAAACGCAAATCGCCCGAGTTGTGGTTGGAGCGACATTGTAAGTTTTCGGGAGCGCCGATGGTGATTCTGACGAAAATAATCTGAAAGGAATAGCCGTGCCTCGTAGTCTGCGGCCAGGATTTTACTGTCGTTGGCCGATGCTGCGGCAGCTTTGATTGCGTCTCGTAGTTTCCCCCACTTTTCTTGCCGGCTTTCGTCGCCTTGAAGCCAGTTTTGCCAATCGACTGACACCAGAAGTTCTTGCTTTTCCGTTTCTGACACCACCATGCCCAAGTCATGTAGGAAAGCGGAGGCTACCAGAATAAACGCTTCAAGATGATTTAGCCCTGAAGCTGCGCAGGTCTTCCCATCGGGATCAAAAAGGAATTGTGAGATTCGCACAACAATCTGTTTGCTGTGCTCAATTGTGTGGGTCGTGTAATGAGGGAAGGTTGTTTGAATGTAAGATAAGAGTTTTGGCAGTTCTCTAAGCATTTCTGAAATTTTCGCGTAGTGCTCGTTGGAGTTTCGTAGGAACTCCATAAGTGCCGACCTATCAAATTCACTCTGCATTGCAGGCCTCCGCACAGCTCAAAATATAGTTGTTGGCATCATAAGAGGGATTGAAGCGATTGCGCCCCATTTTTGCGGCTGCTTGAAGAGCGGATTGCCTTAAGCCGTGGTGTTACCTCGGCGTGTTGGGTTCGCTCGCTGAGTTCATTTCGGGCAACTACGCCTTGACGCCACGTGATTCCCAAACTAGGATAATAAGCACCTACAATATGATAAAAGGTGCTGACATGGAAAATTTACCGATACCCCGGGGACCCAAGCGCCAGATCGACTGGCGGCTGGTGGCCCAGCTCCTGGCCGAGGGCCACACGACGACCGAAGTGGCGACCGTGATGGGCTGCTCGCGCCAGCATATCTGGCGCATCCTGCGCAGCTGCGAGGCGTTGCGCGTTCGCACGTCGGAGCTGCGCCGGCGCGAGACGACCGAGGCGGCGATGCGCCTGCACGGGTTGCGCGGCATGGCGATCGACACGATCCATCAGGCGATCGCGGACGGGAACAAGCGCATGTCGTGCTGGCTGGCCGAGCGGCTGGGCCTGTTCAACATGCCCTCGCTCGAGGAGATGGCGGGTCTGGGCGAGGCGGGGGCCGAACAGCTCGACAGCGAGGTCGTGATCGACGCGGCGAACGTGGCCCTCGACGCCGGGCGGGCCGGTGCGATCCTCGACGCGGCCGAGCAGGACGTGTCCTACGCGACCGCGCGCGCGGAAGTTACATCCCCGCCAGATCAAGGGGATAAACAGGTTACGGTAACCTGTCGTAACGCATTGTTTCCGCCCGAAGCCATCGTTACAAGAAACGCGATGTGGCCCCCACCCGGAGTCTTCACCGAATGACGAACGCTGCCCTTCCCCCCGGAACCCCGCCCAAGCTCGGCATCATCGGCGGGTCCGGGGTCTACGACATTCCGGGCCTTGCCGACATGCGCTGGCAGGCGGTCGAAACGCCGTGGGGCAAGCCGTCGGACGAGCTGCTGTTCGGCACGCTCGACGGGCAGGAGCTGGTGTTCCTGCCGCGCCACGGCCGCGGCCACAAGCTGTCGCCGACCGACCTGAATTTCCGCGCCAACATCGACGCGCTCAAGCGCGTCGGCGTGACCGAGATCGTGTCGGTCTCGGCCGTCGGCTCGCTGAAGGCCGAGCTGCCGCCGGGCCATTTCGTCATCGTCGACCAGTTCATCGACCGCACCTTCGCGCGGGCGAAGAGCTTCTTCGGCACGGGCTGCGTGGCGCACGTGTCGATGGCGCATCCGGTCTGCTCGCGCCTGGGCGACCATCTGGAGGCGGCGGCGAAATCCATCGGCGTGCCGTACAGCCGCGGCGGCACCTACATGGTCATGGAAGGCCCGCAGTTCTCGTCGAAGGCCGAGAGCGAGCTCTATCGCTCGTGGGGCTGTTCGGTCATCGGCATGACGAACATGCCCGAGGCCAAGCTCGCCCGCGAGGCCGAGCTCTGCTACGCGACCGTCGCGATGGTCACGGATTACGATTGCTGGCATCCCGACCACGACCACGTCACGGTCGACGCGGTCATCAAGGTGCTGCTCGCCAATGCCGACAAGGCGCGTGCGCTGGTGAAGGCCGTGGCCCCGCGGCTCGTGTCGCGCGACGCGAGCTGCCATGCCGGCTGCCACACCGCGCTCGAAGCCGCCCTCATCACGGCCCCTGCCGCGCGCGACGCGGCCGTCGTCGCCAAGCTCCAATCCATCGCCGGACGCGTGCTCAAATGAAGAATCTCTGGTCTGACGCCGACGCGAAAGCCGCGATCGCCAAGTACGCCGCACAGGGCTGCAACGAAGACCTCGCCTTGCGCACCTACACCTGCCGCCTGCTCGGCGGCATCGGCGCCCTCGTGCTGCACGGGGGCGGCAACGTCTCGGTCAAGACGCGCATGAAGGACACGCTCGGCGAAGAGGTCGACGTGCTGTGCGTGAAGGGGTCGGGCTGGGACATGGGGACCATCGAGCCGCCGGGCCTGCCCGCCGTGCGCCTCGATCCGCTGCGCAAGCTCACGAAGCTGGCGGCGCTCAGCGACGAGGACATGGTCAATTTCCAGCGCCTGAACCTGCTGGATGCCGGTGCCCCGAACCCGTCGGTCGAAACGCTTTTCCACGCCTTCCTGCCGGCGAAGTTCATCGACCACACGCACGCCAACGCCGTGCTGTCGGTCTCCGACCACGCCAACGGCATGGACCTGCTGCGCGAGGTCTATGGCGATCGCGCCCCGGTCGTCGATTACGTGATGCCGGGCTTCCTGCTCGCCAAGAAGGCGGGCGAGGTGGCGGCCGCACATCCGAAGGCCGACGGGCTTGTCCTCCACAAGCACGGCATCTTCGCCTGGGGGCCGACCGCCAAGGAAAGCTACGACCGGATGATCGAGCTTGTGTCGCTCGCCGAGGCGCGCATCGCCAAGGCGGGTCGCAAGGTGTTCGCGTCGGTCGCGTTGCCGGCGAAGATCGCCGCCGCCGCGCAGGTGGCGCCCATCGTGCGCGGCGCGCTGGCGTTGCCGGGCGAGGAAGGTTCGTTCCGGCGCCTCGTCGTCGAGCTGCGCGACGGGCCCGACGTGATGAATTTCGTCAACGGCAAGGACGCGCAGCGCTATGCGCGCTCGGGCGTCATCACGCCCGACCACGTGATCCGCACGAAGGGCCTGCCGATGCTGGTTCCGGCCCCGAAGGCCGACGACCTGCCGGGATTCGCGGCGGCCGTGAAGCAGGCGCGCGAGGCCTATGATGCCGAGTACCGCGCCTATTTCCAGCGCAACAATGCGCGCGTCGGCGGCATCAAGAAGATCCTCGATACCAGCCCGCGCGTCGTTCTCGTGCCGGGCGTGGGCGCCTTCTGTGCGGGCATCACCGCGAAGGACGCGCGGATCGCGGGCGATCTGGTCGACAACGCGGCGGCGGCCATCGCCGACGCGGAAGCGATGGGCACCTTCGAGAGCGTGAGCGAGGCCGACCTGTTCGACGTCGAATACTGGTCGCTCGAACAGGCCAAGCTCGGCAAGTCGGCCGAGAAGCGCCTGCAGCGGCATGTCGTGCTCGTCACCGGCGGCGGCTCGGGCATCGGGGCCGCGTCGGTTGCCGCCTTCGCGGCGGAAGGCTGCGAGGTCGTCGTGCTCGACCGCGACGGGGCATCGGCGCAGGCGATCGCGAAGAAGTATGGCGGGCTGGGTCTCGCCTGCGACGTGACGCAAGGTTCCGACGTGCGCGCCGCGTTCGATGCGGCGGCCGCGCGTTTCGGCGGGGTCGACATCGTCGTGTCGAACGCCGGGGCCGCCTGGCAGGGCAAGATCGGCGACGTCGACGAGAAGCTGCTGCGCGAGAGCTTCGAGCTCAACTTCTTCGCCCACCAGCACGTGGCGCAGAACGCCGTGCGCGTGATGAAGGCGCAGGGGACGGGCGGCTGCCTGCTGTTCAACGTGTCGAAGCAGGCGGTCAATCCGGGCCCGGATTTCGGCCCCTACGGGCTGCCCAAGGCGTCAACACTGTTCCTGATGCGCCAGTACGCGGTCGATTACGGGGCGCTTGGTATTCGCGCCAACGGCATCAATGCCGACCGCATCCGCACCGGCCTGCTGACCGACGCGATGATCGCCAGCCGCTCGAAGGCGCGCGGGCTTTCCGAGCGCGACTATATGGGCGGCAACCTGCTGGGCCGCGAGGTCACGGCCGGCGACGTGGCGCAGGGCTTCGTGTCGCTCGCGTTGGCGCGCGCCACGACGGGCGCCATCCTCACGGTCGACGGCGGCAACATCGCCGCCGCCCTGCGATGATCGGCCCGGTCGAGGGGATCGACCACGTCATCCTCGGGACGGGCGATCTCGAAGCCGCCCGTGCCGCGTGGATGCGTCTGGGTTTCACGATCACGCCGCGCGGCCGCCACAAGGGCTGGGGGACCGGCAATTACTGCATCATGCTCGAGAAGGACTATCTCGAACTTCTCGGCATGCTTGATCCCGCCGGCTTCGACAATGGCCTCGCCGCGATGCTGGCGAAACAGGGCGACGGGCTGCTGGGTTTCGCCCTCGCCACCAAGGATGCCGATGCGGCCGCCGCGTGGCTCGCCTCGCGCGGCAGGCCGCACGAGCGCAAGGATCTCGGCCGGCTGCTCGAACTGCCCGAGGGCACGATCGAGCTCAAGTTCGCGCTGGCGATGCCCGCGTCGCCGTGGCCCGGCGGCATCAAGCCCTTCGTCACCGGACATCTGATGCGCGAGCAGGTCTGGCGGGCCGAATGGATGGCGCATGCCAACACGGCCTTCGCGATCCAGAGCCTGACCTGCATCGTCGAGGACCCGCTGTCGCTGGCCGACGATTACGAGCGCGTGTTCGGCCTGGGTACGGCCGTGCCGACCGACGACACGCTCGCGGTGCGCTGGGGAAGGGGGGCGGGGCTCGTGCTGTTCGCCAAGCCCCACGACTTCACGTTCCTGCATCCGGCCGTCGGCCCGGACGAGAAGGTGCGCGAGGGGCTTGCCGGCATGACGCTGCTGGTGCGCTCGATCGATGCGTGTGCCGCGGCCCTCAAGGCGGGCGGCATCGCGTTCGACCGCGACCGCACGGCCGCACTCCACCTTCCCCCCGAAGAGGCCGGCGGTGTCGCCCTCAGCTTCGTGGAAGCGTGATCGCCTAGCCGGCGTGCCGGCGCAGGAACTCGCGCGTGCGTTCGCGCGCCTTGTCGGCCGACGGCTTGTCGTACGACGCGCGCGCGTCGCACGCGAAGCCGTGGCCCGCCGGATAGACGAACAGGTCCGTGTCCGGCTGGTAGCGGCCGACCTTCTCGACGTCCGACATCGGGATCGACGAATCGGTCTCGCCGAAATGGAACAGCACCGGGCAGCGCGCCGGCTCGTCCACATGCTGGGCCACGCCGCCGCCGTAATAGCTGATCGCCGCGTTGAGCCCGGTCACGCGCGTCGCCGCCAGCCAGGCCAGCGTGCCGCCCCAGCAATAGCCCACGACCGCGATCTTGATGCAGCCCGCCCGCTGCAGGGCCAGCGCGCAGGCCGCGATGTCGGCCAGCGCCTTGTGGGTGGGCACCTTGGCGCGCAGGTCGCGCCCCTGCTTGATGTCGTCCTCGGTATAGCCAAGCTCGATGCCCGGCTTCACGCGGTCGAAAAGGGCCGGGCACAGGGCCAGGTAACCGTCATAGCCGAAGCCCTCGGTCACCTTCCGCATATGCTCGTTCAGGCCGAAAATCTCCTGGACGACGACGATTCCGGCCTTCGGCTTGCCCGGCGGGTCCGCCCGCCATGCCTGGAACGTGTGCCCGTCACTCGCCGTCACATCGATGGGATGGCCCATTCGTTTCCCTGTTGTTCTTTTCCGCTCGCGCCCAACTATGCAAGCCGGGGCCCGAGTCGGGCAAGGGTTGCGAAATCAGGGCTTTCCGGGGAAATCCCGGACACGTCAGCCCGGCTTGCCGGGCATGCGTGCCGACGCGATCACCGCTTCGGCGGCCCCGCGCAGTCCGGGGAAATAATGAATCTCGGCGGCGTGGAAGAGGATCAGATAGAGCCGCTTGTCCGCCTCGAAGGCGACACCGATTGCATGGCGGTCGGTCTCGAGGCCCTGGCCGGCCGTTCCAGTTCCGAACGTGAACTCGAAGCGCACGCCGTCGTTTCCGGCGATCCGCGCCGGCTCCATCGCTCGCGATTCGAAGTCGTTCGCATTGATCGTCGCCGCGAGCGTGCTCTGCACCAGGCCGACGATGTCCTCCGCACCCATTCCGGCGCGGAACTTCGGGAAGTTCTTCGCGGCTTCGCTGTCGACCTTGACGAGAGAGCGGCCGTCTTCGACAGCGACGGCGACATTGAGCACGTCGAGCAACGGTCCGTTGATCGTCCATGCTTCCGGCCAAATGCGGCTCGGCCCTTCGACCTGTCGGCTCCACTTTCGGTCGAGCGACACGACAAGCTTCCCATGGATATCGAAGTTTCCGGCCGGCAGCGCCGCATAGTGGGTGCAGCCCGCGATCAGGACGGTGAAGGCCGTCGCGACGGCGATGGCGAGATGTCGAAAAGCTGCGGCCATCTTCTAGCTCCGGATAGTGCTTCGGATAAGATCGCGGTCCGGCGCGTTAGGCGCCCGCCGCAGATACTCGAGGAAAAGGTCGCGCGCTTCGCTGGCTTCTCCGCGCTGACGCCGGAGGAGCCCAAGCGAGCGCCAGGCGGTGGCCGGCGCGTTCTCGGCCACGGTGGCGGCGGAGAGATTCTCGATCGCCTGCGCTTCGTCGTCCTTGCCGTTGCGTTGCCGGAACGATTCGCCGCGCGCGTAGAGCGCGTAGCCGTCTCCGGGGCGGGCCGCGATCCAGCGGTCGGCGATGACGATCGTCGCCGGATGGAGCGCCGTCCGGATCTGGTCGTCGAACAGCATCGGCCGGATTGCATCGATGCCCTGCCAGTACGCCGTCGCCCGTTCGTCTCCTGCGGGAAGTTCGGCGGCCCGCCGGCGCAGCGTGTCGGTGCGTTCGGAGCCCGACGGATGCGTCGCGAACAGCGTGCTGCGGTCGCGCGGGACGCCGAGAGCGGCCATCTCCGCCGCGACATTCTCCCAATTGCGTGCCGCCTCGATCGGCGACAGCCCCCGTTCGGCGAGAATTCGGACGCCGATTTCGTCGGCCTCTCGCTCGTGATCGCGACCGTAGCTGAAAATGCTCGCGGTAAGGATGAGGTTTGTCAGGTCGCCCATCTGGGGGATACCCGCCGCGCCGAAGATCATCGCGAGAACCTGCTGTGCGTCCGTGACCTGCCGACGCTGGCGCAGACCATCGCGCGAATGCGCGCGGATGTAATGGCCGACTTCGTGCCCGAGCACGGCGACGAGCTGCGCCTCGTTCGTGCAGCGCAGGAGCAGGCCGGTCCATATCTGCATCATGCCGTTGGGCGCCTGTGTGGCGTTGAAATCCGGGACACGGACGACGTAAGGCCGGATGTCGTCGGCGTACTCGCCGGCGATTTCGCGCACGATCCGCCGGATATATGCGTTGATCGCCTGGTCGCGGACCAGAAAGCGCGACGTCTGCATGCGGCGCTCCATCTGGTCGAGCATGCCGCGGATGCCGTCCTCGTCGTCGTCCGTCGCGCGCGTCCGCATCCCGGGTACGTTGCGAGGTGCAAGATCGGAGCGGCCGCCTATTCCGGTCTGCGGCTGCGGACCGTCCGGCGACGTGGGCGTGCAGGCGAACAGCGCGGACGAGCAGAGCGCGCACGTGCCGCCGAGAAACGCACGCCTCGGAAGACTCACTGCGGCAGCCCGGTCAGCAGCGCATTTACGGATTCGCGCGCCGGTTCCTCGGTGCGCAGGTCGCCGGCCCCGCGCATCAGCCGGTTGAACCAGACGACCTGGCCCGTCCGCAGATCGACAAGCGACGCGAATCCGACCTGCATTCCGCCCTGCAGCCCGACGCCGAACACTGCGGCGACGATCAACTGCGCGGCAACCCGTCCGGGGCCCGAATAGGAGTCGCGGACATGCACCACAAGCATGTAATCCGCGTTCGTCCGGCGCGAAAGCTCCTGGACGCCGGGGCCAAGCGACCATTCGAAGCTGTCGGCCTTCGTCGGGAGCTTCTCCGGCCCGTCGTATTGATGTCGCATGATCGAATGTCCGACGGCCGCATGCAGGCGCATTATCTTCGCGGTCGAATCGTCTTCGATCTCGCCGGGATGGAAGACTGCAGATATCGTCTTCTCGTCGAGGCTCCTGCGTATCGCGGTGTTCATGTGTTCGCGGGCCGCGGCGGTCCAGTCCTGGCGCGGCGTCGGAAATCCTCCGAACGAAAGTTCGGTGAGTTCGGTATCGACCGGAAGCACGAGAATCATCGGTGCCTTGTTTTCGGCTCTCGCGAGATTCTCTTTTACGCGGTGATGCGTGGTTACGCAGGCCGAGAGCCCGCTTGCGAGAACGGCGACTACGGCAAATCGAAACGCGCGCCCGGAAAGCCGCATGATGGCACCGATTTGATTGTTCTTAACTTTAAGTTAAGCGCAATCGAACTCGGAGTGTCAAGATTGTGTATAGACGTTCCCTCAGACGTTGAACCTGAACAGGAACACGTCGCCGTCGGCGACCTTGTAGTCGCGGCCTTCGGTGCGGGCCTTGCCGGCTTCCTTGGCCCCGGCTTCGCCGCCCAGCGCCACATAGTCGGCGAAGGCGATCGTCTCGGCGGCGATGAAACCGCGCTCGAAATCGGTGTGGATCACGCCGGCGGCTTCGGGGGCCTTGGCACCGGCATGCACGGTCCAGGCGCGCGATTCCTTCGGGCCCACGGTGAAGAACGTCATCAGCCCGAGCAGCGCGTAGCCCGCCTGGATCACGCGCGCGAGGCCGGTTTCCTTGAGGCCGAGCGATTCGAGGAAGCCCGCGCGCTCTTCCGCCGAGGCGAGCTGCGAGATCTCCGCCTCGATCGCGGCCGAGATCACCACCGACGAAGCGCCCTGCTTCTTCGCCATCTCGGCGACCTTCGCGGACAGCGAGTTGCCCTTGTCCGCGCTCTCTTCCTCGACATTGCACACATAGAGGACCGGCTTGGCGGTGAGGAGCTGGAGCTGGCGCAGCGTCTCCTTCTGTTCGGCCGACGGCACGAAGGTGCGCGCGGGCTTGCCTTCGCGCAGTGCGGCGAGGACGGGCTCGATCACGTCGATCTGGGCCTTGGCTTCCTTGTCGCCGGTCTTGGCCTTCTTCTGCAGGTTGGGCAGGCGCTTCTCGAGGCTGTCCATGTCGGCGAGCATCAGCTCGGTCTCGACCGTCTCGGCGTCGCGGATCGGGTCGATCGAACCTTCCACGTGCACGATGTCGCCGTTCTCGAAGCAGCGCAGCACATGCGCGATCGCGTCGACCTCGCGGATATGGCCGAGGAACTGGTTGCCGAGCCCTTCGCCCTTCGACGCCCCGCGCACGAGGCCGGCGATGTCGACGAATTCGAGCTGCGTGGGCACCGTGCGCTGCGACTTGCCGAGCTCGGAGAGCTTGTCGAGGCGCGGGTCTGGCACGGGCACGCGGCCCACGTTCGGCTCGATCGTGCAGAACGGATAGTTGGCCGCCGCCGCGGCGGCCGTCGCCGTCAGCGCGTTGAACAGGGTGGACTTGCCGACATTCGGCAGGCCGACGATACCGCAGCGGAAACCCATGATGTCGTTCCTTCAGTCCTTCGCGGGTGCGGCCGTCAGGCGCGCGACCTTGTTCATGAAGCCCGCCTCGTTCGCGTCGAGGAAGGTCGGCAGCGATTCGGCGATCGCGTCGAGGAGCGGGCCCAGCCACTGCCGGTCGCCCTTGCCGAAATCGTGCAGCACGTAATCGGAAACCAGATCCTTGTCGCCCGGATGCCCGATGCCGATGCGCAGCCGGCGATAGTCCTTGGTGCCGAGATGCGCGTCGATCGAGCGCAGCCCGTTGTGGCCGCCGTTGCCCCCGCCGGTCTTGGTGCGGATCTTCGCCGGCGGCAGGTCGAGCTCGTCATGCACGACGAAGATCTCGCCCGGCACGATCTTGAGGAAGCGGCTCGCCTCGCCGACCGAACGGCCGGAGTCGTTCATGTAGGTGAGCGGCTTGAGTGCGACGACGCGATGGCCGACGACGTCGCCCTCCGCCGTCATGCCGCCCAGCCGCTTCTTCCACGGACCGAAACGCCAGCGTTCGGCGATCCGGTCGATCGCGTGGAAACCCACGTTGTGGCGGTTGCCCGCGTATTCGGGGCCCGGATTGCCAAGCCCGACGAGGAGCTTCATGGCCCGGACCCCGAAACGCGTGACGGACCGTCCGCCTTACTTCTTGGCGGCCGGCTTGGCAGGGGCCTTGGCGGCACCCGCAGCCGCGGCCGGAGCCGCAGCCTTGGCGTCGCCCGCCTTGGCACCGGCTGCCGGTGCGGCACCCGCTGCCGCCTTGGCGTCGCCCGCGGCAGGTGCTGCCGCTGCGGCCGCCTCGGCCGGCTTCTCTTCTTCCGCCTTCTGCACGGACGGGGCACGCAGCGCCACGACCGTGAAGTTGCGCGCGATGGTGGGCTTCACGCCCTCGGGCAGCTGCACAGCATTGATGTGCACCGAATCGCCGATGTCGAGACCGGCCATGTCGATGACGATGCGCGAGGGGATCGTGCCCGGGTTGGCCCACACCTCGATCGCGTGACGCACGAGATTGACGACGCCGCCGCGCTTCACGCCCGGCGACTTGTCGAGATTCTCGAGCTTGATCGGCACTTCGACGCGCACGCGGGTCGAGGCGCCCACGCGCTGGAAGTCCACGTGCTCCGGCTTGTCGTTGACCGGGTGGAACTGCACGTCGCGCGGCAGCACGCGGTGCGTCTTGCCGGCAACCTCGATGTCGTAGAGGCGGGTGAAGAACCCGGCCTTCGAGGCTTCGCGCATGACGTCCCGCGGGTCGAGCGAGATCAGGGTGGGGGCAGACTTGTCGCCATAGATCACGCCCGGCACGCGGCCGTCGCGACGTGTGGCGCGGGCGGCCCCTTTCCCAGCCCGCTCTCTCGCGGTCGCCGCGAGCTTGTTGGAAGTCGACATTACTCTTTCTCCTCTATCAGGGTTCCGCCGTCGGCCTCCAGGGGTGCCGCACGACGGTCTTGCCGGTCTCGCCCGTCAGTCGAACAGGCTGGAGACCGAACGATCTTCGCTGATGCGCTTCACCGCTTCGCCGAGCAGCGGGGCGATGGGCACCTGGCGGATGTTGGTGGCGGCCTTGATCGCGTCGGTCGCCATGATGGTGTCGGTAAGGACGAGTTCCTTGAGCGGCGAGGCCGTCACGCGCTGCACGGCACCGCCCGAAAGCACGCCGTGCACGACATAGGCCCAAACTTCTTTCGCACCCTCGTCCATCAGCGCCTGCGCGGCGTTGCAGAGCGTGCCGGCGCTGTCGACGATGTCGTCGATCAGCACGCAGGTGCGGCCCTTCACGTCGCCGATGATGTTCATGACCTCGGACACGCCGGCGCGCTCGCGCCGCTTGTCGATGATCGCGAGGTCCGCTTCCAGCCGCTTGGCGATGGCGCGCGCGCGCAGCACGCCGCCCACGTCGGGGCTGACCATGACAAGGTCGGCACCGTCGAAGCGTTCGCGCATGTCCTTCACGAAGGCGGGGGCGGTGAACAGGTTGTCGAGCGGGATGTCGAAGAAGCCCTGGATCTGGCCGGCATGCAGGTCGATCGTGACGACGCGGTCGGCACCTGCCTGCGTGATCAGGTTCGCGACGAGCTTGGCCGAGATCGGCGTGCGCGGGCCCGACTTGCGGTCCTGGCGCGCGTAGCCGTAGTAGGGAAGCACGGCCGTGATGCGCCGGGCCGAGCTGCGGCGGAGTGCATCGATCGACACGAGCAGTTCCATCAGGTGGTCGTTCGCCGGGAAGCTCGTCGACTGCAGGACGAACATGTCTTCGCCGCGCACGTTCTCCAGAATCTCGACGAAGACTTCCTGATCCGCGAAGCGCCGGATGTTCGCCTTGGTGAGGGGCAGATCGAGATAGGCCCCTACCGCCTCGGCGAGCGGGCGGTTCGAATTGCAGGCGAGGATCTTCATCGGCTGGGTCCACCGTCGCCGGCCCGTCGATCCGGGGCGGCTCAAGGTCCTGAAGGGGCTACCAAAAACGCAATTCCTGCGACCGCCGGGCGGGACCCGGAGCGCAGGAAGGCGCGGAAAATAACAGCGTCGGGGGGGTCTGTCTACCCGCTAGGAGGCCAGTTCGCGCGAGCGTTTTGCCGCGGCGTCGACGGCCTTTTCGAGGAGCGGGCCGAACCCGCCGGGGCCCATCAGGATTTCGAGGGCGGCGGCGGTCGTACCCTTCGGGGAAGTCACGTTTTTCCGCAGTTGTTCGGCCGATTCCGGAGCCTGGCGGAGCAGTTCCCCGGCCCCCGAAACCGTCGCCCGGGCCAGCCGCATGGCAAGGTCCTCGGGCAGGCCGGCCTTGGCCCCGGCGGCGGCCAGCGTTTCGGCCAGCAGGAACACGTAGGCGGGCCCCGATCCGGACACGGCCGTGACGGCGTCGATCAGGCCTTCGTCGGTGACCCATTCGACCGCGCCGACGCTGCGCAGCAGCTTGTCGGCGATCGCGCGCTGGGCCGGGCTCACGTCGGCGGTCGGGCAGCCCACCGTGATGCCGCGGCCGACGGCGGCCGGCGTGTTGGGCATCGCGCGCACGATCGCGGCCTTGGGCCCGAGATGGCGGCGGAAGAACTCGATCGTCTTGCCGGCCGCGACCGACACGAACAGCGTGCCGGCGGAAAAGCGCGCATAGGCCGGAACCACCTGGTCCATGACCTGCGGCTTGGTCGCGAAGACGACGATTTCAGGTACGAATCCGGCGGGAATTTCGTCGAGACTGCGCGCGACGCTTACGTCGGCGGCGTTGTCGAATTCGGGGGCACCACCCGGTTCGACGGCGACGAATGGCCCGAGACCGGGCTCGCGCCGCCAGCCCTGCAGCATGGCGCCACCCATCTTCCCGCAGCCGACCAGCAGGACCGACACGTTCGATGTAGACATGTCAGGCGTCGCTCAGGCTTCGCCCATGGGCTCGAGGCAGGCCGCCGCGACCGCTTCGGCCGGGTCCTTGCCGCCCCACACCACGTACTGGAACGCGGGGTAGAAGCGCTCGCACTCGGTCAGCGCCACGTCGACGAGATCCTCGATCTGCTCGACCGTCGCCCCGCGTGCGCCGCGCAGCGGCACCGCATGGCGGAAGGTCGGCAGGCCGTCGTCGCCCGACAGGTCGAAATGGCCGAGCCAGAGCTTCTCGTTGGCGAGCATCAGCAGTTCGGTCACGACCTGGCGGCGATGGCGGGGAAGCTTGAGGTCGAGCGCGCACGAGAAGTGCAGCGCGCTCATGTCCTCGTTCCACGCGAAATAGATCCGGTAATCGCACCACCGGCCCGGAACCTGGGCCACGAGTTCCTCTTCCGCCGACCGGTCGAACGGCCATTCGTTGGCGGTGACGATTTCTTCGATGATATCGAGGGGATTTGCGGCGGCTTCGGAAGTCTGGTGTACCGAGACGTCGGCCATGCCCTGGGGCCTCCTACTGACGCAAAATCGTCCTTCGGGCTCCCCGCCAGCCGACCCCATCAAGGCCGATGCTGGGTGCGACTCGACGCGGAACCACTAGGGATAGGGTGCCAAAGGCGAGTCAAGGGGGCAATGAAATTTCGCAACTATCCCCAAGATTGTGGGGTTGCGTCGGCCGGAAGGGACTCGCACACGCCAGATGCGGGGTCAGCCGCCTTGCGAGGCGCCCTTCAACATCTTGAGCTCCGCTTCGACGGCCGCAAGGCGTTCGGCGAGCTGTTCGTTCTCGATACGGGCATTGGCCGCCATCTCGCGCACGGCCTCGAACTCGTCGCGCGCGACGAGATTCTGGGTCTGCAGCCAGCGTTCGACGACGAGGCGGGCCTGCGCCTCGACCTCCTGGCGGATCGCGCCGAAGGCGGAAAGCGCACCCGTCGCGGCGCGCGAAAGATCGTCGAGGATGCGGTTGTCGGTCTGCATGCCGGCATTATGGCGGCGGGGGAGGCCGAGTTGCAAGTTTCGGAGGCCAGCGCCTATAACCGGTCGGCATTTCGCGAACGGATCGTTCCATGATCGTGGTCACCGGCGGGGCCGGGTTCATCGGCTCCAATCTCCTGGCAGGGCTGGAAGCGCAGGGCGCTTCCTCGCTCGTGTGCGTCGACTGGATGGGCAGCGGCGACAAGTGGCGCAACATCGCCAAGCGCCGGCTCGACGACGTCGTGCGCCCGGAGGATTTCGCCGCGTTCCTCGACGCCCGCAAGGGCAAGATCGAGGCGGTGTTCCACATGGGCGCGATCTCCTCGACGACCGAGACCGACGTCGACGCGATCGTGCGCAACAACGTGCGCCTGTCGCTCGACCTATGGGACTGGTGTGCGGCCGCCGGCGTGCCGCTCGTCTACGCCTCGTCGGCGGCCACATATGGCGGCGGCGAGCACGGCTTCGTCGACGATCCGGCGACGGACGCGCAGGCGAAGCTCCGCCCGCTCAATCCCTATGGCTGGTCGAAGCTGATGGTCGACCGGCGCATCGCCGCGATCCTCAAGGACCGCAAGGCCAAGCGCCCGCGCCAGCATGTCGGCCTCAAGTTCTTCAACGTCTACGGCCCGAACGAGTACCACAAGGGCGCGCAGCGCTCGGTCGTGCACCAGATCTATCCGGCCGCGGCGAAGGGCGAGGCGTTCCCGCTGTTCCGCTCGCACCGCAAGGACGTGCCCGACGGCGGGCAGACGCGCGACTTCATCTGGGTCGGCGACGTCGTCGACGCGATGCTGTGGTTCCGCGCCAATCCGCAGGTCTCTGGTCTGTTCAACCTCGGCACCGGCAAGGCGCGCTCGTTCATCGATCTTGCCACCGCCGTCTACGGCACGCTCGGCAAGAACGCGAACATCGCCTGGCGCGACACGCCCGAGGCGATCCGCGACAAGTACCAGTACTTCACGCAGGCCGACACCGGCCGGCTGCGCGCGGCGGGCTATGCCAAGCCCTTCACCGATCTCGAGGAAGGCGTGCGCCGCTACGTGCGCGACTTCCTTGCCACCGACGATCCGTACGTCTAGATGGCGCTGTCCTTTCCCGCGATCGATCCCATCGCCATCGAGATCGGCCCGATCGCGATCCGCTGGTACGCGCTCGCCTACATCGCGGGCATCGTCGGCGGCTGGAAATACGCGACGTACCTCAATGCCGGTGCGATGCGCGTCATGGCACGCGAACAGCTCGACGATTTCGTCGTCTGGGTGACGGTCGGCATCATCCTCGGCGGCCGGCTCGGCTACGTGATCTTCTACAAGCCGCTCTACTATCTTTCCGAGCCGCTCGAGGCGCTGATGCTGTGGCGCGGCGGGATGAGCTTCCATGGCGGCATGCTCGGCGTGATCCTCGCCATCGTGCTGTTCGCGCGGCGCAACGACCTGAAGCTCTTCCGCGTGGGCGACCTCGTCACGTGCGTGGTGCCGATCGGGCTGTTCTTCGGGCGCGTGGCCAACTTCATCAACGGCGAACTGTTCGGCCGCGAAGCGCCCGACGTGGCATGGGCGATGGTCTTCCCGCATGGCGGGCCCGTCGCGCGCCACCCGAGCCAGATCTACCAGGCGGGCCTCGAAGGGCTGGCGCTGTTCGCCATCCTGTTCGTGCTCGCGCGCAATCCGCGCGTCTGCGACCGGCCGGGCCTGCTCGCGGGCGTGTTCCTCGCCGGCTACGGGATCGCGCGCTGCATCGGCGAACTGTTCCGCGAGCCCGACGCGCATCTGGGCTATCTCGTCGGGCCGCTGACGATGGGCATGCTGCTGTCGCTGCCGATGATCGCGGCCGGCCTGTGGCTCGTCGCCACGTCGAAGGGGCGCGCGTGAGCGGACTGGGGCCGCGCCTCGCGGCGCGCATCGCCTCGGACGGGCCGATCTCCGTCCACGATTACATGCAGGCCTGCCTCGCCGATCCCGGGCACGGCTATTATCGCGACGGCGTGCCGCTGGGCGCCGCCGGCGATTTCACGACGGCACCGGAGATCTCGCAGGTCTTCGGCGAGATGCTGGGCCTGTGGCTTGCCGATCGCTGGCAGGCGGCAGGTGCGCCCGAACGCGCCGCGCTCGTCGAGCTTGGCCCCGGGCGCGGCACGCTGATGGACGATGCGCTGCGCGCCACGGCGAAGGCGCTGCCCGCGTTCGCGTCGGCCGCAAAGCTGCATCTGGTCGAGATCTCGCGCAGCCTGCGCGCCGTACAGGCCGAGCGGCTTGTTCGTGCGACGCCCACTTTCCACGATACGTTCGACGGCGTGCCGGACGACGCCCCGCTTTTCCTTGTCGCCAACGAATTCCTCGACGCGCTCCCCGTGCGCCAGTTCGCGCGACGCGGATCGACATGGCGCGAACGGGTCGTGATGCATGCCGACGGCGCGTTCGCATTCGCCGACGGCCCGGCGGTCGCCGAGCCGCCGCTGTCGAACACGCAGATCGCCGATGCGCCCGACGGCGCCGTGGTCGAGGTCTGCCCCGCGGCACTCGACATCGTCGCGCGCGTGGCGCGGCGCATCGCGAAGTCGGGCGGGGCGGCGCTGTTTGTCGATTACGGCACGGACCGCTCGGGCTGGGGCGACACGCTGCAGGCCGTGCGCCGCCACGCGAAGGTCGGCGTATTCGACACACCCGGCGAATGCGACCTGACGGCCCATGTCGATTTTCCGCGTCTCGCTGCCGCCGCACGCGCGGCCGGTGCCGCCGCGTTCGGGCCGGTCGGGCAGGGCGACTTCCTGCGCCGCATCGGCATCCATGCGCGGCTTGCCGTCCTTGCGCGCGGTGCGGCACCGCAGGTCGCGCGCAACATTTCCGACGCGAGCCGGCGCTTGCTCGACGCGGGCGAAATGGGCACCTTGTTCAAGGTCGTGGCGCTGCAGGCACCGGCCGCCGCCGCACCTCCCGGTTTCGAAGGCTGAATTCGATGTCGCTCGTCACGCTCGGCCCGCTCAACGATCTCGACGGCATGCGCCACGCGTTCTTCACGCGCCAGGGCGGCGTCAGTGCCGGGCTCTATTCGTCGCTCAATTGCGGGCTCGGCTCGGGCGACGACGCGGGCGCCGTGCGCGAGAACCGGGCCCTGGCGATGGAAGCCATCGAGATGCCGGCCGAGAGCCTGTCGACGCTCTACCAGGTGCACGGGCGCGCGGTCGTCACGCTCGACGCGCCGCTGCCCGACGGCGAGCGGCCCAAGGCCGACGCGTTCGTGACGAAGACCCCCGGCGTGGTGCTCGGCATCCTGACGGCCGACTGCGTGCCGGTCCTGTTCTGTGACGCGCAGGCGCGCGTGATCGGTGCGGCACACGCGGGCTGGAAGGGTGCCGTCGGCGGCGTGCTCGAAGCCACGCTCGACGCGATGGCGGCACTGGGTGCCGAGCGCGGCCGCATCCATGCCGGCATCGGCCCGTGCATCGCGCAGCGCTCCTACGAGGTCGGCCCCGAATTTCCCGCCCCGTTCCTCGCCGAAGACGAGAGCAACGCGCGTTTCTTCGCGCCCTCGCGCAACGAGGGACGCTGGATGTTCGACCTGCGCGGCTATGCCGGCTCGCGCCTGCGCGCGGCGGGCCTGCGCCAGATCCACGCACTTCCCAACGACACGTGCGGGGAAGCGGACCGCTTCTTCAGCTACCGGCGGAGCTGCCTGAAGGGCGAGCCGGATTACGGGCGCGGCCTGTCGGCCATCGTGCTGGGCGACTGACATGCCTTACATGCTCATCTTCCTGCTGATCCTGATCGCCGGGCTGGTCGTGTCTTGCTTCGCGTGATCCTGGCACTCGCCGGCGCGCTGGCACTTGCCACCTGCGGGCCGCTGCCGCGCCCGTTCCAGCCCGACGAGAAGCCGCTCGACGAGAATCCGCTGCTGCGCATGGCGGATTTCGGCGGCGTGATCGTGCCGCCGGCATTCGGCCTGCCGGAAGGGCCGTCGCGCGCACTCGCCGAGGCGGTGGCGAAGTCGCTGCGCGAGTTCGACGTGCCGGCCAACGTGCGCGCCGGCAATCCGCGCAGCCTGATCCTCGACCTGCAGGTCGAGGCGGCGGCCGGGCGCGTGCGGGTCGCGGCCAATCTCGTGGACCCGCAGGGCACCGCACTGGCCGAACCGCAGGCCGAAGGCGTGGCACCCGCCACCCCCGACGCGGTCGAGGCGTGGGCGGCGATCGCAAGGCCCATCGCGCAGGCGATCGTCAACGCGATCAAGCCCGCGGCCGCCGCGGCGCGCACGATGCAGGCGATCCATGTCGTCAGCGTGGAAGGCGCCCCCGGCGACGGCGGCCGCGCGCTGTCGCGCAGCCTCGCCTTCCATCTGGAGCGCGCGGGCCTGCGCATCGTCGACGTGTCCGGTCCCGACGTCATCGACGTCGTCGGCACGGTCGCGATCGCGAATGCCGGCACGGACACGCGGCGCGTGTCGGTGAACTGGCGGGTACGCGATTCCGCGGGCGTCGAGCTTGGCCGCGTCGACATGCAGAATCCCGTCCCCGTGCAGGTCCTCGACCGGCAATGGGCCGAACTCGCCTTCGAGATCGCCGGGGCCTCGGCCGACGGGATCCGCGGCATCGCCGAACGCTTCCGCGTGCCGCAGCGCTGATTGACGAACGCCTGCGACCGGCCTAACTCAAGGGGACCGGACAGTTCATGGAGGCAGCGATGGCCGCAAAGCGTTCCAGCACCGGTTCGAAAGCCGATCCGTCCCCCGCCGATCCCGCCGACGCCGCCCTCGACGCGATGCTGCGGCTTGCCGCCGACCGGCGCTGGGCCGAAATCGCGCTCGCCGACATCGCTGCCGAAGCCGGCCTGACGATGGCCGACATGCTGCGCCACGCCCCGTCGAAGACCGCCCTGCTGGCCGCCTTCGCCCGGCGCGTCGATGCCGCGATGCTGGCCAAGCCGGCCGAGACGGAGGGGTCGGTCAAGGACCGGCTCTTCGACCTGATCATGCGGCGCTTCGACGCGCTCGCCCCCCACAAGGCGGCCGTGCGCAACATTGTTGCGGGACTGGGGCGCGACCCGCTGGCGGCCCTGTGCCTGGTCCCGGGGGCCATGAAGGGGATCGCCGGGCTGGCCGCCACCGCCGGGGTCGGCACACGCCTTCCGTTCGGCCCCTTGAAGATCAAAGCCTTAGCTGCCGTCTATTTGGGCACGTTCCGGGTCTGGCTCGGCGACGAGAGTGCAGATGCAGCAAAAACAATGGCCAGCCTCGACCGGTCGCTCGGCCGGCTCGAAGCACTAGTGTCGAGTTTTCCGACATTTCTGAATGGTTCCAAGATGCAAGCGAGCGCTTAGAGATTTTTGCTGCACCGCACAATTTTCCTTGACCCGACGGCCACAAGTGATCATTATTCGCGCAGTTCTTTAGCGTGCCCTTGCGCGCTGAACCGGGAAAACTCGCGTCGCAAAAAGGGGCAGCCGTCATGACGAAAGGAAACAAGATGCCGTTCGGTGATTTCGATTTCGCGAAGATGTTCGAGATGCCCAAGCAGATGGGCGACTTCAAGTTCGCCGCCGTCGACATGGAAGGCGTGGTCGCCACGCAGCGCAAGAACATCGAGGCGCTCGCCCAGGCCAACCAGCTCGCCGTCGAGAGCATGCAGGCGATCGCCCGCCGCCAGAGCGAGATCTTCCGTTCGATGATGGAAGAGGCGTCCAGCGCCATGCGCGAAGTGATGGCTGCCGGCAGCCCCGAAGAGAAGGCCGCCAAGCAGACCGAGATCGTCAAGGACGCCTTCCAGCGCGCCGTGACGAACATGCGCGAGCTGGCCGAACTCGTCGCCAAGTCGCAGACCGAAGCGCTGGACGTCGTCCAGAAGCGCGTCGCCGACAGCCTCGACGAGATCAAGACGGTCATCGCCAAGAAGAAGTAAGCGCTTCGCGGGTCCGCCCCGCCTGCGCTATGGAATGGGCCCCGGCAGCGATGCCGGGGCCTTTTTCATTCCGGGCAGGACATTTCCCCATGGCCGAGATCACGTTCCAGGACTTCGAGCGCGTCGACATCCGCGTGGGCACGATCGTCGGCGTCGAGCCGTTCCCCGAGGCGCGCAAGCCCGCCTTCAAGCTGCGCATCGATTTCGGCCCCGATATCGGCATCAAGAAGAGCTCGGCGCAGATCACGGTCCACTACAAGCCCGAGACGCTGATGGGCCGGCAGGTGGCCGCGGTCGTCAATTTCCCGCCCCGCCAGATCGGCCCCTTCATGAGCGAGGTGCTCACGCTCGGCTTTCCCGACGCGAACGGGGCCGTCGTGCTGGTCGGCCCGTCGCTGGCCGTACCCAACGGCGGCAAGCTCTTCTAGACCGGCAAAGCTGCTAGAGTGCGCGCCATGCGGTTCCTGCCCGTCGCACTCCTGGCCCTGGTTCCTTCGTTCGCCCTTGCCGACGAGACGGCGGATTTCCTCGCTTCTTTCGGCCCGCCCGGGCTGCCGGCTTCGGTGGCGCAATTCGTGCGCACGCATCCCGCCCTTGCCGAAATTCCCGCACCGACCTTCGCGAAGATCCGCTACGACCGCATCGGATCCAGCGAGAACGCGCTGGGACTGGTCGCGCATGGCGAGGGGATCACGCGGGTGCGCCTGTCGCTGGCCGCCGCGGCGGGCGAGGCCGAGCGCACCTTCGCCGTCGGGCTCGGCGGCCTGCTGTTCCTCGCGCGCACCGACGACGCGCGCCTGCCCGGCCTCAGCGACCGCGCCACGTG
This sequence comes from Tagaea sp., assembly GCA_965279565.1. Classification (GTDB taxonomy): domain Bacteria; phylum Pseudomonadota; class Alphaproteobacteria; order CACIAM-22H2; family CACIAM-22H2; genus Tagaea. The sequence continues at coordinate 195,145 of OZ257249.1, read as the reverse complement.
GATCGCGCGCATCGACACGGTCGAGGGAAACCTCTTCCCGCTCGCCCCCGGCAACCGGCTGACGGTCGGCTACGTGCTGCAGGAAGGCTGGTACTTCCCCGGCGGGAAGATCAACGCGGCCCAGCGCTTCGGTCGCTGGAACGTGCGCGAGACCTTCGAGGTCGTCGGCGAAGCGCGCGAATGCCCGGAAAGCGGCCAGGCCGCGAAATGCGAGGGCTTCACCGTCGCGCAGAGCTGCACGTCCGAAGGCCGCATGGTGCAGGACGGAAGGCCGATCGCGGCCCCGCCGCTGTGGTTCTGCCAGACGCGCGCCGAGCGGCGCTATTCGGCGGCCCTCGGCTGGTCGTGGCATCCCGCGGTCGGATCGCCGCGCACGCTCGACGCGATCGAGCGTTAGAGAGGGCGAGCGCTAGTCGCCCGCGTAGCGTTTCTCGCGCGCCCAGTAATCCGGGAAGCCGACCGCCTCCTGCAGTTCCGGGAAGGTCAGGTGCGCGGGCTGGGCGATGTCGGCACCCGGAACGATCGACGCGAAGGACTGGCGCAGGGCCGCGATCACGGCCGTCAGCCCGACGACCGGATAGACCGCCAGCCGGTAGCCGATCTCCTGCAGCTCCGCCGCCGGCAGGACCGGCGTCTTGCCTTCGAACACCATGTTGGCCAGGCACGGGCGCGGGATCGTGCGGCAGAAGCGCTTCATCTCGTCCACGCTTTCGGGCGCTTCGAGGAAGATGATGTCGGCGCCTTCGTCGACGAAATCCTTGCAGCGCTGGAGCGCCTCGTCGAAGCCGTGGACCGCGCGCGCGTCGGTACGCGCCAGGATCAGGATGTCGCCGCGCCCGGCGGCGCGCAGGGCATCGCGCGTTTCGGCCGCCGCGCGGATCTTCAGGCGCGCCTCGCCGCGCGCGATGACCTGCTTGCCGCGCGTGTGCCCGCACTTCTTGGGGCTGACCTGGTCTTCCAGCATGATCGCGGCGGCCCCCGCGCGCGCATATTCCTCGACCGTGCGCTGGACGTTGAGCGCGTTGCCCCAGCCCGTGTCGCCGTCGCCCAGCACCGGCACGTCGCCGGCGGCGGAAATGCAGCCGCGCAGCGTGTCGAGCATCTCGCCCATCGAGACGAGGCCCGCATCCGGCTGGCCGAGCCGGGCAGCCGACACGGCGAACCCGCTCATGAACATCAGCGGATGGCCCGCCTCGCGCGCGATCTTCGCCGACAGCGCGTCGAACACGCCGGGCATGACCCGCAGGACGGGTTCGGCAAGCAGCATGCGCAGGCGTTCGGTGGCGGTCATCTTGCGTTCCTCGATACTTACGGACGGGTCGGGCGGCACGTTACCCCGCCCGCCGGGGACCGCCAAGGCCGCTTGACCCGTGCCGGGCGAGGCCCTAATTGACCGGCATGGCAGTCCGCGAAGTCCTCGTCGCTCCCGATCCGCGCCTGAAGGTGAAGGCCAAGCCCGTCGGCAAGGTCGATGCCGCCGTGCGCGCCCTGATGGACGACATGGTCGAGACCATGTACGCCGCCAACGGCATCGGCCTGGCTGCACCGCAGATCGGCGTGTCCAAGCGCATCGTCGTCATGGACCTCGCGCGCGAGGGCGAGCCGGCCACGCCGCGCAAGTTCGTCGACCCGGAGATCGTCTGGTCGTCGGAGGAAACGGTGCCGTGCGAGGAAGGCTGCCTCTCGGTCCCCGACCAGTATGCCGAGGTCGAGCGGCCCAAGCAGGTCCGCGTGCGCTACCGCGACGAGAACGACAAGGTGCAGGAGATCGACTGCGACGGCCTGCTCGCGGTGTGCATCCAGCACGAGATGGACCATCTCGAAGGAGTGCTGTTCGTCGACCATCTCTCGGCGCTCAAGCGCAGGATGATCCTGCGCAAGGTGCAGAAGGCCCAGCGGCTGAAGGCCGCCGAGTAGCGGGCCCGATGCGTCTCGCCTTCATGGGCACGCCGGCCTTCGCGGTCGCAGGCCTCGACGCGCTGGCGAAAGCCGGCCACGAAATCGCGTGTGTCTACACCCAGCCGCCGCGCCCCGCCGGCCGCGGCCAGCGCGAGGTGCAAAGCCCCGTGCATGTGCGCGCCCTCGAACTCGGTCTTCCCGTACGCCATCCCACCAGCTTCAAGCCGGCCGAGACGAAGGCGGAGTTCGCCGCCCTCGGCCTCGACGTCGCGATCGTCGCGGCTTACGGCCTGCTGCTGCCGCAGGCGGTGCTCGACGCGCCCAAGCGCGGCTGCCTCAACATCCACGCCTCGCTGCTGCCGCGCTGGCGCGGGGCGGCCCCGATCCAGCGCGCGATCGAGGCGGGCGATGCCGAGACGGGCATCACGATCATGCAGATGGAAGCCGGGCTCGACACCGGCCCCATGCTGCTGAAGAAACGCCTGCCCATCGCGGCCGACGCGACCGGCGGCTCGCTGCACGACGCGCTCGTCCCGCTGGGCGCCGAAGCGATCGTCGAAGCGCTTGCCCGGCTCGACACACTCGTGCCCGAAACGCAGGGCGAGGGAGCGACCTACGCGCGCAAGCTCGACAAGGACGAGGCGCGCATCGACTGGGCGCAGCCGGCCGAAACGCTCGCCCGGCGCATCCGCGCCTTCGATCCGTTTCCGGGGGCGTGGTTCGCGCATGGCGGCGAGCGCTTCAAGGTGCTGGGGGCACGCGCCGTGGCGGCGACGCCGGCAGCACCCGGCACGGTCGTCGCGGCCCCTTTGGTCGTCGCGTGCGGCAACGACGCGCTCGAACTGACGCGCCTGCAGCGCGCGGGCCGCGCGCCGATGGATGCCGAAGCGCTGCTGCGCGGTTTCCCGCTCCCCGTGGGCACGAGGCTCGGTCCGTGAAGCGCTACAAGCTCGTCCTCGAATATGACGGCGGTGGCTTCGTCGGCTGGCAGCGGCAGACCAGCGGCTTCAGCGTCCAGCAGGCGGTGGAGGAATCGTTCGCCAAGTTCGTCGGCCACCCGGTCGAGGTCGTCGCGGCCGGCCGGACCGATTCCGGCGTCCACGCGATGGGCCAGGTCGCGCATGTCGATCTCGACAAGGACTGGGACACGCTGAAGATCCGCGAGGCGCTGAACTGGCACCTGAAGCCGTTCGGCGCGCAGGCGCTGAGCGTGGACGAGGTCGACGAGCGCTTCCATGCGCGTTTCACCGCGATCCACCGCGTCTATCTCTACCGGATCTGCGACCGGCGCGCGCGGCCCGTGCTCGACAAGGGCCGCGTGTGGCATGTCGGCAAGCGCCTCGACGTGGACGCGATGCGCGCGGGTGCGGCCGTGCTCGTCGGCCACCACGATTTCACGAGCTTCCGCGCCAGCCACTGCCAGTCGCCAAGCCCGATCAAGACGCTCCTGCGGCTCGACATCGCGCGCCAGGGCGACGAGATCACGGCCTGGGTCGAGGCGCGTTCGTTCCTGCACCATCAGGTGCGCAACATGATGGGTTCGCTGAAGCTGGTGGGCGAGGGACGCTGGACGCCCGAGGACGTCGCCGACGCGCTCGCCGCGCGCGACCGCCGCGCCGCCGGCCCGACGGCTCCGGCCACGGGGCTCTATCTGGTGCGCGTGGACTACCCGGCCTAGATCTTCGCGATCACCGCGACCGGGCCGCCGCCGTCGGGACCCTGATGTTCCGCTCCGCCCGAAACGAACAGACGCGTGTCGCCGACCGCACCCGCGAGCACGCCGCCGACGAGGGCGCGCGCATGGCGCGTGGCGTTGATGTCGCTGTCGTCGCGCATGATGTGGCGCGCACCCCGGATCGTGCCGCCATGCGGCGGTTCGGCCTTGGCGAGGATCGCGGCGATGCGCCCGCGCGCCGCGTCGTCGAGCTGGCCGTGGCCGGAAATGCCGAGATCGGCGAGGGCGGCCCATAGGGCCGGCGCGTCGATCCCGTCCTTCATCACGCGATGCGCGATGGCGAGATCGCCGGTCCACGCGGCGGAATTTCCCAGCACCATGATCTCGTTGCGCATCAGCTCGATCCCCGCCGACGTGCTGGCCACACCGGAGCTGAGCGACCAGTCGGCGCACACGGCCCCATCCGTCGCCTTGCCCGCGTCGATCTCGCCGAGTGCGACGGCCACACCCAGTGCCGAAGCGCCGCGCGAATAGGCCATGGATTCGTAGGTGTCGACGCAGACCACGTCCTGTCCTTCGGACCGTTCGGCCGTCAGCAGCGGGCATTTGACCTGCACGTAATGCACGTCCTTCGCGTCGACGATTCCGGCCTGCGCCATCGCGGCGCGCACGGCAGTCGCCGTCGCGTCGATCTGCGCCTTGCGGCCGATCTCGGACGCGGCGAACTCGCGCGTGAAGCCCGTGCCGATGGCAAGCCGCTTGCCCGCCGGCTTCGCGCCGGAATCGGGTACCACGGCGAACACGATCATGTGCGGGCTGAGGCCGCCTTCGGTTCCGCCCGACATGACGAGGGCGACGCGCGCCCCCACATCGGCCGGCGTGGATCGCGTCGCTTCGGCGAGGGCGAGTTTCATGGCGAGCGTGGCGTAGCCGCGCGTGAAGTCGTTCACGCAGCCGTTGCCCTCGGTCTTGCCGAGGATCGCGACGACGCTTGCCGGATCGAGGTGCCCGGCCGCGAACGCGGCCTTGAGGGCGGACATGTCCGAAGGGTCCCGCATCGGCAGGCGTTCGACGATCGCGCGCATGGTCGCAAGCTCCCTAGAGTCCGTGCAGCCGGTCCACGACCCGCGCCGCGATCTGGCCGACCGCGAGATCGACCGCGACCAGCATCAGGGCCGGAACCGCGTCGATTCCCAGCACGACGCGTGCCACCCGGAAATGGATGGCGATCGCCGCCGTCACCGAGATCACGCCGATCAGGAACAGCGGCAGCGGCGGCATGCCTTCGAACGTGCCGAGCAGGGCGGCCGGCAGGTAGAACGCGATCTGCAGCACGTTCGCCCAGTTGTACGTCGCGATATAGCCGTACCAGCTCGCCGCCTTGCCGATCCGCTCGCAGACCGCGTGCGACAGCACCGGGAAGGCGGTCCAGCCGATGACGTAGCCGATCGCCTCGATCGCGAAGGCGGGCGCGAATTCGGGATCGAACTCGACGTCGCCGTAGCGGCGCAGCGTCATCCAGCCATAGACGGGTGCGAGCAGGATGGCGGGCACCAGGAACGAGGCGATCCAGCCCGCACGGCTGCCGGCTCCGATCCAGTCGAGGCCCGTGCGGTCGCCCCGCAGCACGCGCATCAGCCCGTTCAGCGGTCCGGCGACGAGACGGGCGAAGGCCATCCCTAGGTCCGGGGCGCGGGCGGACCCGCGAAGTACCCGTCCAGCATATGGCGGTAGATGTCGGCCAGCGACACGATGTCGGCGACGGCGGCGCGCTCGTCGGTCTTGTGCATCGTGCGGCCGACGAGACCGAATTCGACCGTCTTGCAGTGGCGCACGATGAAGCGCGCGTCCGACGTGCCGCCGGTCGTCGACAGCGCCGGCCTGCGGCCGAGCACCTTTTCGACCGCACCCGAGATCAGCTCGGAGAATTCGCCCGGATGCGTGATGAAGGATTCGCCCGACACGCGGCTCTTCATCTCGATCTTGCCGCCCAGCGCTTCGATGCGCGCCGCGATCCAGTCGAGCAGCGATTTCGACGTGTGCATGTCGTTAAAGCGGATGTTGAGGCGCGCGGTCGCCTCCGCCGGGATCAGGTTCTCGGTCGGATTGCCGACATCGACCGTCGTCACCTGCAGCGAGGAAGGCTGGAAATGCGCGTTGCCCTCGTCCAGCGGCTTCGCCGCCAGGTCGGCCAGCAGCCGGATCAGCCGGTGCGTCGGATTGTCGGCAAGGTGCGGATAGGCGACGTGGCCCTGCACGCCCTTGGCCACGAACGTGGCGTTGACCGAGCCGCGCCGGCCGATCTTGGCCATGTCGCCCAGCGTCGTCTCGTTGGTGGGCTCGCCGACGACGCAGGCGTCGATCTTCTCGCCGCGCTTGGCCATCCAGTCGAGCACCTTGATCGTGCCGTTGATCGACGGGCCTTCCTCGTCGCCGGTGATCAGCAGCGAGATCGAGCCGGGCAGGCCGCCCTTGCGGGCTTCCAGGAACTGCGCCGCCGCCGCGACGAACGCGGCGATCGAGCCCTTCATGTCGACCGCACCCCGGCCGTAGAGATATCCGTCGTGGATCTCGGCCGCGAAGGGATCGACCGTCCAGCCGGCGAGATTGCCGGGCGGCACCACGTCGGTGTGGCCGGCGAAGCAGAAATTCGGCGTACCCGTGCCGATGCGCGCATAGAGATTGTCGACGTCCGGCGTGCCCGCTTCCGAGAATTTCAGCCTGTGGCACACGAAGCCGAGCGCCTTCAGCCGCTTCTCGAGCGTGCCCAGCGCGCCGTCGTCGGCCGGGGTGACCGACTTGCAGCGGATCAGCTCGCGCGCGAACTCGACGGGATCGACCACCGGATCAGGCCCGCAGCAGGTCGTTGATCGAGGTCTTCGAGCGCGTCTTCTCGTCGACGCGCTTGATGATGACGGCGCAGTAGGTCGACGGGCCGGGTTCGCCGTTGCCGCCGGGGATCGGCTTGCCGGGCAGGTTGCCGGGCACGACGACCGAATAGGCGGGCACGCGGCCCATGTGGATCTCGCCGGTGTTGCGGTCGACGATCTTGGTCGACTGGCCGATGAACACGCCCATCGACAGGACCGATCCCTGCTCGACGATCACGCCCTCGACGACCTCGGAGCGCGCGCCGATGAAGCAGTTGTCCTCGATGATGACGGGTTCGGCCTGCAGCGGTTCCAGCACGCCGCCGATGCCCACGCCGCCCGACAGGTGGCAGTTCTTCCCGATCTGCGCGCACGATCCGACCGTGACCCACGTGTCGACCATCGTGCCGCTGTCGACATAGGCGCCCACGTTCACGAAGGACGGCATCAGGATCGCGTTGGGCGCGATGTACGACGAATGACGCACGACGCTGCCCGGCACGGCGCGGAAGCCGGCCTTGCGGTAGCGCTCTTCCGTCCAGCCGACGAACTTCGAGGGCACCTTGTCCCACCACGATGCGCCGCCGGGCGCGTCGGAGATCAGCATGTTGTCGTTGAGGCGGAACGAGAGCAGCACCGCCTTCTTGAGCCACTGGTTGACGACCCACTTGCCGTCCTTGCGCTCGGCGACGCGCGCTTCGCCCGAATCGAGTGCCGCGAGTGCGGCATCGACTGCTTCGCGGATCGCCCCCTTCGTCCCCAGGCCGAGTTCGGCGCGGCCTTCCCAGGCCTGATCGATCGTCGTTTGCAAATTGCCAAGGCTCATCGTCGATTTTCCGGTTTTCTGGGTGGTGAAAGGGGCGGGCGGGACCGGAAAATGGGCCGGGCGGCAGCCGCTGTCAATCTCGCCCTGTCCGCGCGGTTTTCGGCACTTGGACGCCTTGGCATCGCTCGGCGCGACGGGCTATCCTCCCGGCCTTCGACGAAAGGCCCAAGCCCCTGAGCGCCACGCCAAAAGACGCCAAGACGCGGATCCGCCCGCAGCCGGAAACGGCCGATGGATTCGACCGGCTGGTTTCCGACTGGCCGGGCCCTGCCGCGCGCCTCGCGAGCGACGGCGCCGTGCTCAGCGCCAACTCGGCGGCGCGCGCGATGCTGGCCGAGTTCGCCGCGCGGACCGGCAACCTCGCCGCACTCGCCGCCGACATCGCGCAGGGCGGTGCCGCGCGCCTCGACACGGTCGTGGTGCCCGGCAGTGCGGCCCCGGTGACGCTCGACGTGGGGCTGGTACCGGCCGGGGACAGCATCCTCGTGCTGGCGCGCGACGTCAGCCTCGCGGCCAACATGCGCAACGCGCTGGCGGACTCGCGCCGCCGCTACAAGGACATCGTCGAGGTCTCGAGCGACTTCGCGTGGGAAACCGATGCCGCGGGCAATTTCGCCTTCGTCTCGCCGCAGGGGGCGCTGGGCTGGCGCGCGGACGACCTGCTGGGCCGCGGCCCCGACGTGTTTGCGATCGATCCGGACGACCTGTCGGTCGCAGATCCTTTCCTGACGCGCAAGCCCATCGAACAGACCGAGCAGTGGGTCCGGCGCGCCGACGGCGACGACGCGTGCGTGCAGATTTCGGCCGTTCCGCTCTTCGCGCCCGACGGGAAATGGAAGGGTGCGCGCGGCCTTGCCCGCGACGTGACCGAGACGCGCGAGCGCGAGGCGGAACTTGCCGAGGCGCGCAACCGCGAACGCCTGATCGCGCATATCGTGCGCGCCGTGCGCGACGAGATGGAAGCCGCCGCGATGCTGCGCGCGGCCGCGAGCGAGACCGCCAACGCGCTGGGGGCGGGCTGCGCCATCTGGCGCGTGGCCAGCGACGCCGACGGCGTCCCGGATTTCGAGGCGGGCGCCACGCATGGCGGGCCCATCCCCGCAGGCCTCGACATCGAGCGGCGCTTCGAGGCGAAGCTGCGGCTCGACCGGCCGCAGGCCGAAGGCCCCGACGCGCTCGTCGAGCTGACCAGTGCGGACGGACGTGCACTCGTGGTGCCGACCGCGTTCCGCCACAAGATCAACGGGCTCGTGGCGCTGTTCCGCGCGTCCGATGGCGACGCGTGGACCGAGGGCGAGCGCGCCGTGCTGACGGAAGTCGCCGCCCAGCTCGGCATCGCGCATGCGCAGCTCGACGTGCTCGAAGCGCTCGACCGGCAGGCCTCGACGGACGCGCTGACGGGCCTGCTGAACCGCCGCCGGTTCGTGTCCGAACTGGGCGCACGCCTCGCCGGTTCGCGGCGCTCGGGCACGCCGGGCTCGCTCGTCTATGTCGATCTCGACAACTTCAAGGCGGTCAACGACATCCTCGGCCACCAGGCGGGCGACACGGCGCTGAAGGCCGTCGCGCGCACGCTGCGCAAGGCCACGCGCGCCAACGATCTCGTCGCGCGCCTTGGCGGCGACGAGTTCGCGCTGTGGCTCGACATGACCGACGAGGAAGGTGCGGTCGCCAAGGCCAAGCACATCCTCGAACTGCGCAGCGATCTGGTGCCGGTCTCGGCAAGCCCCGAGAAGCCGCTGGGCTTTTCGGTCGGCGTGGCCGTGCACGATCCCAAGCGCCCCGAATCCGTCGACGAGCTTCTCCAGCGCGGCGACGAGTCCATGTACGAAGTGAAACGGCGCGGCAAGGGCAACTACGCGCTTGCGCCCGCTCCCAAGGCACCTCCGACCTGAAGTCGAACGACACGCCATGACGCCACAGACCGAAGAAGAATACGAATCCGCGAAGCGCCTGCTGCAGGATCCCGACGTGTACGTGCGCACGAACCTCGCGCGGCGCACCGACGTGCGCCCGGAGATCCTCTATTACCTGACCGAAGACATCGACCCGACGGTTCGCGAGGCGGTGGCGGCCAATGCCGCTTCGCCGTTCCACGCGAATCTCAAGCTCGCGCGCGACCAGAGCGAGGAAGTGCGCGCCGGCCTCGCCGGCAAGGTCCAGCAGCTGCTGCCCGACCTGAAGCCGGGCGAACAGGACGCCGCGCGCACGCGCGTCATGCAGACGCTCGAAGTGCTCGCCAAGGATACCGCCACGCGCATCCGCGCGGTCGTCGCCGAGACGCTGAAGGACGTTCCCGACGCGCCGGCCGACTTGATCCGCCAGCTCGCGCGCGACACCGAACTCGCCGTCGCCAGCCCCGTCCTGCAGTTCTCGCCGCTGCTGACCGACGAGGACCTGCTCGAGATCATCCGCGGCAAGCATCCCGAGGGCGCGCTCTCCGCGGTCGCGCGCCGCAGCCAGGTCACCGAGGCGATCTCCGACGCCATCGTCGCGGTCGACGACATCGATGCCGTGACGACGCTGCTGGGCAATTCCTCGGCCCAGATCCGCGAGGAGACGCTCGACCTGATCGTCGATCGCGCGCCCTCGCGCCAGCAATGGCACGGCGCTCTCGTCGACCGGCCACGCCTGCCCAACAGTGCAGCCATCAAGATCGCGGCCTTCGTGGCCGATGCGCTTTCCCAGCGTCTGGCCGCGCGCCCCGATCTCGACCCCGCGACGCGCGAGGCCGTGACGGCCGAAGTGCGCAAGCGTCTCGCCGAAGCGGCGTCCGAGCGCGGCGGGTCCGATGCCAAGAGGCGCGCCGTCGCCGACCCCAACTGGGCCAACGAACCGGGCGGCGGGGATGGCGAGACGGTGGGCGACAAGGTCAAGCGCCTGAAGCGGGAAAAGAAGCTCGACGATGCGGCCGTCACGGCCGCGGCGCAGAACGGCGAGAAGCTGTTCGTGAAGCTGGCACTCGCCGAGCTCGGCGGCACGCGCGCCGAGGCGATCGACAAGATCCTGACTGCGCGCTCGGCCAAGGGCATCATCGCGGCGGTGTGGAAGGCCAAGCTCAAGCTGCCGACCGCCGTCGCGATCCAGCAGAAGACGCTGTCGCTGCCGCCCAAGAGCGTGCTCAACGGCACCAAATGGGAAGGCTGGCCGCTGACCGAGGAAGAGCTGAAATGGCAGCTCGACTTCTTCGGGGCGTAAGGCTCAGCGCGTCGCGATCCACCAGACGATGAGCGCCACCACCGCCGCGACCGTCGCCCAGCCGAGCTGGGTTCCGTAGCGGCGCACGAGCGCGTCGATGCGCCCGCCCTGGTGCTTGATCAGCCAGGCGATCGCGTAGAACTGGATGGCGCGCGCGAAGATGCTGGCGATCGTGAAGGGGATCAGCGCGTATTCGGCCACGCCCGCACCGATCGTGACGATCTTGAACGGGATCGGGGTCAGCCCCTTGGCGACGATCAGCCAGAAGCCCCACTCGGCGAAGAGCGTCTGGAACGCCTCCATGTGCGCCTCGTAGTGCATCTTCTGCACGAGCCACAGCCCGACCGTCTCGTAGAGCAGATGGCCGATCGCGTAGCCGAGGAACCCGCCGACGACCGACGAGACCGTGCAGAGCGTGGCGTACCAGTACGCCTTCTCGGGGCGCGCTATGGCGAGCAGGGCGAGCAGCGGGTGCGGCGGGATCGGCAGGAACGAGGAGTCGGCGAACGACACCGCCGCCATCGCGGCGGGCGCATGGCGCGTGCGGGACAGCTCGAGCGTCCAGTCGTAGAGGCGCTGGAGCACCCTAGCCCCGGATCAGGGTGCCCACACCCTTGTCCGTGAAGACCTCGAGCAGGATCGAGTGGCGCACGCGGCCGTCGAGGATGATCGCACCCTCCACGCCGCCGTCCACTGCCAGCAGGCAGGTCTCGACCTTCGGGATCATGCCGCCGGCGATGGTGCCGTCGGCGATCAGCGCGCGCACCTGGCGCGCGGTCAGCTCGACCAGCAGTTCCTTGTGCTTGTCGAGCACGCCCTTCACGTCGGTCAGCAGCAGCAGGCGCGTGGCCTTCATCGCCGCGGCGATGGCGCCGGCGACCGTGTCGGCGTTGATGTTGAATGTCTCGCCGTTCTCGCCCACGCCGATGGGGGCGACGACCGGGATGATGTCCGACTTCGCGAAGCCTTCGAGGAACGTGGGGTCGATCTTCCACGGTTCGCCGACGAAGCCCAGATCGAGCACGCGCTCGATGTTGGAATCCGGGTCCTTCTTCGTGCGCGTTACCTTGCGCGCGACCAGGAAGTTGGCGTCCTTGCCGGACAGGCCGACCGCGCGTCCGCCGGCCTGGTTGATGGCGGCCACGATGGTCTTGTTGATGGCACCCGACAGCACCATCTCGACGATCTCGACGGTCGCCGCGTCGGTCACGCGCAGGCCGTCGATGAACTCGCTCTTGATCTTCAGCCGGTCGAGCATGCTGCCGATCTGCGGGCCGCCGCCATGCACGACGATCGGGTGCATGCCGACCTGCTTCATCAGCACGACGTCGCGCGCGAAGTCGCTCGCGACCTTCTCGTCGCCCATCGCGTGGCCGCCGTACTTCACCACCACGGTGCGGCCGGCATAGCGGCGCATGTAGGGCAGGGCCTCGGACAGGACGCGGGCGGTGGTCTGGGGATCGTCGATCGGGCTCATGGTCTTGGTCCGCTGGGATCGAAAGGTCGGCGGTTTATAGCGGTTTCAGGCCGGGCGCGCGAGGGCCGCCAGCTCGGCGCGCAGTTCCGGGATGCCGGTGTCCTTCTCGGCCGAGGTCGGCATGACGACCGGGTGGGCCGCGACGTGGCCGGAAATCTCCTTCGAGACCTCGGCGACGCGCGCCTTGAGCCCGGAAGTGCCCAGCGCGTCACATTTCGTCAATACGAGCTGGTAGCCGACGGCCGCCTCGTCGAGCAGCTTGAAGAGCGCCCGGTCGCTTTCCTTGATGCCGTGGCGCGAATCGACGAGGACGAGCGCGCGGCGCAGGGTCGGGCGGCCCTTGAGGTAGCCGACGATCAGGTCGCTCCAGGTCGCCTTGGTCTGCTTGGAGACGGCCGCATAGCCGTAGCCCGGCATGTCGACCAGCGCCATGCGCCAGGACAGCGCGAAGAAATTGATCTGCTGCGTGCGCCCGGGATGGCGCGACACGCGCGCCGTGCGCCCGCGCCCGACCAGCGCGTTGATCAGGCTCGACTTGCCCACGTTGGAGCGGCCGGCCAGCGCCACCTCCGGCATGTCGGCCTTCGGGATCGCGTCGAGCGTGGCGGCCCCGGCGACGAACTCGCAGGGGCCGACGAACAGTTTGCGCGCCGCCTCGATCGCCTCGGGCGTGTGGGCGGGCGCTTCGCTCACGCCTTCGCCTTGGCGGGCGGCGGCGGCTTGGTCTGGCCCATCTGCTTCATGATCGCCCACTGCTGGAGGATCGACAGCGTGTTGTTGACCGCCCAGTAGATGACGAGACCGGCCGGGAACGAAGCGAGCATGAAGGTGAACACGAAGGGCAGCGCCAGGAACATCTTGGCCTGGATCGGATCGACCGGCTGCGGGTTCAGCTTCTGCTGGAGGAACATCGTCACGCCCATGACGATCGGCCAGATGCCGAGCACGGGCAGGAACGACGGCACCGTCCACGGGATCAGGCCGAACAGGTTGAACAGCGTCGTCGGGTCGTGCGCCGAGAGATCCTGGATCCAGCCGAAGAATGGCGCGTGGCGCATCTCGATGGTGACGAACAGCACCTTGTAGAGCGCGAAGAAGACCGGGATCTGCACGACGATGGGCAGGCAGCCCGACAGCGGATTGGCGCCCGACCGCTTGTAGAGGAGCATCATCTCCTGCGACATGCGCTGGCGGTCCTCGCCGAACTTGGCCTTCAGCGCCTCCATCTCGGGCTGCAGCAGCTTCATCTTCGCCATCGCCTTGTACGACTTGTTGGCGAGCGGGAAGAACAGCAGCTTGATGACGATCGTCAGCACGATGATCGCCACGCCGAAATTGCCGAGCTTGGCGTAGAGCCATTCGAGGGCGAGGAACATCGGCTTGGTCAGGAAGTAGAACCAGCCGAAATCGATCGCGCGGTCGAACAGCGGGATCGTGTGGCGCTCGGCATAGGCGTCGAGCAGGCGCACTTCCTTGGCGCCGGCGAACAGGCGCGTGGTCTGTGCGACCGATGCGCCGGGTGCGATGGTCTGTGCGGCACCCAGATAGTCGACCTGGTAGCGGTCGGTCCCGGCGACGGGCACGTGCATGAAGCGCGCGGTGTTGTCGCGCGTCTGGTCGGGCACCACCGCGACGAGCCAGTACTTGTCGACGAAGCCGAGCCAGCCGCCCTTCGAGGTGTCCTTGATCTCGCGCTTCTCGCGCAGGTCGGAATAGGCGGGTTCCTTCAGCACGTCCTTGACGACGCCAATCGGGCCTTCATGCAGGATGTAGAAGCCACCGAGCACGGGCGTGCCCACGCGGCTTGCCAGCGCGTAGCCGTGCAGGGTCACGGGCGCTGCCCCGGTGTTGGCCACGCTCTCGTCGATCCGGAAGAAGTATTCGTCCTCGATCGAGATGCGGCGCTCGAAGCGCAGGCCTTGGCCGTTGTCCCAGTGCAGCGTGACGGGGTTCGACGCCGTCAGCGTCGTGCGGTCGGCGGTCCATACCGTGTCGGAGGTCGGAAGCACCGGCGCGCCGGCGGCGGCGACCCAGCCGAACTCGGCGAAATAGGGCTGCGTGGTGCCTTGCGGCGAAAGGAGGACGACGGCCGGCGAATCGCGCTCGACCGTGTCGCGGTACTTGAGCAGGCGCAGGTCGTCGATCCGCGCACCCTTGAGCGAGATCGAGCCGGCGGCGGTCGGCGTATCGATCGTCACGCGCGCTTCGCGGGCGAGGACGGCACCGCGGTCGGGATTGGGCTGAGCCAGCAGGTTGGCGGCGGTCCCGCCCGGAACCGGCGGCATGCCGGCGGACGCCGCGGGCGCTCCGGGTGCCGGCAGCGTCGAGCTTGCGGGCGGGGCGACCTGCTCGCTCTGCGCCAGGCGCTCGGCCTCGGCGCGCTGCTTGGCGACGCGCGGCTGGTTGTAGAGAAACTCGAAGCCCAGCACCATCGCGATGGCGATGACGATGGCGAGGATCAGGTTCTTCTGGTCGAACTGCTGCATGACGGTTTCGATATCTCAAAAACGCGGGAGGTCGCCGGAACGCGGCGGGACGGGATCGAATCCGAAGCCGCCCCAAGGGTGGCATCGGCAGATGCGGCGTGCGGCAAGGACGCTGCCGGCGAGCGCGCCGTGCTCGCGCAGCGCGTCGCGCGCATATTCCGAACAGCTCGGCATGTAGCGGCAGTTCGCGCCCAGAATCGGGCGCAGCGTCCACTGGTAGGCGACGACCGCCGCGTCGAGGATCCGGGCCATCATGGCGTGCGCGCGACCCGGGCAAGTGCGGCCTCGAAATCGGCGACGAGGCGCACGAACGGGATGTCGGGCGTGGCGGCACGGGCGACCGCGACATAGTCCCAGCCCGAGATGCCGGTGCGGCCGAGCGTCAGGCGTGCGGCTTCCTTCAGGCGACGGCGCGCGCGGTTGCGCACGACGGCGTTGCCGATCTTCTTCGTGGCGGTGAAGCCGATGCCGATATGCGCCGTGCCGTCCGTGCGGGGCCGGGCCTGCAGGACGAGCCCGTCCGCCGCCCATTTGCGTCGCGTCGCCGCGACCGCGAGGAACTGGCTTCGCGTCTTCAGGCGCTCGAGCGCGATCGGCATTGCGATTCCTTTCCGGCGCCCCTCGTCGCGACGCCCGGATACGGGCCGCCGGCGCCGGGGTGGCGCTACGCCGAGAGGCGCTTGCGGCCCTTGGCGCGACGACGCTGCAGGACCTTGCGGCCGCCGACGGTCGCCATGCGCGAGCGGAAGCCGTGCCGGCGCTTGCGGACGAGCTTGCTGGGCTGGTAAGTGCGCTTCACGACGTGATCTCCAAATCCGAAATTCCGGCAAAACGAGGGGCGGTTATACAGAGCCCGTCCGGCCGCGTCAATCGACCCAATTTTCCTTGCAAGTCAGCGCTTTGATTGCGTTTTTCCGGCTCCGGCGCGTAACCTCGGCCGCACCGCACCCGAAACGGCGCAAACGGCGGGATTCTCCGGCATGACCCAGACCCCAGCGAACCGCAGCGCCTGGCGCTTCGCCCCGCTCGCAGCGATCGGGCTGGGACTGGTGCTGTTCTTCGCGACCGGGCTGCATCGCCATCTCACGTTCGAAGCGCTGGCCGAGAACCGCATCCGGCTGCTCGCCTGGACAAGCGACAACCCGGTCCTCGCGGCCGTGCTCTTCGTCCTCGCCTATGTCGCCATCGTCGCGGGCTCGCTGCCGGGCGGGGCGATCGCCACGCTCGCCGGCGGGTTCCTGTTCGGCACGCTTGCCGGCGGCGCGCTCGCCGTCGTCGGGGCGACGGCCGGGGCAACGCTGCTGTTCCTTGCCGCACGGACCGCCTTGGGCGACACGCTGCGCGCCAAGGCCGGTCCGTCGCTCGCGCGTCTCGAAGCGGGCTTCCGGAAGAACGCGCTGTCGTACCTGCTGGTGCTGCGGCTCGTGCCCGCGTTCCCGTTCTTCCTCGTCAATCTCGCACCGGCGTTTCTCGGCGTGTCGCTGCGCGACTATCTGATCGGCACGTTCTTCGGCATCATTCCGGGCACGTTCGTGTACGCTTCGGTCGGTGCGGGGCTGGGCGCGGTGTTCGACAGCGGCGGGCGGCCCGACCTCGGCATCATCCTGTCGGCACCCGTGCTGTTGCCGCTGCTGGCACTCGCGGCACTCGCCCTCGTCCCCGTGATCGTCGGCCGTTTGCGCAAGGACCCACCGGCATGAGCGAGCAACTCGACGTCGATCTGTGCGTCATCGGTGCGGGCTCGGCCGGCCTGTCGGTCGCGGCCGGTGCGGCCCAGCTCGGCCTCAAGGTCGTGCTGTGCGAGGGGCACAAGATGGGCGGGGACTGCCTCAATTACGGCTGCGTTCCGTCGAAGGCGCTGATCGCGGCGGCTGCGGCGGCGCAAGCGGTGCGCGACGCGGCGCGGTTCGGCATCAAGGTCCAGGGTGCCCCCGTCGTCGACTATGCGGCCGTGCGCGAACACGTGCGCAGGACCGTGGCGGCGATCGCCCCCAACGATTCGGTCGCGCGCTTCACCGGTCTCGGCGTGCGGGTGATCGAGGCGGCGGCACGCTTCGTCTCGCCGACCCGCGTCGAGGCGGGCGGCTTTTCGATCGCCGCGCGCAAATTCGTCGTCGCGACCGGCAGCCGGCCCTTCGTGCCGCCGATCCCCGGTCTCGAACAGGCCGGCTACCTGACGAACGAGACGGTATTCGAACTCGACGCGCGGCCCGACCACCTGCTGGTGATCGGCGGCGGGCCGATCGGCTGCGAGATCGCGCAGGCGCATGCGCGCCTCGGCACGAAGGTGACGCTGGTCGAGGCCGCCACGCTGATGCCGAAGGACGATCCCGAAGCGGTCGGCATCGTGCGCGCGGCCCTGCGCCGCGAGCGTGTGGAAATCCGCGAGGGTGCGAAAGTGCTGCGCATCGAACGCCACGCGGTCGCGACGGTCGCGATCGTCGCCGATGCGGCCGGGGCCGAAACGCAGATCGCCTGCTCGCACATCCTGCTGGCGGCCGGCCGCAAGGCGAATGTCGACGGTCTCGGGCTGGAAGCGGCCGGCATCGATGCGACGGCCAAGGGAATTTCCGTCGATGCGCGGCTGTTCACGACGAACCGCAGCGTCATGGCGCTGGGCGACGTCGCGGGCGGGCTGCAGTTCACGCATGTCGCGGGCTGGCATGCCGGGATCGCGATCCGAAACCTGTGCTTCCGCATGCGCGCGAAGGCGGACGCGTCGGCGATCCCGTGGGTCACCTACACGGCACCCGAGCTGGCGCAGGCCGGCCTGACCGAAGCGGCGGCGCGCGCGGCCGGCATCGATGTGCGGCTCGCGCGCTGGCCGTTCTTCGAGAACGACCGCGCGCAGGCGACCGGCGAGACCGAGGGCTTCGTCAAGATCGTCGCCGACGCGAAGGGCCGCGTGCGCGGGGCCACCATCGTCGGCGCGCATGCGGGCGAACTGATCGGCCCGTGGACGATGGCGGTGGCGCAGGGCCTGAAGCTGTCGGCGATGGCGGGGTACGTCGCTCCCTATCCCACGCTGTCGGAAGCGGGCAAGCGCGCGGCCGGCGCCTTCTTCGCGCCCAAGCTGTTCTCGCCGCGCACGCGAAAGCTCGTGCGCTTCCTGTTCCGGCTGCCGTTCTAGGTCAGTCGACCGCGAAGAGCAGCGCCTTCAGATAGGCGCTCTCGGGAAGCTGCGGGTGCAGCGGATGGTCGCCGGCCGCACCGGCCGCGCGCACGATGCGCCCCGTGCGCCCGGCATCGGCCATGCCGCGCGCGACTTCCTCGAGGAAGTTCTCCGGCGTCACGTTGTGCGAGCACGAAGCGGCAAGCAGGAAGCCGCCGGGGCTGACCAGTTCGGCCGACATGCGCGCGAGCTTTCGGTAGCCTTTCAGCGCGGTCGGCACGTCCTTGCGCGACTTGGCGAAGGCGGGCGGGTCGGCGACGACCACGTCGTAGCGTTCGCCCGCCGCCGCCAGCGTTTCGAGATGCCCGAAGATCTCTGCCTTCTCGAAGCGGCATTTGTCCGTCACGCCGTTCGCCTCGGCGGCGTTGCGCGCGAGATCGAGGGCACCTTCCGAGCGGTCGACCATCGTGACCTGCGATGCCCCCGCAAGGGCCGCGAGCACGCCGAAGCCGCCGGCATAGGTGTAGAGGTCGAGCACGCGCGCCCCCGCCGACACGGCGGCGACCGCGCGGCGGTTGTCGCGCTGGTCGTAGAACCAGCCGGTTTTCTGGCCGCCGGTCGCGTCGGCGAGGAAGCGAGCACCATTCTCGAGCAGCGGGATCGGTCCGTCGACCGTGCCGCGCAGCGTCTGCGTGGTCGTCGGCAGGCCTTCGAAGGTGCGCGCGTTCGAATCGTCGCGCAGCACGATGGTCTTGGGGGCGAGTACGGCGTCGATCGCTTCGAGCAGCTGCGGCCAGATGATCTCGATGCCCGCCGCATTGCGCTGGACGACGAGCGTGTCGCCGTAACGGTCGATGACCAGGCCCGGCAACCCGTCCGCCTCGGCGTGGATCAGCCGGTAGAAGCCGCCCGGATAGAGCCGCTCGCGCAGGGCGAGTGCGGACTTCAGGCGCGCCGCACACCACGCGGCGTCGATCGCCTTGCCGGCGTCGCGCTCGACGATGCGCGCGGCGATCAGCGTGTGCGCGTTGAAGAACGCGGTCCCCAGCGGCTCGCCGTGGCTGGCCGTCAGGCGCACGAGCGCGCCCTTGGGCAGCGCCTTGGCGGCGTTGTCCATCTGGATTTCGTTGGAGAAAGCCCACGGATGGCCGGCGCGCAGGCGCTTGTGGCGTTGGGGCTGGAGCAGGACGGTGGGAAGGGGGCTGGTCATTGCGGGCGGGAAACTGCGCGTCCGCGGTGCCGAAAGCAAGCGCTAGTCGCCCAGCGCCTCGCCCTCGCGGCGCGGATCGGCGGCGCCGACGAGCTGCGTCTTGCCCTGCCGGCGGACGATCTGGATCGCGTGCAGGCCGCTGGTGTGCGAAACGAGGTTCACGTCGTGCCCCAGTGCGCGCAGGTCCGGGGCGATGGCGGCGATCGGCGTGTCGCGCTCCAGTTCGGTCGCGCCGTTCATGTTGGCCGCGTGCGGCAGGGCGAGGGCCTTCTGCAGGTCGAGGCCCCAGTCGAGCGTGGCGACGATGGCCTGCGCCACATATGGGATGATGCGCGGACCGCCGGGCGAGCCGATCGTCAGCACGAGCCGGCCTTCGCGGTCGACGACGATGGTGGGCGACATCGAGCTGCGCGGCCGCTTGCCTGGCTCGATCCGGTTGATGTTCGGCGTTTCGCCATCCTTCGGCTTCAGCGCGAAGTCGGTCATGTGGTTGTTGAGCAGGAAGCCGCGCACGAACACGCGGCTGCCGAAGGCCTGTTCGATCGACGACGTCATCGCGATCGCGTTGCCCGCCCCGTCGACGACCGAGAAATGCGTCGTGGCCGGAAGCTCGCTCGTCGTGTCGGGTGCCCGCATCGCGCCGCGCTGGAAGCGCCCCGGCTCGGCGCGGCCCATGCTGCGTTCCGGGCTGATCAGCTTCGAGCGGGCAGCGATGTACTTGCGGTCGACGAGCTTGGCCAGCGGGGCCGGCTCGAAATCGGCATCGGCCATGTAGCGCGCGCGGTCGGCGAAGGCGAGGCGTTCGGCCTCGGCCAGCAGGTGGATCGCGGCCGGCGTGTTGGCGCCGAGCTGGCGCATGTCGAAGCGTTCGAGCATGCCCAGGATCTGCGCGATGGCGACACCGCCCGACGATGGCGGCCCCATGCCGCAGACCCTGTACTGCCGGTAGGCGCCGCACACCGGCTCGCGCTTGACGGCCTTGTAGCCCTTCATGTCCTCGACCGTCAGCGTGCCGGGCACGCCGTTGTTCGTGACCGCGCGGACCATCGCGCGCGCGAGGCCGCCATTGTAGAAGGCGGGGGCACTGCCGTTGGCGATGATGCGCAGCGTTTCCGCGAGTGCCGGGTTCGCGAGGCGCGAACCGGCCGCCTTCGGGTTGCCTTCGGCGTCGAAGAAATATTCGCGCGACCCGGGGAATTCCTTGAGCTGCGGCGTGTCGGCGACAAGCTGGTGCAGGCGCGGCGAAATCGGGAAGCCGTCGGTGGCCAGGCGCATCGCCGGCTCGAACAGGCGCGCCCAGGGCAGGCGGCCATGGTCGTCGTGGGCGAGGGCGAGCACGCCGACGAGGCCCGGCACGCCGACCGCATGCCCGCCCATCGCGGCCCGCGCGAAGGGCAGGGGCTTGCCGTCGGCATCGAGGAACATGTCGGGACGCGCGGCGGCGGGGGCGGTCTCGCGCCCGTCGTAGGTTTCGACCTTCTTCGTCTCGGCGTTGTAGTGGACGAGGAACGCGCCGCCGCCGATGCCCGAGCTCTGCGGTTCGACGAGTGCCAGGACCATCTGCATGGCGATCGCCGCGTCGACGGCACTGCCGCCCTGGCGCAGGACCTGGCGGCCGACATCCGCCGCGATCGGATTGGCGGCCGACACCATGTGGCGTTCGCCGACGACGCTGGCACGCGGGGCGGCGTTGCCGGTCGGGCCTTCGGGCTGCGGGCGCACGGTCTGCGCGGACGCGGCGATCGATATGGAAAGCGAAAGGGCCGCCGCGAAGCCGGCGGCCGCGCGGACGAACGAAACGAGGCGCGACGCTGCCGAGAAGCCGGTATTCACGCGGGCGCAGTCCTGATCCGGTCCGTGGACGGCGGGGACAGTGTGTCCGCGTCACCACGCAAGGCCCGAAATCTAGGCGCTTCGAGCCGCCGAGGGCAAGAGACGAGTCGCCCCAAGCGCCCGATATTGGTCGCTATTTCGGGGCGCCGACCAGCCGGTATACGCCCGACTGATCGTGGCGGGTTCCGAGCAGCGCGTCCAGCGCATGGCGGCTGGCACCGGCCGCCTGCCGGTCGGGTGGCAGGCGGATCGCGAAGGCGGGGCAGTCGAGCTCGCGCGCCAGCTTCTCGATCGAGCCGATCATCTCGCCCGCGGGCCCTTCGCTGTCGATCAGGCCAAGGGTAACAATGTTGTCGATATCCAGACGCCGGCCGGCGGCGAGATCGGGGCGCACCGCGAAGCTGCAGAAGGCCTGCAGGTAGCCGCGCCGGTCCTCGAGCGCCAGCAGGCCGCGCTCGGCCCTGCCGGCCGTCCGGCGGCGGGCGCGCTTGGCGCCCGGCGGTTCGGCCCCCATCGCCTCGGCGTAGCGCAGCCAGGCCGCGAGCGTCAGGTGGCCGGCGGCGAGCCGGGCGAGCGGGAAGGCGCGCAGCACGTCCGCCCCGCGCAGATGGCGCGCGACGAACTGCCGGCGCGGTGCGGCCATCGGTTCCTTGGGCGGTATGTGGCGGGCGGTCATCGTCGCGGATAATGGCGGCCGCCGGCCAGCGTCGCGTTGATTTGAATCAACCGCCGTCCGCGCTGCGCCGGACATAGCCGATCCGGGCACCGCGCGCCTCGAACGCGAGCGTGGCCCAGCTTCCGTCGGCGGCGTAGCCCACCTCGGCGGCGAGATCGCCGTCGATGCGGTGGATTTCGACCGGCTGCACGGTTCCGTCGACGTCGGCGTCGCGCGCGGCCGAGCCCGCGTTGCGCACCGCGACGAGCCTGCCGCTCTGCGTGTCGAGCAGCTGCGTCTGGCGGACCTTCTCGCGCTTCCAGTAGCTGGTCGGGAACGTGCCGGCCGGTGCGATGTAGCTGCCGCCGCTGCCTTCGACGGCGAGGCCGCCGGCCACGGCGCGCGCGGCGACGCGCGTCGGCGTTCCGTTGTCGTCGGTCGTCGCGTCGAGGGCCACGAGGTCGGTCCCGATCCACGTCTCGCGCGCACGGTGGGTGTAGCGGTAGAGCGTCAGGAACGCGAAGCGGACTTCGAGGTCGATCTCGATGGCGACGTCGGTGCGCGCGCCCCTGGTGCCGATCGAGACGCGGTGCGTGCCGATCGAAGCGCCGTCGCGCGTCACGTCGAAGGTGAGCGTGCGGGTGTCGGCGGCGGCCGGTGTGGCGAGCAGGCAGAGGACGAGGGCTATAAATCTCATCCTTCCGGTACGCCGCAGAACGCGCGACAGTTCACCGCGCCCGACAAGCATATGAAATCCCCGGGTTATTTTTCGACGACCCGGCCGGTGCCATGCGCGCAAGGCTTGTGTCGCCCGTGGGGACACTCCAATATGCGACGGGCATTTGCCGGCACGCGAAGGGACAAGCACGCAGGATGTCGACGCAGTCTCGCGAACAGGCGGCCCTCAAGCCCGCACCGGTCGACCGGCTGCGCGCGCACGAATCGCCGTGCGACGACTGCGCCATCCGCGAGACCAGCGTGTGCGAGGTGCTGGAACCCGACCAGCTCGCGCGGCTGCGCACCATCACGACCGTCGTGCGCCTCGATCCGCACGCCACGCTGTTCCAGGAAGGCGAGCCGGCCGAGCACCTGTCGAACGTCGTCGAAGGGTCGGTGAAGCTCTACAAGCTGCTGCCCGACGGGCGGCGCCAGATCACCGGCTTCCTTTTCCCGGGCGATTTCCTCGGCGTGGCGCTGAACAAGACCTATGCCTATTCGGCCGAGGCGGTGACGGCGCTGCGCCTGTGCCGCTTCCCGCGCCAGCGCATGGAGAAGCTGCTGCACGAGCTGCCGAACCTCGAGCACCGGCTGCTCGAGATGGCGGGCAACGAACTGGTCGCCGCACAGGACCAGATGCTGCTGCTCGGCCGCAAGACGGCGCGCGAGCGTCTGGCGAGCTTCCTGTTGATGGTCTCGAAGCGCGCGGTCGCGCGCGGCCAGCCGGCGAGCCCGCTGCCGCTGCCGATGAGCCGCGCCGACATCGCCGACTATCTGGGGCTGACGATCGAGACGGTGAGCCGCACCTTCACGCAGCTGCGCAAGGACGGGATCATCGCGTTGCCCGAGCAGACGCGCATCGAGATCGTGAAGCGCGAGGCGCTCGAGGATCTCGCCGAAGGCGGCTGAACTATTTCGCCGCCGCGATGGGCCGCGCGAACTGCGGCTCGGTATCCCACGGGAACATGATCCACGTGTCCTGGCTGGTCTCGGTCACGTAGGTATCGACCATCGGCTTGCCGGCGGGCTTCGCGTAGACCGTGGCGAAATGCGCACCCGGCAGCATCGCGCGCACGATCTTGGCGGTCGCACCCGTGTCGACCAGGTCGTCGATGATCAGCCAGCGCGGGCCCGGCGCGTCGACGGTGGAGGCGGCGAGCGGCTTCAGGATGCTCGACGCGTCGCCGATCTTCTGGCCCTCGTAGGTGGCGACCGACACGGTGTCGATGATGCGCAGCTCCAGCTCGCGCGCGATGATGCCCGCCGGGATCAGGCCGCCGCGCGTGATCGCCACGATGCCGCGCCACGGGCCGCCGGCGACGAGCTTCCAGGCCAGCGCCTTGCAGTCGCGATGCAGCTCCTGCCACGAGACGGTGAACATCTTGCGATAGGTGTCGTCGGCGGTGCTCATCTTCGGGATCTCCGGGGCCGGTCGCGCGTGGCCCGTTCTAGACGGCCGGCCGGTTCGCGCGCAACAAATAGACGCCGGCTATGCGGAAACCGCCGTCGGGCTGGCGGCGCATCTCGTAGAGGAAAACGGCCGACGCGCCGTCGAGCCCGTCGAACTCGACGATCTGCGCCACCGTGTCGCCGCGGTCCTCGGCCCCGCCGAACGCGAAGCGACGCGGGCGGTAGATCATCGCGTAGCCTTCGCGCACCATCGCCATGAAGCGCTGCGGATCGCCGAACATCGCGCGGATCGAATCGTCGGCGAAGGAGAAGGCCCGCACGCCGTCGTCGGCGCGGAAGGCCTCGATCTGGCGTTCGATGGTCGAGCGGATCGAAGCCTGATCGGCGGGGGCGATGCCCTGCGCGTGGGCGGGGAAAGCCCAGAAAAGCGCCATCAGAACGGCCAGAAACCTTTTGCGCATCGCCGGACCCTCCGATAGGAAAAAGCGTAGACTTCCCCGCAGCAAAGGCAAGCACGATGCTCAGCACCCCGCGCGGCTATCGCGGCATGGCGACCGCCCCCCACCATCTGGCTTCGCAGGCCGGGCTCGACGTGCTGCGCGAGGGCGGCAACGCGGTCGAGGCGATGATCGCGATGGCGGCGACGATCCCGGTCGTCTACCCGCACATGAACGCGATCGGCGGCGACGGCTTCTGGCTGATCGACGGCGGCGACGGCAAGCCCGTCGGCATCGACGCGTGCGGGGCCGCCGCGGGTGCCTTGTCGCCGGCGTGGTACCGCAAGCTCGGCCACGACACGATCCCCTCGCGCGGGCCGTTGGCGGCCAACACTGTTGCCGGCACGGTCTCCGGCTGGGGGGCCGCCTTCGAGGTCGCGAAGAATCTGGGCGGGAAGCTGCCGCTGTCGCGCCTGATGGAGCCGGGCGCGTTCTACGCGGGCGAAGGCTTCCCCGCGACCGAGAGCCAGACGCGCTTCACGACCGACAAGCGCGCCGAATGCGAATCCGCCCCCGGCTTCGCGGCCGCGTTCCTGCCCGGCGGCAGCGTGCCGCAGCCGGGAACGCGCTTCGTGCAGGCGGCCCTGGGCGAGACGCTGAAGCGCATCGGCCGGGAGGGGACCGAAAGCTTCTATCGCGGGAAACTCGCCGAGGCGATCGCGGCGGATCTTTCGCGCGCGGGCAGCCCCGTCACGCTCGACGACTACCGCCGGCACAAGGCGAAACTGGTAACACCATTGACCGTCGGCGTGCCCGGCGCCCGTCTCTGGAACATGACGCCGCCCACGCAGGGTCTGGCGGCGCTGATGATCCTCGCGCTGTTCAAGCACTTCAGGCCCGAAACCTGCGATGGCCCCGAATACGTGCACGCGCTGGTCGAGGCGACGAAGCTCGCCTTCCGCGTGCGCGACCGGCACGTCAAGGATCCGGCCTACATGGATGTCGATCCGCAGAGCCTGCTGTCGGATTCGCGCATCGCGCGCCTCGCCGCCGAGTTCGACCCGCATCTCGCGGCACCCTGGCCGCAGCCGCCCAAGAAAGGCGACACGATCTGGATGGGCGTGATCGACGCCGAGGGCCGCATGGCGAGCTTCATCCAGTCGATCTACTGGGAGTTCGGCTCGGCCGTGGTGGGGCGCGACACCGGCATCCTGTTCCAGAATCGCGGCACGTCCTTCTCGCTCGAGAAGGGGGCGCCGCAGGAACTGGCCGCCGGCCGCAAGCCGTTCCACACGCTCAACCCCGCGATGGCGCGCTTCGACGACGGGCGCGCCATGGTCTACGGCACGATGGGCGGCGACGGCCAGCCGCAGACGCAGGCAATGGTGTTCTCGCGCTACGCGTTCTACGGCATGGCGCCGCAGCAGGCCGTCACGGCACCGCGCTGGCTGCTCGGCCGCACGTGGGGCACGGCGACGACCAAGCTGCGCCTCGAGAGCCGCTTTCCCGCGGGCACCATCGCGGCCCTGCGCGGCATGGGCCACGATCTGGAAATGTCGCCCGACTTCACCGACCTGATGGGCCATGCCGGCATGATCGTGCGCACGCCCGCGAAGGACGGCGGGCCGGCGCTGCTCGAAGGGGCGACCGATCCGCGCAGCGACGGCCAGGTCGCGACCGTCTGACGACGCATGAGTTCCGCAAATCATCGGGTTACGACAGGCGACGGTAACCTGTTTATCCCGTTGATTTCGCACGCAGGTAACTTCGGCCGCGCATTTTCGCGTATTCTGTAGTCAGGCCGCGAAAACGGATTGCAACCTGCAACGGTAACGCATTTATCCCGTTGAGGTTCAACGCATGTTACTGCAACCGGGCTCGCGCAACCGTTTCACGGGCCTCAATTCTTCCTGTTCACTTGTCAAACAGCGCACCGACGGCTTGCGCCGGCGGATAGGAATTTATATAGCAATTGAGAATTACAACTTCAAGAAAAATCGGCTTCGCCCCGCATCCGATCATCCGTCAGATCACGCTTTCGAAAACGTCGAGGGATATCCCGGCCTGACGCAGCACGCTGCGCAATGTGCCGGGCGCGATCGTCCGGTGCCGGGGCACGACGACGGTGCGCAATCCTTGCGGGGTCCGCTTGCCGAACTTGACGTGGCTGCCCCGCTGGCCGATCTCCAGGAAGCCCAGTGCAAGCAGCCGGCGGCGGACCTCGGCGTACGAAAGGTTCCTAAGCGGCACGCGAGCGCAGCGCCACCTTGCGGATCTTCGGCAGCGAGGTCGCCACGGGCGGCGCGAAGTGGAGCGCGAGCGCCTGCGCGAGATTCGCGAGCGCCGCCTTCTCGCTGCGACCCTGGCTCGCGACGTCGACCTCCAGGCACTGCGCCACGAACCAGCGCCCGTCGCGGTTCAGGCTGGCGGTCAGATTCTTGGGGCCGGGAACATGCGCCTGTTTGGCCATTTCGCTCGTCGCTCCTTGGGCAACCGGCTTGGCGTCGCCGGCCGATCGCGTGCAGATTTCATCTTAAGCGGGTACAGGGGAATGTCAATCGCGCCCCGTCTCGAACCCGATCTTCGCGAACGCGTTCTTGCCCTGCGGGCTGGCGACGAGTGCGAGCCAGCGGCGCGCGGCGGCACTGTCGGCCAGCAGGGCGGCCTCGTAGGGCGTCCAGAGCTGGTGCGGATCGGGGAACAGGCCGAGGAAGGCGACCTTCTCGGGATGGGCCACGATCTCGGTCGCCTGGCTCACGGCGATCTCGATCTCGCCGCGCCCGGCCGCCTCGACCGCTTCCACGCCGAACGGGAAGACCTTGAGCCGGTCCTTGAGCGGCTCGGCGAGGCCGAGTTCGGCGAGCTGCTTGGCGAAGTGCGTTCCGGCGGTGGCGCCGCGCGCGGGATCGGCATAGCCGATCGATTTCGCCTCGCGCAGCACGGCGGCGAAGCGCGCGGGCGTGTCGATCGGCGACACGCGGCCCTTCGCCCCGGCAAGCCCGATGCCTGTGCGCCCGACCGCGACGCGCGTCCCCGCCGCGATGCGTCCGCGCTCGGCAAGCGGGGCGAGGCCGGCCGTACTGAGCAGCACGATATGCACGGCCTCGCCCGCAAGGGCGCGGTCGCGCAATGCGCCGACCGTGTCGTAGCTGGCGGCGATGCGGTCGGCACCGGCGGCGTCGTAGAGCGGGACCAGTCTCTCGACCGCGGCCTTCACGGCACCGGCGGCGAACACGATCACGGTTTCGGCCGACGCGCGCGTCGGGGCGAAAGCGGCAAGGGCGAGCAGGCAGGCGGCGGTGGCGAGACGGGGCGCATGCGCAAGCAGGGTCGGCATCGTTTCCTCCGGGTCAGCGGGCGGTTGGTCCGCCGTCTTCCCGGAATCTAGCACGCGGCCTGCGTTGCCAGCCACGCGTCGAACTCGGCGGGCGACGTCACGCGCACCGGGCTCTCGTCTTCGCCGGGAAACTGGAAGCGTGCGCGGTGATGCTCGAACACCTCGTCGCGCACCTCGTGGCGGACAGGGGCAGCGCTATTGGCCGCACGCCGGGCCGCGATGGTTTCGAGCGGCGTGTCGACGAACAGCAGCACGAAGCGCGCACCGCCTTCCTGCGCCACGCGCCGGCAGCGGTCGCGCAGGAAGCGGTGCGAGAACGTGTCGTCGACGACCGCACTGCGGCCCGCGCGCAGGGCGTCGGCCAGCCGCGCCATCGCGATGGCGCTGGTCTTCTCCCATTCGCTGTCGGGGATGCCGTCGCCGCCGCGAAGGCCGCGCTCGTGGTTGATCGCGTCGAGCGCGATCAGCTCGACGCCGAGCGTGCGCGCGATGGCGCTTGCGGCGGTCGACTTGCCGGAAAAGGAAAGGCCGCACGTCGCGTAGACGGTGCGGCCTTTCGGTTGGTTCGCTTGCGTCGGCAGGCGATCAGCGGACGTAGACGTGGACCTCGTTGGCCTGCGTCTGGCCCGACGTGGTCGACGACAGCGTCATGCGCTGCGAGGGCAGGCCCATGTCGGCGAGGCTGCGCATCACGGTCTCGGCCTGGCGGCGTGCCGACGTGGCGGCGAGGGCTGCCTGGCTCTGTCCGCCGCGCGTGGGGGCGACGGCGACCAGATCGAAGCTCGCGTTGGGCGCACGCTCGAGCGCGCGGCTGACGGCGGTGTAGAGCGCTTGCTCATACGCCGGGTTGGCGCGGTCGAAGCGGATCACCACCAGCGGGCGGCGGCCGGCGGCCGCGGCGGCCGGGTTCTGCGCCTGCGGGGCGGCACCGGGCGCCACGCCCAGGATCGCCGGGCTGCCGTCGGACGGGGCCACGTTCGTGAAGGCGCGGTTGTTGAGGCCCGAGCCGAACAGTTCGCCGTTGCGGATGGCCAGCGACAGCGCGTTGAGGTTCGAACGCTCGCGGCTGGCATAAGTCGACTGGCGGCCGATATCCTCGTTGAGTTCGTTGAGCAGGCGGTCGATCGACACGACGGTGCGGTTCACCTCGTCCTCGACCGACGCGAGTGCCCGATGGTCGTCCTCGACGGCACCCGACAGCGAATAGGCCGAGCGCGTGGAGTCGAGCAGGAAGGCCGCCATCGCGGCATCCGAGGCGACGGCGCTGGAAAGCTGCGACAGGCGGCCGATCTCGGCCGACAGGCGGTCGAGCTCGGCGGCGGCCTGCGTCCACTGGGCCTGCAGGATCGGGTTGCCCGGCGTGGTGCCGACCTGGAGGCGGGCATTGATGCCGGCGACGAGATTGAAATAGCGCTGCGCGGTGCCGACCGTGTCGCCGCGCATCTGCTGGATGGCGCCGGCGCGCTGCTGGACCGCACCCTGGAGGTTCGAAAGCTCGCCGCGCATCTGCTGGGCGCGCACGCCGACCGGCGTCTGCTGGCCGCCGGGCAGGCGGCCGGTGTCCGGTGCGCCGATGGCGCCCGACGAACGCGACGGGACGACGACGCCGGAACCCTGCGCCTGCTGCTCGGCCGCACTCGGCGGAATTTCCTGGCGCACCGTGGGTGCCGCCGAGGACGACGACGGGCTGCCGCCGATCGAGGGCCAGAGCGCTTCCGACATGAAGTTGCAGCCCGACAGCGACAGCGCGAGGACCGCGGCGAGGCCGGCGAGGCGCAGGGACTTGTCGCGCTGCGGATTCGGGTGCTGGGAGGCGGGCGTTTCGATCATGTCGTTGTCGTATCGTCGGCTAGGCGGTCGCAACGGAAGGCCTTGGTGGAGAGGTTCAGGCCGGATCGGACTCGCACGGTTGTGAGGCAACTTCCCCGAAGCCCTCGTCTTGTGCGATGGCCTTGGGACAGTTGTGGAAATACGCGGCGGATCGTAACCAAGCCAACCCCCCGGCACAAGGCGGAAATCGTCCCGGTTTTCCACAGGCTTGGACGGGGCTTTCGCGGGTGCGGCAGCCCGCGCCATTAACGCTTGCGTGCCCGGGGTCGATCAACTAGTGTCCGCGCCCGTTGCCGGCAGGTCTACCTGCCGTCCGACAAATGCGCGCCCGTAGCTCAACTGGATAGAGCATCAGACTACGGATCTGAGGGTTAGGAGTTCGAATCTCTTCGGGCGCGCCATTTGTCCTTTCCTGCACCTTGAGTAATTTCCGACTCTCCCGCCGCACCCGGTCGCCCCGATATCGAGGCTGTCCGCGCCGACGCCGCATCCGCATTCGTCGGCGCAGGCAAAGGCGATGCGCTCATGGGACGTGGGATTCCGCTCCGGCTGCTCGGCGTGCCGATCCCGGTGGTCATCCTCGTCCTGCTGTTCTGGCGCTGAGCGGGAGTCGCCGAAGTCCGAGACTTTAGATTGCAATCTTCCATTGCCGGCAATATCGTGCGCTGCTGGCTTTGGCGGGAATGAGTCGAATGCAAGAACTGGCGACCTTTATCATCGAAGCCAAACGGCGGACTTACGCCGGCCTCGACGATGGCGCATCCGCGGCCAATCCATTGCTTGGCGGTTCCAGGCAACTCGAGCATCGTGCCGGCCGCTATGCCTATCGGGACATCTATTTCGGGATGGCGTTCTTCGTCGGGCAGGAAACCGTATCGGAGAACGAAAAAATCATCTGGTCGATGAGTTACAGCGGCGGTGCTCGTCCGGAGATTTCGGATCGAGCCAAGCTGCATTCGATCTACACGTTTCTGCGGCAAGCGCTGTCGGCGGCGGCGCGCGACAAGCCATACCGGGGGCCGCAGTCGTTCGGCGTCGGAAACCTGACGTATGTGAATAGCGTCGAGGGATCTCTCGAGCGCTTTCATGGTGCCGAGCAGATCTCGGAAAACGGAGCGCCGCTCTTCGAACTCAGATATGGCGGCGGACTGGTGCGATAGATTCCTTTCGGCAGATTCCTTTCGGCCCCGCGCGGATTTCCCGGATACCGGATGGACTTGACGCAATATGGATTGAAAGTCATATTAATGGCAGCATGGCAGGTCGAGTACGACGAGGCGTTTGCGGCCGAAGTCGGGGAATTGGCGGTTGCGATCCGCGAGGAACTGATGGCGCACGTCAAGTTCCTCGAGCTGTTCGGCCCGATGCTCGGCCGGCCTTGGGTCGATACGCTGTCGGGCTCGAAGCACGCCAACATGAAGGAAATGCGCTTCGACGCCGATGGCGGCGTCTGGCGCATCGCCTTCGCATTCGACCCCGAGCGTCGGGGGATCCTGCTGGTCGGCGGCGACAAGCGGGGCGCGTCGCAGAGGGCGTTCTACAGGGGACTCATCGCGAAAGCTGATTCGCGGTTCGACGCGCATCTTGCGAGACTGAAGTCGAAGCGCGCGAAGACGAAGGGAAAGGGAAAAGGCAAATGACCGTTACGGCAAAAGCCATGTTCGACCGTATGCCGGCGGATAGCCGCAGGCGGATCGAGGCGCGCGCAGCCGAACTCGTCGCCGAGCATCTGACGTTGACGGATCTGCGCAAGGCGAGGGCACGCACCCAGACATTCGTGGCCAAGAAGCTCAAGATCGGCCAGGACAGCGTGTCGCGCGTGGAAAAGCGATCGGATCTCCTGCTCTCGACGCTGCGCCACTATGTGGGCACGCTCGGCGGCGAACTCGCCCTGGTCGTCCGCTTCAAGGACCGCCCGCCCGTTGTCCTCGACGGGTTGGCCGGCGAAGCCGCCGCCACCCCGTCGGTGGCGGCCAAGCGGAAAGCCGTCCGCCCGACCGCCACCTGACAACCGGCCGCTCGTTCCTGCGCTTCACGCGTCTGTCGCGTCAAGCGATCGTCAGGCGCACGTCGATGTTGTTGCGCGTGGCGTTCGAGTACGGGCACACGATATGCGCGCGCTCGACCAGCGTCTCGGCGGCCTTGCGCTCCATGCCGGGCAGGCTGATCGCCAGCTCGACCTCGATGCCGAAGCCGGTCGGGATCGGGCCGATGCCCACCGTGGCGGCCACACCCGCATCCGCCGGGATCGGCAGCTTGTCGCGGCCCGCGACGAACTTCATCGCCCCCAGGAAGCAGGCACTGTAGCCGACCGCGAAGAGCTGCTCGGGGTTGGTACCCTCGCCGCCGCCGCCGCCGAGTTCCTTGGGCGTGGAGAGCTTGAGGTCGAGCTTGCCGTCGGACGACTTGCCGCGGCCTTCGCGGCCGCCGGTCGCACTTGCATTGGCGCGGTAGAGGACTTTTTCGATCGACATGGGATGTTCCTTC
Organism: Tagaea sp.; assembly: GCA_965279565.1. Taxonomy (GTDB): domain Bacteria; phylum Pseudomonadota; class Alphaproteobacteria; order CACIAM-22H2; family CACIAM-22H2; genus Tagaea. The sequence continues at coordinate 163,686 of OZ257249.1, read as the reverse complement.
TTTCTTTCGGGTTGGCGCCGGAGGGGACCGGGGCGCCTGTCCGGTTATACTATCGCGAGCGATTATATCGTGCACGATATATATGGCGTGGCGGGATGGACATGGGCGGGCGGGCTTTCCTTCAGGCGGCGCGCAGCAGGTTCGCGCGCAGTTTCACGAGCTTCTGGCGCAGGGCGGCGGCTTCCTCGGCCGTGCAGCCCATCGCTTCGCCCACGCAGGGCGGAACGGCCTTAGCCTTCTCGCGAAGCGCACGGCCTTCCTTGGTCAGCGTCACGAAGACCTGGCGTTCGTCGTCGGCCGAGCGGGCGCGGCGGACCAGCCCGCGCGTTTCCAGCCGCTTGAGCAGCGGGGTCAGCGTCGTCGTCTCCAGATGGAGCCGTTCGCAGATCTCCGACACGTTGACGTCGTCGCGCTCCCACAGCACCAGCATCACCAGATACTGCGGATAGGTGATGCCGAGGCCGGCGAGCAGGCCGCGATAGACCTTGTTGACGCCCAGCAGCGTCGAATAGAGCGCGAAGCAGAGCTGCGCGTCGAGCGCGAGGCGGTCTCCGGCGGCGGGGGAAGGGGTGGTTCGCTTGGTCATGGCGGTTCTTTTATATCGCGCGCGATATAACGTCAAGCGATATTTTCAGGGGCACCAGGACCGGCGCCTTCCGTCCCACGCGCGGCCGAGGCCCGCCTGGATCAGCGCCTCGCCCAGATCGGCGCCGTCGACGGCGACCCGGGCGAGCGTGCGGCCATAGCGGTCGCGCGGGCGTTTCGGGTCGGGGCGGATCTCGACCTTCGTGCCGGCGAGCTGCCCGGCGGTGAAGCGGCGCGCGCGCTCGGCCAGTTCGGCCTCGGCCGGGCAGCGCGCGTGCGGGGCCATCTCCGGCGTGTCGACATTGAGGATGCGGATGCTCTGCGTCCCGCACGCGATCGTATCGCCATCGACCGCGCGGCAGGCGGACCGTGCATGCGCTTCATGGGCGAACAGAAGGGCGAAGGCGAGGGCGATTCGGCGGATGGACATCCCGCAAATGTAGTACGACATGTGCAAAAAATGTGAGGGCGAACATCTTAATAGTAAAGACTATATATTTCTAAAATTCCGAATCGACGGACTCCAACCGGCCCCCGTTTTGTGCTAGCGTCCTTCCGTCGCGTGCAGGGCCGATCCATCCGCATTCGACACTGGCCGCCTGTGACGGCCGGGCGCCCCGGATCCGCACGCTCCGCCAACGAGGTCGCGGGGCCGGGACGCAACCGGATCGGCAACCCGAGCGGGGAGGTGTCCGAAAACGGCATGACTCCACCGAAGAGCAAGTAGCACCGGTCCGAACGCGGATTCGATCCGTGCCCGTCATTCGTTTGCCTGAAAGGGCGGCTGCCCGAAGGATCGCCTTCGGGAACGCATGCGGGACGGAGGGTCGCCAGGCCGGCGCACAAGCAGACCACCCAGCGCCGCCGACGCTGCCGTCGGCAGGTCGGGCATCTGCCCGCAGCTGCGGATTTCCGGGAACCGGGATCGCGATGCCGAGCCCCCCGAATCCGCCCCTGCGGCAAGATCCCGCCCGGAACGACGGCGATTTCGGCACGAAACGCCCGAGCCTTTGTGCCGCGGGCGGGCCGACGGAAACCGGCGTAACGGCCGGTGCCCTAGGCCATAAAGCAAAGTGGGCCCCGCCAAGGCCCGATCCGCCCCGCGGGCGGCCGGGCGGCGGGGCCCCGCCATTTTGGGGCCCCGTTTTGCCAGTTCCGGTCACCCATGCTATAAATCCGACGTCGTCGCGAGAAGCGCGAAGGCGATTTGCCAACGGAGAGAAGGCTCATGGCAGGTTCGATCACCGCCGCCACCGGTTTCGGAGGTGGCCCCAGCGCCTACATCGCGCAGGATCCCGCCTATCAGGCAGGTACGGCCGCGGCAGCGTTCAACACGCAGCCCTGGACGCCGCGCTCGTTCTTCGACGGGCCGCGCATCCAGGCGCCCGAGCTCGTCGTGTTCGGCACCGGCAAGACGTATGACTTCTTCGCCTAGGCGTTCCGCCGCGAAGATGCCGCAATTGAGCGCGGAATAGCGAACACCCCTCGCGCATTGTCCGGACGAGAGGCGGCATGGTGCCGCCGGCTCGAGAAAACCGGAGACTGTCGATGAAGAAGTTCGCCGCATTCGCCCTTGCCCTGTCGCTCGCCGCTCCGTCGATCGCGTTCGCGCAGGCGACGCCGGCGACTCCGGCCACCCCGGCGAAGCCCGCCGTCACCGCGCAGGCGCCCGCCAAGCCGGCGGCCGGCAAGGTCGACGAGAAGGCGGCCGTCAAGCACGGCACCGAGACGAAGGCCGAGCCGAAGAAGAACTGACGCAGGTCCCAACGACGGACGCCCGGTGCGAGGTCCCCCGCACCGGGCGTTTTCGCGCGTCCCTTCCGGCACTTAGGTCCCGATCGCCGAGTCGGGCTTGAGTTTTGGTAGGACGCCTCCCTATATTCCGTCCAATGCTGCACTGCGAAATTCCCCCGGCGCGGTAGCTCGCCATGTCGCCAGACAGATCGGGGGATCGTTTGGGGACCACAATGAAAATCCGGACCGGGTTCGCGACGGCGCTGCTGGGCGCCTCGATGGCGATTGCGTCGCCGCTTTTCCTCGCACCTGCGTTCGCGCAGGGCGGTCCCGGCGGCCCGCCGCCGGTCACGGTCGCCAAGCCCGTCGTCAAGGACATCATCGAGCAGGACGAGTTCACCGGCCGCTTCGAGGCGGTCGACTCGGTCGACCTGCGCGCGCGCGTGTCGGGCTATCTCGAAGCCGTGAAGTTCCGCGACGGCGAGATCGTCAAGGCGGGCGACCTGCTCTTCGTCATCGACAAGCGCCCCTATTCCGCGACGTTCGCGCGCCAGCAGGCGGCCGTCAACGCGGCACAGACGCGCGTCGACTTCGCGCGCGGCGATCTCGACCGCTACGAGCGCCTCGCGCGCAGCGGCACCGCACCCGAGCGCCAGCTCGAACAGGCGCGCCAGACCTTCCAGCAGGCCCAGGCCGACATTGCCGGCCTGCGCGCGGATCTCGAATCCGCCCGCCTCAACCTGGGCTACACCGACATCCGCAGCCCGATCACCGGGCGCATCGGGCGCAAGCTCGTCTCGGAAGGCAATCTCGTCGCCGCCGACCAGACGCTGCTCGCCACGGTCGTGTCGACCGACCCGATCCATTTCTATTTCGACATCGACGAGCGTTCCTTCATCGCCTACACGCGCATGACCGCCGACGGCAACCGCCCCTCGGGGCGCGACGTGGGCGGCTTCGAGGTGCTCGCGGGCCTGCTCGACGAGCGCGACCTGCCGCGCAAGGGCCGCATGGAGTTCCTCGACAACCGCATCGATCCCGCCTCGGGCACGATGCGCGCGCGCGCGACGTTCGAGAACAAGGACGGGCTGCTCACGCCCGGCCTGTTCGGGCGCATCCGCGTGCCGGGCTCGAACGCCTACAAGGCCGTGCTCGTGCCCGACGAGGCGATCTCCGCCGACCAGGACCGCCGCCTCGTGTGGGTCGTGGCCGAGGACGGCGGCGTCGCCGTGCGCCTCGTGCGCCCGGGCCCGCGCATCGACGGCTACCGCGTGATCCGCAACGGCCTCGACGGGTCGGAGACGATCGTCATCGCCGGCCTGCAGCGCGTGCGCCCCGGCGGCAAGGTCACGCCGCAGCGCGTCGATCTTCCGGCGAAGCGCTAGGGGAGTTCCGCACACATGCGCTTCGCCCATTTCTTCGTCGACCATCCGATCTTCGCGTCGGTGGTCTCGATCATCACGGTCATCCTCGGCGCCATCGCGTTCACGCAGCTGCCGGTGACCGAGTATCCGGAAATCGCGCCCCCGACGATCGTCGTGCGCGCGAGCTATCCGGGTGCCGACGCCCAGACCGTCGCCGCGACGGTGGCGACACCGCTCGAGCAGGAAATCAACGGCGTGGAAGACATGCTCTACATGTCGTCCTACGCCACGGCCGACGGCTCGATGTCGCTGACGATCACGTTCAAGGCGGGCACCGATCTCGACAACGCGCAGGTGCTCGTCCAGAACCGCGTGCAGATCGCCTCGGCGCGCCTGCCCGAGGAAGTCCGGCGCCTGGGCATCACCACGCAGAAGAGCTCGCCCGACCTGATGCTGGTCGTGCACATGCTCTCGCCCGACGACAGCTACGACCAGCTCTACATCTCGAACTATGCGCTGCTGCGCGTGCGCGACCAGCTGCTGCGCGTCGAGGGCGTGGGCGATCTCATCGTGTTCGGTGCGCGCGAATACGCCGTGCGCGTGTGGATGGATCCCGAGAAGCTCGCCAGCTACAGCCTGTCGGCCGGCGACGTGGTGCGGGCGCTCCGCGAACAGAACGTGCAGGTCTCGGGCGGTGCGCTCGGCACGCCGCCGTCGGAAGGTGCCGCCTTCCAGATCGCCGTGACCACGCAGGGCCGCTTCGACGATTTGCGCCAGTTCCGCGACGTGATCGTGCGTTCGGGCGAGGGCGGAAGACTCGTGCGCGTGGGCGACGTCGCGCGCCTCGAACTGGGCGCCAAGGAATACGTCACGAACTCGTACCTCAACGGCAAGCCCGCCGTGGCGCTCGCCGTCTTCCAGCGCCCGGGTTCCAACGCGCTCGCCACCGCCGACGCGATCCTGTCGCGCATGGCCGAGCTCAAGAAGAACTTCCCGGTCGGCGTCGACTACCAGGTCGTCTACAACCCGACGAGCTTCATCCAGGAATCGATCACGGCCGTCTACCAGACGCTGATCGAGGCGATCTTGCTCGTCGCCCTCGTCGTGCTCGTCTTCTTGCAGAGCTGGCGCGCCGCGCTGATCCCGATCCTCGCGATCCCGGTCTCGCTGATCGGCACGTTCGCCGTGCTTCTCGAGTTCGGCTTCTCGCTCAACGTGCTGACGCTGTTCGGCATGGTGTTGGCCATCGGCATCGTCGTCGACGACGCGATCGTCGTGGTCGAGAACGTGGAGCGCAACATCGCCGAGGGCATGACCCCGCGCGACGCCGCGCACACGACGATGGACGAGGTGGGTACGGCCGTCATCGCCATCGCGGTCGTGCTGTCGGCCGTGTTCATCCCGTCGGCTTTCGTGCCGGGCCTGCAGGGGCAGTTCTACCGGCAGTTCGCGGCGACCATCGCGGTCGCCACGGTGCTGTCGGCGTTCAACTCGCTGACGCTGTCGCCCGCACTCGCCGCGATCATGCTGAAGAAGCACGATCCGCACCACGAGCCGACGAACCCGGTCGCGAAGCTCGGCAGTAAATTCGCCAGCGTGTTCAACCGCGGCTTCGACCGCATGGGCGACGGCTACGCCAAGGCGACGGGCATCCTCGTCCGGCGCAAGGCGATGATGCTGGGCGTCTACGTGGCGCTGGGTGCGGCGACCGCATGGATCGGCATGACCGTGCCCACCGGCTTCATCCCGCCGCTCGACCGCGGCTACGCGATCGTCGCCATCCAGCTTCCCGACGGCGCCTCGCTCGAGCGCACCGACGCGGTCGTGCGCCGCGCTTCCGAGATCATGCAGGCCACGCCCGGCGTGAAGGACGCGGTCGCGTTCGCCGGCTTCTCGGGTGCCACCTTCACGAACTCGCCCAACGCGGCCGTCATCTTCGCCGGCTTCAAGCCGTTCCCCGAGCGCGTGCGCGACGGGCTGCCGTCGATGGCGATCGTGGGCCAGCTCTTCGGCCGGCTCCAGCAGATCCAGGAAGCCTTCATCATCGCGATTCCGCCGCCGTCGGTTCCCGGCATCGGGTCGCTGGGCGGCGTGAAGCTGCAGCTGCAGGAGCGCACCGGCAACGAGGTCGGCCGCGTGCTCGCCGCCTCGCAGGACCTGATCGGCCGGCTGCGCCAGACGCCGGGACTTGCCGGCGTGTTCACGACCTTCTCGGCCAACACGCCGCAGATCTATCTGGAGATCGACCGCACGAAGGCGCAGATCCTGAACGTGCCGATCGGCAACATCTTCGAAACACTCCAGTACAATCTGGGCACGGCCTACGTGAACGATTTCAACGCGTTCGGCCGCGTCTACCAGGTGCGCGCGCAGGCGGACAATTCCTTCCGCCTCGACCGCGAGGACATCGCGCGCCTGCGCGTGCGCTCGGCGACCGGGGCACTCGTCCCGCTCGGCACGCTTGCCGAGATCAAGGACACGACCGGCCCCGATCTCGTACAGCGCTACAACGCCTATATCTCGGTGCCGATCCAGGCGGCCGCCGCCCCCGGCGTCACGTCGAGCCAGGCCATCGCGATGATCGAGAAGGTGGCGAACGAAACGCTGCCGCAGGGCATCGGCTACGAGTGGACCGAGCTTGCCTACCAGGAGAAGCTCACCGGCAACACGGCGACCTATATCTTCATCCTCGCGGTCGTCTTCGTGTTCCTCGCCCTCGCCGCACAGTACGAAAGCTGGGGCCTGCCCTTCGCGATCGTGCTGATCGTGCCGATGAGCGTGCTGTCGGCCCTTGCCGGCGTCATGATCCGCGGGCTCGACAACAACATCCTCGTGCAGGTCGGCCTGATCGTGCTCGTGGGTCTTGCCGCCAAGAACGCCATCCTGATCGTCGAATTCGCGCGCCAGCTCGAGGACGACAACAAGGACGCGATCGCGGCGGTGGTCGAGGCGTGCCGCCTGCGCCTGCGTCCGATCCTGATGACGGCCTTTGCCTTCATCCTCGGCGTGGTCCCGCTCGTCACGGCGACGGGGCCGGGGGCCGAAATGCGCCAGGCGCTGGGTACGGCGGTGTTCTCGGGCATGCTCGGGGTCACGATCTTCGGCCTGTTCCTGACGCCGGTCTTCTACGTGGTCGTGCGCGGGTTCGTGCGCCGGCGCAGGCTGACGCCGCCGGCGGCGACTCCGGCCGAATAAACCGGGCCCGTTGCATCCGCAAGTTTTCCGGGTTAGTCAGGGCTCAACGGCCCCGACTTCCCGGAAAGCGTTGTGATGGCCAGCGAGTACAGGTGCATCCTCTTCACGTGGCGCGACGTGCGCGAAGGGCTGGTCAGCTACCAGCGCAAGCGCGGCGTCGCGGTGCCCGTGCGCCAGCCCGAAGAATTCAAGATCGATCCCGAGACGCTGAACTGCGAGCTGATCTTCGCGGCCAAGGACGGGCGGCCCGAGCGCTACCGGTTCGACCGCGCCTCGCTGTCGGCGGCGATGATCCTGATGTGCAAGGACAAGGGGATCCGCCTGCCGCTCAAATCGACCAAGGAAACCTACCTGCTCGACAGCAAGCTCGCCCTCGTCGTGCACATCGCCGGGCCCGAGGCGCCGGAGTTCCTGGCGCTCGAACTCGCCAAGCGGGCCGCGTGAGCAAGGCCGCCGGACTTCCGCCGGGCGTATGGGAATACCGGTTGATCTTCTTCCGGGAAAGCGAGCTGGTGCGCGCCATCGGCGGCTTCGCGCGTCTGCGCAAGAAGCCGCTGCCGGTGGGCCAGATCACGCGCCTCGTGCTCGACGCCGACGAGATCACGCTGTCGCTGCACCTTGAAAAGGACGACGGCGGCATCGTCGCGCGCAAGTTCAACGCGAACGAAGTGGCGGCCGCCCTGATCGCCTACTGCAAGGATGCGCGCATCCCGCTGCCGCGCAAGGCGGTCAAGGAACTGCGCGTGATCTCCAACCGCCCGGCCTTCCTGATCCGCGAGCGCGGCGAGGAGCAGGGCGGTGCGGAAGAAGAGATCGAGATCCTGCGCCGGCGCGGCGTGATCCCGAAGGCGTAACGCGATCAGGCCAGCGTGAACACGCGCATCGTGCCACTGCGCCCGCGCAAGTTCTCCTCGCCGACGAGGCGGTATTCGTGGCCGTCGCCGGCGGCCTCGCGCGTCGCCTCGCTCAGCAGGATGCACGTGCCGTGCAGTTTGTTGAGCGCTTCCAGCCGTGCCGCAGCGTTCACGGCATCGCCAAGCAGCGTGTAGCTCAGCCGCTCGCCGGCGCCGATCGTGCCGCCGACGACCGTGCCCGTATTGATGCCGATGCGCGTGACGAGCCTGCTGCCGTCCGCCGCGCGGAAATCCGCGAGGGCGGCCTGGATGTCGCGCGCCGCCGCGACGGCGCGCGCGGCATGGTCGGGCAGGGCGAGCGGCATGTTGAAGCTCGCGAACAGCCCGTCGCCGATGAAGCCGTTGACCACGCCGCCCTGGCGCTGGATCGGCCCCACCACCAGCGGCAGGTAGTCGTTGAGCAGCCGGATCACGTCGGCCGGCGCCAGCGTCTCCGACAGCGTGGTGAAGCCGGCGATGTCGGTGAACATCAGCGTGGCTTCCGCCGTGCGCCCGTCGAGCCGGCCGTCGGCGGAATCGCGCAGCAGCTCGCTCGCCACGCTTTCGCTGACGTACTTGCCGAAGGTCTCGCGGATGCGCTCGCGCTCGCGCAGGCCTTCGACCATGCGGTTGAAGCGGTCGGTCAGCGCGCCGATTTCCTCGTTCGACGTGACCGGCAGGCGCACGCCCAGATCGCCTGCGGCCGCGCGGCGCATGCCTTCGTCGAGGCGCGCGAGCGGCCGGCCGAGCGTGCGGGTCACCCACCAGAGAAGTGCGGCAAGCCCGAACAGCGAGACCGACAGGTCGACCGCGATCTCGCTGGCGAGCCGGTCGCCGGAATAGGAGACGAGATCGCCCGCGACCAGCACCATCGGCGCGAGCGAGGCGAACACCAGCGCCACGCCGAGCTTGACGGCGAATCGGCCGAAGAAGACGCCGAGATTGGCCCCGCCCGCCGCGAAGATCCGGGCGCACAGGCGCTCGAGGAAGTCGCTGGCGAAGAAATAGGTCGCCACGAACATGAATCCGCCGGAGACCAGCGTGGTCAGCACGGCGTCGAGCCAGGTCGGTGCCAGGGCACCCTCGGTCGGCCCGAACGGCGTGCCGGGATCGAGCACGAGCGACGGGAAAATCCGCAGGGAGACGGCCACGAGATACGTCGCCCCCGCCCAGTTGGCCGAGTGGAGCGGCAGCTGGGTCAGCGACCTTTCCATCCGCGCCATGTCGATTCCGGCGGCGAGCGCCGCGGCGATCGGCGCGTAGCGCCGCCGCGCGTAGAGATGCAGGACCACGAGCAGCAGCACGACCGACGTCGTCAGGTTGCGCGCCAGGATGCCGGGAACCTCGATGTTCGCGATGACGATCGCGGTGATGACCAGGTCGATGGCGAACGGGATCGCCATCGTCAGGTAATACTGGTGTTCGAGCTTGCGGAATTCGCCGTCCATCTGTCGCCATCCTAGCAGCCCGTCGGGTCGGTCCTGCTGTATAAACCCCCATGCACGCGCGCATCACGCTCGAAGACACCGCCCTGTTCGCCGATCCCGTCGGCGCCCTGTTCTGGCCCGCGCGCCGCACGCTGGTGGTCGCGGACCTGCATCTGGAGAAGGGCTCGGCCGGCGCACTTCGCCACCTGCAGCGCCTGATGCGCAAATACACGCCCGAACGCGTCGCGTGCCTGGGAAATCCGTTTGTCGGCCGGCGGGCGGGGACCGTCGCCGATCTCGAATTCCTCGCACGTCTCGTGAAGGCGCAGGACTGGTTCTGGATCGTCGGCGACCGCGATCCGGAGATCCCCGCCGGCATGGGCGGCACGGCGGCGGCCGGGATCGTCGAGGACAAGCTTGCTTTGCGCCACCAGCCGGCCACCGACGGCACGCTCGGCTATGGCGAAATCGTCGGCGGATTCCGTCCGGTCGCGGCGGTATCCACGGCCGCCGGCCGGACAGTCGCACCCTGCTTCTTCCTCGACGGGCGGCGCATGGTCATGCCGGCCTTCGGGGTCGAGGCTGGCGGGCTCGACGTGCTCGACCCTGCGATTTCGCGGCTTTTCGGCCGGGTGCGCGTGCGCGCCCTGCTGCTGGGGGCGGACCGGCTGCAGCTTTTCCCCGGCCACCGGCTTGAGCCGGTCGCCGGGGGCCCGCGCCGGCTGAAGTGATCCGGGCCGGGGAACCTTGCGTATCGTTCCCATGGCCTTAGCACCGCTGATCGTCTGGTTCCGACAGGACCTGCGCCTTACCGACAATCCGGCCCTCGCCGCCGCCGCCGAAGGCGGTCGCCCGGTCGTGCCGGTCTACATCCTCGACGATGCGGGCGAGGGCGACTGGGCGCCGGGTGCCGCGTCGCGCTGGTGGCTGCACCATTCGCTGGAATCGCTCGGGCGCGATCTTGCCGCGCGCGGCAGCCGGCTGATCCTGCGCCGCGGCCCGAGTGCGGCGGTGCTCGACGAGCTGATCGCCGAAACGGGCGCGGCCGGCGTGTACTGGAACCGGCGCTACGAGCCGGCCCCGATCGCGCGCGACGCGGGCATCAAGAAATCGCTGGAGACGCGCGGTCTCGTCGCGAAGAGCTTCAACGCGAGCCTGCTGTTCGAACCGTGGACGATCCGCAACAAGGCTGGCGAGCCCTATCGCGTGTTCACGCAGTTCTGGAAGACATGCCTTGCCGGCGACGAACCGCCGCTGCCCGTGAAGGCGCCCGCGAAGCTTGCCGCACCGCCCGTCTGGCCGAAATCCGATGCGCTCGCCGGCTGGAAGCTGCTGCCGTCGAAGCCGGACTGGGCGGCGGGTCTGCGCGAGACATGGAAGCCGGGCGAGGCGGGGGCGAACTGGCGCCTCGACCGCTTTCTCGAAGGTGCGGTCGAAACCTACAAGACCGACCGCAACCGACCCGATCTGGAAGCCACGTCGCGCCTGTCGGCGCATCTGCATTTCGGCGAGATCGGCCCGCGCCAGTGCTTCCACGCGGCGCGCGCGCGTGCGGGCGGCACCGTGGGCGCCGAGCATTTCCTTTCCGAACTCGGCTGGCGCGAATTCAGCAGCCATCTGCTCTACCAGCGTCCCGACCTGCCCGAGCAGGCGCTGCGCGCGGATTTCCGCGCCTTCCCGTGGGTCGACGACGCGAAGAAGCTGCGCGCGTGGCAGCGCGGCATGACCGGCTATCCGATCGTCGATGCCGGCATGCGCGAACTCTGGCACACCGGCTGGATGCACAACCGCGTGCGGATGATCGTCGCCTCGTTCCTCGTCAAGCATCTGCTGCTGCCCTGGCAGCGCGGGCAGGAATGGTTCTGGGGCACGCTGGTCGACGCCGATCTCGCCAACAACGCGGCGAGCTGGCAGTGGGTCGCCGGCTGCGGCGCCGATGCCGCCCCCTATTTCCGCATCTTCAATCCGATCCTGCAGGGCGCGAAGTTCGATCCCGAAGGCGCGTACACGCGCCGCTGGGTGCCCGAGCTCGCGCATCTGCCGACCGAACATCTGTTCGCCCCGTGGGAAGCGCCGGGCGCATCGCGGCACAGCGGTTATCCGCCGCCGCTCGTCGATCATGCCGCAGCACGCGCGCGAGCCCTTGCCGCGTTCCAGTCGCTGCGCGAGGTGGCGTGATGAAGCGGATGGAAATCGCCGTCGTCGGGTCGGGCGTGTCGGGGCTGGGCGCGGCATGGCTGCTTTCGCGGCACCACGACGTGACGCTCTACGAGAAGCAGGCGCGCTTTGGCGGGCATTCCAACACGGTGTCCGTGCGCGCGACGGGGCCGGGCGGCAGCGTGCGCGAGATGCCGGTCGATACCGGCTTCATCGTCTACAACGACGCGACATATCCGAACCTGATCGCGCTGTTCGACCATCTGGGAATCGCGAACGAGACGTCGAACATGTCGTTCTCGGCCTCGATCGACCGGGGCCGGATCGAGTATTCGGGCGGGACGTGGCGCGGGCTCTTCGCGCAGAAGCGCAACATCGTGCGGCTCGACCACTGGCGCATGCTCGGCGACTGCATGCGTTTCTTCCGCGACGCGCGCACGCTGTGTGCCGGCGACGAGGCGGGCCCCGACCTGGGCACGTTCCTCGACCAGGGCGGCTACAGCCGCGCCTTCGTCGAGAACCACCTGCTGCCGATGGCCGCGGCCATCTGGTCGTGCCCGGCCGCCGCGATGATGGCGTTTCCCGCCCCCAGCCTCGCGCGCTTCTTCAACAATCACGGCCTGCTGCAGCTCTTCGACCGGCCGCTGTGGCGCACGGTCAAGGGCGGCAGTCGCGTCTATCGCGACCGGCTGCTGGCCGAGATCGGCCCGGCGTCGCTTGCAGGAACCGGCGCGGTGCGGGTCGTGCCGGGTGCCGACGGCGTCGTCGTCCATGACGGGCTTGGCGGCGCGCGGCGCTTCGATAAGGTGGTCATGGCCGCGCACGCGGACGAATCGCTGGCACTGATCGATTTACCCACGCCGGCCGAGCGCGACATTCTCGGCCGCTTCGCGTTCCAGCCCAACCGCGCGGTGCTGCACCAGGACGAAGCCCTGATGCCGGTGCGCCGGCAAGCCTGGGCAAGCTGGAACTATCTTGCGGAACGCGGCGGCCGCGGGCTTGCGGACGAGCTGGATGTGTCGGTCACGTACTGGATGAACCGGCTGCAGAACCTGCCGGCGGAATTCCCGCTCTTCGTGTCGCTCAACCCGATCCGCGAACCCAAGGCCGGCACGGCGCTGGCCGAGTTCGACTACATGCATCCGGTGTTCGATTCCGATGCACTCGCCGCCCAGCGCCGCCTGCCGGAAATCCAGGGTACGCGCGGCCTGCATTTCTGCGGGGCGTGGACCGGCTACGGCTTCCACGAGGACGGGCTGCGCTCGGGCTTCGAAGTGGCCGAAGCGCTGGGTGCGCGCCGCCCGTGGCTGGGGGCCGCCATGCGCGACATGCCGATGGCGGCGGACTGACTCGATGCCGCGAAGCTGCCTCTATTTCGGCAACGTGATGCACGCAAGGCTGCGGCCCTTCCGCCACCGCTTCGCCTATGGCGTGTTCTCGATGCTGGTCGATCTGGGGAAGCTGGCGGAGCTCGACGCGAAGTCGCGCGTCTTCGGCCACAACCGCGCGCGGCTTTTCTCGTTCCACGATGCCGACCACGGCGCACGCGACGGCACGCCCGCCCTCGACTGGGTGCGCACGCGCCTTGCCGAAGCGGGGCTTGCCGATTCGGGCGCGCAGGTCTTCGCGCTCTGCTTCCCGCGCATCCTCGGCTACACGTTCAATCCGCTGACCGTCTATTTCGCCTACGACGCCGCCGGCCGGCTCGGGGCGATCCTCTACGAGGTCAAGAACACCTTCGGCGACCAGCACGGCTACCTGATCCCGGTCGCCGCCGGGCGCGCGGCCGGCCAGCCGGTCGTGCAGCGTGCTTCCAAGCGCTTCCATGTCTCGCCCTTCATCGGCATGCGCGCGGACTATCGCTTCCGCGTCGACGAGCCGGAGGAAAAGCTCGCCCTGCTGATCCGCGAGGAAGCGCCGGGCGGCGAACTTCTCGTCGCCAGCCAGACCGCGCGGCGCGTGGAGTGGTCGGATGCCGCCCTCCTTCGCGCCTTCTTCCGCTATCCGCTTCTTACCGCTAAAGTCATGGGTGCGATCCACTGGGAAGCCCTCAGGTTGTGGATCAAGGGAGCGAAATACCATCCGCGCCCGGCACCCCCCGCCGACGCGGTCGAGACGATCCAACCGGACCCCACGGGAGGAGGCCATCATGCGCGAGTCTGACGCCACCGCCGTTCCGCAATCCGACATCCGCCGCGAAAGCTTCGCGCTGCGCGCCCTGCTGATGGCAGCCGCGCGCATCGAACTGGGCCGGCTCACGGTGTTCACGCCGGCGGGCCGCCGCCATGTCTTCGCCGGGGCGCGGTCCGGCCCGGTCGCCACGCTGTCGCTGCGCAACAGGCGCGCCGCACGCCGCGTGCTGTTCGGCGGCAATGTGGGTTTCGCCGAAGCCTACATGGATGGCGATCTCGACTCGCCCGATCTTGCGGCCCTGCTCGAACTCGCCGCGCGCAACGAGGCGGCGATCGACGACATCCACTACGGCAAGGCCACGAAGCTGGCGACCGCCATGGGTATTGCGCGCCGTTTCTGGCACGCGATGCGCGCCAACACGCGCCGCGGCTCGAAGCGCAACATCGCCTACCACTACGATCTGGGGAACGAGTTCTACCGGCGCTGGCTCGATCCTTCGATGGCCTATTCCTCGGCCGTCTATGCCGACGGCGCGAAGGACCTGGAGGCCGCCCAGCAGGCCAAGTTCGCGCGCATGGCCGAGATGATGGCCGTGCGGCCCGGGCAGAAGGTGCTCGAGATCGGCTGCGGCTGGGGCTCGTTCGCCGCGTATCTGGCCAAGGAGTTCCGCGCGAAGGTGACCGCGATCACGGTGTCGCGCGAGCAGCTCGCGCACACGCAGGCCAAGGTGCAGAAGGAGGGGCTTGGCGATCTCGTCGAGGCGCGCTTCGTCGATTATCGCGACGTCGAGGGGCGCTACGACCGCATCGCGTCGATCGAGATGTTCGAGGCGGTCGGCGAGAAATACTGGCCCGCCTATTTCGGCAAGCTGCGCGACAGTCTCGCACCCGACGGGCGCGCTGCCCTGCAGATCATCACGATCGCCGACCGCTTCTTCGACAGCTATCGCAGCGGCGTGGATTTCATCCAGCGCTATATCTTCCCCGGCGGGATGCTCCCGTCGGATGCGGCACTCAAGGCGGAAATCTCGAATGCGGGGCTGAAGCTCGACCGGCAGACGAATTTCGGCCTCGACTATGCCGAGACGCTGGCCGAGTGGAACCGCCGCTTCCAGCGCGCGTGGCCGGAAATCCAGGGGCTCGGCTTCGATGCGCGCTTCAAGCGCATGTGGGAGTTCTATCTGGCCTATTGCGAGGCGGGTTTCCGCGCGCGCTCGATCGACGTGACCCAGGTCGCCCTTGTCCGACCGTGAGCGCGCAGGGCTGCCGGCGCTTGTGCTGGCGGCCTATGCGCTTCCGGCCTTCCCCGCGGCCACGCTTGGCCTGCCGCTGCTGATCTACCTGCCGACCTTCTATGCGGATGCCACGGGCCTCGGCCTTGCGGCCATCGGCGGCGTGCTGCTCGCGGCACGGCTGTGGGACGTCGCCATCGATCCGGCGATCGGCTGGCTTTCCGACCGCACGCGCACGCGCTGGGGCCGGCGCCGGCCGTGGCTGGTCGCGGCCCTGCCGCTGGTGCTGGCGGCCAGCTACATGCTGTTCGATCCGCCGCGCGATGCGGGGGCCGCCTATCTCCTCGTCTGGACGATGCTTGCCTATCTGGGCTGGTCGATGCTGCAGATCCCGCATCAGGCATGGGGTGCCGAACTGTCGCGCGACTATGCCGAGCGCAACCGTATTGCCGCATGGCGCGAGAGCCTGACGGTCGCGGGCGTGGCGCTTGCCGCCGCCTTGCCCGCACTTGCCGGTCCGCTCGGGCTGGCCGCAGCGGATGTGCCGCCCGAAGCGGCGGCGCTGCGCATCCTGTTCTGGACGAACCTGATCGTGCTGCCGCTGTCGGGCGTGCTGCTGCTGCGCTGCGTGCCGGAGCCGCCGCCGGTTCCGCCCGCACCCGGCTTCGGGGCGGCGGCCGGCTGGGCCTTGCTGCGCGCCAACGCGCCGTTCCGCATCCTCGTCGTCGGCTATCTCTTCAACGGTGTGGCCAACGCGCTGCCGGCCACGCTGTTCCTGCTCTATGCCGGCGACGTGCTGGGGGCGCGCGGCATCGAGGGGGCGCTGCTGCTCGTCTATTTCCTCGCGGGCATCGCGTCGGTGCCGCTGTGGCTGCGCGCGGCGAAGCTGTGGGGCAAGCACCGCACCTGGTGCGTGGCGATGCTCGCCAACTGCGCCGCGTTCGCACCCGTCCCGCTGCTGGGGGCGGGCGACGCGTTCAGCTTCCTGATCGTGTGCCTCGCGACCGGCCTGTGCTTCGGCGCCGATCTCGCCCTGCCGGCCTCGATGCAGGCCGACGTCGTCGATGTCGATACCGCCGGCGGCGGCGGGCAGCGCGCCGGGCTCTATTTCGCGGTCTGGGCCGTGGCGGGGAAGCTTGCACTCGCCTTGGCGCCGGCACTCGCCTTTCCGCTGCTCGACGCCGCCGGCTATGTGCGCGGTGCCGTCGGGACGGGTGGGCACATGGCGCTTGCCGCCCTATATGCCTGGGTGCCGGTCGCCTTCAAGCTCGCGGCCGTCGCATTGATGTGGAACTTCCCGCTCGACGCGGCCCGGCAGGGCCGGTTGCGCGCCGAGATCGAAGCAAGGCTGGAGCGAGCATGATCCGCAGGCTGATTCCCGTCGTAATGGGTGCGTTGGCGCTCATGGGGTGCAGTGGGATGACGATCGAAGAGTTCGCCGGACGCACGCCCGAACTGAAGATCGAGGAGTATTTCGCCGGCCGCACGCGCGCCTGGGGAATCTTCGAGGACCGCTTCGCCAATCTGCGGCGCGAATTCACGGTCGACATCGAAGGTACGTGGGACGGGCGCGAACTGGTGCTCGACGAACGCTTCGACTATGCCGACGGCGAGAAGGACCGACGCGTGTGGCGCCTGACGCGCGATGCGACCGGCGGCTGGGAAGGGCGCACCGACGACGCGGTCGGCCCGGCGGCCGGGCGCGTTGCAGGCAACGCGTTCAATTTCCGCTACGACATCAATCTCAAGATGGGCGACGGCCGCATGAAGGTGCATTTCGACGACTGGATGTATCTCCAGCCCGACGGCGTGCTGATCAACCGCGCCTACGTCACCAAATGGGGCTTCGACGTGGGCTCGGTCACGCTCACCTTCCGTCGCGGATCCTGAAGCGGTTGCGCACGAGGCCGATCAGCCAGCCCAGCACCGGAACGCGCGCGTAGAACTGCGCGCCGGAATCCCAGTGGTCGATATGCTCGGCGATGCGTCCGTCGGGCGCCAGGCGGATCTCGCTCATCCCCTCCAGCGCGAAACCCGGCCCGTGCGTGTAGCGCCACAGCAGGTAGGCCGCCTGTTCGCCGCGCGCGCGGTCGATCACCTCGAAGCGCGGCGTGCCGTGCTCGAACGCCTTGGCGAGCGCCTTGCGCATGTTGTCGACCCCGCGCAGGTCGTTGAACGGGTCCTTGAAGCGCACGTCGGGCACGACGAGTGCGTCGAGCTCGCCCAGCCGGTCGAGCGAGATGCGTTCGAAGAACGCGACATAGTCGTCGAGCCGGTCCATCACGCCCCCGTCATGCGCCGCACGATGCGGAAATAGAGCCCGTAGGGAAGCATGTTGAGGAACTTGAGCAGGAAGGCGAAGCGGCGCGGGAACACGATCTCGAACCGGTCGGATGCGAGGCCCGCGACGAGGGCGTCGACCGCGTCGTCGAGTTCCATCAGGAACGGCATCGGGAACGGGTTGCGGTCGGTCAGCGGCGTGCGCACGAAACCCGGATCGACGAGCTGCAGCTTCACGCCGAACGCGTCGCATTCGGGCTTCAGCGCCTCGCACATGTTGATGAGCCCGGCCTTGGTGGCGCCATAGGCCGCCGCCGTCGGCAGCCCGCCATAGCCGGCGACCGACGCGACGACCGCGATCGCACCCGCCTTGCGCGCGCGCATCGCGGCGAGCACCGGGACAAGTGCATTGACCGTGCCCATCAGGTTCGTCTCGACGAGCTTGCGGAACGGGGCGACGGCAAACTTCCTGGCGGGCGTGGGCAGGTGCGTGCCGGCATTGAGGACGGCGAGTGCGACGGGGCCGATCTCGGTCTCGATCCACGCGACGGCCGCCTCGCACGCGGCCTCGTCGGTCGTGTCGAGCGGCAGGGCGGACAGGTTCGCCCCGGCCTCGGCCGCCAGCGCTTCGAGCGCGGCACCGTTGCGCGCCGACGCCACGACGCGCCGCCCGCCTTTCGCCAGCCGCAGGGCGAGGGCGCGCCCGATGCCCGAAGAGGCCCCCGTGATCCAGACGATGCCGTCCATGTCCGTCATCCTTTCATGAAGGATACGACGGCGGACCGGCCATGGATTTGCCCGATTCCGGCGGCTATAATCGGCGCATGTCCCAAGGCAGACGGTCCCTTCTGAAGATCGGCAGTGCTGCGGTGGCGGCGTCGTTCGTCCCCGGCGTCGCGGTGGCGTTGCGCGTCGAGGAGCTCGACGTGCCGCGCCAGCGCCTGCTGCTGGCCGCGTGCGAGACGCGCAACACCCACCAGCGCGTGCTGGCCGATCTCATCCGCGAGATGGAAGCGGGCGGGGCGGACGCCGAACAGGCGCGTGCGAAAGCCGCCGCGGCGAATTGCCCGTTCTGCGGCTGCAATCTCGCCGCCCTGGACCTGCCGGCGGACGGCGAGACGCCGAAATTCTAGATATCGCGCTTGCGCGTCGGGTACGTCGACGATTGCGGCCAGATCATCTCGAGGCCGATCGGCTGGTCCGTGGGCAGCTTGCGCAGGATGGCCTTGAGGCCGATCGCGTCCGCGTAGCGCTCCGCCTCGGCTTCCGCGTGGCCGCGGATGCGCCGGCGCGTGGCGCCCGGCAGGCGGTCGAACGCCGTTCGGGCGAGTTCGAAGTTGAACGGGTTCTCGTCGTCGGCGGCGTTGCGCACCGCGCGCGCGACGTGATGGTCGGGGCCGAGCAGCTCCGAGACCGACTTCGACAGGATGAAGATCGATCGCACGCGCTGTGCCTGGCGTGCCGCACCGGTGGCTTGCGTGCGGGGGGAAAACTGCGGTTCGGCCATCGGTGTTCTCGCTCTCGTTTCCGGACGGCGCCCGGTCCGGGAGCCGCCGATCAGTTCAGTTCCGCGCGGAGCTTCTGGCGGAGCAGGTCGATCGGCACGCGCCGCCCGTCCATGCTCGTGCACCAGAACGTCCACCCGTTGCATGCCGGCGCCCCCATCACGGCGGCCCCGACCTGGTGGATCGAGCCGCGATGATCGCCGGTCGACGTCGAAGCAACCAGCGTGCCGTCGGCCCGGATGCGCGCCGTCCAGCGTCCCGTAGCATCGCTCAACACTTCACCCGACCGCAAGAGCCCTCGCTCGACCAGCCAGCCGAACGGGATGCGCGGTTCCTCGCGCTTGGCGCGTACGGTCAGGAACTCCGGATCATCGGGAAGCGTGTCGCGGATGCGCTGGGTCGCGACGTCGACATAGCCGTGATCCCGCTCGAATCCCACGAACTTCCGGCCCAGACGCTTGGCGACGGCGCCCGTGGTGCCCGAGCCGAAGAAGGGGTCGAGGACGGTTTCGCCGGCTCGCGAGGACGACAGCACCGCGCGGTAGACCAGCGACTCGGGCTTCTGCGTGGGATGCGCCTTCTTGCCGTCCGCACCCTTGATCCGCTCCGGACCGCCGCAGACCGGGATCAGCCAGTCCGAGCGCATCTGGAGCTCTTCGTTAAGAGCCTTCATCGCCTCGTAGTTGAACGTGTACTTGGATTTCTCCGACTTCGCGGCCCAGATCATCGTCTCGTGCGCGTTGGTGAAGCGCCGGCCGCGGAAGTTCGGCATCGGGTTGGTCTTGCGCCAGACGATGTCGTTGAGGATCCAGAAACCCAGATCCTGCAGCATGGCGCCCACGCGGAAGATGTTGTGGTAGCTGCCGATGACCCAGATCGCGCCGTCGGGCTTCAGCGCCTTGCGCGCGGCCGTGAGCCACGCGCGGCTGAACTTGTCGTAGGCGGCGAAGTCGCCGATCTGGTCCCACGCGTCGTCGACCGCGTCGACCTTGGAATTGTTCGGGCGATGCAGGTCGCCCTTCAGCATCAGGTTATAGGGCGGGTCGGCGAACACCATGTCGATCGAGTTCTCGGGCAGCTGGCCCATGAGCTCGACGCAGTCGCCGATGGAAATCGTCCCTTCCGGGAACTCGATGCGGGGCTGGTGCTTTGTCATGGCCGCATCCTGAGTCAGCGGCGATTCCGCGGTCAACAGATAAACGAATCAAAGGCTTAATCGACCCTGCGCGAGCGGCGCGAAACTCAATCTGTGGTGGGGCGAGGGGCCGTGGACCGCAATGGATTCGATATGCGTCGCCGCCCCATATCCCTTGTTCGAACCCCAGCCATAGACCGGATAGAGAACATCCAGCCGCTTCATGATGCGGTCGCGCACGACCTTCGCGAGGATCGAGGCGGCCGCGATCGACAGCGACTTCGCGTCGCCCTTGACCAGGCCCTCGCTGCGGCAGGGCAGGTCGCGCGGCAGCTGGTTGCCGTCGATGAGCGCTGCGTCCGGCACGAAGGGCAGGCGGGCGAGGGCGCGGCGCATCGCCAGATGCGTGGCGCGCAGGATGTTGAGCCTGTCGATCTCCGCCACGCTCGCCGCCGCGATGGCGTAGACGAGCGTGCCGGTGAGCGCATGCGCGCGCAGCTCGTCGAATGCGGCTTCGCGCTTCGCCTCGGTCAGCTTCTTCGAATCGTCGATGGCACCGCTCAGCGAACGCGGCAGTTTCGCTGCAAGGAACACGACCGCCGCGGCGACGACCGGGCCCGCAAGCGGTCCGCGCCCGGCCTCGTCGATGCCGGCGACGGAGCCGCCGATGCGCTTTTCGTGCTTGAGGTCAGGCAGGGGCGGCACTCCGGCGTTTGCTTCGCGTCAGGCTAGCATTCCGCCCGGGGCCGCGCGCAGCGCCAAGTCGACGCGCATGTGGCGGCTCTCGTTGGCGCGCGGATTCTCGTGGCCCCATTGCGTGGCGCGGCGGAAGCCGCGGAACTGCTCGATGTCGAGCGGGGCGCGGAATTCGGCAGTCCGCCCGCTTTCGAACGTCACGCGCTGCCCGGCGAGGAACGCGGCGAGCTTTGCGGTGCTGCCGGTGCCGAACTGGTGCAGGTGGCAGCCGATCTCGATCTGGCCGCGCAGGCTTGCCGCGAAATCCGCCGCACCGGGCGATGCCGCCGCGATCAGCCGGCGCACGGCGAGCCCGACGCGCACCGCCATCGCGCGCTCGTGCCTTGCGAGCCAGGCGGCACCCGCCGGCTTTTCGAGCAGGTGTTCGAGCACACGGCGCGCGGTCTCGCGTTCGGAGAGCGTCATCAGGCGCACGCGCTTGGCCAGCAGGCCGTCGACGTCGCCCGGCACCAGCGACCTTCGCGCCACAAGGGCGAGATCGCCGCGCAGGGCCGCCTGCTGCGACAGGTCCATCTGGAGGCGACCCAGTGACGCCCCGCTTTCGCCGTTCGTCAGCAGCGCGATCTGCCCGGGCCTGGCGCCCTCGGCAGCTTCAAGCGCGCGCTGCAGCCAGCGGACGAACAGCGGGTGGAGCCTGGGAGTTGATGCCATAATTTTTCCTTTCTTTAGTATAAAGACCCTTTAAACGGCTAAATATCCTAATACCGGAAATGAGTCAACCCCTGCGGAACGTTTTGACCCGGCTCCGGGCCGCCTATATAAGACGGGCCATCCGCACAATTCGGGTTGGCTCGACTTGTCCCGTTAACGGGACGAAAGGTAAGGCGTTTGCCTTGTCGGTCGCGCCTGCCCCCCGCCAGGAGGACCGAACATGACGCTTCCGCTGATGCCCAAGGCGACCGCCGTATGGCTGGTCGAGAACACCGCGCTGACCTTCGAACAGGTCGCGGCATTCTGCGGCATGCATCCCCTCGAAGTGCAGGGCATCGCCGACGGCGAAGTCGCCATCGGCATCGTCGGCCTCGACCCGGTCGCCAACAACCAGATCACGCGCGAGGAGCTGGCGCGCTGCGAGGCGGACAAGACCGCCGTGCTGACGCTGCTCAAGGTCGACCTGCCGATGCCCGTGCAGCGCCCGAAGGGTGCCCGCTACACGCCCGTGTCGAAGCGCCAGGACCGCCCTGCCGCGATCGCGTGGCTGCTTCGCCACCATGCCGAACTGACCGACGCGCAGATCGGCAAGATGGTCGGCACGACGAAGCCGACGATCCAGAAGATCCGCGACCGCAGCCATTTCGACATGGCGAACATCAAGCCGACGAACCCGGTCGTGCTCGGCCTGTGCTCGCAGGACCAGCTCGACGAGGCGATCAACAAGGCCGCCCGCGCGGCCGAACGCGCGCGCAAGGAACAGGAACGCGCCGCGCGCAAGGCCGCCAAGGCCGCCGAAGCCGCCAAGGCAGCGACCGCCGCCGCCAAGGAAGCCGCCGCCGCAGTCGCGGCTGCGGACGCGGCCGCGAAGCAGGACGCTTAAGCGATCCACCCCTCACCCTGACCCTCTCCCCGTAGGGGAGAGGGAACTAGACCGGTGTCATCCCCTCTCCCGCGTGCGGGAGAGGGCTAGGGTGAGGGTGCCTTCGCATACCCCGCCGGCTGCAGGCTCTCGCGGATCTCGTCGAGGATCAGCGGATCGTCGATCGTGGCGGGCGGCTTGTAGGCCTGCCCGTCGGCGATCTTCTGCATGGTGCCGCGCAGGATCTTGCCCGAGCGCGTCTTGGGCAGCCGCTTGACGATCACCGCCTGCTTGAAGAACGCGACGGGGCCGATCTTCTCGCGCACCAGCGCCACGATCTCGGCGACGATCTCGGCGTCCGGGCGGTTGACGCCGCTCTTCAGCACGACGAAGCCAAGCGGCACCTGGCCCTTCAGCTCGTCCGCCACGCCGACGACCGCGCATTCGGCGACGTCCTTGTGGCTCGCGAGGATCTCCTCCATCTGGCCCGTCGACAGGCGGTGGCCGGCGACGTTGATCACGTCGTCGACGCGCGTCATCACGTAGACGTAACCATCGGCATCGACGTAACCCGCATCGCCCGTCTTGTAGTAGCCGGGATATTCGGCGAGATACGCGTCGACATAGCGCTGCTCGGCGTTCCACAGCGTGGGGAACGTGCCGGGCGGCAGCGGTAGGGCGCACACGATGGCGCCGATGTCGCCGGCGGGAACCGGATGGCCGTCGGCCCCCAGCACCTGCACGTCCCAGCCCGGGACCGCCTTGGTCGGCGAGCCGGGCTTGATCGGGAAGGGGGCGCCCGTGCCCGTGGGAATGCCCAGCGCGTTGGCCGCGATGGGCCAGCCCGTCTCGGTCTGCCACCAATGGTCGACGACCGGACGCTTCAGCTTTTCCATCGCCCATTCGAGCGTGGCCGGATCGCAGCGCTCGCCCGCCAGGAACAGCGCGCGGAACTTCGACAGGTCGTATTTGGCGATCAGCTTGCCTTCGGGGTCTTCCTTGCGGATCGCGCGGAAGGCGGTGGGTGCTGTGAAGAACGTCGCCACGCCATGCTCGGCGATCACGCGCCAGAAGACGCCGGCGTCGGGCGTGCCGACGGGCTTGCCCTCGAACAGCACGCTCGTGCAGCCGGCGAGCAGCGGCGCGTAGCAGATGTACGAGTGGCCGACGACCCAGCCCACGTCCGACGCGGCCCAGAACACCTCGCCCGGCTTCGTGTCGTAGATCGCGCGCATCGAATAGGCGAGTGCGACCGCATGCCCGCCATTGTCGCGCACCACGCCCTTGGGCTGGCCCGTGGTGCCCGACGTGTAGAGCACATAGAGCGGATCGGTCGCCTTGACCGGCACGCAATCGGCGGGTTTCGCGGTGGCGGCACCTTGCATCCAGTCGATGTCGCGCCCGGCAACAAGTTCGCAGGCCAGTTGCGGGCGCTGCAGGATCACGCAGAAATCGGGCTTGTGGCGCGCGATGGCGATCGCACCGTCGAGCAGCGGCTTGTAGGCGAGGGTCTTGGCCCCCTCGATGCCGCACGAGGCCGAGACGATCGCCTTGGGCGTGCAGTCGTCGATGCGCACGGCCAGCTCGTTGGCCGCAAAGCCGCCGAACACGACCGAGTGGACCGCACCCAGCCTTGCGCAGGCCAGCATCGCCACAAGCGCTTCGGGCACCATCGGCATGTAGACGATGACGCGGTCGCCCTTGACCACGCCTTTGGCGGCAAGCAGGCCGGCGAATGCGGCGATCTTCGCCTGCATTTCGGCGTATGTGAATTTCGCGACGGTGCCTGTGACCGGACTGTCGTAGATGACCGCGACGCGTGCCCCGTTGCCGGCCGCGACGTGCCGGTCGATCGCGTTCCAGCAGGTGTTGAGCTCGCCGCCCACGAACCAGCGCGCGGCGGGCTTCGCCGTCGGGTCGAGGACCTTGTCCCACGGCTTGATCCAGTCGATGGCCGCCGCCGCCTCGCCCCAGAAACCTTCCGGATCGCGGCGCGAGCGCGCGTGGATTTCGGCGTAGGTCGGCATGATTTTTTCCCCCCGCAACTTTCAACGAATTTGCAGCAGCGCCTCTGGTTTGGGAAGGGGCGGCGTGGCATGAATCGCTGCGTCACGATGTCCATTTTCCGGGTAAGCACGCCATGGCCGCCAAGAAGAAGCCCCGCAAGTCCGCAAAGCCCGCCCCCGTCCGTGCGGGCAAGTGGGAGCGCGACCTGGGTCGCAACGCGGCGAACTACGAGCCGCTGTCGCCGGTGGGTTTCCTCGCGCGTGCCGCCGCGGTGTGGCCGCGCAAGACCGCGATCCTGCACGGGCGCATCGCGCAGACCTGGGCGCAGACGCACGCGCGCTGCCGCAGGCTTGCCTCCGCACTCGCGCGCGCGGGCGTGAAGCGCGGCGACACGGTCGCGCTGCTCGCCCCCAACATCCCGGCGGCCTACGAATGCGCCTTCGGCGTGCCGATGGCCGGTGCGGTGCTCAACGCGATGAATATCCGGCTTGATGCCGACACGATCGCCTTCCAGATCGACCATGGCGAGACGAAGCTGATCTTCGCCGATACCGAGTTCGCGCCTGTCGTCGCGAAGGCGCTGGCCAAGGCGAAGCGCAAGCCGGTCGTCATCGACATCGACGATCCGGAAGGTCCCGGCGGCAAGCGGCTGGGCAAAACGGAGTACGAGGATTTTCTCGCCGGCGGCGACGCGGATTTCGCCCCGCTCAAGGTGCGCGACGAGTGGGACGCGCTGGCGCTCAACTACACGTCGGGCACCACGGGAAATCCCAAGGGCGTGGTCTACCACCATCGCGGCGCCTACCTGAACGCGGTCGGCAACACGATGGTGTGGGATCTCGGGCACCATCCGGTCTATCTGTGGACCCTGCCGATGTTCCACTGCAACGGCTGGTGCTTCCCGTGGACCATCGCGGCGATAGCCGGCACCAACGTGTGTCTGCGTCGGGTGGAAGCGCCCGCGATCTTCGCGGCGATAAAGGAACGCGGCGTCACGCACATGTGCGGCGCGCCCATCGTCATGAACATGCTGATCAACGCGCCCGAGACGATGCGCCAGGATCCCACGCACGTGGTCGAGATCATGACGGCAGCCGCCCCGCCGCCCGCCACGGTGATCGAGAAGATGGAGCGCATGGGCTTCCACATCACGCATGTCTATGGCCTGACCGAGGTCTACGGGCCGGCGGTTGTGTGCGAGTGGCATTCGGAGTGGGATGCGTTGCCGACGGCCGAATCCGCCGTGCTGAAGGCGCGCCAGGGCGTGCGCTATCCGGTCCTCGAAGGGCTGATGGTCGCCGACGAGAAGACGTTGAAGCCGGTCCCCTCGGACGGGGCGACGATGGGCGAGGTCTTCATGCGCGGCAACATCGTCATGAAGGGCTATCTCAAGAACGCGGAAGCGACCGCCAAGGCGTTCAAGGGCGGCTGGTTCCATACCGGCGATCTCGGCGTCATGCACGCCAACGGCTATGTCGAGCTCAAGGACCGCTCGAAGGACATCATCATCTCGGGCGGGGAAAACATCTCGACGATCGAGGTCGAAAGCGCGCTCTATCGCCATCCGGCGGTACTGGAAGTGGCGGTCGTCGCGCGCGCGGACGAGAAATGGGGCGAAACGCCCTGCGCCTTCGTCACGCTGAAGGACGGTGCCACGGCCAGTGCCGCCGAGCTGATCGCGTTTTCCCGCGAGCATCTTGCCGGCTACAAGGTCCCGCGCACGGTCGTGTTCGGCCCGCTGCCGAAAACCTCGACCGGAAAGATCCAGAAATTCGTGCTACGCGAGCGCACGAAATCGCTCTAAAATTCCGAATCAGATGGCCGACCAGACCCGCAAATACCGTCCCGGCATGATCGTCTTTCGCGAAGGCGAAAGCGGCGATTACGCGTGCCTCGTGAAGACCGGCCAGGTCGAAGTGATCAAGCTCGCCAATCCCGATGCACCCCCGATCGCGGTCATAAATCCGGGCATGATGTTCGGCGAGCTGGCGCTGCTCGACAACGCGCCGCGCATGGCCACGACCCGCGCGAAGGTGGAAACCGAGGTCGTCATCGTCGACCGCGCGCGGTTCCTGACCAAGCTGAAGGGATTGAGCAGCAGCCAGCGCGACATCTTCGAGCTGTTCGCGGGGTTCGTGCGCGAAACGCCCGTGTGGACGAAGCCGATCCCGATGGAAGTGCGCCCGCCGCTGGGCGACAAGGCCAGCCGCGTGCAGGCGCTGATGGCGACCGTGACGATGTCGGGGCTGCTGAAATCCGGCGATCCGTTCCTCGACGTGCTCGGCAACATGCTCGTGAGCTACGCCAAGCGGCGCCTGCCGCCGGCCTGAGCGCAGGCCGGCGGGGGCGCGCGGAAAGACCGCTAGCCCGACATTCGGGCGAGCTCGTCCTTGATCTTCAGTTTTTCGCGCTTGAGGGTTGCGACCGCCGCCGGACTGGGTGCGGGTCGGGCTTCTTCGTGGCTGAGTTCGCGTTCGAGCTTGGCATGCTTGGCTTGCAGGGACCTGACGCGATCGGATTTTGGCATTGCCGCAACCTCCTTCGTTCTGGTTCATGCGCTCACGTCGAAAAGCCTATGCCTGTCCCCGGAGCCTCGCAAGACGGCGTCGATGGCGCTATTGCATGCGGAGATAGAAATTAATCTGGACCGGTCCGGTCAGGGCTTTGATTTCACGGCAATGGGCCGAGTCGCGAAATTATTTTCGTTAACGCGCGGCGTGCGCGCGGCCCGCGAACGAATATGTCGGCATTGTGTTGCGCGTCCGCGTGCGCACCGCGCGCTTGTGTCGCACCGCGCGTGGTCGAGTCCGTTTCGAGATCGCGCAGCAGCAGTTTTTCCGCCGCAAGCTCGGCCGCGAGGATCGACTTGCGCAGTCGCGCGATCGCCGGATCGGCTTTCGCCGCCGTGCGGATCGCAGTACGCGCGGTCCGCAGCGGCGCGATCGTGTGCCGCCACCTGCGCGCATGTGCCCGCCAGACGCGCGCGCGCGCCGCATCGAGCCGGCCGCGCCCGCTGGCGCCGTGCCAGATCGCGGCCAGCAGCAGCGGTATGTCGACGCCGTGCCGGTCCTGCAGGTCGAGGCAGGCGGCGGCCACGCCCGGACGGCCATAAAGTCCCAAGGCGAAGCGCCACAGGCCTTGGTTCCGCCGGACCTTCATTGCTGCTAGAGTGCCCATCGTAAAATCTGCTTTCCGCATACCGAAAAAGCACCGGCGTCGATGGACGATCCCGTATTCGAAACGATCCGCCGCCAGATCGCGGAACTGCAGAGCGAGCATCGCGACCTCGACGACGTGATCGCGCGCATGGTGGAAGCCGGGCCCATCGACATGCTGCAGGTCCAGCGCCTGAAGAAGCGCAAGCTGGCTCTGAAGGACCAGATCGCGCGGCTCGAAAGCCAGCTGCTGCCCGACATCATCGCGTGACGCCGGTCAGGGTGCGGTGCTGCGGCTGTTCTTCTTGCGCTCGTACATCTCGCGGTCCGCACTTTCCAGCAGGCGCGCGATGTCGTCGCCGCCGCGGAACGTGTAGACGCCCCACGCCACCGACGGCTTGATCGCCACGCCGCGCCAGTCGAGCTCGCTTTCCTGCACGCGCTGGGCGAGCAGGGCGGCCTTCTCGTCGGCGACCGGCTTGTCGGAATAGGTGAGGATGACGCCGAACTCGTCGCCGCCGAGCCGCCCGACCACGTCGGTGTCGCGCACGTTCTGCACCAGCACGCGCGCGATGTGCGCGAGCAGGGCATCGCCCGCCGCATGCCCGTGCGTGTCGTTGACCTGCTTGAGACCGTTGGCGTCGAAATAGACGAGGCTCGAAGGCTGGTCGTAGCGCTCGGCGAAGGCCTGCATGCGCCCCAGCTCGCGCACGAAGGCACGACGGTTGAAGACGGGAACGAGGCTGTCCTGGTCGGCGAGCCGTTCCAGATGTGCCGCGCGCGACTGGGCCTGGGCGGCTTCGCGGCGCGCCTTGTCGACCTCGGCCATCAGCCGCATGATCGCGTCGCGCACCTTGGGCGTGAATTCGGCCTCGGGAATGCCCATCACCTGAGCGATGTCCTTGGGCGTGCGCATGCCGCCCGACATCGGGGCAGGTGCGGGCCCTTGCGCGCGGCCGGCCGCATCCGTCTTGCGCACGGGGGCGGCGGTCGCTGGGCCGATGATGCGGTTGGGATCGCCGATCTTCATCCGATGCCGGGATTGAATGCGTACTGGCGACGAGCCATAGCACAGACCGGCCGGATTTTGGGGTCCGAAAGCGGGCGAAGCGGCCCTTTCCGCGCGGCGGACGGCTCGCCTATACTCCGCCCCTTTCCGGCTGCGGCCGGCCTTTCGGGAGTGCGCGATAAATGGCGAAGAAGCCCCTCGTCGGCATCATCATGGGCAGCCAGTCGGACTGGGAAACGATGCGCCACGCGGCGGACATCCTGCGCGATCTGGGCGTGCCGTTCGAGACGCGCATCGTCTCGGCCCACCGCACGCCCGAGCGTCTCTACCGTTATGCGATGCAGGCCGCGAAGGCCGGGCTTTCCTGCATCATCGCGGGTGCCGGCGGGGCCGCGCACCTGCCGGGCATGGCGGCGGCGATGACGCGCTTGCCGGTGTTCGGCGTGCCGGTCGAATCGCGCACGCTCAAGGGTCTCGATTCGCTGCTGTCGATCGTGCAGATGCCGGCCGGCATCCCGGTCGGCACGCTCGCCATTGGCCGCGCAGGCGCCACCAACGCAGGGCTTCTGGCCGCCGCGGTCGTTGCGCTGTCCGACGCCAAGGTCGCCAAGGCGCTCGACGCGTTCCGCGCGGCGCAGACCGCCAAGATCGCGCAGAAGCCGGTCGACGAAGTGCCGGCAAAGAAGCCCGCGAAGAAGAAGGCCCGCAAGTGAGCGTGCGCCGCCTTCCGCCCGGCTCGACCATCGGCATCCTGGGCAACGGCCAGCTTGGCCGCATGACCGCATTGGCCGCAGCACGCCTCGGCTTCCGCACGCACTGCTTCGGGCCGGAAAAGGATTCGCCCGCCGAGCAGGTCGCGACGAAGGCCACCATCGCCGACTATCGCGACCGCAAGGCGCTCGCCGCGTTCTTCAAGGCGTGCGACGTGGTCACGTACGAGTTCGAGAACATCCCGGTCGAGGGTGTCGCCGCCGTCGCGAAGGCGGGGCACGCCCCGCTCCATCCGTCGGCGAAGGTGCTGGCGACGTGCCAGGACCGCATCCTCGAGAAGTCCTTCCTCAACCGCATCGGCATCGCGACCGCACCTTGGACAAGCGTGCGCACGCTGCGCGATCTCGAGCGCGGCATCGCCGCCCTCGGCCGGCCGGCGGTGCTGAAGACCGCGCGCATGGGCTATGACGGCAAGGGCCAGGTCAAGATCGGTCCGCGCATGGAGCTGGCCGACGCGTTCGCGGTGCTGAAGGGCACGCCGGGCATCCTCGAAGGGTTCGTCGATTTCCGCAGCGAGCTGTCGGTCGTCGTGGCGCGCGGCGCTTCGGGTGCGGCCTGCTACGTGCCGGTCGAGAACCGCCACAAGCACCACATCCTCGACGTGACCGTGGCACCGGCGAAACTGCCGGCCGCCATGCGCCGCGAGGCGGAAGAGATGGCGCTGCACATCGCCGACAGGCTGGGCCTCGTCGGCGTGCTGGCGGTCGAGATGTTCCGCACGCGACGGGGCGAGCTGCTCGTCAACGAGCTTGCCCCGCGCCCGCACAATTCCGGCCACTGGACCATCGACGCGTGCCCCGCCAGCCAGTTCGACCAGCTCGCGCGCTCGGTCGCAGGGCTCCCGCTGGGCGATCCGGTCCGCCATTCGGACGCATTGATGAAGAACCTGATCGGCGACGATGTGGACGCGGTACCGGCATTGCTCGCCGACAAGCGCGCGATCCTGCATCTCTACGGCAAGGCCGAAGCGCGGCCCGGCCGCAAGATGGGCCATGTCACGTATCTGAAGAAGAAGCGCTAGGCGTCAGCCGGCGCGCTTGAACTTGCCCATCAGCCCCGCGAACGGGTTGGGCAGCTTGGCGAGCTTTGCCTTCGCGTCGGCCATCGCCTTGGGCATGGCCATCACGTTGGCGATGCGCCGGTCGAGGAATTCCCACGTGTCGGCCTGGCCTTCGGACTTGTCCTCGAGCCAGAAGAGCAGCGTGGACGAATAGACGCCCGCCGCGAGCCCGCGCTTGGAGTAGTAGTTGAAGTCGGTCGCGCGGTCGCCGGCGAGCTGCCAGACCGCGTCGACCGTCGCCCACAGCGTGCGCATCGACAGCGGCAGGCTGCCCGGAAGCGCCATCAGGCCGAGCGTGCGGCGCACTGCCTCGCGGTGCGGGGCGAGCGGGGCGAGGCGCAGGCGGATCGCATGCGCGATCTTCTGGCGGATCTTGAAGCCGGCGAATTCCGGATCGGCCTCGCACGCGGCGACCATCGCGCGGTCGGACATGGCGCACCAGTGCGCCAGCGCGTCGTTGACCCCGTTGGGGAACACGCGCAGTGCCGTGGCCGGCGGATAGCCCGCCTCCCCGGCCGCGCGCGCGAGGACGGGCAGGCTCCAGCCGTCGAACGGGATATGCGGCAAGGCGGCTTCCACGATGCGGTCGCGCGCGAGGATGCGATCGAAGGGCATGGTCATTTCTCCGTGCGTCGGCGCATCTCGTCGACGAAGGCGAGTTTGGAAAGGTCGGTCATGCGCTGCGGATAGAGGATGCCGTCGAGATGGTCGCACTCGTGCTGGACCACGCGCGCATGGAAGCCGGCGACCGTGCGCTCGATCATGCGGCCCTGCAGGTCGAGCCCGCGATAGCGCAGATGCGTGTGGCGCGGGACGGCCCCGGTCAGGCCGGGGACGGAAAGGCAGCCCTCGTAGCCCTCGTTCATTTCCGTGCCGATCGGTTCGAGGATCGGGTTGACCAGCACGGTCAGGTCGACCGGCGTGTCGCCCTCGATCCCGGTCGTGCGCTCGGGCCGGACGAGGAATACGACGACGCGCAGGGGCACGTGCACCTGCGGGGCGGCGAGGCCGGTCCCGGGGGCGTCGACCATCGTGTCGACCATGTCCTCGACGAGCATGTGGATCTCGGGCGCCGTCGGGTCGGCGACGGGGTCGGCGATCCGGCTCAGGACCGGGTGGCCCATGCGGGCGATCTTCAGGATGGCCATGGGGGGCAGGATATGGGACAGGAAGGGGCGGCGGGAAGGCCGCATTCGACGGTTTGCAAGCCTTTGGGGCGTATGATATAAGCCGCGCGCCGGTGGTGAATCGGTGGCGGCGGAAACGTCGCCGCGAGTCGCTGCCTACAAGTTCAACCCCTTGATTTCGTTTGGGAAAGGAGCACGGTTCCCGTGCAAGTCATCGTCCGCGACAACAACGTCGATCAGGCCCTGCGCGCGCTCAAGAAGAAGATGCAGCGCGAAGGCATTTTCCGCGAAATGAAGCTGCGCCGCCACTTCGAGAAGCCCTCGGAGAAGAAGGCGCGCGAGAAGGCCGAAGGTGTCCGCCGCCTGCGCAAGCTGCAGCGTAAGCGCCTAGAGCGCGAAGGCTACTAGTCCTTTCCGGCTCCGGCCGGGCATGGAAAGCCGCCCTGGGGAAACCCCGGGCGGCTTTCGGCGTTTCTAGAGCACCCGCACGTCGTGGCCCTTGGCCCGTGCCTTCCGGGCGAAGGCCGCGTCGGCGGTGACAAGCGGCAGGCCGCGCAACGAGGCGACCGCCAGATAGGCGCAGTCCTGCGCGGTATGGTCGAGATCCATCGCGTGCGCGAGCGCCATATGGCCGATCTCCGGGCCGTCCGGCTCGAACGCCACGTTCTGGAAGAACTCGTGCAGCGCCATATGCACGGTTTCCGGCGTCCAGCCTCGCCGCCGGGCCGCGCGCCGGATCAGGTTGCAGAGCTCGAATCGCAGCAGCGGCGGCCCCAGCACGTCCTCGTCGGCGATCAGCCGTTGTGCCGCATCGCTGCCCGGTTCGTCGAAAATCAGCTTGCCGACGACGCTCGCATCGACGACGAGCATCAGCGGCGGTCGCGGTCTTCGCGGATCATCTCGAGGACCGACGGACCTTTCCACTTGCCCTTCAGATCGTTGCGCAGCTCGTCGAGCCGTGCGAGGGCCGCCATCTTGCGCTCGCGCTTGACCTCGTATTCGAGGGCCGCGCGCGCCTGTGCGACGAGGGAGGTGCCCTCGGCCTTCGCCCGCGCCTTCAGTAAATCGACCGCTTCCTGCGACACGCCCCGCACCAGGATGTCCGGCATCGTTACCCCCGTATGATATCATCCATGATATCACTTCCGGAGGCAGCCGGTCAAACCGGCGTCAGTGCCCGCCGGACATCGCCTTGCAGATGTCCTCGACCACCTTCTTGGCGTCGCCGAACAGCATCATCGTGTTGTCGCGGAAGAACAGCTCGTTGTCGACGCCGGCATAGCCCGACGCCATCGAGCGCTTGATGAACAGCACGGTCTTGGCCTTCTCCACGTCGAGGATCGGCATGCCGTAGATCGGGCTCTTGGGATCGGTCTTGGCGGCCGGGTTCGTCACGTCGTTGGCGCCGATGACGAAGGCCACGTCCGCCTGCGCGAAGTCGCGGTTGATGTCGTCGAGCTCGAACACCTCGTCGTAGGGCACGTTGGCTTCGGCCAGCAGCACGTTCATGTGGCCCGGCATGCGGCCCGCGACCGGATGGATCGCGTAGCGCACCGTGACACCTTCCTTCTTCAGCATGTCGCCCATCTCGCGCAGCGCATGCTGCGCCTGGGCGACCGCCATGCCGTAGCCCGGCACGATGATGACCGACGAGGCGTTCTTCATGATGAACAGCGCGTCCTCGGCCGAGCCCTGCTTCACGGGGCGCGCTTCCTTGGCCGCACCAGCGGCCGCACCGGCCGCATCCGTGCCGAAGCCGCCGAGGATCACGTTGAAGATCGACCGGTTCATGCCCTTGCACATGACGTACGAGAGGATGGCGCCCGACGAGCCGACGAGCGCACCCGTGACGATCAGCAGCGAGTTCTGCAGCGTGAAGCCGATGCCGCACGCGGCCCAGCCGGAGTAGGAGTTGAGCATCGACACGACGACCGGCATGTCCGCTCCGCCGATCGGCAGGATCAGCAGGAAGCCGAGCGCCAGCGACAGGATCACCAGCGTCCAGAAGGCGAAGGGCGTGCCCGTCATCGACAGCCACACGATGTTCGCGACGATCAGCACGCCGAGCACGGCGTTGAGCGGATGCTGCATCGGGAACTGGAGCGGGGCACCCGAGACGAGGCCCTGCAGCTTGGCGAAGGCGACGATCGAGCCGGTGAAGGTGATCGCACCGATCGCCGTGCCCAACGCCAGTTCGACCAGCGAAGCGGCCTTGATCGCACCGGGGATGCCGATGCCGAAGCTCTGCGGCGAATAGAGCGTGGCGGCTGCCACGAACACCGCCGCGAGACCGACCAGCGAGTGGAAGGCCGCGACGAGCTGGGGCAGGGCCGTCATCTCGATGCGCAGCGCCACGAACGTGCCGATGGCGCCGCCGATCAGGATGCCCGCGGCGATCAGGCCGAACGAGCTGGTCTGCGGCAGCATCAGCGTCGTGACGATCGCGATCGCCATGCCGGCCATGCCGTAGAAGTTGCCGCCGCGTGCCGTCTCGGGGCTCGAAAGCCCCCTGAGGCTCATGATGAAGCAGATCGACGCGACGAGGTAGAGAAGCGAAGCGGTGTTGGCACTCATGATGGCTGTTCCCTACTTCTGCTTCTTCTTGAACTTGCCCAGCATGCGCTGGGTGACGACGAACCCGCCGAAGATGTTGACCGAAGCCAGCACCACCGCAAGGAAGCCCATCGCCTGGCTGAAGCCGACAGCGGATGCGCCCGCGGCCAGCAATGCGCCGACGATGATCACCGAGCTGATCGCGTTGGTGACCGCCATCAGCGGCGAGTGCAGGGCGGGTGTGACGCGCCAGACCACGTAGTAGCCGACGAACGTGGCGAGGACGAGGACGGTGAGGCCCATCGTCAGCGCGTCGGGACCGGCTCCTGCCGAAGCTTCGGGGGACATGGCCGCCTGGACGGCGAGCTCGCGCGCCTTGTTGGCGAGGCTGGCCGCGTCGTTCGCGAGCTGTGCGGCCTTGTCGAGGATTGCGCTGTCGGACATTGCGTTCGCGTCCTTCGTTCGTATCTGGCGTTACTGGGCGGCGGCCGCGGGTGCGGGCGCGAAGTTGGGATGCACGATCTGGCCTTCGCGGGTCAGCAGCGAGCCCTTGACGATCTCGTCGGCCGGGTCGATGGCGAGGCTGCCGTCCTTGGCGACGATCAGCTTCATGAACTCGGCGAGGTTGCGCGCGTAGAGCGCCGACGCGTCGACCGCCAGGCGCGAGGGCACGTTGGCGTAGCCGACGATCTTGACGCCGTGCTTCGTGACGATCTGGCCCACCGAGCTACCTTCGCAGTTGCCGCCCGCCTCGACCGCGAGGTCGACGACGATGGAACCGGGCTTCATCGAGGCGACCATCGCGTCGGAAACCAGGCGCGGGGCCGGACGGCCCGGGATCAGCGCCGTGCAGATCACGACGTCCATCTTGCGGATCGTCTCGGCGATCAAGGCCGCCTGCTTGGCCTTGTAGGCGTCGGACATTTCCTTGGCGTAGCCGCCCGACGTTTCCGCCTGGCGGGCTTCCTCGTCGTCCACAAAGACGAACGTGGCGCCGAGCGATTCGACCTGCTCCTTGGCGACCATGCGCACGTCGGTGGCGGAGACGACGGCACCCAGGCGGCGCGCGGTCGCGATCGCCTGCAGGCCGGCCACGCCGGCACCCATCACGAGCACCTTGGCGGGGGCAACCGTGCCGGCCGCCGTCATCATCATCGGGAAGGCGCGTCCGAACTGCTCGGCCGCGTCGATCACGGCCTTGTAGCCGGCAAGGTTCGCCTGGCTCGACAGCACGTCCATCGACTGGGCGCGCGTGATGCGCGGCACCAGTTCCATCGCGAAGGCGGTGATGCCGCGCGCGGCGAAGTCGGCGACCTGTTCCTTGTTGCGGTAGGGGTCGAGCTGGCAGACGAGCACGGCGCCCGACTTCATGCCGGCAAGCTCGTCGCCGCCTTCGGCGGCCGTCAGTGGACGGCCGACCTTCAGCACGATGTCGGCCTGGCCCAGCAGCGTGGCGCTGTCGGCGACGATTTCGGCGCCGGCATCGACGAAGGCCTGGTCGGGAATCGACGCGTTGGCGCCGGCGCCCGTTTCGACGAGGAACGTCACCCCCAGCGGTTTCATCCGCTTGATCGAGTCCGGCGTGGCGGCGACGCGCGATTCGTACGCGCGGCGCTCTTTGGGGATCGCGACCTTCATACTCGTCTCCCGGCAGGCGATAGGGCCAAATTGTCGGCGCACAATGCCAACCGACCGGGTCTTTGCCAAGGGCCGAATGGGCGGCCAAGTGCCGCGCTTTCCTGTGCAATCTGTCCTAGGCGCTGCCTCGCGACGAGGCAGTCTGCCCGAGCGGCGCCTCTGCCTGCGGCAGCAGCAGCGTGACCGTCGTTCCGCGCCCGGACACGCTGGCCAGCGTCAGGCGCCCGCCCATCTGGTTGGCGAGCGCCACCGAGATCGACAGACCAAGCCCGGTCCCGGAAACAGCGCCCAGCCGGGCGGCACGCGTGCGGAAAAACGGCCGGCCGATGGAGGGAAGCTCCGCCTGCGCGATCCCCACGCCGCGGTCCGCGACCGATATGGCGACGAGCCGCGTACCGGGCTGCGCCCGGCATTCGACGCATACCGAACTGCCGGGGGCCGAGAACTTGATCGCGTTGGTCACGAGGTTGATCAGGATCTGGCGAACGGCGAGCGGATCGCCGAGCGCGGGGGCCTCGCCGCCGGCCGTTTCGAGCGCGATGCCGCGTGCACCTGCGACCGGGCGGAGCAGACGCACGGTCTCGGCGACGGTCTCGGCCGCGTCGAGCCGCGCGATGGCGATCTTGCGATGGCCCCGGTCGATGGCGGCGAAATCGATGATCTCGCCGATCAGCCCCTGGAGGTGCTGGCCGCTGGCGGCGATGTCGCGCGCGTATTCGCGGTATTTCGGGTGGGACGGGCCGAACGTCGCGTCAGCGAGGATCTGGGCGAAGCCGACGATCGCGTTGAGCGGCGTGCGCAGCTCGTGGTTCATGTTGGCGATGAAGATGCCGCGCTCGTCGGATTCGAACTGCAGGTTCTCCTTGGCCTGCGCCAGTTCGCTGTTCGCGCGCGACAGCGCGTTGGCGTAGCGGATCGTGATCCAGGCATAGACGATCGCGGCAAGCACGCAAGCCGCCGCGATCACGAGCACGGGCCAGTAGATGCGCAGCGCCTCGCGCGACATCGCGCGCCATTCGACCGTGTGGACCAGCACGAGCGGCATCGGGCGCAGGCCCAGGAACACCGACAGCGTGCCGTTCCCGCCCGCCCGGTCCGGCCCCTCGAACTGCCCGAACACGGCGGCCGGGTAGTGTCGCCAGAGCGCGTCGAGCGGCGTGTCGGGAATGCCGACAGCCGATTCGGCCGGATACTGGGCGACCAGCGCGCCGTCGTTCCGGTAGATGGCGACGCGTTCGCTGGCCCGTTCGCGGATCGACATGAGGAAGTCGGCGAGTGTTGAAAGCCGGAGTCCGACTCCGACGACGCCGAGCGCCGCACCGTCCGGACCGACGATCGGGCGCGTGAGCCGGATCTGCGTTTCGTATGTCGTCCGGTCCAGATCCGGCGTCGAGACGTACATGTCGCGATAGGAGTCGAGCATCCGCGCACGCGCGCCGCCGAACCGGCCGGGCTCGGTATGGACGCGGAAATACGCGTCGTCGCGGACATTCGGCCGGGCGGGGTGAAGCAGGTTCGTGCCGCTACGGCACCAGACGTCGAATCCCAGACGGCCGGCGATGGCCTGGGCTTCGATCCGACGGATCGCCGCGATCTGGCCGGGCGAAGCGGAGCAGGGATCGTGCCCGTCGAGTTCGGCGAGGGCGGGCAGCATGGCGCCATCGGCCCCGGCGACGAGCTGGGTGAGATGGGCGTCGGCGGCCATCAGGTTGCGCTCGATCAGCGCCGTGCGGAAGCCCAGGAACCCGTCGTGGAAAGTGGCCTCGCGGTCCTGGATCCAGCGCGCCGTGACGGCGATGCCGATGACGAGCACGATGCACAGGACGGCCGCGCAGATGTTGTGACGGCGTGCCGAAGCGTGAGTCGCGACGACCTCCGCGGCAGCGGGATAGGCGAGGTAGGTGGAGGGAGGATCGAAGGCCACCGTGTTCGCTCCGGCCATGCAAGCTCGCCATCACTCATGCCAGAGTGAAATTAAAGATGCAATTCAATATACTGTAGTACTCTACAGTAGTATGAATTCCGGTCATCTGCCGTGCACCAGGGTGACGACGGAGCAATTGACGGCATCGAAATGGCTGGTTAGCTTCGCGGCAAGCTGCGAGTTGAACAGGGACGCGCTGCTTGAATGAGGAACCGCCCGATTGACGCCGAAGACGCGCTCGGGCGGTTCTGTTTTTCGGGAGGTCGCATGTCCGGACGGTTCCCCCGCTTCGATACACTTTCTCTTCACGCAGGCCAGCAGCCCGACCCGACGACGGGTGCGCGCGCCGTTCCGATCTACCAGACGACGTCCTTCGTGTTTCCCGATGTCGACGCGGCGGCCTCGCTGTTCAACCTCGAACGCGCGGGCCATATCTACAGCCGCATCTCCAATCCCACCGTCGCCGTGCTGGAAGAACGCATCGCCGCCCTCGAAGGCGGGGTTGGCGCGATCGCGACGTCGTCGGGGCAGGCAGCACTGCATCTGGCGATCGTCACGCTGATGGGGACGGGCGGGCACATCGTCAGCTCCGCCTCGATCTATGGCGGGTCGCACAACATGTTCACGCACACGCTGCCGCGGTTCGGGATCACGACCAGTTTCGTCGATCCGCGCGACCCGGCCGCCTTTGCCGCCGCGATCCGGCCGGAGACGCGGCTGGTCTTCGGCGAGGTGCTCGGCAATCCGGGACTGGAAGTGCTCGACGTGCCGGCGGTGGCGAAGGTCGCGCACGCGGCTGGCCTGCCGCTGATGCTCGACTGCACCTTCTGCACGCCCTACCTGTTCCGCGCGTTCGAGCACGGGGCCGATCTGGTCATGCACTCGACGACCAAGTGGATCGGCGGGCACGGTGTAGCGATCGGCGGCGTGATCGTCGATGCCGGCACGTTCGACTGGGAGAAGTCAGGGAAGTTCCCGACCCTGACCGAGCCCTATGCGGGCTATCACGGGCTCGACTTCGCCGAGGAGTTCGGCCCGGCCGCCTTCATTATGCGCGCGCGTGCGGAGGGGCTGCGCGATTTCGGCGCGTGCCTGTCGCCGACCAACGCGTTCCATCTGCTGCAGGGGCTCGAAACGTTGCCGCTGCGCATGGCCCGCCATGTCGAGAACGCGCGCAAGATCGCCTCGTTCCTGAGCAATGCGGCCGAGGTCGAATGGGTCAACCATCCCGACCTGCCGTCCCATCCCGACCATGCGCTGGCCCAGCGCCTGCTGCCCAAGGGCGCTGGCTCGATGATCAGCTTCGGCATCAAGGGCGGGCGCGCGGCCGGACGGCGCTTCATCGAGGCGCTGAAGCTGTTCAGCCATCTTGCCAATGTGGGCGACGCCAAGTCGCTCGTCATCCATCCGGCCTCGACCACGCACCAGCAGATGGATGCCGCGTCGCTGAAGAAGGCGGGCGTGGGCGAGGAGATGGTGCGCCTGTCGATCGGCCTGGAGGACTGCGCCGACCTGATCGACGACCTGACCGCGGCCCTGCGCGCGTCGGCCAAGGGCTAGCGTCATGGATCTCGTCGTCGACGGATTTCGCGTGTTCGCCGCCACGGGCGGCAAGGCCTTCGATCCCGCGAAACCCACGGTGCTGTTCCTGCACGGGGCCGGCATGGACCACACGGTGTGGACGCTGCAGACGCGCTGGTTCGCGCATCACGGGCGCAACGCGCTGGCGATCGACCTGCCCGGGCACGGGCGGTCCGGAGGTGGCGCACTGGATTCGGTCGCTGCGATGGCAGATTTCGTGCCGCGTCTGCTCGACGCGGCCGGCGCGCGCGAAGCCGCCCTCGTCGGCCATTCGATGGGCGCACTCGTGGCGCTCGAAACGGCCGCGCGCCACACTTCGCGCGTGCGCGCCCTCGGCCTGATCGGCGTGGCCGCCCAGATGCCGGTCCATCCCAAGCTGCTCGAAGCGGCGGCCCGGAACGACCATGCGGCGGTCGAGATGATCGCGGACTGGGCCTTCGGCCGGCGCGCCCAGCTCGGCGGGGCACGCGCACCCGGCACCTGGATGGTCGGCGGCGGCGTGCGGTTGCTCGAACGCGTCGCGGACGGCGTGCTCGGCAGCGATCTTGCGGCCTGCAACGCCTACAAGGGTGCGCCGGAAGCCGCCGCGGCATTGCGCTGCCCGACGCTCTATCTGCTCGGCGCGACCGACCGGATGACGCCGGCAGCCGGTGCCCGCGGCCTGATCGCCGCCACGAAGGACGCGCGCGAGCGCGTGCTGGCCGGTGCCGGGCACATGGCGATGATCGAAGCACCCGACGCAACGCTCGACGCGCTCGCCGAGGTCTGCTGAGACATGCCGGTCGCGAAGAAGCCGCCCGAGACGCGCGCCGCCTATCGCCATTTCCGCGCGATCCCGACGCGCTGGATGGACAACGACCTCTACGGCCACGTCAACAACGTCGTGTACTACAGTTACTTCGACACGATCATCAACGCGTACCTCATCGAAGCTGGCGGCTTTGACATACATAACGCCGAGATCGTCGGCATCGCGGTCGAGACGATGTGCCGATTCCGCACCTCGCTCGCTTTCCCCGAGACGATCGATGCCGGTCTGCGCGTCGGCCATCTCGGCAACAGTTCGGTGCGCTACGAGATCGGGCTTTTCCGTCAGGGCAGCGACGAAGCGGCGGCGGAGGGCCACTTCGTGCATGTATTCGTCCGGCGCGCGGACCAGACGCCTGTCGGCATACCTATGCAGTTAAAGGATGCGCTACAAATAATAGCTACCTGAAATTTTACTGTACAGAATTGTCTATTTTTTTACGAAGCAACCGGTAAGTTCTCCCCCGGAATTTTCTGCGGGGACCCGGAATGTTTTGCCTGAACGCCTTCGAAGCCCTGGAGCTGGCCGCGCGCGAGACGCTGTTCCGCGTGGCGCAGCCGCATCTCGAGCATGCGCGCATCACGGCGACGGAACTGGCGTTCGACACGCGCGAGCAGCGCAAGCTGCTGAACGCCGGCATGCGCTTCCAGGAGTTCGTCCAGCGCGTCGCGATCCTTCAGGGCCAGCAGCACAAGAAGTCCGTGACCGACCGCGTGCGCCACATCATCGACATCGTCGACGAGGCGATGCGTGAGGTCGAACAGGCCGCGCGCGAGATCCCGCCGCCGCAGGAGATCGACGCGGCCGCCCTCGACCGGCTGGCGGCGAGCGATCAGGTGCGCGGGCCCGTCCGCGCGGGCGTGGCACTCGCCACGTCGCTCGCGACGGCCGGCTCGGGCACGGGCGACTGGATCGGCAAGGCGAACCGCTGCCTGTCGCTGCTCGACCGGGTGACGCATCCCCTCGCGATCGGTCTGATCGACCAGACGCTCGCCGAACTCGTGCGCCTGAAGCCCGCCGCCGCGACGCTCGTCGGCCCGGCCGAGAACCTGACCCTGATCATCCGCACCTGCCTTGCCATCGCCGGCGACGCCGAGGCGACGAGTGCCATGAACAACCCGCCTTTCATCCAGGCGCTCGTCGCGCGCCAGAAGGGGCGCGGAACGCCGCGCACCGTCGCCGCCGCGATCGAGGTGCTGAAGGGCGTGCTCGCCAGCCCCACGGCGATCGCCAAGCGCGATCCGGCGCAGGAGATCAAGACGACGCGCAGCCTGCGCGACCGGATCACCAAGCTGCCGCGCCTCGTCGCCGACCGCGAACTGCAGGAGATCCTCGCGCGCCGCATGTCGCGGCTCGTGGCACCCGAACTTCTCGAGCCGCTCGTCGCGCGCGAGATCGGGGCCGGCCGCAAGGCGATCCTGCTGCTCGGCCTGCATTGCGAGATCGGCGACGAGGGGGCACGCAAGCATCTCGTCACGCATCTCGACCAGCTCGTCGACTCGCGCGAGTTCAAGGACGAGTTCTTCGTCCCCGGCATGAGCCACGACGAGAAGCGTGCACTGGTGGCGCAGGTCGGCCAGTCCATCACCAACGCCGACCTGATCGACATCAAGCGCCAGCGCTACCAGGCCGTCGTCACGACGACGTTCGCCTCGCTCGGCGAGAGCGGCGACCGGCGCGTCTCGCCGCGCACGATCGCAGGCCCCGAAGACCGCGTGCAGCTTGGCGGCGTGCGCGTGCCGCTGCGCAACTGGAGCGAGACCGGCCTGATGTTCGGGCCCTACAACGGTCTGATCGCACCCGGCCAGCGCATGCGCGCGACGATCATGCTGCGCAACGCGTACATCTCGATGGGGTTCGAAGCGGAGATCGAGATCGTCCGGCAGACCGACGGGCTGGTCGGGGCCCGCTACAACTGCGCCGATCCGCAGGCCCGCCAGCGGATCAAGGCACATTTTCGCGCCTGACGGGCGGGTCCCCTAAACCGACGATCTGCATACAGTTTCTTTACGAAGGCACGCTAGGTTTCCGTCTTGGTTGTATGACCGGGACGGAACATGTTTTGCGTAACTCCCCATGAAGCCCTCGAAGCCGCGGCACGCGAGACCCTGTTTCGCGTGGCGCAGCCCTATCTGGATCAGGTCCGCATCACTGCGACCGAGCTCGCGTTCGACCCGCGCGAGCATCGTAAGATATTGAATTCAGGGACAAAATTCCAAGAATACGTCCAGCGCGTCGCGATCCTGCAGGGCCAGCAGCTCAAGAACCCCGTCGCCGAGCGCATGCGCCAGACCCTCGAACTCGTCGACGGCGCCATGCTGCTGGTCGATGCCGAGGCAAAGAACCTGCCCGACGCCCACGTCGCCGACGCGACCGCCATCGACAAACTTGCGGCCACCGACCCCAAACTTGGCCCGGTCCGCGCCGGCATCGCGCTGGCGGCAAATCTTGCGGCGGCCGGACCCGGCAACTGGACCGCGCGCGGCAATCGCTGCCTCGAACTTCTCGACGGCGTGCGCAACCCGGTCAGTCTGGCCCTGCTCGACCAGACCATCGCCGAACTGATGCGCATGAAACTCTCGGGTGCCGTCCTCGTCGGGCCGTCGGACAATCTGGCGCTGATCGTGCGCGCGTGCC
Source organism: Tagaea sp. (assembly GCA_965279565.1). Taxonomy (GTDB): domain Bacteria; phylum Pseudomonadota; class Alphaproteobacteria; order CACIAM-22H2; family CACIAM-22H2; genus Tagaea. The sequence goes on along the minus strand of OZ257249.1, from coordinate 121,508 downwards.
TGGCGCTTGCCGGCGATGCCGCACCCGGGCCGGGCAGCCTGCCGCCCTTCGTGTCGGGGCTGGTCGCGCGCATGGCCGGGCGCGACATGCCGTTCGTCGGGCGCGCGACGGTCGAGATCCTCAACGGCGCCATCACCGGCGTCGCCTCGCTCGCCAAGCGCGATCCCACGCTCGAACTCAGCTCGACGCGCGACCTGCGCCGCAAGGTCACGTCGCTGCCGCTGCTGGCGGCCGACAAGGATCTGGCCGACAACCTGTCGCGCCGGCTGACGCGACTGACGGCACCGGAAAGCCTCAACCCGATGATCGCCCGCGAGGTCGGCATCGGCCGCAAGCTGCTGGTGCTGCTCGGCCTGCATGCCGACATCGAGGACCCGAACGCGCGCAAGTATATCGGCGCGACGATCGATGGGCTGGTCGAGAACCAGGAATTCAAGAGCGACTTCTACGTCCCGGGCATGGCGCACGACGAGAAGCGGGCACTCGCCGCCCAGGTCTCGCAGGCCGTCGCCGCCTCGCAGCTTCCCGACGGAAAGCGCCAGCGCTTCCGCGAGATCGCCGCGACGGCGTTCGCCGACCTGACCTCGTCGGGCGAACGGCGCATCTCGCCGCGCAGCATCGCCGGGCCCGAAGACCGCGTGCTCCTCGGCGGACAGCGCGTGCCCTTGCGCAACTGGAGCGAGACGGGCGTGATGTTCGGTCCCTTCGCGGGTGTTGCCCAGCCGGGCCAGCACATGAAGGCGACGATCATGCTGCGCAACGGCTACCTGTCGATGGGCTTCGAGGCCGATCTGGAGATCATCCGTTTCGTCGACGGTCTCGTCGGTGCCCGCTACACATGTGCCGATCCGCATGTCCGCCAGCGCATCAAGGCGCATTTCCGCGCCTGAACGCGTCCGCCCGCCGCCGGCATTGCCGGGGCGGGCGTCGCGTCTTTTCGGCCGTTCGGGCTCAGGCGGCCTTCGCCTCGAGCACGTTCGGCTTTGTGCCGGTCTCGATCGCGATGCGGCGCGGCTTCATCGCTTCGGGAACCTCGCGCACGAGGTCGACGAAGAGCAGGCCGTTCTCGATCCTGGCCGAAGCCACGCGGATGAAGTCGGCGAGCTGGAAGCGGCGCTCGAAGCTGCGCTGCGCGATGCCGCGGTGCAGGTACGTGCCGTTCGCGGCGTCGGCGTCCTTCTTCTGGCCGGCGACGACGAGCGTGTTCTCCTGCTGGACGAGCGTGATCTCGTCGGCGGCGAATCCGGCCACGGCCATCGCGATGCGATAGTCGTTCTCGCCGGTCTTCTCGATGTTGTAGGGCGGGTAGCCGACCTGGTCGGCGCCGCGCATCGACTCGTCGATCAGGCGCGAAAGCCGGTCGAAACCGATGGTGGAACGGAAAAGCGGGGAAAAGTCGAAGTGGTTCATGATCCTATCCTCCTTTGAGCGACGGGACTTGGGTTATGCCGCCGGCCCCGGATGGGCGCCGTCGGACAGACCCGATTTAGGCACGCCGCCGCGGGGTTCAAGCCCCCCGGGTGTGACAAATTCCCGTTTGCGTTTTCCCGGGTCCGCCCCGAAACTTGGATGCGAAGGAGTTTCGCGGTGACCCTCAGCGACTCTGGCGGCGGTGCCCTCGAACGGATCGCCCCGTTCTTCGGACGGACCTACGACGAGACGATGAGCCTCCTGCTGTCGGCGCGCCACTACGTGGCCAACATCCAGCCCGGCGAGTCCTTCCAGGTCGATCCCGACGAACGGCTGCACATGAACTGCGAGGCAATGCGCCTGACCACGCGCCTTGCCCAGGTCATGGCGTGGCTGCTGGCGCAGAAGGCGGTCGCGGCTGGCGAGTTGACGCGCGAGCAGGTGCGCGACGAACGCTTCCGGCTCGGCGCGCACGATCTGTGCCTTGTGGATACCGACGCGCGGGTCTCGAAATCCAGCCAGAAGCTCGGCGACCTGATGGGGCAGAGCCGCCGCCTGTTCGAGCGCGTCGCGCGCCTCGACAGCCAACTCGGCGTCTGATCGCCGCACGCCAAAAGAAAACGGGCGCCTCCCTGCGGAAGACACCCGTTCTGCCGTCCCGCCCGAAGGCGAAAAGCGGATTACTTCTTCGCGGCGGCCTTGGCGGGCGCTGCGGCGGCGGCCGGAGCGGCATCCGCGGCGGCCTTCGCCGGCGTGTTCTCGCCCGTCGGTGCAGCCTTGATGCCCATGCCGGCGAAGCGCTTGTTGAACTTGGCGACCTGGCCGCCCGTGTCCATCATGCGCTGCTGGCCGGTCCAGGCCGGATGCGTCTTCGGATCGATGTCGAGGCGCAGCGTGTCGCCGGCCTTGCCCATCGTCGAACGGGTCTTGAACTGGGTTCCGTCGGTCATCACGACGGTGATCTCGTGGTAGTCGGGGTGAATCTGGGCCTTCATGGCGCGCTCCGGGAGTTCCCAATCGGTCGCCAGGCAGCCCCTAGCGGCGCCTTGGCAAGAGCGGGGCTTATACAGGCTTGCGGGCGGACGCGCAAGCCGGGCCGCCCCAGCCCCTCGACCTTTACGCCCCATCGTGCTAAAGCGCCGAACGCATTGAATTTTCCCGGGGTTTTGCCGCCGATGGACGACCGCGAATTCGCCGCCGAAGCCGACCGCACGCTGCAGCGTCTGCAGGATGCGGTCGAGCGCGCCCTGGCCGACGCGGACCCCGAAATCGAGCTGCGCGGCGGCATCCTGACGATCGAGCTGGCCGACGGCGGCCAGTTCGTCGTCAACAAGCACGCTCCGACCCGGCAGATCTGGGTATCCTCGCCGGTCTCCGGGGCGGCACACTACGCGTGGGACGCTGCCGCCGGCCGCTGGCGCTCGACGCGCAGCCCCGATCTGCTGGAGGAACGGCTCGCCGCGGATCTGGCGCAGGCGACCGGCCTGCCCGTCGCGATCGGCTGAAGGAACGGACGGAAACCAGGATGGCCGAGCGCAACGACAGGACGGACGGGACGGGGACACAGGCGGCGCGCGCAAGCAGCCGGAATTTCCGCGTGCTCGCGCGTCTCGGCGCGTTCCTGCTGCCCTATCGTGCGCGCATGGCTGGCGCCTTCGTGGCGCTGACGCTGGCGGCGGGTTCCGTGCTCGGTCTGGGCACGGCGCTGCGCTGGCTGGTCGATGCGGGCTTCGCCAGCGGCGACACGGGCCTGCTCGATTCCGCCCTGTGGGGGCTGATCGGCTTCGTGCTGCTGCTCGCCGGCGCCACCTATTCGCGCTCGTACCTGGTCACGTGGCTGGGCGAGCGCGTCACGGCCGACCTGCGCAAGGCCGTATTCGCGCGCACGCTGCGCCTGTCGCCCGCCTTCTTCGAGACGACCCGCACCGGCGAGGTGCTCTCGCGCCTGACCGCCGACACCACGGCCATCCAGACCATCGTCGGCTCGACCGCGTCGATGGCGCTGCGCAACGTGCTGCTGATGGCCGGCGGTGCGACGATGATGGCGATCACGGCACCGGGCCTCGCGACGATGACGTTGGCGGTCGTGCCGTTCGTCGTCGCGCCCATCGTGCTGTTCGGCCGCAAGGTGCGCGCTTTGTCGCGCGAGAGCCAGGACCGGCTCGGCGACGTGGGTGCCGACATCGACGAGACGCTCAACGCCGTGCGTACCGTGCAGGCCTTCAATCGCGAGGCGGCGGACGGTGCCCGCTTCGACCGTCGCGTCGAGGAAGCCTTCGCCGCGAATGCGCGGCGCGCGGCCGCCCGTTCGGCGCTGATCGCACTCGTCATGCTCCTCGTGTTCGGCGCGGTCGGTTTCGTGCTGTGGGTCGGCGGGCACGGTGCCATGCGCGGCGAACTGACCGTCGGGCAGCTCAGCGCCTTCGTCTTCTATGCGGTCGTCGTCGCAAGCTCGATCGGCGCCATCAGCGAGTTCATGGCCGATCTCCAGCGTGCGGCGGGTGCCTCCGAGCGGCTGTTCGAGCTGCTCGACGCGGTCCCCGACATCCAGGCGCCGGCTGCACCCGCCGTCTTCGCGTCGCCCGCGCGCGGTGCCGTCGCGTTCGAGGGCGTCACGTTCCGCTATCCGAGTGCCCCCGACCGCGCGGCGCTCGAAGACCTTTCCTTTTCGGTGGCACCTGGCGAGACGGTGGCCGTCGTCGGCCCGTCGGGGGCCGGCAAGACGACGGTCTTCCAGCTCCTGCTGCGTTTCTACGATCCGCAGGGCGGCACGATCCGGCTCGACGGCATCGACCTGCGCGCGGCCGATCCGGCCGAGGTGCGCGCGCGCATCGGCTTCGTGTCGCAGGAACCGACGATCTTCGCGGCCGACGTGATGGAGAACATCCGCTACGGCCGCACAGGGGCGAGCGACGCCGAAGTGCGCGCCGCCGCGCGCGCCGCGCATGTCGACGAATTCGCCGAGCGGCTGCCGCAGGGCTGGCAGACGTTCCTTGGCGAGCGCGGCGTGCGGCTTTCCGGCGGCCAGCGCCAGCGCATCGCGATCGCGCGCGCCCTGGTCCGCAATCCGGCCCTGCTGCTGCTCGACGAGGCGACGAGCGCGCTGGACGCCGAGAGCGAACGCTACGTGCAATCGGCACTCGACACGCTCGGCCAGGGCCGCACCGTTATCGCCATCGCGCACCGCCTTGCGACCGTCGTGCGCGCCGACCGGCTGGTCGTGCTCGACCGTGGCCGCAAGCTGGCCGAAGGGCCGCATGCGCGCCTCGTGGCGCAGGGCGGTCTCTATGCGCGGCTTGCCGCCCTGCAGTTCGACACGCAGCCCGCCGAATTCGGCGCAAGGCTCGAAGGAGTGGGACGATGAAGGCGTTTGCGGCCCCGATGCTGGCCTGTCTCGGCATGGCGCTGGCCGCCTGCGGTTCCGATGCGCCCATCCGCGGTCCGAGCGCGCAGGTGCTGCGCGCGATCGAGCGCGTGTCCGACCAGGATTTCGCCGTTCCGGTCGAAGGCGGCCTGACGGCGCTGCTGCCGGTCTTCGCCGACAGGAAGCTCGTCGATCCGCATGCGGGCGTGAAGCGCGCCGTGATCGGCATCCAGGATGCCGCGCGCAACGCAGGCGCCGTCTTCGACGCGCTCAAGACCGCGGTCGGCGAGGGGTCGGGCTCGATGGTGCTCGTGCCGCAGTTCCTCGCGGCACAGGACACCGAGAAGCACGGGCTGGGACCCGATTTCGCGCGCTGGACGATCGAGGGCTGGCGCGACGGCGGCAATTCGCGCCCGGCCACGCTGCGCGATACCGGCGCGCTCGTGTCGAGCTTCGCGGTCCTCGACGCACTGCTGCTGTATCTCTCGGACCGCACTGTGTTCCCCGATCTCGCCGAGATCGTGCTGACGGGCTACGGGCAGAGTGCGCGCACCGTCCAGCTCTATGCCGCGACCGGCAAGGGGCTCGACGTGCCGGCCGCGTCGGGCGTGAAGCTGCGCTTCGTCGTCGCGTCTGCGGACACGTTCCTCTATTTCGACGACAAGCGCCCGGGGCGCGGCGAGGACGGCTTCGCGACGTTCGAGCGCGAGCAGTGCGTGGGCTTCAACCAGTGGCCCTACGGGGCGGCCCTGCCGGCCGTCTACGCCTTCGGGCGCACCGGCCAGCAGCTCGCCGGCACCTATGTCGGGCGCGAGGTCGTCTATCTGGTCGGCGACAAGGATACCGACACGACCGACCGCGGCTGCGAGGCGCGCGCACAGGGGCGCAACCGTCTCGACCGCGCGGAGCACTATCTGAAGCATCTCGCACTCGTCGCCGGCGCGCCGCCGGCCGGCCAGCGCCTCGTCGTGGCCAAGGGGGCGGGCGGATCGATCGGCGCACTGCTGGGCAGCGCATGCGGCAAGGCCGCCCTCACCGGCGAAGGCTGCTGAAGAGGCCTAGCGGTTGGTCAGGCGCAGCTCGATGCGCCGGTTGCGCCGCCAGCCGACCTCGTCGTCGCGTTCGTCGATCGGCTGGAACTCGGCCATGCCGGCGGCCTGGAGCCGCTCGGCGGGCAGGCCGTTGGCCATCAGGAAACGCACGACCGAGATCGCGCGCGCCGAGGAAAGCTCCCAGTTCGATGGGAACTCGCGCGTGGCGATCGGCCTTCGGTCGGTGTGGCCGGTGATCTGAAGCACCCAGTCGATGTCCTTCGGGATACGGCCCGTCACTTCGCGCAGGACGTCGGCAAGGCGCTGGAGCTGCCGGCCGCCGTCGAGCTCGATGGTCGCCGCACCCGAGGCGAACAGCACCTCCGACTGGAACACGAAGCGATCGCCGACGATGCGCACTTCCGCGCGGTCGCCCAGCGCCTGGCGTAGGCGGCCGAAGAACTCCGAGCGGAAGCGCGACAGTTCTTCCACGCGGCCGGCGAGTGCGAGGTTGAGCCGCCGGCCGAGATCGGCGATCTGCGCCTGGGATTCGGCCGACTTCTTCTCGGACTCGGAAAGCAGCGCTTCGAGCCGGCGCAGCTGTTCGCGCAGCTCGGCCGTCTGGCGGTTGAGGAGGGCGACCTGCGCCTGCGCCTGCGTTGAAAGCTGGCGCTCGCTCGTCGCCGTCGCCTCGGCGGTGGCGAGGCGACGTTCCATCTCGAGGCGCATCGCGGCGAGCGCTTCGAGTTCGCGCAGCTGCACCTCGAATTTCGCGCGGTCGGTCTCGATCGTCTTGTTGGCGTCCTCCAGCTCCTTGGCCCGCTGGGCGGACAGGGCCGTGGCGGCTTCCGCCTCGCCGCGCAGGCGTTCGCGCTCGGCGAGCGTGGCCTGCATCTCGGCGATCAGGGCCTGGAAGCGCTGGTTCAGGTCGCGCGATTCGCGCCGTTCCATCGCCAGCGTGCTGGCAAGCTCGGCGAGCTGGGCGCTGGCGCGCGCGAGCTGGTCGTCGCGCCCGGCGATGACGTCCTTCAGGTAGAACTGGAAGACCGCGAACACCATCATCACGAACACGACCGCGATGACGAGCGTGGCCAGCGCGTCGACGAAACCCGGCCAGACGTCGATCGTGCGGACGTGGCGCCGGTTGCCGCCGCGCAACGTCCTAGCTCCGCGGTTCTTCGGCGAGGTTGGCGATGGTGCGCGCCAACAGCCGGATCTCGTTGCGGATGTCCTGCGTCATCTGGAGGCGGCCGGAACCGGACTCCTCGACCATGCGCGAGAGGGCCGCATCCATGTTGCGGATATGCATGCGCGTCGCCTCGTCCATGCCGCCGGCCCCGCCGCGCGGCGCGTCGGCGAGCTTGGCGATGACGTTGCGCAGCTCCATCTGGCCTTCGGCGAGCTTGAGCAGCAGCTGCTGCTCGGCCTTCATCTGGTCGGCGAGCGCGCCCAGCTTCTCGGTCAGCGCCAGGTTCGCCTGGTTGGCGGCCGAGCGGCCGTCCTCGGTGCGCGCCATCGTGCGCTGCAGGTTCTCGAGATTGTCGGCCGTCGTCTCGAGCAGCGCCTGGATATAGGCGGGCACCGTGTCGCCGCCTTCGCCGCCGCCGATCGAACCCGACGACAGGCGCGTCTGCGCGGAAAGCCATTCCTCGAGGTCGTTGTAGAAGCGGTTCTGCGCCTGGCCCGCCTGCAGGTCGCAGAAGCCGAGCACGATCGAGCTGGCGAGGCCGAACAGCGACGTGCCGAACGCCGTTCCCATGCCCGCCAGCGGCGCCTTGAGGCCGTTCTGCAGGTCGGCGAAGAGTGAGGCGGTGTCGGTCGACGCCGACAGCGTGGCGATGACGCCGCCGACGGCCGCGACCGTCTGCAGCAGGCCCCAGAACGTGCCGAGCAGGCCCAGGAAGATCAGCAGGCCGACGAGATAGCGCGACAGGTCGCGGCTTTCGTCCATGCGGCTGCCGATCGAATCGAGCAGCGAGCGCATCGAGACCGGCGACAGGCTGAAGCGGCCGGTGCGCTCGCCCAGCATCTTGACCATCGGGGCGAGCAGGCGCGGCGGCTTCTCGTTCGACAGCGACGGGCGGTTGGCGCGGAACTTGTCGATCCACGCGATCTCGGCGTTGAGCGACAGGATCTGGCGCGCGTTGAAGGCGATGCCGAGCAGCAGCACGCCCACGATCAGGCCGTTGAGCGCCATGTGGTGCTCGAACGCCGCGACGATGCCGTCGAACAGGAAATAGATGACGCCGCCGACGGCCGCGAGGAAAAGGAGCGTGCGGATCAGGAATCGGGTCGGGCGTGCGATCGTCGCGTCCATCCGTCCGGTCCTTTCGGCCGTGGGTTGCTAGCGGCGGACCAGGACGATGTCCACGCGGTCCGGCGGGCCGTCGGTCGTGCGGCCGAGGGCGCGCACGTCCATGCGGGTCGACGCGATGCCCTGCTCGATCAGCTGGCCGCGCACGGCGAGTGCGCGCGACAGCGACAGGCGGCGGGCCTGGCCGCCCTGGTCGTCGCCGCCGCTGGCGAAGGCCTGGAGCTGCAGGCGCGCGGTCGCGTCGCGCTGGAGTTCGGCGATGACCGGTGCGAGTGCCGCCTTGCCGGCGTCGTTGACGTCGGCCGAGCCGGCATTGAACGACAGGCGCGCGAGCGGGCCGTCGGCCGCGCGCGCGGCCGGCGGAGCGGCAGCGACCTGCGGGGCCGAAGCGGCGGCAACCTGCGGGGCCGGTGCGGGCGCGGGTGCGGCCTGGACCGGCGGCGGTGCCGGCGGAGCGGCAGCGGCAGGCGGCGGGGCCGTGACGGACGGTGCCGCGGGGATCGGGCTCGGCGAGGCCATCACCGACGGCGGCGGCGGGGGCGGCGGTGCGCTCGCCATCTGCGTCGGGCCCGGCGAAACCGGGCGCGGCGGCGCGACGGCCGTGACCGGAGCGGCCGCGACGGCGGCGGGAGCCGGCGGCGGGGGCAGCGTGGCCGAGGCGGCCGGGGCCGCAGGTGCGGGCGGCGGGGCTGCCGCGAAGGTCGGCGGCGGCGGGGGCGGGGTGAATGTCGCGGCCGGTGCGGCGGCCGGGGGAACCAGCTGCGTGCGCTGCACGGCGGGCGAGGAATTGGCGGCGAGCGGTGCTGCGGCCGTGCGCGGCCCGGCATTGGTCGCCATGCCGCGCGGCGGGCGCAGGGCCGGCGTGCCGGCGGCCGGCATGTTGAGCTCGTCGAGGACCGACCAGTCGACCTCGACGCTCGCGCGCGGCTGGCGCAGCTGCTGCTGGGCCGACGCATCGCCGGCGACGGCGGCGAGGACGGTGAGGGCGGCGGCGGCGAGGAGCGTTTTCTTCATGGCGGCCCCGACATTAGCGCGAGGCGGCGGCGGCGAACAACCGCCTTTCGTCGGCCCGATTATTTGCCCGAACCGCCTGCGGCGACGAGCATTTTGCCCAGCGGTTCGAAAAGCTTGGCGTTCCCGGCCACGATATTGCCGCTTTCCATCGCGTCAGCGCCGCCGTCGAGGTCGCCGACGAAGCCGCCGGCCTCCTTGATCAGCAGGATTCCGGCCGCGATGTCCCACTTGTTGAGGCCGATCTCGAAGAAGCCGTCGAGTCGCCCGGCCGCCACGTAGGCGAGGTCGAGGGCGGCCGCCCCGGCGCGGCGAATACCTGCGACCTTCTCCATCGTCGTGCCGAGAAGCTTGAGATAGTGCGCGTGGTCGCCGCGCCCGCGGAACGGGATGCCCGTGCCGATCAGCGCTTCGCCCATGTCGCGCCGGCCCGACACGCGCAGGCGGCGGCTGTTGAGGAAGGCGCCCTTGCCCTTCTCGGCCCAGTAGAGCTCGTCGAGGACGGGGTTGTAGATCAGGCCCGCGAGCAGCTCGCCCTTGTGCGCGAGCGCCATCGATATGCAGAAGTGCGGATCGGAATGCAGGAAGTTGGTCGTGCCGTCGAGCGGGTCGATGATCCAGACATGGTCGGGATCCTTGCCCGTGACGACGCCGCCTTCCTCCATCAGGAACGAGAAGCCGGGGCGCGCGCGCTCGAGCTCGGCGCGGATCGTGCGCTCGGAGGCGAGGTCGGCGGTCGACACGAAGTCGCTGGGGCTCTTGACCGAGACCTGCAGGTTCTCGACCTCGCCGAAGTCGCGCGCGAGCTGGCGGCCGGCCTTGCGGGCGGCGCGTTCCATGACGGTGAAGAGGGCGGAGTGCGAGGTGGCGCGCATCGTGCTGGACCTGCCGACCGGCTCAGTCCTTGGCCCGTTCGACGTAGGCGCGCTCGGCGATGTTGACGACGATGCGCTCGCCCGCGGCGACGAAGGGCGGCACGCCGACCTTCACGCCGTTGTCGAGCAGGGCGGGCTTGTACGAGGAGGCCGCCGTCTGGCCCTTCACGACCGCGTCGGCCTCGACGATCGTGCAGATCGTCGTCGTCGGCAGTTCCACGCCCACCGGCGTGCCTTCGATGAACTGCACCGAGACGACCATGTTGTCGGTCAGGAACGCGGCCGGCTCGCCGATCATCTCTTCGCTGATCGAGATCTGCTCGTAGGACTGGTTGTCCATGAACGTGTACTGCTCGCCGTCCTTGAACAGGAACTGCAGGTCCTTCTCCTCGACGCGCAGCAGCTCGCACGTCTCGTCCGAACGGAACTTCATGTTCGACTTCGTGCCGGTCTTGACGTCCCGGATCTCGATCTGGTTGAACGCACCGCCCTTGCCGGGGCTGACGATGTTGTGCTTCACCACGCGCCACATCTTGCCATCGACTTCGATGACGTTGCCCTGGCGGATCGCACTGCCGATGATCTTCATTTCAAATCCCGAATCCCGTTGGAAGGTGGGCGAAAACCGCCCCCGAAAGCGGCCGGGAAGCTAGCAGCAAGGGGGCGTAAAGGCAATCAGCGCTGCTTGTGCGCCGAAATGGCCTCGATGAAGGCTTTCACCGCTGCGGCGGGGCCTTGCGCTTCGTTCCAGACCGCGCCTGAAACCGCGAGGAAATCGGCCCCGGCTTCGACGAGCGGGCCGCAGTTCGCGGGCGTGATCCCGCCGATGGCCACGCACGGGACGGTCACGTGGCTCGTCCAGTCGGCGACGAGGTCGAAATCGGCCTGGCCCTTCGGATCGTGTTTCGTGGACGAGGGGAAGAAGGCGCCGAAGGCGACATAGTCGGCCCCGCCTTCGGCCGCCTCGAAGCCGAGATCGCGCGACGCGTGGCACGTGACGCCGACGATGCGTTCCTTGCCCAGAAGCGCGCGCGCCTCGGCCAGCGTGCCGTCTTCCTGCCCGATATGCACGCCGTCGCAGTCGAGTTCCTTGGCGAGATCGGCGCGGTCGTTCATCAGGAAGGCGACGTTGTGCTTGTGCGCGACGGGCATCAGCACGTTCGTCGCCTTGCGGATCGCGTCGTCGGATGCGCCCTTCAGGCGAAGCTGCAGGCACGCGACGTCGCCCGCACCCAACGCCGCGTCGAGCAGAGGCGAAAACGCCGCCGGATCGAGTTCCGGCGGCGTGATCAGATAGAGACGCGTGCGGTGGAGCGCCACGCCGCTCAGCTCTTGTAGATGTCGATGATCTTGCCGAGCAGGGCGATCGCGTCGTCGCGCTTGCGCTGGAACGCGTTGCGCCCGACGATCGAGCCCGAGGCCCCGCCGTCGCGCAGCGCCTTGATCTCGGTCAACAGTGTTGCCTCATCCTTGGCTTCGCCGCCCGAGAACACCACGATGCGCCGTCCCGCGAAGGACGACTGCATGACGTGCGCGATGCGCTTGTCGAGCGTCGAGATGTCGAGGCCCGCCTTCTCGTAGGCGGCCTTGGCTTCCGGCTGCCACAGGACGGCCGTCGGCGGCTTCACCTTGATGATGTGGGCGCCCAGCAGGGCCGCGAGATGGGCGGCATAGGCCGTGACGTCCAGCGCGGTCTCGCCCGCCTTGTCGAGCTTGCCGCCGCGCGGATACGACCACATGACGACGGCGAGGCCGACCGACTTCGCCTCCTCGGCGAGTTCGCGGATCTCTTCCATCATCTCGAACTGGTCTTCGGCACCCGGATAGATCGTGAAGCCGATGGCCGAGCAGCCCAGGCGCAGCGCATCGCCGATCGAGGCGGTCACGGCCTGGTCCTTGATCGTCGCGATCGAGTTCGACGAATTCATCTTCAGGATCGTGGGGATGGCACCGGCGAAGGTGTCCGCACCCGCCTCGAGCGGGCCTAGCGGGGCGGCGTAGGCGTTGCAGCCCGCGTCGATGGCGAGCTGGTAGTGGTAGTGCGGGTCGTAGGCGTCAGGGTTGGGTGCGAACGAGCGGGCGGGGCCGTGCTCGAAGCCCTGGTCGACCGGCAGGATCACGAGCTTGCCCGTGCCGGCGAGCTTCCCGGTCATCAGGAGGCGGGCGAGGTTCGTCTTCGTGCCCGGGTTGTCGCTCTCGTAGTTGGCGAGGATCTTCTTGACCTTCTGGGTGACTTTCAAGGGACGCTCCTGACGGGGAATCGCACCGCACGGGGTGCCGAATGACGCAGGGCTTCTAGCCCGCCATGTGGGCCCTTGTCGAGAGGCCGGAAGGGCGCGATCATCCGCCTCCCAAGTTCCTCGGATTGCGGAAGGATTCGACGCGCGATGCTGCTCCACATGCAGACCTGGCAGGAGGTCGAGAGCTACCTGAAGAAATCGACCGCGATCATCATCCCGATCGGCTCGACCGAACAGCACGGCCCCAACGGCCTGATCGGCACCGACGCGATCTGCGGCGAGGCGGTGGGCCGCCGGCTCGGCGAGAAGACCGGCACGCTGGTCGCCCCGACCATCGCGGTCGGCATGGCGCAGCACCATCTGGCGTTCGCCGGCTCGATGACCTTGCGCCCGTCCACGCTGATCGCGGTCGTGAAGGACAACGTGGAAAGCCTCGCGCGCCACGGCTTCACGCATTTTTATTTCGTCAACGGGCACGGCGGCAACGTCGCCCCGTTCAGCGCGGCGTTCTCGGAAATCTACGCCGAAGCCTCGCTGATGCGCGCGTCGAACCGGCCGGCGGTGCGCTGCCGCCTGCGCAACTGGTACGACAGCACGAAGGTCAAGGCGATCAGCCGCGAACTCTATGCCGACCAGGAAGGCAGCCACGCCACGCCGTCGGAAGTCTCGCTCACCTGGGCGGTCTATCCGGAAGCCGTGCGCAAGATGAAGATGACGCCCGAGGTGGCCCCGCGCGGCGAATTCACCGACGCGAACGATTACCGGCGCAACTTCCCCGACGGGCGCATCGGCTCGAACCCCTCCCTGTCGTCGATCGAGGCGGGCCATCGGCTGTGGGATGCGGCGGTGGCCGACCTCGCGGACGACCTCGCCTCGTTCGTCAAGATGGCCGCCTGAAGCATGGCGCTGCTCGGCAAGGCGGCGCTCGCGATGTGGTGGGACATCGCACCCGACATCCGCGCGGAATTCGAGGACTGGCACACGCACGAGCATTTCCCCGAGCGGATGCGTGTCCCCGGGTTCCTGCGCGGTTCGCGCTGGGCGGCTGCCGACGGCGGCGAAGGCTTCTTCATCCTCTACGAGATGGAAGCCTACGAAACGCTGTCGTCGGAAGGATACCTCGCCCGCCTCAACGCGCCCTCGCCCTGGTCGACGAAGATGATGCCGCACCACCGCAACATGGTGCGCAGCCAGTGCCGCGTGCTGGAGAGTATCGGCGGTGCGCTGTCGCGCCACGCGCTGACCGTGCGCCTGTCGCCTTCCGAGGGCGCGGACGAACGGCTGCGCACGCATCTGCGCGAACTCGCCGGCACGATCGCGATGCGCCCGGGAACGGCCGCCGGCCATCTGCTGCTGACGCAGACGCCGAAGATCGCGGCGACGACCGAACAGAAGATCCGCGGCGGCAAGGATGCGGCGGCCGACTGGGTGTTCGTCGCGTGCGGCTACGAACGTGCGGCGCTCGAAGCACTCGCGGATGGCGAGCTCGGCGAGGCGGCACTTGTTGCGGCGGGTGCGCGGACCGGTGCGGTCCGTGGCGTCTACGCGCTGTCGCATACCAACGTGGCAGGCGACGTGGGTTGACGGCTGGTTGACGGCGGTTGACCGTCAACAATCCAACCCCTTGATCCGCCACGATTCCGCTGTTGACGTTGACGGGATTCGCGATTTTGTTGACGAAGATTTGCGGCGGGATTTTCGGCGAGCACCGGCTTCCGGCCTCGACCTGCCGGCATGGTGCGGACTATTCACCATGTCAAAGAGCGTATCGGAGCGATCCTATTTAAACCCGCTCCAGTTGTCAAGAAAATAAGCCCAATACAAAAGACGTGGATGCCCGGCTTTCGCCGGGCATGACGGAAATTTCAGAGCCCGTCATGCCCGGGCTTGTCCCGGGCATCCACGACTTCCTTTAGCGTCCTACCGCACCAACCTTGTCCCGGCGGGCCGGTAGCCGCCGGGGGTGCCGCCGAGGAAGCGTTCGCGGCTGTCGTTGTCGGGCAGGGCGCGCAGGATCGAATAGACGAGGACGTCGGCATCGTGCGGCCGGCGTGCGGCATATTGTTCGACGAAGTCGCGCGCCTGCGCGATGCCGAGGCGGCCGCGCCGGATCACGTAATGCGCGAACTGCGCCGGCACGCCGCCGAGACCGCTCCACTTCTTCAGCATCCAGTCGATCTGCGCGGCGTTCGCGGCCCGGTCGGCGCCGCTCACGTCCGGCAGGCCGGGGATCGGCGTCAGCTCGATCTGCGGCACGATCGCGATGCGCGGCGGCTTGCCCGCCGCGATCGCGGAATGGTGCCAGTCGACCTCGTCGGGCGTGGGCACGGCGAAGCCTTCGAGGATGCGCGACATCGTCGCGTACATCAGCGCCAGCGTCGGGCCGCCCGGCCGGAGCCAGCCGTCCACCGTAAGCCGCCAGCGCTTCTGGTAGCTGCGCAGCGCACGTTCGAGTGCAGGTCCCCAATGCCCCGTCGGCCCGTCCGACACGACGAGATCAAGATCGCCGCTGTTGGCGAGGATGCCTTCGAGCCGGACCGCATCCTGGCGCGAATTCGCCTGCCGGCTTCCGATGCCGCCCTCGAAATCGAACCAGCCGCGCGCAGGCTCTGCGGTCGGGACGGCGGCATTCCTGAATTCGGCTGGCTTGATCGGACGTCTCCCCGTGTGTGCGGGGAATGCCGGAAACCGTTCCGATTCGTCAACGCCCTATGATTGTAGTATGTGGACGGGTTTGTTGACGCGGTGCCGACGGCACGTCGACGCGTAGCTTGCGTTCCCGATTTCAAGATGCATGACCGTTCCTATCCGTCCGGATCGTGGACGCACCAGCGGCGCTTCCAGTCGATGGGTTGAGTGCCAGGTGCTTCCCGTAGAATTCCCTCACAACGCATCAGTATGCCGGGCAGAAATATCGGGAGCTTGGTCAAGCGATAGATGCTGATTGGCGCATCCTGTCGGGTCTCGCTGTACTCGCAGATCATCACCTGATCGCGAAGGATTTGGTAAGCCGCGTAGAACGTCGTCGTTTGGATCAAGCCTTGATCGAGCGATATGTCCCGATCGCTATCGGGCGGCCACGCGATGCCCGGCTGATTCTGATCGAGTGTCATGTTGATGAACTGCAACGAAGCATCTTCCGGATGCACAGCAGGGCAATCGACTTCCTTTGGCCATGCGAAGGCCGAGTTGCCGGCCGCAGGCGCCAGCAGCAAAACACACGCAATGACGATCGCGCGCATAGCGACTCCTATTTCCGTGTAGGCGGCTGGATGATGGAGAACTGGCCGGCGGTGTAACCGCTCGTGCCCGGTGCGCGCTCGAACGGCATGAAGGTCTGCTGTGGTTGCCGATTCCGCGACTGGTCGAGTAGCCACATGCCCGGCCGTCCCTTGTCCTCGCCATATCCCATGAACAGGCCGGCGTGGTTTCCTGTGGGCTTGTTCGGATATCGAAGCTCGCCGTTCTTTGTCGGGTCCGGCGCAAACGTCGCGACGGCCGTGCCCGGCTGCAGCGGCGGATCGCCCGGCCCCTTGATCGGGTCGCCCGCGCGCCAGTTCGGCGTGGCGCCAAGGCTCGGAATCGCGCTCTTGACCAGCGCAACGCAATGCACGCTTTCACCGACGTATTTTTTCGACAGCGCATCCCGCGCGAACGTGTCGACGTCCGGCGCGATCGCGGCCTTGTCGGGGCCAAGGGGCGGGCGCTCGGCCGGCGCTTGCGCCGACTGCGGATCGGTGGCGGCGGCGTCGCCGTTCTCGGCGGCCGGCATCGCCAGTCCGGCTTCGCCGCTCCGCAGCAGGAGATCGCGCATATGTTCCTCCGGTGCGCCGTCGCGCTCGGGGCGATACTCCATCGTGCGGATGCCGGCCGGATGCATGAAGCCGGGTGCACGGCCGAGGAAGCGGCTGCGGCTCTCGTCGTCCGGCAGTTCGCGCAGGATGCCGGCGACCAGCGCGTCGTTGTCGGCCGGCCGGCGGGCCGCGTACTGCGCGACGAAGTCGCGCGTCTGCGCCAGCCCCTCGTCGCCCAGCCCCGTCACGTAGCGCGCGAACTGCGCGGGCACGGTACCGAGACCTGTCTGGTTGCGCAGCAGCCAGTCGATCTGGCCGGCGTTCGAGCCGCGTCCGGCTTCGCCGATGTCGGGCAGGCCGGGGATCGGGGCGAGATCCGCTTTCGGCGAGATCGCAACCAGCGGCAGGCCGTCCGATTCGAGCGAGGCGTGGTGCGCGTCGATCTCGTCCGGCGTGGGCGGCGCGAAGCCGTCCAGCACCGACCCGAGCGTGTCGCGCATGTGCGCGATGGTCGGCCCGCCCGGCCGTAGCCAGCCATCGACCGCGAGCCCGTTGCGCTTCTGGTAGCGCCGGACGGCCGTATCGAGCGCCGATCCCCAATAGCCCGTCGGCCCGTCCGTCGCGGTCAAGTCAAGATCGCCGCTGTTGGCGAGGATGCCTTCGAGCCTGATCGCGTCCGCCCGGCGCGTGTCGAAGCCGCGCCCGGCGAAGTCCGACAGGGCGAACCAGTCGGAAGCGGGATCGTCGAGGAGAGAGTCGGGCTGGCGCATGTCACACTCCGGGGTTGCAGTTGCCAGAAATGTACATGTTTCGTTCTATATGTCAATATTCCTAATTTTTGTGCAACGCCCGATCCAGCGGATATTCGTGCTTCCGCCCGCCCGGATCCGCGACCGTCCCGTCGTCGCCAAGATAGGCCGGCCCGACCGGCACCTTGCCGGCGCCGCCGGGGATGTCGAGCACGTAGACCGGTTGGGCGAGGCCGGAGAGGCGCGCGCGCAGTTCGCGCATCAGTCCCTGGCCGTGGGCCAGCGTCGTGCGGAAATGCGACGTGCCGGGGGCGAGGTCGCCGTGATGCAGGTAATAGGGCTTGATGCGGTTCTTCGTCAGCGCGCGGAACAGCGCATCGAGCGTGTCGGCGTCGTCGTTGACGCCCTTCAGCAACACGGTCTGGCCGACGAGCGGAATGCCGGCATCGACGAGCTTCGCGCATGCGGCGAGTGCTTCGGGCGAAAGCTCGTTCGCGTGGTTCACGTGGACCGCGACCCAGACGGCCTTGCTCGTCTTGAGTGCGGCGACAAGTTCGTCGGTGATGCGGCTCGGGTCCGCGACGGGGATGCGGCTGTGGATGCGGATCCAGTCGACATGTTCGATGGCCGCAAGCTCGGCCAGCAGCGGGGCAAGGCGGCGGGCACTGAGGATCAGCGGATCGCCGCCGGTCAGGATCACCTCGCGGATCGCCGGCGTGGCGCGGATATGCGCCACAGCCTGCGCCAACTCGTCGGCATCCAGTGCGGCACCGCCGGGGCCGACCATCTCGCGCCGGAAGCAGAAGCGGCAATAGACCGCGCAGGCATGCGTGGGCTTCAGCAACGCGCGGTCGGCATAGCGGTGGACGATGCCTTTCACGGGGCTGTGCGCGTCGTCGCCGATGGGATCGGCGCGTTCTTCGGGCGTCGCGACCAGTTCGGCGGCGGTCGGCACGTACTGGGCGGCGACTGGGTCGGCAGGATCGGCGCGGTCGATCAGGTCGAGCACGTGCGGCGTGACCGCGATGGCATAGCGCGCGGCCACCGTCTCGATCTTCGGATCGACGGAAAGCCCCTCGCGCGCGAGGTCGGCGGCCGTGCGAAGCGTGCGGCGCTGGCTGCCGTCCATCAGCGCGCCCCCGGATCGTCGAAGCCGGCGAGTGCGACCGGCGCCCAGATCGTGTCCTCGATATGGCTCGCCCCCGTGCACAGCATCACGAGCCGGTCGAAGCCCAGCGCGATGCCCGCCGACGGCGGCAGGCCGTGGGCGAGGGCGGCGAGGAAATCCTCGTCGATCGGATAGCGCTCGCGATAGAGCCTGGCCTTCAGCGCCTGGTCGGCCTCGAAGCGGCGGCGCTGCTCCGACGCGTCGGTCAGTTCGCCGAACGCGTTGGCGAGTTCCACGCCGCACACGTAAAGCTCGAAGCGCTCCGCCACGCGCGGCTCGCCGGGCTTGGCGCGCGCCAGTGCGGCCATCGCGATGGGCCAGTCATAGAGGATCGTCGGGCGCACCATGCCCAGCCGGTTCTCGACATGCTCGAAGAACAGGCGGAAGAAGAAATCGTCCCAGCGGTCGCCGGCATGCGGGACCATGTTGAGCGGCCGGGCCGCGGCGGCAAGCCGGTCGAGGGCGGCCACGTCGTCGCCCTCGCGTGTCGGGTCGGGGGCCGCCGCCAGCAGGTCGAGCCCGCAATAGCGCGCGAAGGCCTCGGCGACCGTCATCCGCTCGAACGGGCCGAACGGGTTCGACGCGTTCGTGCCGCGCTCGAACCGCTCGATCCCGACCGCGCGCGCGGCGGCGCGCAGCAGGCCTTCGCAATCGTCCATCAGGGCCGTGTAGTCCGCGTCCGCGCGATACCATTCCAGCATCGCGAATTCGGGATGGTGCGTGGCCGAACGCTCGGCGTTGCGATAGCAGCGCGCGAGCTGCCAGATCTTCGTCATGCCCGCCGCGAGCAGCTTCTTCATCGCGAATTCGGGGCTCGTGTGCAGATAGAGCCTCCGCGTCAGCCGCTCGCCCGGATCGCGCAGCACGGTCTGGAACGCCATCAGATGCGGCTCCATGCCGGGCGAGACCTGCAGCGACGGCGTTTCGACCTCGTCGAAGCCGGCACCTTCGAAGAACGCGCGGGTGGCGCGCAGGACCTGCTGGCGCTTGGCGAGATTCTCGCGGCGCATGGCGAACCGGTCCGGGCGCCACCACGGGGCGGGGCCGAGCTTGGCGACGGGATCAGCCATGCGGCACGACCTTCGCGCCCAGCGACGCGGCGAGCGCTTCCATCCGCGCGCGGTCGGGGCCGTCGTAGCGGATCGACGCGATGCCGCTGCGCAGCGCACCCAGTGCCGCCGCCGGGCTGTCGCCGCAATCGAGGATCGCGTCGGCAAGCGTGCCGGGGAATTCCCGGTCGAGCTGGGCCGCCAACGCGGCGAACCACGAGGCGCCGGCCGAAACCGCGCCGTCGGGGATGCTGGCGATCGCCACGATTTCCCCAAGCACCTTCGCCGCGGCGAGGGCCGCGCGCCCGTCTTCAAGGCCGCGAATGCGCAGGATGTCCATGCGGCCGGAAACTAGCCGCTCGGCTCCGGCTAGGCCAGAACGATGTCGAAGGCCGACAGCAGGGCGTCCGGTCCGGCGCCGGCGAGTGCCACCGGCGGCACCGTCAGTTCGGGGCGTGCCGAACCCGGCACGAAATAGAGCTGCGTGGTCAAGGTCCGCCGCCCGGCGGCCGTGACGCGGAAATGCACGTGCGGCGGGCGGCCGCGATAGGCGACCGGCAGGATCGTGCGGAAGGAATAGGCACCCGCCGCATCCGCGACCGCCCGGCCATAGCCCTGGAAGGCCTCGTCGCGCGGGCCGGAGATGGCCCCTTGCGGATGGATGTAATTGCCGCGCGCGTCGGTCTGCCAGATCTCGACCGTGGCACCGGCGAGCGGCGTGCCGTCGCTCGCGCGCACGGCGCCGCGGATGTGGAGGTGCCGGCCCTCCGCCTCGCGGGTCGCACCGGCCAGCCGGACCAGGTCGGAATCGGCATCGGCCGGCAGGCGGGTCGGATAGAACGGCCCTTCGGCGTCGGCCGGCGTGGGCGCAAGACGGGTCTGGGCGGCACCGGGGCCGGCGGCGAGGCCGACCCCGAGCGTGCCCGCGACGGCGAGGAACGCGCGCCGCCCGTGCATGTCAGCCCAGCTTCGCCATCGCGGCGGCCGTGTCCGACATGCGGTTGGAGAAGCCCCACTCGTTGTCGTACCAGCTCATCACGCGCACGAGGTTGCCCTCGACGACCTGAGTCTGCGTCAGGTCGACGGTCGAGCTTGCCGGGTTGTGGTTGAAGTCCATCGAGACGAGCTCTTCGGTCGTCGTCTCGAGGATGCCCTTGAGGCGGCCCTGCGAGGCGGCGAGGATGGCCTTGTTGACCTCGTCGATCGTCACGTTGCGCTTCGAGACGAACTTGAAGTCGATCACCGACACGTTGGGCGTCGGCACGCGGATCGACGTGCCGTCGAGCTTGCCCTTCAGCTCCGGCAGCACGAGGCCCACGGCCTTGGCCGCACCGGTCGAGGTCGGGATCATCGAAAGTGCTGCGGCGCGCGCGCGGCGCAGGTCCTTGTGCAGCGTGTCGACGGTGCTCTGGTCGCCCGTGTAGGCGTGGATCGTCGTCATGTAGCCCTTCTCGATCCCGAACGCCTCGTGCAGGACGAAGGCGACGGGGGCGAGGCAGTTGGTCGTGCAGCTCGCGTTCGAGACGATCGTGTGCTCGGCCTTGAGCTTGTCGTGGTTGACGCCATAGACGACCGTGAGATCCACGCCGTCGGCCGGGGCCGAGACGAGCACCTTCTTCGCACCCGCCTCGATGTGCTTGGCGGCCTGCTCGCGCTTCGTGAAGATGCCCGTGCATTCCATCACGATGTCGACGCCCAGTTCCTTCCACGGCAGCTTGGCCGGGTCGCGCTCGGCGGTGACCTTGATCTGGCCGCGGCCCACATCCATCCAGTCGTCGCCCGTCGTGATCGTCTTCGTCAGCAGCCCGTGCACCGAATCGTGCTTCAGCAGGTGCGCGTTCGACTTGACGGGGCCCAGATCGTTGATGCCGACGACCTCGAGATCGGTGCGACCCGATTCCACGAGCGCGCGCAGCACGAGGCGACCGATGCGCCCGAACCCGTTGATTGCGACTTTGACGGCCATGTTTGGTTGTCTCCCTAGCGTATCAGACCAGTTTCTTCGCGGCGGCGGCGATCGCCTCGGCGGTGATGCCGAAATGCTTGTAAAGGTCGGGGGCGGGGGCCGACGCGCCGAAGCCCGTCATGCCGACGAACGCACCCTTGCCGTCGATATAGCGCTCCCAGCCGAATTCGAGGCCGGCTTCGCACACGATGCGCGGCGTGCGCGACGGGCCCATCACTTCCTTGCGGTACTTGGCCGTCTGCCGGTCGAAGACCTGCGAGCAGGGCATCGACACGACGGCGGCCTTGATGCCCTCGGCGGCGAGCAGCTTGCGCGCTTCCATCGCCAGCATCACTTCCGAACCCGTCGCGATGAGCGTGGCCTGGCGTTCGCCGTCGGCCTCCGCCACCACGTAGGCGCCCTTGGCCGAGAGATTCTCGGCCGTGTGCACGGTGCGCAGCGTGGGCAGGTTCTGGCGCGTCAGGCACAGCACGCTAGGCCCGTCGGCGCGCGCGATGGCGATCTGCCAGGCTTCGAGCGCCTCGACCGCGTCGGCCGGGCGGATCGTCCAGACATTCGGCATCGAACGCATCGCGGCCAGATGCTCGACCGGCTGGTGCGTCGGGCCGTCTTCGCCAAGGCCGATGGAATCGTGCGTCATCACATAGACCACGCGCTGGCCCATCAGCGCCGACAGCCGGATCGACGGGCGGCAATAGTCGGTGAACACGAAGAACGTGCCGCCATAGGGGATGAGGCCCCCGTGGAGCGCGATGCCGTTCATCGCGGCCGCCATGCCGTGCTCGCGCACGCCATAGTGGATGTAGCTGCCCGCGAAGCTGCCGGGCTTCACGATGCCCTGCGCCTTCGCCTTGGTGTTGTTCGAGCCCGTCAGGTCGGCCGAGCCGCCGACCAGTTCGGGAATCGCGGCGGTCAGCACGTCGAGCGCGTTCTGCGAGGAGACGCGCGTGGCGATGTTCGGCTTGTCGGCGGCGAGCTTTTCCTTGTACGCGGCGCACGCGTCGAGCCACGTCTTGGGCAGCTTGCCGTCGAGCACGCGGCGGAATTCCGCGCGCTGGGCGGGCTCGAGCTTGGCCACGCGCCGTTCCCACGCCGCGCGCTTGGCGGCACCGGCGGCACCGAAGCCGCGCCATTCGGTCAGGATGTCGGCCGGGATCTGGAAGGGTGCAGCCGTCCAGCCCAGACGCTTGCGCGCCCCTTCGATTTCCGTGCCGCCGAGCGGAGCGCCGTGACTGCCGGCCGTGCCCGCCTTGGTGGGCGCGCCGTAGCCGATCGTCGTCTTGCACGCGATCATCGTCGGCCGGTCGCTCGTCTTCGCGGCCGTCAGCGCCGCGTCGATGGCCGCGGGATCGTGGCCGTCGATCGCGACCGCGTTCCAGCCGCACGCCTTGAAGCGCGCGACCTGGTCGTCGGTGACGGCAAGGTCGGTCGGTCCGTCGATCGAGATCGCGTTATCGTCGAACAGCACGACCAGCTTCGACAGACGCAGATGGCCCGCCAGCGAGATCGCCTCGTGGCTGATGCCCTCCATCAGGCAGCCGTCGCCGGCGATGACGTAGGTGTGGTGGTCGACCACGGCGTCGCCATAGCGCGCCGCGAGCAGGCGTTCGGCGAGCGCCATGCCGACCGCGTTCGCAAGGCCCTGGCCGAGCGGGCCGGTCGTCGTCTCGATGCCGGACGCGTGGCCGAATTCGGGATGGCCGGCGGTCTTGGCACCGAGCTGCCGGAAGCGCTCGATCTCCGCCATCGTCATGTCGGCATAGCCGGTCAGGTGCAGCAGCGAATAGAGCAGCATCGAGCCGTGGCCGGCGGACAGCACGAAGCGGTCGCGGTCGGCCCAGTCGGGCGCGGTGGGGTCGAACTTCAGGTGCTTGCCCCACAGCACGGTCGCGACGTCGGCCATGCCCATCGGCATGCCGGGATGGCCGGATTTCGCCTTCTCCACCGCGTCCATCGACAAAGCGCGGATCGCGTTGGCCAGGCGCGCATGCGCCGGGGTCTGCCTGTCGCTGAGGGGGATCGGTGCGGTCGTCGGAACGGTCTGGGGTGCGGCGCTCATCCGGCTCACTTCTTGGGGTGTGGGGAACCCGAAAACGCGCGGAACATGCCGCCCGGGGGGTGCCCCGTCAACCCCGCACGGGCCGCCCGTCCGACAAGGTCGTTGTCGCGACTCGAATCCCGCCCTTAAGGTGCCGCAATCGCAATGCAACTTGGTTTTCCCGAAAGTTTCCGACACCCATGACGACGCCGTCCCTCGAACGCCTGAATGCCGCCGTCCAACGCCTCGAGACCGCCCTCGAAGCGCGCATCAAATCCGAGTCGGGCCTGCGCGGCCGCGCCGAGGCGGCGGAAGCCGAACTCGCGAAGCTGAAGGCCGACTACGCCGCCCTGTCCGGTCTCGCCGACCAGGTCGAATCGCGGCTCGACAGGGCGATCGAGAAACTGAAGGCCGGCAGCGTCTAGCCCGGGAGCAGGACCGATGAGCCAGATCTCAATCCGCGTGAACGGCCGCGACTATCCGATCGTCTGCGACGACGGCGGCGAAGACCGCGTGCGCAGCATCGGCGCCTATGTCGACGAGAAGGTGAAGGAGATCGTCGCGCAGGTCGGCCAGGCCGGCGACGCGCGGCTGATGCTGCTTGCCGCCCTGAATCTCGGCGAAGAGCTTGCCGGGGCCTACGACGAGCTCGAAGAGCTGCGCAACGCGCCGCCGCGCACCGTGATCGATCCCGAGCTGGTGCAGGCGAGCGAAGAGGCGAAGGCCGCGCGCGCCACCGCCGAAGCGCTGCTCGCGCGCGAGCGCGAAGCTTCGGAAACCGCGCGCCACGAGACCAAGGCGGCCGAGGATTCGCGCGCGCGCGCCGAAGCCGCGACGCAGAGCTGGATCGCCAAGGCCGAGGACATGGGCAAGCGCCTTGCCGACTACGAAGCGAAGCTCGCGCGCGCGCAGACCGAGGCGGGTGCGCAGGCCGCACGCCTTTCGGCACTCGAAGCCGAACTCGCGGACGCGCAGGGCCGCGCCGACGATGCAGACAGCCGCGCCATCGACGCGCAGGCGCGTGCCGGCGAAACGCAGGGCAATCTCGCGAAGCTTTCGGCCGAGCATGAAGCGCTGAAGGCCGAGGCGGCGGCGCTCGCCGCGAAGTTCGCCGAAGCCCGGACGCGCGCCGAAGCGGCCGAAGCGCAGATCGCCGAGGCGCAGTCGCGCTTCGAGGCCGCCGCCGCACATGCGGTGGAAAAGGAACGCGCACTTGCCGAAAGCGCCGTCACGCTCGACGCACTCCGCGCCGCGAACGCCGAGGTCGAAGCGGAGCTCGACCATTTCGTGCCGCTGCTCGACCGCATCGAAAGCCTTGCCGCGGCTGCGGAAAAGAGCGCGTCGGCCGCCGCCTGAGCGGGTCGTAACCTTCCGTTAATCTCTCGGATGTGAAAGTCGGGGCCCTCGACCGAGCACCCGAGAGACCGACTTGGACGCCAGCCCACCCCCCGAAGCGCCGTTTCCCCCGACCTGCCACTGGAAGATCGCCGCACTCTGGGAGTACTGGAGCGGGATCGCCCGCGCGCACGGGCGCGTACCGCGCCGTGCCGACATGGATCCGGTCGACATCCCGAAACTGCTGGCGAACATCTGGATCGCCGATTTCGAGCCCGGCACGCTGCGCTTCCGCTATCGCGTCATCGGCACCGCGGTCACGCGCGCGCGCAACAGCGACCTGACCGGCGGCTTCATCGACGAGGAAGTGCCCGACCTGCCGCAGACGGTGCTGGGGCGCGAACTTGAACGCGTCGTGCGCGAATGCCGGCCGGTGTGGAGCAAGGGCCCGCCGCCGCCGCGCGTGCGGCCGGACCACGACGTGGTCGAGATCGAGCGCCTGTCGCTGCCGCTTGCGAGCGCGACGGGCGAGGTCGAGATGGTACTGAGCCTGTCGGTCTTCCGGATGCGGACCGGCGACATCCTCTGACCCTGAAAACGAAAACGGCGGCCGGGCTTTCGCCGGGCCGCCGTCGTCGGTCTGGTCCAGGGCGCCTTGTTCAGGCGGCCTTGGCTTCGAACGCTGCCGCGTTGGCCGGCTGACCCGGCTTCACGACCGGGGCGAAGCCTTCCTCGCTGCGGACATAGTGGCCGGCGGCGACCTGGCTGATCTCGCCGCGCGACAGGCCGATGTCCGCGAGGATGCGGTCGTCGAGGCCGTCGAGCTCGAGGAACGTCGAACGACGCTCGTTCCAGTTCTTGATGCGACCGAACAGCGTCTTCAGTCCGGCCCCGATCGCGCCGAGACCGTCGGCGGCGAGGGCGGCGAGCGCCTGGGTACGCACGCGCCGCGCTTCCAGGGCCGTCTCCACCTGGGTGGCCGACACGCGGCCGTAGAAGGTGGGCGAAAGCTTGGTGGCGGACATAATTCTCTTCTCCATCAACGTTCTGCACGATGGCCCGCCAATCGGGCCGTTTGATCGTGCACGAACGAACGATGTCAATGTAGGCCTCCCGGCCCCGCGATAAACGGGTTAATATTGCGCCGCAGCAATGCATATTACGCATGACGTTGCCAGATTTCCGCCCGAATTTGCAGGGCTGACCCGCTCCGGGGTTCCCCTATCCTGCCGCCCCGAATGACCGATTCCACCCAATCAAAGTCCGTGTGCCGCATGACCTATCAGGGCGACGAAGCGTTGGCGAAGTTGCTGGCCAAGAACGATGCAACCGCCGATGTCGCCGCCGTCCGCGCGATAATCGCGGGCGTGCTTTCCGCACCGCCTGCACTCGACGCGCGCGCGTGGCATGCACTCGTCTGCGCGCGCCCGTCGGATGCGCTCGCCGCCCAGCTCGACGCGCTCCTTGCCGAAACTGCCGGCGGACTCGATGCGGGGCTCGGCGAGGGCAGGTGGCAGCGCATGCGCGTCAGCGACCTGCGCAGCGAACTCGCGCGCCAGGAGCTCGACGGTTTCGTATTGCCGCGCGGCGACGAGCATCAGGGCGAATATGTCAGCCCGCGCGCCGAGCGGCTGGAATGGCTCACCGGTTTCACCGGATCGGCCGGTGCGTGCGTCGTGCTCGCGGACAAGGCCGCGATGTTCGTCGACGGGCGCTACACGCTGCAGGTCCGCACGCAGGTCGATGCGGCAACGTTCGAATATCGCCATCTCGTCGAGGAGCCGCCGTCGGACTGGCTTGCCGCCAACGCGCCCAAGGACGGGCGCATCGGCTACGACCCGTGGTTCCATTCGAGCGATTCGGTGGATCGCCTCCGCCTGGCGTGCGAGCGCGCGGGGGCGAAGCTCGTTCCCGTCCAGCGCAACCCGGTCGATGCGGTGTGGAAGGGCCAGCCGGTCGCACCCTTGTCGCCCGCCCGCCCGCATCCGATCGGGCTTGCCGGCAAGTCGTCGGACGACAAGCGCGCCGAGCTTGCCGCCAAGCTGCGCCGCGACGGTGTGGCCGCCGCGATCGTCACGGCGCCCGACAGCCTCGCATGGCTGCTCAACATCCGCGGCGCCGACGTGCCGCACACGCCGCTGGCACTCGGCTTCGCGATCCTGCATGCCGACGAAGGCCGGCCGCTCGACCTGTTCATCGATGCGCGCAAGCTTATCCCCGAGACGCGCGCACATCTGGGCAACCGCGTGCGCGTGTCGTCGCCCGAAGCGCTGGGCTCCGCACTCGAAGCGCTGGGGGCGGAAAAGGCGCGCG
This sequence comes from Tagaea sp., assembly GCA_965279565.1. Taxonomy (GTDB): domain Bacteria; phylum Pseudomonadota; class Alphaproteobacteria; order CACIAM-22H2; family CACIAM-22H2; genus Tagaea. Next base: position 94,851 of record OZ257249.1, on the reverse strand, counting down.
TGCTGACCGACCGGCTGACCGCGTCGGCCTGGATCGACCAGCTTCTCGCCGCATCCGGTGCGGTGCTCGTGCGCGACGCATGCGTGTGCGCGCTGCCCAAGGCCTGCAAGAACCCGCAGGAACTGGCGGGCACGCGTGCCGCACATGTGCGCGACGGCGCTTCGCTCGTGCGTTTCCTCGCGTGGCTCAGCCGCGAGGCGCCGACCGGCAAGTGGGACGAGATCGCCGTTTCGGACAAGCTGCTCGAATTCCGCCGGCAGGGCGGCGACCTGCGCGACACGAGCTTCGACACGATCTCGGGGGCGGGCCCCAACGGCGCCATCGTGCATTACCGCGCCACGCCGTCGACCTCGCGCCGGCTCGAACCCGACATGCTCTATCTCGTCGATTCCGGCGGCCAGTATCCCGACGGCACGACCGACGTGACGCGCACCGTCGCGGTGGGCAAGCCGACCGACGAACAGAAGGACCGTTTCACGCGCGTGCTGAAGGGCCATATCGCGCTCGCCCGCGCGCGCTTCCCCAAGGGCACGTCGGGCTCGCAGCTCGACGCGCTCGCGCGTGGTGCCCTCTGGCAGGTCGGGCTCGACTACGACCACGGCACGGGCCACGGCGTGGGCTCGTACCTGTCGGTCCACGAGGGACCGCACCGCATTTCCAAGATGCCCAACAGCGTGGCGCTGCAGCCGGGCATGATCGTCTCGAACGAGCCTGGCTACTACAAGACCGGCGCCTACGGTATTCGCATCGAGAACCTGATCGCCGTCGCGGAACTGGAATCCCAGCCGGGTGCAGAACGCCCGATGCTGGGCTTCGAGACGCTGACGCTCGCCCCCATCGACCGCGCACTTGTCGCGCGCGACCTGCTCGATGCTTCGGAAACCGCCTGGCTCGACGCCTATCACGCGCGCGTGGCCGCCGAGATCGGCCCGCTGGTGGACGCGCAGACGCGCGGCTGGCTCGACGCGGCGACGGCGAGGATCGCATGACGGAGTTCGCGTTCTTCGTGGCCGCCGCCCTCGTCGTGGCGCTCACGCCGGGGCCCGGCATCTTCTACGTCGCCGCGCGCACGATCGCCGGCGGCCGGGCCGAAGGGCTCGCCTCGACGTTCGGCACCGGCCTCGGCGGGCTCGTGCACGTGCTGGCGGGCGCGCTCGGCGTGTCGGCGCTGGTGCTGGCGAGCGCGGAAGCCTTTGCGCTTCTGAAATTCGCAGGCGCCGTCTATCTCGTCTGGCTCGGCATCAAGACTGTGCGCGAGGCCGGCGTCGCCGCCGAAGGCCCCGTCGCCGCGACCGGGGCGGGCCGCGCGTTGCGCGAGGGCATCGTCGTCGAGGCGCTCAACCCGAAGACGGCGGCCTTCTTCCTCGCCTTCCTGCCGCAGTTCGTCGATCCGGCGGCGGGCGGCGTGGCCGCGCAGTTCGCGCTGCTGGGCTGCATATCGGTGCTGCTGAACACGGCCGTCGACGCGGTCGTCGTGTTCGGTGCCGTGCGGGCGCGCGAGACGCTTGCCGCTCGGCCGACGATCCTGCGCCGCGTGCGCGTGGCCTCGGGCATCGCGATCTGCGGGCTGGGTGCGGCACTGGCCTTCGCGCGCCGGCCCTGACGCTTCAGAAATCCGCCTCGAAGCGCAGCGTGTCGCCGGGCAGGGACGCGCCCGCGCGCACGATGTCGAGGCACATCTCGACGAAGCCTTCCGGATAGTCGAACGAGAAGCCCTGCACGAGCGTTTCCAGTTCGCGCAGCTGCCGGCGCTCGACGACGAACGCGTCGCCTTCCATCCGGCCGATGGCGAGGTTCCCGACGATGTCTTCCAGTGCGTAATCCTCGCCGAGCTCGTCGCCGGCATAGGCGTGGACCTCGACGATGCGCCCGTCCGGCGTTTTTGCGGTGACCGCCGGCATCAGGAATCGAGGCCGGCGAGCTTGCGCCAGGCCGCCTCGTCGATGACTTCCACGCCGTGCTTCTCGGCCTCGGCGAGCTTGGAGCCGGCCCCGGGCCCCGCGACGACCAGATCGGTCTTCTTCGAGACCGAGCCCGCGACCTTGGCGCCGAGGGCGAGTGCGCCGGCCTTCGCCTCGTCGCGGCTCATCGTCTCGAGCGAGCCGGTGAAGACGATGGTCTTGCCGGCGACAGCCGCGTTGACGTTCTTCGGTTTCTCGAAATCGGCGATTTCGATCTCGGACGCGAGATCGTCGAGCGCCTCGCGGTTGTGCGCTTCGGCGAAGAAGCCGGCGATGTCGACGGCCATCGCGTCGCCGATCTGGTCGATGGCGACCAGTTCCTTCCACGCCTCGCCGACCAGCTCGGGCTTGCGCTTCTCGCCTGCGAAGGCGGCAAGCTCGGCCTGCGCCTTTTCCATCGCCTTGCGCCAAGCGGCGAACGAGCCGTAATGGACCGCCAGCAGGCGGGCGGTCGCCTCGCCGACCTGGCGGATGCCGAGCGCGAAGATGACGCGGTCGAGCGGCACCTTGCGCCGCGCCTCGACCGCCGCAAGCAGCCGTTCGACGGATTTCTCGCCCCAGCCTTCGCGCTTGGAAAGTTCGCCGGTACGCGACGCGAGCCGGAACAGGTCGCCGGGCTTCTTCACCCAGCCGAGGCCGAACAGCTCCTCGATGTTCTTTTCGCCCAGCCCCTCGATGTCGAAGGCGCCGCGCGACACGAAATGGCGCAGCCGTTCGACGGCCTGTGCGGGGCAGGTGAGCCCGCCCGTGCAGCGGCGGATCGCCTCGCCCTCGGGCCGCGTGGCGATCGAGCCGCAGACCGGACAGTGCGTGGGGAAGGCGAAGCGTTTGGCGTTCGCCGGACGCTTTTCGGGGATCGACGTCACGATCTGCGGGATCACGTCGCCTGCGCGCTGGACGACGACGGTGTCGCCCTTGCGCACGTCCTTGCGCTCGATCTCGTCCTCGTTGTGCAGCGTGGCGCGCGCGACCATCACGCCGCCGACATTGACCGGTTCCAGTTCGGCGACCGGCGTGAGCGCGCCCGTGCGGCCGACCTGGATGACGATGTCGAGCAGCTTCGTCTGCGCCTGTTCGGCCGCGAATTTGTGCGCGATGGCCCAGCGCGGGCTGCGCGCGACGAAACCGAGGCGCTTCTGCAGGTCGAACCGGTCGACCTTGTAGACGACGCCGTCGATGTCGTAGGGCAGGTCGGGCCGGTCGCGGCCGATCTCGGCGTAGAATTCGAGCAGCGCTTCGGCATCCTTGCAGCGCCGCGTGCGCGGGTTGGTCACGAAGCCCCAGCCCTTGAGCTTCTTCAGCAGGTCGCTCTGCGTGTCGATGGCCGGGCCTTCGTAGATGCCGAGCGCGTAGGCGAAGAAGCGCAAAGGCCGTTTCGCCGTGATCGTCCAGTCGAGCTGGCGCAGCGAACCCGCCGCGGCATTGCGCGGATTGGCGAAGACCTTGTCGCCGGCAGCTTCCTGCGCCTCGTTCATCTTCAGGAAGTCGGCGCGCGTCATGTAGATCTCGCCGCGCACCTCGATGCGCGCGGGCGGCGTGCCGGAAAGCTTCTGCGGGATTTCCCTGATCGTCTTCAGGTTGGCGGTGACGTCCTCGCCCTCCTCGCCGTCGCCGCGCGTCGCACCCCGCACGAAGGCGCCGTTCTCGTAGAGCAGCGAGATCGACAGCCCGTCGATCTTCGGCTCGGCCGAGAAGGCGATCTCGCCGCTTTCCATGTCGAGGAAGCGGCGGATGCGGGTGCCGAATTCGCGCACGTCCGCTTCGTCGAACGCGTTGTCGAGCGACAGCATCGGCAGTTCGTGGCGGATCTTGCCGAAGCCGGTCGCGGCGGGCGCACCCACCTTGTCGCTTGGTGAATCCCCGCGCCGCAGCAGCGGGAAGCGCTTCTCGATGGCCGCGTTGCGCTTCTTGAGCGCGTCGTATTCGGAATCCGCGACGAGGGGCGCGTCCTTGGCGTGATAGGCGAGATCGTGGCGGACGATCTCCTTCGCCAGCCGCTCCAGTTCGCCCGCCGCCTGGCTTGCCGAAAGATCCTCGACGGCGATGGCGGAATGGTCTGCCTTCTTCGCCGCCTTCTTCTTCGCACTCATGCGGCCGGGCTCGCGAGCAACGCGTCGGCCGCCGCGCGGGCCGCATCGGTGATCGTGGCACCCGACAGCATGCGCGCGATCTCTTCGCGCCGGGCACGCGCGTCCAGCGTTTCCACGCGCGTGGCGGCGGTCTTGGCGGTCGCGGTCTTGGCGACGCGCAGATGCGTGTCGGCGCGTGCGGCCACCTGCGGGCTGTGCGTGACGACCAGGACCTGCGCTTCGCGCGCCAGCCGCGCGAGGCGTTCGCCCACGGCTGCCGCCACGGCACCGCCGATCCCGGCGTCGACTTCGTCGAACACGAGGGCGGGGGCAAGGCCGCGGCGCGCGTCGGCGCGCGCGAGCACCACTTTCAGCGCCAGCATGAAGCGCGCGAGTTCGCCGCCCGAGGCGATCTTGGCGAGCGGGCCGGGCTCGCTGCCGGGGTTGGTGGCGACCTCGAACGCGACCGCGTCCATCCCGCCCGCGTGCCAGTCGGCTTCCGGCAGGGGAGCGATGCGCGTGCGGAACTTCGCCTTGTCGAGCTTGAGCGGCGGCAGTTCCTTGGCGAGCGCCTTGTCGAGCTTGCCGGCGGCGGCGTTGCGCGCGGCCGACAGCGCCTTGGCCGCCGTCAGGAAGGCCGATTTCGCGGCTGCCGCTTCCTGCGCCAGTTTCTTCAGGCCCGCTTCGCCGTCGTCGAGGGCGGCGAGCTTGTCGGCAATCTCGGCGCGCAGCTTCGCAAGCCCGTCCACGTCGGTGCGGTGCTTGCGCGCGAGTGCGCGCAGCGCGAACAGCCGCTCCTCGGTCTTCTCCAGATCACTGCCGCCTTCCGCGAGGGCGTCGCCCGCGGCTTCGATCTCGGCCGCGGCATCCATCGCCTCGGAAGCGGCACGGTCGAGGGCGGCGATAGCGCGGTCGAAGCGTTCGCCCGCATGCGGGGCGACGCGTTCGAGCGCACGCTGGGCCGCGCGCAGGGCGCCTTCGGCCCCCTTGTGCTGGCCGATCTCGGCGGCGGCTTCGGCAAGGGCTTCGGCCAGCTTCTCGCGGCCCTGCAGGATCGCGCGCTGTTCGGCGAGCGTCTTTTCCTCGCCTTCCCTGGGCTCCAGCGCGTCGAGCTCGCCCACGGCGTGGCGCAGATAGTCTTCCTCGGCGCGCGCGCGCGCGACGGCTTCGTTCGCGTCGTCGACCGCGCGCATCCGCGTGCGCCAGTCGGCATGCAGGCGTACCAGTTCCGCGGCCGGGCGCACCAGATCGGCCCACGCGTCGAGCAGGCCGCAATGGGTGGACGCGTCGAACAGGCCGTGCGTGTCGAACTGGCCGTGCACCTCGACGAGGGATTCGCCCAGCTCGCGCAGCAGGCCGACCGAGCAGGCCTGATCGTTGGCGAAGGCGCGGCTGCGCCCGTCGGCCGACAGCACGCGGCGCAGGATGAGGGGGGCTCCCGCCTCGGGCAGGTCGAGACCCTGTTCGGCGAGGCGTGCCAGGGCGGGGTGTCCGGCCTCGACGTCGAAGCTGGCGGCGACGCTTGCCTGCGTCGCACCCTTGCGCACGAACCCGGCTTCGGCCCGGCCGCCGAGTGCGAGGCCGAGTGCGTCGAGCAGGATCGACTTGCCGGCACCCGTCTCGCCGGTCAGCGCCGACAGGCCGGCCTCGAAGGCGATGTCGAGCCGGTCGATCAGGACGAAATCGCGGATGGCGAGCGAGGCGAGCATCGCCTTCGATGTAGCGGGAGAATCGCCCGCAGGGAAGGCGGGCGGTACGAGCTTCAGATGCGGACGGGGCATCGGGACTCCGGCGCCGGGAGGAAGGAGGAATCGCGGATCCGACCCTAGCGCCGCCGTTCGGATGTTGTCAATATGTTCTCGTTATTTATTCCTAGAACGCCGAGAGGCGGCCTTCAGAACAGGTTGAGCGGATTGAGCGCGTTGAGGGTGCGCGAGACCATGCCGGGGCGGTCGTCCTTCGGCAGTTCGCCCGTCCCGACGAGGGCGAAGGAGTCCTGGTACCACTCGCTGCCCGGATAATTGTGCCCGAGCACGGCGGCCGAGCGGCGCGCCTCGTCGACGAGGCCCAGCGCCATGTAGCCTTCGACGAGGCGGTGCAGCGCCTCGGGCACGTGGCCGGTCGTCTGGTACTTGTCGACGACGGTGCGGAAGCGGTTGATCGCGGCGAGCCACTGGCCGCGCTTCAGATAGAAGCGCCCGACTTCCATCTCCTTGCCGGCGAGATGGTCGTAGGTGAGGTCGATCTTGACGCGCGCGTCGCGCGCGAACGGCGTTTCGGGGAAGCGGCGCACCACTTCCTGCAGGGCCTGCAGCGACACTTCGGTCATGCGCGCGTCGCGCGCGACGTCGGTGATCTGCTCGTAGTTGCACAGCGCCTTCAGGTAATAGGCATAGGCGACGTCGCGGTTGGACGGGTTGAGCTGGATGAAGCGGTCGATCGCGACGATCGCGTCGTCGTACCTGTTGCCCTGATAGTGCGCGTAGGCCGCCTGGAGCAGGGCGCGCGTCGCCCAGACCGAATAGGGGTGCTGGCGCTCGACCTCGTCGAAGAGCTTGGCCGCGCGCTTGTTGTTGCCGGTCGACATCGCGTTGACGGCGTTGTTGTAGAGCTCCTCGACCGGCCGTTCGACATAGGCCTCTTCCTCGGTGCCGCTGCAGGCGACGGCGAGGAGGCCCGCAGCCAATGCTGCGGCAAGTCGAATCGGTCGGGCGGCGCGTATCGCGGTCATGACCTTAATATAGGCGAGTTCCGGGGGAAATTCAGCCCTGCCGGAGGGGGAGGGCTCAGTCCGAAGCCAGGCTCGCCCGGGCGGCCGGCCGGGCATAGGTGTCCGCACCGACCTCGGTCCAGCGCCAGGCGGCGGGGGCGGCGAACAGCGCATGCAGCAGCGCGTTGTTGTGCCGGTGGCCGGTACGCCGGGCGCGGGCATGGCCAAGGATCGGGGCGCCGGCCAGATAGAAGTCGCCGACCAGGTCGAGCACCTTGTGGCGCACGAACTCGTCGTCGAAGCGCAGGCCGTCCTCGTTGAGGATGCGTTCGCCCGAGACGACGACCGCATTGTCGAGCGAGCCGCCGCGCGCGAGGCCCATGGCGCGCAGCGAGGCGACCTCGTGCTCGAAGCCGAAGGTGCGTGCGCGGGCGATGTCCTGGCGGAAGCCGGCCGGCTCCAGCGCCACATGGATGGCCTGCCGGCCGATCGCCTCGTTGGCGAAGTCGATCTCGAATTCGGCCGAGAAACCGGCGCCGGGGACGAGCTCGATCCGCGCGTCGCCTTCCTCGAAGGCGATCGGGGCGAGGATCTCGATGGCGCGGCGGGGTGCCGCCTGCTCGATCGTGCCCGCGCAGTCGACGAGGAACAGGAACGGGGCGGCCGAGCCGTCCATGACGGGCACTTCGTCGGCGTCGAGCTCGACGATCAGGTTGTCGATCTCCGCGCCGTAGAGGGCGGCCATCAGGTGCTCGACCGTGCCGATCTTCGTGCCGGCGTCGTTGGCCAGCATCGAGCACAGGCGCGTGTCGCGCACCGCGCGGAAATCGGCCTTCAGGATGCCGGCGTCGCCGGGGATGTCGCGGCGGCGGAAGACGATGCCGTGGTTGGGGGCGGCCGGCAGCAGCTGCATGGCGACCTTGCGGCCGGAATGCAGACCGGTACCGGTGCAAGCGATCGGACCCTTCAGGGTGCGCTGCGCAACGGTACGTGACTTTTGTGTACGCTTGCCGAGCAAATCCGAACTCCGGGGGGCGATGTGCCGTGTGCGACCACAACGCGGGTCGCGGCGACTTCTTCCCCTAAAAAAACCTTGAGGCTCCGAGGGTTGGTACAAGACCGCCCCCGGAGCCTCAAGTCACCTTTTGTTGCGAACTGTTGCAGGCATGGCCACCTGCAACCCGTCCGCTAGTTCGCCTGGCGGCGCAGGAACGCCGGGATTTCCAGCAGATCGTCTTCCGACTTCGACTGGACGCGATCCGACGGGTCGAGCCCGCCCAGGCGCGGCTGTGCGGTAACCGGCTGCGGTGCCGGGGCCGGCGCCGGGGCCGGCGCCGAGGTCGGCGCAGGTGCCGCGGCGGCCGGGGCCGGCATGATGCCGCCGACCGGTGCGACCAGCGTGGGCTGGCTGCGGGTCGTTTCGCTCTCCGAACGCGCCGTCCCCGTGCGGGTCATGCGCTCGAAGATCGTCGGCTTGCGGACCGGCTTGGGTGCCGCCGCCTTGGCCGCGTTGACGAGTTCGGCCTCGGCGAACGGGTTGGCCGGCTGCGTCGGTGCCGCGGCGGCAGGTGCCGCGACCTCGACCGGCTTGGGCGGGATGAACGCCTCGGCGACCGGCGCCGGGGCAATCGCGACCGGCTCGGCGACCGTCTCCGCCGCGGCGGGTGCCGGGGCGGGTTCGGGCATCGGGGCCGGTTCCATCTTCAGCGCGGTGGCACCCTGCTGGATGGGGGCCGCCTGCGCCACCGTCGGGGCGTAGGCCGGGACCGGCGGGATCGCCGTCGCCGCGGCCACGGCGGCGGGCGCCGTCGTGGTCATCGGGGCCGGGCGTGCCGTGGCGCGGATGTTGACCACCTTCTTGTCGGGCAGCGGCATCGCGGCGGCGATCGCCTCGATGCCGGTCGCCACGACCGACACGCGCATGCGGCCGTTGAGGCTCTCGTCGAAGGTCGAGCCGAAGATGATGTTCGCGTCCGGATCGACCTCGTCGCGGATGCGGTTGGCCGCCTCGTCGACCTCGAACAGCGTCATGTCCATGCCGCCGGTGATGTTGATGAGAACGCCCTTGGCCCCCTTCATCGACACGTCGTCGAGGAGCGGGTTCGAGATCGCCTTCTGGGCGGCGTCGATGGCGCGGTTGTCGCCCTCGGCCTCGCCCGTGCCCATCATCGCCTTGCCCATCTCGCCCATCACCGAGCGGATGTCGGCGAAGTCGAGATTGATCAGGCCCGGCATCACCATCAGGTCGGTGACGCCGCGCACGCCCGAATAGAGTACGTCGTCGGCCATCTTGAAGGCGTCGGCGAAGGTCGTGCGCTCGTTCGCCACCCGGAACAGGTTCTGGTTCGGGATGATGATGAGCGTGTCGACCGTCTGCTGAAGCTCCTCGATGCCGGCTTCGGCCAGACGCATGCGGTTCTGGCCCTCGAAGTGGAAGGGCTTCGTCACCACGCCCACGGTGAGGATACCGTGCTCGCGGCAGGCGCGCGCGATGACCGGGGCGGCACCCGTCCCCGTCCCGCCGCCCATGCCGGCGGCGACGAAGACCATGTGCGAACCCTGGATGTGCTCCAGGAGATCGCCCATCGATTCTTCCGCGGCCACGCGGCCGACGTCGGGGCGCGAGCCTGCGCCCAGGCCCTGCGTGACGCCCACGCCGAGCTGGAGCTTGCGTTCGGCGATCGACTGGCCGAGCGCCTGGGCGTCGGTGTTCGCGACGACGAACTCCACGCCTTCGAGCTTGGCGCGGATCATGTTGTTGACGGCGTTGCCGCCGGCACCGCCCACACCGACGACGGTGATGCGCGGCTTCAGTTCGCTGGGCTGGATTCCGAGAGTGATGGCCATGGTCGTTACCTCCGATCCCTGTGAGTTCCGATAAGTCGGTTGAGCTGGTGACCCGCTTCGCGCGGGCCGAGACGGTGCTGGGGTTGTCGTCGCGGCGGTGAAGGTCCTCCCGTCATAGGTTCTCCTTCAGCCACATTCCGAAGCGGCCGATCATTCCGGCACCCGTCGCGGGTGCGGTTTCGGGCCGCAGGGATTCCGTGCCCTTGGCGAGGGCGAAAGCGACGAGCCCGGCGCACGCCGCGAAGGCGGGGCCGCCGGTCTGGTCGGCCAGACCCTGCAGGCGGATGGGCTTGCCCATGCGCACCTGCTTGTCGAGGACCATGGCGGCGAGCTCGCGCACGCCCTGGAGCTGGGAAGCGCCGCCCGTCAGCACGACGCGTCGCCCCGCGATGCGGTCGAAGCCCGACGCCTCGAGGCGCTGGCGCACCATCTCGAATGTCTCTTCGAGGCGTGGTGCAATGATCCCGGTCAGGATCGATTTGGGCACGTGGTTGGCCTGCGCGTGTTCTTCCTCGCCGACCAGCGGCACGTCGATGATCTCGCGCTCGTCGGCGGCCGACGGGATGCAGCTGCCGTGCAGCGTCTTCATCCGTTCGGCATAGGCGAGCGGTGTGGAAAGCCCGCGCGCGATGTCGTTGGTGACGTGCGCCCCGCCGACCGAGATCGTGTCGGCATAGACGCAGTGCCCGTCGAAGAACACGGCGAAGGACGTGGTGCCCCCACCCATGTCGATGACGCACGTGCCGAGGTCCATCTCGTCCTCGACGAGGCAGGCGAGACCCGCGGCATAGGCCGGGACGACGATGTCCTCGATTTCCAGATGGCAGCGCGCGACGACGCTTTCGAGATTGCGCACGGCGGCGGAGCCGGCCGTCAGCATGTGCATGTTGACGCCGAGCCGGTCGCCGCACATGCCGCGCGGATCGCGGATGCCCCGGCTGCCGTCGATCGTGAAGCCGACGGGAATCTGGTGGATGAGGCGGCGGTCGGTCGCCTGCTGGGTCTGGCGCGCCTGGTCGAGCACCTTGCGCAGGTCGTGCTCGGCGATCTCGTGGCCGGCGATGGCGACTTCGACCGGCACCGTGCGCGACTGCGGATGGCCGCCGATCAGGTTGACGACGACGCTCTTCAGCGTCTCGCCCGCCATCTGCTCGGCCGCCGAGACGGCCGACAGGATCGAGTTCTCGGCTTCCTCGAGATCGATGATCGCCCCGCCCTTCACGCCGTGGCTGATCTGGTGGCCGATGCCGACGACGCGGGCAGACCCGTCCGCCTCCGCCTTGGCGACGAAGCAGGCCACCTTGGTCGAGCCGAGATCGAGGGCCGCGATCAGGCCGTTCCGGGATTTCCGCTTGCTCTTGCGCACTATGCGAGGCTCCTCAGGTCGGCTTGTTGGGGCGGCGCGCGGGAACCGGCGCCGTCTGGGTCGGGATGGCCGCGGGCTGCTCGCGGCCGACGCGAAGGATCAGGCGGTCGGGCAGGCGCAGGTCGACCGCGACGAGGTTGCGGTCGATCAGGCCGTTGTCGCGCGCAAGCTGGGCGAGCCGTTCGTAGGCCGCACCCGGATTGGCTTCGGGCAGGTTGACGTCGACGCCGTTGTCGAGGCGCAGGTTCCAGCGCCTTCCGCCGACGCGCACCGCGGCGGCGATGCGCGCCATCATCGCGGGTTCGGTTTCCAGCAGGGCGATCAGCGAGGCGGCGTGCTCGGGCGCGTCGTCGCCGACGACGATCGGCCGGTCGGAGAATTTCGCCGGATCGGTGCCGGGGATCTCCTTGCCTTCGGAATCGATCAGCGTGAAGCGGCCCTGTCGCTGCCAGAGTGCCAGAGGTACGCGCTCGTCGAGCTGGACGACGATCGTGTCGGGCAGGCGGCGCTCGACCGTGGCCTTGCGCACCCAGGGAAGCCTTTCGAGTTCCGTCTTCGCCGCATAGGGATCGAAGGCGAGGATCGGCGAGCCGCGGCGCGCGTCGAGGACCGCGCGCACGTCGCGCGGATCGGTCTGCACGCGGCCTTCGATGCGGATGTCGTTCACGGCAAGGCCCAGGCGCGCGCCGAGATTCATCGCACCCCGCCCGGCATCGACGCGCAGGTCTTCGAGCGATTCCGCCGCCCCGTGCGTCCACGCCCACCAGCCGCCGCCGCCCAGCGACACGGCGAGGACGAAAGCGAGCGAAAGCTTCACCGCGCGCGCCGACGGGCGGGTCGACAGGATCCGGCGCCAGCCGAAGCGGCGCGCGGGTTTCTTGGTCTTGGAACGGCGCAGCATCATTCGGACACCTTGGGTGCAGGCCCGTCGTGGCGCGCATGCTCGACGAGCCAGGCGCACAGGTCGGGGAAGTTCATGCCGGTGGCGGCGGCGATCTCGGGCACCAGCGACAGCGGCGTCATGCCGGGCTGTGTGTTGACCTCGAGCAGGCACAGTTCGCCCGGTTCGCCGCGCGTGTCGTCGTAGCGGATGTCGGCCCGGCTTACGCCGCGGCAACCCAGTGCCCGATGCGCTTCCAGCGCCATCGCCATCGCCTGCGCGTAGGCGCGCGCGTCGATGGGGGCGGGGCACAGATGGATCGCCTTCCCGTCGGTGTACTTGGCCGCGTAGTCGTAGAAACCGTTGTTGGGGCGGATCTCGAGTACGCCCAGCGCCTTGGCCGAACCGTTGGCGCCGAGGACGGCGACCGTCAACTCGCGGCCCGGCACATAGCGTTCGACCAGCACCTCGTCGTCGAATTCCCACGGCTCGGACGCCAGCGCCTCGAGGTCGGATTTCTCCAGCACGATCTTCACGCCGACCGACGAGCCTTCGTTCGTCGGCTTCATGACGAAGGGAACCGGCATCGCGCGCCCGGCGAGCACGTCGTCGCGATGGAACACCCCACCCTGCGCCACCGGCAGGCCGTGTGCCGCGAACAGCTTGCGCGCGACGGGCTTGTCCATCGCCAGCGCGGACGCGAGAAGGCCCGAATGCGTGTAGGGAACGCGCGCGAGATCGAGCACGCCCTGGATCGTGCCGTCCTCGGCATAGCGGCCGTGCAGCGCGTTGAAGACGGCGTCCGGGCGCTCGGCCAGTGCGGCGACCAGCTCTTCGAGCGAACGGAAATCGTGCTCGACCACGTCGTAGCCCTTGGCGCGGAGCGCTGCCGCGCACTCGCGGCCCGACACGAGGCTTACCTCGCGTTCGCTCGAAAGGCCGCCCATCAGGACGAGTACGCGGGTCATTGGCCAGCCTCCAGGCGGATGCCGATGCGCCGGATCTCCCACTTGAGATCGACGCCGAATTTCGCGGACACGCGTGCGCGCACGTCCTCGCCCAGATCCTCGAGATCGGCGGCGGTCGCTTCGCCCGTATTGATCAGGAAGTTGCAGTGCTTTTCCGACACCATCGCCCCGCCGCGCGTAAGGCCGCGGCAGCCGGCGGCGTCGATCAGTTCCCAGGCCTTGGCACCGTCGGGGTTGGCGAAGGTCGATCCGCCCGTGCGCGCACGCACCGGCTGGGCGGTCTCGCGCTTGGCCTGGATTTCCATCATGCGTGCGGCAATGGCGCCCGGCTCGCCCGCCCCGGTCTTCAGTTCGGCCGCGACGAAGATCCAGTCGGCCGGCATGCCGGTGTGGCGGTAGCCGAAGCACAAGGCGCCGTTCGTCACGTACTGGCGTTCGCCGCGCGCATCGAGCGCCTCGGCCGCCAGCGTCACGTCCTTCATCTCGCTTCCGTAGGCGCCCGCATTCATGCGCAGCGCACCACCGATCGTGCCGGGGATGCCCGACAGGAATTCGAGGCCCGCAAGGCCCCAGTCGCGCGCCTGCAGCGCCACGTTGAGGTCGAGGCACGCGGCACCCGCGCGCAGGATGCGCCCGTCATGCGTGATGCCGGCAAAACCCTTGCCCAGCCGGATCGTCACGCCCGGCACGCCGCCGTCGCGCACGAGGAGGTTCGAGCCCACGCCCATCACCGTGACCGGCACGTCGGCGGGCTTGCCGGCGAGGAAGGCCGCGAGATCGGCTTCGTCGGCCGGGCGGAACAGCACTTCGGCCGGGCCGCCGACGCGGAACCACGTGTACTGGCCGAGATTGGCGTTCGCGCGGTAGGTGCCGCGCACCTTCGGCAGCCTGTCGACGAGGCGCAGGGACTGGGTCGCGACCATCATGCCTTGCTCCTCTGCGCGTCGAGCTCGCCGGGAAGGGCGTAGGCCCACTGCGTGATGCTGCCCGCACCCAGGCACACGACCATGTCGCCGGGCTTGGCCTGCGACAGCACGGTCTCGGCGAGCTTCTCGGGCGCTTCGAGGCCGACGACGCGGCGGTGGCCGTGGTCGCGAAGGCCCTCGACCAGCGCGTCCTTCGACGAGCCTTCGACGGGCTGCTCGCCGGCGGCATAGACGTCGGCGACGATCACGGCGTCGGCGTCGTTGAAGCAGGTGCAGAATTCCTCGAACAGCGACTTGAGGCGCGTGTAGCGATGCGGCTGGACGACCGCGATCACGCCGGCCGACGTGGCGCTGCGCGCGGCCTTCAGCACGGCGGCGATCTCGACCGGATGGTGGCCGTAATCGTCGATGACGGTCAGGCCCGCACCCACGCCGGTCTTCGTGAAGCGGCGCTTCACACCCTTGATGCCGGCAAGCGCCTTGCGGATCGTCGCGTCGTCGATACCCATCTCGACCGCCACCGCGACGGCGGCGAGCGCGTTCTGCACGTTGTGCTGGCCGACCAGCGGCAGGCTCAGCCCGTTGATCGTCCGGTCCGCACCGGCACGGCCCGAGAGCTGCACGTCGAAATGCCCGCCCGCCGCGTCGAGGCGCATGTTGACGCCGCGCACGTCGGCCTGCGCGGAGAATCCGTAGGCGAGGATCTTGCGGTCGAGCGTGGACGCGATCAGCGCCTGCACTTCCGGATGGTCGATGCACAGGGCGGCGAAACCGTAGAACGGGATGTTCGACACGAAGGTCTGGTAGCCCTTGCGCGCGGCGTCGAACGTGCCCCAGTAGTCGAGATGCTCGGGGTCCATGTTCGTGACGACCGCGATGGTCGCGGGCAGCTTGATGAAGGTGCCGTCGCTCTCGTCGGCCTCGACGACCATCCAGTCGCCCGAGCCCAGACGCGCGTTGGTGCCGTAGGCGTTGAGGATGCCGCCGTTGATGATCGTGGGATCCATCGCGGCGGCTTCCAGCATCGCGGCGACCAGTCCCGTCGTCGTCGTCTTGCCGTGCGTGCCGGCGATCGCGATCGCCCATTTGAGGCGCATCAGCTCGGCCAGCATCTCGGCGCGGCGCACGACGGGGATCAGGTTGCGGCGCGCGGCCTGGACTTCCGGGTTGTCGGTCTTTACGGCCGTCGACACGACGACGACTTCCGCCTCGCCGACATTCTCCGCGCGGTGGCCGACGGCGACGGGGATGCCGAGACCGACGAGGCGCTTCACGTTGGCGCCGTCCGACTGGTCGGAGCCCTGCACCTTGTAGCCGAGATTGTGCAGGATCTCGGCAATACCGGACATGCCGATGCCGCCGATGCCGACGAAGTGGATGCGGCCGATGTCGAGGGGAAGGGCCCTCATGCTTTGCCCTCCGCGAGGCGCTGGACGAGATCGGCAAGACGGTCGCCCGCGTCGGGGCGGCCGAAGGAATGCGCACCCGCGGCAAGTGCCGCGAGCGGGGCCGGATCGGCGAGCAGCGCGCACAGGCGCGCGGCGAGATCGGCCGGCGTGAATTCGCCCTCGGGCACGAGCCACGTGCCGCCGGCGGCCGCGAGGGCCTGCGCGTTGGCGGTCTGGTGGTCGTCGGTCGCCGTGGGCAGCGGGACGAGCAGCGAGGGCCGCCCGATGCAGGCAAGTTCGGCGACGGTCGACGCACCCGCGCGCGCGATCACGAGGTGTGCTTCGGCGATGCGTTGCGGCAGGTCGGCGAAGAAGGGCTCGATCTCGGCGGTGAAGCCGAGCGTGCGGAAGCGCGTGCGCACCGTCTCGGCGTCTTCCTGGCGCGACTGCTGGACGATGGCGATGCGCGCGCGCTGTTCTTGCGACAGCAGGCCGATCGCGGCGGGCACGACGCGGCCGAGGACTGAGGCACCCTGGCTGCCGCCGGTCACCAGCACGCGCAGCATGCCGCCTTGCGTAGGCAGGGCGAAGGGCCGGCCGCGCAGGGCGGCGACTTCCGCGCGCACCGGGTTGCCGACGAGTGTCGCCTTGTCGCCGGCACCGCGCGTCTGCGCGAAGGACGTGGCGATGGCGTCGACATGTGCGGCGACCAGCCGGTTGGCGCGCCCGAGGATGGCGTTCTGCTCGTGGATGGCGGTGCGGAAATGCCGGCGCGCGGCGGCGACCGTGGGCAGGCTCGGATAGCCGCCGAAGCCGACGACGGCGTCGGGCTTCAGGCGTTCCAGCAGCGAACGTGCGGCGATGTAGCCGGGCAGCAGGCTCAGCGCGCCGACGAAACGGCGGAAGAAGCTGCCCGTCATCTTGCGGATCGGCAGGCGGTGCGTGTCGAGCGCGCCGAGGCGGCCGCCGTATTTCGTGCCGCGGTCGTCGGTGACGAGGGCGAGGCGGAAGCCGCGCGCGGCGAGCGAGCCCGCCAGCGCTTCGGCCGGGAACACGTGGCCGCCGGTTCCGCCGGCGGCGAGGACGACGAGCGGGGCGCTCATAGCGTCTCTCCTGCACCAAAGCGCTTGCGGCTGAGTGCCAGCACGAAGCCCATGCCGAGGGCGATGGCCAGCAGCGACGAGCCGCCGTAGCTGACGAACGGCAGCGTCATGCCCTTGGTCGGGATCAGGTGCAGCGTCGAGCCCATGTTGACCAGCGCCTGCACGCCGAACTGCACGCAAAGGCCCGCGACCGCGAGCAGCGAGAACAGGTCGGTCTCCTGCAGGGCGCGCGCGAAGCCGCGCAGCACGACGAACGCGTAGAGCGCGACGACGATCAGGCACAGGATCAGGCCGAACTCTTCGGCCGCGACGGCGAAGATGAAATCGGAATGCGCGTCGGGCAGCGACGACTTGACCGTGCCTTCGCCCGGGCCGCGGCCGAACAGGCCGCCGTTCATGAAAGCTTCCATCGCCGTGTTGATCTGGTAGGTGTCGCCGGAGGCCGGATCGAGGAAGCGGTTCACGCGGCTCGTGAAGTGCGGGAACGTCATGTAGAGCAGCACGCCCGCCCCGCTGCCGGCGGCACCCAGCGCCACGACCCACAGCATCCGCAGGCCGGCGAGGAAATACTGCGCGAACCACACGGCCGTCACGACGAACGCCATGCCGATGTCGGGCTGCAGCAGCAGCATCGCCATCGTGCCGCCATAGAGCAGGATGGCGATGAAGTCGCCGGGGAAGCCTTCCTTCTTGCGCGCGAGCGCGAACAGCCACGCCGACACGATGGCGAGCGTCGGCTTGACGAACTCGGAGGGCTGCAGCGACATGCCGGGCAGGCTGATCCAGCGTTTCGCACCCTTGATCTCGGTGCCGATCACGAAGGTCAGGCACAGCAGCGCCACGGCACCGATCAACCCGGCGAGGGCGAGGCCGCGCACCTGGCGCGGCTCCAGCATCGACACGCCGAGCATGATCAGCACGGCGACGGGCAGGATCTGCAGCTGCTTGCTGACGAAATGGAACGAGGTGAGCCCGACGCGCGACGCCACGGCCGGCGAGGCGGCCATGATCATCACCATGCCCAGGCCGATAAGCAGGGCCAGCGCGACGAGCAGCCACTTGTCGACCGTCCACCACCAGCGGGCCATGACCGAATTGTCGGCGCGCGTGAAATTCATGCCGCGAGACCCTCCGTGCCGGAGAGCTCGGCCACGAGGCCGCGGAACGTCTCGCCGCGATGCTCGAAGCTCTTGAACTGGTCCCACGACGCGCAGGCCGGCGACAGCAGCACGACCGTGCCCGGCTTGCCCGCCTTGCGTGCGGCGGCGAAGGCGCCGCGCACGGCCGCGGCGAGATCGCCCGCCAGCGTGTGCGGCACGTCGCCCAGCGTCTTCGCGAAATCGTTCGCGGCCTGGCCGATCAGCCACGCATGCGCGATGCGCGGGAAGAACGCGCGCAGGCTTTCGATGCCGCCTTCCTTGGCCTGTCCGCCGGCGATCCAGTGGATCGCGTCGTAGCAGCCAAGTGCGCGCGCCGCCGCATCGGCATTGGTCGCCTTGCTGTCGTTGACGAACAGCACGCCATCCAGCGTGGCGATGCGTTCCTGCCGGTGGGCGAGGCCCGGATAGGTGGCGAGCGCTTCTGCGATCTGGGCGGGCGCGATGCCGATATGCAGCGCCACGGCGGCGGCCGCCGCCGCGTTCTGGTGGTTGTGGGCGCCCGGCAGCGTCAGGCAGCCGGAAAGGTCGCAAATCGCGGCGGGCTTTCCCTCGCGCGCGTCGTAGAGCGTGCCGTCGGCGACATAGACGCCGCGCTTCAGGCGCTTCGAACCCGAGATCGCGACGACGTTCTGGTCGTCGGCGCGCACGAGCGCCGCGTGGATGCCGGCCGAGATGTCGTCGTCGACGCCGACGACGGCGAGGTGCTGGCGCGCCTGGCGCTGGAAGATGTTGCGCTTGGCCGCGACGTAGCCGTCCATGCCGCCGTGGCGGTCGAGATGGTCGGGCGAAAGGTTGAGCAGCACCGCGATGTCCCACACGGCCGTGGGCGCGAGTTCGAGCTGGTAGCTCGACATCTCGATCACGTAGGTGCCGCCGGCGTAGAGCGGTTCGAGCGACAGCGCGGCCGTACCGATATTGCCGCCGATCTCGGCCGTGCGGCGCGCGTGCTTCAGCACGTGGCCGATCAGCGCCGTCGTCGTCGACTTGCCGTTGGTCCCCGTCACGCCGACATAGGCCGCCTCGCGCTGGCAGCGGAACAGCAGGTCGACGTCGCAGACGATCTCGAGCCCGGCTTCGCGCGCGCGCGCGACGACCGGGTGCGGGGCGGGGTGTGTGTGCGGGATGCCCGGCGACAGCACGAGCGTAGTGAGTTCGCGCAGCTCCGCCTTGTGGAGATCGACGAGGTTCACGCCGGCCGCGCGCGCTTCGGCGCGCCGGTCCTCGCTGTCGTCCCACGCCCACACCTCGGCCCCCGACGCGGCCAGGGCGCGCGCCGTCGGCAGGCCCGACTTGCCGAGCCCGAGGACGGCGACCTGGAAACCGTGGAAGGGATAGACGTCGATCATCGCCTCACCGGAGTTTCAGCGTCGCGAGACCCGCGAGCGCGAGGATGGAGGCGATGATCCAGAAGCGGATCACGATGGTGGGTTCGGCCCAGCCCATCTTCTCGAAATGGTGGTGCAGCGGCGCCATCAGGAAGATGCGTTTGCCGGTCAGCTTGAACGAGGCGACCTGCACGATCACCGACACCGCCTCGACCACGAACAGGCCGCCGACGATGGCGAGCGTGAATTCGTTCTTGGTCACGACCGCGACCGCACCCAGCGCCCCGCCCATCGACAGCGAGCCGGTGTCGCCCATGAACACCATCGCGGGCGGCGCGTTGAACCACAGGAAGCCGAGCGAGGCGCCCACGATGGCCGCGCACACGACGGCAAGCTCGCCCGAACCGGGCACGTGGTGGATCAGCAGGTAGTTGGCGAAGATCGCGTTGCCCGCGACATAGGCGAAGGCCGCGAAGCAGCCCGCCGCGATCATCACCGGCACGATGGCGAGCCCGTCGAGGCCGTCGGTCAGGTTCACGGCGTTGGACGAGCCGACCATCACGAAGATCGCGAAGGGGAAGAAGAAGATGCCGAAATCGACCAGCAGGTCCTTGAAGAAGGGTATCGCGACCTGCGTGGAGAGCGGCTCGCGCGTGAGATAGACGATCCACGCGGTCGCGAGGACCGAGATCAGCGTCTGGAAGACGAGCTTCCAGCGGCCCGCGAGACCCTTCGAGTTCTTCTTCGTCAGCTTCAGGTAGTCGTCGTAGAAGCCGACGGCGCCGAAGCCCAGCGTGACGGTCAGCACGGCCCACACATAGCCGTTGCGCAGATCCGCCCACAGCAGCGTCGAGACGCCGAGCGACAGCAGAATCAGCACGCCGCCCATCGTGGGCGTGCCCTTCTTGGTCAGCGCGTGGCGCTCGGGCGTGTCGGCGCGGATCGGCGGCTCGGGCTGCTTGGACTTGAGCCAGCCGATGACGCTCTCGCCGAACAGGAAGGCGATCAGCAGGGCGGTCATCACCGCACCGCCCGACCGGAACGTGATGTAGCGGAACACGTTGAACGGCGTGAAGCTGTCGGCGAGCGGGACGAGGAGATTGTAGAACATTCGCTGCTTACCTTCCGCCCGCGGCCCTGCGGCCCTGTGTGTCGCTCGCACCGAGGGCGCGCAGCGCCTCGACGATGCGGCCCATCCTGCTGCCCAGCGATCCCTTGACCGTGACCGCGTCGCCCGCGCGCATGTCGGCGAGTACGGCCTGTTCCAGTTCGGCCGAATCCTTCGCGTGGACGCCGCGCATGCGCGCCGGCAGCTTCTCGAAAAGCCGGCGCATGTTGGGGCCGCAGCAATGGACGCGGTCGATCCGGTTCGCCTCGAGCGGTTCGGCGAGCGATTCGTGCAGCGCCGCGGCCTGAGGCCCGAGTTCCAGCATGTCGCCGAGCACGGCAATCCGCCGCCCGCCCTGCGGCAGGACGGCGCTGGCGAGCACGGCGAAGGCCGCGCGCATCGAGGGCGGCGAGGCGTTGTAGCTGTCGTCGATCAGCAGGAAGGTGCCGCCGGCAGGCAGTGCGACCGTGTGGCGCTGGCCGCGGCCCTTGGGTGTGGCGATCGACGCGAACGACGCGGCGGCCACTTCGGCATCTGCACCGAGTGCCGCGATGGCGAGCAGGGCGCCCGTCAGGTTCATCGCCCAGTGGCGGCCGGGGGCGCCGATCTCGAAATCGAGCGTGCGGCCGAACAGTTCGACGCGTGCACGGCCCTTCTCGGCATCGCCCGACCAGTCGGCGAGGCGCGCGTCGGCCTTGGCGTGCGTGCCGAAGCCGAGCGTGCGGGCCCAGCCCGCGTCGCGCGCGCGTGCGGCGAGGAAATCGTGGAACTGGCTGTCGGCCGGCAGCACGGCCGTGCCCGGATTGCCGTGCGCGAACGGTCCGCCAGCCGCGAAGATCTCGGCCTTCGCGGCGGCCACGCCGGCGATCCCGTCGACGAAATTCTCGGTGTGGACGGCCTCGACCGTCGTGACCAGCGCCACTTCGGGCCGGATCATCTGCACGAGCGGGGCGATCTCGCCCGCGTGGTTCATGCCAACCTCGAACACGCCATAGACCGTGTCGCGCGGCATGCGCGCGAGCGTGACCGGCACGCCGATATGGTTGTTGAACGACGCGCGCGCGGCATGCGTGGGCGCCTGGTGCTTCAGCGCATGCGCGAGCGCTTCCTTGGTGCTGGTCTTGCCGATCGAGCCCGTCACGGCGAGTGCACGCACGTCGGCGCGCGCGCGCGCAGCACGACCGAGATCGGCGATACCTTTCAGCGTGTCGGACACGACCAGGCATGGCCCGGCGATTTCGTTGTCGTTGTCGACGAGGGCGGCGGCGGCCCCCTTGGAAAGGGCGGCGGCGACATAGGCGTGGCCGTCGTTCGCCTCGCCCTTCAGCGCCACGAACAGGTCGCCGGGTTCGAGCGTGCGCGTGTCGATGGAAATGCCGGTCGCCTTCCAGCCGCCGGGGCCGGCGAGACGGCCGGCCGTCGCCTTCAGCGCTTCCTCGGCTGTCCACAGGGCGGCGGTCATGCGTCGCCTCCGGCCAGCGCACGGCGCGCCTGGTCGAGATCGTCGAAGGGCAGCACGGTCGTGCCGACGATCTGGCCCTGCTCGTGGCCCTTGCCGGCGATCACCAGCACGTCGCCGGCTTCGAGTTCGCCGACGGCGATGCGGATTGCGTCCTCGCGCGAGGCGATCTCGCGCGCACCCGGTGCAGCGGCGAGAACGGCGGCGCGGATCGCGGCGGGATCTTCCGAGCGCGGATTGTCGTCCGTGACGATGACGCGGTCGGCGAGTTCGGCGGCAATCCGGCCCATGATCGGGCGTTTGCCGGCGTCGCGGTCGCCGCCGCAGCCGAACACGACGGCGAGCTTGCCTTCGACATGCGGCTTCAGCGCCTTCAGCACCGTGGCGAGCGCGTCGGGCTTGTGCGCGTAGTCGACATAGACCGAAGCGCCGTTGTCCTTCGTGCCGGCAAGCTGCAGCCGGCCGGGCACGCCTTCGAGTACGGTCAGCGCGTCGAGGGCCGCATGCGGCGACAGGCCGGTGCCGACCGTCAGCCCGATCGCGGCGAGCACGTTCATCGCCTGGAACGAACCGGCGAGCGGCAGCGTGACGCGGCGGGCACTTCCGAACGCGACGATCTCGATGTCCTGGCCCTGCGGTACCGGTGTGGCCGAGACGAGGCGGATGTCGGAACCCGCGCGGCCATACGCGATCACGCGCTGGCGGCGGGCAAGGCACGTTTCACGCAGCGCTTCGTATTCGGGCGCGTCGGCGTTCAGCACCGCGACGGCTCCCTGCGGCAGCAGCGTGTCGAACAGTCGGCGCTTGGCTTCGAAATAGGCTTCCATCGTCGCGTGGTAGTCGAGATGATCGCGGCTGAGATTGGTGAAGGCGGCGGCCGTCAGCGTCACGCCGTCGAGCCGGCACTGGTCGAGACCGTGGCTCGACGCCTCGATCGCGACATTGTCCACGCCGGCGGCGGCGAGCTCGGCGAGATCCTTGTGCAGCGAAACCGGATCGGCCGTCGTCAGCGCGCCGTAGCGCGCGACATGCGGGGCGACGAGGCCGAGCGTGCCGAGGCTGGCGGCCTTGCGGCCCGCATGGCCCCAGATCTGGCGCGCGAAGCTTGCGACCGACGTCTTGCCGCTGGTCCCCGTCACGGCGACGACCGTGCGCGGCTGGCTGCCCGCGAAGCGCGCGGCCGCGCGCGCGAAGGCGCGGCGCGGATTGGCCGCCTCGACATAGGGAACGCCCGCCGGCAGGTCGAGGCCGGGGCCCGCGAGCACGGCGGCGGCACCGCGCCGCAGCGCTTCGCCGACATAGGCGCGCCCGTCGTGCTTCGTGCCGGGCAGTGCGGCGAACAGGAAGCCGCGCGCGACGTCGCGCGAGTCCGCGGTCACGCCGGCGATCTCGGGATCGCGGCCGGCCGCGTTGCGAAGTGTCGTTTCGTTGTCGAGGAGCAGGCCCAAATTCATCTGCCCCCTACCGGCTGCTCGCGGCCGCAAGCAGCGGCCGCGTGATGTCGGGTGGAGTCTCGTGCATCGGCGGCACGCCGAGGATCGGGGCGACGCGCGTGATGATGCGCCCCGCCGTCGGGGCCGCGACGACGCCGCCGGTCGCGTAGCCGCCGGTCTCGCGCTTGCCCTGCGGCTCGTCGATCATGACGAGCAGCACGTACTGGGGCGCGTGCGCGGGGAACGAGCCGAGGAACGACGAGATGCGCGCGTTCTT
This sequence comes from Tagaea sp., assembly GCA_965279565.1. Taxonomy (GTDB): domain Bacteria; phylum Pseudomonadota; class Alphaproteobacteria; order CACIAM-22H2; family CACIAM-22H2; genus Tagaea. Next base: position 71,871 of record OZ257249.1, on the reverse strand, counting down.
CTTGTAGCCGCCGCGCTGGATCTTCTCGGCCGTGCCCGTCTTGCCGCCGACGAAATAGCCGGCGACTTCCGCGGTCTTGCCGGAGCCGCGCTCGACGTTGAGGCGCATGAGCTGGTTGAGCTGGGCGGAGGCAGATGCGCTCATCACGCGCTCGCCGGGCACCTTGGCGCCGGGCGCACGCGCGAGGATCGTCGGCGGGTGCATGATGCCGCCGCCGACCGAAGCGGCCGCCGCGGCGGCGAGCTGCATGGGCGAGACGGTGATGCCGTGCCCGAAGGCGATCGTCATCGCGTTGATCTCGCGCCAGGGCTTCGGGATCAGCGGATGGGAGACTTCCGGCAGCTCGATCGGCGAGGGCTTCAGGAAGCCCACGCGGTCGAGGAAGTCGCGCTGGCGCGCCACGCCGATTTGCAGCGCCATGCGCAGCGCGCCGAGGTTCGAGGAATAGATGAACACCTCCGGCGTCGAGAGCCAGCGGTTCTTGCCCTTGAAGTCCGAGATCGTGAAGCGGCCGATCGTGTAGGGGCGGCTCGCGTCCCAGCTGTCCTGCATGCGCACCGCACCGGAGTCGAACCCCATCGCGGCCGTGAACATCTTGAAGGTGGAGCCCATCTCGTAGGTGCCGAGCGTGTTGCGGTTGAAGCGCGATTCCGCGTCGGCGAGGCCGGGGGCATTCGAATCGAAGTCGGGCAGCGAGACCATCGCGAGCGTCTCGCCGGTATTGACGTCGAGCAGCACGCCCATGCCTCCGATCGCCTTGAAGTCGTCGATCGTGTGCTGGAGCTCCTCGCGCACCGCGTGCTGGATGCGCACGTCGATCGCCAGCTTCAGCGGCTCGGCGTCCGCCTTCAGCCGCTCGTCGAACGCCTGTTCGGCGCCCGCGAGCCCGCGATTGTCGACGTCGGAGAAACCCACGACGTGGCTGGCGAGCGTGCCGTGCGGATAGACGCGCCGTTCCTCGCGCTGGAAGAACAGGCCGGGCACGCCGAGGCGGTTCACCTCGTACTGCTGGCGCGGCGTCAGGTTGCGCCGGATCCACACGAAGCTGCGCGCGTCGGCGGCGAGCCGGTCGCGCACCGTCTTCTCGTCGAGGCCCGGCAGGACCGCGGCGAGGCGGCGCGCGGTCGTCTCGGCGTCGCCGATCAGCTTGGGATTGGCGTAGAGCGACTGCGTGACGAGCGAGGTGGCGAGCAGCACGCCGTTGCGGTCGACGATGTCGGCGCGCGCGAGATCGAGTGGCCCGGTGTTGGGAACGCGCGCGGCGCGCGGCTCGCGCGCCTCGGCCAGCAGCGTCACGTCGACGAGGCGCACCGCGACGACCGCGAAGGCGACCGCGAAGAGCAGCCCGCCGATGACGAGGCGATGGCGCGCGGTTTCCATCGAGCGCGCCGCACTGCCCTGCAGGCGCAGGCGGGCGGGGATGGCGCGCACGATGTCGGAAAGGCGCGTCGCCATCTATCGCGTCTCCGTCGTGCGGGAGGGAGCGGGGGCGGCGGTCACGCGCACGGCGGGCAGCACCGGCTGGACCTGTGCGGGAAGGGCGGGAAGCGCATCGAGACGGCCGAACTGCTTGGGCGTCATCGGCTGCAGGTCGAGATGGCGCTGGGCGAGTGCCTGAAGGCGGCCGGGCTGGTTGATGTAGCTCCACTCGGCCTTCAGCACGTGGATGTTCTGCTGCTCCTGCACGATCTGCCGGTTGAGGCGGAACAGCTCGTTCTCGAGTGCGAGCACCTCGTGCTTGAGCTGGTAGAGCCCGTAGCCCATCACGCCGGCGATGGCGACCCACAGCCATGTCGCGATGCGCATCATGCCGCGTCCTCCGCGATCCATGCGGGAGCGGTCGTGCGTTCGGCGACGCGCAGCGTGGCGGAGCGCGCGCGGGGGTTCGCGTCGGCCTCGGCCGCACCCGGGCGAATGCCCTTGCGCGACACGAGACGGAAACTGGGGGCCGCACCGGCGGCGCGTGCGGGCAGGTGGCGCGAGCCGCGGTCGGCCTCGCCCGAGCGCGCCTTCAGGAAGCGCTTGACCGCGCGGTCCTCGAGCGAATGGAACGAGACGACCGCGAGGCGCCCGCCGGGGGCGAGGACGCGTTCGGCAGCCGCGAGACCGCGCGCGAGTTCGCCCAGCTCGTCGTTGGTCGCGATGCGCAGCGCCTGGAACGTGCGCGTCGCGGGATCGATGCCGTCCTTCGAGCGGGGTACTGCCGTGCGCACGATGCGCGCGAGCTCGCCCGTGCGCTCGATGCGCTTTTCCTTGCGCGCGGCGACGATCGCGCGCGCCACGCGGCGCGAATGACGTTCCTCGCCGAGTTGGAAGATCGTGTCGGCAAGCTCGCCTTCGCCCCACGAATTGACGATGTCGGCGGCACTGGTACCGCTCTTCTCCATGCGCATGTCGAGCGGGCCGTCGAAGCGGAACGAGAAGCCGCGCGCCGGTTCGTCGATCTGCGGGGAGGAAACGCCGAGATCGAGGGCCACACCGTCGAGCGTTTCGAATCCCGCCTCGTGCGCGGCGGTGTCGAGTTCGCCGAAGCGCCCCTCGACCAGCGTCAGCCTTGCGCCGTACTGCGTCTTGAGTGCCACACCGCGCGCGAGCGCGTCGGGATCGCGGTCGATCGCCACGACGCGGCAGTCGGCCGCCGCGAGGATCGCGCGCGTGTAGCCGCCCGAACCGAACGTGCCGTCGAGATAGCGCCCGCCGTCGCACACCGCGAGGGCGGCCAGCGTTTCGGCAAGCAGGACCGGGACATGCACCGCGTCGATCGAAGGATTGTCGGGTGCCGCCGGCTGCGTCATTCCGCTCACGCTCCCGGGCTCGCGCGCCGCGCGGCCTGGTAGGCCTCGAGCGCTTCGGGGTTCCAGATCTCGAAGAACGTGTTGCGGCCGGCGAAGGCGGCGATCTCGCCGAGCTTGCAGTGCGCGACCAGCGTTTCGGGCAGCAGCACGCGGCCTTCGGCGTCGAGCGACAGCGGGATGAGGTCGGCCGCGAGGATCGCGGCGTTGTCGAGCGGGGCGGCGTTGAACGCGGCGAGCGGATCTGCGGATTCGGCGATCTTCGCGAGCACGTCGTTGCCGATCGCGCGCACCGAGGGGCCGGCCCACGGCAGCACGTTCAGCCCGTCCTCGCCCTTGGCGGCGAGCACGGCCCGGAAGTCGGCCGGAACGGAGACGCGCCCCTTCCGGTCGATCCTGAAACGGTAAGTGCCGATGAACGCGGTCTTGGCCATATTCCGCGCCGCTGTCCCCAGTCCCGTCCCCTGCTACGCAACGCCTTGAAAAACGGGAGAAATTCGTCTTTCCGCGCGGCCCCACACTCCCCACCTTCGCGAAGGTTAGAGGTCGTGGGACAATATGGGATAGCATGGGTGTATATGGGCGTCAATGGGCTAAGCCCCTGTTCCGCCACGAACACGTTCCGTTCTCTTGGTCGCAATCGGGCATGCATTAACCAAATTTAACGCAGGAGTCCGACTGTTCTACTCGGGGATTTGGGCAAGCGCGCGGCGCCGCGATGGCGCGGGCGGGGCGCAGCGGGTCGATCTGATGAAAACGCCAGACGGTCTGTAAGCCGGGTTCTGTTCCGGCCCCTTGCGGGACCGGCGATGACCATTCCTCTGGGATGCCTGTCGCCAGGCACCTCACGCGACCGACCCGGGCGGCTGTCCGGAAACAGATTGCGGATCCCGAAGGTCCCGCGTGCCGCCCCTATTTGGTCTTGCTCCAGGTGGGGTTTGCCGTGCCAGCCGCGTTGCCGCGGCTGCGGTGGGCTCTTACCCCACCCTTTCACCCTTGCCGCGGGCCGAAGCCCGGTTGGCGGTTTGCTTTCTGTTGCACTGTCCCTGGGGTTGCCCCCGCCGGGCGTTACCCGGCACCTTTATTTCCGTGGAGCCCGGACTTTCCTCGAAGGCTTGCGCCCCCGCGGCCATCCGACCGTCTGGCGCCGCCTAGATGCGCCGAACGGGCCGGGCCGTCAACAAGCGGCTAGCGCCGCGCGCGGCCCACGCGGGCGAGATCGGCGCGGATCAGCGAGGCGATATAGCCCGAGCGCGTCATGCCCTGATGGCCGGCCCGTCGGTCGGCGAGCGAGACGATCCCCTCGTCGAGGCTGATGTTGAGGCGCAGCACGCGGCCCGTGACGTCGGCCTTCAGCAGCAGGCGCGCGACCTCGCGCGTTCCGCGCTCGGCCGGCAGCCGGTCGAGCGGCGTGGGCTCGGGCGGCTCCTCGCCGGACGCGGCCTTCTTCTCGAGCCATAGCGTCAGCGCCGACAGGCCGTTGCACACGGCCTCGTCCTGCGTGGCGCCGGCGGCACGGCAGCCCGCGAGGTCCGGAAACGTGACGACATATTCCGGATCGTTGAATTCGAGGATGGCAGGGTAAAGTGCGACTACCATTGTGACCTCTATACGATTGTAAGATATTGATGTAGTTGAGTTTTTATAACTCAACGCCGGAATTTGTCTAGGGGAAAATTTGGGCGAGAAGTGCTGTCAGCAGCGCCTGCGTCTCGCCGTCGAGCCGTCCGTCGAAGCGCGTCGGGCGATAGCGCCGCTGGAACGCGACGAGCACTGCCCCGGTTGCTTCGTCGAGCGTGCCGGTGAGCGGGCAGTCGTAGCCGACGCGCGCGAGACCGTCCTGTGCCGCCATCACCGCTTCGTCGCGTTCGCCCGGCCCGAAATCGCGCACGACGCGCCGGCGGGGTGCCACGCCCGACGGAAAGAGCCCCACACCTTCGCGCGCCAGCCGCGCCCACGGGAACAGCTCGCCCGGATCGCGCTTGCGCGAAGGAGCCACGTCGGAATGGCCGACGACGTCGCGGGATGCGATGTCGTGGCGTGCCGAAATCTCGCGGCAGAGTTCCGCCACGGCGTCGATCTGCGCGTCGGGGAACGCGCGATAGCCGCAGCGGTGGCCGGGATTCTGGATCTCGATGCCGATCGAACGCGCGTTGACGTCGCGAAGCCCGCGCCAGCACGAGATGCCGGCGTGCCAGGCACGCGCGGCTTCATCGACGAGCGCATGCACCGTGCCGTCCTCGTCGACGACATAGTGGGCGCTGACCTTGCGCGCCGGATCGAGGAGGATGGCGAGCGTGTCGGCGAGTGCAGGCGTGTCGGTGTAATGCAGGACCAGCAGCTCGGGCCGCACGCCGTCGGGCCGCGCGTCGAAATTGGGCGAAGGGGTCGCGACACGCTTCATGTGGACTTGGACTGCGCTTCCGGATCGGCCATGCCCGGCCGGCGCATCGTGATGATGCCCACGCCCGCGACCGTCACGAGGCAGCCCGCGATCGTGCGCCAGCCAAGCGGATCGTCGGCGAGGAGCACGCCCGACATCACGCCGAACACCGGTACGAGCAGCGAATAGGGCACGACGAGATTGACCTCGTAGCGGCGCAGCAGCCGGTACCAGACCCAGTAGGTGCAGACCGAGATGACGACCGCCATGTAGACGACGCCGAACCACGCATAGGCGCTGGCGTTGCGGATCGCCTCGACATGGCCGGATTCGAGCGTGAAGGAAACCGACAGCAGCATGGGGACAGCGAACAGCGCCATGTAGGCATTGAGCGCGAAATTGTCGACGCGGCCCAGCGCCTTGATCTGGAAGTTGGCGACCGCCCAGAAGAGCGAGCCCGCCAGGCACAGCCCGATGCTGAGGTATCCGCCGCCCACGCGCGGCTCGCCGGTCGCCAGCCAGATGCCGACGAACGCAAGGCTCATGCCCAGCCAGCGCCGCCAGCCCGGATAGTCCTTGTAGAGGAGGGCGCCGATCAGCGTGGCGAAGGGCGCCTGGCTCTGCGCGACGATCGAGCTCAGCCCCGGATCGAGGCCGGCAAGGCCCGTGAAGAACAGGCTGAAATGGATGCAGCCGAGCGTGAGCGACAGCAGCGCGATGCGCAGCAGGTTGCCGCGCGGCACGCGCACGAAGGGCAGCAGGATGAGGGCGACGAGCGTGAAGCGGCACGCGATCGCGAAGATCGGCGGCAGTTCGACGACGGCCCATTTCCCGAAGACGAAGTTCAGTCCCCAGAACACCATCACGCCGACTACGAGGGCGACGTCGATCGGCTTCATTTCCAACCCTTGATGCTGCGGACCTTGTCCCAGGCCGCATTGATGATCGAGAGGCGTTCGTTGGCCAGCGCAACGAATTCCGGCGGCATGCCCTGGCCGGTCAGCACGTCGGGATGGTGCGTGCGCACCAGTTCGCGCCATGCCTTGCGCGCCGTGTCTTCGTCCGCATCGTGCGCGAGGCCGAGCACGCGCCACGGATCCGCGCCGTCGGCGCCGCGCTGGGCTTCGCGCAGCGCTTCGAAGTCGCGCGTGTCGATGCCGAAGATCCGCGCGACCTCGGCGAGGTAGGCGGTTTCCGACGCGGTGACTTCGCCGTTGGATTCGGCGATGTGGAACAGGCAGTCGAGAAGTTCTTCCAGTGCGGGCGCGCCCTTGGGGAAAAGGCCGGCGACCTGGCGGGCATAGGCCTCGTAGCCGGCGGTCGAGCGCGTGGCGAGATCGAAGACGCGCTCGACGTTGCGCCGCTCGGTCTCGTCGAAGCGGAACAGGCGCGCGAACGCGGCCTTCTCGCGCGCGCAGACCTCGCCGTCGGCCTTGGCCATCTTGGCGGCAAGCGCCACCGTCGCGATCGTGAAGGCGATCTGCCGGTCGGCCGCGTCGTCTTCCGGCTTGCGGAACGCCGCACGCGCGATCGCGTGGCCGGCCGCCGCACCGAGCAGCGCCCCCAGCGGGCCGCCCAGCGCGTAACCGGCCGTTCCGCCGAGAAGACTTCCCCAAACCGACATAAGCTGTCCGTCCCCCGATCCCTACCGGTCGCCGTCGAATTCGTATATCAGAGTCCGCCTCGATCGACGCAATGTGAAGAAGGGGACCCACCCATGAAGCGCCATCGCATCGCCGCGATTCCGGGCGACGGAATCGGCAAGGAAGTCGTCCCGGCGGGCCTGCGCGTGCTCGAGGCGCTCGCCGCGCGCGACGGCTTCGCGCTCGACGTGACGAGCTTCGACTGGGGCTCCGACTACTACAAGCGCCACGGCAAGATGATGCCCGACGACGGGCTTGCGCAACTCAAGCCGTTCGACGCGATCTATTTCGGTGCCGTCGGCATGCCCGACGTGCCCGATCACGTCACGCTGTGGGGGCTGCGCCTTGCGATCTGCCAGCCATTCGACCAGTACGCCAACGTGCGCCCGACGCGCATCCTGCCGGGCATCGCCTCGCCGCTGGCCGGCGTGACGGCGAAGGATCTCGACTGGATCATCGTGCGCGAGAATTCCGAGGGCGAGTATGCGGGGCAGGGCGGGCGCTCGCATCGCGGCCTGCCCGAGGAGGTCGCGACCGAGACGTCGATCTTCACGCGCGTCGGCGTGGCGCGCATCATGCGCTTCGCCTTCGCACTTGCCCGCTCGCGCCCGCGCAAGAAGCTGACGGTCGTCACCAAGTCGAACGCGCAGCGCCACGGCATGGTCCTGTGGGACGAGATCGCGGCCGAGACGGCGCGCGAGTTCCCCGACGTCGCGTGGGACAAGGAGCTGGTCGACGCGATGACCGTGCGCATGGTGCGCAAGCCCGCCACGCTCGACACGATCGTCGCGACGAACCTGCACGCCGACATCCTTTCAGATCTTGCAGCGGCACTCGCCGGCTCGATCGGGATCGCGCCCACCGCCAACCTCAACCCCGAACGGAAATTCCCGTCGATGTTCGAGCCGATCCACGGCTCGGCCTTCGACATCATGGGCAAGGGCATCGCCAATCCGGTCGGCACGTTCTGGTCGGCGGTGATGATGCTCGAGCATCTCGGCGAGGCGGCTTCCGCCGCGCGACTCATGGCAGCGGTCGAGCGCGTGACCGCGGACAGCCGTTTCCACACGGCCGATCTTGGCGGCACGGCGGACACGCGCAAGGTGACGGATGCGGTCGTCGAAGCGGTCCGCGCCGACAATGCCTGATCGCTGGAAACAATTTGAAACACGTGATAGGCAAGGCCCGGAAGTCTAATAACGAGGTGCGGGGCATCGTCCCGAGCACCCGGAAGCGAACGGGCTGCCCAAAATCCGGGCAGACTTATTGAGGAAACGCCTTGCAGTCGACTGCCACAGCGCCATCGCCCGGCAAAACGCCGCCCCTTCTTTCGGTCGAGGATCTGCACGTCCATTTCGTGACGTCGCGCGGCGTCGTGCGCGCGGTCGAGGGCGTGTCGTACGAGATCCGCCCCGGTGAGGTGCTGGCGATCGTCGGCGAATCGGGCTGCGGCAAGTCGGTCTCCTCGCTCGCGGTCATGCGCCTGCTGGCCAAGCCCGCGGGCCGCGTCGTCCACGGCCGGATCATGTTCGAGGGCGTCAACCTTCTCGACCTGACGGACGAGGAGATGCGCGAGCGCCGCGGGCGCGACATCTCGATGATCTTCCAGGAGCCGATGACCTCGCTCAACCCGGTCCTGCCGATCGGGCTGCAGATCAAGGAGCCGCTCTTCATCCACCTGAAGATGACCGAGGAGCAGGCGCATGCCCGCGCGGTCGAGCTCCTCAAGATGGTCGGCATCACCGATCCCGAGCGCCGCCTCGACCAGTATCCGCACCAGTTCTCCGGCGGCATGCGCCAGCGCGTGATGATCGCCATCGGGCTCGCGTGCAACCCGAAGCTCATCATCGCCGACGAACCGACGACGGCACTCGACGTGACGATCCAGGCGCAGATCCTGGAGCTGATGAAGGAGCTTTCGCGCAGGCTCAACATCGCGCTGATCATCATCACGCACAATCTGGGCGTCGTCGCGCGCTATGCCGACCGCGTCAACGTGATGTACGCCGCACGCGTGGTCGAGCAGGGAACGGCCGACGACGTGTTCCTGCGCCCGCGCCATCCCTACGCGATGGGCCTGATGCGCTCGGTCCCGCGGCTCGACCGGCCGCGCGGGCTGAAGCTCGAGACGATCGAGGGCCTGCCGCCCAACCTGCTCGAACCGCCCAAGGGCTGCCGCTTCGCCGCGCGCTGCGCGTTCAAGACCGACATCTGCGAACAGGACCCGCCGCTGGTCGAGGTCGAGGCTGGCCATTTCTCCGCCTGTCTGCGCGCGCGCGAACTGGTCGCCGGTACGCTGCGCCCCGCCGAAGTGGCGCGCATCGACGCGGGCAAGCGCATCGCCAAGGACGCGGCCCCGCTGCTGTCGGTGCGGAACCTCAAGAAGTTCTTCACCGTCTCGCGCAAGGGCGGGCTGTTCTCGTCGACGACGAGCGAGGTGCGCGCGGTCAACGACGTGTCGTTCGACATCGCCCCCGGCGAGACGCTGGGGCTGGTCGGCGAATCCGGCTGCGGCAAGACGACGGTCGGCCGCCTCGTGCTGCGCCTCGACAACCCGACCGCCGGCGAGATCGTGTTCAAGGGCGAGGACATCGCGCACAAGGACCTGAACGAGCTGCGCCAGATCCGCCGCAAGATCCAGGTGATCTTCCAGGACCCGTTCAGCTCGCTCAATCCGCGCATGACGATCGGACAGACCATCGCCGAGCCGCTGATGGTCTACAAGCTGGTGCCCAACGCCAAGGCGGCGGCCGAGCGCGTTTCCGAACTCCTCGTGCAGGTGGGCCTGTTCCCCTACATGGCCGAACGCTATCCGCACGAGATGTCGGGTGGCCAGCGCCAACGCATCGGCATCGCGCGTGCACTCGCGATGGAGCCCGAGTTCATCGTCTGCGACGAGCCGGTCTCGGCGCTCGACGTGTCGATCCAGGGCCAGATCATCAACCTCCTGGAAAACCTCCAGCACAAGCTCAACCTCACCTACCTGTTCATCGCGCACGATCTTGCGGTCGTGCGCCACATCTCCGACCGCGTCGTGGTCATGTATCTGGGCCGCCTGATGGAGATGGCCGACGGCGACGCGCTCTATGCCGAGCCGCTGCACCCCTATACGAAGGCGCTGCTCGACGCCGCCCCCGTTCCCGATCCGACGATCGAGAAGAGCCGGGCGGCGCGCGCACTTTCGGGCGAACTTCCCAGTCCCCTCAACCCGCCGACGGGCTGCGTGTTCCACACGCGCTGCCCGCTCGCCACGCGCGAGTGCAAGGAGATCGTGCCCGAGCCGCGCGAGGCGCGGCCCGGACATTTCGTCGCCTGCATCAAGGTCTGATGCTTTTCTTGACGCGGGCAGGTGCCGCGTAGTCCAGTGAAGACGACCCCGGCCGTCCCCCGGCTGCCGGGCCCAGCAGACACAAAACTCCGGACGCGAACGCGAAAAATGCGGGCGTCCGGACCAGAACAGGAGGATACGCCATGGAAAGCAATCGCCGCGATTTCATGAAGGCCGCCGCCTTCACCGCCGCCGGAATCGGCCTGCTCGACGCCCTGCCGGCGCACGCGCAGGGCGCGCCCAAGAAGGGCGGCACGCTCAATTTCGCGATCTCGGCCGAGACGCCGCATTACGACGCGCACGGCTCCGACACGTTCGCCACGCTGCATTTCGGCTCGCCGTTCCACTCGACGCTGCTGCAGTTCGACCTCGCCAACTATCCCAAGGTGAAGGCCGATCTCGCCGTGTCGTGGGAAGTGGCCGCCGACCTGATGACGTACACGTTCAAGCTGGCGCCCAACGCGAACTTCCACGACGGTTCGCCGGTCACGTCGGCCGACATCAAGGCGACCTACGACCGGATGCGCAATCCGCCGACGGGCGTCGTCTCCACCCGCAAGGCCACGTTCGAGGACATCGACACGATCGATACGCCCGATCCGAAGACCGTCGTGTTCAAGATGAAGTCGCCGAATCCCGCGATGCTCGAGCATTTCGCGAGCCCGTGGAACTGGGTCTACAAGGCTTCGGTGCTGGCCGCGAACCCGAACGCGCCGCGCACGGCGATCATGGGCTCGGGCCCGTTCCGCTTCGGCGAGCACGTCAAGGGCAGCCACGTCTCGGGCACGCGCTTCGACGGCTATTTCAAGAGCGGCCAGCCCTATCTCGACGGCTTCCGCGGCGTGTTCATGACGCAGCCCGCCGCGATGATGAACGCGCTGCAGGGCGGCCAGGTGCAGGCCGAGTTCCGCGGCGTGAGCCCGGCCGAGCGCGACCGCATCGTGCAGGTCATGGGCAACCGCATCCGCGCCGAGGAATCGAGCTGGACGCTCAACCTGATGATCGTCTTCAACACCGAGAAGAAGCCGTTCGACGACGTGCGCGTGCGTCGGGCGCTGCATCTCGCCATCGACCGGCGCGGCGGTGCCGTGGGCCTGGCGCGGACCGCAACGCTGCGCGACGCGGGCGGCCTGATCCGTCCCGGCTCGCCCTTCGCGATGAAGGACGAGGACCTGCTCAAGGTGCCGGGCTTCGGGCGCGACATGAACGCCGCACGCGCCGAGGCGCGCAAGCTGCTGCGCGATGCGGGCGTGCCGAACCTGACCTTCGTCCTGCACAACCGCAACCTCGCCCAGCCCTATACGCCGGCCGGCATCTTCGTGGTCGACCAGTGGCGCCAGATCGGCGTCAATGTCGAGCACCGCCAGTCGGAGACGTCGCCCTATCTCGCGGGCATGTCGAGCGGCAATTTCGACGTGGCGATCGACTTCTCGAACCTGTTCATGGACGAGCCGTCGCTGGCACTGGCGAAGTACCTGTCGTTCAACAAGGCGCCCGAGAACCGCAGCCGCGCGATCGACGCCGAGATGGACCGTCTCTATGCCGCCCAGGCGCGCGAGCGCGACGACAAGAAGCGCTTCGAGCTGATCCGCGCGTTCGAGAAGCGGGCACTCGACCAGGCCTACCAGGTGCCGCTGCTTTGGTGGCACCGCATCGTGCTGACCCATGCCAACGTCATGGGCTGGCAGATGTCGCCCAGCCACAATCTCGGACAGGACCTGTCCGGGGTGTGGCTCAACTCCTGACCTGACGCGAAAGGCCGCCGTTCCCGATGCTCGGTTACCTCGTCAACCGCACGCTGCTGATGATCCCGACGCTTGCCGGGGTCGCGATCCTCATCTTTTTCATGCTGAGGGTGGTGCCGGGCGACATCGTCGAGGTGAAGATGCGCGGGGACGGCGGCAACGTCACCCAGGAAACCCTCGACTACGAGCGCAAGCGTCTCGGCCTCGACCAGCCGCTGCACGTCCAGTTCGGGCAGTGGATGGTCGGGGTCGCCACGCTCGACCTCGGCAACTCGATGTGGACGGACCGGCCGGTCGTCGAGGAGATCGGCATCCGCATGGAGCTGACGCTCCAGGTCGCGGTCATGGCGACGATCATCGCCGTGCTCGTCGCGATTCCGCTGGGCACCATATCGGCGCTGTTCAAGGACACGTGGATCGACTACGTCGTGCGAATCGTCACGATCGCGGGGCTTGCCGTGCCCAGTTTCTGGCTCGGCATGCTGATCATCCTGGCACTTCTCTACTGGTTCAACTGGCTGCCGCCGATCACCTACACGCCGATCTACGTGGATCCGGTCGCGAACATCAGCCAGCTGATCTGGCCCGCACTCGCCGTCGGCTACCGCTATTCGGCGGTCGTCGCGCGCATGGTGCGTTCCTCGATCGTCGAGGTGATGAAGGAAGACTATATCCGCACCGCGCGCGCCAAGGGCGTGTTCGAGAAGGTCGTCGTCTCGCGCCATGCCATGCGCAACGCGATGCTGCCCGCGATCACCGTGATCGGGCTTGAGTTCGCGTTCCTGATCGGCGGCCTCGTCGTGACGGAGCAGGTCTTCAACCTCAACGGCATCGGCCGCCTGTTCGTGCAGGCGGTCAGCCGCAACGACTTCACGCTGATCCAGTCGATCGTCATGCTGATCGCGGTCGTGTTCATCCTGTCGAACCTCGTGGTCGACATCCTCTATGCGTGGCTCGATCCGCGCATCCGCTTCGGAGGGCGCTGACATGGCCGGTGCCGTCTCCCAGCCGAACGTCACCTACAAGGTGCCGAAGCGCCGCGCACCGCTGGTCGATTTCTGCGTCGCCCAGCCGCTTGGCGCCATCTCGGGCGTGGCGATCCTCGTGATGCTGTTCGCCGGCGTCTTCGCCGAGCTCGTCGCCCCCTACGATCCGCTCAACATCGATTTCGGCGCGATGCTCGCACCGCCCGCACCCGACCACATCATGGGTACCGACGCGTTCGGCCGCGACATCTTCAGCCGCGTGATCTACGGCGCGCGCACCGCACTCACCATCGGGTTCTTCTCGTCGCTGTTCGGCTGCACGCTGGGGGCGACGATCGGCGTGGCGTCGGCCTATTTCGGCGGGCGGATCGACATGGTGGTGCAGCGCTTCATCGACGTGATCCTGTCCTTCCCGATCATCGTGCTCGCCCTCGTCGTCGTGGCGATGCTCGGCCGCAACCAGGTCGCCGGCGTGGACGTGAACCTGATCTTCGCCATCGCGATCCCGATCGTGCCGAAGGTCGCGCGCGTCGTGCGCGCGGCGGCCCTGTCGATCCGCGAGATGCCCTATATCGACGCCGCGCGCGCCGCGGGCTTCAGCCACACGCGCATCATCTTCCGCCACATGGTGCCGAACGTCGCGGCCCCGTTCCTGATCATGTTCACGGCCTTCATCGCGCAGGCGATCCTGCTGGAAGCCTCGCTGTCGTTCCTCGGTCTCGGCGTGACGGAACCCACGCCGGCCTGGGGGCTGATGCTGTCGGGCAACGCGTCGGACTTCTACCGCGAGGCGCCGTGGATGATCCTGTTCCCGGGCCTCGCCATCTCGGCGGCCGTCTTCGCCTTCAACCTGTTCGGCGACAGCCTTCGCGACTGGCTCGATCCGAAATTCAAGGTTTGACGAATCGCGTTTGCGTCCTGTAGAAAGCGGACATGGTTTTCGGAACGATCATGTGTGCGCGACGACGAACGCTGGGCCTTCGCCCCAGCGTGCGCTGATTCGCCTACGGACTGCCGGAACCAACCCCTTCTAAAATCTGGCTTTTTCCCGCGACAGCGCGCGTCCCTCCGACGCCGTCTTCCCCTTTCGCGAGCAAAGCCAATGTTCCACCTGACCACCGAACGGCCCGATGACGGGCCCGCCATTGACCATCTTCTCGACCGGGCCTTCGGCGCCGGCCGGCAGACGAAGATCTCGTACCGCTACCGGCAGGCGGCTGCACCGGTCGGCGAGCTGTCGCGCGTCGCGCGCGCGGACGACGACGGACGGCTGCTCGGCACGATCCGTTACTGGAACGTCGCGCTCGGCGGCCACGATGCGCTCCTGCTCGGTCCCATCGCGGTCGAACCGGCACTCAAAGGCCGGGGGATCGGCGTCGCGCTGATGCGCGACACGCTCGATGCGGCCGCCTGGATGAACCACAAGCGCGTCGTGCTGGTCGGCGACATCGGCTACTACGCGCGCTTCGGCTTCGTGCCGGCGGCCCCGATGGGTCTCGTCATGCCGGGCGAGAACCCGGCGCGGCTGCTCGCCTGCGCGCTGGCCAAGGACGCCTTCGCCGGCGTGCACGGCGTTCTCCAGCCGCGGAGGTTTCTTCGCGGCGGCGGATTGATCGCGGCGTAAGGGGCGGCTAGCCTCGTCTCCATGACCGGCTGGCAGTTCTGGATCGATCGCGGCGGCACCTTCACCGACATCGTCGCGCGCAGGCCCGACGGCGCGTTGCTGACGCACAAGCTGCTGTCGGAAAATCCCGAGCGCTATGCGGATGCCGCCCTGCAGGGGATCCGCGACCTGCTGGGCCTCGCTCCCGACGCGTCGCTGAAGGGCGCACCGGTCGACGCGGTCAAGATGGGCACGACGGTCGCGACCAACGCGCTGCTGGAGCGCAAGGGCGAGCGCGTGGCGCTGGCGATCACGCGCGGCTTCAAGGACCAGCTGCGCATTGCCTACCAGAACCGGCCCAAGCTGTTCTCGCGCCGGATCGTGCTGCCCGAACTGCTCTACGAGCGCGTCGTCGAGATCGGCGAGCGGATCGATGCGCACGGCAACGTGCTTGTCGCGCTCGACGCAGCGGCAGCCGAGGCGGACCTGCGCGCGGTCTACGCGACGGGCATCCGCGCGCTCGCCGTCGTCCTGATGCATGGCTACCGCTATCCGGCGCACGAACGGCTGCTGGGCGAGATCGCCGCGCGTATCGGCTTCACGCAGGTCTCGATCAGCCACCGCGTCTCGCCGCTGATGAAGATCGTCGGGCGCGGCGACACGACCGTGGTCGACGCCTATGTCTCGCCGATCCTGCGCCGCTACGTCGATCGCGTGGCGGGCGAGCTTGGCGATACGCGCCTGATGTTCATGCAGTCGAACGGCGGGCTGGTCGACGCGAACTTCTTCCAGGGCAAGGACGCGATCCTGTCGGGCCCTGCCGGCGGCATCGTCGGGGCCGCGCGCACCGGCACGCTCGCCGGGTTCGGCCGGATCATCGGTTTCGACATGGGCGGAACGTCGACCGACGTGACGCTCTACAACGGCGAGTTCGAGCGCGCCTTCGAGACGATCGTCGCAGGCGTGCGCATGCGCGCGCCGATGATGAAGATTCACACCGTGGCGGCCGGTGGCGGGTCGATCCTGTTCTTCGATGGCACGCGCTTCCGCGTCGGGCCCGAGAGTGCGGGCGCCAATCCGGGGCCGGCCTGCTACCGGCGCGGCGGGCCGCTGGCGGTGACCGACGCCAACGTCATGGTCGGCAAGATCGTGCCCGAATTCTTCCCCAAGGTGTTCGGGCCCGGCGGGAACGAGCCGCTCGACGCCGGCATCGTGCGCGCGAAGTTCGCGGCCCTTGCCGCCAAGGTCTCCAAGGCGATGGGCGAAGCGCGCAGCCCCGAGCAGGTCGCCGACGGGTTCCTGAAGATCGCGGTCGAGAACATGGCCAACGCGATCAAGCAGGTCTCGATCCAGCGCGGCTACGACGTGACGGGCTATGCGCTCAACTGCTTCGGCGGGGCGGGCGGGCAGCATGCGTGCAAGGTCGCCGATGCGCTGGGAATGACGACGGTGTTCGTCCATCCGCTGGCGGGCGTGCTGTCGGCCTACGGCATGGGCCTCGCCGACCTGCGCGTGATGCGCGAGAAGGCGGTCGAGGCGCGCTTTGCCGCCCCGTTGCTGGCGTCCCTTGTCGCCGAACTCGACGCGCTCGCCGCCGACGGATTGGCCGAGATGCGCCGGCAGGGGATCGCCGACGCGAAGATCGAGACGCTGCGCAAGCTGCATCTCAAATACGAGGGCACGGACTCCACGCTCGTCGTCGACGAAGGGTCGCTCGAAACGGTCGAGGCGGCGTTCGCGGCGGCACACCGCCAGCGCTACGGCTTCCTGATGCCGGGCAAGGCGATCGTCGTCGAGGCGGTCGCGGTCGAGATCGTCGGCCATACCGAGACGGCCGACGACCGGATATTCCCGACGACCGACGCACCGGCCCCGCCGCCCGCCGCGATCGCCAAGATGTACGCCGACGGGCAAAGCCGCGACACGCCCGTGCATGTGCGCGAGAAGCTGCGCCCCGGCATGAAGCTCGCCGGTCCCGCGATCGTCGCCGACGCCAACGCCACGACGGTCGTCGAACCCGGCTGGCAGGCCGAGGTGACGGTGCACGACCATCTGGTGCTGCGCCGCGTCGTGGCGCTGAAGCGCGACAGCGCCGTCGGCACGAAGGTCGATCCGGTGATGCTGGAGGTGTTCAACAACCTGTTCATGTCGATCGCCGAGCAAATGGGCGTGGCCCTGCAGAACACGGCCTATTCGGTCAACATCAAGGAGCGGCTCGACTTCTCGTGCGCGCTGTTCGACCGGCAGGGCAACCTGATCGCCAACGCGCCGCACATGCCCGTACATCTGGGATCGATGGGCGAGAGCGTGGCCGCCGTCACGCGCGCGCGGAACGACACGATGCGCCCCGGCGACGTGTTCGTGCTCAACGCGCCCTATAACGGCGGCACGCATCTGCCCGACGTGACGGTCGTCATGCCGGTCTACGACGAAGCGAACGCCGAGATCCTGTTCTTCGTCGCGAGCCGCGGCCACCAGGCCGATATCGGCGGCCTGACACCCGGCTCGATGCCGCCGGATTCGACCACGGTCGAAGAAGAGGGCGTGCTGATCGACGATTTCCTGCTCGTCGAGCAGGGCCGCTTCCGCGAGACGGAGATGGTCGCCCTGCTGCGCTCGGGCAAGTACCCGGCGCGGAACCCTGCGCAGAACATCGGCGATCTGAAGGCGCAGGTCGCCGCGTGCGAGAAGGGTGCCCAGGAGCTGCGCAAGATGGTGCGCGATTTCGGCCTCGACGTCGTGCGCGCCTATATGGTCCACGTGCAGGACAATGCCGAGGAGCAGGTCCGCCGCGTGCTCGACGTGCTGAAGGACGGCGAATTCGCCTATCCGATGGACGACGGCTCGGTCGTGCGCGTGAAGGTCTCGATCGACCGGACGAAGCGCACCGGCATCCTCGATTTCGCCGGCACCTCGCCGCAGCGCCCGACGAATTTCAACGCGCCGTCGGCCGTGTGCATGGCGGCCGTGCTCTACGTGTTCCGCACGCTGGTCGAGGACGAGATCCCGATGAACGCGGGCGTGCTGAAGCCGCTGGAGGTGCGCATCCCCGAAGGCTCGATGCTGCGCCCGCGCTATCCCGTGGCGGTCGTGGCCGGCAATGTCGAGACGTCGCAGACCGTGACCGACGCGATCTACGGGGCGCTGGGCGCGATGGCGGGTGCGCAGGGCACGATGAACAATTTCACCTTCGGCAACGACCGCCACCAGTATTACGAGACCGTTTCCGGCGGCTCGGGGGCGGGGCCGGACTATGACGGGTGCGATGCGGTGCAGACGCACATGACCAATTCGCGCCTGACCGATCCCGAAGTGCTCGAATGGCGCTTCCCTGTGCGCGTCGAGAGCTTCGAGATCCGCCGCGGCTCGGGCGGCAATGGTGCGCATCGCGGCGGCGACGGCGTGATCCGCAAGATCAGGTTCCTCGAACCCATGACCTGCGCGATCCTCGCCAACCGCCGCAAGGTGGCGCCGTTCGGGCTCGAAGGCGGTACATCGGGTTCGCTCGGGCGCAACTGGGTCGTGCGCGCCGACGGGCGGATCGAGGAGAAGGGGGCGACCGCGAGTTGGCAGGTCGACCCCGGCGACATGTTCGTCATCGAAACGCCGGGTGGTGGCGGGTTCGGGAAAGCGAAACTGCCCAATTAAGAGGCTGCGGCGCAGACCGCAACCCGCTATACCCGTCGCCGCGCCATGGCACACCCCCTCGACGATTCGACCCCAGCGGCACATATCCGTTCGAACCGGCCGCTCGCCGGCATCGCCTTCATGATCGGAGGCGTGCTGGTGATGTCGGTGATGGACGCGATCGCGAAATTCGCGGTCGGCCATTTCTCGTCGATCCAGATCATGGGCATCCGCTCGACGCTCGTGCTCGCGATGATGGTCGCGTATCTCGCCGCGACCGGCCAGCTCGTGCTGCTGCGCACGCGCCGGCCCGCCGCCCACCTCGTGCGCGGGCTCGCGGCCGCCGGCTCGATGTGGTGCTTCTTCGAAAGCCTGCGCTCGCTGCCGCTGGCCACCGCCATCGCGATCTGCTTCGGGGCACCCCTTCTGATGACCGCCTATTCGGTCGTGCTGCTTCGCGAAAAGGTCGGTGCGCACCGCTGGACGGCCGTGGCCGTCGGTTTCGCGGGCGTGGGCGTCATCATCGGGCCGGACGCCGCCGACGGGCTCGTCTCGGCGGGTGCCTTGCTGGCGCTGAGTGCCGCGGCACTCTACGCGCTGGGCATGACGATGGTGCGCTGGCTCTCGCCCACCGAAAGCGACATGACGATGATCGTCATGCAGTGCGTCGTGCAGATGGCGGTGGGCCTCGCCGGCATGGCGCTGCTGCCCGGTTCGCTCGGTCCGGTGCCGGATTCCGGCTGGATCGCCATCGTCGCAATGAGCGTGCTGGTGATCCTCGGCCAGTTCCTGAGCTACCGCGCCTTCCGCCTGGCACCCGTGGGCGCCATCGCACCCTTCAACTACACGGAACTGGTCTGGGCGGCGATCATCGGCTGGGTGATCTGGAGCGAGTGGCCGACCGACAATGTCTGGTACGGTGCCGCGATCGTCGTGGCGGCAGGGCTTTACGTGATCTGGCGCGAGCGCGTACGGGCCGCCGCGGGCGGTTGATTATTGCGGGGCCGGGCGTGCGGGACTACCATCCTTGGCATATCGTCCCGGGAGACGCCGACATGGCCAGCATCGCCGAAATCAAGCAGTCCGAACCCGTCGCGCGCGCCAACGCCATCGCCGAGATCCGCACGCTGCTGGGCGAGCGGCTGTCGACCGCGAGCGCGGTGCGCGAGCAGCACGGCAAGGGCGAGGCCTATCACCACGCGGTTCCGCCCGACGCGGTCGCCTTCGTCGAGACGACCGAGGAAGTCTCCGCCGTCGTGAAGATCTGCGCGCGCCACCGGCTCGCGGTCGTGCCGTTCGGCACGGGCACGTCGCTCGAAGGGCACACGGCCGCACTGCATGGCGGCATCTGCATCGATGTGTCTCGCATGAACAAGGTGCTGAAGGTCAATGCCAGCGACCTCGACGTGCGCGTCCAGCCCGGCGTCACGCGCAAGCAGCTCAACGAACATCTGCGCGACACGGGCCTGTTCTTCCCGATCGATCCGGGGGCGGACGCCTCGCTCGGCGGCATGGCCGCCACGCGCGCCTCGGGCACCAACGCCGTGCGCTACGGCACGATGCGCGAGAACGTGCTGTCGCTCGAAGTCGTCCTCGCCGACGGCCGCATCATCCGCACGGGCGGGCGGGCGCGCAAATCCTCGGCCGGCTACGACCTCACGCGCCTGTTCGTGGGCTCGGAAGGCACGCTGGGCGTCATCACGGAAGTGACCTTGCGTCTCTACGGCATTCCCGAGGCGACGAGTGTCGCCATGTGCGCGTTCCCGACGGTCAAGCAGGCGGTCGACACGACCATCGCGACGATCCAGTCGGGCATCCCCGTCGCGCGCATCGAGCTTGCCGATGCGCTGCAGATGGACGCGATCAACCGCTATTCGAAGCTCAACCTCGCCGTCCAGCCCACGCTGTGGCTGGAGTTCCACGGCTCCGAAGCCTCGGTCAAGGAACAGGCCGAGATGGTGCAGGCGATATCCGCCGACAATGGCGGCGGCGCCTTCGACTGGACGACCGATCCGGCCGAGCGCAAGCGTCTCTGGCAGGCGCGCCACGACGTCGCCTATGCCGCGAAGGCGCTGCGCCCCGGCTGTTCGATCTGGGCGACGGACGTGTGCGTGCCGATCTCGCGCCTGACCGACTGCATCGTCGAGACGCAGAAGGATCTCGAGACCGCAAGCTTCCCGGCCCCGATCGTCGGGCACGTGGGTGACGGCAACTTCCATCTTTCCTTCGTGCTCGACACCTCGAAGCCCGAGGAAGTGGCCGAGGCCAACCGCCTCAACGACCGCCTCGTGGCGCGGGCACTCTCGATGGAAGGGACATGCACGGGCGAGCACGGCGTGGGCTACGGCAAGATTGACTTCCTCGACCAGGAGCACGGGCCCGCGATGACGGTCATGCGCGCGCTCAAGAAGTCGCTTGATCCGGACAACATCATGAACCCGGGCAAGATCGTCCGGGTCTAGCTCCGCTCCCAAAGCACCGGGAACAGGTCCGCCCGCGCGTCGAGCGCGTCGCCGGTCTTCAGCTTCGCGTCGCGCAAGGCCTTGAAGGTCGGCACGTCCTCGCGCCAGCGCACGTCGTCGCCCGCGAAGCGCAGGGCGAGCGTGCGCCGCCGGCGCGTCGGGCTTGAATTGCCGCCCGCACCGTGGACGAGCTTGCCGTGGAACACGACCGCGTCGCCGGGGGCGAGATCGTAGCGGCGCAGGTCGAGCGTGCCGCGCATCGCGTCGATATCGGGGGCGGTCTCGAAATCCGGGTTGTCGTAGCGCGCCGCACCTTCGCCGCCGGCGCGGAACGGGGCGGGCCGGTAGTCGCCGCCCCAGCGGTGCGAACCGGCCACGTATTCCACGCCGCCATTCTCCGCGTCGATCGGGTCGAGGGCGAGATAGACCGTCGCGAACATGTCGCCGGTCGCCGGCCAGTAGGGGAAATCCTGGTGCCAGGGCGTGCGCCGCGGCGTGCCCGGCTCCTTGGCGAAGATCTGGTCGTAGAACAGGTGGACGCGGTCGGCCCCCATCGCCTCGCCGGCGAGGGCCGCACACCGCGTCTCGAAGAAGGCCGCCCGGAAATCCGGGTCGCGCCGCCACATGAACATGTCGCCGAAAAAACGGCCGGGCTCGCCGTCTGCGTTGAACTCGACCGAACGTTTTGCGCGCCGGGCCATCGCCCGATCGACGGCCGCACCCAGCCGGGCGACCCACCCGGCGTCGAGCACGCCCGGAACGTGCGCGACACCAAGTTCGGCATAGGTTGCGGCAATTCCGTTTCGCAACTGCGGGAGCATGGCGCGGGCAATAGCACGCTCCCGCACCTGCCCACAAATCGGCCGGCGTTCGGGGCTTGATCGCCTTGCCGGTCCCGTCGCAAGATCGCTTGGTATCAGGTCCCGGATAGGCGATATTTGCCGCCAACGCGAACCATAATCGCGCATCACCGAGGGAGAGAAACCGATGAGCAAAGCAGCATCGAAAACGCCGGCACGCCGGAACTTCCTCAAGGGCGGCCTCGCCCTTGCGGCCGCCGCGACCGTCGCGACGCCGAACGTCGTCAAGGCGCAGGGCCCGATCAGCATGCGCTGGCAGAGCACCTGGCCCGCCAAGGACATCTTCCACGAATACGCGCTCGACTTCGCCAAGAAGGTCAACGACATGACCGGTGGCGACCTGCGCATCGAAGTGCTGCCGGCCGGTGCGGTCGTCCCGGCCTTCGGCCTGCTCGAAGCCGTGTCGAGCGGCACGCTCGACGGTGGCCACGGCGTGCTCGTCTATCACTACGGCAAGCAGACGGCGCTGGCACTCTGGGGTTCGGGCCCCGGCTACGCGATGGACGCCAACATGCTGCTGTCCTGGCACAAGTACGGCGGCGGCAAGCAGCTCCTTGCCAAGCTCTACGCCTCGATCAACGCCAACGTCGTGTCGTTCCCCTACGGCCCGATGCCCACGCAGCCGCTCGGCTGGTTCAAGAAGCCGGTCACCAAGGCCGACGACCTCGCCGGCCTCAAGTACCGCACCGTCGGCATCTCGATCGACGTGTTCACCGGGATGGGTGTGGCCGTCAACGCGCTGCCGGGCGGCGAGATCGTCTCGGCGATGGATCGCGGCCTGCTCGACGCGGCCGAGTTCAACAACGCTTCGTCCGACCGCGTGCTCGGCTTCCCCGACGTCTCGAAGGTCTGCATGCTGCAGAGCTACCACCAGAACGCCGAGCAGTTCGAGATCTCGTTCAACAAGACGAAGTTCGACGCCCTGCCGGCCAAGATGAAGTCGATCATCGAGAACGCCGTCGAGGCGGCTTCGGCCGACATGTCGTGGAAGGCGGTCGACCGCTACTCGAAGGACTACGACGAAATGCGCACCAAGGACCGCGTGCGCTTCTACAAGACGCCGGATGCGATCCTCAAGCGCCAGCTCGAGATCTACGACGACGTCGTCGCCAAGAAGTCGGGCGAAAACGCCCTCTTCAAGGAGATCCTCGACTCGCAGGTCGCCTTCGCCCGCCGCGCCACGCGCTGGGAGCAGGACACGGTCGTCAACCGCAAGATGGCCTACGACCACTATTTCGGCGCCAAGGGCGTGAAGCGCACCTGAGCCGGGACCGGTCGACGGGAAAGTCCACCTGCGGTAACGCAGGTGGACTTTTTCTTTGCCGCCCGATCCGATAGACTTCGGCCACCAACGATGACGATCCAGCGCTTCCTCCACACCATCGACGGCATCAGCACCTGGGTCGGCAAGACCGCGGCATGGCTCGTGGTCGGGCTGATGCTGATGGTCTGCGTCGAGGTCTTTAAGCGCTACATCCTGAACGCGCCGACCGCCTGGATCTTCGACGCGAACAACATGCTTTACGGCAGCGTGTTCATGCTGTGCGGCGCTTACACGCTCGCGCAGAACGCGCATGTGCGCGGCGACTTCCTCTACAGCTCGATGCGCCCGCGCACGCAGGCCACGCTCGATCTCGTCCTCTATGTCGTCTTCTTCCTGCCGGGGATCGCCGCACTCGTCTATGCGGGCTGGTCCTATGCGGGCGATTCCTGGCGCATCGGCGAGCACTCGAACGTCACGGCCAACGGGCCGCCGATCTACCATTTCAAGACCGTCATCCCGGTCGCCGGCGCGCTGGTGCTGCTTCAGGGCATCGCCGAGATCGTGCGCTGCGTCGTGTGCCTGCAGACCGGTGCGTGGCCCAGCCGCCTCAAGGATGTCGCGGAGACCGACGTGATCGAGGAGCAGCTTGCGGCCAGCGAGCATGTCGACGAGGAAGCCCGGAAGATGGCGATCGAGCATGTCCATGACATCGACGAGGCCGCGCGCCAGCGCGGCCGCGGCGGGGAGAGCGCCTGATGAGCGATCCCTCGCTCGGGCTCCTGATGCTCGCCCTCATCGTGGTCGTGATCATGATGGGATTCCCCACCGCGTTCACGCTGATGGGGCTCGGCATCTTTTTCGGCTTCATCGCCTATTTCAAGTCCGGCCAGGCGTTTTCCGACAATCTCGTGTTCAGCCTGATGGTCCAGCGCACCTACGGCGCCATGACTAACGACGTGCTCATCTCGATCCCGCTGTTCGTGCTGATGGGATACGTGATGGAACGCGGCGCGCTGGTCGACAAGATGTTCTATTCGATCCAGCTCGCCTTCCGGAACGTGCCGGCGGCGCTCGCGGTCGCCACGCTTATCGTATGCACTTTCTGGGGTATCGCGAGTGGGCTGGTGGGGGCCGTCGTCGTGCTGATGGGCGTCATCGCGCTCAACCCGATGCTGCGGGCGGGCTACGATGTGAAGCTCGCCTCCGGCGTCATCACGGCCGGCGGCACGCTCGGCATCCTGATCCCGCCGTCGGTCATGATCATCGTCTATGCGGCCGTGGCCGGGCAGTCGGTCGTCAAGCTCTATGCCGCCGCGATGTTCCCGGGCTTCTTCCTGGCGCTGCTCTATGTCGCCTACGTGATCGGCTGGGCGCTGCTCAATCCGCGCATCGCGCCCGTGCTGCCGGAATCCGAGCGGCGGGTTCCCGTGCCGGACTGGCTCGCGGCGATCTCGCAGCGTTACTCGGCCAACATGCCGCTGGCGTTCCTCAAGGCGCTCGTCTCGCCGGCAAAGGCCGCATCGCTCAGCGCCGACGGCCGCCCGGTCGACCGGCGGGTGCTGTTTGCCCATTTCCTCTATTCGCTGGTTCCGCTCATCCTCGTCGGCGGCACGCTGTGGCTGGTCTGGTGGTACGTCGTGATCCACCCGCAGAATCTGGCGGCCGTGGACGAAGGTGTCGCAGCGCTCGAGCAGCTCGGCGTCGACGACGACACGGTCGACGATGCGGGCGTGCGCGGCGCGCCGGAAGGCTTCTTCCTGTGGTTCGGGATCGCGGTGGCGCTCTCGGCGTTCGTCATGATCCGCTATTACCTGCGCATGGCGGCCGACAGGCTCGTCGTCGTCAAGCTCCTGACGACGTCGATCATGCCGCTGGGCATCCTGACGGTCGTCGTGCTGGTCGCGATCCTGTTCGGCATCACGACGGCGACGGAATCGGCGGCGGTGGGTGCGGCCGGCGCCTTCATCCTGGCGCTTTCGGCGCGCACGCTCGACCTGAAGCGCACGAAGGAGGCGGTCTTCCTCACCGCCAAGACGACCGCGATGGTGTGCTGGCTGTTCGTCGGCTCGGCGCTGTTCTCGGGCGTGTTCGCGATCCTCGGCGGGCAGGCGCTGCTCGAACGCTGGGTCCTGTCGCTCGACATGTCGCCGCTGCAGTTCATGCTGCTGTCGCAGGCGATCATCTTCGTGCTCGGCTGGCCGCTGGAATGGACCGAGATCATCGTGATCTTCGTGCCGATCTTCCTGCCGATGCTGAAGCATTTCAGCATCGACCCGGTCCTGTGGGGCGTGCTGGTGTTCGTGAACCTGCAGGCGGCGTTCCTGTCGCCGCCGGTGGCGATGTCTGCCTTTTACCTGAAGGGCGTGGCGCCCAAGCACGTGACCCTCAACCAGATCTTCGCGGGCATGATGCCTTATATGCTGATCGTCATCGTCTGCATGGCGATCATGTATGCGTGGCCGGGCATGACGCTGTGGCTGCCCAACTTCCTCTACGGGGCGGCCAGCTGATGGCAGCGAAAGGCGGGGCCGCGCGTACAGCACCTGCGGTCGACCTGCTGGTCGAGGCGTTCTCGATCGGCGCGAAGCTCGACCGGATCCCCGAGGCGTGCCGGCCGCGCACGCTGGCCGAGGCCTATGCCGTGCAGACGAAACTCGTCGAGACGCTGGCGATCGAGACCGCCGGCTGGAAGATCGGCTGCACGAGCGAGGCTGCCCGCAAGATCCTGAAATCCGACGGGCCGTTCGCGGGCCGCGTCTTCCTGCCGCGCTGCTTCGCCAGCGGGACGAACATCCCGAGCCACAGCTATCCGATGCGCGGGCTGGAGGGCGAATTCGCCTTCGTGCTCGGCAAGGACCTGCGCCCGCGCAAGAAGCCCTATTCGCGCGTCGAGGTCGCTGCCGCCGTCGCCGACCTGCATCCGGCGATCGAGATCATCGACAGCCGCTATGCCGACTGGCTCAAGATCACGCTGCCCGAGATCGTCGCCGATCTGGGGGCCAACGGCGCGCTCGTCGTCGGCCCGCCGGCGAAGGGATGGCGGCGGGCCGATCTGGCCGCACTCGGCGTGACGATGCGCGCTGGCGGCAAGGTCGTCGGCAAGGGCAAGGGCGGGGACGCGCTCGGCCATCCGCTCGAAGCGCTGCGCTGGCTCGCCAACAATCCGTCGACGAAGGCGGGGCTGGAGGCAGGCGAGATCGTCACGACCGGAACCTGCACCGGCTTCCACCGCGCGCAGCCGGGCGACAAGGTATCGTGCGACTTCGGTCCCTTCGGGAAAGTCGCCTTCGCCTTCGTCTAGCCCATGCCGGCGACGGTCAGGACCTCGTGTCCGCCGTCCCACATCATCTTGAGCGCCACGTAGAGGATCAGCGCCAGGCCGACATAGGCGATCCAGCGGTGATTCTGGAGCGCCTTGGCGATGAGGGCGGCGGCCGCACCCATCAGCACAACCGAGACCGCGAGGCCGAAGATTAGGACGTAGGGATGGTCGCGCGACGCGCCGGCGACGGCCAGCACGTTGTCGAGCGACATCGAGACGTCGGCGACGATGATCTGGATGACCGCCTGCCGGAACGTCTTGCGCGGCGCTTCGACGGCTTCGCCCTCGAGCACCTTCTCGCCTTCCGCCTCGTCGTGGCGGCCCTGTTCGCGGATCTCGCGCCAGAGCTTCCAGGACACCCACAGCAGCAGCACGCCGCCGGCGAAGAGCAGGCCGACGATCGCCAGAAGCTGGGTCGTCACGCTCGCGAACAGGATGCGCAGCACCGTCGCGGCGACGATGCCGATCATCAGCACGCGGTTGCGCTGCTCGGCGGGAAGGCCCGCCGCCGCCATGCCGATCACGACCGCATTGTCGCCGGCAAGGACAAGGTCGATCATGATGACGGTGCCCAGGGCGACGAGCGCTTCCGGCGTGATCGAGGCGATGATTTCTTCGAGCATGGGGATGCGCCCTTTCGCAATGCAACAGGTCGGCGATCCGGCTCGATAGCACGGGACCGGGCCGGAATTCCAATAGATAGGGTGCCGGTCGCGGTGGCGCCAGACGGAAGAATGCGGCAAGGATCGAATAATGCGACCCAAATCCGGAACGATGGCGGCGATCGGAGTGGCGCTTGCCCTGCTGGCGGGCGGGGCGGCACTGCGCCCGGATGCCGACGAGGCGGCCGCTTCATTGGCCGGGCGGATTTCCGGAAGGCTCGGCCTGCCTGCGGCGGCGACCGGCGGCGCCCGTTTCGCATGGGCCTGGCCGCTGCGGCTGGAAGTGCCGGCAATCGAGATCGCCGGGCTCGGCCGGCTTGAGGGCATCGTCGCGACGGGCGAGAGTTTCGATGCGCGTGCCCGGTTCCTCGGGCGCGCCGGACGCGTGGCATCGCGCGGCGGGGATTTGCGGTTCGAGAGTGCAGGCATTGTCGCCCGGCTCGATCCGGCGGATGGCCGGCTGACGCTCGATGCGACTCTGGCCGGCCAGCCGCTGAAGATCGCCGGTCGCCCGGCGGCGGGCGGAATCCAGGCGCTGGAGATCGCGTGGGACGGACACGTGCTTGCCGGGTCGGCCCGCTACGAAGACGGACTTGCGGCCATCGCACTCGATGTCGCGGAAAAGGCCGCGCCGGGCGTTCGCCTGTCCGGACGCCTGCTCCCCGCCGAGATGGCATTCGATGGAACGCTGGAGGCGGAGCCGGATGGCGGCGGCACCGCGCGTGCCGAACTGCGGGCCGGCAACAACGAGATCGACGTCGCGCAGTTCGAGATCCGCACGCCGAAGCTGGTCGCGGCCGGATCGGCGCGGCGCGACGCGCAGCGCACGTCGCTCGACCTGCGCATCGACGATATCCTGCTCTCCGATCTTGCCGCACTGGTGGCGCGCAATGCCGGCGCGTTCGCGGGCGATGTCGACCTGCGGGTGCGGATCGGCCGGCTGGCCTGGGCGGCCGGCGACGCGCAGGGAATCATCCTTGTTGCCGCGCGCGAAGCGGGCCGCATCGTCATCGACGAATTCGCGGTGCGCTCGATCGGCGAGGCGAACCTGCGCGTGCGCGATGGCATGCTCGACATCCAGGCCCCCGACGCGGCGCGATTTCTCGCGGCTCTCGGTGCGCCGGTCGAGCGGCATCTGGGCAGCCTCGCGCTGCGCGGGGCCATATCGGTCGATGCGACGGCACCCTCGTTGCGGATCGGCCCGTTCGAGCTTGCCGTCGCGGGGCAACGCCTCGGCGGCGACGTCGCGTGGCGCGACGATGGCCGGGTGGCCATCTCGCTGGCGGGCGAGCGCGTCGTGCTCGACCCGTTCCTCGGCCGGCCGCTGCGCGCACCGCCCGTGCGCGGACCGCTGCTGACGCGCAGCCAGACCGCGCGCGCCGCGGCCGCCGCGGCGCCGCCGGAGCCGGGCCCGGGCGGCTGGGCGCGCACGCCGATCCGGCTCGATCTCCTCGGCGGCGTGCCGGTCGACCTGACGCTCGCGGCGCGCGAACTGGTCTTCGACGCGCTGACGATCGGCGATGCGCGTCTCGTCGCCGCGCATGACGAGACGGGGCTCGACATACGCGGCCTCACCGGCAGTCTCCATGGCGGCGCGCTTTCGGCGAGCGGGCGCGTGGATTCGGGCCGTGCACCCGGCGCTCAGCCGCGTTTCGACGTGAAGTTCGCGCTTGCCGGTGCCGACTGGGCGCGGCTGCTCCCGGCGTTCGGCGCGCCGGGATTTCTGCGCGGGCCGGTCTCCCTCTCCGGCCGGCTGATGTCGGGCGGCGCGCATGCGTCGGCGCTCGCCGGCGATCTTGCAGGCTCCCTGGAACTCGACTCGCCCGGCGGCACGATCGAGGGGATCGATCTTCCCGGCCTGATGGCGGTGCGAACGCCCGATCTGGCCGAACTCGGCCGCCGGCTCGCGCGCGGCGGGCGAAGCGCGTTCACCGGTGCGAAGGGGACGTGGCAGATCGAGCGCGGGCGTGCGCGCACCGCCGACACGCGCCTGTCCGCGGCGGGTGGTGCACTCGACATCGCCGGCCTGTTCGACATTTCCGCCTGGCGCATGGACCTGTCGGCGGCACTTGCCGCACCGGGAGCGGTGATCGTTCCGCGGCTCGGGCTGTCCGGGCCGCCCGGCCGGGCGAACGTCACTCTTTCGGCGGCACCGGCGAACGCGGCGGGGCCGCCGGCGGATTCGGCCGCCCGGCCGCGCGCGCCGGCGGTGCGGCGCTGATCGCGGGATCGTCGAGCGGCCGGCCGCGGCCGGCGGCAAGCGAGTCGAGCCGTTCAAGCGCCGTGCGCGCGGGTTCGATGCCCTGTGCCGCGGCCCTTGCGTACCAGCTTCGCGCCTCGACCGGGTCGGGCGGCACGCCGTCGCCGCGTTCCCACAGGACGCCGAGCTGGAACTGGGCCGGACCGTAGCCGCGCTCGGCCGCGCGCTCGTACCATCGGCGCGCCTGGACCATGTCGCGCTGGATGCCGCGCCCCTGCCGGTAGAGCTGGCCGAGATTGAACTGCGATTCCGGATCGCCCGAGCGCGCAAGCCCCCAGAAGCGGAACCAAGCACCCTCGTAGTCCTCCGCGCGGAAGGCCGAAACGCCGCGCTCGAACTCGTCGTCCCGGTCGAAAGCCGCCGCCGGTGCCGCAAGCAGCGCCAGCGCCAGCCCGGCCGCGGCGACGAGCTTGCCTAGACCGGCTTCGTGCCGCCCGATTGCGGGATCGCGCCGACGGCGGCCGCGGCGCCCGTCAGCGCCTGCAGCACGTAGACGCGCAGCGCGCTCGACAGGTTGCCCGCCTCGTCCTTGGCCGCACGCATCTTGTCGATCTCGGTCACGAGATCGTTGATCGAGGCGTTGCGCCGGCGCGCGATGTCCTTGAGGGCTGTCCAGAATTCCGGCTCCAGCGAGATGCTCGTGCGATGCCCGGCGATGACCACCGAGCGCTTGCGAATCGATCCTGTCATGTCTCCCCCCGACTGTTAATGGCGCGCTTCGCGCGGGCCCAGCATGTCGATCGGCTGGACCCAGCGGTCGAAATCGACGGCAGAGACCAGACCGAGGTCGACTGCCGCCTGCTTGAGGGTGACGTCGTGGGCGTGCGCATGCTTGGCGATGCGCGCGGCCACGTCGTAACCCACGTGCGGATTGAGCGCCGTCACGAGCATCAAGGAGCGCTCGAGATTGCGTTCGATCTGCGCGGCATTGGGGGATATGCCGCTTGCACAGTTGTCGGCGAAACTCGCCGATGCGTCGCCCAGCAGCCGGATCGACTGCAGCAGGGCGTATGCGATGACCGGCTTGAAGACGTTGAGCTGCAGGTGGCCCGAGGCCCCGGCGAACGTCACGGTCGTGTGGTTCCCGAAGACCTGGGCGCAGACCATCGTCAGCGCCTCGGCCTGTGTGGGATTGGTCTTGCCGGGCATGATCGACGAGCCGGGCTCGTTCTCCGGCAGCGAGATCTCGGCGAAGCCGCTGCGCGGGCCCGACGCGAGCAGGCGCACGTCGTTGGCGATCTTGTTGAGGCCGGCGGCGAGCGTGCTGAGCACGCCCGAGCACTCGACCAGCGCGTCGTGCGCGGCGATCGCCTCGAACTTGTCCTCGGCCGGCATGAAGGGGAGGTTGGCCAGCCGTGCCAGCTCCTGCGCGAACTTCGCCGCGAACCCCTTGTGCGCGTTGAGGCCGGTGCCGACGGCCGTCCCGCCCTGGGCCACGCGGTAGAGGCGCGGCAGCGTCTGCTCGACCCGCGCGATCCCGAGTTCCACCTGGCGTGCCCAGGCGCCGAATTCCTGGCCCAGCGTCATCGGCACCGCGTCCTGCAGGTGGGTGCGGCCGAGCTTGACCACGCCGGCGAACTCGGTCGCCTTGGCCTGCAGCACCTCGTGCAGGCGCACGAGCCCGGGCAGCAGCGTGTCGTGCAGCTCGGCGACCGTCGCAATATGCATCGCAGTCGGGAAACTGTCGTTCGACGACTGGCCGCGGTTGACGTGGTCGTTCGGATGGACGGGCTTGCGCTGGCCGAGCGGCTCGCCGAGCATCTCGTTCGCCCGGTTGGCGATCACCTCGTTGGCGTTCATGTTCGTCTGGGTGCCGGACCCGGTCTGCCAGACGAGAAGCGGGAAATGGTCGAGCAGCTTGCCCGAAATGACCTCGTCGCAGGCCCGCACGACGGCCGCACCCAGCTTCGCGTCGAGCTCGCCGAGCGCCATGTTCGCGAGTGCAGCGGCCTTTTTCTGCACGCCGAAGGCCCGCACAAGCGGTTCGGGCATGCGTTCGGTGCCGATGCGGAAGAGTTCGATGCTGCGCTGGGTCTGCGCACCCCAATAGCGGTCGGCGGGCACCTCGATCGGCCCGAAACTGTCGCGCTCGATTCGCGTGGACGCGCGCTCGCCCATTCCGTTCCCGCCTGCGACCGGTTTTCCCATTCGCAGATTGGGGAGGAGTTTACCCCCCAAACCGATGTGAAATTCCCGATCCCCCTGCGGAATTAGGCACCGCGTGCCCGAAATATTCAAGCGTCACGCGTGCCTTGTCACATGCTGCCGGAATCCTTATTAGTCGTCCGGCACTCAAATCCCTCCAAGGTCCGATGGCCGAGAAGATCGACTTCAGCAAGGTCCGGTTCCTGATCGTCGATCCGAACCCGCTTGCCCTCCAGATGCTCAACGACATCCTGTCGATGCTCGGCGCCAACTATGTGCGGCGCGCGACGGACTACGACAAGGCGATGGACGTGCTCAAGGAAGGCAATATCGACATCCTGATCACCGAGCGCGAGATCACGCCGAAGAACGGGATCGAGCTCGTCGACTATATCCGCCACGACCCCAGCTCGCGCGACCGCCTGCTGCCGATCATCGTGCTGACGGCGCGCTCGGAAGAGCCGTTCGTCGTCGAAGCGCGCGATCATGGCGCCAACGAGTTCGTCGCCAAGCCCTATACGGTCGATTCGCTCTACAAGCGGCTGTCGGCGGTGATCGCGTACCCGCGCTCGTTCGTCAGCGCACCCGGCTATTTCGGACCCGAGCGGCGGCGCAAGCAGCTTCCCCACAACGGTCCGGACCGGCGGGGAGTCGATCCCAACGCGCCGAAGGGCTAGAGTCGGGCGCAACGTCACCCGGGGAGTAAGCGTCTTTGGCCAGCAAGAGCAAGGTTCAGATCATCCAGCCGTCGACCGACCTGCGCAAGCGCGCGGTCAATTTCAAGACGGGCTTCGGCGTCATCCTGTCGCCGCAGGAAACCCAGAAGCTGCAGATGGTCGTCGAGAAGTCATCCGACCAGTTCACGCGCCAGATCGGCGAGAAGCTGAAGGCGCTGCGCGAGGAGTTCGGTGCCCTCGAGGACGGCGAAGCCCCGCCGATGCGGATGATCGAGCGTGTCGTCGCCGACGCGATCGAGATCAAGGGCCTCGGCGGCACGTTCAAGTTCCCGCTGCTGACGCAGATATCGAAGTCGCTGCACGACTACGCCATGCAGATCCGCGAGCCCAACGCGTGGAACACCGTGATCGTCGGCCACCACATCGACGCGCTCTATGTCGTGCTCGCCCAGCGCATCACCGGGCTCGGCGGGCGCATCGAGGCCGAGTTGCTGAAGGCGCTGCGCGCCGCGTCGACGAAGTTCAAGTGAGTTCGCGCCATGACGTCAGCGCGGGTCGGCGTTGACGAGTCATGCGACGTCGCCCGCGATTTACTCTTGCGTCGCGGGACAATTGTGATATTACGCGTTTCAGACGCCAATCGCACGTGCCCCAGGCCCACGAGGCAAGCGCTAAGAGGCAGGACGAAGAGCTCGCGAAGAGCACTCACGTCTCTCGACCACCAAGCGCTCGAGGTCAAGCAACGACGTAGACGCGTCCTTTACGGTACGAACCGGTCGCCAGTGGGCCGGTGTTCCTCGAGGGATGTGGACATGGTTGCGACCGGGATCGGGGCTTCGCGCCTCCCGACGAAGCAAGGATGACAGCCGCCTGACGGTGCCCCGCTTTATGGCACCGTCGGCGATCGGGCACGCTCAACCGGTCTTCGGACCGTCCGGCGCCCGCTAGCAGTCGATCGTTGCGGTTCGTCTCAGTTCCGCACAGTTCGTTCATCCGGTTTGGACGTGACGGCCCCCAGTTCGGGCCCCGCTCAACCGGTCATGCCTTCGCCAAAAAGGTGGTCGAACACCATTAGGCGTGCGTTGCGGGAGTTCAGGTACGTGAGTTTGTACGACAAGAAGCATGTGGCGTATTCCGGCCGTCTGGTGATCGTGGGCTTCGGCTCGATCGGCCAGGGCGTCCTGCCGCTCATCATCCGCCATATCGACATGCCGGCCAGCCGCATCTCGATCGTGACCGCCGAACCGCGCGGGCGCGAAGTCGCGGCCGAGTACGGGATCGAGTTCGTCGAGCTCGCGCTGACGCGCGCGAACTACCGCGAAGTCCTCGAGAAGCGCCTGGGTGCCGGCGATTTCCTGCTCAACCTGTCCGTTGACGTCTCGTCGGTGGCGCTGATCGAACTCGCCAACGCCAAGGGCGCCTTCTATCTCGACACCTGCATCGAGCCCTGGGTCGGCGGCTATACCGACCCGTCGCTCTCGCCCTCGCAGCGTTCGAACTACGCGTTGCGCGAATCCGCGCGCGCCCTGCGCTCGAAGTTCGCCGGCGGGCCGACCGCGGTGCTCACGCACGGCGCCAACCCGGGCCTGGTCTCGCACCTCGTCAAGGAGGCGCTGCTCAACATCGCCAACGACACGGGTGCTGCACCTGCGAAGGCGCCGGCCGGGCGCGCCGACTGGGCCGGTCTTGCGGCCAAGCTGGGCGTCAAGGTCATTCACATCGCCGAGCGCGACACGCAGGTCGCCAAGTACCCCAAGAAGGTCGGCGAGTTCGTCAACACCTGGTCGATCGACGGCTTCGTGGGCGAAGGCTCGCAGCCGGCCGAGCTCGGCTGGGGCAGCCACGAGAAGACCTTTCCGGCCGACGGCAAGCGCCACGAGTTCGGCTGCGACGCGGCCATCTACCTGATGCGCCCGGGTGCGGGCACGCGCGTGCGCTCCTGGACGCCGCTCGAGGGGCCGTACCAGGGCTTCCTCGTGACCCACAACGAGTCGATCTCGATCGCGGACTACTACACGGTCGAGACCGACGGGAAGATCGCCTACCGGCCGACCGTTCACTACGCCTATCACCCGTGCGACGACGCCGTGCTGTCGCTGCACGAGCTGGCCGGCAAGAACTGGATCATGCAGCCGGCCAAGCGGCTGATGATGGACGAGATCACGACCGGCATGGACGAGCTGGGCGTGCTGCTGATGGGCCACAAAAAGGGTGCCTACTGGTACGGCTCGCGCCTGACGATCGAGGAGTCGCGCAAGCTCTGCCCGCACAACAACGCGACCTCGCTGCAGGTCACGGTGGCGGTGCTGGCAGGTCTCGTGTGGGCGATCGAGAACCCGAAGGCGGGCCCGGTCGAGGCCGACGAGATGGACCACGCGCGCTGCATGGAAGTGTGCCGCCCCTATCTCGGCACGGTCACGGGCGTGTATTCGGACTGGAACCCGCTGAAGGATCGCGAGAGACTTTTCCCGGAACGACTCGTGCGGGACGATCCTTGGCAATTCGACAACTTCCGCGTCGCCTGACGCTACCTCTGGAGAACTGGAGTACTTCGGGATGACCACCAAGAAGATCCGCGACTTCCTCGCCGAGCGACGAGCGACCCCCTATCTGGTCGTCGACCTCGACGTCGTCGCCGACAACTACCGCAAGCTCAAGGACGCGGTTCCGCAGGCCGGCATCTACTACGCCATCAAGGCCAACCCGGCGCCGGAGATCCTCGACGTGCTGACGAAGCTCGGCTCGTCGTTCGACACCGCCTCGGTCAACGAGATCGACATGGCGCTGCGCGCGGGCGTGGCCGCCGACCGCATCTCGTACGGCAACACGATCAAGAAGAAGGACGACATTGCCGCCGCCTATGCGCGCGGCGTGCGCCTCTTCGCGTTCGATTCGGAAGCCGAGCTTGCGAAGCTCTCGGCCGCCGCACCGGGCGCGAAGGTGTTCTGCCGCATCCTCACCTCGGGCGAAGGGGCCGACTGGCCGCTGTCGCGCAAGTTCGGCTGCGACATCGAGATGGCGCGCGAACTGCTGATCTCGGCCGCGTCGAAGGGCGTGGTGCCGCACGGCGTGTCGTTCCATGTCGGCTCGCAGATGAAGGACCCGAACGCCTGGGATACGGCGGTCGAGCAGGCGGCATGGCTGTTCCGCGAGTGCGAGGACGCCGGCGTGCAGCTCAACATGCTCAATCTCGGCGGCGGCTTCCCGGCGAAGTACCGCAAGGACATCCCGGCGATGGGCAGCTACGGCGCTGCGATCCACGCGGCGCTGGCGCGCCATTTCGGCAACCGCGTGCCCGAGATCATCGTCGAGCCGGGCCGCCAGATGGTCGGCAATGCCGGCCTGATCGACACCGAGGTCGTGCTCGTCTCGCGCAAGTCCAAGCGCGACACGCGCCGCTGGGTCTATCTCGACATCGGCAAGTTCGGCGGTCTCGCCGAGACGATGGACGAGGCGATCCAGTACCCGATCGTGTCCTCGAAGAAGGGCTCGAAGGTCGAGCGCGTCGTCCTCGCGGGGCCGACCTGCGATTCGGCCGACGTGCTCTACGAGAAAGCGGATTATCGCCTGCCGATCGACCTGGAAGCGGGCGACCGGCTGGAAATCCGCGCCACGGGCGCCTACACGACGACCTATTCGGCCGTCGCCTTCAACGGTCTCGAACCGCTGAAGTGCTACTGCATCTAGGCGTTCACTTCGTCGCCAGATAGACCTTGAAGGCCGCGTCCTCGTGGAGGCGCGCGGCGGCGGAAAAGCGCGTCTGGAGCTTGGCCTCGTAGGCGAGGTGCCGGTTGGCGACGAGCAGCAGCCGGCCGCCCGGCTTCAGTGCGTCCGCCGCCACCTCGACGAAGCGCAGGCCAAGCGCGCGATCCTCGCCCCGCGAATCGTGGAACGGCGGATTGGCGATCACGGCATCGTAGGCCGCGTTGCCGATTCCGGCGGTCACGTCGTGCCAGTGGCCGTGCGCGCGCGCGCCGAACGAGGCGAGGTTCTTGCGCAGGCAGTCGACCGCCACGGCGTCGGCCTCGAACGCGTCGAGCCGGGCGATGGCCGGGCAACGCGCGAGTGCCGCGTGCGCGAGATAGCCCCAGCCGGCCCCCAGATCGGCCACGGTTCCCGAAAGATCGGCCGGCAATGCATCGGCCAGCAGGCGCGAGCCGGCGTCGATCCGGTCCCATGCGAACACGCCGGGGGCCGAGACGAAGTCCGTGCCGGCGATCGGGCGCGGTGCGGCGAGGTCGCGCCACGCGGCCGGGTCGGCCGTCCCGCGCCGGACCGCGAAGACGCGCGCCTTGGCTTTGCTGCGCGAGACGGGGGTGAGACCGAGCGACCGCAGGTCCTTCGCGTAGCTGGCCGCCCCCAGCGCGTTGGTGCCGGCCACGCGCAGCTCGCCGTCGGGGCCGAGTGCCTCGAGGGCGGCGGCGAGCATCGCGCGGTTCACCTCGCGCTGGCGGCCGAGCCGCACGAGGGCGGTGTCGTAGCGCCCCTCGATTTCGCCGGTCGCCAGCCCGGCGCGCGCGAGCGCATCCGCCGTCGGTTTCCAGCGCTGGACGCAGGCAAGCCGGGCTTTCACGGGCAGGAGTGCGCGATGCGGGGCCGCGTTCAGGAACAGCAGGCGGCCGTCGGGCAGGCCGTCGGCGCACAGGAGATCGAGATCGGGGCCGTCCATGGTCGCGGGCAGTCCTTGCAATATCCGCCGGGCGGCCCAAACTAGCCCGACATGTCCGCCAACGCGATCCAGCAATTCGCCATCGACCATCTGCCCGTCGACGACCGGCTTCTCCTGCGCCTCAACGCGAGCGGGCAGGCGACGAGCGTCAAGCTGCTGCTGACGCGCCGCTTCCTGCGCCTGGTGTGGACTGGGCTGACGGGCGAGCTGCGCAAGGCGATGGCCGATACCAAGAATCCTGCCGCGCGTGAATTCCTGCTCGACATGGCCGAGACGCGCGCCACCGCGAAGGCCGATTTCACCACGCCGTTCCGCGAACCGGGCGCGCCCGCCGCCGCCGCGGCACCGGCGGCCGCCGGTCCGTTGCCGGCCGAGGCGCTGGCGGGGGCGAAGCTGCTGTGGGGCTTCAATGTCAGCCGCACCGCCGAGGGCGTGAACATGATCGTGCTGATCGCGACCGACAGCACGCGCGTGGAGCTCGGCCTCGTCGACGAGGGCGTGTTCGGCCTGCTCAAGATCCTGCGCGACGCCGCGCGCAAGGCCGAATGGGAGCTGCAGATGGAATGGGGAACCGGCGGGATGGCGGCCCCGGCCGGCGGCGAAGCTGCGCCGGCGCGACGGCTCAACTAGCCGCCCGTCCCCGTCATTGCGGGAAATGCTCGACATGCGTGGCGCCGTCGCGGCCGAAATAGACCGCGCGCCGCCCGACGAACGAGACGGTGTAGCCGGCGCACCCGGCCGCGCGGGCCTTCTCGCAGAATCCCAGATAGGTATAGCCGGGCACGAGAAGCTGCGCCTCGCGGATCGCGGCGTGGATCGCGGACGCGTCCAGCGCCGCCGGAATCGCCGCCTCGGCCCGATGTGCGGGAAGCTCGACGCTGTCGCCGTTGGGGAGGAAATAGACGGCGCAAGCACGGCGGAAATCGACCGCATAGCTCTCGAATCCCGCCTGCATCAGCGTGCCGACGATCTGCGGGAACGTCATCTCGTTGCGCTCGGCGGCGGAAAGGCAAGTGCGCGCGGTTTCGGCAAGTCGGCTGTCCATGGTCTGCTCCGGTTTCGGTGAATTCAATCGATCGGGACGGCGGTGAGGCCGAGACGCGCGACGCTGGCTTTCAGGATGCGGCCCAGCGCGCGCCGGTCGGCGTCCGACAGATGGCCGAAGCACTCGGCCTCATTGCGGTCGGCCAGCTCTGCCAAGTCGGGCACGAGACGCGTGCCCTTGCGGGTCAAAGCCAGTGTCTGCGCGCGCCCGTCATCGGGACTTGCCGTCCGGACGACGAGGCCCTTGGCGATCAGCCGGTCGGCCAGTTTCGTGACGGCGCCGCGCGTCAGCCCCATGCGACCGGCAAGCCGGCTCGGGGCTTCGGGCTCGCCGCCGAAAAGCATGCGCATCAGCGCCCACTCGGCGACGGTCACGTCCTTGGCCGCAAGCCTGCGCGCGAAGGACTGCGAGACATGGTTCGACAGCCCGCGCAGCCAGTAGCCGAGATGGGCCTCGAGTTCGGGAACGGGGTCGGACAAGGGTGGCTCCATTTGATTGACTAGGAAACTATCTGGAGCTGATTTCCAAGTCAACTATCAAAGCTGCCGACGAATCTAGAGCACCCTGCCGTCGTGCCCGTAGAAGACCGACGCGCACAGCAGCATGTCGACGCTGTACCCGTCCTGCGCCAGCGGCATCATCACGTTCTCGGACGAGTGCCAGTAGGGATCGACCGTCAGCGTCGGCGTGCCCTTGCGCCATGTCGCGTGGCCCGAGGCGACCATCATGCGGTAGCGTTCGAGGCCGGGGGACACCTTCAGCAGCTGCGGGCGCGCCTCGTCGAACCAGCGGCCGGTGAAGTCGCCGCCGATCATGCGCACCATGTTCGTGCCGATCAGGCGGTATTTGAGACGGAAGGGTTCGCGCTGCACGTCGAGCATCCAGACCGACGGAAGTGCTTCGGGCAGGTCGAAGGGATTGAAATGCTGCCGGCCGGGCAGGGTGCCCGGTGCGGGACGGATGCTGCGCCAGTGCGCGTAAAGCCGGGCGAGCCGCCCGTTCCAGTCCGACGTGTCGAACGCCGCGCCCTCGGGCTCGGCGATCCACGCCGTCGGCCCGGGGGTGTCCGGGTTCATCCCATCCACTTCGCGAAGAAGTCGTTGCCCTTGTCGTCGACGACGATGAACGAGGGAAAATCGACCACTTCGATGCGCCAGATCGCTTCCATGCCCATCTCGGGATAGGCGATGCACTCGACCTTCTTGATGCAGTTCTCGGCCAGCAGGGCGCCTTCGCCGCCGATCGAGCAAAGATAGAAGCCGCCGTGCTTCTTGCACGCGTCGGTCACGACGCGGCTGCGGTTGCCCTTGGCGACCATCACCATGCTGCCGCCGGCTTCCTGGAACTGGTCGACGAAGCTGTCCATGCGGCCGGCCGTCGTCGGGCCGAACGCGCCCGAGGCGTAGCCCGTGGGCGTCTTGGCAGGGCCGGCATAGTAGATCGGGTGGTTCTTGAAATAGTCGGGCAGCGGCTTGCCGGCTTCCAGCTCCGAGCGCAGCTTGGCGTGCGCCAGGTCGCGCGCGACGATCAGCGTGCCGGTCAGCATCACGCGCGTCGTCACCGGAAAGCGCGACAGCGTGGCGCGGATTTCCGACATCGGCTTGTTGAGGTCGATCTTCACCGGCGTGCCGGCGAGCTTCGAGACGTCCACGTCGGGCAGGTACTGTGCGGGATCGGTCTCGAGCTGTTCGAGGAACACGCCCTCGCGCGTGATCTTGCCCAATGCCTGCCGGTCGGCCGAGCACGACACGCCGACCGCGATTGGAAGGCTGGCACCGTGGCGCGGCAGGCGCACGACGCGCACGTCGTGGCAGAAATACTTGCCGCCGAACTGCGCGCCGATGCCGTTGGCCTGCGTCAGCTTGTGGATCTTCGCTTCGAGATCGCGGTCGCGGAACGCCTGGCCGAACTTGTTGCCCTGTGCGGGCAGACCGTCGAGATACTTGGTCGTGGCGAGCTTCAGCGTCTTCATCGTCATTTCGGCCGAGGTACCGCCGATGACGACCGCGAGGTGGTAGGGCGGGCACGCGGCCGTGCCCAGCGTCTTGATCTTCTCGTCGAGGAACTTGAGCATGCCCGCTTCGGTCAGGCGCGCGGGCGTGTCCTGGAACAGGAACTGCTTGTTGGCCGACCCGCCGCCCTTGGCGACGAACAGGAACTCGTAGTCGTCGCCTTCGGTCGAATAGAGGTCGATCTGGGCGGGCAGGTTGTCGCCGGTGTTGGCTTCCTTGAAGGATTCCAGCGGCGCCACCATCGAATAGCGCAGGTTCGTCTCGCCGTAGCTGCGCCACACGCCCTTGGCGATCGCCTCGGCGTCGTCGTAGCCGGTCCAGACCTGCTGGCCCTTCTTGCCCATGACGATCGCGTTGCCGGTGTCCTGGCACATCGGCAGCACGCCGCCGGCCGAGATGCAGGCGTTCTTGAGCAGGTCGTACACGACGAACTTGTCGTTGGGCGAGGATTCCGGGTCCTCGATGATCGCGCGCATCGAGGCGAGATGCGCCGGGCGCAGCAGGTGCGCCACGTCGACGAAGGCTTGGCGCGTCAGCATCGTCAGCGCCTCGGCACCCACCTTGAGGATCTCCCGGCCTTCGAACTTCGCCGACGATACATGGTCGCCGGTCAGCTTCTTGAAGGGCACGTCGTCGTGGGCGACGTCGATCATCTCGCGGTAGGCGAACTCGGCCATGTCGTCAATCTCTCGTCGGATGGAAGGGAGGGTTACTTCTTGCGGAACGCGTCGAGCGCCACGACCCGGCCCGACGGATCGGCGGGTTCGGCGGGCGTCTCTTCCGTCGCGGCGACCGCGGCGGCGGGTTCCTTGGCTTCGGCCGGCTTGCGGCCTTCGCCGGCCGGAACGGCCGAGGCACCGCCCGATCCGGGGAACTGCAGGCCGAACTGCACCGAAGGGTCCACGAAAGCGGAGATCGCGGCATAGGGCACGGTCAGCCGTTCGTGCACGCGGTCGAAGGACAGCGTCACCGAGAAGCGCTCGTCGCCGACCTCGAGACCCCAGAACTGGTGCTGGAGCACGATGGTCATCTCGTCGGGATGGCGCGCCTTCAGGCGCGGCGGAATCTCCACGCCCGGATCCTCGGTGCGGAAGGTCAGGTAGAAATGGTGCTCGCCCGGAAGGCCGGCAGTTGCGGCGATCGAAAGTGCCTCGCGGATCACGCCGCGCAGGGCGTTTTCCATCATGCGCTCGTAGTGAAGCTTGTCGGTCGGCTGGTCGGCCACGGAACCCCTCGTCGTTGCGGCAAGCTTACGCCCCTTCGGGGGCGGCACGCCGCCAAAAAAGTGGGGGGCTTCTGTTGCCCGGTGCCCCCCGAACCGCGCTACAGGTTACCTGTCAAGTGGCCGTTAGGCCGCGAGACGGGCTTCCGAAGCGAGAGCCACGTTGTCATTGGCATCTCTAGAATGGCCCGATAACGGCGGTACCATGCCGAGCGAAAGTCATGCCTTTACCCGCGCGTCGATCCTGGTTCGCCCCCATCGAGGAAGATGGTGGAGGCGCCGGGCACTGCCCCCGGGTCCGCATCGGCTATTACGCAAGCCGTTTATCGCCATAGTCGGTTGCCCGACCTTTCAAATATAGGATTTCCCGGGCGTCGGGGGAAGGGGCCTTGGGAGCGGGGCTGCCCGGCGCTAGACTCGCGGTCCCTTCGATTCGTGCCCGAAAGCCGCCGCCATGCCGTCTTCCCTGTCCGCCGAACAACGCGCCGAGATCGATGCGGCGCGCGCCCATTCCGCACCTTCGCGCCGCCCCAGCGTGCCCGCCCTCGAGGAGATCCTCTATTCGGCCCTGCCGGTGCTCGACCACGGCTTCGTGCGCGTCGTCGACTATTTCGGCGACGATGCGGCGATCGTGCAGGCCGCGCGCGTCTCGTACGGCAAGGGCACCAAGAAGATCTCGGACGACCGCAACCTGATCCGCTACCTGATGCGCCACCGCCACTCGACCCCGTTCGAGATGTGCGAGATCAAGCTGCACGTGAAGCTGCCCATCTTCGTCGCGCGCCAGTGGATCCGCCACCGCACGGCGAACGTGAACGAGTATTCGGCGCGCTATTCGATCCTCGACCGCGAGTTCTACGTGCCGGCACCCGACCAGCTCGCCGCCCAGTCGACGGTCAACCGCCAGGGCCGCGGCGACCTGCTCGAAGGCAGCAACGCCGAACGTGCGCTTGCCGCCATCGAGAAGCTGTCGTCCGATGCCTACGCGACCTATGCGGGACTGCTCAACGAGGGCGAGGGGTCCGACCCGTCGCGCCCCGGGCTCGCGCGCGAGCTGGCGCGCATGGTGCTGCCGACGAACTACTACACGCAGTGGTACTGGAAGATCGACCTCAACAATCTCTTCCACTTCCTCAGCCTGCGCGCCGACGGGCACGCGCAGTACGAGATCCGCGTCTATGCCGACGCGATCCGCGACGTGGTCAAGCGCTGGTGCCCGATCGCGCACGAGGCGTTCGAGGATTACCGCATGTCGGGCGTGTCGGTGTCGGGCCCCGGCCTTGCCGTGGTCAAGCGCCTGCTCGCCGGCGAGAACGTCACGCAGGAAAAATCGGGCCTTTCGAAGCGCGAATGGTCCGAGCTGATGGAAACGCTGGGGCGCTGACGCTTACTGCGGAAGTGCCGGCTGGCCGGGCTGGCGGCGCGGCGGCAGCGGCGGGGCCAGCGGCTGCGGCGGCTGGGCGGCCGGATTGCTGACCTGCTGCGGCGGTGCCGGTGGCGGCGGGGCGACGGCGGCTGGTGCCGCTGCGACCGGCGGGGCCGCAGGCGTCATCATCGACTGGCCGGGCGGTGTCGCGGGTGCCGGCATCGCCGCGGGTGCCGCGGGTTGCGGCGTGCCGCGTGGCTGGCGCTGACGCGGGGCGGCCGTCGCGGCCGGCATCGCCTGGCCGTTGGCGCCGACCGTCATCGGCTGGCAGTAGAGGCGCTGCGCGCGGGCCCAGTTGCAGAAGCGGTTGACCTCTTCGGCATTCGGGAAGTCGCCGGCAAGCAGGCGCACCCAAGGCTGGCCATTGACCGTTGCGGGCAGGAAATAGGGCTTCAAGGTCTGCAGCGCCGGCTGCGCGCGCACGAGCTGCTGCCAGCCGGCCTGCGCGCTTTCGGCCGTGCGGTAGGAGGCGAGATGCCCGGCGAGCGCGCCGTTCGCGGGGCGTGCGGCGGCTGCCGGCGCGGGGCCGGGTGTCGCCATCGGCGCCATCTGCTGCGGCGGGGCGGCCGGGGCCATCGGTGCGGAAGGTGGCGGCGGGGGTGCCGGAAGCACCGAAACGGCCGGGCGCGACGGCATCAGGCTGTCGCAGGCCGACAGCGCGACAAGTGCGGCAATTGCGATCGCGGACTTCGTGGACGGGCGCTGCGCCATGGGCAAGGGGATCCCGACTCGACTCGATGACTGAGGAGTCTACCCAAGCCCGGGCCGTTCGTCGAACTACTGGATGACGATGCGCGGGCCTGCCGTTGCACCCGCCGCGAGGCCCTTTTCGACCTTTGCCCAAATCTTTGCGGCGATCGCGCGATAGGCCTTCGCGTGTTCGCCCTCGGGCTGGCTCACCACGATCGGGCTGCCGGAATCCGACGTCTCGCGGATGGCGATGTGCAGCGGCACTTCGCCCAGGAACTCGACGCCGAGCTTCTCGGCCTCGCGCCGCGCCCCGCCATGGCCGAAGATCTCCTCGCGGTGACCGCAGTTCGAGCAGATGTGGTAGCTCATGTTCTCGACGATGCCGAGGACCGGCACGTCGACCTTGCGGAACATGTTGAGGCCCTTGCGCGCGTCGAGCAGCGCGATGTCTTGCGGCGTCGAGACGATGACGGCACCGGCCAGCGGAACACGCTGCGACATCGTGAGCTGCGCGTCGCCCGTGCCGGGCGGCATGTCGACGACGAGGATGTCGAGTTCGCCCCACGCCACGTCGCGCAGCATCTGTTCCAGCGCCCCCATCACCATCGGGCCGCGCCAGATCATCGGCGTGTCCTCGGGCACGAGGAAGCCCATCGACATGCACTTCACGCCGAAGTTCGACATGGGCGTGAGCGTCTTGCCGTCGGGCGAATTCGGACGGCCGGAAATGCCCATCATGCGCGGCTGCGACGGGCCGTAGATGTCGGCATCCATCATCCCGACCTTCAGCCCCTGCAGCGACAGCGCGAGTGCCAGGTTCGTCGCGGTCGTCGACTTGCCGACCCCGCCCTTGCCCGACGCGACGGCGACGATCGCGCGCACGCCGGGGACCAGCATCTTGCCGCCCGCCGCGTTCGGCCCGCCGGCGGGGCCCGTACCAGCCTGGCGCGCAGGAGCCGCCTTCGGATCGGCCTTCTGCGCGGTCAGCACGGCGGTGACGCTCAGCACGCCGGGCAGCGCTTCGACCGCCTTCTCGGCTGCCTTGCGCAGCGGCTCCATGTGCGGGCCGCGCTTGGCATCGACTTCGAGCGAGAACATCACGTGCCCGTCCTTGACGACGAGGCCCTGGATCATGCCGAGGGCGACGATGTCCTGCCGGCGATCGGGATCGGGGATCTTCTTCAGCGCCTCGAGAATCTGGGCTTCGGTCGGGGTCGGAGCGGCGTTCACGAGATTTCCTGTCTTGATTCGGGGTAATTACACCCCAAATCTCGGGTGCCTGAAAGCTTTGCAGGCTTGGCCCGGTCGGGGACGCCGCTTATATAGGCGTGCGGCCCCGGTTGGCCAACTTGTCGTATGCGTCGGTTCGGACGGAAGGAACATATAAACAATGCCGTGGAATCAAGGTGGCGGTGGCGGTCCCTGGGGCGGTGGCGGTGGCCAGAAGCCCAATCCGTGGGGCGGCCGACCCGGTGGCGGCGGACCTTTCGGCGGGGGCAAAGGCCCCGATTTCGAGGAAATGATCCGTCAGGGTCAGGACCGGCTGCGCCAGATCCTGCCCGGCGGCGTGGGTGCGGGGCGCGGCGTCGTGCTCGGCCTGCTGGCACTCGTGGCGCTCTGGCTCGCGACCGGCTTCTACACCGTGCGCCCGGACCAGCAGGGCGTGATCCTGCGCTTCGGCGAATGGGTGCGCTCGGCGCAGCCCGGCCTCAACTACCACATCCCGTGGCCGGTCGAATCGGTGATGACGCCGTCGGTCACGGCCGTGAACACGCTCAACGTGGGCTTCCGCGACGCGCCGGACGGGCGCGGCCGCGAGCGCCCGGTTCCCGAAGAAGCGCTGCTGCTGACGGGCGACGCCAACATCATCGACGTGCGCTACACCGTCTTCTGGCGCATCCGCGACGCGGGCCTCTTCCTGTTCAACATCGCCTCGCAGGAGGCGACCGTCAAAGCCGTCGCCGAAAGCGCGATGCGCGAGGCGGCCAGCCAGATGACCGCGCAGGACATGCTCACCGAGGGCCGCGCCAAGC
The DNA here is from genome assembly GCA_965279565.1 of Tagaea sp. Taxonomy (GTDB): domain Bacteria; phylum Pseudomonadota; class Alphaproteobacteria; order CACIAM-22H2; family CACIAM-22H2; genus Tagaea. The sequence continues at coordinate 27,015 of OZ257249.1, read as the reverse complement.
TCGAGGAGCGCGGCAGCCAGCTCATGCAGCAGATGCTCGACAGCTACCAGTCGGGCGTGCAGATCAGCCGCATCGAGCTGCGCGCCGTCGATCCGCCGGCGCAGGTCGTTGACGCGTTCCGCGACGTGCAGCGCGCGCGCGCGGACCGCGAGCGCGCCCAGAACGAGGCGGAATCCTACCGCAACGACATCGTGCCGCGCGCACGCGGCGAGCAGCAGCGCCTGCTGCAGGAAGCCGAAGGCTACCGCCAGCAGGTCGTCGCCCGCGCGCAGGGCGACGTGGCGGGCTATCTCGCCCTCCTCGAAGCCTATCGCATCGCGCCCGAAGTCACGCGCCAGCGCCTCTATCTCGAGACGATGGAAGCCATGCTGCGCGGGAACCAGAAGGTCATCCTCGACCAGTCGGCGACCGGGGGCCAGCAGGGTGTCGTCCCGTTCCTCGGACTCAACGACATCGTCCGCCGACCCGCACCCGCCGCCGGCGCTGCGGCACCGGCGCAAGGAGCAACGCGATGAACCGCTTTCTCGTGATCGTCGGCGCGATCCTCGTCGCACTCGCGTTCCTCAGCACGTCGCTGTTCTTCACCGTCGGCCAGTCGCAGCAGGCGATGGTCCTCCAGTTCGGCGCGCCCGTGCGCGTCGTGCAGGAGCCGGGCCTGAAGGTGAAGATCCCGTTCCTGCAGAACGTGCTGCTGTTCGACAAGCGCCTGCTCGACTTCGACGCCGAGCCGACCGAAGTCGTCCTCGGCGACCGCACGCGCATCGTGATGGACGCTTTCGCGCGCTACCGCATCGTCGACCCGCTGCTGTTCTTCCAGTCGGTGCGCACCGAACTGGGCATGCGCCAGCGCCTGTCCTCGATCGTGCAGTCGGCCGCGCGCGACGCGTTCGGCCAGGTGACCTTCGAACAGGTGCTCAGCCCGCGGCGCGGCGAGCTGATGCGCGACGTGACCACGCGCGTGGTGGCGGCGGGCCGCAATTTCGGCATCGAGGTGGCCGACGTGCGGATCATGCGCGCCGACCTGCACCCCGACAACGCGCCGGCCATCTTCGCGCGCATGCAGACCGAGCGCGTGCGCGAGGCAACCCAGCTTCGCGCCGAGGGTGCGGAAGCCGCCCAGCGCATCCGCGGCGAGGCCGACCGCGAGCGTACCGTGCTGCTCGCCGACGCCAACCGGCGCGCGGCCGAACTGCGCGCCCAGGGCGACAACGAGGCCGCCCAGATCGCGGCCAACGCCTACGGGGCGAACGCCGAGTTCTACGCGTTCTGGCGCTCGCTCGAATCCTACCGGAAGACCTTCGCGGACTCGAACTCGACCATCGTGCTGACGCCCGACAGCGAGTTCTTCCGCTACTTCCGGGAAATGCGTCCGAGCGCGCCGGCCGCGTCCGGCCGCCCGGCCGTCCGCTGAAGCCGTCCGGTCCGGTCGGGGGCGGCGTCACACGCCGTTACCCGATCGGCCGAGGCTTTCTTATTTTCCCCGCGGCCGGGTCTCCAAATCGCCGCAATCCATCCTAAATCTAGTCCTGTCCCGACCGACCCCGGACGGCGCATACTTGATTGCCGCCTTCCCGGTCTGATCCAACGGAACAAGGAGTCATAACCGTGATCGCCCGTGCTTTCGCTTCCGTCGCCCTGTCGACGCTTCTCGTGGTTCCGGCGCTCGCACCCGCCTACGGGCAGGGTCCGCAGCCGACCAGCCCGCCGCCGCGCGCCGCCGCGACGACGCTCGCCCCCTCGACCTTCGCCGACCTCGCCGAGCGCCTACTGCCTGCGGTCGTCTCCATCCAGGTGACGACCACGCAGACTGCCGCCGCCGGCCCCGGCCAGCAGCGCCCGCCGCAGGGCCAGACACCCCAGCAGCGCCGGCCCGACGTGCCGCAGTTCCCGCCCGGCTCGCCCTTCGAGGAGTTCTTCAAGGACTTCTTCGACCGCCAGGGCCGTGGTCCCGACCAGCCGCAGCAGCGCCGCGGCCAGTCGCTGGGCTCGGGCTTCGTCATCGACCCGACCGGCTACGTCGTGACCAACAACCACGTCATCGACGGCGCCGAGGAGATCCGCGTCAGCTTCCACGACAACCAGAACCTCGTCGCCAAGCTGATCGGCAAGGACCAGCGCACCGACCTCGCTTTGCTGAAGGTCGAGCCGAAGGCGCCGCTCGTGCACGTGAAGTTCGGCGACAGCGACCGGGCGCGCGTGGGCGACTGGGTCGTGGCGATCGGCAATCCGCTCGGCCTCGGCGGTTCGGTCACGCAGGGCATCATCTCGGCGCGCAACCGCGACATCAACGCCGGCCCCTACGACGACTTCATCCAGACCGACGCGTCGATCAACCGCGGCAACTCGGGCGGCCCGCTGTTCAACCTCGCGGGCGACGTCGTCGGCGTGAACACGGCGATCTTCTCGCAGACCGGCGGATCGATCGGCATCGGCTTCGCCATCCCGGCCGCGATCGTGAAGAACGTCGTCGAGCAGCTGCGCAAGGACGGCCGCGTGCGTCGCGGCTGGTTGGGCGTCAACATCCAGTCGGTGACCGACGAGATCGCCGAGGGCGTGGGCCTCGAGAAGGCGCGCGGCGCCCTAGTCGGCCGCGTGCCGGAGAACGGCCCGGCCGCCAAGGCGCAGATCAAGGCCGGCGACGTCATCGTCAAGTTCGACGGCAAGGAGGTGACCGACATGCGCCGCCTGCCGCGCCTGGTCGCCGAAACGCCGGTCGACAAGGCGGTGAAGGTCGAGATCTGGCGCAATCGCGGCACCGTCACCCTCGACGTGACGCTCGGCGAGCTGGAAGAAGAGCAGCAGGCACGCGCGACGCCGCCTGGCCGCGGCCAGCAGGGCCAGACGCAGGCCCCGCAGGGCCAGGCCGAGGTGCTGGGCATGACGCTCGCCCCGATCACGCCGGAAACGCGCCAGCGCTTCCAGCTTCCCGAGAAGCAGAAGGGCGTGGTCGTCACCGACGTGGTCGAGGGCTCGGTCGCGCAGGAGCGCGGTATTCGCCCCGGCGACGTGATCGTCGAGGTGGCGCAGAGCGAGATCGCGCAGCCCGCCCAGGTGCAGGACAAGGTCAAGGAGCAGCGCGCCGCCGGCCGCCGCTCGGTCCTGATCATGGTCGAGCGCGGCGGCGAACAGCGCTTCGTCGGCCTGCCGGTCGTTCCGCCGGGCTGATTACGGCTTGCGGGTCTTCTTCGTCCGGCGCGGGGTCTCGCCCCAGCGCCGGACGAGATCCGTTTCGATCCCGAACAGATCCAGTGCCCGGCCCACCGTGTGGCCGACCAGCTCGTCGATCGTGGTCGGGCGCGCATAGAAGGCTGGGACGGGCGGCAGGATCACGGCACCGATCTCGGCCACCTGCGTCAGCGCCCGCAGATGCCCGACATGCAGCGGCGCTTCGCGCGCCAGCAGCACCACGCGGCGCTTTTCCTTCAACTGGACGTCGGCCGCACGGGTGAGCAGGCCCGTCGTGTTGCCGTAGGCGATCTCGGAAACCGAGCGCATCGAGCACGGGGCGACGATCATGCCCAGCGTGCGGAACGAACCCGACGAGATCGCGGCCCCGAGATCGTCCGAGGAATGCACCACGTCGGCGAGGGCCTGCACCTTCTTGACCGTCCAGTCGGTCTCGTAGGCGAGCGTCATCGCGGCGGTCCTGGTCAGGACCAGATGCGTTTCGATACCGGCCTTCTTCGCCGCCTGCAGCGTGCGCACGCCATAGATGGCGCCCGAGGCACCCGAGATCCCGACGATGAGGCGTTGCGGTCCGGCCATGGCGGGCAAGCCTAGCCCACGAACCGGTCGCGCGAATAGCCCTGCAGGTAGAGCAGCCCCGTCAGGTCGCAATGCTCGATGCGCAGCCTTGCCTGTGCCGCGACCGTCGGCTTGGCGCGGAAGGCGACGCCGAAGCCGGCGGCCCCCAGCATCGCGAGGTCGTTGGCCCCATCGCCGACAGCGATGGTCGCGTCGACGGAAAGGCCGCGCTCGGCGGCAAGCTTTTCCAGTGTGGCGAGCTTCGCTTCGCGGCCCAGCACCGGCTCGGCGACCGTGCCCGCCAAATGCTCGCCGGCAATCTCCAGGATGTTCGAATAGTCGCGCTCGAAGCCGAGCGCCGCGCGCACGCGGTTCGTGAAGAACGTGAAGCCGCCGGACACGATGGCGGTCAGCGCCCCGTTCGCCTTCATCGTCGCGGCAAGCGTGGCCCCGCCCGGGATCGCCGCAATACCCGAAGCCGCACGCTCGAGGATCGACACGTGCTGGCCCTTCAGCAGGCCGACGCGCTCGGCGAGTGCCGCACGGAAATCGAGCTCGCCGTTCATCGCGCGCCGCGTGATCGTCGAGACACGCTCGCCGATGCCCAGCAGGTGCGCGATGTCGTCGAGCATCTCGTTCTCGATCAGCGTGGATTCCATGTCGGCGACGAGCAGGCCCTTGGCGCGGCCCGCCGCCGGCACGACATTGACGTCGACCGGCAGGCCGGCGAGGGAAGCGCGGGCGAAATCGGCGACGCGTTGCGGCTCGCCGCCCGCGAAATGCAGTTCGGCCGCCACGCCGGGTGCGAGCCAGACAGGCGCCTTCGCTTCGCCGAATTCGGGCACGAGGCTCGCGCGCAACGCGGCGAGCTTGCTATCGTCGAGGATCGGGGCGGCGGGATCCGCCGTCAGCACGAGGACATGGGTCATGGGACGGCGAATATGGTGACCAAGGCCCGCGAAGGCAAGCCGCGCGCGGTGATCGTCGGCGGGCCCACGGCGTCGGGCAAGTCGGCGGCGGCGATGGCGATCGCGCGCGAATTCGACGGCGTGGTCATCAACGCGGATTCCATGCAGGTCTACGAGGAACTGCATGTACTCACCGCGCGCCCGTCGGTCGAGGACGAAGCGAGCGTTCCACACCGCCTCTATGGAGTCTGGAAAGCGGCCGAGCACGGAACCGTCGGGCGCTGGCGCGAAGCCGCCCTTGCCGAAATCGCGGCGGCGAATGCGGCGGGCAAGCTCGCCATCGTCTGTGGCGGGACGGGCATGTATCTGAAGCTGCTCGTCGAGGGCCTGTCGGCCGTTCCGCCGATCCCGCCTGATGTGCGCGAAGCCTCGCGCGCGTTGCTCGCCAAGATCGGTCCTGCGGAGTTTTTCGAAGACTTGAAGCGCCGCGATCCGTCGGCGGGCGCGAAACTCCGCGTCGCTGACACGCAGCGCGTGTTGCGCGCGTGGGAAGTCGTCGTCGCGACCGGCATTCCTTTGTCGGCGCATCAGGCCGCCGATCCGCCGCGCGAAGCGGACTGGCCCACGCTGCTGTTCCTGCCCCCGCGCGCCGCACAGGTCGCGGCCATCGACGCACGCGCGGCACGCATGGTGGAGGCGGGCGCCCTCGACGAGGTCCGCGGCCTGCTGGCGCAGGGCCTGTCCGACGAACTTCCGGCAATGCGGGCACTCGGCGTGCGTGAACTTGCCCGACACCTGCAGGGAGAGTACGATTTACCAAGCGCAATCAATGAATTGAAGGTTACGACCCGCCGCTTCGCGAAGCGCCAGGCGACCTGGTTCAAGGGTCAGGTTCGGAAAGCCAGAATTGTTCCTGCGCAATATTCGGAAAGTCTGATGCCAGAGATTCGCACGTTTATTAAAGAAATCCGTTGACGCACTGCGGCACCGCTTTTATGTTCCGCGCCCCAACGTAATCCGTTCCCGAAAGGACAGGACAATGTCGACCGCGCCCGCCCCGACCCAGACCCAACAGGACACGACCCAGATGACGGGTTCGGAGATCGTCCTCAAGGCGCTGGTCGACCAGGGCGTCGAGGTCCTGTTCGGCTATCCCGGCGGTGCGGTCCTTCCGATCTACGACGCGCTCTTCCAGCAGAACGCGCTGCGCCACATCCTCGTGCGCGCCGAAGCCGGTGCCGTGCACGCGGCCGAAGGCTATGCGCGCTCGACCGGCAAGGTCGGCGTCGTGCTCGTCACGTCGGGCCCCGGTGCAACGAACGCCGTGACCGGCCTCGTCGACGCGCTCATGGATTCGATCCCGATCGTGTGCCTGACGGGCCAGGTGCCCACGCACCTGATCGGCAACGACGCGTTCCAGGAGGCCGACACGACCGGCATCACGCGCCCGGCGACGAAGCACAACTACCTCGTGAAGGACATCAGGAACCTCGCGAAGGTGATGCACGAGGCCTTCCACGTCGCGCGCAGCGGGCGCCCGGGCCCGGTCGTGATCGACCTGCCCAAGGACATCCTGATGGGCAAGGGCGCCTATTCGCCGGCACCGGCGGTGGCGCACCCCAGCTACAAGCCGAAGACCGAACCCGACGCGCGCGCGATCTCGCAGGCCGTCGACCTGATGATCAACGCCAAGAAGCCGATCCTCTATTCCGGCGGCGGCATCATCAATTCGGGCCCCGAAGCGTCGAAGGCGCTGATCGAACTCGCGCACCTGACCGGCTTCCCGGTCACGAGCACGCTGATGGGGCTGGGTGCCATGCCCGCCGCCGATCCGCTGTTCCTGGGCATGCTCGGCATGCACGGCACCTACGAGGCGAACCTCACGATGCATGGCTGCGACGTGATGGTGAACCTGGGCGCGCGCTTCGACGACCGCGTCACGGGCCGCCTCAACGCCTTCTCGCCGGGCTCGAAGAAGATCCACGCCGACATCGACCCGTCCTCGATCAACAAGAACGTGCGCGTCGACGTGCCCGTCGTGGGCGATGCCGGCAACATCATCCGCGCGATGATCGCGGAGTGGAAGAAGCGCACGGCCGCCGGAACGCAGCCGCAGAAGAAGGCGCTGGCCGACTGGTGGGCGCAGATCGCCGAATGGCGCAAGCGCGACTGCCTCGCCTACCGCAAGTCGACCGCCGACAACATCAAGCCGCAGTATGCGCTGGAGCGCCTGCAGGCGATCACGTCGGGCCGCGACGACGTGTTCATCACGACCGAAGTGGGCCAGCACCAGATGTGGGCGGCCCAGTTCATGAAGTTCCAGAAGCCCAACCGCTGGATGACGTCGGGCGGGCTCGGCACCATGGGCTACGGCCTGCCGGCGGCGATGGGCGTGCAGATCGCGCACCCGGAATCGCTGGTCATCGACGTGGCCGGCGAAGCCTCGATCCTGATGAACATCCAGGAGCTGAGCACCATCGTGCAGTACCGGCTGCCGGTGAAGACCTTCATCCTCAACAACCAGTACATGGGCATGGTCCGCCAGTGGCAGGAGCTGCTGCACGGCTCGCGCTACTCGGAAAGCTACATGGACTCGCTGCCCGACTTCGTGAAGCTGGCCGAGGCGTTCGGCTGCGTGGGCCTGCGCGCCACGAAGCTTTCGGAAGTCGACGACGTGATCAAGGAGATGATCGCGGTGAAGCGTCCCGTCGTGGTCGACATGTGCGTCGACCAGAAGGAGAACTGCTTCCCGATGATCCCGTCGGGTGCGGCGCACAACGAGATGATCCTGGGGCCGACGGACAAGTCGGCGGGCACGACCGGCGGCAAGAGCGGTCCGATCTCGGAAGAGGGGATGGTCCTCGTCTAGGCGGGTTTCCCCCGCCGCCGACGGACCAGATCCATCCTCCCTTCCAGACGGAAAGAACCGCCCCGTGACCAACGCACCCGCACCCACCGAACGCCACACCATCGCCGTGCTCGTGGACAACGAACCGGGCATCCTTGCCCGCGTCGTCGGCCTGTTCTCCGGCCGCGGCTACAACATCGAGAGCCTGACCGTCGCCGAGACGGATGCGGCGGCACACCTGTCGCGCATTACCGTCGTCACGTCGGGCACGGCCATGGTCATCGAGCAGATCAAGGCGCAGCTCGACCGGCTCGTCCCGGTCCACCGCGTTTCCGACCTTACGCAGGAAGGCCCGCATGTCGCGCGGGAACTGGCCCTCGTGAAGGTCATCTCCAAGGGCAACGACCGGATCGAGGCGCTTCGGATCGCGGACATCTTCCGCGCCAAGACGATCGATTCCACGATCGGGTCGTTCGTTTTCGAAATCACGGGCTCGGGCGAGAAGATCGACGCGTTCGTGAACCTGATGGCGCCCCTCGGCCTCGCGGAAGTGAGCCGGACGGGCATCGTCGCCATTGCCCGCGGCGAGCGGCGCATGTGATAACCCGGCCCGCCGGCCGCCACGCAACACCAGACCGATATCCGGAATTCAAAGGAGAAGACCGATGCGCGTTTACTACGACCGCGACGCGGACGTTAACCTGATCAAGGGCAAGAAGGTGGCCGTCGTCGGCTACGGCAGCCAGGGCCATGCCCACGCGCTCAACATGCGCGACAGCGGCGTCAAGGACGTCGTGATAGCACTTCGCGCCGGTTCGCCGACGATCAAGAAGGCCGAGGGTGCGGGCTTCAAGGTCATGACCCCGGCCGACGCGGCCAAGTGGGCCGACGTGATGATGATCGTCACGCCGGACGAGCTGCAGGCGAAGCTCTGGAACGACGACCTCAAGGCCAACATGAAGCAGGGCGCCGCCATCGCCTTCGCGCACGGCCTCAACGTGCACTTCGCGCTGATCGAGCCGCGCCCCGACCTCGACGTGTTCATGATCGCGCCCAAGGGCCCCGGCCACACGGTGCGCTCGGAATACCAGAAGGGCGGCGGCGTGCCGTGCCTGGTGGCCGTGAACCAGAACTCGTCGGGCAACGCGCTCGAGATCGCGCTGTCGTACGCTTCCGCCATCGGCGGCGGGCGTGCGGGCGTCATCGAGACGACGTTCAAGGAAGAGTGCGAGACCGACCTGTTCGGCGAGCAGGCCGTGCTGTGCGGCGGCCTGTGCGCGCTGATCGTGGCGGGCTACGAGACGCTGACCGAAGCCGGCTACGCGCCCGAGATGGCGTATTTCGAGTGCCTGCACGAAGTGAAGCTGATCGTCGACCTGATCTACGAGGGCGGCATGGCGAACATGCGCTACTCGATCTCGAACACGGCCGAGTACGGCGACTACACGCGCGGGCCGCGCATCATCACCGACGAGACGAAGAAGGAGATGAAGCGGATCCTCGACGACATCCAGTCCGGCCGCTTCGCGCGCGACTGGGTGCTCGAGAACGCCGCCGGCCAGGCGAGCTTCAAGGCGATGCGCCGCCGCAACGCGTCGCACGACATCGAGAAGGTCGGCGAGAAGCTGCGCGCCATGATGCCGTGGATCGCCAAGAACAAGCTGGTCGACAAGGCGAAGAACTGACGCGAAGCGTCACCCCCGGACTTGTTCCGGGGGTCTGGTGCCGAAACGCGAAACCCCGCCGGGTCACCCCGGCGGGGTTTTTTCGTTTTCTCTCCCGTCATGCCCGGCGAAGGCCGGGCATCCACGGCTTTTGTAATTTTGCGAGCACCGAAGTCGTGGATGCCCGGGACAAGCCCGGGCATGACGGAAAAGGATGCCTGCCGACGCTTCCGCTTGCATCAGTCCTATCAACGCAATATAATCCTAGGAACTTGGACGTGACGGCGAGGTCCGGTTGCACGAGGGCGCGTTGCAGTAACAGTTCAATAACTTCAAAGGGTTAAATATGTTACGGTTGCAAATGGCCGCAAAGGCGAGGAAAGGGCGGGGCCGGGTCCAACTCTCTGGAACGAAACGCATATCCGCGTCGCCTGTGCAGGTTTCGCGCGGTTCTGATACCCTGCCGTTTCAGTCGCCGATGTTACCGGTTATCCACAGGCTGGAAGCAGGGTCGGGAGCATGATCGTCGGGCATCGCCATCGTGGTCCGCGCGCGCGTGATCGAGTCGCCGCCGTGAGGTTTGCGCCCGTCGCGTGCGGCGACGCCGGTCGCTCGCGCAGATGTGTCGACAAGCCGGGGGGATTGGGCTTAATTCCGCCGCAAGAATCGGTCATTCGAAGGGCCCACGCCCGTCACTCTGAAAGGTACGCATAGTTCGATGTTCTCACGTCTTCTCGGAATGCTCTCCGCCGACATGGCGATCGATCTCGGCACGGCCAACACGCTGGTCTACGTGAAGGGCCGCGGCATCGTGCTCAACGAGCCGTCGGTCGTCGCGATCGCGGAAATCAAGGGCAAGAAGCAGGTCCTCGCCGTCGGCGACGAAGCCAAGCTGATGCTCGGCCGCACGCCCGGCAACATCACCGCCATCCGACCGCTGCGCGACGGCGTGATCGCCGACTTCGAAGTCGCCGAGGAGATGATCAAGCACTTCATCCGCAAGGTGCACAACCGCCGCTCCTTCGCTTCGCCCCAGGTGATCGTGTGCGTGCCATCGGGCTCTACGGCCGTCGAGCGCCGCGCGATCCAGGAATCCGCCGAGAGTGCGGGTGCGCGCCGCGTGTTCCTGATCGAGGAACCGATGGCCGCCGCGATCGGTGCCGGCCTTCCCGTCACCGAGCCGACCGGCTCGATGGTCGTCGACATCGGCGGCGGCACCACCGAGGTCGCAGTACTTTCGCTGGGCGGCATCGTCTATTCCAAATCCGTGCGCGTCGGCGGCGACAAGATGGACGAGGCGATCATCGCCTATATCCGCCGCAACCATAACCTGCTGGTCGGCGAGTCCTCGTCCGAGCGCATCAAGAAGGAAATCGGATCGGCCTGCCCGCCCGACGAGGGCGAGGGCCGCATGATGGAGATCAAGGGTCGCGACCTGATGAACGGCGTGCCCAAGGAACTGATCATCTCCGAACGCCAGATCGCCGAGAGCCTCGCCGAGCCCGTCAGCGCCATCATCGAAGCGGTCAAGGTGGCGCTCGAGCATACGGCCCCCGAACTCGCCGCCGACATCGTCGACAAGGGCATCGTTCTGACCGGCGGCGGAGCGCTTCTGGGCAATCTCGACTACGTGCTGCGCCACGCGACCGGCCTGCCGGTCTCGGTGGCGGACGATCCGCTCTCGTGCGTGGCGCTGGGTACGGGGCGCTGCCTCGAAGAGATGAAGACGCTGCGCAACGTCCTGATCACGATGTACTGAGGCTTTCCGCACCGCCATGAAGCGCCAGGGCCCCATGCTGAAGATCGCCGCACCGATGAAGGTGCTGGCCCAGCGTGCGGCGTTCCTGGGGCTGCTGGGCGGTGCCGTCGGCCTGATGGTGCTCGGCAAGGCGGAAGCGCCGTTCATCGAACGCGCGCGCATGACGGTGGCCGACGCGGTGGTGCCCGTGCTCGACGGCATCGCGCGGCCCGTGCAGACGGCCGCCCAGATCGCCGACAATTTCCGCTCGCTGCTCGACGTGCATTCCGAGAACGTGCATCTGCGCGAGCAGAACGCGATGCTGCTGCACTGGCAGCAGGTGGCGCGCAATCTCGAGGCCGAGAACCGCTCGCTGCGCGAGACCACGCACACGAGCACGGAAGCGAGCTTCACCTACGTGACCGCGCGCGTCGTGGCCGATGCGGGCGGTTCGTTCGTGCGCTCGGTGCTGATCGCCGCGGGCGGGCGCGACGGCATTTCCAAGGGCCACACGGCCATGTCGCCCGCCGGTCTCGCCGGCCGCGTGGGCGAGGTGGGCGAGCGTTCCGCGCGCGTGCTGCTGCTGACCGACCTCAACAGCCACGTGCCCGTGATGATCGAAGGTACGCGCGACCGCGCGATCCTCGACGGCGACAACACCGACCTGCCGCGGCTGGTGTTCCTTTCCTCCGGTGCCCGCCCGCAGCTCGGCGACCGCATCGTCACGTCCGGCCATGGCGGCGTGTTCCCGCCGGGCCTGCCGGTGGGCGTGGTCGTGGGAACCGGCGAGCAGGGCGTGCGCGTGAAGCCGTTCGTCGATTTCCACCGCCTCGACTATCTGCGCGTCGTCGACTACGGCACCGGCGGTACCTTGCCGCTCGTCGCCCCGCCGCCGCAGTCGCGGCGCCTGCGCTAGGCCGCCGCCATGGTGGTCGCAGCCCTCGCCCAGCTCGACCGCGCGCTCAAACGCGGACTGCCGCTGGGCCTGACCTTCATCCTCGTCGTGCTGTCCGTCGTGCCGATGCCGGTGCCCGAATATTCGGTGCTGGCCCCGTCGGTGGCGCTGATGTCGGTCTACTACTGGACCGTCCACCGCCCCGACCTGTTCCCGGCCTGGGGTGCCTTCGCGGTCGGCCTGTTCGACGACGTGCTGTCGGGCTCGCCGCTGGGCCTCAACGCGTTCGTGCTGCTGCTGGCACACTTCAGCATCGTGGCCCAGCACAAGGTCTTCCGCGGCAAGGCGTTCTGGCTGGTCTGGGCGGCGTTCGGCTTCGTGGCGCTGGGCGCCCAGATCCTGACCATGCTGATCGGCTTCCTGCTGAAGGGCGCCTCCCCGGATCCGTTCGTGACGTTGACGCAGCTTGCGCTGACGGTGGCGCTCTATCCGGTCGCCACGGCCGTTTTCGGCCGCGTGCAGCGCATCTTCCTGGCGGGCGGCTGACATGCAGATCCGCGACAGCGGCCGCCAGCGCAGCTTCAGCCGACGCCTCGTCCTGCTCGCGGCGGGCAAGCTCGCGCTGTTCGGCGTGCTCGGCGGGCGCATGTACTATCTGCAGGTCGTCGAGGCGGACAAGTACCGCACGATGGCCGACGACAACCGCATCAACCTGCGCCTGCTGGCACCGCCGCGCGGCCGCATCCTCGACCGCAACGGCGCGGTGCTGGCCGACAACCAGCTCAACTACCGCGTCGTGTTGGTGGCCGAGCAGACCGGCTCGATCCCGGCCACGCTCGACGCGCTCTCCGAGATCGTGCCGATCACCGACGTGGAACGCCGGCGCGTGCTGCGCGAGGTGGCGCGCAAGCGCAAGTTCCTGCCCACGACCGTCAAGGAGAACCTCTCCTGGGACGACGTCAGCCGCATCGCGGTCAACGCGCCCGACCTGCCCGGCATCACGATCGACGTCGGCTCGACCCGGCTCTATCCGCACGGCGAGAAGATGGCGCACACGATCGGCTACGTGGCCCCGCCGGCGGAATCCGACCTCACCGGCGACCCGCTGCTGGAGCTTCCCGATTTCCGGGTCGGCCGCAACGGGGTCGAGCGCGTCTACGATCTCGCGATGCGCGGGCGGGCCGGCAACACCCAGATCGAGGTCAACGCGCTGGGCAGGCCGATCCGCGAGCTTTCCCGCAACGAGGGCGAGCCGGGCCAGGACCTGGCGCTGACCATCGACGCGAACCTGCAGAATGCCGCCGCCGAGCGGCTGGCGAAGGAAGAGAGCGCCGCCGCGGTCGTGATGGACGTCAACGACGGCGGCGTCCTCGTGCTCGCCTCGCATCCCAGCTACGACCCGCACGAGTTCGCGCGCGGCATCTCGGGCGCTTCGTGGCGGGCCCTTCTCAACAACCACCGCGCCCCGCTGACGAACAAGGCGGTCTCCGGCCAGTACGCGCCCGGCTCCACCTACAAGATGGTCGTGGCGCTGGCGGCCCTCGAACTGGGCGTGCAGCCCGAGATGCGCGTGTTCTGTCCCGGGCATATGGATCTCGGCGACAACCGTTTCCATTGCTGGAAAAAGGGCGGGCACGGCGGCATCGACCTTGTCGACGCGCTGATGCAGTCCTGCGACGTCTATTTCTACGAGATGAGCAAGCGCCTCGGCCCCGACCGGATCGCCGAGATGGCGCGCAAGCTGGGGATGGGCCAGACGCTGTCGCTCGACCTGCCGGGCGAGCGCGGCGGCCTGATCCCGACGCGCGCCTGGAAGATGGCGCGAACCGGCAAGGGCTGGGCGCAGGGCGACTCGCTGGTCGCCGCGATCGGGCAGGGCTACGTGCTGGCCACGCCGCTGCAGCTCGCCACGATGACCGCGCGGATCGTCAATGGCGGCTATGCGGTGGTGCCGCATCTGACCCGCGATTACGTCCAGGGCCGCAAGCTCGGCGAACGGGCGACCGCCACCTTCGCGTCGGTCGGCATCTCCCAGGCGCATCTGGCGATCGTGCTGCGCGGCATGCGCGGCGTCACGAACGACCCGCGCGGCACCGCCTTCCGCGCGCGCATCATCGAGCCGGGCTTCTCCTATGGCGGCAAGAGCGGCACCTCGCAGGTCCGCCGCATCACCGAGGAAGAGCGCCGCGTAGGCCTGCGCAAGATCGAGCAGGTGCCGTGGCGCGAGCGCGACCACGCGCTGTTCGTCGGCTACGGCCCGGTCGAGGCCCCGCGCTTCGCCTGCGCCGTCATCGTCGAGCACGGCGGCGGCGGGTCCAGCGTCGCGGCCCCGATCGTGCGCGACCTGCTGCTGGACGCCATGAAACGCGAGCAGCAGAAGGCCCCCGGCGGCCCCGCCCGGGTGGCCCAGAACCAGCCCGGATAGGCCTTTTGCCTGTGGGCAGAATCGCTATCGACAAGCCCGGATCGCTTTGCTATATGGCGCCTCCGTCGCGAAAACGGCGGGCGCTTAGCTCAGTTGGTAGAGCAGCTGACTCTTAATCAGCGGGTCGTAGGTTCGAGCCCTACAGCGCCCACCATCGCGCGGGGGTTCCTTCTCCAAGAACTCCAGAGCGTTGTGCGTTCTCCGGCGAATTTCGCCGGAACGAAAGATCGCCATTTTCCGTCGCCAAAGCCCTTTGTGCGCCGGTTAAATTCCAGACTTTAGGATCATCGAGACGCCGCATCGGTTTGTGGGGAAGGTGTCTCGCACTTCGGTCAGAGGACGATGTCCGTGACCAAGGGGCTATTGATCCTTTGGTCACCTGAATTCCACTCCAAACCAATCGTGCGAATCCGTGTGGACGGAGGACAAGTCGATCGGGTCATGTTTGCGGACGTACACCGTATGGCTATCTTAAGCCGTCAATACCCGCAAACTCTCTCAGTCGATGGATATTGTCGATCTCAATACGCCGGCCGACCGCCCGCACGCCGACCGGCTCCAGTTGCCTGATGGAACGTGACCAGGATTCAGGTGTCATGCCAAGTTTCGCCGCTATGGAGCGGAACTCCTCATCCAGAATCAGGGTTGCCGGACCACTGCGGGTTTCATGGCACATCGAGCTGAAATGCGCTGCGACACGCTCATGAGCTGAACGCAGTTTCAGATCCTTGATCTGCTGGACCAGAATGCGCCAGTAGCGTGCGAGATCGAACGCGGCTGCCCGCATCAGGAGAGGCTCGTGGTCGAATGCGCGCCGCAACGGACCGGCTGGGACCATGGCGATCCTCGACTTTTCGAGGACACGCGCCGACATGAGATAGGGAGCTTCAAGCAGGATCGCTGGCAGGATGAAGGCGGAACCGGCGTGCATGATCTCGACGATGCACTCTTCGCCATCCGTTCTGGCGCCGACGAGACCGCATCGGCCCTCGAGCAGCACATGAAGGAACTCCGCCTCGCCGCCCTGTTCGAACAGCAGCGCTCCCTTCGGAAGCGTTTGCACGAAGGCACCGATCGCTAGTCGGTCGCAGACTTCCGGCGGGACGTCCCGGAATATTGGAGACCGGCCCAGTGTCGCTCGATCCGAAGCCTTCATCTGGCGCTCCCTGAGATCGGTTGACGGCTGTCATCTGGTGAGTTGACTGCGATCAGGCCAACAGCCGGCAGATATCAAGATGCTGCCAAGCTATTTCACCTGCCGGCCATCGACCTTGACCTAGATCAACCGAACGATGAATGCACAAATGCATCGTCGCCGCATTCCGTCTTGCGGAGCGGCGAAATGTGCACCGGGTGTCGGCGTGGAACTGCGATGGAGGGACTTCTCGCGGGCTATCGGAGCTTCCGCGCCGATTATTTCGAAACAAACCACACGCTCTTTGAGGAGCTTGCGATCAACGGGCAGGCCCCGCGGGTGCTGGTCATCGCCTGCTCGGATTCCCGAACCGACCCGGCCATCATCACCGAATCCGCCCCTGGCGACCTGTTCGTGATCCGGAATGTCGCAGCACTCGTCCCGCCCTATGAGCCCGACGGGCGGGCGCATGGAACGGCCGCAGCTCTCGAGTTTGCCGTTCTCGGCCTGTCGGTCGAGCATATCATCGTGCTTGGTCACCGGCTGTGCGGCGGCATTCGCGCACTCATCCAGGGTCCCTATCGCGATGGCCGGCGGTTCGACTTTCTCGCGGACTGGGTCGAGATCGCGGCGGAGGCACGCAATTCGGCGCTCGGCGCCGTAACCGAGGTGCCGGCCGAGATGCGCGAGCGTCTCGTCGAGCAGCGAGGCGTCTGCGTCTCGGTACGCAATCTGGCCACGTATCCTTGGATCGCCGAGCGGATCGCGTCGGGCCATATCTCGATCCACGGCTGGCATTTCGATATCGCAAGCGGAACCATCGACACGCTCGATCCGGTGACGGGCATTTTCTCTCCGCTCGATCCCGAGATCGAATCCGCCCGTGCGGGACGCGCCACTTGATATCCATCAAGCCGGCAATTGACTTCGGCAGCGCGGATCCGGTGCCACGATCAAGAAACGCGCGAACAGTTTGAGGCCACTCCCGGCAGATTGACCTGAATCAAGATGGCGGCATCGGCATCGCGCGCATCTTCGTCACTGCCAGTCAAAACGGATTTGGGGAGTGACGAACGTGATCGACATCAAGCCGGCGGGCCAGCAGGCAGCCTTGTGGATGAGCACGATCGCTTTCACCGCGTGCTTTGCGGTCTGGACCATTTTCGCGATTATCGGGATCCAGATCAAAAAGGACCTGGGCCTGTCGGATACGCAATTCGGTCTCCTCGTCGGTACGCCAATCCTGACCGGTTCATTGATACGGCTGATCCTCGGTATCTGGTCGGACCAGTATGGCGGCCGCATCGTGTATACGCTGACGATGCTGAGTGCGGCCGTTATGACGGCACTCCTTACCTACGCCTACGACTATCCGACGTTCCTGCTTGCCGCACTCGGCGTGGGCATTGCCGGCGGTTCGTTTTCGGTCGGCGTGGCCTATGTCGCCAAGTGGTATCCGAAGTCTCAGCAAGGTACGGCGCTTGGCATCTTCGGGGCAGGCAATGTCGGGGCCGCGGTCACCAAGTTCGTCGCCCCCACGATCATGGTCGCCTATGGCTGGAAGACGGTCGCGCTCGTCTGGGCAATAGGGCTTGCCGTAATCGCCGTCGCCTTCTTCCTCACGACCAAAGACGACCCTGACCTCGCACGCAGGCGCCAGTCGGGCCAGAAGCCGGAGCCGCTCTCCGCGATGCTCGAGCCGCTCAAGAGCATCCAGGTCTGGCGGTTTGCCGTCTACTACTTCTTCGTATTCGGCGCCTTCGTTGCGCTCGCGCTTTGGCTGCCGCGCTACCTGATCGGCGTCTACGGGCTCGACATCACGACGGCAGGCATGATCGGGGCTGCCTACTCGATCCCGGCCTCGGTCTTCCGTGCCTATGGCGGCCACCTGTCCGACAAGTACGGCGCGCGCCGCATCATGTACTGGACGTTCCTTGTCTCGGTCGTCTGCACGTTCGTCCTGTCGTATCCACCGACCCAGTACGTGATCGAAGGCATCACCGGGCCGGTCGCATTCTCGACGCGCATGGGGCTGGTCGGCTTCATCGTCGTCGCCTTTGTGCTCGGATTTTTCATGAGTCTGGGCAAGGCGGCAGTCTACAAGCACATTCCGGTCTACTATCCGGACCGGGTGGGGGCGGTGGGCGGTATCGTCGGCCTCGTCGGCGGTCTTGGCGGCTTCGTCCTGCCCATCGCGTTCGGCGCTCTCAATGATCTGACCGGCGTCTGGCAGAGCTGCTTCTGGCTGCTATTCGCGATTGTCTCCGTATCGCTCGTATGGATGCACGTCGCGGTACGCCAGATGGAACGCGAGGCGCAGTCCAGGGGCGTTGCGATCGCCTCGCTGCCCGAACTGCCCGAAATGCAGCCGATCCACGGCAAGGCGCAGGAAGGCGCGCTTTCAGGAACAGGCGCTATCAAGGACTGGCGCCCGGAAGACCGCATGTTCTGGGAGGACAAGGGCCGCACTATCGCGCGCCGGAACTTGTGGATATCGATTCCGGCGCTGCTGCTTTCCTTTGCAGTCTGGATGGTCTGGTCGGTCGTCGTCGCTAAGCTTCCTGCGGTCGGATTCAAGTTCGACAATGAGCAGCTATTCTGGCTTGCAGCGTTGCCGGGACTGTCCGGCGCGACACTGCGGATCTTCTACAGCTTCATGCCGGCGATCTTTGGCGGGCGACTGTGGACGACGCTTTCGACCTGGTCGCTGCTGCTGCCTGCCGTCGGAATCGGCATGCTCGTGCAGAATCCGGCCACTCCCTACTGGATATTCCTCGGCCTTGCTTTGCTGTGCGGCTTCGGCGGCGGGAACTTCGCCTCGTCGATGGCAAACATCTCGTTCTTCTTCCCCAAGGCCGAGAAGGGGAACGCGCTAGCTCTCAACGCCGGACTGGGGAATCTGGGTGTTAGCGTCGTTCAGTTCGTCGTGCCGCTCGCGATCACGGCCGGCGTATTCGGCGCGTTGGGCGGCGATCCGCAGAACTCGGTCCAGGGTGCCGCGACGTCGCCTCTCTGGCTGCAGAATGCTGGGTACGTCTTCGTGCCGTTCATCGTCGCGAGTGCCTTTGCGGCGTGGTTTGGCATGAACGATATCGCGACGATGAAAGCGTCGTTCGCCGATCAGGCGGTTATCTTCCGCCGCAGGCACAACTGGATCATGTGCTGGCTCTACACCGGAACATTCGGTTCGTTCATCGGCTTTTCTGCGGCATTCCCGCTGCTGTCGAAGATCCTGTTCCCGGACGTCAACACGCTCAAGTACGCGTTCCTCGGACCGCTAGTCGGCGCTCTTTCGCGGGCCGCGGCAGGAACGCCAAGCGACCGGCTTGGCGGCGGGCGCGTGACGTTGTGGGTCTTCGTCGCGATGAGCCTTGGCGTCCTTGGCGTCCTTTACGCGATCGGCATGAAGGGCGAGGCGATGGCCTTCCCGGTGTTCATGGGGAGCTTCCTCTTCCTGTTCGCCGCATCGGGCGTCGGCAATGCCTCCACGTTCCAGATGATCCCGGCGATCATGCGCCGGGAGGTTTCGCGGCTGGAACCCCATCTGTCACCCGCGGACAGGATCCGTCAGTCCGACAAGGAAGCGGCTGCGATCATCGGCTTCACGTCCGCGATAGCGGCTTACGGCGCCTTCTTCATCCCCAAGAGCTTCGGCACGTCGATCGCGATGACGGGCGGTGCCGAACTGGCCCTCGTCGGATTCCTGGTCTTCTACCTGAGCTGCATCGTGATCACCTGGGGCGTCTATACGCGCCGCGATGGGCTTCTCTACGACATCGAGCGGGCACCGCGCACCGCTGCCGGCACTGCCCAGTAATCGAACGCAATCGAGCCCGAGGACACGACCATGAGCCAGTTCCTTGACCGCCTCAATTTCCTTGCCCGCAATGTCGAGAGCTTCTCCGACGGGCATGGCACTGTCACCAACGAGAAGTGCGACTGGGAAGAGGGCTATCGCAGCCGTTGGGCGCACGACAAAATCGTGCGCTCGACCCACGGCGTGAACTGCACGGGATCGTGTTCGTGGAAGATCTACGTCAAGGGCGGGATCGTGACGTGGGAGACCCAGCAGACGGACTATCCACGCACGCGCCCCGACATGCCGAATCACGAACCGCGTGGCTGCGCGCGCGGTGCTTCGTACTCCTGGTATCTCTACAGCGCAAACCGCGTGAAGTATCCGCTGATCCGCGGCCGGCTGATCCGCATGTGGCGCGAGGCCAAGGCCCTGCACAAGGATCCGGTTGTCGCCTGGAAGTCGATCGTCGACGATCCGGCGAAGCGCTCCGCAATCCACAAGAGCCGTGGCAAGGGTGGCTTCGTCCGTGCGAGCTGGGCTGAGGCGAACGAGATCGTCGCGGCGGCAAACGTCCATACGATCAAGCAGCACGGGCCCGACCGCATCATCGGGTTTTCGCCCATTCCAGCGATGTCGATGGTCTCGTATGCAGCTGGCTCGCGCTATCTCTCGCTGCTCGGCGGCGTGTGCATGAGCTTCTATGACTGGTACTGCGACCTGCCGCCCGCCTCGCCGCAGACATGGGGCGAGCAGACCGACGTCCCGGAAAGCGCCGACTGGTACAATTCCGGCTATCTCATCCTGTGGGGCTCGAACGTGCCCCAGACGCGCACACCGGACGCGCACTTCTTCACCGAGGCCCGCTACAAGGGCGCCAAGGCCGTCGTCATCACGCCGGACTACAGCGAAGCATCGAAATTCGCCGATATCTGGCTGCATCCCAAGCAGGGAACCGATGCGGCGCTCGGTATGGCCTTCGGTCACGTCATCCTGAAGGAGTTCCATCTCGACCGGAAAGTCCCGTATTTCGAGGATTACATTCGCCGCTATTCCGACATGCCGATGCTTGTCCGGCTGGTCGAGCAGGACGGGAAACTGGTCGCCGACCGCTTCGTGCGTTCGTCCGACTTCGCCGACGGTCTTGGCGAAACGAACAACCCGGACTGGAAGCCCGTAGCCTTTGACGAGGCGACGGGTGCGCCTTATGCGCCGACAGGAACGATCGGGTTCCGCTGGGGCGAGAAGGGCAAGTGGAACCTCGAAGGCCGCAACGCCGCGACCGGCAAGGAGACATCGCCTGCGCTCAGTCTGATCGGTTCGCGTGATTCAGTCGCAAGCGTCTCGTTCCCGTTCTTCGCGGCCGAAGATGCGCCCCGCTCGGCACACTTCAAGGGTTCTGCGCACGCGCGCACGATCGTGCGCAATGTGCCGGCGCGCAAACTGCACCTGAAAGACGGCCAGGTGCTGGTCGCGACCGTCTACGATCTCTTCATGGCGAATTACGGCATCGATCGCGGTCTTGGCGGTGATGCAGCGAAGAGCTACGACGACGATCATCCCTATACGCCGGCTTGGGCAGAGAAAATCTGCGGCGTGCCGCGCGACCGGATCGTCGCAGTCGCGCGCGGCTTCGCCGACAATGCCGAAAAGACGAAGGGCCGCTCGATGGTCATCGTCGGTGCGGCAATGAACCACTGGTATCACGCCGACATGAACTACCGCGCGCTCATCAACATGCTGGTGATGTGCGGGTGCGTCGGGCAACCCGGTGGAGGCTGGTCGCACTATGTCGGGCAGGAGAAGCTGCGCCCGCAATCGGGCTGGACGCCGCTGGCGTTCGCGCTGGACTGGCATCGACCGCCGCGCCACATGAACTCGACGTCGTTCTTCTACGCGCACACCGACCAGTGGCGCTACGAGAAGCTACGGCTTGACGAGATCCTCTCGCCTCTGGCGCCCAAAGGCTACGAAGGCTCGCTGATCGACTTCAATGTGCGCGCTGAACGCATGGGTTGGCTGCCGTCGGCACCCCAACTCAGGCGCAATCCGCTCGAAGTCGCCAAGGACGCTGCGGCCGCCGGATCGGAAGTTCCGGCTCACGTCGTAGGCGCCCTCAAGAAGGGTAGCCTTGCGATGTCGTGCGAGGACCCGGACGATCCGGCGAACTGGCCGCGGAACATGTTCGTGTGGCGCTCGAACATCCTGGGTTCCAGCGGAAAGGGGCACGAGTACTTCCTCAAGCATCTGCTCGGTACGCAGCACGGTGTTCTCGGCAAGGATCTCGGTGAAGAAGGCGAAACCAAGCCGCAGGACGTCGCCTGGCACGACAAGGCGCCGGAAGGAAAGCTCGATCTGCTCGTCACGCTCGACTTCCGCATGTCGACGACCTGCATGTACTCCGACATCGTGCTGCCGACGGCGACCTGGTACGAGAAGCACGATCTCAACACGTCCGACATGCACCCCTTCATCCACCCGCTGTCCGCGGCGGTCGACCCCGCGTGGGAGTCGCGAAGCGACTGGGACATCTTCAAGGGATTTGCCAAGCGCTTTTCCGAACTCGCCGTCGGCCATCTTGGTGTCGAGAAGGACGTCGTGCTTCTTCCGTTGCTGCACGACGCCCCGGCCGAGCTTGGCCAGGCGTTCGAGCCAAAGGAATGGAAGAAAGGCGAGGTCGAGCCGATCCCCGGCAAGACGATGCCTGCCGTGATCGTCGTCGAGCGCGACTATCCGAACACCTACAGGAAGTTCACGTCGATCGGCCCGCTGATGGACAAGCTCGGCAACGGCGGCAAGGGCATGGCGTGGAAGACGGAAACCGAGGTCGAGTATCTGAAGTCCCTCAACGGGATTGTCACCGAAGAGGGGGTGTCGAAGGGGCTCGCGCGGATCGAGACCGACATTGATGCTGCGGAGATGCTGCTGTCGCTGGCGCCCGAGACCAACGGCCATGTTGCCGTCAAGGCGTGGGAATCGCTCGGGACGTTTACCGGGCGGGATCACACCCATCTTGCCAAGGCGCGCGAAGACGAGAAGATCCGTTTCCGGGATGTCCAGGCCCAGCCGCGCAAGATCATCTCCTCGCCAATCTGGTCGGGCATCGAGAGCGAACACATCACCTACAACGCGGGCTGGACGAACGTCCATGAGTTGATCCCTTGGCGTACCCTGACGGGGCGCCAGCAGCTCTATCAGGATCATCCGTGGATGCGGGCCTTCGGCGAGGCGCTGTGCGTCTACAAGCCGCCGATCGATACCAAGACGATCGAGCCGCTTCTCGCCAAACGATCGAACGGCAACCGCGAAATCGCCCTCAACTTCATCACGCCGCACCAGAAATGGGGCATCCATTCGACCTATACCGACAACTTGCTGATGCTGACGTTGTCGCGCGGCGGCCCTTGCGTCTGGATTTCCGAGACCGACGCCAAGTCGATCGGCGTGGAGGACAACGACTGGATCGAGGTGTTCAACACGAACGGCGCGCTTGTCGCGCGGGCCGTCGTATCCCAGCGCGTCGCCGCTGGAATGGTGATGATGTATCACGCGCAGGAGAAGATCGTGAACGTGCCGGGGTCGGAGCTGACGCACGCGCGCGGCGGAATCCACAATTCCGTGACGCGCACCTGCATCAAACCCACGCACATGATCGGTGGCTACGCCCAGCAGGCCTACGGCTTCAACTATCACGGCACGATCGGCACCAACCGCGACGAATTCGTCGTCGTGCGGAAGATGGCGAACGTCGACTGGCTGGACAAGCCGGCGGCAGCAGAGTGACCACCCCCCGAACGAAGAGGACACGAACATGAAAGTCCGCGCGCAGATCGCGATGGTCCTGAACCTCGACAAGTGCATCGGATGCCACACGTGCTCCGTCACCTGCAAGAACGTCTGGACGTCCCGCGAAGGGGTCGAGTACGCCTGGTTCAACAATGTCGAGACCAAGCCCGGCATCGGCTATCCGAAGGATTGGGAGAACCAGGACAAGTGGAAGGGGGGATGGGTCAGGCAGGCCAACGGCCGCATCCGGCCCAAGCTCGGTGGCAAGTGGCGCATTCTTGCGCAACTCTTCGCCAATCCGCATCTGCCGGAGATCGACGACTATTACGAACCCTTCACGTTCGACTACGAGCATCTTCAGAACGCGCCTGCGATGGAGAACTTCCCGACTGCCCGTCCGCGCTCGCTGCTCGACGGCCGTCGGATGGAGAAGATCGAGTGGGGCCCGAACTGGGAGGAAATCCTCGGTACCGAGTTCGCCAAGCGCTCGAAGGACCGCAACTTCGAAGGCATCCAGAAGGAGATCCACGGGCAGTTCGAAAACACGTTCATGTTCTACCTGCCGCGCCTGTGCGAGCACTGCCTCAACCCTGCCTGCGTGGCGGCCTGCCCGTCTGGTTCGATCTACAAGCGCGAGGAAGACGGCATCGTCCTCGTCGACCAAGACAAGTGTCGCGGCTGGCGCATGTGCGTGTCCGCGTGTCCCTACAAGAAGATCTATTACAATTGGCAGAGCGGAAAGGCCGAGAAATGCATTCTCTGCTATCCGCGCCTGGAAGTCGGCGAGCCGACCGTCTGTTCGGAAACCTGCGTCGGTCGTATCCGATATCTCGGCGTCATGCTCTACGATGCCGACAAGATCGAGGCCGCAGCGAGCGTGGAAGACGAGAAAGGCCTCTATCCCGCCCAGCTCTCCGTCTTTCTCGATCCCGACGATCCGAAGGTCATCGAAGCGGCACGTGCGGAGGGGATTCCGGAGGCCTGGATGGAATCAGCCCGGAATTCTCCCGTCTACCGGATGGCGATCGACTGGAAGATCGCCTTTCCGCTGCATCCGGAATACCGCACGCTGCCGATGGTCTGGTATGTGCCGCCGTTATCTCCGATCCAAGCCGCCGCGGATGCTGGCAAGATCGAACAAGATGGCGGTATCCCGGACGTGCGCTCGTTGCGCATCCCGCTCCGCTATCTCGCCAATCTCCTGACCGCCGGCGATGAGGCGCCCGTCGCACTCGCCCTGGAACGAATGCTTGCCATGCGCGCCTTCATGCGTGCGCGCCATGTCGAATCGCGCGAAGACCTCGAAGTGCTAGCGCGGGTCGGACTCGACAAGGCAAAGGTCGAGGACATGTACAGCACGCTGGCGATCGCCAACTACGAAGACCGCTTCGTCATCCCGACGACGCACCGCGAGTACGCCGAGAATGCCTACGACCTCAAGAACTCGTGCGGCTTCACGTTCGGCAATGGCTGCTCGGATGGCCCTAACGAAGCGTCCCTGTTCGGTCCACGCAAACGGGTCGGCGCGCCCGGCAAGGTGGAGGTTTGACGATGAAGACGTTCAAGGCGCTGAGCGCGATGCTCGACTACCCAAGTGCCGATATGCAGGGCGCATTGCCAGAGATCCGGAATGCCGTCCGCGCGGAGGCCCTGCTCGGGCCTTTGGCCCTGGCCCGGGTCGAAGCGGCGGCCGAGATGCTGGGCGCGCACGACCTGCTGACGATCCAAGAGCGCTGGGTCGAACTGTTCGATCGGGTTCGTTCGCTTTCGCTGCACCTGTTCGAGCATGTCCACGGCGATTCGCGCGAGCGTGGCCCGGCCATGGTCGACTTGCTCGCCCACTACCGCAAGAACGGCTTCGAGGTTACGGCGTCCCAGTTGCCGGACTATCTGCCGGTGGTCCTCGAGTTCCTTGCGCAGATACCGGTCGTTGATGCGCGCGCGATGCTGCGCGAAGTCGCTCCGCTGCTGACCCCCATACAGCTGCGGCTTGCCAAGCGCGGCAGCCCCTATGCCGGGCTTCTTGCGGCCGTGCGCGAACTGGCGGGCGAAAGTTCGGTTCCCGCCGACGACGGCATTCCCGAACGGGATCCCACGCTGGAGGAGATCGACCGGGATTGGTCCGAAGCCGAAGTCCGCTTCGGACCGGGCGATGCCGGGTCCGGCGGTGCATCCGGTGCCGCCTGCGGCAAGGCTGCCGACTGGGTTGCGCGAATGAATGCCGGTTGAGGGGAGGAAGTGTCATGCATGTGATCGAGAAGTTCCTGTTCGAGATCTATCCCTATATCTGCTTTACGGTCTTTCTCGCCGGCAGCCTGATACGATTTGACCGCGAACAGTATTCGTGGCGCTCCGGCTCCAGCCAGATGCTGCGCGGCCGCCGCCTACGATGGGGCTCCAACCTGTTCCATATCGGGATACTGGCGATCTTCGCGGGCCATTTCGTCGGCTTGCTCACGCCGCACGAACTCTACACGTCGCTCGGGCTCGGCGTGGAACTCAAGCAGATGATCGCCGTCGTTGCGGGCGGCGTCTTCGGCGTCGTGTGCTGGATCGGGCTGACGATCCTGATGCACCGGCGCCTGACCGACAGCCGGATCCGCGCGACAAGTTCGACGATGGATATCGTCGTTCTGTTCCTGCTCTGGATCCAACTGACGCTCGGTCTCGTGACGATCCCGTATTCGCTCCAGCATCCGGATGGATCCGTCATGCTGGTTCTCTCCGAATGGGTGCAGCATGTAGTCACGTTCCGCGGCGGCGATGCGGATATCCTGGCCGGCGTGGCATGGCCCTACCGACTGCATCTCGTTCTCGGAATGACGCTCTTCCTCGTGTTTCCGTTCTCGCGTCTGGTCCATATCTGGAGCGCGCCGGTTGGCTACGTGTTTCGCAGCTATCAGGTCGTCCGCCGTCGTGGAGGTGCCCGCCATGTCTGACCAGCCCCGCCTCGATCCGATCCGGATCGATGGGCATGCGTTGCCCGACGCGGCCGTCGCCGCCGAGATGCAGTATCGGCCGGCGAAGTCGCTCAACGAATCGCGCCTTGCAGCCGCCCGTGCGGTCGCCGTACGGGAAATCCTGTGTCGACGTGCGGTTGAGTTGGGTCTCCTCGCCTCCGAGTCGACGGCAGAGCCTGTGATCGTGCAGGCGATCGAGGACGTCCTTGAACAGGAAGTCTATGTCCCGCCGGCCGACGAAGCGGCATGCAAGGTCTGGTTTGAGGCGAAGGGCGGTGAACTGCGCAGTCCAGACCTGCTCGAAGCTCAGCATATCCTGTTTGCTGCCGCACCCGATGACCCGGAGGGGCGATCGGCCGCACTCGTGGCGGCAAAAGCGGCGCTTGCCGAGATCGAGCAATCGCCGGATCGGTTCGAGGCCCTCGCCAAGGCGCATTCAGCCTGCCCATCGGCCATTCAGGGCGGTTGGCTCGGGCAGATCGTCCGGGGAACGACGGTTCCGGAGTTCGAGACATATCTATTCAGTCTCGAGGAGGGGGAAACCTGCGCCGCGCCAGTCCCGACACGCTACGGCTACCACATCGTCCGCTTGCTGCGACGAGCCGACGGCCGACCGCTACCCTATGCGGCCGTCCGCGACCAGATCGCCCGCCAGCTCGAGGAGCGGTCCTATCTCAAGGCACTTCGGACGTATATCGAAGGTCTTGCGCGTCGCTATCGTGTCGAAGGGCTGGAAGTGACAGAACATTGAAATTGTGGAAATCGACATGGCGGGCGCAAGCACGAGAGGCGGTGCAGCTGGTAACGCTCTTACTATCGGGGCTGCGGATCCGCGCCTTCTGGCCGAACCGCTCGACTATCTCGAGACAGAACACTATCGAATGCGCGCCGTTCTTTCGCTGCTGGAACGGATCGGGTTCGAACCCAGGGTCGGTGTTCGTGCCGCCACGGCACAACTCGCCATCGATTTCATTCGCTCAGATCTGGCTCACCACGTGAAGGATGAGGACGAAGGCCTCTTTCCGCTGCTGCGTACCCGCTGCCGGGGCGCCGATGGGCTGGAACTGATCCTTGAGCGTGTCGCCGAGGAACCGGCGCGAGGCGCAGCCGTGTGCG